>NZ_LR134269.1 GCF_900636385.1 Staphylococcus warneri | reverse complement strand
AAATAACTCCATCTTTCTCAAAATTTTTTAGTTATACACAAAAATAACACCCGTGGATAAAAATAATCACAGCATGTTAATAATTATCCACAAGTTAATCACAGACAGTGGATAACTTAAAGCACACTATGATTTATGCACAGCTAATTTGTATATAAATCTAATAAATAAATCCTTATAAAATCAATGATTAAACGACTTATCCACACAATTATACTTTTTCAGTAATATAGATGTCAAATGACTGTGAATATGTTCGTAAAAGATGTGAAAACTTGTGAATATCAACCGAATTGTCCACAAATTTACAATAATGCTATGTTGATAAGTGGATAACTTCGCACAATATTCATAATCGTTAAAAAATGGAGATTATAACAGTTTGGGAAATAATTTATAAAGCTGTATGAAAAATGAATATCCAATAAAAGCTAAATAAATTTGGGAGTGGTTAGTTTGATAATTAATATAGAAGAATCAATTTAAATGAGCTTGCTTTATAAGTGGTAATTTGTTATATTGTAGTAGTTGCTTGAAATATGACTAGATAATAAGTATATTAAACCAAGAATTTCTTATAGCAGTCAGTTAATAAGAGGAATCTCTTATGTATAAGTTTGTTGCTATTATATTAATAGTTACTCCACTTTAACAATTATCTATCTATAAATTTAACAGGGCTTTGATCCTGGAGATGTTAGATAACTTAATAAAGATGGAGGTGTTTTTACATGGTAAAACGTACTTATCAACCAAATAAACGTAAACATAGTAAAGTTCATGGTTTCAGAAAACGCATGAGCACTAAAAATGGCCGTAAAGTCTTAGCGCGCCGTCGTCGTAAAGGCCGTAAAGTTTTATCTGCATAAGATCACTGACTCATCAGTGGTCTTTTTTTTCGTTTTGAATACAGTAATTTTATTCAAACATTAACAATCAAATGTAGTATTGATTGTGTTAATTGATAGATGATAGAGAAAAACTTTTGACTGAAATCAGCGTTTTCAATATAAATGCTGGTTTATTTTTAGTTAAATTTTAGATGGTTTATAATACTAAGGTAAGAGAATTTGATAAGCGAGTGATGTTTGGTGGAAAAAGCGTACCGTATAAAGAAGAATGCAGATTTTCAAAAAATATATAAAAGTGGAAAGTCTGTCGCAAATAGACAATTCGTAGTATATACCTATGATAATAAAGAACAAGAACATTTTCGCTTAGGAATTAGCGTTTCAAAAAAATTAGGTAACGCTGTTACTAGAAATAAAATTAAGAGAGCGATAAGAGAAAATTTTAAAGTTCATAAACAAGATATTATAACGAAAGATATTATTGTGATTGCAAGACAACCAGCTAAAAAAATGTCCACTTTAGAAATTCAAGGTAGTTTAGAACATGTACTTAAAATAGCTAAAGTATTTAATAAGAAAATTCAATAGGGTAGGGGAGCTAGTTTTAGACGTACGTAAGTCTAACTTCAGACAACCCGAAGTCTAACCTATATATTTCGAACAAGATAATAGCTTTTTGAAATGAAACAATTTACAATATAATATTGAAAATTTACTTGAATAAGGAGGCCAGCCTAACAATGGACTTTGATACAATTACTAGTATTTCAACGCCAATGGGCGAAGGTGCGATTGGTATTGTGAGACTTTCTGGTCCACAAGCAGTTGAAATTGGAGATAAACTATATAAAGGTAAGAAACCATTAGCAGAAGTTGATTCACATACAATAAATTACGGTCATATTATTGACCCAGAAACAAATGAGACAGTTGAAGAGGTCATGATTTCCGTCTTAAGAGCACCTAAAACATTTACTAGAGAAGATATCATTGAAATCAATTGTCATGGCGGTATTTTAACTATCAATCGCATATTAGAATTAACAATGACGCATGGCGCTCGAATGGCTGAACCAGGTGAATATACAAAACGTGCATTCTTAAATGGAAGAATTGATTTATCTCAAGCAGAAGCAGTAATGGACTTTATTCGTTCTAAGACAGATCGTGCTTCAAAAGTAGCGATGAATCAAATAGAGGGGCGTTTAAGTGATTTAATTAAACGTCAACGTCAGTCAATATTGGAGATACTTGCTCAGGTTGAGGTAAATATCGATTATCCAGAGTATGACGATGTAGAAGATGCGACCACAGAGTTCTTATTACAACAATCTAAAAATATCAAACATGAAATTAATCAACTATTAGAAACAGGTGCACAGGGTAAAATAATGAGAGAAGGTCTCTCCACTGTTATTGTAGGTCGCCCAAACGTAGGTAAGTCTTCAATGCTAAATAACCTTATTCAAGATAATAAAGCGATTGTAACGGAAGTAGCCGGTACTACAAGAGATGTATTAGAAGAATATGTTAATGTCAGAGGTGTACCACTTCGTTTAGTAGATACAGCAGGTATTCGAGATACTGAAGACATAGTAGAGAAAATAGGTGTTGAACGTTCACGTAAAGCACTGAGTCAAGCTGACTTAATCTTATTTGTGTTGAATAATAATGAAGCACTCACGGAAGATGACCAAACGTTATATGATGTTGTTAAAAATGAAGATGTAATTGTAATTATCAATAAAACAGATTTAGAAACACATCTAGACATAAATGAAGTTAAAGAAATGATTGGTGACACACCACTAATCCAGACTTCTATGTTAAAACAAGAAGGTATTGATGAATTAGAAATACAAATCAGAGATTTATTCTTTGGTGGAGATGTTCAAAACCAAGACATGACTTATGTATCTAACTCACGCCATATTTCATTACTTAAACAAGCAAGACAATCAATCCAAGATGCGATTGATGCAGCCGAATCAGGTATACCAATGGATATGGTACAAATCGATTTAACACGCACTTGGGAGATTTTAGGTGAAATTATTGGCGAATCTGCAAGTGATGAATTAATTGATCAGTTATTTAGTCAATTCTGTTTAGGTAAATAGCGAATATAAATAGGGAAGTTAATCCAGTAGGGGTATATTTCTCAGACAAATAGATGAATGTTTAATAAGGAGGTTCAACAATTGGTTCAAGAATATGATGTAATTGTAATTGGTGCAGGCCATGCTGGAATTGAAGCAGGTTTAGCATCAGCAAGACGTGGCGCTAAAACATTAATGTTAACAATCAATTTAGATAATATTGCCTTTATGCCATGTAATCCATCAGTAGGTGGCCCGGCTAAAGGGATTGTTGTGCGTGAAATTGATGCATTAGGTGGCCAAATGGCTAAGACAATAGATAAAACGCATATCCAAATGCGTATGTTAAATACAGGTAAAGGACCAGCTGTTAGAGCATTACGTGCACAAGCTGATAAAGTGCTATACCAACAAGAGATGAAGAATGTTATCGAGGATGAAGATAACTTAGATATCATGCAAGGTATGGTAGATGAATTAATTATTGAAGATGACGAAGTTAAAGGCGTACGTACAAATATCGGTACAGAGTATCGCTCTAAAGCAGTGGTTATTACGACTGGTACATTTTTACGTGGTGAAATCATCTTAGGTAACATGAAGTACTCCAGTGGTCCAAACCACCAATTACCATCTGTCACATTAGCAGATAATTTAAGAGGATTAGGTTTCGAGGTGGTACGTTTTAAAACAGGAACACCACCACGTGTTAACTCTAAAACAATCGATTACTCAAAAACTGAAATCCAACCTGGCGATGATGTAGGACGTGCTTTCAGTTATGAAACAACAGAATATATTTTAGACCAATTACCATGTTGGTTAACTTATACTAACGACAAAACACATCAAGTGATTGACGACAACTTACATTTATCTGCAATGTACTCTGGAATGATTAAAGGTACAGGGCCAAGATATTGTCCATCAATCGAAGACAAATTTGTACGTTTCAATGATAAACCACGTCATCAATTATTCTTAGAACCAGAAGGACGTAATACTAATGAAGTATACGTTCAAGGATTATCAACAAGTCTACCTGAACACGTTCAAAGACAAATGTTAGAGACGATACCTGGATTAGAAAAAGCGGACATGATGCGTGCAGGTTATGCCATTGAATATGATGCAATTGTTCCAACTCAATTATGGCCGACGCTAGAAACTAAAATGATTAAGAATTTATATACTGCTGGCCAAATTAACGGTACATCAGGTTATGAAGAAGCGGCTGGCCAAGGTATTATGGCTGGTATTAATGCAGCAGGTAAAGTATTAGGTAAAGAAGAGAAAATCTTAAGTCGTTCCGATGCATATATTGGTGTACTAATCGATGATTTAGTGACAAAAGGTACAAATGAACCATATCGTTTATTAACATCACGTGCAGAATACCGTTTATTATTACGTCATGATAATGCTGACTTACGTCTTACAGATTTAGGACATGAGCTAGGTTTAATTTCAGATGAACGTTATGCGCAGTTTAATCATAAGCGTCAACAAATTAAAGATGAAATCCAAAGATTAACAGATATCCGTATCAAACCAAATGACCATACACAATCAGTGATCGAAGCAAATGGTGGTTCTAAACTTAAAGATGGTATATTAGCTATCGATTTATTACGTAGACCTGAAATGACATATGATACGATATTAGAAATCTTGGAAGAAGATCATCAATTACCTTCAGAAGTTGAAGAACAAGTTGAAATTCAAACAAAATATGAAGGTTATATCAATAAATCATTACAACAAGTTGAAAAAGTAAAACGCATGGAACAAAAGAAAATTCCTGAAGACTTAGACTATAGTAAAGTTGATAGTTTAGCTTCAGAAGCTAGAGAAAAACTAGCAGAAGTTAAACCACTAAATATTGCGCAAGCTTCAAGAATTTCTGGTGTTAACCCAGCTGATATTTCAATTTTACTTGTATATTTAGAACAAGGAAAACTTCAAAGGGTGAATCAATAATGAGTATAGAATGGCTATCTGAGAAACTAAAAGAAAACAACATCGAATTATCGAACACTCAAAAAGAACAATTTCAAACATACTATCAGTTACTTGTTGAATGGAATGAAAAGATGAATTTGACAAGTATTACGGATGAACATGAAGTGTATTTAAAGCATTTTTATGATTCAATCACACCAAGTTTCTATTATGACTTTAAGGGTTCATTATCAATATGTGATGTGGGTGCAGGTGCAGGTTTCCCAAGTATTCCATTGAAAATCATCTTCCCTGAGTTGAAAGTGACAATAGTCGATTCATTAAATAAGCGTATCCAATTTTTAAATCATTTGGCGGACGCTTTAGGTCTCCAAGATGTGAGTTTTGTGCATGATCGTGCAGAAACCTTTGGTAAGGGAGACTACAGGGAGTCTTACGATATCGTTACTGCCCGCGCTGTTGCGCGTCTAACTGTACTAAGTGAATTGTGTCTACCTTTAGTTAAAAAAGGTGGCCAATTCATAGCTTTAAAATCATCTAAAGGTGAAGAAGAGTTAGACGAAGCTCAATTTGCAATTAATGTATTAGGTGGTAATGTTAAAGAAACCTTTAACTTTGAATTGCCAGAAGAAGCGGGAGAAAGACAAATGATTGTCATTGATAAACGACGACAAACATCTAAGAAATACCCAAGAAAACCAGGTACACCCAATAAATCTCCTTTACTTGAGAAGTAAGATATGATGATATAGAAATGAATGAGAGGGAGCGAATGGATTATGAAGAAACCTTTTTCAAAATTATTTGGTTTAAAAAACAAAGATGACATCATGGGTTCTATTGAAGAAGACCGAAATAATAATGTTGAGTCCATTCATATTGAACGTATCGTACCTAATCGTTATCAACCTAGACAAGTATTTGAACCAAGTAAAATACATGAGCTTGCAGAATCAATTAAAGAGCATGGATTATTACAACCTATTGTAGTAAGACCTATTGAAGAAGATATGTTTGAAATCATTGCAGGTGAACGCAGATTTAGAGCAATGCAATCTTTAAATATGTCTCAAGCAGATGTCATTATCAGAGATATGGATGATGAAGAAACTGCAGTGGTTGCATTAATTGAAAATATTCAACGTGAAAACTTATCTGTAGTAGAAGAAGCGGAAGCATATAAAAAGCTACTTGAACTTGGTGATGTGACACAGAGTGAGTTGGCGAAAAGTTTAGGTAAAAGCCAAAGTTTCATTGCTAACAAGCTACGTTTACTAAAATTAGCACCTAAAGTCATTACAAGATTAAGAGAAGGTAAGATTACTGAACGACATGCACGTGCTGTACTCGTATTATCCGAGGAGGATCAAGAAGCATTAATTGAACAGGTCATAGCTCAAAAGCTTAATGTGAAACAAACAGAAGATAAAGTACGTCAAAAGACAGGACCTGAAAAAATTAAAGCACAGTCATTCCAATTCTCACAAGATGTAACGCAAGCAAGAGATGAAGTAGGTAAAAGTATCGAAGCAATACAACAATCTGGCTTACACGTTGAACAAAAAGATAGAGATCACGATGATTATTATGAAATTAAAATCAGAATTTATAAGAAGTAAGTAGCACTCCTTTTGTCATTGAGATGAAAGGAGTTTTTATTATGATTTAATATTTATAGAGAGTTCAAACTAGCTAAGTAATAATTAGAAAATTAGGTCTATTGATTTTATTGTTTACAATTGATAAAGTGCGTTTTACACTAAAAGTAAACGAAACGTTTCGTTTAATAATTAGAAAAGAAGGATTATTGTGTTCGGAATATCTATATCAAGTGCGATACTTCATTTTGTAATCGGTGGATTTGCGGTTGCTTTAGCATCAATTATGGCAGAGAAAGTTGGCGGTAAACTAGGTGGTATTATAGCTACAATGCCCGCAGTCTACTTAGCAGCAGTGATAGCATTAACCATAGATCATGAGGGCGATGAACTCATTAAAATGTCTATGCATTTAAGTACAGGCGCGATAGTAGGCATTATATCGTGTATTTTAACTGTATTTTTTACCTCAATTTTTATTTATAAGAAAGACTATAAAAGTGGTACAGTATTTGCCATATTGTGTTGGCTTGTGATTTCTGTGGCGATTTTTGTAGTAAGACATATATAAAAGGAGGTACATTTTAATGAAATTAACAATTATTAAATTTTTAGTTGGTGGATTAGCAGTATTAATTAGTTATATCGTCTCAGTGGTACTTCCTTGGAAAGAATTCGGAGGAATATTTGCTACTTTCCCGGCAGTATTTTTAGTATCTATGTGCATTTCTGGAATGCAATATGGTAACAAAGTGGCAATGCATGTGAGTCGAGGAGCAGTCTTTGGTATGACTGGCGTTCTGTTTAGTATATTAGCAACATGGGCAATGCTCAATGTAACACATATGTGGTTGCTTAGCATTATTGTTGGATTTATAGTATGGTTTGTAAGTGCATTTATAATATTTGAAATCGTGGAGTACGTAGCACGTAAAAGAAGGGAAAAATATGGCTGGAAGACCGAAAGACCCAACAGTAAATAAAAAAATTTATGAAGAAATTAATCGTTTATTAGAAACAACACATTTTAAAAATATGACGATAGATCAAATTGCAGAGAATACAAGTGTTTCTAAGGCAACGATATATCGTCGTTGGAAAGACAAAGAGTCAATGATTGTAGATATGTTTGTAGATCAATCACGAATCATTGAACCAGAATATGATAATCTGTTTGATAATCTATATGATTTCCTAATTAAAGTTATGAAAATCTATAAGACACCATTAGGAAGTGCTGTTATTGAAATATTGATAAGTAATCAACAGACAGAAGCACGAGAAAAATTTATGAGAGATTACTTTGAACATAATAGAACGATTTTAAAATCCATCATTAGTCAACATATCGAAGAAGACAATCAAGATTTATTCATTGATATCATATTCTCTCCTATCTACTTCAATATATTAATCAAACCGCAGTCTCTGACAGAAGCATATATTGAGAAAATGTTAAAAATGATATTAAAAGCATATGAAGTATAGTTAAAGTTCGATAGCGTTCCTGAAGAAGGAGCGTTTTTATTTTGAAATAATATATAAAGGTAGTCTAAGGTAAGTCTTTCAAATACTGTTATGACAAGGTGTAAAAACATTTTGACAGAACAATTAATGAAAATGTAAATCAAATTTGGTAGTTTTATTTTAAAGAAAACGTTTCTATATGAGTATCACTTTAAAGAAAAGTGAAATACTTTTTTACTAGAAAATTAAGGAGACAGAAGCATGAATATAAGCCATCAAATTAAATTATGCCGTGAAAATAAAGGATATTCTCAAGAATATTTAGCTGAGAAACTATATGTATCTAGACAAACTATTTCGAATTGGGAAAATGAACGTAGTTATCCTGATGTCCATAATTTAATAATGATGTGTGAGTTATTCAATGTGTCACTGGATGATCTAGTTCAAGGAGAAATTCATATGGAGCAAAAAGAGTTAGTAAAAAAGAAGTTTGATTTTTGGACGTATATAATGTTAATACTTCTGATAGGTTCACTTATATTATTGGGGCCCTTAATTGTGTATTTAAGTTGGTGGGGCTTTGCTATATTTTTATTATTGTATTTGGTCGGGATATTTGCAGGTGGAAATGTTGATAAAATTAAATATAAAAATGGCATGGATAATTATGATAGAATTGTTGCTTTTATGAATGGAAAAGATCCTAATGAAGTAAATGTTAGTAAACGAAGAGCAGTCATAACTGATATTATCATTTTTATTTTGGTAAGTGGTGGCTATGGAGTAATAGGAATGCTAAGTATTTATTTAGCTTTTAAATTTTTATAAGTGAAATATAAAATATTTTTACATTTTAAAAACCCTTTGATAGCATATATTTTAATAATAAATATAATATAAAGGATGGTTGCATGCGTTATAAAAAGCTAACAGCGATATTACTTACGTCATTTTTGATATTAGGAGCATGTTCCGGACACGATGATCATGAAAAGGTAAATAAAAATGACGATGAAAAGTTACCACCTATTCCTAAGAAAGTGTTTGTAGATCAACAATCGAATAAGCAATTATCTGAAAAGGAATTAAAGAATAGTATTAAGACATACTTAAATACGAATAAGGATTTAGCAGACAATATTACTGATTTAGGTTCAGAAACTAAACTCAATAAAAAAGATAAAAAGAAACTAAATAAATTACAACATATGTCTAAAGAAAATGACCAAAACTTTGAAGATTATATTAGAAAAAATGAGTTACCAAAAGGATATAAAAAGGGCACGGAATTAACAGGAAAATATACTAAAGAAACCAATGAATATTTAAATCAATTAACTTCAAAATTACAAAAGTTAGATGAAAAAGATACAAAAGAAATCGATAAATTAAATTCAAAATATAAAGATAAAGTGAATGGTAAACAACAGAAGAAAGTAGAGAAGTTCTTAAAAGATAAAGATATTGAAACAAAAGCATTTGAAAAGTAATTCAATATAATCAATAAAATTCCCAGTTCCGAAGCGGTTCTGGGAATTTTTAATATTGATTACATACCAGATAAACTTTGCATAGAATCCTGCATACCTGCACCAATTAAGCCAGAGCCAATAATTAATACTAAGGCAACTACTGCAAGAATAATAGATGCTTTCTTTGAGAGATGGCTAGTAGCGTAATAAAGTACACCGGTTAAGAATGCTTTTAATAAGTTAGTTAAATTGAAATTTGCTAAATAGGCATTACCTTTATTAAATATATTTAAACTGTCTAATTTATAATCAAAGAATCAATGCCAAATAATAAATGGATAGCGGATACAATTAAAGTCCAAATATTAATAATGATTGAATAGGATAAAGTAGCAGAAATAAGGCTACTTGTTTTAACATCAGATTTAAATATTTTTGAAATGACTAAGAAAATTAAGAATGCAATCACTGAACTAAATAAAATTCCAAAAATACCAGATATTATTGTAATAGTCATTACGGTTGTTTTATTCGAGTCATTGATGCCATTCTCCTTCATAGTATCAGGTGTCAATTGGAGTTTACTTAACATGAAACTCATAATAATTGCTAAAACAATAAATATGATTAACTTTACAAGCCATTTTGGATTTTGTCGTATCTTTCTAAAATGGTCTACAAAAGGTAAGTTAGATTATGATGCTTCAGGTTGTGTTGTATTCGTTTGTTCCATATATGTATCTCCCCTTATTGTTATTTTAATAACAGAATATCATTATTAAATAATTTTTAAAATATCAATTTTTATTTTAAATAAGTATAAAAAATAGAGTAAGTAAAAGAAATACAAAAACTTTTTAATTATTATCAAACTTAAAATAAGCTTAAATCTCCTTAAATTAAATATATATAATAATTAAAGTATGTTATCATGCAAAATATAATACATTTTAAGGAGCATAGGACATGAAGAAAAACATATTATGGAGTATTATCGGCGTGGCAATCATTCTACTTCTAGTTATTGCAGCGTTCATCGTGAAACAGACAACAGGCTCTGGTAATAAAGATAGTAAAGGTTACGATACATATACAGTTAAGAAAGAAACACCGATTAGTCTAGAGGGTAAGGCATCTCCGAAATCGGTCAAAACATATAACAACAATAGTCAAATTGGCACATTCCAGAGTCCAGCCGTTGATGACGGTCAAAAGGTCAAACAAGGGGATCGTCTCCTAAGTTATGATACGAACAATAGTAAGCGTCAACAACTCGCAAACAAAGTGGATCAAGCGCAAAACCAAGTGAATGATGATTATCAAAAAATCAATCAAAGTCCTAACAATAATGAGCTTCAATCTAAACTGACACAAGATCAAAGTTCACTTAACGAAGCCCAACAACAACTGGCACAACATGACAAACAAATGAACGATAGTATTTATGCGGCATTTGATGGTAAAGTCAATATTAAAAACGGCGAAGAGGCTGGCGACGGGCAACCTGTCTTACAGCTTATTTCAGACAATCCTCAAATCAAATCAACTGTCACGGAGTTTGATGTTGAGAAAATCAAAGAAGGTGACAAAGTTGATGTTACAGTTAATAGTAATGGCAAAAAAGGTAAAGGTAAGATCCTTAAAATAGATGAATTACCAACCAGTTATGATGATAGCGCTAGTGGTGAAGCAAGTGGTGCACAAGCAAGTGCAGGTAGCCAAGGTGACGAAGGTCAAGATGGTGGTAGTGCCGCACAAGCTTCAAATCCAACGGTAAATAATCCGTCTGGTGGCAAAGAAGGCGATACATCTAAATACAATGTCATTATTGGTGATTTAGATATTCCAGTACGTTCAGGGTTCTCAATGGACGCGAAAATTCCATTAAAATCTTTAAAACTACCTAACGATGTTTTAACAAAAGATAACGATGTCTTTGTATTAGATAAAAATAATAAAGTTCACAAACGTGATATTAAAATCGACCGCAACAATGGCCAAATTATTGTGAAAAAAGGACTTAAAGCTGGTGATAAAGTCATTAAAAATCCTAAAGGTAATTTAAATGATGGAGAAAAAGTTGAGGTGTCATCATGATTGAATTGAAAAAAATCAATCGACATTTCAAAAATGGAGACGAAACGAATCATATTTTAAAAGATATTGATATTCATATTGATGAAGGTGAATTTATCGCCATTATGGGGCCATCAGGGTCAGGTAAAAGTACATTAATTAATATTCTAGGATTTATTGACCGTGGTTATGAAGGCGATTACCTTTTTAACGGTGACAATTATAAAAAAGCATCAGATAATCGTCTGGCAACGATACGAAATCATACGGTAGGATTTGTGTTTCAAAACTTTAAATTAATTTAAAATAATACCATTCTTGAAAATGTCAGTATTCCACTTATTTATAATGGAATGAGTAGTAAAGACCGTAAAGCCAAAGTGTTAAAAGGATTGGAAGATGTTGGTCTACATCAGAAGGAAGACTTACTTCCTAATAAATTATCAGGTGGACAACAACAACGTGTCGCGATTGCGAGAGCCATTATTAACGACCTAAATTTATCATTGCCGATGAGCCAACAGGGGCATTAGATTCGAAAACATCAAAAGATATTATGGATTTGTTTGTGTCGTTAAATAAAGAAAAAGGAACAACTATGATCATGGTAACGCACGATCGTGAGGTAGCGAAGAAAGCTGATCGTATTATTCATATTTTAGATGGTCGTGTGAAAGAGGAAGAGGTGCTGACGCATGAATAATTTTTCTAATATTTTATCCGTCGCCTTTCGCTCTATTTTAAAAAATAAACGTCGTAATATCTTTACGATGATTGGTATTATTATCGGTATAGCGGCCGTGATCACGATTATGGCCTTAGGTAATGGTTTTAAAAAAACAACAACAGAACAGTTTGACGATGCCGGTGCAGGTAAAAATCAGGCATCGATATCGTATATGACACAAGACATGAGCGCACCGAAAGACAATCCATTTAAACAAGAAGATATTAGCGTTGTAGAACAAGTTAAGGGTGTCAAAAGTGCAAAAATTAAAGAAAGCGAAGATAGTACATACTCTGCCAAAGTAACGAATACACATGGTAGTGGTGAAATCAGTTTAAAAAAGGCTTCTCATGTGTCAGGGGTCGATGAAGGCCATGGTTTTACGAAAGATGATAACGATACACAGGAAAAGGTCGTTGTGATTGATAGTAAAGTGGCGAAAAAGGTATTCCACAATGCGAAAGCAGCTGTTGGCAAATCCATTTATATTAATGGTGAAGGATTTAAAGTGGTTGGTGTTGGTGATGCAAGTGGTCAAGACGCGAGTGGTATGCCACTTGAATCCGTGGTCCAAATGCCAACTAAAACAGCGAATCACTATATGAGCAACTTATCTCAAGGTACGCCACAACTATTAGTAACTGTTAATGATGGTGAAAATAAGAAAGATGTGGGTAAAAAAGTTGAAAAAGAGCTGAATAAAAAAGGGACAGGCGTATCTGATGGCCAATATAGTTTTGCGGATAATGAAGATATGATGAAAGGTATTGGCAAAGTATTAGATATGATCACCTACTTCGTCGCAGCTGTGGCGGGTATCTCATTATTTATTGCCGGAATCGGTGTTATGAATGTGATGTATATTTCTGTAACCGAACGGACAGAGGAAATTGCGATACGACGTGCCTTTGGTGCCAAAGGTCGAGATATCGAAATCCAGTTCTTAGTAGAAAGTGTTGTGTTGTGTCTACTCGGTGGTATTATCGGACTGATACTCGGTATTATTATTGCCACACTTGTCGACTTAGCAACACCAGATATGGTTAAGAGTTCCGTCAGTCTCGGGTCAGTCATCTTAGCAGTGGGCGTATCCACATTAATTGGTATCGTCTTCGGTTGGATCCCAGCTAGAGCAGCTTCTAAAAAAGAATTAATTGATATTATTAAATAGTTAAAATCATAAAGCACTCGTACCAATTGAAGTACGAGTGCTTTTTATCATTATTAAGATATTAATACAATTTTATTTATTTGAAGTTATCCAATTCAGTATATAAACTCAAAAACCTTTATGAGTAATAGACAATAATACATGTTTAATTAATTTTAATTTTTACGTATGCTTGATTCAAAGTTTCAAGATTTTGATAAACAATACCTGACTTTAACATCTCATTTTCATTTCTAAGTCGTTCTTATTTTTTCTATTTAGCTTTTATTTAAAGGTAAATGATTATTTTGTTTAACTTTTGTATATTCCATATTCAATTTAGAAAGACATCTTATTTGCTTATAAAATGAAAGTACCTTCCTCATGAAATTCACACTGTCTCTACCCCTAAGCTAATATAATAGGATTGACAAGTATAAAATAGGTTATTATTTCTCAATAAGACAATTTATTTTCTGTCCAATCCTTGAAATAGATTTTTGAAATTTCCATAATAGAACTTATTTGCATTATTTTATACAATTTATTTGGACAAAATCCTAAACATAGGTCATCCCATATTTAAATCATATCAATGTAGAGATAGGCTATATTTGTTAGTCAAAATTTTGAGGTTCAAATTAATATCGATTATATATTTTATTATATTAATGTTTAAGTGTATTAATATTACAATCCTATAGTTTAAAAAAAGCACAATTATCATTTTTCAGTGCAATATGTGATTAAATATTCATATATTTGTAATTCAACACTTTTGAACTTTGTTTGTGGTTTTATCTAATATGTTCGAAATGCATCGTGACTTAAAATTAAACCATTATCAATTTCATCTTTCAAATCATTAACTGATGATAATGATTGTAAATGACTTAAACTCATACCTACTGTCCAGCCTATTAAGTTGATTTTGACATCATTATTTGACATTGTCACTTTAAAACCTTCAATACTTGAACTTGAATTTCCTGGTACTAATTCACTCTCATTACGTTGCAATTCGTCGGCAATACGACTTGAATTTTGAATTAGACTATTGATCCTGTCATAGATATCGATTGCTTCATACCCTGTAGATGTTTTCAAACGTTGTTCTTCAAAAGTTAAGGTTTCATGATATTTTAATGCGTGTATAATCATTTTATCAACAGCCTCAGTACTATCAATAGATGTTTCTTCTTGATAGCTTTGATAATCTTGATATGAGTGTGTATTTGTATATTCAAATCCAAACATCTTTTTAATTTTACTTTTCAACATTCTATAAAAGATATAAAACATTATAATTACAATTATCCAACATATGATGGTTGCTAGCATTGTTATTCTCCCTTAATATTATTTTCTTTCAATTATCCTGCAATTAATTGAATTTTTAAAGTGATTATTTAAACATAAGGAATAATGTTACATTTGACATTGTATATTGCCATTTTTTATTAGATTAAGTAAGTAATCATTAAATATTTCAAAACTATTTAGTGATTTATTTCAATTACTTAAACATGATTTCAAATATAATTCGATAAAATTGCAAACAGTAAATGGATGTTGTATTAAAATAACTATCGAAATAATTATTTTACTTTACTCTTAGACATATCACATTCTATTATTATATACCAATATAATAAAAAAATTACAACTAAAAATCATAAAAATATTGTTTATTAGTATTTAATTTGTTATTATTTATTTAGTTTTTAATAATTTGATAAGCTTTTTATAATTGTCTAGATATGGACTTTTATTAAGAAGAGTTCATACTAAATGTATAGACTAATGGTCGGCATAATAGCTCACGTTATGCCGGCCATTTATTGAAGGAGATAGCTTTATGAAAAAAATAATTTCTTTTATTCTTAAATTTATATTTATAGGGTTTTCACTTTTTTATGCCCTTATTTCATTCTTATTTTATATCATTGGTTCCGAAAGTATATCTGGAGAAGTTTATAGAGATAAGTCTCATTTAATTGGTGGTATTATAGCACTAATTTTCGCTTTCATAATTTTTCCTATAGGTATTAATTTGATTTTGAATATTGGGAAGTCTCGTCAAAGAGTGAAACGTTTATTATGTATATTGACACGTAAAGAATATGTAACTAGTGAAGAATTGATAAATGGAATTAGTTTTGATGAAATGGGGACCTTAGAAAAGGCTGATTGTTTAGTATACAAAGCATATATGAAACCAATGAGTATGATTGTTGGCTCTCTTTTCTTTTTTATATTTTTGGTAGTGCCTATTCATCATTTATTTAGTAGTGGTTTAGAGTTGAGTTATATTATTTCGCAAACTGTTTTATTTTTAATATTTCAACTTCCAATAGTTATAATATTAATTGTGTTAAATGTGCGTTTTTATCCTTGGGTAAAAATGTGGGCAATGAATATAGAAACTTTAAATAAAATTTTTCCAACGAGTGAAGGAATGACTAAATCGTTCCTTAGTAGTGCTAAATCTATTAAAGAAAAATATGATTACACTCCGATGGACAAATACATTCGTATTACATCTAGAAATAATAGAAATATGTATGAATTATCTAGACACTATAGAAATGATTCTAAAAAATTTGAAGCTCAAAAAGAAGCCTCATTACAAATTATTTTTTATACTCAAATTCGAAATGCTATTTGTTTAGGACTTTGGCTTTTTTCTTTTATTCTTGGATGGTTTGTTTTACCTAAACTTGTTAGTAAAATTAAAACGTCTCAAGATGTTAAAGTAATTAAGCATTTTTATCCTAAAAAGACATTGGAAAATGTGCAAAAGTAAAAAATATAAATTGAGAGTTTTGGTTTATTTATTATTAGTCGATTTAGATTAAGAAAAATATTTATTGATATTTTTACCGATAAGAGAAAAGAAAAACACCTAAAAATACCATTGGAATTAATAACAAAAAAGGTGTAAAAAGCTGATTATGTAAAACTTATACTGGCAAAGTAGCTAAATGACAAAAGTAATAATTAAACAAAGAAGATAGAAACTTTAACATTTATGTATCACTTATCACCTCATTGGTTAATTTTAACATAGGTCTATGTATCAATGTTTTATTAATATTTTGAAATAGTTTTATATCAAAATGGTTCTCGTTCATGTAATGACTGGTTATTAGATTCATTACACTTATTACATTTTTGAGCGACTTAAAACTTTAATATGTATTGTATAAATAACTAACTTAATTACTTTCGGTTCATGATTATTTACTGTTATGAATATAATGTCATTATTTTGTTTATAATAATAAGATTTAAAGCGACTTTACAATAAACAAGATTATACAAATAATAAAATTTGTAATAATTTGTAATATTCTGTAATATATTGTAATATTACTTTAGAAAGACATTTAACTATTAAAGGAGTGTTAATAATGAATACTTTATCAAAGAGTTTGTTAACAGGTACTTTAGCAGTTGGGGTGGCTTTGGGTGTTGGCGTTGAGGATCTTTCACATCAATGAAGCTCATGCGGCTACGCAACCATATTATAACTATCATGGTTATACATCATCACAAAGTGATTTTATTTTAGATAAAAATTTTATTAATGCCATTAAAAATGACAATTTCACAATTAATGGATATAAAATTACTGAAAACAGTAAAGGTAATGATAATGATACAATTGAAAAATTTGATCAACAATTTTATTTACCTAGCAAAGGGAAAGCGGATGGTGTGTGGTTCCAATTAAAACCGGGTGTAGTTTCTAAAGCTGAATTAGTGAAAACTTATGGTAAGCCCTTAAATAAGCTATCTGGAACAGCCCATGGAAATGAATATTTATATCAATTTAATGAAAAACAATTACGCTTTTTAGAGAATAATGGTTATATTACTGAAGTCGGTATCCATAACGGAAAAAGTTAAGTGATAAAATAAAATTTTATATGGAATTCATTTTTTACAATTTTACTAGCCTATTTATAGCAAAGTTGAGAAAAATTGAGTAATCGCAAACGGTTGGTGAGACAGGTCATCAGCCGTTTATTTTATATAAAGTGAATAAGGGGATTAAATTATGTATTTTACGCAACTAACAGAGACAGAATATGACAATTTTATTCAAAATAATAAGGTCCATTTTACTCAATGTATTGATCAATTTAAATATAGAAAAACAAATAGCGAAGAAGCACACTTAGTTGGTGTCAAAAATAATGAAAATGAGGTCATAGCAGCTTGTTTATTAACGGAATCTAGAGCGTTAAAATTTTTTAAGTATTTTTATTCTCAAAAAGGCCCGATATTAGATTTTAATCATCTTGAATTAGTAAAATGCTTCTTTAAAGGCTTAACAACATATCTACAAAAAAAACGAGCACTATTTGCTTCTATAGATCCGTATATTTTAGAAAATGTTCGGAATACTGCAGGAGATATTGTGACACCGATTAATAATAAAGAATTAATTCATACATTACATCAATTAGGTTATCAGCACCAAGGTTTAACGATTGGCTATTCTCAAAAGAGTCAAATTAGATGGCTATCTGTACTAGATATGGAAGGACAAAAAGAAGAAGATGTCTTAAAAAATATGGAATATAAAACCAGGCGTCATGTTCAACATGCGATTGAAATGGGTGTTAAGACAATAACGTTAGACATATCAGAAATTGATCGCTTTTATCAATTATTTAAAATGGCTGAAGAACGACATCATTTTAAATATAGGGCAAATCCATATCAATTTTTTAAAGAAGTACTGTTAATGTATCCGAATGAGGCAATGATTAAGCTTTCATATATTAATTTAGATGATTATAAAAATCAATTAATTAAAAAATCATCTGAAATAGCTAAAGATATAGAAAACACAAAAGATAAGTTAAGTGAGCATCCTAATTCTAAAAAGAGTAAGAACAAGTTAAAACAGTTAGAACAGCAATGGAATAGTAACGAAAAGAAAATTACAGAAACACAAGACATCATTCAAACAGATGGACATGTAATTGATTTAGCAGCAGCCTTATATATAGCTACAAAAGATGAAGTTTATTATTTATCCAGTGGTTCAAATCCACATTACTATCAATATAAAGGTGCGTATGCTTTGCAATGGCATATGATTAAGTTTGCTTTAAAACATGAGATTCCTAAATATAATTTTTATGGTATTACTGGAGATTTTAGCAAGACAGCAGATGATTTAGGCGTACAACAGTTTAAAAAAGGATTCGGAACCCACATTGAAGAATTAATTGGAGATTTCATTAAGCCTATCCACCCATTATTGTATAAAGTTTTCCGATTGTTAAATGAATAATATGATGAAAAAAGGTGGTATTTAATATGACTAATCATGATGAAATGAATGAACAACATAAGGAAAATCAGAATGAAGATTTATCAAAAAATCAAAGCGATGTTTTACCGAAAGGAAATATAGCATTAAATATCCTCATTTTTATAGGTTGGATGATTCTAGCGCAATTACCTATTATTATCATACTTACGATTACAAATTTATCGGTTAAAATGGACACTTTGAAAGCTACAATGTCCACCGTCTTATATCTCATTGTTGTATCAGTAGTGGTTTGGTTAATTAGACGGTACTATAGACGGCATACTTATGAACATACGGGCAAATTTACGACGAAAGATATTGGTATTAATATAGGGTGGGCAGTCTTACTTCGTATTATTGTCTATGCATTTTTGTTCCTTTTATACAAAGTCACAGGGTCTGCTCAAACAAGTAACGATAAGCTATTGTTTGGTGATATGAATCAACAAGCAACAAATGCAAGCCAACTTGCACAAGTATTTCCTTTTATCATTTTTGTAATTACCATCAGTTTTATTGCACCATATCTTGAAGAACTTATATATCGAGGTATATTCAAAGAGACTTTATTTAAAAAGGCTTCATTTTGGTTACCGTTCATTATTTCTTCAATCGTTTTTGGTTCACAACATGGTATTAATAATATCATTTCATTTATTATGTATACATCAATGGGTATGGTATTTTATCTTGCCTACTCACGTAGAGACAATATCAAAGACAGTATGATGGTTCATATGGTTCATAATAGTATTATTGGAATAGCTATTTTAGTGGGGTATTTATCTATAATGTTCAAATGATATTAAAAAAAGAGTAATGAATTAAAAAAGAATGGATCCTTATCAAACGTCATCTAAGGAGAAATCAGTATTAAGTTATAAACCAACAAATCAAGGACCCGGCGTGATATTTAGTATAAAAAATAATAAAGTGACAAATATAAATATTACACATAGTGGTATTGGATTTTAAATAATAAATGTTATAAAAAAATAGAAATTTGAATGATATAGGCCATCAAATGGTATTAGTTAAAGCCATTTGATGGCTTTTAACTTTTTAAGATTTGTTTAATTGAGGTCATTATAATAGTAAATGCAAATTAATATCGGTTAGTATGAAATATGCATTGATAAATAGATTTGAGGAGAGATAGAGATGAAAGTTCAGATTTTATTATTTGATGAGGTAGATATTTTAGATGTAATGGCACCATATGAGGTATTATTAGCTGCCACTGAATATACGGATGAAACGATAGATGTGAGATTTGTGAGTATCGATGAAAGACGAACATTTAAAAACGGTATTAGTAATTATGAATTACAAGCTGAAACAACACTCGATACTCAAACAACTGGATTAGTCTTAATACCAGGGGCTTCTGGTTCAATAAATATGGAAAGTGAGACCTCTATACCATTTAAATTGAATAAAATAGCAAATCAAGGTGTGACAGATAAAATTAAAGAGGTCCATCGTAACCCGAATATGACAATTGCTAGTGTATGTGGTGGTGGCGTATTATTAGCCATGGCAGATATTATTAAGGACAGACATGTTACAGCACACTTTATGGGACTAGATTTGCTTGAAGGGGCTGGTGCACATGTAGTTAATGCACGTGTAGTAGATGATGGCGACATTGTTTCAGGTGCAGGTGTAACGTCAGGATTAGATTTAGCATTTTATTTAGTTGAAAGAGAATTAGGACCACAAATCGCTTACGAAATTGAACGTTTGTTTCAATATGAAAAACGTGGCACGGTGTGGAAAAATGTCGGGCAGGCACCTAAGTTATCTGTAGATCAATCTACGGCAACAGAAGAAGATGTTAGTGGTCAAGCTCAACAAATTGATGGAGAAGAAGCGGATTATCATCATTTACTTGGCTATTGGAATGTAACTATTAAGACGCCAATCGCAGAATTAAATATTAAATATCATTTCTATGAAAAAGACCAACAAATATATGGAATTGCTATTGATCAAAGTGATAAAGATAATATTTCTGAACTTAACAATATTCAAATCAATCAAAATAATGTCACTTGGCAACAAAGTGTAAAAAAACCAATGAAACTCAACTTAAAATTTAATGTTTCTCTAGATAGTACCAAAATGAAAGGTAACGCTAAAATGGGATTTGTCTCTTCGAAATTAGAAGGACAAAAAATTAATAAATAATATAATCGAAGCAGATGATGAATAAATGGTGGATTATTTGCTTTTTCAGACCTTATAATTGAGCGTCTTACTTTAATTAAATATTGCGTGTGATACTGTGATTCATGAAAACGTTAAAATATACAGGAGGTATCTCATGAAGGTTATTGTTATTGATGCAAGTGGAACTATTGGTAGTAAAGTAGCAGAAAAACTAAAAGAAAATCATCATGAAGTGATTGAAGTAGGAAGTCAATCTGGTGACTATCAGTTGGATATTACGTCTCCAGAACAAATCGAAAAAATGTATAAAGATATTGATAATATTGATGCAGTTGTCAGTGCAACAGGCGGTGCTACATTCAAAGCGTTGTCTGAGATTAGCTTAGAAGAAAATAATGTAGCGATTCAAAGTAAGTTATTGGGCCAAATCAATTTAGTATTAATTGGTCAACATTATTTAAATGAAAATGGCAGTTTTACGTTAACATCAGGTATTATGATGGACGATCCTATAAAACTAGGATCTTCAGCAGCAATGGCTAATGGCGGTATCGCAGGTTTTGTGACTTCAGCTGCTGTAGAATTAAATCATGGATTAAGAATTAATAATGTTAGTCCTAATGTAGTTGAAGAAGCATTAGATAAGTATGGAGAATTCTTTAAAGGATATACAGCAGTACCTGCCGATAAAATAGCTAATGCATTTATTAAAAGTGTAGAAGGTGCACAAACAGGGCAAACGTATAGAGTGTATTGATAGTTTATACCTTATCTGAAAAATGATGAGATTAATTTATTGATATTACTATTAAAAGAAAAAATTAGACAAAAAGGCGACCTCTATATTAAATCCATAGAAATCACCTTTTTATGTCAGTTAGAAAATTTTATTGTTAAAATGAGTTATTTTTCAGTTTCGCTAGAATATACAATGTGTGTGTCTATACGTTGAGGAATATCTGCTAATAATTCCATAATCTCATTTGTTTCGTCTTCAGTACTAGGTTTAGAGTAGTGATTGTCTTTAGCTTCATCACTTCTGAAAAATTCAAAGGCTAATAAAACATCATTATCTTCATCTGAACGACATAAAACCCAATCAGTAGGATCATCGATGCCCAATTCTTCTAAATGTTTAGCTTTTAAACATAAATCGAACAATTCTTGACCTCTACCTTCCTTAGCTTTCATTTTAATAACAACACCAGGTTGGTTATAAAATAGTCTTTTATCTTCCATAATTATTACCTCCTTTTTTAGCATTTTAGCAATTACTAATGAGAGAACCTAATAAATTGATTTATTTCAATTAATTACTTTAATCACCAATTGTAAATTTATGAATAAAAGGAAATAATGTGATTTAAAAGTATCAATATTGTATAGTGGGATTAACAATAAGACATATTAATAGGAGTATATATATGAGACAAAAAGTATTAATAACTGGCGCAAATAAGGGGATTGGTTTTGAAACGGCAAAACAACTAGGTGACAAAGGTTGGACGATATTATTAGGTGCACGTAATGAAGAAAGAGGTCGTGCTGCCGTTAAGACACTCGAAAATAAAGGTATAACAGCTGAATGGATACAAATTGATTTAAATAATATTGATACCATACATGCAGCCGCTGATTATATAGCAACACAACATTCTGATTTGAAAGCATTGATTAATAATGCGGGTATTTCAGGCAATATGAACGCATCACCACTGGATGTTGAACTTGATGAATTAAGGGAACTGGCAGAGGTCAATTTCTTTGGTAATTTCGAAATGATTAAGACATTTACACCTATTTTAGCTAAAAATCACGGAAGAATATTAAATTTAACGATACCTTTGAATCCTAATAGCTTTTTCCATCCATTTAGTTATATTGCAACTAAATCTCCATTAAATTCGATGATTAAATTATTCGGTAGACATTTTAAGAAAAATAAAATACCGGTTGAAATATTTGGTGTAATGCCCGGAGGTATTACGACAGACCTGAATAATCATCAAAAAGGATTTTTAATGCGTTCAGTAAATGAAGGCGCACAATCCATAGTGAAAGTATTAACAGACAAACATAATCATAATGGTAAAATTTTATTAAGATTGATGCCATTTAAAATATTCAAATAAAGGGACACCATCATATCGGTGCCCCTTTTTATTAATTAATAATGACATATGAAAGACCTGTTAAAGTAAGGGTCAATACAGTAGTTAAAATAACGATTGTTAAGATTTTTTCTTTAAACGATACAAGTTTCAATCCAATAAATACAGTTAAGGTAAAGAAAAATAAACTTGCTATTAAATAGAAGATAAAAAGTATAAATATAAAACCACTAGGATTATTGAATAACTCTTGATATTGATCCATGAAAGGAACTCCTTAAATTAGAAAGATATTTTCAATATAACAAACATAACCATTAGTTATCTAATTTATCAATCTATATAGTATAAAATTAATAAAAAACTTTACCAAAATGTAAATAAAAAATTAAAGATGTTTAAGGATTATATGATAAAATTAATTAACAGTTATTTTTTTGAATCTATAAGTGAGGGAAATACTTATAGAGGTGATTTTTTTGAAAAATAATAATTCTAAAAGACAGTTTAGTATTCGAAAATTTACAATAGGTGTTGTATCAATTGTAGCTGGTATTACATTTTTTGTTTCAGAACATGACGTTCAAGCTGCTGAGCAACAATCCTCCCACTTATCACAAGAATCAGTTCTTTCTCACTCAAAGCCTTCCGACCAAGATGCTAATGTGTTTTCAAAAGAATCGGAAATCGACAAAAATATTAATAAAGTAGACGACGCGCAGTCTTATTCTCAACAAAATGAGCAACAATCCTCAAAAGCCGAAAATAAGGAAATAGAGAATTCAACACAAGCAGAACAAGTTGAAAAACAGGAACAACCTGCTTCTAATCAGACGGCTAATCACTCTTCAAAAGAGCCCTCCATTAATAATCAGGAAAGTCATAACAAACAGCAACCTAGTGATGACAAAACACCTAATACCGAACCAGAAAAAATTGAAAAAGTAGATAATCATAAGCGTATTCAAGATCAGTATCAAGATAAAAACAAGAAGGTTGATAATAAACAATCTAACAATTCGCAATTAAACCAAAAAGAACATCCTAATTCATCAAATAATAAACAACAAAAGCAACGTCTAGATGTTAAACCACAAAAAGATAACCAACAATTACAATCTCGAAATGATGTAAAAGAAAAATTAGATAACCAGCCAATTGAGCAAAAAGATACCAAGCAGCAAAGTAACAATAAAAGTAAAGACAACACAACTTCTGTAAAGTCACACAGCCAACAACATAAACCGCATTCATTAAAGACCCAATCCCATTCAACTCCAGGTCAAAAAGTTAACACAAATATTTCTACTAAACCAACACAACAACAAACTACAAATCAGAATATTAAACCTAAAAATACAGATGAAGCTACTATCAAAAGTAATCAATATAAAAACAAATATCCGGTAGTGCTAGTACATGGATTTTTAGGGTTAGTGGGTGACAATGCACCAGCTTTGTATCCTAATTATTGGGGTGGTACGAAATTCCCAGTTAAGAAACGATTAGAGAAACTAGGTTATGACGTGCATGAAGCGAGTGTCGGTGCTTTTAGTAGTAACTATGACCGCGCTGTAGAACTGTATCATTATATTAAAGGTGGAAAAGTAGATTATGGTGCAGCACATGCTGCTAAAACAGGACATGATAGATATGGTAAATTTTATCAAGGGATTATGCCAGATTGGCAGCCAGGTAAAAAGATTCATTTAATAGGTCATAGTATGGGCGGTCAAACGATACGTCTGCTTGAGCATTTTTTAAGACATGGTAATCAAGAAGAAATAGATTATCAAAAAGCACATGGTGGTGAGATTTCTCCTTTATTTACAGGTGGGAAAGATAATATGATTTCATCAATCACAACTTTAGCGACACCACATAATGGCACACCAGCTGCAGATAAACTTGGTAATACTGATTTTGTAAAAGGTGTATTTAATAGAATAGGTCGCTTAAGTGGAAATAAATATTCTCATATTGATCTCGGATTTTCACAATGGGGATTCAAACAACGTCCAGATGAAAGTTATATTGATTATGTGAAACGCGTTGCGAATAGTAAGATTTGGAAGACTCAAGATAGTGCAGTCTATGATTTAACGACTGAAGGTTCAGAGAAGCTAAATCAGATGACGTCACTTAATCCTAATATTGTATATACATCTTATACGGGATTAGATACACATACGGGACCATTAGGTAATGAAAATCCTAATATTAGACAATTTTTCTTATTTGATTTAACAAGTAGGTTAATTGGTAGAGATGATAATGTAAATGTAAGAAAAAATGACGGTATTGTGCCAGTGTCATCTTCATTATTCCCTACAAATCAAGCCGCTAAGACGGTAGGGATGACTTCCCCAACTACAGATAAAGGTATTTGGCAGGTCAAACCAGTGATGAATGGTTGGGATCATTTAGATTTTGTGGGATTAGATGCAACAGATTATAAACGTATAGGTGAAGAATTAAGTCAATTTTATTTAGGAATTATCAATAATTTAATTAGAATTGAAGACATAGATGGTATAAAACATTAAAAAAATAGTGTGTGCTCAATATTGGGCACACACTGTTCTACTTTATTTATTGTTTTTCATCACGACGTTTTAAGACATAGGCGCCACCTAGTAATCCAATTGGGATACCGGCTATCGGTGTTAAAGCGCTACTTAATACAATAACGATTAACGTTAACATAATAACGTTGAATACATTGACGTTTAAATTTTTCAAATCCTCGTATGATTGTTTAATTAAATCTTTAAATTTCATGATAAATCTCTCCTTATGTTTTTTATTTAAATAATGACTAAATTGCTTTTTTAATAACTCGACTAGAATGTAAGAATCCTATTAGTGCGAATGCAAAGTAGACAATCGTGTACACAATCATCACGATAATGATAGTAGTGTATGACACGTTTCCCATTAATTTCATAAAAGCAATTGCAGCAAATAAAGCATGTAATAATGCGATAATGAGTGGTAGGCCAAAGTTGAAAATGATTTTTAAAGTTAGCCCTTTTAACATGTCACGATGAGTAAAGCCTATGCGATTTAATATACGGAAATGATCAATTTCATCTTCAGTTTCATCTATCTGTTTAATATAAATAATACAACCCGCAGCAATTAAAAATGATAAACCGAGGAATGATGTAACAAATACTAAAATACCATTGGTCGCATCTAAGTCCTTTTTAATTTCATTTTGTGATTGAATATTAGGATCAATTGACCTTGCAATGTGTGTGGCTTGTTTCATATCTTGATGATGGTCAAGACTAATACCGTATATATTGTGTGTGATATCAACTGTCTTTAATTTATTAAATTCGGCACGACTGACTTCAATAGCTGGCATATTAGATGTGAGATCAAGTGGCAGTATTTTATTTTTATCCTCTTTAGTCACTTTAAAAGTTTGTTGTTGCTTACCTTTTACAGTTACCGTTTGATTAATATGAATCTCCATAATACCAGGTGTATTTTTCGTATTTGTAATAATTGCGTCAGTACCCTTCAGATTGTCGTTTGGTACAAGCACGTTTTGTATTGCCATACTTTTACTATCATTTTTTAATGTCAAAACCTTATCTTTTACTGATTTAGGAGATATGGATTCATACGTTTTGGTATGATAGTTGATATGATTTTTCTCTAATTGTTTTTTAAATAATTGAGCTTGCTTTTCAGTTGATAAGTTAAAATCTTGAGGTGCTATAGATTTAAAAGTATTGTTACTATTTTCTTGTGTAATTGTAGCGAAACAAAGTACAGAAACGGTAACAGCAGAAATAACTGCAATAATAGTTAGAGACATCGCATTTTTCTTCATTCTATGCATTATTGAAGCGGTGAATACGACATCTGTAATAGTGACATGGCCATGTTTAAAGTGTTTAATTGATTTAAAAATCAGTGACACAGTACTTCGGAAAAATAAATAAGCACCTACGACAGTTAGAAATAATATAATAAACGGTGATGTCATAGATAATGTTAATTGTTTAAAAGTACCGAACATTTCTGTAGCCATGTAATAACCTAAAACAATCATCGCAATACCTAACAATCCGCTAATTACTTCTAAAAAGGTAATTTTAACTTTAGTGGCCTCAGTCTGACGGCGGTCTTTCATTAAAGCTAAAATACTACGCTTTTTTAAGAATATATAGCTTTGGAATAAGATAAGTGTAAAAGCAATGATTAATAGCAATAATGTTAAAGATAAAGCCATAGGTTCGAAACCAATAGTCAATTTGATTGTTAAATGCATTAATTTTGATGCGATATACAATAAAAGTTGAGAACCAAATATGCCTATCATCACACCTAGTACACCAGTGATTAGAAATATTGTTAGTTGTTCAATACATAGCATTCTTAAAATATTACTACGTGTTAAGCCTATAAGTTGAAATAAGGCAAACTCTTGTGTACGCCTTTTAATAAATAAATGATTCGCGTACATCAAGAAAATCACGATAATGATAAATAGAAATACTGACCCCACAGAGGCGCCTTTTTTAATAATTGCCAAAGCATTGTTATTATTAATACTGTGTGTGAATTGCAAAGTGGTAAAGCTAAAATACAAGATGATACTTAAAAGCAATGAAAATAAATAAATACCATAATGTTTGATATTCATTCGCAAATTTTTAAGTGTGATTTGATTAAATGACATGAGTCACACCACCTAAAGAAGATTGAAGTTGAATGATATTTTCATAAAAGGCTTGTTTACTATCTTCTCCTTGGTTAATTTCAGAATGAATATTGCCATCTTTTAACATAATGACACGCTTTGCAAAGCTAGCTGCAACTGGATCATGTGTGACCATTATGATAGTGGATTGAAATTTTCGATTCATTTCTTCAAGACGATTTAATAAATCTTGTGCACTTTTAGAGTCTAGCGCACCAGTAGGTTCATCGGCGAAAATGATTTTAGGTTGATGTACGAATGCACGTGCAGCTGCAGTACGTTGTTGTTGACCACCAGATATTTCATTTGGATATTTTTGGCTTAAATCATAAATGCCTAACGCATCAGTAACCTCTTTATAATGTTGCTCCATTTCCTTCTTACTATGTTGTTGAACAGATAAAGGCAACATAATATTTTCCTTAACTGTTAACGTTGGTAGAACACTATAATCTTGAAAGATAAAGCCTAATGACGTCTTGCGAAATTGTGCAAGTTGTTTATTTTTTAATTGAGTTATATTGTGACCGTCAACAATCACAGAACCACTCGAAATAGTATCAATTGAACTTAAGACATTTAGAAGGGTTGTTTTACCGGATCCTGATGGCCCCATAATGGCAATAAATTCACCCTTTTCAACTGAAAAATTAATATCTTTAAGTGCTTGATATTGCTTCTTCTTGCCATAAATTTTTGATAATTGATTGACCTGTAAGATTGACATGTTATCACTCCTTATTTGCTTATATCTTTATTTTAGAAGTGATCTGTCATTCTAGCCTTTATCTAATCTTACAAATCATCGCCCTAAACTTACAGCTTTGAAAGGTTAAAGTGGTTGATGGGAATCATTTGTGATATTCAAAAATACGTATAAAAAATTAGAATTAATCATTTAATTTTTGTAAATGTAATTGAAATATTTAATTAAGTTATGTAATCATATAATTAATTGGTTTTACATATTTATAATTTGAAAGGAGTATCTGTTCATGAAAAAGATTTTGTTATTATTGAGCACATGTTTATTATGTTTAACTTTAGCTGGTTGTGGAGGTAATGGTGAACAAAAAGAGCCTTCCAAAGAAAGTAAAAAATCTGATAAATATGAATACGAATACTACGAAGTATTAAATGATGGTGATGAAGATACGCCAAATGTTGAAATCAAATATAAAGATAGTAAAGGGAAATCCCATTTGGAAAAAACAACTTTAGATCATGTTTACGAACATATCTTAAGTGATGGCAATAAGAAACCATATATGATTAAAGATGGTAAAAAGATTCATGTTTATCGTCCACCATATATGATGTACGGCGATGATGAAACAGAAGGTAAAGCAGTATCTAAGGATGAAGTATCTAAATAAATAGAGGTGAGTTTATGAAGCGTTTATTATGTAAATTTAGTTTAATAACCATTACGTTTGTAACTATCACAACAATTGCTTTGTCTACTCAACTAGATGCGGCAAGTACTTCAGGTGGTTCTAGCTCTAGTAGTTCTAGTAGCTCATCATCTAGTTCGTCATCAGCTTCATCAAGAGGTGCTTCATCAACATCATCAAGTTCCTCTATGAGCCGTTCAAGTGCAGCTAATGCATCACGAGCAGCTCAACAATCAAGTCAACGAGCGTCTCAACAAGCAGCTAAATCAAGCCAATCTAAGTCAGCACAAAGCAAACAATATAAAAATAACTCGAGTACCAAATCATTAGTAAGTCCAAGACGTCCTTATAGTTCAAGTGCAGCATATCAAACTCAATTTATGTCGACGTCATTTTATAATAATTGGTTATATTTGTATCTCTTTTCTTCAGCATCTCAAGCCAGTCAGGAAAAGAAAAATAATGTTCAATATCAAATGAACATGTTGAAACATCAAATGAAAGACCATGAAAAATTATACACAGTAACAGTTGATACGAAACAAGGTAAACGTGTTGTAGTTGTACCCAAAAAGCAATACGACAAAATTCAAAAAGGGCAACACGTCAAAATTAAAAATGGTGTTGTTCAATAAATAATCATTTGTAGTTAAGGAGTTTCTATGGGAAAAGAAATGATCGAGTGGATTGTTGCATTAGCAATAGGTATTATTATCGCTATCATTCTCACAGTATTTATCGGTACTTCTTATACTGTTTCAGGAGAATCGATGCATCCTACTTTTGAAGATAAAGATAAAGTGATAGTTAGTAAAATATCTAAGACATTGAATCATATTGATTCCGGTGATGTCATTATTTTTCATGCTAATTCTAAAAGCGATTATATTAAACGATTGATTGGTAAACCAGGAGATACGGTTAAATATAAGAAAGATCAATTGTATATTAATGATAAAAAAGTTAAAGAACCCTATTTGAGTGAAAATAAAAAGTATAAAAATGGTAAGTATTTAACAGAAGATTTTAATTCCAAAACACTTAATGGTGCGAATGGGAAGGCTAAAATACCTGAAGATAAATATCTTGTATTAGGTGATAATAGACAAAATAGTAATGATAGCCGATATAAAGATGTTGGTCTGATTGATAAAAAGCAAATTGTCGGTAAAGTGATGTTTAGGTATTGGCCTTTCGATAAATGGGAAAGTGGATTTAATCCAGGGACATTTCCCAATTAAGTATCAATAAAGGGTCTCTATCGTTGACTAAAACTTTGTAAAAAAGGTGAGTCAATGATAGAGACTTTTTTCGTGGATAAGTTTAGATGTTGTGGATAATTTTGAATTAACAATTTGATAAAACGATGCATATCAAGGGTTGGGGATTGATTGTAATTTATCCACAACGTGTGTTATTATGTTGATAATTAACAGAATTGTGTGACAATAATGTAAATGGGGTGTAAAGCATGTTTGGATTTAAAGTAAATGAAGTCGTAACTTTAAAGATATTAGAAGAGAGAGAAGCGGATACGTTATTTAATCTTGTTGATCAATCGAGGTCATATTTAGCAGAATGGTTACCATTTGTAGCTTATACTAACCAAGTTGAAGATAGTCGAAAATTTATTCAAGCAGCGTTACGCCAATTTGCCTCCGGTAATGGTTTTCATTGCGGCATATGGATAGAAGACCAATTGGTTGGTGTGATTGGATTACACTATATTGACAATGTAAACAAGAAAACATCAATTGGGTATTATTTAGGTGAAAATCATCAGAAAAAAGGAATCATGACACAGTGTACTAAAGCATTGATTGATTATGCGTTCAATGAATTAAAGTTAAATCGTGTGGAAATTAGAGCATCAGTTGAAAATAAAAAAAGCCAAGCGATACCAGAACGATTAGGTTTTACAAGAGAAGGTCGACTGAGAAGCGAAGAAAAAGTACAAGGTCAATTTAAAGATAGTTTTGTTTATAGTTTATTAAAATCAGAATGGCAATCATAAATAGAAAAAGACTAGATAATTATTGATTATACATTATATATTCAGTGTTAGTTTGTGAATATATGTGCATAAGCCATAAATAATTACCTAGTCTTATTTTTATTTAGTTAGTACGCGATGACTATTTTTGATTTTTTCGTCTTCTACCTAATAAGAGTAAACTTGCAATACCTGCCAAGATACCTCCCAATAAGGTCGTATTTGAAGCTTCATTTTGTTGACCAGTTTCAGGCAGTTTATCTGTGTGATGATGTGAATCGGCATGTAATGCAGAATGATGTTCTACATCCTTATGAGTTTCGGAGTCGCTGTCAGAGTCTGAGTCGCTATCAGAATCACTATCGGAATCGGAATCGCTATCAGAGTCTGAGTCACTGTCGGAATCGGAATCGCTGTCAGAATCCGAGTCACTGTCAGAATCCGAATCACTGTCAGAATCCGAGTCACTATCGGAATCCGAGTCACTGTCAGAATCCGAGTCACTATCGGAATCCGAGTCACTGTCAGAGTCAGAATCGCTGTCAGAGTCTGAGTCACTATCGGAATCAGAGTCACTATCGGAATCCGAGTCGCTGTCAGAATCAGAGTCGCTATCAGAGTCGGAGTCGCTATCCGAATCCGAGTTGCTATCAGAGTCCGAGTCGCTGTCAGAGTCCGAGTCGCTATCCGAATCAGAGTCGCTATCAGAATCGGAATCGCTGTCAGAGTCCGAGTCGCTATCCGAATCCGAGTCACTATCGGAATCACTATCGACTGGAATCACGGTTACTGTTTCAGTAGTAATATATGAAGCTCCTTCGCTATCTGTTACTTTAACTGTGATCGTATATTGTCCTGGTACATCAGCATTAAAACCACCGTTATCAATAATTTCAACTTTGTTAGTTAAATCTCCGTCTTCTTTATCAGTAGCACTTGTAACTACTTTTATCACTTCAAAATTATGATCACCTTCATGAATGACTTGTGGAGATGTTGTAATGGTTGGAGCATCGTTTAATGGCATCATTTGAATGACTGGATATAATTTTGTATCTTTTAAAATTTTATCCCCATCGCTATATGGTTGATCATTATCTGAATAGAACCATTTGACCGGATTACCATCCAATGTAGTTGGAGCTGATTTATCTACTAAACCAATTGTATTCCCTCTAGGTGTAATGACGTGGTCTTCAGTTATACTATTTTGATTATTTTGTGCATCATTTTTATCTTTAAAGAAATCAACTGTCACAGCTGGTGCCCATACATGTGCCGTTTGATCATGTAATTTATTTTCATTTAATCCATAGTTATATTCAGGGTGATTGATTGGATCATTAGGGTCACTCGTAATGGTTAAATCATATTTATTGTTTACATTTTTGTCTAAATTCGATTTATCAATTGCGAAATGAGTTAAAACTTCACCATTTTCATTAACAATTTGAGTCCCAGTAGGAACTTGAGCATTACCTTTTTCATCTAAAGGTAGGCTAACAGATCCACCGCTAATTATTATTTTAGGGAAATCAGTAGAAACATTTGAATTACTTGGTAAATCATGAAATTTATCAATTGTGACTTTGGAATCATCTTTGATATCGATTAATGAAGGCCATGCTAGACTGCTATTTAACGATGAGCCTTTATCAAATCCAACACTACGTAAATCAAGTGTACCGTTTTCAACAGTTAACGTTGAATGTTCTAATTCGATACCTTTTTCATCACCTGTGAATCCATTTATATTTTGTGAAATAGTACTATTATTCGTTACATTAAAATGTGTAAATTCAGAGTTAATACCTACTGCGTCTACTGGCACTTTGAATATCCATATAGATTTGTATGGATTAGCATCTGTAGGGGTATTCACTTTTAAATCAGTATTTGAGAAATTAACTTGTTGATCCCCACGTCGATGATCTGGATTAAAAATATTGAAATTGTAATGTGCTCGAGAAGAAGAGTAAATGTTACTATCATTAAAATTCACTATACCAGCATTAGATTCAATCGCATTACTCGTAGGGCTATCGCCATTGTTAACCAAATTGAGAGTTGAATGATTTACATTTAATTTTGAATCAAAACTATCTCCTAATAGTAAAGTTGATCCCGTAGAATCTCTTGTGGAATTGGTATTAATATGAGCATCTTGAATTGAAATCTCACCAGCAAATTTCTTACTAGCATCAATACCAGACTGATTAAAGTTATTAAAGTTTGTTTCGCCACCGTTAATGTTAAGTTGAGTAGTTGAATCTCCGCCATGAACAGCGATACCTTTATTGAAGTTATTGAAATTTAACTGACCATCGTTGTTAATTGTTAGCGCTTGACCATTACCAAGAGATGCATCAATACCGATAAGTTTCTGTGCTTGTCCAGGTGCAGCATTAAAATCTACTTTTTTACCGTTTGCGACATTAATGATGAGACCGCGATTCAATTTTAAACCTTCAGTAAACTCAAATTGATGATCAGAATTAAAATTAATTTGGCTCACATTGGCATCATTAAAAGCATTTTTTAAATCAGTAAATGTAAATGAGTCATCATCAACATTTACAATGCCATTATTTGCTACATAAGCTCTAGAAACAGGTTTAACAAATTGACGTTGAACGATATGATGTTGTGTTTGTGATTGTGTTGATTGAGTATTGAATGTCTTTGACTGAGGTACAGAAGGTTGAGCTTGTGATGGTTCTACATGAGTGTTGGCTTGTTGTGAAGTTTGTTTAGAAAGTGCTTCTGTGGCGTTAAATTTAGCTTCATTTTGTGTTTGCTTTTTATTAATTGTTTGGTTGTTTTGATTTTGATCTTGAGTTGAATTCAACTGTTGTGTTGTTTTAGTCATCTGACTTGTTTGTTGGTTTTGCATATCAGATGTGATATGTGAATCATTAGTTTGAACAGGTTTAGTCTGACTTTGATTTTGGTCGTGTTTCAATACCGTTGAAGTGTTGTTTGTGTTTAATTTAGCATCGGGCGATGTCGCTTGTTGATTAGGTGTAGAAGATGCATTGTTTTCTTCAGTATTTTGTTGTGTTTTTGATTCTGAATTCTCAGCAGCGTGTGCGTGATTTTGCATACCTAAAAATAGAGTGACGTCAATAAGTGTTGACCCAATTCCTACAGAGAATTTTCGAATAGCATAGCGCTGACGTTGATTTACCTTAAATAAATGATTTTTCATTTGAAGCCCCCAAATTTTATTATTCCTATATAATAGTTATTTTACATGTACAATTCCATTATACACCATACCTAATAAAAAATAATTATTTTCCTTAAAATTATTCTTCATTTTCAAAAATATTTAAGTTTTAACAATTAAAAGTTATTTCATTAAATATAAAATTATTTAACTAATGAATCTACAGGTATAAATAATCTAAAAAGTATTAATAATAAGAGGGATAAATCAAATTGTTTATCAAATGATAGACGATATTATGGAAATAAAATTCCCGGCGATTTTAAATTAATCACCGGGGAAATAATATGAATTATAAATCTTGCTTTTTAAATGTTTTCATAGAAAGAAAGTAGGTTATAGCCAGAATAATTAATCCAAATAGCGCATAACCAATGCCAACTATCACGTTATGAAAAGTTGCAATGGCGGTTGCGAATGAGTCAGAATCCATCATGTTTGGCATTAAAAGGCCATACAATACAACAAAAAAGCTTAATATTAATATAATTGATGATGTTGTTAAAATGACATTAGAATTTTCAGATCCAAATTTAAATGTTAGTGGAAAAACAATAGAATAGGTTCCTACTGCGCCTATGCCTATACAGGCAGATAATAACATCATACTTATATTTTGTGTGAAAATTGCTGTAAATATAAGGCCTACCAATAATCCGGTAAGTATTAAAGATAAGAAAGCAACATAATAGCTATTAACATATATATTTCTTCCTTTTGGGAAAACAGAAACATAGTACATCCATTTAGAATCTTTTTCGTGTTTAATATTGTCAGTGATTGGAGAAAGCAAAAATACCATTGGCATAAAACAAGTCATTAAAGGATTAAGAAATGAAAAAATGACAGTTACTACAATAGATACTATAAAATAGCTAATAAGTGTCTTTTTTGAAGTATAAAATATACTTAATAAAAATCCCTTCATTACTGTTCACCTCGCATAATAATTTTTGTTGCATCGTCTATATTTGTTAAGGGGTGAGCGTCTTTAATTTGATGATAATTGTTGATTAAAGCAATGATTTTATTTTGACGAACACGTGAAGCTATAATCATCTCTGTGGGAACATTAAAATCAACTTGAGGAACTTCAACAATGCCGTAATTATTAAGTAAATTATCTTTGTTTTCTTCTAGTATAATTTTGCCATCTTTCATAAATATAAGCTTTGAAGCAAGCTTTTCCATATCATCAGATATATGTGAGGCTAGTAAAATAGCATTCCCTTTAGCTGTAAAATCTTCAAGTAATTCTATCACTTCTTCACGTCCTGATGCATCCATACCTGCTGTTGCTTCATCTAGAATTAATAATCGAGTGTCATGAGCTAATGCAATAGATAATGCAGTTTTCATTCTCATTCCTCTTGAAAATGTTTTAATTGCATTAGTAAAAGGTAATTCAAAATAATTTATGATTGAATGAAATGTCTTACTATCCCAAGATTGATAGATATTTGAAAATATTTTATCAATTTCTTTTAAAGATAATTTATTAGGTACACGTAAATCATCAAAGACTACGCCAATATGCTCTTTGTATTCTTCTTCATTTGAACTTGCTTTATTGAAGAATGTTACTTCTCCAGAGTCTAAATGACGGTTACCTACTAAGGTGTTAATCAGTGTAGATTTTCCAGACCCATTTTTTCCGATTAAGCCCACTACCTCATTAGAATAAATTGAAAAGTTAATATCGTGTAGATGGAAATCTGAGTCTTTATAAGATTTATTAAGTGATTGAACATTTAAAAGTGAAGTCATTTTACATCCTCTCTTTCTATATATGATAGGTATAAAATTATGGATTTAAGATTTATAAAATTTACGAACTTTTGATAGATAACCAAAGGCATTATAGATAAATAAAATGATAAGAATAATTATTCCTACAGATTGATTTGATTTAGAAATGATTGAGTATATACCTAAAAACATCACACTAATAAGGAGTAGTCCGATATTCATAAAAAATTGTTTGTAAATGGTAAGAAAGTTGATATGGCGTTCACCTTCGTCCATAATTTCAATTATTTTTTCTGTATATTTTTCTTCCCCCATTTTTGGGTAACGATCATCAAATTTTCTAACAAATAATCCTATCATAATAGCAGGAATGGCTGTAACTATAAATGGAAGAATAGATAGAAATAAGTATTTATCTGAAATATTGCCTAGTGCTAGTATAAAGATTGTTAAAAAACTTATTAGTATTTCTAGATAGAATATAAAACTGACAGATAGATATTTTAAATTTGCTTTACGCTCATATGTATCAGCAATGTCTTCATCCTCAAATTCTATCGATTTTGATTTCAAACGAAGTGAATCTTTTTGGTATTTTAATAATAATAACGTAAGAAAGATATTAAAAAATGTTGTTATTAAGGTAATACTAATAATTAACATGCTACTTTTAAAATGAAACTTAGAGAATAAGTTGTATTGATTAATAATGTCAAAAAGTTCAACGATTAATCCACCTATAATTCCACCTATAATCATAAGTAATAGATAGCGTCCTACTTTCATAAATCTTCCTCCTCGATGATAAAGATACTTTCTACGGGTTCATTAAATATACGAGCGATTTTCATAGCTGTAAGTATAGAAGGTGTGAAGTCATTACGTTCTATCAAAGAGACGGTTTGTCTTGATATACCAGCTTTCTTAGCTAATTGAGTTTGATTATATCCATCTCTTGCTCGTAATTCTTTAATTCGATTTCTCAAGTTGATCAACTCCTTAACATTAATGTATATGATAAACGTCATTTTGACAAGTATATTTGTCAAAATGACATATATATTGTATATTACATATATCAACGAAATATAAATATATTCAAAAGAGGTGGTTTCATGCAACGCATTGATATTTTAGATAATCCTAAATTAATGAAACAGTTTTCTCAATACATGATTTTATTATTTATTGGTTTTGGTATTATTTTTTGGATTATAGAGAGAAGTACTAATACTGTATATATATTTCAATCAATTATAGGTAATATTGTACTTTTTATTATTTTATATTTCTTAATTTTTACAATTCACGAATGTATTCACGGTGTTTTTTTCAAAATATTTTCACCTAGACACAAAGTTCATTTTGGATATTCTAGTGGAATGATTTATTGTGCTATACCTGGTGGACAATTTACACCTATGACTTTTCTAATTAGTGCTATCGCACCATTTATAATTATAACAGTGATATTAATTACTACGCTTTATTTAGGTATATTACCAAAGTTTTTCTTTTTTATTTTGGCTACATTACATGCTGGTAGTTGTGTTGGAGACTTTTATTGGGTTCTTAAAATGATTCAAACTCCAAAAAACTCAGAAATTGAAACTACTGATAAGGGCATTATTATTTATGAATGATTAATAGAACAAAGGGGTTTTAAAAATGGAAAATAAAGGGTTTATGATTTCTAATCTACTAAATATATTGTTAATGTTTGTTGTTGCTTTAGGTGTGATTGATAATCATTTAATTTTAGCTATTGCATTTGCTATTGTGGCAATAATAAACGCAGGGTATTTACTTTATAAAAGCAATGAAATAAATAAACAGAATGAGGGTCAATCACATGGTAAAAAATCTTAAATTACTTCAATCTATAGTGATATTAAATGAATTAGAACGAATATATCAGACCGCCATTTTGGATACAGTTGAACGAGAAACGTGGAACCACGAATATGAAGCATTGGAATTTAAATTATTTGAATATCGTTTCAAGAGCCGTTTGGCTAAAAAGACCCCAAAGAAAAAGGGTTACTTTGTCACTTTGTGGGAAAAAGATTCTAATCATCAAAATACCCCATTACATTTTGACCAAATGAGTGATTATTTAATGATTTATGTAAACGATCAAACACGTAAAGGCATATTTATTTTCGATAAAGAAACACTGTTAAATCATGGCATTTTAACTGATAATCATCACAAAGGGAAAATGGCATTTCGTGTTTATCCAGATTGGGAAACATATTTAAATGTAACTGCTTTAAAAGCACAACAATGGCAACACAAATATTTTATCAATTTAAGTCATAGTGACACGGAGACTCAATTATCTCAAATTTATACGATGATTCATTTGAATTAAATAACTGAAAAGTGTCTACAAATAATATCACCCAATACTAAATTTACTTTACTAGTGGATTTAGTATTGGGTTATTTATGTTCATTACTAACAAAAGACGTGAGAGACGTATTGAATTTGTAATAGAATAGGTCTATAATTTATAAATCGTAATTATTTCGATTTGAAACCTAAAGATAAATATCTCAAGGAAGTGTTTAATGATGCAACAACATCGAAAGGTAGTCATTATTGGCGCAGGTGCTGCGGGTATCGGCATGGCTATCACATTGAAAGATTTTGGTATAGATGATTTTTTAATATTAGAAAAAGAAGAGATAGGTTCATCATTTAAACAATGGCCTAAGTCAACTCGTACCATTACGCCATCGTTTACATCTAATGGATTTGGTATGCCAGATATGAATGCTATTTCTAAAGAGACGTCACCTGCGTTCACTTTTAACCAGGAACATGTATCTGGGGAAACGTATGCGAAATATTTAGAAGTTGTGGCTTATCACTATGGTATCAGTATTCAAACTAACACTGCTGTAACGCAAGTCTCTATGGAAGAGGGTCTATATTTCATCAAGACAACTCAAGGTGATTACACGGCAGATTATATTTTTGTAGCGACTGGTGATTTTCAATTTCCTAACAAACCATTTAAGTATGGTATTCATTATAGTGAGGTGACTGACTTCAACGAATTCGATAAGGGAGACTATGTTGTGATTGGTGGTAATGAAAGTGGTTTTGATGCTGCGATTCAATTAGCTAAAAATCAATCTACCATTTCGTTGTATACACGTACGACGGGCCTTAATGATGAGGACGCTGATCCTAGTGTAAGGTTGTCACCTTATACACACCAACGCCTAAGCCAAGCAATTCAACAAGGTGCATTGATAGAAATGAATGTGCATTATAGTGTTTCAGATATTAACTTTCAAGACGGTAGGTACATTATTTATTTTGAAAATGGTCATGAAGTACAAACTGTGAATGAACCTATTCTTGCTACCGGATTTGATGTAACACAAAACCCTATCGTTCAAGAATTATTCGAAACGACAAAGCAAGATGTGAAATTAACGCTTCAAGATGAGTCGACACGCTATCCTAATATTTTCTTAATAGGTGCTACAGTTGAAAATGATCATGCCAAGTTATGTTATATCTATAAATTCAGAGCACGATTTGCTGTATTAGCACATGAGCTTGCACAGAGGGAAGGCTTACCGGTCAATCATCAAATGATAGAATCATATCAAATGAATCAAATGTACTTAGATGATTATACTTGTTGTGATGTGGCATGTTCATGTTAGAAGTGAAATATGATTTAAAACGGGGTTATTATGATCCAATTCCAGAAGACACACATCTTTTAACACTTCAGCATATATCAAGACTGACATCTGCAGAAAAGGCATTATTGAAATCAACGATTATCAGGAATAAATTGGATATATCTTTAATGGAAAGTGTAGTGTCTAGTTCTCAATATAGTCACTACGTTATTCAACAACTTGAGCAATTTCAGAAAGAGCGCAAAAATCAAACACCTAATATCTTACAAATGGTACTTGGCTGGTTGATTATATTAATCATGTTCGCATTGCCTATTGGCATGGCGTATCACTTTTCAGATTGGCTACAAAGTCATTATGTCGAACATTGCATTACTTTTTTAGGTTCATTCGAATATTTCCAAAATGGTATCATGCAGCACATTTTCTTTGGAGATTATGGTGTGTTATCGCTAGGAACATATTCATTTGTATGGGCATTACCTGTAGTGGTGTTAATCAGTTTGTCTTCAGCCATCGTTGAACAAAGCCATTTAAAGGATTGGATTACTTGGGCAATTGAACCGACGATGATACGCATTGGATTAAATGGAGAAGATATCATTCCTTTATTAGAAGGATTTGGATGTAATGCTGCGGCTATTACACAAGCAGGCCATCAATGTCATGCTTGTACCAAAACACAGTGCATGAGTTTGATTAGTTTTGGAAGTTCATGCAGTTACCAAATAGGAGCGACGCTATCTATATTTAGCGTAGCAGGGCATTCTTGGCTTTTTATACCTTATTTAATATTAGTATTGGTGGGCGGCATCATACATAATCGATTATGGATGAGGACAAATCATCACCCTTTTGCAATTCAAACTGTTAAAAAGTCCACCATTCACTTACCTTCAGTGCGACAATTGAGTCAACAAATTTGGGATAATATTTGCATGTTTGTCATTCAAGCTATGCCTATTTTTATCACAATCTGTTTTATTGTTAGTATCATTTCCTTAACACCCGTTCTATCGCTCATTTCACATGTGTTCATGCCAATATTGATGTATTTAGGTATTCCCAACGAATTATCTCCAGGTATCTTATTTTCCATGATTAGAAAAGATGGCATGTTGTTATTTAATATGCATCAGGGTGCTTACATTCAACAATTATCTATCATACAACTATTGTTATTAGTCTTTTTGAGTTCCACATTTACATCATGCTCTGTCACGATGACCATGGTATTTAAACAACTTGGATTGAATGAAGGATTTAAAATAATAGCGAAACAAATGGTGACATCACTAAGTGTGGTTATCATTATTGCAATGATTGCAAAGCTTATAACAGTTATGAGTTAAAAGGAGTGGCTAGGATGGATATTGTAATCATAGGAGGATTTTTAGGTGGTGGTAAAACTACATTATTGAACCATCTCGTGTCCGAAGCGGTGACACAAGGGCTGCAACCAGCAGTAATTATGAATGAGTTTGGTAAGCGAAGTGTGGATGGTCAATTAATTGATCAAGAGATCCCTTTAAATGAGCTTACTGAGGGCTGTATTTGTTGTGCAATGAAAGCAGATGTTTCAGATCAATTGCATCAACTCTATTTAGACTATCAACCTGATATTGTCTTTATTGAATGCAGTGGGATAGCAGAACCATTGGCAGTTGTAGATGCATGTTTAACACCCATCTTAGCACCATTTACTAGGATTAAATACATGGTTGGTATTGTAGATGCACATATGTATCAATCGTTAAAATCTTATCCAAAAGATATCCAAGGTTTGTTTTATGAACAATTGAGCCATTGCTCTCACTTATTTGTGAATAAAATAGATTTAACACATGTGAATGTAACGAGCCAATTATTAAAAGAATTAGAAATCATCAATCCTGAAGCGGATATTCAAGTGGGGATGTATGGTCGAATCACTTTGCCTAAGTTTACACAAACTACCGATGACAATATTCAGACGAGAAAAAGTAAAGCAAATCACCAATCGCTACATCAAGGCATTCATCATCAATACATTGATGTACCAGTGAAATGTAACAAACTACAGTTTATAGATTATTTAGACGCCTTACCGTCAAATATTTATCGTATGAAAGGATTTATTCAATTTATAGACCAACCACATACTTATTTAGTTCAATATATGCAAGATCAGTTTGAATTAACACCAATAGCATTTGAAAAAGAAGTCCCCAATTATCTCGTGTTAATTGGAAAAAACATACAATATGACGATTATCGTCAATTATGTAATAGTAACAACGTTGAAGTAAGTTATTAAAGTATAAATCCCCATATAGACATGAAGATAACTTAGCTAGTATCTCTATGTGCTATATGGGGGTTCATCATATGCTATTATAACTTAGCTTGCCATTTATTAGTCCAAACTAAATCATTAGGTTTACCCTTGAAGTCAGAGTTACCCATGATTTTGTCTATAACAGTTTCTAAACTTGTTTTGTTTGAATGATATGCATTAATATACGCTTTTACCATTGTTGCATCGTGTAAATGCGTAGTGAAGTTGAGTGATGTGAAAACAGTAGGTACTTCGTGAACATACCATGGAATTTCATTACTCATTGCAGTTGACCAACGGATGCGGTAATTATTTTCTGCAGCATATCCAACGATATTAGCGAATACTAATGCTGCATCTACCCTTTCACGGTAATCTAATGTTTTACCTTTAATTCGTGTTGAACCATCATTTACTGTAACGTTAAAGCCTTTATTTTCTAATATACTTACAAGATGATCAGTCACTGAGTCATCAGATTTATAAATACCATTTTTTTCGCCTTCAATGACATAAAGTTGGATGTTTTTATGTGTTTCTGGACGAATAGGTAACTGGTTGAGCGTGTTTTTAACTAATGTAATACCTAAATCGGCAGCTTCTTTTTGCATGTCTATATGTTCATCACAACCGATGACATCTAATGCAGCCTCTTCTTTTTCTAACGTGTTTTGTGCTTGTTTATCATGTAAATGAATTTTAGCTTTGAGGCCTAAAATACGTTTAACCGCATCGTTAAGTCGTTCTTCTGTAATGATGCCTTTACGGTAACCTTGAAGCATGAAATTGAAGTCTTCTTCTATATCATTAAAGAATAAGAACATATCGCAACCAGCTGCGATAGCTAACGGTACATAGTCCTCACGTTTCATTGAAGCTGTCATTCCTAACATATGACTTGCATCTGTTACAACTAATCCATTAAAGTTTAAATCTTGTTTTAATAAATCTGTGATAAGTTCTTTAGATAATGATGCAGGTAAAATATCTTCGTCATGCAATTTTGGATTTAATTTTTTAGAATAATGTGGCAAAGCAATATGTCCAGACATAATCATTTCTACACCATTATCGATATGGTTGGTATACACTTTACGGAAACTTTGATCCCATTCTTCAGGTGTCATTTCATTAACACCTAATACAAGGTGTTGATCGCGTTCTTCAGTACCATCACCCGGGAAATGTTTAATACAAGTAATCATATCTTTAGTTTCATTAAAACCTTCGATGAAAGCATTAGTATATTTAATTACAGTGTCAGCTGTTGTTCCGTATGCGCGAGTATTAACGATAGTATTACGCCAGTTTTGAAGAATGTCTACACAAGGATCGAAGTTGATATTAACACCTAAAGCTTGTGATTCTCGACCTGATACATAGCCTGCATGATAAGCAACTTTCGTATCTTGAGCTGCTTCGCATTGTGCTGCAGAGGCAATATAAGTCCCATCTTTACATGCACCATTACCACCAGAATCACAATTTGCTGCTATTAATAACGGTACTTTACTATTGTGTTGTAAGTCGTTGAGAAGGTTTTGAACTTGATGCTTATTACCGCCTTGGTATCGTGCACCACCTATATGATACTGATTTAAAATATCTTTATTTGTAAGGTCATTATTATTAAAATCTCCATCTTCTTCTAGAGAAAATAAGTTGAAAAATAATTGTCCTATTTTTTCTTCGTCAATGAGCTGAGATAACGTATTTTCTACCCATTCAATTTGTTGATCATCAAGATAATAGGGTTTAGCTTTTAAGTCTACATTTACCATTATAACAACGCTCCTTTAGTCAAAATTATTATAAAATTGTTGAATTACACGGTCCTGAATAGTATTATCAAACTGATTATTGATAAATAGTTTAAGGTAGGTTTGATCTAAGTTAGACCAAGATGTTGCTTCATTTCCAGCCAAAATAGGATAGAAATAAACTTGGTTGTCTTGGGCAGCTTGTAAATCGCCTCTTGCATCTCCAAGAACTAATATATGATCTGGTTTATAGTGTTGTTTAAGTTGTTGAATACAATGTTTTTTAGTACCTACCTCTTGTGCGAAGATACTAGTTAAAAATGGTGTTAGATGGTGTTCAGTCCATTCAGTTTCCACCGCTTTTAAATTTGCAGATGATACAATAACAATATCAGCATCGTGATGTGCATGTTTTAAAGTTGAATGCACATTCTCAAATGCGCCTAAACTAGGTAATCGACCGATTAATTCGTTAACTCGGTTTGACCAGTCTAAAGCTAAGCGAAGTCCTTTCTTTTGTGGATGCGCTTTCATATCTTGTTCTAATTGTGGATTTGAGAATGTTGAAGTATGATCGACCCACTCTTTAATATCATGATAACCATCAACAGTGCGACCTTGCTCATGTAGTTCTGTGAGCATTTTTTCCAAACCTTGAAATCGATTAATCCCACGTGTGATTTCATATAGGTTAAATTGGTTCCAACGCTCTAAAACTTGTTCTTTCATATCATCTAAATTCCAAATATCTAATAAGGCAGGTCCAAATGCACGTTCATGTTTGATTGTCATTGTATCCATGCCACAACCATCTGAATCTACGCAAATAAGGTAGTCATGTTGAGGTTGAAAATTTTCTAATGAATAATTCAAGTTTTTCAATCCTTTCTGTACGGTTTATAGTCTTAAGTGAAGGTGATCATTATGTTAAATCAACAAATCTTTGATGTATTAAAAGTACATGCTTTTGAATTATTAATGATTGATTTAAATCATTACGAGTTATCAGATATAAAAAATATTAGTAATCACTTAAAGTCGCCATTTACAAATACTAAAAGTAAAAAATACAAAGTAGAGTTAAAGAAACTTTTAGAAAATATGAACAGCGATCGTATTTATCATTATGTGAATCAATTTGATGTTAATTTTTTGCTATTTAAATACAGAAAATATAATCGAGTGGTCATACTTGGTCCGTTTCTTCATCAACGACCAAATGAAAAAAGATGCCACGAAATGTTACAACAAGTACAAATTAAATATTCTAAATTATCGATATTAAAACAATATTTATTACAAATACCTGTTTGCCCGTACAGTCAAGCATTGAAAATGGCACATTTAACCGTACGATATTTAAAAAATCGAAACGTACATTATAAAGTTGAGACACTTGATTTTAGCTTTCATCGTAATACAGAATCACATGCGCAAGATAAAGAGCAATATGAGTATACATTTAACAAGATTAAAATATGTTATGACAATGAGAATAAAATGTTAACTGCTATTCAAAATGGCAATGTCGATGAAGCACTCAACTTATTTTCTGTAATGAATGTTTCAGTTGCAGGAATTAGGCGTGTTAAAGATGATTTATTAAACCATAAATATAAAGCATATCTACTTAACACACTGTGTCGTAAAAGTATTGAAAAAGCAGATGTGAATTTACTCATCATCAATGAAATATCTGCTAATTATGCAGCTGAAATTGATGACGCTACTGATGTTGAAACTTTAGAAATTATTACGAAACGAATGATATTTGATTATGCGCAAACGGCATTAAAAGTTAAATCATTAAATTATAGTTCTAATATCAACACAGTCATTCAACATATTAAGATTAATTTGGACCATCCTATACATCTAGAAGAATTGGCTGAATTAGTAGGGTTGGCGCCATCCTATCTTTCAAGATTATTTAAACAAGAAACAGGAAAGTCTTTATCTCAATATATTATGCAACTACGTGTTGAAAAGGGACGAGATTTACTACTTAATACGCCCATGACTGTAGAAGAAATATCCAGTTATGTAGGTTTCAAGCAGCAAAGTTACTTTTCAAAATGTTTTAAAATACAGTACCAACAGTCGCCCTTAGAATATAAGAAATCTTATAGTAATGAAAAGGTGACTTAAAATAATGGATTACGATTTACTATGACCTTTACATTACATTTTAAAATTATCACTCATTTTTAGATTTCACTAGCTCAAGTCATAGAAAATTTTGAAAATGGCCCTGATTTTGAAAATTGATGTCAAAATTTTATAAAAGAGTTTAAAAAATTACAAAAAATCATGTTAAATGATACTTTTTAAGTGTAATTTGGTACATGATAACTTACGTATTACTGCGATACACTGCAAAATTGAATAGATTTTAGAAACCCTTTGATACCAACTCTTATTAAAGATTGTATGAAAGGGTTTTATTTTTTTGTCAATTCAGACCTTTTTACACTGAATTAACGTTTTTTTAATTGGAAATATAATGAAGTTGGGTTGGCGAAGAAAACAATTAAAAATAGCGAGGAGCTGAGTAAATGAAAAAAATGCAGACATTAAATCGTTTACATGATAATTATCTCGTTGCTGTTGTCAGAGGCAAAAGTAAAGCAGATGCAATTGCAGCTGTAGAACATATGATTGATGGCGGTATATATAACATTGAAATTACCTTTACGACACCACAAGCAGAAGAAGTGATTCAACATTTAAGTCAACATGTAATAGACGAAAACGTGGTCATTGGTGCAGGAACGGTGTTAGATAGTACGACTGCCCGATTAGCTATTTTAAATGGCGCAGAATATGTGGTAAGTCCTCATTTTGATCCAGAGATTGCAAAAATGTGTAATCGTTACGCCGTACCTTATTTACCTGGATGTGGTTCGGTAACAGAAATTGTTCAAGCCATGGAAACAGGTGTAGATTTAGTGAAGTTATTCCCTGGTGATTTATTAGGTGCTAACTTTATTAAAAATGTGCATGGACCTATTCCTCAAATTGAACTCATGCCATCAGGTGGTGTGTCATTAGATAATTTAGAGGATTGGTATCGTAAAGGTGCATTTGCGGTCGGTATCGGTAGTGCATTAATGAAAAATGCAAAAGATGGAAATGATTCAGTAATTAAAGAGAACACAGAAAAATTTGTCGGAAAATTCAAAACAATAAGAGGGTGATGGTATGTCATTCATCACATTTGGCGAAATTCTAATGCGTTTAAGTACACCTAATCACCAAACGTTTAATCAAGCACAATCCTTTAATATTAATTACGGTGGCGCAGAGATGAATGTGGCGATAGGATTATCAGGATTAGGTGTCAAAACGTCGATGATTAGTGCTGTACCTGATAATGATTTAGGTAATCAAATTATTCAAAATTTAAAGCGATATGATGTCAATACTGAGCATATGAGTCAAAAGGAAGGCAGATTGGGCCTATATTATATCGAAAGCGGGTATGCTCAGCGTGCAAATCGACTTATTTATGATCGTCAAATGAGTACATTTAGTCAATTTTATCATCGAGATGATGATATCAAATCAATTTTAAAAGGTCATGATTGGTTTCATATTACTGGTATCACAGCAGGATTGAATCAAGAATTATTATTATTTTTGAAAAAAGCAGTCAAAGTTGCGAAAGAATTAGGTCTATTTGTAAGTTGTGACTTGAATTTTAGAGCAGCACTATGGGACTTTGATACGGCCAGAAAAGAAATGTCAGACATATTATATGATGTGGATTTAGTTTTTGGTTATGAACCGATAGCATTGCCATATGACAAAGGTCACGACCAAAAAGATGGATTAGATAGAATGACAGATATTGATGTCATAAGACCATATTTAACTCAAATCCATAAGAAGTACAATGTTCAATATATTGCGTTTGTACAAAGAAAAATTTTTAACCATAAAAGAAACCGCTTACAAGGATTTCTATCTACAAAGGATCAATTAGCAAAAACTGAGCCTTTGGATGTTGATATTTTGGATAGATTAGGAACTGGGGATGCATTTAGCGTAGGTGTCATTTATGGGATTATGCAGAAATGGAATTTAGAAAAAATTGTTGAATTCGGTATTTATAACATGAGCTATAAACACAATATATTTGGTGATTTTAGTTATGCAAGTCTAGAAAATATTTACGCATCTATTCAAAGTAATCGAGATATCAATAGATAGAAAGAAGGCGGGATTATGGGAGATACAGTTGAAAAAAGAGAAAAACGAAAAATGCATAAATTTAATCATATCGAAGACGCTACATTAAGTTTTAAAGAAAAGTTATCATACGGATTTGGTGACTTAGGTAACGGTATGATGTTCGATATGGGTCAGATTTATTTAATGATGTTCTTTACAGATATTCTTGGTATTTCAGCTTTTTACGGTGGTCTTGTATTTTTAGTGGCAAAGATATTTGATGCCTTTGTAGATACAGGTGTAGGGACAATCGTCGATTCAAGACGAAATATCGGTCCTAAAGGGAAGTTTAAACCGTTTATCTTATACGGTACAGTTCCTTTAGCAATTGTAACGGTTTTATCATTTACAGCACCTGATTTTAGTTATACAGGTAAAGTCATTTGGGCATTTGCAACATATTTATTATTTAACGCAGCGTATTCTGTAGTTAATATTCCGTATGGTTCATTATCTGCAGCTATGACTTTGAATGCGGATGATAGAACACAATTATCAGTATTTAGAAACTTAGGGTCACAAAGTGCATTATTTATAGCAGGTATTGTGGTTGTGCCAATGGTATCTCAATTTGATAATCATGCTATTGGATATCCAGTAGTCGTTGCTGGTATGGCGATACTTGGTGTCATCTTCCACTTAGTTTGCTACAAAGGTGTTAAAGAACGTCACGTTATTGAACGTCCAAAAGAAAAAGGTGTGAACCAAAAAGCATTCTTTAATTTAGTGAAGAATGAAGCATTTGCAACATTGGCTATTTTTACATTATTAACAATTATGTCTATGTTCTTAATTCAATCTTGTCAGTTGTATTATTTTAAATATGTTTTAGATAAACCTAATTTAGTAGGTCTCGTAAGTACATTAAACTTTGTTGTCTTACTACCCTCTCTATATGCAACGACATTAATTAGTAAAAAAATGGGCAAAAAAGCAACTGCAATGATTGGTGTAGCAGGATTTATCGTGTTTGAAAGTGTAAACTTCTTATTCTTTAGTGAAAACTACATTATGTTTTTAGTTATCAATACAATTGCACAATTTTTCTTAGTTATTCCTAATACAGTTATTTGGGCATTTATTGCCGACGTTGTGGAATATGGTCAATGGAAATTTGGTTTACGTTCTGAAGGTATTACGTATTCAAGCTACAGCTTTACAAGAAAAGTATCTCAAGCACTTGCAGGATTTGTACCTGGCTTAGCGTTAACATTAATTGGTTACACGCCAAATGTAGAGCAAACACCAGGAACGATTGCAGGACTTAAAATTTTATTCTTTGTTGTACCAGCAGTAGCAAGCTTAATCGCACTGATTGTCTTCTTCATTTGGTATCCATTAACAGACAAACGACACAAACAAATTGTTAAAGAACTTGCACTAAGAGAAGAACTATAGAGGAGTGGAGATAACATGGCTTTTATCAATGAAAACTTTATGTTGGAAAATGAAATAGCTAAACATTTATATCACGATTTTGCGAAAGATATGCCAATTTACGATTATCACTGTCATCTAGATCCTAAACAAATTAGTGATAATGTTAAATGCGATAATATCGCTGAACTATGGTTGAGTGGTGACCATTACAAGTGGCGTGCCATGCGAGCGCAAGGTATAGAAGAAAAATACATTACTGGTGATGCAGAGCCACTTGAAAAATTCAAAAAATGGGCTGAAGCATTAGAAAATTCTATTGGGAATCCTTTATATCATTGGTCACAATTAGAATTAAAAATGTATTTCAATATTGATGATTTACTTACTAGTGATAACGCAGAAGAAATATATCATCGTGCGAATGATTATTTGAAAGAACATCAGGTTACAACTCAATCTCTTATTAGTAATTCAAATGTCAATTTGATTTGTACTACTGACAATCCAACAGATGATTTAGCTTATCATGATGCGATTAAAGCACAAGATGATTTCAAAACGGTGGTTTTACCAGCATTCCGACCTGACGATGTTTTTAAAGTAGGCGAACCTGCTTTTCTTGAATTCGTACAAAAGTTAGAACGAACAACGCACAACATTGAAAATGCAACGCAATTTGTAGAAGCACTTAATCAACGTATTCAATATTTCCATGACAAGGGTGGCCGTTTAGCTGACCATGGTTTAGAGGAAATCCATTTTGAAAACTATACAACTCAAGAAATTGAAACAATATATAATAAGGCGCTCAATAAAGAAGACATATCTACACATGAACAATTCCAATTCCAGACATTTATGTTGAACGCGTTAAGTAAAGCTTATTATGAGCGTGGTTGGGTAATGCAAATTCATTTCGGTGCGATTCGTAACAATAATACTAAAATGTTTGAACAAGTAGGTAGAGATGCTGGATTTGATTCTATTCGAGATCAAAATAATCTTGCTTATCACTTAAATGCTACATTAGATATGATGGAAAAAGAAAATCATTTACCGAAAACGATTTTATATAATTTAAATCCAATCTATAACGATATTGTTGGATCTACAATTGCCAATTTCCAAACTGAACCAGGTATTCAAAGTAAAGTCCAACACGGTGCTGGTTGGTGGTTTAACGATACGAAACGTGGCATGTTAAGACAAATGTCATCATTGGCAGATCAAGGTTTACTTATGCATTTTGTAGGTATGCTAACAGATTCAAGAAGTTTCATTTCATATTCAAGACATGATTACTTTAGACGCATTTTATCTACATTTATAGGTGATTTAGTAGAAAAAGGTGAAATTCCGAACGATGACCGCTTATTACAAAAAATGATTGAGAACATTTGCTACAACAATGCATATCACTATTTCAAGCTCATTAAGGAGGACTAAACGATGAAAATGTCATTTAGATGGTATGGGAAAGATGATCCCATTAGCTTAGAATATATTAAACAAATCCCAGGGATGAAAGGGATTGTTACTGCGATTTATGATGTGCCAGTGGGTGAAGTTTGGCCATTAGATAAAATTAAAGCATTAAAACAAGAAGTTGAAGATGCAGGTATGGAAATATCAGTAATCGAAAGTGTACCTGTACATGAAGATATTAAATTAGGTAAACCAACAAGGGATCAATACATTGAAAACTATTGCCAAACATTACGTAATTTAGGTGAAGCGGGTATTAAAACTGTTTGTTATAACTTTATGCCTGTGTTTGACTGGACGCGTTCTCAGTTAGATTATCGATTAGATGACGGTTCAACTTGTTTAATTTACGATGAAAATGATGTCGAAAAAATGAATCCATTAAGTGGTGAATTATCACTTCCAGGTTGGGATTCAAGCTACACGAAAGAAGACTTAAATCAATTATTCGAAGATTATAAACAAGTAGACGAAGAAAAACTATGGGAAAACTTAAACTACTTTATTCAAAAAGTCATTCCAGTAGCCGAAGAGGAAGATGTTCTGATGGCAATCCATCCGGACGATCCACCTTGGAATATCTTTGGTCTGCCACGTATCATTACTAATAAAGATAATTTAGAACGATTTATTAACTTATATGATTCCAAGCATAATGGATTAACAATGTGTTCTGGATCATTAGGCGCTGATCGTCGAAATGACTTTGTTGAAATGTTACGTTACTTTGGTGAAAAAGGACGAGTACATTTTGTACATGCACGTAATGTTAAATTAATAGGTGACAAGTCATTCCAAGAATCTGCCCATTTATCAGAAAAAGGTTCAATCGATATGTATGAAGTAGTAAAAGCTATGTATGACTTTGGATACGAAGGCCCAATTAGACCTGACCATGGTCGAATGATTTGGGGCGAAACTGGTAAACCAGGGTATGGATTATATGATCGTGCATTAGGTGCAACATATTTAAATGGCTTATATGAAGCAGTAAGTAAAAGTAGACAATAGTTTTAAAGGGAGATGGAATTTATGGAATTGCCTTTCAATGTCGATTTATCAAATAAAGTCGTTGTGATTACTGGAGGTACTGGTGTACTTGGTAGTGCAATGTCTATGGCTTTAGCACAAAGTGGTGCTAAAGTCGCAATGATTGGAATCAGTGAAGACGCAGATGGTCTAGTAGATAAAACAGAAAAAGCAGGTGGCACTGCACGTGTGTTTTTAGGCGATGTAACTAAAAAAGCCGAAATGGAAAGAGTTAAAAAAGAAGTTAATGATGCATTTGGCAGTGTAGATATTTTAATCAATGGTGCTGGTGGAAACTCTCCTAAAGGCACAACAGATGATGAACGTTTTGAAGGTGAACTTGAGCAAGATGGTAAGACATTCTTTGATTTAGATGAAAAGAGTGTTGGTTTTGTGATGGATTTAAACTTCTTAGGTACGTTTATTCCTTCTCAAGTGTTTGCGACAGATATGTTAGACAAAGATGAAGCTACAATTATTAATATTTCATCTATGAATGCATTCACACCATTAACTAAAATTCCAGGATACAGTGGTGCTAAAGCGGCAATCAGTAACTTTACACAATGGTTAAGTGTATATTTCTCTAAAACAAATATTAGAGTTAATGCCATTGCACCAGGATTTCTACTAACAAAACAGAATGAAGCATTACTATTGAACGAAGACGGAAGTTACACGGAACGCTCTAGAAAAATCATCAATGCTACCCCTATGGAGCGCTTCGGTAAACCGGAAGAATTAATTGGAGCATTATTATTCTTAGTAAATGAACAGGCATCTAGTTTTGTAAATGGTGTGGTATTACCAATCGATGGAGGATTTAACGCATATTCCGGTGTCTAATGATAGGAGGGAAACATTTTGTTATATCCAATATTAACTGAAACAAGACAGCTAGTTGATTTGTCAGGAACATGGAAGTTTAAATTAATCCAACATCAAGAAGCAATAGATGTTAGTCATCCGTTGGACACAGAGGACGTGATGGCGGTTCCAGGTTCGTATAATGATCAAGGTGTGATTCAGAGCATTAGACGTCATGTAGGTGAGGTCGTCTACGAAAGAACAATTGTCATTCCTAAACATCTTAACGGGGAACGTATTGTCTTACGATTTGGTTCTGTAACACATCATGCCACAGTGTATATCGATGGCCAAGAAGTCGTTACCCATTCTGGAGGTTTTCTACCTTTTGAAGCCGATATTTCCGATATTGCAACAGTAGGAACCCATCGATTAACTGTGAAAGTAAACAATGTATTAACACATAGCACATTGCCAGTGGGTAATTACAGTGAGCAAACACGAGAAGACGGGACAGTCATACCTATCAACGAGCCTAATTTTGACTTCTTTAATTATGCAGGTATTCACCGTCCTGTGAAAATTTATACGACACCTCACACATTTATTAGTGATATAGCCATTAACCCAGAATTAAAAGGGGTTGATGAGAGTATAGTTCATTATGAAGTATCGATGGTGAACGGTGGCGAAAAAGTAGACAGCGTTAAAATCACGATTCTGGATGAAAATGATCATGCAGTAGCCGAAAGCGAAGGCGCTAAAGGCGATGTAACTATTCAAAATCCTAAATTGTGGCAACCTTTAGATGCCTATTTATACAATATGAAAGTAGAATTACTCAACGATAATGAGTGTGTAGATGTTTATACAGAACGTTTCGGTATTCGATCTGTTGAAGTGAAGGATGGACAGTTTTTAATTAATGACAAACCATTTTATTTCAAAGGTTTCGGTAAACATGAAGATACGTATTATAATGGTCGAGGCTTAAACGAATCAGCTAACGTCATGGACATCAACTTAATGAAATGGATAGGTGCTAATTCATTTAGAACCTCTCATTACCCATATTCAGAAGAAATGATGCGTTTAGCAGATGAACAAGGTATTGTAGTGATAGATGAGACAACAGGTGTCGGTATACATCTTAATTTTATGGTTACCTTAGGTGGCGCAATGACACATGATACATGGAAAGAAATTGATACTCATCAAGCTCATCAAGAAGTCATCGAAGACTTGATTGCAAGAGACAAGAATCATGCATGCGTAGTCATGTGGTCAATTGCCAATGAGCCAGCGTCTAATGAAGCGGGTGCTAAAGCGTACTTTGAGCCATTTGTAAATTTAGCACGTGAAAAAGATCCACAACATCGCCCAGTGACTATCGTGACTATTTTAACGGCACAACCAGATGTATGTGAAGTTCAAGATTTAGTCGATGTGCTTTGTCTCAATAGATACTATGGTTGGTATACACAATCAGGTGATTTAGAAAGCGCTAAACAATCATTAGATAATGAGTTGGCAGAATGGTCGATACGACAACCAAATAAGCCTATCATGTTTACAGAGTATGGTGCGGATACGCTTGCAGGTCTACATGCGATTGATGATCAAATGTTTACAGAAGAGTATCAACTGAATTATTATAAAGCCAATCATGAAATTATGGATAAATATCCACAATTCATCGGTGAGCAAACATGGAACTTTGCTGACTTTGAAACATCAAATGGTATTATCCGTGTTCAAGGTAATAAAAAAGGTATCTTCACACGAGATCGTAAGCCAAAAGCGATTGCCCATTACTTTAAAGAACGTTGGCAACATATACCTCATTTTGGTTATAAATCTTAATATTGAGATAGTTTATAATGTAAGCTAAAAGTAAATATCAGATAACGTATGGAAGAGGTCGGGACAGAAACTTGCTTTTCGGACGCCGTTAATCGGTTTCCGAGAGCACAAAAATTTATGTCTTAACCTCTTCGTTTTATATATATACATATTTAAATAAGTTATGACTGTTTCTCGTTATGGTCTTTGTGGTAAATTTGAATAGAATTTTGGTAAAATATGAATAATGAGTGAACAAGCGTGTTAATAACTATATTTCATCACCATTTATTAATCATCTAGGCATGTTTGTGATGAAAAAAGTTGCGTTATTCATTAATGAAATTGACATAGTATATCTTTATATAAATTAAAAGGAGATGAGCTAACTTATGTCTCGTATCGTATTAGCTGAAGCATATCGTACACCAATTGGCGTGTTTGGAGGCGCTTTTAAAGATATTCCTGCCTATGATTTAGGTGCTACTTTAATTAAACACATTTTAAAAACAACTCAAATTGATCCAAAAGAAATTAATGAAGTGATATTAGGTAACGTTTTACAAGCAGGTCAAGGACAAAACCCAGCTCGCATAGCATCAATTAAGGGTGGTTTACCTGAATCTGTTCCAGCATTTACAGTAAATAAAGTCTGTGGTTCAGGATTAAAATCTATTCAATTAGCGTATCAATCTATTTTAGCAGGTGACAATGACGTCGTATTAGCAGGTGGCATGGAAAGTATGTCACAATCACCGATGCTTATGAAAAATGCACGCTTCGGGTTTAAAATGGGTAACCAAGCGTTAGTTGATAGTATGGTAGCAGATGGATTAACAGATGTATTTAATGATTATCATATGGGGATTACGGCTGAAAACTTAGTTGAAAAATATAGTATTAGCCGTGAAGCACAAGATGAATTTGCTGCACAATCACAACAAAAAGCAGAAGCCGCTCAAAATAGTGGTGCTTTTGATGCGGAAATCGTTCCAGTCGAGGTGCCACAACGCAAAGGCGAGCCTATTGTCGTATCAGAAGACGAAGGTATTAGAAAAGGTACAACAGCTGATAAATTGAGTCACTTGAGACCTGCCTTTAAAAAGGGCGGATCAGTAACAGCTGGTAATGCGTCAGGTATTAATGACGGTGCATCAATAATGTTAGTAATGACTGAAGAAAAGGCAAAAGAATTAAATATTAAACCTATCGCTATTTTAGACGGCTTTGGTACTAGTGGTGTGGATCCTTCTATTATGGGGATTGGTCCGGTTGACGCAGTGAAAAAAGCACTACAACGTACAAACCAATCTATTGAAGATATCGATGTCTTCGAACTTAATGAAGCATTTGCATCACAGGCTTTAGCAGTAAATCAAGAATTACAATTACCTGCTGAAAAGGTTAATACTAAAGGTGGTGCCATTGCTTTAGGTCATCCTATAGGTGCCTCAGGTGCACGTATATTAGTGACACTTTTACATCAATTAAACGAAGAAAAGCAATCAGGTATTGCCTCATTATGCATTGGTGGCGGACAAGGTATTGCGACAGCGGTGACACGTTATCAAGAGTAAGGGGAAAAAGAGACCTAGAAATTGTCAATTAATAAAACGAATAGTGGAGGATATAAGATGACACAAATAAATTAATCGATTCTCAACAACCTGGAACAGTTTTAAAGAAGACAGCCAAAGAAGGAAAAGGGGAAGAGTTATTTAATCTAACAAATAAGATGCACTACAACGGAGATCCAGATGGCCCAATAGATTGGATATTGTGTAAAGATGATCATAACCCCAATATTTTGTGGGCATTCGAATTTTATAGAGACGATGCCTCATTCAAACGTCATTTCGATAATCCAGTTATAGATGAAGGTCATGATAAAGTTATTGAGCTTTTAGATGATGTGCCAACAAGAGTTGTAGTATATCCAGAATATTCAGGTAAGCAAAGCGAAAAAAATTCAGATTTATTGATTGATTCCCTACAACCTGGAACAGTTTTAAAGATGACAGCCAAAGAAGGAAAAGGTGAAGAGTTATTTAATTTAACAAATAAGATGCACTACAACGGAGATCCAGACGGCCCAATAGATTGGGTATTGTGTAGAGCCGTTGATGACCCAGATGTATTATGGGCATTTGAATTTTATAAAGACGATGCTTCATTTAAACGTCATTTTGATAATCCAGTTATAGACGAAGGACATGACAAAGTCATCGAATTGTTAGCGGATATGCCAATGAGAGTAGAAGTTCATGCTATGTATTCTAGTAAAAAAGTATAAACAATAGATTGAGGTTACAAATTATGAATATTGTTTTTAGAATTGCATCATAGCAAATCATTAAAGTATTATTTTTTATATGCATCACAACGTACAATTTCAAATTGTACGTTGTTTTTTTCGAAATCATACATCTTTTGGAAGGTAGAAGTAAATAATAAAATATGAAAGTAATGATATGAACATAATGTTTAAAATCAAGTTTAAATAAAAAATAAATAGATACTTATATTGGAATAAGTACTTATAAAAAATGAATATCGATTTAGAAATAGGACAATCATGATTCAGTAAGTTATACTTTTACAATATTGTTTGCAAAATTTCAATTTTAGAACACTAAATTTAAAATTGAAATTATTTTAAGAATAAAATGAATTCGTATATACATTTTATAATTTTAATGTTATACTCACCATAGTTTGTTTGGTAAAAAATCTTGTTTTTTTAGCCTATGTATACCTGTTCAGTATACATAGGTTTTTTTATGTGTATTATGTTGAATAACAACATAAATACACACCCCACTAGGTAGTAGGGTGTGTTTATTACATCTTTTCATCTCTCAATTATGATAAATGAATATAGTTATAAGATTTAGCTTGGCTTGCTGAAATGGTACGAGTGTCTGTTACAAATGGTCCTCCCGAATAGTTCATTTCTGAAACGGTTACTGAACCATCACTACTAACGCTTTCTATATAAGCAACATGGCCATAACTACCCGCTGATGATTGTAAAATAGCGCCTTTTTCAGGTGTGTGATTTACAGTATAGCCATCTGCTTGTGCTGCACTTGCCCAATTGTTTGCATTACCCCACGTAGTACTGATTTTACCTCCGACTCTATCGTAAACGTACCATGTACATTGTCCAGCAGTGTATAAGTTACCAGATGTAGATGATGAACTTGAAGAATTTAAGCTACTTGAACTATTACTTGTAGTTGTATTGTTATTTTGTTTGAATGATTGTTGTTTAAATTGTGGCTGTTTATAACCACTAGATTGATGATTAAATTGTGGATGCCATTGCCCATTCATTTGATTATAATTTTGGTTGTCTTGATGGCTAAATTGTCCATTAAATCCTCTGGGGCTTTGTTGGTGAAATGGCCCTTGTTGTTGAGGTGCTTGATGATGATTATATTCTGCAGCATCTGCATGATTGTCATTTATCCCAAATAATGACACGCCAATACCAGCAGTTAGAGTTGAAATTGTAGCGATTTTTTTCATAATAAAACGTCCTCCCAAAAGTTGTATGTCTACCATAGATTGAAGTAGCGAAAGGCAGCATACATTACCGTTTTTTTATTTAAAAATTTCGTTGCGAACAACGATAAGCTACACTCTAACAGAACAATTGATAATGATGGTCAATGTTACGATTTCGTAATTGAAATTCAATTCACCTGAACAACACCGTAATAATAGGGTTGGCAATATTACTTAGTGTAATAAAACGTGAACTACTGATGTTTGCTATGTTAATTTTATGTTTTGTAATTATTGAATTAGCTTGAACGTTACAAACGATTGTAATAAATGTAGGAGGACGATTTATTATAAAAACACGATAATGAGCCGATATTCTGATTTGAAAAGTAAAAAAGCACTCATTAAAGAGTGCCGTTTGATTTAAAAGAATGTGAGTAGTATGAAGATGATGAAAAAAATGCTAGTAAAAGTAACATCTTTCCAATTTTTCTCAATGGTATATGCCCCCACGGAGAGTAATAGACCAATAAGTATAAAAATATTATCTACTGATTTTAAGTGGGCTTCTCCATAAATACTATCTAATATAATACGAAGAATAAAAATGAGCACGCCAATTATAATCAGTGTTATACTAACCAATTTTAAGTAAAAGGATATTTTTGTACTATTTGTCTTTTTGTCATTTATATTGTTAGAACTCATATCCTCCACCCCTATACAATAAATTTACCACTCAATCATTATTAATATTCACAATAAAATAATTTGAAAATAATGATTGAGTAATAAGATGTTTTAGATAATAGTTAAGTGAAATATATAATTAGAGAATGTTTGAGGAGGGCTTTGCACATGTTTAATAACAAGAAAGCAGATGATCGCTTTGATGTAGAAAAGGTCTCAAAAGATTCTACTATGCGTTGTTATGTATTAACTGATAAAGAAACAGGCATCCAATATCTTGCTACTTGGGTGAGTACAGGTGGTGGTATTACACCATTATTAGATGAAAATGGAAATATAACCAAAGTGGATACTACTTCATTGAAAAATGATTAATTTACATAGTAATTTTTTATAGGAGGTATTACTTTGGTACTTATGGTTATAAGCGGCTTCGTAACCATTTTTATTCTATTTAGTATAAGTAAATTTTTAAAAGAAAATGAGAAATAAAAACTGCAACGGCAAGCTTGTAATTCAAAACAAGTTGCTGCCGTTGCAGTTATTTATATATTAGAGAGTTTTCGTCTATATTAAGATGATTAAGTCATGTTGTATTTATTTCAATATCAACACTATGCATATGTCCTTTTAATAAATTAAGGTTTAATTGCAAATGCTCGAACTGGGAAACCAGGGGCATCTTTAGGCTTAGGACTTATCGCATAGATAACCGCACCTCGGGTAGGTAGTTGATCTAGGTTCGTTAACAGTTCGACTTGGAATGTATCTTGGCCTAAAACATAACGCTCACCTACGATATCACCATTTTTTGCAATGTCTACAGATGCGTCAGTATCAAATGTTTCATGACCGATAGATTTGATATGACGTTCTTCAATTAAAAACTTTAATGCATCTAATCCCCAACCAGGTAGGTGTTGTTGACCTTCAGCGTCTTTGTTTTCAAATGATTCAATGTCCGGCCAACGTTTTGACCAATCCGTACGTAAAGCTACAAATGTGCCAGGTTCGATAGTTCCATTATTAGATTCCCACTGTTCTAAATGTTCACGTGTAACAATAAAGTCAGCGTTTTGAGCGACATCTTGTGAAAAGTCTAAAACAATCAGTGGTAATACTAATTCCTTTAAATCTAATTCTTCAAGGTATCTCTGATTTTCAACGAAATGAATAGGGGCATCGATATGTGTACCATATTGTGTGACGATATTCCATCGTTGAACATAAAAACCATGTTCTTGAACTGTGAATAACGTAGAAACTTCACCCTTTTCAAAATCACTGAATCTTGGGATATCAGGGTCGAAAGTGTGTGTTAAGTCGACCCATTTAGACTCTTTTAACTGGTTTAATTGATCCCATAAAGGATAATTTGACATAAGCATCATCCTCAATTTATTTTATGCTGTTGTAGCATTATTTTCTTCACGTTTCTTTCTAACAGCGTTAACTAATACAGTTAATGCTTCTTTAACTTCATCTTCTTTACGAGTTTTTAATCCGCAGTCTGGATTTACCCAGAATAATGAACGATCAATTTGTTGTAAAGAACGATTAATTGCAGTAGTAATTTCATCTTCTGTAGGGATACGAGGGCTATGGATATCATATACCCCTAATCCAATACCTAAGTCATAGTTAATATCTTCAAAGTCTTTAATCAAGTCACCATGGCTACGAGATGTTTCAATTGAAATAACATCTGCATCTAAATCGTGAATCGCATGGATAATTTGACCAAATTGAGAATAACACATATGCGTATGAATTTGTGTTTCATCTTTGACTGATGATGTTGCTAGTTTAAATGAATGCACTGCATCTTTTAGATATTGTTCATGGTACTCAGAACGTAATGGTAAACCTTCACGAAGTGCTGGCTCATCTACTTGAATGACTTTAATACCATTTTCTTCTAATGCTAGTACTTCTGCATTAATTGCTAACGCGATTTGATCTTGTACAGTTGTACGTGGAATATCAACGCGTTCAAATGACCAGTTAAGAATTGTGACTGGACCAGTTAGCATACCTTTAACTGGTTTGTCAGTTAAACTTTGTGCGTAGACAGTTTCCTTAACTGTTAATGGTTCAGTCCATTTAACATCACCGTATATAACTGGTGGTTTAACAGCACGAGAACCATATGATTGAACCCAACCAAACTTAGTAACTAGGAATCCTTGTAGTTTTTCTCCAAAGAATTCAACCATGTCATTTCGTTCGAATTCACCGTGTACGAGCACATCAAGTCCAATTTCTTCTTGAATTTTAATCCAACGTGCAATTTCGTTTTCTAAGAATTCTTTGTAAGCTTCATCAGAAATACGTTGGTTCTTCCAATCTGCACGATATTTTCTAACTTCTCTAGTTTGAGGGAATGAGCCAATCGTTGTCGTTGGTAAATCCGGTAAATTTAATCTTTGGTATTGTGCTTGTTTGCGCTCAGAGAATGGTGATTGACGTTGTGTACGGACACTATCAAAATCATAGTCTAAGTTTTTGAATGATTGACTTTGGAATCGCTCATAGCGAGATTTTAAGTCGTCATATTTCGCACTATCGTTATCATTGAAAAGACGACGTAAAGCATCTAATTCGTCTAATTTTTCAGTGGCAAAGCTTAAACCTTCAGCGATAGATTCATCTAACGTTTCATCATCTAATGATACAGGCACGTGTAGTAAAGATGACGAAGGTTGAATGACAATATCTTGAGCATATTGTTGTAATGTTTCAATCAATGACTTTTTAGCTTCAATATCAGCAGCCCACACATTACGTCCATCGATAATACCTGCGTATAATGTTTTACTTGAATCAAAATCACCAGCTTTAACTTGCTCTAAGTTGTATCCATGATCATGAACGAAGTCTAATCCTAAGCCGCCGACTGGTAATGAGCTTAAGAATTTAAGATTCACACGTTCGAAATAAGTTTGAATCACTAAATGTTTGCCTAATCCAGTATTAGTTAATTCTTCATATGATTCTTTAGTAATATTTTCATAATTTTCACTTTCATCAGTAACTAATACAGGCTCGTCAATTTGAATATATTCTGCACCTGCATCAACAAGTGATTGTAATACTTCTTTATAAAGTGGTAGTAATGTTTTTACTTTTTCTTCGAAAGATTGGCTACCACCTTTTGATAATTTAACAAAGGTAATTGGGCCTACAATGACTGGGTGTGCATTGACATTAATAGATTGTGCATATTTAAAGCGGTCTAATAACACATTACGATTTAGTTTAGGTTCTACATTATCCCATTCTGGCACGATATAGTGATAATTTGTATTAAACCATTTGATTAATGCACTTGCGACGTGTTGTTTATTACCACGTGCAATATCAAATAACAAGTCATCATTCACTTCTCGTCCTTGGAAACGTTCAGGAATAATATTGAATAGTAGTGATGTATCTAAGATATGGTCGTATAAAGAGAAGTCACCTACAGGAACGCTGTCTAGATTATAATTCTTTTGTAGTAATAGGTTTTCTTTGTGTAAGTCAGTAAGTGTTTGATCTAGTTCATTTTTATCAATTTTTTGAGCCCAATAGCTCTCGATAGCCTTTTTCCATTCTCTTTTTCTACCTAATCTTGGGAATCCTAAGTTTGAAGTTTTAATTGTTGTCATAATATTGCCTCCTTATGAGTGGTAATAGATTTTGAATACGCTGCAAGTTCTAGTGAATAATCGACTTTTTGGAAAGGTGTAATAATGTATAATCCATTAAAGTATTCATGCACCGTATCGATGAGTTCCTTTGAAAGTCTAAGACTAAGTTCTTTAGTTTTTTCTTTATCATCTTTAACTGCTTTGAATTGATTAAGTACGTCTTCTGACATTTTGATGCCAGGTACTTCATTGTGTAAAAATAGTGCATTGTTATAACTTGCGATGGGCATAATACCTATGAAGAAAGGTGTGTTTAAGTGCTTTGTCGCTTCATATACTTGTTTAATTTTTTCTTTACTATATACAGGTTGAGTGATGAAATAACTCATGCCACTTGCTACTTTCTTCTCAAGACGTTTGACTGCTCCATCGAGTTTTCTTACATTTGGATCAAATGCACCAGCGATGTTAAAGTTCGTATGTTTCTTCAGCGCATCACCGTCTGTGTTGATACCTTGATTAAAGCGAAGTGCGATTTGGGTTAATCCTTTAGAATTAACATCATAAACATTGGTTGCGCCAGACAAATGACCTACTTTTGATGGGTCACCTGTAATGGCTAAAATTTCATTAACACCAATGAGTGAGAGACCTAATAGGTGAGATTGTAGACCTATGAGATTTCTATCACGACAGGTAATATGAACGAGGGGTTCAATATTAAATCGTTGTTTGATAATACTTGCTGCAGCAATGTTACTAACGCGAACAGTTGCTAAGGAATTATCTGCTAATGTCACTGCATCAATATCTGCGTCATCAAGCTTGCCAATATTGTTGAAGAACTGATCGGTATCTAAATGTTTAGGTGTATCTAGTTCTACAATGACAGTAGGACCTTGTTTGACTTTGGAAGTCAGTGATTGTTTGAAATTTAAGTCCTTTTTGCGATTTACTTTTTTATTAATTGGTATGACGTTTTTATGGGTAACAGGTCTCAAATTCTTTACAGATGTTTTAATGTATCGAATATGTTCAGGTGTAGTACCACAACAACCACCAATCAGTCTTACACCTTCATTGATTAACTCTTGTGCCACATCACCAAAATATTGTGCGTTATCACTATATTTGAATTCGCTATTTTCAATATCTAACAAACTTGCATTCGGATAACAGGATAGAAATGCTTTATCTGGTAACTCGATATGTGAAAATGAGCGTTGCATATGATGTGGGCCATGATGGCAATTAAGTCCTACAATATCTGCTCCACATTCAACTAATTGTTTTAATGCATCATTGATTGGTGTACCGTCTACAAGATAATTTGTGTTAGAAGCGGTTAACTGAGCGATTATTGGAATGTGATGTCTCCTTTTTGTTGAAATGACGATACCTTTTAATTCTTCTAAGTCATAATAGGTTTCAAACAATAAAGCATCTACACCTTCATCAACTAAAGTATCTATTTGATGTTCAGTATGATATTGGATGGAGGAAAGACTTAGGTCATCTTGTTTTACACCTCTAAAGCCGCCAACTGTTCCTAAAATAAAAGTATCTTCATTGGCAGCTTTTTTAGCAATTTGAACAGCTGCTTTATGAATTTCTTTGACTTTATGTTCTAGACCAAAGGCTTTTAACTTTTCAAAATTGGCACCGTACGTATTTGTTTGTATAACATCAGCACCAGCTTCAATATATGAACGATGAATATGTTCGACCTTTTCCGGGTGAGTTAAGTTATAAGCTTCTGGGCATGTATCTAAGCCTTCTGAATAAAAAATGGTTCCAATTGCGCCATCAGCTACTAAAACGTTGTTCTGTAATTTGTTCAGGAATTGACTCATTAAATGCCTCCTTTAAAGCGTAGTTGATGTCTGCAATAAGTTCGTCTGGATTTTCTAATCCCACACTTAATCGGAATAATCCAAAGGTAATACCACGTGCATTTCTAATGTCTTCTGGTATCGCTGCATGTGACATCGTTGCCGGATGAGATAAAATTGTCTCTACACCACCTAAACTTACTGAAACCAACGGAATAGTTAACGCATCTACAAATGCTTGTGCCTTTGTCTCATCTTTTAGTCTGAAACCAATGACAGCACCACCTGTTTTAGCTTGTTTAAGGTGTGTTTTGTTATTTCCTGGGTAATACACTTCTGCGATTTCATCTCTTTGACTTAAGAATGAAACAAGCTTTTCAGCATTCGCTACAGATTGTTTGAATCTAATAGGGAAAGTCTTAAGATGTTTAGCTAATGCCCAGCTATCATAGGTAGATAGGGCGTTACCAGTGCCGTTTTGAATTAGATATAATGCATCTGCCACATCTTCACGATTTGTAATAACTGCACCTGCTAGTAGGTCACTATGCCCACCTAAAAATTTAGTGGCACTGTGAATAACAATATCTGCACCAAGTGCTAAAGGTGATTGTCCTAAAGGTGTCATAAAAGTATTATCTACAGCTAATAACAATTGGTTAGCTTGGGCAATCCTTGCAACTGCTTGAATATCTGTCACTTTAAAACACGGATTAGAAGGTGTCTCTACATATATTAATTTCGTATTAGATTGAATTGCATTTTTAATATTTTCTGCTTGAGTCGCATCTACAGTTGTAAATTCAATGTTGAATCTTTTTAAAATATCTTCAGTTAATCGGAATGTGCCTCCATAAACATCATCAGGTAATATGACATGATCGCCAGATTTCAATGTAAGTAAAACTGCAGAAATAGCTGCAATTCCTGATGCAAATGCAAAACCATATTTACCTTTTTCTAGATGAGCTAATTTTTCTTCTAAAATTGTTCTGTTTGGATTACCACTACGTGCATAATCGTAAAGTGGACTACCACCAAGTTGGTCTTGATGAAATGTTGATGAATCATAAAAAGGTGGATTGGCTGAGATATAATCCTTTCCTCGACGTTCATCGAAAATTACTTCAGTATCTATTGATAAATTCATGAAATCACTCCTACTTTTGAATGCGTTAATGCTTGAATAATGTCTGCTTCAATATCAGAATAGTTTTCGATTCCTATTGATAAGCGAATTAAAAACTCATCGATACCTCGTTTATCTTTCTCTTCATCGGGCATATCCACATGAGTCTGTGTGTAAGGAAATGTAATAAACGTTTCTGTACCACCTAAACTCTCAGCAAATATACAAGTTTCTAAATTTTCCAAAAATTTAGGAACACTATATGCCTTGTTGAGTCGTAAACTTAACATGCCAGTTCTACCGCTATATAAAACCTCATCAATTGCTTCTAAATCTTGGCATTTAACTGCTAATTTTTGCGCATTTTCTTGTGAACGATCGATTCGTAAATGCAAAGTTTTTAGACCTCTTTGTAGTAAATAGCTATCCAACGGTGATAGCGTAGCGCCTATCATATTGTGGAATTGTCCCAATTGTTCAGCTAACTTGTCGTCTTTTACTGTAACAACACCTGCTAGCACATCATTATGACCACCGATATATTTTGTAGCCGAATGTAAAACAATATCGGCACCTTCTTCTAATGGTGTTGAAAGATAAGGTGTTAAAAAGGTGTTATCAATGATAGTTAATAAATCATGTTTTTTACTGAGCACGTAATAAGGTGTCACATCGATATCAATCATTTGCGGATTAGAAATGGGTTCAATGAACAGTGCTTTTGTTTGTGATGTAATTTGATTTTCAACTTCTTCATAGTTTAGGAAATCTACGTACTTAAATTTCACTCCGTATTGCTGTTCGTAAAAATCAAATAGTCTAAATGTGCCACCATATAAATCAAATGCAACTAATACTTCATCACCAGGTTTAAAAAGGTTACATACAAGTTGAATTGCAGCCATGCCACTTGAAGTTGCAAATGATGCTACACCTTTCTCTAGTTTGGCGAATGATTCTTCAAAAGCTGTCCTTGTTGGATTCTTCGTTCTTGTATAGTCATAACCTGTTGACTGACCTAGTTGAGGATGTTGATATGCAGTTGATAAATATATTGGATTGGCAATAGCTCCTGTATGATCTTTAGTCAAAGAAATTTGTGCTAATTCTGTATCCTTCATTACTAGACCCTCCTTAAAATTAAAAAAAGCTTCCGTCCTTTAAACCCGATTCTTTCGGATGTAAAGGACGAAAGCTTTGATTTCGTGGTACCACCTTTGTTTGTTACTTTATTACTAAAGTAACCTCTATCAGTACACCATTTTGGTAATAGGCACTGATAAAATGAAGAAATCACAAAAATATCGTTCATAAAAAAACTCATTCATTCAGAAATTGAAGAAATGAGTATTAACGATAAAATGTGCGTCTTTAATTCCAGTACGCCATTTAACAAAATGTTAATACTGTATCGCTATAACGGGCGAACCCGTTGACACCTCATATTGGCATCAACACTCCAAGGCCATTTTCAAACTTTCTTACAATATCTTCTCTCAGCTACGAAGATTCTCTGTATAAGCAGTGTAAGTTTTACTTTCCTTTTTACAGTGTGTAAAATGTTTCGTTTTGTAATTGTTAATACATAGCTTACAGATAGAAGAATCATTTGTCAACAACTTTTCTGAAAATTTAGATTAAACTTGCAATTCAGATTTATAGAATCGTTGATATCATAGCGTTATTTTAAAATAAAATTTTTTGAAGAAATTGTCGTAACTTGTGATTTCTACTTGTGAAAAAAGGGGCAAATTTTTAAAATAAAATAGAGATACAAATTATATTAATATCACGGTATTAATTTATAGAGAAAGATGTGAAAAAATGGCTCATCGAGAAGATCAAAGATTGCAATTAAACAAAGATGAACAAGTACATTCCGTTTCGTTAGACTTAATTAAAGCAAATCCTTATCAACCGAGAAAAACATTTGATGAATATAGACTAAATGACTTGGCACAATCAATTAAACAACATGGCATTTTGCAACCGATTGTAGTAAGAAAAACTGTTCAAGGTTACTATATTGTTGTAGGAGAGCGACGCTTTAGAGCATCCAAAAAAGCAGGTTTAACCGAAATTCCTGCAATCATCAAAGAATTGTCTGATGAAGATATGATGGAATTAGCCATTATAGAGAATTTACAACGTGAAGATTTGAATGCTATAGAAGAAGCAGAAAGCTATAAAAAGCTAATGGAAGATTTGAATATAACACAACAAGAGGTTGCAGAAAGACTTTCTAAATCACGTCCTTATATTGCTAATATGTTGCGTTTATTAAAATTACCATCAGACGTTGCTAAAATGGTACGTGATGGTGAGCTTTCAGGTGCACATGGTCGCACATTACTAGGTCTAAAATCTCCACAGAAAATGAAATCAATAGCGAAAAAAGCTGTGAAAGAATCGTGGAGTGTAAGATATTTAGAGAGCTATATCAATGATTATTTAGAAAAAAATGCTCCAAAGACTTCGGTTAATGAACAAACTTTAAATAAACCCAAATTTATTCAAAAGCAAGAAAGACAACTTAAAGAACAATATGGTTCTAAAGTTGATATATCAACACATAAAAATATTGGTAAAATTGCTTTTGAATTCAAATCAGAAGAAGAATTTAAGTCATTAATAAAAAAACTGAATCAAAATTATGAGATGTAAGTGTAGAAGGCATATAGAAATATATTGAAAATAAGCGTTGTTTGCTATATTAATCAGTTTTTAAATCTGAAGACTGATTTAATATAAGTGGTTTTAAGTTATAATGATTTAATTATGAAAAGTTTAAAGTGAGGAGGTAAATGCATAATGAATCAAGTCAAACATATCCTTTCTTCCTTAATAGAGCCACTTACAAAAGTTGAAACGTACGAAACGTTGGCTATTAAGATTATCATGATTTTGATTTATATAATTGCAGCAATTATAGTAATAAGTATTTTAAACAAAGTGATTGAACAAGCATTCAAAATTCAAAATAAGAGCAGAAAAGGTAATAAAAAACGTTCAAAAACATTAATTTCACTTGTACAAAATGTAGTTAAGTATATTGTCTGGTTTATCGTTATCACAACCATCTTAAGTAAATTTGGAATTAGTGTAGAAGGCATTATAGCGAGTGCCGGCGTAGTTGGTTTAGCCGTAGGTTTCGGTGCACAAACAATTGTTAAAGATATCATTACTGGCTTCTTTATCATATTTGAAAATCAATTTGATGTAGGTGACTATGTTAAAATCAATAGCGGTGGTACGACGGTTGCTGAAGGAACAGTTAAATCAATTGGACTTAGATCAACACGCATTAATACTATCTCAGGGGAATTAACGATTCTTCCAAACGGTAGTATGGGTGAAATTACTAACTTCTCAATTACTAACGGAACTTCGATTGTAGCGATACCGGTCTCAATAGAAGAGAATTTAGATCATGTTGAGAAAGAATTGAATAAATTATTCACATCACTTAGAAGTAAATACTACTTATTTGTGAGTGACCCTGTTGTAGAAGGTATTGATTCTATTGATAATAATAAGGTGACTATCAGAATCTCTGCAGAAACAATACCTGGAGAAGGTGCAGCAGGTGGTAGAATTATTAGAAAAGAAGTACAACGATTATTTGTTAGAGAGAATATTAAAATGCCTAAACCCATTTTTGCTCCATATGACGAGCAAAAACGTGGCTAATTATCATTGGAGGTAATTTCATGACGTCAAATTACGGAATAAATGATATAGTAGAAATGAAAAAACAACATGCATGTGGAACAAATCGTTTTAAAATCATAAGAATGGGCGCTGACATTAGGATTAAATGTGAAAATTGTCAACGTAGTATTATGATTCCACGTCAGACGTTTAATAAAAAATTAAAGAAAATTTTAGTATCCAATGAAGATACAGAAAGTTAGGAGAATGATTAATGGCTTTAACAGCAGGTATTGTAGGTTTACCAAACGTAGGGAAGTCTACACTTTTTAATGCAATTACTAAAGCGGGGGCTTTAGCAGCTAACTACCCATTCGCAACAATCGATCCAAACGTAGGAATCGTAGAAGTACCGGATTCACGTTTGTTAAAACTAGAAGAAATGGTTCAACCAAAAAAGACGATTCCAACAACATTCGAATTTACTGATATTGCAGGTATTGTTAAAGGTGCATCAAAAGGTGAAGGTTTAGGTAATAAATTCTTATCACATATTCGAGAAGTTGATGCTATTTGCCAAGTTGTCCGTGCATTTGACGATGAAAATGTGACGCATGTGTCTGGTCGAGTTAATCCTCTAGACGATATTGAAGTTATCAATATGGAATTAGTATTAGCCGATTTAGAATCAGTAGAAAAACGTTTACCTAAGATTGAAAAAATGGCTCGTCAAAAAGATAAAACTGCTGAAATGGAACTACGTATTTTATCTAAAATTAAAGAAACATTAGAAGAAGGTAAACCAGTACGTAGTATCGAATTTAATGATGAAGATCAAAAATGGGTTAACCAAGCACAATTATTAACATCTAAAAAAATGTTATATATTGCTAATGTTGGTGAAGACGAAATTGGTGATGAAGAAAACGATAAAGTGAAAGCAATTCGTGACTATGCTGCTCAAGAAGACTCTGAAGTTATTGTCATCAGTGCAAAAATTGAAGAAGAAATTGCAACATTAGACGATGAAGATAAAGAGATGTTCTTAGAAGACTTGGGAATTGAAGAACCAGGTTTAGATCGCTTAATTCGTACCACTTATGACTTGTTAGGTTTATCAACATATTTCACTGCTGGTGTACAAGAGGTACGTGCTTGGACATTCGTACAAGGTATGACAGCGCCACAATGTGCTGGAATTATCCACACAGACTTTGAACGTGGCTTTATCCGTGCTGAGGTTACAAGTTATAGTGATTATGTTGAACATGGTGGCGAAAATGGTGCTAAAGAAGCAGGTAGACAGCGCTTAGAAGGTAAAGATTACATCATGCAAGATGGAGATATTGTGCATTTCAGATTTAATGTTTAATAATAAAGATTATCAATAATTGATTAGATTTTAACTACTCTAGAGTAACTAGGGTAGTTTTTTTATGGGAGAAATTGCAGATTAAGATAGAAAAAGCAATGTAGTACATGGTCGGAGTTACTAAGTGACAAGACTACATTGCTTAAATACAACATTATTATATTAAAAGAAAGGAATAACCTCACTTGCTTTAAGAATATCTGTAGTTCTAAAAAATTGTTTACCTTCACCAGTATAAGCAGGTACTAAAATCATATTAGCTTTGGCATTGTATAACCATTCAGGGTGCAAACCACAATTTAAAATATCTTGAAATTCTTGAAAGTCTTTATTCCAATCTAAATTTAAGTTCATGTTAAACACCTCACACCCATTATAGAACAAACGTTCGTATTTGTGAAGTGTTTTTACACATTTATGATGTAAACCAGTTTGTGCTTACATTTGAATCAACATAGTTAGCATCTACATTTTGATTTAGTTCTGATGAATAGAAACTATCTGTATATTGCCATAACACTTTTTCTCGAGTTGGCTCTTGAGCCTGATATGAAGCTAACCAATAACCGTCATATGAACTCACTGCATTAGCCACATTATTAACCATAAAGTTTTCGTATGAATAGAATAATACTTTCTTATTACCAGCTAGTTTTTTCATTTGATCAGCCCATGCTACTGTAGCAGTGTTCGCATCGCCAGAAGTAACCGTTTGTTGTTCATAGTCGTTGATATAAAATTCTGCTTTTGGCGCACGATTGTATAACATTCTCGCTTCATAACGAGCATCGTCAGCATTTTCGTACATACTATATGAATAAACACCGAATTTCATATTGTTTTTATCTAACAAGGCAGAATTGTGTTCTAAACATTTATCTACATATTCAGAACCATATTGTCCACGAATAATGATAAAATCATAATTTTTCTTAAGTTGTTTTACTTGAGCATCGGTTAAGTTACCTTGCCATTCGGAAATATCAAGTACACGTTCACCACTATTAGTTGTTGCAGCGCGCGATTTAGTTGAAAAAGTAGATCGATTTTGAGTATCGTTTTTAGCTTTTTCAGGATGTTTTTTCATATATTGTTGATAGCCGTAGCCCATTGTACCTTTTTTACTTTGAGTATCGTTTGTATTATTTGAATTTTCATCTGCATATGATAAATTAATGCCTGAAATTGTAGTAAACATTGTTGCAGCAAACATCGAGTAAGATAGTTTCTTTAACATAAAAGTTCTCCTTTATTTATAAAAAATTAAATGCAATTGAATTGAAAACGCAATGATGATGTTATTACAATTAATTTTTATTTACAATGATACGACTTACACAATATAAAGAATGATTTTATTATGTATATTCATATTGATTGTTATAAAAATTGGTTAAAAAAATTATATTAAAATCAGTTACTATATCGAGTGAATATCAAAAAGAGGATATAGTGCCTATATGTTTGTCATTTCGTTTATTATAATTTCAAATATGATTGTAAAAAGTAATACTCTGTGCTATAATTCTTGATTGTGAGTAATGAAAATTATTCCTTGCTTATCACAAAATGATGATAAGCCGTATAGACCACAAGGAGGTGCAAATATACAATGAGAACATATGAAATTATGTACATCGTACGTCCAAACATTGAAGAAGATGCGAAAAAAGCAGTTGTTGAACGCTTTAACGGTATCTTAGCTTCAGAAGGATCAGAAGTTTTAGAAGAAAAAGACTGGGGTAAACGTCGCCTAGCTTATGAAATCAATGATTTCAAAGAAGGTTTCTATAACATCGTACGTATCAAATCAGATAACAACAAAGCTACTGACGAATTCCAACGTTTAGCTAAAATTAATGACGATATCATTCGTTACATCGTTATCCGTGAAGACCAAGATAAGTAATAATTTGACGGGGGCGTTTAAATGTTAAATAGAGTTGTATTAGTAGGTCGTTTAACGAAAGATCCAGAATACAGAACCACTCCCTCAGGCGTAAGTGTAGCGACATTTACTCTAGCAGTTAATCGTACTTTCACGAATGCTCAAGGGGAACGCGAAGCAGATTTCATTAACTGTGTTGTTTTCAGAAGACAAGCAGAAAATGTAAATAACTACTTATCTAAAGGTAGTTTAGCTGGCGTTGATGGTCGCATACAGTCACGTAGTTATGAAAATCAAGAAGGTCGTCGTATCTTTGTTACTGAAGTCGTTTGTGACAGTGTTCAATTCCTTGAACCTAAGAATTCACAAAATGGCGGTGGCCAACGTTCACAAAACAATGAATTCCAAGACTATGGTCAAGGATTCGGTGGTCAACAATCAGGACAAAATACTTCGTATAACAACAATTCATCAAAACCTAATTCAAATCAATCAGATAATCCATTTGCGAATGCGAACGGACCTATTGATATTAGTGATGATGATTTACCATTCTAAAAAATAACTAATTTAAAAATAAAATTAAAAGGAGGCAGTTAATCATGGCAGGTGGACCAAGAAGAGGCGGACGTCGTCGTAAAAAAGTATGCTATTTCACAGCAAATGGTATTACACATATCGATTATAAAGACACTGAATTATTAAAACGTTTTATCTCAGAACGCGGTAAAATTTTACCACGTCGTGTAACTGGTACTTCAGCTAAATATCAACGTATGTTGACAGCTGCTATCAAACGTGCACGTCATATGGCTTTATTACCATATGTTAAAGAAGAACAATAATATATAGTTCATTGTAAAACCCCGTAAGCATAGGCTTATGGGGTTATTTTTTGTGTTTTTAAATATAGAAAAAGGGCATTATATGAAAGTTTTAGAAATTTAGGCATAAAAAATACGCCTATATTAAAGCGTATTTATTTTGATATTTTATTGTTTTTTTACAGGTCTGTATTCGTGACCTTATATCAGATATAATACAGTTCGCTTTATATTCAGTTAACTATAAGTACTAATATGTTCCAATTTATTCATCATATCTTTAGCCATCTGATCAGTAACATGTGTGTATATCTCTAAAGTGGTTTTATAGTCAGAGTGTCCTACACGCTCTTGTATAGATTTTAGGTTAATCCCTAATTGCGCAAGTGTGGATATATGCGTGTGACGTAATGTGTGCGTTGTAACACGTTTCTTTATTGAACTAATCTCAGTAGCCTCTTTAATAATGCTATTCACTTTGTTTAAGTCTATAGGACTACCAGCTGTATTAGTGAATACATATCCTCTATCAATAAAATCTTCATTCCACTGGTTTTCTTTCTTATTATCCAAAATAAGTGTTTTAAGTAAGTTGATACTTTGGGTAGTGAGTCCTATTGTTCTATAACTTTTACTTGTTTTAGTAGTTTCTTTTACTCCAAATGCTCCCGTTTCTTTATCGGTTACCCAATTAATTGTACCGTCGATATCTAGAGTTTTATCTTCATAGTTTATATTATCTGATTTAATAGCAAGTAGCTCGCCGATGCGCATGCCATTGGCAATTTGAAACTGTACTATAGCTTTAACCATATTGTAGTTACGTTTACGAGATGAATGGTTTTTATGCTTTATTAGATAGTCGAAACAATCCAATAACTCTTTAACTTCACTATCTTCTAAATAATTGTTTCGTTTAGCTTGTAGCTCATCTCTAGTTTTAGCTTTTTTAGGGATATCAATTTTATCTAGTACACTTATATCTTGTAGATCATAGTATTTAAAGGCGTATTTGAACACAGAACGAATAATGATAACTAGTGATTGAACATGACCTTTACTGTGTAATTTAGCCCATTCATTAATAATATTTTGTAGATATGTATGTGTGATGTTGTTTATCAGCACTTCTTTATCAATAGCATTTTTAACTGTGTTTGTATTACTTACTTTTTCTTTAATGGTTGTAGCCTTTGAACCAGAGTGATTTTTATAATACTCTAACCACTCATCACATGCAGCATGGAAAGTTAGTGACTTAAGTGTAGTAGGTGTCTTATCGTTCAACTTCGCCTCTATACGCTTATTTAAGAGTTTCTGAGCCTCTTTCTGTGACTGCTTACCATTCTTATTAAGTACCACGCTAACACGTAGCCATTTGTTTGTGAGTGGATCTTTGTACTTCTCGTAATAGCGATATTGTACGTCACCATGTTTGTTAGTGAATTTCTCATGCCACATGTGTAAGAGCCTCCTAAAAATCATATTTTGTAATTCTTAGTTCATTTTCTTTTTTAATTTTTTCTAAAATATAGTTTATAGTTGGAAGATCATTTAAAGTGATATTTATATTATTATAAATTTGAGCAAATAATAATTCACAGATATCATCACAAAAGTTTTTATCTGTATCTTCAAAAGAATTAACATCTTCATAAAATAAGTTTTTAAATAAACTTCTGTTAACATTGTCAATAAATAGCATGTTTTCATAATATTCAAGATGATAATTAAAATATATAAATAATCTATCTATAATGTTCTCTTCATCAGAGTATAAGAACGCCGCTGAATGAATACCTTGAGCTACTGATAAATAAGTAGAATAATTAGTATATTTTCTTATAACGTTTTTATTCTTATTAGTCTTTTTATAGTAAAACACTAAATTATTTATGATATTTGCTGTTCTATGATCCAAATTGTTTGATTTTTGATTTTGTTGTAATAAATACAAATAAATATACTCTATTTTATCATCTACATTTAATACTTCTTTTGCAATTTTATGTGCTGAGCCTAATGAAATAATTGGACTGTTATAAAAGTGTAAAATATATTCCGTTTCACCAATTATTTCATTCCCCTTTGAAGTTGGAACATATACTTGTGGCAGTTCAATTGCATTTTCATCTATATTAGTTTTGACTCTTTCTATCAATTCTGGCTTATTTCCACCTAATTTGAGTTTATATTCTCTTAATATATCTTTTAATTCAGGAACTTTAAGATAGGGTAAAGAAACATCAAAATTCGATTTTATATCTAGAAAACCTAAGTTGATTAATTTATTTAGAATTTTATCTACATTAATTTGATTTTCTAACAAATAAAAATGATTTTTAACTTCTTTGCCAACTTCTCTATTTTTATTTAGGTGCAATATTAAAATATCGTTAGCATTTAAATCATAATGATAATTATTGTTGTTATCATCTTTAACTTCTATAACTAGATCTTGATTATTTTCTTGAACATTTTCATTCAATTTTACTTGGTCTTTACTTAATGTATTAGTTTTATTGTTTGTAATTGGCTTTACCTGTTTTACTTTTTTAGTATTATTAGTTTCAATATCATGTGTGATATTATTCTTCCTAATATGGTCATTTGATTGAACATTGTTAAACTGAGTTGTCTTAGAATTAGATATATTTTTGTGATTAGTATTGGATTTATTGCTTTTATAATCTAAATGATTATGCTTAAACAATTTAACTATGCTAAATACAATAAGAGATATAAAAATAGCAAACATAAAAATATCTATAAAAGTCAATTTATTTTGAGTAACTTCATTTATTCCCCCAAATATCATTAAAATAGAAAATATCAATAGAAACCAATAAAATATCTTTTTCATTATTTTCCCCTTTGCTTAATATAGTTTTTAAAGTATTCATCTCATATTTGAGAAAGTTTTTTCGTTTTTAATATTCTCTAAATATACTTGACTTTATTTTGAAATTAGCTTCTTTAATACGAGATAAGACTAATTCGTATTCATCAGAGGTGAATTCTGGAAAAAATAATTGATCGTATGCTGCATTGTGTATTACACCTTTAAAATTGGTTGCTAATTTTTTGTTGATTTCTTTATAAACCATATTTTTTAATCCAGGAGTCAAAGTATTAATAATAGACTTTAATTTTTTTTGACTATCTTCATCTTTGATTTCAAATACTAAAACATCTCGTCCTCTTTCGAATTTCATTTCTGAAAGTGTTATTTCACAGTCAAAGACTAGTTTATCGTTATTTATATTAATATCAATTAAAAAATCACAATCTAAAACTAAGAAAGAAAGCATTTCTTTTAAATGAGTTGAAGTAGTATGATGCACACTCATAATTATTTCAGGCTTAGTTAAGGTGAAATCAATTACTAAGGGAGAAAATTCAAAAAAATCAGCTACATCAATATTCAAGTAATTACATAATTTATCAATTGCATCTAATCTAATCATTTCGTTTTCATTGAGGAGAATGAATAAGATGAATAAATTAACTAGAGAAGATTACAAAAATATTGAAAATAAATTGAATTATGATCATATGGTAAATAGTAAAAAGCGCACTAAAAAAATGAGCAAACTACTACAAAAAGAATATCGTAGAGATGCTTCAATTATTAAAAGTGAATACCCTAGATTAAGTGATAGTGAGATATCAGAAATTATTATGGATTACAGAAATTATAAAGAGCTTGTAAGAGCAACAGAAACCTTGATGGACTTCCCTATAAATTATGAAGATTCTAATATTCATAAATTCATTACTAAGGATGATGTTGAAGAATTAAAATGGGCAATCGAAGAAATGACAAGTTTTATTGGGAAGTTGGGGGAATATTAGAATGAAAGATTTAAAATTTCATGTATCAGAATTAAAAAATAGTTTTGTAGATGCTGGGTTAAATTCAAAACTTAATACAATAATTACGCTTATTGGTGAAGAAATGGATCGTGGTGAAGAATATAAATCATTACTTGATAAACAAAATAAGCCGATGGAATCATATATCGTCAAAGAGCATATCAATCACAATTATGTAGTAATGGCAGTATTAAACTCAATATTAAAAGATGTTGATGCAATTGAAGAAGAGATTAAGAATGAATTTGAAAATGCGATGGAACAAATAGAAAAATGCGCATCTGATATGAATAGTTTGGCGACTACATCAGATAACGCATAGAAATTAAATATTTAAAAATCAAAAGGGCAATTAAGAAATTGCCTATATTTATTATAACATCTTTGTCCTTTTGTTTGTATTAAATGGAGGAATTCAATGGCCATAAAAGAAAAAGATAAAATAATTGAAGTTAATGCGCTAGAAATACCCGATGAACTAATTGAATTACCGCAATGGGTATTATGGCGCGCTGAATGGGATAATAAGCGACAACAATATAACAAAGTACCTTACAGTTATGCTGGGTATCGTGCAAGTTCAACTAATAATGATACTTGGACGATATTCGATGCAATTCATAATTTGTATGAAAAAAACGACCAGTATGATGGCATTGGTTTTATGTTAAGCGATGATGATAATTATATTGTGCTTGATATTGATAATGCAATTGATGAAACGGGTCAAATCACTTCAGATTTAGCGTTAGACATGACTGAAATCACATATTGTGAGAAGTCACCAAGTGGTACAGGTTTACATTGTTTCTTAAAAGGAGAATTACCCTCAGAGCGTAAGAAAAAGCGTTCTGACTTGGATATAGAATTATATGATAATGCTAGATTTATGACCGTTACAGGTGAATCAATTGGCCAAAGTGACATAAGTAATGACCAGGATATTTTAAACAATCTAGTTGATCGGTACTTTAAACAAGAGAAAACATTAGAAGCAGTTGCGACATATGCATCAAATCACAGTGAATCATTATCTGATGAAGATGTTGTGAACTTAATGGTGAAATCTAAACAGAAGAATAAAATTACTGACTTACTACAGGGGAAATATGAGCCATATTTTGGAAGTCCTAGTGAAGGGGTGCAAAGTCTTTTGCATTACCTAGCTTTTTATACTAATAAAAATAAAGCTCAAATGGAACGTATATTTTTGAATTATAATAATTTGACGGATAAATGGGGTTCTAAACGTGGCAATACCACATGGGGGCAATTGGAACTGGATAAGGCCATAAATAATCAAAATGAAGTGTATGTTAAACCTGGCAAAGAAAAGCAATCTAAACTTATACAAAAAGGCTCCTGGTGGTTCTACCCTAATGATGATACTAATAGGAAACCTAAGTTCAATCATACTATTATGGCCAAATTTATTTGCCAGGAATATCACATTGTTAGATATCCAGATGCTGATGGAGATATTTATATTTATAATTCTAAAACTGGCATTTATGAACTAGATAAAACAGGACGTAAATTAAGAAAGATTATTAGAAGTTTAGATAATTTAAAAGATAATTCTGTTAAAGAGGTTAGAAACTATATTGTTGATATGTGTGATGTTAGAAGTGTAGTAAATAATGAATATGTGGCTGTAAAAAATGGCCTCGTACATTATCACACAAAAGCATTTAGAACATTTACACCAGAAATTTTTGTTATTGATAAATTGCCGACTGCATATAATCCTAATGCTTATGATGACTTTGTAGATAACACGATACAAAAGGTGTCGTGCAATCATGATGAAACTATCATGAATATATATGAAATGTTTGCACAAGTATTGTACCCGAAAATCCTCATTGACCAAATTATCTATTTATTGGGAACAGTTGCTGATAATGGTAAATCTACCGTGCAACATATGATGAAAGCCACATTTGATAGTGGTGGCCAAATATCATCAGTAAGCCCTCAAAGGCTAGCGAATAATCATTTTGCAGGGTCTAGTATCTACGGGAAAATGGCCAATATTGTTGATGATCTACCGAATGTTGAAATTGAAGATGCTGGAAATATTAAAACGGCCATTACTGGTGGTTATTTAGAGATTGAGCAAAAAGGTAAGGCGAGTCAATCAGTACGTATGCAAACACCATTTATTATTGCTAGTAACCACTACCCTAAATTCAAAGAAAGTGGCGAACAAATTAATAAGCGATTGCATATTATACCTTTTAACTACAGTTTTAAAGATGATGAAGAGCGTTTGAGTGTTACTGAGAGCACTAACAAGATTTACAGTGAAAGTGCCAAAGAGTATGTATTAAAGCTAGCTATTGATACATTGGCTGACATGCTACAATGAGATGGTGCTTATATCACGCCTAATGATCGTTCTGATAAAAGCTCTGAGTTTTTCTCAGATAACAATAATCCTTTAAGTGAATATCTTGAAAATAGAAATGTAGATTTCTTCTTAAATAATCCAGGCGCAGAAACATACAAAGATTACAAAGTATGGTGCAATAGTAATTTTATTAGAAACCCCATTGATAAAGATGATTTCATCACACTATTAGAAAATTATTATGATATTGAGTGGAAACGTTCTGTTAAATATACAGAAAATAATGTTAGATGGGGATTTAAAAAACTAAAAAGGTAGCAGAAAGCTACCTTTTACTACCATATTGCTACCCTTATAAACGTCGTCATTTCAATGGTTTTGGTTGTTTTGGTAGCAGTAGTATTATTTTTTAGAGATTGAAAATATTTTAATAATAAACATTATAAAAAAATATGTACGTGAGTGTAGAAGTTTTTGCTACTACTACTTTTTTTGCTTTAACCATTGGTGTGACTGAGTTTGAGAAGGTAGCGTGTGTGTAGCTTTTGGTAGCATTGAGCTACTTATTACAAGTAAAGGAGAATTTAAAATGATAGATGTAAATCAACCAGAACATTTTGATGAATTAAATGAAGATAAGAAATGTGCACTAATGAAATTTTGTAATTCGCTAGATAAAATAAAGTCTTTTAATACAAGACATTCTTCATACGGTTTGAAACATGTATTTGAAGCAGAATACCGTGAAGAGTTACAAGATGTATTCGAAGGTAGCTATATAACCAATGGTCAGTTTAAAGGTGCGATGTTAAAAGCTGGTTTTGATGTTAAAGATAAAACTCAATTGAATTGGCATTTTAATTTGAGTGAGCGAAGTATAAAGAATCTAGGGGATAGTAAAATTTATAAAAGTATAAAAAGGAGCACGTATTTAATATGAATATAGAAATTATCGCAAATCAATTTGAAACCAGAGCAGGTACGTTATTAAGATACTACACGGGTTTATTAGAAAGTAGCAAAAAGACACCGTTTGGATTCAAAATATATAACGATCCGTTTGATATGGTGTATGTAGTTATGAATGGTAAATTATACGGTCATGTATATATTCAAGATTGTAAAGTAAGACAATCGTTTGAATTAGCGTCTCCTAAGCACACTGAAGGACTTATAAGAAGTATTGAGGGGCATTATGCAGGTTATGAAATAGCAGATGGTACACATGACACTATAAGCGATATGATGTCTAGTTTTATGTTTGATAACGATTATTTTATGTATGAATTGGAAACATTCGCAGAAAGTAATAATACTGATATGTTCGAGTATATGGAAAAAGATTTTGGCGTGGAAGAACTTGAGGGTATTCAGTCTAGTAACGCAGATGTGATAGGTAATATGGAAATGTTATACCAGTTAGCAACAGGAATTAATGAACCAGCAATAGAGTTAGTAGAGGGTTTGAAGTTAGTAACTGAGTTTGTGCAAGACGAGAACGCTACACAAGATGATTATACGGCGTTAGAGCGTAAGTTAAGTGAATTGAAAGCATCTTTTTACAGTTTGAATAAGTAAGGTTAAAAGGGGTCACATGTAGTGTGTGGCTCCTATAAATAGCTAATAAATGTTAATTGTTGTAGAAATACACTAGGGTACGAAATTTTTGAAATACGAACATTAGTTCTTTAGGTGATATACTACATTTTACTACTTAAATACTTTTAAAAGCTTATTTAACAGTAAAATAATGTATGTTAAGAAAAAGTGACAATGGCATAAATAACGAACGTTAGTTTATGTTTTTCGTGTAAATTTAGTATAATTAAGGTATAAAGTAATTGAATAAGTGAGGTGAAACAGATGCAAAAAATGATAGAAAAAGAAAAGACGTACAACTTACCCGATGAACACCGCCAAGTACTCAATGTGATAAGAAATACGTCTAAGAAATATATTACTAAAACCAATATTTTAAATCAATTGGGAATATCAGTTAATCGAACTAACGAAAGATGGTTGCGTTTAACTATCAATAGTTTGATACTGAACTATCATTATCCAATCGGATATAACTACAGTAAGACAAACAGAGGCTATTACATGATTGAGAATGAACTTGATAGACGTAATGCTATCACTAGTATTCAACGTCAGATAGAGAGCAGCCAAGCACGTATTGATGCTATTGAAGAAATGGAAATCTAGGGGATTGAACTATGACTATAGATACTGACTACAAAGGTGATATGGTATGTGACTATGAGTTATTAACTAGATTCAATCCTAACTATATAAATGCAAAGATTGCACTTATCGAGCAAGATATTGAATCAATGTATGATCGCACATATCCTCATTTGGTCGGGGATAATGTAGTGGGTAGTATCTATTATGAATCTTTTTCTTTAGAGCATTTAGCTATAGATATTATGGAACAAAAAGATAGACTAGCTAAATATAAACGTAAGAGTAAACAATATTTAAAATACTTTTATACTGTTTTAGATGAATACACTTCTAAAGAAAAGCGTATTATCAAATCTAGTATTAATAATCATCACATACCAGACACACCACTATTAGAACGTTTTAAGTGTGATTTATATGATTATATTGCACGCGTTAGAGAGCAACGAAGTAAACAAATTGAGAAGTCGTTTGACTACATACCGTTAAACAAACAGCGTCAATCATCGTATATTCATCAATACACTTTGAATGAAGAAAAAGAAATAGCCATTAAAGAAGAAAATAAACGTCAAAAGTATATGGATATTAATGATTTTCAAATGCTAGTTGATGATTATAGAGACCGAAAGTTAATTGATTTTATTGATACACTTACACATCACAATACGAACATGGAACAAGCTGAATGGCTTGAAACGATTGTGAGTAATCGTGTTGATGAATCAGAATTAAGAGAAATATATTACAAGCTATATAAACTAAAAATAGATATCTATTATCGATTATAAAAGGAGTATATAAATGAAAACAGAATCATATTTTGAAGAGTACAATCAGTTTGTAACTGATCAAAGCAATGCAATTAGTGAATTAGAACAACAACGTAATGACTTACAAGCTAAAATCAAAGCAGATAAAGAGGAATATAAGCAGTTAGTAGCGAATAGTGAAGATGATAAGGCAGATGAACTATATCAAACAACTGATACAGAGGAAAAGCAATTAAAGGCTATCAACAAACGTCTTACTACTAAACAAGAAGTATTTGATGAAACTAGAAAAGAAAAAGCTATTGAATTGATTAAACATCAATCTGAATTACCCAAGTTATATGAGGATGAAAAACAAGAACTAATAGCTAAATTTGAACCAATCATTGAACAATACAACGGTATTATCGATGAAATTAATGATTTAAATGAACGATACACAGAGGAGTTTGAACGTTACGCAATTCCTTATAGACGTGAGAATTTCGACGAAGATGCCCAAATAAGAAGTGATCTAAGACCTCATTTTAGAGAATATGCACCACAGTATTATGTTTCTAAAAGCGAGTTACCTGTTATAGGTACAAATCAAAAATTGAAGTTTGTAAAGGAGCGACAACATGGATAGAAAAGATGAGTTATATAGAGGTGTTATAGCTGATTTAATAGCTGGACATGATAAAGAAGGCAACATTAATGTATCTGATGAAGATTGGGAAATTGTAGATAGTATAAGCGAAGAAATCAATAAAGAAGTAGAAGAAGAAAAGAAAAAAGAGAAGCATAAAGGTGAACAATCACTTCGAGAATATGCACGTTTAAACCGTATTACTAATTCTGCACGATCTAAAAATATTCAACACCAAAGTAGAGAGGGCGAGAGTTTTATCGAAATTGCAAGAAAGAATAGAATTGTAGAATAAATAGCATGCCTATCTTGTAGTGAGATAGGCAATTTTTATAATAAGGAGTTGTTTATATGACAAATTTAACGGCAAAACAAGAACGCTTTGTAAATGAATATATTAGAACATTAAACGTTACACAAAGCGCTATAACAGCTGGCTATTCACCTAAAACAGCACACGTTACAGGATGTCGTTTATTAAAGAAGAAACATATTAATGATTATATCCAAGAGCAAAAGAAAAAAGTTATAGATGAAAGTGTATTAAGTGCTAATGAGCTATTGCATCTATTAACTAATTCAGCGGTTGGTGATGAAACTGAAACAAAGGAAGTTATTGTTAAGCGTGGTGAATATAAAGAGAATCCACAGAATGGTAAGATTCAGTTAGTTTATAATGAATACGTTGAACTGATAGAAGTACCTATTAAGCCTAGCGATCGCTTACGTGCTCGTGATATGTTGGGTAAATATCATAAATTATTTACAGATAAACAAGAAATTACAAATCGTAATTTTGAAATTAACATAGGTGAATGGGATGAAGAAGTGGAATAAATACCACAATATTTACTGATAAAGTAGATATGAATGTGGCGACACCAGTTTTTATTGATAGCATTGGTCAAGACGATGAAGAGAATGAACGAGATTTAAAAGAGTTGGAAAAATAATATCTAAATAGTGAGATTTAAGAAGTAATATATCTACTTATCTATGTTTAATATTTAAAAAAATGGCTATACTAATGTAGGAGTTATGCATTTGTATAACTTTAAACACTCAAAAAACTATAGTTTTTACTACACTTATTTAAGATATGGTATTTATCTTCTATTTATTAAATAATTATTTTTCCTTTTGATTTTCACCCAATCTATTGTTATTAATAAAGCTTTCGTTAACCATATCTTAATAAGGTAGTTTTTTTATTTTTGTAAAATGCTTCATTTGGGGTTATATTTATAAGAAGTTAATGTTAGATTAATATTAGTGAGATATTAATTAAGTTCTCACGAGGCATTCTATCATCATTATTAGTTTTCTTTCGAAAGATAGTCCTAGTGGCTATCTTTTTGTATTGTGAAAATCTTTGTAAGTGTGTTATAATCTATGTCTAAAACCAAAACTTTTTACATCTAAAGTACTCAAAATTGAGTACTTTAGTTTCAAACTAAAGTTACGTAAATAAAATAGTAAATTTTTGCATTTTAGAGTTCAATATTATATTATATATATTAGTAATTGATAACCTCATATATTCGTTACTATTTAAGAACAGTTTATTTAACTGTTCTTATTTTTATGGTATTATATACAATACATGCAACCCTTTGTAGAAAGCTATAAAAAATCCCTGACTAGTTTACTTATGCATGTCACTGGGTAAATTCGCAATACTTTTTAACTAAGAGTCATTGACCGTATCAGTTATGATACGGTTTTTTTATGAAATGATTGTCAAAAAAATGTAAATTAATTTGGTTCCGTCGTTAGTAAAAAAATGATACATTGAAATTAGGAATATAAATACTACAAAAGAATTGTAGTGGTTTTGCTTTGAATCATTCCCTCTTGTTTCTATTTGTATAAAAGGTAATCATAGTGATTGCCTTTTTTTATTTAAACGGTATATTAAAATTTGTGTTTACGTAAGATAATATGTTATATTTTAAATATCACATGAAATAAGCACTCATTAAATAACTTTTATATTCTTCCAACCACGTTCATTATGATCGTGGTTTTTTATTAGTAAAAATGTTATAATTGTACATGGGGCTCCCCAGCTCCATAATTGCTTACGCATTTAAATAGCTTTTCGCCACACTCAAATAAGAGTGTGGTTTTCTGTATTGAATAAGAATTGTAATGATCGAATCAACTGAATTTAAATAATAGTATAATAATAACCGTCGTACATATTGCATATAAAATAGTCCATAATGTGTAAATTATCTTATGATGGTGGTCTATTAAATTAAATAACATGTATAGATAATAAGAGAACAGCAAAAGACAAATAACACAGAGTATATATAGGCATACTATGACAAAGGTCAATGCACCATCACCTCACTAAAAATTCATATATTTTTAGTTTAACAGATATTTTAATTTATTTAGTGAATACTATGTTTAAAATGTAAGAAATCGGTTAAATAATGGTAGAGTCAATGGAGCCAGTTGGCTCTACCCTTTTGTATAATATTCATGAAAACCCCCACACCACTTTAATTAGTGGTGTTTTTTTATGTTTAAATCACTTAAAATCGGTTATGCACATACTAGAGTTTAATTAACCCTTTTTTTCATTCGATACTCCATTGTTTATACTTAGCTAAATCAGGCTATGCCACATCTTTTTTAAAAGGTGTGGTATTTTTATGTTTAAATCATTAGAAATCGGTTATAATGTTTGTAGAGCTGGTCACTCGTTTTTAAGATCTTCATTATTTTTTCAATCTTTAAAGAATACCATATCTATTTAAATAGGTATGGTATTCTTTTTATGTTCTGAGAAACGTCCTGTGTTACAGTGGCAAATATTATTTCGTAACTATACTATGTGTGTTAATGGTAAATGAATTTGGCGTCATGAAATGCAAGATCAGTATAATTAGTAAATCTAATTATGAAATAGCAGAAGATTAAAGCATGTTAAAGAAAATGATCTTGGCATGGTGAGTGATCAAATTGATTAAAGTCAGTAAATTTAAACAGAACTCAAGTAACTAAATTTATAAAAGTTAGTGAAGAACTTTCTGATGATTCCACGTGGAATCAAACAATTTTAAGGGCAAAAAAAGGGCATAATTTTGAAACGAAGAGCAAGATTATGAACTTTAATTTAATGATGACATAGCTATATATACTGATTTATAGGCATTTTGATTGTTGATGGAATGTTATAAAATATGTCTATATAAAAGAAGAACAATAATATATAGTTTATTGTCGGAACCTTGTAGGCTTAGCCTATGAGGTTCTTTTTTGTTTTCAAAAACTTCATGAGGGATATTCAATATATAAACAATGTGAATCTGAAGACTTTGAAATTTTCCATGTGTGGAGTTGCTTAGTCATTTTTGTTAAGCTTAAAGTATACATAATGATTTATTGATATTTATGGGGTGATGGGTAATCAATTCTAAGGTGAATGAAGCAATTAAAGGTGTATGTATTAATTTAATGATTACGTTTGCAATTGGTATAGCAATTACTTATTTTAACTTTGATTACGGTATTGATAATGCCTTTTTTCATTTTTTAGAAAAAATTAGCGTTGTAAAGTTCTTTGACAATCATTCTGCGAATATTGCAGTGACGCTAGGACTATTGTTAACAGCTTATGAAGTCATTGATACATTATTTTTAGAGGATGATGAAGAGGATGAAACTGAGCGCTCTATAAACGAAAAATAAATCACGAATAAAGAAAAGCTATGGCTGAAACTGATTGCATGTCAGTGCCATAGCTTTTCTTAATTATTGTTATTAAAACGACCTAATAAAAATGAAGTTAAACTACTTAAAATAATTAATATAATAAGAAAAGAAAGTAGATAAATTTGATTGCTTTCAACATGAAAACCCATCTCAAATTGACCATGTAAATGACCATTAATATAAAAATTGAGTGTAATAATGGTCAGAATTAAAATAATAGATATCGCACTTAATAAGTCGAAACCTATTTTAAAAATGAAAAATTTATTTTTATTTGCGTTCAAGATGATACAACCTTTCATATTCTTAGAAAATAATAAGTCGGTACCATCCCATTTGTTTATTGTGCATACGTTATTGAATGAATTGCAATTAGAAATTTTAAACGAATGGTTAATAATTATCAATATATAAATATCTATTTTTTTACTAGTTTTAATAAATTTTTAACTAAAATGGTTTCGGGATGTGATTATGGGGTATACACCATAGGTAGACATAATGATAATTATGTATTGAAAGGAGTGAAGACACATGTTCGGATTAATAGGAATGATCATCGTAGGTGGTCTTATCGGTTGGATTGCAGGTGCAATTCTTGGTAAAGATATCCCAGGCGGTATTTTAGGTAATATTATTGCTGGTATCGTAGGTGCATGGGTTGGTTCAATGATCTTTGGACAATGGGGCCCAGAACTAGGTAAAATTTATATCTTCCCAGCATTATTAGGTTCAATTATTTTAATTTTCTTAGTTTCATTAGCTTTAAAAGCTTTACGAAAAAAATAATTGTAACATAGCAATAGAGATGACCTTAATTGATAAGGACATCTCTATTTTTTTATTATTTAATAGTAGCCAAATTACTCGACGTAAATACTGGCTAAAATGGTCATTAGAAGTGTTAGTAAACATGCTAGAAGGATGATATTTTGTACTTTAATTGAATTACTTTTATCACCATTTTGTCTATATGTATAAAATAAATAAAACCATGACAAAATGACGAGTATACCTAAAATAATAATCACTATTTTCATAACATATATACCTCCTCATTGGTTACGTACCCTAATCGATTGATCATAATTGAAGAGATATGTTGATAAAAGTGATTATAAAAATATATATCATTTAAATTTAGACAAAAAAGAGGATGACGCTGGGTAACGCCATCCAGGAGTATTATGTTCATGAATATAAAAGACTTTGTAGTTACTTATTAACTACATGTATATAATATCATGAATTATATTAAAATACCAATTAAAACAACTTAATTCTAAAATAAATTTTTCGTTGTGTACATTTAATTATAAATATGCAATCATATCATTCATTTTTTAATTTTATTTATCTTATATGCATGAATAGTTAGTCAATTCTCAATATTTTTCGAAGTGTTGTATGTTTATGCATGGATTGATACGATAGCTTTATGGAGGGATTCATTTTGGAAGGTATATTAACATTTATATTGATTTCACTCTTAATCATCATTGTACCTGGTCCTGATTTTCTAATTGTAATGAAAAATACGGTCCATTCAGGAAAAAGAAACGGTATGATGTCCGCATTAGGTATTACCACGGGTCATATTGTTTACGCTAGTTTAGCTATTTTTGGAATTATATACATATTAACAAGTTTATATTATGTCTTTGTTTTGATTAAAGTACTTGGTGCATGTTATTTAATCTATTTAGGCGTACGCTCTATCTTATCAGCACGTCAATCGATGTCCTTTAATGATAAAAAACAAGACTTAAATCAAGTGTCATATCTATCATCATATAGACAAGGTTTCTTAAGTACGATATTAAATCCTAAAGCATTACTTTATTACATGAGTATATTACCTCAATTCTTATCACAAGGAAATATACATATGACCTCTCAAGTTGCAGTTTTAGCATTATCGGTAGTGCTTGTAACATGTTGTTGGTTCCTATTCTGCGTCTTTATATTTCAATATATTAAATTACTGTTCAGTAATCCTAAAATTAAAGCTATTTTTGATTATGCGGTAGGAATTATTTTAATTGGATTATCAATTAATTTATTATTAAGTAAAACAAGTTAATATGAGTGAGGAGATTCAAAATGAAAATATATTTAGTAAGACATGGTGAATCTAAATCCAATTATGATAATAAGTATGGGGAGCCTTATTTTTGTGGTCAACTTAATGTGTCATTAACGGAACAAGGTACGGAGAGTGCACAAGCATTGGTAAATTATTTTACGAATAAAAACATTGATCATGTATACGTTTCAAGCTTATTAAGAACACAACAAACGTATGAAGCAATATTTCCTTATAATATACCGACAACATTTACTGATTTATTAAAAGAAAGATCGCTAGGTGTCTTTGAAGGGAAATATAAAAAAGAAGTGTCACAGGACGAAACTTTTTATAAATATTTTAATGATGATAACTTCAAAGATTTCCGTCATAGCTTTACTCAAAAAGCACCAGAAGGAGAAAGTTATCAAGACGTATTTGATAGAGTAGCAACTTTTTTCAATTCTATTGTTGATCGTAATGCAGATCAAATTGTCATAGTCGCCCATCAGGTTGTCATTAGATGTATCTTTGTGTATTTAGAACAAATAACGAAAGAAGAAGCATTAACTGCTAAAATCGAGAATTGTAAACCTTATCTTATTGAAATGTAAAAAAGAGTGAAATACCCCTATATGATAGGGGCATTTCACTTTTTTTAATTTAAGACGTCCAGTAGTCTAAATAGATACATTTTAATTTGTGGACGTTTTCTTTTGTTTCGATGAATCCACTATGAGCGTTACAAAAACACTTATTATAATTAAAATTGAAGATATAGTAGCGGTAACGCCAACCCAATAGTTTTCCATAAAGAATGCGATAAGCGCCAATAATGCCCATACTGGAACCGCAATAATTTGAAGAATACTTGAAATAATTCTGGTTGTCATATAGTTGAAAAAACATAATATGAGTGCAGGTAATGCCATTGCCACCATAGTACCTATTGCAGACCAAAGTTCTACAGGCTTATCCAAACTGATTGTATTAGACCCAGTGGGATATTTAGCACACGTTAAAATAGTTAACACTGTTGATAAAATCGCGAGCACTACAAAAGATACACGTAACTTCATCTTGTCACTCTCCAAAATGTTTTTTAAATGAGTAAATAAAAAGTTTAACTATCTATAGTGTGACTTAGACGTCGGGTGATGTCAATTTGGCTTAAGATATAAATAAAAGCTTCTAATCCGCAAATTTTATAACGGTTAGAAGCTTTTTAGTTTATTTATCAAATACATCAGTTTTGATATTTTTCTTGTCTAAGAAAGATTTGATTTTATCTTGTTGCTTTTTGTTTACATCGCCTGCATAGTTGGTTGGTACGTCTACGACATTGATTGAATTTTGTGGTTGATAATTCAATTGCTCAATGTCTTCATCAACGTTAGCGATTGTACTATTAAGTGCTTTAAAATATTTGATAATACGATTAGTTGGATCTTTATATTCACTTGGAATCTTGTTATTATTCACAAACTTTTTAAAGTGTAAGTCGTTTTTTACTGCAAGATTAGACAATTCACTTAATTGTTTGGATTGCTTTTTAGTAATCTTAGTGCTGCTATCACTCTGTCTGTCTAATTTATGTTGCATCACGTACTTATTATCTAAAATATCACTGTTAACTTGTAGATATTTTTTTAATGCTTTATTCATTTCGTCTTCACTGATAGTAGCATTGTTTTTATTAGATGTGAAAATATCTTTTTCCTTTAATTGCTTAGCATTTTTAGGTGCATGGGCACTACTATGTGAATCATGATCATTATCATCTTCACTTTTATTTGCACAGGCTGATAAGATAAGTGCAAAAGATAAAATTAACGTGAGTAGAACTCTGTTTTTCATCAGGTTTGGAACTCCTTTTATTCATACAATATTCATTATTTTAAATTCTTACATATTATAGCGTATCACTTATCAAAAATGATTTGAATGTTTAAGCACTTAGTTATTTATGAACTATGAACATTTTGTGTATAAATAATTAAAGTGATTTTGTTTCATTAACAGTATAACCGCGTAAACTCCATAAACGTAGATGTGTCCAACCTTTTTCAATTTGTTTAGATAACTTTTTATCTGGTATTGGTAAAAGTTTATTTTGTTTAATCAAGTTATTCATCATCTCGACTGCATGAGCTTCATCTGGTGCTATTCTTAGGTGGAATAAGATATATCTTACGGTTTTTTCCTTTTTAATATCATCATCTTCTTTTATGTTATTTCTAAGAAACTTGATGAATTGTTTCAACTTGGTATTACGTGTATAAAATTCATTATTTGCATATATTAATAATTCATCGAGATGGCTAGGTTCATAAAATCCTTTTAGTGGATCGTCTATCTCATCAATATTTGCGAGCATAGGAATAACTGGGTGTAATAACATATCATTTTGGACGATGACTAATTCATTGATATTCATAGCTTCTATTTCATTTTTAATGTCCTTTTCTGTCATATCTCTGTCGTATAAGTGTTTCATTAAATGAACCACACGTTCTAATGATGCATATCCATATAAATTCGTTATCGCAAAATAGATATTGAAAGGTGTTACATACTGTTGCATTTTCTTATTATTTTTCAATTGGTTTAGTTGTTCTTCAGCTAAATTTTGACGAATTTCGGGATCCATATAGATTTCAAGTTCTGGAACTTCAGTTTCTAGATCCTGCAGTTCTTCTTTAACAGAATCACTAGAGATATCATCATTACCCGCAGTATTTTTAGTATTTAGACGTAGACCTTCGAGTACTTGATTATCCTCAGAAACTATATGCTGCTCTTGGTGGCTAAGGAATGTCTCAATACCACCATTATCATGAATGTAATTTTGGATGAAATCTAAAGCGTCATAAGGAATAGATACGATATTATAGCGCTCATTATAATTAAATAAAAATAAGTGATCTAACACATCTGATACAGTATGTAATTTTGGATGTTTAGCTATTATGGCTGCCAAATCAATACTATTGTCATAATTGGTATGACTTTTAATGATTTGATGTAACATGAACAAAGATGACGGTTTAAAATGATTAAAGACATTTTCTAACAATGTATAATCTTTGAAAAAGGTATCATTAATTAAATTGATAGCGTCTGATTTTTTAATTTTTGACGGACTTTTAATTTGATAAAATTTCAAAATGTCTTGTAAGTTTTTCGATTTCAAAGTTGATAAATAATCTTTCAAAGATGTATGTTGAATTGCATTGAAAAGTTCTTTATCTAATTGATTTAATTGTTGAATAAGTAGTTGTCCTTCTTCGTCTTGGACTTTATTTTGGTAATGATTAGCGAAAACATGCGTATTGATTTGATTTAAATAGTGCGTATCTAGCATAAATGTATTTGTAGATGTCTTATAAATAAAGCCTAAACGTTGTGATAATTGACATTTATGTTTAATTTCTTTATTAACTGTGACGGGATTATCGTTACTGTTTAGCAATGATTTAATACAGTCTTGTTCGGTTTTATTCATTTGGTTATAAATGAAGTTAATGTGATGTGATTTAAAAGCAATATGTAATGTCTCAAGTGGTGAAAGTTTTCTAGGGATGTCTAAAAATGATTGGATTTCATAGATTTTCACTTTGGTAATATGATTTAAGGTGTTCATAATAGCTCCTTTAAAATTTATGATATGTGATGGATTTAGACTAGAAAACAGTGTCTTGATAATGTAAAAACCCAACGATGTTAAAGATTAAAAGTTTTCATTAATTCCATCATAACATGTTTAAAGAATTAAATAATAAAAAAACAGAATTCCGTAGGGGAATTCTGTTTTGAAGATATATTAATGAAATGTTGAATCCATTTAATTAGTTTCTAATAATATAATCGAAAGCATTCAATGCGGCATTTGCGCCAGCGCCCATAGAGATAATGATCTGTTTGTTTTTCTGATCAGTTACATCACCAGCAGCGAAGATACCTGGAACATTAGTGCTATTATTACGATCAATAACAACTTCACCACGTCCGTTAAGTTCAACTGCATCAGAAATCCATGAAGTGTTAGGTACTAAACCGATTTGTACAAAGATACCGTCTAAATTAACGACTTGTTCTTCGCCAGTGTTCATATCTTCATATTTGATACCAGTAACATGATCTTCACCAATAACTTCAGTAGTTCTGGCTTTAGTTTTAATGTCAACATTTGATAATGAACGTAAACGATCTTGTAGAACACTATCTGCTTTCAACTCATCAGAATATTCAAATACAGTAACATGTTTAACAATTCCAGCTAAATCGATTGCAGCTTCAACACCTGAGTTACCGCCACCGATAACTGCAACGTCTTTATTTTCGAATAGAGGACCGTCACAGTGTGGGCAGAAAGCAACACCTTTGTTGATTAAACGATCTTCGCCAGGAATGTTAAGTTTACGCCAACTTGCACCTGTTGAAATGATGGCTGTTTTAGTTTCTAATACAGCGTCATTTTCTAAAGTGACGCGAATAGCGCTATCTGTTTTTTCAATGTTTGTTGCACGAATACCAGTCATTGTATCGATATCGTATTGAGCGATATGATCTGCTAAATTAGAAGAAAACTCAGTACCTGTTGTTTCTTTAACAGTGATGAAGTTTTCAATGCCAGCAGTATCATTAACTTGACCACCGATACGGTCTGCAACAATACCAGTGCGTAAGCCTTTACGTGCAGTGTAGATTGCAGCACTACCACTTGCAGGGCCACCACCGATAACTAATACGTCATAAGGATCTTTGCCTTCGAATTCAGATGCATCTGCAGTACTTCCTAATTGGTTAAGAATATCTTGAATTGTCATACGACCATTACCAAATTCTTCTCCGTCTAGGAAAACAGCTGGTACGGCCATGATATTTTCAGATTCTTCACGGAAGACAGCACCGTCAATCATTGTATGTGTAATGTTAGGGTTAATTACACTCATTAAGTTCAATGCTTGAACGACATCTGGACATTTTTGACAAGTTAAACTTACGTAAGTTTCGAAATTGAAAGAACCTTCTAATCCTTTAATTTGATCAATTACGGATTGTTGTTCTTTAGGTGCACGTCCACTTACTTGTAAAACAGCTAATACAAGAGAGTTGAACTCATGACCTAATGGAATACCCGCGAAGGTAATACCTGTTTCTTCGCCTGGGCGATTTACTGAGAAACTAGGTGTACGTTTTAAAGATTTTTCAGTAACTGTTATGTGCGCAGACATGTCAGCTACTTCATCTAATAACTCTTTTAATTCTTTTGATTTATCGTCAGAGCCAAGGCTAGCGACGAATTCAACGTCGCCTTCCATAAGCTCAAGTAATTGTTTTAATTGTTGTTTTAAATCAGCATTAAGCATTATCAATTAATGCCTCCTTAAATTTTACCTACTAAGTCTAATCCTGGTTGTAAAGTTTCAGAACCTTCTTCCCATTTTGCAGGGCAAACTTCACCTGGATGTTGACGTACATATTGAGCAGCTTTGATTTTGTGTACTAATGTGCTTGCGTCACGGCCGATACCGTCAGCATTGATTTCAGCTGCTTGAACAACACCATCAGGATCGATAATGAAAGTACCACGTTGAGCTAAACCAAGTTCTTCATCTAATACGTCGAAGTTACGAGTAATAGTTTGTGAAGGGTCACCAATCATATTGTATTGGATTTTGCTAATAGCATCTGAATGATCGTGCCAAGCTTTGTGTACGAAATGAGTATCAGTTGAAACTGAGAATACATTTACGCCTAATTCTTGTAATTTATCGTATTGGTTTTGTAAATCTTCTAATTCAGTTGGGCAAACGAATGAGAAGTCAGCTGGGTAGAAGCAAACTACACTCCAAGAACCTTTTAAATCTTCTTGAGATACTTCTTTGAATTCATCTTTCTTTGGATCGTAAGCTTGTGCTGTGAATGGTAAGATTTCTTTATTAATTAAAGACATAGGTAAATTCCTCCTGATATTTGAAATGTTTTATTAGAATTAGATAACAATCATTGTTTGTTTATAATAATTCTAATCTCTTACTAATTATTATTACATTTAGGATTTAAATAGTCAACTTCATCAACTTATATAATTAATAGCACGTTGAGAAATTGATGATACGTGTATTATAAGCCTATAAATGAAATTGATCGCTTAAGTGAAATAAGTGATATTGATGAAATAATTTACTATTGTCACACATTAAATAATCAATTACATTCTCAACTAAAGGCTTGTTATTGATAATATAGTGTAATTTTATTAGATTCCACTATACTTTGATATTAACATGTTGTCTCAAAACTTTCATAAAAGAAGGTTTGTTATAGGGGTAAGTCAAAATTATTATAAATACATAAAATATGATTAATCATTCACCTGTTAATCCAATTAATTTAATTTCCAGTTGAAAAGGGTATACAATATTTAAAGATTATTAACGAAAATATTATTTTTCGGGAGTAGGAGTGGGAATAGTGTCAGATTATGTATATGAATTAATGAAAAAACATCACTCGGTTCGCCGTTTTAAATCAACACCTTTAAGTGAAGATACAATTAAAAAATTAGTGGAAGCAGGTCAAAGTGCTTCTACATCTAGTTATTTACAAACTTATTCAATTATTGGTATTGATGACCCTGAAATTAAAGAGGATTTAAAGGAAGTATCTGGGCAACCATATGTTGTTGAGAATGGTTACTTATTTGTTTTTGTTTTAGATTATTATCGTCATAATTTAATTAATGAGAATGTAGAATCAAACATGGAAGTTTCTTTTGAATCTGCTGAAGGTCTATTAGTGGGATCGATTGATGTAGCTCTTGTTGCTGAAAATATGGCTGTTGCAGCTGAGGATATGGGGTACGGCATTGTTTACTTAGGCTCATTACGTAATGATGTTGGTCGTGTACGTGAGATTTTAGACTTACCTGAGTATACTTTCCCATTATTTGGTATGGCTATTGGTGAACCAGCAGAGAATGAAAATGGTTCTGCAAAACCTCGATTACCATTAGAACATGTTTTCCATAGAAACCAATATAATTCAGATAAAGAAAAACAAATCAGTGAATTACAGTCCTATGATCAAACAGTAAGTGATTATTATAAAGCGCGTACCGATGGAGAAAGAACTGAAACTTGGTCACAACAAATCGAGTCATTCCTAGGAAATAAAACAAGATTAGACATGCTAAATCAACTTAATGATGCAGGATTAATCAAAAGGTAATAACGCTATTTAATCAATAGTGATGTTATGGTTTCAGGGTTAATTGTTGGTGTCAGAAATAGCATCATCTTAATTGTAGATTTAATAAAATAGTATTAAAAAGGGGGGGAGGCAATTTAATTGTCTCCTCCCTTTTATTTTAAAATATTTAATCTGTTGTCAGTTCACCATATTCATTAGATTCGAATGCTTTTTTGTCCCAATTTTTAGTGAGTTTGGCAGTACCTGTGCCTGCTAACATAGAATCATTAACATTAAGAGCAGTACGACCCATGTCAATAAGAGGTTCGATAGAAATTAAGACGCCGGCTAATGCAACCGGTAAATTTAGTGTTGATAAGACTAATATAGATGCGAATGTAGCACCGCCACCTACACCAGCAACACCAAAGGAACTGATAATGACCACGGCTACTAATGTCACGATAAATTGTAAATCGATATTTACATGTGCAACCGGTGCAACCATGATCGCAAGCATCGCAGGATAGATACCTGCACAACCATTTTGTCCAATAGACAGACCAAATGTTGCGGAAAAGTTAGCGATACCTTCAGGTACACCAAGACGTGTTGTTTGTGTTTGAATATTTAACGGTAAAGAACCAGCACTTGAACGTGATGTAAAAGCAAAGGCCAATACTTCAAATGTTTTCTTCATATATTTGACTGGGTTGATACCAAGAATAGTTAAAATGACTAGATGAATGATATACATTGTGATTAATGCTGCATAAGACGCTATCATAAATTTACCTAGAGTCCAGATAGCAGCAAAGTCACTGGTAGCAATCGTTGAAGCCATAATAGCTAAGATGCCATAAGGTGTTAATCGTAATACGAAGGTTACGATAGCCATGACAATAGAATAAATCGCTTCGATACCACGTTTAAGTGTGTCACCATGTTCAGGTTCTTTACGTGCAACGCGTAAATATGCAAATCCAACAAATGACGCGAAGATAACGACCGCAATCGTAGATGTTGTTCTTTCACCTGTAAAGTCTAAGAATGGATTGCTAGGTAATAATTCTAAGATTTGTTGTGGTAACGTATGCGCAGTTAAATTTTTAGCCTCTTTAGTGATTTCGCTACCGCGTGAATGTTCAGCGCTACCTAGATCAATGGAAGATGCATCTAAACCGAAGAGTAACGCATATCCAATACCAACCAAGGCAGCTATAGCTACAGTCCCAATTAAAAACATGAAGATATAACTACCGATTTTAGCAAATTTGTCCCCAATTTGTATTTTACTGAATGCAGAAACGATAGAAATAAAAATTAACGGCATGACAATCATTTGTAATAGTGCGACATAACCATCGCCTACGATACTAAACCAATCACTTGTTGTTTTGATTACTTTTGAGTCGACTCCATAGATTAAATGCATTGCGATGCCTAAAATAATGCCTATAGCTAAGGCAGTAAATACACGTTTAGGAAATGAAATGTGTCTTTTAGCCATGACATTTAGCATAATAATGAAGGCAATGAGCACAATAACATTAATCACAGTTAAAAATGAGTCCAATGAATAACACTCCTTTTTAATTATTATGTTCTAAATTTATGTATTAAGAATATTACTCATATTTTTATAATTCAAGGCTATAAACTTAAAAGGTATATTTTTTATAATTAAAAATGTGCAAAGTATTAAATTGATTGAATAAATAATTTTATTTGTGGGATATCATAAGATAGATATAAAAATAAGTGTTACATTCCAAATAAAAGAATTGGAATGTAACACTTATATGGAACGGAGTAATAAGATGGTAAGTAATGATTTAAGTTAATCTAATAAACTATAAAATTCATCCATAACTGCTTTGTTATAAGATTCTACATCAAATCTATTATAGCTAGGTTGTGTACCTTTAATGAATGCTTCAATACCATTGGCTATATGTTGGACCTCATTTTTAACTAGCATACCGTATTTTCCATCTTCTAAAACGTAACGATTTACAATAATGTCAGATGCTAATACTGGTGTTCCAGTAGATAAAGCTTCCAATATAACCATTGATTGTCCTTCATAATGTGAAGTCAAAGCAAATAAATTAGCACGTTTTAATAAATAAAATGGATTACGTTGATGGCCTAATAAAAATACATTGTGTTCTAGATTTAGATGAGTAATCATGTTTACAAATGTTTCTTTTAATGGTCCATCACCTAAAATATAAAGTCGGATGTGTGGGTGCTTCGTCTTTAATTCATGAACTGCTTTAATGAGTAAATCAATACCTTTTTCCGGTGATAATCGACCAATAAAGACGATATTAAAGTGACTCTGATCAAATGGCGTGTTAAACAAGTTTCCATCTGAATAAGAGACGATAACTTGTTTGCCATCTTTATTATAAATTTCACTATCATCATTCATTAGACGTTTGATTTTTGAGTAATTGATTGTATTTCGACAAACATTGAATTTATTTTTGGGTACTGTTGATGAAAATTTGCGTTGGTTCACTTTCATTGTTGCTTCAGATACGCTAATTAGTTTATCAAAACGTTTATAAATACTAAACAATGTTTTTAAATTTTGGTAGTGGGGTCGTTTTCCATTAACTGTTCTGTTTTGATCATCTTGCATGTCACTATGCATATAAATATATTTTTTCTTCGCATTAGCAGCTAATACCAAATTTCCCCAGAAAAATGCATACCCACTAAAATCAATAGCATAATCAAATTGTATATCCCCGAATACTTTTCTCATTTCACGACGATAGAGGTGCTTTGGATGAATAACCTCTTCAAAATGATGATATACACCACGTTGTCTAATAAATTCTACTCGATATAAGTCTTTAAATGAAGTAAGGAAAGGGCTACTTCTAAATAATACTCTGACATTACCGTTTATTTGATTGAGATTATTTTTAAATTCAATGTTTTTGCTATTTGTCACCATTAATGTGACGTCGTATTTTTCATAATCAATATTTTCAAGTAAGTTCAACATCGAAGCAGTAATACCGTTGTTCTTTAAACCGCCAGGATAAAATAGTAACTTCGTCTTTTGCTTTTCACTATTTGCATGTGAAGGTGTTGTTTTTAATGTTGTACTAAAGATTGCTTTAATTAATCTTTGACAGGCGTTACCGTCATCATATGAACAGAATTGAGCTTTAAATTGTTGATAATTTTTATCGTATTGCTTATAGGTTTCGTTTTGAATACCTTGAATGACATCATTAATATTTGTATAAATTGGACCAGGAAGTTGCTCTGTATCAATATATAATCCACGAGTGCGTGCGTATTCATCATGATTTGTTGTATAAAAAATAATAGGTTTATCAGTGACTAAAAAGTCGAAGAAAATACTAGAGTAATCTGTAATCATTAAATCAACGACTGATAATAATTGATTAGTATCAAAAGTATTAGGTATAAGATACGGTTTTAAATTATCTGAATGAGCTATTTTTTTATATACAAATGGATGTACTTTTAATAACACCTGATAACCTGTTATAGATTCTAATGCTTTAATTTCATTATAGATATTGTCTTCTTCAATGATAGGTTTATTTACATCTGTACCTTGCCATGTAGGACAATATAATATTATTTTTTCCTGATTTAAATGTACAAATGAGCTTAAGACTTTTCTAATATCTGCTTCTGTTGAATTGATTGTTAAATCAAGACGTGGATAACCTATTTCTAAAAAATTACCCTGATAAATTGGTGACAACTTGAAAGCATGATCTAATATAGTAGTTGTGTGTTTATTTGGCGATATGATGTAATCAGAAATTAAAAAATTACGCATTGTATTTTGCGTTTTGATTAAAGAATGAGGAATATCTAATCCCATATGCTTTAATGGTGTGCCGTGCCACGTGTTGATATAGACTTGGTTTTCTTTTTTTGTAAAATAGGCTGGAAATGTAGCGTTATTAATAAGATATTTGCAAGTGGTTAATGCTTTTAAATATGATTTTGATTCTTTAATAACAAACGATACATGTGATAAATGTTGAAATTGATTACGGTAATGTTGAGCTGTACTTTCAGAATCTACAACCCAAGTATGGTGTAAGTGCTGGTAGGCCTTGTGACGCGTTAAATATAAAAAAATGGCGTATGGACTATCAGTCATGCTTTTGCCATCGGTCACTTGATAAAGTATGTGGGAAGGATTAACGTTATTCTTTTCATAGTAATGTGCATAGGTCATCACTTTTTTGAAGTATGGGGATTTATTAAATGTTTTAATTGGTTTAGTTAAAAAGGAGGTTTTTCTTTTAAACTGATTTTTGATTAATGATTGTGTCGCTTTTCTCATAGTGTGTCAGTCCTTTGTTGTGATATAGCGTAAAACATTATTTATATATATTTAGTATTATATATTATAACATCAATATAAGATTATAAGTAAGATATTGACATAAAAAAGAGGTGAAGCATTGGTTGAGACATAAAGTGACACACTTTTGTCTTAACTTATCTTCACCTTATATTTACTATAAGTTAAATAATCTTGCGAAAAAGCCTTTTTTCTCTTCTTTAGGTTCTGGGTGGCCTAGAGGAGATGATTGTGACTCGGTATGATTATTTGTATTTGAAACTTGAGACTCTGAAGTAGTGTATGATGTTGATTCTGATTGAGCTGTTGATTGCTCAGATGTACTTAATGAAGTACTCTCACTTTTTGTCACTTCGTTAGCTTTGCTCAAACTATTTGAATGTTGAGATGTTGAAGTGGAAGTTGCTGCTACTGAATTGCTTTCACTTGATGTAAGTGACGTAGATTGTTTAGGTTGATGACTTTGGCTTGACTGATGACTTGCACTTGATTCAGAAGCAATAGCTTGTTGTTCATCTAATTTTTTAGTGTGAGATTGCTGTGTTGACTGGATTGCATCTTGAGTTGTTTGAATAGCTTTTAATGATTCAGTATTTGCATCAATTTTAGATGTGATTTGATTTTGTAACTCTTTAAGTTCCTGTTGTTGATGGTGCACTTGACTAATCATTTGACCTAACATTTGACGTTCTTCACGCATTTTTTGTATTTCACTACGTAAGTCTTCAACTAGTGGTGAAATATTCTGATCAGTAGGTAATTGACTATTATCTTCTTTTACTAATACTTGAAGGAAGTCTTTTTCTTTTTCAAGTTCTTCAAATGCTAAGTCATAGCTATTCGTTTGTTTTACTTTATCTGCGATATCTTTAAATAATTCGATATCTTCTTCTTTAAAATCAGTAGCTTCACGTCCACGGTACTCTGTCTTACTAAGTTGATAGCCACGTTCTTCTAAATGTTGGACAATTTTACGGACTTGTTTTTCACTTAGCTCGACGCGTTGTGCGAATTCTTTAGTTAACATTAATAAAGTCCTTTCATATATGGTTTATGTATACTGACGTTTGTCTTCGGTTAGTGAAACGTCAGTCTTACCTCATATGATAGTTTACCGTTAATTATAGTTGATTTCAAGTAATGTTAAAGTGGGCTTCTTAAATTCATCTCTTCTAATAGAGGGTATATAATCTCTCTTGAAATGCCATTAGCAAAGACATATTTCAAAATATAATTAGACTTCACACTTGTACCGTAAATATCTTTGGATAAGACAATATTGGCTTTGATAAATAAGTCGATGTCTTTCGGATTTTCGTCGGTTGTATAATTGGGATGAATATAATCAATTTCACTTTGTTTTTCAAATTGATGTTCATAGAGAAACTGTCGACGACGCTCAAGCACTTTGTTTGTTTCTTCATCAGTTGTTAGTGGTTCTTTAGGTACTTCCATCATAATAAAATTAATGTTTCGATCATGAATTTCATTAGCGTAGACATTGAGTTGCTCCTCGATTTTATCCAAGGTCATAGACATTACCTCATCATGATTGTCTTTATTTTTGGTAATAAGGTATATAAGAAAGGCGGAATTAGTAGTCGCTTCATAATGTGCTGTTGCCATGCTTATTACTTCATTATTTTCAATGCCAACGATAAAGGCATAATCCTTTTCGGTTTTATTGTTTTCTAATGATTGTTTAAAAATATGGCTGTCTTCGGTGAGGCTAATATCTAACTTTGCGTCGTAAATTTGTAATGCTTCTTTGAAATATGGATCTTTAACAGACGTTATCGTTTTAAATTCCATCATGGCACCCCCAAAAATATATTTTTTAAATTATAGCATATGTTTATTTCTGTTAATGGATAAATTTATAAAGTAAAACACCACAACTTAAACGGCTTAGCGTACAAGTTATGGTGTCCTTTTTATATCCATTTCATTTTCACGAGATTGTCTTAAGCTTTTGGGCCTTTAGATTCAGCAGCATAATGTGTGATATCAAGTTCTTCGTAAGCTGCATTATTTTCTTCTACTTCGTTATGAGAAGAACGGTCGCGTCTTGCAACAACTAAAATTTTGTTGTCTAGAATATCTTGTTTATGATTTTCGATTTCTTCATCAGTTAAATCGTATCTTGTAAGAACAGCTTGTTCACCATCTTCACCGATAAGTAATCTAGACATGCGATCACTGAATGAGCCGCTTGTAGCAATTAAACTAATTTGAGAGTCGTGTAAATCATCTAAATGTAATTTTGAACGACTAATAACCGCTAATTCACTTTCTAAATAGCCTTCAGATTTCTTTTGGTTAATCACGTTGTATAATTCTGATTTGTCTTTTACTACTGTAATTTCTGCCATGATTATCGCCCCTTATATTTTCTCTACTTTCAAAATCTATACCCTTACCATTCAATTATAAAACTTTTGTTTATATAAATATATAATTTTACTACTTTATCTACCAAATTTAATTTTGAATTATATATCAAACGCTTTCAGTAAAAATACTGTTAATTCAACGATGATCGTAATTTAATAGATATTGAAAAAGTAGCTAAAATTTGCTATCATCATTAAATAATTTATATGACTCATATAATCTGAAGAATATGGCTTTAGAAGTTTCTACCATGTCGCCTTGAACGACATGACTATGGGTAACAATTCAATACTTAGGAGCAGTTTAAATCGTTCAAACAACACGAAGGACTAGTGTAATGTGTCGTTGATATAAGTTTCTTTAAATAGCATACAAACGACCTCTATATCTTATTGTATACATTTTTAATTATCGATTAATTTGGCGTATCTACTTCTTTATTTGCAATTATACGCAATGTATTGCACGTTCCCTCATAGATCCTGAAACTTATTGAAAGTTTGGGGATTTTTTTGTATCAACAAGTCTATGGATTACATAATTTTGAGGAGGTTTTCTGGGTGGAGTCGTTAGGACGTAAAGTAAAAGAAGATGGTGTAGTCATCGATGAAAAGATACTTAAGGTAGATGGTTTTTTAAATCATCAAATTGATGCAAAGTTAATGAATGAAGTAGGGCAAACATTCTTTGAACAATTCAAGAATGAAGGAATTACAAAAATATTAACTATTGAAGCATCAGGTATTGCGCCAGCAATAATGGCAGCATTCCATTTTGATGTACCTTGCTTATTTGCTAAAAAAGCTAAACCAAGTACTTTAAAGGATGGATTTTATCAAACAGATATTCATTCTTTTACTAAGAATAAAACAAGCACGGTTATTGTTTCTGAAGAATTCCTTGGGGAAAACGATACTGTTTTAATTATTGATGATTTCTTAGCAAATGGTGATGCTTCTCTTGGATTAAACGATATTGTTAAACAAGCTAACGCTAAAACAGCAGGTGTTGGTATCGTTGTTGAGAAAAGTTTCCAAAATGGACGACAAAGACTTGAAGCAGAAGGTCTAAACGTATCATCTTTATGTAAAGTAGCATCATTAAAAGGTAATAAAGTGACGTTATTGGGTGAAAAATAATGAAAAATTTCATTCTTAGTATTCAACATTTATTAGCGATGTATGCCGGCGCGATTTTAGTTCCTATTATTGTAGGAACAAGTTTGAAATTCACACCAGAAGAGATTGCATATTTAGTAACAGTCGATATTTTTATGTGTGGTGTAGCGACATTCTTACAAGTGAACAAAGTCACAGGTACAGGATTACCAATTGTATTAGGGTGTACATTTACAGCAGTAGCACCCATGATTTTAATTGGACAGACAAAAGGACTAGGCGTATTATATGGTTCATTATTTTTATCAGGTATTTTAGTGATTATCATTGCACCATTCTTCTCTCATTTAGTTAAGTTCTTCCCACCTGTCGTGACAGGAAGTGTTGTGACGATTATTGGTATCAATTTAATGCCAGTGGCAATGAATTATTTAGCTGGTGGAGAAGGTGCTAAAAACTATGGTGATCCAAAGAATTTAGTATTAGGTGGGGTTACACTCATTGTGATACTGATTTTGCAACGATTTACGACAGGATTTTTAAAATCAATTGCAATTTTAATTGGATTAATCATTGGAACAGTGTTAGCAGCAATCTTTGGTCTTGTAGATGTTAAGCAAGTAGGTGAAGCACATTGGGTAGGTATTCCTATGCCATTTCGTTTTTCAGGCTTTGGCTTTGATTTAGGTGCAACTTTAGTGTTCTTTATTGTCGCTATGGTGAGTTTAATCGAATCTACTGGTGTCTATCACGCTTTAAGTGAGATTACTGGGAAGAAATTAGAACGAAAAGATTTTCGTAAGGGTTACACTGCGGAAGGTCTTGCAATTGTGATTGGGTCATTATTTAATGCGTTCCCTTATACAGCATATTCACAGAATGTTGGTTTAGTATCTTTATCAGGTGCTAAGAAAAATAAAGTTATCTATGGCATGGTTATTTTATTACTTATATGTGGTTGCATTCCTAAGCTAGGTGCCTTAGCTAATATTATTCCATTACCAGTTTTAGGTGGTGCGATGATAGCGATGTTTGGTATGGTAATGGCATACGGTGTTAGTATTTTAGGTAATATTAATTTTGCAAACCAAAATAACTTATTAATTATTGCAGTGTCTGTAGGTTTAGGTACCGGTATTAGTGCTGTACCTCAAGCGTTTAAAGGTTTAGGAGAACAATTTGCTTGGTTAACACAAAATGGTATTGTGTTAGGTGCCATCTCTGCAATTATCTTAAATTTCTTTTTTAATGGTATAAACTATAAACAAAGTGAAGAAAATGTGAAATAATAGAACAAACTATATAATATTGGAGGCTGTTTTTAAATGTGGGAAAATAAGTTTGCTAAAGAGTCATTAACATTCGATGATGTATTATTAATTCCAGCTCAATCAGACGTACTACCAAGCGATGTTGATTTGAGTGTTCGCTTATCAGATAAAATTAAATTAAACATCCCAGTCATTTCTGCGGGTATGGATACAGTTACAGAATCTAAAATGGCTATTGCGATGGCAAGACAAGGTGGACTAGGCGTTATCCATAAAAATATGGGTATCGAAGAACAAGCTGACGAAGTACAAAAAGTAAAACGTTCAGAGAATGGTGTTATTAGTAATCCATTTTATTTAACACCTGACGAAAGTGTATATGAAGCAGAAGCTTTAATGGGTAAATATCGTATTTCAGGTGTACCAATCGTAAATAATTTAGATGACAGAGAGTTAGTAGGTATTTTAACTAACCGTGACTTACGTTTTATTGAAGATTTTTCTATTAAAATCTCAGATGTTATGACAAAAGAAGATTTAATCACAGCTCCAGTAGGTACGACTCTAGACGAAGCAGAAGCAATTTTGCAAGAACATAAAATTGAAAAACTTCCTTTAGTTGAAAATGGTCGTTTAGAAGGATTAATTACTATTAAAGATATTGAAAAAGTGCTTGAATTCCCATATGCAGCAAAAGATGCTAATGGCCGATTATTAGCAGCGGCAGCAATCGGTATTTCTAAAGATACTGACATTAGAGCAGAAAAATTAGTTGAAGCAGGTGTGGACGCACTTGTTATCGATACAGCACATGGTCACTCAAAAGGTGTTATTGAACAAGTTAAACATATTAAAAATAAATTCCCTGAAATTACTTTAGTAGCTGGTAATGTTGCCACTGCAGAAGCGACAAAAGATTTATTTGAAGCGGGTGCAGATGTTGTTAAAGTTGGTATCGGTCCAGGTTCAATTTGTACAACACGTGTCGTTGCAGGTGTAGGTGTACCTCAGATTACAGCTGTTTACGATTGTGCAACTGAAGCACGTAAACATGGTAAAGCAATTATTGCTGATGGTGGTATTAAATTCTCAGGTGACATTATTAAAGCATTAGCGGCTGGTGGACATGCTGTTATGTTAGGTAGTCTATTAGCAGGTACGGAAGAAAGCCCAGGCGCAACTGAAGTATTCCAAGGTAGACAATACAAAGTATACCGTGGCATGGGCTCATTAGGTGCAATGGAAAGAGGTTCAAATGACCGTTACTTCCAAGAAGACAAAACACCTAAGAAATTTGTACCAGAAGGTATCGAAGGACGTACAGCATACAAAGGTCCTTTACAAGATACAATTTATCAACTTATGGGCGGTGTAAGATCAGGTATGGGTTACACTGGTTCTAAAGATTTAGAAACGTTACGTGAAGAAGCGCAATTTACACGTATGGGACCTGCTGGTTTAGCAGAAAGTCACCCACATAATGTTCAAATTACTAAAGAATCACCAAACTATTCATTCTAACTATAGATTTAAAGGAGAACGACAATTATGGAAATGGCGAAAGAGCAAGAGTTAATTCTTGTCCTAGACTTTGGTAGCCAATACAACCAATTAATCACAAGACGTATACGTGAAATGGGTGTATATAGCGAATTGCACGACCATGAAATTTCTATTGAAGAAATTAAACGAATGAACCCTAAAGGTATTATATTATCTGGGGGGCCTAATTCAGTTTATGAAGAAGGTTCATTCACTATTGATCCAGAAATTTATAATTTAGGCATCCCTGTATTAGGTATTTGTTACGGTATGCAACTTACAACTAAATTATTAGGCGGAAAAGTGGAACGTGCTAATGAGCGTGAGTATGGTAAAGCAATTATTAATGCAAAATCTGACGAGTTATTCTTCGGTTTACCATCTGAACAAACTGTATGGATGAGTCACTCAGATAAAGTCATTGAAATTCCTGAAGGCTTTGAAGTGATTGCAGATAGTCCAAGCACAAACTATGCTGCAATTGAAGATAAATCACGTCGTATCTATGGCGTACAATTCCATCCAGAAGTACGTCATACGGAATACGGTAATGACCTTTTAAGAAACTTTGTACGTCGTGTCTGTAATTGTACAGGCGAATGGACAATGGAAAACTTTATCGAAATTGAAATCGAAAAAATTCGTGAACGTGTAGGAGATCGTAAAGTATTATGTGCGATGAGTGGTGGCGTTGACTCATCTGTAGTAGCGGTATTACTACACAAAGCAATTGGTGATCAACTGACTTGTATCTTTGTTGACCATGGATTACTTCGTAAAGGTGAAGGCGACATGGTTATGGAACAATTCGGTGAAGGTTTTAACATGAATATTATTCGTGTAAATGCACAAGATCGTTTCATGAAAAAATTAGCTGGTGTATCAGATCCAGAACAGAAACGTAAAATTATTGGTAATGAATTCGTTTATGTATTTGATGACGAAGCATCTAAGTTAAAGGGTGTAGACTTCTTAGCCCAAGGTACGCTTTATACAGATGTGATTGAATCAGGTACAAAAACAGCTCAAACAATTAAATCTCACCATAATGTGGGTGGTTTACCAGAAGATATGGAATTTGAACTTATCGAACCGATTAATACGTTATTCAAAGATGAAGTACGTGCATTAGGTATCGAATTAGGTATTCCTGAGCATTTAGTATGGAGACAACCATTCCCAGGCCCTGGTTTAGGTATCCGAGTGCTTGGTGAAATTACGGAAGATAAATTAGAAATCGTACGAGAATCAGATGCGATTTTAAGAGAAGTAGTGCGAGAAGAAGGTCTTGAAAGAGACATTTGGCAATATTTCACTGTATTACCAGGCATTCAATCTGTAGGTGTTATGGGAGACTACCGTACATATGATCACACTGTCGGTATCCGTGCTGTAACATCAATTGATGGTATGACAAGTGACTTTGCGCGTATCGATTGGGAAGTCTTACAGAAGATTTCAAGTCGAATCGTTAATGAAGTGGATCATGTTAACCGCGTTGTCTATGACATTACCTCTAAGCCACCTAGCACAATAGAATGGGAATAAGATACTATGATATAGTCCTCAACCGTATAGGTTAGAGGACTTTTTTATACTACAATGCTTAAAAATTTACCTACATGTAATTACCAGTTACAATTGTAAACGAATATAAAAGATAAAGAGGTTAATTCATATGAATTCAAAAGTAGCATTAGCACTAAGTGGTGGCGGTCATTATGGCATCGCATTTCACATTGGATATTTAAAAGGATTGTTTGATAAAGGGATCGATTTAAGAACTGTAGATTATATCATTGGTACATCTGCAGGGTCTCAAGTAAGTACAACGATATCGTCAATGATTGATTGGGATACAATTTGGCAGGAGCAAATTATTGAAAAAGTTAATGAAACAACACCTATTTCTGATAAAGAAATGGGAGAATTATTCCAAGCGTTTGATCAATTAGCGAAAGAAAGTAAATCAACTAAGGCTTGGGTTGATGGTATGGGAGAAATCTCTAAAAATACTCAACCCAATGTATCACTAGACGCACGTCGTGATATGATTAGAAATCGATTAGGTAGTGTGCCGTTAGAATGGAATGGCAAACTAAATATTGTCGGAACAGAATTAGAGACATCTGAACGTAAAGTATTTAATGCACAATCTGGTGTAGCATTAATAGATGCACTAGCAGCGAGTTCTGCCTTACAAGGTGTATGGCAACCGATTCCAATTAATGGATACCACTATTATGATGGTGGGTCTTATTCAATGGAAAATCCTGATGTCGTTGATGATGCAGATAAAGTGATTGTGTTAACTACTAACTTACCAATTGAAACACCATATACGCTTGATCAACTCGTAGAACAAATGAAAGCTGACGGGAAAGATGTTTATGTTGTAAAACCTAGTGACGAAGTGGTGTCAATTTTACAAGCATATCAATATAATACTGTGAATGCAGATATGAGAGAAGAAATAGCACAAGCAGCCGTTAAACAAGGTGCTGCAGATTATGAACAATTAAAATCTTTTTTAAACGGATAGATGAATTGATTTAATATATTATTCTTTGTATTGAAAGGTATAGTTAAAAGTATTTAGGGAAGGTAAAAATCCTAGATGCTTAAGACTATGCCTTTTTATATTTGTAAAAATAATATGATGAATGGCCCTATTAAGATAAAAATCGTTATTGATAAATCGGAATTAACCCTATAGAATGTAAAACGTAATAATTACTATTTACAAATAAGAGAGGGCGTATATTATGGCTAAAATTCCAGTAACTGTCTTAAGTGGGTATTTAGGTTCTGGTAAGACGACATTATTAAACCATATTTTACAAAACAGAGAAGGACGACGTATCGCAGTTATTGTAAATGATATGAGTGAAGTTAATATTGATAAAGACTTAGTGGCAGAAGGCGGGGGCTTGTCACGTACGGATGAAAAATTAGTAGAGCTATCTAATGGATGCATCTGTTGTACATTAAGAGATGACTTACTCAAAGAAGTTGAACGTATTGTGAAAAAAGGTGGCATCGATCAAATTGTCATAGAATCTACTGGTATTTCTGAACCTGTACCCGTCGCTCAGACATTTTCATATATAGATGAAGAATTAGGTATTGATTTAACAGCGATTTGTAGATTAGATACGATGGTTACAGTTGTTGATGCAAATCGATTTATTAATGATATTAATTCAGAGGATTTATTAATAGATCGTGATCAAAGTGTAAGTGATGAAGATGAAAGAACAATTGCTGATTTATTGATTGACCAAGTAGAATTTTGTGATGTAATGATTATCAATAAAACGGATTTAGTTTCCGAAAAAGAATTAGAACGTTTAGAACAAATCTTAACTACATTGCAACCAGATGCTAAGATCATTAAAACAGTTAATTCAGAAGTAGATTTAAAAGAAGTGTTGAATACACAACGTTTTGATTTTGAAAAGGCGAGTGAGTCTGCAGGATGGATTAAAGAATTAACAGAAGGTGGTCATGCTGAACATACACCTGAAACAGAAGAGTATGGGATTTCTTCATTTGTGTATCGCCGTCGACTTCCATTTCATGCTGAAAGATTTAATGCATGGTTAGAACAAATGCCAGATAACATTGTAAGGGCTAAAGGTATTGTCTGGTTAGCACAATATAATCAAGTTGCTTGCCTGTTATCACAAGCAGGGTCATCATGCTCCATTCATCCAGTGACGTATTGGGTAGCTAGTATGTCTAGAACACAACAGGAAAGTATTTTGGAAGAACGTCCAGATGTTGCAAAAGAATGGGATATTGAATATGGAGATAGACATACACAATTTGTAATTATTGGAACAGATTTAGAGAAAGAAGAGATAGTTAAATCACTCGATCAGTGTTTATTAGATAGTCGTGAAATTGATGCAGACTGGTCACAATTTTCAGACCCATATCATTGGACTATCACACAACAATAATTACAATTGATGAATAAAAAAGTTTCACGTGAAAAAAACATATAAAAATAAAGGTACGCAATGACACTACTTTAGATGATAATTGTAGTGATTTGCGTACCTTTTGATATTATTTAATATTATCTTTTACAAATTGACCAGCTTTACCTTTAAATGATTCACCGCCTGCCATTTCTTGTTTGGCGTATTTGTCAGTAGAATTATTCCATAGATTATAACCGTAAGTACGCAGACCATAAATCTTAGAATATTTGCTATCTAACATTGGAGAACCTGAGGCACCTGCTCTAAAGATATCTTTAGTCATAATTTCAGTACCATTGGCTGAAAATTGTGTAAATCTTAATTGACTGTAATAGGCTTTCGTATTATCACCATTTTGCCAAGGGTAGCCTAATGAATATAGTGGTGTATTAAATTTCAAACTATTAATTTCTTTATCTTATGCGATACGAATAGGCTTAGCATATTTAGACATTTTTTCTTTAGTGTGTACAATAGCAATGTCATAATGCGGTAATTTTTTACATCAGATGCATGGAACTTATATGGGATATGTTTGTCATCACGATTCATTGCGAAAGTAATATATTTAGCGGAAGCGGCTTTTCCATTTTTATCATCAATGACATGTGCATTTGTAATTAGAGTATGATCACCAATAACAGTGCCTGTCCCCATCGAATCTTTCCCTTTCCCTTTGTGACCGTTCATGTTCGATACTCGACCAATGGCTTTTAAATTATTTTGATTCGCTTTCGTGTAATGTTGAATGCTAATCGAACGCTTACTAATTTTTTTAGCTTTTTGATATGCTTGTTGATCGGAAGGATAATTTAATCCATCACGATAATAATAATCGTTATCTGCATGTGCTTGATGTGACATTGTGGCTGTTGCAGACATTGCAAGTGAAGCGATTAATGTGCTACAAATCAATGTTTTAATTGGTTTGAAATATGACAAAATATAAATCCCCTTTGTGTTTGTTTAGTATAAAATCATTTGAAATGTGTGTTTATCATTTTTTAACCTTTGTTACCCCCAATTATATGCGAAATAAGTTGCATTACAATAGAAAACTTAAATCTTTTTATAATTATTTAATGATACTAACAAAATGATCATTTGTTAATTTTAGGATAAAGGTTCAAATATTAATCCTTTCATCTATAGTTACCAGAAACATGTTTATATATCAAAAATATGGCATTACCAAATAATTTCACGAAATATCTATATCTTTTCTTATATAGATATGATAATTTTTATTATAAAGAAAAATCATTTTATCCAATAAGAGGTTAGAACAAAGTTCTTTAGGATCTAATCGATGCGTTAAATATTACATTTAAACCAGATGCTTCTTAATTTTTGACGTATTGTAACCTAATCTGAGAGTTCCTGATATCGAGGTGTCACACTTTGCTTTTAAAGTGGGGGAGCTTAATGATGTTCTAATCTCTTTTTTTATGTTATCTATGACCGATGTTAAGAAATGAAATTAGATGATGTACAATAGCTATGTATAGATGGAGTGTGATATTAGTGCTTTCAATTATATTTACAGCAATAGTTTTATACACAGCAACGGCGATTGATTTATTAGTCATTTTATTGATATATTTCGCTAGAGCTCATACTAAAAAGGAATATAGAGACATTTATATAGGACAATTTTTAGGATCGATGACGTTAATTATCATTAGTTTATTTTTCGCATTTGTATTACACTATGTTCCTGAAAAATGGATGCTAGGATTATTAGGTTTAATACCCATTTATTTAGGCATTAAAGTTGCAATTTTTGATGATTGTGAAGGAGAAAAAAGAGCAAAAGACGCTTTAAATGATAAGGGTTTGTCAAAATTAGTGGGAATTGTTGCTCTGGTAACGATAGCAAGTTGTGGTGCAGATAATATAGGTCTGTTTGTACCTTACTTTGTATCTTTAAATTTCAGTCAGCTTATTGTGACGCTAATTGTATTCGTTATTCTTATTTTTGTACTTATTTATACAGCACAACGGTTAGCTGATATTAAGGATATTGGAGAAATCGTTGAAAAATTTAATCGTTGGATTATGGCAGTTGTTTATATAGGGTTAGGTATATTTATCATTATCGAAAACGATACGATAAAGACATTGTTTGATTTTATATTTTAACTATGAAATAGATGTTAATGGCCAAACTAAAAGAGGTAGGACGATAGGTCCCACCTCTTTTATGTATCATTATTTATTATTTGAAGAAGCCAAGGATTGTTTTGATAATTGAAATGATGCTTGTTACGATTTCCATAATTTAGTCCTCCATTTCTATCAATTGTAGTTTATTTTGGGTTTGTACAAGTTTTTAAGTCATCTTATTATTTGTTGCCTTTAACAAGGTCGATGATTGTTTTAACTAAAGAAATGATACCTGAAATGATTCCCATGATTATATCCCTCCAATTTCAATTTTTAGTGATATCTAAGTTCGTATAGCAAGTAATAATACGAATTATTTGTTGCCTTTAACAAGGTCGATGATTGTTTTAACTAAAGAAATAATACCTGAAATGATTCCCATGATAATTACCTCCCTCGATTGATTTGTTAATTACATTGTAACGAGGATATTCAGTAGATATGATGAAATTTCCTAACTCGTATGTTAGAGGTCATAAGTGGCCCATTTATATGAAAACAGTACAGTCTCTCATGCCTAAGTGTGCACTGTTTTGGAATCGTTTACACAAGCTTTACAAAGCTGTTTTATAGTTGTAATATAATGGGTTTTTAGGGGAAAGAGATTTAATTTGTATGAGGTTTGACATAATAAATATAATCAACTATATTTATATTGTTATGCTCAAAAGTAGAATTAAGCCTTAGCTAGCGATATATGCTAATGATTTTTAAGTGTATATCGAAAGAAAAGGAGTAATTGACGTTTGAACGGATATGTTGATAAACAGGTAGCTTTTTAAATGGAAATATAATCAATCTAATAAATGAAAGAGTTTAACATGTATAGACAGTACGTTAATACGCATACTTTTTAGCTAGAAAGTGTGCCTTAATATTTGTTTAATGTTGAAACCTTAATGATCATATTTCAAGTTGAAATGAAGCCTACAGTAGCAAGTTTCCCATTTGTAAAAGTTGGGGAAGTGACTATTGTAGGCTTTTTATTATGCATAAATTCAAATGATCGAATCTTTATAAAGGAGGTATCTAGAGTAAGTATGAGTGTACTCTTAATTTTGTTTCTTATTACACTGTTGCTAGCGATGTTAAGTGGCTTAATATTTTTATCTGATTCAGTTCCTACGCAATATATCAAGATACATATGTATATTATTGTTTTACCAATCATAGTAGGTCTTATTGGATTATTTACTGTAAATAATTCAGTGATCATTGGACCTTTTACGTTGGATAAATTAGCGTGGTTAATGGGGAGTTTTATTTTAATATTAGGTTTTATTATTCAAAAGTTTTGTGTGCGTTATTTACTTGGTGATAAAAACTATCGACAATATTTTCCACTGTTTACACTCATTACTGTATTTGCGTCTGTAGCTTGGTTAAGTGGGGATCTAAGACTAATGGTTTTAAGTTGGGGCGCAACGTTGTTGTGTCTGACTTTATTAATTAGAGTCAATCGATTCTGGAAAGTGCCACATGAGGCAGCGAAAATTTCAGCTAAATTGTTTGTCGTTGGATGGTTATCATTAGTAATTGCCGTACTATTGTTATTTGTTTCAACAGGTCATTGGTATATCGACGCAGTAGCTGTTGATTATAGTCACATGTCTTTTGGTATGAAATTGATTATTGATTTATTTATTGTGCTTGCAGTGATTATCCCAGCAGCTCAGTTTCCTTTCCAAAGTTGGTTGATAGAATCTGTTGCGGCACCTACACCTGTATCAGCAATTATGCATGCAGGCATAGTAAATGCTGGTGGCATTATATTAACTCGATTCTCCCCGGTATTTGATAACCCAATTGCTATTACAGTGTTGTTATTAATTGCGAGTGTGTCTGTATTGTTAGGCTCAGGGATAAGTCTAGTTCATGTTGACTATAAACGACAACTTGTTGGATCGACGATGAGTCAAATGGGCTTTATGTTAGTACAATGTGCATTAGGTGCTTATTCAGCAGCTATTATACATCTAGTGTTGCACGGTGTATTTAAGGCTACATTATTTTTACAATCTGGTTCAGTTGTAGGTAGGTTTAATATTCCTACACCACTTACAGCTAAGCAATCATATAGTTGGATTGTACTTGGCAGATTGTTAGCGATAGTGATTGCATTTGTCTTTTGGTTTAATAGCGATCACAGCGCATATGAATTGATTAGTGCATTAATTTTAGCATGGTCATTAATGGTGTCATGGAATCAACTCGTTGCGTTTAGTAAATCTGCAATGGGCAAACTGATTGGTATCGGCATGATTGTTATTGTTGCTTTAGTTTATATCGTGACACATCATTTCTTTAATTATTTATTAAACACAGTGCATATAAGTGTGACACATCCACCATTACTAAGTAGTATATTAAGCATTGGTATCATTGTATTTGGAAGCATTCTAAGTATTTGGGTAGCACATCATCGAAATTCACATACCTTTGCTGTGTTGTATTTATGGCTAGTTAAATTGGGTGAAGCAAAATCTGCTTCCATTGAAAGCCATCCGAACTATTTGAAAAAGTATTTATAAAAGGGTGAAAACTATGGTTAATTCACAACAACAGAATGATATAGAAATGATTGTCTCAGAAGCGAAACGTGTCATTACACCGTTATCTCCGATTTCAATTTTCGCCGCAAGAAATCCTTGGGAAGGTTTAGAAAATCAAACTTTTAATGAAGTGGCAACATGGTTGAAGGATATTAGAGATGTTGATATGTATCCTAATTACAATGCTATCGAAGATGCTAAAGCACATGGGGAAATAGATATAGATATTTTTGAATCTTTATTAAATGATGCGCTTCAAACGTCGGAAATCAACATTGAAACAGACCTTGAAAAACGCTATATCAAAAACATCCAATATATTAAGCGTGTGCCAGATCGCTTTTTAGGAAATCAAATACGCCATGATATTTTGAATTCATTACCTAATCAAATTAAAAAGAATAAGCCAACAGATTTACATAGACCTAAGAGTGCGGACCGTGTAAATCATCAAAATGAAATGTTAATTGATGAGGTAGATGTACATATCATCAAGTGGTCTAAATTGTACTTAGATCAATTTCAATCAAGTTGGACGATGCCTAAACGAGAAGAAGGCTTTTATACAGCATGGTTACATTTAGCACAACATGATCCTGCTTTAACTAAAGCAGCTAGACAATTGATTCGTCATTTGCCATCAAAGTCACATGAATTAATTAAGCATGTATTATCAAAGTTAGATATTTCTAAAAATCATTGGCAATCTTATATAGAAGGTCAGTTACTGGCTTTGCCTGGATGGGCAGGGATGATGTATTACAGAGCAGAAGAAAATGAATCAGAACGTCAATTGTTAACAGATTATGTAGCAATCAGATTAGCTACTGAATGGATATTATTAACCACTACCAAAGACCAATTTCAATTATCAGAGCTACATCATCATAAAGAAATTGAATTAGTGAGTGCGTTTATGTTTTATGCGGAATTATCGTTAGAAGAATGGATTGATTTGTCAGATGAATTAAAGTTGAGATATTTAAATTTTGCGCGTCAATTTCAGCGCCAATATTTTCAAAATTTATGGCTTAACGCTTGGGAAGAAACGCATGAACGTGACTTAGTCAATACAATTTATGAATCGCAATCTGAAAATGAGTCTCAAAAGATACAAGCACAGTTAGCATTTTGTATCGATGTCCGTTCTGAACCATTTCGTCGTCATCTTGAAGGTGAAGGACCATTTGAAACGATTGGTATTGCAGGATTCTTTGGTTTACCTATAAAAAAAGAAGTGATTGACGCACAATTTGAGCATGAATCATTACCAGTGATGGTGCCGCCAGCATATAAAATTCAAGAATATGCAGAACGACATCAACTAGAACGTTATCAGCAACAACAACATACGATCACTTCAATGTTTTATACATTTAAATTAATGAAACATAATGTATTGCCTAGTTTATTATTACCAGAATTAAGCGGTCCGTTCTTAAGTATAAATACGATTGCTAATACACTCATACCTACTCAAGCTAGGCAGTTTGTCCATCGATTTAAAAAGAAATGGCTTCAAAAACCTGAGACAAAATTATCAATTGCTCGTGAACATCATGTTTATTCGGAATTACCAATTGGATTAACAGAAGAAGAACAAATTCAATTTAGTAAGCAAGCATTACAATTAATGGATTTAACTAAAGATTTTGCACCGCTTGTTGTTTTAGGTGGACACGGTAGTGAATCGCATAATAATCCATATCATTCTTCTCTAGAATGTGGTGCTTGTGGTGGCGCGTCTAGCGGATTCAATGCTAAATTATTAGCGATATTATGTAATCAAACATCAGTCAGAACAGCACTTAAAGAAGACGGTATCATCATACCAGATGAAACTGTATTTGTAGCAGCCGAACATAAAACCTCTGTAGATGAATTAGAGTGGATTTATGTACCAGAATTAACGCAAAGTGCACAACAGGCATTTGATTTATTAGAATCGGTTATGCCTCAAGTGAGTTATAAGTCTAATTTAGAGCGTTTAGCACATTTACCTAACTTAGATAAAGTGCATAAAGATCCAGTTGCTGAAGCCTATCAATATGCAAGTGACTGGAGTGAAATCAGACCTGAATGGGGCTTAGCTAAAAACGCAGAATTCATTATTGGGAAACGTTCGATTACTGAAAACAGTAATTTAGAAGCACGTGCATTCTTGCATAATTATGATTGGACACAAGATGAAGATGGCCATATTCTAAATACAATTATTTCAGGACCAGCGCTTGTTGCACAATGGATTAACTTACAATATTACGCGTCTACTGTGGCACCTCATTTTTATGGCAGTGGTAATAAAAGAACACAATCTGTAACATCTGGACTTGGTGTCATGCAAGGTAACTCTAGTGATTTAATGTATGGTTTACCATGGCAATCAGTGATGGCACAAGATAATGAGATTTATCATTCCCCAGTACGCTTATTAGTGGTTATTCAAGCACCAGACACACATATTCAAAGATTACTTACTGAAAATCAGAAATTTGCACAAAAAGTAGACCATGGATGGGTGAGACTAGCAAGTATAGATGAACATAATAGTTGGAAAGATTGGTAAAATATAGGCGGTATGTAAAAAAGTAATTGTTGATTATAGAGATAATCATGTTATTTCCGAATCAAAGATAAGATGTTAAACTATAATTAATCAATGTTTAGGAGTCGTCTATATGAAAAAATCTAAAGGTGTATATGAAGCTGAAATCAGTAAAGCCATCACGCAATGGGAAAAAGATTTTTTAGGTAGAGGTTCATTATCGGTTAAGACAGATATATTAAGAGATATGGTCATTATCAATTTACAAGGTATATTAACACCTGCAGAATATCGTGTGTGTGAAACCAATGAAGGATTGTTGAATATCAAACGAACAAGATCTGAATTAGTGGAGTCAGGGCAAGATGATCTCAATGATCTTATATTTGAAATTACTGGTGTCAAAGTAAGTAGCTTTCATAGTGATTTGAGTACAGTTACTGGAGAGAGAGTAATTGTATTTAAATTAGAAGATAATTTTGAGAAGCTGATTAACCAAGGTTAAATTATATAGAGCAGTATGATCTTACGAGAATGAAAGAGGTCATACTGTTTTTTTATTTCAAATATATCAAGTACATAACGTAGACATACAGTCGATAAATAATACCTAATAAGTTTGGAATCATAATCATAGTGGCAATTAATTTGTCACCTTTGAAACCAATGATGCATAAAATGATTGGTATCATATAAAGAATAAATAGCCAATATAATAATGTTTCGAATGACGGATGGATAGGTAAGAAAAAGCGAAATAATGTAATTAATAATGCGAGATAAATCATAATTATTTTGCTCATAACGAATGCCTTCCCTACTATCAAGCACATAGAATTATTGTATGTAGTACAAGGTTTAATGTGTGATAGTCATATATTTGAAATTTATAATTATTTCAATTATACAATATTTTATATGCAAAAGGTATTAGAAATAAACAATACTATAGTATTTCATTTCATATTATATAATCGATTATTATAAAGCACGTAATAGAACGGAATCAGTTATAATACATATTAAGATTTCAAAAATGAAGGGATGGTTGTTTATGAAAAAGAATATACATCATCAACCAATAGGTGAGTCAGTAACAGATTTTGAACCGCTAAATTTCCCAGATATTAAACAATTAGACGGACGGTATAGTTCATTAGTTAAATTAAGTAAATCACACATTAATGATTTGTTTAACGTATTATGCAATGAAGATAATGATGCAAATTGGACTTATTTGTTTAGCGAACCCATCCATGATTACGATGTTTTTGCAGATTATATTAAAGGTTTAATGTCTAATGTAAACTCGTATTACTTTGCAATTATTGATCATAACTGTCAAAAAGCATTAGGTTACTTATCACTAATGAATATCGATTCGATTAATGGCAAGATAGAGGTTGGAAATGTACATTATTCAAATCAATTAAAAAAGACGAAAGTCGCCACTGAAGTTCAATATTTATTAGCTAAATATGTGTTTGAACAATTAGGGTACCGTAGATATGAATGGAAATGTGACAGTTTAAACGAACCTTCTAGAAAGGCAGCATTGAGGTTAGGATTTATGTATGAAGGTATGTTTAGACAGGCGGTATTATATAAGGGACGTAATAGGGATACAACATGGTACTCAATGATTGATAAGGAGTGGCCGGTATTAAACGAACGTTTCGAACAGTGGTTAAGTCCGAATAATTTTGATGAAGACGGTCAACAACGTATTCGATTACAAGATATAAATAGGGCACGAGACTGAGCGAATTTCCTTTTATTTTCTATAAAATAGAAGAGAAGAATAATTTGAACTAGAGAAAGAGATAAAGGAGAAAGTATGAAAAATAGACGGACAACAACAGGTATGTTTACTATTCCTTTATTTATCATAAGTATTATGATATTTATTTTAATGACTGTCGGCGTTATACAAGATGTACCATTTTTAAAATTTGTAGATAGCCATTCATTAGATTGGTTTACTACTACATTTGGTACGCCACAACGACAATTTGAAGGAGACATGTTGAACTACTATATGACATTTTGTGCCACAATCGGAGATGTTAGTGGTGTTATTGTGATGTCAGTAATCATTACAATAGTATTATTATTTAAATATCCACGTTTAGCTATATGGTTCATTTGCACAATATTAAGTGGAACATTGATTAATATTTTGATTAAAATGACAATCGAACGAATGAGACCGTATAATCATTTACCTATTGATTCAGGGTTTTCATTTCCAAGTGGCCACTCTAATGCGAGTACATTATTTTTTGTGACTTTATTGATTGTGGTGATACCTTTAATCAAAAGAGCGGGTTTGAAAGCTATTTTGAGCGGTCTTGCATTAATATTATGGATAAGCGTTTTGATTTGTCGATTATATTTCCATGCGCATTATCTGTCAGATGTGGTTGGCGGCGTGACATTAGGTTTAACTTGGATAGCTTTATGGTTAATGGTTTACCCACTGTTTGAGCGAATCAAGTTTAAAAAGAACAAAGATGCGATACATTGATAATTTTAAAATGAGAATTGATATAAAGGCACGTTTCGTTGTCTATACGATAATTAAAACTAGGGGAGTTATTTTATGATGAATATTAAATCACCAAGTCCACTTTATTTAAAAGGGACAAGTCAACAAGCTATACTATTATTACATTCATTCACAGGTACTGTTAAAGACGTGAAGCACCTTGCTACAACGCTGCATGAACAAGGATTCACGTGTTATGTACCTAACTATCCTGGTCATGGATTACCGGTTACACAGTTTATTAAGTATGATGTTAACGATTGGTGGGCATGTGTGAAAGAAGCGTATCAGTTTTTAAAGGAAGAAGGGTACGAAGTCATTAATGCAGCCGGTGTATCGTTAGGTGGATTATTTACATTACGATTAGCTGAAAATGTTGAATTAAATCGTATCGTAGTGATGTCTGCACCTAGCGAGAAAACAGAAGCTGGTATTGCTTGGCGCTTAGAAAAATATGGCAAACGCATGAATCAGATAATGAGACTGTCTGAGGATGAGAGTGTTGAATCATTAGCCCAAATCAATCAATATCAAGATGAAATTAAAGTATTTCAAGGTGTTATTAATGATATTATGTCAAATTTACATGATATTAAATCGACTGCTAGAATTTTGTATGGTGGACAAGATGAAGCGGCTTATGAGGAAAGTGCGCACTATATTTTTAATCAAATTAGTAGCGATAATAAATCAATTCAAGATTTTCCACTAAATCAACATTTAATGACCCACGGTGAAGGAAGAGATGCATTAGAACAAGATATCGTTGAGTTTTTCACTCAAAAATAAATACTAGCAATAAGGTGGTGTTCAACTGTGACGAGAACATTTTTATTAACCTATATTACGATTTCGGGCCACAGATATACAGAATTTAAGACTTTTGATAAGGGCATCGATAAGGACAAATGTGTTAGAAGAATTATAGATGAGTTTGATGAATTACCTTATCTTTATCTAGAAAAAGGTGATTCAATACATTATATTAATGTCGATCATATTGAAAGTTTAGAAATTGAAGAAGTAAATGATGGCCAAAGGATTACTTATAGTAGCGAAGATTAAAATATAAAGAATAGTCATAACTGATGCTAATCAATGTATTAAATGAAAGGCAACGTTATGAACTATTCTTTTTTTATTATTCTGACAATTTGCATGAATATTGCACTTATCACTAACTAATGATAAAGTATTACTTAAGTACATAAACGCTTTAACGCATTAAAGGAAGTGAGTGAATATGAGTAAGCAATCAGAATGGAAAACCTCTACTGGGTTTATATTAGCAAGTGCCGGTTCCGCAATTGGATTAGGGGCAATGTGGAAATTTCCTTATATGTCTGGTATATATGGTGGTGGTGCTTTTTTATTAATGTTTTTAATTTTTACTATTTTTGTAGGGCTACCATTATTAATTATGGAATTTACAGTAGGAAAAATGGGGAGAACGTATACAACTCAAATCTATAGTAAACTCACAGGTAAAAAATGGCTCAATGTGATTGGGTGGAACGGGAATTTAGCAGTTTTTATATTATTTGGTTTCTATAGTGTCATTGGCGGATGGATTATTATTTACATGGGGAATGTTATTTGGCAAATATTAAGTTTGAATACTTCTCATCTGACACAACTCAATTTTGAAGCAATGATAAGTAATCCATGGCTTACTGTTTTAGGACAGGGTATTTTTATTTTCTTAACGATGATCATTGTTATGTTAGGTGTAGAAAAGGGTTTGGAAAAAGCATCCAAAATCATGATGCCACTGTTATTTATCTTTTTAATTATTGTAGTGGTGAAATCATTAACTTTAGATGGTTCGATAGAAGGTGTACGATACCTGTTACAACCTAGAGTGGAAGATATTTCTATGGAAGGTATCTTGTTTGCGTTAGGACAATCATTCTTTACATTATCTCTAGGAACAACTGGAATGATTACTTACGCAAGTTATGCACCAAAGACAATGACCATTAAATCATCAGCGATTTCCATTGTATTGATGAATATTTTAGTTTCAGTTTTAGCGGGATTAGCTATTTTTCCTGCATTGAAAACATTTGGTTATCAACCACAAGAAGGTCCAGGACTATTATTCAAAGTACTACCGCTTGTATTTGATAAAATGCACTTTGGTATTGCCTTTTATCTAATCTTTTTAATTTTATTCTTGTTTGCAGCGTTGACATCATCCATTTCATTGTTGGAATTAAACGTTTCTAATTTTACAAAAAATGATAATACAAAACGTCAACCAGTCGCATTGATTGCAAGTATACTTGTCTTTTTAATTAGCATTCCAGCTACACTATCATTTGGAAGTTTGAGTGGCGTTAAATTTGGCGCAGGAACAATATTCGATAATATGGATTTTGTTGTTTCGAATATATTAATGCCTCTAGGTGCACTTGGCACAACATTAGTTGTAGGGCAATTATTAGATAAAAAGTTACTACAAGAAAACTTTGGAAGAGACAAATTCAAATTATTTTTACCATGGTACTATTTAATTAAATTTGTAATGCCAGTAGTGATTATTTTAGTGTTTATTGTTCAATTATTTTAATCATTTACAATGATTCTAATGTAATTAAATGAAGCAGGGCTTATTGAAATTTAAATTTCGATAAGCCCTGTTTATATTAATTGGCCAAAATGTGCCAGATATTTTTGATAATAATACAACTTACGATGAGTACGATAACACTTGAAACTTTATTTAGAATAATAATATATTTACCTGTTTTATCGACTGAACCTAACATTTTACCGAGAATCGCTAATAAGATAAACCAAATCCAAGAGACTAAAATAGTAGCGCCAGCAAATAATATCTTTTCTGTGCCATGATACATAGAAGCACTTGTTCCAATGACACCAATTGTATCCATTATCGCATGAGGATTAAGTAATGATACGGATAACGTGAAGCCGATTTGTTTTTTGGGGCTCATGGGTTCCATATGTTCTAAATGACTAGGTTTTTCATTCCATAATGACCATGCCATATATAATAGAAAGGCGAGACCAATGATATAAATGACTAACTGTAAAATAGGTAGAGACATTAAGATTAAGGACACGCCTAAAATAGCTAACACAATTAAAGTAGTATCACATAAGCCAGCTGTGACAATCACTGGTAATGCTTTAGTTAATTTCTTTTGATTTGCACCTTGGTTAAATACAAATACATTTTGAGCACCTAAAGGTAGAATCAGACCTAGTGCTAATAAGAAATCGTGAATGATCGGTTGCATAAAAAATACCTCTCTCACTTTTGACTTGAAGTTATGTAAAAGAACAAATGTCAGAATATTTAAAAATATTATACAAAAACAATATATAAATTTCAACATTGAATGGTTTAGTCATAAAAAAGCCCTAGGTACATCATTACGAATGTATCTAGGGCATGAAAATAAATTAATTACTTATGATTGTTGGACGGCTTCTACTAATGCATCCGCTGCAAGAAGTCCAAGTTTATTAGAAGCGAGTGGGCTATCACCAGTTAATAATTTACGATCTTGGTGAGTTTGGCCACTCATTTCTTTATTTACAACATTAAGTCCTTGTTTAGTCAATAAGTCAGCGACTAACCATTTGAGTTTGCCAGGTAAATAACCGATATCGATATTTGCACCTTCATCTAATGCATCTGGGAAGACACATACAGAATACCCTTCAAATGGAGATTTATCTCTATTTAATCCAGCAGATAATAATGCTGCAGGGCCGTGACATAATGTGATAACAAATTTATCATAATCTAATGCCCAATCTAAAGCTTGTTGAACATCTTCACTTTCAGAAATACCAACAACAGCAGCATGTCCACCAGGGATGAAGAGTGAAATATAATCAGAATCAGGACCAAGTTCATTTTTGATAACTTCAGATAATACTTTAGGTTGTTTTAACTTTTCTTTTAGCTTGTTATATGTTTCTTGTACAGCTTCATCTTCCGTAGGCATTGCCCAGTGCTCTAGTTTGACAGGGTAACCAGTTAATGTAGCAACATCTACATCGAAGCCTGCTTCCATTAAATGATGTAACGGTAATAGCATTTCAACTGGATGATTTCCTGTTGAGAACATTTTACCGTTCTCTAATAATACATAACGTTCTTCAGCGGCAATCATTAATACTTTCCATTTGCCACCAGTATAAGCATTTTTATGATTAACACCATTAAAGTCTGTTTTAGGCGCAGTATATTGACTTAATGAATATGGGGAAGGGAAAAATGCATTATCCTCCGCTTTGTCAGGGGTTGGTGCTTTACTTAATTGACTAGAATCTTGAGTCATTTATATTCCTTCTTTCCTAAGTTTGTATGCTTATATCCATGAAAATAGCTTCTTAAACATTCAATAACGCATTAATCATACTGAATCATCAATAAAAAAGTGTACTTAGACATCATAGTTGAGTCAAAGTACACAGTTATAATGATTTATTGAATATTTTCGAAAACAACATTTTGTTTTTTTAATTCTTCTTCAATGTTTTTAGGCAGGCTACAATTTTTAAATGTTACATGATCAAAGACGCAATGTTTTAATTTGATATTTTCAAATGTTGAATTGCTAATTTCTGTCTTTTTAAAAACAACATTTTTAAATACAGTATCTGTGATTTTAACTTCACTAAAAGTATTTCCATCGAATACAACATCTTGGAATGTCGTATTATTGATCGTTGTTTCATCAAAAGTTGTATTTTCAAAAGAAATTTTTTTGAAGAGGTTTTTATAAAAATTCACTTGTTCAAAAATACAATCATTCATACTGCTATTAACCACTTTACTATTAGAAATAGCATTAATATTTTTGAAAATACCTTCATCAAAATTACAATTTTTAAAACGACCTTTATTAACTTCTAATTCATCGTACATAGAATTTCTAAAATTAGTTGCTGTATGGTTTAAGTTTTTATAGTTTTCTTTAGTAAATACAGATAATGATAAGTCTTTGTTTGACATCTTATTGCGAACTCCTTTACTTGTATTATCCATGAAAATGTATGAACAGTATTACCATTATCATAACAGAATAAAGTCGATGACACATTTGATTGAATTTGAAAATAGTGATGTAAAAAATATAAATATTTATAAACTATAAAATTGCAAATTTGAGCACAATCCTTTATAATTCATACCTGTTAAATAAGAATTAATCACTACATATAAGAAAGAAGGGAATGTTCAATTATCGAATGAATTAAGGATAATTGAATATATAAAATATGATTGCATATGACTTAATAGGAGAGACACCTCTCGTGTTGTTAGAAAGCTTTAGTGATGAAAATGTAAAAATTTATGCTAAACTCGAACAATTCAATCCAGGTGGAAGTGTCAAAGATCGACTTGGAAAGTATTTAGTTGAACAAGCAATTGAAGAGGGGCGTCTACATCGTGGTGATACTATTGTAGAAGCTACAGCTGGTAATACAGGGATTGGTTTAGCAATAGCTGCCAATCGTTATCAACTTAATTGCGTGATATTTGCACCAGAAGGCTTTTCCGAAGAAAAAATATCAATTATGCGTGCATTAGGTGCTGATGTTAAGAGAACTGTAAAAGCTGAAGGTATGATAGGTGCACAACAAGTTGCTCGACAATATGCTGAAGACACACAATCGATTTATATGAATCAATTTGAAACAGCACATAATCCAGGTGCTTATACAAATACATTAGGTAAAGAGTTAACAGATGAATTGAATCATATTGATTACTTTGTTGCTGGTGCTGGTTCAGGTGGTACATTTACAGGCGTTGCGAGACACTTACAGCCATTGGGTGTTAAAAATTATATCGTCGAACCGGAGGGATCGATATTAAATGGTGGTCCAAGTCATGCGCATGCCACAGAAGGTATTGGTTCTGAAAAATGGCCAGATTTTCTAGAGAAATCATTAGTAGAAGGCATTTTTACAATTAGTGATCAACATGCCTTTGACAATGTAAAAGCCATCGCGAAACAAGAGGGGTTATTAGTAGGTAGCTCATCCGGTGCTGCACTACAAGGTGCACTTGAATTAAAAAACCAAATAAATAAGGGTATTATCGTGACGATATTCCCAGATGGTAGCGACCGATACATGTCAAAACAAATATTTAATTATAAGGAGAATGAGAATAATGAATAAAAAAACACAAATGATACATGGTGGACATACAACAGATGATTATACAGGTGCTGTAACCACTCCAATTTACCAAACAAGTACTTATTTACAAGACGATATCGGAGATTTACGCCAAGGATATGAGTATTCACGTACTGCAAATCCAACACGTGCATCTTTAGAAGGTGTTATTGCAGACTTAGAACATGGTAAACATGGTTTCGCATTTGGTTCAGGCATGGCAGCTATTAGTGCAGTGATTATGTTATTAGATAAAGGAGACCACCTTATTTTAAATTCAGATGTATACGGTGGTACGTACCGCGCTTTAACAAAAGTATTTACACGCTTCGGATTAGACGTAGATTTTGTAGATACAACTAATATTGAAAATGTTGAGAAATATATTAAACCAGAAACAAAAATGTTATATATCGAAACGCCTTCTAATCCATTATTACGTGTGACCGATATTAAAGGTGCTGTAGAGATTGCTAAAAAGCATAACCTTATTTCTGTAGTAGATAATACATTTATGACACCTTATTACCAGAATCCATTAGATTTTGGTATTGATATAGTTTTACATTCTGCTACTAAATATATTGGTGGACATAGTGATGTAGTTGCGGGATTAGTAGTGACTGCAGATGATGAATTAGGAGAACGTATAGGCTTTATCTCTAATTCTACAGGTGGTGTGCTTGGACCACAAGATAGCTATTTATTAGTAAGAGGCATCAAGACGTTAGGCTTACGTATGGAACAAATTAATCGTAACGTAGAGGCAGTCATTGATATGTTACAGGCTCACGATAGCGTACAAAAAGTATTCCATCCAAGTATTAAAAGTCACTTAAACTATGATGTTCATGTTGCACAGGCAGATGGACATACAGGCGTTATTGCATTTGAAGTGAAAGACACAGAAGCTGCTAAACAAGTGATTCATGCTACGCAATACTTTACGTTAGCTGAAAGTTTAGGGGCAGTAGAAAGTTTAATCTCAGTTCCTGCATTAATGACACATGCATCTATTCCAGCAGATGTACGAGCTAAAGAAGGTATCACAGATGGATTAATACGTTTATCAATTGGTATTGAAGATACAGATGATTTAGTCAATGATTTAAAACAAGCACTTGATACATTAAACTAATGCTATCACTATTTTTTAAGGTCTAGGGAGTTGTCCCTAGACCTTTTTTTATGAACAACTACATTGATAAAGATAATTATCTTTCATTAGGATGTGAATTGTGTTAAAGTAGTTAGACAATCAAATATCTTGATTATCAAGATAAATTGAGGTGGTTTTAAAATGAATGATGATAACATTCTAAATGATGTTAGTCGTGAGGATATTGTGACTTCATTTAGAGATTTAGGACGGCGAGTTGTTTTATACCAACATAAAATTGCCGAACAATTAGATGTGTATAACCATGATTGGACTACGATTGATATGTTAAGTGAGACGGGGCCAATCACTGCTGGTGAATTAGGTAGAAGAGTTGGACTTACAACGGGAAGTGTTACAGCACTGGTCGATCGATTAGAAAGTGCAGGCTATGTTAAACGTGAGCGTCATCCTAAAGATCGTCGAAGTATTATGATTGTTCCACAATATGAAGATAAATCAGAAGTACAACATGCTTATGAAACATTGAATCAACATATGATTGAAATGACAAATCAATATACGGCAGAACAAATGGAAACCATTCAGTCGTTTCTAAAAGCAACAACAGCTATTTTAGATAATGAAATTGAAAGTAAGAAATAAAATAAAGAAAAAGAAGGTCTTATTATGAAAATTAATCATATTAATATAACGGTCAATGATGTAAAAACAACGCGAGCATTTTTTGAAAAGTATTTTGATTTAGTTTGTATTGGTAGCGCTGGCAATATGTTTGCAGCTATGAATGACGAAGATGGATTTCTATTCAATTTAATAGAAGGGGAAAATATTAACTACCCAGATACATTCCATATTGGTTTCCCGCAAGAAAGTAAAGAAGAAGTGGATCGTATACACCAAATTTTAAAAAATGACGGGTATGAAGTATGGGATCCTGAAATGGCACATGCAACATATACTTTTTACTTTAAGGCACCAGGTAATTTTACAGTAGAAGTTTATTGTGAAGTACAAGAAAAGACAGAAACATATGTACACTCATATTTCGAAGACTACAATAAATAGAATGTAAAATATTTGCATTTTGAAGATATAAAATAGATAGTAACTGAGACATGGTGAATTGTCTCAGTTTTTTTATGTAAAAATATAGACAGAAAATTTTCTTATAATTCATAATTTAGCTAATATTGTGCGTGTTTCAAATCGAGATTATTCCTATATTGTCAGGGTATGCGAATTATGTAGATGAATTTTAAGAGAGGAGTTATGTTAATGATTTTTGAAACTATGGAACAAGAAGATTATGAACAAATGGTATTTTGCCAAGATCAATCAACAGGTTTAAAGGCAATTATTTGTATTCATGATACAACGCTTGGACCAGCATTAGGTGGTTGTCGTGTGCGAAATGATTATGCATCAGAAGAAGAAGCAATTGAGGATGCGATGAATTTAGCACGTGGAATGACATATAAAAATGCTGCAGCTGGCTTAGACCTTGGTGGAGGTAAGACAGTAGTGATGGGCTCACCTAATAAAGAAGATGAAGAAGCATTCTATAGAGCATTAGGACGTTATGTTCATACATTAAATGGACGTTATTATACAGCTGAAGATGTGGGTACATCAGAACATGAAATGAACCTTATCCACAAAGAAACGCCTTATGTTTGTGGTACAAGTAAGTCATTTGGTTCAGCAGGTAATCCAAGTCCTATGACAGCTTATGGCATATATATTGCTATGAAGCGTACGGCTTTAGAACAATTTAACGGTGAATCTCTTGAAGGTAAGACCGTAGCAGTTCAAGGTGTGGGACATGTATCATATGAACTTTGTCGCCTATTACATGAAGATGGTGTTAAGTTGATTGTTACTGATATTAATAAAGATAATGCACAACGTGCAGTAGATGAGTTTAACGCGACATTTGTTGAACCAGATGACATCTTTTCAGTAGAAGCGGAAATCTTCGCGCCATGTGCACTCGGTGGTATATTAAATGACGATACAATTCCTCAATTAAAAGTCAAAGCGATTTGTGGTTCAGCAAACAACCAATTAAAAGATGAAAACAGACATAGTCAAATGCTAGAAGAAAAAGGTATATTATATGCACCAGATTATATTGTGAATAGCGGTGGCGTAATCAACACTGCGGATGAGTTGAATGGATATAATGAAACGCGTGCTAAGGAAAGTATTGAAGGTATAGATAAAATTGTGAAACATATCTTTGATATCGCCAAAGAACAACATAAAACCCCATTAGAAGCGTCACAACATTTTGCAGAAACTCGATTGAAACAAATGTCCCATATTCAAGATATTAGAAAATAAAATGACTGAAAATATTAATACAGAAACCCAGGATTAATGTCCTGGGTTTTTTTAATTGTGAGTCGATCAGTAAAGTGTACAAACAAAAAAATCATGGAATATTATATTAACGAATAATGATATTAAAAAATAAATATGAATATTCGGGTTTATCATTAATGAATTCGGTTAATAGAAATATACTAAAGCACAACTTTATTATTTTATACATGTAACATAATAAAATTAAATATTTTAAAATATGAATCGTTTATTAAATGAATAAGCAAATTGAGTTGAGATCCAAAGAATTTATCGGTATATATTTTATTTGCATCAATTTGATGGAATTTACAATTTTATTTAAGATGAATAATAAATATTTTTTCGTTTTTAAGAGAAAATAATTCTATTCGTCTTTGAATATAAAGTAAGGTTATATATGGTTTTGCAACATTTGTAAAATTTCAATCAATTAAGTATTATATGTATATACAATGTTAAAGTTGTGCAAAATATATGAGGTGATTCATGAATGAAGAATAAACAAGGCTTTTTACCAAACAAATTAAACAAATATGCAATCAGAAAATTTACGGTAGGTATTGCATCGTTATTAATAGGTGCGACATTAGTATTTGGCGTAGGAAATGTAGCGAGAGCAGATGAATTAGATAATGCATCGTCACAAAATAACGACGGAAACAAAGATAAAAGTGAACCTGTCGATATAACCGAACTGACTAATACTAACGAAACAGCTAGTACAGAGGATCAAGCAACTGACAAAGCAACTACAAATGCGTCAGAAGAAGCTAGTAATGCTGATCAAACGACAGCAACAACTCAAGATACTAGTCAAACAGAAAAATCTAATGCGGAAGAGACACAAAGTACCGAACAAGCAAACACAGAAAAAGCTTCTTCAAATCAAACAACAAAAGACTCCTCTAATATAGAACAAGACACAATTAATAAAACAAATGATAAACCATCAACAACTGATAAGACAGCAACGACTCAAGATAAACAAACAACTAATAATAAGACAGTCAATACTAAAGAGAATCAAACTAATTCAGTTTCTCAAGAAAAACAAACTTCAGATAAAACTTCTACAGATAAAACTCCAGTAAAAGCAACTTCTAACAAAACAACACCAACAACTGACAAAACTACTACGAAAAAAGTAACTGACAAAAAATCAGATAAAGAGACTGCTCAAAAAGCAACTGACAAAACATCGACAGACAAGGCGACAACAAAATCAACAGATAAAGCATCGGCTAATAAGAAAGCGATTTCTAACAAAAAGACGACGGCTCAACCAAAAGCAACAACTAAGAAATCAACTAAAGCTGAAACAACAGAACTATCTAAAAAATTAGCTCAATCTAAAAATAAATAACAGGCTGTTCAATCATTCTTAAATGATCAAGTGTCTAAAACAGTAGCGAAAGAAATTTTAAATAATACAGATGTTGATTTCAATAAAGCAACTGATGAAGAAATTAATCAAGCCGTTTTACAAGCAGCCTTAACTGAAATGGCAAACAAACAGAAGAGTACAGAAACATTAGCTACACCACCTAGAACTAGAACGTTTATGCGTGCAATGGCTACACCTAGAATGTTGGCAGCAGCTGTTACGAATACAGATCAAAATGTTCAAAAATCTTTAGCAACATCAGATAACTATACATTTGCGTCATTAGTTTTTGACCCGGAGGCTTTAGATTCAGATGCTGTTAAAAATAGTACATCAATTCCATTTAATATTGATGCTTATATGTCGGGTGCTAACTCAGGAACAAGATATAAAATCGACTTAAACTTAGACTCTAAAATTGCTGATCATGTAACGAAAATATCAGTTAACCCAGCTGGAAGTAATACGCCGGTTCAATTTACAAGATTAAAAAACGATGACGGTACACCTTCTAATATTTGGGAAGTCAATTATATTAGAGCTAGCGGTGGATTATTTGGTGGTGCAGAAATTTTAGCATCTAAAACTGCATCAGGCGGTAAAATTGAATTAGATGATACTGTAGGAAATATTTTAAATAATGCTGGAGATTTATCTAATAATAAATTAAATTATCAAATTTATGTTCGAGATTCTTCTAATAATACAATTATTCGTACGTCTGAAAGTAGTGGTTACTTCCTTACAGATGCTGATAAAGATTTAGTTTCTTTAAACAACAATAAATCAACAGCAAACGCAAATGATTTTAAAGCAAGTAGTGGTACAGCTAGTTTAGACACTAAAGTAGGCAATAATGGCGCAATTATCGTTGACCAACAAGTTATCAAAGATGGTATCTTCGGATATGGTGGCGCTCAAAATAAACAATGGAGTTATAATTACCAAATTGATAAAGATTTAATTCCATTTATTCAAAGTGTTGAATTAGATAAATATGATTATGATGGATTAAAAGGTTTTGATAAAACTTATAATGCTGCTAACAAAGTGGCAGATTTATCTATCGATGCCAACGGTAATGGTACGATTACAGCAAGTGATTTAAATAAATTAATCGAATTTAATAATGGTTTACCTGAAACAGTAGGTATGAGAATCGTTATTAAATTAAATCAAAGTCCAAATAATATTTTAACTAAAGATGCACAATATGATGCAAAGGTAATTTAATTAGTTCTACAACTGACCAAGTTGAAGACTTTACATTTGCTGGATACCTTACTGATAATGCTGGTAAATTAATAATACATTAGGTACATCTTCATTAGAATTACAAGACTATGATAAAGATGGCTTATTAGATCGATATGAAAGAGAAGTATCATTAACTGATCCAAATAATGCAGATACAGATGGCGATACTAAAAATGATGGAGACGAAGTGAAAACATATCATACGTCACCATTAGTAGGTCAGCCGAATGCTGCAGATATTACGATTAATGACACTAAAGTTAGTGGTTCAGTAACGTTAAAACCAAATGCAGGTACACAAACTGCCAAAGTTATTAATTCAACAGGTCAAGTTATTGGTACGTCTACTGTTAATAGTGATGGTACATTTACTGTAACGATTCCAAAATCAGCTGCTGGTCAATACACAATTGCTATTGATGCACCAAATTATGATAATGATGAAACAAATACATTTAATATTGTAGATAATACTATTGTTCCAGCACCATTAGTGGATCCTGTCGATGATAACGACACGACTATTGGCGTACATGGTACTGCTGGTTCAACAGTGACAGTAAAATATAGTAATAATAATGTCATTGGTACAGTTACATTAGGTGCAAACAGTACAACTGGTACGTTAACTTTATCAAAACCTTTAGCTGCAGGAACTCAATTAACATCAACTGCAACTAAAAATGGTAAAACAAGTGCGGTTTCACCAACAGTAACAGTGACAGATGCAACAGCACCAGATGCGCCAGTGATTAACCCGGTAACAAGTGATGATACAACGGTTACAGGTAAAGCAGAACCGAACTCAACAGTAACAGTGACATTCCCAGACGGTACTACGCAAGTTACAACTGCGGATGCATCAGGTAATTATACTGTTAATATTCCAGCTAATGAAGACTTTACTGGTGGAGAAACAATTAAAGCTTCAGCTAAAGATGCTGCAGGCAATAAATCAGTTGATTCAAACGTGACTGTGACAGATACAACAGCACCAAATCAACCAACAGTCAATCAAGTAACAAGTGAAGATAAAACAATCACAGGTAAAGCAGAACCAAACTCAACAGTAACAGTAACATTCCCAGATGGGACTAAAGTTCAAGCAATTACAGCAACAGATGGTAGTTATCGAGTGGCTGTACCTACCAATATTGATTTAGTAGGTGGCGAAACATTAGGCGTTACTTCAACTGATAAAGCTGGAAACACATCGACGGCTGCAAATACAACAGTTGTAGATGTTACAGCACCAAAAGAACCTGTAATTAATGATGTAACAAGTGAAGATAAAACAATTACTGGTACATCAGAACCAAACTCAACAGTAACAGTAACATTCCCAGATGGTACAAAAGCTTCAGCGACAGCAGATGCTTCGGGTAATTACACAATTGGTATTCCAGATTCTGAAGACTTAAAAGGTGATGAAGAATTAAGTGTAGTTGCAACAGATGCAGCAGGTAATGTGTCAGTCGATGCTGGTACAACAGTATTAGATAAAACACCACCTGAAGTACCAACCATCAACCCAGTAACAAGTGAAGACAAAACAATCACAGGTAAAGCAGAGCCAAATTCAACAGTAACAGTAACGTTCCCAGATGGTACAACAGCTAATGCGACAACAGATGGCGACGGTAATTATACAATTGATATCCCTGCCAATGAAGATTTAAGAGGTGGAGAAGCATTACCAGTGACATCAACAGATGGAGCAGGTAACCAATCTGGCGCAGCGACTACGACTGTAACAGATACAACGGGACCGACAGTACCAACAATTAATCCGGTAACAAGTGAAGATACAACAATTACAGGTCATGCGGAACCAGGATCAACAGTGACAGTAACATTCCCAGATGGAAATACAGCTACTGGTACAACGGATGCAGATGGCAATTATGTTATCAATATTCCTACAGATGAGGACTTAAAAGGTGGAGAAGAGTTACCAGTGACTTCTACAGATAAAGCTGGTAATAAATCTGATGTTGCGACAACTGAAGTAACAGATACAACATCACCAGAAGCACCAACAGTCAATCCAGTAACAAGTGAAGATACAACAATCACAGGTAAAGCAGAGCCAAACTCTACAGTAACAGTGACATTCCCGGATGGCACTACAGCAACAGGCAATACAGATGCAGATGGTAATTATGTGATTGATATTCCATCTAACGAAGATCTAAAAGGCGGCGAAACATTACCAGTTACATCTACAGATAAAGCTGGCAATACATCTCAACCTGCGTCAACAGTGGTAACAGATACAACAGCACCAACAGTACCATCAGTGAATCCAGTATCTAGTGAAGATAAAACAGTTACAGGTAAAGCAGAACCAGGTTCAACAGTAACAGTAACATTCCCAGATGGTACGACAGCTAGTGGTACGACAGACGCAGATGGAAACTATACAATAGACATTCCAGCGAATGAAGACTTAAAAGGCGGCGAAACATTACCAGTTACAGCGACAGACAAAGACGGTAATAAATCAGAAGAAGCAACAACAACAGTTTCTGACAAAACGGCACCAGAAGCGCCAACAGTCAATCCAGTAACAAGTGACGATACACAAATCACAGGTAAAGCGGAGCCAAACTCAACAGTAACGGTAACATTCCCGGATGGTCATACAGCTAGTGGCACAACAGATGCAGATGGAAACTATGTTATCAATATCCCTTCAAGCGAAGACTTAAAAGGCGGAGAAACATTACCAGTTACTGCAACAGACAAAGCTGGAAACACATCTGAACAAGCATCAACAGTGGTAACAGATACAACAGCACCAACAGTACCATCAGTGAATCCAGTGACAAGTGATGATACGCAAATTACAGGTAAAGCAGAGCCAGGATCAACAGTGACAGTGACATTCCCGGATGGTACGACAGCTACTGGAACGACGGACGCAGATGGAAACTACACAATAGATATTCCAGCGAATGAAGATCTAAAAGGTGGCGAAACATTACCAGTTACTGCAACAGATAAAGATGGTAATAAATCAGAGCCAGCAACAACAGTAGTAACGGATACAACAGCACCAACAGTACCATCAGTGAATCCAGTGACAAGCGATGATACACAAATTACAGGTAAAGCAGAGCCAGGATCAACAGTGACAGTAACATTCCCAGATGGAAATACAGCTAGTGGTACAACAGATGCAGATGGCAATTACGTGATTAATATTCCGAGTGGTGAAGACTTAAAAGGTGGAGAGACCCTACCGGTTACTGCGACAGATAAAGATGGCAATAAATCAGAGCCAGCAACAACAGTAGTAACAGATACAACAGCACCAACAGTACCGACTGTTAATCCGGTAACAAGCGATGATAAGACAATCACAGGTAAAGCGGAACCAGGCTCAACAGTGACAGTAACATTCCCAGACGGAAATACGGCTAGTGGTACAACAGATGAGGATGGAAATTACACAATTACTATCCCAACTAATGAAGACTTAAAAGGTGGAGAAGCATTACCAGTTACATCAACAGATAAAGCTGGCAACACATCAGCACCGGCAACAACAACAGTAACAGATACAACAGCACCAACAGCACCGTCTGTAAATCCAGTAACAAGTGATGATACGCAAATTACAGGTAAAGCAGAACCAGGCTCAACAGTAACAGTAACGTTCCCAGATGGTACAAAAGCTAGTGGTACAACAGATGCAGATGGCAATTATGTTATCGATATTCCAGCTAACGAAGATCTAAAAGGTGGAGAAACATTACCAGTAACAGCTACAGATAAAGCTGGAAACCAATCTGGAGAAACTACAACAACAGTAACAGATACAACAGCACCAACAGCACCGTCTGTAAACCCAGTAACAAGTGATGATAAGACAATCACAGGTAAAGCAGAACCAGGCTCAACAGTAACAGTAACGTTCCCAGATGGTACAACAACTACTGGTACAGCTGATCAAGATGGTAATTATGTGATTGACATTCCAGCTAACGAAGATCTAAAAGGTGGAGAAACATTACCAGTTACTGCAACAGACAAAGATGGTAATAAATCATAACCAGCACCAACGGTACCATCTGTAAACCCAGTAACAAGTGATGATACACAAATCACAGGTAAAGCAGAGCCAAACTCAACAGTGACAGTAACATTCCCAGATGGCACGAAAGCTAGTGGCACAACAGATGCAGATGGTAATTATGTGATTGACATCCCAGCAAACGAAGATCTAAAAGGTGGCGAAACATTACCTGTAACAGCTACAGATAAAGACGGTAATGAATCACAACCATCAACAACAGTAGTAACAGATACAACAGCACCAACAGTACCATCAGTTAATCCGGTAACAAGTGATGATAAGACAATTACAGGTAAAGCGGAACCAGGTTCAACGGTAACAGTGACGTTCCCAGATGGCACGAAAGCTAGTGGCACAACAGATGCGGACGGTAACTATGTGATTAATATTCCTGCTAACGAAGATCTAAAAGGTGGCGAAACATTACCAGTAACGTCTACTGATAAAGATGGAAATGAATCAGAACCAGCAACAACAGTAGTAACAGATACAACAGCACCATCTGTACCGACTGTTAATCCGGTAACAAGTGATGATACACAAATTACAGGTAAAGCAGAGCCAGGCTCAACAGTGACAGTAACATTCCCAGATGGCACAAAAGCAACTGGTAAAACAGATGCAGATGGCAATTATGTGATTAATATTCCTGCCAACGAAGATCTAAAAGGCGGAGAAACATTACCAGTAACAGCTACAGATAAAGACGGTAATGAATCACAACCGTCAACAACAGTAGTGACAGACACAACAGCACCATCTGTACCAACAGTGAACCCAGTGACAAGTGATGATACACAAATTACAGGTAAAGCGGAACCAGGTTCAACGGTAACAGTAACGTTCCCAGATGGCACAAAAGCAACTGGTACAACTGATGCAGATGGCAATTACGTGATTGATATCCCAGCTAATGAAGACCTAAAAGGTGGCGAAACATTACCAGTAACGTCTACTGATAAAGATGGTAATACGTCAGAACCAGCATCAACAGTAGTAACAGACACAACAGCACCATCTGTACCAACTGTTAATCCGGTAACAAGTGATGATACACAAATCACAGGTAAAGCAGAACCAGGCTCAACAGTAACGGTAACATTCCCAGATGGCACGAAAGCTAGTGGCACAACAGATGCAGATGGTAATTATGTGATTGACATTCCATCTAACGAAGACTTAAAAGGTGGAGAAACATTACCAGTAACGTCTACTGATAAAGATGGTAATCAATCAGAGCCAGCAAAAACCGTAGTGACAGACACAACAGCACCATCTGTACCTACAATCAATCCGGTAACAAGTGAAGATACACAAATTACAGGTAAAGCAGAGCCAGGTTCAACAGTGACAGTAACATTCCCAGATGGCACAACGGCAACAGGTAAAACAGATGAAAACGGTAACTATGTGATCGATATTCCATCTAACGAAGATCTAAAAGGCGGAGAAACATTACCAGTCACAGCGACTGACAAAGATGGCAATACGTCAGAACCAGCAACAACAGTAGTAACAGACACAACAGCACCAGAAGCGCCAACTGTTAATCCAGTTCATAAGGGAGATAAAACAATCACAGGTAAAGCGGAACCAGGCTCAACAGTGACAATAACATTCCCAGATGGTACAACAGCAACAGGTAAAACAGATGAAAACGGTAACTATGTGATTGACATCCCAGCTGGAGAAAATCTAAAAGGTGGAGATCATATTGGCGTTACAGCAACAGATGCTAATGGAAATACGTCTCCATCTACTGATGGAACAGTGATTGATGATGGTAAACCTGTAGATCCAAGTCAACCGACAGACCCAACAGACCCAGGTAAACCAACGGATCCAAGTCACCCAACAGACCCAACAGACCCAGGTAAACCAACGGATCCAAGTCACCCAACAGACCCAACGAATCCAGGTGAACCAACGGATCCAAGTCAACCGACAGAGCCAACAAATCCAGGTGAACCAACGGATCCAAGTCAACCGACAGAGCCAACAAATCCAGGTGAACCAACGGAACCAGGTCAACCGGCAGAGCCAACAAATCCAGGTGAACCAACGGAACCAGGTCAACCAACACAAGGTCATGTATCTGGAAATAATGTAACTTCAAATGATACTGTACAACAAAGTAACCATGAGACAGCATCAACAAATAAAGGTAACAATCATGAAAAAGATCAAAGTGAATTACCTGAAACTGGACAAGATGGTGTAAATAAAGGAACATTATTCGGTACATTATTAGCTGGATTAGGAACGTTATTCTTATTCTTCAAACGTCGTAGAGAAGATGAAGAGGAAGAGGAAAAATAAAGAGTAAGTCAAAAGAACAAATATAGATATAATAAAGGCCCATTCCAATATACTGGAATGGGTCATTTTTTATAAAAAAAACCGTTAAATCGAATATCGACTTAACGGAATGGATTAAAATAATAATGATAAAAGTGCAAGTATTGGTAAAAGCCCTTGTTTAATGATGATGGCTTTTTGACTTGTTAGCGCACCATATATAGCAACAATAATCATATATATAAGAAGACATGTAGTCATTTCTTTAGGATGATTACTCAAAAAATAGGCATAGAGAATGAAGATACCAAGTAAACCATTGTAAAGCCCTTGATTCTTCATTAAAGTATTTAGATTTTTATCTTTTAATGCAGAAGTGCTCATTTTAAAAGTTTGACTCGTTTTGTTAGATGTGGTTAGTAATGTTTGTAACACCATGATTAATAAGAATTCTATTGCCACAAGTATTATTAAAATAGAAGTGAGTATACTCAATTTAAATCATTCCTTTTTTCTTTATATTTATAATCAAATAGTAATGTAAATACATATTCATTACAATACAATATAATTAGATAAAAAAGTAATTTTAGGCATAAAAAAAGCAACCATGACGGTTGCTTTGAAAATGTTATTACATTTTTACGACATTAGCTGCTTGTTCTCCACGATCGCCTTCAACGATGTCGAATTCAACTTTTTGTCCTTCTTCTAATGATTTGTATCCTTCTTCAGCGATTGCTGAGAAATGTACGAATACGTCGCTTCCATCTTCTCTTTCGATGAAACCAAAACCTTTTTCTGAATTAAACCATTTAACTGTACCGTTATTCATATAGAATACCTCCGCGTGCTTTTGCACTAAATATTTGTAACAAATTTCATTAAATCAAAAGAGTATATTCTAAACAAATAAACTTCAATCAAATTCACGACCTTTTATTACGTTAGATTAACTATACACCCTAAAACACAATAAGTAAAGGAAGAATAATTATGATTAAGTAATTATTTATATAATACAATATTTAAAAATAGCTATAAAGACTGTTATGACAGAGTATTATAAAGTTTTAGCCATTCAATATTAGCATAAAATAAATTTTGGTTTTAGTAGTATTAACTTGATAAAACATAGGTGCTAAAAGATTTGGAATAGTCTATATGATTGCTAATCACACTTTAAACATTCATTTTATAAATTAGATTGCAATTATTATTGGTTTAATGAAGGTTCTAGGAATACTCCGGAATAATGTGTTGATCAAGCAAAATTAGGGTTGAGAGATAACAAGATTAGTACTTCTAAATAAAAATAGAAGCTAAAATTATTTATAAATTGATGTTTTTTGCAAATATTAAAAATGAAAAGAAAATATCACATATATATAGTAGAGATGGTTTATATGTATGAATCAATTCGATAAAAATATTATATTTGTAATCATAATGTCATGAAATACAAACACCATATACATATTAAGGGAGTATAATACATATTGTATAAAAAATCCGAGAAATAAATAGAGTATTTGAGGAGGAATAAGTAATTGAATAAAAAAATTATTGCTGCAATCGTTGGGACAAGTGCAGTGAGTGCTATTGCAGCAACACAAGCAGACGCAGCAACGACACACACAGTAAAAAGTGGCGAATCTCTTTGGTCTATATCTAGTAAATATGGAATATCTATTTCGAAATTAAAATCTTTGAATAATTTATCTTCTAATATAATATTTCCAAACCAAGTATTAAAGGTATCAGGTTCAACTAGTACTAGTAAACCAACTAGTTCATCATCTACAGGAACGAGTTCGTCTACATATACAGTAAAAGCAGGGGACTCAGTATCATCAATAGCTGCTAAATATGGCATGAGTTATCAAAAATTAATGAAATTAAATGGTTTAAATAGCTTTTTAATTCATCCAGGCCAAAAATTAAAAGTATCAGGTACAGTTAGTACTAGTAAACCAAGTAGTTCGGCATCAACTACAGGAAGCTCATCAACATATACTGTACAAGCGGGAGACTCTCTATCATCAATAGCTGCTAAATATGGTACAACTTATCAAAAAATTATGAGCCTAAATGGATTATCTAATTTCTTTATTTATCCAGGTCAAAAATTAAAGGTGTCAGGTACTGCTTCTACATCAAACAGTAGTTCAAATACAGCTAACTCAAGTAATAATGGTTACAATACACCAGTATTTAATCACCAAAACTTATATACATGGGGACAATGTACATATCATGTATTCAACCGTCGTGCTCAAATTGGAAAAGGCATTAGCACATATTGGTGGAATGCAAACAATTGGGATAACGCAGCAGCAGCAGATGGTTACACAATTGATGGTAAACCAACAGTAGGTTCAATCGCGCAAAGTGATTCAGGATACTATGGCCATGTCGCTTTTGTAGAGCGAGTTAATAGTGATGGTAGTATTTTAGTTTCAGAAATGAACTGGGCAGCGTCACCAGGTATTGTGACATATAGAACAATTCCTTCATATCAAGTGAATACATATAGATATATTCATTAATATCGTCTTATATGAACACAGAACTACTGATTAAGTTTAATTACTTTTTCGGTAGTTTTTTTATTGATCAAGCAATCATTATTATATTTTAGAAGATAATCACACAGTAATTACATGGTTTATACCGTGCAGGCACCTAGGAGGATAACAACATGAAAGCACTAATTACGGGTGGGGCGGGTTTTATCGGTTCACACATAGCACAAAAATGTATTCAAAATAATATTGAAGTACATGTAATTGATAATTTATCAACTGGTCGTATAGAAAATATAACATTTGTTAAAAAAGAGTATTTCTATCAAGAAGATATCAATAATTTGAAATTTGTCTCGGACTTAATTAAAAAAGAAAGATTTGATTATGTCATTCATTTAGCAGCTATGGTGAGCGTCGTGGAAACAGTTCAACAACCGGGACGATCTAACCAAGTGAATATCGATGCTACGTTGAATATTTTAGAAACACTCAGGTTACAGCATTCTAATATAAAAAAATTCTTGTTTGCATCATCTGCAGCCGTTTACGGACAATTAGAAGGATTGCCTAAAGCAATTCATTCACGTATTGATCCAAGGTCTCCATATGCAGTACAAAAATATGCTGGAGAAAGTTACGCTAAAATTTATCATCAATTGTACCATTTACCTACCGTTTCACTACGATTTTTCAATGTATATGGTCCAAGACAAAATCCATATTCTGATTATTCAGGGGTCATTTCAATTCTTAATCACAAATTTAATCATAAAGAAACATTCACATTTTATGGAGATGGTTTGCAAACGCGCGATTTTATATATATTGATGATTTAGTTGAAGCATGTTGGTTAGTATTGCACAATGACAACGTTAATGGCAATGTTTATAATTTAGGAACTGGGAAACAAACGACTTTAAAGCAGATGGTCAACATATTTGAACAGCATTTTAATTATAGTATTCCATACGTTTATGATGAGGAAAGAGTTGGAGATATTAAACATTCATATGCAGATATTTCACCAATTCAAAGTTTAGGATTTAGCCCTCAATATTCTGTTGAAAAAGGAATCCAATCTTATTTAGAATATCAATCATAAAATATCCTCCTTACTTTGTCTTAATAACAAAGTAAGGAGGATATTTTTAAATTGCCTTTAACTCTTCGAGTAATTGCTTATAATGTTTAACAGCTGTTGAGTAATATAGTTTTTCATTATTTTCAACATTAGTGAGAGGTTGTTCGATGATTTGAGTCATATAGTTGGCTAATTGATTAATATTATTTGCTTCAACTAAGTAACCATTTTTAGCATGATCGATAATTTCATTAGGGCCATACCTAACGTCATATGAAATAACAGGACATCCCATAGAAATACTTTCCATAATTGTGAGTCCAAAACCTTCATAGCTACTTGTTAATAATGATGCTTTTGATTTTTTAAATTCGGCTAATGGACTAGAAGTATATTTATGAATGCTAACTTGATTATTTAAATGATTTGCGTCGATAATGTCTTGTATCATAGCTTTTTGGTTATCTTCATCTCTGCCATATAATGCCAATTTTGTCTGATGACCACTTTTTAAAAATTCTATATACGCTTTTAATAGATGATCTAATTGTTTTTCTTTGCTGAATCTACCTATAAATACAAAACGATCTTCAACATTTTCATTATCAACAGATTTGTTGGTTTCAATAAAGTGAGGAATAACTGCAAATTGCTTATCTGGTATAGGATACATGTCTTGAATATCCACTTTTTGTTGTTGAGTTAAGACTATAAACTTTTCAACATGTTCTTTATGTTCAAATGCATATTTGAAAGATTTTTTTATTTGAGTCCCCGATAAATGAGAACTGTGCAATACTAGTATATTGCGAGTTTGATGTGATTGTGCCAGTAATGGATCGTCTAAGAGTCTTGCATCACTGAAAACAATGTCTCCATCTTTAAATTTATGTTCGAAATAGTATTGTGCGAATGCTTTATCATTGGAGAAAGTTTGATATACATTGCCATCTTTTAAAAGTTTAACTAAATTGACGCTATTTTTTTTGTTGTCTTTAAAATGACGTTCGCAGTACATTTCACCATTTGGATAATACATCATTTCTTGGCTTTTCTTTGTAGAATTTTCAAAATAATAAATAATTCTATGCAAATAGCCATATGAATTATATTCACTTCGTTTTGTCTTCAAACCAGTTTCAGGAGAAATGATATCTTCGTAATGTACGATTGAATTATTATTGAAATATTTTCTATAACGCACTAATTGATTATCTTGATAATAATGTATCTCGTGATTTTGAGTATTCTTTTTAGCTTTAAGCCCAGAAATACGTTTTGGTATTTTATTGTATTTTGGTTTATTAAAGACTTTTGTTTTGGGAACGTCATAAATTTTATAATTTGTTTAACCATTCATAAATATTTTCGAATTCTATGTTTTTAGTGACTTTATGATCTTCTAAAAATGTTTGATAAATATTTGGATAGTTTCTATTATAATTTGTCGTCAAAATTTTAGTGGGTATATTAAATTCTTCATCTATCAATTTAATTCTTCTTAATAAAGCTTGGGTTCTACCGCCATGTGAGGGAGGTAAGGTAGATGTAATCGTGTAAATCATTTGGTAAACTCCTTTCAGTAATACCGCATCGATTCGTTAATTTATACTTTGTGAAATATGAAACATAATAACTTTGAATTATTGTCATGTTAATGTCTATGAATAAGAATTACAAATATTTTGATATTTAAAATTTTGAAGAACGGAAGAGTTCATTTTTTAAAATAAAAACATTATATGAAATAATCAGTGATTTTTAGCATCGTAAGTTAAGGATAAAAGTAAAAAACAAAAGTCTGAATCCTCACATGAGAACTCAGACTAAAACTATCTTATCTATATATCATATTTTTAGTATTCATTTTTAACTTTTCTAAAGCTTGTAAATAAACGTGCTCCATTAATAGCGAATGATACTAATGCACCTAATTTACGGAATTTATAAGGAGATTTAATAGATACATAAAAATCTAATAATGTACCTAATGTACTTAGGCCCAATGATAGGTATACGAGTTGCTTATTTTTAGCATCATATTTAATACCATTATAGCCATCAACAATAAATCCTGCGATTCCGAATAAATTTGATAAGCGTGTTGCGCTTGATTTTTTTGCCATGATTTTACCTCCAATGCGTTTGGGTATTATTTTTATCCCAATTCAAACGTAGTTATTAATATTGATTACCCATATTTTATTGATTATACACTAAAATAGATAAAATAATGTGGATAAAGATTTTGCGGAATTATGATAACATAAAACTAAATATATTTTGATTATAGAAGTATCTGCCGAAAGGAGTTAAGTTATGATTAAATGTGTTTGCTTAGTAGAAGAAACAGAAGACCAAATATTACTTGTACAAGTACGTCATCGTGAAAAGTATTATTTCCCGGGTGGTAAAATTGATGAAGGAGAAACACAATTACAAGCTTTAAAAAGAGAGCTGAAAGAAGAATTAAAGTTAGAACTTTCAGATGAAGAATTGTCTTATATAGGTACAGTCGTTGGAAAAGCATATCCTCAAGAAAATATGTTAACAGAGTTAAATGGCTATCGAGCAACCGTACCAATTTATTGGGATAATATACATACGGATAATGAAATTACTGATATTAAATGGTTTGATAAAAATGATTCAGAACATATTGCACCTGCTGTCTTAACTTGGATAAAAGAAATATCAGGTTAATCAAAGGAGATAATATGGAAATTAAAATATATCACCCACAATTTTTGGAAGCTATTCAATCAATACAACTCTCTGAAGAAGATGCGCGCTTTACAAAAACACCGTTGGAAAACTTGGAATCCGCAAAAACGAATGAAAATAGACATCCAACATTAGTTATGGAAGGGGGAAAGTGTGTCGCGTTCTTCACTTTACATGAAGGAGATGGACCAGCACCATATTCTACTAATCCAAAAGCGATTTTCTTTAGATCATTTACTGTTGATGTACGATACAGGGGCAAAGGTGTAGGGAAACGTGTCATCCATCAACTGAGTACTTATATAAAGGATGCATATCCACATATTAATGAAATTCTATTGACTGTTAACATCGATAATCCAAGAGCTATCCATTTGTATGAACAAGCTGGATATCTCCATATAGGTAAGTCTACGATGATAGGGAAGCCTGTATATGTAATGTCATATCCATTATAAAAAGCAGCACGTAGGAAGTTGGTAGTATGTTTCCTATATGCTGCTTCATTTTATTTGAGAACAGTTGATTTTCTTTTGATTAAAAATGCAGTGACCCAAGCTGTTATTGGGATGCTAATAGCGACAGCAATACCTCCAAATAGAATTGAAATAAATTCTTGGGCAAAGATTTTCGAATTGATAATATGGCCAAATGAATAATTTAATTTGAAGAACCAAAAGAATAATGTCAATTGCCCACCGAAATAAGCTAGATATATAGTATTTGCAGATGTTGCAAGAATTTCTCTACCTACACGCATACCTGATTGAAATAATTGATGTTGACTTAAATTTGGGTTGGTATCATCTAATTCATACATTGGTGAACTGATGGTGATAGCTAAATCAATGACGGCAGCGATAACAGCAAGAACAATAGTAAATATCATGAATTGAACCATATCGATACCGATATTCATTGAGTATACATATGTTTCATCTTGTTGTTCTGTCGCGAAGCCTTGTAAATGACCTACGTTCACCGAAATATATATAGCTAGAATTAATATAAGTGTTGTTATAACTGTTCCTATAAATGCGGCTTGCGTTTTAACATCATAACCATTTAATACGAAAAGATTACAAGCTGCGACAACGATACAGAATATAATAGTTGTAATATATATCGGTACACCAAAAATAATCATTAAAATACTAATGACTAAAATGATGAAGTTTAAAAATAATGTCGCAAATGACACGAGCCCTTTTTTACCTCCAAAAATAATCATTAGCACTAGTAATATCATGCCTAATATTGTTATTGCACTCATCGATTTTCACCTCGCATTTTAAGCCATAATTCCATTAAACCGATAGTGATGGGGATAGTTAAAACAATTCCGATACCACCTATCAATGCTCGAGCAACTTCTAATGACCAATTCATGGAAATGGTATAAGTGATGGTGTTGGCATTTTTTAAATATATGAGAAACATAGGTAAGCTACCAGATAAATATGAGAATAATAAGATGTTTGTCATCGTCCCCATTATATCTTGGCCAATATGTCTACCTGCTAATGCCCATCTTCTCATGCTAATTTGAGGTGTTCGTTGCAATATTTCGTTCATCCCACTTGCAATAGTGATGGCTACATCCATAACAGCACCAAGTGACCCAATTAATACCGAAGCTAAAAACACATCTTTTGGGGGTAGGGTTAAAAAACTCATTGTTTCATATTTAATACCATTGCCATGAGTGAATCGTATAACTAACTCAGCGATACCTATACAAAGGAACGTACCAACAAGTGTAGATACAATGGTAATCAATGTTCTTATTCGCCAACCTGTAACAAGTAATAGAGTCAATGTCGTTGAAACAATCATTGCCATCACCATCAATGCAAATAAACTCGTATTTGTCATTTGATTATGAATATAAATAGCGCCTAAAACTGCGATTGAATTCAAGACGAGTGAAAGTATAGATTGTAAGCCTACTTGTCTACCAACAATTAATATCGTGATGAAGAAAACGCCTGTAATAAGAACGATTAAACCATCGCGTTTTTTCTCAATGATATCAGCGTCGCTTGGCTTTTTAGAAATATGTAATAGAACTTTATCGTTTTTAGTAAAACGTTCTGAATCAGCTTGTGATTTAACAAATTCGTTAGTAATTGTTGTTGATTTACCTTCAAATTTACCGTTTAAAATCTTCACGGTAAGTTGGTCTTTGTATTTGATATCCTTATTATGTTGATCGTCAGTTACATGTTGTGTGCTCAATCTTTGAACATCTGTTATTTTACCGATAGGCATTTGATAACATTTTTCATTAAAAAAAGTGAATATAAATAAACTTAAAAATATGAAGACAAATGCCATAAGGATCCAATAAAATTTATTTTTGAAAAAAGTATTGAATTGCATTCAATAAACCTCAATTCTTCTGTGAAATAATAGAATGATTATACGCTTATTTAATTTAGATTTCAAAAATAAACAGAAGTGGTCCTTTTGATTACCGTTATTCATATCATTGACCTAATTGTTTACCACTGAATTTATATTTAATGGTACGTAGATGTTTTATTAAACAATACTTGTATTGTATGTAAAGCAACAGGCAAATCAGGTTTATGATTTTCCTTTTTAGAAATTACACAAATTGTACGTTTTATATCAGTATGGCTAAGAGGTATTTTAATCCACTCATGTGAATGACTATCTAACGAAACGTTTTGAGGTGTAATCAAAACACCTCTTTCCTTTTTTAAAAGATATTGAGCCAATTGTTTATCTGATATCGTACGTATATCGGTAGGCAATTTTTCTTTAATTGAGTTTGGTAACACTGTTAGACAAAAGACATTTTGCAAATGCAGTTGAGATAAATGGGGTTGCAGTGTTAAGGCGATAGGGTCTCTCTTGTTCGTATATAAATGATAATGTTCCTCGAATAGGGTTGTCATATTTAATTCAGGGTGTTGTTTAATTTCATCAGTCAGTTCAATGATACCTATATCTATTTCTCCTTTAATTACATCATCTAATATTTCATTGTCTTGACTCAAATTAGGGACAACTTGACTCTCTGATTGTTCTTCGAAAATTTGAATGAGGCGGCCTAATTTATGAGAGGCTTCACTATCACTATAGGATAAAAAGATATTCTGATTACTTAATGTCTGTTGATGTTGAAATAATTGTACCGTTTGGTCTAATTGATCCAATATTTTAGTGGCTTCAGTTAATAGTTGTTTGCCTTCAGATGTTAATAAGATATTCCGACCTTGCCTTTTAAACAAGGTCACATTTAATTCCTTTTCTAATTGAGTCATTTGACGACTTATGGCGGATTGGGCAATATTTAATTCTAATGCAGCTTCAGAAATATGCTCTCGTTTTGCTACTTCTACAAAATATTTAAGTTGTTTAATCTCCATCATTTCAATCCTCACTTTTAGCTTACTCTATGTCTATCTAACATTACTTTTAACACTTATTATAACAGTTTATTCGTCAATTGTTCTAATTTTTAGATAAATATCATCTAATTTATATATTGAACAGATGAAACAATTACATTATATTAATGATTACTATATATTAATTGTCAGAAAATTCTAAAAGGGAGTGTGCATCATGTATAATGAGAAGCTAAAAAAGGGATTATACGATTATCGTGAGGAACATGATGCTTGTGGTATTGGTTTTTACGCTAATATGGATAACATTAGATCGCACGACGTCATTGAAAAATCATTAGAAATGTTATGTAGATTAGATCATAGAGGTGGTATCGGTGCTGATGGAATGACTGGTGATGGTGCAGGTATCATGACTGAAATTCCCTTTAAATTCTTTGAACAATTGCATGATTTACCACTACCTAATGAAGGTGAATATGCAGTAGGACTATTTTTCTCTAAAGAACGTGTGATTGGAAGTAAACATGAAGCGGTGTTGAATCAATATTTTGAAAGTGAAGGCCTTGGTGTCATAGGTTATCGTGATGTACCTGTTAATAAAGAGGCAGTAGCACAACATGTAGCTGATACTATGCCCTTTATTCAACAAGTGTTTATCGATATTCGTCAAGCTGAAAATATAAATAAACAACTTTATTTAGCTAGAAAACAAATAGAGTATTACGCTGAACGAAAAGGGATAGAATTATATTTTACAAGTTTATCTCACAAAACGATTGTCTATAAAGGATGGCTACGGTCTGATCAAATTAAAGGGTTATATTTAGATTTAACACACGAAGCCTATCAATCGAAACTTGGTCTAGTACATTCAAGATTTAGTACTAATACATTTCCAAGTTGGAAACGTGCACATCCTAATCGCCTACTTATGCATAATGGCGAGATTAATACAATTAAAGGTAATGTTAATTGGATGCGTGCACGTCAAAATAAATTAGTTCATACACTTTTTGGTGAAGATCAACATAAAATACATCGTATTGTCGATGAAGATGGTAGTGATTCATCTATCGTTGATAATGCGTTAGAGTTTTTATCTTTGGCAATGGAACCGGAGAAAGCTGCAATGCTATTAATACCAGAGCCATGGCTTTATAACAAATCGAATGACAAAGATGTACGTTCGTTTTATGAATTCTATAGTTACTTAATGGAACCTTGGGATGGGCCTACAATGATTTCATTTTGTAACGGGTATAAGATTGGTGCATTAACAGACCGTAATGGTTTACGTCCAGGTAGATATACTATTACGAAAGATAATTTTATCGTCTTCTCTTCTGAAGTTGGCGTAATAGATGTTGATGAATCAGAGGTTGCGTTTAAAGGGCAATTAAATCCTGGAAAATTATTATTAGTCGATTTTAATAAAAATAAAGTCGTTGAAAATAATGAATTGAAATATGAAATTGCTAGTGAACATCCATATGCAGAGTGGCTAAAAACAGAAAAATATGAAGCTAATATTGATAATGTGACATACTGCCCAAATGAATATGATGCTAAGACTCTATTTAAACTACAACGTCAATTTGCGTATACAAAAGAAGAAATGAATAAGTATATTGTTGACTTAGTATTGCAGAAGAAGGATCCTATTGGTGCTATGGGCTACGACGCGCCTATTGCAGTTTTAAATGATAGACCTGAAAGCTTATTTAATTATTTTAAGCAGTTATTTGCACAAGTTACTAATCCACCTATTGATGCTTACAGAGAAAAAATTGTCACAAGTGAAATGTCTTATTTAGGTGGCGAAGGTAATCTTTTGAAACCTGATAAAACAGTACTTCATCGTGTTCAACTTAAAAAACCTGTATTAACAGAAGCCCAATTAGAAGCTATTGATACAGAGATCTTTAAAACGACTTATGTTTCAACTATATATCATGATGATTTAGAAGCTAGCTTGAATCGTTTATCTGATAAAGTAATACAGCATGTCAAAGATGGTTCTGAAATTATTGTATTAGACGATAGCTTATTAGCGTCTGAATCTGGATTTGCCATGCCAATGCTATTGGCAATGAGTCATGTTCATCAATGTTTGATACGCGAAGGTTTGCGTATGGAAACAAGTTTAGTAGCAAAATCTGGCGAAACACGTGAAGTACATCACGTAGCATGTTTATTAGGTTATGGGGCAAATGCTATCGTGCCATATTTAGCTCAACGAACGGTTGAACAACTCACAAATAATGGCAAACTACATGGCACAGTAACATCTAATGTCGAAACATATACAAACGTGTTATCAGAAGGTGTTATTAAAGTAATGGCTAAAATGGGAATTTCAACAGTTCAAAGTTATCAAGGTGCACAAATATTTGAAGCTGTTGGGATATCACAAACTGTTATTGATCAGTATTTTTCAGGAACGCAATCTAAAATTTCTGGTATTAGCATTCAACAAATTGATGAGGAAAATAAAGCAAGACAAGAATCCCATTCAGATTATTTAGCGTCTGGTAGTACTTTCCAATGGAGACAACAAGGACAACATCATGCTTATAATCCTAAGACTATTTTCTTATTACAGCATGCTTGTCGCGATAATGACTATGAATTATTCAAACAATATTCCGATACGGTTAACCAACAGCGACAAGATTTTATTCGTCATTTATTAGAATTTAAGACTTGTAAACCTATTGATATATCAAAAGTTGAGCCTGCTTCTGAAATCGTTAAACGTTTTAACACAGGTGCAATGAGTTATGGATCTATATCAGCTGAAGCACACGAAACATTGGCGCAAGCAATGAACAGTCTAGGAGGTAAAAGTAATAGCGGTGAAGGAGGAGAAGATCCTTTGCGCTATCAACCTCAGAAAGATGGTAGTAATAAAATTAGTGCAATTAAACAAGTAGCCTCTGGAAGATTTGGTGTAACGAGTGACTATTTACAACATGCAAAAGAAATACAGATTAAAGTAGCGCAAGGTGCTAAACCTGGTGAGGGTGGTCAATTGCCGGGTTCTAAAGTATATCCGTGGATTGCCGAAACAAGAGGATCTACACCAGGTATCGGTCTCATTTCACCACCACCGCATCATGATATATATTCTATCGAAGACTTAGCACAATTGATTCATGATTTGAAAAATGCGAATAAAGAAGCAGATATTGCTGTTAAATTAGTGTCAAAAACAGGTGTGGGAACCATTGCATCAGGGGTAGCAAAAGCGTTTGCAGATAAAATCGTCATCAGTGGCTATGACGGTGGAACAGGTGCATCACCTAAAACTAGTATTCAACATGCGGGTGTGCCTTGGGAAATAGGTTTGGCAGAAACACATCAAGCGTTGAAATTAAATGATTTACGAAGTCGAGTAAAGTTAGAAACAGATGGTAAATTGCTCACTGGTAAAGATGTAGCGTACGCATGTGCGCTTGGAGCGGAAGAGTTTGGATTTGCAACAGCACCATTAGTGGTGTTGGGATGTGTCATGATGCGAGTTTGTCATAATGATACATGTCCAGTAGGTGTTGCAACTCAAAACAAAGATTTACGTGCTTTATTTAAAGGAAAAGCACAACATGTTGTACATTTTATGTATTTTATTGCAGAAGAATTACGTGAAATACTTGCCTCATTAGGATTGCGAACAGTTGAAGAATTAGTAGGACGAACAGACTTATTACAACGTTCCTCTCATATTAAGCCAGGAACAAAAGCAGCCTCTGTTGACATCGAACGATTAATCAACAAAGCGGATGGTCCTAATACTAAAGAAATAGAACAAAATCATCATTTAGATGAAGGTTTTGATTTGAATTATCTATATCCTGATGCCAAGCAAAGTATAGAGGCAGGTCATGTATTTTCAGGAAGTTATACCATTAAGAACGTTCAACGTGATGTTGGTGTGATTACTGGTAGTGCGATTGCTAAACAATATGGGGAAAAAGGGTTACCAGAAGATACCATTTATGTTCATACCGATGGACATGCTGGTCAAAGTTTGGCTGCTTTTGCGCCAAAAGGATTAACGATACATCATAATGGTGATGCGAATGACTATGTAGGTAAAGGTTTGTCAGGTGGTACAGTCATTGTGCAGTCGCCTAATACAACACGTGAAAATGAAATCATAGCAGGAAACGTATGCTTCTATGGTGCATCAAAAGGTAAAGCTTTTATTAATGGTAAAGCTGGAGAACGTTTCTGTATTAGAAATAGTGGTGCAGATGTGGTAGTTGAAGGTATTGGTGATCATGGACTTGAATATATGACAGGTGGTCATGTATTAATACTTGGCGATGTAGGAAAGAACTTCGGTCAAGGCATGAGTGGTGGCGTAAGTTATGTATTTCCAAGTGATATCAATCAATTTAAGACACAGCATGCACTTAATACTTTGGAATTTAGTGAAGTTATGTATGACGAAGAAAAGCAATTTATTAAAAAGATGCTTGAAAGTCATGTGAAATATACACATAGCTCAAAAACACAAAATATATTGCAACATTTTGATGAAATTGAAAATCTAGTTGTCAAAGTGATACCAAAAGATTATAAATTAATGATGCAAAAAATTGATATTCAATTACGTCAACACAATAAAAAAGACGACGCTATGTTAGCGGCATTTTATGATAATAGTTCAAGTGTTGATGAGACATTAAAACCAGCAGTGGTTTATTAAGAAAGAGGGATTATCATGGGCGAATTTAAAGGGTTTATGAAATATGAAAAGCAAGCATTATCAGAATTGTCTTTGATTGATCGTCTTTCAAATCATCACGCATTTCAACAACGTTTTACTAAGGAAGATGCATCTACTCAAGGGGCGAGATGTATGGACTGTGGTACACCTTTTTGTCAAAGTGGATTATCCTATGGTTTTGAAACGATAGGATGCCCCATAGGTAACTATATTCCGGAATGGAACGATTTAGTTTATCGAGGCGATTTTAAAGCAGCCTACGAGAGACTGAGTGAAACAAACAATTTTCCGGAATTTACGGGACGTGTATGTCCAGCACCATGTGAACAATCATGTGTAATGAAAATTAATCGAAATTCTGTAGCTATTAAAGGCATTGAGCGTACAATTATTGATGAAGCATATGAAAATGGATGGGTTAAGCCAAAATATCCTGAAGCGGATAAAGGGAAAAGCGTTGCCATCGTAGGAAGTGGGCCAGCTGGGTTGACAGCAGCTGATGAACTTAATCATAGAGGCTATAAAGTCACGGTATATGAACGAGCTAAAGAACCTGGTGGATTATTGATGTATGGTATTCCTAACATGAAATTAGATAAAGATGTGGTAAGACGTCGTATTAAATTAATGAAAGAAGCTGGTGTTCAGTTTAAAACTGGTATTGAAATTGGCGCCGATATTAGTCGTGAAGACTTAGAAGCAACATATGATGCTATTATTTTATGTACCGGTTCACAAAATGCTAGAGACTTACCATTAGAGGGACGTATGGGTTATGGCATTCATTTTGCAATGGATTATTTAACCGAGCAAACACGGTTTCTAACTGGTGAAATTGACGAAGTAACAATCACAGCTAAAGATAAGAATGTCATTATTATTGGTGCAGGTGATACTGGTGCAGATTGCGTAGCAACAGCATTGCGTGAAAATTGTAAATCCGTTGTGCAGTTCAATAAGTTTACGAAACTTCCTGAAGAAATCACTTTTGAAACCAATACGTCATGGCCACTTGCCTTACCAGTATTCAAAATGGACTATGCACATAAAGAATGTGAAGTGAAATTTGGCAAAGAGCCACGTGCATACGGTGTTCAAACAATGAGATATGATGTGGACGATTCTGGAAAAGTGAGGGGCCTGTATACACAAATATTAAGAGAGACTGAAGACGGTACGGTGATGGAAGATGGACCAGAGCGATTTTGGCTAGCGGATTTAGTTATACTTTCCATTGGCTTTGTAGGAACTGAAATCACCATTCCGCAATCATTTGGTATTAAAACCGAACGAAATAAAATTGTGGCAAATGACAAAGACTTTAGAACGAGTCATTCGAAGATTTTTGCTGCTGGAGATGCACGCAGAGGACCTAGTCTTGTTGTATGGGCTATTAAAGAAGGAAGAGCCGTAGCTGACGCAGTTGAAACGTATTTAAACCAAGAAATTCTAGTGTAAAAAAGAATTGACTTTTAATGAACACTATTATATGATAATTATTGTGTTCAATGGAGGAATACCCAAGTCCGGCTGAAGGGATCGGTCTTGAAAACCGACAGGGCCTTAACGGGCCGCGGGGGTTCGAATCCCTCTTCCTCCGCCATTAGAATTTTAAATCCAAGACTAATAGATATAAAAGGCAAGTATTCATTGTATAATGAGTATTTGCCTTTTTTATTTGCTTTTGAAAATCCCTTTCTTTATATAGCTGCCTTAAGACGGAGTTGAATACTGTAATATTGATAGTTCTATAAGCGTAATGAAGTGATAGTTCCAAACTGAAAAGTGACTCATTTGTGTCTTTTAACTGAAATATTATATCAATTTACTTGAAAGCCTTTACATAACTTGTCTAGACAAGTTATACTCTGAGTAAGAAAACAAAGGAGTGAAGGCTATGGCTGTAAAAAAACAAGATGTAAAAGCCATTGTAGATGCAATTGGAGGAAAAGAGAACCTTGATACGGCAACACACTGTGTAACAAGACTACGGTTAGTATTAAAAGATGATAATAAAGTAGACAAAGATGCGCTAAGCGATAATCCATTAGTAAAAGGACAATTTAAAGCAGATCATCAGTATCAAATTGTTATTGGTCCGGGAACGGTAGATGAAGTTTATAAACAATTTGTAGCAGAGACAGGAGCAGAAGAAGCTTCTAAAGACGACGCTAAACAAGCTGCAGCTAAAAAAGGTAATCCAATTCAAAGATTGATTAAATTATTGGGGGATATATTTATACCAATCTTACCAGCAATTGTAACAGCTGGGTTATTAATGGGGATTAATAACATTTTAACCATGGAAGGTCTATTTGGACCTAAAAAATTAATAGAAATGTACCCACAAATTGCGGATATTTCAAATATTATTAATGTCATCGCAAGTACCGCTTTCATTTTCTTACCTGCATTAATTGGTTGGAGTAGTATGCGTGTATTTGGAGGAAGTCCAATTTTAGGATTGGTTTTAGGGCTTATCTTGATGCATCCGCAACTTGTCTCACAATATGATATAGGTAAAGGCCATATACCAACTTGGAATATATTCGGCTTAGAAATTAAGCAACTTAATTATCAAGGACAAGTTTTACCAGTCCTATTAGCAACATATGTATTAGCGCAATTAGAGAAAGCACTAAACAAAGTTGTACATGATTCTATTAAGATGCTCGTCGTTGGTCCAGTAGCATTATTGATTACTGGTTTCCTAGCGTTTATAGTTATAGGACCTATTGCTTTAATATTAGGTACAGGCATTACAAATGGTGTGACTTATGTATTTGAACATGCAGGATGGTTAGGTGGCGCGTTATATGGCTTATTATATGCACCACTGGTAATTACAGGTTTACATCATATGTTCTTAGCTGTTGATTTCCAATTAATGGGTAGTAGTTTAGGCGGCACATATTTATGGCCAATTCTAGCGATTTCAAATATTTGTCAAGGTTCAGCGGCATTTGGTGCATGGATTGTCTATAAACGTAAGAAAATGGTTAAAGAAGAAGGCCTAGCATTTACTTCAGGTATTTCAGGTGTGTTAGGTGTAACTGAACCAGCTTTATTCGGTGTGAACTTGCCATTGAAATATCCATTTGTTGCAGCTATTCTGACTTCAAGTGTACTAGGTGCTTTCATCGGTGCTCACAAAGTATTAGGTAGTGTTGGTGTAGGTGGTTGGCCTGCATTTATCTCAATCAAAAGTGAATTTTGGTGGATTTATCTTCCAGCTACATTAATAGCGACAGTTGTCCCAGCTGTATTAACAATAGTATTTTCAAGATTTAGTAATCAAAAAGCTAAAAAGATGGTCGACACATCTAATTCATAAAAAAAGTAAAGCGTTCAAGTTGATAAACCTCTGAGCGCTTTTTATTTTCATACAATACATAAAGGTGGTTTAACAATGAGTGAACAAGACTGGAGAAAATCAGTTGTTTATCAAATATATCCCAAATCATTTAATGATACGACGGGTAATGGTGAGGGCGATTTAAGAGGTATTATTGAGAAATTAGATTATTTGCAATTTTTAGGTGTAGATTATATATGGTTAACGCCTATTTATGAATCACCTATGAACGATAATGGTTATGACATTAGTGATTATCTAACTATTAATGAACGATTTGGTACTTTAGAAGATTTTAAAATTTTAGTGAAAGAAGCACACCAACGAGATATTAAAGTAATGATGGATATTGTGATTAACCATACATCAACAGAACATCAATGGTTTAAGGAAGCCATTCAATCTAAAGATAGTCCTTACCGAGATTATTATTTCTTTAGACATTCTGAAGATGGGCCACCCACAAATTGGGAATCCAAATTCGGAGGAAATGCATGGCAATATGATGAAAAAAGTGATGAATATTATTTGCACTTATTTGATGTTACTCAAGCAGATTTGAATTGGGATAATCCAGACGTTAGACAAGCCTTATATCAGATTGTCAATTATTGGATTGATTTAGGTGTGGACGGTTTCCGTTTTGATGTAATTAATCTTATTTCCAAAGGTGAATTTAGGGACTCTGATAAAATCGGAAAAGAGTTTTATACGGATGGACCAAAAGTGCATGAGTATCTACATGAATTGAACCAACATACGTTTGGTGATAAGCATATGATGACTGTCGGTGAAATGTCATCTACTACCATTGATCACTGTATTAAATATTCTAATCCAGAAAGAAACGAATTGAGCAGCGTATTTAATTTCCATCACTTAAAGGTAGATTATCCTAACGGTGAAAAATGGGCTAAAGGTAGTATGGATTTCCAACAGCTAAAAAAAATATTGATGGATTGGCAATTAGGTATATATGAAGGTGGTGGCTGGAATGCGATATTCTGGTGTAATCACGATCAACCACGTGTAGTTTCACGATTCGGGGATGATAGTACTGAATCTTTACGTCAAGCAAGTGCTAAAACATTAGCCATTGCGCTACACATGTTACAAGGAACGCCATATATCTATCAAGGGGAAGAAATTGGTATGACTAACCCTCATTTCAATTCAATAGATGCATATAGAGATGTAGAATCATTAAATGCTTATGATTATTTGAAAAATCAAGGATATGAAGAACAAGAAATTTTAGAAATATTAGATCAAAAATCACGTGATAATTCCCGTACACCAATGCAATGGAATGCATCGGATCATGCAGGTTTTACAACTGGTGAACCTTGGATTAATATTCCTCAAAACTATCAACATATTAATGTGGAACAAGCAATGAAAGATTCTGAGTCTATTTTACACACATATAAAACATTGATTTCGTTAAGACATCATCACGATATAATAACTTATGGTAATATTGAACCAATGTATATGGAACACGAACAATTATTTGTATATCGTCGTCATTATCACAACCAAACTTGGCTGGTTATAGCTAATTTTTCTAAAGAACCTGTAATGCTACCTGAAGATTTAAATGTCTCAGGTGATGTGATTATTCAAAATGGTACATTAGAACAACGTCAAATATCAGGGTTTGGTGCAATGGTGGTTGAAACGGCGAAGTAATTTTAAGTAAAAAGAGGATATCAACATGGCTCAAAAGAAATTCATTTCCATTTATGAACAGTTAAAAAATCAAATTTTATCAGAACAATACCAATATGGTGATCAAATACCGTCAGAGAATGAATTGGTATCTACTTATGGAACATCTAGAGAAACGGTTCGTAAAGCACTTGAGTTGTTAGCGAATGATGGCATGATTCAAAAGATTAGAGGAAAAGGGTCTGTTGTTATATACCAAGGTATCACTGAATTTCCGTTTTCAGAGTTGATTAGTTTCAAAGAGGTACAAAATCAATTAGGTTTGAAACACCAAACCGAACTTATTGTTAATGAAGAAGTTAGAGCGGGCGATTATGAAAGAGTGAGGTTAGCATTAGGATTAAAAGCTGAAGAAAGATTGATTCATGTTATTCGTACGCGTTCTATTAAAGGCAAGGTGAAAATCTTAGATGAAGATTTTTTCTTGAAATCTGTGGTTAAATCTATTACTGCTAGCGTTGCCAAGAAGTCTATATATGACTATTTAGAAAATGATTTAGCATTAGATATTAGTTATTCAAGTAAATCTATTACCTTTGAACCATTTTCAAAATTAGACTATGAGATGTTTGGTGATATAAACCCTCCTTATACAGCGACAGTGCGAAGTACAGTATATTTAAAGGATACGACACAGTTTCAGTATAATATATCTAAACATCTTGCGACTGAATTTAAATTTAAAGAGTTTTCAAGACGTCGCGAAAATTTATTACAATAAAGTTGAAGTGGAACGAATTTATGATAGATATTTATAGTTGTAAGATTTTAAGCTTGCAAACATAATAGGAATTATAGTATTATAAATCTTACCGTGCTAGGTGGGGAGGTAGCGGTTCCCTGTACTCGAAATCCGCTTTATGCGAGACTTAATTCCTTTGTTGAGGGCGTATTTTTGTGAAGTCTGCCCGAAGCACGTAGTGTTTGAAGATTTCGGTCCTATGCAATATGAACCCATGAATCATGTCAGGTCCTGACGGAAGCAGCATTAAGTGGACTCTCATATGTGCCGTAGGGTAGCCGAGATTTAGCTAACGACTTCGGTAACGTTTGTGATATACGTTCGATACAAAGGTGCACGGTTTTTAAATTGATAAATAATATCGAATATAGATTTGAGCGACTTATGTGATGAGTCGCTCTCTTTTTTATATAAATAGATAAATGTGACATAATTTGATAAAATTATAACGATAAAACAAACGAAATAGCTAATGACGTATATGGTGGTGTAAAGATGCAAATCTATTTGAGTACCTTAACAGAAGTGGACTATGAAGAATCATTAAATAGTATTGAAGCAAATTACGATGAACAACCGGAAGCAAGTTGGCAGGAAAAAGCGCTTGTTAAAACACTTAGAAAGTCAGATGACTATAATTATGAGCTAGAGGTTATAGCGAAGAACGAGCAAAATGAAGTGATTGGACATATCATGCTTGTCGAAGTCAGTGTCATTTCAGAAGAGAAAACATATACCGCTTTGACAGTTGCTTCATTATCAGTAAAAAAGGAATTAAGAAATCAAGGATTAGGTAAAGCACTAGTTCAAGCTGTTGAAGAACGTGCGAAATCAGAAGGGTATACTACAATTGTAGTTGATCGAGAAACATCGTACTTTACTCAATTAGGATATCAATTAGCAAATGAATATGATTTATATTCTGAAGATGAAGATGTCACACAGCCTTTATTAGTGAAGTTTCTATGGGATAATTTAACAGACCAACCAATTGGACAAGTAAAATATCCAAGTATTATGCGTTAAAGAATTTTTATTGATGAACATGCTAGCACAAATGATATAATAGAGAGTAATTGCAAACGGAGGTGCTAAGGTGAATTATCAAGCGTTATATCGTATGTATCGTCCTCAAAGTTTTGATGATGTCGTTGGACAAGAACATGTAACTAAAACTTTGCGAAATGCGATATCTAAAGGGAAACAATCCCATGCCTATATATTTAGTGGCCCTAGAGGAACAGGAAAAACAAGTATTGCTAAGGTGTTTGCTAAAGCTATTAATTGTACAAATAGTACAGATGGAGAACCATGTAACGAGTGTGCGATTTGTAAAGGTATCACTCAAGGTACTAATTCTGATGTGATTGAAATAGATGCTGCGAGTAACAATGGTGTTGACGAGATCAGAAATATTAGAGATAAAGTTAAATACGCACCAAGTGAATCTGAATACAAGGTTTATATTATTGATGAAGTGCACATGTTAACGACAGGTGCTTTTAACGCGTTATTAAAAACATTAGAAGAACCACCTGCACACGCAATTTTTATATTAGCTACGACTGAACCGCACAAAATTCCACCAACTATTATTTCAAGAGCGCAAAGATTTGATTTTAAAGCTATCAGTTTAGAACAAATTGTCGAACGTTTGAAATACGTAGCTGATTCACAGTCATTACCTTACGATGATGAGGCACTAGAATTTATTGCTAAGGCCTCAGAAGGTGGTATGCGAGATGCGCTAAGTATTATGGACCAAGCTATTGCTTTTGGAGATGAACATTTAACATTGCAAGATGCGTTAAATGTTACGGGTAGCGTAGATGAAGCATCTTTAAATGAATTATTTAAAGATGTAGTTAAAGGTGATGTCAAGGCATCATTTACGAGATATCATCAATTTGTTACTGAAGGGAAAGAAGTCAATCGTTTAATAAATGATATGATTTATTTCGTCAGAGATACAATTATGAATAAAACATCTAATCAAGACGTTGAATATGACGCACTTCTTCATTTTGACTTGGACACCTTATATCGCATGATCGATATTATCAATGATACTTTAGTATCTATACGTTTTAGTGTGAATCAAAGTGTTCATTTCGAAGTGTTGTTGGTAAAATTAGCTGAAATGATTAAAGCTAAACCAGAAACAGTGCAAAATGTTGCTACGACCCAAGTTGCTACAGAACCTAACAATGATGTTTTATTACAACGTATGGAACAATTAGAGAAGGAATTGAAAGTATTAAAATCTCAAGGTATAGCTACATCAGGACAAACGCAATCACCGAAAAAACCAATTAGAAGTCAACAACGCTCAAAAAATGCATTTTCTATGCAACAAATTGCTAAAGTGCTAGATAAAGCCAATAAAGATGATATCAAACTACTCAAAGATCATTGGCAAGAGGTCATTGATCATGCTAAAAACAATGATAAAAAGTCTTTAGTAAGTTTACTTCAAAATTCAGAACCAGTAGCGGCAAGCGAAGATCATGTGTTAGTGAAATTTGAAGAAGAGATACACTGCGAAATCGTTAATAAAGACGATGAAAAGCGTAATAATATAGAAAGTGTAGTTTGCAATATCGTTAATAAAACAGTCAAAGTAGTAGGTGTTCCTTCAGATCAATGGTTACGTGTAAGAGCAGAATATCTTCAAAACAGAAAACATGATCAACATAATGAAGCGGAAAAAATAGAAACTGAGCCAGAACAAGAAGATGTGGCACAAAAGGCAAAAGATTTATTCGGAGAAGAAACAGTACATATGATAGATGATTAGCTACACATGACAAGGCTAATATTCGTATGTATAATATAAACAAAGTTAGTATTTAAAGAATTCTAGGAATTACAAGGAGGAAATAGATTATGCGCGGTGGCGGAAATATGCAACAAATGATGAAACAAATGCAAAAAATGCAAAAGAAAATGGAACAAGAACAGGAAAAATTAAAAGAAGAACGTGTAGAAGGTACAGCTGGTGGCAGTATGGTTACTGTAACTGTTACTGGACATAAAGAAGTCGTAGATGTACAAATCAAAGAAGATGCAGTAGATCCAGATGACGTTGAAATGTTACAAGACTTAGTATTAGCAGCTACTAATGAAGCGATGAACAAAGCTGACAAGTTAACACAAGAACGCTTAGGTAAACATACTCAAGGCTTAAATATCCCTGGAATGTGATAACATGCATTATCCAGAACCTATATCCAAACTTATAGATAGTTTTATGAAATTGCCAGGCATTGGTCCTAAGACCGCTCAACGTCTGGCATTTCACACATTAGATATGAAAGAAGATGACGTCGTTCAATTTGCGAAAGCACTCGTAGATGTAAAGCGTGAACTTACCTATTGTAGTGTGTGCGGACATATAACTGAAAAAGACCCTTGTTATATTTGCGAAGATAAACAAAGAGATCGCTCGGTCATTTGCGTCGTTGAAGATGATAAAGATGTTATTGCAATGGAAAAAATGAGAGAGTTTAAAGGTTTATACCATGTTCTACATGGCTCAATATCACCTATGGATGGTATAGGCCCTGAGGACATTAATATACCAGCATTAGTTGAACGCTTGAAAAATGATGAAGTTAAAGAGTTAATACTCGCAATGAACCCAAATCTTGAAGGTGAATCAACAGCAATGTATATTTCTCGTCTCGTCAAACCAATAGGCATTAAAGTCACTCGTTTAGCACAAGGATTATCTGTTGGTGGAGATTTAGAATATGCAGATGAAGTAACGTTATCCAAAGCGATTGCAGGTAGAACCGAAATGTAGCAATTAGCACTGATACATAATGTGTCAGTGTTTTTTAATTTTCTTTAATAAACTATTAAAAAGTTAAAGTTTGGTTATAGGCGGGTTGAAGAAGTATATTACGATGAGAATCAAAGATTTTTTTATTTCAAAACCGAACTTTTATAACAGTCTTTATTACATCATACGAAATTAGTGATAACAAGAGGTTTAGGCAGTTAAGAAAGTGTAAATTTTACTGTTGTTAAAAGTTTTGAATGTCTGTATAGTATATATTTGTTGAGCGAAACAAAGCGAAAACAACACAAATCACTTCAAAAATTATTTATAAAAAGTTATTGACTTTCGAGTTGATAAGGCGTATAATTAATTCTTGTCGGTAAAAGAAATGAACATTGAAAACTGAATGACAATATGTCAACGTTAATTCCAATAATGTAACGAAAGTTACAACAATTAATTTAGTTTTATGAGCTAATCAAACATCATAATTTTTTATGGAGAGTTTGATCCTGGCTCAGGATGAACGCTGGCGGCGTGCCTAATACATGCAAGTCGAGCGAACAGATAAGGAGCTTGCTCCTTTGACGTTAGCGGCGGACGGGTGAGTAACACGTGGATAACCTACCTATAAGACTGGGATAACTTCGGGAAACCGGAGCTAATACCGGATAACATATTGAACCGCATGGTTCAATAGTGAAAGGCGGCTTTGCTGTCACTTATAGATGGATCCGCGCCGTATTAGCTAGTTGGTAAGGTAACGGCTTACCAAGGCAACGATACGTAGCCGACCTGAGAGGGTGATCGGCCACACTGGAACTGAGACACGGTCCAGACTCCTACGGGAGGCAGCAGTAGGGAATCTTCCGCAATGGGCGAAAGCCTGACGGAGCAACGCCGCGTGAGTGATGAAGGTCTTCGGATCGTAAAACTCTGTTATCAGGGAAGAACAAATGTGTAAGTAACTGTGCACATCTTGACGGTACCTGATCAGAAAGCCACGGCTAACTACGTGCCAGCAGCCGCGGTAATACGTAGGTGGCAAGCGTTATCCGGAATTATTGGGCGTAAAGCGCGCGTAGGCGGTTTTTTAAGTCTGATGTGAAAGCCCACGGCTCAACCGTGGAGGGTCATTGGAAACTGGAAAACTTGAGTGCAGAAGAGGAAAGTGGAATTCCATGTGTAGCGGTGAAATGCGCAGAGATATGGAGGAACACCAGTGGCGAAGGCGACTTTCTGGTCTGTAACTGACGCTGATGTGCGAAAGCGTGGGGATCAAACAGGATTAGATACCCTGGTAGTCCACGCCGTAAACGATGAGTGCTAAGTGTTAGGGGGTTTCCGCCCCTTAGTGCTGCAGCTAACGCATTAAGCACTCCGCCTGGGGAGTACGACCGCAAGGTTGAAACTCAAAGGAATTGACGGGGACCCGCACAAGCGGTGGAGCATGTGGTTTAATTCGAAGCAACGCGAAGAACCTTACCAAATCTTGACATCCTTTGACCGCTCTAGAGATAGAGTCTTCCCCTTCGGGGGACAAAGTGACAGGTGGTGCATGGTTGTCGTCAGCTCGTGTCGTGAGATGTTGGGTTAAGTCCCGCAACGAGCGCAACCCTTAAGCTTAGTTGCCATCATTAAGTTGGGCACTCTAAGTTGACTGCCGGTGACAAACCGGAGGAAGGTGGGGATGACGTCAAATCATCATGCCCCTTATGATTTGGGCTACACACGTGCTACAATGGACAATACAAAGGGCAGCTAAACCGCGAGGTCAAGCAAATCCCATAAAGTTGTTCTCAGTTCGGATTGTAGTCTGCAACTCGACTACATGAAGCTGGAATCGCTAGTAATCGTAGATCAGCATGCTACGGTGAATACGTTCCCGGGTCTTGTACACACCGCCCGTCACACCACGAGAGTTTGTAACACCCGAAGCCGGTGGAGTAACCATTTATGGAGCTAACCGTCGAAGGTGGGACAAATGATTGGGGTGAAGTCGTAACAAGGTAGCCGTATCGGAAGGTGCGGCTGGATCACCTCCTTTCTAAGGATATATTCGGAACATCTTCGTAGAAGATGAGGAATAACATTGACATATTGTATTCAGTTTTGAATGTTTATATAACATTCACATATCTTCTTTTTCAAAGAAAGCGATTCGTAGACAATGCGTTGAGTTACTTTAATTGGAGTTTACTAGAGTAAATGAGTATTTAAAGTAATGATAACAAAACAGTATGCAAACGCTTGACTGGAAATAGAACTTGTACATTGAAAACTAGATAAGTAAGTAAAATAGATTTTACCAAGCAAAACCGAGTGAATTAGAGTTTTAAAGCTTGAATTCATAAGAAATAATCGCTAGTGTTCGAAAGAACACTCACAAGATTAATAACGCGTTTCCTGTAGGATGGAAACATAGATTAAGTTATTAAGGGCGCACGGTGGATGCCTTGGCACTAGAAGCCGATGAAGGACGTTACTAACGACGATATGCTTTGGAGAGCTGTAAGTAAGCGTTGATCCAGAGATTTCCGAATGGGGAAACCCAGCATGAGTTATGTCATGTTATCGATATGTGAATACATAGCATATCAGAAGGCAGACCCGGAGAACTGAAACATCTTAGTACCCGGAGGAAGAGAAAGAAAAATCGATTCCCTGAGTAGCGGCGAGCGAAACGGGAAGAGCCCAAACCAACAAGCTTGCTTGTTGGGGTTGTAGGACACTCTATACGGAGTTACAAAAGTATATATTAGACGAATCATCTGGAAAGTTGAATCAAAGAAGGTAATAATCCTGTAGTCGAAAATATATACTCTCTTGAGTGGATCCTGAGTACGACGGAGCACGTGAAATTCCGTCGGAATCTGGGAGGACCATCTCCTAAGGCTAAATACTCTCTAGTGACCGATAGTGAACCAGTACCGTGAGGGAAAGGTGAAAAGTACCCCGGAAGGGGAGTGAAAGAGAACTTGAAACCGTGTGCTTACAAGTAGTCAGAGCCCGTTAATGGGTGATGGCGTGCCTTTTGTAGAATGAACCGGCGAGTTACGATTTGATGCAAGGTTAAGCAGCTAATGTGGAGCCGTAGCGAAAGCGAGTCTGAATAGGGCGTTTAGTATTTGGTCGTAGACCCGAAACCAGGTGATCTACCCTTGGTCAGGTTGAAGTTCAGGTAACACTGAATGGAGGACCGAACCGACTTACGTTGAAAAGTGAGCGGATGAACTGAGGGTAGCGGAGAAATTCCAATCGAACTTGGAGATAGCTGGTTCTCTCCGAAATAGCTTTAGGGCTAGCCTCAAGTGATGATTATTGGAGGTAGAGCACTGTTTGGACGAGGGGCCCTTCTCGGGTTACCGAATTCAGACAAACTCCGAATGCCAATCAATTTAACTTGGGAGTCAGAACATGGGTGATAAGGTCCGTGTTCGAAAGGGAAACAGCCCAGACCACCAGCTAAGGTCCCAAAATATATGTTAAGTGGAAAAGGATGTGGCGTTGCCCAGACAACTAGGATGTTGGCTTAGAAGCAGCCATCATTTAAAGAGTGCGTAATAGCTCACTAGTCGAGTGACACTGCGCCGAAAATGTACCGGGGCTAAACATATTACCGAAGCTGTGGATTGTCCGTAGGACAATGGTAGGAGAGCGTTCTAAGGGCGTCGAAGCATGATCGCAAGGACATGTGGAGCGCTTAGAAGTGAGAATGCCGGTGTGAGTAGCGAAAGACGGGTGAGAATCCCGTCCACCGATTGACTAAGGTTTCCAGAGGAAGGCTCGTCCGCTCTGGGTTAGTCGGGTCCTAAGCTGAGGCCGACAGGCGTAGGCGATGGATAACAGGTTGATATTCCTGTACCACCTAGTATCGTTTTAATCGATGGGGGGACGCAGTAGGATAGGCGAAGCGTGCTATTGGATTGCACGTCCAAGCAGTAAGACTGAGTGTTAGGCAAATCCGGCACTCATAAGGTCAAGCTGTGATGGGGAGAGGAAATTGTTTCCTCGAGTCGTTGATTTCACACTGCCAAGAAAAGCCTCTAGATAGATAACAGGTGCCCGTACCGCAAACCGACACAGGTAGTCAAGATGAGAATTCTAAGGTGAGCGAGCGAACTCTCGTTAAGGAACTCGGCAAAATGACCCCGTAACTTCGGGAGAAGGGGTGCTCTTTAGGGTTAACGCCCAGAAGAGCCGCAGTGAATAGGCCCAAGCGACTGTTTATCAAAAACACAGGTCTCTGCTAAACCGTAAGGTGATGTATAGGGGCTGACGCCTGCCCGGTGCTGGAAGGTTAAGAGGAGTAGTTAGCTTCTGCGAAGCTACGAATCGAAGCCCCAGTAAACGGCGGCCGTAACTATAACGGTCCTAAGGTAGCGAAATTCCTTGTCGGGTAAGTTCCGACCCGCACGAAAGGCGTAACGATTTGGGCACTGTCTCAACGAGAGACTCGGTGAAATCATAGTACCTGTGAAGATGCAGGTTACCCGCGACAGGACGGAAAGACCCCGTGGAGCTTTACTGTAGCCTGATATTGAAATTCGGCACAGCTTGTACAGGATAGGTAGGAGCCTTTGAAACGTGAGCGCTAGCTTACGTGGAGGCATTGGTGGGATACTACCCTAGCTGTGTTGGCTTTCTAACCCGCACCACTTATCGTGGTGGGAGACAGTGTCAGGTGGGCAGTTTGACTGGGGCGGTCGCCTCCTAAAAGGTAACGGAGGCGCTCAAAGGTTCCCTCAGAATGGTTGGAAATCATTCATAGAGTGTAAAGGCATAAGGGAGCTTGACTGCGAGACTTACAAGTCGAGCAGGGTCGAAAGACGGACTTAGTGATCCGGTGGTTCCGCATGGAAGGGCCATCGCTCAACGGATAAAAGCTACCCCGGGGATAACAGGCTTATCTCCCCCAAGAGTTCACATCGACGGGGAGGTTTGGCACCTCGATGTCGGCTCATCGCATCCTGGGGCTGTAGTCGGTCCCAAGGGTTGGGCTGTTCGCCCATTAAAGCGGTACGCGAGCTGGGTTCAGAACGTCGTGAGACAGTTCGGTCCCTATCCGTCGTGGGCGTAGGAAATTTGAGAGGAGCTGTCCTTAGTACGAGAGGACCGGGATGGACATACCTCTGGTGTACCAGTTGTCGTGCCAACGGCATAGCTGGGTAGCTATGTATGGACGGGATAAGTGCTGAAAGCATCTAAGCATGAAGCCCCCCTCAAGATGAGATTTCCCAACTTCGGTTATAAGATCCCTCAAAGATGATGAGGTTAATAGGTTCGAGGTGGAAGCGTGGTGACACGTGGAGCTGACGAATACTAATCGATCGAAGACTTAATCAAAATTTATGTTTTGCGACGCAAAATCATTTTACTTACTATCTAGTTTTGAATGTATAATACATTCCATTTGTCTGGTGACAATGGCAAGGAGGTCACACCTGTTCCCATGCCGAACACAGAAGTTAAGCTCCTTAGCGCCGAAGGTAGCAGACTAACGTTCTAAAGCAAAACAGTGATTGAAAATCACATGTTTTACTTACTTAATAGCATGAGCTATTAAGATCAATAGCCCATGCCAGGCAAATAATAGGATGCGATGAGCCGCATTGAGACCGCAAGGTCTCTTTTTTTTATGTTTAAAATAAGAAAGTCAACGCAGAGTAAATGCGTTTAGACGATGAATTGAAGAATGAGTGCAACGAGCTTAGTCGAGCTAAGTGAGTAAGGGAGAGATGAAAATGAAGAAGTATAAGCGTATTTCTCTCAAGTTGAAAAAGGTCCTTAGCGCCGAAGGTGGCAGACTAACGTTCTAAAGCAAAACAGTGAGGTATTTTTAAATTTTTGAATAGTGGTAAATACCCCAAGGCCTTAATGGCCTCTTTTTTTTATGTCTAACACTTAACTTAATAATTAAATTTAATGTGAAAAGCTTGAAATGATTTACATTTAAAACAAAATTCAATACTATCGTATTTAAAGGAGTGCTTTAAAATGATCATTAGAGCTTTAGAAAAAACAGATTTACAATATTTACATAATTTGAATAATGAATATTCAATTATGTCTTATTGGTTTGAAGAGCCTTATCAATCATTAAGTGAATTAGAATCGTTATACCAAAAGCATATTTTAGATGAATCAGAAAGACGATTTGTTATTGAAGAGGATCAACAATCCATTGGTGTTGTTGAGTTATTAGAAATTAATTTTATACATAGAACTTGTGAAGTGTTGATTATAGTTGACCCGCAATTTGCGAATAGAGGTTATGCGAAAAAAGCGTTTAAGATGGCAGTAGATTATGCGTTTTTAGTGCTTAACATGCATAAAGTATATTTATATGTAGATGTAAATAATGAGAAGGCAGTACATATTTATAAAAGTAATAACTTTGAAATTGAAGGAAAATTAAAAGAACACTTCTATACAAGAGGAGAATATAGAGACTGCTATGTCATGGGACTATTAAAACGAAATTGGGTTAATCAACAAGATGATGATTTATCTCATATAAGATAGTCTAGGTTAGATAAGACGATTATAATAGTGAAGAGAGTGATGATTTGAATTTACCAATATCAAAAAAATTACATGAATTAATATCACAACAAAGTATTTCCATGCATGTGCCTGGTCATAAAAATATGACTATAGGTCAGTTGGAATCATTGGATTTGAAAATGGATATGACAGAAATCACTGGATTGGACGATTTACATCATCCAGAAGATATCATTTTAGAAAGTATGTCAAACTTTAATAAACATAGAGATTACGATGCTTATCTATTAGTCAATGGTACTACTTCTGGTATTTTATCTGTAATCCAAGCCTTGGCATATGAATCTGGAAACTATTTCATACCTAGAAATGTACATAAATCAGTTTTTCACGGATTGGAATTAGCGAATCAAAAAGCGACTTTAACAAACATGAAGGTAAGTTCAACATCCTATCATTATATAGCTCCTAACTTTAAAGGATTAGATTTGAGTCAACATAAATTAGCGATTATGACTTATCCCAATTATTATGGAGAAACTTACTCAATTCAAACTGATATAGACTTATTGCATTCTAATAATGTTCCAGTACTCGTTGATGAGGCACATGGTGCACATTTCGGTTTAGATGGATTTCCTGATTCTACATTAAATTATGGTGCTGATTATGTAGTTCAGTCTTATCATAAAACATTACCTGCACTTACAATGGGGTCAGTGTTATTTATACATAAAGATGCCCCTTATAAAGAAAGCATCAAACAATATTTATCTTATTTTCAAACGTCTAGCCCATCATATTTAGTCATGGCAAGTTTGGAGTTAGCACAAACATTTTATCAAAATTATGATAGTGACTTATTTTTTGAGAAAAGACATATACTCTCGAATGTTTTAAAACGTAAAAGTTTTGTTGTTAAAGAGGTTGATGACCCATTAAAAATGTTGATTTCTTACCCAGGTTATTCGGGGTATGAAATTCAAAAATGGTTTGAGAAGGAACATATATTTGTAGAGTTAGCAGACGAATATCAAATCTTATTTGTATTACCGTTATGGCATAAAGATGATAAATATCCTTTTGAGATATTAATAGATAAAATTAAAAGTATGGTCTTACCGAAAGAAAAGAAAGATGTGTTGATATACCCACAGCTTATGACAGAAAGTGGTACATTTTTACCTATGATATATAACAAAGTTAAATGGATTGATATTAGTCATTCAGAAGGAAAATTGTTAGCTCAACACGTTATACCTTATCCACCAGGTGTACCGATTCTGTTTAAAGGAGAAAAAATCACTTTAAATATGATAAAATTAATAAATCAATATCAACATTCAAATATGAAAGTTGAAGGAATAAAGAATAATCAAATATTAATTAAGGATGAATAAAAATGTCAGCATTTATAACATTTGAAGGGCCAGAAGGTTCAGGGAAAACAACGGTTTTAAAAGCAGTGGCTGAAAAGTTAGCTCAGCACTATGATGTTATATCGACCCGTGAACCTGGTGGTGTTCCAACAGGCGAAGAGATAAGAAAAGTCGTACTAGAAGGCAATCAAATGGATATTAGGACTGAAGCAATGCTATTTGCGGCATCGAGACGAGAACATTTAGTAGAAAAAGTAATACCTGCTTTGAGAAACAACCAAATTGTTCTTTGTGATAGATATATTGATAGTTCGTTAGCATATCAAGGGTACGCGAGAGGTATCGGAATTGAAGAAGTGAAAGCTTTAAACGAATTTGCAATTAATGGACTATATCCAGATTTAACGATTTATTTAGATGTTTCTGCTGAAGTAGGACGTGAGAGAATCCTCAGTAATCAAAGAGATCAGAATCGCTTAGATCAAGAGGATATTGATTTTCATGAAAAAGTCATTGAGGGATATCATCAAGTGATACATAATGAACCAGAACGTTTTGTTCAGATAGATGCAGATCAATCAATTGAAGAAGTTGTGTTAGCTACATATCAATCTATCATCAAATATTTAAAATAAATGTGATATAATAGACGAAAGAGGTGTTATAGAAATGAAGATGATTATAGCAATCGTCCAAGACCAAGACAGCCAAGAACTTTCAGACCAACTTGTCAAAAATGATTTTAGAGCAACAAAATTAGCAACAACAGGTGGTTTCTTAAAAGCCGGTAATACAACGTTCTTATGTGGTGTTAATGATGACCGTGTAGACGATTTATTATCAGTTATAAACAATACTTGTGGTAATAGAGAACAACTTGTGTCTCCTATTACACCAATGGGTGGTAGTGCAGATTCTTACATACCATATCCAGTTGAAGTGGAAGTTGGCGGCGCAACGGTATTCGTAATGCCTATTGAAGCTTTCCATCAATTTTAAATATAACTAATGTTTATTGCACGAGACATTCGTTTATTGATGAATTGTAATATACAGTATTTAACAATTTGAGACTGCTCTTTTAGCAGTCTTTTTATATAAGTAGATATAGGAGAGATATCCAGATGGATGAACAACAACAATTAGCTAATGCTTATGCGTCTAATAAATTGTCACATGCTTATCTTTTTGAGGGTGATGATGCACAATCAATGCAAAAGGTCGCTATTAATTTTGCTAAACTCATCTTATGTAACAATGATGAACAATGTGAAGCTAAAGTAAATACGTTGAATCATCCTGATTTTATGTATGTCTCTAGTGAAGAAAGTACAATAAAAAAAGAAAAGGTTGAACAACTCGTTCATCATATGAATCAACTACCGATAGAAGGTAATTATAAGGTATATATTGTAGAAGATTTTGAAAAATTAACTGTTCAAGGTGAAAATAGTATATTAAAATTCTTAGAGGAACCACCTCAAAATACGATAGCAATTTTATTATCAACTAAACCAGAACAGATTTTAGACACCATACATTCAAGATGTCAACATGTCTATTTTAAACCTATTGATAAAGGTCAGTTCATCAATCATTTAGTTGATGAGTCTTTGACACGTCCTGTAGCGGAAATGCTAAGTACATATACAACGCAAGTAGAGACTGCATTATCATTAAATGAAGAATATGACCTTACTAGTTTGAGAAAGACAATTATAAGATGGTGTGAGTTGTTATTGACAAATCGTTCGATGGCATTAATTGGGATTATCGATTTGTTAAAACAGGCGAAAAATCGTAAATTACAGTTGTTAACATTATCGGCCGTGAATGGATTTTTTGAGGATATCATGCACGCAAAAGTAGAAGAAAATAGTGAATATATATATAGTGATTTGAGTGTTGAGATAGAAAAGTATGCAAAGCATTTAACATATAACCAACTTATATTGATGTATGATCAATTGACAGAGGCACATAAAAAGTTAAATCAAAATGTAAACCCAACACTTGTATTCGAACAAATAGTGATTAAAGGTGTGAGATAGATGCCAGATGTAATAGGTGTCCAGTTTCAAAAAGCTGGAAAGTTAGAATATTATGCACCTAAAGATTTACAAATTGAAATGGACGATTGGGTAGTAGTGGAATCTAAGCGAGGCATAGAAATAGGATTAGTAAAAATGCCTACGAGAGCTGTAGATGATGGTGATGTTTCTCTTCCATTAAAAGAAGTAATGAGAATAGCGACACAACAAGATATTGATACCTACAATAATAATGCAATGGATGCTGAGAAGGCACTTGCACTATGTAAAGAGGTAGTAGCACAACAGGAATTGGATATGAGATTAGTTAATTGTGAATATACATTAGACAAATCAAAAGTCATTTTCAATTTTACTGCTGACGATCGTATTGACTTTAGAAAGTTAGTAAAAGTATTAGCACAAAACTTGAAAACAAGAATAGAATTAAGACAGATCGGTGTGCGAGACGAAGCTAAATTATTAGGTGGTATAGGGCCATGTGGACGCTCTTTATGCTGTTCAACTTTTTTAGGCGATTTCGAACCTGTGTCTATTAAAATGGCTAAAGACCAAAACTTGTCACTCAACCCTGCTAAAATTTCGGGCGCATGTGGGCGCTTAATGTGTTGCTTAAAATATGAAAACGATTATTATGAAGAAGCACGTGCTCAATTACCAGACGTAGGTGACTCAATTGAAACGCCTGATGGTAATGGCCAAGTAGTTGGATTAAATATCTTAGATATATCTATGCAAGTTAAAATAGACGGTATGGAACAACCATTAGAATATAAAATGGAAGAAATTGAAGCATTTAATTAAGGAGGTTTAACCACCTTTGAATCGTAATGAGTTATTTGAAAAATTAATGCGCTTAGAAACTAACATGAACCAGCTTAATCAAGATATGTTAGATTTAAAAGATTTAGCTGTAGCATTGGTTGAAGAAAATGTAGCGCTTCAAGTAGAAAATGATAATTTAAAACAATTAATGGATAAGAGCGAAAGTTCAAATTCTGAAACTGTAAACCCACACCATATGAAACATGTGAAGAAGCCACTGCCTAGTAAAGATAACTTAGCAATGTTATATAAAGAAGGATTTCATATTTGCAAAGGTGAGTTATTTGGCAAACATAGACAAGGTGAAGATTGTTTACTTTGTTTAAATGTATTAAGTGATTGAACTATGTTGATATAAGAAAGATGATAGGGATGTGTTATGAGTAGACGATGATAGAGACTACGTTATAACAGCGTCCCTTTTTTAGGAGAAAGATAAATGTTAAAAGATAATGAGAGGTTAGACTTACTAATCAAAGAAGATTTGAAGATTATTCAAAATGATGATGTATTTTCATTCTCAACTGACGCTTTGTTATTAGGGGATTTTACCGAAATTAGAAAGAAAGACAAAATTATCGATATATGTTCTGGTAACGGCGTTATACCATTGATACTTTCCCATAAAGGGAGCCAAACTATTGAAGGTATCGAAATTCAACAACAACTTGTGGATATGGCACAGAGAAGTTTTAAGTATAATCAATTAGATGACCGATTACTCATGCATCATATGGATGTCAAAAATGTATATCATTATTTCAAACCCTCACAATATACGATTGTTACATGTAACCCGCCATATTTTAAAGATAATCAGTTGCATCAACATCAAAAAGAAGCACATAAAATTGCTAGACATGAAATCTTATGTAAATTAGAAGATTGCTTAATGGCTGCTAGGCACTTATTAAAGCAAGGTGGAAGATTATATATGGTGCATAGAGCTGAAAGAATGATGGATGTACTAACTGAAATGAGACGTGTTAATATTGAACCGAAGCGACTAACGTTTGTTTATAGTAAGCATGATAGAGATGCACAAACGATTTTAATAGAAGGCAGAAAGTCAGGAAATCAAGGCTTAGATATTACAAAGCCATTTTATATTTATCAAGAAGATGGCACGTACTCAAAAGAAATGAAGGGTATATATTATGGATAAACATTTTGTGTATATCGTAAAATGTAAAGATGGAAGTCTTTATACAGGTTATGCCAAAGATATAAAAGCACGTGTGGCGAAACATAATGAAGGAAAAGGTGCTAAATATACAAAAATAAGACGTCCGGTAGAGTTAGTTTATCAAGAAACGTATTCTACTAAGTCAGAAGCATTGAAACGAGAGTATGAAATTAAGACCTTTACACGGCAAAAGAAATTAAAATTAATTAAAGAGGGATAGTATGACTACATTATTTTTAGTAGGAACACCGATCGGCAATTTAGCTGATATTACATATCGTGCTATAGATACACTTCAACAAGTAGATCTAATCGCATGTGAAGATACACGTGTTACACGTAAATTATGTAATCATTATGATATTAAGACGCCACTTAAATCCTATCACGAGCACAATAAAGACCAACAGACAGACTATATGATTGAACAGTTATTGTCTGGTATAGATATTGCATTGGTTTCGGATGCAGGTTTACCATTGATTAGTGATCCAGGATATGAATTAGTAGTAGAGGCACGTCAACATGATATCAAAGTTGAAACAATACCAGGACCTAATGCAGGTTTGACCGCTTTAATGGCAAGTGGATTACCTTCATATACGTATACATTTTTAGGATTTTTACCTAGAAAAGATAAAGAAAAACAAAATGTGTTGTCAGAACGAATGTTCCAAAGTAGTACACTTATTATATATGAGTCGCCTCATAGAGTGACCGATACGCTAAAAGTGATTGATAAAATAGATTCACAAAGAAGAGTATCATTGGGACGAGAATTAACAAAGAAATTCGAACAAATTGTAACTGCAGATGTAAATACATTATTAACTATGTTGCAAAATAGTGAGATTCCATTAAAGGGAGAATTTGTCATATTAATTGAAGGCGCTGAAGCTGAAATTTCTACAACATGGTTTGATGATATGTCAATTGAAGAACATGTCGACTATTATATCAAAGAAAAAAATATCAAACCGAAAGCAGCGATTAAAATGGTTGCAGAAGATCGCCAAAGCAGAACTAGTGAAATATATAATATTTATCATCAAGTGGATTAAAGTTGCATAAATTTAAAACTTGAACAATGTTATGTGCATCAAGTGAATTAATGCAGACTTTCAACCCCATAACGTCTTAAATTATGGTATTGTAGTAAAGATAATATTACAAGCAACTAATAGTAATAATGTATTGTAATAAGTAAGGTACAGTAAGAACGGTACACAATTGAAAAGCAAAATAAATTTAGATATCATTTAACATGTAAGAAATGAGGAGGACCTTTGATGGCTAAAGATACATTTTATATAACAACCCCAATTTATTATCCAAGTGGTAACTTGCATATTGGGCATGCATACTCAACTGTAGCAGGTGATGTGATTGCTAGATATAAACGAATGCAAGGATATGACGTTCGTTATTTAACAGGTACAGACGAGCATGGTCAAAAAATTCAAGAAAAAGCACAAAAAGCTGGTAAAACTGAATTAGAATATTTAGATGAGATGATTGCTGGAATTAAAAGTTTATGGGATAAATTAGAAATCTCAAATGATGATTTCATTCGAACTACTGAAGAACGACATAAGCAAGTCGTTGAAAAAGTATTCGAACGTTTATTAAAACAGGGTGACATTTATCTTGGCGAATATGAGGGATGGTACTCAGTACCAGACGAAACGTATTACACAGAGTCACAATTAGTTGAGCCTATTTATGAAAATGGCAAGATTGTTGGAGGGAAAAGTCCTGATTCAGGCCATGAAGTAGAATTAGTAAAAGAAGAAAGTTATTTCTTTAATATTAAAAAATATACTGATCGCTTACTTGAATTCTATGATCAAAATCCAGACTTTATTCAACCACCTTCAAGAAAAAATGAAATGATTAACAACTTTATTAAACCAGGTTTAGAAGATTTAGCTGTTTCACGTACGTCATTTAACTGGGGCGTTAGTGTGCCTTCCAATCCTAAACATGTTGTTTATGTATGGATAGACGCGTTAGTAAATTATATTTCTTCTCTAGGTTATTTATCAGATGACGAAACGTTATTTAACAAATATTGGCCAGCAGATATCCACTTGATGGCCAAAGAAATCGTACGATTCCATTCAATTATTTGGCCAATTTTATTAATGGCATTAGATTTACCATTACCTAAGAAAGTCTTTGCACATGGTTGGATACTAATGAAAGACGGTAAAATGAGTAAATCGAAAGGCAATGTTGTTGACCCTAATGTATTAATTGATCGTTATGGCTTAGATGCTACACGTTATTATTTAATGCGAGAATTACCATTTGGTTCAGACGGTGTGTTTACACCAGAAGCGTTTGTTGAACGTACTAACTATGATTTAGCTAATGATTTAGGTAACTTAGTGAATCGTACCATTTCAATGATTAATAAATATTTCCAAGGTGAACTTCCTGCATATCAAGGTCCTAAACATGAATTAGACGAAGACATGGAAGCTATGGCTTTAGATACAGTTAAAGAGTTCCATGAAAATATGGAGAGTTTACAATTCTCTGTAGCTTTATCGACAGTTTGGAAATTTATTAGCCGTACTAATAAATATATTGATGAAACAACACCATGGGTTTTAGCGAAAGATGAAAGTCAAAAAGATATGTTGGGCAATGTGATGGCACATCTCGTTGAAAACATTCGCTTTGCAACTGTATTATTACGACCATTTATTACACATGCACCAAAAGAAATATTTAAACAATTAAATATTAATAATCCAGAATTAATGGAATTCTCAAGTTTAGAGACTTATGGTGCCTTAACAGAACCAATTACTGTAATAGCTAAACCAACACCAATATTCCCTAGATTGGATACTGAAGCGGAAATTGCTTATATTAAAGAATCAATGCAACCACCAAAATCTGAGGGAAAAGAAGACGTTCCAAGTAAAGACATCATTGATATTAAAGACTTTGATAAAGTGGAAATTAAAGCTGCAACAGTAATTGATGCTGAAAATGTTAAGAAATCAGATAAACTATTAAAAATTCAAGTAGATTTAGACAATGAACAACGACAAATAGTTTCTGGTATTGCGAAATTCTATCGTCCTGAAGATATCATTGGTAAAAAAGTTGCTGTAGTAACTAACTTAAAACCTGCGAAACTAATGGGACAAAAATCTGAAGGTATGATTTTATCAGCTGAAAAAGATGGTGTGTTAACGTTGATTAGCTTGCCAAATGCTATTCCAAATGGCGCAATCATTAAGTAATCATGCTTTAAATTAGGAGGATAATCATGTTAATTGATACACATGTACATTTAAACGATGAGCAATATGATGAAGATTTAAATGACGTCATCACTCGTGCAAGAGAAGATGGTGTTGATCGTATGTTTGTAGTTGGTTTTGATACACCAACAATTGAACGTACAATGGAATTAATTGATAAATATGATTTTGTTTATGGTATCATCGGTTGGCACCCTGTAGATGCCATCGATTGTACTGAAGAAAGATTAGAATGGATAGAAAATTTATCAAAACATCCAAAAATTATTGGCATCGGTGAAATGGGATTAGATTATCACTGGGATAAGTCACCTGCCGATGTTCAAAAAGAAGTCTTTAGAAAGCAAATTGCTTTAGCTAAACGTGTACAATTACCAATTATTATTCACAATCGTGAAGCAACACAAGACTGTATAGATATTCTGATGGAAGAGCATGCTGAAGAAGTTGGAGGCATTATGCATAGCTTTAGTGCATCTCCAGAAATCGCTGATGTTGTCATCAATAAGCTAAACTTTTACGTTTCTTTAGGTGGCCCAGTCACATTTAAAAATGCGAAACAACCCAAAGAGGTTGCTAAACATGTACCGATGGATCGATTATTAGTCGAAACAGATGCGCCTTATCTATCACCACATCCATTTAGAGGTAAGCGTAATGAACCCCAACGTGTAACATTAGTAGCACAACAAATCGCTGAATTACGTGATATGAGTTATGAAGAAGTATGTCGTCAGACAACAGAAAATGCAGAGAGATTATTTAATTTAAATCAAGCATAATTACTATATTGAGAAAGGTATCATTTATTGGATATCTTTCTCATTTTTTATTAAATTAAGACTGAAGGCAGTGTTATTAATGAAATTTTGTTAGAATAAGATGAATCAAGATTTTCATTAAAATGAAGAAGGAATTAAAAATATGAAAATAAATGAATTTATAGTCGTAGAAGGTAGAGATGATACACAACGAGTTAAATCTGCGGTTGAATGCGATACAATAGAAACGAATGGTAGTGCTGTTGATGATGATGTGATAGCTGTTATTAAACAGGCACAAGAGACACGTGGTGTTATTATCTTAACCGACCCAGATTTTCCAGGCGACAAAATAAGAAATACGATAAAAGACCGTGTACCTGGTGTAAAACATGCATATATAGACAGAGAAAAAGCTAAAAACAAAAGAGGGAAAATAGGTGTTGAGCATGCACATGTAGATGATATAAAAGAAGCACTCATGCATGTTAGTTCTCCTTTTGAAGAAGCTGAAGAATCCATTGATAAAAATGTATTAATCGAATTAGGACTCATTATAGGACATGATGCTCGTAGACGGCGAGAAATTCTAGGTCGAAAATTACATATTGGACATTCTAACGGTAAACAACTTTTGAAAAAATTGAATGCCTTTGGATACACAGAAGAAGATGTACGACGTGCATTAAACGAAGATAAGGGAAGTGAGTAAAGATATGGAACATAAAGATATAGCTACACCATCGCGTACAAGAGCATTATTAGACCAATATGGATTTGATTTCAAAAAAAGTTTGGGACAAAACTTCCTAGTAGACGTTAACATTATTAATAAGATCATCGATGCTAGTGATATTGATGAAACTACAGGCATAATAGAAGTAGGACCAGGTATGGGTTCATTAACTGAACAATTAGCAAAACATGCTAAAAAAGTAATGTCATTTGAAATTGATCATCGATTAATACCAGTATTGAAAGATACTTTGGCACCATACGATAATGTCACAATTATCAACGAAGATATTTTAAAGGCTGATATCGCTACAGCAGTAACTGAACATTTAAAAGACTGCGATAAAATTATGGTTGTGGCTAATTTACCATATTATATAACTACACCTATATTACTTAATTTAATGCAACAAGACATACCGATAGATGGTTATGTTGTGATGATGCAAAAAGAAGTTGGAGAGCGTTTAAATGCAGAGGTAGGTACGAAAGCTTATGGCTCGTTATCGATTGTGACGCAGTATTATACTGAAACAAGTAAAGTCCTAACAGTGCCTAAAACTGTATTTATGCCACCACCTAATGTAGATTCCATAGTGGTTAAATTAATGCAAAGATCAACACCGTTAGTAGATATCGATGATGAAGAAGCATTCTTTAAATTAGCAAAAGCTGCATTTGCACAACGACGAAAGACGATTAATAACAATTATCAAAATTTCTTTAAAGAGGGAAAACAACATAAAGAAAGTATATTGAGTTGGTTAGAAAAAGCGAATATTGATCCTAGACGAAGAGGTGAAACACTGTCAATTCAAGATTTCGCTCAACTTTACAAAGAATTAAATAATTTCCCTGAATTAATAAATTAAATTGTTGACAAACCCCAATTACCTTGATAAAATTCTAGTTTTATTTGACAAAATCGCTATAAACATGGTAATATAACACTTGTAGCGAGGTGGAGCAATATGCCAAAATCAATTTTGGACATCAAAAATTCTATTGATTGTCATTTAGGAAATCGTATTGTACTTAAAGCCAATGGTGGTCGTAAGAAAACAATCGAACGTTCTGGTGTTTTAAAAGAAACATACCCATCAGTATTTGTCGTTGAACTTGACCAAGACAAGCATAACTTCGAAAGAGTATCTTATACATACACTGATGTGTTAACTGAGAACGTACAAGTTTCATTTGAAGAAGATAATCATCAAGAAGCAATTGCACACTAATAAGACATATGGCATAGATGTAGATATATCTACTCTATCAATTTAAGTTTTATATCATATTAAGGTGAGTATTGAGCAACATGTTCAATACTCTTTTTTTGTACTTTTAAGTGAAAACACATTTTAGAGCTATAGGAAAAAATACATTAATAACTAACATACTGTAATTTAATAGTTTTTTATTATATTTCAATAATGAATGATATAATTATTTGTGAAAAAAATGAACATTATCTATCAAATCTTTTATCCCTTTATGTTAAAATCATCTTATTAAGATTACGAAGAGAGGGCGGAAAAATGATATATGAAACGGCACCTGCCAAAATAAATTTTACGCTCGATACACTTTTTAAAAGAGACGATGGATATCACGAGATTGAAATGATAATGACTACCGTAGATTTAAACGATCGATTATCTTTTCAAAAAAGAGATGATAGGAAGATCGTTGTTGAAATCGAACACAACTTTGTAACTGACGATCATAAAAATTTAGCATATAAAGCTGCTGAATTAATGACGAAGACATATGATTTGAAACAAGGTGTAACGATTACAATTGATAAAGATATTCCAGTATCGGCTGGTTTAGCAGGTGGCTCAGCAGATGCGGCAGCTACGATGAGAGGTATGAATCGCTTATTTAATTTAAATTTATCTTTAGATGAATTATGTGCACTTGGTAGTCAAATTGGAACAGATGTTTCATTTTGTATATACAATAAGACTGCCTATTGTACAGGACGTGGTGAAAAAGTGAAGTTTTTGAATAAACCTCCTTCTGCTTGGGTTGTTTTAGCTAAGCCTAATTTAGGTATCTCATCACCGGACGTATTTAAAGCCTTGGATTTAAATTTCACGCATAAAGTATTTACTCAAAACTGTATAGAAGCTTTAAAAAAATCAGATTATAAGAAGTTATGTACAAGTTTATCTAATAGATTAGAACCGATTTCTATGGAGATGCATCCAGAAATCAAAAAGATTAAGGAAAACATGATCCAATGTGGCGCAGATGGTGCATTGATGAGTGGAAGTGGCCCAACAGTTTATGGATTAGCACAAAAAGAAAGTCAGGCTAAAAATATTTATAACGCAGTGAATGGTTGTTGTAATGAAGTATATTTAGTTAGATTATTAGGATAGAAGGGTTGAAAATAATGAGGTATAAAAGAAGTGAACGGATTGTGTTTATGACACAGTATTTGATGAATCACCCAAACAAACTGATTCCTTTAACATTCTTTGTAGATAAATTTCAACAAGCGAAATCGTCAATCAGCGAAGATGTTCAAATTATTAAAAGTACTTTCCAAAAAGAAGCATTAGGTACGGTCATTACTACTGCTGGCGCAAGCGGTGGGGTAACGTACAAACCGATGATGAGTAAAGAAGAAGCAACAGAAGTGGTTAACGAAGTTATCTCCCTATTAGATGAAAAGGATAGACTTCTGCCTGGTGGCTATTTATTCTTATCTGACTTGGTTGGTAATCCTACACTATTAAACAAAGTAGGTAAAATGATAGCAAGTATATATATGGATGAACAATTAGATGCAGTTGTAACGATTGCTACTAAAGGTATATCGCTTGCCAATGCAGTTGCAAACGTATTAAATTTACCTGTAGTGGTTATTAGAAAAGACAATAAAGTAACTGAAGGATCTACGGTTTCTATTAATTATGTTTCAGGTTCATCTCGAAAAATAGAAACGATGGTATTATCCAAGCGCACATTAGCTGAGAATTCTAATGTTCTCGTTGTTGATGATTTTATGAGAGCAGGTGGCTCAATCAACGGTGTTATGAATTTAATGAATGAGTTTAAAGCACATGTAAAAGGGGTATCAGTACTTGTAGAATCGAAAGAAGTAAAGCAAAGATTAATAGAAGATTATACTTCCTTGGTAAGACTATCAGATGTCGATGAATATAATCAGAAATTTAAAGTAGAGCCAGGCAACAGCTTGTCTAAATTTTCTTAAAGGAGCGAATCACATCATGGAAATTATTAACACAAACAAAGCACCGGAAGCATTAGGACCTTATTCACATGCTACAGTAGTAAATGGTCTAGTATACACATCAGGTCAAATTCCACTTAATTTAGAAGGGGAAATTGTAAGCGATGATGTAAAAGATCAAACTAAACAAGTTTTAGAAAATTTATCTGTGGTACTTAAAGAAGCAGGTTCAGATTTAGAAAATGTTGTTAAAGCAACTATTTTTATTTCTGATATGAATGATTTTCAATATATAAATGAGGTATATGGAAATTATTTTGATAAACATCAACCAGCACGTAGTTGTGTCGAAGTAGCGCGACTACCTAAAGATGTTAAAGTAGAAATTGAATTGATTAGTAAAGTTAAATAAAGGATATAATTTTTCTTTTAAGCAATTGTCAAGCTTCTAATAAAACAAAGATATACTAGGGGGGCTCACTACATGAAAGTGACAGATGTAAGACTTAGAAAAATAGATACAGATGGTAGAATGAAAGCACTTGTTTCTATCACGCTAGACGAGGCATTCGTAATCCACGATTTACGTGTGATTGAAGGAAATTCAGGTCTATTCGTCGCAATGCCAAGTAAACGTACACCAGATGGTGAATTCCGCGATATCGCGCATCCAATCAACTCAGACATGAGACAAGAGATTCAAGATGCAGTGATGAAAGTATATGATGAAACTGATGAAGTGATTCCAGATAAAAATGCTACATCAGGCGAGTCTGACGAATCTAACGAAGCTTAAATATAAAAATTACATTGCAGAGTCGACATAACAGTATGTGTTGACTCTGTTTTTACATTTTCGTCATCTTTTAAATGAGCCCCTAATCCCCCTTTTCTCATTAAGTTGAATTGATTTCTCCAATTTTGAACGCGATTTGTCAAAAGTAATAAATATGAATTTAAATAAATCGAGTCATCCTGCATATAATAAAAATATTAAATAGTCATATGATTGGGTGATTAAGACTTGGTAGGTTATATGTTGAAAGAGTGATAGCGGTTAAATTATAATAATAACGAAGTGTATATTTAATGGAGGGTTAGCATTCATGCAAAGACATGCAATAATATTGGCAGCGGGTAAGGGCACTAGGATGAAATCAAAAAAATACAAGGTGCTACATGAAATCGCTGGCAAAACTATGATAGAACATGTGGTTGAAAATGTTCAACAATCAGGTGTGAACCAATTAATTACAATTGTTGGTCACGGTGCTGAAAGTGTAAAAGACACATTGGGTGATCAATCACTATATAGTTTTCAAGAAGAGCAACTTGGGACGGCACATGCAGTAAAAATGGCACAATCTCATTTGATAAATAATGAGGGAACAACACTAGTTGTGTGTGGCGATACACCACTTATTACATCAGAAACACTTACATCTTTAATCGAGAGACATGAAGCATCTCAGTCTCATGCAACAGTTCTAACTGCCACAGCAATCCATCCAACAGGTTATGGCAGAATTGTCAAAGATAGCGAAGGACATTTATTACGAATTGTAGAAGAAAAAGATGCTAACACAGAAGAAAAGGCAATTACTGAAATAAGTTCCGGAATCTTTGCGTTCGATAACAAAACTTTATTTGAAAAGTTAGAACAAGTTAATAATGATAATGCACAAGGAGAATATTATTTACCAGATGTCATTTCTTTAATTATTAATGAAAATGGTAGAGCAAGTACATATCACACTGATGATTTCGAAGAGATTATGGGTGTGAATGATAGAGTAATGTTAAGCCGAGCTGAAAAGGCATTACAGAAACGTATCAATCTATTTCATATGAGAAATGGTGTGACAATCATTGATCCAGATAGCACATTTATTGGACCAGATGTAAAAATTGGTATGGATACAATCATTGAACCTGGCGTAAGAATTAATGGTTCGACTGTAATTGGAGAAGAAGTTACAGTTGGACAGTATTCAGAAATTAATAATAGTGTGATTGCATCACATGCACATATTAAACAATCAGTAATCAACGATTCGGAAGTGGGCGAGCACACGAATGTTGGTCCATTTGCACAGTTAAGACCAGGGTCTCAACTAGGTGCAGAGGTTAAAGTAGGCAACTTTGTAGAAGTGAAAAAAGCTGAACTTAAAGACGGAGCTAAAGTATCACATTTAAGTTATATTGGCGATGCGGTTATTGGCGAACGTACAAATATTGGTTGTGGCTCTATTACTGTTAACTATGATGGTGTGAATAAGTTCAAAACTGTGATTGGTAAAGATGCGTTTATTGGATGTAATACAAACTTAATTGCACCGGTAACAGTTGGAGATCATTCGCTTATAGCAGCAGGATCAACAATCACTGATGATATCCCAAATGAAAGTTTAGCACTGGCACGAGCAAGACAAGTTAATAAAGATGGTTATTTAAGCAACAAAAATAAATAGCTGAAATGAATATGTAAAATTAGTATTTAGACTTTGGCATAGTAATCAAGTTTAATTTTCTATATAATAGTAGTTGTGTAAGTAAATAATTGGAGGACTATAAATGTTAAATAATGAATATAAGAATTCATCGCTAAAGATCTTTTCACTCAAAGGTAATGAACCTTTAGCACAGGAAGTTGCAGATCATGTAGGGATTGAATTAGGTAAGTGTTCTGTTAAGCGTTTCAGTGATGGAGAAATTCAAATCAATATCGAAGAAAGTATTCGTGGTTGCGATGTTTTTATTATCCAACCTACTTCATACCCAGTTAATCTACATCTAATGGAATTACTTATTATGATTGACGCTTGTAAACGTGCATCAGCGGCAAATATTAACATCGTAGTACCTTATTATGGGTATGCTCGTCAAGACAGAAAAGCACGTAGTCGTGAACCGATTACTGCTAAGTTAGTAGCTAATTTAATTGAAACTGCAGGGGCTAATCGCATGATTGCTTTAGATTTACATGCACCTCAAATCCAAGGTTTCTTTGATATTCCAATTGATCATTTAATGGGCGTACCTATTTTAGCGCAACATTTCCAAAATGATCCTGCCATTAATCCAGAAGAATGTGTTGTTGTTTCTCCTGACCATGGTGGTGTAACAAGAGCACGTAAATTGGCAGACATTTTAAAAACTCCAATTGCAATTATTGATAAACGTCGTCCTAAACCAAACGTAGCTGAAGTAATGAATATTGTGGGCGATATTGAGGGCAGAACAGCCATTATTATTGATGATATTATTGATACAGCTGGAACTATTACATTAGCAGCACAAGCATTAAAAGATAAAGGTGCTAAAGAAGTATATGCATGTTGTACACACCCTGTATTATCAGGTCCAGCTAAAGAACGTATAGAGAATTCAGCTATTAAAGAACTTATCGTAACAAATTCAATTCAATTAGAAGAAAGTCGCAAACCTACAAATACTAAAGAACTTTCAGTTGCTGGTTTAATTGGTAAAGCCATTATCCGAGTATACGAAAGAGAATCAGTAAGTGTATTATTCGACTAAAATTGTTAAATGAGTTTGACGAAAGCAATATAAGCGTGTATAATACATTCGTTCGTGATTATACGAATAAATAAACACTTGCAAGCAACGAATGATGTTGATGGGTAAGTGAGGAGCTCGTAAAAGAGCGAAAAATGAAAGGTGGAAATAGAATGACTTCATTAAAGTCAATCATCCGTCAAGGTAAACAAACACGTTCTGACCTTAAACAATTAAGAAACGCTGGTAAAGTACCTGCAGTTGTATATGGTTACGGAACAAAAAATACTTCAGTTAAAGTTGATGAAGTTGAATTTATCAAAGTTATCCGTGAAGTAGGACGTAACGGTGTTATCGAATTAGGTGTTGGTTCTAAATCAATCAAAGTAATGGTATCAGATTATCAATATGATCCATTGAAAAACCAAATCACTCATATCGATTTCTTAGCTATCAACATGACTGAAGAACGTACTGTAGAAGTACCAGTTCAATTAGTTGGTGAAGCAGTAGGCGCTAAAGAAGGCGGCGTAGTTGAACAACCATTATTCAACTTAGAAGTTACTGCAACTCCAGATAATATCCCAGAAGTAATTGAAGTTGATATCACTGAATTAAATATCAACGATAGCTATTCAGTTGCTGATATTAAAGTATCTGGTGACTTCACTATTGAAAACGAACCAGAAGATTCTATCGTAACTGTAGTACCTCCAACAGATGAGCCTACTGAAGAAGAAGTAGAAGCTATGGAAGGCGAAGCAGCTACTGAAGAACCTGAACGTGTTGGTGAAGAAAACGACGACGAAGAAGAAGAAAATAAAGAAGAAGAATAAGATTTTATTTTAACGAATAAGGTTTTATAAAGTTTCTTAACTTTCTTAACGGGCACTATGCTTATACTAATAAGCATAGTGCTTTTTGTGTTATTATAGGGGATGATTATAAATTTGTGGCTAAGATATTAGGAGATAAAGCATACGTAAAATGACAGATAAATGAAATGATTGAGTATGTAAATTAAAGAAGTCACTTAATAAATAAAGAATAAACATGGAGGTAACGACATATGAAATGTATTGTAGGTCTTGGGAATATTGGTAAACGATTTGAATTAACAAGACACAATATTGGCTTCGAAGTCATTGACTATATACTAGAACGACATAATTTCACCTTGGATAAACAAAAATTCAAAGGTGCATATACAATTGAAAGGATGAATGGTGACAAAGTTCTGCTTATTGAACCTATGACAATGATGAACTTGTCTGGTGAAGCTGTAGCACCATTGATGGATTACTACAATATTGACGTAGACGATTTAATTGTATTATATGACGATTTAGACTTAGAACAAGGACAAGTACGTTTACGTCAAAAAGGTAGTGCAGGCGGTCATAATGGTATGAAATCAATTATCAAAATGCTTGGCACTGACCAATTTAAGAGAATTCGTATTGGTGTTGGTCGACCAACGAATGGTATGTCTGTTCCTGATTATGTACTTCAACGTTTTTCTAAAGAAGAAATGACTACAATGGAGAAAGTTATTGAACATTCAGCTAATGCTGTAGAAGCATTCATTGAAACATCTCGATTTGACAATGTGATGAATGAATATAATGGTGAAGTGAATTGAGACAAGTTATTTCTAATTATGTAAAAGAAGATAAACGTTTTCAGGAATTAGACCAGGTTTTTGGCCAAGATAATATTTTAGTTACGGGTCTATCACCTTCAGCAAAAGCAACCATTATTGCTGAAAAATATTTAGCTGATCAAAAACAAATGTTGTTAGTAACTAATAATCTGTATCAAGCAGATAAAATCGAAGCGGATATATTACAATATGTCAGTGGTGAAGAAATTTATAAATACCCAGTTCAAGATATCATGACCGAAGAATTTTCTACACAAAGCCCTCAACTTATGAGTGAGCGTGTTAGAACGCTAACCGCTCTTGCTCATGGGGAAAAAGGGTTATTTATTGTTCCGTTAAATGGATTGAAAAAGTGGTTAACACCAGTAGAAATGTGGCGCAATCATCAAATGACGTTAAATGTTGGTGATGATATGGATGTTGACGATTTTCTGAATAAATTAGTCAATATGGGATATCGTAGAGAAAGTGTTGTTTCTCACATTGGTGAATTCTCACTTAGAGGTGGCATTATAGATATTTATCCTTTAATTGGAGCCCCTGTTAGAATTGAATTATTTGATACAGAAATAGATTCAATTCGTGATTTCGATGTGGAAACACAACGCTCTAACGATAACTTAGAATCAGTAGAAATTACTACGGCAAGTGACTATATTATTACTGATGAAGTGATTAATCATCTACAAACACAATTAAAGACCGCTTATGAAGATACAAGACCAAAAATTGAAAAATCTGTGAGAAATGACTTAAAAGAGACATATGAAAGTTTCAAACTTTTTGAATCTACGTTCTTTGATCATCAATTATTACGACGATTAGTGGCATTTATGTATGACCAACCATCAACGATTATTGATTATTTTGCGAATGATGTTGTGATAGCTGTTGATGAATATAATCGTATTAAAGAAACAGAAGAAACGTTAACGACTGAAGTTGATGATTTTATTAATAACTTAATTGAAAGTGGTAATGGATTTATTGGTCAAAGTTTTATGCAATATGATGGCTTTGAAACTTTATTAGAAGAACGACCTGTGGCTTATTTTACACTTTTCACTTCTTCAATGCCTGTTGAATTAGATCATATTATTAAATTCTCATGTAAACCAGTACAGCAGTTCTATGGTCAATACGACATTATGCGTTCAGAGTTCCAAAGATTTATCCATAATGACTATGCGATTGTAGTATTGGTCGAAACAGAGACGAAGGTTGAACGTATACAATCAATGCTTAATGAAATGCATATACCAGTCGTAACACATATTGATCAGGCTTCAACAAGTGGCCAAGCAGTTGTTGTAGAAGGCAGTCTGTCTGAAGGTTTTGAATTACCCTATATGCAGTTAGTGGTTATTACAGAAAGGGAATTATTTAAGACCAAGCAGAAAAAGCAACGTAAACGTACTAAAACAATGTCGAATGCAGAAAAAATTAAGTCATACCAAGATTTAAATGTTGGAGATTATGTTGTTCACGTTCATCACGGTGTAGGACGATATTTAGGTGTAGAAACTTTAGAAGTTGGAGAACAACATAGGGACTATATCAAGTTACAGTACAAAGGTACAGACCAATTGTTCGTTCCGGTTGATCAAATGGATCAAGTTCAAAAATATGTTGCTTCCGAAGACAAATCACCTCGCTTAAATAAACTAGGTGGAACTGAATGGAAAAAGACGAAAGCTAAAGTTCAACAAAGTGTTGAAGACATAGCAGATGAATTAATCGATTTATATAAACAAAGAGAAATGTCAGTTGGCTATCAATTTGGTCCAGACACTGAAGAACAGTCTACGTTTGAATTAGACTTCCCATATGAGCTAACACCAGACCAAAGTAAATCTATTGATGAAATAAAAGGGGACATGGAACGTGAACGTCCAATGGATCGCTTATTATGTGGTGATGTAGGTTATGGTAAGACTGAGGTTGCTGTTCGTGCCGCTTTCAAAGCTGTCATGGAAGGTAAACAGGTCGCATTCCTTGTACCTACGACGATATTAGCTCAACAACATTACGAAACATTAATTGAACGTATGCAAGATTTTCCAGTTGAAATTCAATTGATTAGTAGATTCCGCTCAACTAAAGAAGTGAAAGAAACTAAAGAAGGACTCAAATCTGGTTATGTAGATATTGTTGTAGGTACACATAAGTTATTAGGTAAGGATATCCATTACAAAGATTTAGGCTTACTCATTGTCGATGAAGAACAACGTTTTGGTGTGCGTCATAAAGAAAGAATTAAGACGCTGAAAAATAATGTAGATGTGTTAACGTTAACAGCTACGCCGATACCAAGAACATTGCATATGAGTATGCTTGGTGTGCGTGATTTATCAGTCATCGAAACACCACCTGAAAATCGTTTCCCAGTGCAAACTTATGTTTTAGAACAAAATACCAACTTTATTAAAGAAGCATTAGAACGAGAACTATCTCGTGATGGTCAAGTATTCTATTTATATAATAAAGTTCAGTCCATCTATGAAAAGAGAGAGCAACTTCAAATGTTAATGCCAGATGCCAACATAGCTGTCGCACATGGACAAATGACTGAACGAGATTTAGAGGAAACAATGCTCAGTTTCATCAATCATGAATACGATATCTTAGTGACTACGACAATCATTGAAACTGGTGTCGATGTACCAAATGCGAATACATTGATTATTGAAGAAGCGGATCGCTTCGGTTTAAGTCAATTGTACCAATTACGTGGACGTGTAGGTCGTTCAAGTAGAATAGGGTATGCTTATTTCCTTCATCCTGCAAATAAGGTATTAAATGAAACAGCTGAGGAAAGACTACAAGCCATTAAAGAATTTACCGAATTAGGTTCAGGATTTAAAATAGCGATGCGCGACTTGAATATTAGAGGGGCAGGTAATTTACTTGGGAAACAACAACATGGATTTATAGATTCAGTTGGTTTCGACTTATACTCTCAAATGCTTGAAGAAGCGGTCAATGAAAAACGGGGTATCAAAGAGGAAGCGCCAGATGTTCCTGATGTAGAAGTCGAACTGAATTTAGATGCCTATTTACCGGCGGAATATATTCAAAATGAACAAGCTAAAATTGAAATTTATAAAAAACTACGCAAAGTGGAAACAGAAGATCAACTCATGGATATTAAAGATGAACTCATCGATCGCTTCAACGATTATCCAACTGAAGTTGAACGTTTATTAGATATTGTAGAAATCAAAACGCATGCACTTCATGCAGGTATTACAAAAATTAAAGATATGGGTAAACAAATTCAAATATTCTTATCTGAGAAATCAACTGCTGATATTGACGGAGAGGCATTATTTAAAAATACACAACCGCTTGGAAGAACGATGAAGGTCGGCGTAGAGAATGGTGCAATGAAAGTGACACTCACTAAATCTAAACAATGGCTAGACAACTTAAAATTCTTAGTGAAATGTATTGAAGAAAGTATGAGCATTAAAGATGAAGCATAAAGCGGCATTTAATGGTGTAGTGATATTAACGCTTGCGTTAGTCATCGTTAAAGTATTAAGTGCGATATATAGAGTACCCTATCAAAATATACTTGGTGATGAAGGATTGTATGCTTATCAACAAGTTTATCCTATTGTTGCTTTAGGTATGATTTTATCTATGAATGCTATTCCAAGTGCAGTGACGCAAAACTTAGGTTTGGACCACCGTTCACAATACTATTCTAAAGTGCTACTTATTATACAAAGTGTAGGTATTGGTATATGTTTAGTTGTATTTGCGAGTGCAGGCATTATTTCCCGCTTAATGGGTGATGGACATTTAGCACCTATGATTAGAATGGCTAGTTTTAGTTTCGCATTTGTTGGTGTGTTAGGTGTATTAAGAGGATATTTTCAATCTAGACAAGAAATGAATGTGCCAGCTATTTCCCAGGTTATAGAACAATTCATTCGAGTGGGATTTATTATGGTAGCTATTTTCCTATTTTTGACACAACATTGGACGATATACCAAGCTGGCTCGTTATCAATCATTGCTTCTTCAATCGGATTTTTAGGTTCAACACTTTATCTAGTATCTAAACGACCGTTTAAGTTGAAATTAGCTTCTAAAGGAACCAAAATTCAATGGACCCAGTTACTTATTGCTATTCTTATTTTTGCTTTGAGTCAGTTAATTGTTATTTTGTGGCAAGTCGCAGATAGTTTTACTGTCATCCATACTTTGAAAATGACAGGCCTGCCATTTGAAGAGGCTATTAAACAAAAAGGTGTATATGATAGAGGGGCTTCTTTTATTCAAATAGGCTTAATTGTAACAACAACGTTTAGTTTTGTCCTAATTCCTTTATTAACCGAAGCCATTCAAAATAAGCAATCGATTCAAATGTATAGATATGCGAACGCCTCATTAAAAATTACAATATTGATTAGTTCGGCAGCAGGCATTGGTTTGATGAATGTCTTACCGCTTATGAATAAAGTGTTTTTCAAGACAGATAGCGAGACAGTAACGTTATGCGTTTATATGTTGACGGTTATTGGTGTATCATTGATTATGATGGATATTGCATTATTACAAGTACTCAATCAAATCAAACCGATAGTGATTGGCTTTACATTAGGTTTATTATCTAAAGCTATATTCAATATAGTTTTCATATATCAACTTCACATTTTAGGCGCTAGTATAAGTACAGTATTATCGTTGATTATTTTTGCGAGTATACTTCACCGCGCCGTCTTGAAATCTTATCATTTTAATCAAATGAACAAATTTATTATAAAATTAGTAGGCGGGTTGTTTATAATGTCAGTTATTGTCCAACTGATGATGACTATCTTACCTTCTAGCGGACGTTTAATTGGATTAATATCTTTATTAATCAGTGCCATAGTTGGTGTAGGTGTATTTATGATATACGTCGGTATTTTTAATGTCCTAAGTTATAGGGAATTGAAATTTTTACCTTTAGGAGACAAGTTATATCACTTTAAGAAAGGAAGACGTTCATGACGCATACGATTACGATTATTGGTTTAGGGAACTATGACATCGATGATTTGCCTTTAGGTATATATCGATTTATTCAAAAGCAAGATAAAATATATGCACGCACTCTTGAACACCCTGTAATTAAGTCACTTAAAAATGAAATTGATTTTGAGGGCTTTGATGATATATACGAAGCAAATGATCAGTTTGAAGCTGTTTACGATCATATTGTAGAACAGTTGATTAATAAAGCACACCAATCGGATATTGTATACGCTGTGCCTGGACATCCTCGTGTTGCTGAAACGACGACTGCTAAGTTAATGGCGTATCATAATCAGAATGAGGATATAGAAGTGAAGGTATTAGGTGGAAAAAGCTTCATTGATGATGTATTCGAAGCGGTTGCAGTTGAACCTAATGATGGGTTTACCTTACTAGATGGTACCGCACTAGAAGAAGCGAAACTAAATGTTCGCACTAATACTTTGATAACTCAAGTATATAGCGCAATGGTAGCAGCAGATATCAAGTTGACGTTGATGGAACGTTATCCCGATGATCATATTGTAAAAATTGTTACAGGTGCACGTAGTGGTGAAGCACAAGTAACTGAATGTGCTTTATTTGAGCTAGATCATTTTGACACTGCTTTTAATAATTTAACAAGTGTCTTTGTGCCTAAAATAGTAGCAAATGAATCACTATATAATGATTTTAATTTTGCTGAACAAACGATTGATTTACTTGTTGATGATGAAAAAGGTTGTCCTTGGGATAAAGTTCAAACACATCAATCATTAAAACGTTATCTGTTAGAAGAGACGTTTGAACTATTTGAGGCTATTGATAATGAAGACGACTGGCACATGGTGGAAGAATTAGGAGATATACTATTACAGGTATTATTGCATACAAGTATCGGTAAAAAAGAAGGTTATTTTGATTTAAAAGAAGTAGTCGCAAGTTTAAATGCTAAAATGATTCGTCGTCACCCACATATATTTAGTGATGAATCTGCTGAATCCATAGAGGATTTAAAAACGATATGGGCAACTGCTAAATCTAATGAAGGTAAAAAACCACGTGTGAAATTCGAGAAAGTATTTGCAGACCATTTCATGTCATTGTATGATAAAACAAAAAATAAAGATTTTGACGAAGTGGCTCTTAAACAATTTTTAGAGCAAGGAGAGACTCATCAATGAGATTAGATAAATTTTTAAAAGTGTCTAGATTAATTAAACGTCGTACATTAGCTAAGGAAATTAGTGACCAAGGACGTATTACGATTAATGGTAATGTAGCAAAAGCAGGTACAGATGTTAAAGTTGGAGATGAACTCGTTATTCGTTTCGGCCAAAAACTTGTAACCGTCAATGTAACCGGATTAAATGAACATGCATCTAAAGAAAATGCTAAAGGTATGTATGAATTAGTAAAAGAAGAGCGTATTAATGAATCTGAATAGACAAAGTGAGGTGACAAGCTATGAATAATAAAGTTGAAAATATCGGTAATCAATATACATCTAAAGAGAACCAAAAAAAGCAACGACAACGTAAAAAGATGCGTGTAGTACGTCGAAGAATCGCGTTGTTTGGTGGTATCATGCTAGCGATTATCATTTTATTATGCATTATGCTTGTCTTCCAAAAACACAGTAACGAAAAAGATGCAGTCGAAAGAAAACATAAAGAAGAGCAATTTCAAAAGCAACAAGATGAAGAAATCGCATTGAAAGAAAAACTAAATAATTTGAATGATAAAGATTATATCGAAAAAGTGGCGCGAGATGATTATTATTTAAGTAATAAAGGCGAAGTGATTTTTAGATTGCCAAATGATAATAAATCCTCTAAGGCTAAATCTTCAGATGAGAATAATTAATTAAAGAGAAATAAAATAATCGCATTATAGCATTGTGAAATTGCTTCAACAGGAATATAATAAAGTTAAAATCGAATGAAATCGGGAGGATTTATTTAGAATATGTCAATCGAAGTAGGAAATAAGCTTAAAGGTAAAGTCACTGGTATTAAAAAATTCGGTGCATTCGTTGAGTTACCTGAAGGAAAAAGTGGCTTAGTCCATATTAGTGAAGTGGCTGACAACTATGTTGAAAATGTGGAAGATCATTTATCTTTAGGTGATGAAGTAGAAGTTAAAGTACTTTCAATCGCGGATGATGGCAAAATTAGTCTTTCAATTAAAAAAGCGAAAGATCGTCCACAACGTAAACCACAGCACAATAATAAATCACATCAAAGTAAACCAGCTCCAAAAGGCGAAGACTTTGAAAAGAAATTAAGTAACTTCTTAAAAGATAGTGAAGATAAATTAACTTCTATTAAACGTCAAACTGAATCTAGACGTGGTGGTAAAGGTTCAAGACGTTAATTTCATAAACCAAGTCTGTTGTAATAACTTAACATAGCTTTTGTATTGCTAATTACTTTGAATAACAGACAATCTAAGACTGTTTCTTGATGAAGGAGCAGTCTATTTTTATTGTAACAATGTATTGATGATAGGTTATTTAAATGCTTGGAGGTGAAAGGTATGATGGAACTTGATGCTACAGGGTGGTCCAAACAGGATCATATTGTATTAGCCGTATCAACAGGTATAGATAGTATGTGTTTACTACATCTTTTATTAAATGAATATCAACATACATATAGCAAACTGACATGTATTCATGTAAATCACGGGTTAAGACAAGCATCCATAGAAGAAGAGGCATTTTTTAAAACGTATTGTGAAGAACATCAAATCGAGTATTTTATCAAACGATTAGATTTATCAGAAACAGTTGAAGCGGGGAACAGTATTCAAAATGTATCTCGCCAATACAGGTATGATTGGTTTGATAGTATCATGAAACAACTTGGGGCCAATGTGTTACTAACTGCACATCATCAAGATGATCAAATCGAAACTATCTTTTATAGATTGTTTACTGGTAGATTTACACGTAGTCATTTAGGTATTGCCTATACTTCTCAACGTAGTAGTTACCAACTTATTCGTCCGATGCTAGACATCTCAAAAGCTACTATCAAATCTTATCAAAATCAATATAACATTCCGTTTTTTGAGGATGTATCTAATCATAAAAATGTATACGTCAGAAATGATATAAGAAATCGTATCATACCAGCAGTAATGGATAATCAACAACTAGACGTAGCGCACTTATTAAAATTAAAATCTTGGCATGACCAAGAGTTAGCTACACTTAGAAAATCGGCACATCACTTTATCAATGAAGCAGTACAAGTATCTGAGAATCAAGATAAAATAGTGATTCCTAGAGGACGATTTAATCGATTGACAGATAATTTGAAAGTACATGTGCTAGATCAATTATTTGAAAAGACAACACTGTCTAAAACGATATCTGATAAAATGTATCAAACATGGTTTAATCAAATTTCAAATCAAAAATCACAATTCACAATTGATATAACAGATAAATGGATAATTCAAATTGCATATGATACATTAATAATAATGGCTAATACAGAAATGAACGACGTGAATTCAACACAAGTCATCGAAGTACCTCATACATATCGTTTTGGTGATTATGAGATTGAAATACAACCTGACTTTCCATTAAATCAGTTCCCATTAACAATAAGACAACGTCAAAATGGCGATCGTTTTTTATTAAATGGATATACTGGCAAACATAAAAAAGTAAGTCGATTGTTAATAGATAAAAAAATCGATGCTATTGAACGAAATCGTTTACCAGTTGTTATCAATGCAGAAGGTAAAATAATTGCTGTAGGTCAATTGTTTATGAACAAAGACTATAAACATTATATAAATATTAGAAATATTGGAGATGAATAACAAATGCACGAGGATATAAAAAGTAATGTATTAAGTGAAGAAGATATTCAAACGATTTGCAAGGATTTAGGACAACAGTTAACTAAAGATTACCAAGATAAGCCCCTTGTTTGTGTGGGTATCTTAAAAGGGTCAGTTATGTTTATGGCAGACTTAATTAAGCGAATTGATACACACTTATCAATCGACTTTATGGATGTTTCAAGTTACCACGGGGGTACTGAATCTACAGGTGAAGTTCAAATTATCAAAGATTTAGGTTCATCAATTGAAAATAAAGATGTACTCATTATCGAAGATATTTTAGAAACTGGTACTACATTAAAATCCATCACTGAATTATTAGAATCACGTAAAGTCAACTCATTAGAAATTGTTACTCTATTAGATAAACCAAATCGTAGAAAAGCTGATATTGAAGCTAAATACGTCGGCAAAAAAATCCCAGATGAATTCGTAGTCGGATATGGATTGGATTATGGTGAGCATTACAGAAACTTACCTTATATTGGTACTTTAAAACCTGAAGTTTATTCATAAGATATAGATTAGATTAAATCGAAACGTTGGACACGATGTTTTTTTGCTATGATTCAACATCAATATAGTGTAGACTCGATTTAAATCGTAAAAATATAATTAAATTAGATATTTTGCAATCACGATATTATGAAAAATAAAAATCTCTATAGTGGAAATTGACTAAAATTGATAAACCAATACTAAAGTTGAAATAGTAGCCTGCTAAAGATGTATTGTGTTACAATTTTTGTTAGTTTTATTATTGGAAGTAGGAGGAAATGTCACATGCAGAAAGCGTTTCGCAATGTGCTAGTTATCGCAATTATAGGCGTTATCATATTTGGCCTGTTTTCTTTCTTAAATGGTAATGGAAATATGCCAAAACAGCTTACATATACGCAGTTTGTTAATAAATTGGATAAAGGTGATTTAAAATCATTAGAAATCCAACCTGAGCAAAATGTATACATGGTAAGTGGTAAAACAAAAAATGGTGAAGATTATTCATCAACAATATTATTTAATAATGAAAAAGATTTACAAAAAATCACTGATACAGCGAAAAAACAAGATGGATTGAAATTTACAGTTAAAGAAGAAGAAGAACAAAGTGTATTTGTTAGTATCTTAACAACATTGATTCCAGTTTTAATCATTGCTTTATTATTTATTTTCTTCCTTAGCCAAGCCCAAGGTGGGGGCGGCGGTGGTCGTATGATGAACTTTGGTAAATCCAAAGCGAAAATGTACGATAGTAGTAAACGCCGTGTTCGTTTCTCAGATGTTGCAGGCGCAGATGAAGAGAAACAAGAACTTGTTGAAATAGTAGATTTCTTAAAAGACAACAAGAAATTCAAACAAATGGGATCTAGAATTCCGAAAGGTGTTTTACTTGTAGGTCCTCCAGGTACTGGTAAAACATTACTTGCACGTGCAGTTGCAGGTGAAGCTGGTGCACCATTCTTCTCAATTAGTGGTTCAGACTTTGTTGAGATGTTTGTTGGTGTTGGTGCTAGCCGTGTGCGTGATTTATTTGAAAATGCGAAGAAAAATGCACCATGTATTATTTTCATAGATGAAATTGATGCAGTAGGTCGTCAACGTGGTGCTGGTGTTGGTGGTGGACACGATGAACGTGAACAAACATTGAACCAATTATTAGTCGAAATGGATGGCTTTGGTGAAAATGAAGGTATTATTATGATTGCTGCAACAAACCGTCCTGATATTTTAGACCCAGCGTTATTACGTCCAGGTCGTTTCGATAGACAAATTCAAGTAGGTCGTCCAGATGTTAAAGGTCGTGAAGCCATTTTACATGTTCATGCGAAAAACAAACCACTTGATGAAACTGTTGATTTAAAAGCTATTTCTCAAAGAACACCAGGATTCTCTGGTGCGGATTTAGAAAACTTATTAAATGAAGCATCGTTAATCGCTGCTCGTGAAGGTAAGAACAAAATTGATATGCGTGATATCGAGGAAGCAACAGACCGAGTTATTGCTGGTCCTGCTAAAAAATCACGTGTCATCTCTGATAAAGAACGAAACATTGTTGCGCACCATGAAGCAGGTCATACAATTATCGGTATGGTGCTTGATGAAGCAGAAGTTGTACACAAAGTAACAATTGTTCCAAGAGGACAAGCTGGCGGTTATGCAATGATGCTACCTAAACAAGATCGTTTCTTAATGACTGAACCAGAACTATTAGACAAAATCTGTGGTTTATTAGGTGGTCGAGTTTCAGAAGATATTAACTTTGGTGAAGTATCAACTGGAGCTTCTAACGACTTTGAAAGAGCAACTCAAATTGCACGTTCTATGGTTACTGAATATGGTATGAGTAAAAAGCTTGGACCATTACAATTCTCTAGTAGCGGTGGCGGTCAAGTATTCTTAGGTAAAGACATGCAAGGTGAACCTAACTATTCTGGCCAAATCGCTTACGAAATTGATAAAGAAGTACAACGTATCGTTAAAGAACAATATGAGCGTTGTAAAGAAATCTTATTAGAGCATCAAGAACAATTAAAACTTATTGCTAAAACTTTACTTACAGAAGAAACATTGGTTGCTGAACAAATCCAATCATTATTCCACGAAGGTAAATTACCTGAGGTTGACTACGATTCAGCTGAAGTCGTTAAAGAAACTAATTCAGAATTTGATGAAGGTAAATATGGCAAATCATACGAAGATGTTCGTAAAGAGCAATCGTTAGATCATAAAGGTGAAGACAATCATAATGAAGATGAGTCAGAAGATGAACCAACTGGTCATGAACAATCACCGAATATAGACAAACCATATAATCCTAACGATCCAAATCATAGACAGTAAAGAAGCACATAGTTTAATCTCCCTACTATCACACATATAGTAGGGAGATATTTTTGTATAAATAAAGCAATGTGTATTTTTGTAAATAATGTTTGTATAAACAAACAACCAAATTTATCTAAAAACAAATCATTTCATGAAAGTAAACAACAGATGTATAATAGTTATTCGAAAATGATATTAATTAAAAGAAACGAAGCATCGTAAAGATATATAAAAGGAGTAATTAAATAATGACACATGACTATATTGTTAAAGCACTAGCGTTTGATGGTGAAATTAGAGCATATGCAACATTAACAACAGAATCAGTACAGGAAGCTCAAACAAGACACTATACGTGGCCAACAGCTTCAGCTGCAATGGGAAGAACGATGACTGCTACTGTAATGATGGGAGCAATGCTAAAAGGAGACCAGAAATTAACTGTAACGGTTGATGGTCGTGGTCCTATTGGCAGAATTATTGCAGATGCAGATGCTAAAGGTAATGTACGCGCTTATGTGGATCATCCACAAACACATTTTCCATTAAACGAACAAGGAAAATTAGATGTTAGACGAGCAGTAGGGACAGAAGGTTCTATACAAGTAGTTAAGGATGTAGGAATGAAAGATTATTTTTCCGGTTCAAGTCCAATAGTTTCTGGTGAACTAGGAGAAGATTTTACGTACTATTATGCGACAAGTGAACAAACACCATCTTCTGTTGGTTTAGGAGTACTTGTTAATCCAGATAATACGATTAAAGCAGCAGGCGGATTCATTATCCAAGTGATGCCTGGTGCCAAAGAAGAAACAATCAGTAAATTAGAAGAAGCAATTAATCAAATGACACCAGTATCTAAACTCATTGAGCAAGGATTAACACCGGAAGGAATTTTAAATGAAATTCTTGGAGAAGAACATGTCCAAATTTTAGAAACATCACCTGCACAATTTGAATGTAATTGTAGTCATGAAAAATTCTTGAATGCTATTAAAGGTTTAGGGGAAGCAGAAATCACAGATATGATTAAAGAAGATCATGGTGCGGAAGCAGTTTGTCACTTCTGTGGAAATAAATATAATTATAGTGAAGCTGAGCTTAACCAATTATTAGAATCAATGGCATAAATTCAACAGAAGTTTATTACAAATTAAATTAGGGAATTTATTAAATGTATGTCGATAAATATGCACAAGATTTTGTAGGATATATTTGTTTTTTTAGAAAATTCTGATAGAATATAAATATCCGATAAAAAGACTAAGTTTTATTAATTCTATCTATAAGGAGTGTTTGGAATGGCACAAAAACCAGTAGAAAACATTACACAAATTATTGGAAACACACCAGTAGTTAAATTGAGAAATGTTGTTGATGAAGATGCGGCAGATATTTACGTTAAATTAGAATATCAAAATCCAGGAGGTTCAGTTAAAGACCGTATAGCTTTAGCTATGATTGAAAAAGCTGAAAAAGAAGGTAAAATCAAACCTGGAGATACTATTGTGGAGCCGACAAGTGGTAACACAGGCATTGGTTTAGCATTTGTATGTGCAGCCAAAGGATACAAAGCAGTGTTCACTATGCCTGAAACAATGAGTCAAGAACGTCGTAACTTATTAAAAGCATATGGTGCAGAATTAGTATTAACACCTGGATCAGAAGCAATGAAGGGTGCAATTAAAAAAGCCAAAGAACTTAAAGAAGAGCATGGTTACTTTGAACCCCAACAATTCGAAAACCCAGCAAACCCTGAAGTTCATGAACTTACAACTGGTCCAGAATTAGTTGACCAGTTTGAAGGTAAAACAATCGATGCATTCTTAGCTGGCGTAGGTACTGGTGGCACATTATCTGGTGTCGGTAAAGTTTTAAGACAACAATACCCTGATATTGAAATAGTTGCTATCGAACCAGAAGCATCACCAGTTCTAAGTGGTGGAGAACCAGGGCCACATAAATTACAAGGTTTAGGTGCTGGATTTGTTCCGGATACGTTAAATACAGACATTTACGATAGTATTATTAAAGTAGGCAATGAAACTGCTATGGAAATGGCACGTCGTGTTGCAAAAGAAGAAGGTATTTTATCAGGAATTTCTTCTGGTGCCGCTATTCATGCAGCTATTCAAAAAGCTAAAGAATTAGGTAAAGGTAAAACAGTAGTAACAGTATTACCAAGTAATGGTGAACGTTACTTATCTACACCTTTATACTCATTTGATGACTAATTATATAAGCTACCAAAGCGAAGTCGTATAAATCGACTTCGCTTTTTTATTGGTTACATACGTATGAGTATAGCCAATTCATTTTTACTATTATTTAGAGTAGTTTATTTAATTTTTACCACTGAAATTATGTTGAAAGTAGTGATATCATTATAAGTGATATGAAAAAGCATGAAATATTTCAAAATAGAAAAGGTGATTAAATGTCAAAAACTAAAATTATGAGCATACTTAACGTGACGCCAGATTCATTTTCAGATGGTGGGAAATATAATTCTGTTGAAAAAGCAGTTTCACGAGCGAAAGAAATGATTGATGAAGGTGTTGATATAGTTGATGTAGGTGGTGTTTCAACTCGGCCTGGATATCAAGAAGTTACTCTAGAAGAAGAGTTGGATAGAGTTATACCAGTTGTTGAAGCATTGATAGGGCTTAATATACAAATATCAATTGATACATATAGAAGTGAAGTAGCAGAAGCTTGTTTGAAGTTAGGCGCTACAATGATTAATGATCAATGGGCTGGTTTGTACGATCCTAAAATATTGAAAGTTGTTGCTCAATATGATGCAGAAATTGTTCTAATGCATAATGGGGATGGTAAAAGAGATAAGCCAGTTGTAGATGAAATGCTTGTTACCTTATTAGCACAAGCTAATAAAGCTGAAATGGCAGGCATCCCACATTCTAAAATTTGGCTAGATCCTGGTATAGGGTTTGCTAAAACTAGAGATGAAGAAAACGAAGTGATGGCTCGACTTGATGAGTTAGTTGCAACAGATTATCCGATTTTATTGGCTACTAGTCGTAAAAGATTCATTAAAGAAATGATGGGTGGAGATTCAAAAGCCATTGAAAGGGACGAAGCTACAGCAGCAACAACTGCTTATGGTATAATGAAGGGCGTTCAAGCTGTGAGAGTACACAATGTTAAACTTAATTCACGTATTGCACAAAGCATGGATTTTCTAAAGGAGAATGAAAATGAACGACATCATATTTCTTAATGGAATGCGATTTTATGGTTATCACGGTGCATTGCCGGCAGAAAATGAAATAGGTCAAATATTCATAGTAGATATTACTTTGAAAGTAGATTTACATGATGCTGGTCAATCAGACGATGTGAAAGATACGGTACATTATGGAGAAGTCTTTGAAGATGTTAAAGAGATTGTTGAAGGAGAACCCTCTAATTTACTAGAACATCTAGCAGAACGTATTGCCAAACGTATAAATTCACACTATAATCGTGTAATGGAAACGAAAGTTAGAATAACTAAAGAAAATCCTCCAATACCAGGACATTACGATGGGGTAGGTATAGAAATAGTGAGGGAGCGTAATTAAATGGTTAAAGCATATTTAGGCTTAGGAAGTAATATAGGTGATAGAGCACATCAATTACAACAAGCCATCCGAATTATTGACCAATACCAATACATTGATGTTACCTCTATATCTCCTATCTATGAAACAGAGCCAGTTGGTTACACTGATCAACCACAGTTTCTTAATTTATGTATAGAAATAGAGACAACATTAAATCCTCAGGAATTATTAAAGAGATGTTTAGAAACGGAAGAAGCACTTCACCGTGTAAGGAAGATTCGATGGGGGCCTAGAACACTAGATGTAGATATTTTACTGTATGGAAATGAAATCATTGAAGAAGATAATTTAATCATTCCTCACCCGAGAATGACAGAACGCGCTTTTGTGCTTATTCCATTGAATGATATCGCATCGAAACACATTGAACCCCGTTCCCAAAAATTGATTGAAAACTTAGTAATAGCAGATAGTACTGTTAAAAGATATATGTCTTAATGAGTAACGAAGAGATTGATGATGTGAGACACTACATAGTGACTTAAATTATTTAATTCTAGTTGTTTTTGAAAATTGATTAAGTTTTAACAGTTAAAGATAAAGTAGTAAATACTTTATTAGAACATTACCGTTTAGTAAAATGATATGGTGAGAAGATAGATGTTATGAAAAGATTTAGCACGCTTCTTGGCATCGCTATATTTAGAGTAGATAAAAGTGACTCTAAGATAACAAAGAGAAATGATTGATATACCTAAACATTTCTAACAAAATGTATAAAATAAATAATTGAAAAACAAGAAGCAAAAGGAGAGAAAGTTATGTCAGAAGAAATGAACGACCAAATGCAGGTACGCCGACAAAAACTACAAGAATTAAGAGATTTAGGAATTGATCCATTTGGTCAACGATACGATCGTTCTGCTTCAGCAGCTGAATTAAAAGCGGCTTGGGACGAATTCTCAAAAGAAGAATTACATGAAAAAGAAGAAGAAAGTCATGTTGCGATAGCAGGTCGTATTATGACTAAACGTGGAAAGGGTAAAGCAGGATTTGCACATGTGCAAGATCTTTCAGGACAAATTCAAATTTATGTTAGAAAAGATCAAATTGGAGAAGAACAATTTGATTTGTGGAAACATGCCGACCTAGGAGATATTGTCGGTGTTGAAGGTGTAATGTTTAAAACTAATACTGGTGAATTATCAGTTAAAGCAAAATCATTTACACTATTAACTAAAGCTTTAAGACCATTACCAGATAAATTCCACGGATTACAAGATATAGAACAACGTTATCGTCAACGTTATTTAGACTTAATCACAAATCAAGATAGTACACGAACATTTATTAATCGTAGTAAAATCATTCAAGAAATGCGTAATTATCTAAATCAAAAAGGTTTCTTAGAAGTAGAAACACCAATGATGCATCAAATTGCTGGAGGAGCTGCTGCTAGACCATTTGTGACACACCATAATGCACTAGACGCTACTTTGTATATGCGTATAGCTATCGAATTGCATTTAAAACGTTTAATCGTAGGCGGATTAGAAAAAGTATATGAAATTGGTCGCGTATTCCGTAATGAAGGTGTATCTACACGACATAACCCTGAATTTACAATGATTGAATTGTATGAAGCTTATGCAGATTACCATGATATTATGGACTTAACAGAATCAATGGTTAGACATATTGCTCAAGAAGTACTTGGATCAGCTAAGGTTCAATATAACGGAACTGAGATTGATTTAGAATCATCATGGAAAAGATTGCACATTGTTGATGCTGTGAAAGAAGCTACAGGTGTAGATTTCTATAATGTGAAATCTGATGAAGAAGCCAAAGCACTAGCGAAAGAACATGGAATTGAAATCACTGACAATATGAAATATGGTCATATTTTAAATGAATTCTTTGAGCAAAAAGTAGAAGAGACATTAATCCAACCAACATTCATATACGGTCATCCAATTGATATATCACCATTAGCTAAGAAAAACCCAGAAGATCCTAGATTTACAGATAGATTTGAATTGTTTATCGTAGGAAGAGAACATGCTAATGCCTTTACTGAGCTTAATGATCCTATCGATCAAAAAGAACGTTTTGAAGCTCAATTAGTCGAAAAAGAGCAAGGTAATGACGAAGCGCATGAAATGGACGAAGATTATATCGAAGCATTAGAATATGGTATGCCTCCTACAGGTGGTCTAGGAATCGGAATTGATAGATTAGTTATGTTATTAACTGATTCACCATCAATTAGAGACGTATTATTATTCCCTTATATGAGACAAAAATAATTTATCGAGAAACACCAATCACAATTGTGATTGGTGTTTTTATGTAATCTAATTGTTGAAAAAGTGAGATGAAATTAATTTTCCTCTTAAATTAATGTTACTTTTGATAAATAAAAGTAACTTATTTACTGATAGAAAGTAATAATACCTATAGTTAAGGAAAATGATGTGTGGTAGAATAGATCAAGTGGAAAAGGCGAAGGAATTGAAATTACGTCTTTCGAAAAAAATCAAAACAAACTATTGACTTTCTTAAGTTAATGAAGTAATATATAAAAGTCGTCAAAAACACGTAGTTCAGTTAACAGAATGTAAAATTAATTTTAACAAAGTGTAAAATTAACTATTGAAAAGTCATTAACAAACGTGTATTATTAATAAAGTAAGTTAATTTGTCTGGTGGCAATAGCAAAGAGGTCACACCTGTTCCCATGCCGAACACAGAAGTTAAGCTCTTTAGCGCCGATGGTAGTCGGACTAACGTTCCGCTAGAGTAGGACGTTGCCAGGCAATAGATAACAGGAGAATTAGCTCAGCTGGGAGAGCATCTGCCTTACAAGCAGAGGGTCGGCGGTTCGAACCCGTCATTCTCCACCATTTAATAGCCGGCCTAGCTCAATTGGTAGAGCAACTGACTTGTAATCAGTAGGTTGGGGGTTCAAGTCCTCTGGCCGGCACCATCTTTTGAGCCATTAGCTCAGTTGGTAGAGCATCTGACTTTTAATCAGAGGGTCAGAGGTTCGAATCCTCTATGGCTCATTACGATTTTATTTAAATTTTCTAAGCGAAATAATGCAGAAGTAGTTCAGCGGTAGAATACGACCTTGCCAAGGTCGGGGTCGCGGGTTCGAATCCCGTCTTCTGCTCCATTATTTTGCCGGGGTGGCGGAACTGGCAGACGCACAGGACTTAAAATCCTGCGGTGAGAGATCACCGTACCGGTTCGATTCCGGTCCTCGGCACCATCTTTAATAAGCGCCCGTAGCTCAACTGGATAGAGCGTTTGACTACGGATCAAGAGGTTATGGGTTCGACTCCTATCGGGCGCGCCATTTTTAAAGAATATAACTACATACGGGAAGTAGCTCAGCTTGGTAGAGCACTTGGTTTGGGACCAAGGGGTCGCAGGTTCGAATCCTGTCTTCCCGACTTCTTAATAAATGGGGGCTTAGCTCAGCTGGGAGAGCGCCTGCTTTGCACGCAGGAGGTCAGCGGTTCGATCCCGCTAGTCTCCACCATTATTTATTTCATTAAATGAACATTGAAAACTGAATGACAATATGTCAACGTTAATTCCAATAATGTAACGAAAGTTACAATAATTAATTTAGTTTTATGAGCTAATCAAACATCATAATTTTTTATGGAGAGTTTGATCCTGGCTCAGGATGAACGCTGGCGGCGTGCCTAATACATGCAAGTCGAGCGAACAGATAAGGAGCTTGCTCCTTTGACGTTAGCGGCGGACGGGTGAGTAACACGTGGATAACCTACCTATAAGACTGGGATAACTTCGGGAAACCGGAGCTAATACCGGATAACATATTGAACCGCATGGTTCAATAGTGAAAGGCGGCTTTGCTGTCACTTATAGATGGATCCGCGCCGTATTAGCTAGTTGGTAAGGTAACGGCTTACCAAGGCAACGATACGTAGCCGACCTGAGAGGGTGATCGGCCACACTGGAACTGAGACACGGTCCAGACTCCTACGGGAGGCAGCAGTAGGGAATCTTCCGCAATGGGCGAAAGCCTGACGGAGCAACGCCGCGTGAGTGATGAAGGTCTTCGGATCGTAAAACTCTGTTATCAGGGAAGAACAAATGTGTAAGTAACTGTGCACATCTTGACGGTACCTGATCAGAAAGCCACGGCTAACTACGTGCCAGCAGCCGCGGTAATACGTAGGTGGCAAGCGTTATCCGGAATTATTGGGCGTAAAGCGCGCGTAGGCGGTTTTTTAAGTCTGATGTGAAAGCCCACGGCTCAACCGTGGAGGGTCATTGGAAACTGGAAAACTTGAGTGCAGAAGAGGAAAGTGGAATTCCATGTGTAGCGGTGAAATGCGCAGAGATATGGAGGAACACCAGTGGCGAAGGCGACTTTCTGGTCTGTAACTGACGCTGATGTGCGAAAGCGTGGGGATCAAACAGGATTAGATACCCTGGTAGTCCACGCCGTAAACGATGAGTGCTAAGTGTTAGGGGGTTTCCGCCCCTTAGTGCTGCAGCTAACGCATTAAGCACTCCGCCTGGGGAGTACGACCGCAAGGTTGAAACTCAAAGGAATTGACGGGGACCCGCACAAGCGGTGGAGCATGTGGTTTAATTCGAAGCAACGCGAAGAACCTTACCAAATCTTGACATCCTTTGACCGCTCTAGAGATAGAGTCTTCCCCTTCGGGGGACAAAGTGACAGGTGGTGCATGGTTGTCGTCAGCTCGTGTCGTGAGATGTTGGGTTAAGTCCCGCAACGAGCGCAACCCTTAAGCTTAGTTGCCATCATTAAGTTGGGCACTCTAAGTTGACTGCCGGTGACAAACCGGAGGAAGGTGGGGATGACGTCAAATCATCATGCCCCTTATGATTTGGGCTACACACGTGCTACAATGGACAATACAAAGGGCAGCTAAACCGCGAGGTCAAGCAAATCCCATAAAGTTGTTCTCAGTTCGGATTGTAGTCTGCAACTCGACTACATGAAGCTGGAATCGCTAGTAATCGTAGATCAGCATGCTACGGTGAATACGTTCCCGGGTCTTGTACACACCGCCCGTCACACCACGAGAGTTTGTAACACCCGAAGCCGGTGGAGTAACCATTTATGGAGCTAACCGTCGAAGGTGGGACAAATGATTGGGGTGAAGTCGTAACAAGGTAGCCGTATCGGAAGGTGCGGCTGGATCACCTCCTTTCTAAGGATATATTCGGAACATCTTCGTAGAAGATGAGGAATAACATTGACATATTGTATTCAGTTTTGAATGTTTATATAACATTCACATATCTTCTTTTTCAAAGAAAGCGATTCGTAGACAATGCGTTGAGTTACTTTAATTGGAGTTTACTAGAGTAAATGAGTATTTAAAGTAATGATAACAAAACAGTATGCAAACGCTTGACTGGAAATAGAACTTGTACATTGAAAACTAGATAAGTAAGTAAAATAGATTTTACCAAGCAAAACCGAGTGAATTAGAGTTTTAAAGCTTGAATTCATAAGAAATAATCGCTAGTGTTCGAAAGAACACTCACAAGATTAATAACGCGTTTCCTGTAGGATGGAAACATAGATTAAGTTATTAAGGGCGCACGGTGGATGCCTTGGCACTAGAAGCCGATGAAGGACGTTACTAACGACGATATGCTTTGGAGAGCTGTAAGTAAGCGTTGATCCAGAGATTTCCGAATGGGGAAACCCAGCATGAGTTATGTCATGTTATCGATATGTGAATACATAGCATATCAGAAGGCAGACCCGGAGAACTGAAACATCTTAGTACCCGGAGGAAGAGAAAGAAAAATCGATTCCCTGAGTAGCGGCGAGCGAAACGGGAAGAGCCCAAACCAACAAGCTTGCTTGTTGGGGTTGTAGGACACTCTATACGGAGTTACAAAAGTATATATTAGACGAATCATCTGGAAAGTTGAATCAAAGAAGGTAATAATCCTGTAGTCGAAAATATATACTCTCTTGAGTGGATCCTGAGTACGACGGAGCACGTGAAATTCCGTCGGAATCTGGGAGGACCATCTCCTAAGGCTAAATACTCTCTAGTGACCGATAGTGAACCAGTACCGTGAGGGAAAGGTGAAAAGTACCCCGGAAGGGGAGTGAAAGAGAACTTGAAACCGTGTGCTTACAAGTAGTCAGAGCCCGTTAATGGGTGATGGCGTGCCTTTTGTAGAATGAACCGGCGAGTTACGATTTGATGCAAGGTTAAGCAGCTAATGTGGAGCCGTAGCGAAAGCGAGTCTGAATAGGGCGTTTAGTATTTGGTCGTAGACCCGAAACCAGGTGATCTACCCTTGGTCAGGTTGAAGTTCAGGTAACACTGAATGGAGGACCGAACCGACTTACGTTGAAAAGTGAGCGGATGAACTGAGGGTAGCGGAGAAATTCCAATCGAACTTGGAGATAGCTGGTTCTCTCCGAAATAGCTTTAGGGCTAGCCTCAAGTGATGATTATTGGAGGTAGAGCACTGTTTGGACGAGGGGCCCTTCTCGGGTTACCGAATTCAGACAAACTCCGAATGCCAATTAATTTAACTTGGGAGTCAGAACATGGGTGATAAGGTCCGTGTTCGAAAGGGAAACAGCCCAGACCACCAGCTAAGGTCCCAAAATATATGTTAAGTGGAAAAGGATGTGGCGTTGCCCAGACAACTAGGATGTTGGCTTAGAAGCAGCCATCATTTAAAGAGTGCGTAATAGCTCACTAGTCGAGTGACACTGCGCCGAAAATGTACCGGGGCTAAACATATTACCGAAGCTGTGGATTGTCCGTAGGACAATGGTAGGAGAGCGTTCTAAGGGCGTCGAAGCATGATCGCAAGGACATGTGGAGCGCTTAGAAGTGAGAATGCCGGTGTGAGTAGCGAAAGACGGGTGAGAATCCCGTCCACCGATTGACTAAGGTTTCCAGAGGAAGGCTCGTCCGCTCTGGGTTAGTCGGGTCCTAAGCTGAGGCCGACAGGCGTAGGCGATGGATAACAGGTTGATATTCCTGTACCACCTAGTATCGTTTTAATCGATGGGGGGACGCAGTAGGATAGGCGAAGCGTGCTATTGGATTGCACGTCCAAGCAGTAAGACTGAGTGTTAGGCAAATCCGGCACTCATAAGGTCAAGCTGTGATGGGGAGAGGAAATTGTTTCCTCGAGTCGTTGATTTCACACTGCCAAGAAAAGCCTCTAGATAGATAACAGGTGCCCGTACCGCAAACCGACACAGGTAGTCAAGATGAGAATTCTAAGGTGAGCGAGCGAACTCTCGTTAAGGAACTCGGCAAAATGACCCCGTAACTTCGGGAGAAGGGGTGCTCTTTAGGGTTAACGCCCAGAAGAGCCGCAGTGAATAGGCCCAAGCGACTGTTTATCAAAAACACAGGTCTCTGCTAAACCGTAAGGTGATGTATAGGGGCTGACGCCTGCCCGGTGCTGGAAGGTTAAGAGGAGTAGTTAGCTTCTGCGAAGCTACGAATCGAAGCCCCAGTAAACGGCGGCCGTAACTATAACGGTCCTAAGGTAGCGAAATTCCTTGTCGGGTAAGTTCCGACCCGCACGAAAGGCGTAACGATTTGGGCACTGTCTCAACGAGAGACTCGGTGAAATCATAGTACCTGTGAAGATGCAGGTTACCCGCGACAGGACGGAAAGACCCCGTGGAGCTTTACTGTAGCCTGATATTGAAATTCGGCACAGCTTGTACAGGATAGGTAGGAGCCTTTGAAACGTGAGCGCTAGCTTACGTGGAGGCATTGGTGGGATACTACCCTAGCTGTGTTGGCTTTCTAACCCGCACCACTTATCGTGGTGGGAGACAGTGTCAGGTGGGCAGTTTGACTGGGGCGGTCGCCTCCTAAAAGGTAACGGAGGCGCTCAAAGGTTCCCTCAGAATGGTTGGAAATCATTCATAGAGTGTAAAGGCATAAGGGAGCTTGACTGCGAGACTTACAAGTCGAGCAGGGTCGAAAGACGGACTTAGTGATCCGGTGGTTCCGCATGGAAGGGCCATCGCTCAACGGATAAAAGCTACCCCGGGGATAACAGGCTTATCTCCCCCAAGAGTTCACATCGACGGGGAGGTTTGGCACCTCGATGTCGGCTCATCGCATCCTGGGGCTGTAGTCGGTCCCAAGGGTTGGGCTGTTCGCCCATTAAAGCGGTACGCGAGCTGGGTTCAGAACGTCGTGAGACAGTTCGGTCCCTATCCGTCGTGGGCGTAGGAAATTTGAGAGGAGCTGTCCTTAGTACGAGAGGACCGGGATGGACATACCTCTGGTGTACCAGTTGTCGTGCCAACGGCATAGCTGGGTAGCTATGTATGGACGGGATAAGTGCTGAAAGCATCTAAGCATGAAGCCCCCCTCAAGATGAGATTTCCCAACTTCGGTTATAAGATCCCTCAAAGATGATGAGGTTAATAGGTTCGAGGTGGAAGCGTGGTGACACGTGGAGCTGACGAATACTAATCGATCGAAGACTTAATCAAAATTTATGTTTTGCGACGCAAAATCATTTTACTTACTATCTAGTTTTGAATGTATAATACATTCCATTTGTCTGGTGACAATGGCAAGGAGGTCACACCTGTTCCCATGCCGAACACAGAAGTTAAGCTCCTTAGCGCCGATGGTAGTCGGACTAACGTTCCGCTAGAGTAGGACGTTGCCAGGCAATACCTATATTTGGCCGTGAGGTCATTTTTTTGTGAGGTATATACGATTAAAAATTATTTATAAAAAGTTATTGACTTTCGAGTTGATAAGGCGTATAATTAATTCTTGTCGGTAAAAGAAATGAACATTGAAAACTGAATGACAATATGTCAACGTTAATTCCAATAATGTAACGAAAGTTACAACAATTAATTTAGTTTTATGAGCTAATCAAACATCATAATTTTTTATGGAGAGTTTGATCCTGGCTCAGGATGAACGCTGGCGGCGTGCCTAATACATGCAAGTCGAGCGAACAGATAAGGAGCTTGCTCCTTTGACGTTAGCGGCGGACGGGTGAGTAACACGTGGATAACCTACCTATAAGACTGGGATAACTTCGGGAAACCGGAGCTAATACCGGATAACATATTGAACCGCATGGTTCAATAGTGAAAGGCGGCTTTGCTGTCACTTATAGATGGATCCGCGCCGTATTAGCTAGTTGGTAAGGTAACGGCTTACCAAGGCAACGATACGTAGCCGACCTGAGAGGGTGATCGGCCACACTGGAACTGAGACACGGTCCAGACTCCTACGGGAGGCAGCAGTAGGGAATCTTCCGCAATGGGCGAAAGCCTGACGGAGCAACGCCGCGTGAGTGATGAAGGTCTTCGGATCGTAAAACTCTGTTATCAGGGAAGAACAAATGTGTAAGTAACTGTGCACATCTTGACGGTACCTGATCAGAAAGCCACGGCTAACTACGTGCCAGCAGCCGCGGTAATACGTAGGTGGCAAGCGTTATCCGGAATTATTGGGCGTAAAGCGCGCGTAGGCGGTTTTTTAAGTCTGATGTGAAAGCCCACGGCTCAACCGTGGAGGGTCATTGGAAACTGGAAAACTTGAGTGCAGAAGAGGAAAGTGGAATTCCATGTGTAGCGGTGAAATGCGCAGAGATATGGAGGAACACCAGTGGCGAAGGCGACTTTCTGGTCTGTAACTGACGCTGATGTGCGAAAGCGTGGGGATCAAACAGGATTAGATACCCTGGTAGTCCACGCCGTAAACGATGAGTGCTAAGTGTTAGGGGGTTTCCGCCCCTTAGTGCTGCAGCTAACGCATTAAGCACTCCGCCTGGGGAGTACGACCGCAAGGTTGAAACTCAAAGGAATTGACGGGGACCCGCACAAGCGGTGGAGCATGTGGTTTAATTCGAAGCAACGCGAAGAACCTTACCAAATCTTGACATCCTTTGACCGCTCTAGAGATAGAGTCTTCCCCTTCGGGGGACAAAGTGACAGGTGGTGCATGGTTGTCGTCAGCTCGTGTCGTGAGATGTTGGGTTAAGTCCCGCAACGAGCGCAACCCTTAAGCTTAGTTGCCATCATTAAGTTGGGCACTCTAAGTTGACTGCCGGTGACAAACCGGAGGAAGGTGGGGATGACGTCAAATCATCATGCCCCTTATGATTTGGGCTACACACGTGCTACAATGGACAATACAAAGGGCAGCTAAACCGCGAGGTCAAGCAAATCCCATAAAGTTGTTCTCAGTTCGGATTGTAGTCTGCAACTCGACTACATGAAGCTGGAATCGCTAGTAATCGTAGATCAGCATGCTACGGTGAATACGTTCCCGGGTCTTGTACACACCGCCCGTCACACCACGAGAGTTTGTAACACCCGAAGCCGGTGGAGTAACCATTTATGGAGCTAGCCGTCGAAGGTGGGACAAATGATTGGGGTGAAGTCGTAACAAGGTAGCCGTATCGGAAGGTGCGGCTGGATCACCTCCTTTCTAAGGATATATTCGGAACATCTTCGTAGAAGATGAGGAATAACATTGACATATTGTATTCAGTTTTGAATGTTTATATAACATTCAACGTGATGGGCCTATAGCTCAGCTGGTTAGAGCGCACGCCTGATAAGCGTGAGGTCGGTGGTTCGAGTCCACTTAGGCCCACCATTCATTTATTTGTACATTGAAAACTAGATAAGTAAGTAAAATAGATTTTACCAAGCAAAACCGAGTGAATTAGAGTTTTAAAGCTTGAATTTATAAGAAATAATCGCTAGTGTTCGAAAGAACACTCACAAGATTAATAACGCGTTTCCTGTAGGATGGAAACATAGATTAAGTTATTAAGGGCGCACGGTGGATGCCTTGGCACTAGAAGCCGATGAAGGACGTTACTAACGACGATATGCTTTGGAGAGCTGTAAGTAAGCGTTGATCCAGAGATTTCCGAATGGGGAAACCCAGCATGAGTTATGTCATGTTATCGATATGTGAATACATAGCATATCAGAAGGCAGACCCGGAGAACTGAAACATCTTAGTACCCGGAGGAAGAGAAAGAAAAATCGATTCCCTGAGTAGCGGCGAGCGAAACGGGAAGAGCCCAAACCAACAAGCTTGCTTGTTGGGGTTGTAGGACACTCTATACGGAGTTACAAAAGTATATATTAGACGAATCATCTGGAAAGTTGAATCAAAGAAGGTAATAATCCTGTAGTCGAAAATATATACTCTCTTGAGTGGATCCTGAGTACGACGGAGCACGTGAAATTCCGTCGGAATCTGGGAGGACCATCTCCTAAGGCTAAATACTCTCTAGTGACCGATAGTGAACCAGTACCGTGAGGGAAAGGTGAAAAGTACCCCGGAAGGGGAGTGAAAGAGAACTTGAAACCGTGTGCTTACAAGTAGTCAGAGCCCGTTAATGGGTGATGGCGTGCCTTTTGTAGAATGAACCGGCGAGTTACGATTTGATGCAAGGTTAAGCAGCTAATGTGGAGCCGTAGCGAAAGCGAGTCTGAATAGGGCGTTTAGTATTTGGTCGTAGACCCGAAACCAGGTGATCTACCCTTGGTCAGGTTGAAGTTCAGGTAACACTGAATGGAGGACCGAACCGACTTACGTTGAAAAGTGAGCGGATGAACTGAGGGTAGCGGAGAAATTCCAATCGAACTTGGAGATAGCTGGTTCTCTCCGAAATAGCTTTAGGGCTAGCCTCAAGTGATGATTATTGGAGGTAGAGCACTGTTTGGACGAGGGGCCCTTCTCGGGTTACCGAATTCAGACAAACTCCGAATGCCAATTAATTTAACTTGGGAGTCAGAACATGGGTGATAAGGTCCGTGTTCGAAAGGGAAACAGCCCAGACCACCAGCTAAGGTCCCAAAATATATGTTAAGTGGAAAAGGATGTGGCGTTGCCCAGACAACTAGGATGTTGGCTTAGAAGCAGCCATCATTTAAAGAGTGCGTAATAGCTCACTAGTCGAGTGACACTGCGCCGAAAATGTACCGGGGCTAAACATATTACCGAAGCTGTGGATTGTCCGTAGGACAATGGTAGGAGAGCGTTCTAAGGGCGTCGAAGCATGATCGCAAGGACATGTGGAGCGCTTAGAAGTGAGAATGCCGGTGTGAGTAGCGAAAGACGGGTGAGAATCCCGTCCACCGATTGACTAAGGTTTCCAGAGGAAGGCTCGTCCGCTCTGGGTTAGTCGGGTCCTAAGCTGAGGCCGACAGGCGTAGGCGATGGATAACAGGTTGATATTCCTGTACCACCTAGTATCGTTTTAATCGATGGGGGGACGCAGTAGGATAGGCGAAGCGTGCTATTGGATTGCACGTCCAAGCAGTAAGACTGAGTGTTAGGCAAATCCGGCACTCATAAGGTCAAGCTGTGATGGGGAGAGGAAATTGTTTCCTCGAGTCGTTGATTTCACACTGCCAAGAAAAGCCTCTAGATAGATAACAGGTGCCCGTACCGCAAACCGACACAGGTAGTCAAGATGAGAATTCTAAGGTGAGCGAGCGAACTCTCGTTAAGGAACTCGGCAAAATGACCCCGTAACTTCGGGAGAAGGGGTGCTCTTTAGGGTTAACGCCCAGAAGAGCCGCAGTGAATAGGCCCAAGCGACTGTTTATCAAAAACACAGGTCTCTGCTAAACCGTAAGGTGATGTATAGGGGCTGACGCCTGCCCGGTGCTGGAAGGTTAAGAGGAGTAGTTAGCTTCTGCGAAGCTACGAATCGAAGCCCCAGTAAACGGCGGCCGTAACTATAACGGTCCTAAGGTAGCGAAATTCCTTGTCGGGTAAGTTCCGACCCGCACGAAAGGCGTAACGATTTGGGCACTGTCTCAACGAGAGACTCGGTGAAATCATAGTACCTGTGAAGATGCAGGTTACCCGCGACAGGACGGAAAGACCCCGTGGAGCTTTACTGTAGCCTGATATTGAAATTCGGCACAGCTTGTACAGGATAGGTAGGAGCCTTTGAAACGTGAGCGCTAGCTTACGTGGAGGCATTGGTGGGATACTACCCTAGCTGTGTTGGCTTTCTAACCCGCACCACTTATCGTGGTGGGAGACAGTGTCAGGTGGGCAGTTTGACTGGGGCGGTCGCCTCCTAAAAGGTAACGGAGGCGCTCAAAGGTTCCCTCAGAATGGTTGGAAATCATTCATAGAGTGTAAAGGCATAAGGGAGCTTGACTGCGAGACTTACAAGTCGAGCAGGGTCGAAAGACGGACTTAGTGATCCGGTGGTTCCGCATGGAAGGGCCATCGCTCAACGGATAAAAGCTACCCCGGGGATAACAGGCTTATCTCCCCCAAGAGTTCACATCGACGGGGAGGTTTGGCACCTCGATGTCGGCTCATCGCATCCTGGGGCTGTAGTCGGTCCCAAGGGTTGGGCTGTTCGCCCATTAAAGCGGTACGCGAGCTGGGTTCAGAACGTCGTGAGACAGTTCGGTCCCTATCCGTCGTGGGCGTAGGAAATTTGAGAGGAGCTGTCCTTAGTACGAGAGGACCGGGATGGACATACCTCTGGTGTACCAGTTGTCGTGCCAACGGCATAGCTGGGTAGCTATGTATGGACGGGATAAGTGCTGAAAGCATCTAAGCATGAAGCCCCCCTCAAGATGAGATTTCCCAACTTCGGTTATAAGATCCCTCAAAGATGATGAGGTTAATAGGTTCGAGGTGGAAGCGTGGTGACACGTGGAGCTGACGAATACTAATCGATCGAAGACTTAATCAAAATTTATGTTTTGCGACGCAAAATCATTTTACTTACTATCTAGTTTTGAATGTATAATACATTCCATTTGTCTGGTGACAATGGCAAGGAGGTCACACCTGTTCCCATGCCGAACACAGAAGTTAAGCTCCTTAGCGCCGATGGTAGTCGGACTAACGTTCCGCTAGAGTAGGACGTTGCCAGGCAAATAATAGGATGCGATGAGCCGCATTGAGACCGCAAGGTCTCTTTTTTTATGTTTAAAATAAGAAAGAGTCAGTTTATCCATTTATCTTTAATTATATTCCTCAAGTTAATTATAAATACAATAGACTAGCGTCAATTGCATAAGTAACACTAACTTTTTCAAAAGAAAAAGAAGTGTTACTTTATAATTAACGAATTGATGAGTGCTTCCGTATGAGAAGCTAATCGTTTTTTAGGAATACCACCGAAACCTATAATAAATTTTGGAGGATTCAAATTTGAGTTTTCTTCAAATTCATATGGATGTAATTTCAGTGAATGTTCTTTAGCGCGTTGTAAGCATTCTTCCATGTTTAATCCGTTTAAAACAGTTAGAGTAAAATGCATGCCCGTGAGTGCACCGTCAACTTTCAATTGATTTTCGTATGGTGACAAAGCATTTAAAATAAATTGCAATTTTTCTTTATAAATTTTTCTCATTTTATTTAAATGACGCTCAAAACTACCACTACTCATAAACTGTGCAATCATTCTTTGGATATGAACTGGAGCTGTATTGGCTTCTTTATAATGATAATGATGATATTGTTCTAACAATTTCGGTGGTAATACAATATATGCGATCCTACAACTTGGATAAATAGATTTTGAAAAGGTACTTAAATAAATGACTTTATCTTGGGAATCAAGACTCTGTAATGCAGGGATAGGTTTACCAAAATATCTAAATTCTGAATCATAGTCATCTTCGATAATGTATCTATTATCTTGTTGTTGAGCCCAATTGATGAGTTGGGTTCTTTTTTTTAGATTCATGACATGGCCAGTAGGAAACTGGTGTGAAGGTGTAATATAAATAATGTTATGTTCTGATGATAAAATAGGATGAGTTTGTATTCCATTTTTCTCGACTGGGACTTGTAAATAGTTGAATTTCTTTTTATCTAATACTTGTTTAATCGGAGGATAACTGGGTTTTTCTATAGCAAATGACGCATCTTCAAGTATATCAGTCAACATATTTAATAATTGCTCTGTTGAAGACCCTATTACGATTTGATCTGGATGAGATGTTACTCCTCTACTATTGAATAAGTAATGCGCAATTTGTTGTCTTAATTCAAATTCTCCTTGATTGTCTCCTCTTTGTAACAGATCAAACTGATTATCTTCAAATACATCTTTTGCATATTTTCTAAATAAATGTGTGGGAAAATATTCTGCATCGATTTCAGATAAGTTGAAAGAATAATTATAATTTGTTTTCTCTATCTCCGTATTGTCATTATTGATGTATGTAGTTGTGGGCAAAACATATTGTTTGGGAAGTACAGGTAATGATTCGATATCGGATACGTAATAACCTGATCGGGGTTTAGAGTAAATAAACCCTTCATCTAATAGCAATTGATAGGCATGCTCAATTGTTGTTTGGCTTAAAGATAAATGCTCACTTAATTGGCGTTTTGAAGGGAACCTGTCATTTGACTGATACTGACCTTCTATAATTTGCTTTTTTAATTTTTCGTATAAATCAATATAGAGTGATTGTGTCTCTCTCATTTATCTGACCCCCTTTATAATAAATAAATTGAACCTTTTTAAATATCAGTTTATCCTTTACAATAAATTTAATCAAGAAGTAAAGGGGTAGAATTTATGTCTAAAATAGTTGGATCTGAAAGAGTTAAACGAGGAATGGCTGAAATGCAAAAAGGCGGCGTTATTATGGATGTTGTCAATGCAGAACAAGCTAAAATTGCAGAAGAAGCTGGTGCTGTTGCAGTTATGGCATTAGAAAGAGTACCTTCTGACATCCGTGCAGCAGGTGGCGTTGCACGTAGTGCTAATCCTAAAATTGTTGAAGAGGTAATGAATGCTGTATCTATTCCAGTAATGGCTAAAGCACGAATTGGTCATATTACAGAAGCACGTGTATTAGAAGCAATGGGTGTGGATTATATTGATGAATCAGAAGTATTAACACCTGCTGATGAAGAATATCATTTACGCAAAGATCAATTCACTGTACCTTTTGTATGTGGTTGTCGTAATTTAGGTGAAGCTGCTCGTCGTATTGGCGAAGGTGCTGCTATGTTAAGAACTAAAGGCGAACCAGGAACAGGTAACATTGTCGAAGCAGTAAGACATATGAGAAGAGTTAATGCTGAAGTCAGTCGTTTGACTGTTATGAATGATGATGAAATTATGACATTTGCTAAAGATATTGGAGCACCATATGAAGTATTAAAACAAATCAAAGATAATGGTAGATTACCGGTTGTTAACTTTGCAGCAGGTGGCGTTGCAACACCTCAAGACGCTGCTTTAATGATGGAATTAGGTGCAGATGGCGTATTTGTTGGATCAGGTATTTTCAAATCTGAAGATCCAGAAAAATTTGCTAAAGCAATTGTGCAAGCTACAACACACTATCAAGATTATGAGCTAATTGGTAAATTAGCTGCAGAATTAGGAACTGCCATGAAAGGTTTAGATATTAATCAAATTTCATTAGAAGAGCGTATGCAAGAGCGTGGTTGGTAATATATGAAAATAGGTGTATTAGCGCTTCAAGGTGCAGTTCGTGAACATATTCGTCATATAGAATTAAGTGGCCATGAAGGTATCCCAATTAAAAAAGTAGAACAATTAGATGATATCGATGGTTTAATCTTACCTGGTGGCGAATCAACAACATTAAGAAGGTTAATGGATTTATATGGTTTTAAAGAAAAGTTACAGCAATCAGATTTACCTATGTTTGGTACTTGTGCAGGTTTAATCGTATTGGCTAGTGATGTTGAAGGTGAAGAAGGCTATTTAAATAAATTAGATATTACAGTTGAACGTAATTCGTTTGGTAGACAAGTCGATAGCTTTGAATCGGAATTAGATATCAAAGGCATAGCTAAGGATATAGAAGGTGTTTTTATTAGAGCACCTCATATTGCGAAGGTAGCTGACAATGTTGAAATATTAAGTAAAGTTGGCGATAAAATCGTTGCAGTTAAACAAGGTGAATATTTAGGTGTATCATTTCATCCAGAATTAACAGATGATTATCGTGTAACTGATTATTTTATAAACCATATGATTCAAAAATAAAAATAAGGCAATGTATGATTGAGTTTAAATGCTCTTTCATACATTGCCTTTGTTCATTAGATGAAGAATCCAGCAATTGCTGCTGAAATAAATGATACTAATGTCGCACCGAATAATAATTTTAATCCGAATCTTGCAACAACGTCACCTTTTTTATCATTTAATGATTTAATAGCACCAGAAATAATACCAATCGAGCTAAAGTTAGCAAATGATACTAAGAATACTGAAGTAACACCTTTAGCGTGTTCTGAAATGCCATTTAACTTACCTAATGCCTGCATTGCAACAAATTCATTTGATAATAATTTAGTTGCCATAACAGAACCTGATTGTACTGCGTCGTTCCATGGAACACCTGCTAAGAATGCAAATGGAGCAAATACAAATCCAATTAAAGTTTGGAAGTCCCATTTGATTGCGCCATGTGAAAGTAAACTGAAAGTACCACTTACTAAGCCATTTAGTAACGCGATAATTGCGATGTATCCGATAAGCATCGCACCTACAATGACTGCCACTTTAAATCCATCTAGAATATACTCCCCAAGCATTTCAAAGAAAGATTGATTTTTCGTTTCACTTTCGGCTACTAATAATTTATCATCCTCTTCATTAACTTGATAAGGGTTAATGATTGAAGCGATGATGAAACCACCGAATAAGTTTAATACAACAGCTGTTACAACGTATTTCGGTTCAATTAATGTGAAATAAGCACCTATAATTGAAGCAGATACTGTAGACATTGCAGATGCTGTTAAAGTATACAAACGTTGTTTAGGTATATAAGGAAGTTGTTGTTTTAAAGAAATAAACACTTCAGATTGACCTAAAATTGCTGCTGCTACTGCATTGTATGATTCCAAACGTCCCATACCATTGATTTTTGAAATAAGGAAACCTAATACGTTAATTATAAATGGTAAAATTTTAGTGTATTGTAGAATCCCAATTAATGCTGAAATAAATACAATTGGTAATAAAACGTTAAAGAAAAATGGTGGATTTTTAGGATCTACATATTTAAAACCACCGAAAACGAAGTTAACGCCTTCTGCTGCTTTAGATAGCAAATAACCAAAACCATTAGCAATACCACCAATGACTGTAATACCAATGTTTGTTTTTAATAAAATGAAGGCGAAAATTAATTGAATAACTAATAATAGTCCAACATATTGCCAACGAATATTCTTTCTATCTGAACTAAATAAGTACGCGAGTGCTAAGAAGAAAATAATTCCAATAATCCCAATGAGAATGTGCATGTTTTTTCATTCCTTTAATTTATTCTATTGTCTATCATACAATAAAAAATAAGCGCTAACATCATAAATTTTAAAAATTTAAAATCAAATTAATTGAAAATGGTCAAAGTTGGTCATATAATATAGTCAAAGAAGGTCAAAAAGAGGTGATAATCATGCATAATATGTCCGACATCATAGAACAGTACATTAAACATTTATTTGAAGAAACCAATGAAGATGTGGTGGAAATTCAAAGAGCAAATATTGCTCAACGTTTTGACTGCGTCCCTTCTCAATTAAACTATGTGATTAAAACTAGATTTACAAATGAGCATGGTTACGAAATAGAAAGTAAACGTGGTGGTGGAGGATACATCCGAATCACGAAAATTGAAAACAAAGATGAAACAGGTTATATTAATCATTTACTTCAATTAATAGGTCCTTCAATATCTCAACAACAAGCACTTTATTTAATAGATGGCTTGTTAGATAAAGGACTTGTGAATGAAAGAGAAGCAAAAATGATTATTGCTGCTATTGATCGAGAAACGTTAAAAATGGATATTGTTTCTCGAGATATTATTAGAGCAAATATTCTTAAACGAATTTTACCTGTCATAAATTATTACTAGAGGAATTGAGGTGTTGCTTTTTGCTTTGTGAAAATTGCCATTTAAATGAAGCTGAAGTTAAATTAACTGTTAAAAGTAAAGATGGTATGCAAGAAAAATGGGTGTGTAGTACTTGTGCGCAAGGTGATAACCCATGGACACACCAAGAGCAATCATCCTATCATCATCAAGATGATATAGAAGAAGCATTTGTTGTAAAGCAAATATTACAACATTTAGCAACTAAACATGGTATTAATTTTCAAGAAATGGCATTTCAGGAAGAAAAAAGATGTCCAACTTGTCATATGACGTTAAAAGACATAGCACATGTAGGCAAATTTGGTTGTTCTAATTGCTATGCCACATTTAAGGATGACATCCTAGACATAGTAAGACGTGTGCAAGGCGGTCAATATGAACATGTAGGAAAGGTACCTCAATCTTCTTATCATAAGCTTGCACTTAAAAAGAAAATCGAAGAGAAAAAGCAATATTTACAACAATTAATAGATGAACAAGATTTCGAACAGGCAGCTATTGTTCGAGACGAAATCAAATCGCTAAGTGAAGAGAGCGAGGTGCAACATGATGAGTGACTTAGAACCTAACATTAGTGAGTGGATGAAAACGAATAAAGAAGCACCAGTGGTCATTTCTTCAAGAATTCGCCTAGCAAGAAATCTTGAAAATCATGTTCACCCACTCATGTTTCCGACAGAACAAGATGGATTTAGAGTAATAAATGAAGTACAAGATGCATTACCTAGCATGACTTTAAAAAGACTAGATATGATGGACCAACAAAATAAAATGAAATTGGTAGCTAAACATTTGGTAAGTCCAGAGTTGATCAAACAACCAGCATCGGCTGTTCTACTAAATGATGATGAATCTATTAGTGTCATGATTAATGAAGAAGATCATATTAGAATTCAAGCGCTTGGTACAGATTTATCATTAGAAAGATTGTATAAAGAAGCGTCAGCACTAGATGATGAAATCGACCAACAACTTGATATTAGCTATGATGAACATTTAGGGTATTTAACCACATGTCCTACTAATATCGGAACTGGTATGAGAGCAAGTGTGATGTTGCATTTGCCTGGTCTTTCTATCATGAAAAGAATGTCAGGTATAGCACAGACCATTAACCGATTTGGTTTTACCATTCGAGGAATATATGGTGAAGGCTCACAAGTTTATGGCCACATTTACCAGGTTTCAAACCAATTAACATTGGGGAAAACAGAAGAAGAAATCATAGAGAATTTAACAGAAGTAATCAATCAAATTATAAATGAAGAACTTCAAATCCGATCAAGATTAGATAAACATAAACATATAGAAACATTAGATAGAGTCCATCGTTCATTAGGAATATTGCAAAATAGCAGACTTATCTCTATGGAAGAGGCATCTTATCGATTGAGTGAAGTTAAATTAGGCATAGATTTAAATTATATCGAACTTGATAATTTTAAATTCAATGAATTTATGGTTGGTATTCAAACACCATTTTTATTTGATGAAGAAGATGAAACACCAGTCAATGAAAAGAGAGCGAATGTTTTAAGAGAACATATAAAATAGGAGGTAACAAATCATATGCTATTTGGTAGATTAACTGAACGTGCGCAAAGAGTATTAGCTCATGCACAAGAAGAAGCAATTCGATTGAACCATTCAAATATTGGAACAGAACATCTTTTATTAGGTCTAATGAAAGAACCTGAAGGTATCGCAGCAAAAGTATTAGAAAGCTTTAATATTACAGAGGATAAAGTTATTGAAGAGGTTGAAAAACTTATCGGTCATGGTCAAGCTCCTATGGCAACATTACATTATACACCTAGAGCTAAAAAAGTGATTGAATTATCAATGGACGAAGCACGTAAACTACATCACAATTTTGTAGGAACAGAACATATTTTACTTGGCTTAATCCGTGAAAATGAAGGTGTAGCGGCGCGTGTATTTGCTAACCTTGATTTAAATATTACAAAAGCACGTGCACAAGTAGTTAAAGCATTAGGTAGCCCAGAAATGAGTAATAAAAATGCTCAAGCAAATAAATCTAATAACACACCAACATTAGATAGTTTAGCACGTGATTTAACAATTATTGCTAAAGATGGCACATTAGATCCAGTTGTGGGTCGAGACAAAGAAATTACACGAGTTATAGAAGTATTAAGTCGTCGTACTAAAAATAATCCTGTATTAATTGGTGAGCCAGGTGTAGGTAAAACAGCTATTGCGGAAGGTTTAGCTCAAGCTATAGTAAATAATGAAGTACCGGAAACACTTAAAAACAAACGTGTCATGTCACTAGATATGGGTACTGTTGTAGCTGGTACAAAATACCGTGGTGAATTTGAAGAACGATTGAAAAAAGTAATGGAAGAAATTCATCAAGCTGGCAATGTGATTCTATTTATTGATGAATTGCATACATTAGTAGGTGCAGGTGGTGCAGAAGGTGCAATAGATGCTTCAAATATCTTAAAACCAGCATTAGCACGTGGCGAATTACAATGTATTGGTGCAACAACGTTAGACGAATATCGTAAAAACATTGAAAAAGATGCTGCGTTAGAGCGTCGTTTCCAACCTATTCAAGTTGATGAGCCTACAGTTGAAGACACTGTATCAATTTTAAAAGGACTTCGTGATCGCTATGAAGCGCATCATCGCATCAATATTTCAGATGAAGCTTTAGAAGCGGCTGCTAAATTAAGCCATCGCTATGTGTCAGATCGATTTTTACCAGACAAAGCGATTGACCTTATCGATGAAGCAAGTTCAAAAGTAAGATTGAAAAGTCATACAACACCTAATAATTTAAAAGAAATTGAACAACAAATTGAAAAAGTAAAAAATGAAAAAGATGCAGCTGTCCATGCACAAGAATTTGAAAATGCAGCTAATCTTAGAGATAAACAAACAAAATTAGAAAAACAATATGAAGAAGCTAAAAATGAATGGAAAAACTCACAAGATGGGGTAAGTACATCATTATCAGAAGAAGATATTGCTGAGGTTATTGCAGGTTGGACAGGTATCCCATTAACTAGAATTAATGAAACAGAATCAGATCGTTTACTAAATCTTGAAGATACCCTACATGATAGAGTTATTGGTCAAAAAGATGCCGTGACATCTATCAGTAAAGCTGTTAGACGTGCAAGAGCAGGCTTAAAAGACCCTAAACGTCCAATTGGTAGCTTTATATTCTTAGGACCTACAGGTGTGGGTAAAACTGAATTAGCTCGTGCTTTAGCAGAATCAATGTTTGGTGAAGATGATGCTATGATTAGAGTTGATATGAGTGAGTTTATGGAAAAACATGCTGTCAGTCGTTTAGTCGGAGCCCCTCCAGGCTATGTTGGACATGATGATGGCGGTCAATTAACTGAAAAAGTAAGACGTAAACCATATTCAGTTATCCTATTTGATGAAATTGAAAAAGCACATCCAGATGTATTTAATATACTTTTACAAGTTTTAGATGATGGTCATTTAACGGATACCAAAGGACGTCAAGTTGACTTCCGAAATACAGTTATCATTATGACATCAAATGTTGGTGCTCAAGAATTACAAGATCAACGTTTCGCTGGTTTCGGTGGTGCAGATGATGGTCAAGACTATGAATCTATACGTAAAACAATGATGAAAGAGCTTAAAAATGCTTTCCGTCCTGAGTTCTTAAACCGTGTGGATGATATTATTGTATTCCACAAATTATCTAAAGAAGAACTTAAAGAAATCGTCACTATGATGGTGAATAAATTAACATTGCGTTTATCAGAACAAAATATTAATATCAAAGTTACTGAAAAAGCCAAAGAAAAAATTGCTGAAGAAGGATATGATCCAGAATATGGTGCAAGACCATTGATTCGTGCAATTCAAAAAACAGTTGAAGACAATCTAAGTGAATTGATCTTAGACGGAAATCAATTGGAAGGTAAAGAAGTAACAGTAGATCATGACGGTGAAGAGTTTAAATATGACATTCAAGATAGAAAAGAAGATAAAGCATCTACTGAAGCGTAAACCATCATAAACTTAATCATACAATAAGAGGTGGGAACCGAAATGTTCCTACCTCTTTATTTATATTTCAATAACCATTATTCTTTATTTCCAATGCTTCCTAAATTGAGTTGTGACATAATAGGAAATAACATTGTTAAAATAGTATTAATATATCGATAATTAAAGAAAAGCATTAATTAATAAAAAATAAAATTTACATATTAAGACGAAAAAATGACTTTATCGTATTGAATTATGAATACTTTTAAAAAATTAATTAAAGCATTAACATTTAATTTGTCATTATGAAATTGTCAGTTTAAAATAGATTTGTTCTTAAATATAACGGAGGTGCGAAATTGGCCAAGAAAAAGATAATATTTGAATGTATGGCATGTGGCTATCAATCTCCAAAATGGATGGGAAAGTGTCCTAATTGTGGTGCATGGAACCAGATGGAAGAAATAGTAGAAAAAGCTGCCAATCCTAAACATGGTGTTAAATCTAAAGAAACAGCAGGGAAAGTACAAACATTAGATAGTATCAAAAATGAATCTACACCACGCGTTCTTACAGAATCTAAAGAATTTAACCGTGTACTAGGGGGAGGAATAGTTAATGGATCATTAGTATTAATAGGCGGAGATCCAGGTATTGGTAAATCCACGTTACTACTACAAATTTGTGCCTCACTCTCACAATCTAAAAATGTTCTATATATCACAGGTGAGGAATCAATCAATCAAACAAAATTACGTGCAGATCGTTTGGAAGAAGACTCGAGTAAATTACAAGTATTAGCTGAAACGGATTTAGAAGTCATTTATCAAACAGTTAAAGACATTAATCCGGATTTACTAGTAGTTGACTCTATTCAAACAATATACCATCCAGAAATTAGCTCTGCACCAGGATCTGTGTCACAGGTTAGAGAAAGTACGCAAAGCTTAATGAATATAGCTAAACAAATGAACATAGCTACATTTATTGTTGGGCATGTTACAAAAGAAGGACAAATTGCAGGACCTAGATTACTTGAACACATGGTGGATACTGTATTGTATTTTGAAGGTGATGAGCATCATGCTTATCGAATACTACGAGCAGTTAAAAACCGTTTTGGTTCGACTAATGAGATGGGAATATTTGAAATGAAACAAAGTGGTCTAAAAGGTGTGCTAAATCCTTCAGAGATGTTTTTAGAAGAACGTTCAACTAATGTGCCAGGTTCAACAATTGTTTCAACTATGGAAGGTACAAGACCACTACTTATTGAAGTACAGGCGCTTGTAACACCGACAACATTTAATAATCCGCGTCGTATGGCTACCGGTATCGATCACAATCGTTTAAGCTTATTAATGGCTGTTTTAGAGAAAAAAGAAAATTATCTATTACAACAACAAGATGCTTATATTAAGGTTGCTGGCGGCGTGAAATTAACTGAACCTGCAGTTGATTTAAGTATCATTGTAGCTACAGCTTCAAGCTTTAAGGACAAAGCTGTAGACGGCTTAGACTGCTTTATTGGCGAGGTTGGTCTAACAGGAGAAGTAAGACGTGTAGCTAGAATAGAACAACGTGTTCAAGAAGCAGCAAAGTTAGGATTTAAGAGAGTTATTATTCCTCAAACTAATATAGGTGGTTGGACTTTCCCGGAAGATATAAAAGTAGTAGGTGTTTCATCAGTACATGAAGCATTAAAATACGCATTTAATTCATAAGTGATTTGAAGGAGAGGAGGTAAAAAATGAATCCATTAAGATTAATGGTTGTAGCCATTTATATGATTATAGGTGCTACTTTAGGAATTATTATTATCCCTGAAGTTGTAAATGATTTAGGATTTAGTCAATATCCCATTTTGACGAATCATTATATAGACGGACTCATTGGGATTATTGTATTTTTTATTATTTTTGGTTTCTTTATCAAACAAATTACATTTGCTTTTAAAGAGCTAGAACATACAATTATGAAACGTAGCGCTGTAGAAATATTATTTGCTACAATTGGCTTAATTATTGGACTACTCATCTCTGTAATGATTTCATTTATTTTAGAATTGATAGGAAATTCAGTTTTAAATCATTTTATTCCGATTATTATTACAATGATTTTATGTTATTTTGGTTTCCAATTTGGCCTAAAAAAGAGAGACGAGATGTTAATGTTTTTGCCAGAAAACATCTCACGTTCAATGTCGCAACATTCGTTTAAGGCAATCCCAAAAATTATCGATACAAGTGCCATCATTGATGGAAGAGTTATAGATATTATGAAATGTGGGTTTATGGACGGAGAAGTGCTTATTCCACAAGGTGTGATTAATGAATTACAAGTAATTGCTGATGCTAATGATAGTGTTAAACGTGAAAAAGGACAAAGAGGTTTAGATAAACTTAATCAAATATATGATTTAGATTATCCAACGCGTGTTATTCATCCCACAAAATCGCATAGTGATATAGATACTTTGTTGATTAAATTAGCAAAACAGTACCATGCACACATTATTACAACTGATTTTAATCTTAATAAAGTTTGTCATGTACATGGAATAAGTGCGTTAAACGTTAATGATTTATCAGAAGCTATTAAACCAAATGTACACCAAGGAGACCATTTAAATATCTTATTAACTAAAATGGGAAAAGAGCCAGGACAAGGTGTCGGTTATTTAGACGATGGTACTATGGTTGTTGTTGATAATGCTAAGAAATTAATAGGACAACATGTCGATTTAGAAGTGATTAGTTTATTACAAACGTCATCAGGACGTATTGTCTTTGCTAAAAATTTAAATGAAATAACAGAAGAATGATTATTGAATATGGCAAACCAGTTTCATGTGAAACGAGTTGAAAACTTATTGGTATGAATACACGAAAAATGAATGCTAGTAACTTATCAAAGTAGCGTAGAAGTGCTACAATTGTTTCTGACACAATTTGTATTAACAATGATTCATTTTTGGTAGATAGAAATAAAATTTATCATAGAGACTTAATCATGGATAATCATTCGTTACATATTCAATAAGGAAAGTTGAATAGATATTGTTACAAATTAAAAATATCAATAATTAAAAACTACAGGAGTGGATAAAATGAGTGAACGCGTAAGAGTAAGATACGCACCAAGTCCAACAGGATACTTGCATATCGGCAATGCACGTACGGCTTTGTTTAACTATTTATTTGCTAAACACTATGGCGGCGATTTTGTAGTACGTATTGAAGATACTGATAGCAAACGTAATTTAGAAGATGGCGAATCTTCACAATTCGATAACTTAAAATGGTTAGGATTAGAATGGGACGAATCAGTTGATAAAGATAAAGGTTATGGACCATATCGTCAATCTGAACGTGCAGATATCTATAACCCACTGATTAAGCAATTATTAGAAGAAGACAAAGCTTATAAATGTTATATGACTGAAGAAGAATTAGAAGCAGAACGTGAAGCTCAAATAGCACGTGGAGAAATGCCAAGATATGGTGGTCAACACGCTCATTTAACAGAAGAACAACGTCAACAATTCGAAGCGGAAGGTCGTCAACCATCAATTAGATTCCGTGTACCTAAAGATAAAACATATACTTTTAACGATATGGTTAAAGGTGAAATTTCGTTTGATTCAAATAATATGGGCGACTGGGTTATCGTGAAAAAAGACGGTGTGCCAACGTATAACTTTGCAGTAGCAATTGATGATCATTACATGGAAATCAGTGATGTTATTCGCGGTGATGACCATGTTTCAAATACGCCAAAACAATTAATGATTTATGAAGCATTTGGATGGGAAGCACCAAGATTTGCTCATATGTCACTTATTGTTAATGAAGAACGCAAGAAACTAAGTAAACGTGATGGGCAAATTTTACAATTTATCGAGCAATATCGTGATTTAGGTTATTTACCAGAAGCGTTATTTAACTTTATTACATTATTAGGTTGGTCACCTGAAGGTGAAGAAGAAATTTATTCTAAAGAAGAATTTATTAAAATCTTTGATGAAAAACGATTATCTAAATCACCTGCATTCTTTGATAAACAAAAATTAGCATGGGTCAATAACCAATATATGAAACAAAAAGATACTGAAACAGTATTTGAATTAGCACTACCACATTTAATTAAAGCTAACTTAATCCCAGAAAACCCTTCTGAAGAAGATTTAGATTGGGGACGTAAACTTGTAGCTTTATACCAAAAAGAAATGAGTTATGCTGGAGAAATCGTACCACTTTCAGAAATGTTCTTTAATGATATGCCTGAATTTGGAGAAGAAGAAAAAGAAGTAATCAATGGTGAACAAGTGCCAGAACTAATGACACATTTATATAGCAAATTAGAAGCACTTGAACCATTCGAAGCAGCGGAAATTAAAAAAGCGATTAAAGAAGTACAAAAAGAAACTGGCATTAAAGGTAAACAATTATTTATGCCAATTCGTGTTGCAGTTACAGGACAAATGCATGGCCCTGAATTACCAAATACAATTGAAGTGCTTGGTAAAGACAAAGTATTATCACGATTGAAAGAATATATTTAAGCATATAGAGAAAATCAAAAAAATTAAAATTCACACTTGAAAAATTACAATTTAACACATAATATTGAATGTAATAAGTGAATTAAAACAAAGGATTAGTAATTAAATAGTACATGATGCAGAGAGTGTGCGGTCGCTGCGAGCACAACATGGAAATTAATGAATGCACCTTTGATTGTTAAATTATATATGGATTAAATGAGAGTAAATCTATGTGATATAAACCTGTGAAATGATTTATATACAATAATTTACTGAACGAAGAGTGGAACCGTGCTTATGCGCCTCTAACAAAAGATGTTAGAGGCGCATTTTTTTAATTTTATTCAAATATACAAATTAAAGAACTAATATTAGTTGTAAAGCTAAGGGGGAGAATGTTTTGTTAAGAAGAATGAGAGACGATATAAAAATGGTGTTTGAACAGGATCCAGCGGCGCGCTCAACTATTGAAGTTGTTACAACATATGCAGGATTACATGCTGTATGGAGTCATTTGATCGCACATAAATTATATAATAATCAACGTTATGTAGCTGCTAGAGCTATTTCACAAATATCTAGATTTTTTACAGGTATTGAAATTCATCCTGGGGCTAAAATTGGGAAACGCTTATTTATCGACCATGGTATGGGCGTAGTTATTGGTGAAACGTGCACGATTGGAGATAACGTAACGATATATCAAGGTGTAACTTTAGGTGGGACTGGTAAAGAAAAAGGTAAAAGGCATCCAGATATCGGTGATAATGTCCTTATCGCAGCTGGATCAAAGGTTTTAGGTAATATTCAAATTAGTTCTAACGTAAATATAGGCGCGAATTCAGTAGTGCTACAATCAGTACCAAGTTATTCTACAGTTGTAGGTATACCAGGCCATATTGTAAAACAAGATGGTAAACGTATTGGTAAAACATTCGATCATCGTAATTTACCTGATCCATTATATGAACAAATTAAACACTTAGAAAGACAACTTGAAAAAACAAGAAACGGAGAGATTCAAGATGATTACATTATATAATACGTTAACACGTCAAAAAGAAACATTTGAACCAATAGAACCAGGTAAGGTGAAAATGTACGTTTGTGGTCCAACTGTTTATAACTATATCCATATTGGAAATGCAAGACCGGCGATAAATTATGACGTTGTACGTAGATATTTTGAATATAAAGGTTATGAAGTGATATATGTATCTAACTTTACAGATGTCGACGATAAATTAATCAAGCGTTCAAAAGAATTAAACGAAAGTGTTCCTGAAATTGCAGATAAATATATTAAGGCATTCTATGAAGACGTAGGTGCACTGAATGTTAAAAAAGCAACATCAAATCCGAGAGTTATGAATCATATGGATGAGATTATTGATTTTATCAAAAAATTAGTAGATGAAGGATATGCATATGAAAGTAATGGGGATGTCTATTTTAGAACACGTCAATTTAAAGACTACGGTAAGTTAAGTCATCAATCAATTGATGATTTAAAAGTAGGTGCACGTATCGAAGCAGGCGATCAGAAGGAAGATGCACTTGATTTCACTTTATGGAAAAAGGCTAAGCCAGGTGAAATTAGTTGGGAAAGTCCATTTGGAGAAGGTCGACCAGGCTGGCATATAGAATGTTCAGTAATGGCGTTTCATGAACTTGGTCCAACTATTGATATTCATGCAGGTGGATCAGATTTACAATTCCCTCACCATGAAAATGAAATTGCACAATCTGAAGCACATAACCATGCCCCATTTGCCAACTATTGGATGCATAATGGCTTTATCAATATTGATAATGAAAAAATGAGTAAGTCATTAGGCAACTTTATTTTAGTACATGATATTATCAAAGAAATTGACCCAGACGTATTACGATTCTTTATGATTAGTGTTCATTATCGTAGCCCAATCAACTATAATTTAGAACTTGTGAGTGCTGCTAAAAGTGGACTTGAACGTATTAGAAATAGCTATCAACTTATCGAAGAAAGAGAAGCTATTGCGACAGATATAGATAATCAAGAAGAATATATCAATCAAATTGATCAAATATTAGAGAACTTTGAAGCTGTAATGGATGATGATTTTAACACTGCTAATGCAGTGACTGCATGGTATGATTTAGCCAAATTAGCGAATAGATATGTTTTAGAAAATGTAACATCAACTAAAGTAATTGCTAAATTCAAAGAAGTATATCAAATATTCAGTGACGTCTTAGGTGTTCCGCTAAAAGGCAACCAACAAGATGATTTATTAGATGAAGAAATAGAGCAATTAATAGAAGAGCGAAATGAAGCTCGCAAAAATAAAGACTTCGCACGTGCTGATGAAATTAGAGACCATTTAAAAGAGCAAAATATTATATTAGAAGATACCCCTCAAGGTGTTAGATTTAAACGTGGATAATATGAATATTAAATTACTGAACCCGTTAACATTAGCTTATATGGGAGATGCCGTTTTAGATCAGCATGTTCGAAAATATATCGTACTCAAATTGCGAAGTAAACCCAATCGATTACATCAAATGTCTAAGTTATATGTCTCAGCTAAAAGCCAAGCGCAGACACTTGAAACACTTATTGAGGAAGCATGGTTTACTGAAGAAGAAATGGATATATTAAAGAGAGGGCGCAATGCTAAAAGTTATACTAAAGCTAAAAATACAGACGTTCAAACGTATCGTAAAAGTTCTGCATTAGAAGCGGTAATTGGCTTTTTGTATCTAGAACATAGAGAAGAAAGATTAAAGGTATTACTAGATAAAATCATAGAAATAGTTAACGAGAGGTCGTGAGTACGTGGAAGATATAGTCATCGTTGGTAGACATGCAGTAAAGGAAGCTATTATTTCAGGTCATTCTATAAATAAAATTTTGATTCAAGACGGTATAAAAAAACAACAAATTAACGACATTTTAAAAAATGCAAAAGATCAAAAACTAATTGTACAAACAGTACCAAAATCCAAATTAGATTTTTTATCAACTGCACCTCATCAGGGCGTAGCAGCATTAGTAGCACCATATGAATACGCAGATTTTGATCAGTTTTTGAAGCAACAACAAGAAAAAGATGGTTTATCTACCGTTATCATTCTAGATGGGTTAGAAGATCCACATAATCTTGGATCAATATTAAGAACGTCTGACGCATCAGGTGTGGATGGGGTGATTATCCCTAAACGTCGTTCTGTTTCATTAACTCAAACTGTTGCTAAAGCATCTACAGGTGCTATTCAACATGTGCCAGTGATTAGAGTGACAAATTTAGCCAAAACGATTGATGAATTAAAAAACAATGGTTTTTGGGTTGCAGGTACCGAAGCGAATAACGCAACGGATTATAGAGATTTAGAAGCTGATATGTCATTAGCAATTGTAATTGGTAGTGAAGGGCAAGGTATGAGTAGATTAGTAAGTGATAAATGTGATTTTTATATTAAAATTCCTATGGTCGGTCATGTGAATAGTTTAAATGCATCTGTTGCTGCTAGTTTAATGATGTATGAGGTATTCCGTAAAAGACACTCGAACGGAGATAAATAATGAAAGAACGTTATTTAATAATTGATGGGTATAACATGATTGGCCAATCACCAACATTAAGTAAAATCGCCAAAGAAAACTTAGAAGAGGCGAGAGAGCAACTCATTGATGCAATAGCAAACTATAATGCTGTTATTGCCGATGAAATTGTTTGTGTCTTTGATGCGTATGAACAATCTGGCATAGAAAGAGAATACATGTATCATGGCGTGAAAACTGTATTTACTAAAGAAAAGGAAACAGCAGATAGTTTTATTGAACGGTATGTATATGAATTATACGATAAACATACAACGCATATTACAGTTGTGACGAGTGATATGAGTGAACAACATGCTATTTTTGGTTCAGGTGCTTATCGCGTATCTTCGAGAGAAATGTGGAGAGATTTGAGAGAAAATCAAATAACGGTGAGTAAATCCCTCGAAGATATTACAGAAACTAAACCAAGAACTCGAATTCCGCTATCAGAAGATATACTTGCAGAATTTGAAAAAATAAGAAGAGGAAACCATAAAAAAGACTGATTTAGCAATATTGTTATTTAGATAGTGTTTCATATAGAATAGCCTTAAAATTTTGAAAGGCAACTAAGATATGACACATAAGAATAACAACTTGAAACAACAATTATTATTGTCAAAGTCACAACAATTAGATATAGAATTAAAAGCGATACTTCAACAATTCAATTCTTTTATTATGAGAAGAATTAATTATATTTCTCAAAATGATTTTGAAAAAGACGACCTTTATCAAGAAGTGCTCATCAAAATATATCTAGCGCTTGAGCGCCATCATTTTCAATATGATGATTCGTTTATAAAATATATATCGCGGCTCATCAAATCAGTTAAATGTGATTACTATCGACGGCATTACACTCAACAGAAGCGATATACGAATGTAGTTAATGATGCTGTGGTTGAATATCAAACGAACCTGCTTAATAGAGATCGAGTTGAAAGAGAAATATTAACATGTGAAGCAATCAAACTATTGAACGCGGCGTGTGAGAAATTAACTAAACAAGAACGAGAAGTATTTGAATTTTATAGTAAAGGTTATAAACCAAAAGAAATCGCACATTTACTAGGTATAAAAGACAAAGTAGTTTACAATGCGATACAACGTTGTAAAATGAAAATAAGACATCATTTAGAATATAAATTAAAATAATAGTGTAGTGCGACAACAGTCTATACCCACAAATACTTACTGTGATAGTCATTTATCAGTTTGACATTCATATTTAGATTTATGTATAGTAGACTGGTATATTAATGAGTAAAGGTGAATGAAAGTGAAAAAAGTACCCTTGAATTGTGAAGAGTGTGGCAATAGAAATTATCATGTACCCAAAAAAGAAGGTTCAGCAGTACGATTGACCCTTAAGAAATACTGTTCAAGATGCAATACTCATACAGTACATAAAGAATCAAAATAAACGATATTCAAATTTTAATGACTATTGTTGAAAGATTTGGAGGTTTTATTAGTGGCTAAAAAAGAAAGCTTTTTTCAAGGTGTAAAATCAGAAATGGAAAAGACGAGTTGGCCAACTAAAGAAGAATTGTTTAAATATACTGTTATTGTAGTATCAACAGTAATATTCTTCTTAGTCTTTTTCTATGCCTTAGATTTAGGAATTACAGCATTGAAAAATTTATTAATAGGTTAGGAGTGGCGACATGTCTGAAGAAGTAGGCGCAAAGCGTTGGTATGCAGTGCATACATACTCAGGATATGAAAATAAAGTTAAAAAGAATCTTGAAAAAAGAGTAGAATCAATGAATATGACAGAACAAATCTTTAGAGTTGTCATACCTGAAGAAGAAGAAACACAAGTTAAAGACGGTAAAGCAAAAAAACTTGTGAAGAAAACATTCCCTGGTTATGTACTAGTTGAACTTGTAATGACAGATGAGTCATGGTACGTAGTAAGAAATACACCAGGTGTGACTGGATTTGTCGGTTCAGCTGGAGCTGGTTCAAAACCTAACCCATTACTTCCAGAAGAAGTTCGCTTTATACTTAAACAAATGGGATTAAAAGAAAAAACAATCGATGTCGAGTTAGATGTTGGAGAGCAAGTACGTATTAAATCTGGACCATTCGCAAACCAAGTCGGAGAAGTTCAAGAGATTGAAGCGGAAAAATTCAAATTAACAGTATTAGTTGACATGTTTGGACGTGAAACACCAGTAGAAGTAGAATTCGATCAAATCGAAAAATTATAGTGAGATAAATTAACGTTTTTAAATGTAAAAGTTGAAATTTTACTATTGCTTTTTGAAATAAAAAAGTGTTAAAATAATGTGGTCGCGCTTTTAGAGCGTTCATTTCGTCACGAAATGTTAAGAGTGGGAGGGCAAAACTGAGCCCTGTGACCACATCACGATATCAAGGAGGTGCACATCGTGGCTAAAAAAGTAGAAAAAGTAGTTAAATTACAAATTCCTGCAGGTAAAGCAAATCCAGCACCACCAGTTGGTCCAGCATTAGGTCAAGCAGGTGTGAATATTATGGGATTCTGTAAAGAGTTCAATGCACGTACTCAAGAACAAGCAGGTTTAATCATTCCGGTAGAAATTAGTGTATATGAAGACCGTTCATTTACATTCATTACAAAAACTCCACCGGCTCCAGTACTACTTAAAAAAGCAGCTGGCGTTGAAAAAGGTTCAGGCGAACCTAACAAAAACAAAGTTGCTTCAGTAACTAAAGATCAAGTACGTGAAATTGCTAACAGCAAAATGCAAGACTTAAATGCTGCTGACGAAGAAGCAGCTATGCGTATTATCGAAGGTACTGCTCGTAGTATGGGTATCACTGTAGAATAATAAGCAATCAAATTTAATTTGAAATGAACTGATTTAGACGATAAAAGCAGGTAACAGAATAGGTAAACAATCCATATTGTCTATGACATCTTATTGTACTTTGGTCTCTATGACTGATTTGAATGAGAAACTATCTGTTATCTGCTCTTAACTTGTGGCTAACACAAGTAAATGTGGGAGGAAATTCCGCTAAAACCACTAAAGGAGGAACAATAAATGGCTAAAAAAGGTAAAAAGTATCAAGAAGCAGCTAATAAAGTTGACCGTACTCAATACTATAGTGTTGAAGAAGCAATCAAATTAGCTAAAGAAACAAGCATTGCTAACTTTGACGCATCAGTTGAAGTTGCATTCCGTTTAGGAATTGATACACGTAAAAATGACCAACAAATCCGTGGTGCAGTCGTGCTACCAAACGGAACTGGTAAATCACAACGTGTATTAGTATTCGCAAAAGGTGACAAAATCACTGAAGCTGAAGAAGCAGGCGCAGATTACGTAGGTGAATCTGATTACGTACAAAAAATCCAACAAGGTTGGTTCGACTTTGACGTAGTAGTTGCTACTCCAGACATGATGGGCGAAGTTGGTAAACTTGGTCGTGTATTAGGACCTAAAGGTTTAATGCCAAACCCTAAAACTGGTACTGTAACTATGGATGTTAAAAAAGCTGTTGAAGAAATCAAAGCTGGTAAAGTTGAATATCGTGCTGAAAAAGCTGGTATCGTACATGCTTCTATCGGTAAAGTTTCATTTAGCGATGAAAAATTAGTTGAAAACTTCAAAGCCTTACAAGATGTATTAGCAAAAGCTAAACCATCTTCATCTAAAGGTACTTACTTCAAATCTGTTGCTGTTACAACAACAATGGGTCCTGGAGTAAAAGTTGATACTGCTTCATTCAAACTATAATTTAAATATATTTAAATTACATTAAGCCTAGAACAGTTTATGTTCTAGGCTTGATTTTTGAAAAAAGATAATTGATAATTTTTATAAGCAGTGTAAAATAATTGTATTCGAGTTAATGCTATGCAGGAGATGCTAGAATTATTCCTAAAATCGACAAGCATTAAATTGCACTGAATTAAGGAGTGCCTGAGCATAGCTCATGCATAAGAAACTCTACGCATTAAAATGCATTGAATTAAGGAGCGCCTGAGCAAGGCTCATGCATAAGAAACTCTAAGCATTAAAATGCAAAGAGTTTCTAAAAATATATTGACATATTACAATTAAACGGTTATATTAATTATTGTGATTATTTTACCTAAGACAGTAGGAGTTATTTGATAACTTAAAAACCGATCCTGCCGAGGCTAAAATTGACTTGAACGTGACTATTAAACTTTCAAGCACTTTTTGCCGTGGGTAGAAAGTGCTTTTTTTATTAATCTTAAAAAAAGCACCGAAAAATACTAAATGGAGGTGTCTGAATGTCTGCTATCATTGAAGCTAAAAAACAATTAGTTGATACTATTGCTGATCAACTTAAAAACTCAGTTTCAACAGTGATCGTTGACTACCGTGGATTAACAGTAGCTGAAGTTACTGAATTACGTAAACAATTACGTGAAGCTGGTGTTGAGTATAAAGTATACAAAAACACAATGGTACGTCGCGCAGCTGAAAAAGCTGGAATCGAAGGCTTAGATGAATTCTTAACAGGTCCAACTGCTATTGCAACTTCAACAGAAGATGTTGTAGCTCCAGCAAAAGTTATTGCAGGATTTGCTAAAGAACATGAAGCTTTAGAAGTTAAATCAGGCGTTATGGAAGGAAATGTTATTTCAGCAGAAGAAGTTAAAACTGTTGGTTCATTACCTTCACACGACGGTCTTGTATCTATGCTTTTATCTGTATTACAAGCTCCAGTACGCAACTTCGCTTATGCGGTTAAAGCTGTTGGAGAACAAAAAGAAGAAAGCGCTGAATAATTGCGCATAAAAAATTAAAAATAACGGAGGAATTATAAAATGGCTAATCAAGAACAAATCATTGAAGCAATTAAAGAAATGTCAGTTTTAGAATTAAACGATTTAGTAAAAGCAATTGAAGAAGAATTTGGTGTAACTGCAGCAGCTCCAGTAGCAGCAGCAGGTGCAGCTGGCGGCGGAGAAGCAGCAGCTGAAAAAACTGAATTTGATGTTGAATTAACTTCAGCTGGATCTTCAAAAATCAAAGTTGTTAAAGCTGTTAAAGAAGCAACTGGCTTAGGATTAAAAGATGCTAAAGAATTAGTAGACGGAGCTCCTAAAGTAATCAAAGAAGCTATGCCTAAAGAAGACGCTGAAAAACTTAAAGAACAATTAGAAGAAGTTGGAGCTACAGTAGAATTAAAATAGTTCTAGTTTCCTAACTAAATAATATGGTTATTGATTTTTAAATCGTAATCACATTCTTTGAGAAGTTAAAAACCCCGTTATCGCGATAACGGGGTTTTTAATTCATTTATAGCTAAATTTAGAATGATAGGAATGCAAAAGACTGATAGAGGTGAAGACATGAGTCATTACTACGACGAAAATCCGGAAGTAAAAAGTGATGAAAAACAAATTACTTATGAATGTTATCAACATTCTATTAATTTAACAACAGATAATGGTGTGTTTTCTAGAGATAAAGTGGATTTTGGATCTGATTTACTAATCCAAACATTCTTGAAAGCAAATCCTCCTGGACCGAGTAAAACAATTGCTGATGTAGGTTGTGGATATGGTCCAATTGGACTAATGATTGCTAAAGTATCACCACATCACCATATTACAATGTTAGACGTCAATCGTAGAGCATTAGAATTAGCTAAAAAGAATAAAAAGAAAAATCATATTGAAAATGCGGATATTTTCGAAAGTGATGGCATGACTCAGGTTGATAATAACCAATTTGATTTTGTGTTAACAAATCCGCCAATCAGGGCGGGCAAAACTGTCGTTCATCGTATTTTTGAAGAAGCGTATCAAAAATTGAAAAGTAATGGCGAATTATTTGTTGTTATTCAAAAAAAGCAAGGTATGCCTTCAGCTAAAAAGAAAATGGATGAATTATTTAACAATGTGGAAGTTGTGAATAAAAGCAAAGGATACTATATATTGAAAAGCGTAAAAGCTTGATTTACTAGTATTATTCTGATATAGTTATAAAATGTAAAAATTTATGTTCAATAAGTGTGTACTTTTACGCAAAAACAAATAAGTAAATCAAGATAAATATAGAATAGAAAATGGTGTCATCTGAAGTGTTGCCGTTTTCTTTTTGTCTTTAAATCTTGTGGCACTCTTTGTTTTATTAGTAAAAGCAACCCACACAATTTTTGAGGGGTGAATCTGTTTGGCAGGTCAAGTTGTCCAATATGGAAGACATCGTAAACGTAGAAACTACGCGAGAATTTCAGAAGTATTAGAATTACCGAACTTAATAGAAATTCAAACAAAATCTTACGATTGGTTCCTTAAAGAAGGTTTATTAGAAATGTTTAGAGACATTTCTCCGATTGAAGATTTCACAGGAAACCTATCTTTAGAATTTGTAGATTATAGATTAGGTGAACCAAAATACGACTTAGAAGAATCAAAAAACCGTGACGCTACTTATGCTGCACCTCTTCGTGTAAAAGTACGTCTTATTATTAAAGAAACTGGCGAAGTGAAAGAGCAAGAAGTATTTATGGGTGATTTCCCATTAATGACTGATACAGGTACATTTGTAATTAATGGTGCAGAACGTGTTATCGTATCACAATTAGTACGTTCACCATCCGTATATTTCAATGAAAAACTTGATAAAAACGGACGTGAAAACTACGATGCAACTATCATTCCTAACCGTGGTGCATGGTTAGAATATGAAACTGATGCTAAAGATGTAGTTTATGTACGTATTGATAGAACTCGTAAATTACCATTAACTGTATTGTTAAGAGCATTAGGTTTCTCTAGTGACCAAGAAATCGTTGATTTACTTGGCGACAGTGAATACTTACGCAATACGCTTGAAAAAGATGGTACTGAAAATACTGAACAAGCATTATTAGAAATTTATGAGCGTTTACGCCCTGGCGAACCACCAACAGTTGAAAATGCTAAAAGTTTATTATATTCACGTTTCTTCGATCCAAAACGTTATGACTTAGCAAGCGTTGGTCGTTATAAAGCTAATAAAAAACTTCACTTAAAACACCGTTTATTCAATCAAAAATTAGCAGAACCAATTGTTAATAGTGAAACGGGTGAAATTGTTGTTGAAGAAGGTACAGTTCTTGATCGTCGTAAGTTAGACGAGATCATGGATGTATTAGAAGCAAATGCTAATAGTGAAGTGTTCGAACTAGAAGGAACAGTGATTGATGAACCAGTTGAAATTCAATCAATTAAAGTATATGTTCCAAATGATGATGAAGGTCGTACAACTACAGTGATCGGTAATGCGTTACCGGATTCTGAAGTTAAATGTATTACACCAGCTGACATCATTGCTTCAATGAGTTACTTCTTTAACTTATTAAGTGGTATTGGTTATACAGACGATATTGACCATTTAGGTAATCGTCGTTTACGTTCAGTAGGCGAACTATTACAAAACCAATTCCGTATTGGTTTATCAAGAATGGAGCGTGTGGTACGTGAAAGAATGTCTATTCAAGACACTGATTCAATCACACCACAACAATTAATCAATATTCGCCCAGTTATTGCATCAATAAAAGAATTCTTTGGTAGTTCTCAATTATCACAATTCATGGACCAAGCTAACCCATTAGCAGAGTTGACACATAAACGTCGTTTATCTGCTTTAGGACCTGGTGGTTTAACACGTGAACGTGCACAAATGGAGGTACGTGACGTACACTATTCTCACTATGGTCGTATGTGTCCAATTGAAACGCCAGAGGGTCCAAACATTGGATTAATCAACTCATTATCTAGTTATGCACGTGTAAACGAATTTGGTTTCATTGAAACACCATATCGTAAAGTGGATTTAGACACTAATGCGATTACAGACCAAATTGATTATTTAACTGCTGACGAAGAAGATAGTTATGTTGTTGCCCAAGCGAATTCACGTTTAGATGAAAACGGACGTTTCATAGATGACGAAGTAGTTTGTCGTTTCCGTGGTAATAACACAGTAATGGCTAAAGAAAAAATGGATTACATGGACGTTTCACCTAAGCAGGTTGTTTCAGCCGCTACAGCTTGTATTCCATTCTTAGAAAACGATGACTCTAACCGTGCATTAATGGGTGCGAACATGCAACGTCAAGCAGTACCATTGATGAATCCTGAAGCACCATTCGTTGGTACAGGTATGGAGCATGTTGCTGCGCGTGACTCTGGTGCGGCAATTACAGCTAACCACAGAGGTCGTGTTGAACATGTTGAGTCTAATGAAATCTTAGTACGTCGATTAGTAGAACAAGACGGTCAAGAGTATGAAGGTGAATTAGATCGCTATCCATTAGCGAAATTCAAACGTTCAAACTCAGGTACATGTTACAACCAACGCCCAATTGTTGCTGCAGGTGACATTGTTGAATACAACGAAATCTTAGCCGATGGTCCTTCAATGGAATTAGGTGAAATGGCCTTAGGTCGTAACGTAGTTGTAGGATTCATGACATGGGATGGTTACAACTATGAGGATGCTGTTATCATGAGTGAGCGTCTAGTTAAAGATGACGTATACACTTCTATCCATATTGAAGAATATGAATCAGAAGCACGTGATACTAAACTAGGACCTGAAGAAATTACTCGTGATATTCCTAACGTTTCTGAAAGTGCACTTAAAAACTTAGACGAACGTGGTATTGTATATGTCGGTGCTGAAGTTAAAGATGGAGATATCTTAGTAGGTAAAGTAACGCCTAAAGGGGTTACAGAGCTTACAGCTGAAGAAAGATTATTACATGCTATCTTTGGTGAAAAAGCACGTGAAGTACGTGATACATCATTACGTGTACCACACGGTGCTGGCGGTATCGTATTAGATGTTAAAGTCTTCAATCGTGAAGAAGGAGACGACACATTATCACCAGGTGTTAACCAATTAGTACGTGTTTACATCGTTCAAAAACGTAAAATTCACGTCGGAGATAAAATGTGTGGTCGTCATGGTAATAAAGGTGTCATCTCAAAAATCGTTCCAGAAGAAGATATGCCATATTTACCAGACGGACGTCCAATTGACATCATGTTAAACCCACTAGGTGTACCATCACGTATGAACATCGGACAAGTTCTTGAATTACATTTAGGTATGGCTGCTAAAAACTTAGGCATCCATGTTGCATCTCCAGTATTCGATGGTGCTAATGATGATGACGTATGGTCAACTATCGAAGAAGCTGGCATGGCACGTGACGGTAAAACTGTATTATACGATGGTCGAACTGGTGAACCATTCGACAACCGTATTTCAGTAGGTGTTATGTACATGCTTAAACTTGCACACATGGTTGACGATAAATTACATGCGCGTTCAACTGGTCCATACTCATTAGTAACGCAACAACCACTAGGTGGTAAAGCACAATTTGGTGGACAACGTTTCGGTGAGATGGAGGTATGGGCACTTGAAGCATATGGTGCTGCATACACATTACAAGAAATCTTGACTTATAAATCAGATGATACAGTAGGTCGTGTTAAAACATATGAATCTATTGTTAAAGGCGAAAATATCTCTAGACCAAGTGTTCCTGAATCATTCCGAGTATTGATGAAAGAATTACAAAGTTTAGGATTAGACGTCAAAGTGATGGATGAGCAAGATAACGAAATCGAAATGGCCGACATTGAAGATGAAGATGTAACAGAACGCAAAGTAGATTTACAACAAAAAGATGCGCCAGAATCACAAAAAGAAACTACTGATTAATATGCACTTAAGATAATTAGAATGATAGAGGTGGAGCGATTTTAAATGTCGCTCCTACCTTTCTCAAATTCTATATACTATAAATGTAAATCAATCAAATAGCACAGCTAATCTAAATTGAAGGAGGTAGGCTCCTTGATTGATGTAAATAATTTCCATTATATGAAAATAGGATTAGCTTCACCTGAAAAGATTCGTTCATGGTCTTATGGTGAAGTTAAGAAGCCTGAAACAATTAACTATCGTACGTTAAAACCTGAAAAAGACGGTCTTTTCTGTGAAAGAATATTTGGACCAACTAAAGACTGGGAATGTAGTTGCGGTAAATACAAACGTGTACGCTATAAAGGTATGGTTTGTGATAGATGTGGTGTTGAAGTAACGAAGTCTAAAGTACGTCGTGAAAGAATGGGACACATCGAATTAGCAGCACCAGTATCACACATTTGGTACTTCAAAGGTATTCCAAGCCGTATGGGTCTTTTATTAGATATGTCTCCAAGAGCATTAGAAGAAGTTATTTATTTTGCTTCTTATGTTGTTGTTGATCCAGGCCCAACAGGTTTAGAAAAGAAAACTTTATTATCTGAAGCAGAATTCAGAGATTATTATGATAAATATCCAGGTCAATTTGTAGCTAAAATGGGTGCTGAAGGTATCAGAGACTTATTATCTGAAATTGACTTAGATGAAGAATTAAAAATCTTACGTGATGAATTAGAATCTGCAACAGGACAAAGACTTACTCGTGCTATTAAACGTTTAGAAGTTGTTGAATCATTCCGTAACTCTGGTAATGATCCAGCATGGATGATTTTAGATGTACTTCCTATCATTCCACCTGAAATCCGTCCAATGGTTCAATTAGACGGTGGACGTTTTGCTACAAGTGACTTAAACGATTTATATAGACGTGTTATTAACCGTAATAACCGTTTGAAACGTTTATTAGATCTTGGTGCACCTGGAATCATTGTTCAAAACGAAAAACGTATGTTACAAGAAGCTGTTGATGCTTTAATCGATAATGGTCGTCGTGGCCGTCCTGTAACTGGACCAGGTAACCGTCCATTAAAATCATTGTCACATATGTTAAAAGGTAAACAAGGTCGTTTCCGTCAAAACTTACTTGGTAAACGTGTTGACTATTCAGGTCGTTCCGTTATCGCAGTAGGTCCAAGTCTGAAAATGTATCAATGTGGATTACCTAAAGAAATGGCGCTTGAATTATTTAAACCTTTCGTTATGAAAGAGTTAGTTCAACGTGAAATTGCAACAAATATCAAAAATGCTAAAAGTAAAATTGAACGCATGGATGACGAAGTTTGGGACGTTTTAGAAGAAGTTATCGTAGAACACCCAGTACTACTTAACCGTGCGCCTACGCTTCACAGATTAGGTATCCAAGCATTCGAACCAACATTGGTAGAAGGTCGTGCAATCCGTCTACACCCACTTGTTACTACAGCATATAACGCTGACTTTGATGGTGACCAAATGGCGGTTCACGTTCCATTATCTAAAGAAGCGCAAGCTGAAGCACGTATGTTAATGTTAGCTGCTCAAAATATCTTAAACCCTAAAGATGGTAAACCAGTTGTTACACCATCTCAGGATATGGTATTAGGTAACTACTACTTAACACTTGAACGTACAGACGCAGTTAATACTGGTACTATCTATAATGATACAAACGAAGTATTAAAAGCTTATGCAAATGGATATGTTCACTTACACACTAGAATTGGTGTTCATGCAAGTTCATTCAATAATCCGACATTCACTGAGGAGCAAAATAAGAAAATCTTAGCTACATCAGTAGGTAAAATTATCTTTAATGAAATCATACCTGATTCATTTGCTTATATTAACGAGCCAACTCAAACTAACCTTGAGGGAACAACACCGGATAAATACTTTGTTGACCCAACAGAGTTAGGTGAAGGCGGATTAAAAGAATTCTTTGAAACTAAAGAATTAATTGAACCATTCAATAAAAAATTCTTAGGTAATATCATCGCTGAAGTATTCAACAGATTCAGTATTACTGATACATCTATGATGCTTGACCGTATGAAAGACTTAGGATTCAAGTTCTCATCTAAAGCGGGTATTACTGTTGGTGTATCTGATATCGTGGTATTACCAGATAAAAAAGATATCCTAGATGAACATGAAAAATTAGTTGAACGTGTGACTAAACAATTCAATCGTGGTTTAATCACTGAAGAAGAAAGATACAATGCTGTCGTTGAAATTTGGACAGATGCTAAAGATCAAATTCAAGGTGAATTAATGCAATCACTTGAAAAAACAAACCCAATCTTCATGATGAGTGACTCTGGTGCCCGTGGTAACGCATCTAACTTTACTCAGTTAGCTGGTATGCGTGGATTAATGGCTGCACCATCAGGAAAAATCATTGAATTACCAATCACTTCATCATTCCGTGAAGGTTTAACAGTGTTAGAGTACTTCATCTCTACTCATGGTGCGCGTAAAGGTCTTGCCGATACAGCACTTAAAACAGCTGACTCAGGTTACCTTACTCGTCGTCTTGTTGACGTTGCGCAAGATGTTATTGTACGTGAAGAAGATTGTGGTACTGACCGTGGCTTACTTGTTTCTGACATCAAAGAAGGTACAGAAATGATTGAACCATTCATTGAACGTATCGAAGGGCGTTATTCAAAAGAAACAATTCGTCACCCTGAAACAGATGAAGTTATTATTCGCCCAGACGAATTAATTACTGCGGAAATCGCTAAGAAAATTACTGATGCTGGTATCGAACAAATGTACATCCGTTCAGCATTCACTTGTAATACACGTCATGGTGTATGTGAAAAATGTTATGGTAAAAACCTTGCAACAGGTGAAAAAGTTGAAGTTGGTGAAGCAGTTGGTACAATCGCTGCCCAATCAATCGGTGAACCAGGTACACAGCTTACAATGCGTACCTTCCATACAGGTGGGGTAGCCGGAAGCGATATCACTCAAGGTCTTCCACGTATCCAAGAGATCTTTGAAGCCCGTAACCCTAAAGGTCAAGCGGTAATCACTGAAATCGAAGGTGTAGTAGAAGATATTAAATTAGCGAAAGACCGTCAACAAGAAATTGTTGTTAAAGGTGAAAATGAAACTAGATCTTATCTAGCTTCAGGTACTTCTAGACTTAAAGTGGAAGTAGGACAATCAGTTGAACGTGGTGAAGTATTAACAGAAGGTTCAATCGAACCGAAAAACTACTTATCAGTTGCTGGTTTAAATGCTACAGAAAGCTACTTATTAAAAGAAGTACAAAAAGTTTACCGTATGCAAGGTGTTGAAATTGATGATAAACACGTTGAGGTTATGGTTAGACAAATGTTACGTAAAGTACGTATCATCGAAGCAGGAGATACTAAGTTATTACCTGGTTCATTAGTTGATATTCACAACTTTACTGACGCTAACAGAGATGCATTTAAAGAACGTAAACGCCCTGCAACTGCTAAGCCAGTATTGCTTGGTATTACAAAAGCTTCTCTTGAAACAGAAAGCTTCTTATCTGCAGCTTCATTCCAAGAAACAACTCGTGTTCTTACTGATGCAGCTATTAAAGGTAAACGCGATGACTTACTTGGTCTTAAAGAAAATGTTATTATTGGTAAACTTATCCCAGCTGGTACAGGTATGAGACGTTATAGTGACGTTCAATACGATAAAAATGTAGCGCCAGTTGCTAGTTCTGAAGAAGAAGTAGAAGTTACTGAATAATTGATATAACGATCAAGAGGTTAGACTTAGTTCTAACCTCTTGATTCTTATTTATTTCATAAAAACACGAATAAATATTGACTATTGTACTGTAACAATGTTAATATATTATAGGTTGATGCAAGCAGAACTTTGGAGGATATTGAACATGTCTAATGAAAAAGTTGCACGCTTTAACAAACAACAATATGTAGTTGGTCTTAAGGAAACGCTCAAAGCGTTGAATAAAGATCAAGTTACATCATTGATTATTGCTCGAGACGTAGAAGTTCATCTAATGACTCGCGTGTTAAGCCAAATCAATCAAAAAAATATACCATATACACTTTTCTCATCTAAGAAAGAATTAGGAGAATATGTAGGTATCAATGTAAATGCAACAATCGTTGCTATATTGAATGAGAATTAGTAAGTGTCTGCTTACTAAATTTTATTTAACCTTAAAATGAACCACCTGGATGTGTGGGATTAAAAAATGAAGAGAGGAGGACATATTCAATGCCAACTATTAACCAATTAGTACGTAAACCAAGACAAAGCAAATCAAAAAAATCTGATTCACCAGCTTTAAACAGAGGTTTTAACAGTAAGAAGAAACAATTCACTGAATTGAATTCTCCACAAAAACGTGGCGTATGTACTCGTGTGGGTACTATGACACCTAAAAAACCTAACTCAGCGTTACGTAAATATGCACGTGTGCGTTTATCAAACAATATTGAAATCAACGCATACATTCCTGGTATCGGCCATAACTTACAAGAACACAGTGTTGTACTTGTACGTGGTGGACGTGTAAAAGACTTACCTGGTGTGCGTTACCATATTGTACGTGGTGCACTTGATACTTCAGGTGTAGATGGACGTAGACAAGGTCGTTCATTATACGGAACTAAAAAACCTAAAAATTAATTTTTAAGATTACGTAAATTTTAAAAATAATTAATCACAATATACTATAATAGGAAGGGAGGATTTACATTATGCCTCGTAAAGGATCAGTACCTAAAAGAGACGTATTACCAGATCCAATTCATAACTCAAAATTAGTTACAAAATTAATTAACAAAATTATGTTAGATGGTAAACGCGGAACAGCTCAAAGAATTCTTTATTCAGCATTCGACCTAGTTGAAGAACGTAGTGGTCGTCAAGCTATTGAAGTATTCGAAGAAGCAATTGAAAACATTATGCCAGTATTAGAAGTTAAAGCTCGTCGTGTGGGTGGTTCAAACTACCAAGTACCTGTTGAGGTACGCCCAGAACGTCGTTCTACTTTAGGATTACGTTGGTTAGTTAACTATGCGCGTCTTCGTGGTGAAAAAACTATGGAAGAACGTTTAGCTAACGAAATCTTAGATGCAGCAAATAATACAGGTGGTGCAGTTAAGAAACGTGAGGACACTCACAAAATGGCTGAAGCTAACAAAGCATTTGCTCACTACCGTTGGTAAGATTAAAGCTTTTACCCTGAGCGTGTTCCGTAACATTGGTTTACCAATAATGGCTCATGCTTAGGGCATCGCCATATCTAAAGTACTTATTCAGTAATAACTGGAAGGAGAAAAAATACATGGCAAGAGAATTTTCTTTGAAAAATACTCGTAATATCGGTATCATGGCTCACATTGATGCTGGTAAAACTACTACGACAGAACGTATTCTTTATTACACAGGTCGTATCCACAAAATTGGTGAAACACACGAAGGTGCTTCACAAATGGACTGGATGGAACAAGAGCAAGACCGTGGTATTACTATCACATCTGCAGCAACAACTGCAGCTTGGGACGGCCACCGTGTAAATATCATCGATACACCAGGACACGTAGACTTCACAGTTGAGGTTGAACGTTCATTACGTGTACTTGACGGTGCGGTTACAGTACTTGATGCTCAATCAGGTGTTGAACCACAAACTGAAACAGTTTGGCGTCAGGCTACAACATACGGGGTACCTCGTATCGTTTTCATCAACAAAATGGATAAATTAGGTGCAAACTTTGAATACTCTGTAAGCACATTACATGATCGTTTACAAGCTAATGCTGCACCTATCCAATTACCTATCGGTGCTGAAGATGAATTCGAAGCTATCATTGACTTAGTTGAAATGAAATGCTTCAAATACACTAATGACTTAGGTACAGAAATTGATGAAATTGAAATTCCTGAAGATCACAAAGAAAGAGCTGAAGAAGCTCGTTCAACATTAATTGAAGCAGTAGCTGAAACTAATGATGAATTAATGGAAAAATATCTTGGTGATGAAGAAATTTCAGTAGAAGAATTAAAAAATGCAATCCGTCAAGCTACAACTGACGTAGAATTCTACCCAGTTCTTTGCGGTACTGCATTCAAAAACAAAGGTGTTCAATTAATGCTTAACGCTGTAATTGATTACCTACCATCTCCTTTAGATGTTAAACCAATCGTTGGTCACCGTGCTAATGATCCTGAAGAAGAAGTAATTGCTAAACCAGACGATTCAGCTGAATTCGCTGCATTAGCATTCAAAGTTATGACTGACCCTTATGTTGGTAAATTAACTTTCTTCCGTGTTTACTCAGGTACTTTAAGCTCAGGTTCTTACGTGAAGAACTCATCTAAAGACAAACGTGAACGTGTAGGTCGTTTATTACAAATGCACGCTAACTCACGTCAAGAGATTGACACTGTTTACTCAGGCGATATCGCTGCTGCTGTAGGTCTTAAAGAAACAGGTACTGGTGATACTTTATGTGGAGAGAAAAATGACATTATCTTGGAATCAATGGAATTCCCAGAGCCAGTTATCCACTTATCAGTTGAACCAAAATCTAAAGCTGACCAAGATAAAATGACTCAAGCTTTAGTTAAATTACAAGAAGAAGACCCAACTTTCCATGCACATACTGACGAAGAAACTGGACAAGTTATCATCGGTGGTATGGGTGAATTACACTTAGACATCTTAGTTGACCGTATGAAGAAAGAATTCAACGTTGAATGTAATGTTGGTGCGCCAATGGTTTCATATCGTGAAACATTTAAACAATCAGCACAAGTTCAAGGTAAATTCTCTCGTCAATCTGGTGGTCGTGGTCAATACGGTGATGTTCACATTGAATTCACACCTAACGAAACAGGTGGCGGTTTCGAATTCGAAAACGCTATCGTCGGTGGTGTAGTTCCTCGTGAATACATTCCATCAGTTGAAGCTGGTCTTAAAGATGCAATGGAAAACGGTGTATTAGCTGGTTATCCTTTAATCGATGTTAAAGCTAAATTATTTGATGGTTCATACCATGATGTCGATTCATCTGAAATGGCCTTCAAAATTGCTGCATCATTAGCACTTAAAGAAGCTGCTAAAAAATGTGATCCAGTTATCTTAGAACCAATGATGAAAGTAACAATCGAAATGCCTGAAGAATACATGGGTGATATCATGGGTGACGTAACTGCTCGTCGTGGACGTGTAGACGGTATGGAACCTCGTGGTAATGCACAAGTTGTAAATGCTTATGTACCACTTTCAGAAATGTTCGGTTATGCTACATCATTACGTTCAAACACTCAAGGTCGCGGTACTTACACTATGTACTTTGACCACTATGCAGAAGTTCCAAAATCAATTTCTGAAGAAATCATTAAGAAAAATAAAGGCGAATAATATAACTTGTCATTACTAGCTATGCTAGGTTAAAATACAGGTTGAGCTTAGTTATAGGCTAATCGTTTTTATGAATTGATTTTTGTGGGTAAATGCATTATAAAGGAAATATGAATTAAGTAGTATTTCTTTTAGACTCAACTTAATCAAACATCTTCTCATGATGGTGAGAAACTATCATGAGAGATAAATTTGAAAATAACTTTTATTAAGAATAGGAGAGATTTAATAATGGCAAAAGAAAAATTTGATCGCTCAAAAGAACATGCCAATATTGGTACTATCGGTCACGTTGACCATGGTAAAACAACTTTAACAGCTGCTATCGCAACTGTATTAGCTAAGAATGGTGACACTGTTGCACAATCATACGACATGATTGACAACGCACCAGAAGAAAAAGAACGTGGTATTACAATCAATACTGCACACATCGAATATCAAACTGACAAACGTCACTATGCTCACGTTGACTGCCCAGGACACGCTGACTATGTTAAAAACATGATCACTGGTGCTGCGCAAATGGACGGCGGTATCTTAGTTGTATCTGCAGCTGATGGTCCAATGCCACAAACTCGTGAACACATTCTTTTATCACGTAACGTTGGTGTACCAGCTTTAGTTGTATTCTTAAACAAAGTTGATATGGTAGACGACGAAGAATTATTAGAATTAGTAGAAATGGAAGTTCGTGACTTATTATCTGAATATGACTTCCCAGGTGACGACGTACCTGTAATCGCTGGTTCAGCATTAAAAGCTTTAGAAGGCGACGAAAAATACGAAGAAAAAATCTTAGAATTAATGCAAGCAGTTGATGACTACATTCCAACTCCAGAACGTGATTCTGACAAACCATTCATGATGCCAGTTGAGGACGTATTCTCAATCACTGGTCGTGGTACTGTTGCTACAGGCCGTGTTGAACGTGGTCAAATCAAAGTTGGTGAAGAAGTTGAAATCATCGGTTTACATGACACTTCTAAAACAACTGTTACTGGTGTAGAAATGTTCCGTAAGTTATTAGACTACGCTGAAGCTGGTGACAACATCGGTGCTTTATTACGTGGTGTTGCTCGTGAAGACGTACAACGTGGTCAAGTATTAGCTGCTCCTGGTTCAATTACACCACATACAAAATTCAAAGCGGAAGTTTACGTTTTATCTAAAGACGAAGGTGGACGTCACACTCCATTCTTCAGTAACTACCGCCCACAATTCTATTTCCGTACTACTGACGTAACTGGCGTTGTTCAATTACCAGAAGGTACTGAAATGGTTATGCCTGGTGATAACGTTGAAATGACAGTAGAATTAATCGCTCCTATCGCGATTGAAGACGGTACTCGTTTCTCAATCCGTGAAGGTGGACGTACTGTAGGATCAGGCGTTGTAACTGAAATCCACGAATAATTTTATTATTCGATATATCAAAGACCCCATTACGGGGTCTTTTTTTATTTCTATAAATACATAACCTTACCGTCGATTTGTTTACCATTAAAAAATCCACTTTTTACCTTTGATTTAGGTAATAAGTGGATGACTTGTGTGATAAATGTTAAATATTTACAAGGTTATATTTTAAAATACATTTTCAAGTTCTAAAACTTTTAAAAATTCACTGGCAGCATATTTAAATGATGATTCATCGATATCGAAATAAGGATTATGATGAGGTGCAGTAATATTTTTATCTTGATTACCACATCCTGTTAAGAAAAATGCGCCTGGTCTGACTTTTAAATAGTGAGAGAAGTCTTCTCCAATCATCATTAAATCAGATTCATTAAAGCGTAAATGCATATCATTGGCTGCTTGTTTAACAACTTCATATGCTTGTTGATGATTATGAAGTGGTAAATAACCTTTAATGTAATTAAAATCATAAGTGATATCGTTAGCTACCGCTAAACCTTGTAATAATTTGTCCATCTTAGTTTTGATATGGTTTTGTAAATTAGTGTCGAAGGTACGTACTGTTCCTTTGCAAAACGTACTATCAGGTATCACACTATCTGAAGAGCCTGCTTGAACCATACCAAACGTTAATACCGCTTGTTTTACTGGATCGATGGTACGAGAAACTATCTTCTGAGCACTTAAAATAAATTCAGCCATAATGACAATAGGATCAATGGTTTCTTGAGGTTTAGCACCATGACCGCCTCTGCCTTGTATCGTGATACTAAATTCGTCAGGTGAGGCCATAATGGGTCCTGGACGAGAATAAATAGTACCTGTTGGATAACCGCTCCATAGATGTGTGCCATAAATCTTATCAACGTCTTGTAAGCATCCATCATTAATCATTTCTTGTGAACCACCGGGCATAATTTCTTCACCGTATTGGAATATGAAAACAACATTACCTTTTAATAAGTGACGATGTTCATTTACGATTTCTGCAACGCCTAATAATATAGCTGTATGTCCATCGTGTCCACATGCATGCATGCAACCATCATTTTTAGATTTATAAGGTACATCGTTTAATTCTTGAACAGGTAGTGCATCAAAGTCTGCTCTAAAGGCGATGGTTGGCCCTTCACCTTTTCCTTTAAAAGTAGCTTTAATACCGTTTCTACCTACTGGCGTTTGAATGTCACATGACAATTGGCTAAGTTGGTTAACTATATAGTCATGTGTTTGCTTTTCTTCAAAAGAAAGTTCAGGATATTGGTGTAAATAACGTCTTAATTGAATCATTCTCTTTTCTTTTTTACTAGCCAATTGAAACCAATCAAACAAAACTATCACTTCTTCCGTATTATTATGATAATTAGTATATCATTATCTAATAAGACAAAATAGTTCAAAATGAATATTTAGTATTAAAAATACAATAAGTGATAAGGCTTTCATGAATGGCGAAATTAAGGTATTATAAAGGTAAATAGAGATACAAGGGGGATATGGTTGTGGTTCAATCATTACATGATTTTTTAAATGAAAATATTAACTACTTGAAAGAGAATGGATTGTACAATGAAATCGATTCAATTGAAGGTGCAAATGGTCCAGAAATTAAAATTGATGGTAAAACTTACGTTAACTTGTCATCAAATAACTATTTGGGATTAGCAACAAATGAAGATTTAAAAGAAGCTGCTAAAGCTGCCATTGATTCACATGGTGTTGGTGCAGGGGCTGTTCGTTCAATTAATGGTACATTAGATTTACATGATGAATTAGAAGAAACACTAGCGAAATTTAAAGGTACAGAAGCAGCAATTGCTTATCAATCTGGTTTCAATTGTAATATGGCTGCGATTTCAGCAGTAATGAATAAAAACGATGCTATTCTATCTGATGAACTAAATCATGCTTCTATTATAGATGGTTGTCGTTTATCGAAAGCTAAAATCATTCGTGTTAACCACTCAGATATGGATGATTTAAGAGCTAAAGCTAAAGAAGCAGTAGAATCAGGTCAATATAACAAAGTAATGTATATTACTGATGGCGTATTTAGTATGGATGGCGATGTTGCCAAATTACCAGAAATTGTTAAAATCGCAGAAGAATTTGGTTTATTAACTTATGTTGATGATGCACATGGTTCTGGAGTAATGGGCAAAGGCGCTGGTACAGTTAAACACTTTGGTTTACAAGATAAAATCGATTTCCAAATTGGTACATTATCTAAAGCAATTGGTGTTGTAGGTGGCTATGTAGCGGGTACTAAAGAACTTATTGATTGGTTAAAAGCACAATCTCGTCCATTCTTATTCTCAACTTCATTAGCACCTGGAGATACTAAAGCAATTACAGAAGCAGTTAAAAAATTAATGGCTTCTACTGAGTTACATGATCAATTATGGGAAAATGCGCAATATCTTAAAGATGGCTTAGCTAAGTTAGGATTTAACACTGGTGAGTCTGAAACACCAATTACTCCTGTGATTATCGGTGATGAAAAAGATACTCAAGTATTCAGTAAACGCCTTAAAGAAGAAGGTATTTATGTTAAGTCTATCGTATTCCCTACAGTGCCAAAAGGTACAGGTAGAGTTAGAAATATGCCTACTGCAGCACATACAAAAGAAATGTTAGATAAAGCTATAGAAGCATATGAAAAAGTTGGTAAAGAACTTAACATTATTTAATCGATTTATTCAACAAATTAAGCACTCGTATTTTGCGGGTGCTTTTTAATTTTATTGGAGTGGAAACAATGGGTGAAATTCGACAACTTACATATGATGATGAATCACAATTTCTAAAGTATATTAATGAATGGTATGAAAATGAAGAAAAAATTGTCCCTGGTAATATAGATTTTAAAAAATATACAGGCTTTAAAGAAATGGTAGATCATATTAATAAGCCTAAGCCTAGAGAAGATTGGGTGGAAACAAGTACAATGTTTTACTTTAAAGATGAAGCGATTGTAGGCGCGGTTAATATTCGCTATCAACTAAATGAATCGTTAACTCGGATAGGCGGACATGTAGGCTATGGTGTAGCATCATCACAACGCGGTAAAGGCTATGCAAAAGAAATGTTGGGTCATGCTTTAGATATATTGAAAACAAAACAAGTTAAATATGTATTAATGACATGTAATCCTAAGAATTTCAGCTCTCAAAAAGTGATCTTGTATTATGGTGGCTATGAAATAGAACCATATATCAAAAAGAATGGTGCACCTGTAAAACGGTACCATATTCCAATCAATTAATTATATGCAAAAAAACATTCCCCAAAATAAGAGAATGTGTGTCGTCAAAAGTTAAATTAAATAGTTTTGTTTAAATAAACAAAATCGCAGAGATGGTAAAGACATTTGTCTAACTATCTCTTTATTTATGTTTTTAAGAATAGCATGAATATGCGTGCAGAACAATATAAACTTTAAATTACCGACATTTTTCATTAAAATATCGGGTAAAGATGAGTATAAATGTATGAAGATACGATAATTATGTAAGATGGAGGACAGAATATGTTATATTTAACTGAAAATGATCAACAGCAATTACTCAATATGCGTGAAGTGATAGATGAAGTAGCAGAATCACTCAAAGCCTTTTCTGAAGGTAAAACTGAAACGCCATTACGCTATTCGATTCCGTTTAATGAGGATAATAGATATTTAGTCATGCCTGCGCTATCTGATGCGCTAAAAATTGTTGGATTAAAGACAGTGACCTTTGCACCTAAAAACCCGGAAAAAGGTAAATCGACCATAAGTGGCTCAGTTATTTTAAGTGATTATGAAACAGGGGAAACTTTGTCTGTTTTAGATGGTGGATATTTAACTAAAATAAGAACGGGTGCCATATCTGGTGTTGCAACAAAATATTTATCTAGAGAAGATGCAAGTGCTTTATGTGTAATTGGTGCCGGCGAACAAGCTGAAGGACTAATTGCGGCTGTTTTAGCAGTTAGAAAAATTAATACGATTCATTTTGCTAGTAGAACGACGGAGAAAGCAGAAAGATTAGCAAAACAAACAAAAGATTTATATGATGTTAATGTTGAAGTATTTGAAGATGCAAATCAGGCAATTGAAGGGACAGATATCGTTGTCACTGCTACTAATTCATCAACTCCGGTTTTCGATAGAACATTAGATCCAGGTGTTCATTTAAATGCGGTAGGTTCTTTTAAACCTGACATGCAAGAGTTACCAACAGAATCTATGATGGTTGCGAATAAAATTGTCGTAGAATCAACAGAAGCAGCAATGGAAGAAACAGGAGATTTAAAAATTCCCGAACAAGAAGGCGTATTAACACAAGATATGTTACACGCAGAGCTCGGGGATATTGTGGCAGGTCGTAAACAAGGTAGAACAGATGAGAAAGAAGTCACGCTATTTAAATCAGTGGGACTAGCAATTGTAGATATTGTCGTAGCTAATTACTTTTATAAAAAAGCACAGAAATAAAAGAAATCAGGCTAGGATATAAATATATATTTCAATTTACATTCATATTTAGGTCGTAGTTGACTTACACATGAGTATTGACTCATGTGTTCAAATTAAGCTTTAGAGGTATACATGAACTAAAGTTCATGCATAAAACCGTCTAAGTAATAAATTACAAAGACGGTCTAATGTACCAAGATTTTTTATTTCTAGTCAACCTTGCCGGGGGGCGGGGACGGGCCCCCAAACATAGAGAATTTCGAAAAGAAAATCTACAGACAATGCAAGTTGGGGATGGACAACGATAAATAAATACTTTTCTTTAGAAATTAGTATCTCTTATGCATGAGTTTCACTCATGTATTTCTATTTTAAAGTACACATTAGCTATGGCTAATGCGTAAGAACCACTACATAATATATGATTAGTGGTTCTTTATTTTTTCTGTCCCACTCTTATTATCTTTATCATTATTTTCGATTTAATAAGGTCTGCGTTTATAATTATGGATGAATGACTTTATATTAATCATTAAAAAGACAATAAATATAATTAAAGATCCACCGGCTAATGCCAAAGGCAACCATTCATCTTTACTTAATATCGTACGTATGTCTGAAATGATAAATAACATAAATATTATACTAGTAATTATTACAGTCGTTTGCTTTGATTTGTATGTTTGCAAAGGCTTTTGATTATTCATAGCATCACCCTCATTCAATAAAAATATGACTAAGTAAGACTATCCGCAGTATCCTCGCAGACAAACAGAAGACTTACCATTTAAAGTGTATAAATGTGAAAGTGCTTACTTTCTTTATAACATTGATTAATGGTACTTTCAATATAATGAAAGACTCATTTATTGATAATCTTTAGGGTCGATAGCAATCACATTTGGAATGGTCTTCTTATACTCATGTAAGTCTTCGTGATGATCTGTGATTAAAGCAGTAATTTTATGAATAGGACATACTTGGTAAAAAGCAATTTTATTCAATTTAGAACTGTCTGTAAGCATATATACTTCTTTTGATTGATTTACCATTTGACGTTTAGCATCTACAAATTCCTCACTATAGTGAGTCACACCTTTGATCGCATCTATAGCAGGAGTAGCTAAAAAAGCTTTCATCGAGTTAAATGATTGAAGTGTTTGTGTCGTAATTAAACCATTTAGTACATAATTGTTATGATATAGAGTACCGCCAGTTACGATGACTTTATGGTTAGAAGAACGAAGTATCGAAGCGATATGAATATCATTTGTAATAATGGTTAAATGTTGCTTATGCAGTAAAGCTTTAGCAAATAATAATGTGGTTGAACCTGAGTCGATAATAAGTGTATCTCCATCTTCAACGAACTCAGCAGCTTTGTATCCAATACCTAGCTTTTCGTAATAATATTCTGTTTGTCTTTCATCGAAATTTAGCTCACTATATACATTTTCATTATTTAACACCACACCACCATGTGTACGTCTAATTTGGTTATATTGCTCGAGTTTAACAAGATCGCGACGAATTGTGGCATCGTGTACATTAAATTCTTTAGCTAATGTGTGAACTGAGGCAGTTTTGTATTTAGTTAAATAGGATATAATTTTTTGTTCTCTTTCGGCAGGTAACATATTCACCGTCTCCATCTAGTAATTTTGTTCAAATTATATAAATAATCCATGATTTATGTATGTTTATTATAGTATATCAAATACATAATAAAGGCTGTAGATGAAAGTATGACAATGAAATGACCATCTTATACTTAGCCTACAGCCTCTATATTATTGAGTTTTATTCTGTTTCACCGTATTGTTGACTTTTCGGCATTTTAATGAAGTAAGTTAGTATTGTACTAATGAAGTATAATACGCCTAAAATCCAAATAACACCTAAGTCACCAAAAGGTTCTAAGAAAATTCTTACAATCATTGGTCCTACGAATACTGGTAAACCAGCACCTAAGTTTAAAATTGAAAGGGTAGCACCTTTATCCTTCTTCACTAATGAAGGAATTAAAGCAGTTAAAGGTACATATGCTGCGATAAAGATACCCCAAGCAACACCAACAATTGTAAGTAAAATGATATTTCCGTGTGACCAGATTGGTACATAGCCCATTAATAGACATGAGATACCACTACCGATACCACCGAAAATCATAACAGTATTACGCCAACCAATTTTATCTCCGATAATACCCCAAATAAGGTTAAAGACGATATTTCCGAAGAAAATCGCTGACCAAACAGCTAACCATTTAGAAGTTGGGATACCGTAAGATTCTAAGTAAAGTGGTAAGAAGATTGGGAAAGCGAATTGTGCAGTGGTATTAATAACACGTACAATACCACCTACTAATACTTTTGGCTCTTCAACAACGATTGTGAATCCTTTTAACATTTCAGCTAATTTTGCTTTTGCATTGCTTTTATCAGTAGGCAATTTATCTTTATTTAGGACGATAGCTAAGAATCCACCTAAAACTACCCAGAATAATGAACTCCACAATGTTCCAATATGACCTAAGTATTTAATCGCAAAGATAGAGTAAAATGCACCTAACACATTTAATCCACCAGTAAATACGAGCCAGAACCAACCTACAGCTGCACCTAACGTACGTTGTTCAGAACGATATGAAATCCAAACTAAGAATGAATAAGCAAATAAAGGATAACCTAAACCTCTTAATGCATAAGCAGGATACATAATTGCTAAATTCTCAGAAGGTAGTGCCACACCAACAAAGAATATTGTTCCAATAATGTACAATACTAAACCGATAAACATTGTACGTTTACCGCCTAATGCTTCAGCTAAAACGCCACTGAACCAACTTGCAATTGCAACTGTAATACCATAGCACCCAAATAACCAACTTACTTCATTTGAGCTAAATCCATTGTGTTGTAAATAGGGGCTTAGCCAACCAATTTCTAGGCCGTCTCCCATCATAAATATTAATATCCCAATGTAACCCCATACGATTTGTTTGGGCATACCTAAAAACGTTGTCTTGTTCATCATTATGTTATCTCCCCTTAGATATCACGGTTTATGACCAGTGATATCTTAAATATGTTTTTTTCCAACCTTTATGTGCTGCAGTATCATCCATCGCCTTTTTAAGATCCTCTGTACTATAGATATCATAGTAATCATCAGGGATTAATTTTTTAAGTGCTTGTTGATAATCTTCGTTTTCGAATGAAGCAATGAGTTGTTCAAATTCATGTTTTGTACTTCTTGAACTACCTGAAAGTGTTAAACCTTTTTCTAATACGTCACGTGTATTAATACCAACTAGGTCTTCAGTAACACCCATTAAAACAATTTGACCTTGTCTATCGATTAAATCAATCGCTTGGTTAATTGCAGATTCAGAGAATTTACCACCACAACATTCAAATACAGTATGAACACCTTTATGACTGTTGAAATCATAATCAAATACAAGATGTGTTGTAGCAAAGTTTTCGAATGATTGAAGTTTTTCTTCGATAGCACCGAAAACAATTAAATTTTCTTTTTCAATACCATATATATAATGAAGTGCAGTTGCTGCTAAATAACCAACTGGACCATCGCCGAATACTGCAACTTGTGGAGAAGATTTAGTAGTGATCTCTTTAAGTTGATTGATTGGGAATAATGACACTGAACATAATTCAGCTAATAAAGCGACGTCTTCATCTAATGTGTCTGGAATTTTCACGATGTTATCTCCAGGTACCACCATTCTATCTTGGCAAATACCATCATAGCCGCTACCCATAAATACGGCATTTTCATCGTAATTATCTAATAAATCCGTTTCTTCGAATTCACCAGCTCTTAAACGAGAAGGGATATTCGGAACGATAACTACTTTGTCTTCTTTTTGATAATCAGGATGTTTAGAATCTTAAATAGTACCGATACCTTCATGGAATAAAGCCATAGGTAATTTTTTGTCTAATGCTTCTTTTCTTCTATTACCTGTGTAATATCTTAAATCAGCATGACAAACACTTGCTTTTGAAGGATTAACAATAACATCACCATCTCTAAACTCATGATAAATTGTTGTATATTCAAATTCGCCTGGTTGAATTAGGCGATAAGCTTTTGACTCAATGCTCATTTTTGTTCACATCCCTTTAATACTTGTTCACTTTTATTTATGTAAACAATAGTAAACGCTTACAGTTGCTTGTGTCAATGATTTTTTGTACGAAAATGTTCATTTTGGTTCTTTTTGAACTTTTATGATTGATTTATTGTTCATTTATGCGTATTATTTAGGAAAACGCTTACTTAAAGAGATGTAGATAAAGTATGGGGGTATAACTATGAGTTATAGCATTGGAGTAGATTACGGAACAGGCTCAGGAAGAGCTTTTTTAGTTGATACAAGAAATGGAAAAATAATAGATAAATATATAAAGCCATATACACATGGCACAATTGAAAAGAATTTAAATGGAGTTAAGTTACCACATAGCTTCTCACTTCAAAATGGAAATGATTATATGGAAGTTTTAGAAGAGGGTGTGCCATATTTAATTGAATCTTCAGGTGTAAACCCAGAAGAAATTGTAGGTATTGGTATTGATTTTACTTCTTCTACAGTTATGTTTACAGATGAACATTTAGAACCTATTCATAATTTACCAGGATTTGAAAATAATCCACATGCATATGTAAAACTATGGAATTATCATGGTGCTCAAGCAGAAGCGGATCAACTTTTCCAAACGGCATTAGATAATAAGAGTAGATGGTTAGGCTACTATGGATTTAATGTTAGTAGTGAATGGATGATTCCTAAAATTATGGAAGTAATGAACAAGGCACCAGAAGTGTTAGAAAAAACAGCTAATATCATGGAAGCTGGAGATTGGATTGTTAATAAATTAACAGGACAAAATGTTCGCTCTAATTGTGGTTTAGGTTTTAAATCATTTTGGGAAGAAAATGAAGGATTCCATTATGATTTGTTTGATAAAGTAGATGATCAATTATCAGATGTTGTACGTGAAAAGGTGGACGCACCAATTGTTAAAATAGGCGAAACAGTTGGCCAAATTTCTGAAGAGATGGCAGAGAAATTGGGTCTTTCTACCAAAACAAAAGTAAGTCCGTTTATCATAGATGCACATTCTAGTTTATTAGGTATTGGTTCACAACAAGACAAGCAAATGACAATGGTAATTGGAACAAGTACATGTCATCTTATGTTAAATGAACAACAACATCAAGTGCCTGGTATTTCAGGTTCTGTTAAAGGTGCAATTATTCCAGATTTATATGCTTATGAAGCGGGACAATCAGCAGTAGGTGATCTTTTTGAATATATTGCAAATCAATCACCGAAAGCATATGTCGATGAAGCGAATGAAAGAGATATTTCAATTTTTGAATTATTAAATGAGAAAGTAAAAGATCAAATGCCTGGCGAAAGTGGTCTGATTGTATTAGATTGGCATAACGGTAACCGAAGTGTGTTAAGTGATAGTAACTTAAAAGGGTGTGTATTTGGCATGTCGTTACAAACGACACATGAAGAACTTTACCGTGCATACTTAGAAGCTACAGCATTTGGTACTAAAATGATTATGCAACAATACCAAAGTTGGAATATGGATGTTGAAGATGTCTTTGCTTGTGGTGGTATTCCTAAGAAAAATCCACTAATGATGGACATTTATGCAAATGTACTAAATAAAAAAGTAACCATAATAGATAGTGAATATGCACCTGCTATTGGTGCAGCAATTCTTGGTTCAGTTTGTGGTGGTGCACATCAAACGTTAAATGAAGCAATTGAGTCTATGAAAGAACCTGTTTTATATGAAGTAACGCCAGATCCTGAAAAAGTGAAACGCTATAAGAAACTATTTAGCGCGTATAAAGAATTGCATGATATTCATGGTTATAAAAAAGCGAGAATCATGCGTAATGTGGGTAAATTAATGGAAGTATAAAAATAGATTTTAGCACTTAGTGAATTGGAGAAGTTGAATTCACTAAGTGTTTTTTGTATCAATAAGTTTATTTATGTGGTTAGAAGTATTAGTCTTAAATAAAGGAGCTGACTGAAATGAATATAATGTTAACAGGTGCTACAGGAAATTTAGGTCATCATATTACTAGCCAAGCCATCGAACATGGTATTGACCGATTTTATATAGGGGTAAGAAATTAAGAGAAAGTTCCAGAACAATGGAGAGATAATGTTTCTGTAAGGCAATTAGATTATTTTGATGAAAAAAGTATGATTACAGCATTTCAAGATATGGATACGGTCATTTTTATACCAAGTATCATACATCCATCTATTAAAAGAATTCCAGAAGTAGAGAATCTAATTAGTGCAGCAAAGCAAAGCGGTGTTAGTCATATAATTTATATTGGATATTATGCTGATCAACATAATAATCCTTTCCATATGAGTCCTTACTTTGGATATGCTGAACGTCTTCTTGCTTCAAGCGGTATTGATTATACATATGTCAGAATGGCAATGTATATGGATCCATTGAAACCGTATCTTCCAGAATTAATGGATATGCATAAGTTGATATATCCAGTAGGTGAAGGACGAATTAATTATATAACTAGACATGATATTGCAAGAGGTATCATTGCCATCATAGAAAATCCTGATACATGGGGAGAACGTTACTTATTATCAGGATATAGTTATGATATGTATGAGCTTGCAGATATTTTATCAGATGTATCTCAAACAGAAATTAAATATGAACCTGTTTCATTAGAGACGTTTGCAAATATGTATGATGAACCAAAAGGATTTGGAGCACTTTTAGCATCCATGTATGAAGCGGGTGCAAGGGGATTACTGGATCAACAATCTAACGATTTTGAAAACTTAGTTAACGATAAACCACAAACATTTAAAGATTTTTTAATGGAATAAAGATTGTAATAAGAAGGTCATGAGACATGCAATACTGTCTCATGACCTTCTTTATATTATGCAGATTTTTTACGTGAATATAATAAAGTGATACCAGTTATCGCTATTAATAGCGCGATAACATCAGAATGATTACTATCTCCTGTATTAGGAAGTACAGTTGAAATTGTATGTTTCGATTGTTGAGAAGGCTCTCCATTATACATGTTTTGTATATCTTTAGTGTTAGATTTTACGATATCTAAATTTGATTGAGTGTATGATGTTGCGTGTCTCAGATAAGCTGATTGTGTATTAAACATATTAGTTTTGTTTTGTTCATAGCTTTGATTTGATGCTTCAATCTGCTTTTTATTTAATGGCTTATTATTCTGATGCGTATTGTTTTGAGTCGCTGCAGTTATTTTACTGCTAGGTTGATAGGTACCGATACGACTAACCGGATTGCGTGACGACTTATCTGAGTGGTTTCTTTGATGTGATGAGATTGTCGCTACATTATTTCCAGGGTAATAAGTCGTTTTAATGTCTTTTGTTTTTGGAAGTGGAACGACTTTGTCATTATGTTTATTATTTTGAGACAGTTGACCATTGATGATTCTTTCAGGTTTGTTGGTATCATATTTAGATAAATCAGCATTTTTAATGTATTGAGCAACTACTTCATCTAAAGAAACACCTTCTTCTCGTTTACCGCCAAACATGTCATAGCCATCACCTTTATTAGCGGTGAAATCATTTGTTGCTACATAATATGTTTTATTTGGGTCTAACTTTTCGAATTTTCCAGTATCATGATTAAGAATTTGAATATCCGTAACTCTATTGCCTGACTTTTTAGTAATATCGAATCCAATACGAATAGATTTAGATACTTGTAAGAAGCCGCCATTTGCCGTTAATTGTGATTTGCCATCTTTTGATTCTGTAGGCGCACTTAGACTATGTTCAAAAGCTTTTTTAACATCGGAACCTTTTACTTTTATTTGAGATATTAAGTTTCCGAAAGGTAAAACAGTAATAATATCATTTTGTGTTACTTTGACTTTATCGATAGATGCTCTAATGCCTCCACCATTTGTAATAGCAAAATCAGGGCGATGGCTAAATTTCTTAGAAGCATAATCCTCCATTGCATCAGTAATTAAATTACCTAAATTTGTTTCTTGTGTACGGGCAACATTGCGTTCACCATTAAGTTTCACTTTGTTATTAGGAATAATGACTGTTGATGTCGCTTTTAAGAAGTCATCATTCGCTTTGTTTACTTGTTTTTCAATTTTAGTGTCAGGTTTAATATTTTTTGTGTCAGCGACGTTGATTAAATCCGCTTTAAGATTTTTGGTTTGATTATTCTCTCTATTGAATCGGATGCGTCCGACATTTTCTAAGGCAGTTCCAGTTTGAGCTAATACATTTTTACCATAAGATTTACCGTTTTCAATGACAGTATGAGAGTGTCCATCTAATACAATGATAGATTGTTTAAATGATTTATCTTTCGATAATTGATCTGCTAAATAGTCGCCACGCCATTCTTTTTTAGTATTAGGATCTACACCTAAATGAGATAAAATGACAAAAACATCTACTTGATCTTTAATGTCATTCATAGCATGTTTTACACTTGTCAGTGGATCTTTAAATTCAACACCTTTAACAGCCGATGGTGAAGTTTTAGTTTTAGTCTCTGGTGTTGTTACTCCAACAATGCCATAACGGACGCCATTTTTTTTGACAATTGTTGATGGTTTGAAGTCACTCTTACCATTTTTATAAACATTTGAAGTAATCATTGGAAAGTTAAGTTGCTTTTTTAATTTAAGTAGTTGGTCATATCCAAAATCAAATTCATGATTGCCTAGGGTCATGGCATCATAGCCGGCACTATTCATAGCCTTTGCCATTTCTTCGCCTTTAGAGTTATTAGAGACAGGTAAGCCTTGGAAAGCATCACCAGAATCTAATAACAAATCGGGCTTTTCTTTATTTTTAAGACCTTTAACCTTAGGCATGCCAATAACTTTTCCATCATCTTCAACAAAGCGGCCATGGATATCGTTAGTATGTAAAATTGTATGTTCATTTTTGTTAGTACTTTCTGTTTTCGAGCTGTCATGATGTTTAGCTTTTTCTTGTTTTTGTGTAGAAGTTATATATAGTTGCTTGTTCTGATCAGCCTGCTGTTGATGATTTTTATCATTGTTACTTTGATTTTTAGTTGAAGATTGCTGTTCTTTTAACTGTTGCTTTGGTGCATTTGAATTCTTGTTAATATTTACTACTTGTTCCTTGGTATTTGAATTTGGTTGTTCGTGTTGTGTATTTGAATGATAAGAAGTTATGTTTGTAGTATTTTTATTACTCTTAACTGTTGAATTGTTGTCATCTCTATGAGTATTTGTATCAATTGCTTTATTTTGATACTTAGCTAGTTCTTCATTATGTACAGAAATATTTTGCTGATTTTCATGGTTATTATTAGAAGACGTTTTATTAGTTTTATCTTCAGGTAACGATGTCGTAGTATCATCTTTTGAAGGTTGCTGTTCTGTGGTGGCTTTTGGCCTTGATTCTTGGCTACTTGTATTTATTTGTTGAGTTGATGTGGTATTACTCTTTTGATTGTCACTTTGATTTTCAGCTGCTTGTACAGGATGATTGATAAATCCTAAACAAATCAACGTGATTAAAATAAATGAAAAAAATAGACGCTTCATATTGGCCTCCTTAATAATCAAAAATATAACAAGTCAATTTTAGCATATAAAATTTAAATAAAAATATTGCATAAACATAATTTACTGTAATTTTAAGGTTTATTAATATTTGATTAACGTATATGACATTGTACCTAAAAAATTTAAATTTATAACTAGATATTGGTTTAATATCAAAAATTAGAAATTCTAACTTTGTACTCACTATATATACAAGAAAACGCTTTTATATTATAATATAGATGTAAATCGAGAATTTGTTCACACGAGAAAGACAACGAATTTTCTATAAACACAAGGGGAGATTTATAATGAAAAAAATTATGATAACAGGTGCTTTAGGACAAATAGGTACAGAATTAGTAGTTAAATGTAGAGAAATTTATGGTACAGATAATGTACTAGCTACGGATATTAGAGAACCAGAAGCTGATTCGCCAGTAAAAGATGGACCATTTGAAATTCTAGATGTAACAGATCGTGACAAAATGTTTGAATTAGTTAAAAATTTCGAAGCTGATACGTTAATGCATATGGCTGCTTTATTATCAGCTACAGCAGAGAAGAACCCTATGTTTGCTTGGGATTTAAATATGGGTGGATTAATGAATGCTTTAGAAGCAGCACGTACATACGATTTACATTTCTTCACGCCAAGTTCAATCGGCGCATTTGGTGATTCAACACCTAAAGTGAATACGCCACAAGTAACGATTCAACAACCTACAACAATGTATGGTGTCAATAAAGTTGCTGGAGAATTATTATGCCAGTACTACTTTACTAAATTTGGTGTAGACACACGTAGTGTAAGATTCCCAGGATTAATTTCACATGTTAAAGAACCAGGCGGCGGTACTACAGACTATGCTGTAGAAATATACTTTAAAGCAGTTAGAGAAAATCATTATACAAGCTATATTGATAAAGGTACATTTATGGATATGATGTACATGGACGATGCAATTGAAGCTATTATTCAATTAATGGAAGCTGATGGTGCTAAATTAGAAACTAGAAATGGTTATAATTTAAGTGCTATGAGTATTGATCCAGAAATGGTTAAAGAAGCTATTCAAGAACATTATCCAGACTTTACGTTAGACTATGATGTGGATCCTGTACGAGAAGGTATTGCTAAAAGTTGGCCAGATAGTATCGATACAAGTTGTGCACGTGGAGAATGGGGCTTCAATCCTAAATATGATTTAGAAAGTATGACTAAATTAATGTTAGATGCTATTGAAGCTAAAGAAAAAGCAACAAAATAATCTGCTTATTAAATATAACGTAGTAAATGTTAGTTTTACTCCTTCTAATTATTTTTACATTAGAAGGAGTGATTTTTTATCTTCGAGCAGTTACTTGACTTGTAAGATAAAAGCGATAGTGTTTTACTTAAGATATATTATACATATTAGTATTTAGTTTGAATTTTCGGAAAATTTATTGAATAGTATATATACGATTGCTATAATCTAGTATAACTATTTATATTGGTAGCAATATTAGGAGGCCGTTATCATGACAGAACAAGTTAAATTTGAGAAACGAGATACTTTAAAAGAAAAACCAGATAATTCGAATTTAGGATTTGGTCAATACTTTACAGATTATATGTTGAGTTATGATTATGATGCTGATAAGGGTTGGCATGATTTAAAAATAGTGCCTTATGCACCATTTGAAATTTCACCAGCTGCTCAAGGTTTACATTATGGTCAAGCTGTATTTGAAGGTTTGAAAGCATATAAATATAATGATGAAGTTGTTTTATTCCGCCCAGATGAAAACTTTAAACGAATTAATAATTCTTTAGCACGTTTGGAAATGCCAGAAGTGGATGAAGATGTCTTATTGGAAGGTTTGAAACAATTAGTAGATGTTGAACGTGATTGGATCCCAGAAGGTGAAGGCCAATCATTATATATCCGTCCTTTTGTATTTGCGACTGAAGGTATTCTTGGCGTAAGAGCATCTCATTCGTATAAATTATTAATTATCTTATCCCCATCAGGTGCTTATTATGGTGGTGACACATTAAAATCCACTAAAATTTATGTAGAAGACGAATATGTACGTGCCGTACGTGGCGGTGTAGGATTTGCTAAAGTAGCAGGTAACTATGCTGCGAGCTTATTAGCACAAACGAACGCTAACAAATTAGGTTACGACCAAGTGCTTTGGTTAGATGGTGTTGAACAAAAATATGTTGAAGAAGTAGGTAGTATGAACATCTTCTTTGTTGAAAATGGAAAAATTGTTACACCAGCATTAAATGGTAGTATTTTACCAGGTATTACACGTAAATCTATTATCGAGTTAGCGCAAGATTTAGGATATGAAGTTGAAGAACGTCGAGTTTCTATTGACGAATTATTTGAAGCGTACGACAAAGGTGAGTTAACAGAAGTATTTGGTACTGGTACAGCAGCAGTGATTTCACCAGTAGGTACTTTACGTTATGAAGATAGAGAAATTGTTATTAACAACAATGAACCAGGTGAAATTACGACAAAACTTTATAATGAATATACAGGTATTCAAAATGGTTCGCTAGAAGATCGTCACGGTTGGCGTTTTGTAGTGCCTAGATACTAAAATTTTAAATTATTGCTAGGAGCCTTTATTAAAGGTTTCTAGCTTTTTTAATAAACAATAATACAGCGATTATATGCGTTAAAGTTATAATATTATTCGTATAGTTAAAATAATTATTTTTAATCCAAGAAGCGACTTAAAAGTAACTTTCCTACATTTTTAACTATGGTTGTACTACAATAATACGTATTGAAACAAAAATAAAATATGGAGTGTAGTGATATCAATGGAATGGATACTGTTTGATAAAGATGGCACGTTAATAGAGTTTGATAAGAGTTGGGAAAAAATTGGTATACGTCTTGTTGATAAATTGTTAGATACATTTCCTGTTCATGATAAAGAAGTAGCGCACAGACAATTAGGCATACTAGATGATAAGATTGTTCCAGATTCTGTAATGGGTTCAGGGTCGCTAGGCGAAATGATTAAATCCTTTGATGATGTTACTGGTCAAGATACTTCTGAATGGACAAGAAATACGAGCCAAGAGTTAGTAGACTCAAGAGAGCCAGAAAATCATTGGATAGATGGTGTTTATGATACGATTGTAGCCTTACGTCAAGATGGCTATAAAATAGGTATTGTAACAAGTGATACCAACAAAGGAGTTACTCAATTTTTAGAAGCAACCCAATCAAAAGATTTATTCGATTTAGTTATTTCAACAGAAACACATGCTGAAGAAAAACCGAGTCCCAAAGTATTAGACCCATTATTCGAAGCTTATGATGTTAAACCAGAACAAGTAGTGATTGTAGGAGATACCGCAAATGACATGAAGACTGCAATTAATGCACATTTAGGATTGAGTATTGGTGTGTTATCGGGTATCGCTAAAAGAGAAGAACTTCACGAAGCGGATGTCATCATTGAAAGTGCTAAAGAAGTTAAACAAGTGCTTGATAAACAATAATGTTAGTATTTATTAAATAAAAAAAAGCTCCCGACTTTGTGGCCACTATAGATGTGGTTACTAATGTTGGGAGCTTATCTATTTGGTTTTTGGTTATCTTGGGTCAAATTGACGATACGTATCGATAACATGTGCAATTTTATCGATAATAGGATTTAGTGTGTCGGGGTCGTTATGAATATCATATTCATTGATATTCACGCGAACGACTGGACAAGCATTAAAGTTATTAATCCAATGATCGTAACGGTCAAATAATTTTTGCCAATATTCAGGGTTGGTATCAATTTCTATTTCACGACCACGTTGTTTGATACGTTCAATGACTTCATCATAATCACATTCCAAATAAATAAGAACATCTGGTTTTGGAAAATAAGGTGTCATGACCATGGCATTAAATAGTTCTGAATAAGTTCTGAAATCATCTTTACTCATAGTTCCTTGTTCTTCATGCATTTTGGCAAAGATACCTACATCTTCATATATAGAACGGTCTTGTACAAACCCGCCGCCATACTCAAACATACGTTTTTGCTCTTTAAAACGTTCTGCTAAAAAGTAGATTTGTAAATGAAAGCTCCAACGCTCAAAATCTTGATAGAATTTATCCAAATAGGGATTATGATCTACGTTTTCAAATGAGGTTTTAAAATTTAACTTATTTGCTAAAGCTTGAGTGAGGGTAGACTTACCGACACCAACTGTACCTGCAATTGTGATTATGGCGTCTTGTGGTATGTTAAATGAATTCATTTTATTTATCTCCAATCATTGATTTTACCTGAGTAAGTATCTCTTGATAATCTTTGTCATTAGTGACAAAATCCATATTTGACGTGTTGATGTGTAATACTTGAACATCACTATCTTTTAAAGAACTATAAAAAGTATGATAGTCACGTTTCAAAGCAAGTAAATAATCATCTTCGATTTGATGTTCGAAACTACGATTTCTTTTAGCAATTCTGTGTTTTAATACATCTAATTCTGCATCTAAAAAGATTATTGTATTTGGCATTGTTAAATCTTCGGTTAAAATGTCATATATACGTGAGAATTTATTGAATTCATGACGGTCTAATGTATTTTTAGCAAAGATTTTATTTTTATAAATGTGATAATCACTTACTATACCTTTGTGAATTGACTCGATATCTTTAAACTGTTTATATCTATTACATAAAAAGAACATTTCTGTTTGGAAACTCCATTTTGAAATGTCATCATAAAAGTCAGATAAAAATGGATTTTCATCGACAATTTCTTTTTCTTCATAAAAATCTAAGGATTGACTTAATTTGTGAGCAAGAGAAGATTTTCCAACACCGATTGGACCTTCAATTGCGATAAATGGTTTATTCATATTCACTTCTCCAAATGTTAAGATAGACAGTGAGTATTGTAACACAAGTGAGGTGTCTGGACACGAATGGAAACTGATGAATATTATATGAAAATTGCAATCAAAGAAGCTAAAAAGGCCGAACTACTAGAAGAAGTTCCTATAGGTGCAATTATAGTTAAGAATAATCATGTTATAGCAAGAGCGCATAATATGAGAGAAACGTTGCAACAACCTACAGCCCACGCTGAACATTTAGCTATTGAACGAGCAGCAAAAGTATTAGGTAGTTGGCGTCTTGAAGATTGTACTTTATATGTCACACTAGAACCTTGTGTGATGTGTGCAGGCACTATTGTGATGAGTAGAATTCCATATATTAAATATGGCGCAGCAGATCCTAAAGGGGGATGTTCGGGAAGTTTAATGAATTTATTGAATCAACCGGATTTTAATCATAGAGCACAAGTGGAAAGTGGATTGTTAGAAGAACAATGTGGTGATTTACTAAGAAACTTCTTTAGAAAGTTAAGAGAAAAGAAAAAATCCGACAAACGGGCTATACTAAATCATGAATCGGATTTGTTAGAATAGAGTAGTAAGGTAAGTCATTGTCAATCCACGAATCTTTAATATAATGAATACTATATAGTATGAAACGAGGTTAACGAATGATTAAGTTAATAGCAACAGACATGGATGGTACGTTATTAAACGCGGCACACGAAATTTCAGAAGAAAATCAGCAAGCAATTCGATATGCCCAAGAACAAGGTATTACTGTAGTCATAGCGACAGGAAGAGCATTTTATGAAGCTAACACACCAGTAGCTGAAACAGATTTGAAAGTGCCTTATATTTGCTTGAATGGGGCAGAGGTTCGAGATGAAACATTCAATATAATGAGTACCTCTCATTTGAATCATGAATTAGTACACAAAGTTACTTCAAAATTAAAAGAAGAAGGTATTTATTACCAAATCTATACTAATAGAGGTATTTATACTGAAGATCCACAACGTGATTTGGATATTTATATTGATATTGCTGAGAGAGCAGGTCAAAAAGCAGATGTTGAAAAAATTAAAAATGGTATTCAAAAACGTATTGATAATGGAACTTTAAAAGTTGTTGATAGCTATGATGCGATAGAGGACATCCCTGGTGAGTTAATAATGAAAGTGTTAGCCTTTAATCCTGATTTAGGAAAAATGGATCGTGTTGGGCAAGAACTTGCAACGTCACCTAACTTAGCTATATCGTCTTCTTCAAGAGGGAATTTGGAGATTACCCACTCAGATGCACAAAAAGGTATTGCGTTAGAAACAATCGCAGAACGTTTAGGTGTGAAAATGGAAAACGTGATGGCGCTCGGTGACAATTTGAATGATATGTCTATGTTAGAACGTGTTGGCTATCCTGTTGCAATGGAAAATGCTGCACCGGAAGTGAAAGCAATTGCAACATACACTACTGACACTAATGAAAATAGCGGTGTTGGTAAAGCTATAATGAAATTGATTGATCAGAAAAAATAATATAATCGACAAAGGAGATATAGATAATGAAAGGACTAGCAATTATCGGCAGTGCACAATTAGGATCTCATACACACGCATTGTCCCAATATTTACAAGGTCAATTCGAAGAACATGGTGTAGAGTTGGAGATTTTTGAATTAGCGAAAAATCCTATACATCAACTTGATTTTGCAGGGACAACACAAGCGACTGAAGAGATTAAAAATAATGTTGATTTACTACAAAGTAAGGCTATGGAAGCGGATTTCTTCATATTAGGAACACCTAATTACCACGGTTCATTTTCAGGTATTTTAAAAAATGCATTAGACCACTTGAATATGGATTACTTTAAAATGAAACCTGTTGGATTGATTGGAAATAGTGGTGGTATTGTAAGTTCTGAACCACTATCACATTTAAGAATTATCGTGAGAAGTTTATTAGGCATAGCTGTACCTACACAAATTGCTACGCATGATAGTGATTACGCTAAATTAGATGATGGCACATTATATTTAGAAGATGATGAATTCCAGTTACGTGCCAGATTATTTGTAGATCAAATTGTTTCTTTCGTAAATAATAGTCCATATGACCATTTAAAATAAAAGCACAACTAAAATAGAAAATGATTAAAAGCAACTCAAACAAGTATTAAATAGATATTAAAGATTAGGTGGAAAATATACTAATTTCTAAATATCTACATTATATAAAACTTGTTTGAGTTTTTTGTTGTTTATAAGAATTGATAATTTTTATTTGTTAAATGCAATATTTCAAAACCTTAAGTATAAACGATATTATAAAATATAGTTTTAAATAATTTCAAATACAAAAAATACAAAAAACTCAAAATTTATTATAATATTTACAAAATAATATATATTGCAAAACATTGATTGGTATATTATCATGTTGTGTAATAAACATAAGAATAAAATGTTTATTACATATAAATATATATACTTTGGAGGGAAGTAAATGAATAAAAGAATGGATTTTTTACCAAACAAACTTAACAAATATTCAATTAGACGTTTTACAGTGGGGACGGCATCAATATTAGTCGGTGCCACATTAGTATTCGGTATTGGTAATAATGAAGCACATGCTTCTGAGAAGACAAGTACTGAAGAATCTACTCAATCTAACGAAGATACAGCCTCTCAAGATAGTGTTAAACAAAAAGGTGGCGTCCAAACAAATGAACAAGCAACTAACAATAATGTCAACCCTGAACAAGTTGATGTAACAAATGAAGCAATTACTTCAGAAGCGTTAACAACAGCAGAAGAACCAAAAGCTGAGAAAACAAAAGAAGCGCCAGCAACAGCAGAAGAACCAAAAGCTGAGAAAACAAAAGAAGCGCCAGCAACAGCAGAAGAACCAAAAGTTGATACAACAAAAGAAGCGCCAGCAACTGCGGAAAAACCAAAAGCCGACACGACTAAAGAAGAAGAAACAACCAAAGAAGCACCAACAACAGAAGAAGAACCAAAAGCTGAGAAAACAAAAGAAGCATCAACATCTAAAATAATTACAGATCAAGCTCCAGAATCGAACCAAACTTATTCTCAAGAAACGACTACAAAACAAGTATCTCAACATACAACTCAATCTCAAAAATCATTAGAAACAAATACAACACAAGATTTTGATACAGTAGTAAATGATATTCAAAAGGCATCAACAACTCAAGATAAACAAGAAGCGTTAACAAACTATATTGCTAATGTAAATAATACAAGTCAAGAAGAAACAAAGGCACAAGTTGAAAAATTAGACTTAGATTATAATAATCTAGACGAAGACACATTAGTAAGTGCTTTAGCACAAGATTATTCCAATAAAAAGGAATCAGAAAATACTTATGTCACAACACGTTCAATTGAAGGTACTTCAAAACCAAATAATAGAATAGAAATGAAAAGATTGACAGCTGAAACTAGTGGAACAAATGTAAATAATAAAGTGAGTGTTGATCAATTCAATTTCGATAATAAGACAATTGATCCAAATCATAGTGGAAATACTAAGTTGAACACTTCCTTCAACATAGAAGATAGCGTTAAATCTGGAGACTATTTTACCTTTAAAATACCAAAAAACATAACTATAGATGGAGACATCGATTATAGTAATGCAAATAATACTATGAAGTTACCTGACTTAAAGAATGCAAATGGAGATATTGTTGCTACTGGAACTTACGATACTTTAAATAAAGAAGGAAAATATATATTTACTGATTTTGTAAATAATAAACAAAATGTAAAAGGTAGATTTGAGCTACCAATTTGGACAGATAGAAAAAATACACCTTTTAGTGGGGAATATCCTTTAAATTTTGAAATTGCAGGAGAAAATTATGAATCAAGTATAAATATTGAATATAGTTCTCCAGTTCAAGGACAGAATGACGTGCAGGGTGCAAATATAAGTTCATTCATCACTAAGATCGATAAAACATCAGGTTTGAATGAGTATAAACAAACTATCTATGTTAATCCAATGGAACATAATCTTAGAAATATGAATGTAAATATTCAGGGACATACTGATAATATTGATGAAAGTAGTGCTAAAGTAAACATAGAAAACACAAATATTAAAGTTTACGAAGTTAAAGATGTCTCTAAATTAGCAGAGAGTTACTATGTTAACCCTCAAGATACCAATTTAGTAGATGTTACTAGTGATTTTGATGGGTGGATTTCAGATACTGGAAATAATTCAATAAATGTTAAATTTGGAGATACAAATAAAGCATACATTATAATAGTAGATGGACATTATGATGAAAGTAATAATAATGTTAAAACACGAGTAACCGAAACGAATTATGATAATAATAATAATTTCAGATCTTATTACTGGGATAATGAAAATATAATGAAACATGGAAACGGTTCTGCTGATGGTGATGACAGCGACGCTGATGCCGACGCCGATGCAGATTCTGATGCGGACGCCGATGCAGATGCAGATGCAGATGCTGATTCTGATGCGGATGCCGATGCTGATTCTGATGCGGATGCCGACGCGGATGCAGATTCTGACGCCGACGCGGATGCCGATGCGGATGCAGATGCCGACGCCGATGCGGATGCAGATGCCGACGCAGATGCGGATGCTGACGCAGATGCCGACTCTGACGCAGATGCCGATGCTGACGCCGATGCGGATGCAGATGCCGATGCAGATTCTGATGCGGATGCTGACGCAGATGCGGATGCTGACGCAGCTGCGGATGCTGACGCCGACTCTGACGCCGATGCAGATGCCGATGCAGATTCTGATGCGGATGCTGACGCCGATGCCGACTCTGACGCCGATGCCGACTCTGATGCGGATGCTGATGCAGATTCTGATGCGGATGCCGATGCAGATTCTGATGCGGATGCCGATGCCGATTCTGATGCGGATGCCGATGCAGACGCCGATGCGGATGCAGATGCTGACTCTGATGCGGATGCCGATGCCGATTCTGATGCGGATGCCGATGCCGATTCTGATGCGGATGCCGATGCCGATTCTGATGCGGATGCCGATGCCGATTCTGATGCGGATGCCGATGCCGATTCTGATGCGGATGCAGATGCCGATGCCGATTCTGATGCGGATGCAGATGCCGATGCCGATTCTGATGCGGATGCCGATGCAGACGCCGATGCGGATGCAGATGCTGACTCTGATGCGGATGCCGATGCCGATTCTGATGCGGATGCAGATGCAGACGCAGATGCGGATGCTGACGCAGATGCAGATGCCGATGCCGATGCAGATGCAGACTCTGATGCAGATGCAGATGCCGATGCGGATGCAGACTCTGATGCAGATGCAGATGCCGATGCGGATGCAGACTCTGATGCTGATGCGGATGCTGACGCCGACGCCGATGCAGATGCCGATGCGGATGCAGACTCTGATGCAGATGCGGATAAAGATAATGCGGATGATGAAGCATTACCGGAAACTGGTGAAAATTCAAATCAAAATAGTGCTACTTTATTCGGTTCATTATTCGCTGGATTAGGATCATTATTCTTATTCGGTAGACGCCGTAAAAAAGATGTAGACAACAAATAATAATTAATATTATTCAACATATAAAATGTTGATAAAGCCAGGTCTATTAGACCTGGCTTTATTTAAAATTTTAATAAAGAACTATATAATTAAGTTATAGTTGTTATAATGAATAATACATACATAAATGTTGAAAATGGAGGTAAATATGGGAATTGAGAATAATATTAAAAATTTAATAGAAGAAATTAATAGTAAAGAAAGTATTGAAGGTTATGTGTTTATAAGCTTGGGGAAACCATCTATTAAAGCACAGGTAAAACTTTTGAAAAAAACTAATTATTTGGAACGCGAAATTAATAAGCTATGTCAAAAATTCAAGAAAAAAGCAGGTGAGTTACCAACTTGGATTAAAGTGGATATAGTAACAAATTATGAATATATACCATTTGACATATTAAAAAAAGAATTGGTTAATACTAGACGTAATTATATTGACTTTGGTATTGCTCTAGATCAAAACTGGAACATTGCATTTTTACCAGAAGAAATAAATGTAAATGCTTTTGTTAGACCAAATAAAAAATCGAAAGAATTATTTTTATCCGAAGACAATATTAACAATTACATGAGAAAATACACAAATTACAAACGTGTGTATTCACATGAATTATATGATTCTAAAACTGTAATTAAATTTTTTACTAAATCATACTTTTTAGATGATGGAAAAGTTTATGAGTTACATTCAAAAGGTTATAAAAAGGGATTAAGAAAAGTAGATAATTTAAGTGAAGAAATTGATGGAATGATAGAGAGTAGTGCACACTTTTTAGAAAATATGATGGAAGATAGTGGAAAATTTAATTACGGGTATTTCCCTCATTTTGATAAAGAAATAGGCTTTTACAATATTTTACGTCATTCGTCATCCACTTATGCGTTAATTGAAGGATTAAACTATCTAGGAGAGCCATTAAATTCCACAGAAAAAGCTATTAATTACGTTATTGAAAATCATATTTATGAAAGTAATGGCAATGCGTATGTCTTTGATGATACAAAAAATGTAAATGAGATTAAATTAGGACAAAATGCATCATTTATATTTGCAGTATGTGAATATTTGAAAAACCACAATAATGAAAGATTCCTTGAAGCAGCACAAAAGGTAGCAAATGGTATCTTAGCAATGATAGATGAAAACACATGGGATACTACGCATGTATTAAATTATCCTGATTTATCTGTTAAAGAAAAGTTCAGAATTGTTTATTATGACGGTGAGGCAGCTTTAGCTTTGATGCGATTGTATCAACAAGATCACAATGAAAAATGGTTGAATACAGTTAAAAGCTTAGTTGATCAATTTATTGCTAAAGATTATTGGAAGTACCATGACCATTGGTTAGGTTATTGTACAAATGAATTGGTACAAATTAACCCAGAAGCTAAATACTTTGAATTTGGAATTAAAAATGTAAGTACAGAACTAGATTATATAAAAAATCGTGAAACAACCTTCCCTACATTTTTAGAAATGCTCATGGCAACATATAGATTGATACAAAAAGCTAAGTCCGAAGGGTATAGAGAGCTAGTTGAATCATTGATTGATGAACAGAAATTGATTGAAATTATCCATATTAGAGCAGATTATCAAAGAACAGGCTTTTTCTATCCAGAATTAGCTATGTATTTTAAAAATCCAGCTAGAATATTAGGTAGTTTCTTTATAAAACATCACGGTTATAGAGTTAGAATTGATGATATAGAACATTATGTCTCTGGTTATGTTCAATATCAAAATATATTTAAATAATAGTTGGTAGTTTTATAGACAGATAGAACAATACTATAAATCCGAATGAAAAATAATATTCATTCGGATTTATAGTTAATTTAATTAATTTTATTATTATTTTCGTCTAAAGTGAATTGCCCACTTGAATTTAGACCATTAGTATTAAGGACTTGAGTGAATCCTTGCTTATCATTAACAAAGTTATTATCAAGATATTTTAAATATTCTTCTAATGTAGTAGCTTTACTCTCTTTCATTGTTATATACAATAAGCCATCTGATAATTTTTCGAGGTCTTGATTAGAGTAATTTCTTTTATCTCCAAAAACATCTTTAGCTACATTATATTTATCTTCTTTTCCTTCTATATTATTATCTAAGTCATACAAATCTCTTATAACATGATATACGGTAGAGTTAGTTGATTTGCCAAACAGTTGATCTTTTTTTCCATATTGAGGATCTTGAATTTTATCCTTCTGAACCATGGTATCCAATTTTACATTCATATTATATCCCCATGTATATCTATTCGCTTGAAAGACGCCCCATCCCTCTTTATAACTAATACGTTCATCACTATTAAAACTATTATGGCTTTGATAATTAGTACTTGGCATTCCTTCTCGTCCTATTACTTGAAACATATTCCAATGTGCCCATTCATGAGCTAAATTAATTTTTATATCTTCAAGCTGCTTAGAAAATTGATAATTATTTGAAATAGGTGGATTATTAATTAGTAAATATCGTTCATCTTTCTCAAGTATTCCCTTTTTATCCTCATTATTCTTAGTTAGAGCTCCACTTGGTTTTTCAGAATTTTTATACATTATTTTTATTGGATTTGAAGAAAAAGGTGTATATATTTTGTCTTTATATTTATTGAGTTCATTAACAGTGAAATTTATGTTATTTTCCTCTTTAGTTTTTAAAGTTTGAAATGCGTTCCAAGTTTGTACGTATGTAAAACTTTGGTTAGCTTTATCTTTGCCACCAAATAAGTAATTAGTCTTTCCATTTATTACATTATTATTAGGAATACTTATACTAGAAATTAAACTTTTCTGTTTGCCATTTTCATCTATGACACTGTTCTGCGATTTATCTATTAAATTGTGGTTAAAGTACAATCGTTTAATATTTTCAGGAACAGTTATGGAAATATTATTAATTTCGCCATTATCATCACTATAGGTTTCATTTAAATCAATTTTCTTTCCATTTTCATCATAATAAAATAAGTTGGTTTTACTATTAGGTAAAATACTATGCCCCGTATTATCAGAGGTAGTAGCGTTAACTGTGTAATTGGTTATTTTAATTTCTTTGTTTTTTGCGTGGACTTGATTAGTAATACAAATACTCAAAACACTAAAGAATAAAAATAAAGTTGTTAATTTTTTATACATTATTAATCTCCTATTAAATTAGTGTGTGTTATTTTAAAGATAATTATACAATATATATTACATTTAAAACATAAAATCTTTAAAATTATTTTAAAATTCTAACTATTTATGGTAGCGCTTCCAATTATAACTGTGCTACACTACTAACGAGTGTAAAAGTTCATGAAGGGGTGGGACATAATGAAGCGTTATCGCTATTTTATTATTACGATGATTGTCATCATGACAATGATTAATTATATTGATAGGGGTGCTATTTCATACGCTCAAGAGGATATTATCAAAGAATTTGGTTTTGATACGATTGCTTGGGGCTCTATTCTAGGGTATTTTGGTTATGGTTATATGTTTGGTTCGCTGTTAGGGGGTATTACAGCGGATAAAAAAGGACCGAAATTTGTATGGATTGTAGCAGGAACTGCTTGGTCATTAGTAGAAATTGCTATGGCATTTGCCGGTGAACTAGGTATAGCCGTATTTGGAGGTTCTGCTTTAGCAGGATTCGGCATGTTGCGTGTCATGTTTGGCGTGGCTGAGGGGCCTATTTTTTCTACAATTAGTAAAACCAATGCCAATTGGGCTGCACCTAAAGAAAGAGGTTTATTATCGGCATTAGGATTAATTGGGGTGCCATTAGGTGCATTAATTACAGCACCCATTGTTTCAGGTTTTTTAACAATTTCTAACTGGCAATTACTATTTATCTTGCTAGGTATATTAGGCCTGATTTGGGTAGTTGTTTGGTCTATGGTATTTACAGATTATCCTGAAGATAATAAAAGAATTTCTGAAGAAGAATTACGATCTATTCGCTCTACTGAAGATAGTTTAAATGTCGAAAAGACAGTTGATACAGAACAATCTAAAGAAAAATGGTATCATTTTTTTACAAGTACAACGTTAATTTGTAATATGTTAGGTTACTTTGGTTTCCAATATGTTAACTTTCTTATTTTAACTTGGACGCCTAAATATTTACAGGATGAATATCATTTTGAAATCCATTCATTATGGTATTTAGGTATGATTCCATGGATTGGGGCAGTTTTCACAGCGTACTTCGGTGGTCAATTATCAGATTGGCTTAGAAAAAAGACAGGAAGTCTACGTATTGCGAGATCTGGCCTTTCAATAGCAGGTATGATTTGTGCTGCTACATGCTTTTTAATCATTCCATTTACACATAGTATTGTAGCGGTCATGATTTTAATGATGATTGGAAACGCATTTATTTTCTTACCTAATGCCGTATATTGGGCTGTAATCATTGATACAACACCTAACAATACAGGTACATACGGTGGTATTACACATTTCTTTGTTAATACTGCAACGGTCATTGCGCCAACATTAACAGGCTATTTAGTAGCATCTTATGGCTACTCTTCAATGTTTGTATCTGCAGTGGTTGCATCATTAATTAGTATCATTGCAATGTGCTTTGTTAGACCAGGTGAAAAGAAAATGCATATGACAAAATAAAAAATGCAGTACTTCCAAAATTGATATATTTGGAAGTACTGCATTTCTTTTATTATTTTCTATATTTTAAACGTGCAAAAGCATCATGTTGATGTATGGATTCTTCGTTACGACATTCGATATCAAAGCCTTCAATCCAATCAAATTCAACTAAATCAGCTGCTATTAATCGGATTAAGTCTTCAACAAAACGTGGATTTTCATAAGCACGTTCCGTGACACGTTTTTCGTCAGGTCGTTTTAAAATTGGATAAAGTACGGAGCTTGCATTTGCCTCCATCGCATCTAAAATTTTATCTTTATAATCATCAATGACAATGTCATCTTTATTTAAATAAGTTTTCACTGTAACGATACCACGTTGATTATGTGCTGAGTATTCACTGATTTCTTTTGAACATGGACATAACGTCGTAACGGCAGCTTGAATCGTTAATTCTTTGCGCGTTACGTTAGTACCTTCAATTGCTAAACCATAAGTGACATCAGCATTTCCAATGGCTTTAATTTGGGTTACCGGACTAAAGCGGTCAAAGAACCATTTGCCACTAACATCCACACCTGCTGCGTTTTGGTTCATCTTTTCTTGTAATGTTCTCAATACTTGATAGAGCGTATTAAATTCTAATTCAATACCATTGTTATAATGCTTTTCAACACTTTCTAAAATACGGCTCATATTAATGCCTTTTTCATCTTTATTTAAACTTGTTGAAAAGCTAAATGTACCTGCTGTTTGAAATTGATCAATCAATACAGGATAGGTTAAATTTTTAATACCTACTTCTTCTATTTCAAATAAGAAGTTTTTGTGTGTGCTTTGTAGATCAGTCATTTCATTTTTGGTAGTTGGTTTCGTACCTTCGATAGGGTCAACAGAACCAAAATGTTTCCATCGGCCTTCTCGTGTAGATAAATCAAATTCTGTCATTGTTAACCTCCATTAAGATTCGAAATGATATGTCCAAAATGGTTCGATTTCTAAAAAGCTATGAACTTGTCCATCTACTTGTGGACTCGCTAATTCTTTTAAGAAAGGCCCAGTTTGTGATGCATGTGCTTCAAAAGCTTTGATTTTTATATCTTTATATTTAGAAATATCGTTTTGGATGTCTGGTTCGCCTAAAATATCTGGGGCATCATTACTGAATGCAACTAAAGTCAATCTTGGACGTTCATTTTCAGGCATGCGTCCAACGGTTCTTACTACAGCTTCGCCAGTTGCTTCGTGATCAGGGTGAACAGCGAATTTAGGATAGAACGAAATAATTAATGAAGGATTAGTTTCATCAATTAAATTTTTAATCATGTCATCCATTTGATCATGTGGTTCAAATTCTACTGTTTTATCTCGCAATCCCATTTTACGTAAATCTGTAATTCCAATAGCCTTAGCAGCATTTTCTAATTCTTTTTCGCGAAAATCAGGTAATGATTCTCTTGTGGCAAATGGGGGATTACCTAAATTTCTGCCCATTTGACCGAGTGTTAAACAAGCGTAAGTTACAGGAATGCCTGCTTCAATATAGCTTGCAATGGTTCCCGCAGATGAGAAGGTTTCATCATCTGGATGAGGGAATATCACGAGTACATGTCTTTCATCTGTCATGATTTTGACCTCCTCTATATAGTAAATGGCTTTTCGCTAATTTCTAATGTAGCAGCCAATTGCCCTTCATAATTAAATCCTGCTATGAGACATTCGTTATCTTGGTTGACTTCGTAATGTGTTAGTCCCTGAACATAAACCCAACCGCCATCGCGAAGTTTTAAACCGATACGGTATGGATCTTTATCTCCGCCTTTTAGTTGTGCGTGTTCATAAGTCACTTGTATATTTCTTAAAAAAGTACCTGCATTAAATACACGTTCATCAAAATGGTTAGCATATGCACCATTTGTCGTCTCAACATGTAGGTAAACGGGTTTATTTTCATAAGATGTGAGTAATTTCATCACTTCTTCATATTTGATAGGTTCCAACACGTTCACTCCTTACACCATTCAATGTGTTTATCAGTCTATTTTACTAAAAACAACGCAATAAATGTACATCTCTGCTCAATTTCTTTTATGAAATTTAAAATTATTTCTATATATTAGTATTTTAAAGATGGCATATCACTTTAGTACTAAATAAATGTTGTATCGTGTTATAATCCAAATGTAATTAAGGGGTTTGTTTTTATGTTGGTTGATAGCAAATTTTTGAGGTGATTAATTATGAAAATTATTAATTTAGGTTCTAAAAAATTAGCATCATTTTATGTTGCCTGTGAGTTATTTAAACAAATGGACTATAGCCCAGATAGTAAATTAGGTTTAGCTACAGGAGGCACTATGACAGATGTCTATCAAAGTCTAGTTACACTATTAAAGAAAAATCAAATAGATGTCTCACAAGTGACTACGTTCAATTTAGATGAATATGTTGGTTTAGAACCTGAGCATGAACAAAGTTATCATTATTATATGGATGACATATTATTTAATCAATATCCATATTTTAATCGCCAACGGATTCATATCCCTAATGGAGACGCGGTTGATTTTGAACAAGAAGCAAGACGCTATAATCAATTAATTGAATCTGAAGGGCCAATCGATATTCAATTGTTAGGCATTGGCGAAAATGGACATATCGGATTTAATGAGCCAGGAACATCTTTGGAAAGTGAAACACATGTCGTGGATTTAACAGAAAGTACAATTAAAGCAAATAGTAGATATTTTAACGATGAGTCAGAAGTACCTAAGCAAGCCATATCAATGGGTCTTCAATCAATTATTAAAGCTAAAAGAATCATTTTATTAGCGTTTGGAGAGAAAAAGAAACAAGCGATAAATGACTTGTTGAATCAACCGGTAAGCAAAGATATCCCATCTACAATATTAAAGACACATCCAAATGTAGAAATCTATGTTGATGACGCGGCTGCACCAGACTTAAAGAATAGCTAAGCTATTTTGAAAATTATATTTCGTTTAAAATAAAAGTGTACAGGGTAATTCATTCAATGAGATAGATAAATACAGATAAATTTGAAAGGATGAATTATAGTGGAATTACAATTAGCTATTGATTTATTAAATAAAGAAGAAGCAGCAGAATTAGCGAAAAAAGTAGAAGAATATGTTGATATTGTAGAAATTGGTACACCAATTGTGATTAACGAAGGTTTACCTGCCGTTCAACATTTAAATGAAAATATAAGCAATGCTAAAGTATTAGCAGACTTAAAAATCATGGATGCAGCAGACTATGAAGTAAGCCAAGCTGTTAAATTCGGCGCTGATGTTGTAACAATTTTAGGTGTAGCTGAAGATGCGTCAATTAAAGCAGCAGTTGAAGAAGCGCATAAAAATGACAAACAATTATTAGTAGATATGATTGCTGTTCAAGATTTAGAAAAACGTGCGAAAGAATTAGATGAAATGGGTGCTGACTATATTGCAGTGCACACTGGTTATGATTTACAAGCTGAAGGACAATCTCCATTAGATAGCTTACGTAAAGTTAAATCAGTAATTAAAAATTCTAAAGTCGCAGTTGCTGGTGGTATTAAACCAGATACAATTAAAGAAATTGTTGCAGAAGAACCTGACTTAGTAATTGTTGGTGGCGGTATCGCAAATGCTGATGACCCTGTAGAAGCAGCTAAACAATGTCGTGACGCTATTGAAGGTAAATAATGATGGCAACTTTTAATCATTATCAATTAATTTTAGATGAGTTAAAGGGTACTTTATCTCATGTTAAAGATGAAGAGTTTGATGGATTTGCATCAGAAGTAACTGAATCATCACGCATATTTGTTGCAGGTAAGGGTCGTTCTGGATTCGTTGCAAATAGTTTTGCAATGAGACTCAATCAATTAGGCAAGCAAGCATTTGTTATTGGCGAATCAACAACACCATCAATTCAAAAAGGTGATTTATTTATTGTGATTTCCGGTTCGGGTTCAACAGAACACCTTCGCTTATTAGCAGATAAAGCGAAATCAGTTGAAGCAGAAGTGGTATTACTAACAACTAAACTAGATTCTGCAATTGGTGAAATTGCAGACACAGTAGTTGAATTACCAGCAGGTACAAAACACGATGCCACTGGGTCTGATCAACCGTTAGGTAGTTTGTTTGAACAATCATCACAAATCTTTTTAGATAGTGTAGTTATTGGATTAATGGCACAATTAGACGTCGATGAAACGACAATGCAAAATAATCATGCCAATTTAGAATAAATCATAAAAAGTAACTCTCATGAATTGAGAGTTACTTTTTTGTTGGAATGATCAAAAGAGATTCTAGATATTTTTTTAAACTAGAAATTATTATTAAATTTAACTGTAATTAATACTTTTCTAAAAAATAGATATATATTGACAAGAAAAACATCTATTCCCTTAACACTCAATGTAAAATTAAGAAATTAAATAAAAAATGAATGAAAAAAGTGTTGTAAATCTATATAATGAAAGATATCAACATAAGGTTAATCATAAACATATAAAATTAATTAAAGTAAAATAACTAATTAAAAGGTGTTAAATGTTTAAAATATAATAAAGGGGAATTTTATGAATTATAATAAAAAGACAATAGAACAAGCTCTGGAAGGTTATTGGTATCGTGAACCTTCTGAAGACTGGTACGCAAATAATATTGACATTAATAAGCAAAGTACAAAGCGTTTTAGTCAACAAGGCTATAAAGTTCTCTTCATTGCTATGGATACTGAAACGTGGGATAGAGGAACTCAAAATATTGGAAGTTTTGGGATTTGGCAAGATACACATAAGAATTTACACGACTTCCAACCATACATAAGTGGTGTGATTGCAGCTCGGCCAATCGAATATTTGGATGACAGCATCCCACAATTTATAGTAGAAAATTCATATAATGCAATCAAATATTTAGCGAAATTTTCATATGATCATTTTGAAGGTAAAATGATTGGGATTACTGGTTCAGCAGGAAAATCTACAACTAAAAGTATGCTGCAAAGCTTATTAAGTATTGATCATGAAGTTACTGCGACAAAAGGAAATCATAATTCACGCACAGGCGTACCTATAACTGTTGCTTGTGGTATTACTAATCCTGATTATATGGTTGTAGAGGCTGCTATTTCTAGCTTATGGATGAAAGCTGGGGGCGTGATGAAAACGTATGTACCTGATATAGCCATGATTACTTCTATCGGATCAACACATCAAAGAGATATTCATCAAACTGCAATACTAAAATCAAGAATTGCTGAAGGTATGAATAATCAAGGAACTGTCGTCTTAAATAGAGATATGAATGAATTTGAAACAGTTTATCAAACGGTAAGCCAATATAATAAAAATATTATTATTTATGGTTTTCATGAAGAGTCGCATAGTTTTATTAAATCATTTGAAGAAACACGTGATTCATCTAGGATCACTGCTAATATCCTAGGGGAAGAGATTAAAGTAACGACACAACTATCTGGTAAAGCGATGGCACAAAATGTGGTTGGTGTTTAACGATTGTTAAATTGTTGGACATACCATTAAGTAGTGTCTTAGAAAAATTAAAATCTTACCAACCTAATAAAGGCGTGCAAAATATTAAATCTCATCAAACACATAAAGGCACAAACTATACAGTGATTAATGATTCATGGAATGCTGTTGGTATTTCTATGATTGAAGGAATAGAAACTTTAAATTATAAGTCACAATTTTATAAAGGCAGAAAAATTGCTGTGTTAGGTCGTTTAATGGATTTGAAAAAAGAAGAGATTAAACCGCAACATGAAGCTATAGCTAAAGTACTTATAGATAATAATATTGATTTAGTATTTGGATACGGTGAAGAAATTAAATATACTTTAAAACAACTTCCTAAACAAATGGTGGCAGGTTATTATGATGATCATGAGGAATTAGCTAAAGAAGTATCTAATATTATTGAAGAAGATGATTTGATATTATTAAAAGGTTCTACTAGTGGAGGAAAATTCCCAAAAGTGAATGACCGATTAGTATATTATTCACAAAACTTTATTAAACCAACGCGTAGTAGTAATCCAATTCCCAGTGACGGCTATGGTGTAGCAACATTTAAAGTTTCGACAGGGGAAAAAGTATCTTCTATTGGTAGACAAGATGTTGTACAAAATCAGGGTGTGGGTAGTTTATTACTAATTAATAGAATTTTAAATATGACTTTTGCCAAAAAAGTACAACTAAGTGATTTGTTTGAAGCAGATAATCAATCGATTAAAGAAAGTAAGAATCCACGGTCAATACCATTGAATTCAGGAGATAAACTTAAGTTAGATACTATTTTATCAGCTGCTATAGTTACTGCTTCACCTAATGCGATATTAATGTTAGCGAATAAGGTTGTTGGTTCGAATAAAGATAGTATGAATCAAATTAAAAATGAAGTTAAATCTTTAGGAATGAAGCCAGAAACTGCCTTAAATATTACAAGTCGTCGTATTAGTCATGTAAAACAAGAATTAACATTAGATGACTTATTTAAAGTAAGTCAAATTTTGTTTAATAAATATCCATTTATCAAAGATTTATTAGGACGTACATCTTATAGTTTTAAAGATCAATACTATAAAACAGAATCGAATTTATTTTCTTACGGCTTGATTTCTCATGGATTATTTTATGGACAAGGTAATTCGATTGGTACCGTCTTGTCTAAAATTGATGGTGAAGAATACATTACAGTAGTTCTAGGTGCTAAAGATGCGTTTCATAGAGATGCATTAATAGCAAATAGTATTAAAAAAATAAATGAAAAAGATGAATATAAAGAAGAAATAGAAGAGTATAAAATTAATAATAATGGTAACCCAGTGAAAATAAATATTATTGGTGATACTTATTTTGGAGAATTTTATACCAATATTAGAAAGAGACAAGGGAAAGATGATGCATTAGCTACAGAAGGAAGAAATTACAGTTTTGACAAAATACGACCATTGATTTCTGAAGGGGACTTTAATATTTGTAATTTTGAAGCGGCTATTTCCAATGATGATAATCAATATTTAAAACAAAGAAAGCCGTTTGTATTGCATGCATCCGAAGAACACACAGTTCATGCGTTGAAGCAAGAAGGAATTCAATTAGTAACATTAGCTAATAATCATTTAATGGATTGTGGTATAAAAGGTTTGAAAAATACAGTTAAATCGTTTAATGATGCACTAATTTCTACAATTGGAGCAGATACAAATCAAGAAAAAGCTGAAAGACCATTTATTATAAATAAAGATGGTGAAAAGATAGCTATTTTTAATGCCTATTGGTATAGAAGACCGATGTATCGTGAATTTGATTTTTATGCAATCGGTGATGAACCGGGTGTTGCATGTATTAATCCTATGATGTTCGAAAAAATTAAAGAATGCAAAGAAAAATATGCTATGAAAGTAATTGTTATTTGTCATTGGGGGGTTGATTTTCAACGTACATCTACAAAGCAACGTGAATATGCACGCTCAATATCTGAAGCAGGTGCGGATTTAATCATTGGTCATGGTGCACATTTAATGCAGAGTATTGAAAGAATTGGCACAACTACAGTAGTTTATAGTATTGGTAATGGTGTATTTAATAGTAATGGAGAATATGATAAAAGATTCGTTCCACCATATAGTTTTATTGCCCAACTAGAACTACATTATAATAATAATTCGAAACTTAAACTATATCCTATTTATGGTAATAACTTAGAAACATATTGGCAACCTCGTTTTTTAACTGAAAATGAAGCTAATCATTGTCATGCACAGTTAAAACAAATGGGAGCAATTTCCAAAATGACATTAAAAAAAGATGATCAATATTATTTTGAACTTCCAGTTAATATCTAATTGAAATAGTATTGCAAGGTATATTATCATTAAACGTGTAATATGTACTTTAGAGGTGATCATCATGAATTTTGACAACTATATTTTTGACTTTGATGGAACATTAGCGAATTCTAAGCAGTGTTCGATTGAAGCAACTAAAGAAGCTTTTGCACAATTTGGGTTATCTGAACCAAGTGATGCAGATATTGTACATTATATGGGTATTCCTATTGAAAAGTCATTTATAGAAATGAGTGACCGTTTTTTAACAGAAGATGCATTAAATCAATTGTTAGAATTATTTAGGGAACAGTATCGTCAATTAGAAACAACATATTTATGCTCGGTAATCGGTATATTTGAAACATTAGAACAATTATTACGAAAAAAGAAGCAGGTGTTTGTGGTTTCTAGTAAAAAAACAGATGTGTTGTTGAGAAATTTAGACCATTTAGGCCTTGGTAGATTTATTCAAGAAGCTATTGGTTCTGATAAAGTAACACGTTATAAACCAGATCCAGATGGTATCAACTATATTATTCAGAATCATCATCTTAATCCGGCACGCAGTATATATATTGGCGATGCTATTCATGATATTCAAATGGCTAAAGCAGCTGGTATTAAGTCTTGTGGCGTGACGTGGGGCGCTTTTGACGCAAAGGCATTATTAAGAGAAAATCCAGATTATATTTTAAATGAAGCGGATGAAATCAATACCATACTATAAATAGATTATCTTAATGCCAGTGAAGTGTTATTACTTTGCTGGCATTTAGAATGTTCAAAGTAAATTTGAAACTATTAAAGAAATACAAAAAGGGCAAGATTTATTTTGCTTCTACATAAACTAAATCATTATTTTAAAATTATAGAATTAATATACCAATAATAATAAATTTGTTACATAGATTATTTAAAAAGCGATTTTACGGGAAATTTTGAGAAAAAGAGAGGCAAAAAACATCGAAATTTAGCAATGATTCTAAATTAATAAAAATAACTGAAGATGTATATATATTTAAAATGTATTTTTTGTCCAATTGATTATGAAAATGAAGCTATGGTGAAATCAAGAAGCATTATTATGAAATGACACCGATATCAAATTAAAAGAAATTTTAATTTGATAAAGTGAATGGTGGCGCTATTTATTGAAGATAGTACAAGTTTGTTGCCTTAAAACCATTGATATCATTAATGATTGACAAATATGTTTATTTTAAACGGTTTGGATCAAGAAAGAGAGGGTAAAACTACCTATATTTAAAAATAGATAAAAAAATAATCATTTCAAAATATTATTTGCATAACGCTTAGTTAATCCTATCGGGTTCAAATGTTAAATAAAATATTCTGTAAATTGAATAAACTTGTATTTTTGAAAAGAATTTATTTTGAATTAATTTGACATTGATATTTAACTGAGTATAATTATGTAACATATAAAAGGGAGTGTTTAAATTCATGGATTTCGAAAAAGAAAATATTAACATGGTCAACGCTCAAAAAGCGAAAAAAACCGTTGTCGCAACCGGTATTGGTAATGCCATGGAATGGTTTGACTTTGGTGTTTATGCTTATACGACTGCATACATAGGAGCAAATTTCTTTTCTCCAGTGCAAAATCCTCAAATACAACAAATCTTTACATTTGCTGCACTAGCTATTGCATTTTTACTTAGACCTATTGGTGGAATAGTATTTGGTATTATTGGAGATAAATATGGACGTAAAGTTGTATTAACAACGACTATTATTTTAATGGCCCTTTCAACATTAACAATCGGATTACTACCGAACTACGATACGATTGGAATATGGGCGCCTGTCCTCTTACTATTGGCACGTATCTTGCAAGGTTTCTCAACTGGTGGGGAATATGCAGGTGCTATGACTTATGTGGCTGAATCGTCTCCGGATAAAAAACGTAACAGTTTAGGTAGTGGACTTGAAATTGGTACGTTATCAGGTTACATTGCAGCATCAATTATGATTGCGTTATTAAGTTTCTTCTTAACACATGATCAAATGCAATCTTGGGGTTGGAGAATTCCATTTATTTTAGGATTATTCTTAGGATTATTTGGATTATACTTACGTCGTAAATTGGAAGAATCACCAGTTTATGAAAATGATGTAGCAACAACACCGAAACGCGATACAATCGGTTTCTTTGGTATTATTCGCTATTATTATAAAGATATTTTAGTTTGCTTTGTTGCTGTAGTATTCTTCAACGTTACAAACTATATGGTAACAGCTTACTTACCAACCTACTTAGGTCAAGTAGCGAAAGTAGACGAAACAACGACAAGCGTTATTATCACTTGTGTGATGGCTATTATGATTCCTTTAGCATTAGGATTTGGTAAAATGGCCGACAAAATCGGAGAGAAAAAAGTATTCTTAATCGGTACTGGTGGACTTACATTATTAAGTATCGTTGCATTCTCATTATTAGCAACTAAATCTTTACCGTTTATTATTATTGGTGTACTTATCCTAGGTTTCTTCTTATCAACATACGAAGCAACAATGCCTGGATCATTACCAACAATTTTCTATACACACATTAGATATCGTACGTTATCAATCACATTCAACATCTCAGTATCAATTTTTGGTGGTACAACACCATTAATCGCATCATGGTTAGTTGAATCTACTGGTAATGTATTAGCACCAGCGTACTATTTAACAGCTATTAGTGTGATAGGTTTCTTAGTAATTTTATTACTTCATGTCACTACAGCTGGTAAGTCACTTAAAGGGTCTTATCCAAACGTAGATAACGAAGAAGATAGAGCATATTATGAAGCACACCCTAAAGAAGCATTATGGTGGGTTAAAGAAAGACAAGATAAAGAAAACTTTTAATTTAAAATGGTGACTATTTTAGCTCGTCATTGCTAGTTCCATTTTAAAGTAAAATAGAGTAGTCATACTCATTAAAGAAAGGCTAAAAGGTGAATTTTGAATTTCATCTTTTAGCCTTTTTGTGTTTCTATGAAAGAGTTACCTTAAATTGATTATCTTTCGAATATCATTTTAGGTGAAGCGCCAATAGCATTGATATTTATTAAATTGAAAATGATTTTATTTGGATTGATAATGCATATTTCAATCACAATAGATAAAGTGGATTTTTCAGTTAGTACAATGGTCCGTTGATTAGTATCTAATTTGGTACAGTAATAACTGGGTTGCATTGTTTCATTAAATACGAATTTAAGAGGTGCTGTATCAAAATTTTTAGGAAACCAATTACCCTCTAAAACGTTAAGGAATGAACTATTTGGAGAGTAGGGATTTACATCTATAATATTAATTATTTCGAATTGAGTCATATATTCCCACTAACTTTCACTTTATTAGTAACCATAAATGGAAGCATTCCATCTAAAATGTGTACCATCAGACACAGGTATCACATTACTGTCAGCTGATTGCGTAGTTAAACCATTATCCTACGGATTCCAAATGAGAATAACACGTTGGTTATTATTTAATACAGCATTACCAGCAACGGCCATAGCATGACCTGCATGAATACCGTTTCTAGGTTCTACACTAGAACTGATTAAAGCAATACCTTTATTTTGTTTAGTTAATCTATCGACTTCATTAAATTGAGGTATTCTATTTAAATAATTGACATTTCTACCTTGAGATTGCCCATATCTCATCATTTCTTGAGGTGTTAACCCTGTGAATTGGAAGGCTTGGCCACTTAGATTTGGATGTAATGCTCTCATAATCATCTCAGCATTATAATGTCCAGTATTATACGTAGCATTTAATAAAAATGCCATAGTGTAACCTGCACACCATCCATTTTGTCCTTGAGTTTCTCTAATTTGCATATTTTTAAGGGTATTAACATATTGGGGTTGTTGATTAATAGCTGTTTGATACTTAGTAATTGGATTTGCGATATGGCTTGTTTGATTAAATGCTTTACTATATCTAACGGCTGATTCTTTGGTCAGATTTCTATCTGATTTAGCATCTTGTCGAGGTGTTTTTAATACTAAGTGAGGTGCTTTATCTTCACCCATTATAAAGTATCCTTTTTTACTAGTGAAGATAGTTACCTTTTGATTTTTATAGTTATTTAATGCTTTTGAAATGAAAGGGGAAACGTTAAGTGAATATTTTGATTTGTTAGAAGGATTAGGAGAAATGGCAACGATATATTTTACATCGCCACTTTTATTAATGACGGGATAATAGAAGTTGCCATCACTTTGTTTATTGAGTTTGTAAATTTTGAAGGGCTCACCTAAAGTATAAGCACTTTTTGTAGTGTGGGATGCTTGATCTAGCAAACTAACATGCGATAGGAAATTTTTCTTCGCTAAACGGTCAACGTCTTTAGGTATGTCCTTATTTTCTACTTTAACTTGAGTACCATTGGATTGTGCAGTTGCTTGATTTACATTTGAGTTTGCTTGTGCTTGATTGAGAAAACTAAAGATACTTAATCCCATTAAAAACAGTAGTATCAAAGTTATGACATTGCGACATTTGGTTATCATATAAACACTCCTTTTCTATTTATTTAAAGGTAACTCTTTCATAAATTAATATAACATTATATTTTATATTTAATTCATAAAAATCTAGAGTGATATAAATACATACAAAATCGTTAATTAAATTAATGAAATTATAGATCACTTTGCTTGAATCATGGATTTTTATGCTTATATGTAAAATGGTTCAACAAAGAAAAGCACTATTGTTAGCATAGCTCAAAGTTTCTCTCTGAGCGCCAAAGGGGACAACTTTGGCTAACAATAGTGCTTTCTATCAATATTAAGATGAGTATTTTAGGGATGTGGCATTTAAAGTATACATTAGTTAGGGGACAAGTAACTTTAAAACCATCATTTTGGGACAGTTATACAATATGGAATGCTTAATGTCTTAATGTTCAAACGCAAATGATGAATCTCTTCTTGGTGTTGAAAATAACACTCATGTTTGTCTGAATTGCATAGTGTCTATGTCATTTTCTAGTAGAGAGAGCAAGCGATAGATATCATTGTCATTTAAAGTTTCATCAAATTTAACTGTGATTGTCTTGAACTTTTTCGTGATGATTTCATACATAGGGACACCGTTTTGTATATCTTGTTTATGAATAATCATGTTGTATTGCCTCCTTTGTCTCTCTACACTTTATATAGTACATCTCTTTTAGCTAAAAAACATGAGGCTCTAGTATCAATTTTGTATCGGTCGAACATTGGAGTCCAAACTACGACTTTAAGCGTAGTCAGTATTCAAAATGTATGTCGATATAAAAAGCCCAAAATGAACGTTAATGTTCATTTTGAGCTTAAAAGCAATAATATATTCTATACTTCAGTAACTTGTACGTCGATTTGTTCAACTCGACGATTAGCACCGTGATCAACGGGTCCTACAAAATCGTTCATTTTCCAACCATTTTTAATAGCTGAAGCAACGAAAGCTTTGGCTGCAATGACAGCTTCTTTTGGTGATTTACCGTTTGTAAGGTAAGCTGTAGTAGCTGCTGCAAATGTACAACCAGCACCATGATTGTAACTTTGTTGGAACATATCAGTTGTTAATTGATAGAATGTTTGACCATCGTAGTATAAATCGTATGATTTATCTTGGTCTAATGCTTTACCACCTTTAATAATGACATGTTTAGCCCCTTTATCAAAAATGATTTGAGCTGCTTTTTTCATGTCCTCGATAGAAGTAAGTTTACCTAGGCCAGATAATTGTCCAGCTTCAAATAAGTTAGGTGTCACAACCGTTGCTTTAGGTAATAAATATTGAATCATTGCATCAGTATTTCCTGGGTTAAGTACTTCATCTTCCCCTTTACATACCATGACAGGATCAACAACGAAATAGTCTGCACCGGATTGTTCGTAAACCTCGCCAGCACGTTTAATAATTTCTTCAGTACCTAACATTCCTGTTTTAATTGCATCTGGACCAATTGAAATTGCAGTTTCAAGTTGTTTTTCAAATACGTCCATAGGTAGTGGTGTCACATCATGAGACCATGTTGCTTTATCCATTGTAACGATAGCTGTTAAAGCGACCATACCATAGACATCTAACTCTTGAAATGTTTTTAAATCTGCTTGCATTCCTGCACCTGCGCTAGTATCTGAACCAGCAATTGTTAATACTTTTTTTAATGCCATTTTGTATTCACTCCCAATGTTTTCTAATACACGTACCATCATATCACGATTCAAGTATGATAAAAATAAAATTGTGCTATGGTTGGCTTGGCTAATTGTTTTAATTCAATTGTGTAATGGTCAACTGATGATTAACATCTATAAAAGTCATGTCTTCTTTAGTAAGCAAATGTTCATCTAAGTGTATTTTAAATATTTGGTTGGTGAAATAGGGTTTGATGTAGTACGCACAGTCCTTACTATCCATTACTAATTGATATTGTGTATAATGCGTTTCTTCAGCATCAACGACTGCACCTTGAGGGATACTCACTGAGTCTAACACTTTAAAGCAATTCATTAAATTTACACTTTCATCATTTGATTGAGGCAAATGATGTCTTAAATAAGTTGCTCTAACAAAGCGTTCAGTAGATGTATAGCCGCCTGGTAAACCGTTGGTACCTGCTTCACAACCCATAGAACGCACAAGAACTTTACCAACTAATTGATTGGTAGACTTCTCAGGTGATAAAAAGGCATAATTTCTTAAGTTTTCAACATGCCATTCTAATTTCGGGGCATTGGTAAGTACCTTTACATGATTATCTTTAACAATAAGCAGGCCGTTATGTGGTTCGACTGATACGGTATGTCCTTCACGGTCAGTGATAATAAAATGAAGGGGAGGTACAATATTTAGCGTTTCATTTTTCTCGTTCATAATATTAACTTTTTTAACTTTTTGCTTTAAGTCTTGGATGCTTTTAGTGAAACCTAGAACCCAAATAATAAATTCTTCGGGAGCCATATTGAAATAGCCATATCTCTTATGTTTACTGTAGGATGCTTCACCGGTGAAATAGTGATTTGAAATCGCTACACCGCATTCATTAATACCATCTCCGAATCGATAGCGGCCCACCTTTAAATTGGTTCCTACAAAACCATAGGTCAATTTCATTGAAGGTTCTAAATCGAATTGATACTCAAATTTTCTAGGTATAACAGTTGGTACGCCGTTAAATTCAAATGCAAAGTCCATCGTTCTAGCTAAATAATGATGATGTTGTTGAGTGAAAAAAGAAAATCCTGTACACATATACGTCGCTCCAAACTTAATTCATCTTAATATGCACTATATACAAAATAAATAATTTTGTAAACTTAATAATTGATATAGTTTACATTTAAGAGGCGATATAATTTATAGAGATAGTTATGTTAAAATACCATTGAGGTGAATAGGATGGAATGGTCTGAAGTATTTCACAATATAACAACAAAACATGATTTTAAAGCAATGCATGACTTTCTTGAAAAGGAATATACAACACAAGTCGTATATCCAGATAGAGAAAATATCTATCAAGCTTTTGATTTAACACCATTTGAAGATATCAAGGTAGTAATTTTAGGACAAGATCCTTATCACGGCCCTAATCAAGCGCATGGTTTAGCTTTTTCAGTTCAACCAAACGCGAAATTCCCACCGTCGTTAAGAAATATGTATCAAGAATTGGAAGACGATATCGGTTGTCGACGTCAATCACCTCATTTACAAGATTGGGCAAGAGAAGGTGTCTTACTTTTAAATACGGTCTTAACGGTAAGACAAGGAGAAGCGCATTCTCATAAAGATATTGGATGGGAAGTATTTACAGATGAAGTGATTCGTACAATTTCCGAAGAACGTGAAGACGTCGTCTTTATTTTATGGGGCAAACCAGCCCAACAAAAAATAAAGTTAATAGATACCTCTAAACATTTTATTATAAAATCACCACATCCAAGCCCATTATCAGCCTATAGAGGTTTCTTTGGCTCCAAACCTTATTCTAAAGCAAACGCATATTTAGAATCCAAAGGGCGAACACCAATTCAATGGTGTGAAAGAGAGGATACAACACATGGATAAAGAGAAAATTATTCAATTAATTGAGCGTGAATTAGTTCAAGCTGATGAATCATCATCACAACATGAATTTGAGAAACATATGTATGCCATACATACGATTACATCTCTGTACACGTCATCTACGCAAAACAATATGAATTCGCAAAGTTTACAACATAATGATTTTACACATACAGATATTGATACACAGAATAAGTTGATGAAGACAACAAATCAGCAAAAGTCGTATGATGATGTAACACCAGAAGAAATTCAAGCAATGGGTGGAAAGGTGACGCATACAAATCATTCTAATAAAGGTCAATCATCCTCAACGTTATCTAATTCTAATTTAATGACAACAGATGATGAAATTGGTAACGGTGAATCGATATTTGATTTTTAATAATAAAGGAGAACGTAAATTATGATGAAATTATTTATTATTTTAGGTGCCTTAAATACTATGATGGCAGTAGGTACTGGTGCATTTGGGGCACACGGATTAGAAGGTAAACTGTCAGACAAATACATGTCTGTTTGGGAAAAAGCAACAATGTATCAAATGTATCATGGCTTAGCATTACTTGTCATTGGTGTGATTAGTGGTACAACGTCTATTAATGTGAATTGGGCAGGTTGGCTCATCTTCTTCGGTATCGTATTCTTTAGTGGGTCATTATATGTTTTAGCGTTGACTCAAATTCGTATTTTAGGTGCCATTACACCAATTGGAGGCGTCTTGTTTATCGTAGGTTGGTTAATGCTTATTATTGCTACATTTAAATTCTCAGCATAATGTTTGATGATTTTACAAATTACATGTAAATTTGATAACAATAATTTAATAATTAAGTTACATGACTCACCTTTTCGGGTATATGAATATCTCGAGGTGAGTTTTTAATTATGGAAAATGACAAAAATAAACAGGTAGATAGAGGCGACCTCAAACAAAACTTATCAGAGAAGTTTGTTTGGGCGATTGCATACGGTTCGTGTATTGGTTGGGGCGCATTTATTCTTCCAGGTGACTGGATAGGACAATCAGGTCCCATTGCAGCATCCATCGGTATAGTAATAGGTGCCTTACTTATGATTTTAATAGCAGTAAGTTATGGCGCTTTAGTAGAAAAATTCCCTGTATCAGGTGGGGCGTTTGCATTTAGTTTTTTAAGTTTTGGTAGATATGTGAGTTTCTTTTCTTCATGGTTCTTAACCTTCGGGTATGTCTGTGTAGTAGCTTTAAATGCTACCGCATTTAGTCTATTGATTAAATTCCTATTACCCAATGTATTGAATAATGGGAAATTATATACTGTCGCAGGTTGGGATGTCTACATAACAGAAATCATTATAGCCACAGTATTATTACTTGTATTTATGTTTGTAGCTATTAGAGGTGCAAGCGTATCAGGATCATTACAATATTATTTCTGTGTAGCGATGGTTGTTGTCGTATTACTCATGTTCTTTGGTTCATTCTTTGGTAATAATTTTGCTTTAGATAATTTACAACCATTGGCAAATTCAGATCAAGGTTGGTTTATCTCAATTATTACGATTGTATCGATTGCGCCATGGGCTTATGTAGGATTTGATAATATTCCACAAACCGCTGAAGAATTTAACTTTGCGCCAAACAAGACATTTAAATTAATCGTATATAGTTTACTTGCAGCATCAATGACTTATGTAGTGATGTTGTTATATACAGGATGGTTAAGTACGAACCAGAAAAGTTTAAATGGCCAACTATGGTTAACTGGTGCTGAAACACAATCAGCATTTGGTTATGTTGGACTAGCCGTTTTAGCCATTGCCATTATGATGGGTATCTTTACTGGATTAAATGGTTTCTTAATGAGTGCTAGCAGATTGCTTTTCTCAATGGGACGTTCTGGCATTATGCCACGCGTATTCAGTCGTATTCACAGTAAATATAAAACACCTTATGTAGCAATTATTTTCTTAGTAGGTGTATCATTAATTGCGCCATGGTTAGGACGTACAGCGTTAACATGGATAGTTGATATGTCATCAACAGGTGTTTCTGTTGCATACTTTGTAACATGTTTATCAGCTACTAAATTATTTAGTTATAATAAACAAAGTAATACGTACGCACCTATATACAAAACATTTGGTATTATCGGTTCAGTCGTATCGTTTATCTTCTTATGTTTATTATTAATACCAGGAACTAAAGCTTCATTATCATTACCATCATACATTGCATTAGGCGTATGGTTAGTATTAGGATTAATCTTCTTTGCGATTCGCTATCCTAAACTTAAAAAAATGGATAATGATGAATTAAGTAGATTAATTTTAAATAGAAGTGAAGACGAAGTAGAAAGTATGGTTGAAGAACCAGCAAATCAAAAATCATAAAAAATAGTCATGGTGAGTGAAGAGAGAAACTCTTATACTCATCATGACTTTTTTACTTATATAAAACTTATAAGATTTATAATTTCTTTCTCGTTCTATCGAAGCCAGAGATAATAATTTTTGAAATCTGATCTGCGAAAAGTAATCCAAGCGCAATTGCACCTGCGATTAATGTCACCTCTAGCATCGTATTAATAGCTTTATTGAAATGTAAAAGGACTAAACTCTTTGTAGCATCATAGGCAAGGCCTCCAGGTACTAATGGAATGATGCCAGTGACCATAAAGATAATCGCTGGTTCTTTCTTATAACGCGCCATATAGTGACTCAATAATCCTAACGCAAGACTTCCAAAGAAACTTGAATATATGGTATGTACATGTAAGCCATTATAGAAGAGAATATATATCATCCATCCACAAGCACCTACAACACCACAAGAAAGATATAATTTTCTAGGAGCATCAAATATCACGCAGAAGAACAGCGATGCTAAAAAACTAAATATAAAATTTAATATCCAAAACATATAACAGCTCTCCTAGACTAAAATTAAAATTGAACTAACACCAGCACCGATACCAAAGGCAGTGACGAGTGCTTCTAATGATTTAGTGGTAAACATGAGCATATGGCCACCAAATAAATCTTGAATGGCATTTGTGATTAATACCCCAGGTACAATAGGCATGACTGAAGCAATAATAATTGTTGCAAGATCACCGTGAGGTATGAGCGTATGTCCAGCAACAGCTATAATGGCTATTACGACAGATCCTATAAATTCAGGGATGAATTGTGCATGTAACTTTCTATCTAGTATTTCAACGACTAGATAACCAAGACTTCCTGCAAGTAAGGCAGTCAAAATATCTATAAGCGAACCACCTTGTAAATATAAAAAGCTAATAGCAATCATTGCTGCTGCAAATCCCTTGAAGGGGAGACTACTATCTCGTTTAGCAACATATATTTTCTCTAATTTTTCTTTAGCTTCTTCTAACGTGATAGCGCCTTTAGTGATCAAACGAGAAATTTCATTTGCTTGGGAAATCTTAATTAAATTTGTATCTCGCGCATTAATTCTGAACATGCGAGGTGTTGATTCGTTATGTAAATGGAATTGAATTACTGTATTTGTAACAAAGCTATTACTCTCTTGATAGCCTAATTTTTTGGCGATGCGATTCATTGTATCTTCGACTCTTGTACCTTCAGCACCAGATTCTAGTAAAATGCGCGCTGCCAACATGACAACATCTTTAATAAGACGTTCATGATCGTTTTCATTCACTACTTTTGTCATCTAATCACCAATTTTTTAAAATTTTGAATTTAGATTTATTATAGAGGATGTATTGAGAAAAAACCATTATATAAAGTTAACGGTGTCTTAATAAAAATTGAAATGCGATATAAATAAGACAGGAAAGAGGATATATTATAGTTGTCTAAATATATAATGTAGATTGATTTTATGTTGGACGGTATTTGATAAATTTTGGAAAATGTAGGTTTTACAGGTTGAATTGTCAACTTATATAAACTTATTACATCTTTTATATAAATAAACACTAAAGTTATGTTTCAAATATTTCAAAATGGTTAAAATAATATTAGTTAACTATTACAGAATATATTGGGTAGCGACAATATATTTTTTGTAGTTAACTTATACGTAGTAGTGATTAAAGTTCTCCCAAGGATACTACTCGTCGGAAGTACACTTTGCATGCAAAGTGTACTTTTTTATTGCAATTAAAAAAGATGAATCCCTATTTAATAAGGATTCATCGATAAGGCTTATATTTAAATTTTGAAAAATTGATTAAAGTCTTCTGATTTTAAGATATGGCCAACATAGAAACTTCCGAATTCGCCGTAACGTGCAGTCGTTTCATCAAAACGCATTTCATAAACAATTTTTTTGAATTGAAGAATGTCATCAGAGAATAATGTGACACCCCATTCAAAATCATCAAAACCGACAGAACCTGTAATAAATTGTTTGATTTTACCAGCATATTTACGACCAATCATACCATGGTTATACATCAATGATTTTCTTTCTTCCATTGGTAACATGTACCAGTTATATGTTTCGTTTCTACGTTTATCCATTGGATAGAAACAAATATATTCTGCATGAGGTAATTCTGGATATAATCTAGCTTTTACATGAGGATTTTCATAAGGATCCTCATCAGATTTACCTGCTAAATAATTACTTAATTCGACTACAGACACATATGAGTATGTTGGAATAAAGAAATCTGCAATACGTAGTTTATTAAGCTCGTTTTCAATAGCATTGAGTTCTTTCATTTCAGGACGTAAGAACCATAATAATAAATCTGCTTTTTGACCAGTAATATTATAAACTGCTTGATCGCCAGTATGTGTTGTTCTTGCCTCAGATTGAGTGTTCACGAAATTTTTAAATTCAGTAATCATAGTTTCGCGTTCTTCTTCTGGCACTAATCTGAATGTTACCCAATCAATTGCGTAAAATAAATGTAAACTGTACCAACCGTCTAGTGTTTCGGCTGCTTCACTCATGTTTATCGCTCCTTTAAAACTATATGTTCAATTCATACTAAATTTTATCATAAACAAATAGCTAACTACTAAGTAAATGATTACAAAAGAGTGAAATGGCATTCTATTTTAAAATGACGTATAATTAGTTTTGTAAACGTTATTATGAAAAGAATTTCAAGGAGGACATTATGGCTAATCTATTAAACGTATTAGAAGACAAATTAGCAGGGAAAAATGTAAATATTGTATTACCTGAAGGGGAAGATGAACGTGTGTTAACTGCAGCAACGCAATTACAAGCGACTGATTATGTAACACCAATCGTTTTAGGTAATAAAGATAAGATTCAATCTTTAGCAAATGACAAAGGATTAGACCTTGCCAATATAGAAGTCATCGATCCTTCAACAAGTGAATTGAAATCAGAGTTGGTAGACGCATTTGTTGAACGTCGTAACGGTAAAGCGACAAAAGAGCAAGCTGAAGAATTATTAGACAATGTTAATTACTTTGGAACTATGCTTGTATATACTGGTAAAGCTGCAGGATTAGTAAGTGGTGCAGCACATTCTACTGGAGATACAGTACGTCCAGCATTACAAGTTATCAAGACTAAACCAGGTGTTTCTAAAACATCAGGGATTTTCTTTATGATGAAAGGTGAAGAACAATATATCTTTGGTGATTGTGCAATTAATCCAGAATTAGATGCACAAGGTTTAGCTGAAATTGCAGTAGAAAGTGCAAAATCTGCACAAAGTTTCGGCATGGAACCCAAAGTTGCTATGTTAAGTTTTTCAACTAAAGGTTCTGCTAAATCAGACGATGTGACTAAGGTTCAAGATGCATTGAAATTAGCACAAGATAAAGTAGCTGAAGAACAATTAGATAATGTTGTTATTGACGGTGAATTCCAATTTGATGCGGCAATTGTACCAAGTGTAGCTGAGAAAAAAGCACCAGGTGCAAAAATTCAAGGCGATGCAAATGTATTTATTTTCCCAAGTTTAGAAGCGGGTAATATTGGCTATAAAATTGCACAAAGATTAGGCGGCTATGACGCTGTTGGTCCGGTTCTTCAAGGACTTAATTCTCCTGTAAATGATTTATCCCGTGGATGCTCTATCGAAGATGTCTATAATTTATCAATTATTACTGCTGCACAGTCATTACAATAATGGATTTAGGTAACAAATATTTTAATGATATTGAATGGCGCTATGTAGATCATTCTAGTGGCTTAGAACCTATGCAATCATTTGCTTTTGATGATACGTTTTGCGAAAGTGTAGGCAAAGATATGTCACCTAATGTAGTGAGAACATGGGTTCACCAACATACAGTGATTCTAGGCATTCATGATTCACGATTACCATTTTTAAAGGATGGTATTGCCTTTTTAACAGATGAAAAAGGTTATAATGCAATCGTCCGTAATTCGGGAGGTCTAGGGGTTGTCTTAGACCAAGGTGTACTCAATATTTCATTGATGTTCAAAGGACAGACAGAGACAACAATAGATGAGGCATTTACAGTCATGTACTTATTGATTGCTAAAATGTTTGAAGATGAAGATGTGGACATCGATACACATGAAATTGAACGTTCATACTGCCCTGGTAAATTCGATTTAAGTATTGATGGTAAGAAATTTGCCGGTATTTCTCAACGACGCGTGCGTGGCGGAATTGCTGTACAGGTATATCTGTGTGTAGAAGGCTCTGGTTCTGAACGTGCTTTAATGATGAAAGATTTTTATGAGCACGCACTTAAAGGTGAAACAACAAAATTCACTTACCCAGACATTGAACCCAATTGTATGGCTTCACTTGAGACGCTACTAAATCGAAAAATTACAGTACAAGATGTCATGTTTTTACTATTGTATGCTATCAAAGATTTAGGTGGACGCTTAAATATGGACCCGATCACTGATGAAGAATGGCAACGCTATGAAGGTTATTTCGATAAGATGATTGATCGTAATGCGAAAATGATTACAAAAATGAATGAAAAGTAGTATAAATTAGATATTAAAGACAACAAAATAGTAATAACCGTCTTATTCAGACATCTTTTGTCATCATAACTATGTGCTTTAGACTAACGACTCAGTCTTAGCTTATGATGCATTTTGAATAAGACGGTTTTTTACGCGTTAATTATTCACGAAACCTAAATTTTATGTATTAAACTTGCTATATTATATATAAATCTGTGTATTCCAAGAAATATTTGTAGTATTATAGTTGAGGTGGAAAAATTTAAGAATAAATAGCAAACGGTTTATATATTATTTGAAAAATGTTTACAAAATCTTATTTAAAGGTAAATATATGCATGATTTTGAACAAAATTATAAAATAATGCGTTGGCTATTAATGATAATCTTAATAGTACTAATAAAAGAACGGGCATTAATATTACGAAACAGATTAGTGAAGGTATATTAAAAGGTGATAATAACATGACGAAAAAAGGATACGGGGAGTCTACCGGTAAAATTATTTTGATAGGTGAACACGCAGTAACTTTTGGTCAACCTGCTATAGCTATTCCATTTAATTCCGGTAAGATTAAGGTTTTAATTGAAAGTCTTGAAAAAGGGAATTATTCAGCTATCGAAAGTGATGTTTATGATGGACTATTGTATGATGCACCAGAGCATTTAAAGTCTATGGTAACGCGCTTTATTGAGAATACAGGTGTAGAAGAGCCATTATTAGTTAAAATACAAACGAATTTGCCGCCTTCTAGAGGCTTAGGCTCAAGTGCTGCTATAGCAGTAGCATTTACGAGAGCGAGTTATGATTTCTTAGGCAAATCGTTAAGTGACGCAGAATTAATTGAAGAGGCCAATTGGGCTGAGAAAATTGCTCATGGTAAACCAAGTGGTATTGATACACAAACTATTGTCTCTAGCAAACCTGTTTGGTTCCAAAAAGGACATGCAGAAACGTTAAAAACATTACAATTAAATGGTTATATGGTTGTCATTGATACAGGTGTAAAAGGTTCTACAAAACAAGCAGTCGAAGACGTTCACCAATTATGCGAATCACCAGAATATATGAAACATATTGAACATATTGGGAATTTAGTATATCAAGCAAGCCAGGCAATAGAACATCACGATTTTAATCAGATTGCCCGTATTTTCAATGAATGCCAGCAAGATTTAAGAAATTTAACAGTGAGTCATGATAAAATAGAAGAGTTGTTAGAAATCGGTAAAGCACACGGTGCCATTGCAGGTAAATTAACTGGTGGAGGCCGAGGTGGCAGTATGTTATTACTTACTGAAGATTTAAAAACAGCTAAAAACATTGTAGCTGCAGTTGAAAAGGCTGGGGCAGCACACACATGGATTGAGAATTTAGGAGGTTAACCCATTGGCAAAGAGTGGTAAAGCACGCGCACATACAAATATCGCATTGATTAAATATTGGGGTAAAGCTGATGAAAAATTGATAATACCTATGAACAACAGTTTATCAGTATCATTAGATAAGTTTTATACGGAGACGGAAGTCACATTCGATAGCGATTACCCTGCTGATCAATTGATTTTAAATGGTAAAGTAGCCAATGAGAAAGAAACTAAAAAGATTCAATCATATATGGATATTGTTAGAGAAATCGCAGGTACAGATTTACATGCACGAATTGATAGCCAAAACTTTGTACCAACAGCAGCTGGTCTAGCGTCATCTGCAAGTGCTTATGCAGCATTAGCGACTGCATGTAATGAAGCGTTACAACTTAATCTATCAGATAAAGATTTATCACGTTTAGCACGACGTGGTTCTGGCTCAGCTTCACGCAGTATTTTTGGTGGATTTGCGGAATGGGAAAAAGGTCATGATGATGAAACATCTTATGCACATCCTATAGATGCAGATCACTGGGAAGATGAACTTTCAATGATATTTGTGGTCATTAATAATCAATCGAAAAAAGTATCAAGTCGATCTGGGATGTCATTGACACGTGATACGTCACGTTTTTATCAATATTGGTTAGATCATGTCGATGAAGACATTAAAGAGGCTAAACAAGCAATTGAAGCTAAAGACTTTCAACAATTAGGTGAAGTGATAGAGGCCAATGGTCTACGTATGCATGCAACGAACCTAGGTTCTCAACCACCGTTTACATATTTGGTTCAAGAAAGTTATGATGCGATGGCTATCGTTCATGAATGTCGTGAGATGGGAGTGCCTTGCTATTTCACTATGGATGCAGGCCCTAATGTAAAAGTCCTTGTTGAAAAGAAAAATAAACAATTAGTCATCAATCAATTTTTAAAACATTTTGAAGCATCACAAATTATTGCGAGTGATATTATCGCTACAGGCGTTGAAATAATTAAGTAAGGAAATGATAGAATGATTCAGGTCAAAGCACCCGGTAAACTTTATATAGCTGGTGAATATGCAGTTACAGAACCAGGGTATAAGTCTGTCTTAATTGCACTAAACCGCTTTGTTACAGCTACTATTGAACCTTCTACACAAGTTGAAGGTACGATACACTCAAAGACATTACATCATGAACCGGTCACTTTTTATAGAGATGAGGACAGTATTGTCATTTCTGATCCTCAAGCAGCCAAACAACTTAACTATGTAGTTACAGCAATAGAGGTATTTGAACAATATGCTAAAAGTTGTGACATTCCGTTAAAACACTTTCATTTGACGATAGACAGTAACTTAGATGATGCGAATGGTAACAAATACGGACTTGGATCGAGTGCAGCAGTATTAGTTTCAGTAGTTAAAGTATTGAATGAATTTTATGAACTAGAACTATCCAATCTTTATATTTATAAATTAGCTGTTATTTCTAATATGAAATTACAAAGTTTAAGTTCTTGTGGCGATATCGCAGTAAGTGTTTATAGTGGTTGGCTAGCGTATAGTACATTTGATCATGATTGGGTGAAACAACAAATAGAAACGACATCGGTCAATACAGTTTTAGAGAAAAACTGGCCTGGGTTGCATATCGAGCCGTTGCAAGCACCAGAAAACATGGAAGTTCTGATTGGATGGACGGGATCACCTGCATCGTCTCCGCATTTAGTAAGCGAAGTTAAACGACTCAAATCCGATCCGGCTTTTTATGGTGAGTTCTTAGATCATTCACATCAATGTGTCGAATATTTAATTCATGCATTTAAGACGAATAACATTAAAGGCGTTCAAAAAATGATTCGTCAAAATCGTGCTATTATTCGTAAGATGGATGATCAAGCATCAGTTGATATTGAAACAGATAAATTAAAATCATTATGTGATATTGCAGAAAAGCACGGTGGTGCTGCTAAAACCTCAGGTGCTGGTGGTGGCGATTGCGGTATAACGATTATTCATCAAAATGTAAATAAGCAAAAGATTTACGATGAATGGTTAAAGAATGATATCAAACCATTACAATTTAAAATCTATCACGGACAATAATCAAACAACCTTAACAATGATTACTAATGATCATCTATCTTATCGTTCAGATGGTCATTGAGCTTTTCATTTAAAAAAGGTTGTTTTTTTATGTTCTAATATCGTGTTGAATAAAATTGACCTTGAATTTTTAAATAAAAAGAGTAAAATAATTAGAGTTGATAATTAATAGAAACGATTGGTACAAAAGTGATAGAAGAACGTTGAACACTAGCTCATGTGTTCTTAATAAGGAACATAATAGTAATGTGTATACATAAGAAATACTAATATTTAATGAAAAATTAGTATTTTAAAAGCCATTATTGGCCGAACATAATGAGATAATCAGGCTAGGACATAAATATTATTTCTGTCCCTCTCCCAGACAAAATAATTGGACGTTAAATAGTAGTGTAGGAATAAAGCAAATGAGCAGAAAGGTGGGAAGCAATATGAAGAATAAATTTTTAATATGTGATGAATGTCAGGCTGTAAATATTAAAACATTAAAAAAGAAATTAGAGAAACTTGATCCTGAAGCAGAAATAGAAATTGGTTGTCAGTCATATTGTGGTCCTGGTAGACGAAAAACCTTTGCATTTGTGAATAATCGTCCACTTGCCGCTTTGACTGAAGAAGAATTAATGGAAAAGGTTACGAAACAACTTAAAAAACCTAGAGATCCTGAAGAAGAAGAGCGACTAAGAAAGCGAAATGAAGAACGTAAACGTCGTAAAGAAGAACAAGATCGTAAATTAAAAGAAAAGCTAGCTAAGAAAAAAGCAATTAAATAATATAAAATGAATGAAGAGGTCGGGACAAAATCTTGTTTTTGGAATACCCTTAAAGGGGGTTCAAATGAACAAAACGTTTGTCAGATCTCTTTTTTGTTTGTGAAATAAAAGCGATTTCCTTATGAATGATTAGATTTAATTTAGGGTAAATATATAATCACTAAAGGAGAGATGTCTAGTATGGCTAAAGAAGTCACTTTAGGTAAATCAGATGTTAAAGTTTTCCCTATTGCATTAGGTACAAATGCAGTTGGTGGGCACAACTTATATCCAAATTTAGATGAAGAACAAGGTAAAGAAGTGGTAAGAAAAGCAATTGATCATGGTATTACTTTACTTGATACAGCCTATATATATGGGCCAGAACGTTCTGAAGAATTAGTTGGAGAAGTAGTCAAAGAATATCCAAGAGAACAGGTTAAAATTGCTACAAAAGGATCTCATTATTTCGATGAAGAAGATAATGTACAACAAAATAATGACCCTGAATTTATTAAGCAACAAGTTGAAAACAGTTTAAAGCGTCTACAAACTGACTATATTGACTTGTATTATATTCATTTCCCAGATGATAATACGCCAAAAGACAAAGCTGTCGCTGCTTTACAAGAGTTGAAAGAAGAAGGGAAAATCAAAGCTATTGGTGTATCTAACTTTACATTAGACCAATTGAAAGAGGCCAATAAAGATGGTTATGTAGATGTTGTACAATTAGAATACAATTTATTGCATAGAGAAAATGAAGATGTAATGCAATATGCAGCAGAAAATCAAATTACATTTGTACCATACTTCCCATTAGCATCTGGTATTCTTGCAGGTAAATATGATGAAGATACAACATTTGATGATCACCGTGCGACTAGAAGAGACTTTAAACCAGAAGTGTTTAAAGATAACGTCCGTCGCGTTAATCAACTTAAAGATATCGCTGAAACACATCAAACTTCTATTGCTAATATTGTTTTAGCATTTTATTTAACTCGTCCTGCATTAGACGTTGTTATCCCTGGAGCTAAACGTGCAGAACAAGTGATAGAAAATATTGATGCAGCTAATGTCGAATTATCTCAAGATGAAATTAATCAAATTGATGCATTATTCCCGATTAATAAATAATATTGAAAGTCATGAAATCATTTGAGTCACTAACTTTTTTAGAATATGCCCGTAAAGGAACTAGCACATAGTTTTTTACGGGTATTTTTTTAATGGAAAAATTATCTTTGGATAATAACAGTATTTTGCTCAATACATACATAAAACTTTTATAAACGGGTAAGGAAAGATATTGAATAAATGAAAGCGTTTCAAACTGAAATGATATAGGAGGAATAATGAATGATTACGGTATTATTTGGTGGTAGTCGTCCAGAAGGCAATACTGCACAACTCACAAAATATGTTCTAGAAAATGTTGAACACCAGTGGTTAGATCTTACTAAATATCAATTGAATCCAGTAAGAGATGTGCGTCATGATAATAAAAATATTGAGACATATTCTGATGACTACGAACAACTCATACAAACTGTATTAGATAGCGATGTCGTTATCTTTGCGTCACCGGTTTATTGGTACAGTGTATCAGCTTCAATGAAAGCTTTTATTGATCATTGGTCTGAATCGATGGTAGATCCAAGATATTCAGATTTTAAAGAAGTGATGTCTAAAAAAGAATTTAGATTAATTTTAGTGGGTGGCGATTGTCCGAAAGTTAAAGCCAAGCCATGTATTGCTCAAATGAAATATACATTAGAATTTATTGGTGGCGAATTAGCAGGCTATATTGTTGGCACGGCCGAAAGACCTGGAGACATTATGAAAGACACCTACGCTTTAGAAAGAGCTAAAGAATGGAATAACAAATTTAGTCAAAGCAATTCTTAAGATTGTTTAAATAGGTAATGACTTAATACACCCCCTTTACTATAACTTAATGTATCGGGGGGTCTTAATATTTTATGAGTCGTTTCAACAGTAGAGGCATCATTAAAAAAACGATTTATAAAAATGATAGATGTTTTCATAAATACTTTTAAAAAATATATAAGTACAAAACGTTTAATTCACTCTATTAAATGAATAGGATATATATGTGATATAATACATTTATTAATAACTTGGAATTGTTAGGGGAGACATACATGTATAGAGTTAGAGAAGCAACAAGTGCCGATGCGGTAGCAATTAGAGATGTCGCAACAAAGGCTTGGTACAATACGTATTTAAATATTTATGCTGCAAGTACGATCAATGAATTATTAGCAGCTTCATATAATGAAGAACATTTGAAGAAACGCATGCAAGAACAACTATTTTTAGTTGCCGAAGAAGATGAAGAAATTGTTGGCTTTGCCAATTTTATTTATGGAGAAGAATTATATTTATCAGCACATTATGTACATCCTGAATCACAACATAAAGGATATGGGACACATTTATTAGAAAAAGGGTTAGAGGCATTTAAAGGAAAATATGATACGGTTTATTTAGAAGTAGATAATCAAAATAATGAAGGCATTCACTTCTATAATGAACAAGGATTTGAAACGGTTCGCTCATATCAACCTGAAATGTATGGCGAAGTTATGAATTTGGCTTTAATGAAAAAGACGTTCTAAGACATTTGTCATAAATATATATCAAAGACAGAGACATTGATGAAAGTCTCACATAAAAAGGAGGTATTACATGACACAATCATCGTATACAACGAGTAAATTAGCAGAGGAAAAGGTATTTAAAGATCCTATACATAGGTATATCCACGTTAAAGACCAGTTGATTTGGGATTTAGTTAAGACAAAAGAATTTCAACGATTACGTAGAATTAAGCAACTTGGCACATTATATCTTTCCTTTCATACAGCTGAACATAGTCGTTTTGGTCACTCTTTAGGCGTTTATGAAATTGTTCGCCGCATGATAGATGAAACGTTTGAAGGTCGTGACGCGTGGGATAACAATGATCGTCCTCTTGCTTTATGTGCTGCATTGTTACATGATTTGGGTCATGGACCTTTTTCTCATAGCTTTGAAAAGATTTTCAATACCGATCACGAAGCATTTACTCAGGCAATTATCACCGAGGATACTGAAGTAAATGAAGTGCTAAGTCGTGTGTCAGATACATTTCCTCAAGAAGTGGCAGATGTGATTAATAAAACACATCACAATAAACTAGTTATTTCTATGATATCATCTCAAATTGATGCTGATAGAATGGACTATTTACAACGAGATGCGTATTTTACAGGCGTGTCTTATGGTGCGTTTGATATGGAACGTATATTACGATTAATGCGCCCATCAAAAGACGAAGTGTTAATAAAAGAAAGCGGCATGCATGCCGTTGAAAATTTTATCATGAGTCGTTATCAAATGTATTGGCAAATTTATTTCCATCCAGTTAGTCGTGGTGGAGAAGTATTGCTTAATAATTGTTTAAAAAGAGCAAAGCAATTATATAATGAAGGTTATCAATTTAAAAAGTCACCTGAAGATTTTATTCCATTCTTTGAAGGTACAATGACGATTCAACAATATGTAGATTTAGACGAAGCGGTTGTCTTATATTATTTGAAAAAGTGGATTGATGAAGATGACGAGATTTTAAGTGATTTATCACGTCGTTTTATTAATCGTGATTTATTTAAATATATTCCATTTGATGGTTCAATTATTACCATTTCTGAACTTCAAGAACTATTTGAATCGGGTGGCATTAATCCAGATTATTATTTTGTAAGCGAATCATTTTCAGACTTGCCTTATGATTATGATAGACCGGGTTCCAATCGTAAACCGATTCATTTATTGAGACGAGATGGTACGATAAGAGAAATAAGTAATCAATCACTAGTGATAAATAGTATTACAGGTATTAATAGAGAAGACTATAAATTGTACTATCCAAAAGAATTAGTTTTAAATATTGAAGATGACATGATTAAAGGCTCTATTATTAATCTATTAAATGAATTAAATTAATGATTTGATAGAATGTGATCGCTCATTTAATATAGTAATCAGTTGAAAATTGTATGAGGAGGTACCGATGGTGACTGAGAAAAAAGGATTTAATTTTAACATCATAAAAAATGACCCATTAGATGGCCATAAAGGTACAAATATCGGTTCAATCAGTCTAGATAATATTGCGCCTGTCTTTATAGATGTTGAAAATCAAGAAGCCTTTGTTGATATTGGTGGTATGCATGCCCGTGCTAAAGTTGAAAAAGGTGTAAAATGGATAACAGATAAATCAGAAGTAGAAGGCGAAGAAGCTAAAGAATACTGGCTATGTTGGGTTACAACTGAAAGAGGCGAAAATGGCCCTTACTATGCAGGTGTAACAGCATGTTACTTATTAGTAAACAAAAGTATAAGACGTGGTTATAAGAGCATGCCAGAACACGTTAATATGATGGATAAATCAATGAAACATCAAATTATTATAGACCATATTGGTGAAGACAATAAAAAAGTATTAAAAACATTTTTACAAAATCATAATGAAGAAATGTGGAATAACTCTACCGAAGCATTGTTTAAGGCATTGGGATAAACCCAATTGTAAATGTAAATGAATTTTATCTAAACAATTAGAGCTTTAACTTAGTATTAATTTGATATTATAGGTTACTTTTCCTTATAAAAAATATAGGAAGAAGTAACCTTATTTTTATAAGGGTATTAATATTTAAAGTATTATTTTTGAAATATATTAATAAAATGTTTGAAAGTATTAACAAATTCATCAAAAAAATGTATATTTAAATTAAATAAAAAAATAAGGAGGTATTATATGTCTGAACAACAAAAAGATAACAATGCGTTAGTTTTTATAATCCTTGGATGGGTCTTTTCTGGGTTATCACTAATTATACTGCCAATTATATTTGGTCCAGCAGGTGTTGTTTTTGGTGCTTTAACAATTAGTAAAGGTAAAAAAGTACATGGTATAGTTATTATCATTGCTGCAATTGTTTTTGCATTAATTGGATTTACATTAGGCTATATTATTGCTTCGCAAGCAGGTCTTTAAATTTTATAAATAATTACATAAAACTATAAATAAGCTACTCATTTCTATATAGAAATGAGTAGCCAGTTTTTTAAAGTAATCATTATCGATATACAATCAAAAAGAGAATAGGGGATGGGTTTATGCAATTCAAATTAAAAGAAGAGGAACTGATTGATTTTTTAGAGTTGAAATTTCCGGAACATAGCTTTGTTAAAGGTAGGCTTTTAGTGGGGCAGCATAAGCAAGAAGATTTGCATGTCTATTATTTAGGGGAAGAAACGTTGGCGTGTTTAACCATTGCATTTAAAACATTTGAAATTAAAGATGCTGATATTTTAGATTATGAGCCATTAAAAGAAATTCGTCTTAAAGATGGTTTGCTGTTTAGAAAAATGCAAATCATTACTGACGGTGGCATATTAAAATATGGTACATCTAAAGCGTTGTTAACTGACTTCCAAAATGACAATTACAATCAATTTATTGGTGGTAATAAGGAAAAAGTGATCTATAAAGACGGCGCCTTTCAATAATTAATAAGCGTGGATAAATCGTGTTTACTCATAGTTGTGATAATGATAATATAAAAAAAGAAATAAATATCATTATAGAATATGAGGTAAAAAAATGAATAAATTAATATTCATGACAGCATTGATTTTTGGCAGCGTATATTTCTATAAGTATCAACTTGAAAAACGCAAATATCAAAACCATATTGTTGACATAGAATCATTAGAAGATGTTATTGAGGCTAGATAGGATAAAATGAGTGGATAAGCTATTTTTGGCTTATCCACTCATTTTATATTTATTAATAAATTCAATTGTCCAATACTACAAGCAATAGGGCAATTATGCTATAATATCATGTATTATTGTGTAGGATAAGGGAGTAGTAAATTGGAAAATAATGTTAAAATCCAAACGAAACAGATAATTAAACAAAATGGCGAAAAAGAGAAGTTTGATTTTACTACTGAAGGATCATGGCACAAACGTCAATCTCACATCATTAGATATACTGAACATATAGATGATGCCAACGTGAACGTAACCATTAAAATAGAAGAAGATGGCGTGAAATTGATTCGAAAAGGCGATATTAATATGAACTTTCATTTTGTAGAAGGTGCTGAAACAACTACATTTTATGATATACCTGCAGGCCGTATTCCGTTAAATGTTAAAACGTTAAGTATTCTACATTTTGTTACCCCAGATGGTGGTAAACTGAAAGTACATTACGAATTATTTCAAAATGAAGAGAAAATGGGTTCATACCAATACGAAATAAATTACAAGGAGTTAGGCTAATGAACATAATAGAACAAGTCAAACAGACGCTAGTTGAAGAAATTGAAGCAAGTATTAAAAAAGCTAAATTAGCAAATGACATTCCAGAAATTAAAATAGAGATTCCTAAAGATGTAAAAAATGGCGACTATTCAACGAATATTGCAATGGTACTTACTAAAATAGCTAAACGTAATCCACGTGAGATTGCACAAGCTATCGTGGATCATTTAGATGCTAGTAAAGCGCATGTTAAAAAGGTTGATATCGCTGGGCCAGGATTTATCAATTTTTATTTAGATAACCAATATTTAACAGATATTATTCCAGAGGCTATTCAAAAAGGCGATCAGTTCGGTAAAGCAGAAGAATCTAAAAATAAAAATATTTTACTTGAATATGTATCAGCTAATCCAACAGGAGACTTGCACATTGGTCATGCACGTAATGCGGCAGTTGGTGATACATTAGCTAACATTTTAATAGCAGCAGGTTATCATGTGACACGTGAATATTATATTAATGATGCTGGTAACCAAATTTCAAATCTTGCACGTTCAATTGAAACACGTTTCTTTGAAGCATTAGGTGATGACAGTCATGAAATGCCAGAAGATGGCTATAATGGTAAAGATATCGTTGAAATCGGTAAAGATTTAGCGGACAAACATCCGGAAATTAAAGACTATAGTGATGATGAACGTCTGAAGACATTTAGACAGCTTGGTGTAGATTATGAAATGTCTAAATTGAAGAAAGATTTATCAGACTTCAATACGCATTTTGATAATTGGTTTAGTGAAACGTCTCTATATGAAAAAGGCGAAATTAAAGAAGTGTTAGCTAAAATGAATGAATTAGGTTACACATATGAAGCGGATGGTGCAACTTGGTTGCGTACATCAGATTTTAAAGATGACAAAGACAGAGTACTAATCAAAAAAGATGGCAATTACACTTATTTCTTACCAGACATCGCTTATCATTTTGATAAAGTACAACGTGGTAATGATATTTTAATCGATTTAATGGGTGCTGACCATCACGGTTATATCAACCGTTTGAAAGCGTCACTTGAAACATTTGGTGTAGATAGTGATCGTTTAGAAATTCAAATTATGCAAATGGTACGTCTAATGCAAAATGGCGAAGAAGTAAAAATGAGTAAACGTACAGGTAATGCCATTACATTACGTGAAATTATGGATGAAGTCGGTGTCGATGCGGCACGTTATTTCTTAACAATGCGTAGTCCTGATACACACTTTGATTTTGATATGGAATTAGCGAAAGAACAATCGCAAGATAACCCAGTTTATTATGCACAATATGGTCATGCACGTATTTGTTCTATCTTAAAACAAGCTAAAGAACAAGGTATAGACATTAGTACGGACGTTGATTTTTCAAAAATCACTAATGAAAAAGCAATTGAATTATTGAAAAAAGTGGCAGAGTTTGAACCAACAATTGAAAGTGCAGCAGACTCAAGAGCACCACATCGTATGACAAATTATATTCAAGATTTAGCGTCACACTTCCATAAATTCTATAATGCTGAAAAAGTATTAACAGATGATATTGAAAAAACAAAAGCTCACATTGCGCTTGTAGAAGCAGTAAGAATTACTTTAAACAATGCATTAGCATTAGTTGGCGTATCTGCTCCAGAGTCAATGTAATTTAAAATGTGATTAAACCCTTATAGCTACTACAGTTATAAGGGTGTTTTTATGACTATGTAAATGGGGGATATTTTGTTACAAACAGAAGAATTATATAACATTTTATATCAAAACATGGGACCCCAACATTGGTGGCCTGCAGACAGTAATATTGAAATGATGTTAGGAGCAATCCTTGTTCAAAATACCAATTGGAGAAATGCTGATTTAGCTTTACAATCATTAAAAGAAGCAACGGATTTTAACCCAAAATATATATTAAATATGCCATTAGAAAACTTACAAATGGTGATTAAATCAAGTGGTTTCTATAAAAATAAGGCTAAAGCGATTCTTGCATTATTCTCATGGTTAGATCAACATCATTTTGATTATGACCGTATTGTTACACAATATAGGGATGATCTTAGAAAAGAATTATTAAGTATACGAGGCATTGGTAGTGAAACAGCGGATGTATTGATCGTGTATATTTTTGGTGGGGTAGAGTTTATCCCAGATAGTTACACGAGACGATTATATGCCAAACTCGGTTATGCGAATACGGATAGTTACGATAAATTTAAAAAAGAAATACAATTACCTTCAACATTTACCAATCAAGATGCGAATGAATTCCACGCATTGTTAGATAACTTCGGTAAAAATTACTTTAATATTAAGAATGGTACACATTATACATTTTTAGATACTTATTTTGAATCATCTGTAAATGATTAGACGACCAAAATGTATTGGTTCTTTTAAAGTAAATTTGTTTTTTAATTAATTGAAAAATTCTAGTCATATTGAATGATAATTGATAAATTATATAATAGATATTGAAATAAATTTTTGTGAAAGGGGTAGAAAATGTTAAGGTCTTATAAAGCGTTTTGGCAAAATGCATTGATATTAGAAGGTAGGACACGAAGAAAAGATTTTTGGTGGCCGGTTTTAATTAACATGATTTGTTTATTAATGATTGCGATTATTGCATCGTTAATATTAGTACCACTTCAACATGGGAAAATCATTTATGACATAGTCTTTTATATCGTGTATCTCATTTTTACAGTACCGATGTTTACAATTTCGGTAAGACGATTTCATGATATTGGAAAAGGTAAAACGATACCCGTCATCTATTTAGTATTAACCCTTTTAAATCCGATAAATCAAATGGCAAATGACTATGGATGGTTTTCTCAACTAGAGCATTTAAATATTGTTGTCATCATTGTATTAGCAATTATGGCAATTATATTTGCCATTGGAAGTATTGTTATTTCAATTATGGCATTAGTGTATTGTATTCAAGACAGTGAAAAAGGTACGAACCAATATGGACCAAATCCTAAAGAACACATGTATGAAGCATAAAAGATATCAAATGAACTTCAATCTACTGCATTACAAGTTTGTCTACTTGTAGTGCAGTTTTTTATTTTGTATGGCTTAATTTCTCATATGGGTTAAATTGACATGATATATGGGAATAGATATCATAAATGAATTGATATATGAAAAGTTACAAATACAAAGGGGTTGTCTGAATGCCGAGTAAACAACGTGATTTTACACATGGCAATATATTCAAAGGTTTGGTTTTGTTCTCAGGTCCCATCATGTTAACCAATCTACTTCAAACCTCGTTTCAAATTATAGATAGTTTATGGGTTGGGAATTTATTAGGGGCTCACGCGCTAGGCGCTGTGGCGATTTCTACTACTATTTTAATAACGATACTTTCATTTATTTTAGGTTTAAATAATGCAGTTTTAACGATATTATCTCAATATTACGGTAAAAAGGATTATAGGGGGCTTAAGCAATATTTAAATGCATTTGTTGTTGTAATGACGTCGATGGCATTGATATTTGGTGTGATTGGATTCATATTTTCAAAACACTTACTATTATTAATCGGTACGCCAGCTACTTTATTAGGACAAGCAACGACATATTTACAAATTAGTTTTTTAGGTATTTTATTCTTATTTGGTTATAACTTTGTAAATACGGTATCTCGCGCACTTGGAGATAGTAAGACACCCATGCGTATTGTATTTTTAGCAGTAGTACTTAATGCTATTTTAGCGCCATTATTTATTGGTGTTTTTCAATTAGGTATGGTTGGTGCCGCATTATCGACAGTCGTATCACAAGGCCTAGCTTTTCTGTATAGTTTATATCATTCACTTAAGCATCAACTTATTCCTTTTACAGTCCCTAAACTGCCTCAAAAAGATGAAGTCATCTTAATTTTGAAATTAGGTATACCCGCAGGCTTACAGATGGCAGTCATTCAAGGTGGCAATGCTGCTATACTTAGTGTGGTTACCCAATTTGGTGGTGATACAGTAGCAGGATTTAGTGCTTCTCAAAGGTTAGACAGTTTAATTATGTTACCGGCAATGGCACTTGGAACTGCAGTGAATAGTATGGCAGGTCAGAATATAGGTTTCGGTAATTGGAAGAGAGTTCGTCAAATAGCTAAAGTATCAGCATTATATAATTTTGCTATTATGATTAGCATTGCTTTAGTTGTAATGGTAGTAGCTGAATTTGCTATTAAATTCTTTATTCAGGATCAACAAGCTGTTGATTTCGGTAGTCACTATTTACGTATTGTAGCGCTTTGTTATCCATTTTTAGGATTGAATTTTGTATTAAATGGTATCGTAAGGGCATCTGGAGCAATGTACCAAGTGTTAGTGTTAAATATTATTTCATTTTGGATACTACGTTTTCCATTAACAGAGGTATTCTCAAAAATGTTTGGTCAAACAGGTATTGGTATGGGCATGGGTATAGGTTTTATCATAAGTAGTTTATTTGCATTTGCCTATTATCAATTTGGGAAATGGGACCAAAAAATTATACTTGAAGATCATGATTAGAAAAGGTTAAAAAATAACATTAAAATATCAATTATCATACTTGGAATATCCTATTACTATAAAGCATAGTGATGGGATATTTTTATTAAAAAATTTAAAATGATTAAAAAGCTAATGAAAAATATGTGGAATTTGATATGATAAAATGAAGTAATATACATATTAAAATAAAAATGAATGGAATGAGTAAACATGAAACGTAATTTCTGGTTAATTATTATATCATTAGTAATCATTCTTGCAGGATGCAGCCAAAATGATCAGCATCAATCAGACAAAGGTTCTAAAAATCAATCTAATACAGGTAAAACGCCGTATCACCGTATTGTTTCATTGATGCCAAGTAATACTGAAATTTTATATGAACTTGGACTTGGAAATCGTATTGTGGGTGTGTCTACCGTCGATGACTATCCTAAAAGTGTTAAAAAAGGGAAAAAGCAATTTGATGCGATGAATTTGAATAAAGAAGCCTTGTTAAAGGCAAAACCTGATTTAATATTAGCACACGAATCTCAAAAATCATCTTCGGGCAAGGTTTTAGATGCTTTGAAAAAAGAGGGTGTTAAAGTCGTTTACGTTAAAGATGCACAATCACTGAAAGAAACATATGAAACGTTTAAATCAATTGGGAAGTTAACCCATCGTGAAAAGCAAGCCAATCAATTAGTAAAAGAAACTAAAGATAATGTCGACAAAGTGGTTCAATCAATTCCGAAACATCATAAGCAACCAAAAGTATTTATGGAAGTATCATCTCAACCAGAAATATACACTGCCGGTAAACATACATTCTTTGATGATATGTTAAAACAATTAGATGCTAAAAATAGCTTTGAAGATATTGATGGTTGGAAATCAGTCAGTAAAGAAAGCATCGTCAAACACAATCCAGATATTTTGATATCTACGGAAGGAAAGTCACAGGCTGAATATGAAAAAATCATTGCAAAACGTGGTGGTTTTGATAAAACGAATGCTGTGAAACATCATCGTATTACAACAGTTAATGGTGATGAAATATCACGTCCTGGACCAAGAATAGACGATGGTTTAAAAGAACTAAGAGATGCTATTTATAAAAAATAATGATTTCTAAAAGTACTAGTACACATGATGCAGATCTAAAATGAACGATGTCAGTTAGCTATGTCAATGTGAGACTAGTACTTTTTTGATTTAAAGTTTGTTATGATGGGCACAATAACGAAAAAGTAATTAGAAAAGAGCGTATTATGAAAAAGATAAAGGTTATTTTAATTTGGACATTGATTTTAATTGGCACCATATTAATGAGTTTAATGTGGCAAATTGGTGATCTGTCTGATCCATTTAACCAAACGATTTTATTGAAAGTAAGACTATCTAGGGTGTTAGAAGCATTGCTTACCGGAGCGACATTAACATTGGCTGGGCAAATGTTTCAGACGGTACTCAATAATCCACTTGCAGATAGTTTTACATTGGGTTTAGCCAGTGGTGCTACGTTTGGCTCAGGATTAGCCTTATTTTTAGGGTTGAGTTTTTTATGGATCCCATTCTTTTCTATAGGGTTTAGCCTCATAACGCTAATTATTGTATTAAGTCTAACAATGACGTTATCTACAGGTTATCCTGTCCGTGTATTGATTCTACTTGGGTTAATGATAGGGGCATTATTTAATGCTTTATTATATATATTGATATTGATAAAACCGCAGAAGTTAAATACAGTGGCGAATTATTTATTTGGCGGCTTTGCTTCTGCAGAAATTGAAAATGATATCATCATAGCCATTGTATTGGCATTGTCAGTTATGGGGCTAGGATTATTATTACGTCCAATTAAATTATTGCAACTAGGAGAGTTGAAAGGTCAATCGTTAGGTTTAAATGTACAACGTATGACCTTTATGGTACTTACCATAGCCTCTGTTGTCACAGCTGTTGTAGTCGCTTATGTAGGCATTATTGGCTTCATTGGCATGATTGTGCCTCAATTGATTCGACGTTATTATTGGCGTTTTGAGCTCGGAATGCAAATGGTTTTAAATATCATCATTGGTGCAATAGTGATGGCGTTAGCTGATTTTATAGGTAGTATTTTGATACATCCAATACAAGTGCCGGCTAGTATTATTATGGCGTTATTAGGTATTCCGGTATTATGTTATATTTTATTATCGCAATCTAAAGTATTACGCTAATGTCATTCATTTGCTAAAATAAGAATTAATAAACGATGAAGAGGTTAAAAAGATGGATTTGAGTCATATAAAAGCAATTGTATTCGATTTAGAAGGCACATTGCTAGATAGAGTAAAATCACGTGAGAAATTTATTGAAGAACAATATGAAAGATTTCATGATTATTTTGTACATGTACAATTAGCTGATTTTAAGAATAAGTTCATTGAGTTAGATGATGATGAAGACAATGACAAGCCAGATTTATATAAAGCTATTATTAAACAATTTCATATCGATCGTTTAACCTGGAAAGACCTATTTAATGATTTTGAGATGCATTTTTATCGTTATGTATTTCCATATTATGACACGTTATATACACTAGAACGATTATCTAAAGCAGATTATCTTATTGGGGTCATTGCAAATGGTAAATCTAAAATTAAACAATTTAGACTACACTCATTAGGTATCATGCATGTCATTAATTATTTATCGACATCTGAAACTGTAGGGTTTCGTAAACCACACCCAAAGATATTTGAGGATATGATTGATCAATTAGATGTCAAAGCAGATGAAATTATGTATGTTGGAGACGATGCTTTAAACGATGTTGCACCAGCACGTGCAATGGGAATGGTAAGTGTTTGGTTCAAACAAGAAGATGCAGAAATAGAACCGCTTGAAGAGGAAGTTGATTTTACCATTACCACGATTGAAGAATTACTGGATATTTTGCCGAAGAATTTTAATTTAGAAGGAGAACGATCTAATGGATTTATTTACTAGAAATGATGGTACAACACTACATTACAATAAATTAGGTGAAGGATACCCAGTTGTGTTGATTCACACTGCTTACGATAATTATACGGTATTTAATGACGTAGCTAAAAAGTTAGCGAAGTCATTCCAAGTGGTACTGATTGATTTAAGAGGTCATGGGTATTCTGACAAACCGAGACATATCGCATTCCAAGAATTTGCGGATGATATTATCGCATTACTAGACTTTATATATATCGATCAAGCCGCTTTTATTGGACACGAAATGGCTGCCATGATTATTGCAGATTTATCAGTAAGATATCCTGGCTATGTATCTTCATTAACATTTGTTAATCCAACGTCAGTTGAAGGAGAGCTACCAGAAGAGCGTTTGTTTAGAAAATATGCCCATACCATTCGTAACTGGGATGATGAAAAGCAATCGAAATTCTTAAATGATAAAAAATATTACAAACCACGTAAAATGAACAAGTTTTTAAAACATGTCGAAGACACAAATTCAATTTCAACTAAAGAAGAAATTCAAGCAATAGAAGATGTATTTAAATCAACAGGTATTTCCGATGTTTTTTCAAAAGTAGCGGCGCCTACATTAATTATTGCAGGAGAATACGGCGAAAGAACGACAACACTTGAAGCTAAAGAAGTTGTAGATTTAATCGAACATGGTGACTTTTTAGTATATAATACTTCAAGTTTATATCCATTTGTAGAAGAAGAACAACGATTTATTGAGGATGTAACGCAATTTATTACTGACCATTGCCCAATTAGAAAAAATCATAATTAATGATTGAGGTTTGATAGATAACTACGACTTAAGTATTAAAATTTGTAACATTTTTGTAATGATGTTGTCATATTAGTAATATTTGTAGTATACTGTGATTAAGCACAAGAAAGAGATATTGATATAAAGGAGAGAGTGCTTATGAAAAAGTTAATGGCATCATTACTTGTTTCAGGTCTAGTTGTCACAGGAGTAAACGTTAATCACGTTGAAGCAGCAACTGGTAATTCAATTCAAACAGTTCAACAAATCACACAAGGTGATCAATCATTAGAAAATGTAAAATTAGGCGAATCAATGCAAAGCGTCTTAGGTAAATATAGCAATCCTATTTATTCTTATAATGAAAATGGTTCAGAACATTACTATGAATTTAGAACAAATAAAGGTGTATTATTAGTAACAGCAGATGGGAAAAAAGATAGAGGTCATGTGACACGTGTATCTATGACTTATAATAAAGCTAATGGGCCAACATATAATGCAGTTAAACGTAGTGTAAGTCCAAATGCTTCAAGTCGTGTCCACTATAATCATGTCACTGGTAATTTTGGATATATCAAAGATAAAAATGCTAGCTATCAATTTAGTTCAAATTCACCTAAAGATAAAAATGTTAAACTTTATAGAGTAGATTTAGGTAAATAATAAGTCATCAATCATTTTTAAATATGAATAGCCGACAAACTGATGTTGAGTTACTTTTTTAAGTCTCTCAAAATGTTTGTCGGTTATTTTGTGTGTAAATGATTGATTTCAAGATTAAATCATTTTATAGGATAAAGGTTCTTTTTTTGATATAAAATAAAATGAAGGTTAAAGAAATAGCAATTCAATTATGTTACAATGCTATATTGATAGAAAGAAAAAGTAATTATGATGGATTTCGAAAGTAAAATACGGATAGAAAATGAACGCCGTAGTTGAAGTTAAGATAACAAAGCATCTAGAAAGCGTAATTAAAGGAGCTTAACATGAGGACAAATGATAAAGTACTACTCGAAAATATTAATGACTACTTTAGTCATAAGGGAATGTCGCCAAACCTTATAGATGATATTAAAGAAAAGTTTCGTATAGATATTCAAAAGTCTGAAGCAAAAGATCAAGATTACATAGAGTATAGAGAAAAATCGCCAGCACAAATTATTTTAATCATACAGCGTAATCTATTTGCACTCGAACTAAATCCTATCATCTTTTTTATTATTAATTTTATATTGATTTCATATTTATATGACAAGCAATATGTGCAATTTCAAGCGATTACAGGTATTAGTTTGTTTTACTGCATAGTGATTTTTCCAATATCCATTTTGATTTATCATCGAATCAATAAAAAGAATTATTTGTATAGTAACCGATACGAAATGATAGGCGGTTTTGTTATCGCCGCAATAGCGTTGATACTTATTATTATGCAAGGATTCTATTTCAATTGGTCGATTATACCAATATCCATGTATGGTCATCAATTTGTTTTCTTTGTCGGTATTATTTTATGTATTGCAGGAATCTATTTAAAAAAATTAGAGTTTACTGGATTAGGATTGTTAGTTTGTCAAAAAACGATTGATGCAATGGTATCCAATCCAGATATCGCTCAAATATTCTCATTAGTTATTTGGATTTTATTAGTGATATTAATTATTTACTGTACGATTAAATTATCAGAGAGAACAAAAAGTTAATAAAGCGGGGTGAAGGTCTTCATTTGTTTTCAAATGGAGACTTTTTATATTGTAAAATCATTCTCTTTCTTTAGAAATTAGAAATTTCAGAGTTACACCCTAAGAAGTTCTAAGCAATTTCTTGCAATAAGGTAGGAACGCCTGAGCTGAAGCTCATGACACACAGTAGATGACTGATATCAATGGACGTTACACTAATTGATATCTAGTCATCCTTGCGGGGGTAACACTAAGAATTTAGAAATTTCAGAGTTACACCCTAAGAAGTTCTAAGCAATTTCTTGCAATAAGGTAGGAACGCCTGAGCTGAAGCTCATGACACGCAGTAGATGACTGATATCAATGGACGTTACACTAATTGATATCTAGTCATCCTTGCGGGGGTAACACTAAGAAATTAGAAATTTCAGAGTTACGCCCTAAGAAGTTCTAAGCAATTTCTTGCTAAGAACTTCTAAATATTGGCGTAAAGTTATTTTCAAGTGGGTATAGTACATACTAAAGGGAGGTGCCACTATGGACAAAATTCTATTAGGCAATGGTATTGAAATTGCTTATCGTGATGTAGGGCAAGGCATTCCCATCGTATTAATTCATGGATTAGATGGCAACTTAGCAGCATTTAAACAATTATCACAACAGTTAAGTGATCGCTATAGAGTCATAACTTATGATGTACGTGGTCATGGGAAATCATCGAGATGTGAGGCTTTTGATTTAGAAGATCATATCGAAGATTTATATATATTAATGGAGAGATTAAATATAAGTTCTGCACATATTTTAGGACATGATATGGGTGGATTAATCGGTAAAAGATTTACTGAAAAATATCCATTTAAGACCATTTCATTAACTGCAGTCGCTTCAAAAAGAGAGGATATTACCCACGGATTCACTAAATTAATGGTAGAACACCAAGATTTAGTTGCAGGATTTAATAAATCCGAGGCAGTTCTATTACTATTTCCTATTTTATTTAAAGAACAAGATAATACTATGAAATGGTTTCAAGATCAAAGAATGTATTATAGGCAAACATCAGAGGAAAGTGCTATTGCTATAAGAGCACTAATCTCTTATAATGCACAGGAACAAGAAGAACGTCCTTTAGTCAATGTACCAACATTAATCATTAATGGATTTTATGATCCTCTGATTAAGGATAAAAATAATTATTGTGTAGACGATCATTTTGAAAATATTACTAAAATGGTATTTAATGACTCAGGTCATGCACCACATATCGAAGAACCAGAAAAATTTGTAAAAGTATATACGGACTTTATTAGTTCAATTGAACATTGGATTGAAAGATAACGACTTATTCAAAAAAGGGATTTTATCACACGTGCAAATGGCACGAGGATGAAATCCCTTTTAATTTCAGACACGTTATATTTTTTTTCAAATCTAGTCATCATTAAAAAATACCTATCTTTTAAAAGATAGGTATGAGATGGGTAGATATTTACATTCAAATCTATTAAGTTGTTAGCTTAACTGTTTATATCTATCTCGTTTAAAATATCCTCACTTACTTTAAAGCTTATACTTCGTTTTCGTCGTTAGCTTCAGTGATTCGTTTGTTAACACGTTTTAATAATTCATCGATTTTTTTACGTTGTTTAGTATTAACTAAAATTAATACTGTTCTTTCGTCATGTTCATTACGTTTTTTATCGAAATAATCTTCTTGTGATAAGTTTTTAACAGCTTTTACAACTTGTGGTTGTTTGTAGTTTAAGTGGTTGATAATATCTTTAAGATAGTATTCCTCTTCTTTGTGTTCACTAATATAAGTTAAAACTGCGAATTCCTCAAAACTAATTGAGAATTCTTTTTTAATAATACTTTTTAATTTGTCAGCATAAGTGACCATTGCTAGTAATTCGAAGCAATCATTTATTTTTGAAATAGCCATTACTGAAACCTCCCTATTATATACACTTACATATACTTCTATAAGTGCTTTTACCCGATTTTATCTATTTATATCTTTTTTTGAAAAATACGAAGTGTCTGTCATAATTTAGTATTAAATTAATTTAAAGAATTATATTTAATGCTATATTATTTAGTTAATTATAACTAAATAAAATTAAGAAGTAAACAAATAAGTGTTTATAAAACAAATTATTGATTGTGATATATCTTTTTTTCTTAAAAATAGCATTTTTCTAATTCAAATTTATCATAACAAATTCAAATTTTCTGTAATTTAATAAAAAAACAACTAAAAAGTAAAGTTTTTGAAATGATTATTACAAATAACTTATTTGAAAGACTTTTTTAAAGTCATCGAAGGTGCGACAATAACGTCTTCATTTAACATTAACCCTTGTGTAACATTTATATACCCATTTTGTTTGGCTATATTGTATTTAACCTCACGTTTAACTATTTTATTTTTGAGTTTAACGAGGACATATTTGTTATCTATTAATGTACTTTTAGAGATACGTATATCATTGGAAAAAAGTTTGATTTTGAAGTGGGTGCCGATAACATAATGTGGTCGAGTCGATATTTCAATTTGATACATAGATGTTTGCTTATTAATCTGTTTTGGGACATTTGAAATATATTTTATTTTTCCAATGAAACGATTTTTATCATTAGAATAGATTGAAATATTTTGATTTATTTTTAATAAATCCTTTTCGGATTCTGATATAGTAGCACGAATAATACGTTCTTTGCTATTGATTTGCATTATGGGTTGATTATTTTTAGAAGGAGATTTATTTAGTATATGTACATAACCGCTAATAGGGGCGTAAGCTTGTGTATGAATTTCTGATTTATCTTTAAAGAATTGTGATTGGTGAAGTGTTCTATCAGTGAGCTGTTGTTGATGTGAAGATGATAATTTAGGGAAGGTTTGCTGAATTTGTTTGAACGTCAGTTGTTGATCATCAAGTTGTGTTGCCTTCGATGGATTGAAATATTCTAAAAGTGGGGAATTCTTTTTAGCGTAAGTAAGAGGTTTAACGAAGAATTGATGAATATAGCCATACTGTTTGTCGTAATAAAGAGTAAAATTTTCGACAGCTTCTTGTGTGCCAATAGTGGAAAGTAAGGTTTCATGTTTTGTCTTAATCGTTTTAACATGGTTAAGTTGATTGGGAGAATGAGAAGAACGATAAAGATAAAAACCGAATCCTGGGGAAATGATTATGAATAGGAGTATTAAAGGAAATAAAATCGCTTTGTTGAAGTTCAATATGTTCACCTCTGGGGATAAGATGGCATTATTATACTACACAATAAGAACGATAAAAATATTAAAACGAAATATTATTGAAATAGATGTTGTTACTATTAGGTAGTGTTGCAGAATATGAAAAATACACAACAAGAATGATAAAAAACTGAGTTCCTAAAATAAGAACTCAGTAGCAATTTAAACGTTAAAATAAACGTAATAATATAATGCCTATAGCAATACAACTCAAACCAATACATTTTCGAAGTGTGATTCTGTTTTTAGGTGTACCTAGTAAACCAAAGTGATCGATTATTACGCCCATTAACATTTGACCGAGCATACCTACAATCGTAGTTAAAGCAGCACCTAGAAATGGCATTAGTATGACATTAGAGGTAACAAAAGCCATACCTAAGATACCTCCCACAAAGTATATTGGTTTGATATGACCAAAATCTGGATGTGTTTGGTGAATTTTTAAGCTTCTATGGAAGATTAATGTCAAAATGAGTAAAGCGATTGTACCTATCGTAAACGACACTAATGAAGCAAAGAATGATGAATGGACTTCTTTTGCCAATGCACTATTGATTGTCGTTTGGATAGGGGGTGCACATCCGAAAATAAAGCCAATGATTAACCATATATATAAATTCGAATGAGATTGATGTAAAAGTTTGTCTTTAGGAATTTGATTCATCAGTAAAATACCTATAAGTAAAAGAACAATGCCCACTGCTTTGAAAAAAGTGAACGGTTGTTGACTTGCACCAAACAAGCCTAATGTATCAATGACAACACCCATCATAATTTGACCAGCTACTGTAATGACAACGGTAAGTGCTGCACCTAATCTAGGTAGTAATAATAAGTTGCCTGTTAAGAAACATACGCCTAATAAGCCACCTACAAACCAGTGATAATTAAAGGTTTGTTCAGTAAAAAAATGAGGAGTGAGCATATGAGGGTTGATTATTAAATTCAGGATGATTAAACATACGGTTCCCACACCGAAAGATACTGTTGAAGCATAAAAAGATGATCGGGTATATTGACTTAGTCTTGAGTTTACGGATGTCTGTATAGGAATTAACATACCAACAAAGATACCTAAAAAATATAGTAAAGCCATAATTAATGTCACTCTTTTCTCGTCATAGTGAATCAATTATATCGAAAATGACACTATTATAAAATAGTAGATTAGACTTGAATAAAATGTCTTAAATATATTTATTCAAATAGAAAGACCCTATACCCAATGTGATAAATATCAGAGGGTATAGGGCGTCAATCAATTATTTATTTTCAAAAAGGATTTGGGTATTTTTGGATACAATATAGGCAGCGTAGACTTTGTTGATTGAACCAACGGTTGATTTTAAAATATCTAATTTTAATAATTGATTCATACTTTCTTTTACGACTTGTTCGGTTAGTGCGCTATCATTTTCGGGTATTTGTAACTTTATTGGTTTGTCTAAGTCACTTTTAAAAACAAGGTCTAATGTAGTTTTCATATGCATTCTCCTAAACTATTGATTGTGTTCTAATGGCTTCAACTTTATCAAATGATTCGCCAGTCAAGCGTTCAATAATAGTTGAAAATGTTTTGATTTGTTCGTCAGTGGTAGCGGGTTTTAAATTTGAAAAACGGCGTTTATGTTGGATTGCTTTACCTTCTGAATCATAAGTAATACGAGTTAAAACAACCACCAGTTGATTTACTTCATTCATTGTTATAACCTCCTTTCACTATATATATCGAAATAAAAATTAAAAAGGGTCACAATTTAATAAATAAATTTAAGCAGATTGCTTTAATGTTACTTAAACATGATTTATCATTAAATAAGAAACTTAATAAGGAGGACGTATGAATCAAGTAGAGCCGATTAGAAGAACAGAAGATATACAAAAAATGTATAGTGTGTTGCGATCTCGTTCTCAAAGAGATTATTTATTATTTAAATTTGCAATACATACTGGAATAAAGTTATCAGAATTGTTAAATATGAGTGTTCAACGACTGAAATCAATTGAAAGTGGGAATATAAAAACAACTTGGATTGATGACGGAGAACTAACGATTCAAATTTTATTACCACCAGATTTAAGAAATGAGTTGCAAGACTATATTGACTATTATGAGATTAAGGAAAATGATCTTGTATTTCAGTCAATACGGACGGGGAAAGGATTATCAAGACAACAAGCATATCGTATTATTAATAAAGCAGCTGAAGAGTTAGACATACCACATATCGGATTAACTACATTGAGAAAAACCTTTGCATATCATGCATACCAATCGGGAATATCAATTTCAATAATCCAGAAGTATTTAGGGCATCAAACAACGCATGAAACAATGAAATTTATCGGTATTAAAGATAAAATGCATAATCGTACTGTCATTGCGTTAAATCTATAAAATATATAAAAGGAGGCTTTTGATGGTCTTGATATACCTAATGGTTATACTGTTAGCCATTATGGGCTTGGTGCTAGTAACCATGTCACATCGCAAATTAAATGCATGGTCTGGTTATGTTGCACTAAGTGCCCCCATAATTACATCAATTTATTTTATCTCGAAGATTCCACAAATTGTGCAACAACAATTTATAGCAGTTCAAATACCTTGGATGACTTCGCTAGATATTAATGTTGACTTGAGGCTAGACGGGCTTAGTTTAATGTTTGCTTTAATTATTTCACTAATTGGTGTAGCAGTATTTTTCTATGCTACACAATACTTATCACCTCAAACAGATAACCTACCTAGATTTTTCTTCTATTTACTATTATTCATGTTCAGTATGTTAGGTATTGTTCTTTCCAATAATACAATTTTAATGTATGTCTTTTGGGAATTAACTAGTGTGTCATCGTTTTTACTTATTTCATATTGGTACGATAACGGTAATAGTCAATTAGGTGCTATTCAATCGTTTATGATAACGGTATTTGGTGGATTGGCATTACTAACAGGATTTATTATGTTGTTTTTGATGACAGGTACAAACAGGATTACGGATATTATAGATCAACGTCATCATTTGATTAACCATACTTTATTCATACCAATGATGTTGATGATTTTATTAGGCGCTTTTACGAAATCAGCACAATTTCCATTTCATGTATGGTTGCCTAAAGCGATGGCTGCACCGACACCAGTTAGTGCATATTTACATTCAGCTACGATGGTCAAAGCAGGTATTTTCTTATTATTCCGCTTCACGCCAGTCTTAGGTTTAAGTGATGCTTATATTTACATCGTCACTTTTGTAGGATTAATCACAATGCTATTTGGTTCGTTAACCGCATTAAGACAATACGATTTAAAAGGTATTTTAGCTTATTCTACAATCAGTCAATTAGGTATGATGATGTCAATGGTAGGTATTGGTGGCGGTTATGCGCAACATCCATCTGATTCATTAACAGAGTTTTATGTTTTAGTTTTATTTGCTGGTTTATTTCATTTAATGAATCATGCCATTTTTAAATGTGCTTTATTTATGGGTGTAGGTATTATTGACCATGAAGCGGGAACAAGAGATATTCGTTATTTAAATGGAATGCGAAAGCTTTTCCCTAAAATGCATATAGCTATGTTGATTGCAGCGCTATCTATGGCGGGTGTGCCATTTTTAAATGGATTTCTAAGTAAAGAAATGTTCTTCGACTCATTAGTGAAGGCGAGTCACTTAGATCAATTTGGCATCACGCTAACAGTAATTGTGGTCACAATAGGCGTAATCGCAAGTATCTTTACTTTCACGTATGCACTTTACATGGTAAAAGAAACATTTTGGGGCAAATTTAATACGTCTTATTTTACGAAAAAAGATATTCATGAACCTTGGATGTTTAGTTTACCTTCATTAGTTTTAATCATACTTATACCAATCATATTCTTTATTCCGAATCTTTTCGGTCAAAATATGATTTTACCAGCTCTTAGATCAGTTACAGACGCAGGTTCGAAAATAGATACGATAGCACCACATATTTCGCAATGGCATGGGGTTAATTTACCGCTTATTCTAAGCGTGACTGTCATTGTTGTAGGCATTGTGTTGGCCTTATCAATAGATTGGAAGTCATTGACACATCGAATCATTAAACATGCTTCGATAACGAATTCGTATCAACAAGTTTATCGACAGTTCGAGTCATATTCTGGATATAGTATTAGAATGTTGATGAAAAATAAACTCAATCACTATATCATCATTACATTGCTGATCTTTGTAGCCATCATTGTCTATGGTTACATTAGTGTCGGCTTTCCACATGTACATCAATTGCATGTGTCTCAATTTGGACCGTTAGAAGTTATTTTATCTATAGTGACATTAATTATCGGAATTGTACTCATCTTTATTCGTCAACGTCTTACAATGGTAGTGCTTAATGGTGTGATTGGCTTTGCAGTAACATTATTCTTTATTGCAATGAAAGCGCCCGATTTAGCATTAACACAACTTGTGGTTGAAACGATAACGACCATTTTATTTATTGTGAGTTTCTCTAGATTACCTAACGTTCCAAGATCTAAGCCAAATATGAAAAAAGAAGTTGTGAAAATTGTTGTGTCACTGATTACTGCAATTACAGTGGTCTCACTGATATTTATTACCCAACAAGCAGACGGTATGCCAACGATTTCTAAATTCTATGAAAATGCGGATAAATTAACAGGCGGTAAGAATATCGTTAATGCCATTTTAGGTGATTTTAGAGCATTAGATACATTGTTTGAAGGCCTTGTACTCATTATTGCAGGTCTTGGTATTTATACATTATTAACTTATAAAGATCGGAGGGGACAAGATGAAAGAGAATGATGTCGTATTACGAACTGTAACTAAAGTCGTTGTGTTTATACTATTAACGTTTGGATTCTATGTTTTCTTTGCAGGACATAATAATCCGGGCGGTGGCTTTATCGGTGGTTTGATTTTTAGTTCTGCTTTTATTCTGATGTTCCTTGCATTTGATGTTAAGCAAGTGCTTATCAGTTTGCCGATCGATTTTAAAAAGTTAATGATCATAGGTTCTTTGATTTCTTTAGCCACAGCTATTGTCCCTACATTTTTTGGTAAACCGTTTTTATATCAAACTGAAGCCAATATCGCGTTTCCCTTATTAGGTCATGTACATGTCACAACGGTTACACTCTTTGAATTAGGTGTGTTATTAGCCGTTGTGGGTGTCATCGTTACAGTGATGTTGTCGATAAGTGGGGGTAAATCATGAATCTTATATTATTACTAGTGATTGGCTTTTTAGTATTTATAGGTACGTATATGATTCTATCTGTTAATTTAATTCGTATCGTCATTGGTATCTCGATTTATACTCATGCAGGTAACCTTATCATCATGAGTATGGGTCATTATGGTGGACATATGACAGAGCCATTAATTACAGGAGGGAAGGCTTACTTTGTTGATCCTTTATTACAAGCCATTGTTTTAACAGCTATTGTCATTGGATTTGGTATGACTGCCTTCTTACTTGTATTAATTTATAGAACATATCGAGTAACTAAAGAAGATGAAATTAACGTATTAAGGGGTGAAGATGATGATGAGTAATTTATTGATTCTACCTATGTTACTTCCATTTCTTTGCGCTTTAATACTTGTCTTTATCAAAGATAAAAGTAAAGTATCTAAATTCTTATGTATTGGCACAATGTTGGTAACAACACTGATATCGTTGTCATTATTAATTTATGTTATGAATGAAAAACCAATTACATTAGATTTCGGTGGATGGAAGTCACCATTTGGTATTCAATTTTTAGGAGATTCATTGAGTTTACTAATGGTAACTGTTTCATCATTTGTCATTACGTTGATTATGGCTTATGGATTTGGGCGTGGAGAGCAACGTGTCAATCGTTTTCATCTTCCATCATTCATTCTATTTTTATCTGTAGGTGTCATTGGTTCGTTTCTAACTTCAGATTTGTTTAATTTATATGTCATGTTTGAAATAATGCTACTTGCTTCGTTTGTACTAGTGACATTAGGACAATCTGTTGAACAATTACGTGCAGCAATTATCTATGTCGTATTGAACATTATCGGATCATGGTTTTTACTTTTCGCGATTGGTTTATTATATAAATCGGTAGGAACACTTAATTTTTCTCATATTGCATTAAGATTAAATAACATGGAAGATAATCAAACCGTGACGATGATTTCACTTATATTCTTGGTGGCATTTAGTTCGAAAGCAGCGTTAGTCATCTTTATGTGGCTACCTAAAGCATATGCGGTTTTAAATACAGAATTGGCCGCACTTTTTGCAGCACTAATGACGAAGGTCGGTGCATATGCATTAATCCGCTTCTTCACTTTATTATTTGACTCTCATGAAGGAGTCACACATCCATTGCTTATTTTTATGTCATGTCTAACAATGATTATTGGTGCTTTTGGTGTTCTAGCATACAAAGATATTAAGAAAATTGCTGCCTATCAAGTCATATTGTCGATTGGTTTTGTCATTCTTGGTTTAGGTACACACACATTTTCAGGTGTTAATGGTGCGATTTTCTATCTAGCTAACGATATTGTTGTTAAAACATTATTATTCTTTATTGTAGGTAGCTTAGTGTATATTTCGGGTTATCGTCAGTACCATTATTTAAGTGGACTAGCCAAGCGCGAACCATTCTTCGGTATAGCATTTATTATTATGATTTTTGCGATTGGTGGTGTACCACCATTTAGTGGATTCCCAGGTAAAGTATTGATATTTAAAGGTGCCATTGAAAATGGAAACTATATTGGTCTAGGATTAATGATTGTAACGAGTCTTATTGCGATGTATAGCTTATTTAGAATACTATTTTTAATGTACTTTGGTGACCAAGACGGTGAAGAGGTTGAATTTAAAAAAATACCTAAACATCGTAAAGGAATTCTAGGTATTCTTGTAGTAGTCATATTATTAATGGGAATCGGTGCACCAGAAGTATTAAATGTCACTGAAAATGCGACTAAGATGAATATGGATGAGCATCAGTTCCATCAAATTGTGAATACGCATTTGAAGGAGGGAGATAATTAGATGAATCAAGTCGTTCTGAATATTGTGATCGCGTTTTTATGGGTTTTATTTCAAGATGAGGACGAGTTTAAATTCACGACCTTCTTCTCTGGGTATTTAATTGGTGTGATCGTCATCTATATTTTACATCGTTTCTTTGGACAAGAGTTTTATTTGAGAAAAATATGGGTTGCCGTTAAGTTTTTAGTTGTTTACTTATATCAATTAATTACATCTAGTATTAGTACAATTAATTATATTTTGTTTAAAACGAAAGACATGAATCCTGGATTGTTAACGTATGAGACCAATTTAACTAATGATTGGGCAATTACCTTCTTAACGATATTAATTATCATAACGCCAGGTTCAACTGTGATTCGTATATCTAAAGGAACAAATAAATTTTTAATTCATAGTATTGATGTAACGGATAAGGATAAGAAAAATTTATTGCGAAATATTAAACAGTATGAAGATTTAATCTTGGAGGTGACACGATGATACAAGCTATGACACAATTTTTTATTATTGCAGCTTTGGTTATTTTTGGTATTGCATTACTAGTATGTCTTTTGAGGTTAATTAAAGGACCTACTACTGCTGACAGAGTCGTGTCATTTGATGCAACGAGTGCCGTTGTCATGTGTATTGTTGGGGTCATGAGTGTGATTATGGGCACCGTTTCATTCCTAGATTCAATCATGTTAATAGCCATCATCTCATTTGTAAGTTCGGTGTCTATTTCTAGATTTATTGGAGGGGGGCGCGTTTTCAATGGAAGTAGTAAAAGAAATCGTTAGTCTCATCTCTGCAATATTCATCTTTCTAGGTAGTGTGATTGCATTAATCAGTGCGATCGGCATCGTGAAATTCCAAGATGTCTTTTTGAGAAGTCATGCTTCCACGAAAAGTGCCACGTTATCAGTATTACTAACGATTGTTGGCGTATTAATCTATTTTGTTGTGAATACAGGTTTTTTCAGTGTTAGATTACTATTATCACTGATCTTTATTAATTTGACATCACCTGTAGGCATGCATTTAGTTGCACGTGCAGCATATCGAAATGGTGCATACATGTATAGAAAAGATGATGTACCAAGACAGTCTTCTATATTGTTAAGTCAAAATGAATTTAATTCACCCGAAGAATTAAAAACACGTGCAAAACTACGTGAACAACGAAGAGAAAAATTGTATTATAAAGAGAATCAAAAGCTAAATAAATAATACCTAAGATTAAAATAAAGCTATCGTGTATCCATAAAAATGGGTGTGCGGTAGCTTTTAATTTATATTAGAAAAAGTTATTGGTTTAAGGTGCGATTTATTTAAGTAATACTCAAAATAGTGATAAAATATTGTACAAGGAAAATTATGAATTTAAGTAGTAAATTTATTGAAAAGGGATAAAAAGATATTTTATGTGTTTGGAACTTTAAAGTATAACTTTGGGATAATGAGTACTGCGTAGTTAATAATGTATTACGTTACTTTAACATTCCAAAACCATAAAATGTGATGGTACTAGGTAACTTTTCAATTCATGTTCAAATGATTGATGTATGGATAACCTAACATTATGATAACTGAGTTGAGCCCTCCTCATAACATCTATATTAATAAATTCAATTGTCATTTAACAATTTGATAAAGCTTATTATTTAATGATTGCTTCTATATTAATTAACCTCTAAAGTACATCAATTCCAATACGTGTTACTTAATTTTCATTCCAAAACAATTCATTAAAGAGGTGAAAGTTTGGAAATATTTGAAACATTACTCATATTTATCGGCGTCGTTATTATTAGTTCATTCGTTCACACGTTTATGCCGAAAGTACCACTAGCGTTTATTCAAATCGCTTTAGGTATGCTGTTATTTATTACTCCTATTCCTGTTGAGTTTAATTTTGATTCCGAATTATTTATGGTTGCCTTAATCGCACCACTTCTATTTGTAGAAGGCGTTAATGTCTCACGGGTGCACTTAAGAAAATATATTAAACCTGTGATGATGATGGCATTAGGCCTAGTCATTACAACTGTCATTGGTGTAGGCTTTTTCATTCATTGGATTTGGCCTGAACTACCTACGGGCGCAGCTTTTGCGATTGCTGCTATTCTATGTCCAACTGATGCAGTAGCGGTACAAGCAATTACGAATGGTAAAGTATTGCCAAAAGGTGCAATGACTATTTTAGAGGGCGAGTCATTGTTAAATGATGCGGCAGGTATCATTTCATTTAAAATAGCGGTTGGTGCATTAGTAACAGGCACATTTTCTATTATGGAATCCGTCGAACAGTTTTTAGTTGCTTCATTAGGTGGGGCCATCGTAGGTTTGCTCATTGGTATGGCGTTAGTTCGATTTAGATTAACGTTAATGCGTCGAGGCATTGAAAACATTAATATGTTTACATTTATACAATTATTGACGCCATTTGTTACATACTTAGTTGCAGAGTTATTTCATGCATCAGGTATTATTGCAGCAGTAGTGGCTGGACTTGTTCATGGATTTGAACGTGATAGAATCGCACAGACACGTACAAGATTGCAAATGAGTTATAACCATACATGGAATATATTAGGTTATGTATTAAATGGATTTGTTTTTTCTATATTAGGATTTTTAGTACCTGAAGTTGTGATTAACATCATCAAAACTGAACCACATAATTTACTGTTTTTAGTGGTGATTACTGTACTAGTAGCATTGGCCGTGTACCTATTTAGATTCTTATGGGTATACGTATTATATCCTTATTTCTATTTAGCTGTCAGTCCATTCCAGAAAATGATTAGCCAAGATGACGACGGCAATAATACAACGGAGAAACCACCTAAACGAAGTCTGTATGCACTTATAATGACGTTATGTGGTGTTCACGGAACGATTTCGTTAGCTATCGCATTAACGTTGCCTTATTATTTAGCCGATCATCATGCATTTGATTATCGTAATGACTTGTTATTTATTGCATCAGGTATGGTGATTATCAGTTTAGTTGCGGCACAATTATTACTACCATTTGTTACTGCCAATGCACCTGAAGTAAAAGTGGGTAGCATGAACTTTAAAGAAGCTAGAATTTACATTTTGGAACATGTCATTGATTATTTAAATCAGAAATCAACGTTCGAAACCAGTTATCGTTATGGCAATGTTATTAAAGAATATCATGACAAATTAACATTCTTGAAAACGGTAGAGAAAGATGATGAAAACTCTAAAGAACTTGAAAGACTTCAAAAGATTGCGTTTAATGTGGAAACGAAAACGCTCGAACAGTTAGTAGATGACGGTAGTATCACAAATAGTATACTTGAGAACTATATGCGATATGCTGAACGTACACAGGTATATAAACAAGCATCATTAATTCGTCGTTTGATTGTATTATTTAGAGGTGCACTATTAAAACGACGGGTGAAGACAACTATTAACTCTGCATCATCTTTAAGCGTGACAGATAACTTGTTAGAATTAGTTAAAATCAATAAAATCGTTCACTATAATGTAGTAAGACGATTAGGACAAGAAGCTAACAATGATAACAAGTTAGAGGTAGGTATGATATGTGATGGCTATCTTATGCGTATAGATAACTTAACGCCAAATAATTTCTTTAATTCTCCTAGTGAAGATACATTGACTCGTATTAAACTAAACGCACTACGTGAACAACGTCGTATTTTAAGAGAGTTAATTGAAGATGAAGAAATTACAGAAGGTACGGCTTTAAAACTTAGAGAATCAATTAATTATGATGAAATGGTTATCGTAGATAGTATGACATAATTATATTAAACAATAGGAAAGCTCGTGAGGTAAGACCTCACGAGCTTTTTCCTGTATATAAAGCAGACACTCGTAAAACTCATCGGGTGAAATATAAGTTCTACGACCTACATTTATGGAGAGAATAGGCCATAAATGTTGAATCATTTGAGATTGAACCATCAGTGCATGGATTCTATACAACCTGTTCAACAGCGTCCTATAGTGAAATCCAATTCAATCTCAATGTTATAGGGATGATTTTATAACTTTGACAGATATATAAATGGATGAAAAGGAAACGTAATTCATGCCATTTTTATTATATTCTGTCAGTTTGAAACGATTTGGTAAAGGGGGATGAAATGATACCTTTACCACTGGGGAGTTAAGATAATGTATAAGCCCACTACATAAATGAGATGAGATAGACTAACACCACCATACCGTGCGTGAGAGAACGATTTTATATTTTAGGAGGATAATATAAAAATTCACGCACGATATGAGACTATTAGCTATATCATAGAGACTTAATAGGGAGGCTGAGTGTGATTCAAGTTATATCTTAATCACTCAGCCAATGGTTCTATTAAGTTATGTTGTCAGTTGTGCGATGAGCATTATTTCATACTACCATGTATTGTATCGATATTTGATTTCATCATTTTATAATAAGAATCACCTTTTGAGCCTTTTTTACCAATTGAATCAGTAAATACCTCTCCGTATATATTTTTATGTGTTTCTTCAGATAAGCTTTCCATCGCTTTTTTATCTACACTTGTTTCGACTAATAGATGCTTAATGTGATTTTCTTTTACAAATTGAATAGCATGTCGCATTTGTGAAGGTGTACCTTGTTTTTCTGTGTTGATTTCCCAAATATAGCCAGGTTTCACATCATATTGCTTAGCAAAGTATTTAAATGCACCTTCACTAGTAATCATGGCTCGTCGTTCTTTTGGAATGTCATTAAATTTGTCTTTACTTTCTTTATTAAGTTTTTCTAATTTAGATAGGTATTGATTACCTTGATGTTTATAATCTTTTTGATTTGATGAATCATATTTGATTAAACTATCTTGTATCGTTTTGACATATTTAATACCATTTTCAATACTTAACCATGCATGAGGGTCTAATTTATCTTTGTTACCTTCTTCTCCATTTAGATAGATAGGTTTAACATCTTTAGAAACAGCGATAACTTTTTTATCATCCATCGATTTACCAGCTTGATCTAACGCTTTCTTGAACCAGCCATTACCAGTTTCTAAATTTAAACCATTATAGAAAATAACATCTGCATCGGTTAACTTTTTAATATCCTTAGGTTTAACTTCATATTCATGTGGGTCTTGTCCAACTGGAACAATGCTATGGACGTCAACGTGATCACCACCTACATTTTTTACCATGTCATAAAGAATAGAGTTTGTTGTGACAACTTTTAATTTATGACCATCAGCATGTTGTTTGTCTCCATTAGATTGACTGCAGCCAACCAAGACGATAAAAATGGCTAACAATAAGGGAATGATTTTCTTCATTTAAATTACGCCTCTTCTCTGTTTATTTTTTAATGTTGTGATACCTAAAGTGACAACGTAAATCGCAAATGTACAAAGTACAATAGCTGCGCCACTAGGTACGTTATATATGTAACTAAAATAAAGTCCTATAATTGAACTGATTACACCAATTAAGCTTGCGACTGCCATCATGCCATATAAATTCTTGCATATAAGAAAGGCAGTGGAAGCGGGTGTGACTAATAGTGCGACGACTAAAATAATGCCTACGGTTTGGATACTCGCAACAGTTACTAATGCAAGGAGTAACATGACAAAATAATGTATTAGCTTAGTATTTAAACCATTCATTCTACTAAATGTATTATCAAACGTAGAAATCATTAACGGTCGATAGAATATAATGATGAGACTTAATACAAATAGTCCGATGATTACGGTAGTCCAAAACGTTGTATGCGTAATGGCGAGTAAATTACCAAATAAAATATGGTATAAGTCCGTCGTGCTATTGATAATACTAATTAAAATGACACCTAATGCGAGGAATGCTGTGAAACTAATGCCTATAGCTGCATCTGGTTTTGTTTTACTTTTAGAAGTAATAAATCCGATTAACATACTTGCAATCATTCCAGTTATTAACGCACCAACAAACATGGGTATGCCGAATAAGAATGATAATGCCACACCAGGTAATACAGCATGACTCATCGCATCACCCATTAGTGATAATCCTCTTAATACAATTAAGCTTCCGACAGTGCCACAAACAACACCAACAATCATTGAAGTGATCAGTGCTCTATTTAAAAATTGATAATTTAAAAGATGTGTGAAAAAGTCATTCATATCTAGGCACTTCCTTTCGATGAAACATCGACATGACTGTTCTGTGACATAAAGGTATCGTTTAACAACGTGTCGCTATTCATTGCCTCTTCTGCATTGCCAAAATAGCGTAATGTTTGATTGAGTAACATAATCCGATCAAAGTACTGGGAAGCCTTAGTTAAGTCATGATGAACAATAAGAATCAACTTACCTTGTGCTTTTAGTTGTCTAATTTTATTCATTATGAGTTGCTCACTTTTAAAATCAATACCGACAAAAGGTTCGTCGAATAAATAAAGTTTACTTTTAGACATGAGTGCTCGAGCAACAAGTACACGTTGCAGTTGACCACCACTTAAGGCAGAAATCTGCTTTCGTTTTAATGATTTTAAGTCTAAATCATCTAATAATTGATTCAATTGTATTTTAGTCTCATGTATAGGTTTGCTAAACCAACCGATGTCGCCATAACATCCTGAGAGAATCACTTTTTCCACATTTATTGGAAAATCCAAATCAATATTTGATTTTTGAGGTATGTATGTCATGTATTTCAATTGAGTATGTATCGGACGTTGATAAAGTAATTGAGTGCCAGTTGCTTGGAAATCTCCTATTAATGACTTCAGTAAAGATGACTTTCCAGCACCATTCGGACCCATAATACCTATCATTTCACCGGCAATAGGAATTTTAAAATCAATATCTTTTAAAATATGCTTATTACCTAAAAAAAGATTTAAATTACTAACTTCTAACAAATATTAATACCTCCTAATTAAAAGTTTAGGTTAACCTAATTTATTTTATAATAAACCGAGAAGTTTTAACATGTCAAGTAGATTCGTGATACAATAAAGTGAATATGTGTGAGGTGAAATGATGTTAACTGAAGAAAAAGAGGATTATCTCAAAGCAATATTAACGAATGACGGCGATGTATCCTTCGTATCAAATAAAAAATTATCTCAATTTTTAAATATAAAACCACCATCAGTTAGTGAAATGGTTGGGAGATTAGAAAAATCGGGCTATGTAGAAACAAAGCCGTATAAAGGTGTTAAATTAACAGAAGAAGGTTTAAATCACACTTTAGATATCATTAAAAGGCATCGATTACTCGAATTATTTTTAATAGAAATTTTGAAATATAATTGGGAAGAAGTGCATCAAGAGGCTGAAATTTTGGAGCATAGAATTTCAGATTTATTTGTCGAACGTCTAGATAATATTTTAAATTACCCAGAGACGTGTCCACATGGTGGCGTGATTCCAAGAGATCATCGTTACAAGGAAAAATATACAAAGACAATACTAGAATTTGAACCTGCGGATGTTGTCACAATTAAACGTGTTAGAGACAAGACAGAGTTGTTAGTTTATCTTTCAAGTAAGGATATATCTATTGGCAATGAGGTTGAAATTGTTTCCAAAGATGACACTAATAAAGTTGTCATTATTAAGCGCAATGATGTGGTTACCATTTTAAGTTATGAAAATGCTATGAATATTTTTGCCGAAAAATAATACTACATCAACTTGAGCCCTAAACTGAATCGTGTGGTGGTTAAGATAAAATGTCTTAACACCATATTGATCAGAAGGGCTCAAGTTTTTGTTTATTATAATCTTTGATAAAGATAGGTTAACCTTTTAAGTTTTAGAACAATAGTAATTTGATTAATATATACACAGTATATAGATTAATCGCAATCCAAATAGAGCTATAGATGACTGTTGGCATTTTACTGATATCAGTTAAGGTACTACCGTCCCAACTTTGTTTAGGTCTTTGGAATGTCAGTCTGAAAATTGTCCAAGACGACTGAAGCACTTCGCCAAGTAATACGCCTAAAATCAAATGGTAACTAAAACTTACAATTTGATGAATAACGAGTAGATCATCGCTTTGGAATAGGAAATACAAGAGTAAAGACATAGCGATAATAATGAGTATAGGTGATAATTTACGTGACGTTAAAATGAGAAAATAAATAAAAATTCCTAAGTAAATGAGAATGAAAAAGCTTGGATGATTATAAAAGACTGTAATGATACCTATCCATAACATAATTGGTGGCATGATATAGCCACCTAATGTAGTGAACCATTGTCCAAGATAACTCTTAGATTGCGTAATTGCATAACCTTGTTGTAAGGTAGCTTCTCTTTCAGACGGTCGTGTCACAATAACTAAATCTTTAGCATGGCCACCGGATAATTTATTAAAAAGAACATGTCCAAATTCATGAGTTAATACTGGGATATAGTTAAGTATAATTGCAAAGTATCGATAGTAAGATTTATAGCGATTTTGATGGACGAAAATGTAGATGATACTTATGATTAATATGATATAAATATTTAAATGGATATGAGTAGTTAAGAATGATTTGAATTGTGTCATATTAAAGCTCCGTATTTAGAATTAATCAATTGACGCACGGTCAGACTGATTTTGTAAGTTAACATCTATTATACGTTAATATCTAGAAATTATCCTTTAGACTAAAGGCGTAAATTGTATGAGAGATGAAGGTTTTGCGAATAATAATATCTAGATGATTATTGATGTGTTAAAATAAGCGTACATTTTGGTTAAAATTAAAACAATGACAATATATGATTTAACTTGATATATCAGTTGAAATAACTGATCAAGTAGGATAGGAGATTTATTTTATGACATTAAAAGGTCAGCATAATAATAAAGTTGATATATTAGGCGTGAATTTTGACCATACTACGATGTTACAAATGGTTGAAAATATTAAAACATTTTTTATGTCATCTACGACAGATAATTTATTTATAGTTACAGCTAATCCTGAAATTGTAGACTATGCATCAGAAAATCATGACTATCAACAACTCATCAATAGTGCTGATTATGTCATCGCTGATGGTACAGGTATCGTGAAAGCATCGAAACGATTGAAACAACCGTTACCACAAAGAATTCCAGGAATAGAATTATTAGAAGAATGTCTAAAAATTGCACACGTGAATCAACAAAAAGTTTTTATTTTAGGTTCAAAGAATGAAATTATTGAAAAGGCAGAGCAACAATTAAAAGCTAAATATCCACGAGTGACATTTGCACATCACCATGGTTACATTAATTTAAAAGATGAAACAGTGATTAAGCGTATAGAGACATTTAATCCAGATTATATATTCGTTGGTATGGGTTACCCTAAACAAGAAAAGTGGATTGCACGCCATAGTAAAGCTTTTCAACATACAGTGATGATGGGTGTTGGTGGTTCGTTTGAAGTGTTTAGTGGTGCTAAAAAAAGAGCGCCCAAATTCTTTAGAAAGTTAAATATTGAATGGGTTTATCGCTTGTTAATTGATTGGAAACGTTTAGGACGATTGAAGAGTATCCCTAAATTTATGTTTAAAATTGCCAGACAAAAAAGACAACGTTAAAAATATGAACATAAGAAAAGGCAATCATGTGTTATGTAATTAACACAGTGATTGCCTTTTTATTGGTGTTTTAAGTTGATTATTTAACGACAAAGCGAGACGCATCTAAATCTCTTCTAAACGCCTTTTGATCATTTTTAGATTTTTTCTTAAATTCTTTCAAGAATTTTTCATAATTTGGTAAAACATCATCTAATTCGCCAAACTCTTTAAGTTTACCGCCTTCAATCCATGCGATTTTCGTACAGAATTCTTTAACTTGACGGATGTTATGGCTTACGAAAAAGATGGTTTTATTCGCTTCTTTAAATTCATAAATTTTATCTAAACATTTCTGAGTGAAGGTTTGGTCACCAACTGATAATGCTTCGTCAATAACTAAAATATCAGGGTTAACTGTTATGTTAATAGAGAAACCAAGTTTGGCACGCATACCACTAGAATATTTTTTTACAGGTTGATATATAAATTCACCTAATTCACTAAATTCGATTACTTGAGGCATTAATTCTTTAATTTCTTTACGTTTGAATCCCATACACAACATTTTGAATTCAATATTTTCAACGCCTGTTAATTGACCATTTAATCCAGCATTGATTGCAATAACACTCACATCACCTTTGCGATCGATTTTACCTGATGTAGGGGACAGAGAGCCGCCAATCATATTGCTTAATGTAGATTTCCCTGATCCGTTAATACCAACAAGACCAATCACATCTCCTTCATGCGCTTGAAGAGAAACATCATCTAATGCGAAGAATGTTTTGTTTTTATTTTTAGGTATTAAGGCATCTTTAATACGGTCTTTATTCGTTCTATATATACGATATTCTTTAGTTACATGTTCTATATTTACCGATACGCTCATAATTAGTCCTTCCTTAATTACATTTATATAGATTATAATATACTACTCATCAGTTGTTAAATTTATTAACCTAGTGTAAAGTGAGTAGAAGATTTTGTTTAAAATTGAGTAAAAGTTAATTTAACACGATAGACTATGTCTAATTATAGACAATCAATGACATTATTGTCTTTTTAAGGTACTTTATTATGTTTAATAACTTAAATGATTGTATAATAAGATGAGAATTTAATAAACTAATATCTTTTACTATGTTATATAGTTTGGTATATTTTATTCAATTAAAACAAATTTACATATTAAAAAACAATGAGTTTGAGATATGATTATCATCATTTCTGAAGTATTTGTTTAACTTAATTTACACCGTTGATATCATATATAGTGTGGATTGAAAGAAACATAGTACGCCAAATGACAGGTTGTATCTCATTATCAATTGTATATACATTAAATGTTTGAAAGTGTGGTTTAATTCAATGTCAGCAGTAGTTACTGTATTTAAAGAACACATCAAAAACTTTTATTTAATCCAAAGACTGGCACAATTCCAAATTAAAATTTCGAACCATAGTAACTATTTAGGTATGGCTTGGGAACTATTGAATCCAGCGCTACAAATTATGGTTTATTGGTTAGTGTTTGGTCTAGGAATCAGAAGTAACCATCCGGTACATGGTATTCCATTTGTATTTTGGTTACTCGTAGGTATCAGTATGTGGTTCTTTATTAACCAAGGTGTACTCGAAGGTACAAAATCTATTTCCCAAAAATTTAATCAAGTCGCTAAGATGAATTTTCCATTGTCTATTATTCCAACATATATTGTAACAAGCAGATTTTATGGACATATTGGATTACTTGCCATCATTATCATAGCGTGTATGTTTAGAGGTATTTACCCATCTATTCATATTATACAATTATTGATTTATGTGCCGTTTGCCTTTTTATTAACGGCGTCAGTAGCATTATTTACATCAACGTTAGGTATTTTAGTAAGAGATACTCAGATGGCGATGCAGGCATTAATGAGAATATTATTCTATATGTCACCCATTTTATGGATACCTAAAAACCATGGCGTAAGTGGCATTGTGCACCATATTATGTTATTTAATCCAGTATACTTCATTGCTGAATCATATCGTGCAGCAATATTGTTCCATCAATGGTATTTCATTGATCACTGGAAATTAGCCTTGTATAATGTCATGATCATTGTCATATTCTTTGTTTTGGGTTCTATTCTTCATAAAAAATATAGAGATCACTTTGCTGATTTCTTATAAGAATAAAGTGCGTCAAAAGACACATACTAGTAGACCGACGATATAATGTTGGTCTACTTTTTTATTTTATGGACAATAAGTAGAGAGAGAATTATTTTCTATCAATCTTGGAATCGTATATAATTTATGAATAAAGATAAAACGAAATAAAGACGGTGAATGAAATGAGAGTTTTAATCAAAAAAATATATATGATCGTCATTACGATATTTAATGTCATTTTTAGAGGACTAAAAGTTAAAAATAGCAATATTGTTGTTATGATGACATTTCCTAAAGATGTATTGCCGATAATCGAACAATTAAGGACTAAAGGATACAAATTAACGGTTATCACGACAGACAAGCATGCGCATCATATTCAACATTTATCAAATGTGACATATATTAAAGCAGGAAATAAAAATGTTATTCAACATATTAAAGCGCTAAGCACAGCAAAAGTAATTCTCATAGATACTTATTATTTAATTATGGGTGCATACCATAAAAAAGCGCAACAAACTGTTATTCAAACATGGCATGCTGCTGGTGCTTTAAAAGATTTTGGGTTAACAGATCATCAAGTGGATTCGAATAATCAAGCAATGGTGAATCAATATCAACGAGTATATTCAGCTACAGATTTATATTTAGTAGGTGGAGAAGAAATGGGGCATTGTTTTAACGAATCATTTGATGCACACCCTTCACAAATGTTACGTTCTGGACTTCCTAGATTAGTTGAATATTTAAATATTGATATTAAAGAAGAACAACAACGATTAAAAGAGCAATATGGTATCCAAGGAAAATTAGCAGTCTATATGCCAACCTATAGGGAAAATCATCAAGCTAACAGACAAATTAATAAAACTCTATTTGAAAAGGCATTGCCTGAATACACATTGCTTAGTCATTTTCATCCGTCTATCAAAAAAGATAAAGAAGAGCACGACTTAGATTCAACATCATTACTTATCATGGCAGATTTAATTATTAGTGATTATAGTTCAATACCAATTGAAGCGAGTTTACTTAATAAACCAACGCTCTTTTATGTGTATGACGAAAAGGAATATGAAAAGGTAAGAGGACTTAACCAATATTATTATGATATTCCTAATACGTATAAAGTGACGACGGAAGAAGCACTTATTGAAAAAATTAAGCAAGATGATAAGCAATTCAAGTCATTATTTAATCACTGGCATAAATACACTACACAAGAAACATTGAATCAAGTAACAAACTATATAGATAAGTTGGTGAAATCATGAAATTAGCGATTATAATGCCTGTATATAACGGACAAGATACAGTAAGAAGAGCGGTCACGTCGATTGATACTAAAGTAGAATTTGAAATTATTTGTATAAATGATGGTTCGACAGATAATACAAAGCATGAATTAACTGAATTACAAAAAGAATTTCCTAATATTAAAGTCATTCATCAAGAGAATCAAGGTGCTGCTAGAAGTCGTAATGTTGGATTAGCAGCTATGGATGACGATACGGATGCATTTATGTTTTTAGATGCAGATGATCAATATTTACCAAGTCGTATAGATGCAATGATACAAACATATGAGAATCACGAGGAAACCGACATTGTGATAGGCCAAATTGGTCGCGACGTTCATGGCGAATGGAAAGTATTTCCTACACATGAGGAAATTAAGAGAGATGAAGTTGTAACACTCGAAAGAAACCCAGAAATACTTCAATCTATAGGTCCTGGTGGCAAGTTGTTTAGTGCAAAATTTGTTTCTTTAAGGTTTGATGAAGATGTTGTATTTTGTGAAGAGCATACATTTATGGTACGTGCTTTTTCTAAAGCACGAGATATTAACCTTATGTCAATCATTGCATATGGCTATAATGAACGAGAAGGCTCGGTGACAGATAGACGTGCAGATACGTTCTTACCATATATGGAAGATGCTATGAAAGTGCGACAACGCGTAATGGAATTATTACTATTAATGAATGAAAAAATTTATTACAGCTATCGTATGGATAATCTTATTGTAAGTTATTTAATCCAAGCACATTTATTAAAAAATAGTGCGATTACGCCATCATTTATAGACAGTGTGACAAAGTATATTAATTTGATGCAAGAGACAAATTATTCAGGTGATGCAATGTTTAGAATTATAGAAGCGGTTGAACAGGGCGGAACACAATGGACTAAAGATCTCTATCAACCATGGAGGCGTACATTGGCAAATGTAGGTATTGGAAGACCAGGATATGTTCGATTTTTAGCACAGACTTTTCCTAAAAAATCAGCATTTTCTGGAAAGCAAAAGTTAAAAAAAGTATTAAAGAAATAATGGTCAATCATCGTATAGATTTTAAAGAGTGACATGATGTTTTAATGAATTAATGGTAAGCCTATACAATTTATGCTACATTAAGAATATAAATTTTTATTAAATATTTAGTTAAGGAGAATCACGTATCATGAAACGAGTAATTACTTATGGTACATATGATTTATTACATTATGGACACATTGAATTATTAAGAAGAGCACGTGAAATGGGAGATTATCTCATCGTTGCGTTATCTACTGATGAATTCAACCAAGTGAAAAATAAAAAATCATATTATGACTATAATCAACGTAAAATGATGTTAGAATCAATTCGTTATGTAGACTTAGTAATCCCTGAAGATGGTTGGGGTCAAAAAGAATTAGATGTTGAACGTTTCGATGTCGATGTTTTCGTAATGGGACACGACTGGGAAGGCGAATTTGATTTCTTAAAAGATAAATGTGAAGTGATTTATCTTAACCGTACAGAAGGTATTTCTACTACGAAAATCAAACAAGAATTATACGGGAAAGACGCTAAATAATAGCGTATTTATAATAAAGGACAAAGCCAAGACGAGATGTCTGTGCTTTGTCCTTTTATTGTTTTGATTGCATGTGGCCTATTTTCTGCGAAAAGCTTGAATGAATAGATGAATTATAATAGATAATACGATTACTAAACCTATAGCGAAGATAATAGCTATAGTAGGATGAGTTTGCCATATACTTTTAGCAACGGTTGTCGCATGATGGAATATGGGTTTATGTACTGTAACCGAAGGTGGTCCATCTTGTTTAGTGATGAATTCACGTTTGTAATCTGCATGTACTTTGCCTTTATCAATGACTAATTGAAAGTCCTTTTTAGTGAAATCTTTAGGTAGGACGTCGTATAAATCTTGTTCTACATAATATGTTTTACCATTAATTTGATGTTTTCCTTTTGATAGGATTTTTTCATATTTATATTGATTAAATGAACGTTCCATTAACGCATTGCCCATCATGTTGCGTTGTTTTTCTCCGCCGATATGTTTATAATCTCCAGCACCTAATATGACTTGGTTGATTCTAAACCCGTTTCGTTTTGTAGTAATCGTATGGTTGTAATCTGCAGTGTCACTAGAACCAGTTTTTAAACCATCTGTACCCGGTAAACTCATGTCGGCACCATCTAATGAATGGTTGAATGTATAATACGTTACACCATGTGTTGTTGGTGCGAGTTGTTTGGTAAAATCTAATATTTTAGGCGTTTCATTAATCACATGTTGGTCTAAAATGGCATAGTCGCGTGCTGAAGTTGTTGTGTTTTCAGTCTTTTTATATTTAGAAGGAGCAAAGCTCTTGAGACGAGTGTTTTCAGCACCTGAAGGATTCACATAATGTGTATCTTTCATACCGAGTTCCTTGGCTTTTTTATTCATTAAATCTGTGAAGTCATTGACATTACCAGATACTTGCTCGCCCAGTATTAGTGCAGCGGCATTACTAGAATTAGAAACGGTAATTTGAAGTAAATCTGAAATGGTCCACTTCTGTCCTGGATAAAGTTTAGTATTACTCAATTCAGGAAGTGTAGACATTTGATATTCACGATCAGTCATTTTGACTTCATCATTTAAGGATAGCTTTTTATCTTTGACAGCTTCTAAAGTAAGATACATTGTCATGAGTTTGGTCATTGATGCTGGATACCATACCTTATCTTTATTGTATTCATAGAGTATTTGGCCGTCTTGACTCACGTTAATGGCACTTTCAGGTTGATACGCTTCAGTTACTTTACTATAACCATTATCGATAGCAACTTGAACTGGGGTAACATCACCATTCTCTGCATTAGCAAAAGGTGTTATAATATTTAATACGAAGAACATCGTTATGATGAGTATAAAGATTCTTTTCATTATTTCTTTCCTTTAACTATAATTTTCAACTAATATATTTTATCATATACATTATTTGTTACATATATGTAAGATGTTGAATTTTTGAAATTTTATTATAGTTGGGAAAGACTTAAATATTTGGGATGCACGAACTTTTATAGTAAGATTGAGCAAAATTTAAAATATGAATATTAATAGAAGAGGTATTATTATGAAACAAACTAACCCTTTATTCTTTTTATTTAAAAGGCTCTCTTGGCCAATTGGGTTAATCATTGCTGCGGTCATTATTACTTCTTTAGGAAGTTTGAGTGGATTATTAGTACCTCTATTTACTGGGAGATTAGTAGATAAATTCTCAGTAAGTACTATGAACTGGAATCTTGTAGCCATATTTGGTGGTATATTCCTACTTAATGCTATTTTAAGTGGTATTGGATTATATTTACTAAGTAAAATTGGTGAAAAAATGATTTATGATATCCGTTCATTATTATGGGAACATATCATTCAATTAAAAATGCCGTTCTTTGATAAAAACGAAAGTGGTCAATTGATGAGTCGTTTGACAGACGACACAAAGGTAATCAATGAATTTATTTCTCAAAAATTACCTAATTTATTACCTTCAGCATTAACGTTAGTTGGATCTCTCGTTATGCTATTTATCATGGATTGGAAAATGACGTTATTAACGTTTATTACCATTCCTATTTTTGTACTTATCATGATTCCATTAGGTCGTGTGATGCAAAAGATCTCAACGAGTACACAAACAGAAATTGCTAATTTTAGTGGTTTACTTGGGCGTGTACTGACAGAAATGAGATTGGTTAAAGTTTCTAATACAGAAAGATTAGAACTTGATAATGCACATACTAATTTAAAAGAAATTTATCGCTTAGGTTTAAAGCAAGCTAAAATTTCAGCGGTAGTACAACCTATTTCGGGCGTGGTGATGTTACTAACTATCGCTATCATCCTAGGTTTCGGTGCTTTAGAAATCGCAACAGGCGCTATCACTGCAGGTACATTGATCGCAATGATTTTCTATGTGATTCAAATGTCTATGCCGTTGATTAATCTATCAACATTGATAACAGATTATAAAAAAGCTGTTGGGGCAAGTCATCGAATATATGAAATCATGCAAGAACCTATTGAACCTACAGAAGCACTTGAAGAGTCAAAAGATGTTGAGGTACAAGATGGTGAACTTGTATTTGATCATGTGAACTTCAAATATGATGTTAAGTCTATATTGAATGATGTGTCATTTAATATACCTCAAGGACAGGTTAGTGCATTTGTCGGTCCTTCTGGTTCTGGTAAGAGTACGATATTCAATTTAATTGAACGTATGTATGATATTGAAAGTGGCGACATTACGTATAATGGTACAAGTATTTTTGATATTCCATTATCTAAATGGCGTACTAAGATTGGTTATGTGATGCAATCAAACTCTATGATGAGTGGTACGATTAGAGATAATATCTTGTACGGTGTTAATCGTTCAGTATCGGATGAAGAACTTATTAAATACGCTAAATTAGCTAATTGTCATGATTTTATTATGCAATTTGATGAGGGTTACGATACATTAGTTGGTGAACGTGGTCTGAAACTTTCTGGTGGTCAAAGACAACGAATAGATATTGCACGTAGCTTTGTTAAAAATCCAGATATTTTATTATTAGATGAAGCTACCGCTAACTTAGATAGTGAAAGTGAATTGAAAATTCAAGAAGCTCTAGAAACATTGATGGAAGGCCGTACAACGATTGTTATTGCACATAGACTTTCTACAATTAAAAAAGCAGGTCAAATTATCTTTATAGATAAAGGACAAGTGACTGGTAAAGGTACACATAGTGAGTTAATGACAACACATGAGAAATATAAACACTTTGTAACATCCCAAAAGCTTGCTGACTAAAATTTTATAATATAAAGCACATACGCTTGGATGAGTGTATGTGCTTTTTTGTATAATTTAAAGATTTAATGAAAAACGTTATTTTAAGTCATTTTTACAAATGGTATAATTAAGCCAATGAGATGGGCTCTGCTTTTGGGGATGGATTTTATCCATGTTATAGAGTCTTATATCTATACATAAGTTACTTTTGTACAACGCGTTGTTAGAAAATTAAATAAATAGGTGGGTGCCAAATGTTTTTATTGATTAATATCATTGGGTTAATTGTTTTCCTAGGTATTGCAGTATTATTTTCGAGAGCACGAAAAGATATACAATGGAAATCGATTATTATTTTAGTCGTTTTAAACTTATTTTTAGCGTGGTTCTTCATTTACTTCCCATGGGGGAAATCAGGAATTAAAGCAGCTGCAAATGGTATTTCCTGGGTAATTGAATCAGCAAATGCAGGTACAGGATTTGCGTTTAATAGCTTTGTTTCTAATAAGCAGATGGATATGGCTGTTAGCGCACTATTTCCAATTTTATTAGTAGTACCGTTATTTGATATTTTAATGTACTTTAATATTCTGCCGAAATTAATTGGTGCGATTGGTTGGGTTTTAGCAAAAATTACACGCCAACCTAAATTTGAGTCATTCTTTGGTATTGAAATGATGTTCTTAGGTAACACAGAAGCACTAGCTGTTTCTAACGAACAATTGAAACGCATGAATGAAATGCGTGTGTTAACAGTAGCGATGATGTCTATGAGTTCTGTTTCAGGTGCGATTGTTGGTGCCTATGTTCAAATGATTCCAGGTGAATTAGTATTAACTGCGATTCCTTTAAATATCGTGAATGCCATTATTGTCGCGTCAATTTTGAATCCAGTTAGAGTAGAAGATAAAGAAGATATTATTTATAGTATTAAAGATCAAGATATAGAGCGTCAGCCATTCTTTTCTTTCTTAGGTGATTCTGTATTAGCTGCAGGTAAATTAGTATTAATTATCATAGCATTTGTGATTAGTTTCGTAGCATTAGCAGATTTAGCAGATCGTTTGATTAACTTAATTACAGGTGGTATTGGTCACTTGATGGGTCTTAAAGGTAGCTTCGGATTAGACCAAATTTTAGGTGTGTTTATGTATCCATTTGCATTATTACTTGGTCTACCTTGGGATGAAGCTTGGTTAGTTGCACAACAAATGGCGAAAAAAATCGTTACCAACGAATTTGTCGTAATGGGTGAAGTATCGAAGACGATTAATACACTTTCACCTCACCATAAAGCAGTGATATCAACATTCTTAGTATCTTTTGCTAATTTTTCTACTATTGGTATGATTATCGGTACGTTAAAAGGTATCGTAGATAAGAAGACAGCAGATTTTGTTTCTAAGTACGTGCCAATGATGTTGTTAGCAGGGATTTTAGTTTCATTATTAACAGCTGCATTTGTAGGCTTATTCGCATGGTAAATTAAAAATTGATGTACACCTCCTATTGCTAAAATCTTTTTCTAGCAATAGGAGGTGTTTTTAATGATGAAAGATTAAGCATAATAAAAACCAAGTATAGTAAGTGAGGAGACACTTGTTATACTTGGCTTTTATGGGAAATGAATATTAATGTACTTGTAACGGTAAGGACTAGGTACAGTTACAGTACTTCGAGCAAAATTTGTTTTGTTACTATAAACAACACAAAGGAGATAACTTCTTTTGTTAAGAAGTTAACATTATTATAGCAAACCGAAAGCTATAAGTAAATTAAAAATTCTGAAAATTTAAAATTATTTTATCCTTCTTATGTTAAACCTACTATTGCATTAGAGATGATTCATTGATTAGTTGAATAACGGGTAATCAAAATATTTCAAAAATATGAATTATTTACTCTAGCGGTGTTGTGGGGGTCTACATGCGTGTGCTAACATTTTGTTAATCATAAAAAATAAATAAAGGGATGTGGTTGCTTGAACAGATTAATACGAGATTTAATATTAGTCATTATTGGTTCGTTTATTTTTTCAGCGGGTGTTAATGCATTCATTATTTCAGGTAATTTAGGTGAAGGTGGGGTAACAGGTCTAGCTATTGTATTGTACTATGCCTTTCACTTATCACCAGCTATTACTAACTTTGTAGTCAATGCTGTTTTAATTGCAGTAGGATATAAATTTTTAAGTAAGCGTAGTATGTATTTAACCATTGTAGCAACTGTCCTTATTTCAGTATTTTTAAGTTTGACAGAATCTTGGCATGTTGAAACAGGAAATGTCATTGTTAATGCAGTATTTGGCGGAACAAGTGTAGGGTTAGGTATTGGTGTCATTGTATTAGCAGGTGGTACTACTGCAGGAACTACCATTTTAGCTAGAATTGCACATAAGTATTTAGATGTGAGTACACCTTATGCACTTCTCTTCTTCGATTTGATTGTTGTAGTGATTTCATTAACTGTGATTTCATTAGATCGTGCATTAGTTACCGTCATTTCATTATATATAGGAACGAAAGTGATGGAATTTGTAATCGAAGGTTTAAATACAAAGAAAGCGATGACAATTATTTCAAGTAAACCAGATGAAGTGGCTAAAGCCATAGATGAACAAGTAGGGCGCGGATTAACCATATTGAATGGACATGGCTATTATACTAGAGAAGAAAAAGATGTCCTTTATGTCGTAATTACGAAGACGCAAGTGTCACGAGCTAAAAAGATTATTAGAAATATTGATAATCAAGCATTTCTAGTCATTCATGATGTGAGAGATGTTTATGGAAATGGATTCCTTATAGATGAATAAATGATGTTATCCATATGCCGTTTTAAGTAGCAAATTTGTTAACTTAGAACGGCTATTTTAATGCTTTAAAAATGAGAAAATGAATGAAATTTATTAGTCAATATATGTGAAAGATGTTATAATGACTCCTGTGATAATGATTATCAATTACAATGATAAATTTAATAAATAACATATTTAATTACAGTTATGTTTTCGATATAGATATAGTAAATAAGAAAGTAGGGGAATTATGAGTCGTTTAAACGGTGAACAAGTAACAATAGGTTATGGTGATACGACGATTATTAATCATTTAGATGTGGAAATTCCAGATGGCAAAGTAACTTCAATTATTGGACCCAATGGGTGCGGTAAGTCTACCTTACTTAAAGCATTGTCTCGTTTGTTATCTGTAAAAGATGGTACGATTAATTTAGACGGAGAGAGTATCCACACACAATCTACGAAAGAAATTGCTAAGAAAATTGCGATTTTACCACAGTCCCCAGAAGTGGCTGATGGTTTAACTGTTGGTGAATTAGTATCTTATGGCCGATTTCCTCATCAAAAAGGATTTGGGCGTTTATCAGATGAAGATAAAAAAGAAATTAATTGGGCGCTAGAAGTGACAGGTACGTTTGAATTTAGACACCGTTCAATCAACGATTTAAGTGGTGGTCAAAGACAACGTGTCTGGATTGCAATGGCATTGGCTCAACGTACAGATATTATCTTTTTAGATGAACCAACCACATATTTAGATATATGCCATCAATTAGAAATCTTAGAATTAGTACAAAAATTAAATCAAGAACAAGGTTGTACGATTATTATGGTATTACATGATATCAATCAAGCTATTCGATTCTCAGATCATCTAATTGCTATGAAAGATGGTGACATTGTAGCAAATGGTGAAACAAATGAAGTGTTAACACAAGATATTTTAGAACGTGTATTTAATATAGATGTTGTGTTAAGTGAAGATCCTAGAACTGGTAAACCTTTATTAGTGACTTATGATTTATGTCAAAAGGCATATTCTTCATAAATTGTATGATTATTTAAAATATATAGAAAAGGTAAAGATATCATGTCAAAACCAAGGCAAAGCGGTTATATGAAATTTGTGTCTTATTTGATAGGTGGAATAATAGTGCTAGCAATAGCACTATTTTTATCTATTTTATTTGGAGATGCAAAAATAGATATACCCACTATTATAGATGCAATTTTCAATTATAATCCAAAAAATCAACAGCATAATGTGATTAGTGAAATTAGAATTCCTAGAGATTTAGGTGCTATTTTAGTAGGCATGGCATTATCAGTTGCTGGTGCGGTTATTCAAGGTGTCACGAAAAATAGTTTGGCGGATCCAAGTTTAATTGGACTCAATTCTGGTGCGTCATTTGGTTTGGCCATAACCTATGCTTTTTATCCAGAGGCACCTTTTACATTACTTATGGTAGCTGGATTTCTCGGTGCATTGTTAGGCGGTTCGATTGTGTTAATGATTGGTCGCTCAAGAAAAGATGGTTTCAATCCGATGCGTATTATTTTAGCCGGAGCAGCTGTTAGTGCCATGTTAACGGCATTAAGCCAAGGTGTTGCGCTTATCTTTAGATTAAATCAATCTTTAACATTTTGGAGTGCTGGTGGTGTATCAGGAACAACTTGGCCTCAAATTATTTGGACTGGACCAATCATTATTGTGACATTGGTGGTTATTCTCGCAATGAGTAGACAATTAACCATATTGAATTTAGGTGAATCTTTAGCCAAAGGGCTAGGACAGAATGTTACCATGATTAGAGTTGTCATATTAGTCTTAGCAATGGTGCTAGCTGGGGTAGCAGTATCGATGGTAGGTCAAATTGCATTCGTTGGATTAATGGTGCCACATATTGTTCGATTTATCATAGGAACGGATTATTCAAAAGTGTTACCTCTAACAGCCATTTTAGGTGGAATATTAATGTTAGTAGCTGATATGTTGGCTAGATATTTAGGAGACGCGCCAGTGGGTGCGATTATTTCATTTATTGGCGTTCCTTACTTTTTATACTTAGTTAAAAAAGGAGGACGCTCAATATGATAGATAGTAAATTACGACGTAAACAAATCATTACATTTGTGATATTTGCAGTGCTCGTCTTCTTAGCGTGTACATGGAGTATCGCTTCTGGTGAATATAACATCCCTGTAAGTCGATTTTTCCAAATTTTGACCGGTCAGGGTGATTATACAGACACACTAATTTTAGTCGACTTTAGATTACCACGTATGCTAATCACTATTCTTGCTGGTGCAGCATTAAGTATGAGTGGTGCGATTGTACAAAGTGTTACTAAAAACCCAATTGCAGAACCAGGCATACTAGGTATTAACGCTGGTGGTGGTTTCGCAATAGCATTATTCATCACAATTGGTCAGATTAAACCAGATAATTTTGTTTACGTTTTACCAATCATTAGCGTCATTGGTGGTGTAGCGACAGCTTTAATTATTTTTATGTTTAGTGTCAATCAAAGACATGGTGTTACACCATCTAGTATGGTCTTAATAGGTGTAGGTATGCAGACTGCTTTATATGGTGGTTCAATAACATTAATGTCTAAATTCGACAAAGATCAATCGGAATTTATAGCAACATGGTTTGCAGGTAATATCTGGGGAGATGAATGGATATTTGTGATTGCATTTTTACCATGGATCATCATCATACTGCCATATTTATTTTATAAATCTAATGAATTGAACATTATCAATACACATGAGCATGTAGCTAAAGGTTTAGGTGTTAAGGTCGGTAAAGAACGCATGGTATTATTCTTTGTAGCAGTAGTACTATCGTCAGTAGCAGTTGCAGTAGCAGGTTCAATTTCCTTTATAGGATTGATGGGGCCGCATATTGCTAAACGTATTGTGGGGCCACGCCATCAGTTGTTTTTACCAATAGCAGTGCTTGTTGGGGCATTTTTATTAGTGTTCTCAGATACATTAGGCAAGGTAATTTTAGAACCTACAGGCGTACCAGCAGGTATCATCGTTGCAATTATTGGTGCCCCTTACTTCCTATATCTCATGTACAAAACCAAAAATGTATAAAATATGTAAATAAAGTGGCATGTGCGTTACATGTCACTTTAATTATATATATAATTGTTAACGCTTTCTTATGTCGATGCTTTATAATGAAAGTGGATAAATAAGGAGGGCTAACTATGAAAAAACTAATTAAAGATAAACAACAATTTTTAAATGATATGCTCGAAGGTATAAAAATTGCTCATCCAGAATTAGAAGTTATCAATGACACTGTCGTTGTAAAAAAAGATAAAAAAACAACTGGTGTAGCTTTAGTATCAGGTGGTGGGAGTGGTCATGAACCAGCTCATGCAGGCTATGTTGCTCAGGGTATGTTAGATGCTGCAGTTTGTGGTGAAGTATTTACCTCACCAACTCCCGATAAAATTTTAGAGGCCATTAAAGCTGTAGACAATGGTGAAGGCGTACTACTCATCGTTAAAAATTATGCTGGAGACGTCATGAATTTTGAAATGGCACAAGAAATGGCAGAAATGGAAGGTATCAATGCTGCTATGGTAGTAGTGAAAGATGATGTTGCCGTTTCTGATATTGAACAAAGACGTGGTGTAGCCGGAACAGTTTTCGTTCATAAGTTTGCCGGATTTTTAGCCGATAAAGGTCTATCTTTAACAGAAATTCAATCTAAAGTAGAAGAGATTTTACCTACAATTAAAAGTATTGGTATGGCATTAACACCACCTATGGTACCTACAACTGGAAAGTATGGCTTTGATATTGATGAAAATGATATTGAAATTGGTATTGGTATTCATGGTGAAAAAGGATTACAGCGTCAACAAATGGAACCAATAGATCAGATAGTGACACGATTAGGCGATACATTATTACAAGAAGTTAATAGTAAAGAAATACTCGTGATGGTAAATGGTATGGGTGGTACACCTTTATCAGAGCTTACAATTGCCACGTCTTATATTAAACAATATTTTGATGCGCATGATATCACTGTCAAACATTGGTATGTAGGCGATTTTATGACATCATTAGACATGCAAGGATTTTCAATTACAGTCATACCGTATTCAGAAATACTTCTAAAAGCATTACTAGCGCCAACGACGAGTAGATATTTTAATATTTAATGAATAAATATACATGAAAGGAGAATCATAATGGATATCCAAAAGATGAAACAACAATTATTGGATTTAGAGACTACATTTAAAGAACAAGAAGATTCATTAACTGAACTTGATAGAGCTATTGGAGATGGCGATCATGGTGTTAACATGTTAAGAGGTTTTGAGAGTTTAAAAGATAAAATAGATGATAGTTCAATGCAAAGTGTATTTAAATCGACAGGTATGTGTCTGATGTCAAACATTGGAGGTGCTTCAGGACCATTATATGGTTTTAGCTTTGTGAAAATGGCTGAAGTTGTAAAAGATGACATTGATCATAATAATTTAGTAGAGTTACTTGAAACATTTGCAGAGGCAATTGCTAAACGTGGTAAGGTAGAACTTAATGAAAAGACCATGTATGATGTTATTGCCCGTGCTTATGAAGCGGTCAAAAAAGGTGAACAAGTTGATTTAAATCGTCTACAAAGCTTTGCAGAAGAAACTGTAGATATGGTAGCAACGAAAGGGCGTGCATCATACTTTAAAGAAGCGTCTAAAGGTTATATGGATCCAGGCGCACAAAGTATGGTTTATGTATTACATGCACTTATAGGAGATGAGGCTTAATGACAACACTTGTAATTATCAGTCATAGTGAACAAATAGCAAATGGTACGAAAGCATTATTACAGCAAATGGCACCGGATGTTAATGTCGTTGCTAACGGCGGTGTGAATGGTGATATTGGTACATCGTTTGAGACAGTTCAACAGTTAATCAATGATTTAGAAGATGATGCCATGTGTTTTTATGATATAGGTTCATCCGAAATGAATATTGATATGGCTATTGATATGTATGACGGGAATTATAAAATCGTTAAAGTGGATGCACCTATTGTAGAAGGTAGTTTTACAGCCGCAGTTAAATTATCAATAGGTGGCAATTTGGCGGACGCTATAGAAGAAGTTAAACAAACAACTTTTAATAATAAATGATTAATTAAGCTTAAATTGATTTTTTGAAATGAAAGTTAAGGATATCTGTGATATGATTAATATTAAATGTACGATAAAATCTGGCTAATAGGAGGACATTGCCATGCAACATCTTATAAAGAAACATGTATTGAATGGCGAGTTTGATTTAGTAAGACAATTGATGTCCGAAACAGATTTTATGGAATTTGAAGAAGCATATATTTCAAGTGCTCATGAAGTAGAAAGTATGATGTTTTATACTTGTATTTTAGACATGATGAAAGTGGAAGAGACAGCAGAATTGCATGACTTAGCATTCTTATTACTTGTTTATCCACTAAGTGACTATGAAGGTGCTTTACATTCTGCGTATTATCATGCAGATTCATCCATAAAAATAACTGACGGAAATGAAGTTAAAAGCTTATTACAAATGCTATTACTACATGCAATTCCAGAGCCTGTTATCTCTGATAAAAAGGCCTTTGATATTGCAAAACGTATTCTTAAATTAGATCCTAATAACAACGTGGCTCGTAATGTATTGAAAGATACAGCGAAACGTATGGATAATGTTGTTGTTGATATAAATGAACTCAATCAACATCGTAACGCACGTTAAAAAATGAATATTAATTTTGATTAATAAAAGTCATTGAGATGAGTCTGATCGTTTCAATGACTTTTTATTGTGAAATTATAAATTATTTTGCATTAAAATAAATGTGATTTTAATAAATAAATTATTGTAGAATTGTTAGAAAAGTATGAATTTTATATTTTGTAGATTAGTGAAAACAGTTGGTATATAAGTCTAAATCACGGATTTAGGCTTTTTTAACATGCATTGAGTTGGGTTGAAATTAAATAACAGTACGTTATAATTCAAAATATGCGAAACGAAGGAGGTAAACTTTTCATGGGGCTCAATAAAGAAGCTATAAAAATTGGTTTCGCCTATGTCGGCATCGTTGTCGGTGCAGGTTTTTCAACCGGACAAGAAGTGATGCAATTCTTTACACCTTATGGCTTATGGTCATACATTGGTGTCCTTTTATCAGGTTTAATTTTAGGGTTTATAGGTAGACAAGTAGCCAAAATAGGAACAGCTTTTGAAGCAACTAATCATGAATCTACATTGCAATATGTCTTCGGCGATAAATTTAGTAAGATTTTCGATTACATTCTTGTATTCTTTTTATTTGGTATCGCCGTTACGATGATTGCGGGTGCTGGATCAGCCTTCCAAGAAAGTTTTAATGTACCCATTTGGTTAGGTGCTCTAATTATGACTGTAGTTATTTATGGCACATTACTATTAGATTTCAATAAAATAGTAAGAGCTTTGGGTATTGTGACACCATTTTTAATTGTGATGGTTGTATTAATTGCAGTGTACTATTTGTTTAATGGATCTATACCATTGAATAAAGTTAATGATACTGTAGATAAGCCAAACATCATTTTAGGTATTCTTAAAGGTATTCAATATGGTGGTCTTGCATTTGCAGTAGGTTTTAGTACAGTTGTGGCAATTGGTGGAGATGCATCTAAGCGAAAAGTTTCAGGTGCAGGTGCGTTATTTGGTGGTATTGTTTATACTATTCTATTAGCGCTAATTAACTTTGCATTACAAGCAGAATACCCACAAATTAAAGATGCAGCTATTCCTACACTGAATTTAGCAAATGAAATCAATCCATGGATTGGATTAGTTTTAACAATTATTATGTTGGCAGTAATGTATAACACTATATTAGGGTTATGTTACTCATTTGCAGCACGTTTCACTGAACCATATAGTAAAAAATATCATGTGTTCATTATTATAATGATGATTGCGGCCTACATTTTAAGTTTCGTAGGATTTGCTGATTTAATTAACTATTTATATAATATTATGGGTGTAGTCGGTTTATTTATAGTTGTTGCCGTACTAATCAAATATTATAAACGTAAGAGTGATGACAAAAAACATATTGCATAATGATATGTAATTTGATGTACTTTACAATTAAAAGCGATTGATTTAATCTTAAAAGCAATTCATCTTTTTAAATAGAAGGTGAATTGCTTTTTTAATGTAATTATTATGCCAATTAATAATATAAGTGAGCATTGATGAGAGGATTATCCGTCATGAAGGCAAAACATAAATGGTTGTTGATAACTGTCGTTGTTATTTTAATAGTAGGTACTAGTACTGGTCTGTTATTGAAAAAACATTATGATCATGAACACCGACAACAACAAAATAAAGAAAAAGTCCAAATAAATAATAAAAACGTGAAAGTCTTACAGAATATTTCTTATGGTCAAGGCATACCTAATAGTAAATTAGATATTATTATGCCATCTGATATGAATAAAGATAGTAAGTTACCAGTCATCTTTTGGATGCATGGTGGTGGTTTTATTGCTGGTGATAAACAGTATAAAAATCCTTTACTATCCAAAATAGCTGAGCAAGGTTACATTGTGGTAAACGTCAACTATGCGTTAGCGCCTCAATATAAGTATCCTACACCTATTGAACAAATGAACAAAGCTGTCAAATTTATAAAAACGAATGAACATGATTTGCCTATTGATTTTGATCAAGTCATTATAGGTGGTGATTCTGCTGGCGCACAATTAACCAGTCAATATGTTGCTATGCAAACAAATCAATCGTTACGTGATGAAATGAAATTTGAACCCGAATTTAAACCTTCTCAAATTAAAGCAGCGATATTCTTTGGTGGTTTCTATGATATGAAGACAGTTAAAGCTACAGAGTTTCCTAGGATCCAATTATTTATGAGAAGTTATACAGGTACAACAAATTGGGAGAGTAATTTTAAAAACTTATCTCAAATGTCTACGATAAATCAAATAACTAAAGATTATCCGCCTACATTTTTATCAGTGGGTGATGCGGATCCATTTTATAGTCAGAACATAGATTTTTATAAAAAATTAAAAGAAAAAGATGTGCCAGCTGAAACATTATTTTATGATGGTTCACATCACTTACACCATCAATATCAATTTCATTTAAATAAACCAGAATCCAAAGAGAATATTAAACGGGTACTCTTATTCTTAAGTAGAAACACATCTTCTTCAGGTGTTGAACGAAACAATCAATCTAATCACAATGAAAACAATAATTTGAATAAAGATGTACAATTAGACCCATTTAGTGAATAAATGAAGCAAAACACCGTAAAACGACAACAATAGTCGCTTTACGGTGTTTTTATACATGATATATCGTTATCAACTTATTTCATCTAATTATATGATAAAATTCAATATGTAATTATCATAAATAATTAATTTAAAATTTTAGCCATCACGTATTCATTATAATATTTGTTGTTAATATACAACTTATCTTTTAGTTCGCCTTCAATTTGGAATCCAGCGCTCTTAAATAAGTTAACAGCTCCATCATTTTCAGGTACTACTGTTGCTTCAATTCGACGGATATTATGATTGAGGGACCAGGCTTCTATCGCATTAATTAAAGTTTGTCCGACGCCGTCTTTTTGGTACAGTTTTTTTACACCTAGATAAACAATCGCTTCATGACGTGTACGTTCATATGTTTCAGTACCTACAAAACCGTATCCTACAAGTTGATCATTACTTTCGACAACGAAAATCGCCTTAGAAGAAGAGGTAATATAATCTTCTAAGCGTTTAATCACTTCGTTAGTACTAGGTGCATATTCACCAGGATTGTAAAATGTGAATTCTGATTCATCATAGATTTTAGTAAGTAAGTCTATAAAATTGTCTACGTCTTTTATACTAATTTCACGAATAGCGTGAGGCATGAAAACACTCCTATATTCATTTAAGTTTCTGCTACTTCTATATTATAATATAAATAAGTTAAGTTTGCTTTGAATCGTGTAATTGCACACGATGGAGTGTTCATTATACACAAGGGAGTTTAAAATATGAAACCAAAAGTACTTTTAGCAGGTGGCACAGGCTATATTGGAAAACATTTAAGTTCAGTCATTGAAAATGATGCCGATTTATATGTATTGTCCAAGTATCCTAAACCAGAACATGTTAATGCAACCGATATGACATGGTTACAGAGCGATATTTTTAATTATCAAGATGTTGTTGAAGCAATGAAAGAGATAGATATAGCTATTTTTTATTTAGATCCAACGAAAAATTCAGCAAAATTAACGCAAGCAACAGCGCGAGATCTTAATTTAATTGCTGCTGACAACTTTGGTAGGGCAGCGGCAGTGAATCATGTTAAAAAGTTAGTATATATTCCGGGAAGTCGAAATGATAATCAAACGATGGAACGTTTAGGCGCTTATGGTGTACCTGTAGAGCGTACGAAACTGGAAATTAAACGTCCACATATCAATGTCGAATTGCAAGTATCTAAGTACGATGATGTTAGAACAGCTATGAAAATGGTTTTGCCTAAAAAATGGACACTTAATCAAGTTGTAGAATACTTTTTTAATTGGTTAGATAAAACCAAAGGAACGATTGTTAAGACGTATCATAGTGATGACCATTATTATATATATTTAAAAAGTAAAAACAAACCATTGGCTATTTTTAAGAAAGTGTTAACAGAGGAAAATCTTATCACTTTATATTTAGTTGGAGGTAAGTTAGTAAAATCCAATGCGAAAAAGCAAGGTAAATTAGAGTTTCGATTGTTAAAAAATAATGCAATCGTTATAGTTCATCTATATGATTACATTCCTAAAATGTTTTGGCCTGTATATTATTTTGTTCAAGCGCCACTACAAGGTATTATGATGCGTGGATTTGAAGTAGATTGTCGCATCAAACATTTTCAAGGACGAGTTCAATCTGGAGAAAAAATTAAATACACAAAATAATAAGGTGATATGAATGCAAATATTATTAGTAGAAGATGATAATACATTGTTCCAAGAACTAAAAAAAGAGTTAGAACAATGGGATTTTAATGTGGTTGGTATAGATGATTTTGGAAATGTTATGGATACATTTGAAGCATTTAATCCAGAAATTGTTATTCTAGACGTGCAATTGCCAAAATATGATGGCTTTTATTGGTGTAGAAAAATGAGACAAGTGTCTAATGTACCTATTTTATTCTTATCATCCCGAGATAATCCAATGGATCAAGTCATGAGCATGGAGTTAGGTGCTGATGATTATATTCAAAAACCATTTTATACCAATGTTTTAATAGCTAAACTCCAGGCGGTTTATCGCAGAGTATACGAATTTGGTGTTGAAGAAAAACGTACATTGAACTGGCAAGATGCTGTAGTAGATCTATCAAAGGATAGTATTCAAAAAGGTGATCAAGCTATCTTTTTATCTAAAACAGAAATGATCATTTTAGAAATGTTAGTCAATAAAAGAAATCAAATTGTCTCACGTGATACGCTAATCACCGCATTATGGGATGATGAAGCTTTTGTAAGTGATAATACCTTGACTGTCAATGTCAATCGCTTGAGAAAGAAACTATCTGAAATAGGTATGGACAGTGCGATAGAAACTAAGGTTGGTAAAGGATATATGGCACATGAATAATTTAAAGTGGTTTTGGTTATTCGTTAAATCGCGATTAAATTGGATCTTATGGATTGTATTTATCAATCTAGTTATGATCGGAATTTCGTATATAGATTATGATATTGCAGCAGATAGTGTTTGGTATATCGTAGTTTTGAACTTAGGTATGAGTGTATTATTCATTATTTTTACGTTTTTCAAAGAATCTAGGTTGTCTAAGCACTTTTATAAAAATAAAGAAATAGAAGAAATTAAACATAAAGATTTAGCTGAAACACCATTTCAACAACAAATCGTAGACTATTTATATCGAAATATAACATCGCAAAAAGATAAGGTATTAGCGCAACAGGTACAAATCAAAAACCATGAACAAAGTATTACAGAATTTGTTCATGGTATTAAAACACCAGTAACAGCAATGAAGTTATTAATTGATCAAGAGCAAGATTATAAACGTAAACAAGCATTGTTATATGAATGGTCGCGTATTAATGAAATGTTAGATAAACAATTATATTTAACAAGGTTAGAAACTCAAAATAAAGATATGTACTTTGACTATGTATCTTTAAAACGAATGGTTATAGATGAAATTCAGTTGACGCGTCATATTAGTCAGGCTAAAGGTATTGGATTTGAATTGAATTTTACGGATGATTTTAAAGTTTATACAGATTTAAAATGGTGCCGTATGATGATCAGACAAATATTATCTAATTCATTAAAATATAGTGAAGATAATATGATCGAAATGAATGGTAAATGCACAGATCAGCATATCGTATTAGAAATAAAGGATTATGGACGGGGTATAAGTAAGAAAGATATGCCAAGAATTTTTGAAAGAGGTTACACGTCAACAGCTAATAGAAATGAAACGACGTCCTCAGGTATGGGTTTGTATTTGGTTGATAGTGTTAAATCACAATTAGGAATTGAAATTAAAGTGGAATCTAGCGTAGGAAAAGGAACTACTTTTAGTCTCATATTCCCACAACAAAATGAAGTGATTGAACGCATGTCTGAAGTGACAACATTGTCATTTTAAACATGCGTTTTGTTACACAGAATTAGCGCATTTGTTATATACAATCGTTATAATAATATTGAATAGTTATGCGTTTCATTATATCTACAAATGATGTGGCATCAACGATAAACAGTTGATAATCATAGGAGTGTTAAAGTGGCAATATTAGAAGTAAAACAATTAACAAAAATATATGGGAATCAATATTCACCGCAAGAAGTGTTACACGATATCAATTTATCAGTTGAAAAAGGTGAATTTATCTCGATTATGGGGCCATCTGGTTCAGGAAAAACAACCTTATTGAATGTACTCAGTTCCATAGATTATGCAACGCGAGGATCGATTAAATTAAATGGTCAATCATTAGATAAATTATCAAACAAAGCTTTATCAAATATTCGTAAAAAAGACATTGGGTTTATTTTCCAAGATTATAATGTCTTGCATACCTTAACTGTAAAAGAAAATATTATGCTACCATTATCGGTGAAGAAAATAGATAAACAAGAAATGAAACAGCGATATGATCGAATCGTGGAGGCATTAAATATTAGTGATATCAGTGATAAGTATCCATCTGAATTGTCAGGAGGACAAATCCAAAGAACGTCTGCCGCTAGAGCCTTTATTACTAACCCGTCAATTATCTTTGCTGATGAACCAACAGGAGCATTAGACTCTAAAAGTACACAAGCCTTATTAAAACGACTGTGCAAAATGAATGAGAAATTTGATACTACAATTATAATGGTTACACATGATCCAGTAGCTGCCAGTTATTCAAATCGAGTAGTTATGTTAAAAGATGGAAGAATATTTACAGAAATTTTCCAAGGTGAAGATGATAAACAAACCTTTTATAATGAAATTATTAGAACACAAAGTGTACTTGGTGGCGTGAATTATGACCTTTAAAGAAATTATTTTTAAAAACTTCCAACAAAAGTTTTCGCATTATGCCATATATTTATTTTCTTTAGTGATTAGTGTAGTACTGTATTTTAGTTTTATTACTTTAAAATATGCACATCATTTACATGGCAACCAGAATTATCCAATCATTAAAGAAGGCTCTCAAATAGGTAGTTATTTTCTATTTATCATTATTATCGTATTTATTTTGTACGCGAATTTGTTATTTTTAAAACGGAGAGGTCGTGAATTTGCCTTATTGCAAACAATCGGTCTTTCAAGATTCAATATTTTACAAATGATTATGATTGAACAGTTACTTATTTTTATAGCGACTTCTATTTTAGGTATTATCATCGGTATTTTTGGATCTAAGATACTATTAATGATTGTTCTAAGATTACTCGGTATTAACATTACTGTTTCAATCATTTTCAGTGTGTCTGCTATTTTACAAGCAATTTTATTAATTGTTGTGGCATATATTTTAACCATAGGTCAAAGCTATTTTTATATAAGGAGACGTTCGATTATAGAATTAGCCTCTAATATGACTAAGAGAGAAATCAACCATAATCGTTTTACAATTGGTGAATTAATTTTAGGTGTATTAGGCGTTCTTATGATTCTGACAGGTTACTATTTATCGACTACAGTTGTTCAACATTTTAATAGTATTTTTCAACCGTTTGTCATTTTAATATGTACTGTGATTGGAGCATATTTCTTTTTTAGAAGTACTGTTTCTTTAATTTTTAAAGCAATTAAAAAAGTGAGACAAGATACAGTAAGCGTCAACGATGTGATGTTTACTGCACCAATTATGTATCGTATAAAGAAAAATGCATTTTCTTTAACTGTTATGACAATTATTTCTGCTATTACTGTATCAGTATTGTGTTTTGCAGCGATTAGTCGTGGGACGTTAACCAATGAAGTTCTATTGAATTCGCCACATGATGTGACATTAAAAGATAAAGAAAAGGCAAATGAATTAGCATATGAATTAAACAATAAAAATATTGAGCATTTTTATAATTATAAAGAAGTTGTTTATAGTAAGCTGTTTAAAGATAAATTATTTGAAAAAGGCATTGCTAAACCATATGAAGTATCTGTAACAAGTGACAAGTATATCCCTAATGTTGAAGTGTCGAAGGGTTACACAGATATTATTGTACCTGAAGGTAAAGTGAGTGATGTCATGAAATATAAGAAACACGGTGCAACACAATTAGGTACACATCAACACGCCATCAAGGTTAAATTAAATAAAGAAATAAACCAAGTTTATTTTATGAGCGATGTTGATTTAGGAGGGCCTACTTTAGTATTAAATGATAAAGATTACCAATACTTGAGAAATCATGCTAAAGCTAAAGATATTGTGTCTCAATATGGATTTGATATTAAGCATAAAAAGGATATGCCGGAATTGCAAAGCGCGGTAAAAAATGTAGATAAAAATATTGAAACAAGAAGTGAAGCGGCAAGTGAAATTTCTAGTTTAACGGGTGTATTACTATTTGTTACATCATTTTTAGGGATCACATTTTTAATTGCTGCAGGCTGTATCATATATATTAAGCAAATCGATGAAACAGAAGATGAAATAGAAAATTATTCTATATTGCGTAAATTAGGATTTTCACATCGAGATATGGCAAAAGGTTTGAAATTAAAGGTTCTATTTAACTTTGCATTACCATTAATCATTGCTTTATTACATGCTTATTTTGCTTCATTAGCATTTATGTCATTATTAGGTGCGACCAATCAAATCCCTATATTTATTGTTATGGCAGTGTACACAGACATCTATGCTGTATTTGCTCTAACAGCGTATAACCACTCTAAAAGAACAATTAGACATTCAATTTAAGATTAATAAAAAAGGATTTCATTGTGATTATAAAATGTACAATGAAATCCTTTAACTATATGATTTGAATGATTATTGCGGGATTTGTTCACTCACAATAGTTTGTTGTTTTAAATCAATATATGAACAAGTACCAGCATTGATATCGATATACCATTTATAGATACCAGCTTGAGCCATTTCTTCACAAAATGTAGGGAAATCAGTCTGCCCTGCTTGATGTCGTTTAAGAATGTCTTTTACCTCATCTGTATTTGAAGTATCCGCGATAGGATGTGATACTTTAACACCTTCAGCGGTAATCGTTTGTTCGTTAGTATTTGTATAAACAGATGTACCATGCTGAATATTCACTTCATTACTGACCATTCCCATGTCTTTAAATGCTTTAAATAGTTTGGGGAAATCAGGACCTGTATATTTTTCATGTGCTTCTTGAATCGATTTTAATGTAAATTCCATAGTTATCTCCTTTAGTATAGTAATGCTAGTATAAAGTGGAACAGGTAAGATAGCAAAATTTATGTTTTATACTTACTACATGGGAAATTGATTGAAAGACATCATTTAAAACGTTAAATTATAAAGTGGATTGGTCATTATACTCCTTTTGTGCATAATAGGAAAGGGTATGTAAATTTTTAATTGCGTATTTGTTAAGAATTTGTAAATTGAATTGTAGTTATGTAAATTTTGTGATATTTTCAAGTAGGAACAAATCGCAATTTATATGAATGCAATCATCATTGCTTATAACTATGATTTACATAATATTTACAAAATGAAAAAGTGAATCTCCTTTTTTCTGAAAATTGTAAATGTGTTCCTTATAATAGGTTTTATGGAGTAAAAATTTATGAATGTGATTGGCAACAATCGCTCAAATGGAGGATTTTGAATGTTTAGTAAGAAAAAAGATAAGTTCATGGTTCAGTTAGAAGAAATGGTTTTTAATCTTGATCGTGCAGCAATTGAGTTCGGTAAAATGGATTTCAATACACACTTAGATTTAAAAGCATATTCTGATAATATCAAAACTTATGAATCTCATGGTGATGAATTAATGCATCAAGTGATTACTGATTTAAATCAGACTTTTATCACACCAATTGAACGTGAAGATATCTTATCTTTATGTAATGCAATTGATGATGTATTAGATGCTATGGAAGAAACGTCAGCAATGTTTGAAATGTATTCTATCGAATATACAGACGAATACATGGCTGAATTTGTTGAAAATATTCAAAAGGCAGTTGCAGAAATGAAACTAGCTGTAGGTTTATTAGTAGATAAAAAATTATCTCACATGCGTATTCACTCAATTAATATTAAAGAGTTTGAAACGAACTGTGACGGTATTTTAAGACAATCTATGAAACATATCTTCAACAGTGAAACAGATCCAATCACATTAATTAAAATAAAAGATATTTATCAAAGCATGGAAGAAATTGCAGATAAATGCCAAACAGTCGCAAATAATTTTGAAACTATAATCATGAAAAATAGCTAAAGGGAGTCCTCACTTATGGAATATATTTTAATCGTCACGATAGCTATAGTTATATTTTCATTAATATTTGACTTTATCAATGGTTTCCATGATACAGCCAATGCTGTAGCTACAGCCGTATCTACGAGAGCATTAACTCCAAGAACAGCCATTTTATTAGCAGCAGTTATGAACTTTATTGGTGCTTTAGCATTTACTGGAGTCGCTGGTACGATAACAAAAGACATTGTAGATCCATTTAAATTACAACATGGATTGGTTGTAGTTTTAGCAGCAATTATCGCTGCGATTGCATGGAACTTAATCACTTGGTTATATGGTATTCCAAGTTCATCATCACATGCTTTAATTGGTTCAATCGCAGGTGCAGCTATTGCTTCAGAAGGATCATTTGGAGTTTTACATTATCAAGGTTTCACTAAAATTATTATCGTATTAATCGTATCTCCAATTGTTGCTTTCTGCGTTGGTTTTATTATGTATTCAATTGTTAAAGTCGTATTTAAAAATGCTAACTTAACACGTGCTAATCGTAACTTTAGATTCCTACAAATCTTCACTGCAGCGTTACAATCATTCTCACATGGTACTAACGATGCGCAAAAATCAATGGGGATCATTACTTTAGCTTTAATCGTTGCTAATATTCAAAATGGTTCAAACGTAGAACCAGCATTATGGGTTAAAATTGCATGTGCTACTGCTATGGGTCTTGGTACAGCAGTCGGTGGTTGGAAAATCATCAAAACTGTTGGTGGTAATATTATGAAAATCAGACCAGCGAATGGTGCTGCAGCTGACTTGTCATCTGCGTTAACTATTTTCGTAGCATCATCATTACATTTCCCACTTTCAACTACACACGTTGTATCTTCATCAATTTTAGGTGTTGGTGCTTCTAACCGTGCGAAAGGTGTTAGATGGAGTACAGCACAACGTATGTTAATTACTTGGGTAATTACATTACCTATTTCAGCAGTATTAGCAGCACTTGTATACTTTATCATGCATTTCTTCTTAAAATAATATATAACATAGCGATTTAAATAGTCAGGTTGAGCGGGTAAGAAACTCGCTCAACCTTTTTTATACATTAAATGTTACAAATTAAGAGAGTATAATAGGGGGAAGAGAAATGAAGAATGAACGCGCACTTGTTTTAGGTGGTGGCGGAATTACAGGCATCGCATGGGAGTCAGGTGTATTAGCAGCACTTATTGAAAATGGCATGAACATAAGTCAAATTGGCAAAATTTTTGGGACTTCTGCAGGAGCCTTTGTTGGCGCAGTATTATCAAATAATCAAGACATGAAAGCATATTACCACTATCTGAATGAAAATAAGGACCCTAATGAGCAGACTAAGCTAAAAAAAGAAGTTTATGAGATGTGGAGACAGGCTTATATTCAGGGTGGAAATAACCAAGAAAATATTGGACGATTACTTGGAGAGATGATCGACCAAGTTCAACCTGTTATTTCAATGAAGGAAAGAAAAAAGGCGATAGCTAAAAGATTAAACGGTTCAAAATGGACGTCGCAATTAGTGATAACGGCTATCAATGCTCGGACTGGACAATTGGAAACGATTAATCAACAAATTGGAATGGATTTGATCGATTCTGTAGCAGCAAGTGGAGCAGTTCCAGGATTATGGCCTCATGTGACGATGAATGGAAAAGAGTATATTGATGGGGGAATGGTTTCATCAACAAATGCATGTTTAGCTAAAGATTTTAAGCAAATTTTGATTATCGCCCCGTTAACACAGAAAATAGGGAAATTACCTAATGTGTTTGATGATGAAATAACTTTATCCAACACAAGTGATGTCTATACTATCACTCCAGATGAATTTAGCAAAAGCATAATAGGTGATAATATTTATGATGCGAGTGTTATTATTGAGGTTGGTAATGCTGGATATGAACAAGGAAAGCGTATCGCTAAGGAAATCAAAGCACTTATGCCAGAATGGTTGTCTTAGTATTAGATTAATTACGATGATAAATAAAAGGGAAAGTTTCATTTAAATAGAGATCATCAGTTAAGATAATAAAAAAACACCAACAAAGTGATGTGCTTTGTTGGTGTTTATATATATTGATGAAAAGTATAATTAATTTTATAGTATCTCACTTTGTTAGTGGATGAATGCGTAACTTGACACTTCAGAAGCTGGAATTGTTCTGTAGTTTGTGTTGTAAGGTCCATTAGTATAGTTCATTTCTGAAATTAAGATACTTCCGTCGCCATTAACACGTTCAACGTATGCAACGTGACCATAAGGACCTGGGACACTTTGCATAATTGCACCTACTTCAGGTGAATGGTCTACTTGGTAACCGTCATTCGCAGCACCAGTAGCCCAATATTTAGCATCTGACCAATATGTGCTAATTGGTTTACCAGCTTGAGCACGACGGTCAAATACGTACCATGTACATTGTCCTTCAGTATATAAATTTTGATGGTTAAATGATGGTGATTGTGTGCTTGTATTACCTTGTGTAGCTGTTGCACCACCAGAACCAGCGCCTGCGCCTGCACCAGAACCGCCGTTAGGAATTTTTAAAGTTTGGTTTGGTGTGATTAAATAACCGTTTAAATTATTTGCTGACATTAACTCGTTAACTGATACACCGTATTTATTTGCAATAATATTTAATGACTCACCTGATTGTACAGTATGTGTTGAAGGTGATCCTGATTGTGAAGAAGTGTTTGAACTTGAGCTTTGAGAAGCACTTCCACCTACTGTAATGACTTGTCCAGGGAATACCATATTATTATCTAGATTATTATTTTGTTTAATACTATCTACTGACGTATTATATTTCTGAGCGATAGTCCATAATGATTCACCTGACTGAACTTTATGTTGAGTAGAAGCTTCGGCATCGTGATGAGAAAGTGCTGCGGCTGCGCCAGAAGCGGCAGTTACTGCAAAGGCTAACTTTTTCAAAGTGACTCCTCCTTAAATTTGCTTTAATATTTTTTATAGAATTATGATTAACGATGTATCATCGCGTTCTCGTTTTTTACTACGCTATCCATACTAACAAAAATATGAGTCTCTGTGTGGTTTGTTATTATCTTGTAATATTGTTAACAATTGGGAATAGAAATATTTCATTTGTAAAAATGCTGATATGACAGTTATGAAGTGGGTTTTCGATTGAAAAATTCAATAAAAAAGTTTTATAAATTGTAACAAAGTGTATAGTATATATAGAAATACCTACTAAGTATATCATTTTTCATTATTATTACTTTTTTTAATTAATATATTATTGTAAAATCGTACCATTAGATTAACAAATCATGAATGAAGGAGCAGAATATATGTCACATGCTACACAACATACAAATGAAACAAAAGATAAACATCGTTCACATGCTTATGCTAAAGTTTGGCTATTCTTCATGTATTATTGGATTATTTTTGGGATTGGGTGTTATTTTGGTCAATTTTTACCAATGGAATGGAGAAGACCTTTATCTCTTGCATTAATGGTCTTAGTATTAATTACCTTAGTATTTCAACGTGCACGTAAGTATGGCTTAGTTATTTCACATATTTATGCCATTATATTGGGTCTTTTGTCATATGCTATGTTTACTAGCTATTTACAAAATTTAGGACCGGAAGTTTTTTATAAGAATATTATACTAGCCATTGGTGCTTTTATTGCTTTTGGTATTGTAGGATTCTTTTTAATCAACGATGCATCAAGTATGGGAAGATATTTATTCGTTACTTTATTAGCATTAATTATTGCAAGTATTATTGGAATATTTATCCATAACCCTATTTTCCATACTATTATTACAGTCGTAAGCTTATTATTATTCTTGTTATATACGCTTTATGATTTTAATAGGATGAAGCGAGGGCAATTTTCTCCAAGAGAAATGGGCTTTAATCTATTTATCAATCTGTTAAACATCATTAAAGATATACTTCGATTGGCAAATCGATTTAGATAAATAAAATAACGATTGTTAAAATACAAAGATGTTGGCGTGAAATTAACTGTTTGATGTAAAATATTTTCTTAATGTCTTTAACTAAAGCATTAAGAAGTTAACGCCGCATCTTTTTTTATTCAAAATATTTATGTTGTTTTATAACTTAATTTTTTATAGATATATAAACAAGTATATTTTTTTGGTACGTGTTATAATTGCGTTAAATTATTTCAAGTATGCATTTAGAATGATGATTATGTTTAGAAGCTATATTGGGTTTATTAGAAAAGAGAGGGAGAAATATGCCGAATTCGTATTTGCGTATACTATCTAATGTTGAATATCCAACAACTAGGTGCCAAGATGGTATCATCTTATTTTGGCCATTAGAGAGTGATATGCATGTTCAAAAATTTCGTAAACAAATGACGATTAATAACGACATCTATATCATCAACAATGCTGATGTATTTAGTGTAGACACAAAAGGTAGAATGATCATGCTATATCTAACAAGTGATTGGTTTACTGAGCAAGGTTTTTCATTTTTTGAATTCCAATATACATCCAATCTGATTAAATCTTCTAATCTACTTAAAGACTTGATTTTACAGTTAGCACTTAAAAGAATTAACCACGATAATCAAGAAATGCTAGATCAACTTACAAGGGAAATTGTTCAAATCATTGGTACAGAAGCAGTTGTAGATAAAGATATTGCAGTTAATCAATATAACTATACATATTACAATGATTTAAAAGAGGAATTAGAATATATCGATAATCATATTGAAACGAGATTGACGTTGAAAGATATATCAACAGATCTTTTTATATCAAAATCAAATATTTCTTCCCAATTCCATCAATTAATAGGTATGGGCTTTAAGAGATATGTAGATACTTTAAAAATTAATAAATCAATAGAAATGCTTCTAACAACTAATGACACAATTAGTCATATTAGTGACGCATTAGGTTTTAGTAATATGTCTACATTTTCTAAAATGTTTAAAGGCTATTTGGGTGTGACGCCCAATGATTATCGTAAATTGTCTAAATATGATAAGAATGTGATGTTTAAAGTAAATATTGAAGCTGATGAAGATATTGAAGCTTTCAAAACTTATGTTGAAAATTTAGTAGAACAACATAATATTGAAAAATACGAAGATATTCAACTAGATGTTGGAACGGCTAATAAAGTTAAGCCGTTTCATAGCATTATTCAAATCCAGACAATAGAAGAAATTCGATATCTATTTTTATATGATAAGTTTGAAAAATATGACTTTTCTCGTACTGATGTTATTTTCTATATTGTGCCAACACTCACAGAAATTTGTGATGTCATGACTTATGACGACAAACGAAAAATTGCAGAGGTTATTATAGAAAGAGGTTTAAGGGTTGCTTTTAATATTGATAATTATAGAGTTATTGATCATTTAGGAATTTGCTTTAATGATGCAGTGTTAAAATTGAAAAATGCTATGAAGTCAATTCCTCATCAATATGAAGTGATTTCGGTATTCAGTTTAGATGAAAAGGAAATACGTGAAGTTTATAGAGATATTATTAAGTTTCAAGATTTGCATATTAATCATGTTATCGGTTTAGATATAACATGTTTGTTAGATGATCCTGTACTATTAAAATCTATAGAATCACAAATTAAGCGATTGAAATTCGAATATTTATTTATAGATAATGCCAAATTAAAAACATCCTATTTAATAGATGAAAATGAGCATTTATTATTAAAAAATGAGATTCAATTAAAGAATTTAAAAGCAATATTGAATGAAATTGACTTTGTAAAAGAGAAGATGATTTTACTAAATGTAGAAAACCATCAACTCATCAATGATAAAGATAATGATTTGAGCAATAGTGCACCCCTTATCATTGAAACGATATCCGCTTTAAGAGAAACGTTTGCCGGATTAGGTTTTAATTTATATGATCATACACAGCTTTTTAATACATTACACTTATTTGATAAGAACGGTTTTAAAACAACATTCGGCTTAATATTTAATGAGTTAACTTGGTTATTTAATCAAGAATATGTTGATGCAAGTTACTACAAAAAAGTAGAACTGGAAGACAGGTACGTATTATGTTTATTTGATTGGAGAATTATTGAAAACGAAGCTACAAATGAGAACTATGAAGATAGTCATGTGTATGTAAGTTTTGATCAAACGCCTCCCAATAAGAGCTACTTTATTTTTATAGGAAAAATAAATAGTTATAGTGGAAACCTAAATCATTTAATAGCCAAAGATTTAAGAAATAAATATGACTGGACAAGTGAATTTCTAGATACTATAGATTATTACTTTAAACCTATGGTAGAAGTGATTGAACATGATTTTACAGAAAAATCGCTAGACATTAATCTCAGTTATAATTCCTTTTATATGATTACTATATTTAAAAATGAATCTAAAATCAAAAGAGCGTGGCACAACTCAATTTAAATTTATCGGTAATTTTGACAATAGATTAAAAACAAACAGGAAAGACAAATTTTCAGATATTTAGGATAATGTTATTATACGTTGTCTGTTTATATTTGGGGGTGCAAGTCTTTTGAATAAAGAGAAGTTAGATAAGTTATTAGAATTTTACAAACAATATAAAGCATTATCTGAATATATAGATCAAAAATATAAGTTAACATTAAATGATTTAGCTGTTTTAGACTTGGCAGAAAAGAATTGTCAAGAAGAACAAATGTTAATGCAAACATTTTTAAAAATTGCTATTTCAGAATTAGAATTGAGCAGAACTAAATTATTAGTTTCTATTCGTAGACTGATTGAAAAAGATAAATTAAGTAAAGTAAGATCTAAAGAAGACGAAAGAAAAATTTATCTATATATGAATCAAGACAACATGAAAGAATTTAATGCTTTATTCAATGATGTTGAAGAATATTTAAATATTTAAATATCTACATATAAGTTAGTTCCTAATTTTAGGAGCTAATTTTTTTATGTTTAATGATATATCATCTAACTGTATACTATAGTGAGTTCAAACGTTATCAAAGAGATAGGTTACTAGTGGTATATAATCGATGCAAAATCATGTATAATATAGAATGTTAATTATAGAGAATGAAAGCGAGATGACCATAATGGGACGTAAGTGGAATAATATTAAAGAGAAAAAGGCTCAAAAAGATAAAAATACAAGTAGAATTTATGCTAAATTTGGTAAAGAAATATACGTAGCAGCAAAATCAGGTGAACCGAATCCTGAATCTAACCAAGCCTTACGATTAGTATTAGAACGTGCAAAAACATATTCCGTACCAAACCATATTATTGATAAAGCAATCGATAAAGCTAAAGGTGCTGGAGAAGAAAACTATGACCACTTAAGATATGAAGGTTTTGGTCCTAGTGGTTCAATGTTAATCGTTGATGCACTTACAAATAATGTGAATAGAACAGCGTCTGATGTTCGTGCGGCTTTCGGTAAAAATGGTGGTAACATGGGCGTTTCAGGTTCAGTTGCTTACATGTTTGATCATACGGCTACGTTTGGTATTGAAGGTAAGTCTGCTGATGATGTATTAGAAGAGTTGATGGAACAAGATGTAGATGTTAGAGATGTGATTGATGCTGAAGGTTTAACAATTGTTTATGCAGAGCCAGATCAATTTGCACAAGTTCAAGATGCACTAAGACAAGCAGGCGTTGAAGACTTCAAAGTAGCAGAGTTTGAAATGTTACCTCAAACAGATATTGAGTTATCACCTGAAGATCAAGAGACTTTTGAAAAATTAGTAGATGCATTAGAAGATCTTGAAGATGTTCAAAATGTATTCCATAATGTGGATTTAAAATAATGACTAACGCACAATATTGGATTGATCAACTACAAATGACACCTCATCCAGAAGGTGGGTATTTTAAGGAAAGTATACGTCAAGGCTCTTCGAATTCAATAAGAGCTGCATTCAGTAGTATATATTTTCTATTAACACCAAATGATATTTCACATTTTCATCGAATTGATGCTGACGAAGTGTGGTACTATCATGCTGGCCAATCTTTAACTATTCATATGATTATGCCTGATGGTAAATACGAAGCGGTACAATTAGGTACTAATATTGAAGCGGGAGAAGTTTTGCAGTATGTTGTACCTAAAGATACTATTTTTGCATCTTCTTTTGAACATAATGAAGGGTTCTGTTTAGTAGGTTGTATGTGTCAACCTGCGTTTGAATATAAGCATTTTGAATTATTTAAAGCACATGAATTATTAGCATTATATCCAGAACATCAAACAGTTATAGATAAATATGCCCTAAAAGATAAATAGCTGATTTTTGGCATACCTATGAGAGCAACTTACCTCGTAGGTATGCTTTTTTATGTTAATGTTTAACTGAGTTTTAATATATATTGTAGTGTCTATTAATGTTTTAAAATGATTAGAATTTAAATTAAATAAATTCATAGTAATTTAGTCGTTTTAAAGTAAAATGTCTTGATATGTAGTAGAATATAGATAAATCCATTTTACGACAATATATAACTAGGTTCGGCATATGATGACATTACAGAACCATTTTTATATAATGAGAACAAGGAGTTGGTGACTGTGAAAGTAAAATATATAGACAAACGTCACTGGCGTCGCCTGATTGAAAGAGAATATACAGAGGTTAAAGTTAATAATAATAGATTTAAAGGTATTATAGGCTTGGTCACGATGAAGAAAGTACGTGAACCTTTAGAGGTGACGGTAGTTGGTCAAAATATTATAGTCGCAGATGATAATTATAAATGGTTACAAATATTACCTGAAAAAAAGAGATATAGTTTGACCGTTATGTTTGATGATAAGGGGAATCCACTAGAATATTATTTTGATATTAATATTAAAAATATCACTCAAAAAGGGAATGCACGTACTTTAGATTTATGTTTAGACGTTTTAGTATTGCCCGACGGATCGTATGAATTAGTTGATGAAGATGATTTGTTATTCGCATTACAAAATGGGCAAATTAGCCAAAAGCAATATCACGAGGCATATATTATTGCGCATCAGTTAATGATTGAAATTGTAGAAAATTTTGATGATATACAGAGCAAAGTGATGAAATGTTATCATAAAATCAATCAAAAATATAAGAAAAATAAACACAATCATCCATTTAAAAGTAAAAAAGTGCATCGAGTAAAATCGTCTGATAAAAAATAATGCATATGACACTTGTATAAAAAATAGAAATGACAATATATAGAAGCATTTAAAAGAAACGTTACATTCTAGGGGGACACTATGAAAATAGATGATTATCGTTTATTAATTACATTAGACGAAACGAAAACATTAAGAAAGGCAGCAGAAATATTATATATTTCGCAACCAGCTGTCACACAACGGTTAAAAGCTATTGAAAGTGCTTTTGGAGTAGATGTTTTTATAAGAACGAAAAAGCAACTTATCACAACAACTGAAGGTGCAATGATTATCGAACATGCACGTGATATGTTGAAAAGAGAGCGTTTGTTTTTTGATAAAATGCAGGCACATATAGGGGAGGTCAATGGAACAATCTCTATTGGTTGTTCTTCTTTGATAGGCCAAACACTACTACCTGAAGTATTAAGTTTATATAATACTCAATTTCCTAATGTTGAAATTCAAGTACAAGTAGGTTCTACAGAACAGATTAAGGCAAATCATAGAGATTATCATGTCATGATTACTAGAGGAAATAAGGTCATGAATTTATCTAACACGCATTTGTTTAATGACGATCACTATTTTATCTATCCTAAAGATAGACGTGATGAAGTTACAAAACTACCATTTATTGAATTCCAAGCTGATCCCATTTATATTAATCAAATTAAGCAATGGTATAACGATAATTTAGAACAAGATTATCATGCGACGATAACTGTTGACCAAGTTGCTACATGTAAAGAAATGTTAATTAGTGGTGTAGGGGTAACGATTTTACCTGAAATTATGATGAAAAACATAGATAAGAATATGTTTGAATTTGAAAAAGTGACTATAGATAATGATCCACTTATTCGTTCAACTTATATGAGCTATGATCAAAGTATGTTACAACTACCTCAAGTAGACTCATTTGTTAATTTAATGTTGAATTTTATTCGTTAGATACAGTAAACAGATTCGCTTAATGAATAGAGGTTATTCTTATGTTTAAAGAATTGTTATATATCAAAAATTACAAGTTATTTGTTGTGAATATGTTGCTATTAGGTATGGGTATTGCAGTAACGGTACCCTACCTTGTTTTATTTGCAACGAAAGATTTAGGCATGACGACGAAACAATATGGCCTATTATTAGCTTTAGCAGCTATCAGTCAATTCACAGTTAATTCAATTATTGCTAGGTTTTCTGATACACATAATATTAATAGAAAATTTTTAATTATAACGGCGCTGTTTATGGGTGCGATTAGTTTTTCTATTTATTTTTTTGTGAAAGACATTTTATTATTTATTATCCTTTACGCCCTTTTTCAAGGATTGTTTGCGCCTGCAATGCCTCAACTTTATGCATCCGCTAGAGAATCGATTAATGTTTCAAGCTCTCGTGAAAATGCCAAATTTGCCAATACAGTTTTAAGATCAATGTTCTCGCTAGGTTTTTTATTTGGGCCATTTATCGGTTCGCAATTGATTGAACTGAATGGTTATTCGGGATTATTTGGTGGAACGGTTTCAATTATTTTATTTACTCTGATATTACAAGTCTTCTTCTATCAAAATTTAAATGTGAAGCAACCCATTTCACAACAACAACATGTTGAAAAGGTAGCGCCTAATATGTTTAAGGATAAGACGTTACTTATTCCATTTTTAGCGTTTATCTTATTACATATTGGACAATGGATGTACACAATGAATATGCCATTATTTGTTACAGATTATCTTCATGAAAAGGAAGGCCATGTAGGCTATTTAGCAAGTTTATGTGCTGGATTAGAAGTACCATTCATGGTGATTTTAGGTATCTTATCTAGGAAATTACCAACACGAACTTTACTTATCTACGGTGGTATATTTGGCGGGGCATTTTACTTTAGTATTAGCTTATTTAAAAATTTCTATATGATGTTACTCGGTCAATTATTTTTAGCCTTTTTCTTAGCAATATTATTAGGGATAGGTATTAGTTATTTCCAAGATATATTACCTGATTTCCCGGGTTATGCATCAACATTATTTGCCAATGCAATGGTAATTGGTCAACTATGTGGTAATTTATTAGGTGGAATGATGAGTGGATGGGTTGGTTTGGAAAATGTATTCTATGTTTCAGCTGGCTCATTGTTTTTAGGAATTATATTAATTTTCTTAACCAAAGATCAAAAAATTACAAAATTAGATGTGGAGTAGTTTAAAATGACAGTGATATTATGGTGTTTAATTATAATAATGTTCATATTAGCATTTGTAGGATTAGTTAAGCCTGTAATTCCTTCCGTTTTAGTGATGTGGGTAGGATTTTTAATCTATCAATTTGGATTTCACAATGGGAAATTATCTTGGATATTCTATTTATCAATGATTGTTTTAACCATATTAATCTTTTTAGCTGATTTTCTAATGAATAAATATTTCGTAGGGAAATATGGTGGTTCTAAATTTGGAGAGTATGGTGCTATTATTGGTGTGATTATAGGTTGTTTTGTATTACCTCCATTTGGAATTGTCGTAATACCTTTCATACTTGTGCTTGTTATCGAATTAATACAAGGTTATGATTTTAAACGAGCTATTAAAGTGGGGTGTGCTTCTATAGTCGCATTTTTAGCAAGCACGATTGCACAAGCTATCATTATGATTATTATGGTTATTTGGTTTATGCTGGACATCTTTTTATTTAATTAGATACGAATAGGAAATTGAAAAAGCCCTAAATGAATGTTGAACTTCATTTAGGGCTTTACTTATGCGCTTGATAAATCAAGCTGTTATAAGGTTGTATAAACATTTTGAGTAGCATACAATGCGAGATGATTTGAATTTTTACATGATTGTATTTGCATCTTTATTGAAATAATGATGATCAATATAAAATGAAATCGGAGTAATAATGATAGAAATTATAATAAATGACCAATTACTTACATTAATATATGGTCCGAATGCTAGAAAAGATTGCGGTATGAAAAAGACGTAAAACAACGCAACGATTAACAGTGCAATCACTGCATAGGTTAAGAGCCAGACCCAATTTGAATTGTTAAAACACTGCAATTGAATCGTTTTAAATATCATCCAAATAAACAAGAAGATAATAAATAAGCCAATAATGACAGTGATTGGAAATGTGTATAGGTAAAGATAGTTACTATCTCCACCAATAAAGAATCCGATAAATCCTTTTAAAAAACAAAAGATGCCTATTAATAATACAAAATGTTGATAGATATATTTAAATATATTTTTTACTGTTTCGTTTGGCAGCTCTTTTAATTGTTTTTTAGCGTGCATTTTAGGATTGTGGTTAAAGAATTCCATTGCCAACATACCTTTATCTTCAGCACTAATTAAATGCTTTAATATTCGATTCAACATAACTTCTGAATCATGTGGATTCACACTTAAATCAGAGCGAATATAGGTCATATAATTTTCAAATATTTCTCTATCTGTATTATTTAAACGTAGTGATTTTACATTATTTTCTTTAGCTAATTGGGCAGTAGACTTCATGAGTGCTTAAGCGCTCCTTTAAAATAGTTTAAGTAGTATGAAAAGTGAGATATATCTCTCATTGATGTGAGAAATGTACTACCTTGTTTTTAGACATCGAATATAAATAGTGTACACATTTTAACCATAGTTTAGCTATACACTAAGGAAATTGTGTGTCATTGTTAGTCAGTTATTACCAATATAGGTGTTAATTCACAGAGATGCAAGGGTATGTCAATATTATATTACGCTTAATCATACCATAGAAATTGGTTAATTATCATATCAAGTGTAGGAGTTAAATATGAGAAAGTTAACATTAAATCATCAAACAACGATTAATGAGGTAGCAACCATACATGAACATTTATTGGAAAATCAAGAAGTCAATTACAAAGCAACTCAGACATCTATCGCATTAAGATATGAAATGATTAATGCAAGATTGCGTCACACAAATGATACTATATTACTTCTAGAGCATAATCAGGAGATAAAAGGTTTTATCTGGGGACATTATGAGTTACAAACTAAAACTGTAATCATTGAATTATTATATGTATATCCAGATTATCGTCGTCAAGGACTCGCCAAACAACTCAAAATGGCGATAGAACAATGGGCTAAAGACATAGGGGCAGTATCGATTCAGAGTACAATTCATATCAAAAATGAAGCAATGCTTAATTTGAATCGTCAGTTAGGTTATGATGATACGCATATTAGGATGCGAAAAGATTTAATGTAGAAAAATGAATAATTTATTATTTCATGATAAAATGAATTATATTTATAACTGTTTTTAAAGGAGTTTAACATGAAAAAGTGGATTATATTGTTTTTATCTGCAACATTGATGTTGTCTGCATGTGGTAAAAGTGAGGAAAAAGCTTCTTTAGAAAAGAGTGTAGACAAACTAGAAAAAGAAAATAAATCATTGAAAGCACAAAAGAAAAAGTTAACTAAACAAAAAGATGATTTAAAAGACCAACAAGATAAATTACAAAAAGAGGTAGATAGCACTGCCTCAAGTGAAGCAAGTAGTACTGATTCAAATGACAAAGATAGTGAAAAGCAAAGTAATGAAGACAAGTCATCATCTAAATCAAGTTTACAACAGAACGATCAACAATCAACTGAAGAAAAAGATGCAAGTAAACAAACTCAAAACCAGTCTTCCACGACAACTCAGTCTAAGAATAACCCAAATCAAACATCTCAACAGAATAGCAATAATAAGGCTAGTACAAATCAATCTAACCAAAAGCAATCCTCTTCAACACAATAGAATATGATATGATGGGATTACTATCATATCATTGGCAATATAATCAGGTTTGATTGATAAAAATTTAGGGTATTTTAGTTGATAAATGTATATACTATAGAACAAACCAATGTCATAAATATAACATTTGTCATTTAGAACAATGATGTAAAGAGGAGAGAAGCGCCATGCATGAACAAGATTTTAGTATTTTAGAAGGTAAAGCATTAACATTACCTGAATTAGGTAGAGAACTAGAAAATATTACAGGTAGACAGTTAATTGATTCTACAGGTGAAATTAAACGCGTGATTGCACACTTACCAAACTTTGAATCTGATACAGATACATTTGTAGCAACTTATCGTTTAAATCATCAAAATGATTTTATTGATGCAACATTTACTGCACCTAAAAATCAACGCGATCATTTAAAAGAAATCCCTGTGAATATTGAATTAATTAGTTATATCACTAAAAGTTAATATTTAAAATAAACTATCTAATATAATAGCGCGATATGAATCATAAACGTTTCATAGCGCGTTAATTTTATATTAAAATAAATGTGAAGATGTATTTATGGAGTAATGGAGTGTTAAAAAATGGTTGTTTATATTGAGACGGAGCGTTTAAAGCTACGAGATTGGGAAGAAAGTGATTTACTACCTTTTCAAAAGATGAATGCCAATCCACAGGTACGAAGATATTTTCCAAGTTTACTAAGTTATCGTCGTTCAGAACTTGATTTGAAGAAAATGGATCAAATTATTAAAGATTACGGTATAGGTTTATTTTCAGTGGAACTTAAAGAAACAAATGAGTGGCTTGGATTTATAGGATTAAATTACATTCCAGAGGATAGCGAGTATCCATTTAAAGAACTACCACTATATGAAATAGGTTGGCGCCTGATTCCTGAAGTTTGGGGAAATGGTATTGCGACAGAAGGTGCCGAAGCGGTGCTCCGATTTGCTAAAGAAAAAGGTATATCTAAAGTTTATAGTTTTACTGCTGAAACTAATTTACCATCAAGAAAAGTAATGGAAAAAATAGGGATGACATTCTTAGACCATTTTGAATTCCCAAATCTAAGTAAATATCATCCTTTGAAAAGACATGTGAGATATGAGATTGATTTATAAAATATAAAACAAAACGTCAAGAAGTAGAATGGTTAAATATATGACTGCCATTCTACTTCTTGGCGTTTTTCAGTTGGAAAAATGTGAAATTTTGCATTAACTTAAGCAAAGGTATTGCAATTATTCTTCTATAGATATAAAATATCCATAGATATTAAAATTCTACGAAAAAAGAAAGAAGGATAAAGTGATGAAAGCAATTATTTTAGGTGGTAATGGATTAGTTGGTAGAGAACTCACAAGACAATGGTTAAAAAGAGATCAAGACATAGAAATATATGTTGTATCAAGAAGTGGAAATAATGTTATTTCTCATAAAAATGTGCATAATATTAAAGGTGATATACAACATGTTGAACAAATTAAATCACAGTTACCTAATCAAGTTGACTATGTAGTTGATTTGATTGGTGGACCAGAAAAAGATGAACAAAAATTAAAAGCGTTGAACTTAGTACCAGCAGAAGTAACAATAAAACTTGCCGATGATCTACACGCTGAGTATATTGGTTTTTTAGGAGCATCATTAGGTCCTAAAGATTTCATTAATATTAAAAAAGATATTATCTCAAAATTAAAAGCAACCAATAAAAAGGTTAGTGTCGTAAGTCCTACAATTATTTATGGAGACGAAAGACAGGATACACTTGGTAAATTAATACCGTTATTTAAAGTTTTAGGTAAAGTATCTAAAAATATGAAACCTGTACATGTGACTGATGTAGCGCTAGCATTGTTAAAACAACTTATGAAATAGGAGGAATCAACATGAAAATAAGTAAACATTTTGAACAAGGTATTTATGTGTTACTTATTTTGGCAACTCAAGAAGGTCAAGGCGCCGTTAAGAGTCAAACATTAAGTGAAAAATTGGAAGTATCAGATTCTTCATTGAAGAAGATTTTGAGAAAATTAGTTGTTGCAGATTTAATCACATCAAATGCTAGTAAAGATGGTGGATTTCAACTTAATCGATCAATTGAAGATATTACTTTAAAAGATGTCATAGAGGCTATAAGTAATGGAGATGTCATTGAATATGAAATTTCTCATTTATCAAGAAGGATATTTTTTAATGATCAGCATATAAAAGATAGTGAGATGAAAGTGAAACAACAACTTAATTACGCTATTCAAGCATTTAACGAAAAATTAAATGAATTGCCTCTTGTGGAATTATTAGAAGATGAATATTTTAAACATAAACTTGTAGATTGGAATGATAATGATCGTACAGAACAATAATATCAATCAAATTAAAGTACATTTCATCAGAACTGGTTCAGTGTTGGTTGATGAAACATTAACAGGCCAAGGTGATTCTAGAAATCCTATTGCATTTACAGGGTTATTTAGATCTAGTAACTATCGAGTAGAAGTTCCAGTAAGTTGTTATTTAATAGAACACCCTAAAGGACTGGTTCTGATTGATACGGGCATGGGTAAAGAAGCTGAAGGTAAAGTAACGCCATTACCTGGTTTAGTTAGAAAGAACAAAGTGGCAATACCGAATGTGAAAGTCGGGGAACTGATAGATGACCAAATTAAAGAATTAGGATTTAATGTGTCAGATATTGATTATGTCATCTTAAGCCATTTAGATGGCGACCATGCTGGAGGTCTTCAATTATTAAAAGAAGCAAAGACTATGATTACAAGTAATGAAGAGTATCAAAAGGCAAATCAAAAGCATTCTATTAGATATAATACAGCTTTATGGCAAGGGACATCTTTACAACCATTCTATTTCAAAGATACACATATTGGCCCTCAAAAAAATCGTTTGATTTATTTGGTGACGGCACCATTACTTTAGTTCATACACCTGGCCATTCAGTAGGGTTAACGAGTTTCATAATTAAATCATTGCGAAATGATGATTATATTTTATTAGCTTCAGATGTAGGATATTACCCAGGAAATTGGAGAGAACTTAGATTGCCTGGCATTTTAAGTAGTAAAAAACAAGAAAAGCGTTCACTACAATGGGTACAAAATATTGAAAAAGATAGACACTGTTTAGGTATTTATGCAAATCATGATCCGAATGTAACCATCGATGAATTATCAATATAATTAATTAGAAATAAAAAAAAGCCAGAAAATGTAATTTAATTATTACATTTTCTGGCTTTTTTATAGTTAAAAGATTAATCATATGTACGAACGTCTAAAGGTTGATAGTTAAGTAAACCTTCAAGTAACGATTCTTTAGTATCAAATAGTGGTGCTAATTCGCGATATTTTTCATCAATAAACCCTTCAGCAATCATATGATTGATAAGGGATTGTAACGGTTCGAAGAAACCATTAATGTTATATACACCGATTGGCTTTTGATGAATACCGATTTGTGCCCAACTATACATTTCAAAGAATTCTTCTAATGAACCGGCACCACCTGGCGCCATAACAAATGCATCTGCAAGTTCTGTCATTTTATGTTTACGTTCGTGCATCGAATCTACAAGAATGAGTTCACTGACTTTTTGACTCGTTATTTCTTTTTCATCAAGCATTTTTGGCATAACACCAATAGCTTTACCACCATGGTCTAATACACCATCCTGAATTGCGCCCATAATGCCTACAGAGCCAGCACCAAAGACCAATTCATAACCTTTTTCAGCCATATATTTTCCTAATTCATAGGCTTCTTTAACGTATATATCATTGTTACCTTTACTTGCACCACAATAAACTGCAATTTTCTTCATCATAATCCTCCACTATTATTATTGTTGTATAAGTAATTTAAATTGATGTTCTAAATGTTGTCTGTCTTGCCTTGTAAAAGGAGGAGGGCCTTTATGTCTTCCGCCTTGCTTTCGGATTTGAGCATTGATATAACGTTGATCTAACAACTGTTGAATATTATTATCATTAAACAAGAATCCTTTGTGATGCATAACAAATTTAACTTTATTTAGTAATAAACTTGCTAAACCGTAATCTTGAGTAATTACAATATCTTCAGAAGAGGCAAGTTGGACAACTTTATAATCTACAGATTCTGGCCCATCATCGACATAAACAGTTCGAACATGTTCAGGGTCGATTTGTGTTGAGAAGTGACTAAAACTACGTATAATTGTAACAAAAATGCCTGTCTCTTGTGTTAATTCAATAACTGAACTAACAACAGGACAAGCATCTCCGTCAATAATAATTTGTGTCATTAATGATTAAGCCTCTTGGTCGGCTTCTTTGTTTTGTTTAACAACACTTTTAGCTGTGTAATCTTTATATTTTTTGAATTCTTTTTTTCTAGCTTTTTCGGCTTCATCACGTAGTTTGTCTTCTTCTTTATGACGTTTCTCAATATTTTTTTGAAGCTTTTTGTCCATTTTTTTTGCTTCTTTACGATTTTCTTTTTCTAGCTTTTCACCTTTTTTCTCAGTTTTTTCATCGAGTTTACCAGGTGTTAAGCCAACTTTTTCTTCGTATTTCTGAGTTTTTTTCATATCTTTAATACGCTGTTTTTGGTTTTCTTCACGTAGTTTGTCTTCTTCTTTATGACGTTTTTCGATATTTTTTTGAAGCTTTTTATCCATTTTTTCAGCTTCTTTACGGTTTTGCTTAGCTAATTTTTCACCCTTTTTCTCAATGTAAGCAGGATCGTTTTCTTTTGCGAATTTTTTCAATTCGCGTTTATTATCGAATTCTTGTTTTTTGTCTCCAACATAGGCTTTTACGTCTGATGACTTATTAGAAATAGCAGATGTTGTTTTAGATGCAGCTCTTGAAGTTGCATCAGTCGCTTTTTTAACATCGGGATGTTCTTTTATCTTTTTACGTTCTACGACTAAAGGAACGATAATAATTGGTAAAACATTAATTGCTGTTTTGATGAGTTTCTTTTTGTCCATACTCGTTGCCTCCATTAAATTTACTATTTTTATCCATACCCTATGATACATGATAATAAACTAGAGATGCTAACAATAAAGAAGACTATTTTGGTAGTTTAATGAAATGATATTTTTCATTATTAACCATGGTATAAAAAAAGCCATCAAGTGATGTTGTGTCACTTAATGGCTAAATGTTTAATTTTAAATACCTTTACCGATTCCGAAACCGAAGTAAAGAATTGCAATAATAACTACTAAAATGATTCGATAAATGGCAAATGGTACTAATTTTACTTTATTAATTAAGTGTAAGAAAGTCTTGATAGCAATTAGTCCTACAATAAATGCTGCTAAGAATCCTAATAAATAGAATGGTATGTGTGCTAAGTGAATATATTCATAATGTTTTAATAATGATAAACCACTTGCTGCAAGCATAATTGGAACAGACATAATAAATGTAAAATCAGATGCTGCTTTGTGATTCATTTTCATTAAGACACCTGTTGAAATCGTTGATCCAGAACGACTAAAACCAGGCCACATTGCAATGGCTTGCGAAATACCGATTACAAATGCTTGGAAATAGTTAATTTGATCCACTGTTTGAGGATTGGTAACTTTTTCAGAATATTTATCAGCGATAATCATATAAATAGCACCTAGGAAAAGGCCAATCATAACTGTTGGAACACTGAATAAATATTTTTCTATTACATCGTCAAATAAGAAACCTAAAATACCTGCAGGAATCATACCAACTAATACATGTAATAAGTTTAGACGTTGAGGTTTAGAACGGCGTCCTGCTGTAGCATGTTGTTCAGGTTTATGTTTACCGATATGTAATAATTCAAAGAAACGTTCTCTAAACACCCATGCTGCTGCGAAAACTGAACCTAACTGAATCACGACTTTAAAAGTAAATGCAGATTGTTCACCTAAGAACTTTGTGGATTTCAACCACATATCGTCGACAAGAATCATATGACCTGTAGAAGAAACAGGTGCAAATTCGGTAAGGCCTTCCACAATACCTAAAATAAGACCCTTGATCAATTCAAGTAATAACATATTGTACCTACTTTCATTTATAAATGTTTTTTGATTACTATAAATTCACCATATTATCATAGCACACTCATTTCAACCCATGCTACTGTTAGTAATAACACTAGACCAAAGTATGAGAAAATCAAACGTCATAATATTGTCAAATGCACTATCGTTGTGCATATAACTACTAGACTTTATTATTGAGTCTATAACGAAATTTAGGTGATTAAATTGTGAAAAAATTAATGCAACTAGTATATAAATATAAAAGATATCCAGTTTTAATGCTTTTAGTATGTGCTACATTAGCTGTAACTGTGGTCGTACAAAATGTAGCAATAGCAGAATTCTTAAATAGTATGTTATTTAAAACTAAGCAATCGATTGGTTTTATTCTTACTATGATTATAATCGTACTTATGTTACGTGCGACTTTAAATTTTAGCAATCAATTATTAGGTGATCATCTCTCAAGTCATGTTAAACATGACTTGCGTCAACGTATGGTTCATATAGAATCAGAACGTCCTGTGGGTGAGCAGATGACATTAATAACAGAAACAATCGATGGAATTTCTCCGTTTTATCAAAGCTATTTACCGCAAGTATTTAAATCCATCATGATTCCTATGGCAATTATCATTGCTATGTTTTGGGTTCATCTGAATACAGCGTTAATTATGTTGGTAACAGCGCCATTTATTCCATTGTTTTATATCATTTTTGGTTTGAAAACACGTGATGAATCTAAAAATCAAATGACTTATTTAAATCAGTTTGGACAACGATTCCTTAATCTGACACAAGGTTTAATTACGTTGAAGTTATTTAATCGTACAAAGCATACGGAAAAACAAATCTATGAAGATAGCACTCATTTTAGAGATTTGACGATGAAAATATTAAGAAGTGCATTTTTATCGGGACTAATGCTAGAGTTTATTAGTTTGTTAGGTGTAGGTCTTGTTGCGTTAGAAGCAGCATTAAGCCTTGTTGTATTTCATACAATAGATTTTAAAACCGCGGCTATTGCCATTATTTTAGCACCAGAATTTTACAATGCGATTAAAGACTTGGGCCAAGCATTCCATACTGGTAAACAAAGTGAAGGGGCAAGTGATGTGGTATTTGAATTTCTAGATCAGCCATCAAAGAATAAGCAATATGATTATAGCTATCAACAAGATCAAATACCGTTTATTCGGATAGATAACGTTTCATTTAAATATAATAATGAAATGGGACATGGATTTGCTATGAAACCTACTAATTTAGATATTTACGAACGTGAACATATCGTTCTAGTGGGGCCAAGTGGTGCTGGTAAAACGACATTATCTAAAATTATCACACGTACATTGGTACCTACGAATGGAGAAATAACATTTAAACATCAACATATGCGTATGGGGATATTAAGTCAAAAACCATATATTTTTACTGCATCAATTAAAGATAATATTTCGATGTTTAATGATATTGATGATGAAGTAATCGTTGATGTATTAGAAAAAGTACAGTTAAAAGAAAAAGTAATGTCATTACGAAATGGTATCCATACATTGATAGGTGATGGTGGAGAAACATTATCTGGTGGACAGATGAGAAGGATAGAATTATGTCGCTTGCTTGTGATGCAACCAGATTTAGTTGTACTTGATGAGCCGGCCACTGGATTAGATATTGAAACAGAACAAGTCATCCAAAGTGTGCTTGATGATTATTTCAAAGACACAACTCAATTAATTATAGCCCATCGAGATGCAACAATTAGAAAGGCAACGCGACGATTATATATGCAAGATGGTTGCATTATTAAAGATGATCAATTGATTTCAGTGAATAAAGAAGAAAATGGTGACGAATCATGAAATCACAAATACGATTTACAATAGATAAAGATTTAGTGATTGCAATTATAATAGGTATCATAGGAAGTTTAGTCGCCTTAGCGATGTTCTTTTTAAGTGGTTATATGGTGACACAAAGTGCATTAGGCGCTCCATTATATGCGTTGATGGTATTAGTCGTTTCTGTTAAATTATTTGGTTTTTTACGTGCCATTGCTAGATATTATGAAAGACTATATTCTCATCGAACGACATTCACTATGTTGAGAAACGTAAGAGTACAATTTTTTCAAGGTCTAGTTAAAGTAATACCAGACGTATATCGTAAGTTTAACTCGAGTGATTTAATTTCACGAATGGTAAGTAGAGTAGAAGCATTACAAAATATTTATTTACGAGTGTATTATCCACCGATAGTAATAGGAATGACAGCAATAATAGCAATGTGTGTTTACATCTTTCTATCACCTGCGCATGCAGCGTTAATTGCTGTGAGTATGATAATGACATTATGGGTCGTTCCTTTATTAAGTAGTAAAAGAGCACGAAAATTAAAACAAATTGTTAAAATTCAACAAAGCCAATTTTTAACTCGATTTTACGATTATCGCCAAGGTTATCAAGAATTACAACGATTTAATAAAGAAACGTCATTTAAAAATGATGTATTAGAACAATTGCAAACATTTGATCATTTACAAAAAAAGGAACAACGATTTTTAACTATATATGATTACATTCTCAATATTATTGCAATGGTGTCGATATTTAGCACGTTATACTTAGGTGCGATACAAATACAATCACAAACATTAGATGTGGTTTATTTAACAAGTATCGTACTAATGGTACTTACTTTATTTGAACAAGCTGTTCCTATGAGTAATGTTGCATATTATAAAGCAGATACAGACCAATCATTATATGATATTAATGAAGTGATTCAATACGACGATATAAAAAAAGTGAAAAATAGTCATGTAAATGACGAATCAGCACCTTTATTTGAATTGAACAATGTCACATTTAAGTATGAAAATCAAGAAACACCTGTATTAAATCGAATATCATTCAATGTGTATCAAGGTGAGAGAATAGCCATTATAGGTCCATCTGGAAGCGGCAAGAGTACACTGCTACAAGTCATGTTAGGATTATATCAAGTTCAAGAAGGGAGCGTTATTTATAACCAGTCTGATATCTTTCGAATAGAAGATGAATCTAAATACAGTGATATTAATGCATTGTTACAGTCCCAACAATTATTTGATGGCACTATAAAGGATAATTTACTAACAGATTGTAATGAGGATAAGATACAACATGTACTAAATTCGTTAGACTTATCTCATTTATCGTTGGAAGAATATATAACGATGGATGGAGAGACGTTATCAGGTGGGGAAATTCAACGATTAAGTATAGCTCGCTTATTGCTAAAAACAAAGGCTAAGATTTGGATGTTAGACGAACCAACGACTGGTCTAGATATTGAACATACAGTACAAATGATGCATTTACTACTTAAACAAGTTGAAACAATGATTGTATCTACACATGATTTACGTCTATTACCAGATTTTGATAGAATCATTGTCATGATAGATGGAGAAATCAAAGAACAAGGTAGCTATGAAACGTTAATTCAAAATAGAGGCTATTTATATCAAATGGAACAGTTGAATCAGTAACATAGGCATGACATGGTGTAGCAGAATACAAAAATGCTCTAAAATACTAAGAAGTACTTTAGAGCATTTTTATACTTTAAAAGTGTTAAAATCTAAACTTTAACTTTAAATTACCATGACAAAAGCTTAATTAATTATCTTTAGCTTCATTAAATGCATCGATGACTTTACCTAATAATCGGTTAAGTTCATCCACTTCTTCAAGTGATAATGATGATGCAGTTGCAACTTTTTCAGAAGCAGTGCTAAGTTCGGGTCTAATTTTTTCGCTTTTATCAGTCAAGTGAATAAATACTTCACGTTGATCGACTTCGGAACGTTCACGTTTGATTAAATCAACTTGTTCCATTCTTTTTAATAGTGGGGATACTGTACCAGTATCAAGTGCTAGTTCAGTCACAACCTTCTTAACGTTTACAGGTGACTCGTCCCATAAAATAGTTAATACAAGGAATTGTGGGTAAGTTAGATTGTACTTTTTAAAGACTTTGTTTGAGTAGTAGCGATTTACTTGTCTTTGAGCATTGTACAAACTAAAGCATAGTTGCTCTTTTAAATTATGTTGATCAGACATTAAAGTTCTCCTCCAGACATTCTATCCGTTTTTTTCTCTCTATTCGGATTGGAATCCGTCTATGTTGTGCGGAATATAATTCACAACACACTGTGATTCAATGTCATGCTAAAATTAAAGTATGTTTAAAGTTTAGAAGATATCTATCGTTAAATCAAGCAAAAAGATAATTTAATATTTATGTTATCATTTTTAAAAATACTTGTAATAGAAAAGGAATTTTACAATGAAAAATAATAATTTTAGAAAAATATCAATTTCTATCATTAGTGGTTTCCTAGGTAGTGGGAAAACCACGCTACTGACACATTATATTAGCGAATTATTAAAAATTGATGAGAAAATCAAAGTGATTATGAATGAATTTGGTTCATTTGATATCGATAGTCAAAATATAGACGCAAATATCGAAGTGCGATCAATCATCAATGGTTGTGTATGCTGCGACTTAAAGACAGATTTAATCACTCAAATTCAATCATTAATACAACAGGGTGATTGTAATCATATCATTATTGAGGCAACAGGAATTGCTAATCCTATAGAAATGATTGCCGCATGTCAAGATCCGACTATTATCGAATATATAAATATGCCTCAAATCATTAGTTTAGTGGATGCTGAACGATTTTTAAATAGGAATGATTACACTACATCTACTCAAACACTTATGGAAGAACAACTTGAAATAAGTGATTTATTAGTCGTTAATAAAACAGACTGCGTTGATTCTGAGAAATTACATAAAATTGAAGAAGAGTTGGTTCAAATTAATCCGCATGCGCCATATGTTTTAACAACATATGGACAATTTGATATCAAGTTATTAAATAATCCAACCATCGATAAAACTGTAAATCATAAACACCACCATCACCATGGTATTAAAAGCATGAAATATACATTTACAAGTCCCATTGATCGTCAGTTATTTTATCAATTTATAATGCAATTACCGAAAAACGTGATGAGACTTAAAGGCTATGTACAATTTAGAGATCAACCCAATGAAACCATTGAATTTCAATTGTCTTATGGATTGCCTGATTTCGGCCCAATCAATCAAGAATTGCCTTTAACAATTGTCATTATCGGAGAGCATATCGATATTAATCAACTCAGAAATAAATTGGATATGTTACAATTTACTTGATTTTAAATTCAACTGCTTCTAAATATACAGGATGAAATTACTAAATAATAAGGTCGTGATGATAATGGATAGAATAAAGATTAACCAGTACGTTGATTTTTCAAAAATGATTCAAGGATTTTGGAGAGCAAATGAATGGCAATATTCTGATCAAGAATTAAATCGTTTTATAAATCAACTTGTTGAACGTGGTATCACAACGATGGATCATGCCGATATTTATGGAGATTATCAATGTGAGTCTAGATTTGGTAGAGCATTACAGTTATCACCTAACTTACGTGATCAAATTCAAGTGGTATCTAAATGTGGCATTGTCTTACCTTCTGAAACTCAAACGTTTACTGATGGTCATCGTTATGACCATAGTCGTCAACATATTATTCAATCAGTCAATCATTCATTACAACGTTTGAATGTGGATTATTTAGATAGCTTATTAATTCATAGACCTTCACCATTAATGAATCCTGATGAAATTACGGATGCTGTAAAAGAACTTGTCGATGAAGGTAAAATCAAATCATTTGGTGTATCCAATTTTAATGAAACTCAGTATGATTTATTAAAACATAGCTTGAATCATGATAAATTGCATATTAGCATTAACCAACTAGAAGTGTCCCCATATCAAACAGACATTTTAAACAATGGTGTGATGGACAAAATGTATGAAAATCAAGTAAAAGTAATGGCTTGGAGTCCACTGGCAGGCGGTAAATTGTTTGATCCATCCGATGACAAAGCGAGCCGTGTGCGTACCATTATTGAACCTTTAGCACAAAAATACGAGGTTGATGACACGGCTATTATGATAGCTTGGTTGAATAAACATCCCAATGATATCATGCCGGTGTTAGGTACGCATAAAATTGAAAGAATTGATGCAGCTTTACCAGGATTATCTATTAATTTAACTGACCAAGAGTGGTTTGACATATACACTGCTGCAATGGGTCATGACATTTTATAAATAAAATGTTAGAAAGGATTTTATTAAATGAATAATGAAGATAGACATCAGAAACAACTTAAATTTGAACGCAATTTGATTATGATTCCTTATTTAATCTTTGCGATCATCGTACTCTTATGTAATATTTTTTACCCTGAGATAAAAGCAACAATGACGTTATTTGGATTGCTCTTTGCCTATAATTTAGGCTTACTATTTATCGCATTCATTCGTCATTTTAAACGTACGCTTATTTTAACTTTAGTATTAACAATATTAAGTGGTGCTGCTTTCTTTACACTATTATATGTGTTTGGAATCAACCATGAAATTTTTGGACAAATTAAAAAGTAAAATACCAATATTTAATGAAAAACTCTGTTATTTCAATGTTATAATTAATTTGAAATAGCGGAGTTTTTGTTTTTTATCAATTTATAAATGGGGAGTGTATCTGATGAATAAACGTAAAAAGATTTCTATTATCGGTGCTGGACAAACAGGTGCAACATTAGCTTTTATTTTAGCGAAAAATGAAAGCGCTGACATTGTTGTTGTAGATCGTCCACAATCTGAAAGTACAGTAAAAGGAAAAGCGTTAGACATTCAAGAAAGCGGGCCTATATTCAACTTTAATGTTGAAATTAAAGGTACTGCCGATTATTCAGAAACGAAAGACTCAGATATTGTAGTGATAACAGCAGGAATTGCTAGAAAACCAGGTATGAGTAGAGATGATTTAATACAAACAAACGAAGAAATTGTTCATTATAGTGCACAACAAATCGCCCAATATGCGCCCAATGCCATCATTATTGTATTAACTAATCCCGTTGATGCGATGACTTATTCAGCCTTAGTCGCATCTGGCTTCCCTAAACATAGAGTTTTGGGGCAATCAGGTGTATTAGATAGTGCCAGATATAAAACATTCATTGCTCAAGAGCTAGGAATTTCTGTTGAAGATGTACAAGGTTTAGTATTAGGTGGTCATGGAGATACAATGGTTCCATTAGTCAACTCAACTCAAATTAATGGAATTCCTTTAAAAGAACTACTTGATCAGCAAGTCATTGATCAAATTCTTGATAGAACACGAAAAGGTGGAGCTGAAATCGTTCAACTGTTAGGAAATGGTTCAGCATATTATGCGCCTGCTGCTGCGATATATGAGATGATTGATGCTATTTTGAAAGACAAATGTCGTGTATTGGCAGCAATTACTTATCTTGAAGGCGAGTATGGCTATCGAGATATCTGCTTAGGGGTACCAATTAAACTAGGGCAAAATGGTGTAGAAGAAATATTAGAATTGAATTTAAGCCAAGAAGAGCAAAAGCAATTAGATACTTCAGCATTATCAGTTAAAAGTGTTAAAGAAGCACTTAATTATGGTTTTGAATAAAGCATTTAAGTCAAAAGATAAAACCTATCGTTTGCAATAAATTGAGTATATCTTTTTTAAATGATTTATTATTTAAAAGTGAGAATTATATGACTTTTGTAAGTAAATCGCATAGATAAAGCGCTTTCTTGATATAATTAGGGTGTAAGGTCAAGATAAAAAGGAGTCGGTGAATATGTCTAAAGGGAATCAAACTTCACAGGTAGTCAATAATCAAACTACCAAAAAAGAGAAAAAGGGGTATAAACCACTTTGGATTATCATTAGTTTTATCGTATTGATAGCCATATTGCTTTTACCTACACCCGCAGGCTTACCAGTGATGGCTAAAATGACTCTAGCGATACTAGCATTTGCTGTCATAATGTGGGTTACTGAAGCAGTGTCATACCCTGTTTCAGCAACATTGATTTTAGGACTGATAATTTTATTATTAGGATTCAGTCCAGTTCAAAATTTATCTGAGCAACTTGGTAATCCTAAAAATGGGGATGCCATTATTAAAGGCAGTGAAATATTAGGAACAAACAATGCTTTAACACTTGCGTTCAGTGGTTTTTCTACTTCAGCGGTAGCTTTAGTTGCAGCTGCATTATTTTTAGCAGCAGCGATGCAAGAGACTAACTTACACAAACGATTAGCATTATTAGTGTTATCTGTCGTGGGAAATAAAACTAAAAATATTGTCATAGGTGCAATACTCGTTTCAATTGTGCTTGCATTTTTTGTACCTTCTTCTACAGCTAGAGCGGGTGCAGTCGTACCAATATTATTAGGTATGATTGCAGCATTCAAAGTTTCTAAAGAGAGTAAGTTAGCATCATTATTAATTATAACGTCAGTACAAGCAGTTTCTATTTGGAATATTGGTATTAAAACAGCGGCAGCACAAAATATCGTTGCGATTAATTTTATCAATCAGAATTTAGGCCATGATGTATCATGGGGTGAATGGTTCATGTACGCCGCGCCATGGTCAGTTTTAATGTCTATCGCACTTTATTTTATTATGATCAAAGTGATGCCACCCGAACGTGAATCTATTGAAGGCGGAAAAGCATTAATTAAAAAAGAGTTAAACGATTTAGGACCAGTGAAACCGAGTGAATGGCGTTTAATCGTTATCTCTCTATTATTATTGGTATTTTGGTCAACTGAAAAAGTGTTACATCCAATTGATTCTGCATCAATTACATTAATTGCTTTAGGTATCATGCTCTTACCTAAAATTGGCGTTATTACCTGGAAAGGTGTAGAAAATAAAATCCCTTGGGGCACAATCATTGTATTTGGTGTTGGTATTTCACTAGGAAATGTATTATTAAAAACAGGAGCAGCACAATGGTTGAGTGATCAAACATTTGGTTTAATGGGGCTTAAAGGATTGCCGATTATTGCAACCATAGCACTGATTACTTTATTTAATATTTTAATTCATCTAGGATTTGCAAGTGCTACAAGCTTATCATCTGCACTTATTCCTGTCTTTATTTCATTAACATCAACATTACATCTTGGCGATCAATCTATCGGATTTGTTTTAATCCAACAATTTGTAATTAGCTTTGGATTCTTATTACCAGTAAGTGCACCACAAAACATGTTAGCGTATGGTACAGACACATTTACAGTTAAAGATTTCTTGAAATCTGGTATACCATTAACGATAGTTGGCTATATATTAGTCATTATATTTAGTTTAACGTATTGGAAATGGTTAGGTTTAGTATAAATAATGAAAGTTAAATAGCTTGGCGGTCAAGGTGACCGTCGAGCTTTTTTTATGAATGAAATAGACGTTTTTAAATAAGAATTATGAACGATTTAGGTTAGATATTTATTTTTTTAGGATAAGGGTATAATTCAACAAAACAATGAATGTTAGGTGATTAAACAATGAAAGTTGGCGTGATATTAAATAGAGTATTTAGAATTCATCATAATCCGTTACTCGCTTATATTTGCAATCAATTAGGTAGTACAGATACATGTGTATTGATTATACCTAAAGAAAAGTTTGGTGATGAGGCACAATTAAAAGCATCATTTTATCATGGTACACTCAACGCTTTTATCAACACATTAAATCATTATCAAATTCAAACGAATGTAATGGATTATAATCATTTAATAGCGTTTTGTAAAAATCAACAATTAGACAAAGTTGTTATGGCAAGTGACATCATGAGTTATCATCATGAATCATATGACTATCCTCATCAAAAACAACGATTTCAAGAAGCTGGAATCAAAGTTGAAGCGCTTCGTGTACAACATTATTTTAGTCCACGTAAAACGTTTAACAATCAAGGGGAACCATATAAAGTGTTTACAAGTTTTTATAAAAAATGGCGACCATATGTAATAGAAAGACATAGAGCACATTATGAACTAAGTGATATTTCGAAAATAGTCGAGCTGGCATACGCCCCAACGCAAATTAATGATAGCCATAGTGGATTAACTGAAAAAGAAGTACAACAACAATGGCAAAGTTTTTTGAATAATGATATTCAAAATTATGAGTCAAATAGAGAGTATTTACCTGAAGTATTAACGAGTCAACTCAGTATTGCACTAGCTTACGGATTGATTGATATATTGCAAGTATTTAATGATTTATTACATGGTTATGAAAGCAACGAATCTAATTATGAAGCATTTATCAGAGAATTAATTTTTAGAGAATTCTATTATGTACTGATGACGCAATATCCAGAAACAGCCCATCAATCATTTAAAGAGAAGTATCGAAACATTGAATGGGTCAATGACAAGCAACAATTTGATCAATGGAAAAATGGTAAAACTGGATATCCTATTGTAGATGCAGCTATGCAAGAGCTAAATCAAACTGGATATATGCATAATCGAATGAGAATGGTGACATCACAATTTTTAACGAAAGATTTATTGATAGACTGGACATGGGGAGAAACTTATTTCAAAGATAAATTGATTGATTATGATAATGCGTCAAATGTGCATGGGTGGCAGTGGTCTGCTTCGACTGGGACAGATGCTGTTCCATATTTTAGAATGTTTAACCCTATTAAACAAAGTGAGCGATTTGATCCCAATGCACTATATATAAAACAATGGCTATCCACACTCAATCATGTAGATAGCCATCTATTACACGATACCCAAAAGCACATGCAATTATTGAAACAACAAGGTATTCAATTAGGTGTTGATTATCCTGAACCAATGGTTAACCACCAATACAGTCGTCAACGTGTGATGTCATTATTTAAAAGTTTGTGATAGATATGTAGTGCTAATGGAGGTTATTTGAATTGAGTTGTCTCAAAACGAATGACATATTTACTATTTAAGCCAAAACATGCAAACATATACAGCAACATATTCAAAAAAGGTTAAAATATACATATATTTTAATCGCAACTTAACACCAAGTGGGACGTCCCAATTTGGATATTTTCTTTCGAAATAAAAAGCTTGTAAAATAAACAAACCTATACCTAATGGTAAAAACATAAGACCGATACTTTTAGCATAGCTAAAACCGATATCATGCATAAAGTGACCTACAATGAGTTGTAGAGTAATAATGATTGCTAATAAAATGATCAGATTTAACATCATTTTTGTAATCGAACTCCTTTTACAAATAAAATGATTGCTGACTGCATTAATACCATTAATAACACAAAGATAAATGTTTTTAGGTTAAATACACCTAGGACTTCATGGAATATTTTTAATGGTTCATTAATTAAATATACCGTATGAAGTCGTAAGAAGCGGCCCATATAAATACCTAAACCGTTTAAAAACATAAGAATAATAACTAATAGGCGATTAAGCCAGATGTGTTTGGTAAAATGTAGAATTTCCATAAAAATTAAGATCATGACATACATGGCTAAAAAGACGCCTAACATTAAATAAGTAAAGAATATCCATTCCTTTATATTCAATCCTACTAAGAAGTTGAATTGAAATTGATTTAAATGAATCAAATCAGTAATCATATAGAAGGTATTAGGTACAAGTAATAAAAAAATCATGCCAAATACAATAAATAAAGGCCATTCGAATTTTTTGATAGGTTTAAATAATTTTAATAATAAGCATAGTTCGAATGGTATATAAGCTAAAAATAAATTTAACGTCATAAAATTGAAAATCGTGGTTTCAAATAAAGATATAATAAACAGAATAATAAAATATATTCTAGCTATATAGCGAGGTTGCATCATTAACACTACTTTCATAACATACTTTGGTTGTCATTTGATTTAATACTTTCATCCGTTAAAATAAAATTGGACAACTGAGTTTTAATAATATCGTTCTGAGCAATAGTAATCAACCAAAAAAGTAAAAGCGGTAATAATTATCGTTTTAAATCATCTTTATATTTTATAGTAGAAATATTAATACGTCCGACTGTTAATTTGTTTTTAAATATATTACAATATATTGACTTTTAACGTATTGATGTAGTGAAAAGGTATGATGATATAGATACCAATATATGATAAATAAAGATATGTAAAATATAAGAGAGGGGGACATCGTTATGAGAAAACAATTATTTACACTCTACTTTAATATTTTCCTGATATTTCTAGGGATTGGACTGGTTATACCTGTGCTACCGGTTTATCTTAAAGATTTGGGCTTAAAAGGTAGTGATTTAGGTATACTAGTAGCTTCATTTGCATTAGCGCAAATGATTATTTCACCATTTGGTGGTGGGCTAGCTGATAAACTAGGTAAAAAATTAATAATATGTATTGGTCTTGTTTTATTTTCAATATCTGAGTTTATGTTTGCAGTAGGCCACTCATTTACAATTTTGGTTATTTCGCGTGTGTTAGGTGGATTTAGTGCTGGTATGGTTATGCCAGGTGTAACAGGACTAATAGCTGATATCTCTCCGTCACAAGATAAAGCGAAGAACTTTGGTTACATGTCAGCAATCATTAATTCTGGTTTTATTTTAGGACCTGGTTTTGGCGGATTTTTAGCTGAGGTTTCCCATAGATTACCTTTCTATTTTGCAGGAGGGCTGGGGATTATTGCTTTTATTATGTCATTAATTGTGATTCACAATCCTAAGAAAATGACAACAGCAGGTTTCCCTCAATACGACCCAGAGCTCTTAACTAAAATTAATTGGAAGGTATTCTTAACACCGGTTATTTTGACTTTAGTGTTAGCATTTGGTTTGTCTGCATTTGAAACACTATTTTCACTATATACATCCGATAAAGCTGGCTATACGCCTAAAGATATTTCAATTGCTATCACAGGCGGGGGCATTTTTGGTGCCTTATTCCAAGTATTTTTCTTCGATAAATTCATGAAATTTACAACTGAATTGAATTTTATTGCATGGTCATTATTATATTCAGCAATTGTTTTAGTGATGTTGATTATCGCACAAGGTTATTGGACTATAATGCTCATTAGCTTTATCGTCTTTATTGGTTTCGACATGATTAGACCGGCGATTACTAACTATTTTTCTAATATTGCAGGTAATCGACAAGGCTTTGCAGGAGGACTAAACTCAACATTCACAAGTATGGGTAATTTTATGGGACCTCTAGTTGCTGGTACACTTTTTGATGTGAATATCGAGTTCCCATTGTATATGGCTATAGCGGTATCATTAAGTGGGATTGTCATTATATTTATTGAAAAAATGATAAGAACGCAATTAAATCGAAATTCAAAATGATAATAGACGCCATTCAGCGAAAACGTTGAATGGTTTTTATTTATTTTAAATATGAATACTTTGAAAAAGTACTAATATAACGTGACAAAACCCTTTAAATTTTTAATATTGTTTTCGAACGATTTTGAATGATTATGATACTTTTTCACTTAAAAAATTAGTTTAATGTATTAATTGAAGATAATTATTTCGTTTTTTAATGCTTTTATGTAACAAAAATAACAACTTCAGTAATATTACTGTTACAAATATTACAATCTATTTAAATTGTGACCCACATATCTAAAATTAAAAATTATTATGTTAAGATAGACAAAAATCGATTGAGAAATGTGGGTAAGGAGATGAATTTGAAAAACTTATTATTAAGTATCTTTGCAGTTATTTTGACAATATGTTTAATAGGTCTAATATTTTTAGCTACTAATCAAAATGCATTAGCTAAAGTACATCAGACTATTTGTACATTTTCAAAAGCAAATAAAGTATCTGCATTAGAGAAAACAATTAATTTTACTGATTTTAAAATAGCGAATGCTTCAGAAAAAAATGAAGACAATAATAATGACAAGCAACAAAAGACTACATATTTAAAAAAAGACAATCATAGATCATCAGAAAATCATTTTACGCCAAGAGAATGTAAAGTGATTGCATTAAATTATGCGAACAATCATTTAAATGAAAATTATGATTTAAAACAAGTTGATTATCAAAATCAATCATCAAATTATCAATATGTGAATCAACAAAATCAACAACAATCCAATATAGTAGTGAATGACAGCGGTCAAGTTGGGGAAAATCATTCACATATGAGATAGCACATGCTTACTAATGGGAGCATGTGCTTTTTTTGTGATTACTATATAAAGAACTAGTGTTAAAATATAGAGGATTAAGTTAAGTAATACCAGAGGTGAGAATATGGGTAAAACCAAAAAAACAAATGCAATGCGCATGTTAGATAGAGCAAAGGTAGCTTATCAAACTAACGTATTTGAAGTAACCGAAGAACACCAAACAGGTGAACAAATAGCAGCACTTGTGCATGCCAATGTTGAAGATGTTTATAAAACACTTGTATTAGAAAATGCTAACCATGATCATTTCGTGTTTGTTATACCAGTGAATGCAACGTTAGATATGAAAAAAGCTGCACATGAAGCAGGAGAGAAAAAATTAAATTTAATGCCTTTAGATCAGCTCAAACAAGTGACAGGATATATTAGAGGTGGATGTTCACCTATCGGTATGAAGCATTTATTCCAAACTGTTATTGACCAGTCTGCGCTACAAAGAGAACAGATATATATCAGTGGTGGCCAAAGAGGTATGCAAATCATTATCGCTGTCAAAGATTTGGTAGCAATGACAAACGCTAAAGTGACTTCGGTAATTCATGACTAAAGCACTAGCAGTAAAATAATAATAAAAAACACGGAAATACATGAACACAACTAGTCCATTTGATAGTGAATGTATTTTCGTGTTATTTTTGTCACAAAATGAATGTTTTTGATTGTTTTTGACAATTTTTGATTGAATTTTGTAAGCGTGCTCATTATAATGGTAATTGAGATGGGGTGGTTATATTGATATCTGAAAAACGACACGATTTAATTTTACAAGAACTTATAAAAAAGGATTTTCTGACACTCCAGGAATTAATGGATAGAACCGGTTGTAGTGCCTCTACCATTCGACGTGATTTATCTAAGCTGCAATTAGCTGGTAAATTACAACGTATTCATGGTGGTGCGACACTTAACCATAATCGAATGGTCGAACCAAGATTAACAGAGAAATTGACACAAAATTCACGAGAAAAGAAAGAAATTGCCAAACGAGCAGCTCGACAAATTAGAGATAATGAGTGTGTTTTTTTAGACGCTGGCTCAACAACATTAGAGATGATACCTTACATAGATGCAAAAGATATTATTGTTGTAACTAATGGTTTGACTCATGTTGAACAACTACTTAAAAAAGGGATTAAAACCTTAATGTTAGGTGGTCAAGTTAAAGAAAATACATTCGCTACAGTAGGTTCGAGTGCCTTAGAAACATTGAAGCGATATTGTTTTGATAAATCATTTATTGGAATGAACGGTATAGACGTAAAGTATGGTTTAACCACACCTGATGAACAAGAGGCGTTAATTAAAGATAATGCAATGCGACTTTCTAATGAAAGCTTTGTTGTTGTAGACGAAACGAAATTTAATCAAGTGTACTTTGCTAGAGTACCTGTGCAAGATAATACTCGAATCATTACCTCTAAACAGGGATTACAACATGTGAATGAAGCGTTTGCGGGACAATATGAATTTTTAGGAGGGACAATATGATATATACAGTTACTTTTAATCCATCCATTGACTATGTCATGTTTGTAGATGACTTTAAGATAGATGGTTTAAATCGCGCTCAAGATACAAATAAATTTGCCGGTGGTAAAGGTATTAATGTTTCTAGAGTGCTAAAGACTTTGGGTGTTGATTCTACAGCATTAGGATTTGCTGGTGGATTCCCAGGAGATTTTATAGCTCAAACATTAAAAGATAGTGATATTCACACAGATTTTGTGCAAGTAGATGAAGATACGCGTATCAATGTTAAATTGAAAACAGGTCAAGAAACAGAAGTGAATGCACAAGGTCCTAATGTGACTGATGCACAATTTCAATCATTATTAAATCAAATTAAAGAAACGACAGACAATGATACTGTTATCGTCGCTGGTAGTGTACCAAAGAGTATTCCGAGTGATGCTTATGCGCAGATTGCTAAGATTACAAAACAAACAGGTGCGCAATTAGTCGTTGATGCTGAAAAAGATTTAGTTGAATCAGTGTTAGAATATCAGCCACTATTTATTAAACCTAATAAAGATGAATTAGAAGTTATGTTTAATACATCAGTTAAAAGTGATGAAGATGTTATTAAATATGCTAAACAAATCTTAGATAAAGGTGCACAATCAGTCATTGTGTCATTAGGTGGAGATGGTGCAATTTATGTGGATCGTCAACAAAGTATTAAAGCTGTAAATCCAAAAGGCAAAGTGATTAATACAGTTGGCTCAGGTGATAGTACGGTAGCAGGTATGGTCGCAGGGTTAGCTACTGGTTTATCTGTGCAAGATGCATTTAAACAAGCAGTAGCATCAGGAACTGCTACTGCATTTGATGCAGATTTAGCGACAAAAGATGCAATAGAAAATATCAAATCACAAGTTACGATTTCTGTACTTGATGGGGAGTGAATAATATGAGAATAACAGAATTATTAACCAAAGATACGATAGCAATGGATTTATCTTCATCAGACAAAAATGGTGTTATCGATGAGTTAGTGCATCAACTTGACAAAGCAGGTAAATTAAGTGATGTACCATCGTTTAAAGAAGCAATTCATAACCGAGAATCACAAAGTACAACAGGTATCGGTGAAGGTATTGCGATTCCACATGCAAAAGTGAGTGCTGTTAAATCTCCAGCGATTGCATTTGGTAAATCAAAAGCTGGAGTAGATTATCAAAGTTTAGATATGCAACCAGCACATTTATTCTTTATGATTGCTGCACCAGAAGGTGGCGCTCAAACGCATTTAGATGCATTAGCAAAGTTATCAGGCATTTTAATGGATGAAAATGTACGTGAAAAATTAATAAATGCATCATCACCAGAAGAAGTATTACAAATTATTGATGCGGCAGATGATGAAGCAACAAAAGAAGAAGAAGCAGAAGCACAACAAAATGAAGCGGATGCAGCAGCTGCTTCAACAGGTGCAAGCGCAGAAGATAACGAACCGTACGTTTTAGCTGTCACAGCTTGTCCTACAGGTATCGCACATACGTATATGGCACGCGACGCTTTGAAAAAGCAAGCTGAAAAAATGGGTGTCAAAATCAAAGTAGAAACAAACGGTTCAAGTGGGATTAAAAACCATTTAACAGAACATGATATTGAAAAAGCATCTGGTATTATTGTTGCAGCAGATGTGCATGTTGAGACAGATCGTTTTGATGGTAAGAATGTTGTCGAAGTACCAGTAGCTGATGGTATTAAACGACCAGAAGAATTAATTAATACTGCGTTAGATACAAGTCGTAGACCATTTGTCGCTAGAGGCGATCGATCAGGTAGTAATAAGGAAGAGAATGAAGAGAAATTAAGTCCAGGAAAAGCATTTTATAAACACTTAATGAATGGTGTTTCTAATATGTTACCACTTGTTATTGCTGGTGGTATCTTAATGGCAATCGTGTTCATTATAGGACCCAATTCATTTGATCCTAAGAGTGCTGAACACAATGCTTTCGCAGAGCAACTATGGAATATTGGTAAAAACAGTGCCTTTGCATTAATCATTCCAGTATTAGCAGGTTTCATTGCTCGTAGTATTGCAGATAAACCAGGATTTGCAGCCGGTTTAGTTGGCGGTATGTTAGCCATTTCAGGTGACTCAGGATTTATTGGCGGTATCATTGCTGGTTTCTTAGCTGGTTATTTAACACAAGGTATTAAATATATGACACGTAAGTTACCTCAGTCATTAGAAGGTTTAAAACCAACATTAATCTATCCATTATTATCAGTAGCAATTACTGGTTTATTAATGATTTACGTATTTAACCCACCTGCTTCATGGTTAAATCACCTATTGTTAAATGGATTAAATGGACTTTCAGGTTCAAATATTATGTTACTTGGTTTAGTTATTGGTGCGATGATGGCAATCGATATGGGTGGACCATTTAACAAAGCTGCTTACGTTTTCGCAACAGCAGCACTTACAGAAGGTAATGCAGCGCCAATCACTGCTGCAATGGTTGGAGGTATGATTCCACCATTAGCAATTGCAACAGCAATGCTTATCTTCAGAAAGAAATTCACAAAAGAACAAAGAGGTTCAATTGTACCTAACTATGTGATGGGTGCATCATTCATTACTGAAGGTGCGATTCCGTTTGCAGCAGCTGACCCAATTCGTGTGATTCCATCAATGATGATTGGTTCAGGTGTTGGTGGTGCGATTGCATTAGCATTAGGTTCAAGAATCAATGCGCCACACGGTGGTATCTTTGTTATCGCAACAACTGACTTTAGCCATATTTTACAAACATTATTAGCTTTAGTTGTAGGTACTTTAGTTTCTGCCTTAATATATGGTTTCTTAAAACCAAAATTAACTGAAAATGAAATTGAAGCATCTAAAGCAATGGATGAATAATAGACTTTTAGCCCTTGTCGTTTAACCGACAAGGGTATTTTTATTTTTACGAAATTAAATATTGAATTGTATGATATGAATAAAATGAAAGGTTGTAGTAAAATAACAATCGAATCATTAGTATTAGAAAAGAAGGTATTGATATTGAAAGAATATTTACTTATAAACGGTCAGATTTATACAGAAAGTCAAAAAATAGAACATGGTTTTATACATATTAAAGATAGCAAAATAATGGAAATAGGTTCTGATAAAGATAGATTGAACACTTTAAGTAAATCGTATCCTACGGTAGATGCACAAGGTCATCATGTTATTCCAGGATTTATAGATATACATATCCACGGTGGTTACGGCGAAGATGCGATGGATGCCTCAATGGATGGTCTTAAACATTTATCTGAACAACTATTATCTGAAGGAACAACATCATTTTTAGCAACAACGATGACACAATCAGATGATAGTATTCATCGAGCACTCCAAAATATTGCAAATTATTATCAAATTCAAAATAGGCATGATGCTGCAGAAATTGTAGGTATTCATCTCGAAGGTCCATTTATTTCAGAACATAAGGTAGGCGCGCAACATCCTAAATATGTTCAAAGACCGTCTATTGAAAAGATTAAGACATTTCAAAAGACTGCCAATCAATTGATTAAAATTATTACTTTTGCACCTGAAGTTGATGGTGCAACTGATACATTAAAAGCTTTAAATAACGACATCATATTTTCAATGGGACATACAGTAGCTACATATGATGAAGCAAATGAAGCTGTTGATAATGGTGCTAAACATATTACACACTTATATAATGCAGCAACAGGCTTTGGACATCGAGAACCCGGTGTTTTTGGAGCGGCATGGTTAAATCAAAACCTAAATACAGAAATTATAGTTGATGGTGTGCATTCACATCCAGCGGCCGTAGCAATGGCTTACCAAAATAAAGGCAATGAACATATGTATCTCATTACAGATGCGATGCGTGCAAAAGGGATGCCAGAAGGTGAATATGATCTAGGTGGACAAAACGTTATTGTGAAGAATGAAGAAGCACGATTAGATTCAGGTGCATTAGCTGGTAGTATCTTAAAAATGAATGATGGTTTGCGTCATTTAATCACTTATACAGGTGCTTCAATTAAAGACTTGTGGCGTGTGACAAGTTGGAACCAAGCGATAGCGTTAGGTATCGATCAAACAAAAGGTAGTATTAAGGTAGGGAAAGATGCTGATATTGTGATTGTTGATGATACGATTTCAGTCCTTATGACGATTAAGAATGGTTATATTCATACATTTTAGATTTGAGGAATAACTTGACTAAATCGGGGTATTAGTTTTAAATGTTATGTTGTAATTCTATAAACATAAATCAACCAAATGAAATATTTTTATGATAGAATAAAATCAATTACATTTTTTTAGGGGGTGTCGCAATGGGAAGGTCTTAGCATGTAAATATCATTTAAGCCAATTCGAAAATTTTAATTACGTGTTAACCATGTGTGACACAGATAATATGGAGGTGAATCCCTAGAAATAGGGAATTAATTGGAAACTTCGACCATAATTAGTTTAATTGTATTTTTTCTTTTAATTGCATTAACAACAGTATTTGTCGGATCTGAATTTGCGCTTGTCAAAGTAAGATCTACGCGTATCGAACAATTAGCAGATGAAGGTAACAGTGGTGCTAAAATCGTTAAGAAAATGATTGCTAACCTTGATTACTACTTATCTGCATGCCAACTTGGTATAACAGTAACTTCATTAGGTTTAGGTTGGTTAGGTGAACCGACATTTGATAAATTACTACATCCATTATTCGAACTAATGCATTTACCAAGTGCATTAACAACAACAGTTTCATTTGTCATTGCGTTTATTGTAGTAACCTATTTACATGTCGTATTAGGTGAACTTGCACCTAAATCATTCGCTATTCAACATACAGAGAAAATGGCGTTACTATATGCTAGACCGTTATATTACTTTGGTAATGTCATGAAACCTTTAATTTGGTTAATGAACGGTTCGGCTCGTGTAATTCTTAGAGTGTTTGGTGTAGATCCAGATGCACAATCGGATGCAATGTCAGAAGAAGAAATCAAAATCATTATTAATAATAGTTATAATGGTGGCGAAATCAACCAAACTGAGCTTGCATATATGCAAAATATCTTTTCTTTTGATGAAAGACAAGCTAAAGATATTATGGTTCCCCGAACTCAAATGATTACGTTGAACGAGCCTTTTAATGTTGATGAACTATTAGAAACGATTAAAGAATACCAATTCACTCGATATCCTATCACTGAAGATGGTGATAAGGACCACGTTAAAGGATTTATAAATGTTAAAGAATTCTTAACTGAGTATGCATCTGGTAAAACAATCAAAATTGCTAACTATATACATGAGCTACCGATGATTTCAGAGACAACACGTATTAGTGATGCCCTTGTTAGAATGCAACGTGAACATGTTCATATCAGTTTGATTATTGATGAATATGGTGGTACAGCAGGTATTTTAACAATGGAAGATATTTTAGAAGAAATTGTCGGTGAAATCAGAGATGAATTTGACGATGACGAAGTGAACGACATCGTTAAATTAGAGGACAACAAATATCAAATTAATGGTCGAGTGTTATTAGACGACTTAAATGAACAATTTGGTATTGAATTCGAAGACTCAGAAGATATTGATACAATCGGTGGATGGTTACAATCTGAAAATACAAATCTTCAGAAAGACGATTTTGTAGATACAGATTACGATCGTTGGATCATATCAGAAATTGAAAATCACCAAATTATTTGGGTAACTTTAAATTATGAATTTAACCAAGAACGCCCAACATATGAAGTTAATTCAGATGAGGAACAAACGGATTAACAATGATATATGATGAAAAGACGCTTAAGCTATAATGTTTAAGCGTCTTTAATTACGTGTATTATAGTATGGTACACATTTGCTTACGTATTTCAACAACGAAGACATATGAAAGAGAGTGGTAAGAATGAATATTAATGATACACAATATTTAAATAATGGTTATCCTATGCCATCGATTGGCTTAGGTGTTTATAAAATAACAGATGATGAAATGAATGAAGTGATTAATACCGCTATTGAAGCAGGTTATCGTGCATTTGATACGGCATATTTCTATGGTAACGAACAGTCCTTAGGGCAAGCGTTAAAGCAAACAAACGTTGATAGAGAAGATTTATTTATTACATCTAAATTATGGAATGATTATCAAGGATATGACAGTACAATTCAATATTTCAATCAATCTTTAGAAAATTTAGGTCTTGAGTACCTAGACTTGTTTTTAATTCATTGGCCTTGTGAAGAAAATGGCTTATTTATCGAAAGTTATAAGGCATTAGAAACGCTTTATCATGAAGGTAAAGTCAAAGCCATAGGCGTTTGTAATTTTAAACAACATCATCTAGAGAAACTAATGCAAGAAACAGAAATAGTTCCTCAAATTAATCAAATAGAGTTACATCCATACTTTAATCAACAAGAATTACAAGATTATTGTGATCATCATGATATTAAAGTCACTGCATGGATGCCATTAATGAGAAATAAAGGGTTATTAGATGACCCAGTTATTACGGACATGGCTAAACGATATCATAAAACGGCAGCACAAATTGTTTTACGTTGGCATTTAGCACATAATCGTATTATTATTCCTAAATCTAAAACACCTAGTCGAATTCACGAAAACTATAATATTTTAGATTTCAATCTTGAACTTACAGATGTAGCACAAATTGACAGTTTAAATCGAAATGATAGACAAGGTAAAGATCCAGATGAAGTAGCGATAGGCGATTTGAAATAAATGAGTTGAAGTAATGCGACACAATACTAATCATTGTATGAGTGAAAAAGTCCATTAATCTTATTTTTGAGTTCATTTAAATTTACAAAAGTAGTGATTTTCAATAAATATTGTGATAAACATTAATGTAATATTAAGATTTTGTAAATACAAAGGCTCTAAGTAGAATACACTATTAAGTAATTGATAAAATAATATTAAACCAATTACTAGAAAAGGATATCATTGAATGAATATAAGAGTCATCATTCCTTGTTATAATGAAGGGGAAGTCGTATTAAAAACATATGAAAAGCTGACTGAGATATTAAAGCAAGATAGCATCAATAAACAATATGAATACGATTTACTATTCATAGATGATGGCAGTAAAGATTCAACTATTGATCATCTACAAAATTTAGCATTAGCTGACCACCACGTCAAATACATCTCATTTAGTAGAAATTTTGGTAAAGAGGCTGCTATGGTGGCAGGCTATCAACATAGTGAACATTGTGACGCTGTAGTTATGATAGATGCTGATTTACAACATCCGCCAGAATTTATTCCGCAAATGGTTGAAGGATATAATGAAGGTTATGATCAAGTGATAGCAAAACGTGATCGTAAAGGAGAAAATGTCGCTAGAAAATCGATGACACGTGCTTATTATAAATTGATTAATGCCTTTGTGGAAGATGTACAATTTGAAGATGGCGTAGGTGACTTTAGATTACTAAGCAAGCGTGCCGTACAAGCACTGACATCTATGGATGAATATAACCGATTTTCAAAAGGATTATTTGAATGGATAGGTTATAATACGAAAGTATTCACCTATGAAAATGTAGAACGTGAAGCAGGAGAATCGAAATGGTCATTTGCCAAATTATTAAATTATGGTATTGATGGCTTAATTTCGTTTAATAATAAACCATTAAGAATGATGATTTATCTAGGTATGTTTACATTTTCGCTCAGTGTACTATATCTCGTATATCTTTTAATTAATATCATGATCTCAGGTGTGAACATTCCTGGTTACTTCACAACAATAGCTGCGATTACACTTTTAGGTGGTATTCAGTTAATGTCCATAGGAGTCATTGGTGAGTATATTGGTCGTATCTATTATGAAGTGAAAAAGCGTCCTAAATATATTGTTCAGGCCACAAATATTGAACCCGAACAAACATCTGAAATATCACAGGAGTCAAAAGACTCAGACAAGGCACAATCTAGAAAAAATCAATCTGAACACTATCATCAAATTAGAAGATTTGATGCACATAGACATCAACCGACATATCAAGCAACACAAAATAATGATGAATATAAAGAACATGTTCATTAAACAAAAAGCTTACAGGCTATGGATCAGTCCATGAGCTGTAAGCTTTTTATAATTTGATTTACCGACAACGAAAAAAACAGGCTGGGACATAAATATATATTTCAAGTTACATTCATATTTAGGCAGTAGTTGACTGTAAAGTCATTCTTTTTCTTAAAGAAATTAGAATGACTTACACATGAGTATTAACTCATGTGTTCAGATTAAGTTTAAGAGGTATACATGAACTTAAAAGTTCATGCATAAAACCGTCTAAGTAATGAATTACAAAGACGGTCTAATGTACCAAGCTTTTTCATTTCTAGTCAACTTTGCCGGGGTGGGACAACGATAAAGAAATACTTTTTCTTTAGAAATTAGTATTTCTTATGCATGAGTTTCACTCATGTATTCCTATTTTAAAGTACACATTAGCTGTGGCTAATGCGTAAGAACCACTTCATATTCAATGATTAGTGGTTCTTTATTATTTCTGTCCCACTCCCTTAAATATACGTTGCCATATGATAAATAATATGAATAGTACATAGATGATAGTAAATACATACCAAAAAGGTGTGAGTATCATCATAGCTATAAATGCGATGATAATTAATATCGTACCAATTAGCATAGGATGCTTGATTGTTTTTAAAATAGGTAGATGATCAAGCTCCGATACATTAAATGTACCTACAAATAATAATACTGCACCGATAATGAAAATAGCTGGAGCTAAGTATGGTAACGACATATAGACAGATTGTTCACTGGAAATATCAGTTATAAACTGCGTTAAACTGATGACAATGGCAAATATCACTGCAATGAACTTTTGGTCTTTTATCATGAAAGGGTTAATTTTTTTATTTAAATAGAGTTGTAATAATGCCCATACAATAAATAAAATCATCGTATAGATTGAAATGAAATTATATTTTGCGACTACAATTAAATCGATAATAGCATTTAATGAAATAGCTATTAGTATTGAACTAAATCGAAGTTGTTTAAATTGGTGCAAATATAAATCTATTCCTACAATGAGCAATACTACGGCAATATTAATTAATATATATAGAATCATGGTGTACTCCTATCCGTAATACTTCATTCAATTATTATATCAATTAACATAAACTTAATCATTATATAACACTCGAAATTGTTAAAGTTATATTAAATGAGTTTAAACACCCTTCATATTACTCCATAACAATGTGTGTAATTGTGGCAATACATATACATTATTCATATCGCTACTAGTCATAACACGTTCGACTAATTGTTCATAACGTTGTAATAGTTTAGAAGTATGGTTGTCGACCTCTTCATCTAAATAAGGATTACCCACTTGTAAATAAAATGGTATAGATGGATAACGATGATGAATCATTTTAGCAAATTCGAAGTCATCCTCATCAAAAATGACGACTTTTAAATTAAGTGATTCAGGTACACACTGTTCAATAACACTATCTAAAATATCCAAATTAGGTTTCATATTTGAGCTTGGCGGTTTAGGACTAATTGTTAAGTCATCGATTTGAGTCATCCATGGTTGGAATTTACTACCTTGTGTTTCAAGGGCAGTTTGAATATGATGTTCTTCAAATAAATCTACTAAATCTTGGATACCTTTAATAAGTGCTGGGTTTCCACCAGAAATTGTGACGTGATTAAAATTGTCACCACCTACTTCACGCAATTTGTTATAGATTTCTTCTGCAGACATTAATTGAATATCTTCTTTAGCACTACCATCCCATGTAAAGGCAGAATCACACCAACTACAGCGATAATCACAACCTGCAGTTCTAACAAACATTGTTTTTCTACCAATGACGCGTCCTTCGCCTTGAATCGTTGGACCAAATACTTCTAATACAGGTATTTTAGCCATTATTGATCACCCTTAGGACGATATACGACATAGCTTGTAGGTGTTTCACGTAAATAAACTTGGACACATTTTGGTTGATTCTTTTGATCTTTAAGATATGATTGCACCATTTGATAAATAGTTTGAGCAACAATTTCTGTAGAAGGACTTTTACCTTTGAATTGAACTAAGTCATTTAATAAATAATGATCAAATTGGTCATGAATGAGTTTTTTTAAATCACTAAAATTTACTAAAAAACCATTGTGATCTAATTCATCTCCAGCTATGGTAATATTTACGAAATAAGTGTGTCCGTGAGTACGCATACATTTTCCAGCGTCTTCACTTGGGATATAATGTGCTGCTGAAAAGTTAAAGTCTTTATTAAGTTCGAATTGATAGGGATGATTGACAGTAGGATAGATTTGTTGAATCATCTTATTGTACTCCTTTCTTCGCAAGATATTGGTCGAGTCCGCGCGATCTTAATTGGCAAGCAGGGCATTCACCACAACCATCTCCAATAATACCGTTATAACAAGTTAGCGTATTTTCACGAATATAGTTTAATACCCCAAGATTATCAGCTAGTTCCCATGTTTGTGCTTTATCTAACCACATTAATGGCGTGTGAATCACAAAATCTCTGTCCATAGACAAGTTTAATGTTACATTCATTGATTTAATGAAACTATCACGACAGTCTGGATAACCTGAGAAGTCAGTTTCACAAACCCCGGTAATGATATGTTTAGCTTTAATTTGATAAGCTAATGCACCAGCGAATGATAAGAACAGTAGATTACGTGCAGGTACGAATGTATTTGGAATACCATCTTCTGTATCTTCAATTTTTAGATCATGTTGTGTTAATGCATTAGGTGTCAGTTGCGATAACAACGACATATCTAATATGTGATGTTCAACGTTTTGTTCTTGAGCAATTTTTTTAGCTACTTCAATTTCAGCATCATGTCTTTGTCCATAATTAAAGGTAACGAGAATAACATCTTTAAAATGCTTTTTAGCATAAAACAAACATGTTGTACTGTCTTGGCCTCCGCTAAAGACGACTATGGCTTTGTTTTGATCTAGAGTGTGTTGTACCATGATTTTTCCTCCTATATATCATGAGTCACTAAAACAGAAAATTAAGGCATAAAAAAAGCCTATCTCTATAAAAAAGATAGACGACAGATTGTAAATACACATATAATTTTAAAGAACGTATTAAAATGATATGTCTATTTACAAACAGAAATTGAATTCAGTGTCTAGTTTTTTATAGAGGGTTTCGGCTAGGAACCTCTGATAAATATATATTTTGTACGCAACATAGAATAAACCAATTCATATGTAAAATCAAGTAAATTTTTGTGATAATAGTGTTAAGGACATATCGAATAACGAATATTAATGTAATGGAGCGTAATCATGATAGTAGTGATAGATAATAAAGATTCATTTACTTATAATTTAATTAATTATTTTAAAATGGCTACACGAGATATGGTAAACGTCATTGATGTAGAGGAGATTAATATCGAGGAATTAAAGGCGCTAAAGCCTAAAGCTATCGTTATTTCGCCGGGTCCTGGGCGACCTAGTGATTATCCTATTTTATTTAAAGTGATGGATGACTTTTATCAGCACATACCTATTTTGGGGGTCTGTTTAGGATTTCAAATGATTTGCCAATATTTTGGAGGAATAATTATACATAGAGATAGACCAATACATGGTCATACGACATTATTAAGCCACTATGGTGAAGGGATGTTTCAAGGACTGCCAGAGAAATTTAATGTAATGTTATATCATTCTTTACAAGTAGATGAAAATAGCATTCCAAGCGAATTGAATATTACGGCTAAGGGAGAAGATGATGTCATTATGGGATTACAGCACGATAAATATCCTATATACGGATTACAGTATCACCCAGAATCCATTTTAAGCGAACAAGGCCAAAACCAGATTCAAAACTTTATAGATATTGTAGGTGAAAATAGTGACTATCAAATTTAACTATCGCTATTACTTAGACGACAATCAATTCGAAATCTATCATCTTGAATTAGATCAATTGATTGAAAAAAAGATAGCTAAACATATGGATGAAGTGGGGCATGTGATACGTTTTGCAGAATTACAACAACAACAAGGTCGTTATGTCGCGTTATATGTAACATATGAAGCGGCTCGTTATTTCAACCCACAAATGGATGTGTGCCATGTAGAAGAAGGTGGTGTCTTAGCAATTGCATATAGCTTTAAAGTTGCCAATCACATAAATGAATCTACAAAATTGAATGATGTATCATATAATTCGAAACATCATTTTAAATTTATAGAATCCAATCAACAAATGAAAGAAAAAATCAAAAGCATTCAACATGCAATTGTCGAAGGAGACACCTATCAAGTGAACTATACTACCCGATTAACTGATAACATCTATTTTCCCATTCATCAGTTATATCGACAATTAACTACTGTAGCGAATGGTAATTACACGGCCTTATTAGATACAGATGAGGTCAAAGTTGCATCTATTTCTCCTGAATTATTTTTTCAGAAAGGAATATTTAATGGTGAAACGAACGTATTAGTTAGTAAGCCAATGAAGGGTACAATGCCGAGAGGTGAAACGAACGAAGAAGATCTACAAAACTACCATCAGCTTCAACAGTCTGAGAAAGATAAAGCTGAAAATGTAATGATTGTAGATTTATTGCGTAATGATATTTCTAGAATAGCAATGACAGGGAGTATTATTGTTTATAAATTATTTTTTATAGAAACGTATCATACGGTTCATCAAATGACGAGTATGGTCACAGGGAAATTACCGTCAGAAGTGACCCTTGAAATGATTTTAAGTGCTATTTTCCCGTGTGGTTCTATTACTGGTGCACCAAAGATAAATACTATGAAATTAATTCATTCTTTAGAACAAGTTCCAAGATACATATATTGTGGAACGATTGGATTATTAGTGCCTAACGGTAAGATGATATTTAATATACCTATACGTACGATTGAGTATCGACATCAGCAAGCGATTTATGGTGTTGGTGCTGGGATTACGATTAACTCTAACCCAGATAATGAAGTCCAAGAATTTTATGATAAGACGAGGATACTGGAGAGGTTATAATGTACTTATTTGAAACAATGAAATTAGAGAATGGTCATATTGCACGACTTGCTTATCACAAACAACGAATAAGTCAATCTAGTAACAAATTGAATATGACTTTTAATGAGTTAGACTGGGAACGTCTTATTCACTCGATTCAATCTGAATATCAAGAAGGTAGTTATCGTTTGAAAGTGATGTTACAAGAAGAAGGCCATTTCGACTATTTAGTAGCACCACTAACATCTAAATCATATTTTACTGCGTCTTTAGTACGTGAACATTCTAATACATCTCATCTAACAATAATTAATAAAACATCGAATAGAGACCATGTATCTTATGATTTAGATACTGATTTAGCACTCATATTTGATAAGAATGGCAAGATTTTAGAATTTAATATTGGGAACGTTATGTTTAAAGAAAACGGATATTATTATACACCTCATTATAATGAAGATTTTTTATTAGGATGCATGCGGCAATCATTAATAGATGAAGGTTGTTTGCAAGAAAAAAACTATTATGTTGATGAATTAATAGAGAAATTGAATACTAATAAAGTAGAGGTATTTTTATTAAATAGTTTGCGAGAGGTTGCCGACGTTACAATTTACCTATAAAATTAACATGAAAGTAGCGCGAAATATTATCAAATGGAGTAGATAATGACATTATTATGGATAGGATTATTAATTGTTGTAGCAGTTGTAAATAAAGTTATCGTTAATCGATTATTACAAAAGAGAGCACAAGTATTCGCACGTATCGTTGCAACAGTTACTACCATATGTGCCATTATATTAGTATATTTATTGATTAAATCACTGATGCCTTTTGTAATAGAGCGTATGAACGTATTTTATCATCATTAAAGACTTTTGAGGTGAAGGTATGAAAATATATAGTCAAGGAGACCAAGCCATCGTAATATCAATAGAGAAAAAGGTATCAAAAGATCTTACTGAAGATTTATTAGCCTTGCGATCATATTTAAATGAAAAAAATTACTCGTTCATCATAGAAATAGTACCTACTGAATCGGACATGATGATTATTTATGATGCACGAGATATGATTAAACATCATCATATACAATCACCATTCTTATATATGAAAGCGCTCATTGAATCAATTAAGTTGGAAATAAAACATGATAATAAAACGCAATCACCATTCCAAATTCCTATTGTGTATGGAGATGAATATGGGCCGGACTTAGAATCATTATTAAAACATTTAAAAATGGATGAATCACAATTTAAAGCACTTCATACAGGAAGTGATTACTTTGTATCAATGATGGGATATTCACCAGGATTTCCATATTTAACAGGAATGCATAAAAAATTATTTGTGAATCATACAAGTAAAGAAAAGAAATTTATTCCGGCAGGTTCAGTCGTCATTGAAGGTAAGAAATGTGGTATCGTTACGACTGACACATATAATGATTGGTTGGTCATTGGATATACACCAACACAACTTTTCTTTCCAAACAAAGATGATTTTTCACTCTTAAAACTAGGCGATAACGTACAATTTATTGCTAAAGATAAAAACGAATTGGATTTAGGAGACTTTAAAACATGTCAATCATAATAGAAAATAGCGGTTTGTTTAGTAGTTTTCATGATTTTGGGAGACACGGATATGAACACAATGGTGTGATACCAAGTGGTGCACTTGATAGTTTGTCACACGAAATTGCTAATCGATTAGTAGCTAATGATAAAAATGAAGCCACACTCGAAATGACCCATAAAATGCCAACGATTCGTTTTACGGAACCAACATTAATCGCATTAGCAGGTGGTAATTTTAAAGCAGAGACACAAACAATGAAGGTCTTTCCATATAAGTTATATTTAATGAAAAAAGATGATGTGTTAAAGTTTGAAGAAACGAACAGAACATCACGTGTCTATTTAGCTGTCGGTGGAGGCTTTAATCTAGAAGAATGGTTAGGTTCTACATCAACAGATTTTAATGTTAAATTGGGTGGCTTTGAAGGTCGACAATTACAAAATGGTGATGAAATAGAAATGAAACGCCTATATAGTGAACGACATCAAAAATTATTTGAAAATTTAGCAGAATCTCGTCAAACCGATTGGGGTGTAGATGGCTACGCGTTATCATTTAATTATATGTCTGACGTCTTTCATGTCATTAAAAATAAAGGTTCAGAAGACTTTAAAGAAAATGTCTTACAACGTTTTACAACACACAATTATAAAGTAACCAGTAAAGCAAATAGAATGGGAATGGTTTTAGAAGGGGAAAAAGTGAAAGCGTATTATGATGATATGCCTGCACATCAATCGGTTAAACGTGGCACAATCCAAGTTAAAAGAGATGGTACACCAATCATCTTATTAAATGATCACTATACATTAGGTAGTTATCCTCAGATAGGTACGATAGCAAGTTATCATTTAACAAAGTTAGCTCAGAAACCAACCGGATCAAAATTAAAATTCCAATTTATAGATATTGAAACAGCCGAGAAAAATCTAATTAAATATAGTAATTGGTTAAATCAATTATTCCATGGTATTGAGTATCGTATGCAGTTAGAGATGTTGAAATAGGCACTATTAATGCAAGGTGGAAGCTCGTACTTAAGACGGATGGCTTAATCAATATAAGTCTATATAATATATAGATACATTAAAGAAGGTATAACTTTAAATCATAGTTTATATGTTGAAAAGTGTGTTTTTACTTGATATTTAAGGTTGCTTCCTTTATATTAATATATTGAACTATGTATTTTGTTACAATATGATTACATTCATCATATTTTCTTAATAAAAAATTAACATCAACAATACATTAGCTAGTTATTGGACCAATCTACTAGCTATTTTTAACGTCAAAATGAAATGTTTAGTGAATTTTAAAAATTATATATTGTGTTAAATCATGCAGACCAACATTGGAATGGATTAAAATAAAAATGGAAATAACTTGTTTTATTTCGACGTAGTAAAGTAAGCAATGCGTTTATATGTTAAACGTAGTTATTGTTAAAGAGGAATAAAGCTTACTGGTGTTGTTTTAAGACAAATTACTATTGCCTAATTACGTTTAATTCGTTATTGATAAGGTTCTTGTGGTTTATTAACAATAAACGGAGGAAACAAACATGAGTTCTCACAAAAAGAAGATAAGTCTTTTTGCGTTTTTCCTGATGACCGTATTTACGATCACGCTAAAGACATATTTTTCATATTATGTTGATTTTTCTTTAGGTGTTAAAGGATTAGTACAAAACTTAATATTACTGATGAATCCATACAGTTTAATCGCACTAGTACTAAGTGTGTTCCTATTCTTCAAAGGTAAAAAGGCTTTCTGGTTCATTTTTGTTGGAGGATTCTTATTAACATTTTTACTGTATGCCAACGTTGTATACTTCAGATTCTTCTCTGATTTTTTAACGTTTAGTACTTTGAATCAAGCAGGGAATGTAGAATCTATGGGTGGCGCATTAGGTGCTTCATTTAAGTGGTACGACTTTGTGTACTTTATCGATACGATTATCTACCTGTTTATTCTAATCTTTAAACGTCAGTGGTTAAGTACAAAAGCATTTAGTAAGAAATTTGTTCCAGTCGTCATGGCTGTATCAGTTGCGTTATTCTTCTTAAACTTAGCTTTTGCTGAAACTGACCGTCCAGAGTTATTAACTCGTACATTCGACCATAAATACTTAGTTAAATATTTAGGACCATTTAACTTTACAGTATATGATGGTGTAAAAACGATCGAAAACAATCAACAAAAGGCTTTAGCATCAGAAGATGACTTAACTAAAGTACTTAATTATACAAAACAAAAGCGTACTGAACCTAACCCAGAATATTATGGTGCGGCTAAGAAGAAAAATATTATTAAAATCCATTTAGAGAGTTTCCAAACTTTCTTAATTAACAAGAAAGTTAATGGTAAGGAAGTAACACCATTCTTGAACAAACTATCAAGTGGTAAAGAAGATTACACTTACTTCCCTAACTTCTTCCATCAAACTGGTCAAGGTAAGACATCAGATGCCGAATTGACAATGGATAACAGTATATATGGATTACCACAAGGTTCTGCATATTCATTAAAAGGTGACAACACATATGAATCACTACCTGCAATTTTAGACCAAAAGCAAGGTTATAATTCAAATGTCATGCATGGTGACTATAAAACGTTCTGGAACAGAGACCAAATTTATAAACACTTTGGTATAGATAAGTTCTATGATGCTACGTATTATGATATGTCAGATGATAATGTAGTTAACTTAGGATTAAAAGATAAAATATTCTTCAAAGATTCAGCGGACTATCAAGCTAAAATGAAGAAACCGTTCTATTCTCACCTTATTACATTGACTAACCATTATCCATTCACTTTAGATGAGAAGGATGCATCAATTGATAAGCCAAACACAGGTGACTCTACAGTTGACGGATACATTCAAACAGCACATTATTTAGACCAAGCGCTTGAAGAATATGTTACTGACCTTAAGAAAAAAGGTTTATATGATGATTCTGTTATCATGATTTATGGTGACCACTATGGTATCTCTGAAAACCATAATAATGCGATGGAAAAATTATTAGGTGAAAAGATCACGCCAGCGAAATTCACTGATTTAAACCGTACTGGTTTCTGGATTAAAATACCAGGCAAATCAGGTGGCATAAATAAAGAGTACGCTGGACAAATGGATGTTATGCCAACGATTTTACATTTAGTTGGTATCGATACTAAAAACTATATCATGTTTGGTACTGATTTATTCTCTAAACAACATAACGATGTAGTACCATTTAGAAATGGTGACTTTATCACTAAAGACTACAAATATGTTAACGGTAAGTTATATTCTAATAAAGATAATGAATTACTAACTAAAAAACCAAAAGACTTCGAGAAAAATCAAAAACAAGTTGAAAAAGATTTAGAAATGAATGATAGTTTACTTAACGGTGACTTATTCAGATTCTATAAAAATCCTGATTTCAAAAAAGTAGATCCATCGAAGTATGAATATAAAACAGGACCAAAAGGTAACGAGAAAAAATAATTCAATAAAACCGAATTGAGCATGAGCGCTCAATTCGGTTTTGATTTGTCTTTTTAATACGATATATAAAAGGAGTGGGGGTTCTATTGAACGCCCACTCCTCTTTATTATTCTATCTGCCTTTGTAGTCAAACTTTAATTTTAGGAAATTATATGGAAATTACATCTTAATAAAAATACTAGATTAACCTAATGCAACGTCTAATACCATCATAATAGCAAAACCAAGCATTAAGCTTAGCGTAGCTAAGTCTGTATTATTACCTGATTGAGAATCTGGAATCAACTCTTCTACTACTACAAATATCATTGCACCTGCAGCAAAGGCAAGCGCGTACGGTAACATCGGTGTAATAACTAGTACTGCACCTGCACCAAGCATAGCAAATATGGGTTCTACAATAGCTGAAGCCTGTCCATAGTTAAAAGCTTTCCAACTAGATGCACCGGCTGCTTTTATTGGCATAGATAATGCTGCACCTTCTGGAATGTTTTGAATACCTATACCGATTGCTAAACCAATTGCCCCTAAAAATGTGGCAGTACCATTGCCTGATACAACGCCGCCAAAGGCAACACCAATTGATAAACCTTCTGGTATATTATGCAATGTAATCGCAAGAACAAGTAAAGCATTTTTACTTAGAGATGTGTCAATGCCTTCTTGTTGTTGATTTTCATCTTTCGCATTTCGGTGCATATGTGGTATAACAAAATCTAGTCCGCGAATAAAGAAACCACCAAATAAGAATCCGATCGCAGCTGGTAACCAAGGCATTGCTGAATCTTTACTAAATTCAATTGAGGGTTGTAACAGAGACCAGAAACTTGCGGCAATCATAATACCTGCAGCAAACCCTTGCATCGAGTTCAACACTTTATCATTAACAGATTTAAAAATAAAGACAGAAGCTGCACCAAGTGCTGTTAATAACCATGTAATGATTCCTGCAATTAAAGCTTGAAAATGAGGAGGCAAATTTTCGAAGAATTCTGCCATAACTAGGTCTCCTTGTATCATTTAAGCTTAAAAAGGTGTATAATATATAGAACTGATTTAAGCTTAACAAAATTATATAGAAAATTCGATAGTAAAAGGAAGATAAGCATGGAAGCATATAAAATTGAACATTTAAATAAATCCTATGCAGATAAAGTGATATTCGATGACTTAAATTTATCTATATCTGAACACGAAAAAATTGGGCTAGTAGGGATTAATGGTACAGGTAAGAGTACATTGCTGAAAGTCATAGGTAATATAGACGAAGACTTCACGGCTGATATCACACATCCAAATAATTATCGAATACGTTATTCATCGCAGAAACATGATCTTGATGGAGATATGACAGTGTTTGAGGCAGTACTTAGTTCTGATACACCTACATTAAAGGTGATTAAAGATTATGAACAAGCTGTAAATCAATATGCTATCAATCAAAGCGACAAGCAATTTCAAATTATGATGGAAGCTCAAGAAATGATGGATCGTAAAGAGGCATGGGATTATAATGCCGAAATCAAGACCATACTTTCTAAATTAGGCATTAATGATACAAATAAATTAGTGAAGGCATTATCAGGTGGTCAACAAAAGCGTGTTGTTTTAGCGAAGACATTAATAGAACAACCCGATTTATTATTGTTAGACGAGCCGACAAACCATTTAGATTTTGAGTCGATAAACTGGTTAATTAATTACGTAAAGCAATATCCTTATACTGTTTTATTTGTAACACATGACCGTTACTTTTTAAACGAAGTATCTTCAAGAATTATTGAATTAGATAGAGGTAAGTTAAAAACATATCCTGGTAATTATGAAGATTACATAGCTATGCGTGCTGAAAATGAACAAATCGAACAGAAGCAACAACAAAAGCAAAAGGCACTATATAAGCAAGAATTAGCTTGGATGAGAGCTGGCGCAAAAGCTAGAACAACTAAACAACAGGCACGTATTAATCGCTTTAGCGACTTAGAATCTGAAGTTAAACAACAAACGAAACAAGATAAAGCACAGTTGAATTTAGCTCACTCAAGACTAGGTAAACAAGTGTACGAATTAGATCATTTATCAAAATCAATCAATGACAAAGTACTATTTGAAAATATTACTGAGATTATACAAAGTGGTCAAAAAATAGGTATAGTAGGTCCTAATGGAGCGGGTAAAACAACATTATTAAATATATTAGCATCTGAAGATCAATCGTTTGAAGGCCAATTAAAAGTAGGGCAGACCGTTAAAGTGGCATACTTTAAACAAACTGAAGAAACATTAGATAGAGATATCCGAGTCATTGATTATCTGCGAGAAGAAAGTGAAGTTGCTATGGAAAAAGATGGTACTTCTGTATCTGTAACACAATTGCTCGAGCGCTTTCTATTTCCAAGTTCAACGCATGGTAAAAAAGTGTATAAATTGTCAGGTGGCGAACAAAAGCGTCTATATCTTTTACGCTTATTAGTACATAAGCCGAATGTATTATTATTAGACGAACCTACAAATGACTTAGATACCGAAACACTAACCATTTTAGAAGATTATATTGATGAATTTGGTGGTTCAGTGATTACGGTTAGCCATGATAGATATTTTCTTAACAAAGTGGCACAAGAGTATTGGTATATTCATGATGGCAAAATGGAAAAAATCATTGGCTCATTTGAAGACTATGAAGCCTATAAAAAAGCTCAAGACAAACAATTTGCTATGGATAAACAGAGTGCTAATCAAACCAAACATAAACCACAATCTCGAAAAAAATCGGGACTATCATACAAGGAAAAGCGGGAATATGAAGCGCTTCTTGAACGTATTGATCAAACTGAAACAAGATTAGTTGAAATTGACGAAGAAATGGTAGAAGCCAGTGCAGATTACGCAAAAATCAAAGCACTGAATGAAGAAAAAGAACAACTTGAGGCAACATATGATACTGACATCACAAGATGGAGTGAACTCGAAGAATTAAAAGAACAATAAGGGGAATTTAATCATGCAAGAAACTTTATCGCATTATTTTGGCTACGATACGTTTCGTCCAGGTCAGGAAGAAATCATTTCAAAAATTATAGATCATCGAAATGTACTAGGTGTGTTACCAACAGGTGGCGGTAAATCGATATGTTATCAAGTACCTGGATTGATGTTAGGTGGAACGACAATTGTTATTAGTCCATTAATATCTTTAATGAAAGACCAAGTAGACCAATTGAAAGCAATGGGGATTAATGCTGCATTTATTAATAGTAGCTTAACTCAAAAACAACAAAAAGAGATTGAGCAAGATTTAATTAGCGGCCATATTCAGTTCTTATATGTAGCACCTGAACGTTTTGAAAATCAATATTTTTTAAGTCAATTAAGAAAAGTAAATATACGATTAGTTGCATTTGATGAAGCACATTGTATTTCAAAATGGGGACATGATTTCAGACCAAGTTATCAAAATGTGATTCAAAAAGTTTTCACTCTGCCACAAGATTTTGCGATTGTGGCATTAACAGCAACAGCAACAGCAGAAGTACAACAAGATATTATGGACAAGTTAAATATTGAGGCCAACGATGAAGTGAAAACGAGCACGAAGCGTCGAAATTTAATATTTAAAGTTAATCCAACATATCAACGTCAAAAATTTGTCGTAGACTATGTCACTGAACATGATGAAGAAGCGGGTATTATTTATTGTTCGACACGTAAACAAGTTGAAGAGCTACAAGAGGTACTTGAAAGTCATAAGGTTAAATGTACGATTTATCATGCTGGATTAACAAATAAGGAAAGAGAAGCTGCTCAAAACGATTTTCTATACGATCGTGTGAATGTCGTTATTGCGACGAATGCCTTCGGTATGGGAATAGATAAATCCAATGTCAGATTTGTTATACATTACAATATGCCGGGTGATTTAGAATCATATTATCAAGAAGCTGGACGTGCAGGTCGTGATGGCTTGAAAAGTGAATGTATCTTATTATTCAGTGAACGTGATAGAGGACTTCATGAATATTTTATATCAGTATCTCAAGCAGACGATGATTATAAAGAAAAAATGGGCGAAAAACTAACTAAAATGCTCCAATATACTAAAACTAAAAAATGTCTTGAAGCAACGATAGTCCATTATTTTGAACCTAATGAAAAATTAGAAGAATGTAAACAGTGTAGTAATTGTATACAAGAGAATAAAACTTACGATATGACGAGAGAAGCTAAGATGATTATTAGTTGTGTCGCACGTATGAGACAACAAGAAAGCTATAGCGTCATTATTCAAGTATTACGCGGTGAAACAACAGATTACATTAAATATAATGATTACGACCAATTGACTACTCATGGCATTATGAAATCATATACCACTTCAGAATTAAGTCATTTAATTGATGAGTTAAGATTTAAAGGCTTTTTAAATGAAAATGATGAAATACTTATATGTGATAAGTCAGTGAAAAAATTATTAAATGATGATACAAAAGTATTTACTACGCCATTTAAACAAAAATCAAAAGAAAAAGTGTTTATCAATACAGTAGAAGGTGTAGACAGAGCCTTATTTAGCGAATTGGTTAAAGTGAGAAAACAATTGAGTGATAAACTGGGTATTGCACCAGTAAGTATTTTTTCTGATTACACATTAGAAGAATTTGCTAAGCGGAAACCAGAATCTAAACAAGACATGATAAATATTGATGGTGTGGGAAGTTATAAATTAAAACATTATTGCCCACAATTCTTAGAAAGAATACAGTCATATAAGACAAGTATTTAAAGAGCAACATTAATAAAATGAATTGAGATATCAACTCGATGTATGTCACATGATGAATGTGTCATACATCGAGTTTTTCATTTTAAAAAGGACATCAATTTAGCAATTAGAAAGTACACTTTGCAACAAATATTAAAAAATCCAAAGATTTATTTAATTTGATTTGTGATTAGAACATAAAACAGGGTATAGTAGATGAAAATGTCTATTTGATTAGAGTGAATGAAGGTGAAGTTGTGATTGAATTTAAGAATGTGACGAAACGGTATGGTAATCATGTTGCAGTAGACGATGTTAGTTTCAACATCAAAGAAGGAGAGTTTTTCGTATTAATAGGCCCTTCAGGTTGTGGGAAAACGACAACTTTAAAAATGATAAACCGATTAATTCCACTAAGTGAGGGATATATTTATTTTAATAATAAGCCAATCAGTGATTATCCAGTTTATGAAATGAGATGGGATATTGGGTATGTACTACAACAAATCGCATTATTTCCACATATGACGATTAAAGAAAATATAGCGCAAGTGCCACAAATGAAGAAATGGAAAGATAAGGATATTGATGCAAGAGTTGATGAATTATTAGAGATGGTCGGATTGGAGCCTGAGACTTATAAAAATAGGTTGCCAGAAGAACTATCTGGAGGACAACGACAACGTGTTGGGGTAGTGCGTGCGTTAGCAGCAGATCCACCAGTCATTATTATGGATGAACCATTTAGTGCATTAGATCCAATAAGTAGAGAAAAACTTCAAGATGATTTGATTGATTTACAAACAAAGATTAAAAAAACCATCGTATTTGTGACACATGATATACAAGAGGCAATGAAGTTGGGAGATCGAATATGCTTATTGAATGAAGGACATGTCGAACAAATTGATACACCATCAGGTTTTCAACAACATCCTCAAAGTGATTTTGTGAAACAATTTATGGGTAATCACATACAGAAATCAGAATCTAGAGTGATGTTGAAAGACTTAAATATTGAACGTCAATTAGATGAGGTTGCAGCTACGAAAAATTATCCAGAAATAAGTAATGAGCGATATATAGATGATATTTATCAAACATTTATCAATCATGACGCTATCATAATGATTGATGAACAATCACAACATAAGACATTAATTAGAAGAGAAGATGTATTTAAATATTTGTCAGGCATAAAGGGGGATAACACCCATGCATGAATTTTGGCAAACGCTAGCAGAACGTAAGGGACAGTTACTCTCAACGATTATAGAGCATATACAGATATCATTTATTGCTTTATTAATAGCAACAATCATTGCAGTACCACTTGGTATTTTATTAACCAAAACGAAGAAAATATCTGAAATTGTCATGAATATTGCTGCAATACTGCAAACGATTCCCTCATTAGCATTACTTGGATTAATGATCCCATTATTTGGTATAGGACGATTACCAGCAATCATTGCACTCGTTGTATACGCACTTTTACCTATATTACGTAATACATATACAGGTGTAAAAGAGGTAGATCCATCACTAGTCGAAGCGGCAAAAGGTATTGGTATGAAACCCATACGTCGATTAACTAAAGTAGAATTACCTATAGCCATGCCTGTAATTATGGCAGGTATTAGAACTGCTATGGTACTCATTATAGGTACTGCAACTTTAGCAGCATTAATTGGTGCTGGTGGACTGGGGGATTTAATTTTACTAGGGATTGATCGTAATGACGCGTCATTAATTCTAATTGGTGCAATTCCAGCAGCATTATTAGCAATATTATTTGATATTGTACTAAGATTTATGGAGAAATTATCATATAAAAAGTTATTAATCGTGTTAGGAACAATGGTAATCATCATTATGATTGCTATTATCGTTCCATTATTTGCCCAAAAAGGGGATAAAATTACGTTGGCAGGTAAATTAGGTTCAGAACCATCTGTCATTACCAATATGTATAAAATCTTAATTGAACAAGATACAGATGATACTGTTGAAGTTAAAGATGGAATGGGTAAGACTGCCTTCTTATTTAATGCACTCAAATCTGACGATATCGATGGTTATTTAGAATTCACAGGTACGGTTTTAGGAGAGTTAACAAAAGAAGATTTAAAATCTAAGCAAGAACCTCAAGTATATCAACAAGCTAAACAAAGTTTAGAGAAAAAATATAATATGACCATGTTAAAACCAATGAAATATAATAATACTTATGCATTAGCAGTTAAACGTGATTTTGCTAAGAAAAATCATATTAAAACCATTGGTGATTTGTCTAAAGTAGAAGATAAATTGAAACCAGGGTTTACATTGGAATTCAATGATCGACCAGACGGTTTTAAAGCAGTTAAAAAGGCTTATGGTCTAAATATTTCAAATGCGAAAACCATGGAACCTAAACTCCGCTATACAGCAGTTGAAAAAGGGGACATCAATTTAATTGATGCGTATTCTACAGATGCAGAATTAAAGCAATATGATATGGTAGTATTAAAAGATGATAAACATGTATTCCCACCTTATCAAGGTGCACCAATGTTTAAAGAAAAATTCATCAAGGATCATCCAGAAGTGAAGAAACCTCTCAATAAACTAGCTGGCAAGATTTCAGATGAAGAAATGCAAGAAATGAATTATAAAGTTACAGTAAAGAAACAAGACCCTTATCAAGTAGCTAAAGATTACTTAGAAAAAGAAGGTCTGTTGAAATAAAATAGTTTCTTAGACATAGTCTCAATGCGCATGGAACATAATGAAATGTTTCATTCTCATTGAGGCTTTTTTGAATCTTTAGATAGCCACTTTAACTATTACATTTCATATTTGATTTGAAGATGGATTGATTTATGTAATAGTAAGTGTTTATAATTAATATTAAGTTTTTGAAATTTCTGTCAATTTGAGGGGGCAACGATTATTATGAAAAAACAACTCGAACAATTATCTGCATATCAACCAGGACTATCACCTAGAGCACTCAAAGAAGCATATGGAATTGAAGAAGAGTTATATAAATTAGCATCGAATGAAAACTTATATGGTCCTTCTCCTAAAGCTAAAGAAGCAATAACGAATCATTTAGATGAATTATATTATTATCCTGAAACAGGGTCGCCATTACTTAGAGAGGCGATTAGTCAACATTTAGGTGTGGACGCATCTCGAATTTTATTTGGTGCAGGCTTGGATGAAGTTATCTTAATGATTTCAAGAGCAGTATTAACACCAGGAGATAAAATCGTAACGAGTGAAGCAACGTTTGGACAGTATTATCATAATGCTATTGTAGAGTCTGCTCATGTTGTTCAAGTACCATTAAAGAATGGTGGATTTGATTTAGAAGGTATTTTAAATGAAGTTGATGACGATACTTCACTAGTGTGGTTATGTAATCCTAATAATCCTACTGGTACCTATTTTAATCATGATGAACTTAAAGGATTTTTAGAACGTGTACCAAGTCACGTACCAGTACTCATTGATGAAGCGTACTTTGAATTTGTTACTGCAGACGATTACCCTGATACGTTAAAGTTACAAGAAACATTTGACAATGCATTTTTACTAAGAACTTTTTCAAAAGCTTATGGATTAGCAGGATTACGCGTAGGTTATGTGGTTGCCACTAATGAAGCTATTGAAAAATGGAATATTATTAGACCACCATTCAATGTTACACGTTTATCTGAATATGCTGCAGTAGCTGCATTGGAAGATCAAGACTACTTAAAAGAGATTACTGCAAAAAATGCTAAAGAACGTGCAAAGTTTTATCAAATACCTCAAAGTAAACATTTCTTACCTAGCCAAACTAACTTTGTATTTGTACAAACAAATAAAAGTAAAGAACTGTATGAGGCACTCTTGAAAGTAGGTTGTATTACACGACCATTTCCTACAGGTGTTAGGATTACGGTGGGCTTTCCAGAACAAAATAATAAGATGATTGACGTATTACAACATTTTGAATTTTAAAGTGATATATTAGGTAAGTTAAATCTTTTGTCTGAATCGTCCTTTTGCTATACTTTAGAAATACATTACATTTGAGGAGTAGATTTAATGTCTCGTAAGAAAATTGCTATAGATATGGATGAAGTACTCGCTGATACACTAGGCGCAATAATTGATGGTGTAAATGAAAGAGCTAATTTAGGAATCACAGTAGAATCGCTAAATGGACAAAAATTAAAGCATGTTATTCCAGAACATGACGGATTAGTCACTGAAATACTTAGAGAGCCTGGGTTCTTTAGACATTTAAAGGTTATGCCAAATGCACAAGAAGTTGTAGAGAAGTTAAATGAACATTATGATGTTTATATAGCAACAGCTGCAATGGATGTACCAACATCATTCCATGATAAGTATGAATGGTTGTTAGAACATTTTCCATTTTTAGATCCACAACATTTTGTTTTTTGTGGTCGCAAAAATATTATTAATGCGGACTATTTAATTGATGACAATCCACGTCAACTTGCTATTTTCGAAGGTGAATCTATTATGTATACTGCTGTTCATAATATGAATCATCATGAGTATAAACGTGTAAATGGTTGGAAAGATGTAGAAGCATTATTCCTAAATGATAAATAAAAACAGGAGCTAGCCCTTATCCTAAAATTGTCGTATGGATGAGTGGTTGAGCTCCTGTTTTTACGAGTTCGCTTATTGTTATTATTGGTTATTATTTTGATCAGGGAATGTGAGTAATTTGATGGCATTTGGTAATACTTCAACATTTATAGGTGTCTCTAAAGCAATTTCACCATCAATATCAATTTTCATGTTAGGTTCAGTAGTGAGCCTAATTTGTTTACCAGAGATGTGATCAATGCCTTGTGTAATTTCATTCCAATTCATACTGTCACGCTTTTTAAAGATATCATTTAGGATACTGAAACTTTGATCATCAAAGATAAAAGTATTTAATTGACCATCTTGTGGAGATAAATCAGTTAAAGGAATTCTACTGCCACCAATATTAGGACCATTTGCGATAAGTATCATAGATGTATTACCGGATTTTTCTTCGCCATCAATTGATAGTGTGAAATCAAACTTGCTAGGGTCCATTAATGTTTTAACAGTGGAACCAATATAGCTCAGTTTACCAAAGATGTCTTTAGAACCGTCTTGTACATTTTCAGCATTTTGTACTATTAGGCCTAATCCCACGAAATTAAGTGCATACATATCATTAATTTTCATTACATCATATGTTTGTATATGTGAAGATAATAATTGCTGACTAGCTAATGTATGATTTGGATTGAGGTTTAATGTTTTAGTAAAGTCATTGAATGTGCCACCTGGAATAATGCCAATAGGTAAATCTAAGTCATTCTCCATTACGCCATTGATCAATTCATTAACGGTACCATCGCCACCTAATATGAATAACACGTCTATATCGTCTCCGTATTGTCCATTTTTAATAGATTGGCAATAGCCTTTGATATCCCCTTCATTTTCACTTAATTGAATGGAAAAGTGTTTACACATAGAACTTAGAGACTTTGTCACTTCACCTAGCCCTTGGTAGATATCTTTTAAGCCACTGTGTTCATGATAGAATAACACACCATGATTATATTTTTTTGTCATCGTCTATACCTACTTTCCTTAAGTTCTTGTTTAATATATTTCAATACCCACTTTTATAGGTAATCAATGAAATTTTAGAGTGATTTTTATTATAAACTAAAAAAGCAGTAAGCCGAATTATTTCGACTTACCGCTTACATTGTCATCTATTATCTTATACCTCTCATTGCTTTCACAATTTTTGGTGAGAAGGCTAAAATGACTAATGTAATGACAATTACTGTAGTACCTAAGAATATAAAGTAATTCGTTTGACCTAATGGATCGATTAATTTAACTAATGTACCGTTAAATGCTTGAGCTGATGCATTAGTTAATAACCATAAACTCATCATTTGAGCGTTAAAAGCTTTTGGTGCTAACTTAACTGCAGCACTATTACCAGTAGGTGATAAACATAACTCACCAACAACACAAATGATGTATGAAAGAATAACCCAGTTTACTGAGAAATGAGCACTTCCATAAATGTTACCGATTAATCCCATTAAGATATAAGAGATACCAGCCAAACCGGCACCAATGACGAATTTAATAGGTAAACTTGGTTGACGTTTGCCTAATTTTTGCCAAATTAATGAAACAACAGGTGCAAATAATAGGATGAAAAGTGGGTTGATAGATTGGAAAATTGTTTCACCGAAATTCGTTTTCCATCCTAATAGATTTAATTTCATATCTGAATGTTCAATACCATAAATGTTAAGTACATTTGAACCTTGTTCTTGAATAGCCCAGAACACCATACCTAAAATAAATAATGGAATAAAGGCTTTAACTCTTGAACGTTCTACATCCGTAACATCTTTACTTCTAATCATAATTGTAAAGTATGAAACTGGTAATACGATACCAAGTACTAAAACAGTATTACTTACTAAGTTAAATGATAATGTATTCGTTAAGTATGTAACGATAAGTACAACGATAATAATGGCTACAATACCACTAACAATTGCAGTGTATTTTTTCTTTTCATCGGGTGATAGTGGGTTTGTTGGTGTCATACCAACACGACCTAAATTTTTACGGTTAAATAATACGTACCAAACTAAACCTAATGCCATACCAATAGCTGCAATTAAGAATCCGCCATGGAAGTTTTTGACATTTAAAAATTGTTGCAGAATGATAGGTGAAATTAATGCACCAAAGTTTACTGACATATAGAAAATAACGAAACCTGCATCCATACGTGTATCATCTTTAGTATATAATCTACCAACAATATTAGAAATGTTTGGTTTCATCATCCCAGAGCCAATAATAATAAAGAACATTGATGCGAACAATCCAACCATTGCGAACGGCAAACTTAGACAAATATGTCCAATAATGATGAGCACTGCACCAATTAAAGTGGCGCCTCTTGTACCTGTAATTCTGTCAGCAATCCAACCACCTGGAATACATGACATATAGATTAATGCTCCATATACTGACATGATTGACATTGCCGTTGTTCTATCAATACCTAATCCATGATTTGCAATGGAATAGTACATATAGAATAACAACATTGCACGCATGCCATAATAACTGAACCTCTCCCAAAATTCTACGAAGAATAAAACACCTAAACCTCTAGGATGTCCAAAAAATCCTGTTTGTGGAATTTCTTGAACTGCCTGTTCATGGGAATTATTTGCTTTCATATAATCATCCCAACCTTTCTGTTCCCTTAACACTAACGTTATATTGTTTTTTAAAAATTGTACTATTGAAATTAAAAAGTTGCAATAATATTCTAAAAATTATAAATAAGAAAATTCTGTCAATTCCTTCGAATTAATTATATGAAATATTCATATAAAATTGAGACTCATTAATTTAATGAACTATAGTACTAATACATATAAAAATACGCTTTAACTTAATAAAGTGCAAGAGTTTTTTGAAAATTAAATAAAAAACTTTAGCACAATTTGAAATTATCTTTGTAAGATGTTTTCAATGTACTAAAGTTTATAATTGATAATCACTGTAAAATTAGCGATTGTCTATATTTTCAGGATACATATCATGATTCATCATTCTATGCTCCGCCATTTTTTCATATTTTGAATTTGGGCGGCCATAATTTGTATAAGGATCAATGGAGATACCGCCACGTGGTGTGAATTTACCCCATACTTCAATGTAATGAGGATCCATTAAGTCAATTAAATCATTCATAATGATATTCATACAATCCTCATGAAAGTCACCATGGTTTCTAAAGCTAAATAAATATAATTTTAATGATTTAGATTCAACCATTTTAATGTTAGGGATGTATGAAATATAAATTGTTGCGAAATCCGGTTGTCCTGTAATAGGGCATAGTGATGTGAACTCTGGACAATTAAACTTCACAAAGTAATCTCTACCTTGATGTTTATTATCAAATGTTTCTAAAACATCTGGTCTGTAATCGAAGTTATAAGTATTATTTTGGTTACCTAGTAATGTTATATCTTGTAATTCATCATTTTGACGTCCTTGTGCCAAATGAATCACTCCTTATCATATGATTAATTTTGTTGAGTATTAGACTCGCGTCGTGCTTTTTCAAACATATAGTAACTTGCACTAATAATGACAACATATCCGATTGTTGATAATAAATCTGGTGTTTCGCCAAATAATATGAAGCCGAATATTGCTGTAAATATAATAGAAGCATAAGTAAAGATAGAAATATCTTTTGCTGCTGCGAAACTATAGGCTAGTGTAATTCCAATTTGACCCACTGCCGCTGATAAACCTGCGCCAAATAAATATAAAACTTGTAATTTGCTCATAGGTTCAAAAGTAACGATTGAAAATGGTATAAGTACAATTACTGAGAATAATGAAAAATAAAATACGATGGTATAAGGTGCTTCTCTAGTACTTAAAGCACGGACACATGTATATGCTGATGCAGCAAATATACCTGAAAGTAGCCCAATTAATGCTGGTATAAACGAAGAAGAAAATTCTGGTTTTACAATAAGTAACATACCTAGTATCGCAACGATCATTGCTGAAATTTGATATTTCCGTACTTTTTCATGTAAAAAGATAAAACATAATAATATGGTCCAGAAGGGGTTTAACTTCATTAATGTATCAGCATCACTCAATACCATATGATCAAGTGCATATATATTGAGTAATACACCTATTAACCCGAGTGTAGACCTTGAGATAAGTAATGGTTGGCTACTTAATTTACCAAACATAGGTTGCTTATATTTAAATATGAAGAATAACGGTATGAACATTGCAACTAAATTTCTTGCTAGAGACTTTTGAAATACAGGTAAATCGCCTGATAATCTGAAGAAGACAGACATAAAGCTAAAGCCTATCGCAGATATTAATATTGCAATTATACCTTTGATTTTAGGATTCAATACTATCGCCTCATTCATAAAAGTTTAACGTTATTATAGTAGCATAAATGATGTTGATATGCATAAATGACTTGAAAAAACGTAGGGGGAAATATATAATAAAAATACGAACACATGTTCTATTAAGCGAGGTTATTCTCTAGTTCCAAATCATTTGTGAGATTTAAAATAATTGTATATAACTGAAAACGATTGCAGTTTAATTTTGATTTTCTATTGATTGTATCCTTTATTTTGACGGGGTTGAGCTAGAATCACGAGCTTACGCTTAATGTATATTTTTTTATAAAAAGCAAGTAATTTTAACTGAAAAATTTTTTTATTTTTATTGATGTAAGACTAAAGGTGTAGTGGTGCATGTTTAGAAGAAAAGACGAACATTTGACATAAAACTTTAACTTTAAATAAGTTTAGGTATTATGTATAATGAAACACAGAATATAGTATCGGTATTGATAAACAGACACAATATATTGTGTCTGCAGCAGATACTAATAAAAGGAATAATCTTAATTTAAATGCAAAATGACACTAGTAATAATAGAATAATCTCTCGTTTACGGTGTTTCCGCACAAAATGTTTACTTATACTATATAGATCTACATTTCAAATCAACCACAATATCTTGTGGTTCAAAATAAAATCTAATATCAAGATAAGGTCATATAGTTTTTATAAACTTTTCTTTTAGTGACTCATTTCATTCTACAACACTATATTTTGTAGGAAGCTTTCCTGTTATGATGGGAGAACTTCTTTTTTAATTGTTTAAAGATTGGTGAAAGAAGGCGATCCAATGAAAGTAGTATATTTCTCATTTTCAGGTAATGTACGCAGATTTATTAAACGTGCTGAAATCGAAAATGTAATGGAAATTACATCAGATAATTGTACGGATCCTATTAATGAACCATATATTTTAGTTACTGGAACAATAGGTTTTGGTGAAGTACCACAACAAGTACAATCATTTCTAGATGTAAATCATTCATATCTTAGAGCGGTAGCTGCCAGTGGTAATAGAAACTGGGGTCAAAATTTTGCTAAAGCAGGGCGCTCTATTTCTGAAGACTATAATGTACCGTTGTTAATGAAGTTTGAAGTGCAAGGCACTAATAAAGACGTTATCGAATTTAAAAACAAGGTGGGTAATTTTAATGAAAACTATGGACGAGAAGAAGTACAATCACATTGAATTAAATAATGAAGTTACAAAACGAAAAGATAATGGTTTTTTCAATTTAGAAAAAGACCAAGAAGCGCTCAAAGTATATTTGGAAGAAATCCACGACAAAACGATTTATTTCGATAGCGAAATTGAACGTTTACACTATCTTGTAGACAATAACTTCTACTTCAATGTATTTGCAAAATATAGTGATTCAGACTTAGTAGAAATCACAGAATATGCCAAGTCAATAAACTTCCAATTTGCTAGTTATATGTCTGCAAGTAAATTTTATAAAGACTATGCACTTAAAACGAATGATAAACAACAATATTTAGAAGATTATAATCAACACGTTGCCATCGTTTCAATGTACTTAGCTAATGGCGACAAAGATCAAGCGAAACAATTTATTTCAGCCATGGTAGAACAACGTTACCAACCTGCAACACCGACATTTTTAAATGCCGGAAGAGCAAGACGTGGTGAACTAGTTTCATGCTTCTTATTAGAAGTAGATGATAGTTTAAATTCTATCAACTTTATTGATTCAACCGCGAAACAATTAAGTAAAATTGGTGGCGGCGTAGCAATTAATTTATCTAAATTACGTGCACGTGGTGAAGCAATTAAAGGTATTAAAGGTGTAGCTAAAGGTGTACTACCTGTTGCTAAATCACTCGAAGGTGGATTTAGTTATGCAGATCAATTAGGCCAAAGACCTGGTGCAGGTGCTGTATATTTAAATATTTTCCACTATGATGTTGAAGAGTTTTTAGATACTAAAAAAGTAAATGCAGATGAAGATTTACGTTTATCAACTATTTCAACTGGATTAATCGTGCCTTCTAAATTCTTTGACCTAGCAAAAGAAGGTAAAGACTTCTACATGTTTGCACCACACACAGTAAAACAAGAGTACGGTGTGACTTTAGATGATATTGATTTAGAAAAATATTATGATGACATGGTTGCAAACCCTAATGTAGAGAAAAAGAAAAAAGATGCACGTGAAATGTTAAATACCATTGCTCAAACACAATTACAATCTGGTTATCCATATTTAATGTTCAAAGATAATGCGAATAAAGTTCATGCTAATTCAGATATTGGTCAAATTAAAATGAGTAATTTATGTACTGAAATTTTCCAATTACAAGAAACATCTATTATAAATGACTATGGTACAGAAGATGAAATTAAACGAGATATTTCATGTAACTTGGGATCATTGAATATTGTGAATGTCATGGAATCTCAAAAATTTAGAGATTCAGTTCATACAGGTATGGATGCATTAACCGTTGTTAGTGATGAAGCGAATATTCAAAACGCACCTGGTGTAAAAAAAGCTAATAGTGAGTTACATTCTGTAGGACTTGGTGTAATGAATTTACATGGTTATTTAGCCAAAAATAAAATTGGTTATGAGTCAGAAGAAGCTAAAGATTTCGCTAATATTTTCTTTATGATGATGAACTATTATTCAATTGAACGTTCAATGCAAATTGCTAAAGAACGTGGAGAAAAATACCTTGATTTTGATAAATCAGATTATGCAAATGGAAAATATTTCGAATTCTATACTTCACAAGAATTTGAACCACAATTTGAAAAAGTACGCGAATTATTCAAAGGTTTTGAAATTCCAACAGCAGAAGATTGGAAAGCATTACAAAAAGATGTAGAGCAATATGGACTATACCATGCATATCGTTTAGCAATTGCACCAACACAAAGTATTTCTTATGTGCAAAATGCAACAAGCTCAGTAATGCCTATCGTTGATCAAATTGAGCGCCGTACTTATGGTAATGCTGAAACATTTTATCCAATGCCATTTTTATCACCTGAAACAATGTGGTATTATAAATCAGCATTTAATACAGACCAAATGAAATTAATTGATTTAGTTTCAACAATTCAAACGCATGTTGACCAAGGTATTTCAACAATTTTATATGTCAATTCAGAAATTTCTACACGTGAACTTTCTCGATTATATGTATATGCACATCATAAAGGTTTAAAATCTTTATATTACACACGTAATAAATTATTAAGTGTAGAAGAATGTACAAGTTGTGCAATTTAAAACGATAAATAAACATGATACATTAGATATTAAGTATTATTTTTGAAGTGGATTATAGAATATTAATATATAGAAAAGGTTGGGACACTACGTTGACTAGAGTGAGGATAATTAGTTTTCATCAAAGTATTCAACGTAGATGTTCTAACCTTGAAATACATAACCTTAATAAGGATTTTGGTAGTTTAATTAATTATCTATGGCTATCTATCATCTTAATTAAAGGATAGGAGGATTATTATTCATGAAGGCCGTCAATTGGAATACCCAAGAAGATATGACAAATATGTTTTGGCGTCAAAATATCTCTCAAATGTGGGTAGAAACAGAATTTAAAGTATCAAAAGATATAGCAAGTTGGAAAACTTTATCTGAAGCCGAAAAAAATACATTTAAAAAGGCATTAGCTGGTTTAACAGGTTTAGATACGCATCAAGCAGATGATGGTATGCCATTAATCATGCTTCACACAACTGATTTAAGAAAAAAAGCCGTTTATTCGTTTATGGCAATGATGGAACAAATTCATGCTAAAAGTTATTCTCATATTTTTACTACATTATTACCATCTAGTGAAACGAACTATTTATTAGATACATGGGTAATTGAAGAGCCTCATTTAAAATACAAATCAGACAAAATTATCGAAAACTACCATAAATTATGGGGTAAAGAAGCCTCAATTTTTGACCAGTATATTGCTAGAGTATCAAGTGTTTTCTTAGAAACATTCTTATTCTATTCTGGATTCTATTATCCTCTTTATTTAGCTGGTCAAGGCAAGATGACGACATCTGGCGAAATTATTCGTAAAATATTATTAGATGAATCAATACATGGTGTGTTTACAGGTCTAGATGCACAAAGTTTAAGAAATGAACTTTCGGAAAGTGAAAAACAACGTGCGGATCAAGAAATGTATAAATTGTTAAAAGAACTTTATGATAACGAAGTTTCATATACACATCTTTTATACGATGATATTGGTTTAGCTGAAGATGTGCTTAATTATGTTAAATACAATGGCAATAAAGCATTATCAAATCTTGGCTTTGAGCCATATTTTGAAGAACGTGAATTCAATCCAATTATTGAAAATGCTTTAGATACAACAACTAAAAACCATGATTTCTTCTCTGTAAAAGGTGATGGTTATACATTAGCTTTAAATGTTGAAGCATTACGAGATGAAGATTTCATATTTGATGATGAAAAATAATATAGATTTAGCCCTAATTTTACTTTATTTGTGTAGACACAATTAAAGCGAAATTAGGGTTTTTTTTATGTCAGATGAATTTAAAACATAAAAATAATCTTATTTATAACAATATTTATAGATAACCTATTGAAAATGACAAGGAAATTCTGTAACATTTTAATTGATAACGATTATCATTATCGTAAAATCGTTACCAAGGATAACTATTCAAGGAGAAAGTGTTATGAAGTTTTTATTAAAGGGATATGTTTTACTCATCTTTCTCGTTGTGTTTACGATTCTCTCTCTATTTGTCGGTGTTAGCCAAATATCTATTTCCGATATTTTCCATCTTACCGATGATCAATTAAATATCATTTTATCGAGTCGTATTCCTCGAACAGTTAGTATTCTCATATCAGGTAGTACGCTGGCAATAGCCGGTTTAATCATGCAACAAATGATGCAAAATAAATTTGTGAGTCCAACAACAGCTGGCACAATGGAATGGGCTAAGTTGGGGATTCTTTTATCACTCATATTATTCCCCAAAGGCCACATACTTATTAAATTAATATTTGCTGTTATTTGTAGCATTGGAGGTACATATTTCTTCGTGAAATTAGTACAACTAATTAAAGTGAAAGATGTCATTTTCATACCGTTATTAGGTATTATGCTTGGAGGTATTGTTTCAAGTTTTACAACATTTATCGCATTGAGAACTAATGCAGTACAAAGTATTGGAAATTGGCTAAATGGAAATTTTGCTATTATTACAAGTGGTCGTTATGAAGTTCTATATTTAAGCATACCGTTTTTATTAATTATATATATATTTGCTAATCATTTTACGATTGCTGGAATGGGCAAAGATTTTAGCCATAACTTAGGTGTGAATTATGAAAAAATTATTAATATCGCATTGTTTATAACTGCAACTATCACTGCACTTGTGGTCGTTACTGTTGGGACTTTACCATTCCTAGGACTCATTGTTCCTAATATCATCTCAATATACCGTGGAGACCATTTAAAACATGCCTTGCCGCATACGATGATGTTAGGCGCTATATTTGTGCTTATTTCAGATATTGTAGGACGTTTAATTGTTTATCCATATGAAATTAACATAGGTCTAACTATAGGTGTGTTTGGAACAATTATATTCCTTATCTTATTGATGAAAGGTAGGGAGAATTATGCTAACTAATCTTAATAAAAAACTCTTTTTACTAGGGTTAATTACATTAATGATAGCGATTTTGTACTTAATTTTAGGCATTGATTTTGAAATATTTGATTATCAAATTCAAAGTCGTTTAAGAAAATTTATCTTAATTATTTTAGTGGGTGGTGCAATCGGTACGTCGGTTGTTATTTTTCAATCGATTACAACTAATCGCTTATTAACGCCTTCCATTATCGGTTTAGATTCAGTCTATTTATTTGTAAAAATATTACCAGTTTTTTTATTAGGTACACAATCTACAATCGTTAATAACGTGTACATTAATTTTATGATTACGTTAATCACGATGGTGTTATTTGCTTTAATTCTATTTCAAGTTTTATTTAAAATGGGTCATTTTTCAGTCTATTTCATCTTATTGGTTGGTGTAATACTTGGTACATTTTTTAGAAGTATTACGGGTTTTATCCAATTAGTGATGGATCCAGAGTCATTTTTAGCTGTTCAAAATACCATGTTCGCTAATTTTGATGCTTCTAATTCTAAACTTGTTGGATTTTCATCTATTTTATTAACCATTTTAATAGTCATAACTTTTGCACTATTACCGTATTTGGATGTGTTATTGCTAGGAAGAGCACAAGCCATCAATTTAGGTGTGAATTATGAAAAAATAACGAGATTAATGCTTATTCTTGTCGCTATTTTAGTGTCTATTTCGACAGCATTAGTTGGTCCAATTACATTTTTAGGATTACTTACTGTCAATTTAGCTCATGAATTCATGAAAACGTATGAACATAAATATATTTTACCTGCCACAATATGTTTTAGCTGGATATGTTTATTTATTGCTCAATGGTTGGTTGAACATCTTTTTGAAGCGACTACAGAAGTAAGTATTATCATTGATCTCATAGGTGGTAGTTACTTTATTTACTTATTAGTTAAAGGGAGAAATGTAAATTGATCCAAATACAAAATTTAAATAAATCAATTCAAAAGAAGTCAATATTAAAAGATATTAATGTCAACATTGAAAAAGGGAAAATAACCTCTTTGATAGGGCCTAATGGTGCAGGAAAAAGTACTTTGCTATCTGCAATTACAAAATTAATGAGTATTGATAGTGGTACAGTCAAAATTGAAGATAAAGACATGTTGCTTTATAAGACGGATGAACTTGCTCAAAAGATTTCAATATTAAAACAAACTAATCATACTGATATGAATATTACAGTAGAGCAATTAGTGAATTTTGGACGATTTCCATATTGTAAAGGCCATCTTAAAAAAGAAGATAAAGCGCAAGTTAGATATGCTTTAGATTTATTACAGTTAAATGAAATTAAAGATAGGAATATTAAAACATTGTCCGGTGGTCAACGTCAGAGAGCATATATCGCTATGACAATTGCACAAAATACAGAATACATTTTGTTAGATGAGCCATTAAATAATTTAGACATGAAGCATTCAGTTCAAATCATGCAGACATTACGTTCATTAGCTCAGAAATTAAATAAAACAATCGTTATTGTATTACACGATATTAATTTTGCGTCATGTTATTCAGATTACATTATTGCATTAAAACATGGCGAACTAGTACGTGCAGGAAAAAATGTGGACGTATTACAAACTGAGGTATTAAGAGAATTATATGAAATGGATGTCAAAGTAGAATCGGTTAATGGACAACGTATATGTTTATATTACGATGAACAAATACTTTCATAAAGTGAACGTTACAACCATTAAGGGAGTGATGCTTATCGTGAATGAATAATTGAGAAATAAGTACCCGTTACTCAGTCAATCGTGAAAATTTACAAAAGGAGTTACTACATAATGAAAAAATCAATTTTAGTCTTAATATTATCTATAGTTTTTATATTAGCAGCATGTGGTAATCAATCTAATAATAGTCAATCAGATTCCAAATCAGAGAAAAATGAATCAAAAGATACTGTTAAAATAGAAAATAACTATGAAGCACAGGGTAAAGAAAAAGATGGCAGTGATGCTAAAAAGGTTAAAGAAACGGTCGAAGTTCCTAAAAACCCTAAAAATGCTGTCGTTTTAGATTATGGTGTATTAAATGATATGAAAGAAATGGGTCTTTCAAGTAAAGTTAAAGCATTACCAAAAGGCGAAGGTGGAAAATCCCTACCGGATTTCTTAGAAGATTTTAAATCAGATAAATATATAAACACTGGTAATTTAAAACAAGTTAATTTTGATAAAGTGGCTAAAGCAAAACCAGAAGTGATTTTCATTTCAGGTAGAACAGCTAATCAGAAAAATTTAGATGAATTTAAAAAAGCTGCACCAAAAGCAAAAATCGTATATATGGGTGCGGATAATAAAAATGTTATCAATTCTATGAAAGACAATACTGAAAAATTAGGTAAAATCTACGACAAGGAAGACAAAGCTAAAGATTTAACTAAAAAATTAGATAACAAAGTAGAAGCAATGAAAGATAAAACTTCTAAATTTGATCAGAAAGCCATGTATCTATTAGTCAATGAAGGTGAATTATCTACATTTGGTCCAGGTTCAAGATTTGGTGGATTAGTATTTGATACATTAGGATTTAAACCGGTTGATAAAGATGTAAGTAAAGGGCCACATGGTCAGAATGTTAATAATGAATATATTAACAAGAATAACCCTGATGTGATTTTAGCTATGGATAGAGGGCAAATTGTGGCAAATAATGCAACAGCTAAGAAGACATTAAACAATAAAGTATTGAAAAATGTTAAAGCTGTAAAAGACCATAAAATTTATGAACTTGATCCAAAACTTTGGTATTTCTCATCTGGTTCAACAACTACAACAATGAAACAAATTGATGAATTAGAAAAAGTAGTAAAATAAATAAAGAAAGCGCTAAAGGCATTAAATCATATGCTTTTAGCGCTTTTACTTTATATATTAAATTTCAAAATATAGATGGTAATGAAATTTGCATCTATGATTGAAGTGTGATTGACATCTTGGACAAGATTCTACCATCATGTATTCATTGATTGACATCTGATGTTTACAAACACCGCACATAACGACTCGTTGGTCGAATTCATCTACACTCCAACGTTGAATAGGGTGTGCTTCATGTTCATTATGACACTGATAACAAGGATAATATTTATCACAACATTTAAATTTAATAGCGATAATATCTAAAAAGGAGTGATAATGTATGCACCTTGTTTCATTATCAATCATTGAACCATAGACCTTAGTCATTGAAACAAACCTCCGATATTAATCATTAATCAGCGTCTGGATGTTCGCCAATGATACGTACTTCAGTGTTTAACTCTACATCAAATTTATCTTTAACTGTTTGTTGTACAAAATGGATTAAGTCTTCATAGTCTGTCGCAGTACCATTATCCACGTTGACCATAAATCCAGCATGTTTAGTAGAAACTTCTACACCACCAATACGATGGCCTTGTAGATCAGAATCTTGAATCAATTTACCCGCGAAGTGACCTGGTGGTCTTTGGAAAACACTACCGCATGAAGGATACTCAAGAGGTTGCTTAGATTCACGACGTTCAGTTAAGTCATCCATTTTCGCTTGAATCTCTTTTAAATTGCCTGGTTCTAGTGTGAAGGCTGCTTCTAAAACGACCAGATGTTTTTTCTGTACAATACTATTTCTATAATCTAGTTCTAATTCTTGCGTAGTTAATTTGATTAAATCTCCATTTTCATTAACGCATAACGCATAATCAATACAATCCTTAACTTCACCACCATAAGCACCGGCGTTCATGAATACGGCACCACCGATAGATCCAGGAATACCACATGCAAATTCTAATCCTGTGAGTGCATAATCTCTTGCAACACGTGAGACATCAATAATAGCTGCACCACTGCCAGCAATAATGGCATCATCTGACACTTCGATATGTTTAAGTGATAACAAGCTTAATACGATACCTCTAATACCGCCTTCCCGGATAATAATATTCGAACCATTTCCTAGATATGTGACAGGAATATTATGTTGGTTTGCATATTTTACAATGGCTTGTACTTCTTCATTTTTAGTAGGTGATAGGTAAAAATCTGCTTTACCACCAGTTTCAGTATAAGTATATTTTTTTAGGGGTTCATCTACTTCGATAATGTCGTTTGGAATAATTTCTTGCAAACCTTTTAAAATGTCGTTTTTATTCACTATCCGTACGTCCTTTCTATAATCAATGCTAACAATTTTATTATATCAATTTTAGTTGTTATTTGCGAAATATGAAGATATTTAACACTAAGATAATTGATTCCTGATGTATATAATGCATTGTTCTTTTAATTCTAAATATATGTTATATAATTAGAATGCATAATTCATTTAATTTCGATTTACAACGTAGAGATTGATACTAGAACTAACTTTATTAATGTCTTTATACATATTTATCCTTGGTGACTATATTGTTTATAAATTTTTTCGAAAATAGATTGTTTTTGATTTTCGTATTGTCTTATTGAATCAATATGCTGCAATAGTTGTCCTTTTTTAGTGGCAAATTGATTAGCGATATCCTGATGATGACTTAATATGTCATCGACTTTTTGATATTGTTCAAATAAAGGTGTATCTAACTGAATGATATGTAAGCGTACTTCTTGCTTTAAGTCTTTAAGATTATTAAACTTAGCCATCATGACTTTCTTTTTATAAGAATGATGTAGACGATAAAATCCAGCATAATTTAATCGTTTTTCGTCTAGAGCCGTAATATCATGTAAATTATCTACGCCTATAAGTATGTCAAGAATAGGTTCTGTATCATAATTGAAATGTCGAGTACCACCAATATGTTGCGTATATTTAACCGGTGAATCTAGTAAGTTGAATAATAATGTACGCGTTTCTTGATACAGCGTGTCGAAATAGTCATTATTTTGATATTTAATAAGGGGTTGAACATGACCGTACATAGTTTTTCTCCTTTATGTTGAATTAATAAGGTATAAAGTCTGAGATACTATAACATAATTCATTTTCTTAATAAATACGTTTTTATATAATGTTCTATGGTAAGGGGTGCAAATATGAAAAAAATAGTAATTATCCCAATGATATTTTTACTTATTGTTGCTTTAACAGCATGTAGTAATAAAACAGATTCTGATTTAAGCCATTTCGAAAGTAAATTAGATGAAGTTAATAATAAACAAGATAAGCTTGAAAAAATGATGGATGAGATCAATCTAAAAGAATTGGATCATTTAAGTAAGACAGATACAACTGATAAAAATAGAAAGGAATTTATTCAACTTCAAGATGATATAAATAAACAATTGATCCCTGCATTTAAAGAATATGAAAAATCAGCGAAGCAATTACCTGCTGAAACACATGATGTAAAAGTGTTAAAAGCAAAATACCTTAAAACAGTAAAAACAAAGAAAAAGTCGATATATGATGTGAAAAAATTTGTGGATTTATGTAACGATTCAATCAAAGATAATGAAGATATTTTAGATTACACAAAGTTATTTGAAAAAAATCGTTCACAAGTTGAAAAGAAAATCAAAAATGCATCGAACCAAGAAGATGCTAATCAGTTAACTTCAAAATTGGAAAGTAATAATAAAGATTTAAAAGAGACAGCTCAAAAGCATCTAGATACATCATCAAGTAATGCGAAATCAGCGAAGAAAGCAATCAAAAATTATATTTCTCCATTAATTGAAAAACAAATTAAAGATATCAATCAAACGAATATATCAGATAAAAATGTTAATGATGCACGTAAAAATGCGATTGAGATGTACTATAGTTTGCAAAATTACTATGACACTCGTATCGATACAATAGAAGTTGGCGAAAAAATTTCTAAAATTAATGTCGATAAGTTACCAAAAGAGGGTAAAGATATAGATAGGAAAGATAAGGCGTTTAATTCGGAATTAAAAAAGGTTAAACAAAAAAACGATTAATTTTGATTAGAATTAAATAAATTAAAAAACCATGGTTAACATTGCTAAGTAAAATGTGTATAATTGTACCCACTGATATAATTTTCGGGATATGAATATCACGCATATGCTCAGAAAATGTGATAAATACTTTTAGAGGTGAATAGAATGGCTATAAAGCTGAGTTCGATTGACCAGTTTGAACAAGTGTTAGAAGAAAATAAATATGTTTTTGTTTTAAAACATAGCGAAACTTGTCCAATTTCTGCAAATGCGTATGATCAGTTTAATAAATTTTTATATGAACGCGATATGGACGGTTACTATTTAATAGTACAACAGGAGCGCAAATTATCGCACTACATTGCTGAAAAGACAAATGTCAAACATGAATCACCACAAGCATTTTACTTTATAGATGGTGAAATGAAATGGAATGCGTCACACAGTGACATCAATGTTTCGTCATTAGCGCAAGCAGAAGAATAATGAATAACTAACAAATGAATAAAGAACATAAATGTTATATCACTTATTTTATGTTCAATTAAATGAGGAAAGTCATTTTATTACGCTATTCGTAATAAAATGGCTTTTTTAATAGTGATTGTAAAAAGGAGAAGTTAATCGTTTATGCTTTAATTGAGAATAGTATATAATAGACCAATATTCATATTACTCATAGTTTAATAAAGATTATGATAGTGTTTATCATGAAATCATGCACATTCACATGTATAATATGTTAGTGTACAACACAAATAGATTATTGAATATGTAAAAAATGTAAGATTAATAATAAAAGTTAAATTGTATTGAAAGCACAATATTATATAAAAACAAGGTGGTTAAGACAATGAAAGTTTTAGTAGCCATGGACGAATTTAATGGCATTATTTCAAGCTATCAAGCAAATAGATATGTCGAAGAAGCGGTTGCTAGTCAAATTGAAAAGGCCGATATTGTTCAAGTTCCATTATTTAATGGACGACATGAATTAATGGATTCAGTCTTTTTATGGCAGTCGGGAAGTAAGTATCGAGTTGCTGCCCATGATGCAGACATGAATGAAGTAGAAGCAATTTATGGTCAAACAGATAGTGGTATGACCATTATTGAAGGTAATTTATTCTTAAATGGACAAAAACCTATCCAAGAAAGAACGAGTTATGGTTTAGGCGAAATACTACATGCTGCGTTAGATAATGATGCTAAACATATTATCATCTCCCTTGGTGGTATCGGAAGTTTCGATGGCGGTGCAGGAATGCTTCAAGCCTTAGGTGCAAAGTTCTATGATGATGAGGCAAATCTTGTTGATGTGACTAAGGGTGCGCATGTTATTAAATATATTCGACGTTTAGATTTTTCTGGTATCCATCCGAAGTTAGCTGAAGCAAATATTCAAGTAATGTCAGATTTTTCAAGTCGTTTATATGGTAAACAAAGTGAAATCATGCAAATGTATCCAATGTTAGGTATGACACAAAATGAAGCGGCAGAAATTGACAATTTAGTTTGGTACTTTAGTGAATTATTCAAGAGTGAATTACGAGTAACGATTGGTCCTATCGAGCGTGGTGGTGCTGGTGGCGGAATAGCTGCAGTTTTAAAAGGTTTATATCAAGCGGAAATCTTAACAAGTCATGAACTTGTGGATCAAATTACACACCTGGAAGATTTAGTTCAACAAGCAGATTTAATTATATTTGGTGAAGGTTTAAATGAACGTGATCAATTATTAGAAACGACGACATTGCGTATTGCAGATTTAACAGAAAAACACCATAAGACATCTATAGCGATTTGTGCTACAGATGATAAATTCGATTTGTTTGAAGGTAAGGGCGTAACGGCTATGTTCAATACATTCATAGATATGCCTGAATCATATACAGACTTTAAAATGGGTCTACAAATCAGACATTATACAGTTCAAGCATTAAAATTATTGAAAACACAATTCGATGTGAATAAATAATGATAGAATAATAAAAATAACACCCCTAAGTGTCTTAGATTAGACACTTAGGGGTGTTGATATATTATTGATTTGATTTTGCAACTTCTTCAGTGATACCCACCATAACTTGTACGGCTTTTTCCATAACATCGATTGAGGCATACTCAAAAGGACCATGGAAATTGCCACAACCAGTAAAGATATTAGGTGTAGGTAATCCCATAAATGATAGTTGTGATCCATCAGTTCCACCACGAATAGGTTCCGTATTAGGCTCGATACCTAAACGATTAAATACTTTTGTAGGGATATCTATAATATGCTGATGAGGTTTGATTTTTTCAGCCATATTATAATATTGGTCTTCAACGTCGACTTTGACTGGATAATCTTCAAAATGTGAATTGATATCATCACGTATTTCCATAAAACGTTTTTTACGTAAATCAAATTGCTTTTTATCATGGTCTCTAATGATATATTGTAATGTAGCTTTTTCAACATTACCTTCAAAATTCATTAAATGATAAAAACCTTCATAACCTTCTGTACGTTCAGGAACTTCACTAGGAGGTAATAAACTATTAAATTGTTGTCCAAGTGAAATGGCATTAATCATCGCATTTTTAGCTGATCCAGGATGTACATTAACACCATGACATGTTACTTTTGCTGCAGCAGCATTAAAGCTTTCAAATTGTAATTCGCCTAATTGGCTACCATCCATAGTATAAGCGAAATCAGCATTGAAACGTTTAACATCAAATTTGTGAGGTCCTCTTCCTATTTCTTCGTCTGGCGTAAAGCCTACACGAATTTTACCATGTTTAATTTCAGGATGTTCAAGTAAGTAGTTAAGCCCTTCCATAATTTCTACTACACCTGCTTTGTCATCAGCGCCTAGTAATGAAGTACCATCAGTAATCATCAATGTATCGCCAATGACTTGTTTAAGCTCAGGAAAGACTTTAGGATCTAGAATTCTATCTGTTTTACCTAACTTAAGTGGATTACCGTCATATTTTTCAATGATTTGTGGGTTAACATTAGTAGCATTAAAATCAGGTGATGTATCAACATGAGCTAAGAAACCAACCGTTGGCACGTCATATTCCACATTACTGTCTAATGTAGCAAAAAGGTAACCATTGATATCCATATCTGTTTCGAGTCCTAATGCTTTAAGCTCACTTTCTAATAGGTTTAATAAATCCCATTGTTTTGTCGTAGATGGTGTCGTATTTGAATTTGGATCTGATTGTGTATCTATTTTGACGTATCTCGTTAATCTATCGATAATTTGTTCTTTCATGTTAGACATCCCCTTAAACTCGATTATTCATATTATAAGATTTTCTATATGATTTACCTTTAATTTTACCATAATACTGCTTGATACGTGTGTAGAGATAATAGATGATTTCTGCTACAAGAATACCAAAAGATATCGCGCCAGATATTAAGGTAACCTCTAAAAAAGTATTTACAGCACTAGTATAGTTATTTGATACTAAAAAGCGTGTTGCTTCATACGCAGCACCACCTGGTACAAGTGGAATGATTCCAGGTACGATAAATATAATAACAGGTCTTTTATAGCGTCTACTCATCGTATGACTGAGTAAGCCTAAAATTAAACTTCCCAAAAATGTAGCGCCAACTTTTCCAAATTGCATATCAACGGTAAATTGATAAATTGTCCACGCAACTGCACCGACAAAACCACACGCTAATAATAATCGACGGGGTGCGTTAAATATGATGGAGAAAAGGACTGTGGAAATGAAACTTATTGTGAAGTGAAATAAATAAAATAACAATATGAACAGCCTCTCTTAAAAAATTAGTAATACTATAGCAACGCCAGCGCCAATAGCAAATGCAGTTAGCGCCGCTTCTACACCTCTAGACATACCTGCTAATAACTCTCCAGCTAGTAAATCACGAATCGCATTGGTAATTAAAATACCAGGTACAAGAGGCATTACGCTCGCAATGGTAATAATGTTCTGATTTGTTGCCAATCCAAGTTTCGAACAGGCAGCAGCTATTGTGATTACGACTGCAGCAGCAACAAATTCTGAGAAAAATTTAATTTGAATATATCGTTGAACAAGGCTAAACGTTAAAAACGCTGATCCTCCAGCTAGTATGGCAATCCAACAATCTGATGCTACGCCACCAAACATAAATAGGAAAAAACCACATGCAATCGCTGCTGCAAATAAATTAATTAAAAATGAATATTGCAACGATGCACTTCTAAGGTGGATTAATTCAGATTTTGCTTCATCAATAGTAAGTTGATTGCTAGAAATTTTACGAGACAAACTGTTGGTTAAAGCTATTTTTTCTAAATCTGTCGTACGTTCTCTAATACGAATTAATCGAGTACTAGTACGATCATTAAGAGAGAAGATAATAGCGGTTGAAGTTACAAAACTATATGTATCATGTAAGCCATAGCTATGTGCAATTCTATTCATGGTATCTTCAACACGATATGTTTCAGCACCAGCTTCTAGTAAAATCCTACCAGCAATCAACACGACATCAATCACTTTATTCTCATCAATGATAGTGATTGAATCTGACATGAATAACCACCTCCTAATTAATTTAATGATATGAATAATTGAAGTTTACAACTTGAGCTAACAACTTTCAATAGAGTAAGTCATATTGAAAAGATTATGTAATGAAGGAGATAGGTGAAAACGGTGGTAAACATTTATTTTAAATCTAAAATAAATAAGGCTATGGTGGATAAGAAATGCGTTTATAAAATAAAAAAGGAAGAGACGTGAAAGATTCAAACGTCGATAAATAAATTAACGAAATTACAAATCCTTTTGTCTCTACCTCTGATAGTGTATTCAATATTTGATTATAGTTTAATAATAGGATTAAACATGACTTTATTTCTACCTTCGCTTTTAGCCACATGTACCATATCATCTGCATCTTTAAAGACGCGTCTTTGTGATTTGCGATCATCTTGTGTTAAATAACCGACACCTATAGACACTGAAAGTTTTATGACTTCCTTATTAGGTAGATGGAATGATGACTTCTCTACACCTTGACGAATATTTTCGGCAAGTTTGACACTTTGATCCAATGTATAGTCATTAATTACAACAGAGAACTCTTCGCCACCATTTCTAAAAATAAGAAATTGTTTAGGGACATAATTTTTAAGTAATTGAGACATTTGTTTTAATACAGCATCTCCTGCTTGGTGCGTATATGTATCATTTACATCTTTAAAGCCATCAATGTCAATAAGTAACAAGCCTAAGCTTTCATTATGTGTCTCAGTATATTTAGATAACTGATTCAAATGTCTATCGAATTCTTTAACATTCCCAAGACCAGTTAAATAATCATATTTATCTTCATTTTCATAGCGATTAACGAGTGAGAAGAAATGCCAAATATCTACAAATGTAATTGCAGAGGCAATTGTGATAATGAATGACACAGGAATTAAAATTGCAATTTCAATTAAATCATAGATTGGGCTCACTAATGCAAGTATAAATAAAATGATAATACTGATTGTATTTAATATAAGTAACGATATAATATCGTTTTGTTTTAAAAACGGACCTACTGCACTGACCACACCCGCTATAACGACTAAAGTGATACCGTATATAATAGAGTTGTTAAAAATAAGTATGTCAACTAATGATACGACGACAGCTGAAGCTAATGTGTAAACCATGTTGGTGTAACGTCCTAAGAATAATAAAGGTACAAACGTTAAATGAACTAAGTATTCTAAACGGAAGGGAATGGGATATGCTGCTAATAAAAGTGCAACAAGCGTCATTAAAACAGTGACGTATCCTTTAGAAAAGACCATTCTTTTATTTTCAGAGTATTGCAGTCTATGAAACAAATATATGCCTGCAACCATGACTGAAATATTATATATAATTGCTTCAAACATAGTTTTACCGACTCCTTTATTGACCATTAGCTATTGTAAGTGAAAACTTACAATTTGTCATTAGTTAGACTAAAAAATTTATCACATAAAATAGTGATTAATGTTAAAATGTTAACTTAAGTGATATGATGAAAAAAAGTTTCGTCATGTGAGAGTATAAAAATCGATGTAGATATATATGAAGAAAGAATGTTGTTATAAATTTGGGATATCTTATTTTAGATTAACTACTATTATACAGTTGATTTAATAATAAGGAAAGATGATAGCAACTGATGTTATTGCGATAGAATTGAAGATTGATAGTAGTCGTTATTAAAGAGGAAAATCATACAAAATAACCGACGCACGTTTAAATATTAACTATAAATATAGGAAGAGAAATAGTTGGATTTCTTAAAACTTACCCTTTAAATGATAGAAACTAACTTAATTTTGATGAAGGTGAACTGATGTATACATTATTACTCATTGCATTTACTATGATAGTCAGTTTAATAATAACACCCATTATTATTGCGATGTCTAAAAAATTAAATTTAGTAGATAAACCCAATTTTCGTAAGGTGCATACAAAGCCGATTTCAGTCATGGGTGGCACAGTTATTTTATTCTCATTTTTAATTGGAATGTGGTTAGGCCATCCTATTGAAAGGGAAGTGAAACCATTAGTTATCGGAGCAATATTGATGTATGCCGTTGGTTTAATCGATGATATATTTGATCTTAAACCATATATCAAATTAGCTGGGCAAATCGTAGCAGCTTTAGTGGTCGCATTTTATGGTATTACCATTGATTTTATTTCATTACCAATGGGACCAACGATACATTTTGGAATTTTAAGTATTCCAATTACAGTGATTTGGATTGTAGCTATTACAAATGCTATTAATTTAATTGATGGATTAGATGGCTTAGCATCTGGTGTATCTGCGATTGCATTAATGACAATTGCATTTATCGCTATCTTACAAGCGAATATCTTTATTATAATGATTTGTTGTGTGTTAATCGGATCTTTATTAGGATTTTTATTCTATAACTCACACCCAGCTAAAATATTTCTTGGTGATAGTGGAGCCCTAATGATTGGTTTTATTATTGGATTTGTTTCATTGCTAGGTTTTAAAAACATTACATTTATTGCATTATTTTTCCCTATTGTTATTTTAGCAGTACCATTTATTGATACTATTTTTGCAATGATTCGACGAATGAAAAAAGGGCAACATATTATGCAAGCGGATAAATCTCATTTACATCATAAGTTATTAGAACTTGGTTATACACATAGACAAACCGTCTTACTCATATATTCCATTGCTATCTTATTCAGTCTATCTAGTATTATTCTGTATCTATCTCAACCTCTAGGTGCATTAATGATGTTCATTTTAATTATTTTAACGATTGAACTCATTGTTGAATTTACAGGATTAATTGACGATAATTATAGACCGATTTTAAACCTAATTACAAAAAAAGGTGATCATCCACATCCTCAACATCAATATGAAGAGGAAGACAATCACTAAACATCATAAAAGCTATCTAAAACAGAGTCCCGATTTCATCGTTATTTAGACTCTAACTTTAGATAGCTTATTTTTTAATCTGTTGTAATATCGAAGGGTAACATTTTAATTTCTTCAGTATTTAGCTCATAATTGCCAGCTGTCGTTCTATTTAAAAACTCGATAAAATCATCGTACTCAGTTTCAACTACATCTATTTGGTAGCTAACTTTGTCAGTATAGAATTGATTTCTAAGCATAAAGCTAGTGGAACCTAATTCATATTCAAATTTGCCAGTTTGATCATAATTCAAGGTAACGGTGGTTGGAATAGCAGCTCTTAACTCCACACGTCCAATATCATAAATAACATCACGTACTGCACCACTATATGCTCTTATGAGGCCGCCACCACCTAATTTGATACCGCCAAAATAGCGTGTAACAACGACGCACACATCATGTAGTTCTAACTTTTTTAATATTTCCAACATAGGGACGCCAGCAGTACCACTTGGTTCTCCATCGTCATTTGCTTTTTGAATATTCATTTCTGGCCCTACAGTGTATGCAGAACAGTTGTGTGTTGCATCTTTATGTTGTGATTTCACCTCATTTATGAATGCCTTTGCTTCATCCTCTGAAGCTACAGGTTTAATATGTGAAATAAAACGCGATTTATTGATTGTATTTTCAATAGTATGTTCTTCTTTAATAGTAATGATTGGTTTTGTCATTTTTTCACCTTCATCTTCGCTCTGTTTTCATATTTGTATTATACACTCTGTAAATACTTAAAATAAATTGTTTAATTAAGATTTTCTTTTTTAATAAAATATTGTATTATTACTATGAGTATAATTGAGGAGGACTACTATGAAGATTGCTGTAATGACTGATTCTACTAGCTATCTATCTCAAGATTTAATTGATAAATATAATATCCCAGTTGCACCGTTAAGTGTAACTTTTGATGATGGTGTAAGCTATACTGAAGATGTAAATGTTGATATTGACCATTTTTATAATAAAATGGCTTCTTCAGCAACGATACCTACGACAAGTCAACCGGCTGTAGGTGAATGGATTCAAAGATACGAAAAATTAAGAGAAGATGGTTACACAGATGTGATAGTTGTATTCTTATCTAGTGGAATTAGTGGGAGTTATCAATCTGGGAAGCAAGCTGGAGAGTTAGTTGAAGGCATTAATGTCTATGCATTTGATAGTAAGCTTGCGGCTATGATGGAAGGTTGTTACGTATTACGTGCAATAGAAATGGTAGAACAAGGTTATAAACCAGATGATATCATAGCAGAGTTAACTGATATGAGAGAACATACAGGTGCTTATTTAATTGTAGATGACTTAAAAAATTTACAAAAAAGCGGACGTATTACAGGTGCTCAAGCTTGGGTAGGTACATTGTTAAAAATGAAACCAGTACTTAAATTTGATGATGGTAAAATAGTACCAGAAGAAAAAGTACGTACTAAGAAGAGAGCGCTAAAAGCACTAGAAGATAAAGTCTTAAATCAAGTTAAAGATTATAATGATGTGACAATTTACGTGATTAATGGCGATAAAACAGAGGATGGTAAAGCCTTATTAGAATCTGTCAAAGCCAATGCGTCATCACATTACCAAGTAGCATATTCTGAATTCGGACCAGTGATTGCCGCGCACTTAGGATCTGGTGGGTTAGGTTTAGGCTACACTGCACGACAAATTAGACTTAATTAGAAGATTTAGAGGACATATGGAATTGTTGAATGACAATTCGGTATGTCTTTTTTTATTGGAGGGAACATCAATATTACATTTTGGAAAGTTAATTCATTCAGAAATGAATATCACTACGGAACAAGTGGCACATGTTACTAAAGGCGTTGTATTTAAAAATAACCGTTGGCATTGTGTTCAATGTGAAACAGACGATGCTAAATATTTTCATCGCTATTTTTCAAATTTTATAAATAAAGACATTATATATTGTAGAAAATGTATACAACTTGGTCGTATGGATCATTTGACTGATTATAGAATAACTAAGAGTCATCAAAAGGCTACGCTATGTGAATATCACCTTGAATTTGCGCTTTCAGACCAACAAAGGTATGCCTCTCAACAAATTGTAAATGCAATTAAGGCACGACGAAAATTATTGTTATATGCAGTTACTGGGGCTGGTAAGACTGAAATGATTTTCGAAGGCATTAAGTTTGCTAGAAATCAAGGCGACAATATTGCGATTGTATCACCACGTGTTGATGTTGTAGTAGAAATTAGCCAACGGATTAAAAATGCATTTTTTCAGGAAGATATAGATGTATTGCATCAAAGTAGTAAACAAGAGTTCAACGGACACTTTATCATTTCAACGATTCATCAGCTATATCGATATAAAAACCACTTTGATGCTATTATTATTGATGAAGTAGATGCATTTCCATTATCAATGGATGACGACTTATTTAAAGTGATTCAAACAGCTTCCAAACAGAGTGCATGTCATATTTATATGACAGCTACGCCGCCGAAGAAACTATTATCGACGATAAGTAAAGATAATGTGATTAAATTACCTGCACGATTCCACCGACAACCACTTCCGGTACCCAATTTTCAATATTTAAAGTTTAATCCTAAGAAAGTTCAATATAAATTATTAAATTTTTTATCCCAACAAATACAACGTCAACGATATACTTTAGTATTTTTTAATCACATTGATTGCATGATTAAAGCTTTTAAGACGTATCAAGCTCAAATACCGAATTTAATATATATTCACAGTGAAGATGAGCAACGCTTTGAAAAAGTACAATCTTTAAGGGCAGGTAATCATGTTGTTGTTTTTACCACTACTATTCTTGAACGAGGTTTTACTATGGAAAAGTTGGATGTCGTAGTAATTGATGCTGACCAGTTTTCTAAAGAAGCATTAATACAGATTGCAGGTCGTGTAGGGAGAAAGAAGCAAGCGCCAAACGGGCATGTGATTTATTATCATAATGGTGTGTCACTATCGATGATGTTAGCAAGAAAAGATATTAAAAAAATGAATCAACTTGGGAAACAAAAAGGATGGTTAGACATATAATGGAAAGATGTCTACAATGCTTGAATCCTATAAATGAACCTTTTACTATCATTAATTTTTATAGAAACCCTAATGTTTTATGTGAGACTTGCGTCGGAAAATGGAATCAAGTAAAAATCCATGATGCTATAAAGCGTTGTAAAAAGTGTTTGAAAGTAATGACACAAGATGAACAAATTTGTGAAGATTGTCAATTTTTGAATGAGCGATTTAACATTCAATATCAATTAAAATGTGATTTTATTTATGAAGGTATTATGAAAGAAACGATTCATCAATATAAATTTTTGAAAGATCATTATTTATGCAAAATTCTTGCTGAGGTAATCAATATACCAGAAGGTAAATTTGACTACGTAATCCCTATACCATCCCCAGATGAACGTAATATTGAAAGAACATTTAATCCAGTTGAAGAAGTTTTAAAGATGAAAGGTGTTGATTATAAAAATGTATTAGGTACAGAATTTAGACCGAAACAAGCAGGTTTAAATAAAATTAAACGAATAAAAGAGACAAATCCCTTTTTTATAAGGAAAAATATTGAGTTAGATGGTAAGGAAATATTACTTGTTGATGATATTTATACAACGGGGTTAACGATTAATCGTGCAATGTGTAAATTATCCACATTAAATGTCAGAAAATTCAATGTGTTTGCGTTTGCAAGATAAGGATGACGTGGTAAAATATAATTAAGCATTACCAATATAAGAGGTTAAAGGAGAGATTACTATGATTAGATTTGAAATTCATGGAGATAACCTCACTATCACAGATGCAATTCGCAACTATATTGAGGAAAAAATTGGTAAGTTAGAACGTTACTTTAATAATGTACCGAATGCGGTTGCACACGTTAAAGTTAAAACTTATTCAAATTCAACTACAAAAGTTGAAGTAACAATTCCTCTTAAAGATGTCACTTTAAGAGCAGAAGAAAGACATGATGATTTATATGCTGGTGTTGATTTAATTACTAATAAACTTGAACGTCAAGTTAGAAAGTATAAAACACGTGTAAATCGTAAGCAACGTGACCGTGGTGATCAAGAAGTGTTTGTAGCAGAAGTTCAAGAAGCACCACCAGAAGAAATTAGCGGTGCAGAAGAAAATAATGATAATGATATCGAAATTATTCGTTCTAAACAATTCAGTTTAAAACCTATGGATTCTGAAGAAGCGGTATTACAAATGAATCTTTTAGGACATGACTTCTTTATCTTTACAGATCGTGAAACTGACGGTACTAGTATCGTTTATCGTCGTAAAGATGGAAAATATGGTTTAATTGAAACAACTGAACAATAAGGGTCAATGTGAACCATAAATATATGTAAGAAATGAATTCAGTTTAATAATTGAATAGGGTTAATTTGGGAGTGAGATGATTGTTATTCGTATGTGAATACTTCATCTTGCTCCCTTTTTATATATAATATTAAGGGGTTATTCTTAATAATGAGTTGAGTAAAGGGATTTAAAAGAATGATGTATGGATGTTTGAATTCGTAGACGCAATGATTATACTGTGCTAATCTTAATTGAAAATAACGGAAAAGAAATACTGTATAATAAATTTCGCAATTTATGCGAAGTTTATTTATTTGAGACGAGAAATAATACATTGTATCATGTTAGAATTAACTTGTTGACAATTCATTAGATTTAATTATGTTATAGATTGGAAAGACACAAAGGCATTTTGATTGAATTACCATGTAAAATAACTTAAAGTGTGTAAGCTATGATTGCCAATATGTTTATATTATGGACAAAGGGAATAACGTATACTAATGAGTATTTAAGTATGATTCTAAAGGTATAAATGGTAAGATTAATTGTTGAAAGCCAAGCAGTTTTTAGCTAAAGGAGCGAACAGAATGGGATTTTTATCAAAAATTGTTGACGGCAATAAAAAAGAAACGAAAAAGTTAGGTAAGTTAGCTGATAAAGTACTCGCATTAGAGGAAGATACAGCACTTTTAACTGATGAAGAAATTCGAAATAAAACTAAGAAATTTCAAGAAGAACTTGCTGAAATTGAAGATGTTAAAAAACAAAATGATTACTTAGATAAAATTTTACCTGAAGCGTATGCACTTGTACGTGAAGGTTCTAAACGCGTTTTTAATATGATTCCATATAAAGTACAAGTTATGGGTGGTATCGCTATTCATCATGGTGATATCGCTGAAATGAGAACAGGTGAAGGTAAAACGTTAACAGCAACAATGCCTACATATTTAAATGCATTAGCAGGGCGAGGCGTTCACGTTATTACAGTCAATGAATATTTATCTAGTGTTCAAAGTGAAGAAATGGCAGAACTATACGAATTTCTAGGTTTATCTGTAGGTCTAAACTTAAATAGTAAAACCACAACTGAAAAACGTGAAGCGTATGCACAAGATATCACATATAGTACGAATAACGAACTAGGATTCGACTATTTGAGAGATAACATGGTGAACTATGCAGAAGAGCGTGTTATGAGACCATTACATTTTGCCATTATTGATGAGGTAGACTCTATTTTAATTGATGAAGCAAGAACACCGCTTATTATTTCAGGTGAAGCAGAAAAATCTACATCACTTTATACACAAGCTAATGTTTTCGCTAAAATGCTAAAATTAGATGATGATTATAAATACGATGAAAAAACAAAATCTGTGAACTTAACAGAACAAGGTGCAGATAAAGCAGAGCGCATGTTTAAGATTGATAATCTTTATGATGTTCAAAACGTAGAAATTATTAGTCATATCAATACGGCATTAAGAGCGCATGTGACTTTACAACGAGATGTTGACTACATGGTTGTAGATGGCGAAGTACTTATCGTTGACCAATTTACTGGTCGTACAATGCCTGGTAGACGTTTCTCTGAAGGTTTACACCAAGCGATCGAAGCTAAAGAAGGCGTACAAATTCAAAATGAATCTAAAACAATGGCTTCTATCACCTTCCAAAACTATTTCAGAATGTACAATAAGTTAGCAGGTATGACAGGTACTGCTAAAACAGAGGAAGAAGAGTTCCGAAATATTTATAATATGACAGTAACTCAAATCCCGACTAATAAACCTGTACAACGTGTTGATAAATCTGACTTAATTTACATTAGTCAAAAAGGGAAATTTGATGCCGTTGTTGAAGATGTAGTTGAAAAGCATAAAAAAGGACAACCTGTATTATTAGGTACAGTAGCCGTAGAAACATCTGAATATATTTCTAATTTATTAAAAAAACGTGGCGTAAGACATGATGTATTAAACGCTAAAAACCATGAACGAGAAGCGGAAATTGTTGCAAATGCTGGTCAAAAAGGATCAGTTACCATTGCTACAAACATGGCTGGTCGTGGTACAGATATCAAATTAGGTGAAGGCGTTGAAGAAATCGGTGGTTTAGCTGTTATTGGTACAGAACGTCATGAATCACGTCGTATTGATGACCAATTACGTGGTCGTTCAGGTCGTCAAGGTGATAATGGGGATAGTCGCTTCTATTTATCATTACAAGATGAATTAATGGTACGTTTCGGTTCAGAAAGACTACAAAAAATGATGGGCCGATTAGGTATGGATGATTCTACACCAATTGAATCTAAAATGGTTTCAAGAGCAGTAGAATCAGCGCAAAAACGTGTTGAAGGTAACAACTTTGATGCACGTAAACGTATCTTAGAATATGACGAAGTACTACGTAAACAACGTGAAATTATCTATAATGAACGTAACGATATCATTGATAACGATGATAGTTCACAAGTTGTAGATGCCATGTTACGTTCAACATTACAACGTGGAATCAATTATCATATCAATGAAGAGGATGATAACTTAGATTATCAACCATTCATCAACTATATAAATGATGTCTTCTTACAAGAAGGAGAATTGAAAGAGTCAGAAATTAAAGGTAAAGATTCAGAAGATATCTTTGAAGTAGTATGGTCTAAAATTGAAAAAGCTTATGCTAAACAAAAAGAAACGCTTGGCGATCAAATGAATGAATTCGAAAGAATGATTTTATTACGTTCTATTGATAGTCATTGGACAGATCATATAGATACAATGGATCAATTACGTCAAGGTATCCATTTACGTTCATATGCACAACAAAATCCATTACGTGATTATCAAAATGAAGGTCACGAGTTATTTGATATGATGATGCAAAATATCGAAGAAGATACTTGTAAGTTTATATTAAAATCAGTGGTACAAGTTGAAGATGATATTGAACGTGAAAAAACAACAGACTTCGGTGAAGCAAAACATGTATCAGCCGAAGATGGCAAAGAAAAAGTGAAACCACAACCGATTGTTAAAGGTGAAGACATCGGTCGTAATGATCCATGTCCTTGCGGTAGCGGTAAGAAATATAAAAACTGTCATGGACAAGCATAGTTGCACCTAAATAAGTAATATATAGTTGAAGCCTGAGACAAAGTTGTCTTGGGCTTCTTTATTGTATATTTGATTGATTGAGAAAATAATTCAACAGCAATAATTAAGTTATGAGGCTTTAATTTTAATACAACAATCGTACTTATACTGTCATTCAGTTTGTTTATGATAGAATATAAACATATAATATGATGAATGTAGTGTAGTAATATTTAAGAATTTGATAAAGTAAATCAAATTGAAATAAAATCATAGATAAACAAATGAAATAGGAGAGACATTATGGAATTATCAGAAATTAAAAGAAATATAGATGCGTACAAAGACAATTTAAATCAAATTAGGGGGTCTCTTTGACTTAGAAAATAAAGAGACTAACATCCAAGAGTATGAAGAAATGATGACAGAGCCCAATTTTTGGGATGATCAAAATAGAGCACAAGATATCATCGATAAAAATAATGCTTTAAAGTCAATGGTAAATGGTTATTATGAATTAGAAGAAACCGTGGAAGATATGTCTGCAACAGTTGAATTGTTGCAAGAAGAATTTGACGAAGATATGAAGCAAGAGTTAGAAAATAATGTCATTGAATTTAAATCAGAGATTGACCACTTTGAATTACAATTATTATTAGATGGTCCTTACGATGCGAATAATGCGATTTTAGAATTACATCCTGGTGCAGGCGGTACTGAATCACAGGATTGGGTAAGTATGTTATTAAGAATGTATCAACGATATTGTGAACAAAGTGGATTTAAAGTTGAAACCGTGGATTATTTACCTGGCGATGAAGCGGGTGTTAAAAGTGTGACATTATTAATCAAAGGGCATAATGCATATGGTTATTTAAAAGCGGAAAAAGGTGTGCATCGATTAGTTCGAATTTCACCATTTGATTCATCTGGCCGTCGCCATACATCATTTGCGTCTTGTGATGTTATTCCTGATTTTGATAATGATGAGATTGAAATTGAAATCAATTCTGATGATATTACAGTTGATACCTTCAGAGCATCTGGCGCTGGTGGACAACATATTAATAAAACGGAATCAGCAATCAGAATTACGCATCATCCTACAGGTATTGTAGTTAATAACCAAAATGAACGTTCACAAATTAAAAACCGTGAAGCAGCAATGAAAATGTTGAAATCTAAATTGTACCAACTTAAATTAGAAGAACAAGAACGTGAAATGGCAGAAATACGTGGTGAGCAAAAAGAAATAGGTTGGGGAAGTCAAATTAGATCTTACGTATTCCATCCTTATTCAATGGTTAAAGATCATAGAACAAATGAAGAAACCGGTAAAGTGGATGCAGTAATGGATGGTGACATAGGTCCGTTTATTGAAGCGTATTTAAGACATCAAATGGATAAATAAATTGAAGAATAAGAGAAGGAGCGTTTGAGGCATATAATTGTCTCAAGTGCTTCTTTTTTATTAGCTGTAGTAGTTTCAAAGTACTACCATTTAAATAAAAATAAGAATGAATTATTTTGAAAATTTTAAAGTCAACAAAATCAATGTAAAAAATCTCTTGTAATATTACTCAGTTGATCATTATGACAAAGTCAAACTAACAATGAATCGCTCTAAAGTAGCTGATATATATGTATTTGTGATGATATATAAGATGACGCTTGAAATGATTGTGTATAAAAAATATATTACATCAATTTAACATTAACCTTTATAAAATAATATTGTGTTATATTAAATTCAACAAATTAGAATACACAACAAAGGAATGACATATTTAATGAAGAAGACGTTTTTATTATCATTATCATCAGTAGCAGCGTGTATCGCATTCAGCAATGTTGCAGATGCTCAAGAAGAAACTGCTGTATCTAATGTGAATACATCTGAAAACATAGCATCAGTTGAAACTGAAAATGCTAGTCAATATATCGTCAAACCTGGTGACACATTATACCAAATCGCTTTAAATCATAATATTACTTTAGATGAATTATATAGCCTTAATCCTGGGGTTACACCTTTAATTTTTCCGGGGGATATCATTACTGTTTCTCCATATGAAACACAATATCAAGTCAACAATACCACTTATAATTCAAGCAATTATAATGTTGGAGAACCAACATCAGCAGCAAGTCAACAATATGTAGATGTTACAAGTGAAACGGCATCACAACCATCTGTTACAACGAATCAATCATATAGTAATGAGGCTGGTGCTAGTTTGTATTCTGTAAGTAATTCTGGCAATTTATATAATTATGGCAACTGCACATATTATGCATTCAATCGTCGTGCAGAGTTAGGTAAACCAATTGGAAGTTTATGGGGGGATGCTGGTAGTTGGGCAGTAAATGCTAGAAATGCTGGTTTCACAGTGAATAATATTCCAGTTGCAGGTGCAGTTTTCCAATCTAATCCTGGTACAAATGGTTCGGGTGGCTATGGCCATGTAGGCGTCGTTGAAAGCGTAAATAGTAATGGTACAGTTACAGTTTCTGAAATGAACTGGAACGGTGGATTTAATGTAAAATCTTACAGAACAATTACAAATCCAGGTAGCTATAACTACATTCATTAAATTTGAATACACACTAAAGTTATATATAGCAGTAACGTAATTTATATTATTACGTTGCTGCTTATTTAATATTAATCAACTAAGTTGAAATCGCCATTAAGATATTACTTTTAATCATGATTTTGATTGGTATAATGAAACTAAGTATCATCTATGATTAAATAAGAAGGAGGCATCACGGAATGGGCATACATCAATATTACAAAAGACTCTCTGACATGGAAAAGCTTATTAGGTTGCCTGGTAAATTTAAATATTTTGAGCATAATGTGGCTGCACACTCGTTTAAGGTAACAAAAATTGCTCAGTATCTTGGCACTGTTGAAGAATATAATGGAAATGTTATAGATTGGAAGAGCTTATATGAAAAAGCACTAAACCACGATTTTGCAGAGGTATTTACAGGTGATATTAAAACGCCAGTAAAGTATGCAAGTAGAGAATTGAAAATGCTTTTTTCACAAGTTGAAGAAGAAATGGTAGAAAATTTTATTAAAGAAGAAATCCCTGAGCAATACCGTGACATATATAGACAAAGGCTACAAGAAGGTAAAGATGATTCATTAGAAGGACAAGTACTTGCTGTTGCGGATAAAATTGATTTACTATATGAAACATTTGGTGAAATCCAAAAACGTAACCCAGAACCTTTGTTTTTTGAAATATATGAAATGAGTTTAGAAACAATTATGCAATTCGATCATTTAGCTTCTGTTCAAGATTTTATTGATAATGTAATTCCTGAAATGCTAACTGAAAACTTCATTCCTAGAACAGAATTACGAGAAACTACGATGACAATACTTAATAAAAGAAACAGGTGAAATAAATGATTTGGTATGCATGTGCTGCATTTTTTCCTTGTATTTTAATAGTACTTTTTAGTGTCGTAACTAAAAACAAATGGATTGGTACCTCTGTTACTTTAATATTAATTGCGACCTCAATATATAAAGGCTTTTTCCATAGTGAATGGATTATATTTATTGATGTTGTATCATTATTAGCGGGTTATTTAATCATAGATCAAATAGAATTCCATAAGAGAGAAGAATAAAACTCAATTAATAAACAAACGGATTGAAAATAAAGTGTATAAAACAAGCATAGTTTGCTAAGCTATGTTTGTTTTTATTTATCTTATAATATAAAAATGTTAGCGAACAAATGTTTGTATTTTATGTTCGAGATTTGTTAAAATAGAAAATAAATTCAGTGCTAATATTTACGTTAACGATATCATCAAAATGATGTATGACAAGAGGTAAACTAGGGAAAGTAATAAGTAAATAACGTATTTAGTGACGATATTCTTTAGAAAAAAATGAGTTCACTAATCTCGAGTGATAGAAGTTGAGTTGTAAACAATGCAGGAGGCGTATGTAGTAATGGTTGAACATTATCCATTCAAATTAAATTCAGAGTTCGATCCTCAAGGTGATCAACCTGAAGCAATAAAGAAAATTGTTAAAGGTGTTAAAGAAGGTAAGAGACACCAAACACTACTTGGTGCAACCGGAACAGGTAAAACATTTACGATGAGTAATGTAATACAACAAGTAGGTAAACCAACCTTGATTATTGCACATAACAAAACATTGGCTGGACAATTATATAGTGAATTTAAAGAATTTTTCCCGGAAAATAGAGTGGAATATTTCGTGAGTTACTACGATTACTATCAGCCAGAAGCTTACGTACCATCGACAGATACATTTATTGAAAAAGATGCGTCTATTAATGATGAAATTGACCAATTAAGACACTCAGCAACGAGCGCATTGTTTGAGAGAGATGATGTTATTATCATAGCAAGTGTGAGTTGTATTTATGGTTTGGGTAATCCAGAAGAATATAAAGATTTGGTTGTCAGTGTGCGTGTGGGCATGGAAATGGAACGTAGCGAATTACTAAGAAAACTAGTTGATGTGCAATATACTAGAAATGATATAGACTTCCAACGTGGTACATTTAGAGTACGAGGCGATGTGGTTGAAATATTCCCTGCTTCAAGAGAAGAAATGTGTATTCGAGTAGAATTTTTCGGTGATGAAGTCGATCGTATTAGAGAAGTGAATTATTTAACAGGCGAAGTTATAAGAGAACGTGAACATTTTGCAATTTTCCCAGCATCCCACTTCGTTACGCGTGAAGAAAAGATGAAAGTTGCAATCGAGAGAATTGAAAAAGAATTAGAAGAACGTTTAAAAGAGTTAAGAGATGAAAATAAACTTTTAGAAGCACAGAGATTAGAACAAAGAACTAATTATGACTTAGAAATGATGCGTGAGATGGGGTTCTGCTCAGGTATTGAAAACTACTCTGTACATTTAACGTTAAGACCACTAGGTTCTACCCCATATACATTGCTTGATTACTTTGGCGATGATTGGTTAATCATGATTGATGAATCACACGTGACACTACCTCAAGTAAGGGGGATGTATAACGGTGATAGAGCACGTAAGCAAGTTTTAGTTGATCATGGATTCAGATTGCCAAGTGCTTTAGACAACAGACCTTTAAAATTTGAAGAGTTTGAAGAAAAAACAAATCAATTAGTCTATGTATCTGCCACACCAGGACCTTATGAAATAGAACATACCGATGAAATGGTAGAGCAGATTATTCGACCTACTGGATTGTTAGATCCAAAAATTGATGTACGTCCAACAGAAAATCAAATTGATGACTTGTTGAGTGAAATTCAAGATAGAATTGATAAAAATGAAAGAGTACTGGTTACTACTTTAACTAAAAAAATGAGTGAAGATTTAACAACATATATGAAAGAAGCAGGAATTAAAGTTAATTATCTTCATTCGGAAATCAAAACTCTCGAGAGAATAGAAATCATAAGAGACTTACGTATGGGTACCTATGATGCAATTGTTGGAATTAACTTGTTAAGAGAGGGGATAGATATTCCCGAAGTTTCATTGGTTGTTATCTTAGATGCAGATAAAGAAGGATTTTTACGTTCCAATCGTTCTTTAATTCAAACAATTGGACGTGCAGCACGAAATGATCGTGGTGAAGTTATTATGTACGCTGATAAGATTACAGATTCAATGAGATATGCCATTGATGAAACGCAGAGACGTCGTGATATACAAATGGCTCATAATGAAAAACACGGTATTACACCTCAAACAATTAATAAGAAAATTCATGATGTCATCAGTGCAACCGTCGAAAGTGATGATACAAATGAAAATAAACAAATAGAAGTTCCTAAGAAAATGACGAAGAAAGAACGTCAAAAAACGATAGAAAACATAGAAAAAGAAATGAAAAAAGCAGCTAAAGATTTAGACTTTGAGAAAGCAACAGAGTTAAGAGATATGTTATTCGAATTAAAATCAGAAGGGTGACATTTAAATGAGAGAACCATCCATAGTAGTGAAAGGTGCAAGAGCACATAATTTAAAAGGTGTTGATATAGAATTACCTAAAGACAAGTTGATAGTGATGACAGGACTTTCTGGTTCAGGTAAATCCTCTTTAGCTTTTGATACCATTTATGCCGAAGGTCAAAGAAGATATGTAGAATCATTAAGTGCTTATGCACGTCAATTTTTAGGTCAAATGGATAAACCGGATGTTGACACAATTGAAGGCTTATCACCAGCGATTTCAATTGATCAAAAAACAACAAGTAAGAACCCACGTTCTACAGTTGCCACAGTGACTGAAATATATGACTATATTAGGTTGCTATATGCACGTGTAGGAAAACCATATTGTCCTAATCATCATATTGAGATAGAATCACAGACTGTTCAACAAATGGTGGATAGAATTTTAGAATTAGAAACTCGAACTAAAATTCAATTGTTAGCACCAGTTGTTTCCCACCGTAAAGGTAGTCATGAAAAATTAATTGAAGATATAAGTAAAAAAGGGTATGTTCGCTTGCGAGTTGACGGTGAAATTGTTGATGTGAACGAAGTACCGGAATTAGATAAAAATAAAAACCACACTATTGAAGTTGTTGTTGATAGATTAGTCGTTAAAGATGGTATTGAAACAAGATTAGCAGATTCTATAGAAACGGCACTTGAACTTGCAGAAGGAAGTTTAACGGTAGATATAATTGATGGGGAAGAATTAAAATTCTCTGAAAATCATGCATGTCCAATTTGTGGATTTTCCATAGGTGAATTAGAACCACGTATGTTTAGTTTTAATAGTCCTTTTGGAGCGTGTCCTACATGTGATGGTTTAGGGCAACGATTAACAGTTGATATGGACTTAGTTATTCCTGACCCCAATAAAACCCTAAATGAAGGCGCAATTGAACCGTGGGAGCCTACAAGTTCAGATTTTTATCCAACATTATTAAAACGTGTATGTGAAGTCTATAAAATTAATATGGATAAACCATATAAAAAACTTACCGATAGACAAAAGAATATATTAATGCACGGCTCAGGAGATAAGGAAATTGAATTTACATTTAATCAACGATTCGGCGGCGGACAAAGAAAACGAAAAATGATATTTGAAGGTGTAGTTAACAACATCAATCGTCGTTATCATGAATCCCCATCTGAGTATACGAGAGAGATGATGAGCCGATATATGACTGAGTTGCCATGTGAGACATGTCATGGTCAGCGTTTAAGTAAAGAGGCACTTTCAGTTTATGTTGCGGGATTAAATATTGGTGAAGTTGTTGAATACTCAATTAAAGAAGCTTTAAATTATTATCAAAATATCGAACTTTCAGAACAAGACAAAGCGATTGCGAACCAAATTCTTAAGGAAATCATTTCACGTTTAACATTCTTATATAATGTAGGGCTAGAATATCTGACATTGAACCGTGCGTCTGGTACATTATCTGGAGGTGAAGCACAACGTATTCGTTTAGCAACTCAAATTGGTTCTCGTCTAACTGGCGTTCTTTATGTACTTGACGAACCATCTATAGGTTTACATCAACGTGATAATGATCGCTTGATTAATACACTTAAAGAGATGAGAGACTTAGGCAATACGCTTATTGTTGTAGAACATGATGATGATACTATGCGCGCAGCTGATTATTTAGTAGATGTCGGACCTGGCGCAGGTAACCATGGTGGCGAAATTGTCGCTCAAGGTACACCTAAACAAGTAATGAAAAATAAGCACTCCCTAACAGGACAGTATTTAAGTGGTAAAAAGAAAATTGATGTTCCAGAGCACAGACGTGAAGTGACTAATAAAAAAATTAGCATCAAGGGTGCTAAAAGCAATAACTTGAAAAACGTGGATGTAGATATTCCACTTTCACTAATGACTGTAGTGACGGGTGTTTCAGGATCTGGTAAAAGTTCATTAGTGAACGAAGTATTATATAAATCTCTAGCACAAAAAATCAACAAATCTAAAGTAAAGCCAGGAGACTATGAGTCAATTAAAGGTATTGACCAATTAGATAAAATTATAGATATTGACCAATCACCAATTGGTAGAACACCTCGTTCAAATCCAGCAACATATACAGGGGTATTTGATGACATACGTGATGTGTTTGCTCAAACCAATGAAGCTAAGATTCGAGGCTATCAAAAAGGACGTTTCAGTTTTAACGTTAAAGGTGGTCGTTGTGAAGCATGTAAAGGCGATGGCATTATTAAAATAGAAATGCATTTCTTACCTGATGTTTATGTCCCTTGCGAAGTTTGTGATGGCAAACGTTATAACAGAGAAACACTAGAAGTTACTTATAAAGGTAAAAATATTGCTGATGTACTAGAAATGACAGCAGAAGATGCGACCCATTTCTTTGAAAATATACCTAAGATTAAACGTAAACTTCAAACATTGGTAGATGTCGGATTAGGTTATGTTACTTTAGGACAACAAGCTACTACTTTATCCGGTGGTGAAGCGCAACGTGTGAAACTGGCTTCTGAATTGCATAAACGTTCAACAGGACGTTCAATTTATATTCTGGATGAACCAACAACGGGTTTACATGTTGATGATATTAGTCGATTATTAAAAGTTTTAAACCGACTTGTCGAAAATGGGGACACAGTTGTCATTATTGAACATAATTTAGATGTTATTAAAACAGCTGATCACATTATTGATTTAGGTCCAGAAGGTGGCGATGGTGGCGGTACAATTGTTGCTACAGGAACGCCTGAAGATATTGCCAATGTCGATAGTTCATACACAGGTCAATATTTGAAAACAGTTTTAGAACGAGATAGAAATGAAGATGAATCATAATAAAATGATGTTATAATTTATATTAAGGTGATTTCAGAGTATACTGGAATCATCTTTTTTAAAAGATTTTTTCATACAATACATATCTAAATAAAATGTAGATACCGCTTTATTGATTATAAGCGATAAACAAACAAAGATCTAACGTTGATTTTGCATTTGTAAAACATGACTATTTTCTAAACATTGAGTTAATATAACTTTTTAATATAGATAGTAGTTTGATTTTTGATATGATTAAAGAAAGTGAATTTGTAGTAACAATTCAATATAGAGGTGAACGCATGTTAACAACTGAAAGATTAGTTGAAGTATTAAATTTAGAATTAATAGCTGGTGAAGAAGGGTTGAATAAACCCATTAAGAATACAGATATCTCTCGTCCTGGTTTAGAGATGGCCGGATATTTTTCTCATTATGCTTCAGATCGAATTCAATTATTAGGCACTACCGAGTTATCATTTTACAATTTATTACCTGATGATGAGCGACAAGGTAGAATGAGAAAGTTATGTCGACCAGACACACCTGCGATTATTGTAACGCGAGGTTTAGAACCACCTAATGAACTTGTTGAAGCTGCAAAAGAGCTTAACACGCCACTCATTGTTGCTAAAGATGCTACGACAAGCCTAATGAGTCGTTTAACAACGTTTTTAGAACATGAACTAGCAAAGACAACATCATTACATGGCGTACTTGTTGATGTTTATGGTGTAGGTGTACTTATCACAGGTGATTCAGGTATTGGTAAAAGTGAAACAGCTTTAGAATTAGTTAAAAGAGGGCACAGACTTGTTGCAGATGACAATGTTGAAATTAGAGAAATTACAAAAGATGAATTAATTGGTAAACCTCCAAAATTGATTGAGCATTTATTAGAGATTCGTGGTCTAGGTATTATTAATGTAATGACATTATTTGGTGCTGGTTCAATTTTGACTGAAAAGCAAATCCGCTTGAATATTAATCTGGAGAATTGGAATAAAGAAAAATTGTATGACCGTGTGGGTCTAAATGAAGAAACATTACGTATCTTAGATACAGAAATCACTAAAAAAACTATTCCAGTAAGACCTGGACGAAATGTTGCAGTGATTATCGAAGTTGCCGCAATGAACTATCGTTTAAATATCATGGGTATCAATACAGCAGAAGAATTTAGCGAACGCCTGAATGACGAAATTGTTCGCAACAGTCATAAAGGTGAGGAGTAGTTAGATGATGAATTTAACGTTAAGTTATATTGATCCTATTGCATTTCATTTGGGCCCATTACAAATAAGATGGTACGGCATTATAATTGCTTGTGGCATTTTATTAGGTTATTTTGTAGCACAAGAAGCATTAAAGAGAGTAGGGTTACATAAGGATACACTAGTAGATGTTATCTTCTACTGTGCAATATTTGGTTTCATAGTGGCACGTATTTATTTCGTTATCTTCCAATGGCCTTACTACATGCAGAATCCAGGTGAAATACCAAAAATTTGGCATGGTGGTATAGCCATTCATGGTGGATTAATTGGTGGTTTTATAACTGGTATTATAGTTTGTAAAATGAAAAATTTAAATCCATTTCAAATTGGAGATATTGTTGCACCAAGTATTATTTTGGCTCAAGGTATAGGCCGTTGGGGTAACTTTATGAATCATGAGGCGCACGGTGGGATAGTATCAAAATCGTTCTTAGAACAGTTGCACTTACCTCAATTTATTATTGATAATATGTATATTGATGGTCATTATTATCATCCAACATTTTTATATGAGTCAGTGTGGGACGTTTTAGGATTTATTATTTTAGTTACAGTTAGAAAGCATTTAAAATTAGGCGAAACATTTTTCTTATATTTAATTTGGTATTCGATTGGTCGTTTCTTTGTAGAGGGGCTTAGAACTGATAGTTTAATGCTAACAAGTCATATTAGAGTGGCTCAGTTAGTATCTGTGATTTTAATTATTATCAGTGTGGCAATAATGTTATATAGACGCTTCAAATACCAACCACCCACATACAAGAATGCTGGACCATTAAGTTGGCCTAAATAGAAGGTGTAATTAAAATATGAGAAAATTAAAACCTCATCGTGAATATCAAATAACTCATACGAATCCATTGTGGCATATTTATCGTTTAGTCAAATTTCCTAAAGTATTAAGACAAACGATTATTATCGAGGTTTGTCGGTACATGCCAAACTTAAAATTGAAAAGTAATATGTATCGTCAATTATTAGGGATGAACATTGGAAAGCATTCTGTATTCGCGTTTAAAGTAGTGCCAGATTTGTTTTATCCAGAGCTAATAACAGTTGGCAACAATAGTGTGATTGGTTATAATACTACAATATTAACGCATGAAATTTTAGTAGATGAATTTAAATATGGAAAGGTAACGATTGGCAGTCATACATTAATTGGTGCCAATGTCACTATACTTCCAGGTGTCACTATTGGAGATCATGTAAAAATTGGTGCAGGAACAGTTGTATCTAAAGATGTACCGAGTAATTCGATCGCTTTTGGTAACCCTATACAAATAAAATGAATATGGAGGTGACAATCTTTGGCAGATAAAAATAATAAAATTATTTCAATGGCTTTTGATGAACCGTTTTATCGCAAAATGGCAGCACAAAAGTGGAAGCAACAAGACTTTAAAAAAGCAGCTGATTATTATAGTAAAGTGCTAGAATTGTCACCTGAAGATTTTGATATTCAATTAAACTATGCTCAATGTTTAGTTAAACTAGGTTTTGGTAGTCGTGCGGAACATTTATTTTATGAAAATATTATTAATGATAGACGCGTGGCTGATAGTTTTTATGAATTGAGTCAGTTGAACATTGAATTGAATGAACCAAACAAGGCATTCTTGTTTGGTATTAATTATGTATTAATTACAGATGATCAAGACTTTCGTGATGAACTAGAAGAAACGTTCGATGTATCGTATTCTAATGAACATCAAATAGAAGTAGAGGCACAACTTTTTGCAGTACAATTATTGTTCCAATTTTTATTTTCACAAGGTCGTTTAGAGCAAGCAAAATCATATATATTAAATCAAGAAGAAGCAATACAAAATCATCGCGTCATTAAAAATTTATTAGCAATGTGTTATTTATATCTAAGTAAATATGATATTGCTAAGGAAATGTTTGAAGACCTATTAAATGAAGATAATTCAGATGTCCATGCACTTTGTCATTATACTTTATTACTTTATAATACGAACGAAAGAGACAAGTATAAACGTTATTTGAATATATTAAGTAAAGTTGTACCAATGAACGATGATGAAAGCTTTAAATTAGGCATTGTATTAAGTTATTTGAAACAATATCATGCCTCGCAAAAGCTACTGCTTCCACTGTATAAAAAAGGGAAGTTTGCTTCGATACAAATGTTTAATGCCTTAAGTTATAATTATTATTACCTAGGAAATAAAGATGAGAGTATCCAATTTTGGAATAAACTATTACAAATTTCTAAAGTAGATGTAGGATTTCCCCCTTGGGTTATAGAGGAAAGCAAACATGTCTTTGATCAACGAATCTTACCATTATTAATGGATGATGATAGTCACTATAGATTGTATGGTATCTTCCTTTTAAATCAATTGAATGGTAAAGAAATATTGATAACAGAAGATATATGGGCCGTATTAGAAACATTAAATGATTATGAAAAATTATATTTAACATATTTAGTTCAAGGTTTAACGCTGAATAAATTGGACTTCATTCATCGTGGTATGCAAAAACTGTATCAATTCGACCAATTTCGAAATGATACATCATTATTTGTTCAATGGATAGATCAAGCTGAATCAATTATTGCTGATCAAGCAGATTTAACTGAAGTTGAAAGATATTTAGGTGCATATTTATATTTGTATTACCAACAAACAAATCAGAAGTTGACTAAGAAGCAAATCAAAGAATGGTTTGATATTAGTCATTACAAATTAGATAAAACGATAACTTATATTTTGAGCATATAAATTTATGAAATACTTATTTTGATATATAATGCGTTTAATGATTATTTAGTAGGAGGGCAAGTAAATGACTGAAGTAGATTTTGATGTAGCAATTATAGGTGCAGGCCCTGCTGGTATGACGGCTGCAGTTTATGCATCACGTGCCAATTTAAACACAGTTATGATTGAACGTGGTATGCCAGGTGGCCAAATGGCAAATACAGAAGAAGTAGAGAATTTTCCAGGATTTGAAATGATTACTGGACCAGACTTATCTACTAAAATGTTTGAACATGCCAAAAAATTCGGTGCTACGTATCAATATGGTGATATTAAATCAATCGAAGATAAAGGCGATTATAAAGTCGTTAACTTAGGAAATAAAGAAATTACAGCACACGCAGTGATTATTTCAACTGGAGCCGAATATAAAAAAATCGGCGTACCAGGAGAACAAGAATTAGGTGGACGTGGTGTAAGTTATTGTGCTGTATGTGACGGTGCATTCTTTAAAAACAAACGTTTATTTGTTATTGGTGGCGGTGACTCAGCTGTTGAAGAAGGTACATTCTTAACAAAATTTGCTGACAAAGTCACTATTGTTCATAGAAGAGATCAATTACGTGCACAAAGTATTTTACAAGACCGTGCATTTAAAAATGATAAAATTGATTTTATTTGGAGTCATACTTTAAAGACAATCAATGACAAAGACGGCAAGGTAGGATCAGTTACTTTGGAATCAACGAAAGATGGTTCTGAAGTCACTTATGATGCAGATGGTGTATTCATTTATATCGGTATGAAACCACTAACAGCACCATTTACTGATTTAGGTATTACAAATGAAAATGGTTATATTGTAACTGAAGCAGATATGAGTACAAACGTACCAGGTATCTATGCTGCTGGTGACGTAAGAGATAAAGGATTACGTCAAATTGTTACAGCAACAGGCGACGGAAGTATTGCAGCTCAAAGTGCAGCAGATTATATTGAAGCTATCAAAGATAAATTAGAAGCATAAATTAAATACCATTTATCACAACAGTAATTTAAGCTAGAGCAATAGGAGGATTATAATGCTAATAATCCGTTTGTTGTTCTAGCTTTTTTCTAAGTCTTAGTAACGTTCCTTTGTGAATTTGAGTGTGGTATGATGAAGCTATTAATGTACAAATTTCAAATAACTGGCGGTGACCAATGAAATGATGAATTCTGAAAAAGAAATGGGAAAAAGTGAACTATTAGTAGTGACTGGTTTGTCAGGTGCTGGTAAGTCTCTAGTCATTCAAAGTTTAGAAGATATAGGCTATTTCTGTGTAGATAATTTACCACCTGTGTTATTGCCTAAATTCGTTGAATTAATGGAGCAAGGTAACCCTTCATTACAAAAAGTGGCAATTGCTATAGATTTAAGAGGCAAAGAATTATTTAAATCACTTGTGAAAGAAATAGATTTAATCAAAAGTAGAAATGACGTTATTGTAGATGTCATGTTTTTAGAAGCAACTACAGAAAAACTAATTTCAAGATATAAAGAATCACGACGTGCGCATCCATTAAATGAAAAAGGACAACGTTCATTAATAGAAGCCATTAATGAAGAACGTGGACAGCTTTCACAAATTAGAAGTATCGCTAATTATGTGATTGATACGAGCCAACTTAAACCTAAAGCATTAAAAGAACGAATTGTTAATTATTATAAGAATGATGATTTTGAAACATTTACGATTAACGTAACGAGCTTTGGATTTAAACATGGTATTCAAATGGATGCTGACTTAGTATTTGATGTGCGATTTTTACCTAATCCTTATTATGTAGAAGAGTTGCGACCATTAACTGGATTAAATGAAGAAGTGTATACCTATGTAATGAAATGGAGAGAAACTGAAATTTTCTTTGATAAATTAACGGATTTATTAAAATTCATGATTCCTGGTTACAAAAAAGAAGGTAAATCTCAATTAGTCATAGCTATTGGATGTACTGGTGGCCAACATCGTTCAGTAGCTTTAAGTAAACGTTTGGGTGAATATCTAAACGAGGTTTTTGATTATAACGTTTATGTTCATCACAGAGATGCACATATCGAAAGTGGCGAGCATCAATGAGAAGAATGAAAGTAGTATTAATCGGCGGAGGAACTGGTTTATCAGTATTAGCTAGAGGTTTAAGAGAATTTCCAATTGATATTACCGCTATTGTCACGGTCGCAGACGATGGTGGTAGTACAGGTAAAATTCGAAATGAAATGGATATTCCAGCTCCCGGAGATATTAGAAATGTTATTGCAGCGCTTAGTGACTCGGAATCAGTATTAACACAATTATTCCAATATCGATTTGAAGAAAATCAAATCAGTGGACATTCATTAGGTAATTTATTAATCGCTGGTATGACCAACATTACGAATGATTTTGGACATGCAATTAAAGAATTAAGTAAAGTATTAAATATTAAAGGTAAAGTAATCCCATCAACCAATTCAAGTGTGCAATTAAATGCCATTATGGAAGATGGAGACATTGTTTACGGTGAATCTAAAATACCTAAAATGCAGAAAAAGATAGACAAAGTCTTTTTAGAACCGGATGATGTTGAACCAATGGAAGAAGCAGTGGAAGCGTTAGAAGAAGCAGACTTAATCGTTTTAGGCCCAGGTTCGTTATATACGAGTGTCATTTCTAACTTATGTGTGAAAGGTATATCACATGCACTATTAAATTCATCTGCGCCTAAACTATATGTATCTAATGTAATGACACAGCCAGGTGAAACTGATGGTTATGATGTGAAAGAACATATTAATGCATTACATCGACAAGCAGGACAATCATTTGTCGATTACGTCATTTGCTGTACTGATCAATTTAATGATAATGTTTTACAAAAATATAGAGAAAAACATTCAGAACCGGTTGACGTTAACGTTGATGAATTAAAACAGGACGGTATTAAAGTGATTACTGCATCTAATCTAGTTGAAATATCAGATGAACATTTAGTAAGACACAATACCAAAGTATTATCTACTTTGATATATGAAGTCGCACTTGAATTAATTAGTACAATTCAATTTGATCCTAACAGCAAACGTCAGCAGTAGTCATGATGAGAGGATATGAGAGTTAGAATTTATTTAAGTCTGTAAATTCAATGAATGAAAAATAATTTAAATGAGATTAATTTAGAAAAAAGTCATTGCGAAAGAATCATGTAGGCGATGATAGGAAGGAATGAGTGTTCTATGAGCTTTGCATCAGATATGAAAAATGAATTAACTCGTATAGATGTAGATGAAGCTAATGCGAAAGCAGAGCTCAGTGCATTAATTCGTATGAATGGGGCACTTAGTTTGTCCAATCAACAGTTTGTGATAAATGTTCAAACTGAAAATGCCACAACTGCTAGAAGAATCTATTCACTGATTAAGCGTATCTTTAATGTTGAAGTAGAAATATTAGTACGTAAAAAAATGAAATTGAAGAAAAATAATATTTACATTTGTCGTACAAAGATGAAAGCACGAGAGATTCTTGATGAATTAGGAATTTTAAAAGAAGGCGTATTTACACATGAAATTGATCCAGAGATGATTCAAGATGATGAAATGAGACGAAGTTACTTGCGTGGCGCATTTTTAGCAGGGGGTTCTGTCAATAACCCTGAAACATCTTCATATCATTTAGAAATCTTTTCTCAATTTGAGAATCATTCTGAAGGATTAACTAAGTTGATGAATAGTTACGAATTAAATGCAAAACATCTTGAACGTAAAAAGGGTAGTATCGTTTATTTAAAAGAAGCGGAAAAAATATCTGACTTTTTAAGTTTAATTGGTGGATATCAAGCACTACTCAAATTTGAAGACGTACGTATTGTACGTGATATGAGAAATTCCGTTAATCGATTAGTAAACTGTGAAACAGCCAATTTAAATAAAACTGTGAGCGCAGCTATGAAACAAGTTGAAAGTATTCAATTAATTGACCAAGAAATTGGTTTAGATAATTTGCCAGATCGTTTACGTGAAGTCGCGAAATTACGTGTTGAACATCAAGAAATTTCTTTAAAAGAATTAGGTGAAATGATTTCCACAGGACCTATTTCTAAATCAGGTATGAACCATCGATTAAGAAAATTAAACGAATTAGCAGATAAAATCCGAAACGGCGAGAAGATTGAATTATAAAAAACTATCCCAATGGTATGAGATTCAGAAAAATATATCATATTGAAATGATAAAATAAAAGCCATGTCTCATTGATAGAACACATTGTGTAATCATGTATTCTAAATTTGAAGATCATGGCTTTCTTCTGTTAATTTGAATCACTACATAAGCAGTCTTTGTATTTAACCATATATGAGCCCCCTCGAAGGGAATCGAACCCCTATTCTAAGAACCGGAATCTTATGTGTTATCCATTACACTACAAGGGGAAAATAGATAAAGCTTATTTCTGTACTAAATGATATAAAATCAGTACAATCAAAAATAGTTATTTCTAGTGTACAAAAGTAATTCACTTAACGTCAATTAGCAATTAAACTAAAAGAACTTTATTTTTGACCATTTTTGACTTTTAGGTTAAAATATGAAGTAACAGTTATTACAAGGAGGAAATATAGATGAATTTAATTCCTACAGTTATTGAAACAACAAATCGTGGTGAACGTGCGTATGACATTTATTCACGATTATTAAAAGACCGTATTATTATGTTAGGTTCACAAATTGATGATAACGTTGCTAACTCAATTGTATCTCAATTATTATTCTTACAAGCCCAAGACTCTGAAAAAGATATTTACTTATATATCAATTCACCAGGGGGAAGCGTGACAGCTGGCTTTGCTATCTATGATACAATTCAACATATCAAACCAGATGTTCAAACAATTTGTATTGGTATGGCTGCGTCAATGGGTTCATTCTTATTAGCAGCAGGTGCAAAAGGTAAACGTTATGCTTTACCAAACGCTGAAGTAATGATTCACCAACCATTAGGTGGTGCACAAGGTCAAGCAACTGAAATCGAGATTGCTGCCAACCATATTTTAAAAACTCGTGAAAAATTAAATCGTATTTTTTCTGAAAGAACAGGTCAATCTATTGAAAAAATCCAACAAGATACTGATCGTGACAATTTCTTAACAGCTGAAGAAGCTAAAGCATATGGTTTAGTTGATGAAGTTATGGAACCAGAAGGTAAACAATAATATTTCTATTTAATTAGACATATTAATCGAAGTTCAATAAAAAGAAGTCAGGACCGTCATTTAAGGTCCTGACTTCTTTTTTATTTAAATTGATTTGCTTGAAATTAACTATTTTAACTTATGTCTCAATCCATTAATTGAAATATACGAGACTATAAGACCAATAATGATAAATAGGACAGAGAGTAATATCATAATTATTGTTTGATCAAATACTAAGACACCATTCAAAATACAGATTAGGCCTGCTATTATCATTAAAATGTATGTGAGTTTGTCATTTTGATTGTTTTCCATTGTTGTTGTACCTCTTAATTTAATTTCTGATTAAATCATCTAGTGCATTTTTAAGATTATTATACATGAAATTAAATCCTAGTGCTTCGAGTTTATTTGGTAATACCTTTTGTGTATCTAAAACAACGGTAGACATTTCACCAAGTACTAGTCTCATTGCAAAGCTTGGAACCCATGTTTCATGAGGTTTATGCATTGCACGAGCTAACGTATAACCGAATAAATTCTGACGTTCAGGTATTGGTGCAGTTAAGTTAAATGGGCCTTTGGCTTTGTCATTACCAATTGTAAATAATATTGCACGTGTTAAATCATCAATGTGAATCCATGAATACCATTGGAAACCAGATCCTAATTTACCACCGACATAAAATTGATAAGGTAATTTCATTGTTTGTAATGCGCCACCATCATTAGATAAAATCATTCCAAAGCGACCTAAAACGACTCTTGTTCCAAATGCTTCGAATTGCTTAGCAAATCTTTCCCATTGATAAACAATATCTGATAAAAAGTCAAACGGTAATGTTTTAAAAAGTTCTGTATAACTATGATGATAATTAGGTGGGTAATATCCCATAGCACTAGCATTAAATAATACTTCTGGCTTCTTTTCTCTTTCTTTAAATAATTCAAAAAGGGCTTGTGTAGATTGAATTCTGCTTAACATTAATGTTTGTTTGTAGTCTTTAGTCCAACGTTTATTAAGTGTTGCACCAGCTAGATTAATAACGATATCGATATCAGGCACTTTACTTTCCCAACCGTGTTTAGACCAATTCACATATGAAATCTGAGAATCGTTCGATTGTTCATCATGTCGAGTCAAAATAGTAATATGAGCGTTTGATTTCTTAATTTCATTCACTAAGTGTGAACCTACCATGCCAGTTCCACCAGTAATTAAATATTGTTTCATTATCTCACCTCAATAAAAAATTCTAACCTTATTAATAGTTAGTAGTGATTCTTATTATTCAAAATTTATCCAATTTTTAGCCAACAATATGTCAAATACTTTTTTATATTCGTATTTAAAAAAATTTCTGTTAAGTTATAATTGACTTGTACCTTCGGAAATTAATTAAACATCTCTTAATTAGTATGAGTATACCCCATAATATACTAGCGAAGGTAAATTTTGACTCCCTTTAGTAGTGGGCCCATGCGAGCAACGTATGGGTCTTTTTTTCTCTCTTTATTATTATTTTAAATGATTTTTACATCTTTTTACAGAAATAAACTTAATAAAAAATTGTGTGCATATTTATAATAGAAAAAATCATTTAATTGTTAAATGTTATTTTAAAGAAAAAACCAAATGAAAGTGAAAAGTATCAAAAAAACGATGATATAAAACCAGCTATTACTTAAGATGGGAGATTTATTTTGATGTTGATCATTACTTATCAACATCTTTTTTAATGTAATTTTGTGGTTATCATTAGTATGACTCTCTAAGTGATCTTCAATCATTTTCTTCATTATTATCACAAACCGTTCCTATTAAATTTATATTAAAAAAGTTTAAAATGGATGTTTCTTCTTCATTATGATGTTATCATAAATGAGATGAGATTAAGTAAATAGTAATTTGCTAATTCTATCGAAATTCTAAATATAAATTTTTGATGAATAAAACATAACGACAACTTAAGATATAAATTTATTTATAATAATATGATATTCCATGTTTAAAGTGAGGGAGAATATGTCAAAGCAAGATTTTAATGAGTACGACAATCAAGGTAAAAAAGGTATGAGTGGCATTGCGAAAATTATTAGTATCATTATCGTATTATTGCTACTAGGTGGTTTAACATTTGCTATATTTTCATTTGTAGATCATTCAAAGAAAGCTAATGAACGATTAAATAATGAGACGAAGCAAGAACAAAAAGATAAAAAAGACAAAGACGACAAAGATAAAAAAGAAAAATCGTCTGACAAAAAGTCTAATGAAAAGCAAAATACACAACAGCAACCATCACAACAACAGACGAGACAACAACCAACAACACAGCAACAACCTTCTACGCAACAACCCAAATCACAACAGCCTAAGACACAACAAAAACCAAAAGTAGATAATAAAACTAAAGAAGCACCAACTAAAGAAAAACCAAGTAAGCAAGAAAAGCCAAGCACTCAAGAGAAACCAAGTACCCAAGAAAAACCAAGCACGCAAGAGAAACCTAGCACACAACAAAAGCCAAGTACTCAAGAGAAACCAAGTTCACAACCTAAACCAAGTACTCAAGAAAAGCCAAGTGCCCAACAATCAACACAGAATAACTCAAATAATAATACGCAACGTAGTGCATCACAACAATCCAACAATAGTCAAAGTTCACAAAGTCAAAATAGTTCGTCTAACAATAAATCTGATGAATAAAAAATAAAAGGCCGATAAGGTATTTCGTACAATTGCGATTTGCAAGTTAATGTACTGACCTTATCGGCTTTTCTATTTTTAAAAGTAAGTAAATTCAGTACTGTGCCTCAAATACCATTTAAAATAACCAATAAATGAACATTGTGATTATAAGAGAAATGAGCATTAGTGTAGAGCAACCAATAGAACATCCACATCCCGTGTGTGTACATCCATATGTATAAACTTGATGATTGGATTTGTTATCGTCATAGCGATTTTGATGAAAATGTTCATCATCTTTATAACGTGGATCAGTTGGATCAATAACTTCTATTTTATTTTCCTCATCAGTACTCAAAATAAATTAAACCTTCTTTCAAAAAGAGTTGTCCTTATATTGATTATAAATGAAAAGCACAATGTTATAAAAGAATTGTTGCTTTATAAAGAGATGGTTAACTCGTAACATAAAGGGTAATATTATCAATGTGTAGAATAATATTTATCAATTTAATAGCGTACAACTAAAAGTTGATGAATAGCTTAAAATATCATGAATAAGTGATTGAATTCACGTAACCATACCTAAAGTAAATGAAATCGCTTTACACAATATTTGGAAAATTTTGAGCGGATTTACTTGCATTTTAATTCGCATAATAGTACTATTGCAATTGTAAAGAGGTTAGATTCTGTCCCACGTGGGACTTCAAACGTCAATCCTCTATGATTCAAGCAATATTGACTCATCCTTTAGAAATATACAAGGAGGAAAGAGTAGTGAAAGATTTGATCGAAATTCAACAACAACTTATTCCAGATTTGGTCGAAAAGATGTATCGTCGTTTTTCAATCTTAGCTACTATTTCTCAAAATGAGCCAGTTGGACGACGTAGTTTAAGTGAACATATGGATTTGACGGAAAGAGTTCTACGTTCTGAAACAGATTTGTTAAAAAAACAAGAACTAATCAAAGTTAAATCAACAGGAATGGAAATCACTGAAAAGGGTAAAGAGGTAATCAATCAATTAAATGATTATTTCAATCATTATTCAGATGATCACAAAATGGCTAACGCTATTAAAGAAAAGTACAACATAAAAGAAGTTCATGTTGTCCCTGGTGATTCAGACGAGAAACAATCAGTTAAAAGAGAAATGGGCAGACAGGCTGGCCAGTTATTAGAAAGTAGTTTATACGAAGATGCAATTGTGTCAGTAACTGGTGGTTCAACAATGGCTTATGTAAGTGAATCTATTCATTTACTACCATTTAATGTGTTTTTCGTACCTGCTCGTGGTGGTCTTGGTGAAAATATGGTATATCAAGCAAATACGATTGCATCAAGTATGGCACAACAAGCGGGTGGTTATTACACAACATTATATGTGCCTGATAACGTAAGTGAATCTACATATAATACATTAATGTTAGAACCTTCAGTCAGTCATACATTGGATAAAATTAAACAAGCGAATGTAACGATACATGGTATTGGTGATGCGCTGAAGATGGCGCATCGACGACAGTCACATAAAGATGTGATTGATAAGCTTCAACATCACCAAGCCGTGGGTGAAGCATTTGGTTATTATTTTGATGCTCAAGGTCATGTCGTCCACAAAGTAAAGACAATAGGATTACAATTAGAAGATCTTGAGTCCAAAGACTTTATCTATGCAGTGGCAGGTGGACAATCTAAGGGTGAAGCAATTAAAGCTTACTTAACCATTGCCCCTGACAACACAGTGTTAATCACTGATGAAGCTGCGGCGAAAGTAATATTAAATTAGGAATAAAAAGTTCAAAGCTTTTTAAATATCATTATTAAAGGAGGCCATTATAATGGCAGTAAAAGTAGCAATTAATGGTTTTGGTAGAATTGGTCGTTTAGCATTTAGAAGAATTCAAGACGTAGAAGGTTTAGAAGTAGTTGCAGTAAACGACTTAACTGATGACGATATGTTAGCACACTTATTAAAATATGACACTATGCAAGGTCGCTTCACTGGTGAAGTAGAAGTTATCGACGGTGGATTCCGTGTTAACGGTAAAGAAGTTAAATCATTCGATGAACCAGATGCAAGCAAATTACCTTGGAAAGACTTAGATATCGACGTAGTATTAGAATGTACTGGTTTCTATACTGACAAAGATAAAGCACAAGCTCATGTTGACGCAGGTGCTAAAAAAGTATTAATCTCAGCTCCAGCAACTGGTGACTTAAAAACAATCGTTTACAACACTAACCACGATGAATTAGATGGTTCTGAAACAGTAGTATCAGGTGCATCATGTACTACTAACTCATTAGCTCCTGTAGCTAAAGTGTTAAGTGATGAGTTCGGTTTAGTTGAAGGTTTAATGACAACTATCCACGCTTACACTGGTGACCAAAATACTCAAGATGCTCCACACAGAAAAGGCGACAAACGTCGTGCTCGTGCTGCAGCAGAAAACATCATCCCTAACTCAACTGGTGCTGCTAAAGCAATCGGTAAAGTAATTCCTGAAATCGACGGAAAATTAGACGGTGGTGCACAACGTGTTCCAGTTGCAACTGGTTCATTAACTGAATTAACAGTAGTATTAGAAAAAGACGTAACAGTTGAACAAGTTAACGAAGCAATGAAACAAGCTTCTGACGAATCATTCGGTTACACTGAAGACGAAATCGTATCTTCTGATGTAGTTGGTATGACTTACGGTTCATTATTCGATGCAACTCAAACTCGTGTAATGGCTGTTGGTGGTCGTCAATTAGTTAAAGTAGCTGCTTGGTACGACAATGAAATGTCATACACTGCTCAATTAGTACGTACTTTAAACAAATTAGCTGAGTTATCTAAATAATTAAAGCATAGTTAATTTAACTAGTGCTCTTAACTGTTAAATTTTATAATAAAGCTTATGAGTAAGCGGGGAGCACAAACGCTTCTCCGCTTATTTTTTAATATATGTTTTCCTAATTAAAGGAGGAAATGAAAATGGCTAAAAAAATAGTTTCTGATTTAGAACTTAAAGACAAAACGGTATTAGTTCGTGCGGACTTCAACGTACCATTAAAAGACGGTGAAATCACAAACGATAACCGTATTGTTCAAGCATTACCAACAATCAAATACATCATCGAACAAGGTGGTAAAGTTGTCTTATTCTCACACTTAGGTAAAGTGAAAGAAGAAAGCGACAAAGAATCATTAACTTTAAAACCTGTTGCAGATGACTTATCTAAAAAATTGGATAAAGACGTTGTATTTGTACCTGAAACTCGTGGCGAAAAATTAGAATCTGCAATCAAAGATCTTAAAGCTGGTGATGTATTATTAGTACAAAATACTCGTTTTGAAGATTTAGATGGTAAAAAAGAATCTAAAAATGACCCAGAATTAGGTAAATACTGGGCTTCATTAGGTGACGTATTTGTAAATGATGCATTCGGTACTGCTCACCGTGAACATGCTTCTAACGTAGGTATTTCTACTCATTTAGAAACTGCAGCTGGTTTCTTAATGGAAAAAGAAATTAAATTCATTGGTGGCGTAGTAAATGATCCACACAAACCAGTGGTAGCAATCCTTGGTGGTGCTAAAGTTTCTGATAAAATCGGTGTAATCAAAAACTTATTAAACATTGCTGATAAAATCCTTATCGGTGGTGGAATGGCTTATACATTCCTTAAAGCACAAGGTAAAGAAATTGGATTATCTTTATTAGAAGAAGACAAAATTGACTTTGCTAAAGAATTACTAGAAAGCAATGGAGACCAAATTGTATTACCTGTTGACGCTAAAGTAGCAAAAGAATTCTCAAATGATGCAGAAATCACTGAAGTATCAATTGATGATATTCCAAAAGACCAAGAAGCAATGGATGTTGGTCCTAAAACTGTTGAATTATTTAACAAAGAATTACAAGGTGCGCATACATTAGTATGGAATGGACCTATGGGTGTATTCGAATTTAGTAACTTTGCTCAAGGTACTATCGGTGTATGTGAGTCAATCGCTAACTTAAAAGATGCCGTGACAATTATCGGTGGTGGTGATTCTGCAGCAGCAGCAATCTCACTAGGATTCGAAGATAACTTCACTCACATTTCTACTGGTGGCGGTGCATCATTAGAATACTTAGAAGGTAAAGAATTACCTGGTATTAAAGCAATCAACAATAAATAATATCTATAAAATGTTGTGTTTTTCTCAGATATATTCGGGAAAACGAATGTTGAAAGATATATAGTATACCAATAAACATTAAAATATTAAGGAGTGTATTGAATGAGAACACCAATTATCGCAGGTAACTGGAAAATGAACAAAACAGTTCAAGAAGCTAAAGATTTCGTTAATGAATTATCAACATTACCTGATCCTAAAGAAGTTGAATCAGTAATTTGTGCACCAACAATTCAATTAGATGCATTAATCACAGCAGTTAAAGATGGTAAAGCTAAAGGCTTACAAATCGGTGCTCAAAATGCATATTTTGAAGATAATGGTGCTTTCACAGGAGAAACTTCTCCAGTAGCATTAGCTGATTTAGGCGTGAAATATGTTGTCATCGGACACTCTGAACGTCGTGACTTATTCCACGAAACAGACGAAGAAGTTAATAAAAAAGCGCACGCTATCTTCAATCACGGCATGACACCAATCATTTGTGTTGGTGAATCAGATGAAGAACGTGAAAGTGGTAAAGCTAATGAAGTTGTAGGTAACCAAGTTAAGAAAGCTGTTGAAGGTTTATCAAATGACCAACTTAAACAAGTTGTGATTGCATATGAACCAATTTGGGCTATCGGTACTGGTAAATCATCTACATCTGAAGATGCTAATGAAATGTGTGCACATGTTCGTAAAACAATTGCAGACTTATCAAGCCAAGATGTAGCTGATGCAACTCGTATTCAATATGGTGGTAGTGTTAAACCTAACAACATCAAAGAATATATGGCTCAATCAGATATCGACGGCGCATTAGTAGGCGGCGCTTCATTAAAAGTAGAAGATTTTGAACAATTGTTAGAAGGTGCAAAATAATTATGGCAAAACAACCAACTGCCTTAATCATTTTAGATGGTTTTGCAAATCGTGAAAGTGAACACGGTAACGCTGTAAAATTAGCAAACAAACCTAATTTTGATCGTTACTACAATAAATATCCAACTACTCAAATAGAGGCAAGTGGATTAGATGTTGGTCTTCCTGAAGGCCAAATGGGTAACTCTGAAGTAGGACACATGAATATTGGTGCTGGACGTATTGTTTATCAAAGTTTAACTCGTATTAACAAATCAATCGAAGACGGAGACTTCTTCGAAAATGATGTGTTAAATAACGCAGTAAAACATGTGAAAGACAACAATTCTGCATTACATGTATTCGGTTTACTATCAGATGGCGGTGTTCACAGTCATTATAAACACTTATTTGCTATTTTAGAATTAGCTAAAAAGCAAGGTGTTGAAAAAGTATATGTACATGCATTTTTAGATGGACGTGACGTTGATCAAAAATCTGCAATTAAATATATCGAAGAAACAGAAGCTAAATTTAAAGAATTAGGTGTAGGCCAATTTGCTTCAGTATCTGGACGTTATTATGCAATGGACCGTGATAAACGTTGGGATCGTGAAGAAAAAGCTTACAACGCAATTCGTAATTTTGAAGGTCCTACATTCGCTACTGCTAAAGAAGGTGTAGAAGCGAACTATGATAAAGATTTAACAGATGAGTTTGTTGAACCATTTATCGTTGAAGGACAAAATGATGGCGTTAATGACGGAGATGCAGTTATTTTCTATAACTTCCGTCCAGACAGAGCTGCACAATTATCAGAAGTATTCACTAATAAAGCATTTGAAGGTTTCAAAGTAGAACGAGTTAATGACTTATTCTATGCTACATTTACAAAATACAACGATGACGTTGATGCTGAAGTTGTATTTGAAAAAGTAGATCTTAAAAATACAATTGGTGAAGTTGCTCAAGATAATAATCTTACACAATTACGTATTGCTGAGACTGAAAAATTCCCTCATGTCACTTACTTCATGAGTGGTGGTCGTAATGCTGAATTTGAAGGTGAACGTAGACGTTTAATCGATTCACCTAAAGTTGCAACTTATGACTTAAAACCAGAAATGAGCGCATATGAAGTAAAAGATGCCTTATTAGAAGAATTAGACAAAGGTGATTTAGATTTAATCTTATTAAACTTTGCTAATCCTGACATGGTTGGTCACAGTGGTATGTTAGAGCCAACAATCAAAGCTATCGAAGCTGTTGATGAATGTTTAGGTGAAGTTGTAGATAAAATTATCGATATGGGTGGTCATGCGATTATCACTGCAGACCATGGTAACTCTGACCAAGTCTTAACAGATGATGATCAACCAATGACTACACATACAACTAACCCAGTTCCAGTTATTGTTACAAAAGAAGGCGTAACTTTAAGAGAAACTGGTCGCTTAGGTGACTTAGCACCAACATTATTAGATTTATTAAATGTTCAACAACCTGAAGATATGACAGGTGAATCTTTAATTAATCATTAATTTATAGAAAATGTGTTTCAAATAAGGAATTAAGTTCCCTTGTTTGTTAACTTTTCGTTAACAACATGTATTATCATTTTATTAATTAAATAAATAAAGCTATAATAGCTTTAAATCATATATTTAAAGGAGAAATTAAACATGCCAATTATTACAGATGTTTACGCTCGCGAAGTCTTAGACTCACGTGGTAACCCAACAGTTGAGGTAGAAGTATTAACTGAAAGTGGCGCTTTCGGCCGTGCATTAGTACCATCAGGTGCTTCTACAGGTGAACACGAAGCAGTAGAATTACGTGACGGTGACAAATCACGTTACTTAGGTAAAGGTGTTACTAAAGCTGTTGAAAACGTAAATGAAATCATCGCACCAGAAATCGTTGAAGGTGAATTCTCAGTATTAGATCAAGTATCTATCGACAAAATGATGATTCAATTAGACGGTACTTCAAATAAAGGTAAATTAGGTGCTAACGCTATTTTAGGTGTATCAATTGCCGTAGCTAGAGCAGCAGCTGACTTATTAGGTCAACCTTTATACAAATACTTAGGTGGATTTAACGGTAAACAATTACCAGTTCCAATGATGAACATCGTTAACGGTGGTTCTCACTCAGATGCGCCAATCGCATTCCAAGAGTTCATGATTTTACCAGTAGGTGCTGAATCATTCAAAGAATCATTACGTTGGGGCGCTGAAATCTTCCATAACTTAAAATCAATTTTAAGTAAACGTGGATTAGAAACTGCAGTAGGTGACGAAGGTGGTTTCGCTCCTAAATTTGAAGGTACAGAAGATGCTGTAGAAACAATTATCCAAGCTATCGAAGCTGCTGGTTACAAACCAGGTGAAGAAGTATTCTTAGGATTTGACTGTGCTTCATCAGAATTCTACGAAAATGGTGTTTATGACTACACTAAATTCGAAGGTGAACATGGTGCTAAACGTAGCGCAGCTGAACAAGTTGACTACTTAGAACAATTAATTAACAAATACCCAATCATCACTATTGAAGACGGTATGGACGAAAACGACTGGGAAGGTTGGAAACAACTTACAGAACGTATCGGTGATAAAGTACAATTAGTTGGTGACGATTTATTCGTAACTAACACTGAAATCTTATCTAAAGGTATCGAACAAGGTATTGGTAACTCAATCTTAATCAAAGTTAACCAAATCGGTACTTTAACTGAAACATTCGATGCAATCGAAATGGCTCAAAAAGCTGGTTACACAGCAGTAGTTTCTCACCGTTCAGGTGAAACAGAAGATACAACAATTTCTGATATCGCTGTTGCTACAAACGCTGGTCAAATCAAAACTGGTTCATTATCAAGAACTGACCGTATTGCTAAATACAATCAATTATTACGTATTGAAGATGAATTATACGAAACTGCTAAATTTGATGGTATTAAATCATTCTACAATTTAGACAAATAAGTTTTGTTTTATCTTTAAAATTATTGAGTTCACGCTAAAAGTCTAGGATGTGCATCCTAGAAATATAACCCGTTACAGAGTTGAGGCTGTAACGGGTTTTTTATATGTTCATGCTATTGTGTCTAATCAATAAAATGTATATCAATAAGTATGATTTAACTTATATATACAAACTGGTATAATAATGTAAGTATTCAATTATAAAAGGAGAACGACAATGGCTGAAACAACAAAAAGAGAAGTCGTTACAGGTAATGTAATAGCTATCAGTTCACTTATATTTTTCATATTGTTAATCATTCATAATTTTATCGTGTTAGATGCTACAACTGTCAAAACACTGTTATCACTAGCAGGTCAAAAGACAACGACTAATTCAGTAAATCAAGTATTAAACAGTTTTAGATTTGACGGTGTCATGTATTTATTAGCTTATTTATCAGGTGTCATTGCATATTGGAATCGCCATCCTTATTTATGGTGGTTTATGTTTGCAGTATATATTTCGAATGCTTTCTTTACACTCGTCAATTTATACATGGTTGTACAAGCGATACTAGATGTTAAAAGTGTGATTGCCATATTACCAATTTTAATTGTAGTGATTGGTTCACTTATTTTAGCAGCTTATATGTTAGTCGTATCAATTAAGCGTAAAAGTACGTTCAATCGATAGAAGATTGATAAACAATACGAATGTGTGTTATAATTCGATTCGTATATAATGAATGGAGGACAATTTTTATGCATACATTTTTCGTCGTATTATTAATTATAGATTGTATTGCATTAGTGACTGTTGTATTACTCCAAGAAGGAAAAAGTAATGGACTTTCAGGTGCTATCAGTGGCGGCGCAGAACAGTTATTTGGTAAACAAAAACAACGTGGCGTCGATTTATTCTTGCATAGATTAACAATAATTTTATCTGTAATATTCTTTTTACTTATGATTGGCATAAGTTATCTTGGTTTATAAGGTCCGACGATGTTCATGTCGGGCTTTTTTATTTATAATAAAGAGAAAATGAATGGTAGAGATATTGACTAATAAAGGGAAGTCGTTTGATATAAAAATGGTTTATGAATACTTTTGGAAGAGGGATGAACATCATGCAAATTAAACTACCTAAGCCTTTCTTTTTCGAAGAGGGCAAGCGTGCAGTATTGTTATTACATGGATTTACAGGTAATTCTTCAGATGTAAGACAATTAGGCCGTTTCTTACAGAAAAAGGGCTATACATCTTATGCGCCACAATATGAGGGACATGCTGCACCACCTGAAGAGATATTAAAATCAAGTCCATACGTATGGTTTAAAGATGTCTTAGATGGCTATCAATATTTAGTTGATCAAGGATATGATGAAATCGCAGTTGCGGGATTATCATTAGGTGGCGTTTTTGCTCTAAAATTAAGCTTAAACAGAGATGTTAAGGGTATTATAACTATGTGCGCTCCTATGGATGATAAGTCATCGAGCACAATTTACGACGGGTTTTTAGAATATGCTAGAAATTTCAAGAAATATGAGGGTAAAGATCAAGCGACCATTGATCAAGAAATGGAACATTTCCATCCAACTGAAACACTTGAAGAATTAAGTGCTACAATGAAAGGCGTTAAAGATCAAGTGGATGAAGTGATGGACCCAATATTAGTTGTTCAAGCAGAACAAGATAAAATGATTGATCCTCAATCAGCAAATTATATATATGAAACTGTAGAATCTGATGATAAAGATATTAAATGGTATGCGAACTCAGGACATGTAATCACAATCGATAAAGAAAAAGAACAAGTCTTTGAGGATATATACGAATTTTTAGAATCATTAGATTGGTCAGAATAAAAATAAACAAGATAATTAGAAAGGAGGGGCATAATGAATTTAAAACAATCCATCGAAGAAATGATTAAACAACCTGACTACGAACCCATGTCAGTATCAGATTTTCAAGATGCGTTAGGTTTAAATAGTGCCGACTCATTCAGAGATTTAATAAAGGTGCTTGTTGAACTAGAACAAACTGGTTTGATTGAACGTACGAAGACAGATAGATATCAACGAAAGCAATCTAGTAAGTCAAATTCGAAATTAGTAAGAGGAACGTTAAGTCAGAATAAAAAAGGATTTGCGTTCTTAAGACCAGAAGAAGAGGGTGTAGATGACATCTTCATCCCGCCAACAAAAATCAATAGAGCCTTAGATGGAGATACCGTCATTGTAGAAGTTCACAAAGGTAGAGGCGACTTTAAAGGCAAGACAGAAGGGGAAGTCAAATCCATCGAAAAACACTCTGTCACTCAAGTAGTAGGTACTTATAGTGAAGCGAAACATTTCGGGTTTGTCATTCCAGATGATAAACGTATTATGCAGGATATCTTTATTCCTAAGGGTCAAAGCTTAGGTGCAGTAGATGGTCATAAAGTATTAGTGCAAATCACTAAATATGCTGATGGTACAGATAACCCGGAAGGCCACATTTCAGCAATACTAGGCCATAAAAACGATCCTGGTGTAGATATTTTATCTATCATTTATCAACATGGTATTGAAATAGAATTCCCAGATAATGTACTTAAAGAAGCTGAAGATGTTCCTGATGAAATTGAACCTTCTGAAATCGAAGGACGTCATGATTTAAGAGACGAATTAACGATTACAATTGATGGCGCAGATGCTAAAGACTTAGATGACGCCATTAGCGTTAAAAAATTAAAAAATGGTAATACGGAATTAACTGTAAGTATTGCAGATGTTAGTTATTATGTAACTGAAGATTCAGCTTTAGATAAAGAGGCTTATGATAGAGCTACAAGCGTGTACTTAGTAGACAGAGTTATTCCAATGATTCCGCATAGATTAAGTAATGGTATTTGTTCATTAAATCCTGAAGTTGATCGTTTAACGTTAAGTTGTCGTATGGAAATCAATGCACGTGGTGAAGTAGTGAACCATGACATTTTTGATAGTGTCATCCATTCAAACTACAGAATGACTTATGATGCGGTTAACCAAATTATTACTGAACAAAATCCAGATGTGCGTCGTCAATATAGTGAAGTCACACCAATGCTTGACTTGGCACAAGATTTATCTAACCTTTTAGTAAATATGAGAAAACGTCGTGGTGAAATTGATTTCGACATTAACGAAGCGAAAGTACTTGTTAATGAAGATGGCATTCCAACAGATGTACAAGTGCGCGAACGTGGTGAAGGTGAACGTTTAATTGAGTCATTCATGTTAGCGGCTAATGAAACCGTAGCTGAACACTTTAATAAACTAGAAGTACCATTTATCTATCGTGTCCACGAACAACCTAAATCAGAACGTTTGAGACAGTTCTTTGACTTTATTACGAACTTTGGCATTATGATTAAAGGTACAGGCGAAGATATTCATCCGACAACGCTTCAAAATATTCAAGAAGAGGTTGAAGGACGACCAGAACAAATGGTTATCTCAACGATGATGTTACGTTCAATGCAACAAGCACATTATGATGATGTGAACTTAGGTCACTTTGGTCTATCTGCAGAGTATTACACACATTTCACATCACCTATACGTCGTTATCCGGATTTAACGGTACATCGTTTAATTCGTAAATACCTTATTGAACATTCAATGGATAAAAAGGAACAACATAAATGGGAAGATAAACTACCAGAACTAGCTGAACACACATCTCAACGTGAACGACGTGCGATTGAAGCAGAACGTGATACAGATGAGTTGAAGAAAGCTGAATATATGATTCAACACATTGGTGACGAATTCGAAGGTATCATTAGTTCTGTAGCTAATTTTGGTATGTTCATTGAATTACCAAATACTATTGAAGGTATGGTCCATATTTCAAATATGACCGATGATTATTATCAATTTGATGAACGTCAAATGGCATTAATTGGTGAACGCCAAGCCAAAGTGTTCCGTATCGGTGACGCTGTCAAAGTCAAAGTGACACATGTCGATGTGGATGAACGCATGATTGATTTCCAAATCGTAGGAATGCCATTACCTAAGAATGATAGAAGCCAACGACCAGCGCGTGGTAAGACCATTCAAGCAAAAACACGTGGTAAATCATTAGATAAATCAAAATCTGATGATAAAGGAAACGGTAAAAACAAACGTAAACAACGTAAAGGTAAAAATGCACGCCAACAAGATAAAAAAGGCAACACGAAGCATAAACCATTCTATAAAGATAAAAGCGTTAAGAAAAAATCACGTAAAAAGAAAAAATAAGCAGCAAAGAGGTGAGACAGAATGGCTAAGAAAAAATCACCAGGCACATTAGCTGAAAACCGTAAAGCAAGACATGATTATAATATAGAAGATACGATTGAAGCGGGGATTGTGTTACAAGGTACAGAAATTAAATCTATACGTAGAGGTAGCGCCAATCTTAAAGATAGCTATGCTCAAGTAAAACGTGGTGAAATCTATTTAAATAATATGCATATTGCGCCTTATGAAGAAGGTAACCGATTTAACCATGATCCATTGCGATCACGTAAGTTGCTCCTTCATAAAAGAGAAATTATTAAATTAGGTGACCGCACACGAGAAATTGGGTATTCTATTATTCCGCTAAAATTGTACTTAAAGCATGGTCAATGCAAAGTATTATTAGGTATTGCACGCGGTAAGAAAAAATATGACAAACGACAAGCTTTAAAAGAAAAAGCAGTCAAACGTGATATGGATCGCGCAGTAAAAGCCCGTTATTAAGCAATACTATTGCTTACACGGGCTACATTTGATATATTAATAAGTGCTTTGTTAGAAAAGTGGTCAAGTAAGAACATCTTATTTTAGGTGACTCAGGCGTTGTTCATCAAGTGCGAGTGACAATGATATTAATGATATGTTTGATTTCTACAAAGTACATTTTATTACGGGGACGTTTATGGATTCGACAGGGGTCCCCAGAGCTTATTAAGCGTGTCGGAGGGTTGTCTCCGTCACTAACACACTCAGTTTATAATAACTGGCAAATCAAACAATAATTTCGCAGTAGCTGCGTAATAGCACTCTGCATCGCCTAACAGCATCTCCTATGTGCTGTTAACGCGATTCAACCTAAGTAGGATATGCTAAACACTGCCGTTTGAAGTCTGTTTAGATGAAAACCAATCAAACTAGCATAATGTTGGTTGTTTATCACCTCTCATTATGCGAAACTCAATGATAAACTACACACGTAGAAAGATATGTATCAGGACCTCTGGACGCGGGTTCAAATCCCGCCGTCTCCATTATATAGCCTGCAACCCATGTGGTTGTGGGCTTTTTATTTTCGTTGCCACAGTATTGCCCCAGCACATAAAAACACTACCAATTTAATAAGCTATAGATATATATTGGGAATAATATAAAAACATTTTCGTTGAATTCATATTAAAATGGATCATGCGGAAGTGTTTTTTATTCTGAATCTTTAGGGACTGCACCATCTTTAGGCAGTCCAGTTTCAGGGTCTAATTGGTCGTTAGAATAAGATTTTTCGGAAGTAGGAACGCCTCCCATATCTCCATTAGGTATACCTGTATAGCCATTTTGTTTAGCAACTTTTGCATTAGCTTCCATTTGTTGTTTAGTTAAAGCCCTATTATTGTCTTGAGTCTGAACGTTTTGTTGTTGTGTCTGTTGATTAGTTTGTTCAGTAGATTGTTGTTGATTAGTATTCTGTTCAACAGATTGGTTTAGTGCTTCTTCTTTAGATTGCATTTTATGTTCTTTCTTCTTATCCTTCTTACTTTGTTTATCTTTCTTTGGATCATTAGATTTTTTATCAGACTTAGTTTCTGATTTTTTATTTTCGTCTTTCATTGCTTTGTCATTATTTTGACCACATGCAGTTAGTAAAACTGTTGCTGATAATAATGCAGCTCCTAATAATTTAAAATTCATGCTATTAATATCCTTTCATATGTTATATTTAATTTAATATTACAATTTAATTCCAAAATATTTAATTAAGTAAATGTTATTAAAGGTAATAATAAATATTGATTCTAAAGTAATTGTTGACAAAAAGCTAAGCTGAACGGATTTTATAAAAGTTGGATAAGCATTAATCGAATACTGATTTTCATGTTTGGGATGTATATTAAATTAGAGAAATACAAGGAAGTCCAATATCGATCGTAGAGGGCTTGTTATTTTAGGTTAGTAGATCAAATATAAATTTAGATAAATAATTCTCGAAAAAAGCTGCTATTACAAATAAAGGTAAGGCTATAAATACATATATTTTCAATAAGTTGATTATAGATAATTTTAGAGATAAATTCTCTTTTTTGTTTTTTCTAAATAAGTTGGTGATTTTTCTAATAATAGCTTGGTTAACTTTGACGAGACCGCTAGCAACAAAGCAAAAAGCTAATATTTCTACGAAGAAGTGAGGGATTGAAGATATAGTCACCATAGTCCCTTTATAAATGTCATAATTAATTACGAAACCTAGAGCTATAGCAGGAGGAATCGCTGTAGAGATAATGTTTAAATAATATAAAAAAGGGATTGGAATGATAGCTAATATTAGCATTTGAAAAGGAACTTTAAACCCATTATTTAGTATATATTCCCAAACTTTTTCTAACCCTACTGCATTGGCAACGTTACTGGGTATACCTTTAGATAGATTTTTTATGGTTTCAGTAGAAGGGCTAAATATAATTGCTAAAATAAAGGTGACTAAGAAAATTATTAATATTGTAACTAAAAATTTTATCGTTCTTCTAATATATGTCTCATCATGAATTTTAAACATAACTGCCTCCATTTTTAATTAATTGCCAATATTTGTTGATAGTAAAGGCCAAAATGAAAATGAGTTAAGTTTGAGGAATGAATAAAGTAAAGAGGTATATAAGCGTTTTTGATTTTTTGATACAGGCTATATTTATAATTCAGGTTTTGAAATAAACTGATTATGATATCATTAAAAGTAGGTAACTTATTATAATTACAAAAGGAGTTATACATATGAATAATCAAAATAAAATTTATATTCATCCAATTTTAAGTATATTAGGTTTCACTGTATTATTCAGTTTTATAATGGGGTTTCCTTTTGGAACATTTATTGGTTTAGCAATAGGCTTAGTTATTAGCAAACGAAATAAAGGTTTAGAGAATTATTAAATATGTTTACTATCTAATCAGTATGTTCTTTACTCTTAGAAACGTACTATGTCGATTACTACCTAATAGAATGAATTGTTCACTGAAGCATATAAAATAGCTCATAATTAAAGATAAATATTTGTAGATACTGAGTGCATTAAATTAATATCATTCTTGGTAATATAATTAAAAGTCTATGGAGGGCATCTATTTGGAGTTAATATTCAATATTATTGGTAGTATTTTATACGTGATCGTAGATTTTATAATTCATGGAAAATCTGATGAGGAATTTAGAGAAAGTAAGAAAAAACAAAGTAATTCATAAAAAAAGCATTATTTTGAAGTGAAGAGCAAGAGTGTGAATATTAATTTAATCAAACCTAATAGATACATAAAGCTCTTGTAATTTTTCAATTTTACACGCAACTGAAAAGACATCTTAAACATTACTACGACAAAAATTATAGCAATTTTTATGTGAAAAGATAAACGCATTAATGAACTCCAGCCGTATCCATTATATAGCCTGCGACCCATGTGGTTGTGGGCTTTTATTGTATGTGATGTGGTTAGTAGTAAATATTTGATGTAGCTCGAATAAAAGAACTAAAATATATGTCATTTGAGAGAGACGTAGTGATTATTAGGACGAATAAACAAGTAGAAAAGAGAGTTTTGTGAATGAGTAATTTTTATGATACTTAACGTTACTCAAAGCATTATAAATGCCGGTTATAGCTCAAATAGCGCATATGTAACAGGTAGCAGACTTTTGCGCAATGAGAAAGTAAAAGACTATATTCAAAGCAAGAAAGATGAGATTATAGACGATACCATTTTAACTGCGAAAAAAACACTATACTTGCTATCACGTTCAGCAGTGGGTGAGGAAACTGAAGTGAAAGAAGTTGTAGTTAAGAAAAGTTCATTTGAAAAGAACCCCGACACAGGACACATGAACCTCGTAAACAACGAACATGTGAAGTGCCCATTAAAGCGAATGATCGTTTAAAAGCTTGTGACCTTATTCGACATTAACACATTATATTTACTGATAAAGTGGATATAAATGTGGCAACACCAATATTTATTGATAGTCTTGTTCAAGACGATGAGAAGAATGAGCGAGATTTAATAGAATAGGAAAAGCAATATCCAAATACTGATTTTCATATTGATGATATTGGGAGATTTGAGGAATAAAGGAAGTTATATAAATATATGTGAGGGTATCGTTTAAGTAAAGGAGGGACGATAATATGTCTATTGGGTTATGGGTAAGTGTCATTTTTGCTGTACTTATAGGTGGTGGTGGCGTTTTATATGCCTATATCAAAGGAGAAAATAAGAAATGATTATATAATTAGTACTAGGTGCTAAAATATTGTATAATGGTATTGTGTAGTTGCAACTAATGTCATTCCCCGATATTAGTTGCTTTTTTCATATATAATCTTTTTATTTTGTAGATTTAAATATATAATGTATAAAACTACACACGAAAGAGGTTAAGGGGAAATGAATACGATTACAAAAAAATATGATTTCTTTGTTTTAACTTATGAATTTAAAGGTAAGGTTGACAAAAATTATGAAAGAATGAATGAATATTTAAAAGAATCTTTGGAAGAATTTGAAAAAAATAAAGATTTTAATTTTATTAAATGTAAAAAATCAACTTATATCGGATTTAACTATATTGAAAAATATAAGTACATAAATAATGAAGTTTGGGTTTTTTGTTTATCTAAAACGGTTACTACAAAAATTGCAGTTATAAATGAAATTAAAAAAACAGTAAAAGATGGTAGATCTGAATATGGCGATGAACCGGAGCAAGGCTTAACAGTTGATACTGTAGTGTTATTTTGCCCTAGATATGGAGTAGTGATTATTCCATCAAATAGAGGAGGGATTTCTCAATCAGATTTTAAAAGTTTTTTTTATAGAACAGTTAAGAAAAAAGGTGCCAAATTGAACGTTGCTATAAATAACACAAAAATTGATAATTTAAAACACATTGATGATCTAAAAGAAATTGAGTTTAATATTTCTAGAATTGTAGATGTAGATAAAATAAAGAATAAAAATCAGTCAACGCAAAGAGATAAAAAAATGATTGATAAACTAAATGCAGATTCTATGAAGGTAAAGTATACATCAAAAGCTTTAGATATTTCAGAGTCATTAAAACAAATAAAAAATATTTTAGCGAAAGATGAGACAAAAGAAGTCAAAAAAATGGTTATTAGAGGGGAGAATGATGGCCATGAACAAATTATTGATCTTATCGCTAACAGATTAATATATATAGATGATGATGTAGAATTAAACAACAATAATAAAATAACTATTAATTCTATGATTAAATCGATAAAAAAAGCTTATAGAGATAATTTAAAGATTATTGAAAAAGATATTCTTTAACAATTTGATAAAGGGTTGTGATTTTGTGTTTAAAAGAAACATAGATGTTGTTTTGTTTTTTATAATCCTAATTATTGTGTTCTTGTGTTTGAATGTTCAATATTCTGTTATTCAGAATAAAGAACAATATAGTGATTTTTTGGAAACAGTAATATCTTTTTCTTCTTTAACAACAGCATTTTTGTTTTTTTCTGTTACTCTTATACCACTTTTAAACGATAGAGCAAAATTGTTTGAGAAGTTAGACACAGAAAAGAAATTGATTGAAAATATTATGCTAAATACAGAGATGTTCTTATTGTTATCTATTTATACATTGGTTTTGTACTGTTTTAAATTATATGATATTGAAATTGATAACATTTATTTTGTTATTTGGTATTCAATTATATGTGCTTCTATTTTTAAACTAATAAGAACTTTCTATTTTTTGACAATCAATATTGCTAAGACCATTAAATGAAGATTAATATATATTAAAACACTTATATAAGGAATAATAAATAATGTATGACACATGATTTTAGAAAGATCTTTGTTCTAATAGTGGTGTTATCCATTCTGAGAAATGTCCTGTGTAGCAGTGAGGAATGAGTTTGTGTAACTATATAGGTAAAATATCTATTGTAACTAAATGGTATTTATTACGTAATAAATATTAATAATATGATAAAAATGAGGTAGGATTATGAACAATATTTTATTTAAAATACCCAATGACATAACTAAACAAGAGGTTATTAATAAGATGAATTACTTTAAGGAAAAGTCGCAAGAAATTAGCGAGGTATTCGAAGATGATGTTACTAATGGGAGAGATTTAGCTAGAGAGTTAAGGAAAGAGTTAGAATTAGAGTATAAAAATAATAATTTAATTAGAACTCAAAAATATTATGTTAATAATATTTATTTTAAAACTTTTAAGGTAGCTGTTAGAGATTCTTATGTTAATGTAATAGGTCAACTAGATAAAGGGCGTAAAACAAGAAGTTTTCTATATGATGTACAAGATTATATGACATATTACGAAAATGACTTTAAATGATTTAAGGGCGAAAAAGGGCATAATTTTGAAATAAAGAGCAAGAGTATGAACAGTAGTATAATCAGACCTATTCATTGCCCCAAATATCTTGTGTTTTTCAAATTTAACATTTTACACACAACTGAATAGACAATGTAAACTTTGCTATGACAATACTTATAGCGATTTTTATACAAATATATACGCATTAATGAACTCCCACCGTCTCCATTATATAGCCTGTAACCCATGTGGTTGTGGGCTTTTTTGATTTGGTTCTAAAATGGTGTATTGCACCAATCAATTTCAATTTAGTTATACGCGTATTTCGAGATAAAGTTTCTCGGCGTATGGCAGTAGTTCGGGAATATAGTTACGTGCATAGCCTTCAATAAATCTTAATGTTTGAGAATCCGTAAGGTCATCATATTTTTCAATAAACTGAATTAATATCTTTTTAAAATCATTTATTTCCATTTCTTCTGTATTTTTACTATGTGCTAATTTTAAGAATGCTATCAGTACTTTTTGATATTCTTCGAGTGTTATACCTAAATCCAAACATAAAAGGCTAATTGATTTTGTGTTGTAAGGATGGTGACCTATGATTTCAGCTAGTTCTGAAATAGCTTGATAAAGTAATGTAATATCATCTTTATTTTCGAACACGATTATTCACTCCTAAATATATAGTTTTATCTTGCAATTGGACTATATTTTCAGTTTAGAGTAATTCATATAGAGTTGTTTTGGATTTCTTAAGTGTCCAATTCTAATACATAAGTGTTAAAAAGAGAACATTTATATTAATGGTTATGAAATATTAAAAGCATCATTGAATAATTTAACTTCATCACTTTAATGACGAAATAACTAAAGTTTGTTAATGTTTTTATAAAAGAAGGTGCGAATATGGCAAAGTATTTTACTTCAATAAAATTAGGTATGTTTCTATTATTGTTAATCATATTGCAACCAATTGTTTTTAATTTATTAAATTTGAATCAATCTAAAATTTTTAGTGTAATAGGACATTTGATGTTTATATTGATTGGTATTTTATTAATTTATATTCATGCTCAATTTAATAAAAATAATTGAATTCGTAGAGCATTGAGCTAAACAATTCATTATTATGACTCTGTTATAACGCTTATTAAAGGATGATTAGATGCTACCTCATATATTAATGTGGGCTGTTACCATATTAGGAATAATATATATTGTATATAATTTTATATTAGCTAAATCCATAATTAATATTTTTTTTGCTATTTTATTTCAATCAATTTTGTTATTCTTAATTCGTTTCTTTTGGTTAGATCATTCATTTGGCGATGCATTTATACATTCGTTTGACTTGCTTACGATTATTGTTGTTGTGGTATATGTTATATATCAATTAATGGGCGATTCATCTGAAGATTAATACTTTGTATAAGAAGGGAATTTTATGAAAGATTCATTATTTTGGAAAAAAACTTTTATTCCTGTTTACTTTATTATCGCGTTATTATCATTTATACTGTTTAAATTTTATATCAAGACGGATAATATGGCTGTTTATTTGATGATTTTCTTTTTATTTTGTTTAGGAATAGCGTCTATTATTATTAACGCCAAGCAAAATAGGTGAACTCTTATATTGTTTATTGAATGTAATATCACTTCATAATATAAAGGATGATTAATATTAGTATATATGTAGCAATAATTTTAGGATTATTATTTATATTAATATATGCAACGTTTTGGACATTTTTATATCAATTAAATTATAAGCGTATGAATAGGGGACAGAGCTTGAATAAAACGCAAATTAAAATTAATATGTTTGGACATGGTGTAATTGCATTAGTATTAGTGGTAATAGCAATATATTTATCATATTTAAAATAGAACTTATATTATTATTGAAAAGTTACCTTCAATGGTAGCTTTTTTATTGTTTTATAGAAAACTTTTATGAAAACACATAGATAGACATATCTTATAATCTGCAAAAGGATAGACGAATTTAACAAGGTGGTGCTTGTATTACTAAATGGTAGACGGTATCATACAAATAGATATCAGACGATTATAAAAAGGAAAGTACTTGAATAAATGAAATACGATACAAATAAAAAGATGACTAAGTTTGCAGAACGAACATTAAAAGAATTTGCTAAAATACTCTTTTGGACATTGAAAACTAAACCATTGGAGAAAATTACCATTAATGAGTTGTGTGAGAAAGCCAACTATCCAAGAGCAACCTTTTATAATTATTTTGATGATATTAATGATCTTTTAAATTATTGTTGGCAAAGAATAGCTAGTGATATGGTCGTTGACAATTATGATTCACTTACGCCAGAAAAAAGACCTTATATACTATTTGAGCGATGTTACGACTATTTAAATGGATACAGAGATAATATTGCAAAAATTATGACGCATAATACTAATGATGGCCGATTTGCTGAATCGTTAAGAAAATATATTAGGCAACAGATTTATACTATTCTAGTAACTTGTCCACCTTCTAAAAAGTATCAATTATCATATGATCAGATGTCAGAACATTATGCCAACACCATTCATATGATTTTGGACTGGAGTTTTATTCGCAAAAATCAGATGGATAAAGAAGAGGCAATGGAGGCACTACGTTATTTAATAGGTGGGATACAGTAGTTATAAATCAGTTGTTTGGTGAAATGAAGAATACCATTTAGTTGAAAAATTAGTGACAGATTCTTTCTCTCTATCAATGCGACATTGAAATATAGCATTAATGCAAAGAAAATACAGAAATGAAACGAGACAAATCAAGGAGGAAGATATTTATGGTATTACAAGAAAAATATACACTAAATAACCAATTAGAAGTGCCAAAAATTGCTTTTGGAACATGGCAAATTTCTAATGAAAATGTGATATTAGCAGTGAAAGAGGCGCTTGAAATAGGCTATCGTCATATTGATACTGCTATTCATTATGAAAATGAAGAAGGTGTAGGTGAGGCAATTCGTGAATCTAGTATTCTAAGAGAAGATATTTTTGTCACTACAAAGATTCCGCCAGAGGTAAAAACCTATGAAGGCGCTAAAGCTTGTATTGAGAATTCTATTGAAAGATTGGGTATTGGAGTAATTGATCAAGTATTAATTCATTCGCCGAAACCTTGGAGAGAACTTCTTGTAGGTAGTCCTAAGCCATATTTTGATGAAAATCTTGCAGTATGGAAAGCAATGGAAGAAGCTGTAGAAGAAGGTAAGATTCGTTCTATTGGTGTTTCTAACTTTGAAATAGCAGACTTAGAAAATATTCTGAAGAACGGGAAGATTAAACCTGCAGTTAATCAAGTTGAAGTACATATTGGACTTACACCTAGGGATATTATGGAATACTGTGAAAAGCATGATATTTTGATTATGGCTTATTCACCTAATGCCACAGGCAAACTGATAAACGATCCGGTTGTTAAACGCGTTGCTGATAAATATGGCGTATCTGTACCACAATTATCTATTCGATATGACTTGCAAATTGGTGTTTTACCACTTCCAAGAAGTACCAATCCTGTTCATATGAAAGAAAATGCAAATCTTGATTTTGTTATCTTAGAGGAAGATATGATTACTTTAAGTAAGGTGAAAGAAAGACATAATTTGTGGTGGCGTCGGGTAAGTAAAGTAATAAGAAATATTCGAAGTTTTGGTAAAAAGTAAAAAATAAGGTGTCCTTTGAAAATGAAAGGACACCTTATTTAATATTGCATAATGATATGTAATTTCGTTTGAAAGATAAAAGAACAATACATATAAGTTATATGTTAGAGATTTTTTAATATTAGAATAGGATTGTTTTATGTTACATTACTATTATTTCGTGGTAATTATTATTAAAAGCCTATGGAGGTCATATGTATGGATTTGATAGGTAAAATGATTGCATTTATCATGGCAACGATTTCTAATTGGTTAGGATCTAGTGGTTTAATCAGAGATGTTAAAAGAGGTTTTAAATCATTAAAGAAGTAAAGACTTGTCGATAATAAAATTAGAATTTAAGCGGATGACTTAACCTGCAATTCCTAGAATTGTGGGTTATTTTCACACTAATATTTATATTTTTGGAAAATCAAAAATCCCACTCCTAATATGTTAGGAAAGCGGGACTTGAATCATAGTTTCAATATTATATAGTTAGTTCGGATTACTATGTTTTAACTATAGTTAATTTGAAGCGGGCATTGTGTTCTGACCACTAGATTGTGGTTGTTGTGTATTCTGTCCAGTGGATTGTTGAGGTTGTTGAGATTGCGATTGTTGTTGATTTTGGCCATTAGACTGTTGCGGTTGCTGATATTGTGATTGTTGTTGATTTTGACCATTAGACTGTTGGGATTGGCTTCCTTGTTGTGCATTTTGCCCGTTATTTTGAGTAGATGATTGTTTATTATGTTTAGGTTTACTTTGAGATGAAGATTGTTTTTTAGCTTTATCTTTCTTTTTATCCTTATCTTTTTTTGACTCTTTCTTCTCTTCGTCATAATCTTTGATATTATCTTTCTTAGGATCGTTTGAACGTTTGTTTTTAGACTTCTCTTTGTCTTTTTTAGAGTCATTTGACTTTTTATGTTCAATTTTTTTATGTTCTTCTTTATGTTCAGAATCATGGTTGCCACAAGCGCCTAAAATTAAACAACTTGATAATAAAATAAAAAAGGGTTTCTTCATTTCTCAATCTCCTTCATTTATATTATTTGGCTACAATGTAATTAGTGACATTGTGGTGTCATTCTAACGTATAGCGATATCAAATTTAAAGCAATATCATATCAAGGTAATATTTCAAAATATAAAAATGCCACTCCGAATATGAGTGGCAATGAAATGATACGTATTTATCTTTTAATGAGATGACAATGTTAATATTTTATTCTGACTTTGAACTACTGTCACTAGGTGCACTCGAAGGCGCACTATTTGATGAAGTGTTATTAGATGGTTTTGGTGTATTTTCACTATTTGGTATAGCTGATTTTGACTCTTGAGGTTCACTTTCTTTAGGTGCAGAAGATGATGAATCTTCTTTAGATGGTGTTGCTTTTGACGAACTACTACTAGCGTCTTGATGACTGCCAGTGTTTGATGAAGGTGATGCAGATGATGAAGTTGAATTACCGGTATTACTTGATGAAGTGTCATCCGATGAACCTGATGTGGTAGATGAAGTACTTTCGTCGTTAGTAGCATCATCATCTTTTTTATCTTTAGTAGATGTTTTAGCGTCTGATAGATCCACAGTTATACTTTTAGTGCTGAATAAGCTAGATGTGATTTCTAGTTTTTTATCTTTAGTATTAGCAACTTTTTCGGAAACATCGAATACAACTTTTCCTTCGGCCGTACTGTCAGGATTAATTTGTTCTAAGAAAAATGAATTGGTGATACTTCCGTCATCACTTTGGTTAGCTGATACTGAACCAGTGGCATCTGCTTCAAATGATTTATCTCCAGATTTTAATTTAAACATTTGACTATCGATTGTTAATGCTTTGTCTCCCTTATTTTTAATTGAAACATCTGCAACAACAAATGTATCTTTCGCATTAGTAGGTGCAATTGAAGGACCAACGGCTTTAGTATTTTCAATTGATTTAACTTTAACTTCTAAATCACCGTTTTTAATTGTATCACCGATTTTATAATTTTTTGTACCGGTGGCATGATGCTTAAATCCACCATTCATACTAAAGGTCAATGCAACAATGCCAATAATAATTAAAATAAAGAAAACGAGACAACCTACACCAACCCAAATCCATGGTTTCTTAGATTTAGACTTTACATACTTTTGCTTTTCTTGTTGTCTTTGAAATTCTTGAAATTGTTCCCATTGTTTTCTTTGCTGTTCTTCATTATAGTTTTCTTCCATTCAACATAGCTCCTTTATTTGTTATTTACATATATATTAATAATACTGTTATGACAGGTTTTTTAGTAATCACTTTTAGTTATAAAGGTTGATAACTTAAATTACTTTTTATCAATTTTAAAATGATAATAGATTGTATAGATACTAATTTGTTATATAAGTCAATTTTATCTGATATAAAAATAGAAACTATAAATTGATTCGTGTCATTTTGAATTGATATAGAACAATTGGTACTATAAAGTTGAAAGAATGAAAAAATAATTTTAATGAGTTGCATTCTAGTAAAAGGAGAATTGATATGACTTTTTTCATTATCTTCTTCCCAGTATTTGTTTTTATAATACTGAACCTATATAGCCAAAATAAGAAGGGAAGAAATAAAGATTAAAAATATAACTTAAGAAACTGTATATGATTGATGTGTTTCTAACAAAGGAGACTATCTATGAATAATCAAACAAAATATTTTCATCATGTTGAACATCGTAAATTTCAAAATAGTTCTAAGACGACATTATGGTTATCTTTAATTATCACGCTCTTTTTTACAATAGTAGAGTTTGTAGGAGGGATCGTATCTAATTCGCTTGCCTTACTATCAGATTCATTTCATATGTTGAGTGATGTGCTTGCTTTAGCGCTATCTATGGTAGCAATATATTTCGCAAGTAAAGCACCCACTAAGAATTATACTTATGGTTTTATGAGGTTAGAAATTATAGTTGCCTTTTTAAATGGTTTGGCGCTTATAGTGATTTCACTAGGTATTATGTATGAAGGAATTATGAGGATTATTCATCCAAAACCTGTAGAAAGTGGTCTTATGGTTGTCATAGCTGTCATAGGATTAGTCGTTAATGTTGTTTTGACATTAATTTTAGTAGCGTCTTTAAAGAAAGAAGATAATATTAATATCCAAAGTGCATTATGGCATTTCTTTGGTGATTTATTAAATTCTATAGGTGTTATCGTAGCAGTAGTGATCATTTATTTCACAGGGTGGAATATTATTGATCCAATCATTAGTATTATTATTTCTTTAATTATATTTAATGGTGGGTTTAAAATTATTAAAAATGCATGGAAAGTATTGATGGAACGCGTGCCTGATGGTTTTAACACAGATATCATTATGGCAGACATGAAATCAGTAGAAGGGGTCATTGATATACATGAATTTCATCTATGGAGTATTACAACTAATCATAGGTCTTTAAGTGCTCACGTTGTACTAAGTGATGAATATATTAAGTCTCCTTATGAAACAATAAATAAAGTTTCTAAATTACTTAAAGATAAATATGGATTAAGACATGTCACATTGCAAATAGAGAATATACATCTCAATCATTTAGATGAAGCATATTTTAAACAATACGAAGAAGTATAGATATTAAAAATCTTTGCTCAGAATTATAAAAACATGACAATAAATGAGTAGGTGGAAATCTAATGGATAAAAATAAAGAGTTCCGCTTTTTAAAGGGAAATATGACAAGTCTTTATATGAAACTTACGAATCTATATGAAATATTACTTAAAAATTCGTCGTGCAATGTCAATGATGAGAAAATGATTTTATTGAATGAGGTGGATCATTTATTAGTAAATCTCAGTTTTTATTGTCATATTCATGATGGTTATAGTAAGTTAAATATTGAATTTATTGCTACTATGAGAACGTTTTATTTATTAGCTAGGGAGTACCTAATTAGTGAAAACGTAAATAAGGATGATATACACCTATATGTATATGAAATGGAATCAGTATATGATCAAGGTATTAATATATTAAACGAGATGTTCAATGAAAAGTAATCAAATTCAACATAGTTTAAATTAAGAAATATTGTCCGAAAAATATTTTGCTTATAAAATAAATAGCATTTATAAGTTCTAAGTATTAGATTAATTTAAAGCTGATTTTAATACAAATAGAAGTTCACAATTTTTGAAAATAAAATAAATTTAAAAGAATTTAGTAAAAAGGCTTTACTTTTCTCAAAATAAGCGTATAGTTGTAATTAAGTAATCAAGTACGTGAAGTTAATTGAGAGTTATTTATAAGAATACACTCCTTTTGATTCAATGAAATTTGTTACAAATATTTAGTGCAAAAGCACGCGGAGGTATTCTATATGAATAACGGTACAGTTAAATGGTTTAATTCAGAAAAAGGTTTTGGTTTCATCGAAAGAGAAGATGGAAGCGAAGTATTCGTACATTTCTCAGCAATCGCTGAAGAAGGATACAAATCATTAGAACAAGGACAAAAAGTTGAATTCGACATCGTTGAAGGCGATCGTGGAGAACAAGCAGCTAATGTCGTAAAAATATAATAACATTTTTAAAGCAACCGTCATGGTTGCTTTTTTTTATGCCATTATTTAATTAGAATTATTTAAATATGAAAAACACTCCCAGTTCATTAATGAAATTGGGAGTGTTTAGTATAAATATAATATATAAAACAAAAAACTATCAATCAATGTTAATACTTAATAGATTTTAATTTAAAATTTTGCGTTATGCATAACATTAAGATTAAAAATTTTAGTTTGTCCACAGTTTTCGCAATAAGTAGCGAAAGCTTCGATGCCGTTAGATTGATTTGCTGCTGTAGGAATAAAGAAGACATCTTCTGAAAATGTAAGTTTTGGGTTTGAACAACAAACTGTTCGTCTTCTTGAATTATAGAAACGTTGAATTGTTTCTAGTTCTTCCGGACTAAATTTTGTGTCTCTCATGTTAATCACATCCTTTCCTCAGTTATGTATGTGAATAAGGATTACTATCATAAAGATGTTACAACATGGTTTACGCAAAAATATCAATTGACTATCTATTAAAGTACAAAATTGATATTAAATAGAGTTTAATACAATTAAATACAATTTTGTTGGTTTTTGCTTAAGTGTTTGAAAAAACAGCTTAAATGTAATTAACATTTAAGCTGATATTTTTTAGTACGATGATTAATTTGTTTTATCACCATCAACGCGCTCTTTATTTCCTTTGTCATCTTGTGATTTAGGATTATCTTTCTTTTTAGCACTATCCTTCACTTTTTTGACTGTATCATCATTACTAGTCTTAGAGTCTTTTTTATCTTTTTGAGTTGATTTCTTTTCATCATGTTTTGAATCATGATCACTTTGACTACATGCACCTAAAACTAAAAAACTACATAAAACCAACCAAAATACCTTTTTCATATAATCCTCCTAAGATTCTTAATTATCTTAAGTTTACTACATATTATTGTTATTTTACATCTTTTTCTTTTTCAAAATTGTGAATATTTTTATTAATTTGTATAAATAAATGTAATAATAGTTCAAAGTAATTTATTATAATTAAAAAAGCGCCAACGTAAACTTTAATAATGACGAAAATTAAAGTTAAGTTGACGCTAACAAGAAGTAATGTTAAACACTCACAAAGTTTAACAAATTAAGATTACCATAAATATAAGCGTTTTACCACTTTATTATATTGATAATTAGAAAAGGAAAATTAAACTTCAAGTTATATAATTTATATAGTTGAATGAAACTTAAATATACAAAAAAATTAAAATTGAAAATGATAAAAGTATTAGAAATAATGCGGGGTCAAAAATATTGTGTATTGTTCAATTCATTCTATCAAGCATGTCGCCTTTATACTCAGTCAATGTTTATGAATGATCAAAGATATTTAATTCTTCATTATTAGTATCAGCTGACACATATAATAGGGGATCATATACATTGGTGATTTGATTATATGTGTCGATTTCAGCTAATATTTTAAAACTTCCATTGCTTTGTGGTTCAACAATAGAGATTTCATGATCATTTCGTTGAATTGCAAATTGTCTTTTTGAATGATTGTTAATTTTCCATTCTGCCACGTTTAATATACCTCCCATAAAGAAAATTCATTACAAACAAATCATACATAAGTTGACTTGATTTTGTACTAATCGTATTAGCCAAAACTTTTTTCAATATCCGTAAATGCTTTTGTTGTCATTTTGATATCATTGATTTGGTTATCTTCAATATGACCATCAATATAACCGTGTTTAATTAGAACTTTTAAATTTTCTACGAAGTCATCATAATTTCGATCACAAAAATAATCATCTTGAGTCGTTATGGAATCTTTAAAATCATTGGCTTCTTTTTCAGTTTGTCCTTCATTAGAGCGTTCCATATATAATTTGTAAAATTTTGCGATGGTATATTTTTGTTCTTTAGTTAGTTCGTCCATTTTTACTTTCCTCCCCAATATTGCACTACATATGTTTTACCCTATATTTTCAATTTACAAAACGAATTATCAGATCAATTACTGACAAAATTATGACTCTTTAGCTTTTTTGACACCATCTTGAACGGCATTAGCAAATTGATAGAACGTTTTTGTATAATTATCAGGATTAGAACGAACTTGTCTACTTAGCTTATGATTTTTGAAAAACTGTTCTCTTTGTTTTGTGGTTAATTCTAATTGTACACCTGAGTCATTTTCATTCTCATTGACAAAGTTTTTAGACGATTTGGCATCAATCTCGTTTGGGCTTTCTTTAACAGTAAATCCTTTATGTCGAAGTGATTTGGCTATAGATTTGGCCATTTTTTTATCTTTGCCACCAACAAAAACGATTGGGTCATCTCCTGAAAAACCGTGTATTGAAACGGTTTGCTCAGCATTTTTTAACATATCATGTAATTTAGGTTCGTCATAATTCGTAGATGTAATATGAAGTTGATCATTATTTTTCTTACGTAATCCTTCAAATGAATAAAAATCATAATGACCTACATTAGAAATACGACGCGCAAGTTCAGTTGTCCCTGGTTCAATACCGCCACCATGTATGGCAGTGACTAATATATCGTGATGTTTACGCTCTTTAGTGACAATTCTCCAATCCTTATGCTCTTTGGTATTTGTTTTAAGTTCTTGAAAATTATTGTATCGATCTAAATTCGATTGATTCATGTTTTTTCGTGTATTATAAAATATTAAAGCGACAATCAAGATTGCGATGACTATTAATATGATTGATAAATAATATAATTTAGTATAAAGACTCGTGTTCCTTTTCATACTCTCTCCTTAATTATCAATTTTTTGATTTATAAATCATATCAATTTTTTAATACGTTTAACAAGTAATTTGACTATAACTACATATTAATTATATTAATTAAAATATTTCTCAAAACCTAAAAATATGAAATAATAATAACTTCAATTATATCAAGGCGTACACTATAAAATTCTTTTTATTTAGTTAATGTAAAATAACGCTAAATATTAACAATCTCTTAATGTTAACGTGGTAATATGTAAATAAAGGGATGTGATGATATGGATAAAGAATTATTAAGACGATACTTAAATGACGATGGTTTCAAAGCAGTTGCGGTAGTATTTGGGAATAAGCGTGTCATTTTAGAAAACGATATCCACGTTGATTATGAACATGAGGTCATTATTTATCCTATGAAGAATTGCACAAGAATTATTCCATTCGGTGCGATATCTTATCTTGATTTATTAGAGAAAAATGACCAGTTTGTTAATTATTTTAAAGAAGTCTAATCGCATGAATAAACGCCTTACTCATCATTTGTAAAATGACTTAAATAGAGTAGGGCGTTTTAATATGTTTTCACTAATTTTAAATGGTATTCGTCTGTAAAGTTATCTTTAAGTGCATAAGGTGAAATGATATACATACCGTGGTCGGTTACTGCATTTTGACTTACACCTTCTTTATAGGCTTGATAGATAATTTTTGTACAGTAAGTGAAATGTTTACTTTTAAGATTTAATGTTACTAAGTATCTATGATTAGTATTTTCATAGTTCTCCTTAGTCCATCGAGCAGCTTTTTTACCGGCACCAGGCTTAGCGCAACGATATATTTTAATCCAGTCATCTTTACCTTCACCAAATCTTGACTTAAATGATTCAAATGACTCAGTGATAGGTTTGTCACCAGGGCCTTCAATTTGTAAAACCGTATCATGATCAATGGCGATACTTGAATGACCAAAAAAGCCGAATAAGACAGGACCTTTAGTTATAATGATATCTCCAGGTTGAAGTTGGAAGTCTTGTTTTGATTTCGACATAGAAGAATCTTCGGCATTAGCAATATTGATATGAAAAGGTGATAAGGTCAAGCATATATTGAAGATGATAGTGAAAAGTAATATATATGCAAACTTTTTATACAATGGTTAGAGACTCCTTTATAAATGTAAAATACATAAAAATTAATAAAGTATTAAAATAAAACGTTCAGCTACAACGGCAACTGAACGTATTTGTTTTGGACTAGAGTCCGAATAACAATGTATATATCAACATAGCTAATCCAAAAATGAAGAATACAATGGTGAAACCAAGATAAGATTCTTTCTTAGATTCTTTTTTAGTTTTAAGCATGATAGCTAGAATAATCGCACCAGCTACGATAAATATAAGTGAAAGCCAAAAAAGAATTGTAAAATGCAAGCTCATTTTTTAACCTCCTATCTCTTTAAAGAAAATCATAAAAAATTGGATAAATGTAGTACAGTGTAAGAATAATATTAATAAAGAAAAGAACTTCACTTAACAAGTCCTTTTTAGTTATAGCAATAGCAAAACTAATCATCATAATCAAACCGCATACAATTAATCCAGGCACTAACCATAAGGTATCGTCTAGGTTTGCATTATAAGTAATAATTACATTAAAAATAATAAATAATATCGTTAAAATAATATTGATTGCATGTATAATGTATAGTTTCATAGGTGCTTCACCTCTGGAAAATGCATCTTTGATTTCAAAATCCTTATTCTTATCATATCATTAATTGAGATTTGGTAAATATAGAAATGCTGTAACTATCAATTAAATGTGAATAAATAATGAGAAATTAATGAAAAAATGAATTTCAAACTGAAAAAGGAGCAATTAATTGAATAAATATTACAAATTAATAAAAAATGTGCAAAATTGAATTTTGCACATTTACAATCTCGAGTTTTCTGATAAGATTAAATACAAATCAACTATTGATTAAGATAAGGGGGTATGTGATTATGACATTTTATGATTTTATTATAGGTTTTATTAATGATGATACACCATTTGGAAGTTTAGCTAACTATATTAATAAAGATCACAAATTCCCAAAAGATGAAAAAAATAAGCATGTTATTCGATCATATGTGCTGTCTAATTATAAGGACCCTCAACTTATTGAAAGCACCAATAGAGCGATTAGTTTATATCAACTAACTTAAGTAATACCAGTTTTGTTGGTTTAAAGCATGCCAAACGTCTTTCGTTTTAAAATTGATATCATTGTTTTTGATACTAAATGGCTTTATGATGTCGTTATCTAACCAGGTGTTAATGAGCTCATTTGGTACGCCGTCTAATAACATATCACTTTTACTTACTATAAAACATTCCCAATCAAGTGATACATTTTGCGGGTTCACATAATTGTAATCATGAGACTCCATTTTATTTAACACTCCTTTAACAAATATAAATCTAGTGTTAAGTTATACCCTTTTTAAGGGTAGTCAAACCCTATCAGACAGTTAATTTATCAATAAATTGTTGATTTACTAACGACTTTAGTAGTGATTTAATGGTATTAGATAAGTAACTCGTTATCATTTAGTGTATAGCGAATTGTGAATAGTAGTTTAGTAGAGGTGTGAAAAATTGACGAAGATTTTATATTTAATGAGACATGGTCAAACTGTTTTTAATTTAAAGGGTAAAATCCAAGGGGCAAGTGATTCACCATTAACAAACCATGGTATTGAACAAGCTCAAGCCGCTGCACGTTATTTTGAGAATAATCATATTGAATTTGATACCTTGTTTTCATCTTCTCAGGAACGAGCGTGTGATACACTTGAGAATGCTGTACCTAACCATCAACATAAATATGTTCGGTCAAAAGGTTTAAAAGAATGGCATTTTGGTGTTTTTGAGGGTGAAAGTATTGAATTGCTTAAGAAAATCAAACAGCCTACAACGCTTTATGGAGATTATGTCGTTCCTTTCGGTGGAGAGTCGCGTTTACAAGTAGAACAACGTATGACAGATACATTAACTGAAATTATGGAACATCATTGTGATAAAACAACATTAGCTGTAAGTCATGGTAGTACTATAGGTCTTTTTATTAGAAAGTGCTTGGGTTATGAAGAGGGTAGTTCATTTGATATAGGAAATTGTCATATTTTAAAATTTGAATATCAAGATGGTCAATTTAAATTTATTGAATTGATTGATCCTACATTATAAAAATAAGCTCGACGTTGCAAATAAGGCAATGTTGAGCTTTTAATATATTTTATCATCTTAATTTGTTTAAATCTTTGAATGCATAATTAGAATATGGCCCACATATATCCTTAATTTAATCAAAGACATATATTAGCTTTTTCTTAAATCATAAGATAGCCAATGTTCATCAAAATATTCGTCACCAATTTTACTAGCATTTTTCTCAAAACCAAGATTTTCAAATCCTAGAGAACTAAAAAATACTTTAGCGCTGATATTACTAGATGTCACTGAAGTAAGTATTGTTTCTAAGTTCTTTTGTTCAGCAAAATGAAGTATATAATTGATTAATTCTCTGTTAATCACTTCATCATTGTCTTTTACAAAGTTATTTAGGATAACTGCTTTATGTTGTTTACCTACATATTTGCTTTGTCTCAATGTTGCAGTTGCAACTAGGACATCATCTTCAAAAGCACCAAAAACATTGATATGAGCTGTTTCTGAAGATAAAATTTTTGTCAAAGCTTCATCGGATACATGATCCAAATAATAGCGATCCCATGAATATGTGTGATGTTCCCCTGATAAAAGTGATTTGTATGAAGCTAAATCATCTAGGTTTAATGTACGTATGTTGTTCATAGTGACCTCCTGATTCAAATAGTTGATTAATTTGAAGTGGCTAGTTAATTACATAATAAAATATTTAATTAAAACTTTCAATAATAATTTAAAAATAGACAAAAACACTTTCGAAAATTTTGATAAAATAATTATTTAATTACATGGTTATGTATATTATATATTCAGTATACCAGAGTTATCGTCAGGATGGGGAAAATTACTTAAGGAGATTATATGAAAAAAAGACACGTTCTTATAAGAACGTGTCTTTTTATTTAATCTTTTAAACTATTATTTAGTCTTCTACTTTAACATTTAAATTGACATCGATATTACCGCGTGTCGCTTTAGAATATGGACAGAAGTCATGTGCATCTTGAAGATATTTTTCAGCATCTTCTTGAGATAATACATTTTTCACTTTCGCGTCAATATCTACGCTTAATTTTGGACTTTCAGCATCTGGATCATCTTCTAATCTTACTGTAAGTGTTACTTCTGGCTCTGCATCACGTACTTTATTTTGTTTTAAGATTAAATCAAACGCGCCATTAAAACATGATGCATAACCTGCGGCAAATAATTGCTCAGGGTTTGTTGCTTTACCATCTGCTTGTTGTGGTGGTAATACATCTACATTTATCGCATTATCATCAGTTTGAACGTGTCCTTTACGTCCACCAACGTTTGTTGCTTTAGTTTCATATTGAACTGCCATATATGATTACCTCCTATATTTTGTATATATTTTTCTATACCCGTAAATATTCATCTCAATCATGTGTGAATTTTTTTTAAGATATGTTACTGCAAAGCACTTTATGGCGGTTTGATGTAATTTAGTTTAGAATAATAATCAATTAATGATGTATTGAATGAAATGAGGGATTGATATGCAAAAGGTAGATATAGCCGTAACGATTGCGCCTAAAGAAGCAACGATAACTGACTTGTTTAAAGACTTAGAGTTCTTTCAAGACAGTATTGATATTATTGAATTACGAATAGATCAATGGGCAGATATTACAGGAGTTAATCAGGTTGTCGATGAGTTAAATGAATTGCCTTTTGAATTTAAAGTATTAATCACATATAGATCTAACTCCCAAGGAGGTAAGGGTTATGTGAATGAAGTTGAATATCAAAGTGTAATTCAAAACCTCATTGATGAATCAAATTATGACATGTTAGACATTGAATGGGATGACCAAAAAGACAAAAATACTTATTTAACTCTTATAAATAAGGCACATCAAAAAGGCATTCAAGTGGTACTATCACATCATAATTTTAATGAAACACCATCATTAGAAGAATTAAAATTCACTTATTATAAAATGCACCAATTCGAAGCAGACTATTTAAAAGTGGCAGTTATGCCTAATGATGAAAAGGATGTATTACATCTATTGGAGGCAGTCAAAGACTCGGCTGATGCTTTAAATCAGCACATTGTTGGTATAGCAATGTCGGATATAGGCTTAGTTAGTCGTACGGCACAGGGCGTATTTGGTGGTACTGTATCTTATGGTTGCTTAAATGAACCGCATGCTCCAGGACAAATTCATGTAGAAGAATTGAAAAAACAAATAGATTTCTATAATAAGTAAGTCGACGATTTGAACATTACCTTAATATATTTTATAATTGATAAAGATTATCAATGAACGAAGAAGGAGCGATATGATTGGAACTACAAGATGCAATATCAAACAGAAGAAGCGTCAAGAAGTTTAAACACGATATGACTATCGATGATAATGCTTTATATGAGGCTATAGAAAAGGCTACCGATGCTCCTAACCATGGTATGAGAGAGCCGTGGAGAGTTGTACATGTTGCTAAAGATAGATTAGGAAACATGAGTGAAGATATCACACGCTTTGCTTTCCCCGATAGTCCGGAAAAGCGAGCTGATCATTATGATAAAGTGACAAAACTAGGCGGCATGTTGTTGTTGATTATGAAAGCAGATCCAAGACAACGTCAAAATAGAGAAAATTACTTTGCATTCGGTGCATTTGCCCAAAATTTAATGTTGTTACTTTATGAAGCAGGTATTGGTACTTGTTGGAAATCACCTGCATATATTTTTGAACCTAAAATCCGTAAAGCATTAAATATTGAAGATGATGAAATATTAGCAGGATTCTTATATCTTACTGATTTAGAAGAACCAATGACAAAAGCTAAACGTAAGAATAGAGACCTAATTTCAGAGTATTAAAAGTGATGATGTAGAGCAATATAATAAAATAAGGTCGAGACGTTAACTAAGTCATAAACCAATAAGTTGGTACTATGATACTTAATCAATGTCTCGACCATTTTTTGTATATTATTTATTGAATGTTTCGTCTAAGAATGATTCTACTTGTTCAGGAGATTTAGCATTTGCTGAGTGTAAATGAGCTAACTTTTCACCATTTTTAAATACTAAAATACTAGGAATACCCATAACATCATTTTCAGCAGTTACATCTTCCAATTCATCACGATTTACAGTATACCATTCATAATCCTTATATTTTTCAACGATAGGGTCTATCCACATATCCATTGCTTTACAATCAGGGCACCAACCTGCTTCGAATTTGACGATAACAGGTTGATCGTTTTGGACAGTGTCGTTAAATTGTTCAGTTGTTTTAATACTTTCCATTTATAAAAGCTCCTTTGAAAAAATTTAGTAAATTTATTATAACGGATGAAAATACTTAAATAAAAAAATAAGCTTAAAAAGTAGAGCGTTTTCTAAAATAACATGATATATTGGATTTAAGAGATAAAGGAGGCAAAGCGATGATTAAATTTTACCAATATGCAAATTGTACAACTTGCAAAAAAGCAGCAAAATTTTTAGATGAATACGGTGTGAGTTATGAACCAATTGATATTGTTCAACATACACCAACGAAAAATGAATTTAAAGAAATTGTTGATAAAACTGGTGTAGACACTAAAAAATTATTTAATACACACGGTGCCAAATATCGTGAATTAGATTTAAAAAATAAATTAGATGATTTATCAGACGAAGAACGTTTTGAATTACTTGCTTCAGATGGCATGTTAGTGAAAAGACCTTTAGCTATATTAGGTGATAAAATCACATTAGGTTTTAAAGAAGAAGAGTATAAAAATACTTGGTTATAATTGGATACCATTTCAAAATATAAAAAGTGAACTTTCATTTTAATAAAGTCATAAAAATACCAATTTACATCTTAAATCCGAATATTTAAAGGTTTAAAATTTTTAGATAATAGTTGATTGATAATTGTGGGTATGGCATCATTAAAATGTACTTAAAATTAGGAGGGGATTTATCGTGGCAGTACCAAACGAATTTAAATACTCTAAAGAACATGAATGGGTTAAAGTTGAAGGAAATGTAGCGACAATTGGTATTACTGAATATGCTCAAAACGAGTTAGGTGATATCGTATTCGTTGAATTACCTGAAACTGATGATGAATTAAACGAAGGCGACACTTTCGGTAGTGTTGAATCTGTAAAAACTGTATCTGAATTATATGCACCAATTACTGGTAAAGTAGTTGAAGTTAATGAAGAATTAGAAGATAGTCCTGAATTTGTAAACGAATCACCATACGAAAAAGCATGGATGGTTAAAGTAGAAATTAGTGACGAAAGCCAAATTGACGAATTATTATCAGCAGAACAATATTCAGAAATGATTGGCGAATAATATTTGCAAACTCCTCGATCTCGTATCAAGGAGTTTTTTTTTAGTGTTTCTTAAATCTTTAGATTTTAGAAACACTTATGCCATTGCGAAAGCAGAGGCGAACCGAAGGAAGAATTTTATAGGCATGCGTACATATAATCTGATGAACTTAGATTTAAAAAGACATTGATGCTATTTGTAAAAAAGATATTAACAGTGTAATGAAATGGTTAATTCATTTTAAGTTTTTGTAGTATATGTTTTATAAATAGCATCTTCGTGGAATTAAATAGTGATAGCTAATTTTCGATTTTTAAAGGGTGAATACTTATGACTATTGTGAATAAAGTAATCATTGTTGAAGGTAAATCTGATAAAAAACGAGTGCAGCAAGTCATTGCAGAACCAGTAAGTATTATTTGTACGCATGGTACTATGAGTATAGATAAGATAGATGATATGATAGAATCACTTTATGGTAAACAAGTTTTCGTCTTAGCTGATTCAGATGACGAAGGGGATCGAATTAGAAAATGGTTCAAACGGTATTTAAGTGAGTCTGAACATATTTTTGTAGATAAAACATTTTGCGAAGTGGCCAATTGTCCTAAAAATTATTTAGCGCATGTACTTACCAAACATGGATTTAATTGCAAAAAAGAGAAATCCCTTATACCTAATTTAAAAACTGAAAGGTTAGTTTTAGTGAATGAGTAAATCAATCGAAATAGACGATGTGACTGAAAACTTTGGTGAAGATAAACATCTCATTTTCGGATATACGCCTACATGCGGTACATGTAAAGTGTCTGAAAGAATGTTGGATATTGCAAATGAAATTTTGAAACTTCCGGTTAAGAAAATTGATATGAACTTTCATCCAAAGTTTAGTGAAACACATCAAATTATGTCAGTACCAGTATTAATGTTAATGAATAAGGATAAAGAAGTAAAAAGATTGTATGCGTTTAGGTCTGTTCCTTATTTGTTAGAAAATTTAAAATAATTATTGACGAATCTCTACCGTGATGGTAGGATTAAATAAAATTAAATCATGCAAACACTCTTATCGAGAGAGGTGGAGGGATGTGCCCTACGAAGCCCGGCAACCGTCTTATATAGAAATGGTGCCAATTCACATAAAGGTAAACTTTAGAAGATGAGAGAAAGATATTTTAAAATGCTTTCTCAAACAGTCTAAAGTTTTGAGGAAGCATTTTTTAATTTGTATTAGTTATAAACAAGGAGGCATTAACGTGATTGAGTTAAAACAAATCGTGAAACGATATCATACGAAAAATAAAGACGTACTCGCTGTAGATCACGTTGATTTAAACATTCAATCCGGTTCCATTTTTGGGGTGATTGGTTTTTCTGGAGCAGGTAAGAGTACCTTAATTAGAATGTTTAATAATTTAGAAGCACCCACTTCTGGAGAAGTTATTATTGATGGAGATAGCATAAGTCAATTATCGAAGTCAGATTTACGTAAGAAGCGCCAAAAAGTAAGTATGATTTTCCAACATTTTAATTTACTATGGTCGAGAACTGTACTTAAAAATATTACATTCCCACTAGAAATTGCAGGATTATCTAGAGGAGAAGCAAAACGTAAGGCAAATGAATTAATAGAACTTGTAGGCTTGAAGGGACGAGAAAATGCTTATCCATCTGAGTTGTCTGGTGGACAGAAACAAAGAGTTGGTATTGCCAGAGCATTAGCCAATGATCCGACAGTATTGCTTTGTGATGAAGCTACAAGTGCACTTGATCCTCAAACTACAGATGAAATTTTAGACTTATTATTAAAAATACGTGAGCAACAAAATTTAACAATCGTGTTAATCACACATGAAATGCAAGTGATTCGCCGAATTTGTGATGAAGTCGCAGTTATGGAAAACGGACGCGTGATAGAACAAGGTCAAGTTAGCCAAGTATTTGAAAATCCACAACACGAAGTAACGAGACGATTTGTAAAAGATGATTTAAATGAGGATTTTGAGGAATCATTAGATGCGTTAGAACCATTAGATAACAATGCTTACATAGTTAGATTGAATTTTAACGGTGAAAATACGACTCAACCAATTGTATCGTACATTACAAAAACGCATCAGATTGACGTTAATATTTTAGAAGCTGACATTAAAAATACAAGAAATGGTACATTAGGATTTTTAGTTATCCATATACCTTTTATAAGTTCTGAAAATTTCGAAGATTTCAAATCTAATCTTAATGAGAAACATGTGAATGTGGAGGTGTTAAGACATGGGTAAGTCAGTTGGAGAAATACTCCAAGAAATGATTACAATGCCGAACGTCCAATGGCCAGAAGTTTGGCAAGCCATTGTTGAAACACTTTATATGACTGTCGTATCAACAATATTTGCTTTTATATTTGGATTGATTTTAGGTGTTTTATTATTTTTATCGGCTAAGAGTCATTCAAAAGTGGCAAGAATATTTTATTCAATCGTTTCATTTATCGTGAACCTATTTAGAGCGATACCGTTCATCATTTTAATCTTGTTATTAATACCATTTACAAGTGTCGTTTTAGGCACAATAAGTGGTCCAACAGGTGCACTACCTGCATTAATCATAGGTGCAGCGCCATTCTATGCTAGATTAGTAGAAATTGCTTTCAAAGAGATAGATAAAGGGGTAATTGAGGCAGCGTGGTCTATGGGTGCTAATACTTGGACTGTAGTAAGAAAAGTATTACTACCTGAAGCAATGCCGGCGTTAGTATCAGGTTTAACAGTAACAGCAATTGCATTAGTGGGATCTACAGCAATTGCCGGAGTTATCGGTGCTGGTGGTTTAGGTAACTTAGCTTACTTAACAGGTTTCACTCGAAATCAAAAAGACGTTATTTTAGTTTCAACAGTTTTCATCTTAATCATTGTATTCATCATCCAATTTATTGGTGACTGGGTTACAAACAAAATTGATAAACGCTAAAGAAAAGGGGACAAATCAATGAAGAAAATTTTAGGTATTTTATTATTATTATCTTTAACTGTAGCATTAGCAGCATGTGGAGGTAAGGATGACGACAAGACAATTAAAGTAGGTGCTTCACCTGCACCTCACGCAGAAATTTTAGAAAAAGCAAAACCATTATTAGAGAAAAAAGGTTATAAATTAGATATTCAAACAATCAACGACTATACAACACCTAACAAATTATTAGATAAAGGTGAATTAGATGCCAACTTCTTCCAACATACACCTTATTTAAAAACTGAAAGTAAAGAAAAAGGATACAAAATTGAATCAGCTGGTGACGTAGAATTAGAACCAATGGCTGTCTACTCTAAAAAGTATAAAAGCTTAAAAGATTTACCTAAAGGTGCAACAGTATACGTTTCTAACAATCCTGCAGAACAAGGTCGTTTCCTTAAATTCTTCGTGGATGAAGGATTAATTAAAATTAAAAAAGGCGTTAAAATTGAAGACGCAAAATTCAGTGACATCACTGAAAACAAAAAAGACATCAAATTTAACAACAAACAATCAGCAGAATTCTTACCAAAAATCTATCAAAAACAAGATGCAGATGCAGTTATCATTAACTCAAATTATGCTATTGATCAAAAATTAAATCCTAAAAAAGACTCAATCGCTTATGAAAAAGCTAAAGATAATCCATATGCTAACTTAATCGCAGTTAAAGATGGACATAAAGACGATAAGAAAATTAAAGAATTAATGAAAGTTTTACGTTCAAAAGAAATTAAAGACTACATTAATAAAAAATATGATGGTGCTGTAGTGCCAGCAGAATAATTATAGAAATAGTAAAATCCTCAAGACAAAAGTGCTTGAGGATTTTTTATATTTATATCATTTGTATAATTTTTTTAATATCTAATAAGCTCATTTAAATAGGTTATAAAGTAACAAAATTAATGAAGCAATAAGTAGAAGTGTAGAAGGTAACATAGCATTATTATCAGGCTTAGTAAATTGATTTTTAATAATTAAAATCAAGGATATGAGTATTAATAATATTGCTACTATATGGACAATTATTGTAAACATTTAACCATCCCTTTTTTATAAGCGTAATATATTTGAAAGGCATTATTTTCATATTAGACCATCAATTAATATTAATTTTTTGAAAATAAATGTTTATATAGTATGAATAGTGGTATAAATTAAGCATAATAACTTACTAAATAAATACTAGGAGGAATTCATCATGGCTGAAGATAAATTCGAACAAGCAAAAGGTAATGTAAAAGAAACTGTAGGTAACGTAACTGATAACGAAAACCTTGAAAAAGAAGGTAAAGAAGATAAAGCTTCTGGTAAAGTAAAAGAAGCAGTAAATAATGTTATCGATAAAGTTAAAGGTAACAAAGAATAATTATTAAATAATCAAAAGGCTCTCATCCACATTAGTGTTTGAGAGCCTTATTTTTATATTTGTTCTTCATTTTTAGCAGTTATTTGTCCTAAGACATAGCTAACAATAAAGCCAACAATTAAAGTGACAATAGAAATGATCCATGTCAAAGCGGATTTAGGTAAGCCTGGATAAACAGCAAATATGGATCCAATAACAAAGCCTATAATTAATGCGAATGTCATGGTTGTATGATGATGTAACAAGTATTGGATTAATTTACTTGACACTAAGAATCCAGTTAGGATACCTAAACCTACTATTAAAAGTATAGGTAAAGCATTGAAATTAAATTTTACTAATTGAGATATAGCATACATTACAGTACCATAAGCACCAAATATAAGTAACATAAATGAACCTGAAATACCTGGTAAGAGCATTGCACTAGAAGCACATATACCTGCAATATAATATTTAATAATAAGACTAGTAGATAAAGATAATGTTTCTCCTGTGTGCTTGTCTCCACCATTAAGTAGGGTCATGATCACCAATATTGCGATGCCAACCAAAACTACAATGTAATGCTTTGCTTTAAAAGTTGCTTTAAAATGTGACACTTTAAGAAGGTAAGGAATAATTCCAATGATTAACCCGGTGAAAAAGAACATTGTTGGAATTTCATGTGTACTAAGCAAATAGTTAAATAGATTGCTTAATATACCGATTGCTAAAAGCATACCTATTATAATAGGTAATAAAAATTTCAAACTAGGCCAAAACCTTCTTGAAAATAAGCCACTAATGGAACTAATAAAACCATCATAAATTCCAAGTAAAAGTGCTATAGTGCCACCACTGACACCAGGTACTAAATCACTTGTACCCATACCAAAACCTTTTAATACATTAATCCATTTAAAGTTTTTCATTAATGTCTCCTTTCTTAACCCTAAAAGGTTAAAGTGTATAATAACATAATTCGTTGGCTTGAGTTAAATAAAACAACTATTTGTCTAAAAAGTGTCTATTGAGAAAGATGCATATTTCGTTATCATTTGAAATAACTAAAAACAATAGATGAAAATCGTTTTTTGAAAAGAATTACTCTAATTTACGGTTTTAAAAAGTTTATATTATCCAGTAAGTACGTTATAATGAACAGGATTGAAAATTCCAAAGGCTTTTTGACTACAGATTAAAATTATTATAAACTAGTTAAGAAAACTTTATATTTTATGGAGGGAATATAAATGTCATCAACATTAGAAATTAAAGACCTACACGTGTCTATTGACGATAAAGAAATTTTAAAAGGTGTTAATTTAACAATTAATACTGGGGAAATTCATGCCATTATGGGACCAAATGGTACTGGTAAATCAACATTATCATCTGCAATTATGGGTCATCCAAGCTATGAAGTAACACAAGGTGAAGTATTACTTGATGGTGTTAACATTTTAGAATTAGAAGTTGATGAAAGAGCTAAAGCAGGATTATTCTTAGCAATGCAATATCCTTCAGAGATAACAGGTGTTACTAACGCTGATTTCATGCGTTCAGCAATCAATGCTAAACGTGAAGAAGGACAAGAAATCAACTTAATGCAATTTATTAAAAAATTAGATAAAGAAATGGATTTCTTAGATATTGACCAAGATATGGCACAACGTTATCTAAATGAAGGTTTCTCAGGCGGAGAGAAAAAACGTAACGAAATCCTACAATTAATGATGTTAGAACCTAAGTTTGCAATTTTAGATGAAATTGACTCAGGTTTAGATATTGATGCGTTAAAAGTAGTATCTAAAGGTATTAATCAAATGCGTGGAGAAGATTTCGGTGCATTAATGATTACTCACTATCAACGTTTATTAAACTATATTACACCTGACAAAGTACATGTTATGTATGGTGGTAAAGTAGTTAAATCTGGAGGACCAGAGTTAGCGAAACGTCTTGAAGAAGAAGGTTACGAATGGGTTAAAGAAGAATTTGGTGCAGCTGAATAATCGATATTGATTCATCGATTGTAAGCTCGTTGAGATGTTCGTATAAATGATGAAACTGAACATTGACTTATTAATACTATTTCATCAAGTGGGAGGATAAGAGTTATGACAACTGAAACTTTGAACATTTCTGAAGAACAACTTGTTGATTATTCAAAAGCGCACAATGAACCTTCTTGGATGACAGAATTACGTAATAAAGCGTTGAAATTAACAGAAACTTTAGAAATGCCAAAACCTGATAAAACAAAATTAAGAAAATGGGACTTTGATAGTTTTAAACAACATCACACTGAAGGCAGTGTATATCAAAGTTTAGAAGAACTACCTGAATCTGTTAAGAAAATTATCGATGTTGAAAATACTGAAAACTTAGTTATTCAACATAATAATGACTTAGCTTACACACAAGTTTCTGAGCAAGCTAAAAATGATGGTGTCATTATTGAAGGTTTATCAGAAGCGCTTGTTAATCATAGTGATTTAGTTCAAAAATATTATATGACAGATGCTGTAAATGTTGATGAACACCGTTTAACTGCTTTACACACTGCTTTAATGAATGGTGGCGTATTCGTTTACGTACCTAAAAATGTAGTAGTTGAGCATCCAGTACAATATGTTGTGTTACATGATGATGAAAATACAAGTTTTTATAATCACGTCATCATCGTTACTGAGCAAAGTGCAGAAGTAACTTATGTCGAAAACTATTTATCTAATGCAAGCGGTGAAGGAAATCAAATTAATATTGTTTCTGAAGTTATCGCAGGTGCAAATTCTAATATTACGTATGGTTCAGTAGACTATTTAGATAAAGGATTTACTGGACATATCATTAGAAGAGGTACTACAGAAGCGGATGCATCAATTAATTGGGCTTTAGGATTAATGAATGAAGGAAGTCAAATTATTGATAATACTACAAACTTAATGGGTGACCGTTCAACAAGTGAACTTAAATCTGTTGTAGTCGGTACTGGTGACCAAAAAATTAATTTAACTTCTAAAATTGTTCAATATGGTAAAGAGACAGATGGCTATATCTTAAAACATGGTGTAATGAAAGAAAATGCATCTTCTGTATTTAACGGTATTGGTTACATCAAACATGGTGGTACTAAATCAATCGCAAACCAAGAATCACGTGTGTTAATGCTTTCTGAAAATGCACGAGGAGATGCTAACCCTATCTTATTAATCGATGAAGATGATGTAGAAGCGGGACACGCAGCGTCTGTAGGTCGTGTAGATCCAGAACAACTATACTACTTAATGAGCCGTGGTATTTCTAGAAGAGAAGCTGAACGCCTAGTTATTCATGGATTCTTAGACCCAGTTGTTAGAGAATTGCCAATTGAAGACGTAAAACGTCAATTAAGAGAAGTTATTGAGCTTAAAGTATCTAAATAAACTACAAATAAGAGATTTTTAATTAAAGAAAGGTCGTGAATAAAGTGGCCGAACAATCATTTGACGTTAATGAAGTTATTAAAGATTTTCCGATTTTAGAGCAACAAGTTAATGGCAAACGTTTAGCTTATCTTGATTCAACTGCGACAAGCCAAACACCAGTTCAAGTATTAAATGTATTAGATGATTATTATAAGCGTTATAACTCTAATGTACACAGAGGAGTTCACACATTAGGTTCTTTAGCTACAGATGGATATGAGAGTGCTCGTGAAACGGTAAGACGTTTCATCAATGCAAAATATTTTGAAGAAATCATCTTTACAAGAGGAACAACAGCGTCCATTAACATTGTTGCACATAGCTATGGTGATGCTAATGTTGAAGAAGGCGATGAAATTGTAGTTACTGAAATGGAGCATCACGCTAATATTGTGCCATGGCAACAACTTGCCAAACGTAAAAAAGCATCATTAAAATTCATTCCAATGACAGACCAAGGCGAACTAAATATTGATGACATTAAAGCGACAATTAATGATAATACTAAGATTGTTGCTATCGCACATGTTTCTAATGTTTTAGGGACAATTAATGATGTGAAAACAATAGCAGAAATTGCGCATCAACATGGTGCTATTATTAGTGTTGATGGTGCACAAGCAGCACCACATATGGCATTAGATATGCAAGATATTGATGCAGACTTTTACAGTTTTAGTGGACATAAAATGTTAGGTCCTACAGGTATCGGTGTGTTGTACGGTAAGCGTGAACTACTTAAAGACATGGAGCCTGTTGAATTTGGTGGCGATATGATTGACTTTGTAAGTAAATATGATGCTACTTGGGCAGATTTACCAACTAAATTCGAAGCAGGCACACCTTTAATTGCACAAGCAATCGGTTTAGCTGAAGCAATCCGTTATATTGAAAAATTAGGATTCGATGCTATTCATCAACATGAAAAAGAATTAACAGAGTATGCATATGAACAACTATCAGAAATTGAAGGTTTAGACATTTACGGTCCGCCTAAAGATAGACGTGCAGGTGTGATTACCTTTAATTTAGCTGATATTCATCCGCATGATGTTGCAACTGCTGTTGATACAGAAGGTGTTGCGGTCAGAGCAGGACATCATTGTGCACAACCATTAATGAAATGGTTAGGCGTATCTTCAACTGCTAGAGCAAGCTTTTATGTATACAATAATAAGCAAGACATCGATCAATTTGTATATGCATTGAAACAAACGAAGGAGTTTTTCTCTTATGAATTTTAATAATTTAGATCAACTTTATCGATCTGTAATTATGGATCATTATAAAAATCCTAGAAACAAGGGCGTATTAGACAATGGTTCGATGACAGTTGATATGAATAATCCAACATGTGGTGACCGTATTCGACTAACCTTTGACATAGAAGATGGCGTTATTAATGATGCCAAATTCGAAGGTGAAGGCTGTTCAATCTCTATGTCCAGTGCCTCAATGATGACCGAAGCAGTAAAAGGTCACACATTAGCTGAAGCGATGCAAATGAGTCAAGAATTCACAAAAATGATGTTAGGTGAAGACTACGAAATAACTGAAGAAATGGGAGACATTGAAGCATTACAAGGTGTTTCTCAGTTCCCTGCACGTATTAAATGTGCCACTTTAGCTTGGAAAGCGCTCGAAAAAGGAACAGTTGAAAAAGAAGGTAAATCAGAAGGGACTACCGAAGAATAAGACTGGAGATGTTTCTATCTGACATAACGGGTAAACATGAACTAGATAATGAATTTTATCATTCATGTTGGCTTTTTACTTTCCTTAATCGTTGTTATAATATGATAACAATTTAAAACTTGTAATTAAAAATCTCACGCATGACGTTTAAATATATATAAGGAGTGATTGAAATGGCTAAAAAAGCACCTGATGTTGGGGATTACAAATATGGTTTCCACGACGAAGATGTTTCCATTTTCAGATCAGAACGAGGTCTAACTGAAAATATAGTTAGAGAAATTTCAAAAATGAAAGATGAACCTGAATGGATGCTTGATTTCCGTTTGAAAGCTTTAAAACTATTCTATAAAATGCCAATGCCTCAATGGGGTGGCGACTTATCAGAATTAGACTTTGATGACATTACTTACTATGTAAAACCATCAGAACATACTGAACGTTCATGGGATGAAGTACCTGAAGAAATCAAACGTACATTTGATAAATTAGGTATTCCTGAAGCTGAACAAAAATATTTAGCAGGTGTATCTGCTCAATATGAATCCGAAGTTGTTTATCACAACATGGAAAAAGAATTAGAAGAAAAAGGTATCATCTTCAAAGACACAGATAGTGCATTACGTGAGAATGAAGATTTATTCCGTGAATATTTCGCTACAGTTATTCCAGCTGCTGACAACAAATTTGCGGCATTAAACTCAGCTGTTTGGTCAGGTGGATCATTCATTTATGTACCTAAAAACGTTAAATTAGATACACCATTACAAGCATATTTCCGTATTAACTCTGAAAATATGGGACAATTTGAACGTACATTAATCATTGCTGATGAAGGCGCTTCTGTAAACTATGTAGAAGGTTGTACTGCACCAGTTTATACAACAAGCTCACTACACTCAGCAGTAGTTGAAATTATTGTTCATAAAGATGCACATGTGCGTTACACTACAATTCAAAACTGGGCAAATAATGTTTATAACTTAGTTACTAAACGTACATTTGTTCATGAGAATGGTAATATGGAATGGGTTGACGGTAACTTAGGTTCTAAGCTAACGATGAAATACCCTAACTGTGTATTATTAGGCGAAGGTGCAAAAGGTAGCACATTATCAATTGCATTTGCAGGTAAAGGACAAGTTCAAGACGCAGGTGCTAAAATGATTCATAAAGCGCCGAATACGTCTTCGACTATTGTCTCTAAATCTATTTCTAAAAATGGTGGTAAAGTTATCTATCGTGGTATTGTTCATTTTGGACGTAAAGCAAAAGGTGCACGTTCAAATATCGAATGTGACACATTAATTTTAGATAATGAATCAACTTCAGATACTATTCCATATAATGAAGTATTTAACGATAATATTTCATTGGAACACGAAGCAAAAGTTTCTAAAGTATCAGAAGAACAATTATTCTATTTAATGAGTCGTGGTATCTCTGAAGAAGAAGCGACTGAAATGATTGTTATGGGCTTCATTGAACCATTTACAAAAGAATTACCAATGGAATATGCAGTAGAAATGAATAGATTAATCAAATTTGAAATGGAAGGATCTATTGGTTAAACATAACTTATAGATGAACATTGTTTAATATAATTTGAGATATCAATCTCAGTCATTGCTAGCCAATGGATTTAATAATCCATTGGCTAGTTTTTATTTGGGTAGTTTTAATTAAAAATGATTTATAAGATAACGCTAGGAACTGAATAGTTTATAAAAGTATATTCAAGGGAATGTTTTAATTATTATTAAAGAAAATTTGTATGACTAAGGGGTATGCTTCATGATAATAGCTATCATATTCTTATTATTAGTATCATTCTTTTTTTCACTTAGTGAAACAGCATTAACGGCAGCAAACAAAAGTAAATTTCAGACTGAAGCGAAAAATGGTAATCAAAGATCACAAAAACTTTCTCAATTATTAGATAAACCAAGTGAGTTTATAACTACAATATTAATCATAAAAAATATAAGTAATATCATATTACCAGTGCTTGTAACACTCTTTGCTATTAAAATGCAATTTAATGTATTAGTTGCAATTATTATCATGATCATAATCATTGTATTAGTATCTGAAGTGATACCCAAAGCAATTGCAGCAGCGAATCCTGATAAAACTTCACGTATTGTATATCCAATCATTCGGACATTTGTTATCATTCTTAAACCAATTACAAAAATGTTGAATACTATTACAAGTAAAATTAGTAAATCATTTTCAAATGACAAATCTGATGATAATCAGTACTCTAAAGAAGAAATACGTACAATGTTGATTGTTGCAGGACGTGAGGGTGCATTTAATGAAACAGAACAGAATCGATTAAAAGGCGTATTAGATTTTGAAAATCTTAAAATAAAGGATGTAGATACAACGCCTCGTGTCAATGTTGTAGCATTTCCAAAAGATATTTCATTTGATGAAGCATATGACACAGTAATGAATGAACCATATACACGTTATCCAATTTATGATGAGGATATAGATCATGTCGTAGGTGTATTCCATTCTAAATATCTATTAGCATGGAGTAAGAAAAAATACGAATCAATAACTAATTTCTCATCAGACCCCTTATTTGTAAATGAACATAATAGGGCTGAATGGGTACTTAGAAAAATGACGGTTTCTAGAAAACATTTAGCAATCGTACTAGACGAATTTGGAGGGACAGACGCAATTGTTTCACATGAAGATTTAATAGAAGAGTTGCTAGGAATGGAAATCGAAGACGAATTAGATAAAGAAGAAGAGGAAAAATTAGAAAAGCAAACCTATCTCAATAAAACAAAGCGTAATAATTAGAAAAGGTGAGTAAAATGTGGAATGACAATAAGTTAACACGTTTATTAGGCATTCAATATCCCATTATACAAGCAGGTATGGCTGGTAGTACTACTGCATCTTTAGTTGCTACTGTCAGTGAAAAAGGTGGACTTGGTACTATAGGAGCTGGATATTTTAGTATTGATAAGTTGGAAAGTGAAATTAAAGCAGTAAAAGAAAAGTCCTCTCAACCGTTTGGTGTCAATTTATTTGTACCTAATCAAAATGCCACTGTAAATCCACTACAGGTCGATCAAATGAATGAATGGTTAAAACCGTATAGAAGAGCTTTTCATTTAGAGGAACCAGTGGTTAACATTGACGAAACTCAAAAGTTTAATGAAGCTGTAAACATGATTATTAAGTATAAAGTACCAATCTGTAGTTTTACATTCGGTATCCCTGATGCGCTAACTATTAAAAAGTTAAAAGAACATCAAGTGATATTGATTGGTACAGCTACAACAGTAGAAGAAGCTATAGAAAATGAAAAGGCAGGAATAGATATCGTCGTAGCACAAGGAAGTGAAGCGGGAGGGCATAGAGGAGCGTTCTTACAAATTGGTCATAGTACTGAACCAATGGTTGGCACAATGTCTTTAGTACCTCAAATTGTCGACCATGTATCTATACCTGTTGTCGCAGCTGGTGGTATTATGGATGAAAGAGGTTTACTTGCCAGTCTAATGTTAGGAGCACAAGGAGTGCAAATGGGAACTGCATTCTTAACTTCTCATGAAAGTGGAGCAAACGAGTTACTTAAAGACACTATATTAAAAAGTAAAGAGACTGATACAGTGGTCACTAATGTATTTAGTGGCAAAAATGCTCGTGGTATTAATAACCAATTCGTTAAAGAAATGAACGAATATCAAGGGGATATACCAGATTACCCGATACAAAATCAGTTAACTGCTCAAATTAGAAAGGCTGCTGTACAACAAGGTGAAAGTGAACTAACCCATATATGGAGTGGTCAATCACCAAGATTAGCTGAAAAACAAAAAGCTGCAGATTTAATAGAACGTATGGTCAGTCGTATCAATGATATGTCAAATTTATAAATCTTAAATCAAACTCTCTCTTAAAATAATTAAGGGAGAGCTTTTTAATTATTAGATTCATAATCTGTTAGTTGATAATGGATTACTAAGAATCTGTAAATTTGAAATAGATAAAGTGAATCGTTGTTTTATTCTGTGGTATCATTAATTTGGTGATATAAATGATAAATATAGGTCTAACTGGTTGGGGAGATCATGATACATTATATGAAGATCTAGCTAGAAAATCAGATAAATTAAAAACATATTCAAGTCATTTTCCTATTGTAGAACTTGATGCATCATACTACGCGATTCAACCAGAACGTAATATCAAGAAATGGATTAATGAAACGCCAGAGAGGTTTCAATTTGTAGTTAAAATACATCAAGCTTTGACGCTACATGCAGATTTTAGAGATTTTTCAGAAACACGCCAAGAACTCTTTGATGCATTTAAAGAAATGTTGGCGCCATTACAAGAAAGTCAAAAACTAGCAATGGTTTTAGTACAATTTCCACCATGGTTTGATTGTTCAAGTCAAAATATTAAGTATATTTTATATGTTAAACAACAATTGCAAGACTATCCAATGTGTGTTGAATTCAGACACCAGTCTTGGTTTAACGATCAATTTAAAGAGGAAACGTTGTCCTTTTTAACTGAACATCAAATTATACATGCGGTTGTAGATGAACCCCAAGTCAAAGATGCAAGTATTCCACTTGTTAATAGAATAACTAGTGATATTGCTTTTGTTAGATATCATGGAAGAAATGTACATGGTTGGACAAAAAAAGATATGACCGATCAAGAATGGCGAGATGTAAGATATCTATACAATTATAATAAAACAGAATTACTGGATTTAGCACAGAAGGTTAAAATTTTAGAACAAAAAGCTAAAAAAGTATACGTTGTTTTTAATAATAACTCTGGTGGTCATGCAGCTCAAAATGCTAAAACATATCAAAATATTCTCGGTATTGACTATGAAGGACTCGCACCACAACAACTAAAATTATTCTAAGAGGCGAAAGTAAATGTTATTAACAATTTTATTATTAATTATCATTGGTGGATTGTCAGCGATTATAGGTTCAATAGTAGGTATTGGCGGTGGCATCATTATTGTACCTACATTAGTCTATCTCGGAGTAGATCATAGTATTTTACATGGTATTACTACTCAAATCGCAATAGGGACATCCTCTGTCATTCTCATTGTGACTGGGTTGTCGTCCTCATTAGGCTATTTAAAAACGAAACAAGTTGACATTAAAAACGGTTCTATTTTCTTATTTGGATTATTACCCGGGTCATTAATTGGTTCTTTTTTAAGTCAGTATTTAACATTAAAGTCATTTAATCTCTACTTTGGGATATTTATGATATTTGTAGCCATATTGTTAATGGTAAGACATAAAATTAAACCATTTAAAATATTTAACAAACCAAAATATGAGAAAACATATATAGATGCAGAAGGAAAAACTTATCATTATAGCGTTCCACCATTAGTTGCTTTTGTTGCTACCTTATTGATTGGTATTCTTACAGGACTTTTTGGTATTGGTGGTGGAGCATTAATGACACCGTTAATGCTAATTGTTTTTAGATTTCCACCTCATGTGGCAGTTGGAACGAGTATGATGATGATTTTCTTTTCAAGTGTGATGAGTTCCATTGGTCATATCATTCAAGGTCATGTGGCTTGGGATTATTCAATTGTACTTATTATTTCAAGTTATATAGGCGCTAAAATTGGTGTTAAGGTCAATCATTCTATTAAGTCTGATACAGTTGTAATGTTGTTACGTACTGTAATGTTGCTAATAGGTGCATATTTAATTATTAAATCTATTATTTAAAATGTTAAAAGTACATATATCTATTTATTTTTACGATACATGTTACATTATATAATGGCTTAACAAAACAACTTAAAAAGGGGGAAGCATTTTGAAGTTAACAATATACCATACTAATGATATTCATAGTCATTTAAACGAATATACACGTATTCAATCATATATGACAGAACATCGCTCAAAACTTCAACATCCCTCACTATATTTGGATATAGGTGATCATGTTGATTTATCAGCACCGATTACGCAAGCAACCCTAGGAAAGAAAAATATAGAATTATTAAATGAAGCTAAATGTGATATTGCAACAATAGGTAATAATGAAGGTATGACAATTTCGCATGAGGCATTACAAAATTTATATACAAATGCACAATTTGAAGTGATTTGTGCCAATGTATTTGATGAAGAGGGACATCTGCCTAACCGTATAGCATCATCATATATAAAAGAAATAGATGGTGTCCGCATATTATTTGTAGCTGCAACAGCACCATTCACACCATTTTATAGAGCTTTGGATTGGGTTGTTACAGATCCACTTGAATCCATCAAAGATGAAATAAAGGCTAACGACGGACATTATGATGTGTTAATTGTAATGAGTCATGTAGGCGTGTTTTTTGATGAGAAATTATGCCAAGAAATTCCTGAAATTGATTTAATTCTTGGTAGTCATACACATCATCATTTTGATCACGGTCAAATGAATAATGGTGTATTAATGGCAGCAGCTGGTAAATATGGACACTATTTGGGAGAAGTGAACTTAACAATTGAAGATAATAAGGTCACAAGTAAGACTGCGTGTTTGCATCCATTAGAAACCTTACCAGAAGTAAATACCAATTTTGATGAGGAAGGTAAGTCGATGATGAGTACGCCAGTTGTGAATCACCCGCTTAAGTTAGATAATAAAACAGATGTGATCACAAAAACGTCGTATTTATTAGCAGAAAGTGTCTATGAATTCACAAATGCGGATTGTACAATTATAAATGCAGGGTTAATTGTCAAAGGCATTGATGCGGATGAAATCACGGAATTCGATATTCATCGTATGTTACCTCATCCTATCAATGTTGTAAGAGTAAAATTGACTGGAGAAGAACTTAAAAAAGTTATTGTTAAAAGTCAAAAGCAAGAATATCTGCATGAGCATGCACAAGGTCTTGGTTTCCGAGGAGACATTTTTGGTGGATATATTTTATATCGATTAGGCTTTATAGAATCAGAAGGACGTTATTTTGTTGATGGAAAAGAAATACAAAATGATGAATATTATATTCTAGGAACAGTAGATATGTATACATTTGGTAGATATTTCCCATCGTTAAAAGGACTTCCAACAGAATATATCATGCCCGAATTTTTACGGGATATATTTAAACAAAAGTTACTAGAATTTTAAAATAACAATAGATTAGATTTTAATTTATGGTTAATTTCGTTATAATAAAATAGAGAGAGATTAAACAGGAGGGTATGCGTTGTTATGGCTACAAAAAATGAGGAAATACTACGAAAACCAGATTGGTTGAAAATAAAGCTGAACACGAACGAAAACTATACTGGCCTTAAGAAAATGATGCGTGAAAAGAATTTACACACTGTTTGCGAAGAAGCAAAGTGTCCAAATATACATGAGTGTTGGGGAGAAAGACGTACTGCTACATTTATGATTTTAGGAGCTGTATGTACACGTGCTTGTCGTTTCTGTGCTGTTAAAACTGGTTTGCCTAACGAATTAGACTTAAATGAACCAGAACGTGTTGCAGAATCAGTAGAATTAATGAACTTAAAACATGTTGTTATTACTGCGGTAGCGCGTGATGATTTACGTGATGCAGGTTCAAATGTGTATGCTGAAACAGTAAGAAAAGTTAGAGCAAGAAACCCATTCACTACAATTGAGATTTTACCGTCAGACATGGGCGGTGACTACGACGCGTTAGAAACGTTAATGGCTTCTAAACCAGATATCTTAAATCACAATATCGAAACAGTTCGTCGTTTGACACCTAGAGTTCGTGCTCGTGCAACATATGATCGTACATTAGAATTCTTACGTCGTTCTAAAGAATTACAACCAGATATTCCTACAAAATCAAGTTTAATGGTTGGCTTAGGGGAAACAATGGAAGAAATTTATGAAACAATGGATGATTTACGTGCCAATGATGTAGATATTTTAACTATAGGTCAATATTTACAACCTTCACGTAAACATTTAAAAGTTGAAAAATATTATACACCATTAGAATTTGGTAAAATGAGAAAAGTAGCTATGGAAAAAGGATTTAAACATTGTCAAGCAGGACCATTAGTACGTAGTTCTTATCATGCAGACGAACAAGTTAATGAAGCTGCAAAAGAAAAACAACGTCAAGGTGAAGAACAATTAAATAGCTAATCATAGTAATGACATTCATTAAATGAAGTTGAATGTTTTGATAGAACCACTTTTTTATGAGAATAAATGAAGTGGTTCTTGTTTTTTAATACTATCTATGCAGTATATGAAAGTGAGTAAAATTGAATATTATAGGTCAAAATTGTTAAAATAGAGACATAATCATTCGAGAAGTGGATTAGGTGAAAAAATGATAAAAGTAGAACAACAATATTTTGAATTAATAGAAGATTATAGAGCGTGTTTCGATGAAGAGATATTTGCCAATAGATATTCAGATATATTAGATAAATATGATTATGTCGTTGGAGACTTTGGATACGATCAATTACGTTTAAAAGGTTTCTATAAAGATACAAATAAAAAAGCTGAAATCAGTAAACGCTTCTCAAGTATTCAGGACTACTTATTGGAATATTGTAATTTTGGGTGTCCTTATTTTGTGGTTAAGCATTTATCTAATATCGAAGTAAAACAACGAATAGATGACCCGGCAATTATAGATCAAGAAGACAAATTACATGATGTCAAAATACAACCAACAATCCAAGATACTGAAAAATAATAATATAACTATAATCAAATTAATGATCTCCCTCTAAATACTCTAACGTAAGCAGAGGGAGATTTACTTTATTTTTATTGAATAACTTCATTAAGATATTCTATGATTTCATCGCCTTCTTCAGATGATACGCCAAGAATATGAGCGATATAACCTTCTTCTTCAATATCATCTGATCCTATGATACCAAATTTATTAGTCTGCATATTTAAGACAAGTGTTTTTCCATAATGACGATCTGTTTGTACTAACATCAAATCGTATCGACTATGTTCTCCAACAAAGCCCACAAATTGAACTTGGCTTTGTTCTTCATCATCATATAAGTACATATCAATCATTTTTTAAGACCCCTTTAATACGAAATTTACTAAAGTTAGTATAACGACAAATGAAGTGTACTGCAAAGTTGTGATATGATTAAGATAATAAGAGGTGACTAAGGAATGTATTTTGTAGACAAAGATAAACTTTCAGAAAAACTGAATTACTTACAACAATTAACGAATGATTATGAAACAAATAAAAAAAATCAATATGCATTTGAAAGAATTGCACAGATGTTAATCGAATCTTCAGTCGATATTGGCAATATGATTATTGATGGATTTATTTTAAGAGATCCAGGTAATTATAAAGATGTCATCGATATTTTAGAATTAGAAAACGTCATTTCAAAAGAGACACAAGAGCATATTAATCAAACTGTTGATGTTAGAAAGCAATTTGCACACAACTACATTCAACTAGATACTAAGGAAATTGAACCATTATTTGATCATGCATTACCATTTTATAAACAATTTATCGATGAGGTCGTGCAATTTTTAAATAATGAAAATGTTCCAATTACTGCATTTGGTAAAGGAGAGAATTAAGCGTGAAGCATTACAAGGCATATTTAATTGATTTAGATGGAACGATGTATAAAGGTACTGATGAAATTGATGGTGCAAGTCAATTTATTGATTATTTAAATCAAAATCAAATCCCTCATTTATATGTAACAAATAACTCAACAAAAACACCTGAACAGGTCGCAGCAAAATTACATGAAATGAACATTAATGCAACTGCAAATGAGGTGGTTACGTCTGCATTAGCAACTGCAGATTATATCTCAGAAAAATCACCAGGTGCTTCTGTATACATGTTAGGTGGAGAAGGTTTACATACTGCTCTAACTGAAGCTGGTCTTGTAGTTAAAGAAGATGAAAATGTAGATTATGTTGTCATTGGTTTAGATGAAAATGTAACATATGAAAAGCTTGCGATTGCAACACTTGCAGTAAGAAAAGGTGCAACATTTATTTCAACTAATCCAGATGTTTCAATACCAAAAGAACGTGGCTTTTTACCTGGTAATGGTGCGATAACAAGTGTTGTAACAGTTTCTACTGGTGTTCAACCACAATTCATCGGTAAACCGGAAACAATTATCATGGAAAAATCATTAGATATATTACAACTTGATAAACAGGATGTAGCCATGGTTGGTGATTTATATGACACGGATATTATGTCAGGTATCAATGTTGGTATTGATACGATACATGTACAAACAGGTGTAACAACATTTGATGAAATTCAAACAAAAGATGTGCCACCAACATATTCATTTAAAGATTTAAATGAAACTATTAGTGCATTAGAAAAATAAATTTATATAGAGGAGATTTTATATTGAATAAAATTGTCGTATCTCGTCAAATTCCTCAAAAATTCATAACACAATTAGAAGACATTGCAGAGGTAGTTGTCTGGAATGAATCATTAATACCTATGCCGAGAGATCAATTTTTAGCAGAATTACAAGATGCTGTAGCATGCTTTATAACATTAAGTGAAACAATAGATGAAACGTGTCTAGCGAATGCGCCACATTTAAAAATAATTGCAAATATGGCGGTAGGATATGATAATATTGACGTTAATTTAGCTAATCAAAAAGGTATCACAGTTACTAATACGCCGGAAGTACTTACTGAGACAACTGCAGAACTAGGTTTCACATTAATGTTGGCAACTGCACGTCGTATCGTTGAAGCTGAGAAATATGTTCAAGAAGGTCAATGGAAAAGTTGGGGACCATATTTATTATCAGGTAAAGATGTATATGGTTCAACAGTTGGTATATTCGGAATGGGAGACATTGGAAAAGCATTTGCCAAACGTTTAAAAGGATTCGATACTAACGTCCTTTATCATAATCGTTCGAGACATGAAGATGCAGAGCGTGATTATAATGCAACATTTGTATTCTTTGAAGAACTATTATAGAAAAGTGATTTTGTTGTTTGTACTGCGCCATTGACGGACGAAACTAAATATAAATTCAATGCCGAAGCTTTTGCAAAAATGAAAGCAGATGCCATTTTTATCAATATCGGTAGAGGTGCAATTGTGAATGAAAATGATTTAGTACATGCATTGAATACTGGGCAAATCTTGGCATGTGGATTAGATGTGTTAGAGCAAGAGCCAATTGAAGAGCAACACCCACTACTTAAAATGCCTAATGTAGTGATTGTCCCACATATTGGAAGTGCGTCAGAATATACGCGAGACCGCATGGTACAATTGTGTGTAGATAATATTAAAGCGGTTCTTAATAACGAACCAGCCATAACGCCTGTATCAAGTTAAATAACTTAGAACAAAGCTTGTTTACTAATTACGTAAAGTAAATAAGCTTTTTTGATTGAATTTTTGTTAATCTAACAATTTTGTTATATGGTCTGTAATTGTTTAATTCACGCTTAAGATTTAGAATAATAATATTCAGTAAATAATTACTCATGCATAAGAGGTATATCAAGACATTGGTATAAACAGATAAGCGTTCAATGTTTAAAAATTGTTTTGAATTTCAGCCGAAGAATGAGTATAATGAATTATAAAAATAAAATATAAATAATTAATTATATATCAGAGCTATTTAAAGAGACTATGGATACTTAATAGCTTGAAATAAAGATATTTAAATTTTAGGAGAGGTGCCAAATGAAATCTAAAGGTAAGGAACCTACGAATAAGTATTACCTAGCAATGAAGCCGTACCTTTTAACATTGTTATATTTAGCAATATTTATCGCACTATATTTAATTTATGGAAGCGGAGATACACAGAATAACTTCATTTATAATGAATTTTAATGAGGGAGAAAACTATGACAGATATTATTAATATTCTCAGTCAATTAAGTAAACAACAACCAGAAGCAATTGCAGTAAGACATACGACTGATGAAATCACTTATAAACAACTAGATGAATTTTCTAGTAAACTTGCACATCAACTACAAGGCAGTCGACAACCTATGATTCTATTTGGACATATGTCACCATTCATGATTGTAGGTATGATTGGTGCAATTAAAGCAGGATGTGGATATGTACCTATCGATACGTCAGTGCCAGAAGAACGTGTGAAGATGATTATCGATAAAGTACAACCTGAATATATCTTTAATACGACTGATTACACATTAGATCAACATAACGCTCAAGTTATCACAATTGAAAACGTTGAGAATTCACAAGATCCTGTAATTTTTGATAGCCAAATGAAGGCGAATGACGTTGTATATACAATCTTTACATCAGGTTCTACAGGCGAACCTAAAGGTGTACAAATTGAATATGCAAGTTTAGTTGAATTTGCAGAATGGATGGATTCATTGAATAAATCTGGCAATGGCCAGGAGTGGTTAAACCAAGCACCATTTTCATTTGATTTATCAGTAATGGCTATTTATCCATGTTTAGTTTCAGGTGGTACATTAAACCTAGTTGATAAAGATATGATTAATAAACCTAAATTATTAAATGATATGTTACAAGCGACACCGATTAACATTTGGGTTTCTACACCATCATTTATTGAAATGTGTTTATTATTACCGACTTTAAATGAGGAACAATATGGTAGTTTGAATCATTTCTTCTTCTGTGGAGAAATTTTAGGACATAGAACTGCTAAAGCATTAGTAGACCGTTTCCCTAATGGAACGATTTATAATACGTATGGGCCTACAGAAGCTACAGTTGCAGTGACTAGTATTCAAATTACACCAGAGGTACTAGAACAATATAATCCACTTCCAGTAGGTGTGGCTAGACCAGGTACTAAATTGACGACAACTGAAGATGGCGAATTAGTTATTCAAGGTCAAAGCGTCAGTGTTGGTTATTTAAAAAACGAAGAAAAAACAGTGGCTGTGTTTAATTTTGAGGACAGAGTAAGAACTTACCATACAGGTGATAAAGCAAAAGAAGAAAATGGTTTATGGTTCATACAAGGTCGTATCGACTTCCAAATCAAATTAAACGGTTATCGCATGGAATTAGAAGAAATAGAGTCACAATTACGTGATTCTGACTTAATCCGAGAAGCGATTGTAGTGCCAGTTTATAAAAATGATAAAGTTATTCATTTAATTGGTGCTGTCGTATCAACAGAAGAAGTTGAAGATGAGAGACAAATGACTAAAGCTATTAAAGACGAATTGAAATCGCGCTTACCAGAGTACATGATTCCGAGAAAGTTTGTTTGGATGGAGCAGTTACCACTGACATCTAATGGTAAACTTGACCGTAAGAAGATTGCTGAGGTAGTTAACGGATGATACCTTATGGCACATTTACATTCTTCCTAATATCATTTATCGTACTTATTCCTGTTATTATTCTTGGCTTTTTAGGTAAGCGAAGCTATATATATAACGGTATTAGTACAGCAATTATGATTGTACTTATCTTTTCTTCAGATAAGCATAATTTGTTTGGACAAAAGTACCTAAGCGTACAGTTAATAAGTTTTATCATATATATTATTTGGCAAGTTGGCCTAATCATGTTTTATTATAAATCTAGACAGAAAAATAACACATTTGCAAAATTTGTAACTATCATGATTCTGTCTATATTACCTTTAGCATTAGTTAAAGTATTACAAAGTACATGGCTAGGTGGCCACCAAATTCATTTCCATGAAAGTAAATTAATTGAGTTTGTAGGATTCCTTGGAATATCTTATGTTACATTTAAAAGTGTTCAATTAATTATGGAAATTCGTGATGGGTCTATTAAAGAGATTAAAGTGGGTAAATTAATCCAGTTTATTTCATTCTTCCCAACTATTTCTTCTGGACCAATTGACAGATATAAACGATTTGTTAAAGATGATAAAAAGGTTCCAACTGGTGGGGAATATAGAGAATTAGTATTAAAAGCAATCCACATGATTATGATAGGCTTTTTATATAAATATATTATTGCCTATTTCATTCAAGTATATGCAATTAATCCATTACAAATGAATTTACATGGATTCACACATATGTGGTTATATATGTATGCATATAGCTTTTATCTATTCTTTGACTTTGCAGGTTATAGTTTATTTGCTATAGCGCTTAGTTATTTATATGGAATTAAAACACCACCTAACTTTAATAAACCATTCCAATCCAAAAATATTAAAGACTTCTGGAATAGATGGCACATGACATTATCATTCTGGTTTAGAGACTGTATTTATATGAGATCTTTATTTTATATGTCTCGTAAAAAGATGTTTAAGAGTCAATTAGCAATGTCCAATATTGCATTCTTCCTTAATTTCTTTATTATGGGGATTTGGCACGGTTTAGAAGTTTACTATATTGTATATGGTTTATACCATGCAGCACTATTTATAGGTTATGGTTATTATGAAAAATGGAGAAAACAACATCCTCCACGTTGGCAAAATAAATGGACTACAGCATTAAGTGTTGTGATTACTTTCCATTTTGTTGCGTTTGGCTTTTTAATTTTCTCAGGTAAATTTATTTAATAAAGGAGTAATTAATTATGGAATTTAGAGATCAAGTATTAGATTTATTAGCAGAGGTTGCAGAAAACGATATCGTAAAAGAGAACCCTGATGTAGAAATTTTCGAAGAAGGTATTATTGATTCTTTCCAAACTGTAGGTTTATTATTAGAAATTCAAAATAAATTAGATATCGAAGTATCAATTATGGACTTTGACCGTGATGAGTGGGCTACACCAAATAAAATTGTGGAAGCATTAGAAGAACTACGATGAAATTAAAACCTTTTTTACCAATTCTAATTAGTGGCGTTATTTTTATCATATTCGTCCTGTTACCAGCACAGTTGTTTACAGGATTAATATCTGATAAAACGCTTGCTAATAATAGAATTTCATTAACAGATCAAGTATTAAAAGGCACGCTCATTCAAAATCAACTTTATAAGTCAGATAAATACTATCCTATTTATGGTTCTAGTGAATTAGGTAAAGATGATCCATTCAATCCAGCAATTGCATTGAATAAACATAATTCTGACAAAAATGTATTTCTATTAGGTACTGGTGGATCAACAGATTTGATTAATGCAGTGGAACTTGCGTCTCAATATGATAATTTAAAAGGTAAAAAATTAACTTTTATTATCTCACCACAATGGTTTACTAATCATGGATTAACTAACCAAAACTTTGATGTACGTATGTCACAAACACAAATTAACCAAATGTTTAATCAAAAGGATATGCCGGAAGATTTGAAACAACGTTTTGCTAAACGTTTGTTACAATTCCCACATGTTCATAATAAAGATTATTTAAAACAAGTTGCGAAAGATCCGAATCATGTATCTGGGAATTACATCTCAGCATTTAAAGAAAATCAATTAATTAAGATTGAAGCAATTAAATCATTATTCTCTTTCACTAAACCACCATTGTCTCATGTTGATCCTGTAACAGATGAAAAAGCATCATGGAGTCAAATGAGAAATAAAGCAGAAGAAATCGGTAAAGATAATACGAAATCTAATCAATATCATATTAGAGATCCATATTGGAAATTAATCAAAGAAAATAAACGTAAAATCAAACGTGATTATGAATTTAACGTTAACTCTCCTGAGTTCCAAGACTTAAAATTACTCGTTCAAACAATGAATAAAGCTGGCGCAGATGTGCAGTATGTAAGCATTCCTTCGAATGGTAAATGGTACGATCATATTGGTATTGATAGTGATAGACGTCAAGCAGTCTATAAAAAAATACATTCTACTGTCGTTGATAATGGCGGTAAAATATATGATATGTCAGATAAAGACTATGAAAAATATGTTATTAGCGATGCTGTTCATATAGGATGGAAAGGTTGGGTCTATGTTGACCAACAAATTGCCAAACATATGAACGATGACAAACAACCTAAAGTTGATCACAAAGATAAACATAAGCATCAAGAAGATAACAAATAATAATAAACGCCTTTCAAGTATCAATGATGATAAATATCATCATAAATATCTTGAAAGGCGTTTTTTAGAATAAGTTTTGAGTGACAAAGTAACTTATGATCGATAAGCAAATAGATACGATAATAATAATGAATAAGGGTTTTAATGCTCTAGATTTTAAATCTTTAAAAGAAACATTTAATCCAAGTGCTACCATCGCCATTAGTAAGAAGATATTGGTTATGATTTCTAATACTTTTATTAGAATTGATGGAAGTGGAATATATGTATTAATTAATGCCATTACAATAAAACCAATTAAAAAATAAGGGAAATCGATACGATGTGATTGTTCGCTATCCTTATTTTTATATTTAACGCACAGTATAAAAATGATAATCACAGGTATTAGTAGAAATACCCGTCCTAATTTAGCTAATAAAGCAATTTTTAATGAATCAATACCAGCATAATTTCCGGCTAAAACAACTTGAGCAATTTCATGTAAACTTGTACCAGACCAAATACCAAAATGGATAGATGACATATGAACAATTGAATAGATTAAAGTATAAAATAATGAAAAGACAGTGCCGACTAATGCGATAATACCAACACTAATGGCAATATCTTTATCCTTAGATTTTATTACAGGTGCAATAGCCGCTATAGCTGCTGCCCCACAAATACCAGTACCGACACCTAATAGAGTAGTAATTGACGTCTCAGCTTTAAACAAACGACTTAAGGCATATGTCATAACAATGCTAAAGATGATTATTCCTGCATCCATTATTAACAGTGGGCCACTATGTCCTAAGATTTCATCGATATTCAACTTGAGACCGTAAAAGACGATAGCAATTTTCAATAGGCGTTTAGATGAAAATGTTATACCAACTTTGTATTGATCTGGATAACCTTTAAAGTGGCGGTATAATATTGCAATAAGTATTGCAATAGATAAGCTACCGACATGTGTGAGTATAGGTAATTTAGATAAAGCAAGACTTAACATCGCAATGCCAAATGTAAATAAGATACCCATGATAAAATTTTTATGCTTCTGTTGAATCATATGACGTTCCTCCCATACGAGAAAGTTTAGCATTGCAATGTTATAACGTTAAATAAATCTTTGATATAGTATATATAACGAAAACGATATGATGAAAATGGAATTTTAAAAGGGGAATATCTATGGATCCATATAAAGTATTAATAGAAGTTGTTAAGACATCGAATTTTACAAAGGCAGCAGAGCGTCTGTACACCTCACAGCCATCTATTAGCCGTGACATTAAACGACTTGAAACTATGTATAATGTTAAAATTTTTGAATTTACTAGACCATCTATCCGCCTAACATCAGATGGAGAGAAGATTTTAAAATATGCACTGCAACGTGAAAATATAGAGCAGGAACTTTGGCAAAATTTAAAGAATGATAGAAAAGAAGTAGCGGGTGAACTATCTTTAGGCAGTAGTTATACATATGGTGAGCAATATTTATCACAAAAATTAATAGAAATGGCTAACCAATATCCAGAATTACATGTAAATGCTTATTTAACCAATTCAGATACGGTATTAAATAATGTTAAACACAACGTTGTAGACATTGGAATTGTAGAAAGAGAAATTCAAGACAATACCATTGATTTAGCATGCATAGCACAAGATGAAATGGTGTTAATTTACAATCAAAAAGTAGGCTTTAATGAGAAACAAATTTGCTTTGTTCGAGAACAAGGATCAGGTACAAGAATTTATCAAGAAATTGGGCTAACTAACTTATCATTACATCCATATTTAGTGGAAATTAATAGTAATCAAGTTATCGTTGATATGGTAAAAGCTGGAAAGGGATTTACTGTGATTTCTAAATCTGTATTAGACGAAGAACATCATAATGTTTTAGGTGCTGTTAAGTTAGACGTCTTTCGAAATTTTTATCTCATAAAGCATAAAGATAAATATCAAGATAATAATTTAAATGCTTTGATTGAATTATTTCAATGTCGATATGAAGAATAAACAATGCAAAATAATACAAAAATACCCATCAATGGATTAATCATCCGTTGATGGGATAAAACGAAATCAATCATTTTATATTATATCTTTATATTTCACTAACGAAAAACATTAGAATACTTGTTCAACTTCGATAACGCCAGGTACTTCTTCGTGTAACGCACGTTCAATACCAGCTTTTAATGTTATTGTTGAGCTCGGGCAAGTACCACAAGCACCATGTAATTGTAATTTAACGATGCCGTCTTCAACATCAACTAACGTACAGTCGCCACCATCACGTAATAAAAATGGACGTAAACGTTCTATTACTTCAGCTACTTGATCAAACATTGTCGCATTCTCAGTAGGCATGAGATATGTCTCCTTTCAAGTAAATTATTTCATTATCATTATTAGTACATTATAATAGATTAAGAAAGAAAAATCTATAAATCAAAACGAGGGATTTCAATGACTAAAGTAAGTGTTGTTGTTTATGGGGCAGATGTGGTATGTGCGAGTTGTGTGAATGCACCGACATCAAAAGATACATTTGAATGGATACAACCATTATTAAAAAGAAAATTTCCACAACATCATTTTGAATTTACTTATATTGATATTGAAAAGGATACAGAAAATTTAACAGATCACGATCAACAATTTATTGAACGTATTCAAGAAGATGAATTATTTTATCCTTTGATCACAATGAACGATGAATATGTAGCAGATGGTTATATTCAAACGAAGAAGATTACTCAATTTGTAGATCAACATTTTTAAATATGGAAAGATATCATAGGATATTAAAAATAGGGACGGTGAAACCAATTGAAATGATTTCACTGTCCCTTGTGTTTATTTTAGCCATTATGATATTTATATAACCACAGGACACCTGATTTTAAGATAGAAGCGAGACGTCCCGTAACAGTTCTATCCATAATATATGCAAATCCTTGTTTATCACCTAGAGAGCCTAAGAAACCTTGTACTTTAAGTTCTGGCATTTTTTCAGGTAATGGTTCATTATTCCATTGCTTTTTCATGACGTCAGCGATTTGTTCACCTTGTAATTCTGCTAATTGAGCACTAGGCGCATGTGGTAAATCTGCACAGTCTCCAACAACATAAACATTTGGATAAGTAGGAATTTGGTGATACTGATTTAAAATGACACGGCCGTTATTGTTGATATCTATAGGTAAGTTTCTTACTACTTCAACTGGTTGAATACCAGCAGTCCAAACGACTAAATCGACATTTTCAGGAACACCATTATTAAAGATTTGTCCAGGTTCAACTTTATCAATGACTGAGTTTGGCACTACAGTAACATCGTGTTTAGAGAACCATTTTGAAATATAGTTACTAAGTTTTTCCGGGAAATTTCGTAATATTCGTGGGCCACGATCGTATAGTAATATTTCTAAATCTGCACGACTTTCACGTAATTCACTAGCTAATTCAATACCACTCAACCCAGCACCAACAATAGCAACTTTAGCACCTTTAGGTAATTCACTAATACTATGAAAAGTATCACGTGCCTTCGAAAGGGTTTGAATACTGTGTGTATGCGTATCTGCACCTGGAACGTTATGATATTTATCTTCACAACCTAAGCCGATAACTAACTCATCATAATCCACTTTTGAATTGCCAACTGAGATGATTTGCTCATCTAAATTAATATCATTAATTTCCCCATAAACTGTATTGATATTAGCATCATTTGGAAATGACATACGTACATCTTTATCTGATTTTGTACCAGCAGCTAGTGCATAAAATTCTGGTTTTAAACCATGGAATGGCATACGGTCAATAAGAGTTAACCTGTATCCTTCTGGTAATGCATTAGGCAATATACGAGACATAATACGCATATTACCGTAACCCCCGCCTAATAAAACAATGTTTTTCATTTTAGTATACCCCTTTATCCTAAAAAATCATGTTATAAATAAGAGCATTAATTTCAATATTGCCCTTCAGACTAATGTCATATTAAGCATTTTTGCCCAAAAAAATGATGGAAATGAACAAAACTTTAACCATCTTATCTTATATGACTATGTATTTATATGATTATTATATCGGTTTTTCAAATTGACTACAAATATATATCGAATTAAATAGAATAAATTGTTTTATTAGCAAATTTTTCTATTTTTAACATTTTAAGCTCAATGATAGTCATATTAACTTGTTGTTTGTTATAATATTATAACTATTGTAATAGAGAGGGTGTCGTATGTTTCCGTTAGTTGAATTCTGCATTTCCAATATGGCTAAAGGTGGAGATGTAGTTTATGAAAAGTTAGAAAATGATCCCGATGTAGATGTATTAGAATACGGATGCTTACAAAATTGTGGTATATGCTCCGACGGCTTGTATGCACTGGTCGATGGTGATATTGTTGAAGGAGATACACCGGACGATTTGTTAAATAATATATATAAACATATAGAAGAAAATGATTTTACGAATTTATTATAGGAGGTTATGGCAATGCAAACAGTTATTTTAACTGAAGCGGCAGCATATGAAGTAAAAGATATGTTAGAAAGTAATGATATGCCTGATGGTTATCTTAAAATTAAAGTCAATGGTGGTGGATGCACAGGATTGACTTATGGTATGTCAGCAGAAGCTGAACCATGTGAAAACGATGAAGTATTAGAATTCTTTGGTTTGAAAGTATTAGTAGATAAACATGATGCCCCAGTGTTAAACGGTACTACAATCGATTTTAAACAATCACTAATGGGTGGCGGATTCCAAATTGATAATCCAAATGCTATTGCTTCATGTGGTTGCGGTAGTTCATTTAGAACTGCAAAAGTTGCAGGTAATCCAGAAGATTGCTAGGCGATATGACGGTTTTAATCCAATAAATTAAATTTTTCACAAAGTAGACTATTGTCGCTTGAAAATATTGTGTAAAAGCTATAGAATTAAACTTGGATTAAATATTGTCTTTTCTGTGAACTTCACGAGATATAGCTTAAAGAAAAAAGACGTAATAATTACTGTGTTGACGTGGTTAAAAAGCAAGACTTTAATTAAAGTTCGTGTATTTTTAAGTATGTTACACTGGAGTTAAAATATTATGAAAGCTTAGGTGAAAACAATGGCTCAAGAACGTAAAAAAGTATTAGTTTTAGGTGCGGGTTATGCAGGTTTACAAACTGTTACTAAATTACAAAAAGAACTTTCTGCAGAAGAAGCGGAAATCACTCTAATTAACAAAAATGATTATCATTACGAAGCAACTTGGTTACATGAAGCTTCAGCAGGTACAATTAATTATGAAGATTTATTATACCCAGTTGAAAGTGTATTGAAAAAAGACAAAGTGAACTTCGTAACTGCGGAAGTTACTAAAATCGACCGTAATGCTAAAAAAGTAGAAACTGACAAAGGCATCTATGATTTCGATATCTTAGTTGTAGCATTAGGATTTGTTAGTGAAACATTTGGTATTGACGGAATGAAAGATCACGCTTTCCAAATTGAAAATGTTTTAACTACGCGTCAATTATCTCGTCATATCGAAGATAAATTCGCTAATTATGCAGCTTCTAAAGAGAAAGACGACAAAGATTTATCAATCTTAGTTGGTGGTGCTGGATTTACTGGTATCGAATTCTTAGGTGAATTAACTGATCGAATTCCTGAATTATGTAGCAAATATGGTATTGACCAAAACAAAGTGAAAATCACTTGTGTTGAAGCAGCACCTAAAATGTTACCAATGTTCTCAGATGACTTAGTTAACCATGCTGTAAACTACCTAGAAAACCGTGGCGTAGAATTTAAAATTGCTACACCAATCGTTGCTTGTAACGAAAAAGGTTTCGTAGTAGAAGTAAATGGTGAAAAACAACAATTAGAAGCAGGTACATCAGTATGGACTGCAGGTGTACGTGGTAGCCACTTAATGGAAGAATCATTTGAAGGCGTTAAACGTGGCCGTATTGTAACTAATCAAGACCTTACTATTGCAGGTCATGATGATATCTTTGTTATCGGTGATGTTTCTGCATTCATCCCAGCTGGTGAAGAACGTCCATTACCAACAACAGCTCAAATCGCAATGCAACAAGGTGAACATGTTGCTAAAAACATCAAACATATCTTAAATGGCGAAGCTAAAGAAGAATTTGAATATGTTGATCGTGGTACAGTATGTTCATTAGGTTCTCATGATGGTGTAGGTATTGTTTACGGTAAAGATATTACTGGTAAAAAAGCTGCATTCATGAAGAAAGTTATCGACACTCGTGCCGTATTTAAAATCGGTGGCGTAGGTCTTGCATTCAAAAAAGGTAAATTCTAACTTTTTATGATAAATGAAGCCTCCTTACTTAAAAGTTTGGAGGCTTTTTTGTATGCTTATATATAAATAATAGTTTTTACGACTATATAAAGAGTGGCTTTAAAGAGTATCACTTATAAAGGTAGTTGATTTGAATTAGTTATCAAAAGGAGATCGTATTATGAATATACATATTAATTCTACTAATCAAGATGACATGCAAACATTAATTATTGGTGTTCCTGAACATATGAATCAATTAAAAGATATTGTGTATCATGAACAATCATTAATAGATGACTTAAATGTATTAAAGAAAAATCATATTATACAGGGGGCAATTGGAAAACTAGCGACGTCAATAATCTATATTCAACAACAACCTAAACGTCTTGTTACTGTTGGATTAGGTAATGTTAAAGAATTAACTTATGCTGATTATTTAATCATTTGGGGAAATGTGTTTCAGTTTTTAAAACAAGAACATATCACAGAAGCAGAATTGTTACTAACCTCATTTTTAAGTCCACATATAGAAGAGGATGTAGTGACTAAAACGCTAGGTTTACAAAGTGAACAAGCCATTTATCAGTTTGACAATTATAAATCTGATAAGCGTGCACCTTATCAACCTGATTTATACGTAAATGTTGACCGTGACCTTGAGAAAATTGAAACTAACATACAAGAAGGTAGAACGATAGGAGAAGCAATTAATTTAGCGCGTGAATTTAGTCAAATACCTCCTAATCTATTAACACCACAATATTTTGCTGAGCTTGTCTTACAACGTTTTAAAGACTCATCTGTGAAGGTAGATATTAAAGATGGTCAGTCAATACAATCAGAAGGATTTGGATTGATACATGCAGTAGGAAAAGGATCAATGCACGAACCTAGAGTTATAACGATGCGATATGAAGGTGGTCGTAATAATGAGAAGCCAATTGTTTTAGTAGGAAAAGGTATTACCTATGACTCAGGTGGTTACAGTATTAAAAGTAAAACAGGAATGCAAACGATGAAATTTGATATGTGTGGCGCTGCAAATGTTGTTGCAATGATTGAGGTTGCTCGTCAATTAGCGTTACCCATTAATATTATAGGTATCATAGCTTCTGCTGAAAATATGATTAATGACAAGGCAATGAAGCCAGATGACGTTTATACCGCTTTAAGTGGTGAAACAGTTGAAGTACTCAATACAGATGCTGAAGGTCGTTTAGTATTAGGTGATGCTGTTGCATATGCAACTCAATTTCAGCCTCAAGTTATTTTAGATTTTGCTACATTAACAGGTGCAGCAATTGTAGCTCTGGGTGAAGATAAGGCAGCAGCGTTCGAATCAAATGCCAGAGAACAATTAAATACAATTTTAACCATTTCTAAAACTGTTGATGAACAAGTGTTTGAACTACCTATCACTAATACAGAAAGACAGTTAATTAAAAATAGTGATGTCGCCGACTTAGTCAACCATACAAATGGACAAGGTAAAGCCTTATTTGCCGCTTCATTTATTAGTCATTTTAGTGGTTCAGTGCCTCATTTGCACTTTGATATTGCAGGTCCGGCAACGACAAATAAAATGTCACATAAAGGTCCGAAAGGCCCAACAGGATATATGATTCCAACGATTGTTGAATGGTTAAAATCACTATAGTTATTAAAGGAAGCGCCTTAGCGCTTCCTTTTTTATTTTTTGAAAGGGTTATTTAAACCAGATTTCAATTTCGTATTGACTTTATAATATTGAGTTGCTATGATATTATGCATAAATACTTTAGTTCGATAGAGTAGTAAAGGATGGTTTTGCGTATGATTAATGCAGTAGTGATTGCTGTTATTTTAATGATTATTTTATGTTTATGTAGGTTGAATGTTGTCATTAGTTTATTTATCAGTGCTTTAGTTGGTGGTATGCTATCAGGCATGAGCCTTGAAAAAGTCATTAATATATTTGGTAAAAATATAGTTGATGGTGCTGAAGTCGCACTGAGTTATGCATTATTAGGGGGATTTGCTGCTTTAATTTCCTATAGTGGTATTACCGATTACTTAGTTGGTAAAATTATTAAGGCCATTCACTCTGAAAATAGTCGACTTTCAAGAATTAAAGTGAAAGTGATTATTATCATTGCGCTTTTAGCAATGAGTATTATGAGTCAGAACTTGATACCTGTACATATAGCATTTATTCCAATTGTAATACCGCCATTATTAAGTCTATTCAATGATTTAAATATGGATAGACGTTTGATTGGTTTAGTTATTGGATTTGGTTTATGTTGGCCATATGTATTACTACCATATGGATTTGGTCAAATATTCCACCAAATTATTCAAAGTGGGTTCCAAAAGGCGCACCATCCTATCGAATTTAATATGATTTGGAAAGCAATGCTTATTCCTTCAATGGGCTATATTGTAGGTCTGATTTTAGGACTAATATACTATCGTAAGCCTAGAAAGTATGAAGAAAGAAATATTAATGATAGAGCAACTGTTACTGAACTAAAACCATATATATTAGTCGTAACTGTCATTGCCATTTTAGCGACATTTATAGTACAAACATTAACAGATTCAATGATTTTTGGTGCCTTAGCAGGTGTACTTGTTTTCTTCGTATCACGTGCATATAGTTGGTATGAATTAGACGAGCAATTTGTCGATGGTATTAAAATCATGGCCTATATTGGAGTGGTTATTTTAACGGCCAATGGTTTTGCTGGTGTTATGAATGCTACTGGAGATATTGATAGTTTAGTTAAAAGTTTAACTAGTATCACTGGAGACCACAAGTTAATTAGTATTGTAGTGATGTACATTATCGGATTGATTGTGACGTTAGGCATAGGTTCTTCATTTGCAACTATACCGATTATCGCCTCATTGTTTATTCCATTTGGTGCATCTATTGGTTTAGATACAATGGCATTAATAGCGTTAATTGGTACAGCTAGTGCCTTAGGTGATTCAGGTTCACCTGCAAGTGATTCTACATTAGGACCTACGGCAGGATTAAATATGGATGGTCAACACGATCATATTAGAGATACTTGTATCCCAAACTTTTTATTCTACAATATCCCATTAATTATTTTTGGTACGATTGCAGCCATGGTATTATAGTATAAAAAGAGGAGTGTTAGGTTGACCAATTTATTAGAAACATTTGAAATGAATGTTGAAATTGAAGAAGAAGGTAAAGTTGTCATTTCAATGCCAGTAACAGATAAAGTGAAACAACCATTTGGTTATCTACATGGTGGCGCAAGTTTAGCTTTAGGTGAAACTGCATGCTCGTTAGCTGCAGCAAACTTAATTGATACTTCTAAATATATTCCATTAGGTTTAGAGATGAATGCCAATCATATTCATTCTGTTAAAGAAGGTAAAGTCATTGCAATTGCCACCATTATTCATCAAGGCAAATCAACACAAGTATGGAATATTGAAATTAAAGATGACAATAATCAGTTAATCAGTATAATGCGAGGAACAATGGCTATTAAAGCCTTGAAATAAATAAAAGCTACCGTTTCGTTTTGAAGCGGTAGCTTTTATTTATTTTATGATGCGAGTTGTTTTTGTAGACGAATAAATGCTTGGTAAATTCTTTCTGATGCCTCTCTACCACCCATAATGTTTCTACCAAAAGGCCCTAGTTCTAAATCAGCTAAGCCTCCTGCTACGAATAAATGAGGTAACCATTCTAGTTCATGTGTTATGTCTGGAAAACCACATTGCGTAATCGGGGCGTTGCATTGTAAAACTAAATCTTGAATCATAGGTTGTGACATTACAGTATTTTCAAAACCTGTAGCCAACAAGATATGATCATAATACATATTGCCATTTGACGTAATGATATGATGATTTTTAATATCTTCAATCTCATTTTTATGAATGATTAAACGACCTTGGCTCATCTTTTTCTTTAATCGTAGGTATAATTCATGAGGCATCGAACCTTTATGACGTTCTGTTTGTATAATACGCATTCGTTCTTCAGAAGAATCAATATTTAAGAATGTGTTCATATTCTTGGGACCTAACCATCCTGGATCAGCGTCAAAGTCATGAATTTCAATATCTTTATTAAGCCATAAATGTATTGTTTTACTGTCATCATTATTAATTAATTTTAGTACTAAATGCGCAGCAGATATACCACTACCTACAACATGAGATGTTTGTTGTTCTTTAATTTGTGATTCTTCTTCATCAAAAATATGTTGAATATCAGGTTGCTGTTGAAACATTTCTGGAATGTAGGCACGATGATTACAACCATGAGCAATAATTAAATACTGCGTTGACATTATTCGACCATCATTTAATTCTAATTCCCATTGTTGTTGATGATTGCGATGTATATGCTTTACTGAACCTCGTATATGACTTTCATTCAAGCGATATTGATGGATGAGTTCATGGGCATGATGCATGAACATATCGCGTTGAGGACGTTTATAAGGTCCATAAGTAGCACCTGTATACTGATTTAATTTAGCATATTGTTTTAAATGAAATGGTTTTGGGTGTATATGGTGTACAAAAGGTGATCTTAAAAAAGGCATACTAATACGATGTGTATAACTATTAAATTGTTCGCACAATGTACGATAAGGATCAATAATCGTTAAATCTTTAGCGTCTAAACCAGCCTGTCTTAATTTTAAAGCTATCGTTGTCCCTTGAATGCCACCACCAATAATTGTCCAATGCATACTATCAACTCTTTCCTAATTGTTATAAAACGTAATTATTTCGATTTATAAAATTGTAGCATATTCTCAGTATGAATACAATTTTCAAATAAAAGTGGTGTATGCCTCATTAAACTAAATGTAAACTTTAAATTGTGAAAAGTTTACATTATACTAAAATAAGTTGATGATTTTAGATATATTAAATGATTACTTTTTGTAGGAGGGGGATTTCTGATGACATTATCAGAACGAATTTTAAACAATGAGCATCTTTCTAAAGAAGAGTGGATACATATATTTGAAGATGAACATTTTGATACATTTGATTTATTACATGAAGCGTATAACATTAGAAAGCATTACTATGGGAAACGTGTTAAATTAAATATGATATTAAATGCTAAAAGTGGTATTTGTCCTGAAGACTGTGGCTATTGTGGTCAATCTAGAGAAATAAAGCAAAAACAAAGATATCGTTTGGTTGATAAAGAACAGATAAAAGATGGTGCCAATGTAGCGCAAGAACATCAAATTGGAACATATTGCATTGTGATGAGTGGCCGTGGTCCAAGTGATAAAGAAGTTACACATATTTGTGATACAGTAGAAGAAATTAAAAGTATCCATCCTCAATTAAAAATTTGTGCGTGTCTAGGATTAACAAATGAAGAACAAGCTGAACGGTTAAAAAATGCTGGTGTCGATCGTTATAATCATAACCTTAATACGAGCGAACGATACCACGACAATGTAGTGACAACGCATACGTATAGAGATCGTGTTAATACAGTTGAGATTATGAAACGACATCATATATCACCTTGTTCAGGTGTAATATGTGGTATGGGAGAATCAAATGAAGATATCATTGATATGGCCTTAGCATTAAAAAAGATTGATGCTGATAGTATACCTATTAATTTTTTACACCCGATTAAAGGTACTAAATTTGGAGATATGGATGAGTTAAATCCAATCAAGTGTTTAAGAATTATTGCGATGTTTAGATTAATCAATCCGTCTAAGGAAATAAGAATAGCAGGTGGACGAGAGGTGAATTTAAGGTCACTACAGCCCTTAGCCTTACAAGCTGCTAATTCAATTTTTGTTGGAGACTATTTAATTACTGGGGGACAACCCAATCAATTGGATTACGACATGTTAGAAGATTTAGGATTTGAAATAGATATAGTCAATAACGATAACTCATAAATTGATTACTAATAAAAAAGCCAACCGGTTGATGCATAACATCTCGGTTGGCTTTTTGTTTCTATAATTTTTTATCTTTTAAATCGTCTTTGATTTCATCTAGTTTAGTATTTTTACTGTACGGTGTTTTAATATTGTAGGCTGCTTTCATAATCATATGACTTGAAAGTGGACCAGTGATAAGAACAAAGATAATACCTATAATCAACTGCATATTTGTATAACCATCTTTGACAATAAAGTATAAAAAGGCCCCAAATAACAAACTCATTGCACCTAAAGTAGATGCTTTTCCTGCGGCATGTGCACGTGAATAAACATCTTCAAGTCTCAATAATCCAATAGCTGCTACTGCACTAATGAGTGCACCAATCATAATTAAGATAATTGAAATACTAATGATGATGGTTTCGATCATGTTCAATCACCTTACCTTTATCCATGAATTTTGAAAATACAGCAGTACCTAAAAAGGCTAAAATACCAACTAGTAGGATAACCACAATCATATATTTGATATCCATTAAAATACTAAAAAGAGCAATGACTGCCATCAACTGTAGTCCCATTGCATCTAAGGCAACCACTCTGTCGGCTAGAGAGGGGCCTAAAATAACTCTAACTAACATTGCTAGCATCGATAATACGACAATGACTAATGCAATAATTATTAATGTTTTGGTAATCATTATTGTTCGCCCACCTCTCTAACTACTTTTTCTAATGAAGATTTGATACCTTCTGTTTCTTCTTCAGTAGTACTAAAGTCAATGGCATGGATATAAATTTTCGTACGGTCATCGCTAATGCCAAGTACGACAGTACCTGGTGTTAGTGTAATGAGATTAGAAAGTAGTACTATTTGCCAATCCGTTTTCAAATCTGTGTGATAGACAAAAAATCCAGGTTTATTTGAAATATGTGGTTTTAAAATAATTTTCAACACATCTAAATTTGCCTTAATCAATTCTAATAAGAAAATGAAAACTAATTTAATCATTCTATAAATACGTACTAGATAAAACTTACCAGGCATCACACGGTGGAGTAGGTAAACTAAAATGAGACCAAATAGATAGCCTAATACGAAATTGTTAAGTGTATAACTATCAGAAATTAGTAACCAAATGATTGAGACTAATAAATTGATAACAATTTGGACTGCCATTATGATTTACCCCCCAATACGCTATTGATATAAACAGTTGGATCGTAGAATGTTGTTGCGCCTTCTTTAATGATAGGGTATAACACATCTGCTGATAAACCGAATATCACAGTAATAATCACAGCTACAATAGATACGGTAGTCATACCAAACGTATTTGCTTTAGTTGTGATGTCATACCCTTTCGGTTCTCCGAAAAATCCTTTTAAGAAAATTCTTATGACTGAATATAAGACAACTAAACTTGATAATAAGACAACGATACCAGTGATGTAAAAGCCTTTTTCAAATGTAGCTTGTACAATATATAGCTTTCCATAAAAACCACTTAAAGGTGGAATTCCGGCAAGACTTAAAGCAGCAATGAAAAAGGTCCAACCTAGTACTGGATATTGTTTAATTAAACCACCAAACTGACGTAAATCAGTAGTTTTAGTGATTTTATACATGACTCCAATGAGTAAGAATAGTGATGCTTTTACCAACATATCATGAATAGTGTAATAAATAGCACCTATCATACCTGCTTCATTCATCATAGCTACGCCAACTAAAATAACGCCAACAGCAATCATAATATTGTATAGAATGATTTTCTTCGTATCGTAGTATGCTATTGCGCCTACACAACCAAATATAATCGTCATAATAGCTAGGAATAAAATGACATAGTGAGAAAAACTTACTGTATTGTTAAAGAATAAGCTTAAAGTTCTAGCAATTGCATAAACACCGACTTTCGTTAATAACGCACCGAAGAATGCAATAATAGCGAAAGGTGGAGCATAGTATGCGCCTGGTAACCAAACATACATAGGGAAGACACCAGCTTTTGTAGCAAAGACAAATATAAATAATATAAATACAATGTTTACTAAGCCACTTTCATGTGTTGATAAATCATTTAAACGTTGACTAATATGCGCTAAATTTAATGTGCCTACTACAGAGTATAGTATTGCTACACCCATAACAAAGAATGATGACGATACAACATTGACTAGAATATACTTAATCGTTTCTTGTAATTGAATCTTTGTCGTACCAATAACTAATAAACAGTAGGATGACATTAAGAATACTTCAAAGAATACGAATAAGTTAAAAATATCACCTGTTGTAAATGCACCGATGATACCAATAAGCATAAACATAATAGAAAAATAATAATAAAACGTTTCTCTTTCAACACCAATAGATTGATATGAATATAAAATAATGAGTGCGGTAATGATAATACTCGTAATAATCAATAGGGCACTAAAAATATCTAATACAAAAACGATACTATATGGTGCTTTCCATGAACCTAATTCTAATTTAATAGGTCCGTCTTGTAAGACATTTTTTAAATTAAGTATTGCAATAATTAATGTAATCATTGTACCTGCTAATGCGACATAACGTTTGATATGCGGTCTTTTTCCAATGAAGACGAGTAATATTGCCGTCAGAATTGGTACAACTAAAGTTAGAGCTAACATATTACTCTCTGACATCTTCTGGAACTCCTTTCATACTTTCAACGTTATCTGTACCAAGTTCTTTATAAGTTCTAAATGCTAAAACTAAAAAGAAAGCAGTAGTAGCAAAAGCGATAACGATGGCTGTTAATATCAGTGCTTGTGGAATTGGATCAACATAGCTTTGCGTACCTTTTTCATAAATAGGTGCTTTGCCATGTTTTAATCCGCCCATAGTTATTAGAAATAAATTTGCTGCGTGTGTTAGTAGTGTCGTCCCCATAATGATTCGTATCAAACTCTTAGACAAAACGAGATAGACGCTGATTGCTGTGAGGATACCACTAACAAATATCATTATAATTTCCACTATTCGTTCTCTCCAATCGATAAAATAATAGTCATTACAGTTCCAACTACGGCACATAAGACACCGAAATCAAAGAATACAGCGGTAGTCATATGCATGGGCGCTAGCATTGGAATAGGTATGTCAAATGTGACATGTGTAAAAAAGTTGTTGGACATAAACCAACTTGCCATTGGAGTACCAACGCAAAATAATAATCCGATACCAATTAATATTTTAAAATCTATTGGAAAAATACGTCTCATTGTCTTGATATCAAAAGCAATAGCAATCACAACCAAGGCGCTTGAGAATAATAAACCTCCAACGAAACCGCCACCTGGTGTATAGTGACCTGCTAGAAATAGTGAAAAACCGAACATCATAACCATGAAGAAAATGATGACTGCTGTATATTGGAACATCAAATCATTTTTCTGTCTGTTCATGACGTTTCACCTCACTTGTTTCTGAACGATGTTGATGTTTCATACGTAATTTAATCATTGTATAAATACCTAAACCTGCGATACCTAATACTGATGATTCGAATAAAGTATCCATGCCACGGAAATCCACTAAAATAACATTAACCATGTTTTTACCTGAAGCAAGATCGTAAACATGATTTTGATAATAGTGAGTGATTGATTCGAAATGTCTATTACCATACGCAATTAGCCCTAAGATTGTAACAACAAGACCAACTCCAGCAGAAATTAAAGCATTTGTAACTTTAAATGATCGTGTTTCGTTGTAACGGTTAAGGTTAGGCAAGAAATAGAAACATAGTAAAAATAACGCGGTAGAAATTGATTCTACGACAAATTGTGTTAACGCTAGGTCAGGTGCCTTAAAGAATATAAACAACACTGAAACAGAATAACCGACAGCACTTAACATAATAATGCTAAATAAACGAGATTTAGCAAAGATAATTAAGAACGAGGCAATGACAAGCAATACAATAATACCTACTTCAAATATTCTAATGTGACTGACATCTTTAAAATTAATTGTGAATGGCACGCTTAATAAAATAACTGTAGTTAATAAAATTAATAAACCAAAGATAATCACAAGATTATTTCGAGAAGATTCAGTTACATAGCTATTTGTCATATTTTTAGAATACGTTGGCATTATTTTACCAGTACGATCGTACCAATAATTAAGTGTCAGTTGATTAGGTTGTGACTGTAATAATTTAATCCAATAAGCAAACGTTATGATGAGTATAATACCGACGATATAGATACCAATTGTAGTCATAAATGCAGGTGTTATACCGTGGAATAAATGGAACTCGGCATTTACTTGAGTCGTTTGACTCATTGATGTTGTCGCTGGTTCAATAATAGATTGTGTCAATATTCCTGGGAATAAACCCAAAATAATAACTAATATAGCTAATATTGATGGTGAAATAAGCATTAATATAGAAGCTTCATGAGCTTGTTGTGGTAATTGATTAGGTTTATATTCTCCAAAGAATATATGCATTATAAATTTAATTGAATAGACAAATGTAAAAATACTTCCGACAATTGCAAGTATTGGGAAGATGACGCCTAATGTATTAAGACTCATCACATGTGCGTGTGTTAACTCAATGACTGCTTCTAAGAATTTCTCTTTAGATAGAAAGCCATTAAAAGGTGGTACGCCTGCCATACTTAATGAAGTAATAACGGTGATTGTGAACGATATAGGCATAATAGTTAATAAACCACCTAATTTCTTAATATCACGTGTTCCGGTACTATGGTCAACAGCACCAGTAATCATGAATAACGCACCTTTAAACGTGGCATGATTAATTAAGTGAAACGCAGCTGCAGTAAAGGCGGCAACATAAAGTTGACTATCTTGACCTTCAAAATGATAGCTAACTGCGCCCATACCTAACATAGACATAATCATTCCAAGTTGTGACACAGTTGAAAAGGCTAGTATGCCTTTTAAATCTTGTTGTTTTGTAGCGTTTAAAGAGGCCCAAAATAAAGTGATTAGCCCAACTAATGTCACTGTCCAAATCCAACCTTGTGATACGGCAAAAATGGGTGTCATTCTTGCTATTAAATATAAACCAGCTTTAACCATTGTTGCTGAATGTAAATAAGCACTAACAGGCGTTGGTGCTTCCATTGCATCCGGTAACCATATGTAAAAAGGTACTTGAGCTGATTTAGTAAAAGCACCAATTAAAATGAATATCATAGCTAGGATAAAGAACGGACTGTTTTGTATTTCTGCTACATGTTGAATAATATAATGTAAACTAAATGAATCTGATGCAACAGAAAGTAAAATGATACCTCCTAAAAGGCTAAGTCCTCCAAAAACTGTGATGATTAACGACTTTTGAGCCCCATAAAGGGAAGCCTGTTTCTCTCTCCAAAATGAGATAAGTAAAAAACTTGAAAACGAAGTTAACTCCCAGAATAAATATAAGATAATAAGATTATCTGAAAGAACAACGCCTAACATTGCACCCATGAAAAGTAATAAATAACAGTAAAAATTCCCTAATTGTTCTGATTGGTTTAAATAACCAATGGAGTATAAGACAACTAAACTGCCGACACCAGTAATCAGTAAACTGAATAACAACCCTAAACCATCAACATAAAGGTTAAAATTCATACCGATATGTGGCATCCACTTAAAAGTTTTCATTACGGTATTACCTGACATAGTAGTCGTAATAAAAGATAAGAAATATATAAATAAGACGACGGGGACAGGTAATACAAACCAACCTATGTGAATTCTTTTGAAGAAGCGATATAGGATTGGAATAATGAGTGCAAATATTAACGGTAATAGTACCGCAATATGTAACAAACTCATTAAATTGTCCTCCTTTAAAAATGTTTATGATATTCATTATACATGAATCATATCATTCTGAAAACGTCTGAACGCTTGAAATCAGTGAATTTCTATTACTGTTAAATAAGAAGAAACACGTCATTTTTTAATGAAATTTTTGTTTATATTGAATAGAATAATCATCTTTAAGCTGGTCTAAATTTTGTAATGAACGAGTTGCATGTGCGTCATTTTTTTCTTTTAATTGCGCCTCTAAATTTGTGATGGCTTGTTGAAGAGAATCTTCATATGACATTTTTTCGACATTAAAATCACGTAATTGTGAACGCTTAGCGTATCGTTTTTCATAATGGCTTAATGCTTTGCGTTCATGGAAAAATACACCTGTCGATTCATTAGGATTGTGTAAATCTCCTTGTTTAGGGTGTTTGATCACTTGTTCTACTTGAACTAAAACGTCGTCACCGTTATCTTCTTTAATTGATACACCGTAGCTTCCAGTCTTATGAGAAAATCGATATAACATGCTATATTACTTCCTTTCAAATGTGTTAATATATACGTATATCATAACATGAATGGAGAATTTTAATGACGAACTATCCGCAGTTAAATAAAGAGATACAAGAAGATGAAATTAAAGTTGTAATACATACAAATAAAGGTGACATGACATTTAAGTTATTCCCTAACATTGCACCTAAAACAGTTGAAAACTTTGTTACACATGCTAAAAATGGTTACTATGATGGTGTAACTTTCCACCGCGTCATCAATGACTTTATGGTGCAAGGTGGCGATCCAACTGCAACTGGTATGGGTGGTGAAAGTATTTATGGTGGTGCATTCGAAGATGAATTTTCATTAGAAGCATTTAATTTATACGGTGCACTATCTATGGCTAATGCTGGTCCAAATACAAACGGTTCACAATTTTTTATTGTTCAAATGAAAGAAGTACCACAAAATATGCTAAGTCAATTAGCTGATGGTGGTTGGCCAGAACCAATCGTCAAAGCATATGGCGAAAACGGAGGTACGCCTTGGTTAGATCAAAAACATACTGTATTTGGTCAAATTGTTGAAGGTGAAACAACATTAGAAGACATTGCAAATACGAAAGTTGGACCTCAAGATAAACCTGTACATGATGTAGTAATCGAATCTATTGATGTTACCGAATAAGGTGACTGTTAGCATTTCACGATTCGTCAAATGTAATTATGATAATTTCAATTAAAACTAGATTAGAAACTTCACGTTAAAGTAAAATCACACTTTAATTGTGAAGTTTTTGTATGTTTGACATCATAGAAGTGTGCAACAGTTTATCAAAAATTTATTATAATCATCATAAGGATGAAAATTGTTTCAGAGAGTCTATTTCAAAATAATTCAAAAAATTCAACGTTATAGTTAGTCCATTAATTTATTTTATGCTATGATAATAGTGTTAAGAAAAACGAAATAAGGGGTTATCAAGTTGAATAATCACTACAAAGAAGGTCAACATATTAAGGTACGTGTGACTGGTATTCAACCGTATGGCGCATTTGTTGAGGCCCCTGACCATACTGAAGGACTTATCCATATTTCTGAAATCATGGATGATTATGTCCATAACTTGAAGAAATTTCTATCTGAAGGACAAGTGGTAAAAGCTAAGATTTTATCGATTGATGAAGAAGGTAAACTCAACTTGTCTTTAAAAGATAATGATTACTTTAAAAATTATGAACGTAAGAAAGAAAAACAGTCGGTGCTAGATGAAATAAAAGAAACAGAAAAGTATGGGTTTCAAACACTTGAAGAACGCTTGCCGGTCTGGATCAAACGGTCTAAACGTACTATACGTCAAGAATAAAGTGACGTAATTATATTCGTTATATTTATACAAAGAATATAGGGATGATTTAAAACGATAGTATCTATTTTGTGATGGATATTATCGTTTTTATTTTGATAAAATTTAACAAATATACATCTTATAGAAAACATATTAATAAGTTTAATCATCATTCATTTAAAAACATGTATAAGCAAATTAATAGAGCATAAGATTTTTTCGTGTTATAGTCTCCATTATTATTAATCTGGAGGTAGAGTTATGAATAACAAATATAATTCATTATTTGACAGTGTGACATTGCCAAACGGCGTTGAATTAAAAAATAGGTTTGTTTTAGCACCTTTAACACACATTTCATCTAATGATGATGGCACAATTTCAGATGTCGAATTAACATATATAGAAAAACGTGCGAAAGATGTTGGATTAGCGATTAATGCAGCAAGTAATGTGAGCGATCTTGGTAAGGCATTTCCTGGACAGCCATCTGTAGCGCATGATTCAGACATGGAAGGACTTAAAAAACTTGCACAATCAATGAAGAAAAATGGTGCCAAAGCACTAGTTCAAATTCATCATGGTGGGGCTCAAGCATTACCTGAATTGACTCCCAATGGTGATGTAGCTGCTCCAAGTCCCATTTCATTAAAAAGTTTCGGTCAAAAACAAGAACATGATGCAAGAGAAATGACGTCAGAAGAAATTGAACAAACGATTAAAGATTTCGGTGAGGCAACACGACGCGTTATAGAAGCAGGGTTTGATGGTGTTGAAATTCATGGTGCTAACCATTATTTAATCCATCAATTTGTTTCACCATATTATAATAGAAGAAACGATGTATGGGCTGAGAATTTGAAATTCCCAATGGCAGTCATTGATGAAGTACTTAAAGCGAAAAAAGAATTTGCATCTGATGATTTCATTGTTGGATATCGTTTATCTCCAGAAGAAGCGGAATCTCCAGGTATTACGATGGATATAACTGAAGAATTGGTTAATGCAATTACTAAAAAAGATATAGATTATATTCATGTATCAATTATGGATATTTATTCTAAAACACGTGAAGGACAGTATGAAGGACAAAATAGATTAGAACTGATTCATAAATGGATTAACGGGCGTATGCCATTAATCGGTATAGGCTCAGTATTTACTGCAGATGATGCATTAAATGCAGTTGAAGATGTTGGCGTAGAATTAGTGGCTTTAGGGCGCGAGATACTACTAGATTATGATTTTGTCGGTAAGATAAAAGAAGGTAGAGAATCTGAAATTATAAGTTATTTTGATCCAGAACGTGAAGATAATCATGATTTACCGCCTAAATTATGGCAACAATTTAATAATGGTTTTTATCCTTTACCTAGAAAAGATCAATAATATAATTAAAGCTAGAAAATATCAGTTACCGATGATTATTTTCTAGCTTTTTACATAGGCTTTTATAGAATTTTTGATGAATTTTAAAATTAATAATGGCTGTCATTATAAGGTTTTTGAAGTACCAAAAGATATATTATGACGAATTTTTAAACTTTTACTTGTACAACATAGTGGGCATGTGTCATTATATTTGTAAGGGCTTTCAAAACATAGAATTTTAAGTAATAGGTGTTGTAATAAGAGATAGAAAAATTGCAATTTTAATAAAATTAGAAAATTTAGAAATATATTAATGTAATTTGTTTGAGAGCCACTAGAAATCAGTTATGATATTGGTAACTAGCTTTAGTATTTATTCAACAAAGGGGAGATATTATGACTAAGTCAGAACAAATTATTGAATTAACAAATCACTATGGAGCACATAACTATGTACCGCTTCCAATTGTCATTGCAGAAGCAAAAGGTGTATGGGTGACTGATCCGGAAGGTAATAAATACATGGATATGTTATCTGCATATTCAGCAGTAAACCAAGGCCATAGACATCCTAAAATTATTCAAGCACTTAAAGAACAAGCAGAAAAAGTAACTTTAGTATCACGTGCTTTCCATAGCGATAATTTAGGTGAATGGTACAAGAAGATTTGTGAATTATCTGGAAAAGATAAAGCATTACCAATGAATACTGGTGCAGAAGCTGTTGAAACAGCATTAAAAGCAGCACGTCGTTGGGCTTATGATGTGAAAGGTATCGAACCGAATAAAGCAGAAATCATTGCTTTCAATGGTAACTTCCATGGTCGTACAATGGCGCCAGTGTCATTATCATCTGAAGCCGAATATCAAAGAGGATACGGTCCATTATTAGATGGTTTCCGTAAAATTGATTTTGGTGATGTAGAAAAATTAAAAGCAGCCATTACTGATAATACTGCAGCTATCTTAGTGGAACCCATTCAAGGTGAGGCTGGTATTAATGTGCCACCAGAAGGTTATTTGAAAGCAATTAGAGAATTATGTGATGAACATAATATTTTATTTATAGCTGATGAAATACAAGCAGGGTTAGGCCGTTCAGGTAAGTTATTCGCGACTGATTGGGATAATGTTAAACCAGATGTATACATTTTAGGTAAAGCACTTGGCGGTGGCGTACTGCCAATTTCAGTTGTCTTAGCTGATAAAGAAGTTTTAGATGTATTTACACCGGGTTCACATGGTTCTACATTTGGCGGTAATCCATTAGCTTGTGCAGTATCATTAGCTGCTCTAGATGTTATTGTAGATGAAGACTTACCTGGTCGTTCATTAGAATTAGGTGAATACTTCAAATCTGAATTACAAAAAATTGAACATCCTTCTATTAAAGAAGTACGTGGTCGTGGCTTATTCATCGGAATTGAATTGACTGAAAATGCAAGACCATACTGTGAATCATTAAAAGAATTAGGTTTATTATGTAAAGAAACACATGATACAGTAATTCGATTCGCACCACCACTAGTCATTACTAAAGAAGAATTAGACCTTGCAATTGAAAAAATTAAACAAGTATTTAAATAAGTTCAAAAAGTTGTAACAATCATTTTGCAACCCCTTTAAAAAGGATAAAGTTGTGTTACAATAATAAATGAAAGCGAAATCATTAGTTAAAAAGAGGCGAAAAGGATCATGACTGAGAATAATAATTTAGTGACTTCTACTCAAGGAATTATTAAAGAAGCTTTGCATAAATTGGGCTTTGATGATGGTATGTACGACCTAATCAAAGAACCACTAAGATTTTTACAAGTACGTATTCCAGTGCGTATGGATGATGGTACAGTTCAAACATTCACTGGCTATCGTGCACAGCATAATGATGCAGTAGGTCCAACAAAAGGGGGCGTGCGTTTCCACCCAGATGTTGACGAAGAAGAAGTTAAAGCATTATCAATGTGGATGACATTAAAATGCGGCATTGTCAATTTACCATACGGTGGTGGTAAAGGTGGTATCGTTTGTGACCCTCGTCAAATGAGTATCCATGAAGTAGAACGTTTATCTCGTGGATATGTTAGAGCGATTTCACAATTCGTAGGACCTAACAAAGATATTCCAGCACCAGACGTATTTACTAACTCACAAATCATGGCTTGGATGATGGATGAATACAGTGCATTAGATAAATTCAATTCTCCAGGATTTATCACTGGTAAACCAATTGTACTTGGTGGATCACAAGGACGTGACCGTTCAACTGCACTAGGTGTTGTTATTGCAATTGAACAAGCAGCTAAACGTAAAGGCATGGATCTTAAAGATGCTAAAGTTGTTATCCAAGGATTTGGTAACGCAGGTAGTTTCTTAGCTAAATTCTTATATGATTTAGGTGCTAAAGTAGTTGGTATTTCAGATGCTTACGGTGCTTTACATGACCCTAATGGTTTAGATATTGACTATTTATTAGATAGAAGAGATAGCTTTGGTACTGTAACAAACTTATTCGAAGAGACAATCTCAAATAAAGAATTATTTGAATTAGACTGTGATATCTTAGTTCCAGCGGCGATTTCAAACCAAATTACTGAAGAAAATGCTAATGATATCAAAGCAAGTATTGTGGTAGAAGCTGCAAACGGACCAACTACACCAGAAGCAACACGTATTTTAACTGAACGTGGCATCTTATTAGTACCCGATGTTTTAGCTAGTGCAGGAGGCGTAACAGTATCATACTTCGAATGGGTTCAAAACAATCAAGGTTATTACTGGACTGAAGAAGAAGTTAATGAAAAACTACGCGAAAAATTAATTACTGCTTTTGATACTATTTATGAATTATCACAAAACAGAAAAATCGATATGCGTTTAGCAGCATATATTGTTGGTATTAAACGTACAGCAGAAGCAGCTAGATATCGTGGATGGGCATAATAACCTTTATAAATATTGGTTAAACCCATTTATATATATAAGAAAAACATTCACTCAATAATTATTGAGTGAATGTTTTTTGTCGTTTAATTTAAATCATTTTTTACTTGCTTTACGACTTTTAATATAGTTTCACTATCTTCAATATTTGGATAGTGAATCATTTGCTTGGCATTGGGATAAGGAGAAATCACTTTACAATCTTTCAATATTTCTGATGAGGAAGGTGTAGATTTAATCAATAGACGATTGTCGTATAAGCCACCAACCACAGTTTTATCAAAGTAAATGATATATTCTCCCATCATTTTACGAGTCGTAATATGGTCATCGTCAATGTATTTCATAAAACGATTGAGTGTATCTTCGGATGTTGCCATTTTTTTTCACAATCCTTAAATTAAATATAAATCTATCGTTAGTATACACAATGATTTATAATTATTGCTATTTTTGGTTTAAATTTTTGTACTTATCTGCGTAGTTAGTGAATACACCATCAACACCATAGTTATTTAAACGTTGCATATCTGCTTCTTCATTAACAGTAAATGGATGTATAAGGAATCCTAAATCTTTTAAATGCTTAGTATTTTTTTCATTTAAATCTGTATATTCAGGACCTACACCAACTGCATAAGACTTAATACGTTTTAAGTCTGATTCACTTTGGAATGGCAACTCGCCTTTATCTAATAAACGGATTAAAGGAATATTAGGATTTAATTGTTTCATTTTTTGTAAACTAGGTTCAGAAAAGGATTGAACAATGACATGACCATTTTTGAGTGATTGATTTGTCAACATACCGTGTTTGTTTAAACTTTGAATTAATTGATTTTCCATACCTGGATAAACATCAGGAGATTTTGTTTCGATATAATAATTAGCATTTTTACCGTAACGACTTAAGATCTCATCCAAAGTAGGGACCTTTGCATTGTTATATTCAGATTGAGCTAGGTCTGGATGTTGCTTATTAAACCAACTACCGGCATCGAGTTTCTTTAATTCTGCTAAGGTATAATCTTCTACTCGTCCATGACCATTAGTAGTACGATTAACGGTTTCATCGTGCATAGCAACGAGGTGACCATCTTTCGTTCTTTGTAAATCAATTTCTATGTATGATGCACCTAATTCATTATGACTTTTATCATAGGCATTAAATGTATGTTCAGGCGCATAACCACTCGCTCCTCTATGAGCAATAGTCGTGTGAGCTTCACCAGTTAAATTTTTCTGCCATTGTGAATGACTTTGATTAGTATGATTAGGTGTTTGAGCTTGAGTTTGATTTTGAGATGAATCTGAAGTTTGAGTAGATTGACCATCTCCGCTTGCAAGTGCTGGTGTACTGACACTTAGCATAGATAAAGTGATTGTTGCAACTCCGACAGATACCCATTTATTTAATTTCAAAGTAATAACATCCTTTCAATTTGAGTGTTACTACTATCATGGCAATATTTTTAAATATGAGAAATAGAATTTACTGAATAATTAAATAACTCTCAAAGACTTAATATTCAATTCAAAATATATTAATAATTAACAAACTTTTTACATAGTTGAAGTTTTAAAAATATTAATAGTTTTGCTATGAAGTTTGAAATTAGCTTAATGCGATATATGTTTATATTTATCTGCATAGTTGGTGAAGACTCCGTCAATACCATAACGATTTAATCGTTTCATGTCGGAGATTTTATTAACAGTGAAAGGATGTATAATAAAACCTAAATCTTTTAAATAAACAGTGTTAGATTCATTTAGATCAGTATATTCTGGACTAATACATGTTGCGTAACTTCGGATATATTTTAAATCTTTATCTGTCAATTGTTCTAATTGGTGTTTTTTTAATAATCTAACTAATGGAATATGCTTATTTTGGTGATGCACTTTTAACAGACTATCTTCAGAAAAGGATTGAATCATAATATGACCATTGTTTAATGAGCTCTTATTTAATAAACCGTGCTTTTGAAGTGTTTGTAAAAGTTGTTCCTCCATTCCTGGGTAAACATTAGGTGATTTCGTTTCGATATAATAATTAGCTTGTTTACCATATCTTGATAGAATTTCATCTAAGGTTGGTACTTTGGCATTTTGATACTCTGGTTTAGCCATTTTAGGATGTAATTGATTAAACCGTGCACCGGCGTTAAGACCTTTAATTTGTGCAAGTGTTAAATCTTTGACTTTGCCATGTCCGTTAGTTGTTCGGTCAACAGAATCATCATGCATCGCTATGAGTTGACCATCTTTCGTTCTTTGCAGATCAATTTCAATGTATGAGGCGCCTATATCATAATGACTTTTATCATAGGCATTAAATGTATGTTCAGGCGCATAACCACTCGCGCCTCTATGCGCAATTGTTACAAATTTCTCATGTGTGGGATTGGTATGCCAATTTGAATGTTGACTAGTTTTGTTATTGAACTGTTCGGATTTAACACGGCTGTTTTGGAAGTGAGTATAAATAAACAGACTAATGAAAGACATAAATATCAAAAATAATGATAATAAAGTAATTTTAGGATGTTTAAACATAGATTGCCCTTTCTAATAATTTTTGAATACTTGATTATTATACTATAAGTTGATAGGCAATATAATTATAATTTAAAACAGTTGTCTTGATGTTTATGTTGGAAGATGTGAGGATTGGAGACTAAAACAAGGAGAGACAGTTTGTCTCTCCTTGTAAAATATATTATGAATTCATTAATTGTTGTGCAACTGATAGTTGGTGTTTAACTGCATCTTGACCTGTTGAACCATAACTCTTACGACGTTTTAAACAATTTTCAGGTTTTAAAAAGTCATAAATATCAGCTTCGATACTTTCATGATGTGATTGATAATCTTCTAAAGGTACATCGAGTAAATAAACACCCTTATTAATACAATCTAAGACGATTTTTCCAACAATTTCATGTGCTGTTCTAAATGGAACGTTCTTACTTACTAGATAATCCGCTAATTCAGTAGCATTTGAAAAATCTTTAGTAACTGTTTCATTTAAACGATTGGTATTTACCGTCATAGTATCTAGCATACCTTCAAATATTTTTAATGAACCTTTAATGGTATGAATCGCATCAAATAAGCCTTCTTTATCTTCTTGCATATCCTTATTATAAGCTAATGGCAACCCTTTGAGTGTTACTAACATACTCATTAAATGTCCTGTGGTACGTCCAACTTTACCTCTAATCAATTCAGCCATATCTGGATTTTTCTTTTGAGGCATGATGGAAGAGCCTGTAGAAAAGGCATCAGATAAAGTAATGAATTTAGCTTCATCTGTAGACCAAAAGATAATTTCTTCAGAAAATCTTGATAAATGAACCATAGTTAATGAGATATTATGCAAAGTTTCAACAATATAGTCACGGTCACTTACTGCGTCCAAACTATTTTCATAAACTGCACTAAAATTGAGTAATTTTTGTGTTTCATGACGATCAATAGGATGTGTTGTCCCACTTAATGCTGCTGCACCAAGAGGGGAGATATCGATTCTTTTCATACTATCTTGGAAACGTGATTTATCACGTTCTAACATCCAAAAGTAAGTCATAATGTGATGTGCAAATGAAATAGGTTGTGCACGTTGCAAGTGTGTATAACCAGGCATAATCGTATCGACATGTTGGTTAGCAATTGACAGTATTGTTTGTTGTAATGATTTAATTAATTCAATAATGCCATTTACTTCTTCTTTAGTATATAAATGCATATCTGTAGCTACTTGGTCATTTCTACTTCTTCCTGTGTGAAGTTTACCTCCAGCTTCGCCAACACGTTGAATCAGTTCATGTTCAATATTTAAATGAATATCTTCTAATGACGCTTTGAATGCTATTTTATTTTGATGTACGTCTTTTTGAATTGCTTTTAGCCCTTCGATAATTGTACGGGCTTCATCTTGACTGATAATATTTTGATTAGCGAGCATTGTAGCATGTGCTATACTGCCTTGTACATCTTGATCGATTAGATTTTGGTCGAAATCAATTGAAGCATTAAATTCATCAACCCATTCTTCTGGTTGTGCTTCAAATCTGCCTCCCCAAGCTTTATTACTCATTACTATAGCCTCCATGTAACATAGCATTGACTTGTGTTGGTAAACCATAAATATCGATAAATCCTACTGCAGCTTCTTGATTAAAGGCATCTTCTTTAGTGTAAGTCGCAAGTTTTTCATCATATAGTGTATATGGTGATTTTCTTCCATTTACAATCGCATTGCCTTTGAATAATTTAACTCTCACGTCACCTTCAACATATTGTTGTGTACTGTCAATAAATTGTTTAAGACTATCAGTCAATGGAGAGAACCATAGACCATTGTACACTTGTTCAGAAAATTGCTTTTCAATGACTGGTTTGAAGTGTGCCACGTCTTTAGTTAGGGTAATTGTTTCTAATGCTTTATGTGCTTTTAAGATAACTTCCGCACCTGGTGTTTCATAGATTTCTCTTGATTTAATACCTACTAATCTGTTTTCAACATGGTCAATTCTACCAATACCATGTTTACCAGCTAATTGATTTAAATAAAGGATTAAGTCATCTAAATTATAATCTTTACCATCGACTTGAACAGGTACACCATTTTTAAATGAAAGGATAATTTCATCAGCTTCATCAGGTGTATCTTCTAGTGCATTAGTTAAATCGAAGGCATCTTCAGGGGGAGCAGCATATGGATCTTCTAAAATACCGCATTCGTTAGCTCTACCCCATAAATTTTGATCGATGGAATAAGGTGAATCATAGTTAATAGAAACTGGAATATTATGTTTGATAGCATAATCAATTTCTTCTTCACGACTCCATGCCCATTCTCTTACTGGTGCAAATGCTTTTAAGTTAGGATTAAGTGCTTTAATAGCAACTTCGAAACGTACTTGGTCATTACCTTTACCTGTACATCCGTGAGCAATACCTACTGAATTTGTTTTTTCAGCAATTTCAACTAACTTTTTAGAGATTAGGGGACGAGATAATGCAGATACTAATGGATATGCATTTTCATACATTAAATTCCCTTTAATAGCATAGCTAACATAATCATCACTAAATTCTTTTGTTGCATCAATGATGTGACATTCTACAGCACCCATTTTTAATGCTTTGTCATGAACAAGGTCTAAATCTTTACCTTCTCCTACATCTAAGCAACAAGCGACTACGTCGTATCCTTTGTCAATTAACCATTGTACTGCAACGCTTGTATCTAATCCTCCGGAATATGCTAAAACGATTTTCTCTTTCATATTTACACCTCAAATTATTTTCAGAATTTTAATATAAATTCATCATAGCAAATTCTTGATGAAAAATAAACCATAAAACTACATAAATATACATTTTAGGTAAAACTTTTTAGAATAGAAATACATGTAATAGTTGGTATGCAGGCATTTTAATTAATTAATAATTTTTAGAAAATTGTATAAAGAAGGAAGGTTGTTTAAATGATTTAAGAAGATGACACTGAAAATTCACTTTTTGAATATAAAATAGAGACTTGTGAATTGAATAGCATATACAAACTTAGTAGAATTAAAGTAGTAAAACATAGGAGGCTTTTTAGATGACTCATATTCAATTAGATTATGGTAAGACTTTAGAATTTTTTGGAGAACATGAATTAGAACAACAAAAAGATATCGTGAAGACATTACACAAAACGATACATGAAGGAACTGGTGCAGGAAATGATTTCTTGGGTTGGGTAGACCTTCCAGTTGATTATGATAAAGAAGAGTTTTCAAGAATTGTAGAAGCTTCTAAACGTATTAAAGCAAATTCTGACGTGTTAGTTGTTATTGGTATTGGTGGCTCATACCTTGGTGCACGTGCTGCTATTGAAATGCTAACATCTTCATTTAGAACAAATAATGACTATCCTGAAATTGTTTTTGTAGGTAATCATTTATCATCAAGCTATACAAAAGAATTAGTAGATTATTTAGCTGACAAAGATTTCTCTGTAAACGTCATTTCTAAATCTGGTACAACTACAGAACCAGCAGTTGCATTCCGTTTGTTCAAACAATTAGTTGAGAATAAATATGGCAAAGAAGAAGCTAAAAAACGTATCTTTGCTACAACAGATAAACAAAAAGGTGCATTAAAACAATTAGCTACAAATGAAGGTTATGAAACATTTGTAGTCCCTGATGATGTAGGTGGCCGTTATTCAGTGTTAACTGCTGTAGGTTTATTACCAATCGCAGCTGCAGGTATTAATATTGAAGCGATGATGATTGGTGCAGCAAAAGCACGTAAAGAATTATCTTCTGACAAATTAGAAGAAAATATTGCTTATCAATATGCAACAATCCGTAACCTTCTATATAGCAAAGGTTATACAACTGAAATGCTTATCAACTATGAACCGTCAATGCAATATTTCAATGAATGGTGGAAACAATTATTTGGTGAATCAGAAGGTAAAGACTTTAAAGGTATTTATCCTTCAAGTGCTAACTACACTACTGATTTACATTCATTAGGACAATACGTTCAAGAAGGTCGTCGTTTCTTATTTGAAACAGTTGTTAAAGTGAATCATCCAAAACATGATCTTACTATTGAAGAAGATAGTGACGATTTAGATGGATTAAATTATCTTGCTGGTAAAACAATTGATGAAGTTAATACAAAAGCGTTTGAAGGTACATTATTAGCACATACTGATGGTGGCGTACCTAATATCGTTGTTAACATTCCACAATTAGATGAAGAAACATTTGGCTATGTCGTGTACTTCTTCGAACTTGCATGTGCTATGAGTGGTTATCAATTAGGTGTAAATCCATTCAATCAACCTGGTGTAGAAGCGTATAAACAAAATATGTTTGCTTTACTTGGTAAACCAGGATTTGAAGATATGAAAAAAGATCTTGAAGCAAGATTATAAGTCATCAATTACAAAGAAAAATAATCATTTTAAATGATTTAAATATAATTGAAATAATACCGATGGAACATAATGTGTTTCATCGGTATTTATATTGATATAGAGAATCATCTACGCCTAAAGATGTATTTATTGAATTTAAAAAGATAGTTGTTTCAAAAAGCTATAATTACAACTATAATAAATATAGTAATGTTTACCGAAGAAAGGATTTGGGATTTTGTCGTTTGAACAGTTAGAAGAATGGTTTGATTTATTTCGGCAATTTGGATATATTCCAGGCTTTGTGCTCATTTATTTTCGTGCAATTATTCCAATATTACCGCTAACGTTATATGTCATATTAATTATGCATACATATGGTGCTATAGTAGGTATTATCATATGTTGGCTAGGTATCGTTTCCGGTACTTTTACTATGTTTTTAATTTTTAAACGATTAGTCAACACAAAAAAGATGAAGCAATTTAAAACTAAACGATCTGTACAACGATTAATTAGTTTTATTGATAGACAAGGTTTAATACCATTATTTATATTATTATGCTTTCCATTTACACCAAATACATTGATTAATGTAGTGGCAAGCCTTTCACATATTAAAACAAAGTATTATTTTATTGTATTAACTTTATCTAAATTGATTTCTATCACTGTATTAGGGATAATGGGACGAGAAGTAACGACTATTTTCACTAATCCGATAAGAGCAATTGTGACTATACTTTTTTTCATCATACTTTGGTTTATTAGTAAAAGGGTAGAAAAGTATTTTATGGGCTCTACTAAGGAGTGAAAAAGTGAAAACTGTTATTAAATATTTGATTTCCTTAATATTTGCGATTATTATTGTACTGTTCATTCAAACATTCGTTATTAGAGGAGCCGTCGTTTCCGAAGACAATATGTCACCTACAATAATTAAAGGTGATAGATTAATTGTTAATAAAATTAAAGTTACATTTAATTTATTAGATACTGGTGATATTATCATGTATAAAAATGATGGGCATACTCATTTTGGTAGGATTATAGGTAAACCAGGTCAATCTATTGAAATAAGGAATAATAAAATTTATCGTGACGATAGAGAAATTAAAGATAAATTTGCGGAAAATAGACAATTAAACAACTTTTCATTAAGAGATATGAAATATTCTGATGGCGATATCATTTCACCTAAACATTATTTTGTGTTAAATGATAATGATCATAATCAATCAGACTCAAGACGCTATGGTTTAATTGATAAACAGAATATTATTGGAGATATAAGTATTAAATATTATCCGTTTGAAGCATTTACGACAGATTTTAAATGAATATAAGAGGTGTCTAATTTGAAAAAAGAAATTATGGAGTGGGTTATTGCCATAGCGGTGGCTTTAGCATTAGTATTTTTAATAGGAAAATTTGTTGGTCAACCGTATACAATTAAAGGTGATTCAATGGATCCAACATTAAAAGATGGTGAACGCGTAGTTGTTAATATTATGGGCTATAAAATAGGTGATGTGAAAAAAGGTAACGTCATCGTTTTCCATGCTAACAAGAAAGATGATTACGTAAAACGTGTGATTGGTGTACCTGGTGATAAAGTACAATATAAAAAAGACCAATTATACATTAACGGTAAGAAACAAGATGAACCTTATTTAAATTATAATGAGAAACGTAAGCAAATTGAATATATTACTGGTACTTTCCAAGTGAAAGACTTAGCTAATGCAAATCCTAAATCTAACGTGATACCTAAAGGTAAGTACTTAGTATTAGGTGACAATCGTGAAGTAAGTAAAGACAGTCGTTCATTCGGCTTAATCGATAAGGATCAAATTGTTGGTAAAGTATCATTTAGATTCTGGCCATTAAATGAATTTAAATTTAACTTTAATCCAGATAATACTAAAAATTAATACGATTTAAAGTGGTAGATGTTGTAATGATGTCTACCGCTTTTTTCATTTTACGCTACTTTGCCAGGGGAGTGGGGCCCCAAACATAGAGAATTTCAAAAAGAAATTCTACAAGCAATGCAAGTTGGGGTTACGACGAAATCTCAATATTAATTTAAATTAAAGGTTCACCCTAGCTAAAGCTAGTGCGCAAGAAACACTAACATTTTATAAAAATGTAGTGTTTCTATGTGTTAAAATGTTGTCAAAGGAGTGAGGGTTATAATGGAATTAAATGCATATATTGGGAGAGCTGGTACTGGTAAATCCACAGCAATGGTTGATGAAATTAAAGATAAAATGAAACGTGACCCACTTGGGGATCCAATTATTTTAATCGCTCCAACACAAAGTACATTTCAATTTGAACAAGCATTTGTTAATGACAATTCACTGAATGGTAGTTTAAGAACAGAAGTACTTCATTTTGAAAGATTAAGTCATAGAGTATTCCAAGAAGTTGGGGGCTTCAAGGAACAACGTTTATCTAAGGCTGCGACAGAAATGATGATTTATCATCTAGTACAACAATTTCAAGATGATATGAAATTATATCGTTCGCAAGCTAAATATTTTGGATTTAGTGAAAAGTTAGCAGAACAAATTCAAGATTTTAAAAAGTATTCTGTTTTGCCAGAGCAAATTGATGAATTTTTAAATACGCATCATGTTCAAACGAGAACAAAGCATAAATTAGAAGATATATCTTTAATATATAAGCAATTTGAATCGAGAATGCATGGACAATTTATTACAGTAGAGGATTCATTGCGTCAATTTATTACACAAATGGATCAATCTGAGTGGTTGAAACGATCAGAAATATACATAGATGGCTTCCACAACTTTTCAACTTTAGAATATGAAATGATACAAGCATTAGTAAAGAATGCTAAAAAAGTAACGGTATTACTCACTACTGACGGGAATAAAGATGCTTTTAGTTTATTTAGAAAGCCCTCAGAAGTACTCACGCATCTCGAAGATATAGCACAAGACTTGCATATCCAATTAAATAAAAACTTCTTTACAGATATTTATCGATTTGAAAATAATGACTTAAAATCATTAGAGTCACAATTCGATGCATTACAAATCATACCTCAAAAATCAGAAGGATTTATAGATATTTTTGAATCATCAAGTATGAGAGAAGAAATAAATGAAATAGCACGTCAAATACTTAAAGACACACGTGATAATCAATTACGTTTTCAAGATATTGCAATCCTTTATAGAGATGCATCTTATGCGGATTTATTTGAATCAATTTTACCGTTATATCAAATTCCATTTAACATCGATACAAAGCGTTCAATGACACATCATCCTATTATGGAAATGATTCGTTCATTAATCGAAGTCATCCAATCTAATTGGCATATCAATGCCATGATGCGTTTATTGAAAACCAATGTACTCACAGATCAATTTAAAAATAGTACCCATCTTATAGATTTATTGGAAAACTTTGCGATAGAACGCGGAATATATGGAAAAAGATGGTTAGATGATGAGTTATTTAACATAGAAAACTTTAGAAAAATGGGGCGCAAAGAACATCAACTGACTCAAGAAGAAAGAGACACATTTGAACAAGTAGTCAAATTAAAAACAGATGTCATCGATAAAATTTTACATTTTGAACAAGCCATGAATGAAGGAAAAACAGTACGAGATTTTGCGACGGCATTTTATGAGAGTATGGAATATTTTGAATTACCGAATCATTTGATGACTGAGAGAGATATGCTAGATAATGATGGTTATCATGAACAAGCTGAAGAAATTGATCAAATTTGGAACGGATTAATACAGATTTTAGATGACTTGGTGACAGTCTTTGAAAATGAAAATATGTCATTATCTCGTTTCTTAGAAGTGTTTGATATAGGATTAGAACAATTAGAATTTGTTATGATTCCACAAACACTAGATCAAGTAAGTATTGGTACCATGGATTTAGCAAAAGTAGATAATAAAAAGCATATCTATCTTGTAGGTATGAATGATGGTTCAATGCCACAACCCATTTCTTCTTCTAGTTTAATTAGTGACGATGAAAAGAAAATATTTGAAGAAAATGCTCAAATCGAATTAAGTCCTACGGCAGATATTTTACAAATGGATGAAGCATTTGTATGTTATATCGCTATGACTAGAGCAACTTCTAAAGTGACATTTTCATATAGTTTAATGGGGGCATCAGGTGATGAAAAAGAAATGAGTCCATTTCTCGCTCAAATTAAAGATATTTATCAAGACTTGGATGCAGTTAATATCCATCAGATGCATCAAGCGTACCCAATGTCTTTAATTGAAAATGTGCATCAAACTAAAATTAATTTGTTTGAAGCGCTGAGAGCGTGGTTAGACGAAGAAATTGTAGCAGAGACATGGATAGATGCGTACCAAGTTATGCGAGATGACGAGCGTTTAAATAAAGACCTAGATTATTTAATGACTTCATTAACTTACGATAATGAAACTACACAACTTAATGAAACACTGGCGCAAGATTTATATGGTAAAACCATCAATGCAAGTGTATCGAGATTTGAAGGGTATCAACAGTGTCCATTTAAACACTACGCTTCACATGGCTTACGATTAAATGAACGCACAAAATATGAACTACAGAATTTTGATTTAGGTGATATCTTCCATTCTGTATTGAAATACATTTCGGATCGTATCAATGGCGATTTTAAACATTTAGATCAAAAGAAAATCAAGGCATTAACTACTGAAGCATTAGAAACTATTCTACCTAAAGTACAATTTAATTTACTAAATTCGTCTGCTTATTATCGATATTTATCACGAAGAATAGGTGCCATTGTAGAGACGACACTTAATGCACTAAAATATCAAGGCGATTATACAAAATTCAAACCACAACAATTTGAAACAGGTTTCCGTAAAAAGCCTAAATCTGATGATGAGTTAATTGCACAATCATTAACAACTAAACAAGGTGTACCCATTAATATCAGAGGTCAAATTGATCGTATTGATACGTATACTAAAGATAATCAAAGCTATGTTAATATTATCGATTATAAATCGTCAGAAAGCAGTGCCACACTTGATTTAACCAAAGTGTATTATGGCTTACAAATGCAGATGATGACGTATATGGACATTGTGCTACAAAATCAAGATAGATTAGGATTAACAGATATAGTTAAGCCAGGAGGATTACTATATTTCCATGTTCATGAGCCAAGATTAAAATTGAAAAACTGGTCGGAAATTGATCAAGAGAAAATAGAAAAAGATTATATTAAATCATTTAAAATGAGTGGATTAGTTAATAGTGACGAAGATGTTTTAGATGCATTAGATATCCGTTTAGAACCTAAATTCAAATCTGATATTGTGCCAGTAGGGTTAACGGCTAAAGGTGCTATTAGTAAATCTGGTAGTCAAGTTGCTGATGAAAAAACAATTTATAAATTTATAGAACATAATAAAAATAACTTTATTGATACAGCAACACATATTATGGATGGTCACACAGAAGTATCACCACTTAAATATAAACAAACATTGCCGTGCCAATTTTGTAGTTATCAATCAGTATGTCATGTGGATGGTATGATTGATAGTAAACGATATCGCACAGTTGATGAATCGATTAATCCAATAGAAGCAATACAACAAATGGAAGAAAATGGAGGTGAAAATGAATGATACCTACAAAACCTAAAGATGTTATTTGGACAGATGCACAATGGCGTAGTATTTATGCGAAAGGTCAAGATACTTTAGTAGCGGCTGCTGCAGGATCCGGGAAAACGGCTGTCCTTGTAGAAAGAATTATTCAACGAATTTTAAGGGATGAAATTGATGTTGACCGCTTATTAGTTGTAACATTTACGAATTTAAGTGCTAGAGAGATGAAACATCGTGTGAATCAACGTATACAACAGGCTTCCATAGAAGATCCAAATAACGAACATTTAAAAAATCAACGTATCAAAATACATCAAGCACAGATATCCACTTTGCATAGTTTTTGTTTAAAATTAATTCAACAACATTATGATGTATTGGATATCGATCCGAATTTTAGAACGAGTAGTGAAGCGGAGAATATTCTACTTTTAGAACAAACGATTGATGAAGTATTAGAACAACATTATGATAAGTTAAATCCTGATTTTATTGATTTAACAGAGCAATTATCAAATGATCGTAGTGATACACAATTTAGAAATATGATTAAACAGTTATATTTCTTTAGTATTGCTAACCCTGATCCATTCGAATGGTTAAATCAACTATCTGCACCATACCACGATGAAACACAACAAGATGATTTATTAAAATTATTAAACGATTTAGCAATGATCTTTATTAATGCTGGTTATGAATCGCTTGAAAAAAGTTATGAATTATTTTCAATGATGGAAGGTGTTGAGAAACAATTAGAAGTTATTGAAAAAGAACGTCGATTTATGCGTGATTTATATAATAATGATCAACTACAGGTGGATGTACTTGTTAATCACCAATTTGTAAGTCGATTTCCTAGTATTAGCGCTAAAATTAAAGAAGAAAATGCGATGATGCTCGACGCTTTAGAAGACGCGAAAGCCTCATATGATAAATATAAAGACATGATTAATAAAGTGAAAAATGATTATTTTTCAAGAACTCCAGAAGAATTAAAACGTGATATGCAATTACTTGCGCCACGTGTGAACTATCTTTCAGAAATTGTGAAAGATGTTATCCATGATTTTAGTAAGCATAAGAGAAGTCGAAATGTATTAGATTTTGCTGATTACGAACATTTTGCACTTCAAATTTTAACCAATGAAGATGGCACACCGTCTGCCATTGCTGAAATGTATCGTCAACATTTTTCTGAAATATTAGTAGATGAGTACCAAGACACAAACCGAGTACAAGAGAAAATTTTATCTTGTATTAAAACGGGTGATGAATCGAATGGTAATTTATTTATGGTTGGTGATGTAAAACAATCCATTTATAAATTTAGACAAGCAGATCCTAGCTTATTTATTGAAAAATATAATCGATTTAATGTTGATGGATATGAGGCAGGAATGCGTATTGATTTATCACAGAATTTCCGTTCTCGTAAAGAAGTGTTATCTACTACTAATTATTTATTTAAGCATATGATGGATGAAGCGGTAGGAGAAATCACTTATGATGACGCAGCTCAATTATATTATGGTGCACCTTTTGATGAAGTTAATCATAATGTAGAATTACGTACATTAGTTGAAGCTAGCTCGGAAAATAGTAAATTAACGGGTACTGAGCAAGAAGCTAATTATATCGTTGAACAAGTAAAAGATATTTTAGAACATCGAAAAGTCTATGATATGAAAACAAATACGTATCGACCAGCAACGTATAAAGATATCGTTATTCTAGAACGAAGTTATGGCCAAGCACGTAATTTACAGCAAGCATTTAAAGATAATGATATCCCATTCCATGTCAATAGTAGGGAAGGATATTTTGAACAAACAGAAGTACGTTTAATATTATCGTTTCTTCGTACAGTTGATAATCCATTACAAGATATTTATTTAGTCGGGTTAATGCGTTCAGTGATTTATCAATTTACAGAAGATGAATTAGCTAATATTCGCGTATTTAGTCCGAATGATGATTATTTTTATCAATCGATTCAACAATATATAAAAAATGATATGGCTAATAAAAAATTAGTAACTAAGTTAAAACGATTTTTAGCTGATATTCAACATTATCAAGACTATAGTCAGCGCTATCCTGTTTATCAATTAATTGATAAATTCTATAATGACCATTATGTGATTCAATATTTTAGTGGTCTTATCGGTGGTAGAGGTCGTCGAGCAAATCTTTATGGTTTATTTAATAAAGCGATTGAATTTGAGAATTCAAGTTTCCGAGGTTTATATCAATTCATTAGATTTATTGACGAGTTGATTGATAGAGGTAAGGATTTCGGTGAAGAAAATATTGTTGGTCCAAATGATAATGTGGTTAGAATGATGACCATTCATAGTAGTAAGGGCTTGGAATTTCCATTTGTCATTTATTCAGGACTATCTAAAAGATTTAATAAAAATGATCTGAGTAGACAAGTTGTATTGAATCAAAAATATGGTTTAGGTATGGATTATTTCGATGTTAATGAAGATATCGCGTATCCTTCATTATCTTCAGTGGCTTATAAGGCAATTAATGAGAAGGAAATGATCTCTGAGGAAATGCGTTTAATTTATGTTGCATTAACTCGTGCCAAAGAGCAATTGATTCTGATAGGTAGGGTGAAAGATGAAAAAGAATTAGGTAAATTAGAAAGATTGCCAATTTCGGGAAACCATCTTGCAGTTAACGAACGTTTAACTGCACCAACGCCATTTACTATGATTTATAGTATTTTAGCTAAATATCAATCTTCAAGTATTACAAATGATCAAAAATTTGAATCAAACATAGAACAATTAGATAGCAATGTTAAACCAAGAGTGAATCTATATGTAGACAACTTCGAAGATATATCAACAGAGACTCTAGTATCAGAAAGTGAACTAAGAACTGTAGAAGATATTGAAAATGATCAAAGCGGTAATGATGACATCAAAGCTAAAATTAAGGAAAAACTAATATTTGAATATCCATACCAAAAGGATATTGAAAAACCATCTAAACAATCTGTATCTGAATTGAAGCGTCAATTGGAAACAGAGGAAAGTGGTACAAATTATGATCGAGTGCGTCAATACCGTATTGGTGTGTCAACATACGAAAGACCAAAGTTTTTAAGTCAACAAGGTAAACGTAAGGCTAATGAAGTGGGGACATTAATGCACACAGTAATGCAGCATTTGCCGTTTAAAATGAGTAGATTGACTGAAACAGAGTTAGATGAATATATCGATCGTCTAATAGAAACTAATATTATTGAATCTGACGCTAAAGAGGATATTAGATTTAAAGAAATTATGTCATTCATTCAGAGTGATTTATACATGAATATTGCCAATGCAGATCAAGTTTACCGAGAGTTACCATTTGTAGTGAATCAATCGAAAGTTGATCAGATAGAGTTGGAAGATGAGGGTGTATCGATTATTCAAGGTATGATTGACTTGATTTACGTGAGTGAAGGTCAATATTACTTTGTAGACTATAAGACAGATGCATTCAATCGACGAAAAGGGCTAACAGATGAGGAAATCGGACAGCAATTGAAAGATAAATATCAAATTCAGATGAAATATTATCGCAATACATTAGAAACGATTCTTCAAACAAAAGTTAAAGGTTATCTATACTTCTTTAAGTTTGGCATGTTAGAAATAGATGATCATGAATGATTTCTAGCCATCCTAATAAAGTATGATAACCAATCTGTAGAAACTTTCTTAATTTTCTTACTTATATATTTGTTATTTCATGCTTATTATAGTTATAATATGTATTAAGATATAGATGAGGAGTTGATTATGAATGAAATTTTTATCATTCAAGCATAATGACAGAACTTCATACGGTGTTAAAGTTAAACGTGAAGATGCTGTTTGGGATTTAACATTAGTATTTGCTGATTTTGCGGAAAGTGATTTTCATCCAAAAACATTATTAGCAGGTTTACAACAAAACCAAACGTTAGATTTCCAAGAACAAGTACGTAAAGCAGTTGTTGCTGCAGAAGATAGTGGTAAAGCTGAAGATTATAAAATTTCATTTAATGATATTGAGTTTTTACCACCAGTTACCCCACCGAATAACGTTATTGCATTCGGTCGTAACTATGAAGACCATGCAAGTGAATTGAACCATGAAGTACAACGTTTATACGTATTTACTAAAGCTGCGTCATCATTAACAGGTGATAGTGCTACAATTCCAAATCATAAAGATATTACAGATCAATTAGACTATGAAGGGGAATTAGGTATTGTCATTGGTAAATCTGGTGAGAAAATTCCTAAAGCGCTAGCATTAGACTATGTTTATGGTTATACAATTATTAATGATATTACAGACCGTAACGCCCAAAATAATCATGACCAAGCATTTTTATCTAAAAGTTTAACTGGCGGTTGCCCAATGGGACCATATATCGTTACGAAGGATGAACTTCCTACTCCTGAAAATGTTAACATTGTAACAAAAGTTAATAATGAAATTCGTCAAGATGGTAATTCTGGTGAAATGATCTTAAAAATTGACGAATTAATCGAAGAAATTTCTAAATATGTTGCTTTACATCCTGGTGATATTATTGCGACTGGTACGCCAGCTGGTGTGGGTGCAGGTATGCAACCACCACAATTCTTACAACCAGGTGACGAAGTAAAAGTAACAATTGATAATATTGGTACTTTAACAACTTATATTTCAAAATAATTGATGAAATTGTATTATTTTAAATAACAAGGTAGCTATCTTGAAGTAATTAAACTTCAATGATAGCTACCACTTTTATGTTATGATAATTAAAGTAAATATATTAGTGGGGGGGACATTGTCTTGTTACATGTTCATATTTTAAGTTGGGTATTAGCAATTATTTTATTTATTGCTACATACTTAAACATTTCAAAAGTACAAGGAGCATCACCATATTTTAAACCTTTACAAATGTTGCTAAGATTATTTATGGTATTAGCGCTTATTTCTGGATTCTGGGAATTAATTAAAGAATTCGCAGCAGCAAGCCATGGTGAAGGTGGCAATCATATGCTACTTACATTGAAAATGCTTTGTGGCTTGGGTGTATTAGCATTGATGGAAGTTTCGATTGCTAAGAGAAAGAAACATGAAAATAGTGATAAATTATTCTGGATGACAATTGCATTAATTATCGTAACAATTGCAATCGGTATCATTCTTCCTTGGGGACCAATTAGTAAGATGTTCGGTTTAGGATAATAAGGTATAAACCATGTTTATGTAAGAAAATAAAGCAAGTCGATTCAATCTAATCATTGAATCGACTTGCTTTTTACTTTATTTATTGTGCTTTGTAACCAATCATATTGATTAAATCTTTAGGATGACTATATGGTGGAGCGTAGGCAACTTCGAATTCTGTTAATTCATCAACTGTTATATTATTTTGCATCGCCATTGATAAAACATCAATTCGTTTATCTACGCCTTCTTGACCAACTGCAGCTGCACGTATGATTACTCTTGTTTCTTCATCATAATAAACTCTTAAATGTAAGGGTGTATTACCTGGGTAATAACCTGCATGTGCACCTTGCTTCGTTTCAACCATTTTATAATTAAAGTGAGATAACTCATCAGGTTTGACGCCAACACTAGCAAATGTATAATTAAAGAATTTTACAATATTTGCGCCAAGATAACCTTTAAATTTGATATTGCTTTTTCCAACAAGTTGTTCTGCGATTATACTGGCAGCACGATGAGCACCCCAAGCAAGAGGTACATTAGCTTTTAAGTCAACATGTCTATAATGGGATGAGATTACATCGCCTAATGCATAGATATTATGAATATTTGTTTGGAAATAATCATTAACCGGTATAAAACCCTTGTCATCAATTTGGATATTAGATGACTTAATAAATTCAGAATTAGGTTTTGTACCGATACCTTCAATGATGATATCGAACTGTTCTTTCTTACCAGATTTGAATGAAACGTCATGACCATTGATATCAGTGATTTCTTCATTTAAACGATACTCAATATGTTTTTCTTCTAGTTCTTCAAAGATAGGTTGATTCATATCTTGATCCATTAATTTATTTACTTGTTCGGAGCGATGAATAAGTGTGATATCTAATCCACGTTGATATAAATTTTCAAGTACTTCAAGCGAAATATAGCCGGCACCTACAATAAGTGCTTTATGAACGTCATGAGTATCAATATATTCATTAATTGCATCAGTATCTTCTAAATTTCTTAAAGTAAAGGCCATGTCAGTATTAAAGTTAAGTCGATTGGCACTGCAACCAGGACTAAGTATTAAATAATCATAGTGTTCTTCAAATGTTTCGTCACTAGTTCTATTTTTCACAGTAACAGTTTGACGCGTATCATTAACTGCTATGACTTCATGATATGTTTTTACATTAATTTGCTTTTTATCATAAAAGGATTCAGGTGTATATGCTAAAACTTTCTCTCTTTCAGTGATTGTATCGCTCAAATAATAAGGTAAAGCACAATTTGCAAAGCTCATATCTCTATCTTTTTCAAATACAGTAATCTCACTACTTTGATCTAAACGTCTAATTTGGCTAGCACAAGTAGCACCACCTGCTACAGCACCAACTACAACAATTTTACTCATTTGACAACCTCCTTATATCATAAAAATGCTGAGATAGTATCGTGTCACCATCTCAGATTGATTTAACATCTCGTTCTATGAATAATAACGGATATTTAAATTAAAGAAGTCATTTAAATATCTACCAATACCATCATCGTTGTTACTAAATGTAGTTTCATTTGCTATATCTTTTAGTTCTTGTAAACCATTATCCATAGCAACACCATGTTGTGCGTATTTAATCATTTCAATATCATTATCTTCGTCACCGAAAGCAATAATATGTTGTGGATCAATATTTAAAAACTGTCTGACTTGTTCAATACCACGCGCTTTATTAATGCCACGTTTAACGATTTCTATCACTGGGAAAGGCGCGCCCCAACGACGATGTTCTATATTTTCAGCATAAAAATGAGTTAATTTATCTTTTATTTCTGGAATTTTACTTTCTTCTGCTTCTACTAAAAGTGATGTAGGTGCTTCATTAAGTTGTTCAAGTAAGTTACCAGTTTGTATTCTCGGATTCCCCATAGAGAACCCTTCAAATAAGCGTGGATCATGATTATTGATAAAAACATAATCTTTTACTTCTGCAATGATATTAGTCACTTGAAATTGTTGTAACTTTTCAATGATATTTTTTGACATATCAATGTCTAATACTTCATGTATTGTTTTGAATTCATCAGATTTAGGATGATGTACATAAGCACCATTAAAATTCACAACCGGTGTATCCATGTTTAACTCATGATAATATATTTGGCTCGCTCGATAAGGACGTCCAGTCGCTATCATAATGGAGTGACCACGTTGTTGTAATTCAGTTAACACTTGTTTCGTATAATTCGAAATTTCTTTATTATCATTTAATAATGTTCCATCTAAGTCTAAGCAAATTAAATAAGGTTGCATAAATATCTCCTTATGTCGTTTTAATATATTGTAGTTGTATCATAGCATTTTATTGGCGTTTTGTCGGATATTTGATATATTAGTATAAAGATAAATATAGAGAGGTGATACTAATGGAAGAGGCGTTAAAAGATAGTATCCTAGGGGCTCTAGAAATGGTAATCGACCCTGAATTAGGCATTGATATTGTTAATTTAGGTTTAGTATATAAAGTTGATGTGGATGATGAAGGACTTTGTACTGTTGAGATGACATTAACTTCTATGGGTTGTCCTTTAGGACCGCAAATTATCGAACAAATTAAAACTGTTTTAGCAGAGATTCCAGAAATTCAAGATACTGAAGTAAACATTGTATGGAGTCCACCATGGAATAAAGACATGATGTCTAGATATGCAAAAATTGCACTAGGCGTTGGATAATCTTTATGACAAAGAATAAGAATGGTCATGTAGTTTAATGCACGAATCGTGTATAGGATACTATGTGCCATTCTTTTTTATTTTTGAGACGTATGGCCATTCATATATAAGTCAAAATCTAACGTATTATTCCTAAATATAAAAAAATTCTTTGGAAAATTATCAGAAAAACAAATCGTCATTAAAAATATAGTATTCATTTAGTATTTAAATTGAATTTATATTACGATTGTATTACAATATTTAAGACTGATTGTAACTAGAACACAATAAATTTAAGTTGTGAATAAATTGTCAGAAGAGTAATCTTAGTCAATCTTTACAGATTATTAAAGTTAAATCTGTTTTGAAAATATTGATTTATACATTTTGTTAGACATACATATCTCTTTTAACTTAAGACTCGAATGACGTATTTATACAGATTAATCATATTATTAATAAATCTGTTTTAAACGAAATTCGAAATGACTCTATGGGGAAGAAAGTGAAATATGGAAAAGGAATATAAAAGAACTAAAACTAGGGGTAAGCGATTAAGATATATGCCTGGTTTAGATGGATTAAGGACGATAGCCGTTATCGGCATTATCATTTACCATCTAAATAAGCAATGGTTGACAGGCGGCTTTTTGGGTGTAGATACATTTTTTGTAATTTCAGGTTATTTAATCACAAGTTTATTATTAAAAGAGTATGAAGAAACGGGTATCATTAATTTAAAGAATTTCTGGTTACGTCGATTAAAGCGTCTAGTACCAGCAGTATTAGTTTTATTATTAGTAGTAGGTATAGCCACATTACTATTCAAATCTGAAGATATAGTTAGAGTGAAACATGATATTATAGCTGCTATATTCTATGTATCAAATTGGTGGTATATAGCTAAAGATGTTAACTACTTTGAACAGTTCTCATTCATGCCATTAAAACATCTTTGGTCGTTAGCGATAGAGGAACAATTTTATTTATTTTTCCCTGTCGTTTTAATTACATTATTGCTAACTATAAAGAAATATCGCAATATTACATTAATTTTTTGGATTATTTCATTATTATCACTCATGCTAATGATTGTGATTTCACAACCACATCTTAATCATTCTAGAGTGTATTTTGGAACTGATACGAGACTACAAACATTATTATTAGGTGTGATTTTAGCTTTCTTATGGCCACCATTTAAGCTAAAGGCTGAACCACCTAAAGTGTTACAGCGAGCGATAGACGGCGTAGGATTATTTGGACTGGCCTTTTTAATCTTATTGTTCTTTACAGTTCAAGATGAAAGCGACTGGATATATGATGGTGGATTTTATATTATTTCTGCTATGACGTTGTTGATAATCGCAAGTGTTGTTCATCCATCTACATTAGTATCGAAGTTATTAGGTAATCCATTATTTGTTTATATCGGTAAACGTTCATATAGTTTATATTTATGGCATTTCCCTATTATTAGCTTTGTACATAGTCATTTTATTGCAGGTCAAATTCCATTCTATGTTTACATTGTGGATATTATTTTAACAGTATTATGTGCTGAAGCTTCTTATAGATATATCGAAACACCATTTAGAAAAGAAGGTTTAAAGGCATTTACGTTGAAACGTAAATACAAACCTGCACTTATAAGAACGATTGCAATTATGATATGTATCATTCCATTTGCATTTATTATGGGTGGTGCGTTTGATGGTTTAGGAAAAGATAAAATCGATCAAAAATCAAATTCATTTAATACTGATTTAGAAGATAAATATTTAATAAGAATGATTCCAATAGATAAAATTGGCCAAAAAAATAGTAAGGACACAGATGTGTATACTGATATTAGTCCATTGTTAATCGGTGATTCGGTAATGGTAGATATTGGTGAGAACTTTAAAGATAGGGTACCTAAAGCTAAAATTGATGGTAAGGTTGGTCGTAATTTGTATCAAGCTATTCCACTAGTAGAAGCTAATTATAAACAATATAATAAAAAAACAGACCAAGTTATTTTAGAATTAGGTACTAATGGAGATTTTAATAAAAAGCAACTTGATGATTTAATTAATAAATTTGGAGATGCGCAAGTATATTTGGTCAATACTAGAGTACCAAGAGGGTACGAGGATCATGTCAATAAACTAATGGCAGATGCAGCTAAAGAAAAAAGTAATGTAACATTAATCGATTGGTATAAAAGATCAGAAGGACATACAGAATACTTTGCGCCAGATGGCATACATTTAGAACATAGTGGTGTAGAAGCCTTAACAGATGAAATTTTAAGTAAGATTAAAAAGAAATAATCATCCAACAAATTAATAAATCAAACTAATCATACGTGTTTGACTTTACTAAAATATATTGAATGGTGAATAAATTTATAAAGAAAGCCCGAGATAAATAGATATCTCGGGTTATTTTCTATTATTTAACGAAACAGTTAAATATAGTTATTAATGCTTTGTTTGTTGTTTGAATTATTGGGAAATAGAATAATAAAAGGTTTGATTCATCACATTTGATATTAAAAATAAACCTAAAAAATATTACAAAAAACAAGCTTAAGTTGTTGATAATTTATTAGAAGGGGACTATAATATAGTTAAGGTCAAAGAAAGTCAAAGTCAAATCGAAATTTTTTTACCTTTGACCGACTCTAAAATAATAGAGGTGAAAACAATTGGATATCAATAAAATGACATATGCTATACAAGGTTCATTACAAAGAGCCATTGAGTATAGTAAAGAATTTGAATTACAAAATATCGAAATTGAAGCAATTTTAAAAGCGACATTAAATGAAAGTGAAAGTTTAATTAAGAGTGTTCTAGAACGTGCAAATATTGATGTAGAAGAACTAGAAAAAGCTTATGATAATAAATTAAAAGCTTATCCAACTGTACAAGGAGATAATGTACAGTATGGTCAATATATAAGTGCAAAAGCGAATGAATTGATGAATAAATCTGAAACATATATGAATGAATATGATGATGAATTTATTTCAATGGAACATGTACTTCGTGCAGCAATGGACATTGATCAAACTACACAAAACTTTATAGGTAATAAAACTGAAGTGGTTAAAGAAATTATTAATAAAATAAGAGGGGGAAATCATGTGACTAGTCAGAACCCAGAAGTAAATTATGAAGCATTAGAAAAATATGGACGTGACTTAGTAGAAGAGGTACGTCAAGGTAAAATGGATCCGGTCATTGGCCGTGATGAAGAAATTCGTAACACAATTCGTATATTAAGTCGTAAAACAAAAAACAATCCAGTGCTAATTGGTGAACCAGGTGTTGGTAAAACAGCGATTGTCGAAGGATTAGCACAACGTATTGTTAAAAAGGACGTACCGGAATCATTATTAGATAAAACCATTTTCGAACTTGATTTAAGTGCATTGGTTGCAGGTGCCAAATTTAGAGGTGAATTCGAAGAGCGCTTAAAAGCAGTACTTAAAGAAGTTAAGGAATCTGATGGTAGAATTATATTATTTATAGATGAAATTCATATGTTAGTAGGTGCTGGTAAAACAGATGGCGCAATGGATGCCGGAAATATGTTGAAACCAATGTTAGCACGTGGTGAATTACATTGTATTGGTGCTACAACATTAAATGAATATAGAGAATATATCGAAAAAGATTCAGCTTTAGAACGTCGTTTCCAAAAAGTGGGTGTCAGTGAACCTGATGTAGAAGATACAATATCTATTCTACGTGGCTTGAAAGAGCGCTATGAAGTGTATCATGGTGTACGTATTCAAGACCGTGCATTAGTTGCAGCAGCAGAACTTTCCGACAGATATATTACTGATAGATTTTTACCTGATAAAGCCATTGACTTGGTTGACCAAGCATGTGCCACTATACGTACTGAAATGGGTTCAAATCCAACTGAATTAGACCAAGTTAATCGACGTGTAATGCAATTAGAAATTGAAGAAAGTGCATTGAAAAATGAATCTGACAACGCTAGTAAACAACGTTTAGAAGAACTTCAAGAAGAATTATCAAATGAAAAAGAAAAACAAGCGTCATTACAATCACGTGTAGAACAAGAAAAAGAAAAAATTGCGAAACTACAAGAAAAACGTGCAGAATTAGATGAAAGTAGAAAAGCTTTAGAAGACGCACAAACTAATAATAATCTAGAAAAAGCAGCAGAATTACAATATGGTAAAATACCTCAATTAGAAAAAGAATTAAAAGAATTAGAAGACGTTTTCCAAGATGAACAAGGCGAAGATAATGATAGAATGATTCGTGAAATTGTATCTGATGAAGAAATTGGTGATATCGTTAGTCAATGGACTGGTATCCCAGTTTCTAAATTAGTTGAAACAGAAAGAGAAAAATTACTTCACTTAGGTGACATTCTTCATAAACGTGTGGTTGGACAAGATAAAGCTGTAGACTTAGTATCAGACGCAGTTGTACGTGCAAGAGCAGGTATTAAAGATCCGAATAGACCTATCGGTAGTTTCCTATTCTTAGGACCTACAGGTGTAGGTAAAACAGAATTAGCTAAATCATTAGCAGCGTCATTATTTGATTCTGAAAAACATATGATACGCATTGACATGAGTGAGTACATGGAGAAACATGCAGTGTCTAGATTAATTGGTGCCCCTCCAGGCTATGTAGGTCATGATGAAGGTGGTCAATTAACTGAAGCAGTTAGAAGAAATCCTTATTCAGTCATCTTACTTGATGAAGTAGAGAAAGCGCATAGCGATGTGTTCAATGTGTTACTTCAAATATTAGATGAAGGTCGATTGACTGATTCTAAAGGTAGAAGTGTGGACTTTAAAAATACAATTATTATCATGACTAGTAATATCGGTTCACAAGTCCTATTAGAACAAGTTTCAGAAACAGGAGATATAAGTGAATCAACTGAAAAAGCGGTCATGGATAGTTTGCATGCTTACTTCAAACCTGAAATTTTAAACCGTATGGATGATATTGTGTTATTCAAACCATTATCAGTAAACGATATGAGTATGATTGTCGATAAAATATTAGGTCAATTGAATATGAGATTAGTTGATCAAAGAATTACCATTGAAGTAACTGACGAAGCGAAAAAATGGTTAGGTGAAGAAGCTTATGAACCTCAATTTGGTGCACGTCCATTGAAACGATTTGTACAAAGACAAATTGAGACACCATTAGCTCGTATGATGATTAAAGAAAACTTACCAGAAGGTACTAAAATAAATGTAGATCTTAATAATGATAACGAATTAACATTTGACGTGACTAAACCAGAATAATCGTGTTAATTCACAACAAACAACAGGCTAGAAGAGCAATTCTAGCCTGTTGTTTTGTTTGTATTGGAAGATAAACAAAACAAAGCTGGTAGCGACTATTTTAAAGTGCGCTACCAGCTTTTTGTAATTAATAACAAATGCCTCATTGTTACTAGAAATGACCATTTGTTTAATATTTATTATTCGTATTGTTCTGACGTGCTTTTTGGACTTATAGTAGCAGCTAAGATAGCAACTGCTACAGTAAAGATAACAGCCATGATGATTGGTGATACGACGTTTAACGCACCGCCACCATTTAAACTATTCAATACGAAATTGACCATTTGTAACAAGACTAATGCCCAAATAAATGTCATGAGGTATTTCATTGTATGTGACCTCCAATATAATATATACCTTTATTTTAATAGAAAAATACATGTTTGTATAGAGTGAATCAGAATGTAGTATGATATATAATCACTTTAACGATATATGATATCATTAATAAAATAATTATTGATTTCAGAGATATGGTTTGATTAGTATTAAGCAAATGCAAATATAGGTTATCATAATAGAATCAATACTTTACTTTGTTTATCGATTAAATGATAAATAAAAGTGATATGCTTGAGTTTAAAAACAGTAATATGTTAAATTAATACCTGGTATTAAAAATTTATTAAGAAGGTGTACAACCATGGATGTGGGTATTAAAGGTTTCGGAGCTTATGCTCCAGAAAATATTGTAGACAATGCCTATTTTGAACAATTTTTAGAAACATCAGATGAATGGATTTCTAAAATGACAGGAATCAAAGAAAGACATTGGGCAAATGAAGATCAAGATACTTCAGATTTAGCTTATGAAGCAAGTATAAAAGCAATTAAAGATGCTGGTATTCAACCAGAAGATATAGATATGATTATTGTTGCGACAGCTACTGGAGATATGCCTTTTCCAAGTGTAGCGAATATATTACAAGAACGTTTAGGTACAGGTAAAGTGCCTACAATGGATCAACTTGCAGCATGTTCTGGATTTATGTATTCAATGATTACAGCTAAACAATATATTCAATCTGGAGATTATCACAATATTTTAGTTGTCGGTGCTGATAAATTATCTAAAATCACTGACTTAACAGATCGATCTACGGCTGTTTTATTCGGTGACGGTGCTGGAGCAGTTGTCATTGGCGAAGTATCAGAAGGTCGTGGTATTATTAGTTACGAAATGGGATCTGATGGAAGCGGTGGCAAATACTTATATTTAGATAAAGAAACTGGTAAATTAAAAATGAATGGACGAGAAGTATTTAAATTTGCAGTTAGAATTATGGGCGATGCGTCAACACGTGTTGTTGAAAAAGCAGGTTTAACTTCTGACGATATCGATTTATTTGTTCCTCATCAAGCTAATATAAGAATTATGGAATCAGCTCGTTTACGCTTAGGTATTGAACCAGAAAAAATGAGCGTATCTGTAAATAAATACGGTAATACATCTGCTGCATCAATACCATTAAGTATCAATCAAGAGCTTGAAAACGGTAAAATTAAAGATGACGATACTCTTGTCTTAGTAGGTTTCGGCGGAGGCCTGACTTGGGGTGCAATCGTTATCAAATGGGGAAAATAGGAGGATAACTAATGAGTGAAAATAATAGAGTTGTTATTACAGGTATCGGAGCCTTATCTCCAATCGGTAACGATGCTGAAACAACATGGCAGAATGCATTAAAAGGAGTTAATGGTATCGATACTATCACACGAATTGATACTGAAAATTATAATGTGCATCTGGCTGGTGAATTAAAAGATTTTAATATCGAAGACCACATTGATAAAAAAGAAGCACGTCGTATGGATAGATTTACTCAATATGCTGTGGTAGCGGCTAGAGAAGCGGTCAAAGATTCTCAATTAGATATCAAAGCTAATGCTAACCGTATTGGTGTATGGATTGGTTCTGGTATTGGCGGTATGGAAACATTTGAAACGGCGCATACACAATTGGTAGAACGTGGACCAAGACGTGTCAGCCCATTCTTTGTACCAATGTTAATTCCTGATATGGCTACAGGCCAAGTATCTATTGATTTAGGTGCTAAAGGACCAAGTGGTTCAACTGTTACAGCATGTGCAACAGGTACTAACTCAATTGGTGAAGCATTTAAGATTATCCAACGTGGTGATGCAGATGCAATGATTACTGGTGGTACTGAAGCACCGATTTCTCATATGGCTATTGCAGGATTTAGTGCAAGCCGTGCATTATCTACAAATAATGACAAAGAGACGGCATGTCGTCCATTCCAAGAAGGTAGAGATGGATTTGTTATGGGTGAAGGTGCAGGTATTGTGGTTGTAGAATCACTAGAATCTGCAAAAGCACGTGGTGCCAAAATTTATGCTGAAATTGTTGGTTACGGTACAACAGGCGATGCTTATCACATTACTGCACCAGCACCTGAAGGTGAAGGTGGTTCTAGAGCAATGCAAGCTGCATTAGATGATGCAGGTATTGAAGCAAAAGATATTCAATATTTAAATGCTCACGGTACAAGTACACCAGTAGGTGATTTATATGAAGTACAAGCCATTAAGAATACATTTGGCGATGCAGTCAATAATTTAAAAGTAAGTTCTACTAAATCAATGACTGGTCATTTATTAGGTGCTACTGGTGGTATTGAGGCAATCTTCTCTGCACTTTCAATTAGAGATTCAAAAATTGCACCAACGATTCACGCTGAAACACCAGACCCAGAATGTGATATAGATTATGTTCCGAATGAAGCACAAGACTTAGACATTACTCATGCAATGAGTAATAGTTTAGGATTCGGCGGACATAATGCAGTATTGATATTCAAAAAATTTGAAGATTAATAAATATAAAGCGCAAGTGTGAATTACATCGCACTTGCGCTTTTTTACATATTGAACGAAATAATTATTGTGATTAACACTAAAACTAAATGTATAAGCAGGTTAGGGAACACCCATGAGGAAATCATGTAGTGTTCTTTTTTGACGTGTTGAGGATTTAAAAAGCTATCATCTTCCATGCTACGTTTTCTTGAAGTAGAGGACATTTGATATTTTAAACGTCTAAATCCATAGCTTGTTACATCGAAGATACCTTCTTGAACTAATAAAATAATAAATAATATGATGAAAATCACTAATGAAACATAAAATAAGACATTGATGTACTCGACCCATGTATGTTTGGTCCATAACCAAAAAATAAAAGAAATAAATAGAGTTATTAGTAATGGATAGAGATAAAATTTAATTAATTTCAATAACATCACTCCGTATCGTATTGGTTTTAGTTTACAATAATCAACTTATTCTGAAAACAAAAAAATTCTATTTTATAAAATGATTGCTTTATTGCATTAACGCAAAACTATATTGATTTTGCATGTAAGTTATATATATAATACTAATAAAGTATTCTGAATATTTTGAAGGGATTGTCAATTGTGAAAAATAAATGGGGGGATTAGATGGGAAAATACATCCTTAAAAGATTAGGTTATATGTTTTTATCATTATTCATCATTATTACAATCACATTTTTCTTGATGAAAATGATGCCAGGTTCACCATTTAATGATGCAAAATTAAATGCTGATCAAAAAGCGATATTAAATGAGAAATATGGGTTAAATGACCCCGTCGCAGTACAGTACGTACATTATCTAAAAAATGTTGTGACAGGCGATTTTGGTTATTCATTCCAATACCATAATCAACCGGTATGGGAATTGATTAAGCCAAGATTAATACCATCATTTGAAATGGGATTAACGGCAATGATTATTGGTATTATCGTTGGACTCATTTTAGGAATTGCTGCAGCTACGAAACAAAATACCTGGGTAGATTACACAACGACTGTAATTTCAGTTATTGCAGTGTCTGTACCATCATTCGTATTAGCAGTTTTATTACAATATGTGTTTGCAGTACGTTTAAGATGGTTCCCAGTTGCAGGATGGGAAGGATTTTCTACAGCAGTGTTACCTTCACTCGCTTTATCTGCAGTAGTATTAGCAACAGTAGCCCGATACATACGAGCTGAAATGATTGAAGTATTAAGTTCAGATTATATTTTATTAGCACGAGCAAAAGGTAATTCAACGATGAGAGTGTTGTTCGGTCATGCGTTAAGAAACGCTTTGATACCCATCATTACGATATTAGTGCCAATGTTAGCAGGTATTTTAACTGGGACACTTACCATTGAGAATATCTTCGGAGTACCTGGATTAGGGGATCAATTCGTACGTTCGATTACTACAAACGATTTCTCAGTCATCATGGCGACAACGATTTTATTTAGTACATTATTTATCGTATCTATTTTTATCGTAGATATCTTATACGGCATTATAGATCCTAGAATTCGTGTTCAAGGAGGTAAAAAGTAATGACAGATAAAAGAAAGGATAAAGATTACTCAAATGCAACAATGTCACATACCTCTGAAGGGGCAATTTCTACGGATTTTGTATTAAGAGAATTAGATTTAAATCAAGAGCCAGAGCTACAACGTGAAAGTAAAAACTTCTGGCAAGATGCGTGGGCGCAATTAAAAAGTAATAAACTAGCTGTTGTTGGTATGATTGGACTCATTTTAATTGTGTTATTCGCATTTATTGGACCTTTAATGAATAACAGAGATTATGCAGAGCAAAATGTTGAACATCGAAATTTACCAGCTAAAATACCAGTGTTAGATAAAGTACCATTTTTACCATTTGATGGTAAGGGAACGGATGGTAAAGATGCATATAAAGAAGCACACGCCAAGGAAAACTATTGGTTTGGTACTGATCAATTAGGTCGTGACTTGTGGACAAGAACATGGAAAGGAACACAGATTTCACTATTCATTGGTATCGTTGCAGCGATATTAGATATTTTTATTGGTGTGACTTATGGTGCTATTTCAGGTTTCTTTGGTGGTCGAATTGATAATGTCATGCAAAGAATCCTAGAAGTTATTGCTTCAATTCCTAATCTAATTGTCGTTATTCTCTTTGTATTAATTTTTGAACCTTCGATTTGGACTATTATTATAGCGATGTCCATCACAGGTTGGTTAGGTATGAGTCGTGTTGTTAGAGGTGAATTCTTAAAATTAAAGAACCAAGAATTTGTACTCGCTTCTCAAACTTTAGGTGCATCAAAATTCAAACTTATATTCAAACATATTTTGCCTAATACATTAGGTGCAATTGTTTTTACATCTATGTTTACAGTACCAAGTGCTATTTTCTTTGAAGCATTTTTAAGTTTTATTGGTATTGGTGTACCAGCACCACAAACATCTTTAGGATCACTCGTCAACGATGGACGTGCAATGTTATTAATTCATCCACATGAATTATTTATACCAGCAATCATTTTAAGTTTATTAATCTTATTTTTCTATCTATTCAGTGATGGATTACGTGATGCATTCGATCCGAAGATGCGTAAATAAAGGAGGGGCATGTATATGACAGAGAGAATTTTAGAAGTCAACGACTTGCATGTTTCATTTGATATTTCTGCAGGTGAAGTTCAAGCTGTCCGAGGCGTAGACTTTTACCTGAATAAAGGAGAAACATTAGCAATTGTTGGAGAATCAGGTTCAGGTAAATCAGTTACGACTAAGGCAATCACAAAGTTATTCCAAGGGGATGCAGGTCGTATTAAACAGGGAGAAATTAACTTTTTAGGGGAAAATCTTGCGAATAAAAGTGAAAAAGAATTAATTAAATTACGAGGTAGAGATATCTCAATGATATTTCAAGATCCAATGACATCTTTAAACCCAACGATGCAAATTGGCAAACAAGTTATGGAACCATTAATTAAACATAAAAATCTAAGTAAATCTGAAGCTAAACAACGCGCATTAGAAATTTTAAATCTAGTTGGATTGCCAAACGCTGAAAAGCGTTTTAAAGCATACCCACATCAATTTTCAGGTGGTCAAAGACAAAGAATTGTTATCGCAACAGCACTAGCATGTGAACCCAAAGTATTAATCGCTGACGAACCGACGACAGCACTTGATGTAACAATGCAAGCTCAAATATTAGATTTGATGAAGGAACTTCAACAGAAAATTAATACTTCAATTATTTTTATTACACATGATTTAGGTGTCGTAGCAAATATTGCTGATAGAGTAGCCGTTATGTATGGCGGACAAATGATTGAAACAGGTAATGTTGATGAAATATTTTATGGTCCGAAACATCCTTATACTTGGGGATTATTATCATCCATGCCAGATTTAACTACGAGTAATGATACAGACTTAATTGCAATTCCTGGAACACCACCAGATTTATTACATCCACCGGTAGGAGATGCATTTGCTAGACGAAGTCAGTATGCATTAGATATTGATTTTAAAGAAGAAGCACCGTGGTTTAAAGTATCGCCTACTCATTTTGTTAAGTCATGGTTATTAGATGAAAGAGCACCCAAAGTTGAACCACCATTAGCAGTTCAAAAGCGCTTTAAAACATTACCTAACCAATATGAACAACCCATCAAAGTAGAGAGGGTGGCGTTTAATGATTAACCAAAAAAAGAAATTAGTAGAAGTGAAACATTTAAAACAATATTTTAACCAAGGTAAAAAGAACGAAGTTAGAGCAATTGAAGATATTTCGTTTGATATTTATAAAGGTGAAACTTTAGGTTTAGTTGGAGAATCAGGTTGTGGTAAATCAACTACAGGTAAAGCTATCATTAAATTAAATGATATTACTAGTGGAGAAATTATTTATGATGGTACGGATATACATAATATTCGTAAACGCCAAGATATGTTGAAATTCAACAAGAAGATTCAAATGATCTTTCAAGATCCCTATGCGTCTTTAAACCCACGTCTAAAAGTGATGGACATTGTTGGAGAAGGCATAGATATTCATCATTTAGCCACTGATAAACGTAATCGTAAGAAGCGTGTATATGATGCATTAGAAACAGTAGGGTTAAGTAAGGAACATGCGAACCGTTATCCTCATGAATTTTCAGGTGGACAACGTCAACGTATAGGTATAGCAAGGGCATTAGCAGTAGAACCAGAATTTATTATTGCTGATGAGCCGATTTCAGCATTAGACGTTTCCATACAAGCACAAGTCGTCAATATAATGTTACGACTACAAAGAGAAAAAGGGATTACGTTCTTATTTATTGCACATGATTTATCAATGGTTAAATATATTTCAGACAGAATAGCTGTGATGCATTTTGGAAAAATTGTTGAACTCGGACCTGCAGATGATATATATAATCATCCTTTACATGACTATACGAAGTCATTATTATCAGCGATTCCTCAACCTGATCCAGACGTTGAAAGACAAAGAAAACGGATTACATATGAAGCAAGCAATGCAGATGATCAAAATAGACAATTGCACGAGATTCGACCAGAACACTTTGTCTTTGCAACTGAAGCGGAAGCAGAAAAATTAAAACAGCATGTTAATACAGCAGGATAATCAAAGGGAGGGGGATACGTATGAGAAAATGGATAACACTGATTGCGATTTTTATCATTTCATTAAGCACCTTATCAGGTTGCAGTAACAGTAAAAGTTTATATTCAGATGAAGGTCAAGTATTTAGAAAAGTTATACCACAAGATATGACGACTTTAGATACGACATTGATTACTGAAGCTGTATCAGGTGATATTGCGGGTCAAGCATTTGAAGGGCTATATACAATGGATAAACATGATAAAGCAGAGCCAGCTGTTGCAACATCATTACCTAAGAAAAGTAATGATGGAAAAACACTAACTATTAATTTAAGAAAAGACGCAAAATGGAGTAATGGAGATCCAGTTACTGCGAATGACTTTGTTTTTGCTTGGAGAAAAGTAGTAGACCCTAAAACAGGTTCAGAATTTGCGTATATTATGAGCGATATTAAAAATGCCGATCAAGTTAATGCTGGTAAAAAGCCGGTTAAGGATTTAGGTATCAAAGCACTAAATAAATATAAACTACAAGTTAAATTGGAAAGACCGGTGCCATATATCAATGAGTTGTTGGCATTAAATACATTTGATCCTCAAAATGAAAAAGTGGCTAAAAAATATGGCAAAGCATATGGTACTACTGCTGATAAAGCAGTTTACAATGGACCATTCAAAGTAGTGAACTGGCAAGTTGAAGATAAAATCCAATTAGTAAAGAATAAAGATTACTGGGATAAAAAACATGTAAAACTAGATAAGGTTCAATATAAAGTGTTAAAAGATGGACAGGCAGGTACGTCCCTTTACGAAACTAATTCAGTTGACGATACCTTAGTTTCTTCAGAACAAGCGGATAAATATAAAGATTCTCCATCTTTTAATAAGCGTTTAACAGCAGGAACATTTTTCATTAAAATGAATCAAAAAAATAAGCCGGAATTTAAAAATAAGAATTTGAGAAAGGCTATTGCAAAATCTATTGATAAGGAAACTTATGTAAATTCAACACTTAATAATGGCTCTACGGTATCTAATAAATTTACTGCAACTGGGACAGCTAAGACGCCTGAGGGTAAAGATTTTGCTAGTACAGTGAAATCACCATTAAATTTTGACAAAAAAGATGCAAAAAATAATTGGAAAAAAGCGCAAAAAGAATTAGGTAAGAAAAATGTAACATTTACTTTAAATGTAGAAGATACGCCGGGAGCAAAAATTTCTGCTGAATATATAAAATCTCAAATTGAAAATAATTTGCCTGGCGTAGAAATGAAAGTCAAACAAATGCCTTTCAAACAAAAAACCAACCTAGAACTTGCAGGTGACTTTGAGGCAACATATTCAGGTTGGGTACCAGATTATCCAGATCCAACGGCTTTTTTACAAATAATGACTACAGGAAATCCGCAAAACAACACTGACTGGAGTAACAAAGAATACGATAAGCTAATAAAAGATGCCAATGGTAAATTGCTTCAAAATGAAGATGAAAGAAATGCAACACTTCAAAAAGCAGAAGAAATTTTACTAAATGATGCACCTGTTGCACCAATTTATCAAAAAGGAGAGGCGCATCTAACAAATCCTCAAGTAAAAGGATTGGTATACCATAAGGTAGGTCCAGATACTACATTAAAAGATGTATATATCGATAAATCGATTGATAGAGAAACTGGTAAAAAGAAAAAATAATATAATAAAAAAGCACTGAGGTTGTGTAACCTCAGTGCTTTTTCGTATAGTGAATCGATTATCTTTTACGGCCAAGACCCATAGCTTTTTCCATTTTTTTCAATGTTTTAAATGAGGCTTGATGTGCCTTTTCTCTACCTTTATCTAAAATATCATCTAGTTCATCAGAGTTATAAAATGCGTCGTATTTTTCTTGGAAGTCAACTAGGAATGATTTAACTATTTCAGCTAAATCACCTTTGAATTTTCCGTAACCTTCTCCCTCATATTTCGCTTCGATATCTTTAATAGGTTCGTTAGTTAAACCAGAATAGATTGAAAGTAAATTAGAAACCCCTGGTTTATTATCACGGTCAAACTTAATAATACCATCTGAATCAGTAACAGCACTTTTAATTTTTTTAGCTGCTACATTTGGTTCGTCTAATAATGAAATGAAGTTCTTTTGATTATCATCACTTTTACTCATCTTTTTAGTAGGGTCTTGTAAACTCATCACACGACCACCTACTTTTGGCATACGGATTTCTGGTTTAATTAATACGTCATTATAACGACTATTAAATCTATCTACCAAATTACGTGTCAATTCCATATGTTGTTTTTGATCTTCACCAACAGGAACAATATTAGTATTATAAATAACTATATCAGCTGCCATTAATGGTGGATAAGTAAGTAATCCAGCTGGGACGCCATCAGTTCGTTTTTGAGCTTTATCTTTAAATTGTGTCATACGTTCTAATTCACCAATTGAAGCTATTGTAGTGAGCATCCATCCTGCTTGAACATGTGCAGGGACTTCAGACTGAATGAATAGGGTAGATTTGTCAGGATCAATACCTGAAGCTAGATATATTGCTGCGAGTTGTCTAATTTGTTTGCGTAATTTCAAACGGTCTTGAGGTACAGTGATTGCATGTTGATCAACAATACAGAAGAAACAATCATAATCATTTTGTATTTCTTCAAATTGTTTTAATGCACCTATATAGTTACCAATTGTTGGTATACCGCTTGGTTGAATGCCTGAAAATAATGTTTCCATATTAGATGCCTACTTTCTCAAATATTATTTATCTCTCATTATAACAGTATTTCTTTAAATTGTAAGTTGTGTTAAAATGAATGTATATCTAAGTATTAAATAGTTTGTGAGATAATTTTGAATAATTTCAAGATTTCTCAGAAAAATTAGGATTTTCTCATTTAATTTTAATGTTAGATGGTTATAATATATATTGTAAGGTTAAGAAAGCAAATAACAATCATTTCTTTAATCTATAACTAATTTAAAATTAATGAATGAATCCATTTATAGGAGAGTGAGATGTATGGTAACATTATTTACTTCACCAAGTTGCACATCTTGCCGTAAAGCGAAAGCATGGTTACAAGAACATGACATTCCATATACGGAGCGTAACATTTTTTCTGAACATTTAACAATCGATGAAATTAAATTAATATTAAAAATGACTGAAGACGGAACTGATGAAATTATTTCTACTCGTTCTAAAACATACCAAAAATTGAATGTTGATATTGATTCTTTACCATTACAAGATTTATATTCAATTATTCAAGATAATCCAGGTTTATTACGTCGCCCAATCATTTTAGACGATAAACGTTTACAAGTAGGTTATAACGAGGATGAAATCAGACGTTTCTTACCAAGAAAAGTCCGTACGTTCCAATTACAAGAAGCTCAACGTTTGGTTGACTAATAACTTTAATAACTATGTGATTTTATCACTTTACTAAAAGATATTAAGACAACACTATTGTTAAATGGTGTTGTCTTTTGTGTATTTTTTAAAATAAATCATGAACAAATGCGCTGTTTTTTAGCATTAAAATAGGGAATATGTTAATATAAGAAGCCATCTTAAGAATAGTTAAATTTAATCAAACAAATAGATTGTAATTTGAGTCACGTTCTAATACAATATGGTTACTATTCATCGACTGTAAGGAGTGAGATGATATGAGAATAGAACGCGTTGATGATACAACAGTTAAATTGTTTATAACATATAGCGACATAGAAGCTCGTGGTTTTAGTCGTGAAGATTTATGGACTAACCGCAAACGCGGTGAAGAATTCTTCTGGTCAATGATGGATGAAATTAATGAAGAAGAAGATTTTGTCGTTGAAGGACCACTATGGATTCAAGTACATGCCTTTGAAAAGGGCGTGGAAGTGACTATTTCTAAGTCTAAAAATGAAGATGCCATGAATATGGCTGAAGATGGTAATTTTGATCAATTTGATGACCAAGTAAATGAACTTCTAGCTCAAACGCTTGAAAGCGAAGATAATATCGAAAATATATTTGAACAACGTAATCAACAAAAGAAAGCGCAACAAGAACAATCTCAAAGACAACGCAAACAAGCCAATATTCGTACAGTGATTGTAAAATTTGAGGATTTAGAACAAGTCATTAATTATGCATATCACAATAATCAAAGTGCTGATGAGTTTGAAGATTTACTTTATATGATTGACTCACAATATTACTATGCTATTCATTTTGATGACACGGTCGATCAAGAGACAATTAATGATAGTTATAGTCAATTATTAGAATTTGCATACCCAACTGATAAAACAGAAGTATATTTAAATGATTATGGTAAGATTATAATGAGCCATAACGTTACTTCACAAGTGCGTCGTTACTTTACTGACGCAACTGAATAAATTTAATAGATTGATAAACGAGACATGTGGATGTCTCGTTTTTTTATGGTTAATGCAAGGGTCAAGTTACACAAGTAAATTGAAAGTTTGCTTCGTTGAAATATATGAGGTGAACCGATGTTAGTAGCTATAAATGAAAATCATGAATGTGTGTTAGCAAAGCAAGCAATAAAGAATCAGAATTATTTCTGTCCACATTGTAAATCAAAAGTGATTTTAAAAATTGGAACGAAAGTAATAGCACATTTTGCACATGTGAATCCTTGTAAGATATGGCGTTCAAAAGGGGAAAGTGCTTTGCATTATCAAACAAAATACAAAATTGCCTCCATGTTAAAAAGGTTGAATTTTAAAGTTGAAGTTGAACCATATTATGAGAATATACAACAGTTTCCTGATATTGTTGTTAATTCATCATTTGCGATTGAGGTACAATTTTCTAACATTCCGTTGTCTGAAATTCAAAAGCGTACCGCAGGGCTAATGAGTGTCGGACTTAGACCATTTTGGATTATCGAAGATATCAAATACAGAAACGGTAAATTGACATTAAATGATCATCAAGCCAGTTTTATAAATGCGACCCATAGGTCTTTGTATACATGGCAAGAAAAGTTTTGCCAATTAATCAGATATTCAAATATCCAGCATCTAGGAGGGCGGCAATTTCTTGCAAAAAGAGACATAGTTGAAGATATGACAATATTACTGACAGAAAAAAGACATAAAAACATGGTATGTTATAAATTAGGCGAAAGCCTTATAAATAGATATATCCAACATTGCCGTCGTAAGAATTCTGTATTAGAACCAACTCTAAGCGCTATGTATCAATTGCAACTCAATGACAAGCAAGTCATTCAACAGTTTGGCATTATTATCCCACTACAAATTTATATCAAACCCCATCCAATTGAATGGCAGCTACAACTTCGACTTTTAGAAATTCATGACGAATTGACGATTGCGAATATAGGGGCAGTGATTAAGTTGCGAGATTTTGCATATCATCATTACAGCAAATCAAAACTGTTAAATAAAATAATAGAACAGTATCAAAATGCACGAAAATTGAATTGTAATGACGTGCAAATTATCTATTAAAATGAGAAAATTAAGTTATTGATTATTTCGAGGAGGTTTACATGATGAGTCAACAATTATCTAGAGAAGAACAGGAACGTAAATATCCTGAATATACATGGGATTTAACAACGATATTCCCAAGTGATGATGCATTTGAAGCGGCATTTAAAGATGTCGAAAACGACATCGGTAAAGAAGAACAGTTTAAAGGTCACCTAGGAGATAGTGCAGATACTTTATATCAAGCCTTAGCATTAGAAGATGAAATAGGCACCAAATTAGAAAAGGTATATGTCTATGCCCACTTAAAACAAGACCAAGATACTGCCAATGATCAGTATACAGGCATGGAAGCACGTGCACATCAATTAATTATTAAATTTAGTTCAGCATGGAGTTTTTTAGTACCAGAAATTTTACAACTTGATGAAGAGACAATTCAAACATTTATTCAATCAAACGATAAATTAAAACAATATGAATTTGATCTACAACTCATCAATGAAAAGCGCCCACATATATTAGATGCTGATACTGAAAAATTATTGACTGAAGCACAAGATGCTTTATCTACGCCGTCTAACGTATATGGTATGTTCAGTAATGCGGATTTAGAATTTGAAGATGCTATTGATAAAGATGGTAAAGCACATCCGTTAACGCAAGGTACATTTATTAAATATCTAGAGTCAGATGATCGTGTTTTAAGAGAATCTGCATTTAGAAACGTATATAAAGCTTATGGATCTCATAACAATACTTTAGGAGCAACATTAGCAGGTGAAGTGAAGAAAAATGTGTTTAATGCGCGTACGCATCACTATAAATCTGCCCGTGAAAAAGCTTTAAGTAATAACCATATTCCAGAAGAAGTATATGATAATTTAGTTAAAACGGTTCACAAATACTTACCATTACTTCATAGATATACGCGTTTAAGACAAGAGTTATTAGGCATCGATGACTTAAAAATGTATGATTTATATACACCATTGGTGAAAGACGTTAAATTTGAAATGCCTTATGAAGAAGCTAAATCATGGATGTTAAAAGCACTTGAACCAATGGGAGAAGAATATTTAAACGTGGTTAAAGAAGGATTGGACAACCGTTGGGTTGATGTTTATGAAAACAAAGGTAAACGATCTGGTGGATATTCATCTGGTGCACATTTAACCAACCCATTCATCTTATTAAACTGGTCAGATACAGTTTCAGATTTATATACTTTAGTTCATGAATTTGGTCATTCAGCACATAGTTATTTCAGTCGTCAAAATCAACCATCCAATTTAAGTGACTATACAATATTTGTAGCTGAAGTAGCATCAACATGTAATGAAGCTTTATTAAGCGACTATATGGATAAGCATTTAGATGACGACAAACGTTTATTATTGTTGAATCAAGAACTTGAACGCTTTAGAGCAACTTTATTCCGTCAAACTATGTTTGCAGAATTTGAACATAAAATTCATCAAATTGAAGAAGCAGGGGAACCATTGACGCCGAATCGCATGAATGAAGAGTATGCCAAACTTAATAAACAATACTTTGGTGATGCAGTTGAAACAGATGAAGACATTAGTAAAGAATGGTCACGAATTCCTCACTTCTATATGAATTATTATGTATATCAATACGCAACTGGTTATAGTGCTGCACAAAGTTTAAGCCACCAAATCTTAACAGAGGGCCAACCAGCTGTTGAAAGATATATTAATGAATTCTTGAAAAAAGGTAGCTCAAATTATCCAATTGAAATCTTAAAAAATGCAGGTGTAGATATGACATCACCTGAACCAATTGAACAAGCATGTGAAGTCTTCGAACAGAAATTAGATGCTTTTGAAAAACTAATGAAAGCTTAATATGATTGAATTCGCTTACATTATGAACAGATTGTGACAATTTAAATTTAATCAAACACAAAGGTTGAAATGGGATATACGTCGTGTTATATTATGAACATGAAATTAATCACATAACAAACATACCCCTTTGTTTGAAGTGAAAAATTTCTCCCATCCCCTTTGTTTAGCGTCGTGTAATCAGACACGGCGTTTTTTTATTTGCTGTAAAATATGCAGTAAACAATATACATAAATTATACAAATTATGAATAAACAAAAAATAAGCGCAACAGATCATTTGATATCTGTTGCGCTTATTTTTAAATATTGAACCACAGTAAGTTTTCAACATTTAGGCATTTTAGATTTCCAAAACTTGCCATCAGGATAATTTAATTTTTCCACTTTCTGTTGTAGCATGAGTTTTTTCAATTCTTTATTTAATAATTTTTCAGGCCACTCATAAATCGTGAGTAACTCTTCCATTGTCACAAGTTGTTTCTGTTGTATATAAGTTTCTAACTTCGGAGGCAAATTCTTTTCAATTGGTGTCCCCATAAGTTCATTGATGATGTATGTGTATATGTGATATGGATAAAGACCTTCAACTTTTAATCCTTCTTCATGCACGTCTTCACTGAAGAATACGAGGGATGGAGATTGTTCTATTTCCATTTCACGTGCTATATGCAAATCAACTTTTAAACTTTCTGTTAGTTTGCTTTTCTGTAAGTCTTCTTTAAACACATCATAATCAATTCCAGCATTTTTTACACAATCACATATCATTTCTTCGGTGATAATATCGCGTTTTGGTATAATTTCATTTTGCATTAAATGAATAAATCGCTCTGCTCTTAAACGACCTTGTAATTCAGCTGCTTTGTAAGCTAATGCAATATTATCGAAATCAGAGGTGCTTTGTGCTTGGCATTTTGTTAAAACTTTTAATGAAGGATTAAGAATATGTCTTACACGTATATATTGATTATATTCAATTCTTAGTTTTGATAAGATTGCCGAAATTTTGAAACAATCTTTACTAAAGGGATCGAAAAAAGAGTAAATTTCTATTTTGCATACAGGTGATAGATCAGTATTTGCATCTTCACGACTCTTATTCTCCATTACTCTTAACTCTTCAGCCATGTCTTTTCACCTACAATTATTTTTCGGAATTCACTATATGATTAGCTGTTAGTCGCAATCTTTCAAATAAATAGTCACCAACCCCAGCAGGGAAGTTAGCATGATTAATTGCTATAGACATATTTTCTAACCAAGCATCGCGCTCATATTCAGTAATCGTAAATTCCATATGTCGTCTTTTCAACATGGGGTGTCCATGTTCCTGCGTATATAAATCAGGGCCTCCTAAAAACTGAGTTAAAAATTGCTTTTGTTTTCGACTCGTTTCTATAAAATCACCAGGGAATAAATGATTAATTCTATCGTCTTTTTCAACTAAATCATAAAAATGATCAATCATTTGATATAGTGCATCTTGCCCTATGATGTCATATGGTGTTTTAGGCATAATATCACCGTATTTCATTAATATATATCTAATATAACATGAATTTTTACATTTGAAAGTAATTTGCATTATGGCTTCCATTGTTGTTGTTAGGCTAAATTAGCTTTTCTGTTAAAGAAACGTTGGACTTTGTTTAATGGTTTTTCATGAGTCATATGAAATGATTTCAGTAAGTCATTAAACTTTTGTAAGCCCTCGTCATAATCATGTACTTCGAATTCTAGCTCGCAATCTTCTGTGCCAAGATACTCACTTTTATCTAACACAAGAAGTTCATTTTGATAGGAGGTTTCCATTCTATACGTAGTTAAAGCACCTAATATCAATAATGTGCCATCTTTAACGTCAAAGTCCTCCATTAGTATTTGTCTAATCTCATCTGGCAATTGGTCGTGATAAATTGTTTTGTCAATTTCAGGCTCAAGCGTGACATTGAAATTATATTCAGTTAAACCTACCTCTGCAGGTACTTTGAGTGTCATCTCATAAGTATTATTTTTAACGCGAATTCTTAATGCAGAATAGTGATCCTTAAGTTTAAAGTCTGCAGTATCTATATAGTAATTTGTTTGTTTGAAAGGTGATGTTTCTTTGAAATATTGATTTTTAATATCATTATATGCTGATTCACTAAGTATTTGTTTGAATTCAATTTCATTATTTGTTGTCATTCATTGTTACTCCTCTACAACGTTGTTTGTTTTATTAATAGTATGACTGAAATGGTTCTTGTTTTAAAGTGAGACAATGTTTTGAAAATAGAATCATTATAAAAAAATGAAATTAGAATAATAAGTCATATTAAAAAATTCAAATACATATAATAAAGTGACAATATTCGGCTACATACGTGTGATGTAAGCATAAATTATGTTAAACTAATATGGAATAAGGAGGGGCAAGCATGCGTATATATATAAATGAAATCAAAGTGAAAGACGATACAATTTACTGTTATTCAGAAGATTCAATCGAAGGATTAGAAGAAGTAGGACAAATGCTTGTTGACAGTGATAATTATGGATTTGCATACATCTTAGATGATGGTCAATCCTATTCGTATTTAATCTTTGTAGAAGAAACATGGTCGATGTTACATGAAAACAAAGGTAAGAAACTTATTGTAAACGATGAGTTAGAACTTAAACATTTCCAAGAGGAATTAGATTACATATTAGACAATATTGAAGGCAATAATAACTATGGTAAGGAGTTTGTTTCTGCTGTTGAAAAAACTTTTGAACTAGAATGAAGCGGAGTGAAGTAATATGAACCAGTGGGATCAATTTTTAACACCGTATAAACAGGCTGTTAATGAATTAAAAGTTAAATTAAAAGGATTACGTAAACAATATGAGATTAGTGAACACAGTTCTCCCATTGAATTCGTAACAGGCCGCGTTAAACCTATTTCAAGTATTATAGATAAAGCAAACAAAAGGGAAATTCCATTTGATAGATTAAGAGAAGAAATGTATGACATAGCTGGACTCAGAATTATGTGCCAATTTGTGGATGATATAGATGTCGTAGTTAATATATTACGTCAACGTAAGGATTTTAGTGTTGTTGAAGAAAGGGACTATATTCGCAATACCAAACCAAGTGGATATCGCTCTTACCACGTAATTATTGAATATCCTATTGAAACATTAAATGGACAAAAATCTATTTTAGCTGAAATTCAGATTAGAACGTTGGCTATGAATTTCTGGTCAACCATAGAACATACATTACGATATAAATATGATGGAGATTATCCAGATGAGATACAGCATCGTTTAGAAAGGGCGGCAGAAGCGGCTTACTTATTAGATGAAGAAATGTCCGAGATTAAAGATGAAATTCAAGAAGCACAGAAATATTATACTCAAAAGCGTGCAAAAAAACATGAAAATGACTAATGAGGTGTAAACATGCGTTATACAATCCTAACTAAAGGTGATTCGAAATCTAATGCGTTAAAGCATAAAATGATTAACTATATGAAAGATTTTCAAATGGTTGAAGATAATGAAAACCCAGAAATAGTCATTTCAGTCGGTGGGGATGGCACTTTATTACAAGCCTTTCATCAATATAGTCATATGCTTTCGAAAGTGGCGTTTGTTGGTGTGCACACCGGACATTTAGGGTTTTATGCTGACTGGTTACCTCATGAAGTCGAGAAATTGATTATTGAAATCAATAATTCAGAATTTCAAGTTATTGAATATCCATTATTGGAAATCATTGTTCGATATAATAATAATGGTTATGAAACAAGGTATTTAGCATTGAATGAAGCTACAATGAAAACTGAAAATGGATCAACATTAGTTGTGGATGTTAATATTCGTGGTAAACATTTTGAGCGTTTTAGAGGAGATGGGCTATGTATATCTACGCCATCTGGATCAACAGCATACAATAAAGCATTAGGTGGCGCATTAATTCATCCATCTTTAGAAGCAATGCAAATTGCAGAAATTGCTTCAATCAACAATCGTGTGTTTAGAACAGTGGGGTCGCCATTAGTACTTCCTAAACATCACACGTGTTTGATAACACCGGTCAATCATGACACAATAAGAACTACGATTGATCACGTGAGTATTAAGCATAAAAATGTAAATGCAATCCAGTATAGAGTAGCAAATGAAAAGGTAAGATTTGCACGCTTCAGACCATTCCCATTTTGGAAGAGGGTACACGATTCATTTATTTCAAGTGATGATGAAGTATGATTTTCAGATATACGATTACACAGCAAGAAACGCTTAAATCATTTTTACAACGACATGACTTTTCGAAGAAGACAATTAGCGCCATTAAAACTAATGGCGCTTTACTTGTCAATCAGAGACATGTCACTGTGAGATATCAATTGAATTTTGGTGATCAGCTAGAAGTTCAACTACCTATAGAAGTACCCAGTGCCAATTTAACACCTTATATGAAGCCACTAGATATATTATTCGAAGATGACTATATCATTATTGTATCTAAACCTAATGGACAAAACTGTGCACCGTCACGTGAACATCCACATGAAAGCTTAGTTGAACAAGTATTAGGTTATTTACATCATAAAGGTGAACGAACCAATCCTCATATAGTAACCCGTTTAGACCGCAATACTACTGGGATTGTACTTTTTGCGAAATATGGATATATACATCATTTATTTTCAAAAGCCAAAATGGACAAAGTTTATACGTGTTTAGCATACGGTATGACTGAACCTAGTGGCATGATTGAAGCTCCTATTGCAAGAAGCGATGAAAGTATTATAGAAAGATGTGTATCTGAGAACGGGAAATATGCCAAAACAGTGTTTCGTACTTTAAAACAAAAAGAGAATGTTAGTTGCTGTGAAGTACAACTCTGTACGGGTCGAACTCATCAAATTAGAGTGCATTTTCAATATATCGGTCACCCTTTAATAGGTGATACATTGTATGGTGGAAAACATGGTAAAATAGAGGGGCAGTGCTTACATTGTTCAAAACTCATTTTTGAACATCCAGTTAATAAAAATATGATACATATCGAAATTGATCATAAACAACTCAATCAATGGTATGACTTAATATAAAAAATTGTTTTGGAGGTGTTTAATTTGTCTAACGACACAGAATTAAAAGAGAAAGAAAATGTGAACGAAGACGTTTATGATAAAGATTTATTAGATCAATTATTACAAGATGGCGATATTGATGCATTTAGAGAAGAATTTTTATCAATGCATAATTACGAACAAAGTGAGTACTTTGAAGATACCGATGAAGAAAAACGGCAAAAGATATTCGAATTCTTATCTCCTAGTGAAGTTGCTGATTTCTTCGACCATTTAGATATAGATGATGAAGAATATGAGGAGCTATTCGATAATATCAATGCAAACTATGCGAGTCATATTTTAGAAGAGATGTCTTACGATAATGCGGTAGATATTTTAAACGAATTATCCAAACCGAAAGTTGCTAGTTTACTCACATTAATGAATAACGAAGATGCAAATGAAATCAAAGCATTGTTACATTATGAAGAAGATACTGCCGGCGGTATTATGACGACGGAATATCTTTCTTTAAAATCAACAACGCCTGTGAAAGAAGCATTGATGCATGTTAAAGAGCAAGCGCCTAATGCAGAAACCATATATGTCATTTTTGCTGTGAATGAAGATGATCAACTAGTAGGTGTTTTATCATTAAGGGATTTAATCACCGCTGAAAACGATGCTTATATTGAAGATGTCATGAGCGAACGTGTCATTAGCGTTGACGTTGCAACAGACCAAGAAGACGTTGCACAAATCATGAGAGACTATGATTTTATTGCGGTACCAGTAGTAGATTATCAAAATCATTTGCTAGGTATCATTACAATCGATGACATTCTAGATGTAATGGACGAAGAAGCTAGTGAAGACTACTCTCGTTTAGCCGGGGTTTCTGATATTGATTCTACGAATGACTCTGTGATTAAAACAGCGATGAAACGTTTACCGTGGTTAATCATTTTAACGTTTTTAGGCATGATTACTGCGACGATTCTAGGTAGTTTTGAGGATACATTATCTAAAGTTGCACTATTAGCAGCATTCATTCCTATTATTAGCGGGATGTCAGGTAATTCTGGTACACAATCATTAGCCGTTTCTGTACGTAATATCTCAACAGGAGATATTGATGAACAAAGCAAGTTTAAAGTAGCTTTAAGAGAAGCGGGAAGCGGATTATTATCTGGAATTGTCTGTTCAATTATTTTAATCATTATTATCATTTCAATCTATCGACAACCTTTATTAGCAGTCATCGTAGGTGGTAGTTTGACATGTGCTATGACAGTAGGAACATTAGTAGGTTCAATGATTCCATTACTTATGAATAAATTAAAAATTGATCCAGCAGTAGCAAGCGGTCCATTTATTACTACAATTAATGATATTGTTAGTATGTTAATTTATTTTGGCTTAGCAACATCATTTATGTCTTATTTAACTTAAGGAGGAACGAATGGAGTTCTTATCACTTGTGATTGTAGTCGTTGCTGCATTTTTAACACCTATTATCGTTAATAGGTTAAATATCAACTTTTTGCCAGTGGTTGTCGCTGAAATCTTAATGGGAATTATCATAGGAAATTCATTTTTAAATCTCGTAACAAAAGATTCTATGCTTAATATTCTTTCAACATTAGGATTTATCTTTTTAATGTTTTTAAGTGGTTTGGAAATTGATTTTAATGCGTTTAAAAAGGATTCACGCCCACGACAAGGTGAAAGTAAAGAAGAAAAGAAAGTGCCTGGGCATTTAAATCTAGCTATGTTAGTTTTCGGTTTAATCATGATTGTATCAATCATTTTAGCTTTTGCATTTAAATGGTTTGGTTTAATCGACGATGTATTATTAATGGTTATTATCATTTCAACAATTTCTTTAGGCGTCGTAGTACCGACATTAAAAGAAATGAACATTATGAGAACTACGATTGGACAATTTATCCTATTAGTAGCGGTATTAGCTGATTTAGTCACAATGATATTATTAACTATATATGGTGCGGTGAACGGCCATGGTGGTAGTACGATTTGGCTAACAGGTATATTAGTTGTATTTACAATCGTATTTTATGTTATCGGTGTACTATTTAAGCGTATGTCGTTTTTACAAAAGTTAATGGGTGGTACAACTCAAATTGGTATTCGTGCCGTCTTTGCGCTTATTATATTGCTTGTAGCTTTGGCTGAAGGCGTAGGGGCAGAATACATACTCGGTGCATTTTTAGCCGGTGTTGTAGTGTCATTATTAAATCCTGACGAAGAAATGGTTGAAAAGTTAGATTCCTTTGGTTATGGATTCTTTATTCCAATTTTCTTCATTATGGTAGGAGTCGATTTAAATATTCCGTCACTTGTTAAAGAACCATCATTACTGATTATTATTCCAATATTAATCTTGGCATTTATTGTATCTAAGTTGATACCAGTATTCTTAATCAAACGTTGGTTTGATTTGAAAACCACGATTGCCTCTGGTTTTTTATTAACATCGACGTTATCGCTTGTGATTGCAGCAGCTAAAATTGCTGAACAACTTAAGACGATCTCACCTGAAACATCAGGGTTACTGATATTAAGTGCTGTAATTACATGTGTATTTGTACCAGTCATCTTTAAAAAATTATTCCCTGTGCCAAATGAAATGAATCGTCGTATAGAAGTTAGTTTAATTGGTAAAAACCAACTTACTATTCCAATTGCTCAGAATTTAACGTCACAACTATACGATATTTCACTCTATTATCGTAAGGATTTAAGTGACAGTCGAAAATTATCCGATGAAATTACAATGATTGAAATAGCTGACTATGAACAAGAGATATTAGAAAGATTAGGTCTATTTGATCGTGATATTGTTGTTTGTGCGACGAATGATGATGAAATAAATAGAAAAGTGGCTTTAATGGCTAAAGAACATGGTGTTGAACGTGTTATTTGTAGATTAGAAAGTACTAATGAAGATATGGAAATGAAATCATTAGGTATTGAAATTTTCAGTAACTACTTAAGTAATAAGATTTTACTTAAAGGATTAATAGAAACACCAAATATGCTTAACTTATTAAGTAACGTAGAAACGTCTCTATATGAAATTCAAATGTTGAATCACCAATATGAAAATATGCAATTACGTAACTTCCCATTCGGTGGAGATATAATCTTCGTGAGAATTGTCCGTAACAATGATTCTATCGTTCCACACGGTGACACACAATTGCGCTATAAAGATAGATTGATTGTTACAGGTTCAAAAGAATATGTTGACGAATTAAAACAAGAATTAGAATTTTATTATTAATATATAATAGCAATCGTCTGTAAGTATAAGGAATACTTACAGGCGATTTGTTATTGATGAAGAAAGTCTAAATTGATGATTGAAGTTATACCAATCTAAAATACTTTATTATCTGGTACTAAAAGTGTTAGAATATGATGAGTGAATAAAGAAGGAAACGTTTGAAATAAACTAACATATATCTAAATTAAAGGAGTTATTTGCATGTTAAATCTAGAAAATAAAACTTACGTCATTATGGGAATTGCTAATAAACGTAGTATTGGTTTTGGTGTTGCAAAAGTATTGGACCAATTAGGTGCAAAATTAGTATTTACATATCGTAAAGAACGTAGCCGTAAAGAATTAGAAAAATTATTAGATCAATTAAATCAACCTGAAGCACGTTTATATCAAATTGATGTTCAAAGTGATGAAGATGTTATCAATGGATTTGCGAAAATTGGTGAAGAAGTAGGTAATATAGACGGTGTTTACCACTCAATCGCATTTGCAAATATGGAAGATTTAAGAGGACGTTTCTCTGAAACTTCAAGAGATGGTTTCTTATTAGCACAAGATATTAGTTCATATTCTTTAACAATTGTTGCACACGAAGCTAAAAAATTAATGCCTGAAGGCGGTAGCATAGTTGCAACTACTTATTTAGGTGGCGAATTTGCAGTACAAAACTATAATGTTATGGGTGTTGCCAAAGCAAGTTTAGAAGCCAATGTTAAATATTTAGCATTAGACTTAGGTGAAGATAATATCCGTGTTAATGCAATTTCAGCAGGTCCTATCCGTACGCTAAGTGCAAAAGGTGTTGGTGGTTTCAATACTATTCTTAAAGAAATTGAAGAACGTTCACCATTAAAACGTAATGTGGATCAAGAAGAAGTAGGTAAAACTGCTGCATACTTATTAAGTGACTTATCAAGTGGTGTTACAGGTGAAAATATTCATGTAGATGGTGGATTCCACGCAATTAAATAATTGAGTTATTAACTATTTATGTATATTACTTATAACATAATAAAAGACCAAGTGATTAATAAAATAATCACTTGGTCTTTTTGTTTTATAAATAAGATTAATCTTTGACATTGCTATTTGCTTTATCGATAATACGCTGACGATATTTAAAGATATTGCTAATAACTGTTTTTAACACTGCGTATAAAGGTACGGCAATCAGAATGAGAGTGAAACCACCTAAATCACCTGCAGCTAATATGACAACAATAATTGTTAATGGATGCATGCTAAGTGATTTACCCATTACATTTGGCGTGATGACATTACCTTCTAATTGTTGAGCAATTAACGTAATGACACATACCCAAATGAAAGTTGAAGGTCCATCGATAATACCTAAAATAGCTGCTGGCGTGAAAGATAGCCATGGGCCTAAGAATGGTATTAAGTTGGCAACACCAGCGAATAAAACAAGTAACGGTGTATAGGGTAAGCCGATTATTGTATAACCAATATACAAAATGATACCTAAAATAACACTCACCGTCACTTGACCTTGGATGTAAGATTTTAATGTATAGTTTAAGTCTTTTAATAAATCTACGACAAATACTTTACGTTCACCTTTGAAAAATTTAGCTACAGCAGGAATAAATTTTTCATGATCTTTCAACATGTAAATAAGGAAGAACGGTACCATGAATAATAAAAAGATAGTAGAAATTAATGATGTGATATATGAAATTGAGTTAGATAACACATCAGTCACGCCATCTCCCATTGATTTAACCATGTTATTAATTCGATGTGTGACATCACTTGGTAATTTATCAATTTGTGTTAGTGAGAAATTGATTAAACGCTCAGTTTCTCTTTGTAAGGCAGGTGTTTGTTTAATTAGGTTATTAATATTTGAAATAATGATAGGTGCGATAAATGCTACAACAATAGCGATAATTGCAATTAATACTACAAATATAGTTAAAATACTTGCCCATCTTGGGAATCCCCATTTTTCTAATAATGTTTGAAATGGTAAACATATGTAGAATAAAAATCCACTAATTAAAAAAGGAAGAAAAACAGAACCGATGATAGTTACAACTGGTGTAAATACTTCATGCACTTGCATAAATAGCTTGATGAGTATGAACAACATAATTAGAGCTATGCCGGTTCTAAACCAAACTTTGTTTAACATATATATAGATCCTCCTGAAAATTTTCATTTTTTATAGTCTTATATAGTATATCTCAAATTGAAAAGCTACAAAAGAGTCATGATTGATAAAGTGTCATATTGAGTAAGTTAAAAATACATATTATTTAATGAAAATTCTGAAAATATATTGTAAAGTGTAAATGTACATTGTATAATTTTTTTAATCGATAATAATTAAGGGGGTATACGATGATTGAAAAAATCGTTACATTTTTAAATGATCTCGTCTGGAGTAAACCATTAGTATACGGACTATTATTAACAGGGATTTTATTTAGTTTGAGAATGCGTTTTTTCCAAGTGAGACATTTTAAAGAGATGATACGTTTAATGTTCCAAGGGGAAAAGTCACCAAGTGGTATTACAAGTTTTCAAGCTATAGCAATGTCATTAGCAGGGCGTGTAGGGACAGGTAACATTGTAGGTGTGTCGACTGCTATATTTATTGGAGGACCAGGCGCTGTATTCTGGATGTGGATTAGCGCCTTTCTAGGTGCGAGTAGTGCATTTATTGAATCCACTTTAGGACAAATTTTTAAACGTGAAGATAAGGGAGAATATCGAGGTGGACCAGCATACTATATTGAATATGGGATAGGTGGAAAATTCGGGAAAATATATGGTTTAGTATTCGCGATTGTTACAGTCATTTCAGTAGGTCTACTCTTACCCGGTGTACAATCAAATGCAATTGCAAGCTCTATGCATAATGCTTTTAATGTTCCGAATTGGATAGTAGCTATTATAGTTGTCATTATTTTAGCATTAATTATTTTTGGTGGATTACGTTCAATTGCTAATGTTGCTACAGCAGTTGTACCGTTTATGGCAGTCATATATATATTAATGGCAATAGTCATTATTATTATTAATATCCAACATGTTCCAGCTTTATTTGCACTTATTTTCAAATCTGCGTTTGGGTTACAGTCAGCGTTTGGTGGTATAGTCGGTGCCATGATTGAGATAGGTGTAAAAAGAGGGTTATATTCTAATGAAGCAGGACAAGGGACAGGACCGCATGCCGCATCTGCTGCAGAAGTTTCTCACCCAACAAAACAAGGACTCGTTCAATCATTCTCAGTTTATGTAGATACATTATTTGTATGTACAGCAACAGCACTCATTATTTTACTTTCAGGTACATATAACGTAACAGATGGTCAGACTAATTCGAATGGCACACCACATTTAATCAAAGATGGAGGAATATTTGTAGAAAATGCAGATGGCAGTAAAGATTATTCAGGTACTGCAATGTATGCTCAAGCAGGTATAGATAAAGCTTTCCATGGAAGTGGTTACCATTTTGATCCCCATTTTTCTGGTATTGGTTCATACTTTATTGCCATTGCTTTATTCTTCTTTGCCTTTACGACGATATTGGCTTATTACTATATCGCAGAGACTAATGTAGCATATTTAACTAGACATCAAAGTAAAAGTACTACACACATCTTCTTTATCATAGCAAGATTAGCTTTATTATTTGCAACTTTTTATGGTTCAATTAAAACAGCCGATGTCGCATGGGCTTTAGGGGATTTAGGTGTTGGATTAATGGCATGGTTGAATATTATAGCAATTTGGATATTGCATAAACCTGCGTTAGAAGCCCTCAAAGATTATGAACGACAAAAGGCACATTTGGGTTCTGGCTACCATGCGGTTTACAAGCCTGATGCAAAGAAAATTCCTAATGCAATATTTTGGTTGAAAACTTATCCAGAAAGATTGAAAAATGAAAAATAAATAATGAGTTTATTATTTAAAGAATTAGAGTAATTAGTTATCATTTGTAAGTCATTATTAGATTAAGTACAACAAATTAACATATTGCTGATTTAATTTTGCAGTGTTTATCAAAGTTCATAACGCACATAATTTAAAAATATAACGTCTCTTGGTACAATATAAATAATACTACTAGGGGGCGTTTTAACATGTCTGAATTTAAACCAGGTAAAATTAACAAACATATATTTTATAGTGACATATTAGAAAGAGATGTTACTATTTCTATTTACTTGCCTGAAGAATATACTGATTTATTTAAATACCAAGTGATTATATGCTTCGACGGTTTGGATTTTTTAAGGTTTGGACGAATCCAACGAGAATATGAAAAGCTACGTAAAGATAATGAAATTCAAAGAGCGATTATTGTTGGTTTTCATTATGAAGATGTAGAAAAACGTCGTGAAGAGTTTCATCCAAAAGGTAGCCGATCACATTTAACTGTCCAAGCAGTTGGTAAAGAACTATTACCATTTATAGATGCGACTTTTCCTACTTATAAAGTGGGGAATGCTCGACTATTGATGGGTGATAGTTTAGCTGGAAGTATAGCATTACTTACAGCCCTAACCTATCCAACGATATTTAGCCAAGTAGCAATGTTAAGTCCACAATACGATGAAGTGGTTAAAGAAAAGGTTGAGGGGTGTGACACGAAATCACAACTTTCTATTTGGCATGGAATCGGTTTAGAAGAGGAAGACTTCACATTACCTACGAATGGCAAGAGAGCTAACTTCTTAACACCTAATCGCGAGTTGAATGCACTTATTAATCAATTTGATGTTCGTTATCACTATCAAGAATTTGAAGGTGGTCATAATTGGAAATCATGGAAACCTTTATTAGGGGATATTTTAAAATACTTTTTAGATGAGGAATTACCAGAGTAAATTATACTTATTAATGATCAAGTTCAATCGTTATTCAAATTAATAACGTACAAATATTATTATGTATATTGTTTAAAATAGAAAAAATATTTTTAAGTTTAAAGTAACGGTTTTCATAGAATTTTGATATAATGGAAATAGGTTAAACAAAGGAGGAATTCAAATGATTTTAGGATTAGCTTTAATCCCATCAAAGTCATTTCAAGAAGAGGTAAATGCATATCGTAAGCGTTATGATACACATTATGCGCAAATTATGCCACATATTACTGTGAAATCTCAATTTGAAATTAACGATGCGGATTTAGATTCAGTTAAAAAAGAAATTGAAACTCGAATTAAAGGTATTTCATCAATTGATATTCATGCAACTAAAGCATCTAGCTTTAAACCAGTAAATAATGTCATTTACTTTAAAGTTGCTAAGAATGATGAACTTGAAGAAATTTTCGATCGTTTTAATACAGATGATTTCTATGGTAAGGCCGAACATCAATTTGTACCTCATTTTACAATTGCTCAAGGTCTTTCAAGCCAAGAATTTGAAGATATTTATGGTCAAGTAGAGTTAGCAGGGGTAGATCATAAAGAGACAATCGATGAATTATCATTACTACAATTTAGCACTGAAGAAGATAAATGGAAAGTTATCGATACATTTAAGTTAAATTAAAAATTATAAATAGTTATAAAAAATGGAGTGAGATAGTGGAATCTATGATACATAGATCTTTATCTCACTCCATTTTTATTTAATTAGCACGTTTTCTATTTATAAAGTAATAGCCATAAAATAAGGCTAAAACTAAGAAAATAAGTGCAGAAAAATAGAAAGTATTATTTAAATTATTAGTAAACTGTGTAATTAAGCCACCTAATAAAGGACCAATCATAGACCCAAAACCTTGCACACTATTAAATACACCCCAAGTTTCTTCTTGCTCTTTTGGATTGATGTGTCCAGCCATAAAAGTATTCCATGCGGGTAATAAGATACCGTACATGAGACCAATGAATAACGCGATTCCCCACACAATATATATATTTGTGATTAATGATAATCCAAATATCATAAGTGTGTATAAGATGAACCCGCCAAATATAATACTATACATAAAGCCTCTACTATTTTTATCAATTATTTTTGAAAGAAATAGCATTGATATAGCACAACCAATTCCACCTATCATGATTGCGATTGTATATTCAATCGTTGAGACATGTACTATTTTTGTAGCATATGTGGGTAGAATAGGTATTAAAGCTGAAATTGCTGCACCTTGGAGTAATATACCTGGGAATAAAATAATATGTCGCTTAGTTACATCTACAATCTGTAATAATTGTTCTTTTACAGGTTTAGTATTGTAATTAGTCAATTGAATATTAACAAAGTAGTATAATATCCATGCGATTAATACGACTAAAGACATCATAAATACAAAATGTAATGGGTGTATCTTAATTAAGAAGTTCATTACTACCCAACCGACTAATAAACCTAACAACCACGCAAAATATACGTAACCCATCTGCTTACCACGTTTATCTTCTTGAACGCTTGATAGCATGATAACCCAAATAGGACTAACGGCTATACCAAGCATGATTGCGCTAATTATGATGACTATTGGTGATGATGGGAACCAAATAACTAAGAATAAACTTAGAAATGCTAGTAAAAACCCAGAAGTTAATACTAATTTAGCGCCAAACTTCTTTAATAAAAAGCCAATCACAAAATTTGTAGCTGCATCTGCTATAAAATGTATAGAAAATGCTAAAGATGTCACTGCAACTGCAATAGAAGTGACAGTAGGTAGGTAGTTAATATAACTTAATATGTACATACCTCTAGCAAATTCCATAAGAAATAAAATGACAAGCATAATTATAAAGTTTTTATTATTAGAATAGTTATTTAACGAAGAATCTTGCATACAAAGGCACCTTTCCATAAATCTCTTCTGGTTGCGAAGAATGGCCTAATAGTTCTAATAGGTCTTTGCATAATTTTTGAGTGGCATACTCAATTTTAGATTCTCTCATGTTTGAAGTCATTTTATTTAATATTGATTCATTATTTGTAAGATGCGTAACGATATCTATAGCCTCTTCAGGTGTATTGGCAATTTTACCAAACGTCATATCCTCAAAATAATTCGCATTTTCTAATTCTTGTCCTGGAGCTGGATTTAAGAAAATCATTGGAATACAACGAGTAAGCCCTTCTGAAATTGTAATACCACCAGGTTTTGTAACCATTAATTGACTTGATGCCATCCATTCATTCATATGTTTTGTAAAACCTAGAATGAGAACATCAGGATGATCTTTGAATTGAGCTTGTAAAGAGCGTTTTAATTCTTTACTACGACCACAAATCATAACAACTTGTGAATGTTTACTTTTCTCTAAAATTTCATTAATCATTTGGTCGAATCCTTTTGAAACACCAAAAGCACCTGCAGACATTAATATTGTAGGTCTATCAGGATCTAAGTGATGTTTACTCAACCAAGCTCTTTGATCAATATGTTCTTCGAATTTATCTGAAATGGGGATTCCCGTGACTTTAATTTGAGAGGCAGGTACGCCTGCTTCGATAAAATCTTTCTTGGTATCTTCAGTGGCTACATAATAGCGATCAGATTCTGGTGTAATCCAGTTTTTATGCATTCTGTAATCAGTCATCACTGTAGCAACTGGAATATTGATATTAAATTGTTCTGTTAAAACAGACATAACTGGTGTAGGGAATGTTAATAAAATTAAATCTGGTTTTTCATTAATGAGTATATTAATCAATTTATTTAGACCATAATATTTATAAAAACATTTATCTAGTTGATCAGGGCGGCTATAATAAAAGTTTTTATACATATTTCTGAAATATCTAAAGCTATTGATATACCATTTTTTACATATAGAAGTTAAAATAGGATGCGCTTCCATAAATAGGTCGTGTTGAATCACACTTAAATGGTCCAAATTCATTTCATTTAATTGGTTTACGATGCTTTGAGTAACTTGCATATGACCGTTACCGAAAGAACCAGTAATAATCAATATCTTTTTATTTTGAGTAACCATTAAAAGCCACCCTCCGTTAATTTTTAAAATTTATAATAAGTGTAACGTATTTTAATACATTATAAAAGGAATATCGTGATTACGTGTACATGAAATACCATTGATTTGTAGCAATTTAGTCTTAATTACAATTTAAAAGGGTAATATGACATTGCTTGAAAAATTGTATTTATGCATTATACCACAACTATCTTAAAAATAAATTTGAAAGAACTTAATACAAGTGATGGATTTTCTTTATAATTACTTTATATAAGGTTGATAATCTATTTATAATGTTAGCATGGTTTAACAAATATGTATTATTAAAATCTATCAAATAACAAGAATTTTAGTTTTATTTAATAGTAGATTAATATATAAGGTATAAATTTACATTTTCAAAGTTTTGAATAAGCTAAATTAATATTCCTCTTGAACATACAAAGGAATAACGCGACTTAATCGCTATAGAATCAATAAACTAATATTATAAGAAATTGGCATAAAATAAGTCAGTTAAAATTGTTTAGGATTAACTGGTATTTATATAGAAAGAATAAATTTATCATAGTCACCAAAACGTGTATAATAGACTTATTGTAAAAAAAGGAGCGATTCATTTTGAATGCGAGTGTATTGTTCGAAAAAATTCGAGTAAAACAAGTAATAGGAACATTAGATAAAGAAGTCGTAGATATCACTACTGATTCAAGAACGGCTAAAGAAGGCAGTATTTTTGTCGCATCAAAAGGTTATACAGTTGATAGCCATAAGTTTTGTCAAAATGTAGTAGATCAAGGATGTAGCATCATTGTGGTCAATAGAGAGCAAGACTTAAATGGCGATGTGACTCAAATTATAGTACCCGACACTTTAAGAGTGGCGAGTTTATTAGCACATGAATTGTTTGACTTTCCAAGTCATCAATTAGTTACATATGGCGTAACAGGAACAAATGGTAAAACGTCTATAGCAACTATGATTCATTTAATTTATAGAAAGTTAAATAAAAATAGTGCTTATTTAGGAACAAATGGATTCCAAATAAACGAAACAAAAACAAAAGGTGCGAATACAACCCCGGAAACAGTATCTCTAACTAAAAAAATTAAAGAAGCTGTTGATGAAGGTGCTGAAGCAATGACAATGGAAGTATCTAGTCATGGATTATCATTAGGTCGTTTAAGAGGCGTTGAATTTGATGTTGCCATTTTTTCTAATTTAACTCAAGATCATTTAGATTTTCACGGCACAATGGAAGCATATGGACATGCTAAATCGCTGTTATTTAGTCAATTAGGTGAAGACCTCGCTAAAGAAAAATATGTTGTATTAAACAATGATGATGATTTTTCAGAATATCTAGCTTCCGTAACGCCGTATGAGGTATTTACGTATGGCATAGATAATGATGCACAGTTTAGAGCAATTAATGTAGAAGAATCTTTACAAGGTGTTAAATTTGAATTTGACACGCCATTTGGTAGTTATCAAGTTGAAAGTCCATATGTAGGTAAATTCAATATTTCAAACATTATGGCAGCGATGATAGCGGTTTGGAGTAAAGGAGCTACATTTGAAGAAATCATTGAAGCGGTCAAATCACTTGAACCAGTAGAGGGGCGTTTAGAAGTATTAGACCCTAGTTTGCCTATAGATTTAATTATAGATTATGCCCATACTGCAGACGGAATGAATAAACTTATTGATGCAGTCAAGCCATTTGTGAAACAAAAACTTATCTTCTTAGTAGGTATGGCTGGTGAAAGAGACATGACCAAAACGCCTGAAATGGGTAGTGTAGCTTGTCGTGCTGATTACGTTATTTTCACGCCTGATAATCCTGCCAATGATGATCCTAAAATGCTTACAGCTGAATTAGCTAAGGGTGCCACTCACTCAAATTATGTTGAATTTGAAGATAGAGCAGAAGGCATTAAACATGCAATTGATGTTGCAGAACCTGGTGATACTGTAGTACTAGCTTCAAAAGGTAGAGAACCTTATCAAATTATGCCCGGGCATGTAAAGGTACCACACCGTGATGACTTAATTGGTTTAGAAGCGGCGTATAAAAAATTTGGTGGTGGACCTGTTGAAGATTAGAGAATATACAGGGGGCACTTCCCCATTTCAAGTATATTTTCATAGGTTGAATGAAACAGTACTTATTGCTATACCTGATCAATTTTGGTCAGTTGAAGTTGCAATTGATTTAACTCGAGCAGAAATTAACGATACGTTATTGATGCAATTTTTCACATTTAATGATGAAGAAGAAGCCCAGAAATTAGCAAGTACAGTAACTAATTGGATTGAAACAATACTAAAGGAGAATGATTAATGAATATAAAGGAAGAAGTAGAGTCAAGAAAGACTTTTGCGATTATTTCCCATCCAGATGCTGGGAAAACAACATTAACTGAAAAACTATTATTCTTCAGTGGTGCTATTCGTGAAGCGGGTACTGTTAAAGGTAAAAAAACAGGTAAATTCGCTACAAGTGACTGGATGAAAGTAGAGCAAGAACGTGGTATTTCAGTAACGAGTTCTGTAATGCAATTTGATTATGATGATTATAAGATTAATATTTTAGATACACCCGGGCACGAAGACTTTTCTGAAGACACGTATCGTACTTTAATGGCAGTAGATAGTGCTGTGATGGTGATTGACTGTGCAAAAGGTATAGAGCCTCAGACATTAAAACTATTTAAAGTTTGTAAGATGCGTGGTATTCCTATCTTCACTTTTATTAACAAGTTAGACCGTGTCGGTAAGGAACCATTTGAATTATTGGATGAAATTGAAGAAACATTAAATATTGATACATATCCAATGAATTGGCCAGTAGGTATGGGCCAAAACTTCTTTGGTATTATTGATAGAAAATCTAAATCTATTGAACCATTTAGAGATGAAGAGAATATCTTACACCTAAATGATGATTTTGAATTAGAAGAAGATCATGCAATTAAAAATGATAGTGCATTCGAACAAGCAATAGAAGAGTTAATGTTAGTTGAAGAAGCAGGCGAAAATTTTGATAACGAGGCATTATTAAATGGTGAATTGACACCAGTATTCTTCGGCTCAGCTTTAGCTAATTTCGGAGTTCAAAACTTTTTAAATGCTTACGTTGATCATGCTCCAATGCCAAATGCACGTCAAACTAAAGAAGATGTTGAAGTAAGTCCTTTTGATACAGATTTTTCAGGTTTTATATTTAAAATTCAAGCAAACATGGACCCTAAACATAGAGATAGAATTGCATTTATGAGAGTAGTTAGTGGTGCATTTGAACGTGGTATGGATGTAACCTTACAACGTACGAATAAAAAACAAAAGATCACACGATCAACATCATTTATGGCCGATGATAAAGAAACAGTTAATCATGCAGTTGCAGGAGATATAATAGGTTTATACGATACAGGAAATTACCAAATCGGAGATACATTAGTTGGCGGAAAACAAGACTTTAGTTTCCAAGATTTACCACAATTCACTCCAGAAATATTTATGAAAGTATCAGCGAAAAATGTCATGAAACAAAAGCATTTTCATAAAGGTATCGAACAATTAGTACAAGAGGGTGCGATTCAATACTATAAAACATTGCATACGAATCAAATTATTTTAGGTGCAGTTGGACAGCTACAATTTGAAGTTTTCGAACATCGTATGAACAATGAATACAATGTAGATGTAGTGATGGAACCAGTAGGTCGTAAAATTGCAAGATGGATTGAAAATGAAGATGATATTAAAGATAATATGAATACATCTCGTTCAATACTTGTACACGATCGTTATGATAATTATGTATTTTTATTTGAAAACGAGTTTGCAACACGTTGGTTTGAAGAAAAGTTCCCAGACATTAAATTATATAGTTTATTATAATATGTTTGTCTATATACTAGTGCGGGTATCAGTTGTTATATAATGGTGATGTTATAAAATTATAAATTGTCATTATATCAATTAGCTTGTATAATAAGTATATTCACAAATAAATACCTATGACACTCATGTCAGAGGGGAGTAACTTGATAGTCACTGAATAAATTTGAGTGATTTTACACTTTATCGTCATTACGAAGTATTCACTTCCGGTAAAGTGGGCAATAGTATTTGCTAAGTGAGACCTTTGCTATTATTTAGCATAGGTCTCTTTATTTGTATTAAATTTAAAGGAGTTGTCCACTATGGATCCGAGTTTGTTATTATCCTATGCATGGGTATTACTAGTCTTAGTATTTTTAGAGGGTCTTTTAGCTGCTGATAATGCAATAGTAATGGCAGTTATGGTAAAGCATTTACCACCTGAGCAAAGAAAGAAAGCACTATTTTATGGTTTATTAGGTGCATTTGTATTTAGATTTTTAGCATTATTCTTAATTAGTATCATTGCTAATTTCTGGTTTATACAAGCAGCAGGAGCTGTATATTTAATCTATATGTCAATTAAGAATTTATGGGAGTTCTTCCATAAAAAAGATGACAAGAATCATGAAAATGTCGGAGATGATCATCACTTTGACGAAGATGGTCAAGAAAAGAAAGTTGGTCCAAAAGCATTCTGGGGCACAGTATTTAAAGTAGAATTTGCAGATATTGCATTTGCTATTGATTCCATGTTAGCAGCATTAGCAATCGCTGTGACTCTACCAAAAGTAGGTATACATTTTGGTGGAATGGACTTAGGTCAATTTTCAGTAATGTTCTTAGGCGGTATGATAGGTGTTATTCTAATGCGTTTCGCAGCAACTTGGTTTGTTGAATTATTAAATAAATATCCTGGTTTAGAAGGCGCAGCTTTCGCAATTGTAGGTTGGGTCGGTATTAAATTAGTCGTATTAGTATTAGCACATAAAGACGTAGGTATTTTACCAGAAGAATTCCCACATACAGTTTTATGGCAATCTATTTTCTGGGCTGTCCTAATATTACTTGTTGTTATTGGTTGGTTAACATCAGCTGTAAATAATAAAAAGAATAAGAAATAATGAACTAAGGCTTCGTATATTATTACGAAGTCTTATTTAATGCTTGTTTAACATTGCAGTTTTAATAATAAAATATTAAAATTTATATATACATAATACTATTTATTAGGGTAATACATATCATTGTGAAAAATGTTACCTTAAACCCATTGAGTATGTCATAATAAAAGTAATTGATTGAAATGATAGGAGTGGCTATCTGTGGATAAAAATAAAAAACAAGTAATTCCTCGTAAAAGCTATCGACGTCAACGTCGTGAATTTTTTCATAACGAAGAAAGAGAGGAAAGAGTAGAAAAACAAAGACAAGAAGAAAGAATTCAAGCTAAAAAGGATGAATACCAAGCTAAAGTTAATGAAGAAAGAGTTAAAGATAACTTAAGAAAAGCAAGAATAGAAAAGTTAACTAAAGAAGAAATCCAACAACAACAAAATCAAGTATCAAATCATAATGATAAATCAAATAAAACGCAACAAGCTCATGAAAATAGTAAGTCGAAATTAACATTACCAGAGGAACAGCAACTTAAACGAGATCAAAATCACAAAAATCAATCATCACAAGATAACAATCAAGATGATAATGAAAGTTCCACTCTCGTGCAGAATCAAAGTGATAAATTAGCGTCTAAAACATTTCAAGAAGATCATCTAAAAAGTGGTGGTGAATTTGAAACTAAAAAGAACAACAGTAAAGCAGAATCTAGTAGTAATTTAAATAAACAAGCAACTTATGTTAAAAAACATGATTTTGAATCTGAAAATAAACATCCGTATCAAAGCAATCAAAATGCTAAACAAAATCAATTTGAAACAAAGAAAGATAATGCAACTTCAACTCGTGATAAAACAGAAAATAAAACTGATTATCTAGATATTATCAAGTCATTCTTTATGGAACATTGGCCTAAAATAGCTATTATTATTGGAGTGATATTATTAATTATTATACTTAACGCTATTTTTACTAATGTTAATAAAAATGATCATACAAATGACAGTGCTTTAACACCTACGAATAAACATTATACTGACACAATGAAAAGTGCGAATAGTACAGTAAAATCTGTAGTAACAGTGGAGAACGAAGGGTCAAAAAATACTTCAGTTCCAAATAATACATCTAAAGCAGATAATGAAATTGGTTCAGGTGTCGTCTACAAGAAAGTGGGCGACTCTCTTTTTATTATGACAAATGCGCATGTAGTTGGTAATAAAGATAAGCAAAAGATAACATTTGGTAATAATAAGTCGGTTCAAGGAAAAGTGATCGGTACGGATAAATGGTCAGATATAGCAGTCATTAAAGCTAAAAGTGCAGATGATTCTGTAAAAGCCATCACTACTGGTAATTCTAATCATCTTGTTTTAGGAGAGCCTATAATTGTAGTTGGTAACCCATTAGGTGTAGATTTCAAAGAAAGTGTATCTGATGGTATAGTCTCTGGTTTAGATAGACATGTACCAGTAGATATTGATAAAGATGATAGCTACGATGTACTAATGAAAGCATTTCAAATAAATGCGCCGGTTAATCCCGGAAATTCTGGTGGCGCAGTTGTTGATAGAGATGGTAAACTAATAGGTATTGTTTCTCTGAAAATTGATATGAATAATGTGGAAGGTATGGGATTTGCAATACCAATTAATGATGCTCAAAAAATAGCTAATCAATTAGAAAAAGAGGGAAAAGTTGAATATCCTAATACTGGAATTAAAATTAAAAATGTAGCTGATATTGATGATGACGAACGCCAATCAATCAAATTACCTAATAGTGTTAAAAATGGTATTATTGTTGGCGAAGTAAAACCCAATGCTCCTGGCGATAAATCAGGGTTGAAAAAAGATGATGTCATAGTAGAATTAGATGGGAAAAGAATTGAAGATAATTTAAGATATAGACAAATTATATTTAGTCATAGAGAAGACAAAAGTACATTAAAGGCTAAAGTGTATAGAGATGGAAAAGTCATTAATATAGATATAAAACTAAAATAATGTTGAGGTGAATTGAATGTCGATATTTGGTCAACTATTAAAAAGATCCAGTCCTCAACAAGGGATAGTTCTATACTATTTAGCAGCAATTGTTGTCGCGTTTTTATTGTTAAATTTGCCATATGTTCATAAATCTGGTGTCGACGTTAACCCAATAGATACATTATTTGTAGCAGTATCTGGAATAAGCGTTACAGGATTAACACCAATTAGTATTGTTGACACGTATTCTACGTTTGGTCAAATTATTATACTAGTCATTCTAAATATTGGCGGTATTGGTGTGATGGCCATTGGAACATTATTATGGGTTGTACTAGGTAAACATATAGGTATTCGTGAACGTCAGTTAATCATGCTTGATAACAATAAAGATACAATGAGTGGGACAGTCAAATTAATCTTAGAAATAGTTAGAACGATTATTGTAATAGAATTTATTGGTGCACTTTTACTGGCATTTTATTTTTATCGAGATAATCCCGATTTAAAATATGCTATAATGCAGGGAATATTTGTTTCAATATCAGCGACAACTAATGGTGGTCTGGATATTACAGGTGATTCACTTGTTCCATATGCCAAAGATTATTTTGTGCAAACGATTGTGATGTTCCTTATCGTTCTAGGTTCTATTGGATTTCCAGTATTACTTGAAGTCAAAGCCTATATTAAAAATAGAGTAACAAATTTTAGATTTTCATTATTTACTAAAATCACAACATCAACATATTTATTTTTATTTGTTTTTGGTGTCATGATTATTTTCTTATTAGAACATAATCATGCATTCAAAGGGATGAGTTGGCATCAGTCACTGTTTTATTCTCTATTTCAATCAGCAACAACTAGGAGTGCAGGATTGCAAACCATTGATGTATCCCATTTTAGTGATGCAACCAATATCATTATGAGTATTTTGATGTTTATAGGTTCATCTCCTAGTTCCGTAGGTGGTGGTATCCGTACTACTACTTTTGCTATTTTAATATTATTTGTCATCAATTTTAGTAATTCTGCTGATAAAATCTCTATTAAAGTATTTAATAGAGAAATTCATATTATGGATATACAACGATCATTTATGGTATTTACAATGGCTTCCATTTTGACCTTTACAAGTATGATTATTATATCTGTAGCAGAGCAAGGAAAACTATCGTTTTTACAAGTTTTCTTTGAAGTTATGTCGGCATTTGGTACATGTGGTCTAACACTAGGTGTAACAGATGATGTAAGTAACATTACAAAAATTGTATTAATGATATTAATGTTTATAGGACGTGTAGGTTTAATCTCATTCATTATAATGATAGCTGGAAGAAAAGAACCTAAAAAATTCAGCTACCCTAAAGAACGTATACAAATTGGATAAATTAAATCAAAGACATTTTAAGTATTAAAGATAGTTGATACTTAAAATGTCTTTTATATTTTTCTTAATAATATAAGTTATCTATCCAAAGTGATATCACTTAAACAAAAATACATGTTAAACTAACCATAATGAGAGGTGTGTTGAGATGGAGAGAAATGAGAATATCGATGTAGATGTCATAGCAACTTCTGATATGCATAGTCATTTTTTAAATGGAGATTATGGCTCAAATATATATCGCGCTGGAACTTTTGTTAGACAAGTAAGAAACAATAATCAAAATGTAATCTTACTAGATAGTGGTGGTAGTTTGGCAGGGTCATTAGCAGCTTTTTATTATGCTATTGTCGCACCATATAAGCGCCATCCAATGATAAAGTTAATGAATGCCATGCAGTATGATGCCAGTGGCATTAGTCCTAACGAATTTAAATTTGGATTGTCATTTTTAACTCGTTCTGTTGCACTATCTAGATTTCCATGGTTATCTGCTAATATAGAATATATCAAAACGAAAGAACCGTACTTTTCAACACCATATTCTATTCAACATTTTGATAATTTGAAAATTGCAATAGTAGGTTTAACAGCCGATGGTCTAATGAAAAATGAATATGCAGAAATGGAAGAAGATGTGAGCATCGAAAAAACATTATTATCAGCTAAAAGATGGATTAGATATATACATGAAATCGAAGAACCAGACTTTTTAATAGTGATATATCATGGTGGATTAGACAAAATCAGTAAATCCAATAAGAAAAATGAAGTAAATGTCAATGAAGCTGAAATATTGATGGAGGAATTAGGGGTTATAGATCTCATCATAACAGCACATCAACATCAAACATTAGTTGGTCAAGATCATGGAACAGTTTATGTACAAGCAGGACAAAATGCAGAAGAACTCGTTCATGTAAAAATAAAATTTAAAAAACGAACTAATACATATGAGGTTGAGGAAATTTCACCAGAAGTCATTGATTTGAATAATTATGATGAAGATGAAGCATTACTTAATGTCACGTATTATGATCGCAAAGCAGTTGAACATTGGGCAAGCGAAGCGATAAATGAAACTGAAATAAATGCACCAGTTAAAGATTTAGCAGAATTAGTAGGTCAACCCCATCCTTTTGCACAATTATTACATGATAGCATTAGATTAGCCTATAATTATCAAATTAGTTGTGTACACATACCTCGAAATGGTGAAGAAGGACTAAAGGGAGTCATAACGAATAGAGTTTTATATGATGCATATCCATATCCAGATAAACCTGTTGATTTAACGATTAAAGGGGAATGTATTAAAGGTATATTAGAATTTTCATATTCATATCTAGAATTTGAGAAAGATACGTTAAAGTCAACACTGATTGATGAAACGTTATGTACATTTTGGCAAGGATTTAACTATACTGTCGATATGAACCAAGCACCTTTTAACCGAGTGACTTTAGATGGAATTGATTTAAATGGATTATATAGGATCACTATGACGGATTATTGTTATAGAAATTATCAATCATATTTAGAAGATGCTATTATTCACCATACTAGTGAAAGTACAATGAGTACACTAATTGCTAAGCATTTATCAGATAAGCATTATTCTATTAAACTAAAAAATAACTTTAAAGTGATTAAGTAATTTGATATTATTACACCTTCATACTAATTAACGTATGTGGTTAAAAATTTACTTTAAAAAATAAATAGAGCTCTAAATCATGTATGGACACATGGTTTGGAGCTCTATACTTATACTTTAAATATTTATTTTCTAATCATTTAACATATTAAAAATTATCCATGAAAGATTAATAAAAGAATGATAGCAACTATTTGAGCAATAGATGTTGTAGCAATACGTCTTGTATATTCATAACTGATTGACAGTAATATTTGAGTTATAAAAATAAACAGTACTATCCACCAATTATCTAAATATATAAATAGAGAGCTTGAACAAATTGCAGTGATTAAGATAGATAACCAATTCGGCAAATTGTACTTATTTAACTCATTTTGTAAAACAGTGCGCATATATAGTTCATGACAAGGTATAACGAATGCTAATGTTACTAACATTTGCCACTTCCAATGAACACCAGTTTTGGCCAATTCTTTTATTAATGAAGCATAAGTTAATTCAGACGTTATGAGTGATAAGATCAATTGAATAATGATTAAAATAATACTGGCAATAATTCCAATACCTATGGATGTTAATAACCGTTTAGAATGTATATCACGTTGATAAAATACATAACTAATCCCAGCTATTAGCATAATTCCAGTATATAAATACCAATATTCTTGGTGTTCACCCCACATAACAAATAATATGGCATGAAAAACTATGAAACTAATTATAAACCATAGTAAAGCTTTCGAAACTTTTTTCATTACAACTAACCTTCTTGTTCAACAATTTTATAACGTTTATGATTAATAACCGTTTTTTCAGGTAAGTCTAGTGAGTTAAAGTTTTCCATTATTGTTAAATCTACAATAACTGAGTTATCATTTATTTTTTCAACTCGGCCTCTTAAACCATCATAAAATTCTACGATATTACCTACTTCTGCAACAGTCATTTCGAGTCCTCCCTTAATTCATAGCTAGACTATATTGTACTAAAAAATACACTACAAATAAACTAATAACACTAAAAACTCTTAGAATTAATACATAAATTATGAAAATTTTGTCATTATTGAGTAAATAATTGGAATTTTAAATGTAAATGGTGCATAAATAAGGTAAGGGCATATATAGAGAATCTATAAGGAGCGTTTGTTATGAAATTTGTAAGCAATAATAATATAACTGATCCAACACTTAACTTAGCTATGGAAGAATATGTATTAAAAAATCTTCCTTCAGAAGAAAGTTATTTTTTATTTTATGTAAATAGACCCTCCATTATTGTTGGTAAAAATCAGAACACGATAGAAGAGGTCAATAAAGCATACGTTGATGAAAAAGGCATAGATGTCGTACGTAGAATTTCAGGTGGTGGTGCAGTTTATCATGATACAGGTAATTTAAACTTTAGTTTTATTACAGATGATGATGGTAATAGTTTCCATAACTTTAAGAAATTTACAGAACCTATTGTCCAAGCCTTACAATCATTGGGTGTGGACGCAGAAATGACAGGACGTAATGATATTCAAGTTGGTGCTGCTAAAATTTCAGGGAATGCAATGGTTAAAGTTAAAGATAGAATGTTTAGCCACGGTACATTAATGTTGAACAGTGAGCTTGATGAAGTTCAAAATGCTTTAAAAGTAAATCCAGCTAAAATTAAATCAAAAGGTGTTAAATCTGTTAGAAAGCGTGTAGCTAATATTGAAGAATTTTTAACAGAGTCTTTAGATATTGATCAATTTAAACAAATTATTTTAAAAACGATATTTGGTGAACAACAAGTTGAAGAGTATGTATTAACTGATGAAGATTGGAAAAATATCGAGAAATTAAGTAATGAAAAATACCGTACTTGGGACTGGAATTATGGTAAAAATCCAAAATACAATTTTGAACGAGAAGAAAAATTCGAAAAAGGATTTATTCAAATCAAGTTTGATGTGAAAAAGGGTAAAATTGAACACGCAAAAATTTTCGGTGATTTCTTTGGTGAAGGTGACATTAGTGATTTAGAACATGCCTTAGAAGGTTGCCTTCATGACTTTAACCATTTAGAAGAAGCATTGGCAAATTATAATCTATATCATTATTTTGGTGATATAGATAAGAATGAAATATTAAGATTAATGTCTTAAAGTCATATAAATTTAAAAGGTCTATTCTCTAACTTTTTTAGTAGGGAATAGACCTTATTTTGAATGACTCGAATCTAAATTATTCACTGAGAAATGCCTCCAAGTTTTTATATTCTGTTATGTACTCATTGAATGCTTTCTCGTCTTTATTTACTAAAGCTTCATCAATTAGTAATTTCAACTCTTTTTTTCTAACCTCTCTAAGTGCTTCATCAATGACTAGTTCAACGCCTAAATCATTAACTGTAGTTACAAATTCTTCAAGTGTCGTATGTTTCACATTTGTATTATGATTCATAAGGATCTCGACCTTTCGTTTGAATTTAATATATAGATATTATACATTTTTTGAATTTTGAAATCAATGAATATTCTGACATTTTAAACGAAAAAATGTATCATATTACACTTTAAGAATAACTTGACTTTTGTGATTTTTCTTATAAAATAAAAAACATATTATTGATTCTATAAATTAGAAAAGATAATAAAATTTAATAAAGCGAGGTTATCCCAATGACAACTCAGAATATTTACGTAATTAGAAAGGGAGACATGGTGATTAGGCCTAATTATGATAATCAAAATCAACCAAATGGTTCAGAAATTATTCGGTTTGATAAGACAGTCATACAAAGCCCATTTAAAGTTCAAAAGATTATAGAGAGATCATGCAAATTTTATGGTAACAATTATTTAAGTAAAAAAGCTGAAACCAATCGAATCACAGGTATCTCAAGTAAACCTCCAATTTTATTAACTCCTTTATTTCCAACTTACTTTTTTCCTACTCATTCAGATCGACAAGAAGAAAATTTATGGATTAATATGCATTATGTTGAATCTATTAAAGAATTAAAACATCGTAAATGTAAAATCATATTTGCAAACAATGAAACCATTACCCTTAATGTATCATTCCACAGTTTATGGCATCAGTATACCAACGCAATCTTCTTTTATTATATGGTAGATAAACAATCCCGCATGAAATCTAATGACCCCGATAAACCCATCGATTATGAAAAATCCTCATTAAACATTTTTGAAGCATTATCACGTTATTCGCTATTTGTAGATAAATAAATTATGTTGAAATTTAAAATATGCGGAACGTTATATTAATATAGTGTAAATGTTCCGTATATTTTTTTAAGTTATCTCTTGATAATTTACGTAAAATTGATATAATAATATTTGTGCTTGATAGAGAAAGCACTACAATTTAATTATTCCACAGTAGCTCAGTGGTAGAGCTATCGGCTGTTAACCGATCGGTCGTAGGTTCGAGTCCTACCTGTGGAGCCATGGAAACGTACTCAAGTTGGCTGAAGAGGCGCCCCTGCTAAGGGTGTAGGTCGCGAGAGCGGCGCGAGGGTTCGAATCCCTCCGTTTCCGTTTTATAGTAAAAATCAGTTTAATTCTGATTTACTTAAACTACCTAGAACGTTGTTAAACCAACGTTCTTTTTTATTTTGTTAAAAATCCGTTTAAGTTTGTTTAATATATTTTGGTCAATATATGGTCAACACACTTTATTAAAGCGAATGGATAGTCCCTCCGTTACTATAAATAAGGGAGTGGGACAGAAATAATAAAGAACCACTAATCATTTATTATGTAGTGGTTCTTACGCATTAGCCATAGCTAATGTGTACTTTAAAATAGGAATACATGAGTGAAACTCATGCATAAGAAATACTAATTTCTTAAAAAAGTATTTCTTTATCGTTGTCCATCCCCAACTTGCATTGTCTGTAGATTTTCTTTTCGAAATTCTCTATGTTTGGGGCCCGTCCCCCGGCAAGGTTGACTAGAAATGAAAAAGCTTGATACATTAGACCGTCTTTGTAATTTATTACTTAGACGGTTTTATGCATGAACTTTAGTTCATGTATACGTCTAAAGCTTAATTTGAACACATGAGTCAATACGCATGTGTAAGTCATTCTAATTTCTATAAAAAAAAGAATGACTTTACAGTCAACTACTGCCTAAATATGAATGTAACTTGAAATATATATTTATGTCCCAGCCTGTTATTTTTTCTACTGATTTTTGACTTATCAAGAGTTGATTTCCTTCTTATAATATTTACTTCGAAGAATTAAGATTCTTTAGTGCGTGGACTTTAAAATGAAATACATTGAACACAGTAGCTAGCCAACTATGAGGCTAGGCGATAATTGAATATCATAGTATAAAAACACCATGAAATTAGAATCTAACCATAGGGCTGATCTAAAATCATGGTGTTTTTTATTATAATATCAATGCAATACTCAAGCTGTATTCCTAAAGTGATAAGATACTTACAAAAGTCTGTTAATATTAAATAAAATGATCAGTAAAATTGTATCCATTTTTTCCAACTATAACTGCTCATCACTGCTACATTCATTACGATATGAATTATTTCGAACTCATAACCACTAACGTATCCTCGAGTTAATTTTAAGGTGAATATGGAACCTAACATCACACAAATATAGAAAACATTAACATACGGTGTTAAAATCCCAAATATCAAGAAGATACCTCCAACAACTTCACCAATTGACATTAAAATTGCAAGTAGTGGGGGTAAACCTAATGAACCTAGAAAATGTATCGTACCTTCTAGGTCTACAAATTTTAACGTGCCATGTACTAAAAAAGATGTCGCTAACATCCATCTAATTAATAAAATTCCAAATCTCATTGATAGACTGACCTCCAGATTGTTATAAAATAAAAAAGTAAATTTCATAAGTAATTAAGAATAAAAGACTTTAAATTTCTAATAAAAATTATAATACTTATAAAATTTATCTTATTATATAACGAATGGAAGATTTTGTCTTTATTAAATGACCATTTATATAAAAAAGCCCATCAATTGTAATGAATACATTGATGGGCAGTAATTCTCGATATATTATTCTTTATTTTTTTCCGTTTGATTTACCTGAAATCAAATCACGGATAATTTTAACAATGTAACCTGTTATGATTGTTCTTACTACACGTTTAATAATGTTCATCATAATTATGTCTCCCTTTTGCTTTTACTTGATAAATAATATATACCCCGTTTTTAATGTTTTAAAAGTGAATGGAAAATAAATCGCTAGAATAGGGTAAATATTATTTTTCAAAAACAATGTAACCGTCATTGTCAGCTTTTTTAGTAAAAGCGACGATAATAGCATGAACAATAGCTACAATACTTGGAATACCTGTCCAAAAGAAGGCAAGATGTAAAAGACCTTGTCCGACTTTGTCAGCATAAAATTTATGAACACCAATACCTCCTAAAAAAATAGCTACTAATATATAAATGACTTTATTAACTCTCATTTTTTGCTACCTCCTAAAAATAAGATTCATCGATTAAAGAATTAATCACGTAACAAACATAAAAATGTATTTTAGAAATACTTCTTAAAGTTCAATTCTCTCATCAAAATCTCTAAATTCAATATGAAATAGGTCCTTTGATTTATATTATATCGTAGTTTCTATATAATGAAATTAAGACAAATTTTGAGGAAGGATATATGATGATTAGACAAGCACATCCTAGTGATAATAAGCGTATCGCTGAATTATGTTTTATGATTTGGGAAGATATGGAATTAGATATAGTTAATGAAATTAGCCAAGAAAGAATTATGAACATACTAGAGTTGAGTATTGTTAATGTAGAATATCGAAGTTATTATAAAAATGTTTGGGTTTATGAAGTCAATGGCAAAGTTGCAGGTTGTGTTATTGCATATGATGGTAAACACGAACTTGATTATGAGAAAAATTGGTTAAAGTTACCGCTTGATGAAGATATTCGTAAATATGGTACACCTTTACCAGTGAAAGAAGCAGAGGACGATGAGATGTATATTGAAACCGTAGCTACGTTTCCTGAATATAGAGGTCAAGGTATAGCTACACAACTGATGACTTATCTTTTGGAGAAGTACCCTGAGAAAAAATGGAGTCTAAATTGTGATTATGATAATGAAAAAGCGCTAAATCTATATAAAAAATTAGGATTTAAGACAGTGAATGATATCGATCTTTACGGTCATCTTTATAGACATATGATTAAATATAAATAATTAGAAAGAAAACTCGACAATGAATGGTAATCATTGCCGAGTAATTAAATGGTATTAAATTGCACCTAACAATGCACTAATATAAATGCCTAATGCATATAATAAACCGAAAATAGTATTTGTTTTACCAGTAGCAGCCATGGCAGGCATCATTGTCTCAGGTGTATCATTTTTGTTAAATCTTCTTACGGCTTTAATTGGCATTGGGAATGACAATAAAACTAATAAATAGAATAATGACCCACCAGATTTAAATAAGGCAGTAAATACTACAAGTGCATATGCGACAACATACATTGTGGCCATAAAGATAACTGAGGCGCGTTTACCAAGTAAAATAGGTAGTGTTTTACGTCCACTAGCTTTATCTTTGACACGATCTCTTATGTTGTTAGCCATGTTTATAAGTCCAATTGTTATGACGATAGGGATACTTAACCAAATGATTAGTCCTTGAACATTACCTGTTTGAATGAAAAAGGCTAATAAGATGATAATCATACCCATAAATACGCCTGAGAATAATTCGCCAAATGGCGTCCATGAAATCGGCATTGGTCCACCTGTATATAAATAACCAATTGCCATACAAACAACGCCTATTGGAATAATCCAAAATGAACTATGGAAAGCTAAGAATATACCTAGTAAGGCGGCAATAATATAAAAAGCAATCGCGATATTCATCACAAGTTTAGGACTCATACCATTTCTTACAATAGCACCACCGATACCTACAGAAGTATGATCATCTAAGCCTTTTTTAAAATCATAATATTCATTAAACATGTTTGTAGCCGCTTGGATTAATAAGCAAGCAATTAACATGGCTAAGAATAGACTGAATTTAAGATGATCTTCACTACCAAGTAGGAATAATTTAGCTGAAGCTGTCCCAACTAGAACTGGTACAACTGCGGCAGTTAAGGTATGAGGTCTCATCAATTGCCAATACTTTTTAACCGTTGAATATTGTTGATATTGATCTGACATTTTTATAACCTCTTAATTTTTAGTTTTAACATTCATATTTTAAAGTAATTATGAATAAAGGTCAATTCACGTGAAAAATTGCATGTGTTTATTAAGCAATTCGCACCAAAATTAGCATTGAAAAATGATACAATATACTAATGAGTAAATATAGAAGAAAGAAGTGAGATGAATGACTGTTAACGTAAGAGAAGATGAGATTGTCGACAAGCTATATGGAAGTTCTAAGGATTGGGTCTCTGTTGAAGTAGAGTTAGACAAGCAATTAGATCCAAGTACTCTATTTCATATAACTGAATCGCAAGCAGGCGATCGTTTTTATTTGCGATTAAATGACAATCAATCTTCATATTTCGGTTATCATGCGATTCGAAAATTTGAAAATGATTTCGAAAATAAACAGTCTATCTTTAAAGAATGGGAAACGTTAAAAAAAGATATAGAGTTAATTCATCCAGATAGTGAGAAACATCATTTACGTTTATGTGGTGGATTCCAATTTTCAAAACATAAATCTGATGATGAATGGCGAGCATATGGATTAAATCATTTTGTGCTACCTGAGGTGTTGATTTCTACTGAAAATAATCGAACATTTATAACTTATACAACTGAAAAAAAGACATTTGAAATGGATACTTTCAAGTCATTAGTCAATGATTTGGAACAAGCCAATGTCGATATGGAAGATGATCACCTGGGGAATGTTACTCGTATGGAGGATATCTATTTAGATGAATGGCGAGATTTAGTACAAGAAGCGATTAATAGTATTGACTATTCTAAGAAAATTGTACTTGCACGTAGAAGATTAATTAAATTTGATAAAGAGATAAGTATTCCATATATTTTGACTAGAGCATTAAAGAATGAAAAAAACAGTTATATCTTCTTACTTGAATCTAATGAATCTGTGTTCTTTTCACAAACGCCTGAACAATTATTAAAAGTTGAAAATCAAGTGCTTTCAACTAAAGCAGTAGCAGGTACAATTAAACGTTCTCAAAATGAACAGGAAGATGAAGAAAACTTACAAGCTTTTCTAAATGATAAAAAGAATTTAAATGAACATCAAATTGTAGTGGAAAGTATATTGAATGATATTCAACCATATGTTGAAGATGTATACTACAATGAAACACCAAACATTTTAAAAAATGACCATTTGTATCATCTATTCACAAAAATACAAGGTAATTTAAAAGAACAATCATATATTGGGTTAATTGATCGAATGCATCCAACACCAGCATTAGGCGGCTATCCTAAAGATGAAGCACTAGAATTTATAGAACAAAAAGAATTTGGCACGCGTGGCTTATATGGTTCACCTGTAGGATATATAGATGTCTATGATGATTGTGAATTTATAGTAGCCATTCGATCTATGTTGATAAAAGGCGATCAAGCAACATTATTTGCTGGATGTGGCATAGTTAAAGATTCTGATCCAGATAGCGAGATTGCTGAAACAGCTGTAAAATTTTCACCAATGATGAATGCTTTAGGAGTAGATAAACATGAGTAATAAAAATGAAGCTTTGACGACACAGGTCTTTACATTTGCATCAGAACTATTTGCATATGGTGTGAAAGAAGTTGTGATTAGCCCGGGGTCGCGTTCGACTCCGTTAGCTATTGCATTAGAAGCACATCCTAACATCAAAACTTGGATTCATCCTGATGAACGTAGTGCGGCATTTTTTGCATTAGGTTTAATCAAGGGTAGTCAAAGACCTGTTGCTATTTTATGTACGTCTGGTACAGCGGCGGCTAACTACACACCGGCAATTGCAGAAAGTCAAATTAGTCGTATACCTCTGATTGTATTAACGAGTGATCGACCACATGAATTAAGAAGTGTAGGTGCACCACAAGCTATCAATCAAGTCAATATGTTCAGTAATTATGTTAATTTCCAATTTGATATGCCAATTGCTGACGGTACTACAAATATGCTAGATACGATACATTACCAAATGCAAATTGCTAGTCAGTACCTTTATGGTCCACATAAAGGACCGATTCATTTTAATATGCCATTTAGAGAGCCATTAACACCTGATTTAGATAGAACAGAATTATTGAAATCAGAAACAAAAACATTACCTCATTATCAAAAAATGATACATGTTGATCCAATTAAGGATAAAATTGAAAAGTCTAAAGGTTTAATTATTGTTGGAGATATGCAACATCAAGAGGTAGACCAAATTTTAACTTATTCAACGATTTTCGATATACCAGTGTTGGCAGATCCACTAAGTCAGTTAAGACGACATAATCATCCTAATGTCATAACAACATATGATTTATTATATAGAGCAGGTATGGATTGGGATGTTGATTTCGTAATTAGAGTAGGTAAACCAGTTATTTCTAAAAAGTTAAATCAATGGTTAAAATCGACTTCAGCATTTCAAATATTAGTTCAAAATAACGATAAAATAGATGTTTTTCCTGTACCGCCAGATGTATCATATGAAATATCGGCTAATGACTTTTTCAGATCGCTAATGGAAGAAAGAACAGTAGACAGAAAAGCATGGTTACAACAATGGCAATCATTAGAAAAGCAAGCTCGCATTGAAATCAATGATTATTTACAACATGCTACTGATGAAGCGGCATATGTTGGCACATTGATTTCTAAATTAACTAACGAAGATGCTTTATTTGTAAGTAATAGTATGCCAATTAGAGATATTGATAATTTACTATTTGATAATGAAGCTGAAATTTATGCTAATCGTGGTGCGAATGGCATTGATGGTGTTGTTTCTACTGCATTAGGTATGGCAGTACATAAAAAAGTGACGTTACTCATCGGTGATTTAGCTTTTTATCATGATATGAACGGCTTGCTCATGTCTAAAATTAATGACATACATTTAAATATAGTGTTATTAAATAATGATGGTGGGGGTATTTTTTCTTATTTACCTCAAAAAGCATCAGCAGAAGCATATTTCGAGAGATTATTCGGAACGCCAACTGGTTTAGATTTTGAACATGCGGCATTGTTGTATGACTTTAATTTTAAGCGTTTTGAGCATTTAAATGATTTTAAATATGAATCGTTATCTGAATTAGGTTCGAATGTTTATGAAATAATCACAGATAGAGAAGATAATTTACAACAACATCAAATTTTATATAAGAAATTGAGTGAAATGATTAATGTTATATCATAATTTTTATCAATCAAAGTCATCATCGAAGCAATTGATAGTTTTGTTACACGGATTTATTAGCGATGGCACAACTTTCGATAATCATATTGATAAGTTAACCGAACAAACTAACGTATTGGTAGTTGATTTACCTGGTCATGGAGAAGATGGAACTTCAATGGATATAGAATGGAGCTTTGATTTTATTAATCAAGCATTGAATCAAGTTTTATCCGAATATCAACAATACCAGTTGTATTTATTTGGTTATTCAATGGGAGGTAGGGTAGCTTTATATTATGCGTTGCATGGTTCGATAGAACTTGCAGGTTTAATATTAGAAAGCACATCACCAGGTATTCAAAGTGAAGAAGATCGAATTGAGAGACAACAAGTAGATGCTGCAAGAACGAAAGTGCTAGAAATAGCTGGGTTAGAAATATTTGTCAATGATTGGGAACGATTACCACTGTTCCAATCACAGTATGACTTAGATAAATCAGTTAAAAAGCAAATTCGTGATAATAGAATGAGTCAGAATCCTCACCGATTAGCAAAAGCTTTACGAGATTATGGTACAGGACATATGCCTAATTTATGGCCATTACTATCACAAGTCGATATACCAACTTATATTATGGCAGGCGAGCTAGATGAGAAGTTTGTAAAAATTGCACAAAAATTGAAAGATTCAATTGTTAATAGCAGAAAAACAATAGTTTCTGATGTAGGACATACAATTCATGTGGAAGATAGCACGGAATTTGATACAATAATATTAGGTTTTTTAAAGGAGGAGCAAAATGACTAGACAGTGGGAAACACTTAGAGAATATGATGAAATTAAATATGAATTTTTCGAAGGTATTGCAAAGGTAACTATCAATCGTCCAGAAGTACGTAATGCATTCACTCCTAAGACAGTAGCTGAAATGATTGATGCATTTTCACGTGCACGTGATGATCAGAATGTTTCAGTGATTATCTTAACAGGAGAAGGAGATAAAGCATTCTGTTCAGGTGGAGATCAAAAGAAACGTGGACATGGTGGTTACGTTGGCGAAGACGAAATCCCTCGTTTAAATGTTTTAGATTTACAACGTTTAATCCGCGTTATTCCTAAACCAGTTATAGCAATGGTACGTGGTTATGCTATCGGTGGCGGTAACGTATTAAATGTTGTATGTGATTTAACTATTGCAGCAGATAATGCGATTTTTGGTCAAACAGGTCCAAAAGTAGGTTCATTTGATGCTGGTTATGGTTCAGGCTATTTAGCTAGAATCGTTGGTCACAAAAAAGCAAGAGAAATATGGTACTTATGCCGTCAATATAATGCACAAGAAGCATTAGATATGGGCTTAGTTAACACAGTAGTCCCATTAGATAAAGTAGAAGATGAAACAGTTGCATGGTGTCAAGATATCATGAAACATTCACCAACTGCTTTACGTTTCTTAAAAGCTGCAATGAATGCAGATACAGACGGATTAGCTGGTTTGCAACAAATGGCAGGCGATGCAACTTTACTTTATTATACAACTGATGAAGCTAAAGAAGGTCGTGACGCATTTAAAGAAAAACGTGATCCAGACTTTGACCAATTCCCTAAATTCCCATAGGATCTCATAAGAAAACCACTTGATTGTTATAAGCGATGATAAATGCATCTCTTAATAACAACAAGTGGTTTTTATTTATTTAGTCAATTGAGTTGGATAGTACGTTTTTAAATATGTTTCTAAACGCTTCATACCTTCCTTAAGTAAGGCCATATCGTAAGCGTAAGAAATACGAACATGTCCTTTACCAATATCTGTGAAGGATGAACCAGGTACCATAGCAACGTGTGCTTTTTCTAAAACATCGACACAGAAGTTAAAATCATCTTCTGTGTATTTTTTAATACTCGGAAAAATGTAAAAGGCACCTTCAGGTTTAGCATTCAATTCAAACCCTAATGATGTTAATGCATTGATCAAATAATCTCGACGTTCAATATATGCTTGGTTCATATATTGAGGTGCTTCTAAACCTTCAGTTAATGCAGCGATACACGCATGTTGTGCAGGGACATTAGCACAAATGCAATTATAAGCATGCATGAATGTTAATTTTTCAATTAAATACTCTGGTCCCATTAAGAAACCGATACGAATGCCCGTAGCAGAATGTGATTTACTTAAACCACCTATAAGTAGTAGTTGATCTCTAATGATATCAAATTCAGCAAATGAAGTATGTTGGCCATTAAAGGTATTTTCAGCATATATTTCATCACTAATAATAAATATCTCATGATTAGATAATGTTTCCGCAATCGCTTTAACTTCTGATTTGGATAGGGTCACGCCTGTAGGATTAGTTGGATAATTAAGCAAAATTGCCTTAGTTTGACTTGAGATATATTGTTCGATTAATTCAGGTGTGATTTTAAAAGCAGAGGTCGATGTATCAATAAATACAGGTTTCCCTCCTAAAGTTTGGATTAAAGGAATGTAACCAGCATAAGTAGGTCCAGGAATTAAAATTTCGTCCCCTGGATTAATGATGCTTCTTAAAGCAGTATCTAATGCTTCACTAGCCCCATTAGTTACGATAATTTCATCTACATTATAGTTGAACCCATATTTATTGTTAAAGTACTGACTGATTGCCTGTCTTGTTTCAGGTAAACCTTTATTATGAGAATATGTTGTTTTATTGTCTTCAATAGCTTTGATATAAGCTTTTTTAACAACCTCTGGCATAGAAAAATCAGGTTGTCCAATTGTTAGATTAATACAGTCTTCAATATGCTGCATACGATTAGAAAATTGACGAATACTAGGTGCTCTTAAAAATTTAGATTGCTCGTTCAATTGTAATTTCATATATCTTAACTCCTCTAAAAAATACCAAAATATAGTACTACGAATTGTTTGAATAGTCGTATAATTCTTTCAAATTATTACTATCATAACATATTTTTTAGTACTACATTTTGGTATAAAAACAAAAATTTTATAGTGATTTTTACCCTTTAAATTTAGAAGGGGATTTCAAGTTAATAATTGGATTTGTCCATTTACATATAAATCGGTTGGATAAAAGATAAACAATTATTCCTGAAGATAAAATTAAAAATAAATACGTCATTATAGAAACGTGTGACTTGAATGGATAAAGTCCGAATCCACGGATAATACCAATAATTAAACCATGTAATAAATACACATACATCGTTCGACTACCTATATAAGTGTAAAAGCGTAATTTTTGAGATGTTAAATTTAAAAAAGCAAACATCGAAGTTAGTATTACAGCATAAAGTAATAAACGTTTGAGTGGACTATATACATCTTCGGCATTTTGTTCAAGTGACGTATAAGGTGAACTTCCTAGCAACCAATCTGCATTTATTGGATGTATAAGATACCCAATAAAATAAAGGACAAATACAACTATAGAAATAGGCACCCATTTTTTACTTCTAATTACCATACTTTGTTGTTGAGTAAATAAATGTCCTAAATAAAAAATTGGGAAAAATACAATAGTACGAGAAATGCTCATATATTCATCAATATTAGCTGAGAATCCAGCAAAAATTGAAACAAGTAAAGAGGTTCCTAACACAATCATTGGATTATATCTTCTTACAATAACAAGTACAACGTGGAAGAAAAATAATGTTAGTAAGAACCACAATGCAAAGACTGGATTGAATGGATCCAATTGTAAGCTATCGCTTTTACCAGTTAAGAAATAATAAACTGAGTAAAATGCGAAAAATATAAAGTAAGGTAATAATAATTTTTTAGCAATATGTTCTAGATAATAGGGTTTATCCAAATTTTTCGCAAAATATCCTGAAATAAATAAGAATGTTGGCATATGGAAACTATAAATAACAAGATATAATGCAGATAAGTATTTATCTTCTGATGTATAAGGCTGTAATAGGTGTCCTAGCACCACTAAAAATATTAGTATAGCTCGGGCATTATCAAAGAAATAATCCCTTTCCTTGATGGAAGGCATATAAATGTCTCCTTTTTCATGTTTGACTGTACTTAATTTATTATATTTTATGGCAATTATGCAACGATTTTGACCTTAGCATAAAATCCTATTGTATATCTTATAAAAAAAGCATATAATATTATCAACTAAATAAAGTGGAGTAGAACAGCATGTATAAACAACTTGAAAAACTTATCACACTTACTAACAATGATTTAAATATAGTTAACCGACGCTTTGGACAAAGAACAGACATTACATCAGAACAATTAGAATTACTACGTATATTGTACAATTATGACCGTTTATCTCAATATGACTTAACAATGAAAGTGAGTAGAGAACAATCCATTGTCTCAAGATGGATTAAGAAACTTGTATTGAAAGGCTATATTACAAGTCACCAATCACATGAAGATTTAAGATGTAAGGAACTTGTACTTACTGATGAAGCACGCGCACTTATTAAACAGATTAATACAGCACGTTGTGAGTTAATAGAAGCCCGATGCCAATGTTTATCAGAAAGTGAAATTGAGAATTTAAACCAACTATTAAATAAGTTGAATAGTCGTCATAGTTATATTTAATCATAACTGTGTATCAATGTTGTTGTAATGAAGATCATCCTACATAGGCTAGGGTGATCTCTTTTAATATGTAAATAAAAGCCAGTAGATGAATTCATCTACTGGCTTTTTATCAAGGATTTACCTCGTAATGTTGTATTAAATTAGGCTTTGAATTTTGGAATATCGAAGAATTTACCAACTTCACCAATTTGATCATATAAACCTTTTAATACTTGTGCATTTGACTCAGCCCAATTAATATCTGTTGCATATTGGTGTGTACCTGGATTTTCTGGATTCCAACGCATTTTATATAAAGTATTTTGACCAGCTTTCACATAAGAATTACCGATGAATTTAGCGCCACCAATAATTGCTTTTGAAACAGAATTCCATCCAGATGCTTTAGCAAATTTTACACCTTCACCTAAAGCATTGTAGTCAAATGCAGCAATACCGAATACATTATGATATTTAGTTGTAGAACGTGTATTAACCACACCGTTTGTTATATTAGCACCTTTAGCTAATTGAGATTGACCATTACCTGTTTCTAATAAGGCATGTGAAATTAAATAAATTTCATTTAGTCCATATTGCTTAGCAGCTTGACTAAATGCAGCACCTTGATTTTCAAGAACACCTTTACCTTTTAATAATTTATTTAGTGTAGCTTCAGATAAATATTGTGGTTGATCTAAACGTAAAAATTGATATTTAGAAACTGGATCTTTAGCAAGTTTATTTGAATCCATTGCATTTTTAGTCTCGCCAAATGTCGCGTTTGACCATACACCAGGAGTTCTTTGAACTTGTGGACCAAAACTTAAGTTATTTTGGATTGATGCCATTTGATTTAATGTACGACCTGTATTTGAATATTTAACTAATTCTTTTGTTAAATCACTTTCTTTAATCCATACGTATTTACCATTAGTAAGTTTACCATAATACCAAGTCACACCATTTTGTTGTTTTTGTTTAATAACTACAAATGGTTTCTCAAAATATGTTTTTAAAGAATAGCCATTTTTAGCACTTGGTTCGTCGTAATAATAGCCATGGTTATTTTTGATAACGAAAGTGTAGTTATAAGGTGTTGCTGGATTATTTGAGTTTGCTTGTTCTAAATCTTTAGCAGCAATCCAGCCAGTACGATTATTTACAGTACCATATAAATATTTTTCTTTACCAACATATACCGCTTTTGAAGCATTAAATGTTTGATTTGCTAATTGACTAGCAGGTAATAATTGTTGATTTTTAGTACCCCAAGCTATTGAATAAAGGCCATTGTTATTGTTATTAACTTTATATTGACCTGATAATTTGGCTTCATTACCTAAGTTCTGAACGTCGACGTCATTGATATTAACCCAGCCTAAAGGTGTATTTGAAGCTGTATTTTGCAATAATACGTATGTTTGATCGCCTTCGGTTCTTTGTTTAGAAATAGTGAAGGTACGGTCAGCATATTTAGTACCACTCTTAGCAGTTTTATCGTATACAGAACTACGGATACCAGCATTATTAGCTTTCACTTGACCAATTTGTTTTGTGGCTTGTGTTGTATTCACATTAGTTGGTGATTGAGCTTTAGCTGCTTCATTATTAGTTGCAACATTAGATTTAGTAGCCATTTTAGGTTGTGCAAATGCAGCTCTTGTAGCAGTAGGCTCAGTTAAATAATATTTGCTAATCCAGCCAGAGATACCATTGACAGTGCCATATAAGTAAGTAGCTTTGTCAATTTGTTGTTGCTTAGTAGCTTTAAAAGTTTGATTGCCTTTACCTGAAACTGTACCAGCTTCTTGTTTAAACGTACCCCAAGGTACTGTATAAGCTTTTGTACCAGGTTTAACATTATAAGATTGATTTATAGAAATAGGGGCTTTAGCTGTGTTGTAAGTAACATCACTTTGTTTAACCCATCCGTATTTTTTACCTGTATTATAATCTTGTACAAGGTAGAATTTATCATTACCTAAAGTAGCTGTTTTTGAAATTGCTAATGTTTTTTGAACTTGGACAGTTGATTTACCTGTTTTATCGTAAACTGTTGTATAAACACCACTGTTTGATGTCTTGATTTGAGCTACACCGTTATTAGCAGCGACAGTTAATTGATTGTTAGTTGCTGGTTTAGAAGGCGTAGTAGGTTTAGTTGTATTAGATGTTGATGGTGTTGTTAAGAAACTTTTACTAATCCATCCATTTACACCATTAACAGAACCATATAAGTAAATAGCTTTATCAATTTGTTGTTGTTTTGTAGCTTTAAAAGTTTGGTTACCTTTACCAGATACAGTACCTGCAACTTGTTTATCTGTGCCCCAAGGAACTGTATAAGCTTTAGTACCAGGTTTAACATTGTAAGATTGATTTACTTTAACAGGTGATTTAGCAGTGTTATAAACAACATCACCTTGTTTAACCCAACCAAATTTTTCACCAGTATTATAATCTTGTACAAGGTAGAATTTATTACTACCTAGAGTAGCTGTTTTGGTTACAGACAATGCTTTTTGAACTTGGTTAGTAGAGTGGCCTTTTTTATCATAAACAGTTGTATATAAACCATTATTAGTTGGTTTAATTTGAGCCATACCGCTATTAGCGGCAACTGTTAATTTATCATTTGTTGATGGTTTTGTTGTTGAACCACCTGTAGATGGTTTTGTAGTAGTTGTTGTCCCCCAAGGTGCTACTTGTCCCATCTTGATTTGATATTTTTCATTAATTAAATCATATAATTCGTTGTAACTATAATTATGTTGTTGTAAGTATCCGTGTGGATCAGCATGGTCTGTTCCACCTAACCATCTACTAATAGCTGCGTGAGTCCATACTGTACCACTTCCGTCATTTTCAGCGCTATTCGGTTTTAAACCATAGTATTGTAATTGTGTTGCTGCATAATCAGCATAGTTGTTCATAGAACGCGCAAATGAATCATAATCATGTGTATGGACGATTTCAACGTTGATAAAACGGTCATTCGCATTTGGACCAGCACCCCATGATAAATAATCAGTAGGTGCAGTTTCAATAATACGGTTACCATCTACAAATGCATGTACGAAAGCTGAGTTGTAATTATTTTTCATGTAGTTGATTTCGCCAGTAATAGTAGAATTTTCATTTGCTGTATCATGTACCACAATACCTTCTGGACGGCCTACACCATTTCTATAGCCATATTTAGGGAAGTATGATGAATAATCTTCTTCGATTTGTGGTGCTTTAAAGTTCTTTTTACGAATATAATCATTTATTGAAGATTTCACTTGTGGTTGATACTTTGGTAATGATGAAGTTGCTCTATTAGCAGTTGCATACATCATTCTTGGTTTAGCTACTGAATTGAATGTAGTGACTTGTTTAGCATTTTCTTTAGTAGCATTGTCATTAGACTGAGTAGATGATACCTTAGCAGATTCATTAGACACGTTATTTGCCTTTAACTCATTAGCTTTAGGTGTTGCTGACTGCGTTTTAGTATCAGTACTTGTAGCAACATTTTCTTTAGATTGTTGAATTGCTTGTGTCTTTTGTGAAGCGCCAACTGAATTAGATTCATCGTCTACATCATCTTCATCATCATCTAAACTGTAACCACCATTATCTTTAACGGCTTGTTTAGCACTTTGACTAGTTGTTTGAGCTTGTTCTTGAGATTGATTTTGAGTTATAGTCTCAGTCGCTTTTTCTTGTGTAGTTGAAGCGTTTTGTCTAGCATTTTGCTGAGCAACCTCTTGATTATTCTCTTTAGTTGAATCTTGTTGTAAAGATTGATTTTCATTGTTTTCGAGGTCTTTATTTGACTCTTCTTGTTTCTGAGTTTCTGCACTAGTTGAATTTTCATCGATTTGATTATTATTTTGATTTGACGCATCTGTAGTTTGAGCTTTTACATTTGTATTTTCATTAGTAGAAGCATTTTCAGTTTTCTGTTGATTAATTGATGCATCATTATTTTCTGTAGAAGTAGTTTTTACTGGTTTGACTTTAGTTGGATCTTGATAAGTTTGAGTACCAGAAATATTTTGTGTAGGATTACTCACTTCTTGTTTGGCATTATTAGCTTGTTTTAGTGTTGCTTGGTCATCCAGTACATTTTTATTTTTTGTTTGATCTTGTGCTGTTTCTGCTGCATCTGCATGGTGAGCCGTAAATGCTGTTCCCAATAAAGTTACTGCAACCATTGACGGTAATTTGTAATTGAATTTTTTCGTCATTATATAATTACTCCTTGTATCTTTTGAATTTGTATTAATTATAGTATGAGAATAGGTACGTGTACGTCTTTTAACAGATTTGTAATAGAATTTTAACCTATAAAAATTTGGTGTGGCAGAGATGTAAGGGCTTTAAACATTGATGGTACGCAAGTAATTTCATAAAAATTATTAATTTGAGTTTAATGAAATATTACAAAATATTTAGTGAGATTTAGCCATCAAGTATTCATATTTTTATCCATAACAATATGTTTAATATTTTCTTCATAAAATGGTTGTCCTGAAGTGCTATAACCTAACTTTTCATAGAATGGTATAGCATAATATTGTGCGTGCATCGTTAAGAATGTAAGTTGATATGTATGAGCAATTTTTTCCACAAATTGTAATAATTTTAAACCTAAACCTAAGCCTCTATATTCTTTTAGAATTGCAACACGTTCAACTTTACCTATTTCTTCATTTAACATTCGTATGCGTGCCGTAGCAATTGGTAGATTATCTTCGTTGTAACCAATAATATGTATTGCCTCGTTTTCATATTTATCAATTTCATTGTCTTCTGGAACATGTTGTTCTTTAACAAACACCTCTTTTCTAATTTTAAAACAATCTTGTAACATTTGATCATTTGTCACTTCATTAAACATATTTAATCTCCTTTGGATATAAAATAGGGAAGAAGACGAATGGTTTGATGTCTTCTTCCCTATGATAATCTGTTATTTTATAAAGCTTCTTTTCTAATAATTGCGGTATATTGCCAAAATATTCTCATTTGAGCTATATTCCAATTATTCATTCCCATCGTAAACCCTGATGGTTTAAATAGTGTTACATCCGTTACCTCAAGTGCTGCCGCAATTAAATATTGTAAGGGAACACTAATACTTTTCATTTCTTCGGTTATACCATTTTCATCATATACCCAAGAAAATGGTAGTTCTGATTCGAAAATATCAACTTTATTAAAAATTTCTGGAAGCGCTACGATGTAACATGCACCATCTACAACGGGATTATGATTACTTTCTTTATAATAAATAAGTAGTGCTTCATAATTTTCTCTATGTTCATGATTCACATAGAAAAATTCATTTCTAAATAAAGCCATGTCTTTACTATGAATAATTTGTTGTTCTAAAACATTAAACATACCATTGATATTGGCTATCTTTTCATATGTTTTTCGTGACATCTTAGCAACTCCTTTCATATCACTATATAACTGGATTAATAAGCAGTTGTATCAATTTCTTGACCTTGTTGTGTCGATTGTTGATTGTTTTGATTATTAACTGTTTCATTTGGTTGTTGTTCGTTCATATCGTTGCTTTGAGATTGCTCATTGTTATTATCTGATTGTTGATTCGTGTCGTTACTGTTATCTTTTTTATGCTTTTTATCTGTTGTATCATTTTGTGCTTTTCTTAATAACGAGTCATCTAGTTTAGTTAATGGAACTAATGAACCATAATGGTCAATGACTCTTTGATTTAAGAAGTCATCTTTATCTGTAATTTTAGATAACCCTAAATCAGAGCGCAAGATATTTGAATATTTTTGAATGCTCTTAATGCTCGGATTGTAATAATAAATATTATCTAACATATCGTCTTTACCTTCTAGTTGTGATTTTTTCATCTCTACACTATCAGATAAATACATTTTAGCTAATGATTTAATTTCAGATTTAGTTAAGTTATGTTTTGCATTTTTTCCTACAATACTAATGACTTCGTCTAACTTATCAAATGAATCTAGTGTCTGTGCTTTTTGGAATAAGATTTTAATTAAGTCCATTTGACGTTGACCACGTTTTAAATCAGAATCATGGTGGCGTGTTCTAGCAACAGCTAAAGCTTCATCACCATTTAACTTTTGGTAGCCTTTCTTAATTTTAATTCTTCCAGTATCATCACTATTTGGTTCATTTAAATTATAGGGTACGTCATAATATATACCACCGAGTTCATCAACAGCTTGAACGAATGCCTTCATATTAACACGTGCATAATAATCAACGGGTACATTCATTGTTGCTTCTACTGAATCCATAGCAGCAATAGGCCCTCCATATGCGTGAGCGTGAGTTATTTTGTCATAATAGCCTACTTTAGGGATATAACTAATTGTATCACGAGGTATACTTAACATTCTGATTTGATGTTTTTCTTGATTGAAAGTGGACAAAATCATTGCATCTGATCTTGAATGCTCCAAACTCTGACCATTTTTTTCACGGCCTTCATTATCATCGATACCTAAGAATAAGATAGAGATTGGATCTTTTTCAGGGTCGATTTTTGAACTTCTTAAGTTAGATTGCCGATCAGCGTTACTTTTATCTTGAGAAGATTCAAATGCTTTCTCCGATGATTTGAAAAGATTATTAGCAAAAACAACAGGAATTGCAATAAGAGCGAAGGTTAGTAGAATTAAAAAGAATTTAAAAAATTTATTCATATTTGTTGCTCCTAAATAGTATAAACTTATTTTTTTATTTTATTAAAAGTTATGTTGTTTCTTGGTATCGTTGTTATTTATTTTCCACACTATAGCCTTAAATTGTATTACTTTATAGTTAAAATTACAACACATACATATACAAAATTATTACATTCTTAAAATTTAATTTACATCTCATATTATAAATGATTCCAAGTATTAAGTGTGATAAGAGAGTTATATTTATTGTGAATTTATAGAAAAAAACTGAAATTGATTATTATGTAACAAATAATTGAATGAGTATGTGATATAGAGTTAATGGTTTATAGACTTCTTGATTATATCTTTTAGCAATGCATATTATTTTGCATAATTATACCTTATTTATATACTATGATTTTATTTTTCGATGACTAGCTGTTAAGTATTGATAAATGATTAAATTGAAGAACATATTTTTAGTAGACTACGTACACACATTTAGTAATATATCTGCGCACTTTAATAAAATTTTAATACACATTTTAGCTTTATGGTACTAAAGTACAATGGAAATAATTTTTTATAGAGGTATCATTTAATTAAAGTGATTTAAAAAGGGATATACGTTATAATTATGCATAGTGTATAAAATGAATACTATACTAACTAACTATATTTCATTTACTTGATAAGTGTGCATTAATATTATAGTTGATTTTCTGATTAAAAAGGGGATGGTGTAAGTAAGTTTAAAATTGAATAAGATAGTGTTGTGTTACTTCTGTATTTGAGAAAGAAAAAAATAATAGATTAATTTAAATATTTTTCTAGGAGTATTATGGATATAAAAAATGATTGTCATAATATCAAAATTTTATATTGAAGAAAAATATTGATATTAACAGGTGAGGCAAATAATAACATGAAACTGAATAAGACTAAAATTATATTTTTCATAATAGTATTAGTAATACTTATTGTATTAATGATTATATTTGGGAGAAAATGGAGCGAATACTTACAAACAGACAGTCGTATTTTTCAAAAAAACGATAATGAAACTTACATATTGAAAAAAGATAAACATGAGAAGGCACCTAAGAAACTAAAAAATGTGATGGATAAGAAAAATCCTGTATACAAAGATATCAATAATTATTTGAAAGCAACTAACTTTAATGGAACTGCAACTGTATTTGAAAACGGAAAAGTTAAATTAGATAAAGGTTATGGATTTAAAAACTTCGAAAATGGTGAAAAAAATTCAGCTAATACGATGTATTTAATTGGGTCTTCTCAAAAATTCACTACTGGATTAATGTTAAAACAACTTGAAGTTGAAAATAAGGTCAATATCAATGACCCCGTGACAAAATACTTACCTTGGTTTAAAACAAGCAAAGAGATAACGCTAAAAGATTTGATGCTACATGAGAGTGGTCTACATAAATATGAAGCATCTACAAATATTAAAAATCTAGATCAAGCTGTTAAATCAATTCAGCAAAAAGGCATTGATGACAAATTTTATCATAAGCATCAATATAATGATGGCAATTATTTAGTCCTTGCGAAAGTAATTGAAAAAGTAACTCATAAACCTTATGTTGAAAATTATTATAGTAGACTAGCCAATCCTTTTAAATTAAAACATAGTGCTTTCTTTGATGAGAAAGTATATCAAAAGTATATGGCTAGGGGTTATAAAATCAATCATAATAAATTCTCTTTAATGCATCCTAAAATTCTTGATCAATATTATGGTGCAGGTAATTTATATATGGCACCTCATGATATGGGGCAATTAATACTTGCTTTACAACATTATAAAATATTTGATGCGGATGTAACGAATCCATTACTTCATGAATTTGGTACAAAACAATATCCTAAGGAATACCGATACGGTTTTTATGTTACGCCAACCATGAACCGAGTCAATGGTGTATTCTTCGGACAAAAATTCACAGTATATTACAATGATAAATATATCGTGATATTAGCAAGCAACTTAACTGTTGAAGGCGAAACAGCAGATGAAACAAATGAGAATAAAATGAAACATGTATTCTATGATATGCTTCATCAGAAAAAGCAATATAATGTTCCTGGAATTCAAGTGAAGTAATGATAATGATATAAATATAAACGCACATGTTGTTGTCTATGAGACATACGACATGTGCGTTTTTGATTTATTTACAATGAGCAAGCGCTTGTAAAAACGCATGTTGATAATAATTTGAAATAGGGGAATGAACAACCTGACAGTTAGGTTCTATTGAATTAAAGTCTACAACAGTTGCCCCTTTAGTAAGTATACATTGTAATTCTATTTGAACATTTGCATCAAATACATTAAATAGATCAGCATCTATTAAATATAAAATAGTGAATACATCATATAATTTGAGACCTTCATGAACATTTTCAGTTCGATAATGTTGGAACAATTGAGATAACATATCACCAGTCTGATTCGTTGCTTTTATTTTTTCTATAAATTCATGGGAAAACATGGCTTGACGTGCTAAATCTAATCCAATCATAACCAAAGGAAGTTGAGAGTTAAAAACAATATTAGCTGCTTCAGGGTCGCAATATATATTAAATTCTGCAAGAGGTGTAACGTTACCTCTGCCGCTACTACCACCCATAATTACAATTTGCTTAATCTTTGATTTGATTTCTGGATAGGTAGCAAGTAGAAGCGCAATATTTGTTAATGGTCCAATAGCAACAATAGTAATGGGGGAAGTGCTTTCCTTTAATACATTTTTCATGGCTTCGATAGCGTTCATAGGTGAAATTTTTTCATCTGTAGGAGATTTAAAATCATAGCCATCCATACCAGAATCCCCATGAACTTCAGCTGCATCAACAGGATTTGAAATTAATGGACGTGATGCGCCTTTAAAAACAGGCACATGACTATTGAAAAAATATTTTAATTTTAAAGCGTTAGCAGTTGTTTTATCAATATTCACATTACCATTTACCGTTGTAATCATTTTTACATCTAATTGCGGGTGATTGAGCGCTAAGCTAATAGCTGCCGCATCATCAATACCAGGATCTGTATCTATAATCAATGATATCGTCATGTTCATCTTCTCCTTAAAAATAGTAAGTAATTATATTTTGACGCAAAAAAGACCTGCTAGCAAATGCTAACAGGTCTAAAAGTATGATTTCTATACTTTTTATAAGTGGTGTGAGTGACCACCTTGCATAACCCAATACGTACCGACAACGATAGCAAGAGTTATGATAATTGCAAAGATAACTTTGAATGATTGCACACGACCGTCTTTACCTTCAGTCAAGTGCATGAACATTAATAATTGAACTGCAGCTTGGATAAATGCAAATCCAAAAATAATTGTTACTTTAGCATGGAAAGTCATTGATGTGTATAGAGTTACGAAAACTGCTAAAAGCGTTAATACGATAGAAGCAATAAATCCGACAGTATGTTTTACGATTGTATTCATCCGCTATACACCATCCCTATCATATATACGGCAGTGAAGATGAAGATCCAAACAACATCTAAGAAGTGCCAGTATAAACTTACTATAAATAATTTTGGAGCATTATATGAATCCAAACCACGAGTACCAATTTGAATTAATAAACAAATAATCCAAACAATACCAACTGAAACGTGACAACCATGAGTTCCTAAAAGAATAAAGAAACTAGACCAGAAGGAACCAATAGTAGGGTTAACACCTTCAGTTGCATAATGTGCGAATTCGTAGATTTCGAAACCTACGAATACAAGCCCTAGTAGTACAGTAAGAATCATCCAAAACATCATTAAGTTTTGTTTTTCTTTACGCATGTAGTAAATTGCAATACCACATGTATATGAACTTAATAATAACGCAAATGTCATTATTAAAACTAATGGTAATTCAAATAATTCTGTAGTCATCTTGCCAGCGTAATCGCCACCGTGTTGCAAAGTTAATAACGTTGCGAATAGGGTACCGAATAACGCGAATTCGGCTGTAAGGAAAATCCAAAAGCCAAGTTTATTTAATTCGCCTTCATGCGTACGTGAATCGATTGTATTAGTATCATGACTCATGACTTACAGCCTCCCTTTCTTTAATTCGTGCTTCTCTTAAACGAGCCTCAGTTTCAGCTACTTCAGAAGCAGGGATATGGTAACCGTGGTCGATTTGGAAACTTCTCCAAATCATAGTACCAAAGATACCTGCTAAGCAGATAGCCGCTGGAATGATTGTTTCAAAGATTAAGAAGAAACCACCAATTGTGAAGAAGATACCCATCCAGAAACCAACTGGAGTGTCATTTGGCATATGAATATCTTTGTAATTATGGTTGTCTAAATAATGACGACCATGTTCCTTCATATCTACAAATGTATCATAGTCATTCCAATTTGGAGTGACAGCAAAGTTGTATTTAGGTGGAATTGCTGAAGCAGTAGTCCACTCTAATGTACGACCAAGGCCATCCCAGTTATCGCCTGTAGCTTCACGTGGCGCTTTAATGTGACTGTAAACAATGCTTACCACTAAGAATAAGAAACCAATTGCCATTAATAAAGCACCGATAGTTGAAATGAAGTTCAATAAGAACCAACCATCAGAAGGCATATAAGTGTATAAACGACGTGGCATACCATCTAATCCAAGGATGAATTGTGGTAAGAAACAAACGTTAAATCCGATCATGAAGAACCAGAAGCACCATTTGTTTAACGTTTCGTTTAATTTGTAGCCCATCATTTTTGGATACCAGAAGATTAAACCAGCTAAGCAGGCAAATACTACACCAGTAACCAATGTATAGTGGAAGTGAGCTACTAAGAAATAAGTGTTGTGATATTGATAGTCAGCTGATGCCATCGCTAACATTACACCAGTAACCCCACCTAATAGGAAGTTAGGGATGAATGCTAATGAGAATAACATCGGTGACTCAAAAGTAATTCGACCTTTATACAATGTTAATAGCCAGTTGAATAGCTTAACGCCGGTAGGTACACCGATTAACATTGTTGAAATTGAGAAGAATGAGTTGATTAAAGCACCATTACCCATTGTGAAGAAATGGTGAACCCAAACTAAGAAACTTAAGAACGCGATACCAGCAGTTGCCCAGACCATGCTTTGATGACCGAACAAGCGTTTACGCGCAAATGTTGGAATAATTTCAGAGTAAATACCAAATGCAGGTAAGATAACGATATATACTTCAGGGTGCCCCCATACCCAGAAGAAGTTCGCCCATAACATAGGCATACCGCCATCTGCAACTGTAAAGAATGCTGTTCCAAACACTCTATCTACTGTCATTAAAGCTAAAGCCACTGTTAATACAGGGAAAGCTAAGATAACGATTAAAGTAGTAATGAATGTTGTTACAGTAAACATTGGCATTTGCATAAACTTCATTGTTGGTGTTTTACATCTTAAGATTGTTACAAAGAAGTTGATACCGGTCATTAAAGTACCTAAACCGGAGATTTGAATTGCAACTAGATAGTAGTTAACACCTGGACCAGGACTAAATTCACCAGCAAGTGGTGCATAGTTTGTCCAACCAGCAGCTGGTGATCCACCTATGATAAATGATAGGTTGAATAAAATCATACCAGCAAAGAATAGCCAGAAACTTACGTTGTTCATTACAGGGAAGGCAACATCACGTGCACCAATTTGTAAAGGAACAACAATATTCCATAAACCAAAGATAAATGGCATAGCCATGAATATAATCATGATAACGCCGTGCGTACTGAAAATTTCATTGTAGTGATTTGATTCCAAGAATTTGTTATCTGGAATAGTTAATTGCGTACGAATAAGTAACGCGTCAATACCACCACGGACGAACATTAATACGGCACAGATTAAATACATAACACCGATTTTTTTATGGTCTACGGATGTGAACCATTCTTTATAAAGATATTTCCATAATTTGAAATACGTAATTACCGCTATAAGGCCGATAACTAAGAATGGCGCACCAATTTGTGCCATTGTAATCATCCAGTTACCTTTAACGATTAATTGATCCCATGGAAAATTCATTAATGTCCACCTCCATGATCATCTTTTTTAGACGGACTATCGTCTTTTGCTTCTTTGGAAATTTTTTCCATTTCCTTAGAATTGTGTTTTTCTTTCTTCTTGAATTCATTGTCGTATTTTTCATTGTTGCCAAGAATCATTGGTGTCATACCATGACGTTTGTAGTTAGCGTTTGAAATAGTAACCTTACGTGCTGGTTTCACTGGTTTATCTTTTACATCTTTATAAAGATCTTTTTCGTCAACGAAGTTAGGATCTTTCTGAACGTAGTTATAACGTTTGTATGCGTAGAAGATATACTCAGGATCAGCTGCAGGGTCAACGAACGCCATATGAGTACCATTAAACGTTAATTCTTTGTTAGGTGTGCTTGGTAAGATTTGTTTATCAAATGTATCTTGATCTAACGTTTTCTTACTTTGAGCTTTTTTCACCCATTTGTTGAAATCACTTTGGCTTACAGAGTTAACATCAAATGTTTGACGTGAGAAACCTTCACCGTTGAAGTTTGAGTTTCTACCTCTGAAAGTACCTGTTTGATCTGCTGTTAATGTCCAATTCATAGTCATACCAGTCATGGCATATTTCTGACCACCTAATTGTGGAATCCAGAAACTTGTCATTGTATCCATAGCTTGTAACTTGAATACGACTGGACGATCTTTAGGAATTGTTAATGTATTAACAGTTTCGATGTGTTGATCTGGGTAGGCAAAGAACCATTTGTAACCAGCGCTTACTGCGTAAACCACAAGTGGGTCCTTGTCTTTTTCTGGTGGTTTTTCATAATCGTATAATGTTTTAACAGTTGGAATTGCTAAAGCAATAACGATAATGATAGGTACCACAAACCAAATTGTTTCAATTAAAGAATTGTGGTGCATCTTACCAGATTCATCATTCTTATTGTAACTATACTTGTAAATAAAGAATGCGAACATAGCAAGAACAACGACAACAATAACAAGCATGAAGATAATTGAATAGATGATCAAGAACTTCTGACTACTTGCTACTGGCCCTTTTGCATTGAAAACTTCAATGTTCGAACAACCACTAAGTAAAATTAGTGTTCCGACCATTAGAAGCAAAGACTTAAATTTTGACACTTTTTTGACCTCCTAATACTACAAATGTAGGGCTTACCACTAATTTTAGTTTATTACACAATATTTACAAGTACCTAAAAGAAAAAAATTATTGATATAAGCAAAAAATTTAAAAAAATTTGAGATATGACGGGGATTGTAAGATTTGTTAAAATTGTGTGTACATTTTGTGAAAAAGGACAAATTTGTGAAATTGCAATAAATAATGCATTTTTAGATAGATAATTTGAAGATATTCAGAAAATAAAAAAAGTTGAGAATTTAATCTCAACTAAATATAAAATATTATTTGACTTTAATATTTCTAATTGAAGTTTTTTGAGCACCGTCTGAATCTGTGACTTTGTATTTAACCTCATATGTACCTGATTTAGTAGTATCAACATCGCCATCTATTTTGATTTTATGTGTTAAATCACCATCTTCTTTATCATAAGCACTTATGCCTTGAAGTAGGTTATAATCTTCACCTTTTTCGATGATGATGTCATTCACGCCTCTTAATTGAGGTTCCGAATTAGTTGTCGCTTCGGCATTTAGATTAGGTGTGACTATAGTAGCAGATACTCCGATTGCTGATAGTGACTGAATTAGTTTGTTCATAAAGTAACCTCCGAATGTTAGTCAACTACGATTTATGTATATCATACGTTAATTTTCAGAATAATACATCATACTATAGTCTTAATATACCTGATTAATTAGATATTTAATACATATAATAAGAAATAAATAATTAAAATTATGTAAATTGAACGTTATGTGAACAATTTAACATTTCTTTGATTAACTACATAGTTAAGGTTTAGAATGACAGTGTAAAAAGTTTTGGTTTTAAATACGAGTTATCCGGGAGTGGAAATAATGTTAAGTGAAAGAGAAAAAGACGTAGTAAAAGAAACAGTACCAGTATTACAAGATAAAGGAGTAGAAATTACTTCGAATTTTTATGCACGCATGTTTAAACAACATCCTGAACTAAAAAACATGTTTAATCAAACAAATCAACAGCGTGGATTACAATCTACTGCATTAGCTCAATCTGTGTTAGCCGCAGCGGTTAATATTGATCATCTTGAAGCTATCCTACCTGTAGTAAAAGAAATCGCTTATAAACATTGCGCTTTACAAGTACCACCAGCAGGATACGATATCGTTGGTGAAAACTTAATTGCAGCAATAAAAGAAGTTGTTGGATTAGATGACGACCATGAAATTATTAAAACATGGAAAAAAGCTTATCAAGAAATTGCAGACATATTCATTTCTGTTGAAAAAGATATCTATAAAGACATGCTATGGGACGGCTTCCAGCCATTTAAAGTTGAAACCATAGAACAAGTCTCTTCTGATATTAAAGCTTTCACAGTCTCTTCGGGTGAATATGATTTAAGTCAGTTTGTACCTGGTCAATATATTACCGTCGATGTAGGTAGTGAAAAAATGCCTTATAGAGCTAAAAGACATTATTCAATTGTAAAAGGCGATAAAAATCATCTTACTTTTGCGGTGAAAAGAGATGTAACTACAGAACATGAAGGTGAAGTATCTACAATTTTACATGATGAATTTCAAGAAGGGGACAATATTAATTTGACAGCTCCTGTAGGGCCATTTCATGTTGTTGAAAAGGGTAAAAGACAGTTGTTCCTAGGATCTGGTATAGGCGTAACGCCACTCGTATCTATGTTTAATGAAGTAGTAAATGACAATGGAGAAGCTCGATTTATACAAGTAACAAATGACATGGACGATGCACCGTTCTCATCATTATTAACTGCTATTGCTAATGAGAACACGCAAGCAACGTATGACTTATACGATAAAAATAAAAACGGCTATATTGGTAGTGAACAATTAAAACAATGGATCGACAATGATACGGAAATTTATGTATGCGGTGGGAAATCATTCATTCAATCAATGATTAAAGCTTTAAAAGAATTAAATATAGATGAATCTAAAATTCATTACGAAACATTTATTCCAAAATTGAGTGTAGCAGTATAAATAGAATAAAAAAGCAGAAGGCCAACGCCTTCTGCTTTTTTATAATTATTCAATACCACGACGCATTTTCTCTGCAAGTAAAGTATTATTCAGTACCATTGTAATTGTTAATGGACCAACACCACCTGGTACAGGTGTAATAGCACTTGCGACTTCTTTTACTTCGTCAAATGCGACGTCACCTTTTAGTTTGCCATTTTCATCTGGAGTATTACCTACATCAATGATAACCGCGCCTTCTTTAACCATATCTTTAGTAACTAATTCAGGTTTTCCAACTGCACTGACAACGATATCAGCTTCTTTAATGAAACTAGCCATGTCTTTAGATCTTGAATGTAGGATTGTCACAGTTGCATTTTGTTGTAGTAATAGTTTAGATACAGGTTGACCTACGATATGACTTCTACCAATTACCACAGCATTTTTTCCTTCAATATCAATGTCAGCATGCTTCAATATTTCCATAATTCCTAATGGTGTACAAGGTACAAAAGTTTGTTCATCAATATATAATTTACCAATATTACTTGGATGGAAGCCATCCACATCTTTTTCTGGATTAATTGCTTCTAATACTTTTTGTTCACTAACTTGCTTTGGAAGAGGTACTTGAACTAGGATGCCACTGACAGAATCATCATTATTTAAGCGTTCTAATTCTGATAATACATCTTCTTCAGAAGTATCTTCGCTTAAATGAACGATTTCGGAAATCATTCCAATTTTTTCTGCTGCTTTCTTTTTAGACCTAACATAACTTTGGCTTGCACCATCGTTACCGACCAATATTACGGATAATTTAGGTGTGTATCCTTTAGATTTAAGTACTTCCACTTGATCTTTTAAACCTTGACGATAATCTTTAGCGATTTGTTTACCATCTAATAATTTTGCTACCACAATATCTCCTCCTATTTTCCAATAACTTAACTTTAACATTAAATTTACATAACTTAATAGCTAAAAGACGTAAATTTAATTAAAATTTCTTATTAAAGTTCGATTTTTGATTGAAAAAGCATTTGATGATTGTTATGCTATATCTGTAATATACAACTTAACGACAAATAAATCCAAAGTTTTGAAAGGGTGTACATCTTGAAAGTAGCAGTCATTATGGGTAGTTCTTCCGATTGGGAAATTATGAGCGAAAGTTGCACAATGCTTGAACAATTTGAAATTCCGTATGAAAAGAAAGTCGTTTCAGCGCATCGTACGCCTCATTTAATGGTAGATTTTGCGAGTCATGCAAGTAACAACGGTTATGATTTAATCATTGCAGGAGCTGGTGGTGCAGCGCATTTACCAGGTATGGTTGCATCGATGACCACATTACCTGTTATTGGTGTTCCTATTGAATCTAAAAGTTTAAAAGGATTGGATTCTCTATTGTCGATTGTACAGATGCCGGGTGGAATTCCAGTAGCGACGACAGCAATCGGTAAAGCAGGGGCTAAAAATGCTGGGATACTAGCTGCAAGAATATTAGGTATAAGTAATTCGTCAGTTCGTGAAAATTTGGAAAATTATGAAAAAACATTGGTACAAAAAGTGGAGGAAATGCAAAATGAACTTCAATAAACTATCATTTGGCTCAACCATAGGCATTATTGGTGGTGGTCAATTAGGTAAGATGATGGCACAATCAGCTCAAAAAATGGGATATAAGGTGATTGTTTTAGATCCAAGTTCTGATTGTCCATGTAGATATGTGGCACATGAATTTATAGAAGCGAATTATGATGACGAACGTGCACTGCATCTTCTAGGTGAAAGTTCGGATGTCATTACTTATGAATTTGAAAATATATCAGCTGAACAACTTAAGACGCTTACTGAAAAATATAATATTCCTCAAGGCTATCAAGCCATACAATTACTTCAAGATCGTTTAACTGAAAAACAAACTTTAGAACAAGCAGGAACACAGATTGTTCCATATACCTCAATTAAACATAAAGATGATTTATCAAAGGCTACTAATACACTTGGCTATCCATTTATTGTTAAAACACGTTTCGGTGGTTATGACGGCAAAGGTCAAATATTAGTTAAATCTGAAGAAGATATTAAAGAAGCTGAAAAATTAGTATCAAATCAGGAATGTGTCGCAGAACAATTTTTAAATATTAAAAAAGAAGTGTCACTTACTGTGACTATCGGTAATCATCAACAAATCACATACTTCCCACTACAAGAAAATGAACATAGAAATCAAATTTTATTCAAAACCATAGTCCCTGCGAGATGTAATCAAATCGAGAATGCTAAACGAGAAGTTGAAAAAATAATAAAAACTGTCCACTTTATAGGAACATTTACAGTTGAGTTTTTCATTGATTGCAATGATCAATTGTATGTTAACGAAATCGCACCTCGACCTCATAATTCTGGACATTATTCAATTGAAGCATGTGATTATTCACAATTTGACACTCATATTTTAGCAGTCACTGGTCAAACCTTGCCTGACAAAATAGAAACACTAAAGCCTGCTGTCATGATGAATTTATTAGGTAAAGATTTAGATTTATTGGAAGATGAATTTGCAGCGCATCCTGAATGGCACGTTCATATTTATGGTAAATCTGAGCGTAAACCAAATAGAAAAATGGGACATATGACTATATTAACGAACCGAATCGATGACACTGAAAAGGACATGTTGAAGCGTTTTGAAGGGAGAGACCAATAAATGACATTACTTTATGAAGGTAAAGCTAAAAAAATATATTCCACGGATAAACCCAATGAGTTACGTGTTGAATACAAAGATGAAGTCACTGCAGGCAATGGTGCTAAAAAAGATGCCATGTCTGGAAAAGGAAAACTTAATAATCGTATTACTTCAATTATCTTTGAATACTTAGAAAAAAATGGTTTAAAAAGTCATTTTATCAAGCAATTATCCGATACAGAACAGTTAGTAGAATCAGTGAAAATTATTCCATTAGAAGTGGTAGTTAGAAATATTGCAGCAGGTTCTATTACACAAAGACTTGGATTTGAAAAAGGGTATCTCTTTGATGTGGCTTTGGTTGAATTTTTCTATAAAAATGATGAATTAAATGATCCATTGATTACAGAAGACCATATTAAGTTGTTACACATTGCTTATGATGATCAAATTTCAACGTTAAAATCAATGGCACTCGATATTAATAAAGTACTTGTTCAACTAATGGATGAAATGGAATTAAGACTTGTAGATTTTAAAATTGAATTTGGAATTACAAATGAAGGAAAAATTTTACTAGCTGATGAAATTTCACCAGATACATGCAGAATATGGGATAAATATTCAGATACAAATTTTGATAAAGATGTCTACCGAAATGATACGGGCTCATTAATTGAAACATATCAATCATTTTTAAATAAATTGGAGGATTTAAAATAATGAAAACAATTGAATTACATGTCACTTTACAACCTCAAGTTTTAGATACACAAGGTCAAGCATTAAATCGAGCAGTTCATGATTTAGGATATAAACAAGTTAATGATATTCGAGTAGGAAAAGTATTATACATGACAGTTGATGAAGCAACTGATGAAGCGGTTGATAATATTATTACAACATTAAGTGAAAAGCTATTTGCCAACACTGTTATTGAAGAATATAGCTATAAAGTGATTGATGAAAAGGAGAATGCATAACATGAAATTTGCTGTTCTTGTATTTCCAGGTTCAAATTGTGATAGAGATATGTATAATGCAGCGATTAAATCAGGTGTTGAAGCGGAATATGTTGATTATAGAACGACAACATTAGAAGGATTTGATGGTGTACTTATTCCTGGTGGATTCTCTTTTGGAGATTATTTAAGATCAGGTGCTATGGCAAGCGTAGCGCCGGTTATCAATGAAGTTAAAAGATTGGCTAAAGAAGGCAAACCAGTACTAGGTGTATGTAATGGATTCCAAATTTTAACTGAAATCGGTTTACTACCTGGTGCGTTACTTCATAATGATTCACATTTATTTGTCAGCCGTAATGAATCTTTACGTATTGTAAATAATCAGACGCCATTCACAGATTTATATGAAGAAAATGAAGTGGTTGTTTATCCGGTAGCACACGGTGAAGGTCATTACTACTGTAATGAAGACATTTATAACGAATTGATTACTAACAATCAAATTATTTTGAAATACACTGATAATCCTAATGGGTCATATGCTGATATTGCAGGCATTGTTAATAAAGAAGGTAATGTTTGCGGTATGATGCCACATCCGGAAAGAGCAATGGAGTCATTATTAGGTACTGATAGCGGCGTTAAATTATTTGAGGCTATGGTAAATAGTTGGAGGGAACAAAATGTCTAAATTTATCGAACCAAGTGTTGAAGAAATTAAGTTGGAAAAGCTATATCAAGATATGGGATTAAGTGATAAAGAATACGATAAAGTATGTGAAATCTTAGGCAGAGAACCCAATTTTACTGAAACGGGTATTTTTTCAGTTATGTGGAGTGAGCACTGTTCTTACAAACATTCAAAACCATTTTTAAAACAGTTTCCTACTACTGGCGAACATGTATTAATGGGACCAGGAGAAGGCGCTGGAGTTGTAGATATTGGTGACAACCAAGCAGTCGTTTTTAAAGTGGAATCACATAATCACCCTTCAGCTATTGAACCGTATCAAGGTGCTGCTACAGGTGTGGGAGGAATCATCAGAGATATTGTTTCTATTGGAGCACGTCCTATAAATTTATTAAATAGCTTACGCTTTGGTGAGTTATCAAACAAGCAAAATCAGAGACTGCTTAAAGGCGTAGTTAGTGGTATCGGTGGCTATGGTAACTGTATTGGTATTCCAACAACTGCTGGTGAAATCGAGTTTGATGACCGCTATGATGGTAATCCTCTTGTCAATGCTATGTGTGTCGGCATTATTGATCATGACATGGTACAAAAAGGGACAGCTAAAGGTGTAGGTAATTCTGTTATTTATGTAGGGTTAAAAACAGGTAGAGATGGTATTCACGGAGCAACGTTTGCATCTGAAGAATTAACTGAAGAAAGTGAAAGCAAACGACCATCTGTACAAATTGGTGACCCATTTGTTGGTAAGAAATTAATGGAAGCAACATTAGAAGCTATCACATTCGATGAATTAGTTGGTATCCAAGATATGGGAGCGGCAGGATTAACTTCATCTTCTTCGGAAATGGCGGCTAAAGGTGGAAGTGGCCTCCACTTAAGATTGGACCAAGTACCAACTAGAGAACCAGGTATTTCACCATATGAAATGATGCTCTCTGAAACTCAAGAAAGAATGTTACTTGTTGTAGAAAAAGGAACAGAACAAAAATTCTTAGACTTATTTGAAAAGCATGAATTAGATAGTGCAGTCATTGGAGAAGTAACTGATACAAATCGCTTTGTTTTAACATATGAAGATGAAGTGTTTGCAGATATTCCGGTACAACCTTTATCGGATGAAGCACCAGTTTATATTCTTGAAGGTGAAGAGAAAGCATACAATACATCTAAAAATGACTATAGTCATATCGATATTGAGAATGTATTTGACCAGTTATTAAAACATCCAACGATTGCTTCAAAACATTATTTATATGAGCAATATGATCAACAAGTGGGTGCTAATACGATTATTAAACCAGGACTACAGTCATCAGTGGTAAGAGTAGAAGGTACGAATAAAGCAATTGCTTCAACGATTGATGGTGAAGCACGTTATGTATTTAATCAACCTTATGAAGGCGGGAAAATGGTTGTAGCAGAAGCATATCGTAATTTGATTGCTGTAGGTGCTACACCGCTAGCCATGACAGATTGCTTGAATTATGGATCTCCAGAGAAAAAAGAAATTTATCAACAATTAATTGATTCTACTAAAGGAATGGCAGAAGCATGTGATGTATTAAAAACGCCTGTTGTATCAGGAAATGTATCGTTATACAACGAAACACGAGGTACATCCATCTTCCCAACACCAGTAGTTGGTATGGTTGGCTTAATTGATGATGTTAACTATTTAGCTGATTTTAAACCACAAGCTGGAGAAAAATTATATATCGTTGGAGATACACGTGATGACTTCGGCGGTAGCCAATTAGAAAAATTAATATATGGCACAGTAAATCATGAATTTGAATCAATTGATCTAAGTGATGAGGTTGCAAAAGGTGAAGCGGTTAAATCAGCTATTAGAAACGGTGCTGCATCACATGTTCAAACAGTTGGAAAAGGTGGTTTATTAATTACACTAGCAAAAATAAGTGCACATTATGATTTAGGGTTAGAGGCAAAAATAGATGTATCTAATGCACAGTTATTTAGTGAATCTCAAGGTAGATATATTATTTCTGTAAAAGAAAATGAATCACTAAACATTGAAAATGCAATTGAAATTGGTCAATTTAATGATGGTAATCAGTTCGTAGTATCAAATAACCAAACAACAATTATCAAAAACGTAGCAGATATCAAAGATGTTTGGGAAGGAGCTATTAGCCAATGTTTAACTACTCAGGACTAAATGAGGAATGTGGTGTTTTTGGCATTTGGAATCATCCAGATGCTGCTCAATTAACTTATATGGGGTTGCATAGTTTACAACATAGAGGTCAAGAAGGTGCAGGAATAGTAGCTGCCAATCATGAAGAATTAGTAGGTGAAAGAGGTCTTGGATTACTAACAGAAGCCATTAAAGATGATCAATTATCAAGATTAAAAGATTATCATAATGCAATTGGTCATGTGAGATATGCTACTTCTGGTAATAAAGGTATAGAAAATATTCAACCTTTTTTATATCACTTTTATGATATGAGTGTTGCGATTTGTCATAATGGCAACCTTATTAATGCCCAATCTTTAAGACAAAACCTTGAAAAACATGGTGCCATTTTCCATTCGTCATCTGATACTGAAGTGATTATGCATTTAATCCGAAGAAGTAAAGCACCTACATTTGAAGAAGCTTTAAAAGAAAGTTTACGTCAAATTAAAGGTGGATTTACATTCGCAGTGTTAACTAAAGATGCATTATATGGTGCAGTTGACCCTAATGCTATTAGACCTTTAGTCGTCGGGAAAATGCAAGATAACACCTATATTCTAGCTAGTGAAACATGTGCTATTGACGTCTTAGGAGCAGAATTTGTGCAAGATATTCATGCCGGTGAATATGTCATTATTAACGATGATGGCATCCTAGTTAAATCGTATACAAGACATACAAATACCGCAATTTCAGCCATGGAATATATCTATTTTGCTAGACCAGATTCTACGATTGCTGGGAAAAATGTTCATGCTGTTCGTAAAGCCTCTGGTAAACGTTTAGCACAAGAAAGTCCAGTAGAAGCAGATATGGTAATCGGTGTGCCTAATTCATCTTTATCAGCTGCTAGCGGTTATGCCGAAGAGATAGGGCTTCCATATGAAATGGGTCTTGTAAAAAATCAATATGTAGCGAGAACATTTATTCAACCGACACAACAACTTCGTGAGCAAGGTGTTCGTGTTAAATTGTCAGCAGTTAAAGATATTGTAGAAGGAAAGAATATCATCTTAGTGGATGACTCTATTGTCAGAGGTACTACCTCTAAACGTATTGTAAAGATGTTAAAGGATTCAGGAGCTAATGAAGTACATGTCAGAATTGCGTCTCCAGAATTTATGTTCCCAAGCTTCTATGGTATTGATGTATCAACAACTGCTGAATTAATATCAGCGAGTAAATCACCAGAAGAAATTTGTGAATATATAGGCGCTGATTCGCTTGCATATCTTAGTGTGAATGGATTAATTGAATCTATAGGTTTAGATTATGACGCGCCATATAGTGGTTTGTGTGTTGAAAGCTTCACAGGAGACTATCCGGCTGGATTGTTTGATTACGAAGAGAATTATAAAAAGCATTTAAGTGATCGTCAAAAAGCATATATTAATGAAAATAAACATTACTTTGATAGTGAGGGAAATATAAATGTCTAAAGCATACGAACAATCAGGTGTAGATATCCATGCAGGTTATGAAGCGGTAGAAAGAATGTCTAGTCATGTTAAACGTACGATACGTAAGGAAGTTATCGGTGGATTAGGCGGTTTTGGTGCAACATTTGATTTATCTCAACTCAATATGAAAGCACCAGTATTAGTTTCAGGAACAGACGGTGTAGGTACCAAATTGAAATTAGCAATTGATCATAATAAGCATGATTCTATAGGTATAGATGCGGTGGCAATGTGTGTGAATGATATTTTAACTACAGGTGCAGAGCCGCTTTACTTCTTAGATTATATTGCAACGCATAAAGTAGTTCCTGAAATCATTGAACAAATTGTTAAAGGTATCAGTGATGCTTGTGAAGAAACTAATACGGCTTTAATCGGTGGCGAAACTGCCGAAATGGGTGAAATGTATCATGAAGGTGAATATGATTTGGCAGGCTTTGCAGTTGGTGCAGTTGAGAAAGATGAATATATTGATGGTTCAGACGTGAAATCTGGTCAAGTAATTATAGGATTGGCATCCAATGGTATTCATTCAAATGGATATAGTCTAGTGAGACAACTCATTAAAAAGTCAGGTATAAACCTTAACGATAAATTTGGTCAGCATACGTATTTAGAAACATTTTTAGCACCAACCCAATTATATGTAAAACCAATATTAGAATTAAAAAAACATGTAACAATAAAAGCGATGAATCACATTACTGGTGGTGGTTTTTATGAAAATATTCCTCGTTCATTGCCAGATGGATTATCTGCAGAAATAAATGCAAATGCATTTCCTACACCTGCAATATTCGATTGGTTACAAGAACAAGGCAATATTAGTACTGATGAGATGTATAACATATTTAATATGGGCATTGGTTTTACTGTTATCGTCGATGAAATAGAGAAAGATAAGACGATGGATATTTTAAAACAGCTTAATGTGAATGCCTATGAAATCGGACGCATTGTAGAAGATAGTCATAACCCGATTCATATTCAGGGGGTATAAACGTGACCAAAGTAGCAATCTTTGCATCAGGTTCTGGAAGTAACTTTGAAAATATTGTACGACATGTTCAACAAGGACATATAGAGGATATTGAAATTACTGCACTTTATACAGATCACCATGATGCATATTGTATTAAACGTGCAGAACAACTAGGCGTATCAGTGCATATTAATGAGCCAAAGCGCTTTGAGTCAAAATCTCATTATGAACAACATTTGTTATCATTACTTTCTGCAGAAGGGGTTCAGTGGATTGTTTTAGCAGGTTATATGAGGTTGATAGGGGAGGATATTCTAAAAGCTTATCCTCATAAAATATTAAATATCCATCCATCATTATTGCCGAAATTTAAGGGGATAGACGCAATAGGTCAAGCATTTCGAAGCGGGGATTCAATAACTGGATCAACGGTACATTATGTTGACAATGGTATGGATACGGGAGAAATTATCGAACAAAGACAATGTGATATAAGAACGGACGACACAATTGAAACATTAGAAGAGAGAGTCAAACAATTAGAGTACGAGTTATATCCAAGCGTTATTGCGAAAATCATTCGATAGAGGAGTATTGAGAATAATGAAAAGAGCAATTTTAAGTGTTTCAAATAAAAACGATATTGTAGAATTTGCAACATCTTTAAAAGAATTAGGTTATGAGCTTTATTCAACAGGTGGAACGAAACGCATTTTAGAAGAGGCACAAGTTGATGTGAAATCTGTGTCTGAATTGACTCAGTTTCCTGAAATTATGGATGGACGCGTTAAAACTTTACATCCAGCAGTGCATGGTGGCATTTTGGCTGACAGAGATAAATCGGAACATTTGGAAGAATTAAAAGCACAACACATTGATTTAATTGATTTAGTAGTTGTTAATTTATATCCATTCCAAAAAACAGTAGACAATCCAGATGTTACAGAAATGGATGCGATTGAAAATATTGATATTGGCGGTCCGACAATGTTAAGAGCGGCTGCTAAGAATTTTAAACATGTGACAACCGTTGTACATCCTGCTGATTATAATGAAGTAATTAATAGAATTAAAAATGACCAATTAGATGAAGCATATCGAAAATCACTTATGATTAAAGTATTTGAACATACCACTCAATACGATAAAGCTATTGTGAATTTCTTTAAAGATAATAAAGAAACTTTACGCTATGGTGAGAACCCACAACAATCTGCTTACTTTGTCAGAACAACTGATGCTAAACATACAATTGCAGGAGCTAAACAATTACATGGTAAACAACTTAGTTTCAATAATATTAAAGATGCTGATGCAGCACTCTCATTAGTTAAAAAATTTGATGAGCCAACTACGATTGCCATCAAACATATGAATCCATGTGGTGTGGGAATTGGAAATTCAATAGAAGAAGCTTTTCAAAATGCTTTTGATGCAGATAATCAATCCATTTTTGGTGGTATTATTGCACTAAATAGACCAGTGACAGCGACGTTAGCTGAAACACTACATTCTATCTTTTTAGAAGTTGTTATCGCACCTCAATTTACGCAAGAGGCTTTAGACATTTTAACGAAAAAGAAAAATATTCGACTTTTAGAAATAGATACAACGATTGATAATAGAGAACAAGAATTTGTATCAGTATCGGGTGGTTATTTAGTACAGGATAAAGACAACTTTGAAGTGAGTCGTGCTGACATGACTGTTGCTACAGAAGTAGAACCAACCGAAGCGCAATGGGAAGCCATGTTATTAGGTTGGAAAGTTGTAGGTGCAGTTAAAAGTAATGCAGTGATTTTAAGTAATGCCAAACAAACAGTGGGTATTGGTGCTGGTCAAATGAATCGTGTAGGTTCAGCCAAAATAGCATTGGAAAGAGCAATTGAAATTAATGATAATGTTGCATTAGTATCAGATGGTTTTTTCCCAATGGATGATACTGTAGAATTAGCTGCAAAAAATGGAATAAAAGCAATTATTCAACCTGGCGGATCAATTAAGGACCAAGATTCTATAGATATGGCAAATAAATATGGCATTACAATGGTAATGACAGGAATGCGACATTTTAAACACTAAAAGCAGGATGTTGAAGGGAGAAAAGTCATGAAAGTACTCGTTATTGGTGCAGGTGGACGTGAACATGTATTAGCCTATAAATTAAGTCAATCATCAATGGTAGACCAAGTTCATGTGATACCTGGCAATGAAGCAATGGTTAATGTGGCACAAATCCATACGAATATTAAAGAAAATGACCACGAAGCTATCTTAGAATTTGTCACTAATCATCAAATTGAATGGGTTGTAATTGGACCTGAACAACCATTGATAGATGGTTTGCCTGATTTGTTAAGAAAACATCAAATTAAAGTGTTTGGCCCTAATCGCGATGCAGCACAAATTGAAGGCTCAAAGGCATTTGCTAAAAGAATAATGGCTAAATATGATATTCCTACTGCACAATATAAGGAAATTGATGACAAGGATGAGGCATTAGTTTTTGTTGAGACATGTGATTTGCCAATAGTTATTAAAAAAGATGGTTTAGCTGCAGGTAAAGGGGTAGTAATTGCTTCAGAAAGAGCTGAAGCTAAAGAAGCAGTTCAACAAATGTTTGATGGAAATTCAGGAACTATTGTGTTTGAAGAATTTTTAGAAGGTGAAGAATTTTCTGTAATGACATTTGTTAATGGTAAGAGAGCTGTTCCATTTGACTGTATCGCTCAAGATCATAAACGTGCTTATGATTACGATAAAGGACCGAATACAGGTGGCATGGGTGCATATTGTCCAGTACCTCATATTAGCAATGATATCATTAATAGAACTAATAATGAGATTGCACAACCGATTGCACATGCAATGGCTGAAGAAGGTCATCACTTCTTTGGGTTATTATATATTGGTGCTATTTTAACAGAAGAAGGGCCGAAAGTAATAGAGTTTAATGCAAGATTTGGTGACCCAGAAGCACAAGTATTATTGACAAGAATGAATAGTGATTTGATGCAACATATTATTGCGCTTGATAATGATGAGCCGATTCACTTTGAATGGAAAGATGAATCAGTGGTTGGTGTTATGTTAGCTTCTAAAGGCTATCCAGGTAATTACGAAAAAGGGCATGAAGTCAGTGGATTTGAACTTGACTCAAATTACTTTGTAAGCGGTTTGAAGAAGGATAATGACCAGTTTGTTAATAGTGGTGGACGAGTCATTTTAGCTATTGGGGAAGGGCAAAATATAAAAGAAGCCCAAGTGAATGCCTATCAAAATGTTAAAAAAATAAAGAGCAATAACTTGTTTTATAGAACAGATATAGGAAATAAAGCATTGAAATAAAATGATACAAGAAAAAGAATGTGTTTACAGTCAACAACTGTTTATATTATTAAATCCTGAGACATTTATTTTGTCCCAGGATTTTTTGATTTATATATGGAATGATTGAAGTATGGATAAAATAATTTATTCTAATCTACCTATTCTGACATCATGGATACCAGTTATTGGCAAGGTAGCTGATAAATAATAAGAAAGTCCGATAATAATTAATAAACATATGATCAATATAATATCTTTGTATGAGAATGGTGCGTGATAATAATACGTTCTTGGACCATCTTTAAAACCTTTAGACTCCATTGCAACAGATAATTGATGTGCACGTCGTATGTTTTGACTTAATAAAGGAATAATTAGATGTTTGAGTCTTTTGAATCCTCTATAATTTGATTTATCTATCATTTGATATCTCATTTTTAAAGAACGACGTAATTGAATTAAAGAACTAATGATTAATGGTATCATTCTAATTGCGGCCATAAAGGCATAGGCAACTTTAGGTTTTACTTTTAAGTGTTGCATTAGACTATAAAATATCATGACCACTTGTGACGTTAATGCTATAAGAATACCAAACATCGACACTGTAATTGTACGAAGAGAAAGGTGAATACCTCTGACGATACTTTCCGTACTAATTTGAATGATGCCAAATTTAAATAAAATATGGTCACCATCACCATATAAAATCATGAATAGTGATGACAATAGAGCAAAGAACGTGGTTGCTAGTATAAAAGCACCAGTAATTTTAAATTGCGTTCCGTTAAACATAAGTAAAAAGATAAACATGAGACAAACGATGTAAATCATAAAGTCAAAATTATGAATAAAAATAATAAAGAAAAATAGTAAAACGCCTAAAACGAGTTTAGTGATAATATTGACGTCATCCATAAAGGTGTGTCTAATTTTCCAATGTTCAAACATGTTGATCACCTTTGATTTCTGTTAAATATTGGTTTTCAATTATCCATTGACGTGTTGGATAGCGTTTAATAATCTCTGGGTCATGTGTAACCATAATGATACTTTGTCCCTTAGATACTCTCTCTTGAAATAGTTTTATTAATTGAAATGTATTGTGGCTATCCAAACCAAATGTTGGTTCATCTAATAGGATGATATCTGCATTTGAACTTAATGCCGTTGCTACACTTAACCTACGTTTTTGACCCATTGATAATTCGTAAGGATGTTGATTTTTAACATTGGTTAAGTCTAGTAAATCTAATAAGTCGAGGGTTTTAGATTCTGCACTAGATGAATCTAAATGGTTAAAATGAATCAATATTTCATCATAAACAGAGTTAGTGATAAATTGAAGTTCTGGATTCTGATACACTAGATACATGTGCTTTGCAGCATCTTTAATTTTACGCAATTCCTGACCTTGAAATGTCATTACGCCTTTATATTTGATTAATTGTAATATGGATTCTAATAATGAGGTTTTACCAGTTCCATTTTGACCAGTTATCGTAATCCACTCTCCTGAATGAATAGCTAATTGATCCACTTTAAACAAATCTTTCTTATTACGAATGATGGCACCATGTTCAAATTTAAATAATGGCTCTATAGACGATGGTGCCATATGTTTAGGTTCAGGTGCATAATGCCATGCATTTGGATGCCATACGCCGTATTCACTTAGTAAATGTTCATAATGCTTTAAAATATGATTTGGCGTATCATCAGCAATGATTTGTCCTTCATAGTTCATTAATAAAACTCTATCAACATGTTGCCAAATATGTTCGACCTTATGTTCGACAATGAGTACTGTTTGATCTTTCCAAAGCTTAATCAAGCGTTGCCATAAATCAGATGTAGCATTAACATCCAACATTGCAGTGGGTTCATCTAAAAATAGTGTATCTGCCTGTTGTAATATTGTTTCGACGATAGCTAATTTTTGTTTCATACCACCACTTAATTGATTGATTTGTGTATTTTCGGTTACATTTAAATTCACTGATGCTAATGCTTGGTTAATGGCTTCATCCATATCTTGTCTTGGTACTTGTCTGTTCTCTAAAACAAAGGCAAGTTCTTCATAAACTTTAGGCATACAAAATTGTGAATCCGGATCTTGAAAGATCACGCCATTATGCTCTTTAATTTGCAATTCATCATACTTCATAGGTAATTCTATTAAATTGGGTACAATGCCACTTAATACATTTAAAAGCGTACTTTTTCCAGAACCAGATGGTCCTAGTAAAAGTACTTTTTCTTTTTCTTTAATTTCTAGATTTAGATTATCAAAAATTTTTCGATGTCCATTTGGATATTTCAAACGTAAATTTGTAACTTTTAACACTTTTAAGTCCCCTTATAATGTATCGTAATCATCTTTAGAAGCGGGTCTGAATACTTTAGTTACACCAGTTTGATCCAATGCTTTAACCAATAAATAAGATAATAAACCAGCAATGATAATACCACTAATCGCACGGAAAACAATGAATAAAATTAAGTTCCATCCAGCAACTTCATTTAAATAACCATAGAAATAGTCGACTGGGAATGATACAAGTGCAGTCACTAGTCCAGCAAGCATAGCTACCATGACTGAACGAGACTGGTATTTGAAAATAGCAAAGACAATCTCACATGCTAAACCTTGTAGAAGGGCATAGATAATCGTAGGTATATCAAATTTACCCATCACAATTGTTTCACCGGCACCTGCAGCAAACTCAGCAAGTAAGGCGATACCTGGCTTAGGAATAATTAAATAACAAACAATCGCTGCCATAAACCATACTCCATAGGTTAATTGCTCAAGGTGTAAACCAGCGACTTGTGCAACATTATAAAATAACCACCATAAGTTATAAATAATGGCAAAAATTACAGAGATAAGTACTGTCACTAATATCTCAGAAAGCTTTAAACCTTTTGACATAAAAACATCCTCCTAAAAAAACGCACAACCATCTCTAGGAAAGTTGTGCGTAAAACATAAGAATATGATTCAACATACGATTATAATCTTTGTTAATTACACTTTCCTACGCTAGTATCTAGCTAGATCAGGTTCAAAGGGTTTGAGGGTTAACCTCATCTCAGTTCAAAACACCCCTAGTGCGTTTATTATTTTTAATTTGTCTTTAATGTATGATTTTTCATGTGGATTGTCAAGTTAATAAAATATTTCATAAAATAATATTTTGATTTTATGCAAATAATTGGAAGTGAGTAGGAATTTTAGAAAGGGATATGGAATAAAGAATCATAAAAATTAAGTGAAATAGACGTATATTGCTTGTAAACATAAAAAGTACCTAGGATATCAAAAACACCCTAGGCACGTAGTTTTTATAGAAAATTGAATTCTTATTATGATTTAACTAGCAAGTAGATATTAATTTAACGCATCATCAATATCTTTTTTAGTTTGTTCTGTATCATTTGTTTTTTCTTCTTTTTGTTCTTTTAGTTTCTCTTCTGCTTCTTTGGCTTTTTCAGCTGATTTTTTTGCAAATTCTTCATTACTCATAATAAATCCACCCCTAATTGTGTTTTATTGTTTACATACACCTTTTACCCAGTTATGCTAATAATAAACTTTTCTAGGTCTATAGACGTATTTAGTGATTTATTAAAGACAAGAATAAGTTCTTCATATATAATAACTTTTGAGGTGAATAGTATGTCTTTTCTTAAGAAACACACCGAGATCATATTTAGTTATATCATCGGTATCGTTTCACTTTTCACAGGACTCATTATATTAATTAACTTACCGCTTATTAAACAGTTAAATGGAGATAAGAAGGTAAATACACATGTGTATAATATATGGGAATTCCTGAACGCATTTTTCGCTGAAATAATTAAAGTGATGAGTAGATTTATCGGGGGTTTCCCAATTGTAAGTGCCATAATCATTATATTATTTGGTATCTTAGTAATGTTACTAGGTCATACGTTATTTAGAACAATTAAGTATGATTATGATATTTCAATTTTCTTCTTGGTCATAGGGGTAATGTATTTCTTAATTACTCTAGTTCTTATGATGCAAGTGTATGGATTCTTTGGTATCGTATTTATTATTCCGTTCATCATACATATTGGATACATTGTATATAAAGATGAATTGAATAGTGATAATCGAAAAAGTCATTATATGTGGATTATAGTGTCATATGGTATCAGTTATCTTATTACTCAAATTGCATTGCATGGTCGTATTGACGCTAATGAAATTGAATCTATTGATATTTTAAGTGTTAATACATTCTTTATTATTATGTGGTTATTAGGACAAATGTCAATTTGGAACTTCTTGTTCTTAAGACGTGCTCTGCCGCTTACTAAACAAGAATTAGGCGAAGAAGAACCTGAATTATCAAGAACAAGTAAAGGTAATGTCTCAAATCAAACTAAAGTTCACTTAAAACAACTACAAGATAAGACAACAGAATATGCACGTAAAACAAGAAGAAGTGTTGATTTAGAAAGAATTAGAGTTAAAAGGGATAAATTTAAAGAAAAAGTAAAAAATATTGTTGATATTCAAGAAGATGATATTCCAAATTGGATGAGAAAGCCAAAATGGATAAAACCAATGTATGTTGAAATTTTCTGTGGTTTAGTTATATTCTTCTTTACATTCTTAGAATTTAACAACAGAAATGCATTGTTCTTATCTGGAGAATGGGAATTATCACAAACGCAATATGTGATTGAATGGGTAACATTATTATTACTTTTATTCATTATCATTGTTTATATTGCTACAACACTTACTTATTTCTTAAGAGGTAAATTTTACTTCTTACAATTATTTATGGGAAGTATCTTATTCTTTAAATTATTAACTGAATTCATAAATATTATGGTTCACGGTTTATTGTTATCTGTATTTATAACACCAACTTTATTGCTTATGTTACTAGCAATGATTGTTGCTTATTCATTACAGTTAAGAGATAAACCAAAAGAATGATAAAAAGAATATAAAAACAAATTAATCTAAACAAATCACACGTGTTATAGGGTGGGTTACAATTCCTTCTTTAATCGATCGAATTGTAAGCTCACTCTTTTTTGTTAGAAAATAGGACTAAGTAGCATTCTTTGTTAAAATAATAAATGAATCATTCAATTAGTAAATATATATAATGTAAAATGCATTTACGAATCAACATAGCAATGTGACGGTTGAAGAAATTAAACGTATAAAAGAAAGGTTAGTGTAATAAATGAAGATTGCAACTTTAAATAGAGGTAAAGAATCAAAATATCACAATCAATATCCTTTAATTGATGAAGAAGATATTTATGCCCAAGATCATCTTAAAGAAGGTGATTTATTCAAATTAGTTGATGGGAAAGAACAATATGTAGCAACTGCTTATGTAGGTAGACAACACAAAGGTTTAGGTTGGGTATTGAGTTATGATCCATCTGAAGATATTAATACTGCATTTTTTAAACGATTATTTGAAAAAGCTTTAGAAGAACGAGAATATTACTATCATATAGATGGTACGAATGCTTTTAGATTGTTCAATGCTGAAGGTGATGGTGTCGGTGGTTTAACGATCGACAATTATGATGGGCATTTATTAATTCAATGGTATTCAAAAGGTATTTACAAATTTAGATATCATATATTAGAAGCTATCAAAACAGTCTTTAAGTATCAGTCTATCTACGAAAAAATGAGATTTAAAGATACTGAATATACAGGTGGATTTGTTGAGGGAGAACAACAAGCATTTCCAATCGTCATCGAAGAAAACTTCACTTTTTATAATGTGGATTTAGATGATGGCTTAATGACAGGTATTTTCCTTGATCAAAAAGAAGTAAGAAAGAAATTACGTGATCAATTCTCAGAAGGGCGTCATCTTTTAAATGTGTTTAGCTATACAGGGGCTTTTTCAGTAGTATCTGCAAATAAGGCTAAATCAACAACTAGTGTAGATTTAGCTAATCGCTCTAGAGGATTAACCGAAGAGAATTTTGGGCTTAATGCTATTGATCCAAAATCACAATATATTTATGTCATGGATACATTTGATTATTATAATTATGCAAAACGCCACGGACATCAATATGACACTATTGTGATTGATCCACCAAGTTTTGCACGTAATAAAAAGAAAACATTTTCAGTACAAAAAGATTACGACAAATTGATTAATGGTGCTTTAGAAGTATTATCACCAAAAGGTACATTATTATTATGCACAAATTCAAGCGTGTTTTCATTAAAGGCATTTAAAAATGTTATCAAAACAACATTAGATGAAGCTGAAGTGGATTATGAAATCAATGAGGTGATGGGATTACCTAAAGACTTTAAAACACATCCACATTACAAACCTTCAAAGTATTTAAAAGCAATTTTTGTTAATATTGAGCATTAAATAGTTGTAATCTGGGTATAGAGTCTTATTGAAATAAGATTCATGGGAGTGTGAATAAGATGAGCATAAGAAATAAAATGACGAACAGAGTCACAAATACAGTTGGTAATAAAGTATTAAATATTGAAGAAATCAAAGAAAAAAGTAATTTACCTGTGACTCAAAATGAGTTACAACAAAGACGTGCACAAGCAGAGAATCTCGTTAAGAAGAAATCTTTACTATCATCAGGAATGAGTGTAGTACCAATTCCTGGATTAGACTTTGGTGTTGATATAAAATTAATGAGAGATATCATTAGTGATGTCAATAAAATTTATGGACTAGATCATAAACAAGTCAATTCATTAAGTGATGACGTTAGAGAACGAATAATGTCTGCTGCAGCTATTCAAGGTAGTCAGTTTATTGGTAAAAAATTAACTAATGCACTGATGAAAGTAGTGATTAGAGATGTGGCAAAACGTACTGCAGCTAAACAAACTAAATGGTTCCCATTTGTAGGACAAGCAGTTTCAGCATCAATTAGTTATTACTTTATGAAAAGATTAGGTCAAGATCATATCGAAAAATGTGAAAAAGTCATCAAAGAGTTACTTTAAGGGATATAATTTGTTAAAAAATTGTAGAAATATACTGAAACCGGTTTTAAAGAAATTGAATTTAACTATTGGTTTTGGTAAAGTTAAGGTATAAAAATTTATGTTAGATTGTAAGTATATTGAAGATTCTAACTTATAGAAGGAGAAATAAATTATGGAACAAAAATCATATGTAATTATCGACGAAACAGGAATCCACGCTCGCCCAGCTACAATGTTGGTACAAACAGCTTCAAAATTTGATTCAGATATTCAATTAGAATATAACGGTAAAAAAGTAAACTTAAAATCAATCATGGGTGTTATGAGTTTAGGTGTAGGTAAAGATGCTGAAATTACAATTTATGCTGACGGTAGCGATGAGGCAGATGCAATCGAATCTATCAGTGATGTCTTATCAAAAGAAGGTTTAACTAAGTAATATGTCTAAATTAATTAATGGTATTGCTGCATCTGATGGTGTAGCAATCGCTAAAGCTTACTTAATAGTTGAGCCAGATTTATCTTTTGATAGCAGTGAAACAATTACTGATGTCGAAGGTGAAACTAGCAAATTCAATAACGCTATCGAAGCATCTAAAATTGAATTAACTAAAATAAGAAATAATGCAGAAGTTCAATTAGGCGCTGATAAAGCTGCCATTTTTGATGCGCATTTACTTGTTTTAGATGATCCAGAATTAATTCAACCAATTCAAGATAAAATTAAAAATGATCATGTTAATGCAGCTACAGCATTAAATGAGGTTACAACTCAATTCATTACTATATTTGAATCAATGGATAATGAATACATGAAAGAACGTGCTGCAGACATTAGAGACGTATCTAAACGTGTGTTAGCACATATTCTTGGGGTTGAATTACCAAACCCAAGTATGATTGATGAAAGTGTTGTTATTATTGGTAATGACTTAACACCTTCTGATACTGCGCAGTTAAATAAAGAATTCGTTCAAGGGTTTGTTACAAATATTGGCGGTAGAACAAGTCACTCTGCGATTATGAGTCGTTCATTAGAAATCGCAGCAGTAGTTGGTACTAAATCAATCACTAAAGAAGTTAAACAAGGTGATATGATTATTGTTGATGGTTTAACTGGTGATGTTATCATCGATCCTACAGAAGATGAAGTTATCGCTTATCAAAATAAACGTGAACGTTTCTTTGAAGATAAACAAGAATTACAAAAATTACGTGATGCTGATACAGTAACTGTTGATGGTGTTCACGCAGAGTTAGCAGCTAATATTGGTACACCAAACGATTTACCAGGTGTCATTGAAAATGGTGCACAAGGTATTGGCTTATATCGTACTGAGTTCTTATACATGGGTAGAGATCAATTACCTACTGAAGAAGAACAATTTGAAGCATACAAAAAAGTATTAGAAACTATGGATGGTAAACGTGTTGTTGTTCGTACATTGGATATCGGTGGCGACAAAGAATTACCATATTTAGATTTACCAGACGAAATGAATCCATTCTTAGGATACAGAGCGATTCGTCTTTGCTTAGCTCAACCTGATATTTTCAGACCACAATTACGCGCGTTATTACGTGCATCAGTTTATGGTAAATTAAATATCATGTTCCCAATGGTAGCAACTATCAAGGAATTCCGTGATGCTAAAGCAATGTTATTAGAAGAAAAAGAAAATCTTCAAAATGAAGGTTATGAAGTTTCTGAAGATATTGAGTTAGGTATCATGGTTGAAATACCAGCGACAGCAGCATTAGCTGATGTATTTGCTAAAGAAGTAGATTTCTTTAGTATTGGTACAAATGACTTAATCCAATACACATTAGCAGCTGACCGTATGTCTGAACGTGTATCTTACTTATATCAACCATACAACCCTTCAATTTTACGCTTAGTAAAACAAGTCATTGAAGCTTCTCACAAAGAAGGTAAATGGACTGGTATGTGTGGTGAAATGGCAGGAGATGCTACTGCAGTACCATTACTATTAGGTTTAGGTCTAGATGAATTCTCAATGAGTCCAACATCTATTCTTAAAGCTAGAAGACAAATTAATGGTTTAAGTAAAAATGAAATGTCAGAACTAGCGAACCGTGCTATTCATTGTGCAACACAAGAAGAAGTTATGGAATTAGTTAATAACATTTCAAAATAATAATAAAAAACCAACTAGAGCAATCTAAATTGCTTTAGTTGGTTTTTATTTAATTAGTCTTTTTTTTTTCTAATCAATTATTGAATGTCAAAAGCTTGATTAATTTTATCCATATCAACTTGATACATAGGTTCATCGTTCAATAAGATAAATGGCGTCGCAAATGCATCATAATCCATCATTTCTATACGATATTGATTATTTTTTATATTCTTTTCTGTAAAATCCACATGATTTGCTTGAAGATGATTTTTTACAAAGGTACAAGGTGGACAATCATCTTGTGTATAAATCGTAATATGTGACACTTCAGTCTTCCTTTCTATGTGCTAATTTATATTATTCTATCTTATATTTAATTTTATAAAATATCAATGGTGTGAACATTATGTGTCTCTATAAAAATTTTATATCAAAAATTCAAGCAAAAACATTTAGTTCATCTTGATAAGGATTTATAATTTTAAGCATTGTGAAATTACAAAAATATAAATTCAAGGTGATTATATATGGATTCAGTTGAAATGAGTCGTTTGCTTACAGGTATGACCTTAGCCGTTCATATCATATTTGCGACGATTGGTGTAGGTATGCCATTAATGTTTGTTATTGCAGAATTTCTTGGCATACGTAACAATGATGCACATTATATTGCATTAGCGAAACGATGGTCGAAAGGATATACCATTACAGTGGCTGTTGGTGTAGTGACAGGTACTATTATTGGTTTGCAATTATCGCTTGTATGGCCGACATTTATGAAAATGGGTGGACATGTGATTGCATTACCTCTATTTATGGAAACATTTGCATTCTTTTTTGAAGCTATATTTCTTAGTATTTATCTTTATACTTGGGAAAGATTTAAGAATAAATGGATTCATTTTGTTATAGGATTACCTGTAATTATAGGTGGATCATTCTCAGCATTTTTCATTACATCAGTTAACTCGTTTATGAATACGCCAGCTGGTTTTGAAATGAAAAATGGACGTATGGTTAATGTTCAACCATTAGAAGCGATGTTTAATTCATCATTCATCGTAAGATCTTTCCATGTCGTTGCAACCGCTGGAATGACAATGGCATTTATTCTTGCGGCAATTGCTGCATTTAAATTGTTAAAACAGTCGTATTCAGAAGATAAAATATATCATTTGAAAGCCTTAAAAATGACGATGATTGTTGGTTTTATTTCAACATTGTTATCGATGTTAGCAGGAGATATGTCTGCCAAATTTTTACATAAAGTACAACCAGAAAAATTAGCTGCATATGAATGGCATTTTGACACACAATCCCAAGCCAATTTAGTATTTTTTGGTGTTTTAAATGAAAAGACAAATGAAGTATCAGGTGCAATAGAAATCCCAGGAATGTTAAGTTTCTTAGCTGATAATAATTTTAAGACGACAGTTAAAGGACTTAACGATTTTCCTAAAAATGAATTGCCTCCTTTAATTGTTCATTATTTCTTTGACTTAATGGTTTCAATGGGCGTATTCTGTTTTGTGATTTCAGGGATATTTATGTTGATTTTATTAATTAAGAAGTTACGACACTTTATCACGCATAAGGTCGTTTTATATAGCATATTGCTTACTGGACCAGCGTCTATGTTAGCTATCGAATTTGGTTGGTTCTTAACTGAAATGGGACGCCAACCTTGGATTGTAAGAGGATACTTAAGAGTATCTCAGGCAGCGACTCAAGCTGGAGGCATCACATTAGTGACGATTTTATTTGGTTTATTATATCTTGTACTCATCGTGACATCTGCATATGTACTACTCAGAATGTTTAGAAATAAACCTGCTATCAATGATGTCAATCAAGTTCTAAAAGAAAGAGGTGATAACAAATGATATATTCATATATAGGTATTTCAGTTTTATGGATATTTTTATTTTGTTATATCATCGTAGCCTCAATTGATTTTGGTGCTGGATTCTTCGCATTGCATTCTAAGATTACAGGTGAAGAGAAGAAAATTAATCATCTTATTGAAAGATATCTTAGCCCAGTATGGGAAGTCACAAATGTGTTCTTTGTATTTTTCTTTGTTGGATTTATTGGTTTTTTCCCAGATTCTGTTAAGTATTTAGGCACGGTTTTACTTGTACCAGGATCAATTGGTACGATTCTAATCTCAATTAGAAACAGTTTCTATGCTTTTGAAAATTATGGACAAGATACAAAATTGCCATGGATTTTTCTATATGGATTAACAGGTTTACTCATTCCAGCTGCATTAGCAACTGCGTTAACAATTTCAGAAGGTGGCTATATCAAAGAGGTGGGGAACCATGTTGATTTAGACTGGGTTCAACTATTACTAAGTCCATTTGCTTGGTCAGTTGTATTCTTGGCGATTATTTCAGTCCTTTATATATCTTCTGGATTTCTTACATTCTATGCTAATAAAGCAAAGGATGAACCGGCATATCATTTAATGAGACGTTGGCATATATTTTGGGGACCACCAATGATTATTATTTCATTGTTTGTCTTTTTATCTTTAAGAGTACAAAACTCGGATCATTTTAATAATGCTGTTTTTAACTATTGGTGGATGTTTGTGATAAGTTTTATCTTTTTCCTAGTTGCAGGTGCACTAACTATTTTCAAAAGAAATCATGGTTTAGCATTTATAATGGTAATTTTGCAAATGTTATTCGCATTCTTTGGATATGGTATGAGCAAATTACCATATTTATTACATCCATTCGTAAAAATATCAAGTTCCCATGTGAATGATGAAATGGGTCTAGCATTGGTCATCGCATTTATTTTAGGTTTACTTTTATTAGTTCCATCGTTACTATTATTATTGAGACTATTTGTTTTCGATAAAGATTATGTTGAAGGAAAAAAATAATCAACTTAAAGTAGAACAAATCATAATTTCGATTTTGTATTAGCTTTATTTAGTATCATTTAAAAGAAAGTTGATTTAATCGTTGTTATGTAAATGTGTAATAAGCGGAGGACTATATGGAAAAGGAATACGTAGTAATTGGTTTAGGACGCTTTGGTGGCAGTATTGTTAGAGAACTTAACGCCTTAGATATGGATGTTATGGCCATTGATAGTGATGAGAATAGAGTTAATGAATATAGTGATATTGCAACTCATGCGGTAGTAGCAGATACTACTGATGAAGCAGTAATGAAAAGTTTAGGAATTAGAAACTTTGACCATGTTATAGTTGCTATCGGTGAAAATATTCAATCTAGTACGTTAACAACACTTATTTTAAAAGAATTAGGTGTTAAAAAGGTAACTGCCAAAGCACAAAATGATTATCATGCTAAAATATTAAATAAGATTGGTGCGGACACTGTTGTCCATCCTGAACGTGATATGGGCCGTCGTATAGCACATAATGTAGCTAGTGCGAGTGTACTTGATTATTTAGAATTAGCAGATGAACACTCTATCGTTGAATTAAAAGCTACTGAAAAAATGACTGGCCAAACAATTATCGATTTAGATATTCGTGCACAATATGGAATTAATATTATTGCAATTAAAAGAGGAAAGCAGTTTATTGTGTCACCAGACCCAAATTTAAATATTGAAATTGGTGATATCTTAATCATGATTGGTCATGATAATGATTTAGGTCGATTTGAAAAAAACATAGCTAAATAAAAAATGGTTTAGTCAATTATCTTGGCTAAACCATTTTTTTAAGAAATCCCATAAGCATTATCATAAAGATGATAGTAGCTTATGGGAAATTATAATATTATTATTTTTTATCTTCATTAACTTTCATAATGACAGGTAAAATCATTGGTCTACGAGCTGTCTTTTCGAACAAGTACGGTTGTAAAGTCTCGATGATTGATGATTTAATTTGATGCCATTGTATGTCTTTATTTTGGTTTAATTTAGAAATAACATCAGTTTTAATACGACGTTGCGCATCATAAATAAGTTGTCCAGATTCACGCATATACACAAAGCCTCGTGAAATGATATCAGGACCTGAAAGTAATGTGTTTGTATTAAAGTCTATACTAACAACCACAATTACTAAACCTTCTTCAGATAATAATTTACGATCTCTGATTACCACATTACCAATATCACCAATACCACTACCATCAACAAGCACATTACCTGATGGAATTCTACCTGCTTTACGTGCTGAATCATGAGTTAAAGCAAGTACATCACCGATATCGAAGATAAAGACGTTATCTTCGTCAACACCGCAGTCAACACCAGTTTCACCATGTGCTTTGAGCATACGATACTCACCATGAATAGGTAAGAAGTACTTAGGTTGGATTAAACGTAACATCAATTGTTGGTCGCCTTGAGATCCATGTCCAGAAGTATGGATGTTAGAAATTTTACTATGAATAACATCTGCACCAGCTTTATATAAAGCGTTAATTGTACGGTTTATACTTTTAGTATTACCTGGAATAGGTGATGAACTAAATACAACAGTATCTTCTGGGATAATCTTGATTTGTTTATGTGTACCGTTAGCGATACGAGATAATGCTGCCATAGGCTCACCTTGTGAGCCAGTACATAAAATAAGTAATTCATGTTTAGGAATATTATTGATTTTTCCTGGTTCTACAAATGTTTCTGGTGGAGCTTTAATGTATCCTAGCTCCATACCTATTTTAATATTGTTTTCCATTGAACGACCGAATGTAACAATTTTTCTATTATGCTTAACTGCTGCTTCGACTGCTTGTTGAACACGATAGATGTTCGAAGCAAATGTCGCGAAAATGATACGACCTTTACAATTACGGAAAATTTTATCGACATTTTGTCCTACTTCACGTTCACTAAGAGTAAAGTCAGGAACTAATGCATTCGTAGAATCAGAAAGTAGACAAAGTACGCCTTCTTCACCTAATTTAGCCATTTTTGCAATGTTTGCTGGCTCGCCAACAGGTGTGAAATCAAATTTAAAGTCACCAGTATGAACAATTTTACCTTCAGGTGTATCAACAATAACACCATATGCTTCAGGAATACTGTGTGTTGTAAGATAGAACGATATTTCAAAATGTTTGGATTTAATCACACTATCTTCATTGATTTCATTTAATTGAGCCGTACGTAATAAATTATGTTCTTCTAATTTGTTTCTAATCAAACCTAAAGCTAATGGACCACCGTAAATAGGTACATTAATTTGCTTTAATAGGAAGGGCACACCACCTATATGATCTTCGTGTCCATGAGTGATGAACAGACCAACGATTTTATCTTGGTTCTGTTCTAAGTAAGTGTAATCAGGAATCACATAATCAATTCCAAGTAGATTATCATCAGGGAATTTAATACCCGCATCTATAATCACGATTTCATTTTTGTACTCGATAGCATAAGTATTTTTACCTACTTCACCTAAACCACCAAGTGCATATACACCTACTTCATTTTGATGTAATTGCTTCATTATTCAGCATTCTCCACATTAAAATGATCTGAATGTTCTTTTTCGTAATCTAAATGTGCGCCCTCTAATTTAGTGATAAATTCGATATTAAAATTACGGTCTTTTAAATAACGTCTTACTTGTTCTTCAGTTTGTGCTTCAACATAAATCGTTTGCGTGTTTTCACGCACGATAACTTCATCTTTATTATGTTGATAGAATACTTTAAATACTGCCATTGATATAATTCCTCCTAAGGATGTTTTTAATATTTATTCAAGTCCCGTGGTTGATAGCTCGGGTTATTAAAGATAGAAATCAGGTTTTATCATAGATATTGTTCTTCAATAAAAGTATGTGTATTTAAATTTAATAACAGACATACCAGCTAATCTAAATAAATATACAACTATAATTATTTAATTTCACTGCCGAGTATGTTTTCCAGGGAAATCATGTCGTTCAATTTTTGAAAAATAGGATTAATTCACTAAGATTTCAGTTAATGTATATTTTACATGATGTATCAAAAGAAATAAAGCAGTTTTATCATTAAGTGAACGAACAGGGCACGTAATATAGTAAGAACCTTCAATCTCTATTTAGCTTTGGGAAAAACCATATATCAATTTAGTCACAACTTCAAACTTATTTATTTAAACGCTATTGTTTTATTTGATTGAAATCTATTAAATAAAAAACCTCGAAAGTCATGTTACTTTCGAGGTTAAATCAAATCATGCTTCAACTGCATCTGGATGAGGTGCTAAAGGATTAGAATCATCAATATGATCATAGAACATAATGCCATTCAAATGATCAATTTCGTGTTGGAAAATGATAGCTGGATAGCCTTTTAAACGTAATTTTACGTCATTACCATCGATATCTTGAGCTTTAATAGTGACTCTATTATGACGATGAACTAAACCAGGAATATTTTCATCTACACTTAGACAACCTTCACCAGTTGGCAAATAGGCTTCTTGAACACTATAACTCATCACTTTTGGATTAACTAGCATGTAATCATATGATTTCCCATTTCCATCATCTGGTAAATACACGGCAATCATTCTTTTGGATACATTAATTTGTGGTGCAGCTAAACCCACACCTGAGCGTAAACCATATTTTTTGGCGATGTCATCATCCTGACTATTGATTAAAAACTCGCGCATAGCTTTTAATGTTTCTTTATCTTCATTTGATAATGGGAAACTTAATTCTTGAGCTTTTTCACGAAGTGTTGGATGACCATCTCTAATTATATCTTTCATTGTTATCATGTCTGACACCTTCCTTAATTACAAATATACCAAATATAATAGGTAGAAGTACATTGAAGTAAATTATATTATTAGTAGAAAATGAAAATAAAAGTTAAAATAATAATACACATGAATTATGATGTGTTACGAAAGTACCTTTAAAATTAAATGTGAAGATACGCAAACGTGATATATCTCTGCAGTATAACCGTTATTAATGTATATCGTTAGGGATTAAAATAGACGTAAGATACTTAGCCGATTTCTTTGATTTATGAGAGAGATTTATTTATGATAACAATCGTACAACTTTGAGGAGGATACAGAAATGAAATTAAACAAAACAATAGCAGTTGTTGCAACATCAGCAGTATTACTAGCCGGATGTACAACAGATAAAAAAGAAATAAAAGCATATGATGAACAAGTTCAAAATGCTTTTGATAAAGAGAAACCAGTTGCAAATGTAAGTAAAAAAATTAATAAATTAGAAGAAGAAAAACAAAAGTTATTTAAAAAAGCTAACGAGAAAGATCAACAAACAAGAGAAAAAGCAGCTAATGACATCGTTGAAAATGTAGAAAAACGTGAAAAAGAATTCAAGAAAGAAGAAAAGGCATTAGCCGATTCTGAAAAAGAATTTAAAAAGGCAGAATCACATATAGACAATATAGATAATAAAGATAAGAAAAAAGAAGTTGAAGAGTTAGATAAAGCTATTAAGGATAAATATAAATCACATAGTGATTATGCAAAGGCTTACAAAAAAGCGCTTGAAAAAGAAAAATCACTGTTTAGTTTTATCAATAAAGATGGTGCAACACAAGACGAAGTTGATGAAAAATCGAAAGAGTTAGGTAAAACATATAAAGATATGAACAAGAAATTTAAAGCGTATTCAAAAGCGATGAACAAGGTAAATAAAGAAAAACAAGATGTAGACCAATTAAAATAATTTCTTGACTGATACAGATAGGAAGAATGTAGTAGTACAGTTCTGACATCTGTATCTTTTTTCTATGAAACAGAACTTTATGAAATCGTTTAACAGGCTTATTTTTTTGTGATACAATTGTTATGGATAAAATGAATTTCTATTTATATATGGGAAAGGTATGGTGAATTGAATGGCTCCTAAGTTACAAGCCCAATTCGATGCAGTAAAAGTACTAAATGACACACAGTCGAAATTTGAAATGGTTCAAATTTTAGACGTAGATGGCAACGTTGTAAATGAAGACTTAGTACCTGATTTAACAGATGAAGAATTAGTAGAATTAATGGAAAGAATGGTATGGACACGTATTCTAGATCAACGCTCTATTTCTTTAAATAGACAAGGTCGTTTAGGTTTCTATGCACCAACAGCTGGACAAGAAGCATCACAGTTAGCATCTCAATACGCGTTAGAAAAAGAAGATTTTATTCTTCCTGGTTACCGTGATGTGCCACAAATTATTTGGCATGGTTTACCATTAACGGAAGCTTTCTTATTCTCAAGAGGACACTTTAAAGGTAACCAATTCCCTGAAGGTGTGAATGCACTGAGTCCACAAATCATTATCGGTGCACAGTATGTACAAACAGCAGGTGTTGCGTTTGGTCTTAAAAAACGAGGCAAAAATGCAGTAGCGATTACTTATACTGGTGATGGCGGTTCATCTCAAGGTGACTTCTATGAAGGTATTAACTTTGCTTCAGCATATAAAGCACCAGCAATTTTTGTTATTCAAAATAACAACTACGCGATTTCAACACCACGTAGTAAACAAACTGCAGCAACTTCATTAGCTCAAAAAGCGATTGCTGTTGGTATCCCTGGTATCCAAGTTGATGGTATGGATGCATTAGCAGTATATCAAGCTACTAAAGAGGCTCGTGAACGTGCAGTTGCAGGTGAAGGCCCAACACTAATCGAAACAATGACATATCGTTACGGACCACATACTATGGCTGGTGACGACCCTACACGTTACAGAACTTCAGATGAAGACGCAGAATGGGAGAAAAAAGATCCATTAGTTCGTTTCAGAAAATTCTTAGAAAATAAAGGTCTTTGGAATGAAGACAAAGAAAATGAAGTTATTGAACGTGCTAAATCAGACATCAAAACAGCTATTAAAGAGGCCGACAAAACAGAAAAACAAACTGTTACTTCTCTAATGGAAATTATGTATGAAGAAATGCCTCAAAATTTAGCAGAACAATATGAAATTTACAAAGAGAAGGAGTCGAAGTAAGCCATGGCACAAATGACAATGGTTCAAGCGATTAATGATGCGCTTAAAACTGAACTTAAAAATGACGAAGACGTTTTAGTTTTCGGTGAAGACGTTGGTGTTAACGGCGGTGTATTCCGTGTTACTGAAGGTTTACAAAAAGAATTTGGTGAAGATCGTGTATTCGATACACCACTTGCAGAATCAGGAATTGGTGGCTTAGCTTTAGGTTTAGCTGTTGAAGGTTTCCGCCCTGTAATGGAAATCCAATTCTTAGGATTCGTATTTGAAGTATTTGACTCAGTAGCTGGACAAATTGCACGTACTCGTTTCCGTTCAGGTGGTTCTAAAACTGCACCTGTAACTATTCGTAGTCCATTTGGTGGCGGTGTGCATACACCAGAATTACACGCAGATAATTTAGAAGGTATTTTAGCTCAATCTCCTGGTTTGAAAGTAGTTATTCCTTCAGGCCCATATGATGCTAAAGGATTATTAATTTCTTCAATTAGAAGTAATGACCCAGTTGTATATTTAGAGCATATGAAATTATATCGTTCTTTCAGAGAAGAAGTTCCTGAAGAAGAATACACAATTGATATTGGAAAAGCTAATGTGAAAAAAGAAGGTAATGACATTACTTTAATCGCATACGGTGCAATGGTACAAGAATCATTAAAAGCAGCTGAAGAATTAGAAAAAGAAGGTTATTCAGTTGAAGTAATCGATTTACGTACAGTTCAACCAATTGATATCGATACATTAGTGGCTTCAGTTGAAAAAACGAACAGAGCTGTAGTAGTTCAAGAAGCTCAACGTCAAGCAGGTGTTGGTGCACAAGTTGCAGCTGAATTAGCTGAACGTACAATTCTTTCATTAGAAGCACCTATTGCACGTGTAGCAGCAGCAGATACAGTATATCCATTTACTCAAGCTGAAAATGTTTGGTTACCAAACAAAAATGATATCGTAGAAAAAGCAAAAGCAACTTTAGAGTTTTAATCTTTAAATAAAGTTTAAATTAAAAAGTGATTTCTTTATTAAGAAAATCTTAGGAGGAAAAAGACCGTGGCATTTGAATTTAGATTACCCGACATCGGGGAAGGTATCCACGAAGGTGAAATTGTAAAATGGTTTGTAAAAGCTGGAGATACAATTGAAGAAGACGATGTCTTAGCAGAAGTCCAAAATGACAAATCTGTTGTAGAAATCCCTTCACCAGTAAGTGGTACAGTTGAAGAAGTATTAGTAGATGAGGGTACAGTAGCAGTTGTTGGTGACATTATTGTTAAAATTGATGCACCAGATGCTGAAGAAATGCAATTCAAAGGTAATCACAGTGATGATTCATCAAGTGAAGAACCAAAAGAAGAAGCAGCGAAAGAAGAAAGTGCTTCATCACAAGAAAGTCAACCTGCAGCAAGCACTCAAGATGCTGAAGTTGATGAAAATAGAACAATTAAAGCAATGCCTTCAGTACGTAAATATGCACGTGATAATGGCGTGAATATTAAAGCAGTTGCTGGATCTGGTAAAAATGGTCGAATCACAAAAGAAGATATTGATGCACACTTAAATGGTGGCGCTACTCAAACAGCATCTAATGAAAGTGCAGCAAGTACTTCTGAAGAGACTACAACTACATCAGCAACACAATCAGTACCAGAAGGCGACTTCCCAGAAACAACTGAAAAAATCCCAGCTATGCGTAAAGCAATTGCCAAAGCAATGGTTAATTCTAAACACACAGCACCACATGTTACATTAATGGATGAAATTGATGTTCAACAATTATGGGATCACCGTAAGAAATTCAAAGAAATCGCAGCTGAACAAGGTACAAAACTTACTTTCTTACCATATGTAGTGAAAGCACTTGTTTCTGCACTTAAAAAATATCCAGCACTTAATACTTCATTTAATGAAGAAGCTGGAGAGATTGTACACAAACACTATTGGAATATTGGTATCGCTGCAGATACAGACAGAGGCTTATTAGTACCTGTTGTTAAACATGCAGATCGTAAATCAATCTTCCAAATCTCAGATGAAATTAACGAACTTGCTGTAAAAGCACGTGACGGTAAATTAACATCTGACGAAATGAAAGGTGCAACATGTACAATCAGTAATATCGGTTCAGCTGGTGGACAATGGTTCACTCCAGTTATTAATCACCCAGAAGTAGCTATCTTAGGAATTGGGCGCATCGCTCAAAAACCGATTGTTAAAGATGGAGAAATTGTAGCAGCTCCAGTTCTTGCATTATCATTAAGCTTTGACCACAGACAAATTGATGGTGCAACTGGACAAAATGCTATGAATCACATCAAGCGTTTATTAAATAATCCAGAATTATTATTAATGGAGGGGTAAAAAGATGGTAGTTGGAGATTTCCCAATTGAAACAGATACTATTGTAATCGGAGCAGGTCCTGGAGGTTATGTTGCAGCAATTCGTGCAGCACAACTTGGACAAAAAGTAACAATCGTTGAGAAAGGTAATTTAGGCGGTGTTTGCTTAAACGTTGGTTGTATTCCTTCAAAAGCTTTATTACACGCATCTCATCGTTTTGTTGAAGCACAACATTCAGAAAACTTAGGGGTAATCGCTGAAAGTGTTTCTTTAAACTATGAAAAAGTTCAAGAATTCAAATCATCAGTTGTTAATAAATTAACTGGTGGGGTTGAAGGTTTATTAAAAGGTAATAAAGTTGAAATCGTTAAAGGCGAAGCTTACTTTGTTGATAACAATAGCTTACGCGTTATGGACGAAAAAAGTGCTCAAACTTACAATTTCAAAAATGCAATCATTGCAACTGGTTCTAGACCAATTGAAATTCCTAATTTTGAATTTGGTAACCGTGTTATCGATTCAACAGGTGCATTAAACTTACAAGAAGTCCCTGGTAAATTAGTAGTAGTTGGTGGCGGTTATATCGGTTCAGAACTTGGTACTGCATTTGCTAACTTTGGTTCTGAAGTGACAATTCTTGAAGGTGCTAAAGATATCTTAGGTGGCTTTGAGAAACAAATGACTCAACCAGTTAAAAAAGGCATGAAAGAAAAAGGTATCGAAATCGTTACTGAAGCAATGGCTAAATCAGCTGAAGAAACTGAAAATGGCGTAAAAGTTACTTATGAAGCTAAAGGTGAAGAACAAACTATCGAAGCTGATTATGTATTAGTAACTGTAGGTCGTCGTCCAAATACTGATGAATTAGGCTTAGAAGAATTAGGTCTTAAATTTGGTGAACGTGGATTAATCGAAGTTGATAAACAAAGCCGTACTTCAATCAATAATATCTATGCAATTGGTGATATCGTTCCAGGATTACCTCTTGCTCATAAAGCAAGCTATGAAGCAAAAGTAGCTGCAGAGGCTATTGATGGACAAGCAGCAGAAGTTGATTACATTGGTATGCCTGCAGTATGCTTCACTGAGCCTGAATTAGCTCAAGTAGGTTATACTGAAGCTCAAGCGAAAGAAGAAGGTTTATCAATTAAAGCTTCTAAATTCCCTTATGCAGCTAACGGCCGTGCATTATCATTAGATGATACAAATGGTTTCGTTAAATTAATTACACTTAAAGAAGATGACACATTAATCGGTGCTCAAGTAGTAGGTACTGGCGCTTCAGATATTATTTCTGAATTAGGTTTAGCAATCGAATCAGGTATGAATGCTGAAGATATTGCATTAACTGTACATGCTCACCCTACTTTAGGTGAAATGTCAATGGAAGCAGCTGAAAAAGCAATTGGATACCCAATCCATACAATGTAATTTAACATTACGTTAAATTAAACTGGCAACATTATTTGTTGCCAGTTTTTTTGTTTTATTACAATAAGTTAAAGCTACTCAAATAAGAATATTTATCCTATATTGACTTATCATTCATAAACTATTTGTCAGTTTAAATCATCTCATATACACTAATTCTGTATTCTAATTAAACTATAGGAGTGAATTAACTTGGAATATCAATATCCATTAGATTTAGATTGGACAAATGATGAAATGATGGATGTCATTCATTTCTTTAATAAAATTGAGAACTATTATGAATCATCAGTTAAAGGTGAAGAGGTTAAAAAAGCTTATAAAAGTTTCAAACAAATCGTGCCTGGTAAAGCTGAAGAGAAACAACTGTTTAAAGAGTTTGAAAAAAGCAGTGGATATAATAGTTATAAGGTAGTCCAAGAAGTAAATAAAAACCCTGATCAACAAGTGTTTTCTGCTAAGTCTTAAGTAAAACTGACTTAACAAAAAGCAAAATGTTGTGAATGTAAAATGTTTGTCTTAAAACAATAAAAAGTATTGATTGTAGAGCTATATTTTGGTATTTTTATTAAGCGTTAAACAAAATGTTTGATAAAAGTAAACTTAATATAGCTTTTTTAGGTGGTTTCATTATGGAAATAGGGTATAAACTCAAAAATCTTAGAAAAATTAAAAATTTAACACAAGAAGAATTAGCTGAAAGAACAGATCTTTCAAAAGGATACATATCCCAAATAGAGAGCCAAAATGCATCTCCTAGTATGGAAACATTTTTAAATATACTAGAGGTTTTAGGAACATCGGCTAGCGACTTCTTTAAAGAAACAGAGCAACAAAAGGTCATTTATAAAAAGGAAGAGCAAATCATTTATGATGAATACGATAGAGGCTATATATTAAATTGGTTAGTTACAAAATCTAATGAATTTGAAATGGAACCACTTCTATTAACATTGAAACCAGGTGCATCATATAAGACGTTTAACCCTTCAGAATCGGATACGTTTGTTTATTGTTTACAAGGACAAGTGACATTGCAATTAGGTAATGATTGTTACCATGCAAACAAAGAAGATGTATTTTATTTTAAAGCAAATGATGATCATCGTCTTTTTAATGAAGGAAAACAGGAAGTGAAAATATTAATTGTTGCAACAGCATCATATTTATAAGGAGTTGTGAATATTGGCACCATTATTATCATTTAAAGGCGTAAGCAAAGGATATGATGACGTTCAAATATTAAATGAAATTGATATAGATATAGAATCAGGTCATTTTTACACATTATTAGGGCCTTCAGGTTGTGGTAAAACAACCATTTTAAAATTAATTGCTGGCTTCGAATATCCTGATCAAGGAGACGTAATTTATCAAAATAAACCAATTGGAAAATTACCTCCAAACAAACGTAAAGTAAATACAGTTTTTCAAGATTATGCTTTATTCCCACATCTCAATGTATTTGAAAATATCGCGTACGGGTTGAAATTAAAGAAAATGAGTAAAAGTGCTATTAAAGAAAAAGTAGAAGAAGCACTTCGACTTGTTAAGCTATCAGGGTATGAAGATCGTAATATTAATGGTATGAGTGGTGGTCAAAAACAACGTGTAGCCATCGCTAGAGCCATTGTTAACGAACCAGAAATTTTATTATTAGATGAATCACTCTCAGCTTTAGATTTAAAATTAAGAACTGAAATGCAGTATGAATTAAGAGAATTACAATCTCGTCTAGGTATTACTTTTATTTTTGTTACTCATGATCAAGAAGAAGCATTAGCTTTAAGTGATTATATTTTTGTTATGAAAGATGGTAAAATTCAACAATTTGGAACACCAAACGATATTTATGATGAGCCGGTCAATCGTTTCGTAGCTGATTTTATTGGTGAATCGAATATTGTAGAAGGTCGAATGGTAGAAGATTATGTTGTAAATATCTATGGTCAAGATTTTGATTGTGTAGATATGGGTATACCTGCAAATCAAAAAGTAGAAGTTGTCATTCGTCCTGAAGATATTTCATTGATTGAAGCAGATAAAGGTTTGTTCCAAGTAAAAGTAGATTCAATGCTCTTTAGAGGTGTTCATTACGAAATCTGTGTGGTTGATAGAAAGGGATATGAATGGGTGATCCAATCAACACGTAAAGCTGAAGTAGGCAGTGAAGTTGGCTTGTATTTTGAGCCAGAAGCAATTCATATCATGGTACCAGGTGAAACGGAAGAAGAATTTGATAAACGTATTGAAAGTTATGAGGATGTTGAAAATGCGTAATACTAATCGTTTATTGCTTATTCCATACTTGATTTGGATGGTATTATTCATAATCATTCCAGTCGTATTACTTGTTTATTATTCTTTTTTAGACAATCAAGGCCATTTTAGTTTAACTAACTATGAAAATATTTTCACTTTGAGTTATTTTAAAATGTTTGCTGATTCTATTATATTTGCTGTGATTATTACACTTGTCACGTTATTAATAAGTTACCCAGCAGCTTATTATATCGCTCAATCTAAATTTCAAAATTTACTACTGATGATTATGATTATTCCTACATGGATTAACTTATTATTGAAAACATATGCATTCATAGGTTTGTTGAGTCATGATGGATTAATCAACCAATTATTTAACATCTTTAATTTATCTCCAATTAATATGTTATTTACTGCGGGTGCATTCATAGTAGTATCAAGTTATATCTATATACCATTTATGATATTACCAATCTTTAATAGTATGAAAGCAATTCCTAATAATTTACTACAAGCATCAAGTGATTTAGGCGCTAATCCACTAACAACCTTTGGTAAAGTGATTATGCCTTTAACGAGGGAAGGTGTAATGACTGGTGTTCAAGTAACCTTTATACCAGCATTATCACTATTCATGATTACACGTTTAATCGCCGGCAATAAAGTGATCAATATTGGGACAGCTATCGAAGAGCAATTTTTAACTATTCAAAATTATGGTATGGGTTCAACAATAGCGTTATTCCTAATCATTTTTATGGCATTTATTTTAATTATGACTAAATCAAAATCTAATCATAGGAAAGGGTGAGTTGTGTGAAGTGGTATGGCAAGCTATATATAGGTATATTAATAGCTATATTATATATACCTATATTATTTTTAATGGTATATTCGTTTAATTCAGCAGGTAATATGATACATTTTGAACATTTCACACTGGCTCATTATCAAACCTTATTCCAAAATGATAAATTAATGTCAGTCATATTTAATACAGTTGCCGTCGCATTAATCGCAGCAGCAATTTCTACATTGATTGGAACATTCGGTGCTATAGCTATATATCACTTAAGACATAAACAGTTTAAAGTGACGCTATTAACGCTCAATAATGTACTAATGGTATCTTCAGATGTTGTAATTGGTGCGTCATTTTTAATTATGTTTACTGCAATAGGTCATTTTACAGGTTTAGGCCTTGGATTTTGGACAGTGTTAGCATCCCATATCGCATTTTGTATTCCAATTGTTGTTATTGTTGTTTTACCACAATTATATGAAATGAATGATAGTATGTTGAATGCTGCTAGAGATTTAGGTGCTACTGAATCGCAATTATTAAGTAGTGTGGTTATACCGAATATTATGCCTGCTATAATCGGTGGATTCTTTATGGCATTAACTTATTCATTAGATGATTTTACAGTGAGTTTCTTCGTCACTGGTAATGGATTCAGTGTATTATCTGTAGAAGTTTATGCAATGGCTAGAAAAGGTATAAGCATGGAAATTAATGCAATTTCAACAATTTTATTCGGTGTAATCGTGATAGGTGTTATTGGTTACTACGCAATTCAACACCTCGTGCAACGTAAAAAGCATCCGAAACGAGGTGTCAATACATGAAACGATTTTTACAATTGATTTTGATTTCAATTATGATAGGTGTTTTATGTTTAGGCGTGAGTCACTGGTTCAAATCGAAAGAAAACACAGACACTAACCAAAAAATATACGTCTATAATTGGGGAGAGTATATTGATCCAAGCTTAATTAAAAAGTTTGAAAAAGAAACAGGTATCCAAGTGGTTTATGAAACATTTGATTCGAATGAAGCTATGGAAGCTAAGATACGTAATGGAGGAACACATTATGATGTCGCTTTTCCAAGTGAATATACAGTACAAAAATTGAAGCGTGCACATTTATTAGAACCTTTAGACCATAAGAAAATACCTAATATTAAAAATTTAGATTCAGATTATATGGATATGTCATATGACCGACATAATCAATATTCATTACCATATTTCTTTGGAACTGTTGGAATACTATATAATAAGGATAAGTATCCTAATGAATCTTTTAATAGTTGGCAAGATTTGTATAAATCTAAATATAAAAACCAAGTATTATTAGTTGATGGTGCACGTGAAATTATAGGTTTGGGCCTTAATAAATTAGGCTATAGTTTGAATGATAAAAATCCACAACATATCAAAAAAGCGGAATCTGATTTACATCATTTAGCGCCACAAGTTAGAGGCGTTGTAGGTGATGAAATCACAATGATGCTTGAACAAAATGAAGGAAGTATTGCAGTTGTATGGAGTGGAGTTGCTGCTCCATTAGTTCAAGATAGTGACAAATATAATTATGTTATTCCAAAAGAAGGATCAAATTTATGGTTTGATAATATGGTAATACCTAAAACTGCACAAAATAAAGAAGGCGCATATCGCTTTATGAATTTTCTGTTAGATGAAAAAAACAATAAGCAGAATACTGAATGGGTAGGCTATGCTACACCAAATAAAGAAGCAAGAAAGATGTTACCTAAAGATATTAGAAATGATCATAGATTTTATCCTAATCAAAAAGAACAACAACGATTGGAAGTATATCAAGATTTAGGGCAAGAAACATTAAGTGAATATAACGAAAGTTTTTTAAATTTTAAAATGTCGTTAAAGTAAAATGAAAATGGTAGTTATTTTTTGTTATATTCGATATAATAACTTGATAAGTAAAGTAAGGAGTTGTAACGAATGACAGGAGAGCAATATACTCAAATTAAACGTCCAGTCAGTCGACTAACAGAAAAAGTTTTAGGGTGGCTTAGTTGGGTATTCTTATTAATTTTGACAATCGTCACGATGTTTATAGCTTTAGTGTCATTTAGTAATGATACATCTATTGCTAACTTAGAGAATACATTAAATAATAATGATCTTATTCAACAAGTCTTAGCAAATAATAGCTTAAGCACTACACAATTTGTGATTTGGTTACAAAATGGTGTTTGGGCGATTATAGTGTATTTCATCGTTTGTTTATTGATTTCATTTTTAGCTTTAATTTCTATGAACATTAGAATATTATCTGGTTTCTTATTCTTGTTATCAGCAATTATCACAATACCTTTAGTATTACTTGTAGTAACATTAATTATTCCAATTTTATTCTTTATCATTGCTATTATGATGTTTGTAAGAAAGAATAAAGTTGAAACCGTACCGAACTATTATAACGGTGGTTATGGTTATCAACCATACGAAGAAATGTCAGAACAAGAAGCTTTTACGCATCATAATGAAACTGAAAATGAACCAGTTGAAGAGCCACAACAACGTAGACGTCCGTCACGTCGTAGTATGGAACGAAAAGAACAAGCGTATGACACAACAACAGGTTCAACAAATCAAATTCAAGACGAACAAGAATCACAAGATGATAAATACGAACAGTTTCCTAAACGTGCTGTAGAAAGTGAATATCGTTCAGATGATAATGAACAAGATGAAGAACCAACATTATTATCTCGCCAAGCGAAATATAACAAAAAGTCACGTTCAGATAAGGCTTCTACAGATAATCAAGAGGTATATAATGAGCAAGATGATGTAGAGCCATCACAACAATATAATGAAGAACCTCAAGTTGATCCTAAAGAGCTAAAAGCGCAACGTAAAAGAGAAAAAGCTGAAATTCGTGCTAAGAAAAAAGAAAAGCGTAAAGCGTATAATCAGCGTATGAAAGAAAAACGTAAGAATCAACCAAGTGCGGTTAATCAAAGAAGAATGAACTATGAAGAACGTCGTCAAATGTTTGGTGATACGGAAAAAGATATGAGAGATCAAGTGAAACAAGATCATCAAAAAATTGACGGAAATGACAATGAAAAATAATTAATTAAAATACCAAAAGTGATACTTAACATTCACTTTTGGTATTTTTTGTTGTTAATAGATTTTTATCGTATTGAATAGCATGTAAAGATAGTTTTTAGTATGATTAATGTAAGAGTTAAAGGAGGTACTGTAATGAAGAGAAAAACAGAATTGATATTAGCATGGATAGCCAATGGTTTAAGTAGTTTATATTTACTGTTTGTCATTATAGGTTATTTTGCGATGAAATCAGGAAGCGGTGCATCTCAAAATAAGGAAATGGTTAACCAAATGATGGGCGGTAATCAAGAGATGTCAATGGAAATGCTTACTACATCAATAGCATTATCTATGGGTGTGCTTGCATTTTCAACTATTTTAGGAATTGTTGGTGCATTAACAGTAAAAGGTAGAAATAAATTGGGTGCCAGTTTATTAATTGCAGCAGCGGTGGTCGGTATTATGGCAACGAATATCATTGCGATGATTTTATGGTTCATTGCAGGTATTATGCTATTAACGAAATCTAATCAACAGAGACCTAAGCGAGATCAAACTGTTCATAATCATCAAGAAGATTATTCTAAACGAAATGAGTGGGATCCTGAAAAGGAATTAAAAGAACATCAACAAAAAGATAAACCATATACGTATTAATTCAACTATTATTCTTAAAAATGATAGTGATTTATAATAAAAAACCGGTTGAACTGTTAATTCATTTCAACCGGTTTTTTATTTTATAATTCTTGGAATGTCTGGATAATGAGGTAGACATTTAGAATACTTAGAATAATAATGAGTGACCATGAAATAATATTAATCCATGTTTTATTAATAAATGGTCCCATTAACTTTTTATTACTTGTAGCTAATTGAAGTGGTATTAAAGTAAAAGGTAACGCAATACTTAGAAATACTTGTGAGAATACTAATAATTGTTCAATTTTCTCGGCATTACCATTAAAAATGATTAAGCAAATAATAACAGGAATTACAGCTAAAGAACGTGTGATCAGTCGACGAAGCCAATTAGGAATACGTAATCTCAAGAAGCCTTCCATTACAATTTGACCTGCCAATGTACCTGTAATTGTTGAATTTTGTCCAGATGCAAGTAAAGCAACTGCAAATAAGGTACTCATAATACCACCCAATGTGGCACCTAATAATGGTTGCGTTTTTAAAGCGTGGTATAAATCATAAAATCCACCTAATTCATCTGTGTTAGTTCCGAAAAATAGTGCTGCGCCCAATGTTAATAACAAGCAATTGACTACAAATGCAATAGATAATTGGATGTTGGAGTCAATCGTTGCATATTTAATTGCTTGTGCTTTATCTTCATTATTATTTCTATCATATTTCCGTGATTGAACAATGGAAGAATGTAAATATAGATTATGTGGCATAATAGTTGCCCCTACAATACCTAATGCAATATATAAGATACCCTTGTTTGTAATGATTTCAGTGTGGGGTACAAAGCCATTTAATAAATTCAATACATTCGGTGAAGAAATATAAACTTCAAAGGTGAAAATGGCTAAAACAGTGAATATAAGCGTACCTACAATGGCTTCTATTTTTCTAAATCCAAATTTCATTATAAATAATAGTAAAAATACATCACATACTGTAATTAAAGCACCAACGATTAATGGAATATTAAAGAGTAAATTAAGTGAAATTGCACTACCAATCACTTCAGCAATATCCGTAGCAATGATAGCTAATTCTGCGATAATCCAGAAAATAATCGCGATAGGTTTAGATAAAAAATGGCGTGTCATTTGAGCTAAATCTCTACCCGTTGCGATACCCAATCTTACGGTCATACTTTGTAATAACATAGCAGCTAAACTAGAAATTAATATTACAAATAAGAGGGTGTATCCAAATTGTGCGCCACCTTGCATAGAAGTTATCCAGTTACCCGGATCCATATATCCCACAGCTACTAATAATCCAGGTCCTAAGAAAGCCAAAAGTTTTTGACTTGCATTACTTTTATAGTCAAAATCAATCGTATTATTAATTTCGTCTAAGCTTTTTTGATGTTCTTGGTCGACTGATTGCTTATTCATAAACAAAACTCACCTCTAACTTAAAATATATTGATATATTAACCTAATGTTATTTTTAGGTCAACCTAAAAATATTTTACAAAATAAAAAAACCTGGACATGAGTGGATGTCACAGGTTCAAGTATCGTGAATTCTTTTGACTTAAGCAGAATAGAATTTTAAAAATTGATCAAATGTTTCTTCAACAAATTGAATAAAAGCTTTATCAGTTTTTAACCTTTGATCATCTGGTGTAATTGATCTAGCTACGAAGAATTCACCTTTTTTAACATTTTTGACACGATCAATGGCTTCATGTAACTGTTCATCAGTACAGTCTTTAATGAGCGTCTTTTCAGGCTTCATATGATCAAGACAGATGCTGTAATCTGACGGTAAGTTTCTTAATGTATCAAAATGTTTATCAAAAATTTTAACTTTTTCAGCCTTATTTTTTGCTTCGTGCATGACACCAAACATTATAAATAATTGGTCTCTAAATAAGCCGATTTGGAAATGAGGTAACATTTTGTAGCCGCGTTTATTTGGAGCGAATGCAACCCACGTATCTTTAGGTGGATTGACACTTCTTCTAGCGTGTTTTGCCACGTGAGGATAAAATGTTTCACCTGTTTGAGTTGTAAAGTATTCAGTGAAATAATCCCCTAATTGATGCAATTGCGGTCTAACATGCTCATTAAGTGCTTCCATTCTAGCATCTAGTCCATCCACATCAAAGGCTTTAAAATTTTGAGGTGAAAATGTGTATTTAGTCATGATTTGCCTCCTAGGATTATGATTAGAATTATTGTAGCATAATAAAGCATTAAAATTCTAAATTGCAGTTTCAAAAGAATGCATAAATTGTTAAAAATAGGGGAGTCTATAAATATAAAATTGAGACCATAATCATGTATAATATAGATAAATAGGAGATGATACCATGGCACTTTACGATTTTGCAAAAGGATTAGTATTAGAAGCGGGTAATAAAGTACGCTTAATGATGAAAGATGAATTAAATATTGAAACTAAATCCAATCCTAATGACTTAGTGACAAATGTAGATAGAGCAACTGAAGATTATATTTATGATATGATACATCAAAATTATCCAGAGCATAAAGTGATTGGTGAAGAAGGTCATGGTCATGACTTGATTGATACTTCCGGTGTTGTTTGGGTAGTTGACCCCATAGATGGCACATTAAACTTTGTTCATCAACAAGAAAACTTCGCTATTTCAATCGGGATTTATCATGAAGGCAAACCATATGCTGGCTTTGTGTACGATGTTATGAGAGATATTTTGTATCATACCAAAGTAGGTGAGGGTGCATTTGAAAATAACCATGCTTTAGAACCTTTAAAAGATACGCAACTAAAAACAAGTATTATTGGCATTAATCCTAATTGGTTAACCAAACCAATTATGGGACCTATTTTTGCACCAATAGTGAATGATGCACGTAGTGCAAGAGCTTATGGTAGTGCTGCATTAGAAATTGTGAGTGTAGCTAAAGGACAACTAGCTGCATATTTAACGCCAAGACTACAACCGTGGGACTATGCTGGTGGTTTAATGATACTCAACGAAGTTGGGGGAAAAGGCACTAATTTACTTGGTGAAACATTAACTATTACGCGACCCAATTCTATTATCATGGCTAATCCTTTATTACATGATGAAATAATAAGTGATTATTTAAAAAATCATGAAGATACTTTAAGAATGCATCATAAAAAACGTTTTGGAAATTAAAATATTAAAAAGACAAAGCTTGGGACATCAGATTATGTTCCAGGCTTTGTCTTTTGTAAAAATTAAATAAAATTTGTTTGAAAGCATACTAACTCATCAAAGAGAAAGTAGTTGTTAGGGTTTGATTATGCAATGATCTTAAATGGTTATGCCTAATATGCTAATCATATCGATTACTATTCTTCTGACTTGCCAAGAGACAAGCACATTATGCAATAAACCTTAAAAACAAAATACCACTAACATTGAATTTTAAATAAAGTTTTATTTTATTAATATTGGGCTATATCATCTATAACCAGTCATTTTCGCGATATTTCTTTTTCACTGTGAAACCGGCACCAAATGTTGCAACGAGTAATATAAATGTTAAAATCATCATTGGAACATTTGCTGCACCAATGCTAAAGCTAAATAGCAATAAAAAGATTAAAGCCAAAATTGAGAATATCCAGAAAATGCCTTTAGATTTTTTTTGTTGCATCCCATACCCCACCTTTTACTTATTTTTTCTCTAATCTATGATATAATAAAAAAGTTGTAATTAAAAGTGGGAGTTTACTTAAGAAAGGAAATTTATAATATGACGAATATAAGAGAAGATGTACGTAATATAGCGATTATTGCGCACGTTGACCATGGTAAAACGACGTTAGTAGATGAATTATTAAAGCAATCAGGAATTTTTAGAGAGAACGAACATGTTGACGATCGTGCTATGGACTCTAATGACTTAGAAAGAGAACGTGGTATTACAATTCTTGCGAAAAATACTGCGGTTGACTATAAAGGTACACGCATTAATATATTAGATACACCAGGACACGCTGACTTCGGTGGCGAAGTTGAACGTATCATGAAAATGGTTGATGGTGTTGTATTAGTAGTCGATGCGTATGAAGGTACAATGCCTCAAACACGTTTCGTACTTAAAAAAGCATTAGAACAAAATTTAAAACCAGTGGTAGTAGTAAATAAAATCGACAAACCATCTGCAAGACCAGAAGGTGTGGTAGATGAAGTATTAGATTTATTTATCGAATTAGAAGCTAATGATGAACAACTTGATTTCCCTGTTGTATATGCTTCAGCTGTTAATGGAACTGCAAGTTTAAATTCAGAACAACAAGATGAAAATATGCAATCATTATATGAAACTATTATCGATTATGTACCAGCACCAGTTGACAACAGTGATGAACCATTACAATTCCAAGTAGCATTATTAGATTATAATGACTATGTTGGACGTATTGGTGTAGGACGTGTATTCAGAGGTAAAATGCGTGTAGGTGATAATGTATCACTGATTAAATTAGATGGTAGCGTTAAGAACTTCCGTGTAACAAAAATATTTGGTTATTTTGGATTAAAACGTGAAGAAATTGAAGAAGCACAAGCAGGTGACTTAATCGCGGTTTCTGGCATGGAAGATATCAACGTAGGTGAAACAGTAACACCACATGATCATCAAGATGCTTTACCAGTATTACGTATTGATGAACCAACGCTTGAAATGACATTTAGAGTTAACAATTCACCATTTGCAGGTCGTGAAGGTGATTTCGTTACAGCGCGTCAAATTCAAGAACGTTTAGATCAACAACTTGAAACAGACGTATCATTAAAAGTTACACCAACAGACTCACCAGATGCATGGGTAGTTGCTGGACGTGGTGAATTACATTTATCAATTTTAATTGAAAATATGCGTCGTGAAGGTTACGAACTTCAAGTATCTAAACCACAAGTTATCATTAGAGAAATTGATGGCGTTATGTGTGAACCATTCGAAAGAGTTCAATGTGAAGTGCCTCAAGAAAACTCTGGTGCTGTTATTGAATCTTTAGGTGCACGTAAAGGTGAAATGTTAGATATGATGACAACTGATAATGGTCTTACTCGTCTTATCTTTATGGTACCAGCACGTGGTATGATTGGTTATACTACAGAATTTATGTCAATGACACGTGGTTATGGGATTATCAACCATACATTTGAAGAATTCAGACCTCGTATTAAAGCTAAAATTGGTGGCAGAAGAAATGGTGCATTAATTTCAATGGATCAAGGTTCTGCTAGTACGTATGCAATTTTAGGACTAGAAGACCGTGGTGTTAACTTCATGGAACCAGGTACTGAAGTATATGAAGGTATGATTGTTGGTGAACATAATCGTGAAAATGACTTAACCGTTAATATCACTAAAACAAAACACCAAACTAACGTACGTTCTGCTACGAAAGATCAAACACAAACTATGAATCGACCTCGTGTATTAACACTTGAAGAAGCGTTACAATTTATCAATGATGATGAATTAGTTGAGGTAACACCTGAAAGTATTCGTTTAAGAAAGAAATTATTAAACAAATCAGTGCGTGAAAAAGAAGCTAAACGCGTTAAACAAATGATGTCAGAGGACGAATAATCAACGTCTGATACATTGTTAAATAAGAGTCATTTAAAAACCACTTGATTATTGATGTTCTTCAATAATCAAGTGGTTTTCTTTTGTGGATTTAGATTTAATTAATCTTAAACAAGTAGATATAAATCGAATCGGAATAAATCATCTACGCATATAAAAAACGTATGATTACAACTTCTTATATAAAGACGCTACAATCATACGCTAGTTAATTAGTCATTTTCCTTTTTATCAATATGTGTTGAAAATGGTTGAGGCTGTTTAGGTGTATCTAGACGACTTTTACAATCATCACACATAAATGTACGAATAGGATTATTTCTAAGTCGTTTTGCTTCTACAGTGTTTTCATCAATATGTACTGTAGTATCACAAATGATACATTTGACTGGAACCAATTAAATCACCTCAATATATTTTACATACTTAAATTCGTAACTATAACCTTTTTCAGTATCATATACAAAACTATCCACAGAGTTATCGTCATATAGACGTTTACCATCTTTAGCAAATTGGAAGAATAAATATGGTAATAAATCTAATGGAACTTCTATAGCATCTTCGTCATTAAATAATTTAATAGCGGTTGCATTTGATTGTGGTTCAGAAGTTTTAAAGAATGGTGTCATATTTATAACAAATGAACCCTCTAATACAGAACGCTTTTTATATTTAATTTCAGAATTTAATGTTGGTGGATTAGTTTGACCTTCTAAGATAGCACGATTCCATTCGCGATTATCTTCGAACTGTATTGGTTTAGTGCCATCGAAAACGCCTTTTTCTAAGTCTTCGAGGCTTACCTTTCTATCATCAAAAATCCATGTTGTACTATCTAATGTGATGGGGAAATTCACCGCACCTTTTATTTGAATCATCTTGCCCACTCCCTAAATTTTTATCTTATATTATTTTATCATAAAATACGTTATACTTAATTTAAAGATACTTGCTTTTTAACATTCAGTAAGATAAAATTTTATATATTGAAGATATTTAATGAAATGATAGGGGGAGTGCGTGTCATGGCTAATCAGTCGAAATTAAATAATGCGGCTTATGACCAACTGAACAAAGATGCAGATAGAATATTACATCTTATTAAAGTTCAAATGGACAATTTAACAGTGCCTTCTTGTCCACTTTACGAAGAAGTTTTAGATACACAAATGTTCGGTCTTCAAAAAGAAGTAGATTTTGCTGTACAACTCGGGCTAGTTGAGAAAGAAGACGGCAAAAATCTTATGTTAAGACTTGAAAAAGAACTTTCAAAACTACACGAAGCATTTACAAACGTTTAATTTTTTATATAAATTTGATGTGTTGATATATTGTTATTGATGTTACTAGAATTATTTTAATACATTTATGACAACACTTTCATGCTAGTATGAAATGTGGAACCGTAACTTGCACATTGTAAAAATGGTGGCTGAGATAGTATCATATTTGATATTTTCTCAGTCATTTTATCTTTTTTGAATAATTGTTAAGTTAATATTTGTTTTGTGATACATAGGAAGTTTATAATGAAAAGGATAGGTTTTAGAGTCATTGATTATTTGTATTGATGCTCTTAATCTCAACTCTCAAAAAATTTGAATTGGATGTACAAGTATATGAAAAATTTTAAAAATATAATGCGATACATTGGAAAAACATCTAAATTTATCGATTATCCATTGTTGGTCACATACGTCATCCTATGTTTAATTGGTTTAGTTATGGTTTATAGTGCCAGTATGGTTGCTGCTACGAAAGGCACTTTAACAGGTGGTGCTGAAGTATCAGGTACTTATTTCTATACAAGGCAATTGCTATACGTCATTATGAGCTTTGCTATTGTCTTTTTTATGGCATTTATCATGAATGTAAAGGTCCTGAAACAACCCAATGTCCAAAAATGGATGATGATAGGTATATTTGTTTTACTCTTAATTACGTTAGTTATTGGTAAAAATATTAATGGTTCTAAAAGTTGGATCAACTTAGGATTTATGAACTTACAAGCATCCGAATTACTTAAAATTGCTATTATATTATATTTACCATTTATGATAGAAAAGAAAATGCCAGCAGTGCGTAATAAAATTAAATTAATTTCAGCACCTATTATTTTAGTAGCCAGTTGTGTCGCTTTAGTCTTTTTACAAAAGGACGTAGGGCAAACGCTATTAATATTAATCATATTCTTTTCAATCATTTTTTATGCAGGAATCGGTGTACATAATATTTTGAAATACGGTATTATGGTAGCAATTGCAGGTGTTTTGATTTCGTTATTAGTTCTGATTGCAGGTTTATTACCTAGTTATCTTGAAGCAAGATTTAGTACTTTAACCAATCCGTTTAGTGCCGAATCAGGAACTGGTTATCATATATCGAATTCACTTATGGCAATAGGTAATGGCGGTCTGTTTGGTCGTGGTTTAGGTAATAGTATTATGAAATTAGGTTATTTACCTGAACCACATACTGACTTTATTTTTGCGGTTATCTGTGAAGAATTAGGATTAGTAGGCGGTTTGTTTGTCATTTTACTAGAATTTTTCATTGTTTATCGTGCGTTTCAGCTTGCAAATAAAACTAACTCATATTTTTATAAATTGGTTTGTGTTGGTATCGCAAGTTATATTGGAAGTCAAACATTTGTTAACTTAGGTGGTATTTCAGCAACGATCCCATTAACAGGGGTACCATTACCATTTATAAGTTTTGGCGGATCTGCCATGATTAGTTTAAGTATAGCAATGGGATTATTACTCATTACTGCTAAACAGATTAAAATGGATGAAAAAAGAGCCAAACAACATAAAGTCGATATTAAACGACGATATCAATAAGTATTTAGCTAATCTCGCTTTAGAAAATTCATTATATTGAATTTTCTAAAGTTATAGAGATTAGCTTTTTTTATTATAAATATTTATTAAACATACAAGATTTAACTGGAAATATGATTGATGCAATGATAATATAAAGTTATTGTTTATGATAATTTTATATGAATTTGATAAGTTGAGTTAGCTTCGCAATAAGAATATTTATCTTATGTGACACTTAAATTAAAGAATTATGACTAATATGCAATAACTATAGAAAAAGCAATCTATATAAGATAAAATCTTAGTATCAGACTAGTAAGAAAATTCCGAAAATTTAACAGGGGTGTGATCACTTTTGAAACATATTAAAAAGTTATTAGTAGCCAATCGTGGGGAAATCGCTATCAGAATTTTTAGAGCTGCTGCAGAATTAAATATTAATACAGTAGCCATATACTCTAAAGAAGATAAATCATCATTACATAGATATAAAGCCGATGAGTCCTACTTAGTTGGTAGTGATTTAGGACCAGCTGAAAGTTACTTGAATATTGAACGCATTATTGATGTAGCTAAAAGAGCAAATGTAGATGCGATCCACCCAGGTTATGGATTTTTAAGTGAAAATGAACAATTTGCGCGCAGATGTGCAGAAGAGGGTATCAAATTTATTGGACCACATCTAGAACATTTGGATATGTTTGGAGATAAAGTTAAAGCTAGAGCTACTGCACTTAAAGCTAACTTACCAGTTATACCAGGCACAGATGGACCTATAGAAAGCTATGAAGCTGCCCAATCTTTTGCTAATGAAGCTGGTTATCCATTGATGATTAAAGCTACCAGTGGTGGTGGCGGTAAAGGTATGAGTATCGTTCATGAAGAAAGTGAGCTTGAAGATGCATTCCATCGTGCTAAATCTGAAGCAGAGAAATCATTTGGTAATAGTGAAATATATATAGAACGTTACATTGATAACCCTAAACATATTGAAGTACAAGTTATAGGTGATGAATATGGTAATTTGATCCATCTTTATGAACGTGATTGTTCTGTTCAACGTCGTCATCAAAAAGTTGTCGAAGTAGCGCCGTCCGTTGGATTGTCAGAATCCTTAAGAAAGAAAATATGTGACGCTGCGCTTCAATTAATGTCTCATATCAAATATGTAAACGCAGGAACTGTCGAATTTCTAGTATCTGGTAATGAATTCTTTTTTATAGAAGTCAATCCACGTGTGCAAGTGGAGCATACAATCACTGAGATGATTACAGGTATTGATATCGTTAAAACGCAAATATTAGTTGCTGATGGTGCAGAATTATTTAGTGAAGAAATAGGTATGCCAAAGCAAAAAGATATTCAAACATTAGGTTATGCGATCCAGTGTCGTATTACTACTGAAGATCCACTCAATGATTTTATGCCTGACTCTGGCACAATTATTGCATATCGTTCTAGTGGTGGATTTGGAGTCCGTTTAGATGCTGGCGATGGTTTCCAAGGTGCAGAGATTTCGCCGTATTATGATTCATTATTAGTAAAACTATCGACGCATGCTATGTCATTCAAACAAGCTGAAGAAAAGATGGAACGTTCATTAAGAGAAATGCGTATTCGAGGTGTGAAAACGAATATACCATTTTTAATCAATGTGATGAGAAATGAACAATTTAGAAGTGGCGATTATACAACTAAATTTATAGAAGAGACACCTGAATTATTTAATATAGAACCAACTTTAGATAGAGGTACGAAAACATTAGAGTACATAGGTAATGTAACTATTAATGGGTTCCCTAATGTTGAACAACGACCTAAACCACTTTATGAAGCTGCATCTATTCCTAAAGTATCACAAAAGAAAATAGCTACGTTTTCAGGTACGAAACAGTTATTAGATCAACAAGGCCCTAAAGGTGTGGCAAATTGGGTACGCGAACAAGAAGATGTTTTAATGACAGATACAACATTTAGAGATGCTCATCAATCTTTATTAGCCACACGTGTACGTACTAAAGATATGTTGAATATTGCTTCTAAAACAGCAGAAGTATTTAAAGATAATTTTTCACTTGAAATGTGGGGCGGTGCAACGTTTGATGTAGCATATAACTTCTTAAAAGAAAATCCGTGGGAACGACTTGAAAGATTGCGCCAAGCAATACCTAATGTGCTATTTCAGATGTTATTACGTGCTTCAAATGCCGTGGGTTATAAAAATTATCCAGATAATGTTATACAAAAATTTGTGAAAGAAAGTGCAGAAGCAGGTGTTGATGTATTCAGAATTTTTGACTCATTAAACTGGGTAGATCAAATGAAAGTGGCGAACGAAGCAGTTCAAGAAGCAGGAAAGATTTCAGAAGGTACTATTTGTTATACAGGAGATATCTTAAATCCTGAAAGATCTAATATATATACATTGGACTACTATGTGAAATTAGCAAAAGAATTAGAAAAAGAAGGATTCCATATTTTAGCCATTAAAGATATGGCCGGCTTATTAAAACCGAAAGCAGCCTATGAACTTATTGGACATTTACGTGCAGCAGTTGATATGCCGATACATCTTCATACTCATGATACAAGTGGCAATGGTTTATTAACGTATATGCAAGCGATTGATGCAGGTGTGGATATCATCGATACGGCTGTAGCATCAATGAGTGGTTTAACAAGTCAACCTAGTGCCAATTCATTATACTATGCTTTAAACGGCTTCCCACGTCAATTGAGAGCAGATATTAATGGGTTAGAAGAAATAAGTCATTATTGGTCAACAGTGCGCCCTTATTATGTTGATTTTGAAAGTGATATCAAATCTCCAAATACAGAAATTTACCAACATGAAATGCCTGGCGGACAATATTCTAATTTAAGTCAACAAGCTAAAAGCCTTGGTTTAGGAGAACGCTTCGATGAAGTTAAAGATATGTATCGTCGTGTGAATTTCTTATTTGGTGATATTGTCAAAGTAACTCCATCTTCGAAAGTAGTCGGAGATATGGCATTATTTATGGTTCAAAACGATCTAAATGAAGATGATGTTATTAATCAAGGACATAAATTAGATTTCCCAGAATCTGTAGTTTCGTTCTTTAAAGGGGAAATCGGTCAACCTGTCAATGGTTTTAATGCACAACTTCAAAAAGTAATTTTAAAAGGGCAAACATCATTAGAAAATAGACCTGGTGAATATTTAGAACCTGTTGATTTCGATGCAGTAAAACAAGAATTAGCTTCAATTCAAAACATCGAAGTAACTGAGCAAGACATTATAAGTTACGTCTTATATCCAAAAGTATACAAACAATTTATTGCAACGAAAGAGCAATTTGGTGATTTATCATTACTAGATACACCTACATTCTTGTTTGGTATGAGAAATGGAGAAACAGTTGAAATTGAAATTGACACAGGTAAACGACTAATCATTAAGTTAGAAACAATTAGTGAACCAGATGAAAATGGGCAAAGAACCATTTATTTCTCAATGAATGGTCAAGCAAGACGTATATATATTAAAGATGAAAATGTTAAAGCGAATGTTAATGTAAAACCAAAAGCAGATAAAACTAATCCTTGTCACATTGGTGCACAAATGCCAGGTTCAGTGACCGAGGTGAAAGTAGCTATTGGTGATAAAGTAAAAGCTAACCAAGCTCTACTCATCACTGAAGCCATGAAAATGGAAACAACTGTCCAAGCACCATTTGATGGAGTGATTAAACGGATTACCGTAGCAAGTGGTGATGCGATTGCAACAGGTGATTTATTAATAGAAATTGAAAAAGTATGAGATTAATTTAAAAATCCCCAACATTCAATCAGACATGATGAATGTTGGGGATAAATATTATGATTTGTTTTTTAAACTTCTTGTGGTTCTTAACATTAATAGAATGAAATAGGCAATCATACCGAATAAATAAGTAATAAATAAAGCATGAAGTAATGCAATAAACAAATTAACATTTGTAATGACTGATAATGCACCAGTGACTACTTGTAAAATAACTAGAATAAAAGCAGCTGTGTAACCGTATTTGATTGTACGATTATCAGCATAATTTTTGACGGCATGAATAAAAGTGAACATAATCCACATGAAAGTAATAAATGCCATACCTCTATGTGCGAACTGTACCCAATCATGTACGTTGTGTGGGACAATATCATCAAAAGGTACTGGCCATGCACCATAAGCTAGACTTGAGTCAGTATGTCTTACTAGTGCACCTGTGTAAATTGTTAAATAAACAATAATTGCCATTAACCAAGTTAATGTACGTAGTGGCTTTTTAATCATTACCTCATCAGCTTCATATTTTTGATCAATTGAGAAGACAATTAGTGTCATTAAGAATACTGAAGAGAAACTCACTAGTGATATACCGAAATGTAGTGCTAAAACATAATCATTTTGTTGCCACACAACTGCTGCAGCGCCTACTAAAGCTTGCAGTAATAAGAAACCAACACTAATTATAGATAATGGTTTAATTTCTTTGATATATCCGATATGTTTCCATGCAGTTATAACTAACCACAATACCACGATAAGGGACAATGCTGATACAGCTCTGTGACTCAATTCGATAATGGTTTGTATAGGTAAATTTTGTGGCAGAAATGCTCCATTACATAAAGGCCACGAGGAACCACAACCATCTTCTGAACCAGTTTTAGTGACGAGTGCACCACCTAATTGTACAAATGTCATGATAATTGTTGCTAAGACACTTAACCATTTAAGGTTTTCTTTTCTAAACAATGATAAACACCCCATCATTAAAATAAAGTACTTTATCTAATCGCTTATATCATGTTAGACATTTCCTTTAAATTAACGTATATATTTTTCTTTTACATTATATTAATGATACCATTTTTAAATGCATTACAAAATCAACTATTTAGAATGTCGTTAAAGTGTCACAATTTAATTTTTTAAAACCTAGTCTTTTATAACTATTTGCTATATCATTATATTATATGAAAAAGTTCAAGGAGGGGAATTATGAACAAAGAACAAACTTTGTCACAAGATGCGGGCCGTGTGACATTCAAAGAGTTACAACAGATTATTAAGATGGGCCTTGTTCAAGGGAATTTAATTCCTGCATTTGCCGGGGCTTGGTTGGCTGTTGTAATGACAAACCATTCCTTCCTATCGTCGATACCTCAAATTTTATTAATGATTATAGGTTCTACATTTATAATGGGCGGTGCATGTGCACTTAATAATTACTATGACCAAGATATTGATCAGATCATGCCTAGTAAACAAAATAGACCCACTGTAAATGATAGAATTTCAAATAAACACTTATTAATTTTAAGCTTTGGTATGATGTTAGTAGGTGAGGCATGTTTATTTTTACTCAATATTCCATCAGGCGTATTAGGATTAATTGGTATCGTAGGATACGTTTCTTATTATTCGATTTGGTCTAAACGACACACAACTTGGAATACTGTCGTAGGTAGTTTTCCAGGTGCTGTACCACCATTAATTGGTTGGGTAGCGATTGATGGTTCTATCAGTGTTGCTGCAATAGCATTATTTTTAGTAGTATTTTGTTGGCAACCTATTCATTTCTACGCTTTAGCTATTAAACGTAGTGATGAATATTCATTAGCAAACATTCCAATGTTACCATCAGTTAAAGGATTCAATAGAACACGTATAAGTATGTTCATTTGGTTAGTATTATTATTGCCAATACCATTCATGTTATCTAGTTTAGGTACTACATTTATTGTATTAGCTACATTATTAAATCTAGGTTGGATGGCATTAGGTTTGACATCGTTCAAACGCAATAGTGATCAAACTAAATGGGCAACAACAATGTTTATCTATTCATTAAACTATTTAGTTGTATTCTTTGTACTTGTTGTAGTCGTATCACTTATTAAAATGATATAAATATAAAATTAAGTAAGGATGAAACATATGAACGTACCTATATTACCAACGTTAAGTACCTCATGCATTGTTATTAGTGCGATATTAGTGGCAATTGGTTGGAGACTTATTTGGAAAAAACAAATTGATAAGCATAAAAAAGTAATGCTATGGGCAGCTATTTTCGCAGCTACATTCTTTATTATTTATGCTAGTCGTACAATCTTTATAGGAAATACTGCATTTGGTGGTCCAGATAGTATTAAAATTTACTATACGATTTTCTTAGTATTCCATATTAACCTAGCAACAATTGGTGGGGTATTAGGCTTAATACAAATTTTTACGGCCTTCAAAGATAAATTTAATATTCATAGAAAAATTGGACCTATTGCTTCAATTATTTGGTTCTTTACAGCTATTACTGGTGTGGCAGTATATTTACTTTTATACATCTTATATCCAGGTGGCGAAACAACTTCATTAATTAAAGCAACTTTAGGTTTATAATTTAATATTTTAAATGTACTGATAAAACTTAATCGTAGGTTTTATCAGTTTTTTAATATATTTAAATCGGTAATTCATTTTACAAACATAAATAGCTAAAAGTGTTTATAATGAAATTTATGATGAAAATAGACTTATCTTGATTATGAAATATATATTTATGTACAATGATAATAATTCTATTGAGGTGGGTGAAAAATGAAAAAATTAGTAATACGAATATTAGGTGTAGTCTTTTTAGTTTCTTTTCTAATCTATTTATTTTACTCACCACGTTTAAAGTTTGATGTATTAGAAAACCCTAATAAAAATCAAAAAACTGAGCGAACTGAACAGTTTAAGAATACTAATAAAGATATTGAAAATCCAAAGCCTAAAAAAGGTGTAGGTACTTGGATTGGGAAAAATATTAATCAGCTTACTAAAAAGTATGGGCAAGCTAATCGTACATATCCTGTTAGTGATGGTTATAAAAATTATGTGTTTAAGAAGAAAAATCAATATTACATTGTAAGCGTTAAAGATAATCAAATTAAATCTGTATATGCTACTGGCAATGATGTAAATATGAGTCCGTTACATATAGGTGAAGAAAATTCTAAAATCTATGAAAATACAAGCATTAATCCTGAACCAACTATTAAATCTAATGGCAAGGTTTATGAGTTTGAATTGTCTGATGAAGACTTAAAAACGCAAACATTAATTAAATACGGTAATGTGTATGCGCAAGTATATTCTGATCAACAATCTAATAAGATTATGGCAATTCGTTTTTTAGATAAAGATGCATTAGCTTCATTACAACCATACAAAACCAATGAATCTCAGTCTTCATCTAGCAAAAAACATAAAGAATTACCATATGAACAAAATCCCAATCAGTTAATGACACTCTATGAAGTGACAAACGAAATGAGAAAGTTAAAAGGTTTAAAACCATTAAAAGTAAATAATGATATTGCGCATATAGCCTCTATTAATTTGTTTGATGCAACGAAGAGTGGTTATGATTCAGTTGAATTTACTGAAAATGCATTAAAACAGCAATTAGATGAACGAGATATTAGCTATACTTCTACAAGTCAAAATGTGGGTTATAACTTTGATGATGTTCCTACATTAATTCATAGTTGGATGAATTCGGATATTCATCGATCAAGAATGTTAAATACCAAGTATGATGAAATGGGCGGAGAAGTGATGAAAGATTATTATTCATTAATTTTCTTAGAAAAATAAGTAAGGGGAAGATGACAAATGATAAATGAAGAAACATTGTCTATTTTAGACGATGTCGAAGCATTGTCTGATATGATCGTAGATTCTGTAATATATCATGACTACATTGAAGCAAAGGAATTATTATATCAAGATGATGAAGCGCACTTATTATACTCAGCTTTTTTAAAGTCTAAAGATAAATATGATGATGTCATGCGTTTTGGTAGATATCATCCGGATTATAAAACAATAATGATGGAAACACGTCAACGTAAAAGAGCTTATGAAATGTTGCCTGTGGTTATGGACTATAAATCTAAAGAAGTAGAATTACAGAATTTAATAGATGAAGTGATTAGTAAAATTGCATTAGCAGTATCAGATAATGTAAAAATTGAAACGGGTAATCCATTCTTTCAAACAACTGCACATGGATGTGCTTCTGGAGGATCATGTAATTGCTCACTATAGAAAGATAAATGGCAAGGTCTATGTTTAACATTAGACCTTGCCATTATTTGACATCTTATTTTAATGTTTCTTTAAACTGTTGTGCTAGATCAGGACGATCAGTTACAAGGGTATGTGCACCCTTTTGATAAAGGTCTGTCATTAAATCAATGCTATTAATGCCATAATATCCTGGTACGATGTTTAGTAGTGTTAACCATTTAATAAATCTTGCAGATGTAAGTCGTATACCTTTAAATTCGATAGGCATTTGGAAAGTATTAGCTTTAGGATGATAAGTGTTACCTCTAAAGGTATTGAATTTAATGAAAGCTTCAGTAACTTCACTTTGACTTGCACCAATTGCAACTGTACCTTTACTTAATTGGTCAAAGCGTTCTATTTGTTCTTTATGGAAACTTGTGACTAAAACACGGTGTTCTGCTTGATGTTTAGAAATTTGATGATAAAGTACTTCAGGTGCTATGGCACCTTCATAGCTATCAGGATGATCTTTCAAGTCTACATTGATATACATTTCTGGGTAAAGTTCTAATAACTCTTCAAACGTAAGAATTTTTGCGTCTGAATGTCCACGATATGGGTATTGACGATTAATATCTGTAAAATAATAACCGGCATCTAATTTTCTTAACTCAGCAAGCGTATGTTCACATACTTTTCCTGATCCATTCGTAGTACGATCTACCGTTGCATCATGGAAAACAATGAGCGCTTTATCTTTAGTTAATCGTACATCCGTCTCAAAGCCATCCACGCCATATTGAACTGCATTATCAAATGCTAATTTAGTTTGTTCAGGTCTTACGGCCATACCACCTCTATGAGCAAACAGATATGGTGCTACACCTGAAAAGAATGGAGGGATTGCATTAATTTCACGTGGCTTTTTATTTTGATTAATATAAAGCACACTTCCTATTATACTTGCCGCTGCTAATGAGCCATTAACTAACCACTTATTTAGTTTAACCATTTAATATCCTCCTTAAGTTATTAAAGTCATATTAACAGATAATAGTTATATATGGAAAATGAAGTGCGTACTGAAATAGAATGTGTTAACAATCAAATGATAGACAATACAATTGACAAATAAAATGTGTTTCCAAATGCAATTCCCTAGTTTATATTAAAAGGTGATTGTTATTTCATAAAATTTAAACTCATGATATGATTAAAATTGTATATCAAATGGAGTGAAGAGAGATGAATTTAGTTCCTAGAGTAAGCCTCGTCGTTTACTTAAAACACATTAAACACGAGAGACAAATTAGAAAATATGGTCACATCGTTCATTCTAATAGACAACGTAAGTACGTTATTATGTATGTTAATGAGAATGAAGCGGATGATGTTGTAAATAAATTAATGAAATTAAAATATGTAAGACATATCGATGGATCCCCTTATCGATTTTTAAAGAAAACTTATGAAAAAGAAAAACACGAAGTTTTATAACTCGTGTTTAAGATGACGTATTTTATTGTAATGGTGGAATCCATCGTTGTAGTCGTAACACGCTAATTAAATAATTAAAATACAAGTCATTGTCATGAAATGCTTCAGGTGGTTGAACGTCTATGCCTAAGACTGGAATATCATAGGCTTCTGCCTTGTTGTTAATCATTTCAAACTTTTTATTGCTATCAGGATAAGGATATTTTACTGCGTTCATCATCATGTACATTGCTTGAAAATAATTACCTTCAGTTGGTTGCATGACAATAGCGACAGATGATAATTGTTTTTCAGTTTGCGGTGAATGGAAATAAATAATTTTATCAATGCGTGAATGGTTATAGTCGATAAGTGTAGTAAATTCAAACAAATCTGTTAACCCTTCACCCAAGACAATAAATGATTGTTTCATATGTTAAATCAATCTCCTTTTAAGTCAAATTATATTAAATTACATAGTGAAATGGAAGTGTGAATGAAATGCGTGTGATAGCAGGAATACATAAAAGTAAAGCGCTAGAAAGCTTAGAGGGTCGCAATACTAGACCGACTATGGATAAAGTCAAAGAAGGCATCTTTAATAGTTTACATGAAGTATCAGGGCTTGGTTTAGATTTGTTTGCCGGTAGTGGTGCCCTTGGTATTGAAGCCTTATCTCGAGGAATGGATAAGGTCATTTTCGTAGATCAGAACTTTAAAGCGGTTAAAGTGATCAAATCAAATCTAAAACAACTCGATTTAATATCACAATCAGAAGTTTATAAAAATAATGCAGATCGAGCTTTGAAAGCCTTAGCTAAGAGAGAAATACAATTCGATTATATTTTTCTAGATCCACCATATAATAAAGGTTTAATCGATGAAGCATTAAAAAGCATTGCGGAGTTTAATTTACTAAAAGAAAATGGTATTATCATTTGTGAGTTTAGTAATGATGAACATATTCAAAGCGCACCGTTTAAAGAAATAAAAAGATATCATTATGGTTTGACAGATACTTTGTTATTAGAAAAAGGAGAATAATATGAATAAGACGAAAGCAGTCATTCCCGGAAGTTTCGATCCAATTACATATGGTCATTTAGATATTATTGAAAGAAGTGCAGATCGTTTTGACGAAATACATGTTTGTGTTTTAAAAAATAGTAGTAAGGGTGGCACTTTCAATTTAGACGAACGAATGGATTTAATAAGAGGCTCAGTAGCACATTTATCCAATGTAGAAGTTCACCATTATAATGGTTTGTTAGTAGATTTTTGTAAACAAGTTGGTGCTAAAACAATTATCCGAGGTTTAAGAGCGGTAAGTGATTTTGAATATGAACTACGTTTAACATCTATGAATAAAAAGTTGAACAGTGATATCGAAACCATGTATATGATGACTAGTACGAATTATTCATTTATTAGCTCGAGTATAGTAAAAGAAGTAGCAGCATACAAAGCTGACATTTCAGAATTTGTACCACCTAATGTAGCTAAAGCCTTAAAAGAAAAATATCATATATAATAAAAAATGTACTGTTATATAATGCGAATCACATTATGTAACAGTACATTTTTTAAGATTTGATAACTGGTGTATTAAAATCATCATCGAATTGCTGGCTTATTAGATTATAGATATGCGTTGCTTTAATTTCAATTGGGAAATAAGTGGAAGATGATTGGTTGATATTCGTAATAAAATGTCGTTCTGGAAAATGTCGTTTTAGATATTTTAAATATGCCCGACCATTTTCATTCATACCTAATATTCTAGCAGCAAAGATATCATGGTTAATATCGCTTTGTTGAATATTAAGTAATATATTCATTAATACGCGTTGAATATGTGTATAAGTGTATCGTTTCGTTTTGACTTTAGATAATAAATCTTTAAATGAGTGTGCATCCTTAATCATAGAGATTAATCGATTTTCCAAACCTTCACTCATAGTATATATGGTTTGAAGTGTTGAAATACGCTGTGTTAATAACTGATGTTTGATATACGGAAAGGCGTGCTCAACAGTTGTAAATTGCGAGTGATATAGTGACTTAATTTCTTCTGGAACAACGTTTTCCCAATCAGAATGATGATGAATGATAGATTGGCGTATGGATGATCCGCTAGCAAATTGTTGATGTTGAATCGTTTGCTCACGATGTTGTGCAGTATCGCGATGAATAGTGATAGCTTCTATTTGAGGTGCGAATTGCAGAATCCCTTTTAAATATCCAATACTTAGAATATTATTTGGTGATTGTAAAATATCATTTGTAGATTGTTGTTGGATTAATTCGTTAATGATCCTAGGATAACTCTTACCTTCTTTTAATTTTGATTTAAAGGCATCACTGTTTTCCAAATCAAGAACCTGTCGTGTAGCTTCTTTTAAGTCGTTAATATTGCCATGCTCGCTTCCAAATGAGATGGTATTAATATCTAAATAATCAGCTAATTTAATTGCCATTTCACCAAAGTAATCACCTGATGAAAGACTGGCGATGGTTGGAAGTTCAACGACTAAATCTACTGCTGATAGGGCCATTTGTGTACGAATAAATTTATTAAATAAAGCCGGTTCACCTCGCATGACAAAATTGCCACTCATAAGGGCAATAGAAACATCCGCTTGTGATTGTAATTTGGATTGTTGTGCATGATATAAATGCCCGTTATGGAATGGATTATATTCAGATATAATGCCAACACTTTTCATTTGCAATTCGTCCTTTCAGAATTCATTATATGTATTGTAACAGAAGTATGTATGTTAAGAAAAAATCTTGACATATTATACTGAGAAAGTTAAAATAAATTTTGTGCTTGTTAGAGGTGAAGCCATATGAAATGGTCAATAACACAATTAAGAAAATATCAAGGTAAACCATTTGAGTTTAATCAAACGGTGAATTTTGAACATTTAAAAGAATCATTAGATCTTATCGATCTTTCTGAAATCAATGTTGAAGGACAATTAACTGTTAAATCAAACGAAGTGATTGCAGATATGCATATCACTGGTACATATACGATGCCATGTGCACGTACATTAGTACCAGTAGAAGTACCGCTAGATGTCGAAACTTCTGAAGTGTTTGATTTAGAAGGCAGTGATTATTATACTGACGAAGAAGAGCAGGATGAACATTATCATTCAGCAACTGACGGTATGATTAACATTAAAGATATTGTTGAAGATTTTGTAATTATCGAGAAACCGATGAGAGCATATTCAGACAATAGCAATCAAATGTTAACTGAAGGCAATGGTTGGGAAGTGATTGATGAAGATGAATTCGAGGAACTTGTAAAAGAACAAGACCAAGAAGATGATGATTCAGACAGAAAGCAAGTTGATCCAAGGCTTCAGAAATTACAACAATTATACGATAAAGACCAATAGCAGTTTAATTAATGATATAATATTGTTAAATAAACTGATATCATTTAATGATGTGTTTAATTTTAAGGAGGATAAATCATGGCAGTACCTAAAAGAAGAACGTCTAAAACAAGAAAAAACAAACGTCGTACTCATTTCAAAATTTCAGTACCTGGTATGACTGAATGCCCAAGTTGTGGCGAATACAAATTATCTCACCGTGTTTGTAAAAACTGTGGTTCTTACAATGGTGAAGAAATCGTATCTAAATAATTTTAGATATCAATAAATATCCTAATTGGAATAGTCATTTCAATTAGGATATTTTTTATTATCATATATTTAAATAGGACAAAATATTGAAGTAACTTTTTCTATAAATTACGTAAAAATATCGATGGTTTGCTTTCGTTATTTAAAAAAGTAGCGCAATCCTATACAATTATATTGAAGAAGAAATCATCACATTGGAGATTAGATATATGGAACAAATTACGTCTGCACAGAATAATAAAATTAAAAATGCGAATAAATTGAAGAAAAAGAAAGATCGAGATAAAACAGGTTTAGCACTTATTGAAGGTGTACATTTAATAGAAGAAGCTTATCAAAGTGGCTTAGTGATTGAACAATTATTCGTTGTTGATCCAAGTAGAACGGATAGTAGCTTAATTGAGTATGCAAATGAAACATTTGAAATCAATTTAAAGGTAGCTGAATCATTATCTGGAACAGTAACACCTCAAGGTTTTTTTGCTGTCATTAAGAAACCGGACTATGATATAACGACTGCGAAACAGGTTTTATTAATTGATAGAATACAAGATCCAGGTAATCTGGGTACTTTAATTCGTACAGCAGATGCTGCAGGTATTGACCTGATTGTAATGGAAAAGGGAACAGCAGATCCTTATCAAGATAAAGTGTTACGTGCTAGTCAAGGTAGTGTATTTCATATTCCAGTTATATCAGAATCATTACAGTCATACATTAATACCTTTAATGGTCCTGTTTATGGCACTGCATTAGATAACGCAGTAAGTTTTAAAGAGGTTGAAGCACAAGAGACATTTGCATTGATTCTTGGCAATGAAGGTGAAGGTGTAGATCCTGCATTATTAGAACATACTACGCAAAATATAACGATTCCAATATATGGACAAGCTGAAAGCTTAAATGTAGCCATTGCGGGTAGTATCTTGTTATATCAACTCAAAGGATAAATTTTAGATACTAAATAATCATTCTTATTTTTTCATAATGCGCTATGATGTGATTGTAGGTTGACCCTATATATCTAAATCGTCTATAATGAATGATGAATTCATAACAATAAATATTAACTTATATAAAAGTGAATCAATAGCCTATAAAAAGACTTAAATTAATGTATAAAGTTGTATAAGGGAGAATAATCGTGACTGAAAATTATTCCAACTTTGGTTAGTTTTTTTCATCTTTTTGGCTACTTAAAGAGATTTAAGTCGGAGTACGTCTTCGTTAGCAACGTATACAAGTGTATGCATAAGCATAAATTTGGGTGGTACCACGGAAGGCTTTCGTCCCAGTTAATGGACGAGAGTCTTTTTTATTTGTTGGAGTGAGATAAAAGAAAGATGACTGAGATATATATTAATGTCTGAGTATAAAAACATGTACTGGCAACTAAGGAGGAAGTTAAAATGACTCAAAATGATTATATGAGTGAATTAAAACAACAAGCATTAGTTGATATTAATGCTGCAAATGATGAAAAAGCATTACAAGATGTCAAAGTAAAATATTTAGGTAAAAAAGGTTCGGTAAGTAGTTTAATGAAAAATATGAAAGACTTACCTAATGAAGAAAAGCCAGCGTACGGACAAAAGGTGAATGAATTAAGACAAACGATTCAACAAGAACTAGATGAAAGACAAACGATTTTAGCCAATGAAAAGTTAAATCAACAACTTGCAGAAGAAACAATTGATGTGACATTACCTAGTCGCCAAATAGAAATAGGCTCAAAACATCCATTGACACGTACAATTGAAGAGATAGAAGATTTATTCTTGGGCTTAGGTTATGAAATTGTTGATGGTTATGAAGTAGAACAGGATCATTATAATTTTGAGGCATTAAACTTACCTAAATCACATCCTGCACGTGATATGCAAGATAGTTTTTATATTACTGAAGAGACTTTAATGAGAACACATACGTCTCCAGTACAAGCACGTACGTTGGAACAACGTAATGGACAAGGTCCAGTGAAAATTATTTGTCCAGGTAAAGTATATCGTCGTGATTCAGATGATGCGACGCATAGTCATCAATTTACACAAATTGAAGGTTTAGTTGTAGATAAAAATATTAAGATGAGTGATTTAAAAGGTACATTAGAATTATTAGCTAAAGAATTGTTCGGTGCAGATAGAGAAATTCGTCTACGTCCAAGTTATTTCCCATTCACTGAACCATCTGTAGAAGTGGATGTTTCATGCTTTAAATGTAAAGGCCAAGGTTGTAATGTGTGTAAACATACCGGTTGGATTGAGATTTTAGGTGCAGGAATGGTGCATCCTAACGTATTAACAATGGCAGGATTTGATGCTGATGAATACTCTGGATTCGCGTTTGGTATGGGACCTGACCGTATCGCTATGTTGAAGTACGGTATTGAAGATATTCGACACTTCTATACAAACGATGTGCGATTCTTAGATCAATTTAAGGCTGTAGAAGATAGAGGTGAAGCGTAATGTTAATTTCAAATGAATGGTTAAAAGATTATGTTGACGTAGAACAAGATGTTCAAGATTTAGCTGAACGTATTACACGTACTGGTATTGAGGTAGATGATTTAGTAGATTTAACAAAAGATATTAAAAATTTAGTGGTAGGCCATGTTATATCTAAAGCATCACATCCTGACGCTGACAAATTAAATATTTGCCAAGTCGATATTGGTGAGGAAACGCCTGTACAAATCGTTTGTGGTGCACCCAATGTTGATGAAGGACAATATGTCATTGTTGCTAAAGTGGGTGGCAGATTACCTGGTGGAATTAAAATTAAACGAGCTAAATTACGTGGTGAACGCTCTGAAGGTATGATTTGTTCATTACAAGAAATTGGTATTTCAAGTAATGTCGTACCTAAAGCGTTTGAAAATGGTATTTTCGTATTCCCTGAAAAAATAACGCCGGGTACAAATGCATTGGATGCATTGTACTTAAATGATCAAATTATGGAATTTGATTTAACACCAAACCGTGCAGACGCGCTAAGTATGGTCGGTACAGCTTATGAAGTTGCAGCACTATACGACACACAAATGACTAAGCCAGAAACAAATAGTAATGAAGAGGCTAACTCTGCAATGGAAGAATTACAAGTGACAGTAAAAAATAGCGATAAAGTTCCTTATTATAGTGCTAGAATCGTTAAAAATGTCACTATTGAACCATCACCAATATGGATGCAAGCACGTTTAATGAAAGCTGGTATCAGACCAATCAATAACGTTGTAGATATTTCTAACTATGTGTTATTAGAATATGGACAACCGTTACACATGTTTGATCAAGATCAAATTGGTTCAAATCATATTGAAGTTCGTCAAGCACATCAAGATGAAAAAATGACAACTTTAGACGATCAAGAAAGATCATTACTTGAGTCAGATATTGTTATTACTAACGGACAATCTCCAATTGCACTTGGTGGCGTGATGGGAGGCGACTTCTCAGAGGTTAGCGACAATACAACAAATGTTGTTGTAGAAGGCGCAATTTTTGATTCAGCATCAATTCGTCATACCTCAAGACGATTAAATTTACGTAGCGAAGCGTCAAGTCGATTTGAAAAAGGTATTGCTACAGAATTTGTTAACGAAGCAGTTGACCGCGCATGTTATTTATTAGAAACATATGCATCAGGTCGTGTGCTTAAAGATCGCGTAGCTCAAGGGGATTTAGGCTCGTTCATTACACCAATTCAAATTACAACAGATAAAATTAATCGTACGATTGGATTTAATTTATCTACTGAAGCAATTAAAAATATCTTTGAACAATTAGGATTTGAAACTGAAAGTAAACAGGATGAGCTTACTGTTTATGTACCATCAAGACGTAAAGATATTTCTATCAAAGAAGACTTGATTGAAGAAGTTGCTCGTATTTATGGTTATGATGAAATTCCATCAACTTTACCTGTATTTGAAGATGTTACTAATGGTGCATTAACTGATCGTCAGCATAAAACACGTACAGTTAAAGAAACAATTGAAGGTGCGGGTTTAAACCAAGCAATCACATATTCACTTGTATCAAAATCACATGCGAAAGATTTTGCATTACAAGATAGACCAACTATCGAGTTATTAATGCCAATGAGCGAGGCACATTCAACGTTACGCCAAAGTTTATTACCACATTTGATTGAAGCAGCTGCGTATAATGTTGCGCGTAAAAATCAAGATGTTAAATTATACGAAATTGGTCGTGTCTTCTTCGGTAATGCTGAAGGTGAATTGCCTGATGAAGTAGAATATTTAAGTGGTATTATGACAGGTGATTATGTAGTAAATCAGTGGCAAGGTAAGAAAGAAAAAGTGGATTTCTATTTAGCTAAAGGTGTCATAGAACGCGTAGCACAAAAACTTAACTTAAATTTTGAATATCGTGCTACAGAAATCAATGGTTTACATCCAGGAAGAACAGCGTTGGTATCTTTAAACGGTAAAGATATAGGTTTCATCGGAGAATTGCATCCTACAGTAGCTGCTGATAACGATTTAAAACGCACATATGTCTTTGAATTGAATTATGAAGAAATGATGAATGTATCAGTAGGTTATATCAATTACCAACCAATTCCTAAATATCCTGGTGTATCTCGTGATATTGCTTTAGAAGTTGAACATGATGTACCAGCATCTGAATTATTAAATACGATTCATCAAAATGGAGCTGATATTCTTCAAGATACGCTTGTGTTTGATGTATATGAAGGTGAGCATTTAGAAGAAGGTAAAAAATCAGTTGCCATCAGATTATATTATTTAAATACTGAAAATACTTTAACAGATGAACGTGTAACGAAAGTACATGACCAAATCATTGAAGCACTTAAAGCAAAAGGTGCAACAATTAGATAATTAAAAATAAAAGTAATAGGCAAGTTCTATTGTGGATACAGTAGAACTTGCCTTTTTGTGTATAGTAATTATTGATATTTTTTATTTACTAATATTTGTGCTTTCTCTCTATTTTTAAAATGTTTTTTTGAAATAGAATCGAGTTGCTCGACACCTAATTTTCAATGATTTTTGCAGCGAATAAATCGACTTTATTGCTAGCACCTTTAGGTACATCCATTTTTATTGATTTAGACATTTGATCCATATGTTTAACAAATGCATATCTAGAGATAATACTCGCAGCTGCGATAGCTAATGACTTAGATTCACCCTTCGTTTCAAACTTTGTTTTATTAGGGAAAGGTAAATCGGACAAGGCATAACGTTGATAAACACCACGTTCCGCAAATTGATCTATTACAATATAATCTAATGATGGCGCATCAATTTTTTGAACAACATTCGCAATTGCTTGATTATGTAAGACAGCTTTCATTTTTACTTGTGACCAACCTGCACGTTGACGCTCATTATATTTGACGTTATCAAGAGTGAGCAAGGAATGTGGTATGAACGTTACAAGTTGTTCGGCAAGTTCGACGATTTTAGCGTCGGTTAACTTTTTAGAATCATCTACACCTAATTCCTTCAAAATCTTGACGTGATCCTTTGTGACATATGCCGCACATACTGTGAGTGGACCAAAATAATCGCCACTACCAGCTTCATCGCTTCCAATACAGTTATATTGATTATATTTAATTGAAGAAGTTGTTTTTTTAGAAGTTGAAGCTGCTGATTTTGGTGTTGAGCTACTTTTTTCAGGGAGTAATTGCTGTGCAACTATTTCGGCATTTTTTCCTTGAAACATGACTTTTCCAGAATTGTAAATATTAATCACAGCGTTATTATGTTTTGCTCGTGCTTTCATACCTTGAGGTAATTGGGATGTATCAAATTTAATCTTGGACATTAATGATTGAATCTCAGTTGCTGTTAATTTATGGACAACGTTTGCCATATAGTGTTAGACCTCTCTTTGCTAGAATCTTTTCATAATAATCAAATGATATCATAACATTAATAACCTTAGAATGATGACGGAAGGAAAAATAATAATTACTTGATAGGCTCATACTCTCTTGATAAATAGAAAGTTATTCTTTATCATCTCACTACTTACAAAATAAAGGTGACTCATGTATAATGTTTAATGATAAGTAAATGTATAAAACCAAACATTAATATTATGTTATGTTCAAAATAATATAGAAACATGATTTTGGTTAAATTAAATAAAGATACGGAATAATTTAATTAAAAGTCAGGAGATATCGATATGGGTGAGTTTAAGAATAGGATAAATGTTACAATCAATGATCAACATTTCACAATAATCGGCGATGATAGCCCGGAACATATAAGACATGTTGCACATTTAGTGGATGAGAAAATGAAAGAATTAGGACGAAAATCTGCAGGTTTAGACACTACTAGAAAAGCGATTTTAACAGCAGTGAACGTGATGCATGACAAAGTGAGCTTAGAAGAAGAAAATCGTCGATTACAACACGAATTAGATCAGATTAAACAACGAGAAGATTAAATGCTATTAGATATCGTTGTACTAATGATATTATGCTATGTTTCAATTGTTGGATTTCGACGGGGATTATGGCTTTCGAGCATACATGCTATAAGTACGTTTGCATCGTTATGGATTGCACAACAATTTTATCGAGAGATTGCGCAGCGATTAATTGTATTTTTACCATTTCCAAAGACTGTCGCATTTGATACACAATATGCCATTCATTTTAATCACCTACAGTATCGTTTTGAATCAATGATTGCTTTTATTGTGATTGCAATAAGCTGTAAGTTGATTTTATATCTAATCATCGTCACATTTGATAATATAGTGGCATATCAACCTTTAAATATCATAAGCCGCGTTTTAGGTATTGTTTTAAGCCTATTCATTGATGTGATAATCATACAAATATTTACCTATATAATCGCGTTATATCCCAATGCAATGTTACAAGGTCAATTAGGACATTCATTACTTGCCAAACAAATTTTATTGCATACACCTTATGTTTCACAAATGATTTTAAATTTATAAAGAAAATGATATTGAGGTCAGGACAGACAATTTGAAAAAATGAGCTATGTCCTGGTCTTCTTTTTATGGAGAGATGTATATGACTAAAAAAGATGTGATTCAATTACTAGAAAAGATTGCTACCTATATGGAATTAAAAGGGGAAAATACTTTTAAAGTGTCAGCATACCGAAAAGCGGCACAGAGTATAGAAGTTGACGAAAGACCATTAGATGAAATAGAAGATGTAACAGAACTTAAAGGTATCGGTAAAGGTGTAGGTGATGTGATTAATGAATATAGACAAAATGGTCAGTCTACAGCTTTAGAAGACTTACAAAAAGAGGTGCCAGAAGGATTAGTACCTTTATTGAAAATACAAGGTTTAGGTAGTAAGAAAATTGCTAAATTATATAAAGAATTAAATATTACTGATAAAACATCGTTACAAGAGGCGTGTGAAACAGGAAAAGTTAGTGAATTAAGTGGCTTTGCGAAAAAAACTGAACAAAATATTTTAGAAGCAGTCAAAGCGTTAGGTGCTAAGAAAGAAAGTTATCCGATTGATCAAATGAGAGGGCTCAATCATCAAATCATTGAATATATTAGTCGGCTAGATGACATAGATCAATATGCTTCAGCAGGTAGCTTTAGAAGATATAAAGAACAAAGTAAAGATTTGGATTTTATTATTAGTACAAATCACCCAGAAAAAGTTCAGCAACAATTATTGGATATTCCAAATAAAGTTAAAGATGTAGCAATTGGGTCAACCAAAGTATCGTTAGAATTAGAGTATGACGATGAAACAATCGGTGTTGATTTTAGATTAATCGAACCTGTAGCTTTTTATCACACATTACAACATTTCACAGGTTCAAAAGATCATAATATTCGTATTAGACAATTAGCAAAAGCACAAGATGAAAAAGTGAGTGAATATGGCATTGAAAAAGCCAATGGAGAATTGCTTCAATTCAATAGCGAGGCGGAGATTTATGAACATTTCGGTGTATCATGGATTGAACCTTCAATGCGTGAAGATGGCAGTGAATTTGATAAAGATTTAAGTCAGATTATTCAACTCGATGATATTAAAGGTGACCTTCACATGCATACAACTTATAGTGATGGTGCATTTTCTATTAGAGATATGGTTGAGGCTAATATTGCTAAAGGCTATGAATTTATGGTGATTACAGACCATTCACAAAGTCTAAGAGTAGCCAATGGTTTACAAGTTGAACGCTTACTTCGCCAAAATGAAGAAATTAAGCAATTAAATAAAGAATATGATGAGATTGATATATACTCTGGCATTGAAATGGATATATTACCGGATGGTTCTTTAGATTATGATGATGAGATATTGGCACAACTAGATTATGTTATTGCAGCCATTCACCAAAGTTTTAATCAATCAGAAGCGGAAATTATGCAACGTTTAGAAAATGCTTGTCATAATCCATATGTGCGTCATATCGCTCATCCAACAGGTCGTATCATTGGGCGACGTCCTGGTTATGAGCCTAATATAGAAAAATTAGCTCAATTGGCTGAAGAAACAAATACTATCTTAGAAATCAACGCCAATCCTAAACGTTTAGACTTAAATGCACAAACCGTACGCCAATATCCAAATGTAAAGTTAACTATTAACACAGATGCGCATCATGTTGATCATTTAGAGTTTATGAAATATGGTGTTGCTACTGCTCAAAAAGGATTTGTAACTAAAGATCGTGTGATTAATACGATGTCTAGAGAAGCATTTAAATCATTTATCAATGATAATAAAAAATTGAAGAAATAGAGGGATTGCATGAGACAAAAAACATTAGACGTCTTAGAATTTGATAAAATAAAATCATTCGTAGCTAACGAAGCTATCAGTGATTTAGGACGTGAAAAAGTCGCAGAAATGTCTCCAGCAACAGATTTTGAAACTGTAGAATTTCAAATTAATGAAACAGATGAAATATCACAAATATATAATAAGCATCGATTGCCAAGTTTAAGCGGTCTAACCAAAGTAGCACAGTACATTCACCGTTCAACTATTGGTGGTGTATTAAATGTGACCGAATTAAATGCGATTAAACGCTTAATTCAAGTTCAAAATCAGTTTAAGACATTTTATAATCAATTATTAGAAGAAGATGAAGAAGTTAAATATCCTATCTTAGATAGCCAAATGGCACAATTACCCATTTTAACGGATTTATTTAAGGATATTAATGATAAGTGTGACGCCCATGATTTATATGACCATGCGAGTTACGAGTTACAAAGTATTCGAAGTAAAATATCAAGTACAAATCAACGAATTAGACAGAATTTAGATCGTGTGGTTAAAAGTCAGGCCAACCGAAAGAAATTATCAGATGCAATTGTAACTGTTCGAAATGATAGAAATGTAATTCCAGTAAAAGCAGAATATAGACAAGATTTTAACGGTATTGTTCATGATCAATCTGCATCAGGACAAACGTTGTATATTGAACCATCATCTGTGGTAGAAATGAACAACCAAATTAGTCGCTTGCATAATGATGAGGCAGTTGAACGTGAACGTATATTAACTGAGTTAACGTCACAAGTAGCTGTTGAATCAGATGCATTATTATTAGCTGAATCGATTATGGGACATCTTGATTTTTTAATTGCAAAAGCAAGATATGCCCGTGCTATCAAAGGTACGAAACCTACATTTCATAATGAAAGAACAGTTTATTTACCTAATGCATATCATCCCTTATTAGATCATAATACGGTTGTAGCAAATACAATTGAGTTTGTAGATGATATTGAAACAGTGATTATCACTGGACCTAACACAGGTGGTAAAACTGTCACGTTAAAAACTTTAGGCCTTATTATAGTTATGGCACAATCAGGCATGCTTATTCCAACATTAGATGGCAGTCAACTCAGTGTCTTTGAGAATGTATATTGTGATATTGGTGACGAACAATCAATAGAACAATCTCTATCTACATTTTCATCTCATATGAAAAATATTGTAGAAATCTTAAAAGAAGCAGATAAAAATAGCTTAATATTATTTGATGAATTAGGTGCTGGAACAGATCCGAGTGAAGGGGCTGCTCTTGCTATGAGTATATTAGATCATGTAAGAAATCTAGGTGCTCTAGTGATGGCAACTACCCATTATCCTGAACTAAAAGCATATAGTTATAACCGTGAAGGCGTGATGAATGCGAGCGTCGAATTCGATGTGGAAACGTTAAGCCCAACATATAAGTTATTAATGGGTGTCCCAGGACGTTCTAATGCATTTGATATTTCTAAAAAATTGGGCTTGAGTCTTAATATAATTAATAAAGCCAAAACAATGATAGGTACAGATGAACAAGAAATTAATAATATGATCGAATCATTAGAGAAAAATTCAAAACGTGTAGATGAACAACGCATTGAACTAGATAGACTGGTTAAAGAAGCGCAGACGACACATGATGAATTAGAAAAACAATATCAACAATATCAAAATTATGAGAAATCATTGATGGATGAAGCAAAAGAAAAAGCAAATCAACGTGTAAAATCTGCAACAAAAGAGGCAGATGCTATTCTTAAAGAGTTAAGAGAACTGAGAGATAAAAAAGGTGCGGATGTTAAAGAACACGAACTTATAGATAAGAAAAAACAACTTGATGATCAATATGAAGCAAAATCAATAAAACAAAATGTCCAAAAACAAAAATATGATAAAATCCAAGCTGGTGATGAAGTTAAAGTATTATCTTATGGCCAAAAAGGTGAAGTGCTCGAGTTAGTTGGAGATGAAGAAGCGGTTGTTCAAATGGGAATATTGAAAATGAAATTACCAATTGAAGATTTAGAAAAAATGAAAAAGAAAAAAGAAACACCGACTAAAATGGTCACAAGAGCTAACCGACAAACAGTTAAAACGGAACTTGATTTAAGAGGATATCGTTATGAAGATGCTTTAATTGAATTAGATCAATATTTAGATCAAGCCGTCTTAAGTAATTTTGAACAAGTTTATATTATTCATGGTAAGGGTACAGGCGCATTACAAAAAGGTGTGCAACAACATCTAAAAAGACATAAAAGTGTGAAAACATTTAGAGGTGGCATGCCTAGTGAAGGTGGATTTGGTGTTACCGTCGCATCACTAAAATAGAAGTATAGCCATAGTAATATGCTAAAAAAACGTATTCCTAATTGAGGATACTTCTATAAAAGGCTTTTAAAAATTGTTTTTTTAAACGAGCATAAGCAGATTGCAATGCATTACCTTATAAATTCTGTTATAATTTGCTCATCATTTAAAAATTAAGGAGGATTGGCAATTATGGCAATCGTAAAAGTAACAGATTCTGATTTTGATAGTAAAATTGAATCTGGTGTTAAATTGGTAGATTTCTGGGCTACTTGGTGTGGACCATGTAAAATGATCGCTCCAGTTTTAGAAGAATTAGCTGGGGACTATGAAGGTAAAGCAGATATCTTAAAATTAGATGTAGATGAAAACCCATCAACTGCAGCAAAATACGAAGTAATGAGTATTCCAACTTTAATCGTATTTAAAGACGGACAACCAGTTGATAAAGTAGTAGGTTTCCAACCTAAAGAAAACTTAGCAGAAGTATTAGATAAACATCTATAAGAATATAGAAACTGAGACTGGGGCATTTTCATAAATGCTCCAGCTTTGTTTTGTCTATTTATATTAACGTGCTCATAAAGGACGTACATGAGTAAGGTTGGCTATTCAATTTTTCGAAGAGAGGAGGACATAGATGGAAACGTATCAAGAAAAAATTAAAACAAAACTAAATGTAGTGCCATTGGAGCCAGGGTGCTATTTGATGAAAGACCGTAATGATCAAGTGATTTATGTCGGTAAAGCTAAGAAACTACGTAATCGATTACGTTCTTATTTTACGGGTGCACATGATGCAAAAACAACTCGCTTAGTAAGTGAAATTCGTAATTTCGAGTTTATAGTGACATCGAGTGAAACAGAATCCTTACTTTTAGAATTAAACTTAATTAAACAATATCAGCCACGTTATAACATTTTATTAAAAGATGATAAAAGCTATCCTTTCATCAAAATTACTAAAGAAAAGCATCCAAGATTAATTGTAACGAGAACCGTTAAAAAAGGGACTGGCAAATATTTTGGTCCATATCCTAATGCTTATTCCGCACAAGAAACAAAAAAATTATTAGATCGTATTTATCCATTTAGAAAATGCGATAAAATGCCAGATAAATTATGTCTTTATTATCATATTGGTCAATGCATGGGTCCGTGTGTGTATGATGTCGATTTAGATAAATATGCACAAATGACAAAAGAAATTAGTGACTTCTTACATGGTGAGGACAAAACAATATTAAACCATTTACAAGAACGCATGGAAAAAGCGAGTGAGTCTCTCGATTTCGAACGTGCAAAAGAGTACCGTGATTTAATCCAACATATTCATAATCTCACTAAAAAACAAAAAATTATGTCAACAGATAATACGATTCGTGATGTCTTTGGTTATAGCGTGTCGAAAGGTTGGATGTGCATTCAAGTCTTTTTCATTAGACAAGGGAATATGATTAAAAGAGATACTACGATGATTCCAATTCAACAAACTGAAGAAGAAGAATTTTATACTTTTATCGGTCAATTTTATAGTTTAAACCAACATATTTTACCGAAAGAAGTACATGTTCCGAAACATTTAGATAAAGACATCATACAATCGGTTGTAGATACTAAAATTGTACAACCATCTCGTGGTGCGAAAAAAGAAATGATTGATTTGGCAAATCATAATGCAGAAGTTTCGCTCAATAATAAGTTTGAATTGATTGCTAGGGATGAATCTAGAACGGTCAAAGCAATAGAAGAACTTGGTGAAAGAATGGGTATTCAGACACCAATTAGAATCGAAGCATTCGATAATTCAAATATTCAAGGTGTGGATCCTGTCTCTGCCATGGTAACTTTTGTTGATGGTAAACCAGATAAAAAAGGATATCGTAAATATAAAATTAAAACAGTCGAAGGTCCTGACGACTATAAATCAATGCGAGAAGTTGTTCGACGTCGATATACACGTGTACTAAACGAAGGTACACCTTTGCCTGATCTCATCATTGTCGATGGTGGTAAAGGGCATATGAATGGTGTTATGGATGTTCTTGAAAATGAATTAGGCTTAGACATACCAGTGGCTGGATTACAAAAAAACGATAAACACCAAACGTCCGAGTTACTATATGGTGCAAGTGCAGAAATCGTACCATTAAAGAAAAATAGTCAAGCCTTCTATTTACTTCATCGAATTCAAGATGAAGTGCATCGATTTGCTATTACGTTCCATAGACAGACAAGACAGAAAACAGGACTTAAATCTGTGCTTGATGATATTGAGGGTATTGGAGCAAAACGTAAAACGAAATTATTAAGAACATTTGGCTCAATTAAGAAAATGAAAGAGGCATCATTAGAAGAATTAAAAAAATCCGGACTTCCGGAAAATGTTGCAAAAAACTTACAGCACGCACTTCAAAACAAATAAAATTTCAATTTTTGGACATGAGAATAATTCTCATGTCCAAAAATGCTTTAAATAATGTTACAATATAGTTAACAAAAGGCTATTTTTTTAAAGTTGTTTGGAAGCGTTTTCTAATTGAGAATTGTTATCAATCATGTAGGGTTACATGAATTGCTATAGTACAGACATTCTACGACATCATTATATGAAATCTATAACATGACTAGCCCTTTTCTTTTTTATGCCATACTTGTTTAATTTTTTAACTTTGATTAGGATGCTTCCAAAGTATCTTAAGTTAATCAATGGAGACGAGTACCAAATAAAGAAGTAAAAGAAGCTAGTATTTTATATGGTTTTTTACGGCAGTTTACATACAACTTTATAATTTTAGTCAATTAATTAAATGTTTACAGGGGGGACTCCTTTTGGCTCAATCAAAAAATGAATTCTATCTAAGACGAATTCACTCGTTATTAGGTATTATCCCAATCGGTGCATTCTTAATTGTTCACTTATTGGTCAATCATCAAGCAACACAAGGGGCGGAAGCTTTTAATAAAGCATCAGGTTTCATGGAATCATTACCATTCTTATTGGTAGTTGAATTTGTATTAATCTATATTCCGCTGTTATATCATGGTTTATTTGGATTACACATTGCATTCACAGCAAAAGAGAATGTTGGACATTACTCTTTATTCAGAAACTGGATGTTCTTCTTCCAAAGAGCAAGTGGTATTTTATCTTTCATCTTTATCGCAGTGCACTTATGGCAAACACGTCTACAAAAGGCATTCTTCGGTAAAGCGGTTGATTATAATATGATGCATGAATATCTACATAATCCAGTATGGGCAATAATTTACATCGTTTGTGTTATTGCAGTTGTATTCCACTTTTCTAACGGATTATGGTCATTCTTAGTAACATGGGGTATTTTACAATCTAAAAAATCACAACGTGTCTTCACATGGGTATCGTTAATTGTATTTTTAATCATTTCTTATATCGGCGTATCAGCTATCATTGCATTTATGTAAAGAATACACATTAACTAGTCTTAGTTTTAATATTTCAGGGGAGTGACATTTCTATGGCAGAGAAAAAAATTATTGTTGTCGGTGGAGGACTTGCCGGTCTGATGTCAACAATTAAAGCAGCAGAAAAAGGTGCACATGTAGATCTATTCTCATTAGTACCTGTAAAACGTTCGCATTCAGTTTGTGCTCAAGGTGGTATTAACGGTGCGGTAAATACTAAAGGTGAAGGTGACTCACCTTGGATTCACTTTGATGACACTGTTTATGGTGGGGACTTCTTAGCAAACCAACCACCTGTCAAAGCGATGGCTGAAGCTGCGCCTAATATTATTCATTTATTAGACCGTATGGGTGTAATGTTTAGTAGAACAAATGAAGGTTTACTTGACTTCAGACGTTTCGGCGGTACGTTATATCACAGAACAGCATTTGCCGGAGCAACAACAGGTCAACAATTACTTTATGCATTAGATGAACAAGTTCGTGCTTATGAAGTAGATGGACTAGTAACAAAATACGAAGGTTGGGAATTCTTAGGTATAGTCAAAGATGACGATAATACGGCTAGAGGTATTGTTGCTCAAAATATGACGACTTCTGAAATTCAATCATTCGGATCAGATGCCGTAATTATGGCTACTGGTGGTCCAGGTATTATCTTTGGTAAAACAACTAACTCAATGATTAACACAGGATCAGCAGCATCAATCGTTTATCAACAAGGCGCTATTTATGCAAATGGGGAATTCATTCAAATCCATCCTACTGCTATTCCTGGTGACGATAAACTACGTCTAATGAGTGAATCAGCACGTGGTGAAGGTGGACGAATTTGGACATATAAAGATGGTAAGCCTTGGTATTTCTTAGAAGAGAAATATCCTGACTATGGTAACTTAGTACCTCGTGACATCGCGACACGTGAAATCTTCGATGTATGTATTAACCAAAAATTAGGTATCAATGGTGAAAACATGGTATACCTTGATTTATCACATAAAGATCCACATGAGTTAGACGTTAAACTTGGTGGTATTATCGAGATTTATGAAAAATTCACAGGTGACGATCCACGTAAAGTACCAATGAAAATCTTCCCAGCCGTACACTACTCAATGGGCGGTTTATATGTAGATTATGATCAAATGACAAATATTAAAGGTTTATTTGCAGCAGGAGAATGTGACTTCTCACAACATGGTGGTAATAGACTTGGTGCTAACTCATTATTATCAGCAATTTATGGTGGTACAGTTGCAGGTCCAAATGCAATTAAATATCTTGATGAAATTGAAACTTCATACACTGACCTAGATGATAGTATCTATGAAGCTCGTGTTAAAGAAGAACAAGAACGTTTCGATAAATTATTAAACATGCGTGGTAGCGAAAATGCATATAAACTTCACCGTGAATTAGGTGAAATTATGACAGCAAACGTAACTGTTGTACGTGAAAATGATAAATTATTAGAAACTGATAAGAAAATTCAAGAATTGATGAAACGTTATGAAGATATTGACATGGAAGATACACAAACTTGGAGTAACCAAGCCGTATTCTTCACACGTCAATTATGGAATATGCTTGTATTAGCACGTGTAATCACTATCGGTGCATATAACCGTAACGAATCACGTGGTGCACACTACAAACCAGAATTCCCAGAACGTAATGACGAAGAATGGTTAAAAACAACTATGGCTCACTACCAAGGTAGAACTGAAGCACCAAAATTCACTTATGAACCAGTTGATATTAGCTTAATTCCACCGCGTAAACGTGATTACACTAGTAAGTCTAAAGGAGGTAAAAAATAATGGCTGAACAATCAGTAAAAGACACTCCAGAAACTCAAGGTAATCAACCAGCACAAGATCAAAATAATCAACCTAAACAAAAAACAGTTAAATTGATTATTAAACGTCAAGATAATAGTGAATCAAAACCATATGAAGAAACATTTGAAATTCCTTACAAAGAAAATTTAAATGTCATTGCTTGTTTAATGGAAATTAGACGTAACCCAGTTAACATTAAAGGTGAAAAAACTACACCTGTAACATGGGATATGAACTGTTTAGAAGAAGTATGTGGTGCTTGTTCGATGGTAATTAACGGTCGTGCAAGACAATCTTGTTCTGCTATCGTTGATCAATTAGAACAACCAATACGTTTAGAACCAATGAGTACATTCCCAGTCATTCGTGACTTACAAGTTGATCGTTCAAGAATGTTCGACAACTTGAAACGTATGAAAGCTTGGATTCCAATCGATGGTACGTATGATTTAGGTCCAGGTCCTCGTATGCCTGAGAAAAAACGTCAAACAGCATACGAATTATCTAAATGTATGACTTGTGGTGTTTGTCTAGAAGTTTGTCCTAACGTAACTCAAAAAAATGATTTCGTTGGTGCGCAAGCTATTTCACAAGTACGTTTATTCGACTTACATCCAACTGGTGCTATGACTAAAGATGAACGCCTAGATGCTTTAATGGGTGCAGGTGGATTACAACAATGTGGTAATTCACAAAACTGTGTGAATGCTTGTCCAAAAGGTATTCCATTGACTACATCAATTGCAGCAATGAACAGAGAAACATCATTCCATATGTTTAAATCATTCTTTGGTTCTGACCACAAAGTTGACTAATATAGAATTTATAGGGGTACCCCTTTTAGGGGGTGCCCCTTTTTTATGTGTTGCTAGATGAAAACATCATTAGTGATTTTGTTCGAATTAATCAACACTTGAGTATGCTTATGATAAAATAAAAGTTAACTATTAAATAAGGATGTAAGACAATGAATAGACCAATTGGAGTAATAGATTCAGGTGTGGGTGGTTTAACAGTAGCTAAGGAGATTATGAGACAACTTCCTAATGAAACCATTTATTATTTAGGTGATATTGGAAGATGTCCATATGGGCCTAGATCAGGTGAAGAGGTTAAACAGTTCACAACTGAAATAGCACAGAAACTTGTAGAATTCGATATTAAAATGCTTGTGATAGCTTGTAATACAGCTACAGCGGTAGCATTAGAACATTTACAAAAAATATTACCAATCCCAGTAATCGGTGTCATTGAACCTGGTGCTCGTACGGCTATAATGACGACTAAGAATCAAAATGTTTTAATTTTAGGAACAGAAGGAACGATAAAATCAGAAGCTTATAGAAAACATATTAAACGTATTAATCCTAATGTAGAAGTATATGGTATTGCTTGTCCTGGGTTTGTACCTTTAGTTGAACAAATGAGATATAATGATCCGACAATTACCAGTATTGTGATACATCAAACCTTAAAACAATGGCGTAATAGCGAAGCAGATACAGTTATATTAGGATGTACACATTATCCATTATTATACAAACCTATTAATGATTATTTTGGTGGTAAAAAGACAGTTATTTCTTCGGGATTGGAAACAGCAAGAGAAGTCAGTGCTTTATTAACATTTAGTAATGAACATGCTAGTTATACACAACATCCGCCACATCGTTTCTTTGCAACTGGAGATACAATGCATATTGAAAATATTATTAAAGAGTGGCTAGGTATGGATACTAAAGTGGAACGTATTTCAGTAGGTTAAATGGAGGAATTATTAATGGAAGATATCGTAATAGCATCTAATAATAAAGGTAAGATTAATGATTTTAAAGCTATATTTCCTAACCATAATGTCATAGGTATTAGTGAATTAATTAAAGATTTTGATGTAGAAGAGACAGGAACAACTTTTGAAGAAAATGCTAAATTAAAATCTGTTGCAGCAGCTAAAGCTTTAAATAAACAAGTCATTGCTGATGATAGTGGTTTAGAAGTCCAAGCATTAAATGGTGAACCAGGTGTCTATTCTGCAAGATATGCAGGATTAGATAAAAATGACCAAGACAATATTAATAAATTATTGAAAAATATGGAAAATATTTCTGATAGAAACGCACAATTTGTATGTGTGATTAGTATGAGTGCACCAAATGGTGAGACGACCCAATTTAAAGGGACAGTAAAAGGCGAAATAACAACAGAACCAATCGGGGATCATGGATTTGGTTATGATCCGATTTTCTATGTACCTTCTTTAAATAAAACAATGGCACAATTGTCAGATGCCGAAAAGGCTAAAATTAGCCATCGAGGTCATGCTATAGAACAATTACAACAATTTTTAGCGGGGGAGAAAAATGAGTAAATGGATTATAGTTAGTGATAATCATAATGAAACAGGTATTCTGTACCAAGTGTATGATCAACATCAAGACGCAGATGTATTCCTTCATCTTGGAGATTCTGAATTTCAATATGATGACACAGAATTGAGCTTATATCATCGAGTTAAAGGAAATTGTGATTTTTATCCAGAATTTCCAGAGGAGCAATCTATTACACATCATGATGTTCGTGCATTTTATACACATGGACATTTGTATCAGGTCAATCAGACAAGAATGAAATTGGCTGAAAAAGCTAAGACTATTGGTGCGCAATTAGCATTTTACGGACATACACATGTTGCTAAATATGAAAATCTTGCCAACGTGCACGTGATTAACCCAGGCAGTATTTCACAATCAAGAAGTACTGTTGAAGAAACTTATGCAGAACTTATCATTGATGATACGACATTACAATGTACTTTGAATTTTAGAAATCGTGAAAATAAAGCGATAGATACAATCGAATTCAAACTAGAAAACAGTTAGGCATTCAATATTGCCTAACTGTTTTCTAGTTTGCATATAAAAATGTAATAAAAAAGAGTTGTAATCTCAGTAGATTACAACTCTTATTAGCGTCCTGGGAGGGATACTATAAACATTATAACGACGGGTTTCATGGGCTTTCGGGTCCCTAATGGGCCCCTAAAAATCACATTGCACTTATTATTTGTGTTGCTTTTGCATCTTCTTCTTTGTATGTTTCTTCAAGTAAATGTGAATAAAATTCAGTAGTAACTGATATATTTTTGTGTCCTAGTCTTTTCGAAATGTAATATATAGAAATGCCTTTGGCTAGTAAATATGAACAGTGAGTATGACGTAAAGCATGTGAAGTGATTTCTTTGATACCTAGATTGTTACAATATTTTTTTAAACGTTTGTTAACTGCATTGTTTGTTAGTTCACCAAAGATAGTACCGTCAATTGTTCTAGGTAATTGATCAATAGATTTAATGATATAATTCATATCCTTTTGACTAATAGACACATAACGTGGAGATGAATCAGTTTTATGTTCATCAATATATATTTCGCTTTTAATTTGATTGATATATTCACGCTTTAGATTTAACGCGCCACTTATACGACAACCAGTACAAATCATGACGAATAGTACGAGTGATGATGCGTTGTCTTTAGTCATCAAATGCTGTTTTAACACTTCATAATCTTTTAGATTGATATACTTACTATCTTCACTTTTATTAGGGTTATTAGCCCTATAATTAACCTTAAAGGTAGGGTTCTTTGCAATAAGCCCTTCGTATACTGCATCGTCTAATGATGTTCTTATATAGCCATTTAATTTTCTTATAGACTCCTTAGAATGATTTTTTGAAAATTCATTAATAAAATCTTGATAGTGATACCTGGATAAATCTTTCAGCTTTTTCTTGCCAATAGGGTGGTTATTGATATGTTCTATAGCAGCAGCGTAAGATTTATATGTTTTGGGTGTTACAGTCGATTTCTTAAACGTTTCACACCACGTTTTAAAATAGTCATACAGGGTTAAATTAGGTTCATAATCAATGCCTTGCTTTAACTCATTTAACTTATCTAATCCAGCAGAATTAGCTTCTCTTTTTGTTCGAAAACCTTTTTGTCTATACCGTTTGCCTTCATACTTAAATTCGTATTGCCATTTTTTACCGTCATAACATCGTGTTTGCATGTTATCCCTCCTCAAAAAAGGTAAAAAATAATAAGGGTAGGCGGACTACCCTAAAAATATAAAAAAAGAGTATGTTAAAATGTACTCTTTTTAATAGAGAGTTAGAATCAACTAAATTCATTTATTTGCATTATATTTATTAGAATTGTTACCAAAACTATTAAAATAATAAAATATAAAATTATATAGATTAATATAATTTTAATAGTTAACTTCTTTTCTTGAATTTTCACAATTACATAAAGTGAATGTAGGAAAGTGATGGTAATTATGAAAATAATGCCGAAAAGAAAATAAAACAATATTTTAAAAGTCCTTTCTAGCAATCAAAATAAGATTTAAGGATTAGTGTTTAGTTGTTTTATCCTCTATTTTATTATTATCTTTAAGTACATTGTCTGCATGACGGTCGCAAGCAGATAATGATAAAGTTGCCATCATAATAACTGCTATAATAAATTTAAATTTCACAATAAACACCACCATATCATAAAATTAGATATCCTAGAAATGAGATTATACTTACAGCTAAAAAAGCCAATGAAATTGTTCTACATGTGTGTTTATAAGTTATCCCTTCAGTTTGTGATAAAAAGAAACTGAAAATAAATAAAAAAATACTAATTAAAAATAAACCGATAATCACATAGATCAATGTATTCATCCCCTTAGATTAAGTTTATTTCATCTTGACCATATGCAGTAACTAAATGCGAATTATATAATTATAAAAAAATAAAATTATATAGTATTATCACGATAATAGAGATAAAAACTATGGTTAATACCGTCCACATGGTATAAGCTCTTTTGTAAATTTGTTCGTTCGCTTTTATAAGTTTATAAATATTGATGATTAACAAAATAATATTTACAATTAGTAAAATTAATAGGCATTCAATAACGAATGTCATCATCTACGACTCCTTTGGACTTACTGTCTTTTTTCATCAATTTCTCTGGCGTATTTTTGTAATTTTCTGCGTGTTTTTATAATACTTTCCTTTTTAGGACGTGACTTCCTAAAAACATTACCTCTGTTAGTTCTCACGGTATAATAAATTTTCCTCAGTTTAACTTGGTAATTAATTATTTTCATTATATTTCTCCTTTATAAATTTATATTAAAGTGTCAGTAAGACGGTTAATAATACAAAAGAAACTAAAATTATTATTCATTAACTTCGTAACTTTGAGCTTTAGAAGGATCTTCGACTTTAATTCCTTGTTGTCCTAACCTTCTTATCACTTCTGCACCTTCTTCAGTATTTGCTTTTTGATTAATTTCATTTTGAATCTCTCGTTCACTTAACGATTCATTAGAAGTTGGGACACCACCCATATCTCCATTAGCTTCACCAGTATAACCGTTTTGTTTAGCAACTTTGGCATTAGCTTCCATCTGTTCTTGATTTAGATCACCACTGTTTTGTTGTGCATTTGCTTGTTGGTTTTGAGCAGGTTGTTGTTGAGACTGTTGAGCTTGTTGGTTATTCTGATTTGAATTGTTCTGAGAATTATTTTGAGCATTAGACTGTTCATTTTGTTGATTATCTTCACTTGATTGGTCTTTTTCTTTGTTGTTATCTTTCTCTTTATTTTCCTCTGATTTTTTATCTTTATTCTTCTTTGGATCATTAGACTTCTTATCAGATTTACTTTCTGATTTTTTGTTATCATTTTTCTTTGTGTTGTCATCATTTTGACCACATGCAGTTAATAATAATGTTGCAGATAGTAATGCAGTTCCTAATATTTTAAATTTCATTTTTGTTGCCCCTTTATATATTTTTATATTAAAGCGTCACTAGGTCGCTTATTAATCAAAAATTTGGTAGTTATAAATAACTTTTCCAATTACTTCAATTTCATCTATAGAATCTAAATCATAAGAATTCGTTTTGAACTCATCAGAATAACTTACTGGGTCTAAATGTAACTTTGTTTCAGTACGTCTAACACGTTTTACCGTGTATTCGCCACCTAAACGAAGAACTAGAATATCATTACTATTTAACTTATAGTCTTGATTCTTCCTATAATCATGTACGATTATGTATGATCCATTAGCCAAAATTTTGTTCATGCTATCTCCATTTACTTGCAAAGCAATACATTCGCTAGGTTTACGACCATTGAATGCAAAATTTGGTGCTTTGACTGATTCATTGTCAATTGTCATTTCTTCAAAATTACCTGCAGAAACTTTGCCATAATAAGGAATATCAACTTCGCCGTCAAAATCTGGTAGTGTTGATTCTTCTACTTCCCCTAAAAGATATCCTTTTGAAACATGGAATAAGCTAGATATTTTTTCAATCATTCCCATTCTAGGTTCATTCTTACCGTTTTCCCACATTCTTATTGTGCCTTCGGAAACATCTAATTTTTTAGCCATTTCAACTTTCGATAGTCTATTATCTAATCTAATCTCTTTGATGGAATTTTTGAAAGCCATTTTAATTACCTTCCTTATATATGATGTTTTTGACACTTTTTATTATACTATGAAAAATCGTAATTGCAACACTTAAAATACGATTTACAAAAATAAAATTACTAATTTCAAAAAAATAATTACGAAAAACACTTGAAATCGTATTTATAATTCGATATAATCTAATCAGAGCTTAACGAGGAGGTCAAAAAATGAATCACATCAAACAGAACCTAAAATTAGATGAATGGCGCAAAAGAAAAGGTTATACTCAATCATCTTTCGCTAGTAAATTAGGTATTTCGCCATCAACATATAATTTTTGGGAAAACAATCCAGAAATGATTAAACCTAAAGATGCGTTTAAAATCGCTAACACTTTAGAAGTCTCAATCGATGAGATTATTTTTTTAAAAGACGAATCGTATTTTAAATACGTTTTAGTCGAAGAAAAAGAACATCAAACAACTTAAAGGAGGAAAACAAATGCATGAACAAAATAAAAAAGTCATCTATTACTACTATGACGAAGAAAATAATAGACGACCTATATTTGAATCAAATTGTTTAATTGATAGTTATGAATCGTTATACGCAAAATTCCCAAAAACAAGAAACAACCTTTATGCACTGATTCAAGGAAAAGAATTCAAATTAGCTTAAACCTAATTGTTTGTTCATTACTGATACCGCTAATTGTTGCAATACAGGTAGAGTAACGGTTTTTAATTTAGAAGCTTTTGATTTTGTTTCTTTCCATACATTTTCATCAGCAACACTATTTAAAAATTCGTGACCGGTGAATGTAAGATGACCAATCATAAAACTAGAAAGTTCAGAGCCTTTTATAGGTTCAGCATCGATTAAACCAGCATCTCTAGACTTTAACAGTGTGTATGCAACATCATCTTTAGAATATTTATTTGAATCTATATCAACATATATATCTTCATGGTCTAAGAAATTTCTTAAGTCTTTCTTACTTTCAACAACTAATAGAACTTGTCGTATAAGTTCATATTTTAATTCCATATTATCACCTCCTTAAAAGGAGTATAGCAGAAAGGAGCATACAAGTTATGCAAGCATTACAAGAAATTCAAATTGAAAACAATACAGAATTAGGAGCAGTTGTTTCTAGTCGAGTAGTAGCGAATGAGTTAAATAGAACTCACAAAAATGTACTCAGAGGATTAGAGAAAATTTTAACCGGCTCAAATGTGAGCTCGTTAATCATTCCAAGCGAATATAAAGATTCTAAAGGAGAAAGTAGAAAAGAATACTTACTAACCAAAGACGGTTTCACTCTATACATGTTCAACATTCAAGGTCATAACGAATTCAAAATGGCGTACATCAACAAATTCAACGAGATGGAGAACGCGATTCAAAGCAGATTACCTGGAACATATAAAGAAGCTTTAACACAATTACTTCAAACAGTAGAAGAAAAAGAGAAGTTAGAACTGGAAAATAACATGAACAAACAGAAAATAGCCGAATATGAACCTAAAGCATCTTATTTAGATACTATCTTGAATAATAAAAGTTTGGTCACTGTCGGCCAAATTGCAAAAGATTACGGTATGTCAGCTCAAGCATTAAACAAACTACTTCATGATTTAAAAGTTCAATACAAACAATCAGGACAATGGTTACTTTACTCAAATATTCAAGACAAAGGTTATACACATTCATCAACTACAGAAATTGAGCATAAAGATGGGAGTACATCAGTAAGAATGAATACCAAGTGGACACAAAAAGGACGTCTTTTCATCTATGAATTACTTAAAGATAACGACATCCTACCCACAATCGAACAAACAACTTAAAGGAGGTGAGTTAATTGGACGAAATAGTAAAACACCATTTATTAAAAGTTAATAAATTATCACAGGAGGTTTTAGAGCGAGTTGTTTCAGAAAGCCAAACATACGGAGACGCTAAAGAAAATTTAAATGAACTAAAAATTTTAGCGAAATCACATTTCAAGACTCAACATTTAGCAACTATATATGACCAAGCGTTATTAGATTTAGAAGAAAAAATAAACGCCACTTTAATTAAAAAGTGACGCATAAAAATTAGAATTGTATTGATTTGATTGATGAGGTCATAAACGCTTTATCGTCGTATCTATCATCTTGGATGAAAAACATATCGACAGAAGTATAAAAACCCATTATACCAACATGAACATGATACGTGCTAAGTGATTTAGGAGAGTTATGATCACCATTCCAATTATCTTCGTAAACCACTTTAGAATAAAATGTTTTTTCATCATCGCAATTAACGACACCAGAAATTACAGTCTCATCAAAAATATCAATAGTAGAACCATCTAAAAATTCTAATGTATAAACTTTCTTCATTCAATATCACCTCCATATAAGGAGTATAGCAGAAAGATAAATTTATATATTAACCTACAATCGAACAAACAATTTAAAGGAGTGAATGGAATGAAATATTTAAATCTAATCAAAAAAGCACTCTTAATAGCAACTACTGCAATAGTTACTAAAAAGGTGCTTGATAGAAAAAGACCTAAACTTATTCATCAATTAAACATTAACGGAAAAGATTTAGAAATTAAAAAATTAAAAATAAACAAAGCTATTAGAGAATTAGAAAAATCTAAAAACACGATTGATGAATTAATTGATGAAGGTATACCATTCGAGACTACTTTCTAACAAAATCAAGTTTACATCTTGGACATTTATTGTGTTTCTTCTTGGTCGTAATTTTCATGCGTTTACCACAATTAGGACAAGATGTCTCGATGGTCATATGATCCTTAGCCATAGGCAACACCTCCCTTCGTAAAGGGATAACAACATTATACACGAAAGGAGTATTTAAGATGACACAAACTTTAACCGTATCTGTACCAATACCAGACACACACGTACTTGTCGCTAAAGATGAATACGATGAGTTAATAAATTACTCACTAGATCCAGTTTGGGACTTAAAAGAATTGAAACGCAAATTAAAAATGTCATCTGACGACACTATTAAAGATAGATTATTATTCAATCCTAAATTTGAGAAATTACTTAAAAAACAAGGTATCGCACATTATCCAGATGAGAGTTTAAATCGTTGGAGATTCAACGCAAGAAAGATGAATAAGTTCATCGAAGAACATTTTGAAGAAATTCATGGAAAGGGGAGGTAAACATGAGCAAACTACAACTCATTAAATTAGCACTCCTAACTGCACTTTTGGTTGAGGAAGTTAGGAATGCTAAGGGTGGAGCAATTAACAAATACAAATTCACTAAAGGTTATGGCGAAGGTCAACCAAAAGTATCGGTGACGAATTTCGGACTGTCAGAAAGAATCGGAAAACAATGTCCAAAATGTAATCGACACACATTAAAAACAGCAAACTTTTGTCCATTCTGTAGATATGAATTTAATTGAATCTAAAAAAGGAGCGTCACCAATGAACAAATCATTTTTAATCGCATTACTATCATGGATTGTACTATCACTAGCACTTACATTTGCAGGTATCTACTTCACAACTGCATTAGGTATCGCAATGTTAATCAGTATCGCAGCATTTGTATTTTTCGAATATGAATTTTTTCAAATAAAAAAGACTGAATGCTAACGGCCATTAGCAGACAGTCAAAACATCCAATCACGAAATACAACTACTCATAATATATCACGGAGGTACAAATGAAACAACATAAATTTAAACGAATGGCACATGATTTGATGGATTTGATACCAAACAATCGTTTTCAAGTTGACTATAAATACGATGTTATTTGGTTCTCACATTACCATGCAAACGGTGTGAGCGTTCTTCAAATAGATAACACCATTCATTCAGAAGGTGAAATGCTAACCAATTTTGAACTAGCTAAAAAAGTAATCAAAGGAGAGTGTTTGATAGATGAAAGAGACAGTGACTTATCTCATCAAACTTAAAGATGTTGATGATGACATATATATCACTAATCGACCTAGCGAAAATTTTCCAGATATTAAATATTCAACTAACAGACGAGACGCTAAAGATTTTGACGGTATGGATAATGCAGTGATTGACATGACAAAACACACTGCAATCAAGAAAACTGTAAAAGAATCAACTGAATATGAGGAGGTCGAGTATGAATAAATCTGAATCTATAACCGAACTTAACAAAGCATTAGCCAACTTTCACAAAGAAGTTAAACAGCCAATGAAAGATGCCAACAATCCTTTTTTTAAAAGTAAATATGTACCACTTGAGAATGTAGTTGAGGCAATCGATGATGTAGCGCCAAAACATGGACTAACATACTCACAATATCCAGTCACTACAGAAAACGGCTTGGTTGGAATATCAACGGTGTTACTGCATGAAAGTGGCGAATATATAGAATTTCCACCCGCCACAACTAAACCAGATAAGAATACAGCGCAAGGTGTAGGTTCAGCATTAACATACATGCGTCGTTATTCATTAAGTGCAGTGTTTGGAATTACAAGTGATCAAGATGATGACGGTAATGAGGCTAGTGGCAAGAATAATAGAAAACAAACACAGCCACAAAAAGCGAGTAGCCAAACCATAGGCACATTAAAAAAAGAAGTTATCAACTTCACAAATTTAATTAAAGGTACTAAAAATGAAGCGCCACAAAACATTGTTGAGCAACGATTTGGAGTTAAAAACTACGATCTAACAGAAAATGAAGCAGTACAAATAATCAATAAAATACAAAACAACGCAAAAAAAATAACTGGAGGTAATGACTAATGCTAAACAGAGTCGTATTAGTAGGACGGTTAACAAAAGATCCTGAATTCAGAACAACACAAAACGGTGTGAGTGTTGCCACTTTTACACTAGCAGTAAATAGAAGCTTTAAAAATAAAAACGGTGAGCAACAAGCAGACTTTATTAATGTAGTTGTATTTAGACAACAAGCAGAGAAAGTAAATAACTACTTATCTAAAGGTAATTTAGCTGGTGTTGATGGTCGTATACAATCGCGTAGTTACGAAAATAAAGAAGGCCAACGTATATATGTAACTGAAGTATTAGCAGATAGTGTTCAATTCCTTGAACCGAAGAGTAATCAGTCTAACAACCAATCACAACAACAAAGCGAACAAGCTCAAAGTGGTAATAATCCTTTTGACAACGGTGCAGATGATATTCCAGACCTTCCATTTTAGGGTTGATATAAATGGCAAAAATCAAGAATTACATCACTCAAGATGACGGCACGACAACCGTCGTCATCTCTGGTGTTGAATTAGGTAACAAAGAAACATTACTACTCGACAATGGTTTAGAAGTAGAAGTTGATGTGCAAGTCGTAGACCCGTTCAAAATAACAAGTAAGCAACGCAGAAAGATATTTGCACTTGTAAAGGACATAGAGGCTCATACAGGTTCGCCGATGGACTACATGAGACATTTGTTCATCGAATACGTTCGAACTTACTACGGCTACGACAAGCGCATTTCATTAAGTGACTGCACACGTACACAAGCAAGCCAAATTATCGAAGTCACGCTTGATTGGATATTTCACAACGATATCCCGCTTGCTTTTAAAACAAGCCACTTACTCAAATCAGATAAATCATTCTTGTATTGGTCAACGGTTAACCGTAACTGCGTAATATGTGGTAAGCCAAAGGCTGAACTTGCACATTATCACGCGGTAGGACGAGGACGTAACAGACGCAAAATTAATCATATAGGTAATCAAGTATTAGCTCTATGCCCAAGTCACCACAGAGAACAGCATCAAATAGGCATGGACAGTTTCAACGAGAAATACAAATTACATGACAGTTGGGTGGATGTTGATAGTCGGCTCAACCGAATGTTGAAAGGAGAAACGAATGGCAGAAGTATCGTGGATTAAATTAAAAGTCGGAATGTTCGACGATAGCAAAATTAAGTATATAGAAGCATTACCAGAAAGAGACACGATCATTACGTTATGGGTCAAGTTGCTTACATTAGCTGGTAAGTACAACGAACAAGGTTACATCATGTTGTCTGAAAGCTTACCTTATAACGAAGAAATGTTAGCTAATGAGTTTAACAGACCGCTTAACTCAATCAGATTAGCGCTACAAACATTTGAAAAACTAGGCATGATTGAAGAAGTTAACGGTGTATTTAAAGTAACTAACTGGAAGAAACATCAAAGCTTAGATAGTAAAAGTAAGCATAGAGAAAAAAATCGACTTCGACAACAAAGATATAGAGAAAGACAAAAACAACTAGAGAATAACGTTACAGTAACGTCACGTAACGATACAGAAGAAGAAGAAGAATTAGAAGAAGAATATAAGAATAAGAAAAAGAATAAAGAAGATAGAAGTGACGACGTTTTTAAAAATTCAATTAATTACATCATGAATAACCTTGATAACAACTTAACTCCTCATCAGATGGAACAGATAGGGTATGCCATTGATGATATTGGGCAACATGCATATGAAATTGTTGAAGTAGCTACTGATTATACAAAAGATAAAGGTTGTCATGCAGGTTACCTAATCAAAGTATTAAACAACTGGGCTAAAGAAAACGTTAAGACTAGAGAAGATGCTGAAAATAAAATCAAACCTAAAAATAAAAAGTCTGTAGCAGATGATGTGATTGCTCAAATGGAAAAAGAGCTAGGAGATGAAAGCTAATGCCTATGACTAAACAACAAGCCCTAGAAATAATTAAAACAATTAGGCATGTATATAACATTGATTTTGACAGACCTAAATTAGAAACGTGGGTTAACATCTTGAGTCAAAACGGAGATTACGACCCTACAAGAAAACAAGTGATGCAATACATCAATGACGCTAATCCTTACCCACCTAGCATACCTAACATTATGAGAAAGGAAGTAAAGGTCGTCAAAGAAGAACCAGTAGATGAAAAGACTGCAAAGCATAGATGGAGAATGAAGAATGATCCAGAATATGTAGCACAAAGAAAACAGATATTAGACGACTTCAAAAAGAAATTAAGTGAGTTCGAGGTGAACAACGATGAATGAACGTCATGAGATTGAAAGTACCATTGTTGCTAGCTTACTTCAAAAACCAGACTTAATTGAAAAGTTACGTGTTAAACCCGAAATGTTCACCCACGATGGCATGAAGTCATTTATAGAGTATGTATTTGAATTAGGTAAGGTTGACCATAACGAAATATATTTAAAAACCACTAAAGATAAAGCGTTCCTAGATATTGATACTATTTCAAATTTATACAACTCAAAATTTATCGGTTATGGTTTTTTTGAAAGATATCAGCAAGATTTGCTTAACCTATACCAAATAGATCAAACACAGAATGTATTACAAGAATTCAATTCTGAACCAAGCATACACAACTTTGATGAGATGCTTAACAAACTACAAAAGGTTAGTTTAATTAGCGCAAATGAAGAAAGTGGGACCAAGAAAATTGTAGACCACTTTGTCGAAGAATTGTATAGCGAGGAACCTAAACAACAAATTAATACAGGCTACAAATTGATGGATTACAAAATAGGCGGTTTAGAGCCTACACAGTTGATTGTAATTGCTGCGAGACCATCAGTAGGTAAAACAGGTTTTGCGCTTAATATGATGCTTAATATCGCATCTCAAGGCTATAAAACATCATTCTTCAGTTTAGAGACAACTGGCGTGTCTGTATTGAAAAGAATGTTATCTGCAGAAACTGGAATTGAACTAACTCGCATTAAAGAAATTAAAGACCTAGAACCAGATGAATTAACACGTTTAACAACTGCTGCAGATAAAATACTCAAACTCGATATAGATATACACGACAAAAGCAATATCACAACACACGATGTACGAAAACAAGCAATGAAAAATAAAGATGCTCAACAAGTTATCTTTATTGACTACTTACAACTTATGCAAACGGATAGCAAGTTGGATCGTCGTAACGGCATTGAAAAAATATCGCGTGACTTAAAGATTATCGCTAACGAAACAGGCGCAATTATCGTCTTACTTTCGCAGTTAAGTCGTAGTGTTGAGTCAAGAAATGATAAACGTCCGATGCTATCCGACATGAAAGAAGCAGGTGGAATTGAGGCAGATGCAAGTTTAGCAATGTTGTTATATCGAGATGACTACTACAACCGTGATGATGTTGATGCTTCTGGTAAGTCGATTGTTGAATGTAATATCGCAAAGAACAAAGACGGTGAAACAGGTGTTATTGAATTCGAATATTACAAGAAAACGCAGAGGTTCTTCACATGAAAGTAGTTGAATATCAAAAATTACTAGGCGTGATGTATCGAGAAGATTATCAAGACGACCCGCTGATAGCTAGAACACTTATTGAGTCAGGTTGGGCAGTTAAACGTTTATTAGAGAACGAGACAATATCGCCATTCGACGAATATGAAGAAGTCCAGGAGTTAATCATGAATGAAACAAAATGGAGGGATAAAGATGGGGATTATCGAAAGGTATTACCTATATAGAGCTGATGGCACTGAAGATATTATAGTCATCAAGTACGAAGATAATACGAATGAGGTTTATTCGCTCACAGGAGCCCATTTTAGCGACGATAAGAAGATTATGACAGATAGTGAGCTAAAACATTTTAAAGGCGTTTATGGGCTTCTGTATGAGCAAGAACTAGGATTACAAGCGAATCTATTCGAATATTTGTAGAGGTGGCATATGAGTAAATACAATGCGAAGAAAATTGAGTACAAAGGACATGTATTTGATAGCAAAGTAGAGTGTGAATATTACCAACATTTAGAAAGTAAGATGAATGGCGTTAACTATGATCGTATCGAAATACAACCAAGATACGAGCTTGTACCTAAGTTTGGTAAGCAACGTAAGGCAGAATATATTGCGGATTTTGCATTATATCTTAATGATGAGTTGGTCGAAGTGATAGATGTTAAAGGCAGACCTACTGAAACGGCAAAACTTAAAGCTAAGATGTTCAGGTACCTATACAGAGATGTAAAACTCACATGGATATGTAAAGCACCCAAATACACTGGACTTGATTGGATTGAATACGACGAATTAGTGAAAGTTAGACGTCAACGCAAGAAAGAGAAAGGTTGATGAGATGGAACATCAAGTAAGAATTAATTTTAAAATCACGGGACATGTAAACACGTTCATACCAGTAGGCAAACATGAAACGTTAGAAGATAGATTGCAAGAAAAAATTAACGAGTTAAGAGAGTATCCAAACGATATTTTAGAACTAGATATAACAATAGATGATGCAGAGGTGGAGTAGATGGTTAAACGGACATTAGAAACAATAGATGGCGTTGAATATGCATTGGTCGAAGTTAAAGGAAAGAAAGTCAAAGTGCCTAACGAAGATATAAAAATTGCAGAAAAACACGGAGTTTCATACAGAATCATTCAGAGGAGACTATATAGAGGGTGGAGCGTTAAAGACGCAGTGTTACCTAAAATATTGTATACAAATTCCAAAGCAGAAGTTGAAGATGGCGTACTTTACAGAATTATCAAAGCAGGTGATAAAACCTATCGTATAAGCGATGAAGATTTAAAGAAAGCGGAGGACAATGGTGTTAGTAAAGATAGTTTAGTAAGTCGTTTAAGAAATGGTAACTACACACTAGAACAAGCTTTGACATATCCAAAAGGAAAAAGAACTATAGCAAAAAAATATGACATTGATGGTCGAAGAATGACTATGGAAGAAATAGCAAAAAAAGGCTTTATATCTCTAGCAACAGTTAAATATAGAATCAAGCACGGTTATAAAGGGTTAGAAATTTTAAAAGGTAAGGAGAAAACAAATTGATTGAACAAATACCGAAGTTTAATAAAGGCGATGGTTTAAGTGCAAAACAGTTGTATGAGTTACAACAAGCAGAAATGAGACATGAAAGAGAATTGAAACGAAAGCGTCGAGAAGAAAGAATAGCACGTGCTAAACGATCATTAGAGATGTTGGAGAAAAACAGAGTTGATAGTAATTATTTCAGAAATTTAGAGAAAAACAATCTAATTACCAGAGTTAAAACCGACTCATACGGTAGAGTGCAAAGGGGATAAGCGAATGGAATTACATGAATTAAATACAGGCGATGATATTTGGTTCAAATATCCAAACGCGACCAACTCGTTCCCTGCAGTGGTGGAAGAACTCCATTACAACTTTAAAGGCAAACCATACCTAAAAGTACGAGTAGGTAGTGAATTAGTAGTGATTGATGAAAAATACGACATAGTAAAGGTGTGATGACAATGACAACTAGCACATACGACCTATCCGACACAATCAACCAACGCTACAAATACAACACTAAAGGCAAGACACCTACACAGATTAACCGAGAATTACGTGAAAAAGGTGTGCGGGGCTTTGTGATTAAAGTAGGTTGCAATAAAGTCGTGATGAAAGTATTAGAAGAACATAAACGCAGTAACAGGGAGTGTATGAGATGAATATCAAAAACCAACTATACACATTTAAAGCAACATGTACCAATGTTGTTGACGGTGACACGATAGATATAGATTTAGATTTAGGGTTTGAAACTTTTGCTAAAAGGCGTGTCAGGTTACTCAATGTTGATACGCCAGAGAGAGGACAAGAAAATTATAGTAAAGCTACTAACTTTACTAAGCAATGTGTAGAGAATAAGAAGATATATGTTCAGACGTATAAAGATGACGCTTTCGGCAGATATTTAGCCAATGTCTTTTATGATACAGGTAATGAGATACGTTCGTTGAATGATGATCTGCACATTAACCAATTAATCAAACCTAATTCGAAATGGAATGAAAGCAATGAAAAATAAAAAAGCATTCCTTAACCAGTATTTCGGTACCAAGCGTTACTTGTACCAAGATGATGTGAAAGTAGCACACATGCATATTGTAAATGGTGTGTATTACCTACACGGTCATCACAAGACGAAGTGGTCGGGTATTAAGTTGACGTTTAACAGTGAGCAAGAGTTTATGAATTACATTCAGCAATACGAGTTGAGTTTAGAAGAAGATAAGCAACTAACATTATTTTAGGAGGTTGAGTAATGAAAATAGAGGAATTTCAACGACTTGGTAAAAATGTAAAGGTTATTATTAGAAAGTTTACAGAAAATCCCGGAAAATTTGCAAGTGTAGTATTACAAATGTACTGGGATATTGAAAAAGAACGCGATTCATACAAACAACAACGTGACGAACTCATTAACGATATAGCTCAGTTGCGTGAGCGTAATGTAGAGTTCGAAGAAAAATTAGATAAAGAAATTAAGTTGAGTTATGAAATAGAAAAGAATTTATATGAGACATCTAAAGAGCGTGATGAGTTAATTAAAAGCAATGCAAGCGTAATAAAATACAACGCAGAGTTAGAGAAGAAAGCGAATGCGTTTGATGAGATAGTAAAAGGTTTAGCTAGTATCTCAAAAGAGATAGTGGAGTATCCTGGCGATAATGACAAACAAAAAGAGGTTATCTACAAAAGATATGATGATTTATTTGAACTTATGAAATTATTGGAGGTAAACCATGAAAGATAAAGATTATAAACGTGCATGGCTAGAGTTGAAAGAAGAAATGCTTTCTCAATATCCAGTAATACTCCATATGATAAAAATGGCTGATGGTAAAGAAGATGAAAGTTCATTATTTCAATTAGGAGAACATCTTAAACGCATGGACCAACTAGACGGAACGCATGAGTTTCAAAATTTATTAAGTGATTTGGAGCGTGAAGAGTGATGACGATTGAGACTAAGAGAATCTATAAAATATCAAAAGAACAATTTCACGGTGTATTTCAATTATCGAAAGACGAACCCTCTCTGGTGGCAGTTATTGAATACGATAACAAATTAATAAAGGTGGAATTATATCAAGTTGAATTTATCGAGGAGGAATAAAATGACTAACCGTGAACAAATAGAACAAGGGATTATTGGTGCAAGAGTGTACACAGGCAATGAGACGGTGGAATTGTTGAATGAGTTGGATAGTGTGTATAAGAAAGCGAATGCGTTTGATGAAGTAAAAATAACATAAAAGAAGAGCTAGATAGTTACAGTGTTCTTTATAAAGAGACTCAAGACCCTAGATATAGTTTATTGAGTGGTGTTTATGAAAATATATTTAATTATATTGAAGAATTGGAGCGTGAAGAGTGATGAAAATTTATGAATCATTAAAGAAGTTAGAAGAAAAAGGTTACAGAGTTGATGAAGATAAAGCTATTTTTAATTTAGAAGATGGTGCTCTAGAAATCTACATTGACCATGACAATGATGAAAAAACAATAAAAACAGAATTACATGATATGAAAGTATTTGTGTCAGAAGAATTAAAAGATAGAAGTGTAGAGAGTGTTATGTGTGAATTGGCTGGTATTGATGAGGAGGAACAAAATGACTAATCAATTAACAGTAGATCAATTAGTAAATGCAGTAGAACAATGGAGTATCGATAAAGGACTAAACAATGGCAATAGCTTTACACAATACGCTAAAAGCTCCGAGGAGATGGGTGAGGTTGCTGCTGCACTATGCAGAGACAACACAGACGCTCTCAGAGACGGTATAGGAGACGTTGTTGTTACTTTAGTGATATTGGCCCAACAAAATAATATGACGTTACAGGAGTGTTTAGAACAAGCTTATGGAGAGATTAAAGACAGAACAGGAGTTATGTCAAAAGACGGGAGCTTCATCAAATCAGAAGACATCGAAGGATAAAGATATTCTGACTAAAATTCGGGAGGTGCTGGGGAAGTGAGTGACATAATTGTTTTACTGATAATCGGAATAGGGTTAGTCGCATTAGATTACTTTGTTGATAAGTATCTTTTTGGTAATGATGAACACGCTACTGTATACAAAATCGGACTTTTTATTATTTTAATATTGCTTGTAGGATTTTCTGTCGAGAAAGATATATTAGCAGTTTTAATAGCATTGCTATTCTTAATGATAATTAACAAATTTAAAATAATAGTGAAATTTATATAGGTAAGGAGTGAGTGGGGAATGACACAGTATTTAATCACCACATTCACAGATTCAACAGGACGCAAACACAATCACGTCACTAAGGCGAGAGAAAATCAATCGTTTAAAGTGGTTGAGGCAGAGAGTAAGGAAGAGGCAATGAAGATATTTAAAGACAAAAAACGTAGAGAAGAATTCATTCGGGACTAAGGGATTTAAAACTAGTAACTAGCAGAACGAGATTAGATGTTTTTAATGAGGAGGCAGACAATGATTAAACACATTTCAAAACTAATATTCACACTAGCAATGTATGAGTTAGGTAAGTACGTGACAGAACAATTATTAATTAAATATACATCTAACGATGATATAGAAGCGCCACAGGATTTTACGCAAGATGATCATATCCATTTAAACGCGGAGGTATCTGACTAATGTGGATAATCATATCAATACTATTAGGTGTTGTTTGTCTCATCTCTCTAGGTGTACAACACGAACAACGGAAAGAATTAGAAGAATATAATTATGCTAATGCTTACATGAACGATTACATTGTTAGATATATAGATGAGAAACGTAAGTAGTGGAGGTAGTTTTATGACATTTGGTGATAACCTTAAAAGAATTAGAAAGAAAATGAAGCTTACTCAACAAGAGATGGGAGATAAAATGGGGATAAGCCAATCGTACTTGTCAGACATGGAGAATAGTAGGAAGTGCCCAAGTGTGAATACAGCGTTATTAACTGCAAAGAGATTGAATATATCGGTAAAGGAATTAGTTAACGATGATATAGATATGACTAATTGTAATAAGTAATGGAGGTAGTAGATGTATACACGTGACGAAGTAAGAAACATGATAGACAATTATAAGTGGATGCGTAATATTATTGAAGCACAGGTATATGATGCAGACAGTACATCTACTGCACAATATGGTATAGAAGCAGTAATGCCTAAAGCTAAAGGTGGAACAGGTGATAAAGTATTAGTTAAAGTGTTAGATAGGAATAGAGAGTATCGACGTAATGTTAAGCTACTTAATAAACTACAGTTCATAGATAAGTATGAGGAGTATGTAACTAATGAGATGAACTATCACATACTTCAATTAATTAAGATAGGCATCAAGCACAAGACTATCATGGAGCTCATGGAGATAAAGAGTAAGTCAACATTCTATGGATGTGTGAATGAAATAGTTAATGTATACATGGATGCACAACAAGGTCACTATGATTAATCGAACCAATCGAACACATCGAACCATTCGAACCATGTGTGCATTAGTGATATCAATAACATTATACTAGAGGCATACGATACGAATACATGAGGCACATCACATAGTGGTGTGTCTTTCTTTGTTATATAAGAGGTTTAACTATGGAAGATTACAATGAATACAAAGAACGTAAACGATTCTACAATAGTAAATCTTGGGAAGATGTTAGACAACAAGTGTTGAAACGTGCTCACTATGAATGTGAATGGTGCAGTAAAGAAGGTAAAGTGACGACTGATAATTTAGAAGTGGACCACATTGAAGAATTACAGGATAGACCAGATTTAAAATTAGAGCCTGATAATCTGCGTGTACTCTGTAAAGCTTGTCATAATAAAAGACATCAAAGGTTTCAATATGGTGGAAATCAATTCAAACCAAAAGAAATTAAATGGAAAGATGAACGTTGGTAAAATCATACGCCCCCGGTAAAATCATTTCCCAATTATTTCCCGATAGGGAGAACGGCGTGAGGGCTCGATTTCGCAAGTTTTCATAATTATTTCATATGTAACCCTAACCCCCGCCCAATAAAGTAGAAAGGAGTGAAGTCAATGCAATTAACTGCAAAACAACGCAAAGAGCGTGAAAAGTTAGTCGATAAAGAAGAAAAAAGGCTCCATGCCATCTTCAAAGATATCCCACAAGAAAAACAGAATGTAGTTCAAGGACTTATCATTCAAGCAGCACGTATGCGAGTGATGTTGAACTATATGTGGGAAGATATTCAAGAGAATGGCGAATACGACATGTTCCAACAATCTCAAAATGTACCTGCCTATGAGCGTGAACGACCAATTGCTCGTTTGTACAATACACGTGACCAATCTTATCAACGTGTGATGAAACAATTAACCGATTTATTACCGAAAGACGCCAAACCGATTGAAACCGACGAACCAGTAGATGATTATGTATGATTCGTAACAAATATGTAGATGAATACATTCAACAATGGCGTGACGGTAAAATTATTTTAAATCAAGAACGTATTGATCTGATTAACTATTTAGAAAATCATGTTTTAGTGAAAGATAATATCTACTTTGATGATGAAAAGATAGATAAGTGTATCAGATTCATTGATAAATGGTACTTTCCAGTACAACCCTTTCAGAAATTCATCATTGCTTTTTTGTTCTTGATGGATGAAGAGTTAGATACTCCATATTTCACAGAATTTGCTTTATTCATGGGGCGTGGTGCAGGTAAAAATGGTTTCATAAGCGCAATTAGTGATTTCTTCACTACACCAATACATGGTATTAAGAAATATGACATTTCAATTGTTGCAAACAGTGAGGACCAAGCGAAAACATCATTTAATGAAATATATAATACTTTGCTTGAACATAAACGAAATAAAGTAGCAGAAAGACCTAAAGCACCTTATGAAGTAAGTAAAACTGAAATTAAAAATAGGTCTACGCAATCGATAATCAAATATAATACTTCAAATACGAAAACTAAAGATGGTGGACGTGAAGGTTGTGTCATCTTTGATGAGATAGCTATATATGAAACGGCTGATATGGTTAACGTTAAGCGTGGTGGATTAGGTAAAGTACCTCATGATAGAACATTCTATATCTCAACTGATGGTTTTGTCCGTGAAGGTTTTATGGATGGTATGAAAGATAGGATCTTAGAAGTCTTAGCAGGTAATAATTCAGAAGATAGAATATTCCCGTTTTATTGTAAACTCGACGACCCTAAAGAAGTTGATGATGAAACAATGTGGGAGAAAGCTAATCCTATGTTGCATCCGCCATTAACCAGTTATGCCAAAAACTTAAAGCGTAAAATTAAAGAAGAATATAACGTGTTACACATCAATCGTTCAAACAAACCGGAATTTATGACAAAACGAATGAACTTACCAGAAGTTGATGAAGAAAAAGTTGTTGCGCCGTGGGAAGAAATCAAAGCTACGAATAAACCTTTACCTAATCTCGAAAATAAAGCCTGCATTGGAGGTCTTGACTATGCATTAGTTAGAGACTTTGCTAGTGTGGGCTTATTGTTTAGAGAAAATGATGAGTATTATTGGTTAACACATTCATTTATCAGACGTGAATTTTTAGAAACCACTCATTTAGAGCCTCCAATTGAACAATGGGCAGATGATGGCTTGTTAACAATTGTAGATGATGATGTGATTGATATTTCATATATCGTTAATTGGTTTATGCAACAACAAAGTAAATACAATTTAACTAAAGTGATATCAGATAATTTCAGAACCGATATTGTTAGACGACCATTTGAAGAGGCAGGTATACCATTAGAAGTGATCAAGAACCCAACTGCTATACATGGTTTGCTTGCACCTAGAATTGACACCATGTTTGCTAAGAAACAAATTACCTTTGGGGACAATCCATTGATGAGATGGTTCACCAACAATGTGGCAGTCAAAATGCAGCCAGATGGTAGTAAGAAATACATCAAAAAAGATGAAGTTAGACGTAAAACTGATGGTTTCCATGCCATGTTACACGCGCTTTATCGTGCAGATGAGATATTAGAGTATGATCAACCGTTTATTATGGCAGATATTAGCTTTTAGGAGGTGAGATTTTGAGTATATTCGATAGAATTATGGGAAGAAACGAAGCAATCGAGTTTAGTTACGACTTTGAATTGTTACATGAAACTTCTCACAAAGCTTACATAAAAAGGTGGGCATTAGATACGTGTATAAATCATATAGCTAGAACAATTAGTCAAACTAAATTTGAAATTATCGATAGTGAAAGTAAAGATACATCTTCAACAACCCACTATAAATTGAATGTTAGGCCAAATACCGATGAAAGTGCTGCAACATTTTGGCAAAAGGTAATACGAAAGTTGATTTATGATAATGAAGTGTTAATTGTTGTTACTGATTCAAAGGATTTAGTTATTGCAGATGATTTTGTGAGAGAAGAATACGCACTCTATGACGACATATTTGACCACATCATTGTAGGAGAGTTCGAGTTTGAACGTTCATTTAGAATGAGTGAAGTGATATACCTTGAATACAACAATGAAGCAATTACAAACATGTTATATGGCTTGTTTAATGATTATGGAGATATCTTTGGTCGCATGATTAAGTCTAATTTAATGAACAACCAGATAAGAGCTACCTTAGGTATGGAGGCTAATACACCATTAACCAACGCAAGTAACGATGATATGCAGAGATTTATTAATAATGCATATAAAGCCTTTGAAAGTAATGACATAGCTATTGTTCCAGTTCAAAAAGGTTATAAATATGAAGAACATTCAAACGGTAATGGTACGAAAACATCATCACAAATTGATGATATGGCTAAAGTACCTAATCAGTTATTAAATTATGTAGCTAGAAACCTTGGAATTCCAGTTGGATTGATTAATGGGGATACGGCAGACATAGAAGCTATGACTGATAACTATATGAAGTTCTGTATTAAACCTATTATTGAAAAAATTACTGATGAATTGAACGCTAAATTGTTTAGTGAGCGTGGATATAAAGAAGGAAAACGAATCAAAGCGATAAGTATAGATCAAAAAGGACCACTTGAAGTGAGTGAAGCAGTAGACAAACTCATTGCAAGTGGTTCTTTCAATAGAGATGAAATTAGAGTGCTTACAGGCTTTGAACCTATCGGAAGTGAAGAAATGCAGAAATTTATTATCACTAAAAATTATCAAACCGTTGATGAGGAAACTACAGGTAATGAAGGAGGTGATATAAATGGCGAATAATGAAATTGACATCTATGGCTTTATAGACAGTCAAACAATCGAAGGCATGACGATTAGCCCCCAGACTGTAAGAGAACAATTAAAAGCAATGGGTGATGTTGATGAAGTCGTTGTAAACATTAATAGTAACGGTGGAGATGTTTTCAGTGGTGTAACGATTTATAACATGTTAAGGCGTTTTGATGCTCATATTACTGTCAATGTTGACGGACTTGCTGCAAGTATTGCCTCTGTGATTGCAATGGCAGGTGACACGATTAATATGCCGGGTAACGCCATGTTAATGGTACATAATGCTTGGACAATTGGTGAAGGTGATGCTAGAAGTTTTAAAAAGCAAGCCGAAGATTTAGAAAGAATTAACAGTGTTGTGTTTAACAGTTATGTCGATAAGAACCCTGACATCGACCATGCGCTTCTTCAAGATTATATGGATGAAGAAACATGGCTAACAGCTAAAGAGGCTAAAAAACTAGGTTTAATCGACAATATTACTGAAAATTCAAGAGTTGCAGCTGCAACCACATCAACAATCTTGGGAGGTGACAAATTCATGACTAGATATCGTAACGAAGATCCACAACAACCGGGACAACAAAAAGAATCAAGCGAAATTACTGTCGAAGATGTAATGGATAAACTTGAAGAAATTTTAGCAGAAGTTAAAAAAGGTAATAACAAAGGTTCGGAAGAAACTGAAAAACAAACGGAAAGTAAACCTGCAGAAAACAGTTTTGCACGTTTATTCAATATGAATATTAAATAATAAAGGAGAATTTAATTATGGCAATTGACTTAGAAAATCGAGAAGAGTTTCAAAACTCTCAACAATTATTAAAAGAGTTTTCGAATATGAGTTCTAAAGCTTCTGATGAAGAAGTGAAAGAAAAATACACAGAATATATGAATGCTTATTCTGAAGAATTAGCAAACGCTATTCGTAAAGACATGAAACAAGAACAAGGTGACAACGCAGTATTAAATGCGCGTAATGTTAACCGTTTAACTAACGAAGAAAAGAAATTCTACAACGCATTAGTTTCAGAAGACCATGTAAACACTGATACTAACTGGAAAGATGGAGAATTATTACCTGAAACAGTGATTGACCGAATTTTTGAAGATATCGAAACTGAACACCCATTATTGAAACATATCACAATTCAACGTACTGGATTACGTGCACGTGTGATTCGTTCAGTACCAGAAGGTCAAGTTGTTTGGGGTCCAGTGTTCTCAGAAATTAAAGGTCAATTAGAGGCTTCATTCTTTGAACAAGACGTTACTTTAGGTAAAGCAACTGCATTTGTTGTAGTACCAAAAGATTTAAAAGATGCAGGTGTGCAATGGGTTGATCGTTATGTACGTGCACAAATCAAAGAAGCTTTCGCAGTAGCAATTGAAAAAACTGCTATTCAAGGTTTAGGTGCTGCTAAAAACCAACCAGTAGGATTAATGAATGAAATTAATCGTACAAACGGTGCGGTATCAGAAAAAACTTCTGCAGGAACATTAACATTAGCTGATGCAGAAACATCAATTAAAGAAATTGGTAACATTATCAAAAACTTATCAATTAAAGAATACTATGATAAAGACGGTAATGTTAAACGTTCTAAAGGTGCTAGCGTATTAAATAACGTTGTTATTGCGTTAAACCCTGCAGACTATATCTACACTGGTATTGCATTCATGCAATTACACAATGGCCAATTTGTAAGTCCGGTTCCATTTAACGTGACGTTCGAGCAGTCTGAATTTGTACCTCAAGGTAAAGCAGTAGCATTCGATAAAACACGTTATAACTTCTATGCAGGTAGCGAAGTCATCGTACGTGAGTTTGACCAAACACTAGCATTAGAAGATATGGACTTATATACTGCAAAGCAGTTCTTATATGCTGAACCGGATGATAACAAAACTTCATTCGTATATGATGTTGATTTCAGTTCATTCGGTGCGCCTACATCAACTGGCGCTGCAGCAACTGAGCCGACAGCATAGGAGGTGTATATAATGGCCAATTATAAAGTGTTAAAAAACTACAACGATAAGCAATTAGAAAAGTCTCTTAAAGCAGGAGACAAGGTAGAAATGACAGTGAAACGTGCAGATGAAGTTGAAAAAACTTTGTCTGCAAATGGTTTTAAAGGACCTTTCTTAGAACGAGTTAGAGAATCGAAGTGATTTAAATGATTACTGATACGCATGTGGAAGAATTCAAAAATCGTAATAGAATTTTTTATGATATCGAAGATGATCGTATTAAAAACGATTTAGGGATGTCTTATGAAGATATCAAAGCAAAATGTGGGGACTTCGATATGCAACAATCCTCATTAGGTCGTGAATTAGTTTATGAACGTACAAGATATGTATTCAACGATAAACTAGAGGAATTCCATAATAATTTTTTATCTAGTATTGTTCAATTTCAAATCGTGAACATGGAGGTGTCAGATGATGGCACTACAACGTAATGAATTTGTGACTGGTGGCGACATGAGAACGCCAGTTGCATTTTATAAAGCAACACCGACAGACGACTTTTTTCCTGGTGAAACTGTGGAAGAGGTCGTTTTTAAGTGTTTTGCTAATGTTTATCAACCATCACAGAAAGATTTGGATATGACGAACAATCAAGCTAGTTTAACTATGGTTACGTATCACCCTATTAATATAGAAATTACTGATGATATGTATTTTGAAATTCAACTACCGCAATATAGGAATAAAAAATACAATATTCAACAAGTCTTTGATGATACAGATAACCATAGGAACATTAAGATTATTGGGAAGATTTCAGAATGAGCGTAGACGTTAAAGGTGTTCACCAAATGCTTAGGCAGATTGGCGAAAAGTACGGAGAAACCCAAATGCTCAAAGCTCAAGATAAAGCATTGAACAAAGGCTCTAAATACTTTGTAGGTGTGTTGAAAGCGAATTTTGAAGTGTTCCGTGATACAGGTGCAAGTATTCATGAAGTTTCAGTTACTGACCCTTATTATGTTCACGGGAAAACAAGAATGGTTAAAGTTCACTGGCATGGTTCAATGAATCGATATGCGATTATACATTTAAACGAATGGGGAACAATTAAAAACCCAAACCCAAGAGGTAAAGGTGCAATTGCTAGAACAATGTTTATGACTGAACGACCATTCAGAGAAATTATAAAGCAATCATTGGAAGGAGACTTGTAAATGTTTGATATGTTGAAAACTTTAAAAAAATATCTATTGAACAACGAAACAATTGCTCAACATTGTACAGGTCGAATTCGAGCTTACACATATGATGAGACGGCAGATAGGTCGAATCATTATATATTGATTGACCCTCTTGTCTCCCCACAACCTGAAACCTACGCAAGTGATATTAATTTAACAACCGAATATCTATATCAAATTGATGTTCGTGGTCCTAATTATGATGTGGTTAAACTTCTACAAGAAGAGATCCGTCAAACCTTATGGTCAATAGGATTTAAACAAGTGGATGGAACTGATGAATATGACACAGATTTAAAACTGTATATGGATGCACGACGCTACCGTGGAAATCCTTATACGATAGATGGTTTAAGACATATAGATAAAAATATTTAATTGATTAGCCTTTCGTGAGAAACGAAGGGCTATTTTAATGCAAAAATTTAAGGAGGATATTTAAATGGGTAGATATAATGCCGCTACAGGTTTAGGAAAAATGTACTATGCAGTATTACAAGAAGAAAGTGATGGAACAGTTAAAACATCAGGTATTAAAGAAGTTGATTATGTTCAAGAGCTTTCTATTGAATTTGGTGAAGAATTAGAAAAAGCTTATGGTTCTAACAAGGTTGCTGAGATTGCAAAATCAGCAGGTGAAACACAATTATCTTTAACTTTCCATAAACTGCCAATTGATGTTCAAAAAGACTTATTAGGATTAATTGAACACGAAACAAATAAAACAGTTTATGGCTTTGGTAAATCAACTGGTATTACTTATACAGCCGTAGCTATCCCACGTACAATGGAAGATGGCTCTCAAGAGTGGTTTGGATTATCAAAAGGTGTATTCACACGTCCAAACAAAGAAGGACAAACTAAAGAAGATGGTGTTGAATTCGGTTCAGATGAAATCGAAGGTAAATTCATGGAACGTAAAGTTGATGGATTCGATGAAGAGTTAGCAGTGGTTATGGCTTACGATGACCAAGGTAAAACTGAAGGTCGTGACACGATTTTCAATTCAATTTTCGGTAAAACGTTTGATACAGTTCAAACAACAGCTGAACCTTTAACTACATCAACATCTTCTGATGGTACTGCAAGTGAACCTACTACAGATGCAGAAGCAACTGAACCAACAGCATAATTGATTTATAGACGACTTCGGTCGTCTATTTTTGTATACAAAAATAAAAACTAATTATTCGGTCTAACAGAAAACCCGATGAAAAGGAGAATATAAATTATGGCAGTTAAGAAATTTATTGAATTATACGATGAAAATGGAGAAGTAAAAAAATATCATGCACCTGCTTTTATTAAAGGTAGTGTTGCACGTAAAGGTTTCAATTTAGGTAAAGAATTCCAAAAATTAGAACAAGATGGCGGCGAATTTGACGATAACTTACTAGACAAATTATATAGCTTTATTGCAAATGACTTATATGACGGTCAATTCACCGCAGAAGAGTTTGAAGATGGGATTGATGCACGTGAAGTTATCACGGTTGCAATGGAACAATTAGGCGGTATCTTAGGTGACGAGGGAAAGACAATGAAATAGATGACTCTCGTTTAAAGCCCGAAGATTTCACTTATGAAAAACAATCAGAATATCTTGATACGCTTTATAAAGAGTTGATGGAAAATGGTTGGAAAATGCCTGAGATTGACAACACAGATATTTATCAGTTACTTCGCATTATGAATAATAAGAAGAAATCTAAAACGAAGAAAGTTGGTAAGAACGAGAGCCTAATTGGAGCTATAACAGGTAAAGACCCTAGAGCTTCAAGCTAGGCTCTCTTTTTTTATTTCTAAAGAAAGGAGAGTGAGTTGAATGGCAGATGAAATTAAAGGTTTTACGATTGATTTAGGCCTAGATACATCAGATATTGATCGCGGTATGGCAAATTTAAAGCGTAAGTTACAAACTACTGATGCAGAAATGAAAAAGAACCTTTCAAGTTTCGATAAAGCCGAAAAATCAGTAGAAAAATACGAAACTGAAATTGAAGGTCTCAACAAAACACTTACTCAACAAGGTAGAGCGAGTGAACAAGCACAGAAGAAGTTAGATCAGTTAAGACGTGCACAAGAAACCATGTCAGATAAGCTTGAAGAATCGGCACGTAACGCTCAAAAAGCTAAAAAAAGTTATGAGACTTTAGCTAATTCATATGATAAGTTGAACAATGAGTTGAAAGAGCATAAAGCGAACGTAAAATCTGCACAAGAAACACAAAAACAAATGCAGAATACAGTGACAGCATTGAGTGCTAAGATGAAGAATGCTAAAAGCTCTGTCGATAGTTTGCAATCTGAATTCAATGAATTAAGTAAATCTGGTAAAGCAAGTAAACAAGAGCTAACGGCATTAGGTAATCAGTTAACTAAAGCTAAAACGCAATATGCGAGTCTTTCAAAATCTGTAGATAGTGCTAAACGCGATTTAAATGAGTCTAAAATAGCAACGGCTAACGCTAAGAATGAATTACAAAATTTTAGTAAAGCAAATCAACAAGCGATGGCAAGTGCAAAATCTGCAATGGATACGGCTAAGAAAGAAGCGAACGCAGCAGAACAATCTTACGCCAGTTTAAATCGTGAAGTTGGTCAACTACCTGCGAAATTAGACAGAGCCGAAAAAGAAGTTTATCAACAAGCAATGGCTTACAATGTTCTACAAAATAGAATAGATGAAACAACATCTGAACTGAAAGAATTCCAAAGAGAACAAACGAAGTTCTTTGGCATGGGACCTGCATTAACAGCTATGGCTCAACATTGGGAAGAAGTCAACGCTAAAATAAATAAGATAGGTAATAGCTTTAGAAACGTTGGATATGTTGTGAATGGTATTGGCTTTGGTGGTTTAATATCAAATATTAGTACCATCATTCCAATAGCGGGAAGTGCTGTAAGTGCGTTGTCTGGTATTGGTGGCGCTGCAACTGCTGCTGCAGGTGGTGCTATTGGGCTTGGTGGTGCTTATGGTGTAGCACTAGGTGCAGTAACTGCATTTAGTGGCCAAGCTACAACTGCGTTGAAGATGCTTGAAGATGGTGAATTGAGAGCAACTGCAGAAGTAAGAAACTATCAATCAGTCTTAAGTAGATTGCAAAATCAATGGAAAGGTTTAGTGCAAGCTAATCAAGCAGATATCTTTAATACTATGGCTAATGGTATTAATATCGCTAAGATTGCGTTAACAAGACTTACACCATTCATTTCAAAAACGACAAGTCAAATAGCACAAGCATCTGCTAGAATGCGTGATTGGGTTAACTCATCTAATAATGCAAACAATGCATTCAAACTCATTAATAATATAGGTCCGCCGATATTCCAAAACTTATTAAATGCAGCAATGAAAGTGGGAGACGGGATCACCCACATGTTTACACAGTTTGGACCATTATTTACATGGACAGGTAAAGGTATTGAAAGTCTAGCTAATAAATTTAATGCTTGGGCAAATAGCACAAGTACAGATAAAGGTATAGCTCAATTCATTCAATACACTAAAACGAACTTGCCAATTGTTGGTCAAATTTTTGGTAATGTGTTTAGTGGTATTATCAGTTTATTTAGTGCTTTTAGTGGTCATTCACATAATGTGCTAGTAGGCATGCAAGGTGTGACACAATCATTTAAAGATTGGGCGGCGAACTTAAAAAACACAGAAGGTTTTAAAAACTTCTTAAAATACTTAGAGTCGAATGGTCCAGTTGTTTGGCAATTACTTAAAAATATTGGATCTATTATTGTAGGATTGATTAAAGGTATGGCACCAGTTGGCGCAGTAATGTTAAGAATAACTACTGCATTGACAGGGTTTATCGCTAAAGGTGCTACGGCTAACAATACAATGGGACTAATGACAGGTGTCTTAACAGCCGTCGGTGGTGCATTAGCTGCAATTCTACCAATGTGGGGAGTATATAGAACAGTAGTTGGTGGCGCCTCGTTGGTAACAGGTGCATATAATGCTATAGTAAATGTAACGAAAACTTCGATGGCTATTTGGACAGGTGTTACACGAGCTCTTGCATTAGCACAAATATTAAATGCTAGAAACACTTCATTAGCAACCATAATGACAGGTAAATATTCTATTGCTACAAAAATGGCAGCGTTAACTACTCGAGGTTTGGGTCTAGCTATTAGGTTTATGACAGGTCCAGTCGGTATAGTTATTACTGCTATTAGCGCTTTAGTCGCGGGTATTATATATCTATGGAAAAATAATGAAACTTTCCGTAATTTCGTTATCTCTGCTTGGAATGCCATAAAAAATACTGCTATATCTGTGTTTGGATTCCTTAAACCTTACATCATCGGTGTTTGGAATGGAATTAAAACGGCATCAATGATTATATGGGGATTAATGAAAACATCAGCCACATTAGCATGGAATGCTATTAAAATGGCCGTACTACATCCAATTCAATCATTAAAACTAGTTATCACTGCAGTATGGAATGCCATTAAAATGGGCGCAATTCTCGCATGGACTGGTATCAAGACTGCGGTTATGTTAATAATTCAAGGTTGGCTTACTGCCGTTAAAATTTATTTCGGCATATGGAAGACAGTCATTACTGCAGTGTGGAATGGTATTAAATATGTATCAATTGCTATTTGGAATGCCATAAAAAATGGTGTAATGGCGATTATTAGAGTTTGGTTCACTATGATGAAAGCGTCCTTTGCCATGTGGAAAGCCGTGATAACTGCGGTGTGGAATGCAATTAAAATTGTTTCAATAGCAATATGGAACTCTATTAAGAACAGTGTATTAGCTATCATTCGTACTTTCATTGCTGGAGCAAAAGCCATAATTGGCGGTTTAAAGGCATTTGTTACAAGCGCTTGGAATGTCATTAAAAGCGTCTCTATACGTGTATGGAATGCTATAAAAAATAGTGTGATTGGAGCAATTCGAGCACTTTCAAATGGCGTTCGTAAAATCATTGGCGCTTTAAGAAGTTGGATTATAGCAGCGTGGAATTACATAAAGAATAAAGTCGTTGCATTAGCAAAAGCATTAGGTGCAGGAGTAAAAAGAGCTTTCACAAGTTTATCAGGTGTAGTTAAAAAGATATTTACTGGTATTCGAAACTTTACAGTCAAAGTATGGACTTATATTAAGAATAAGGTTATTGCTTTAGCTAAAGGCCTTTATAATGGTGTAAAACGTGCGTTTACAGGTACATGGAACTTTGTGAAACGTGTATTTAATAATATTAAAAATTTCTCTGTTAAAGTATGGAGTTATATTAAAAACAAAGTGATTAGTTTTGCTAAAAGTTTATATAACGGAGTTAAACGCAACTTTACATCAACATGGAATATCACTAAAGCAATCTTTGGTAAACTACGTGGCTGGCTTACTAAGACTTGGAAAAATATCAAAAATTCTGTAGTAAGCCACGCAAAAGGTTTATGGAGTGGTGTTAAAGGAACTTGGAGTAGATTAAAAAGTGGTACAAGTAGCACATTTAGTAGAGTGAAAAGTGATACGATTTCTAAATGGAAAGGTATAAAAAATTCTGTTACTGGTCTTGCAAAAAGTTTATGGAGCAGTGTTAGAAATACATTTAGAAATATGGCCAGTGGATTAAAAACATTGATTGGTAGGATCAAAGGTCATATCGGTGGTATGGTCAGTGGAGTTAAAGGCGGATTAAACAAATTAATCAGTGGTGTTAACTGGGTAGCAGGTAAATTAGGCATGGATAAACTGCCTAAAATAAAATTGTCTACAGGTACTGAATCAACTCATACTCAAAACTATGTAACAAATGGCAAGTTGAACCGTAGTACACTAGCCACTGTGGGAGATAAAGGTAAAGGTAATGGTCCAGGTGGATTTAGACATGAAACTGTTATTCCACCGAAAGGTAAACCTTTCATCACTCCTGCTAAAGATACAACAATGCCGTTACAAAAAGGAACGCGTATCTTGAATGGTGCTCAAACTCACGCAATGTTGAATCGTCCACAATTCAATGATGGGACAATACCTAAATTTAGTATTGGTTCTATGTTAGGAAATGCTTTATCGTTCGGTAAAAAGCCTAAAAAAGCGAAACCTGAAAAGCATAATGATATTGCGCATACAGCCAAAGATAAATTGAGCGATGCTTGGGGTGCAACTAAAAAAGGTGTTTCCAATGCAGTAGAAACAGGTGCAGGTTGGGCTAAGTCTGCAGGAAAAGCCGTATCTAAAGCAGTTGGGGATGTTATGGAATGGATAGAGAAGCCTGGAAAACTACTTGACATTGTGTTCAGTAAGTTTGGCGTCAATCTAGATGCATTCGGTATTAGTAAAGCAGCAGAATTGCCGTACAATATGATGAAAGGCGTCTTTGGTAAGATGAAAAAAGCTGCTAAAGACTTAATTGGTGGTTGGTTAGAAGACGCGGGTGGTTCAGGTGACGGAAGTTATATTAAATATTTAAATAACATTACCACCCCGTACAGTCCTAATGGTCCACCTCCAGGTTATGCGTTTAGTTGGCCACATCCAGGTATTGATTTACCATACATTTATGAAAAAATACAGTCTACTTTAAGTGGTAAAGCTTATAACAAAGAAATGCCTGGTGGATTTGGTCATTATGTAGTTGTAAAATCTGGAGCTTTAGAAGCTTTTTACGGTCACTTAAGCAAACGCTATAAAAAGAATGGTGAAAGTGTTAAACCAGGTGACGTTTTAGGTGTTTCTGGTAACTCTGGCGCTTCTACAGGACCACATTTACACTATGAAATGCATAAAAATGGTAAACCGATAAATCCAGTAACTTGGCTCAAGAAAAACATGGGCGGCGGTAAATCAGGAGGCTCACGCGCTGCAAGTAAATGGCGCCCAGAAATTATTAAAGCTTTAAGAGCTAATGGATTACCGACAAGTAGCAATTATGTTAATGCTTGGATTAGACAAGTTCAATCAGAGTCTGGTGGTAATGCAGGAGCTAGACAACAAGTTCAAGACGTTAATAGTGGTCCGAATGCTGCAAGAGGATTATTACAAGTTATACCTACAACATTTGCAGCAAATAAATTGCCAGGTCATGGTAACATCATGAATGGTTTAGATAACGCTATGGCTGCAATCAATTATGCCAAAAAACGATATGGTAAATCAGGCATGTTACAAGTTATCGGTCATGGTCACGGTTACGCTACAGGAGGCTTAATCAAAAATGCAGGTTGGTATAACATCGCAGAAGGTGGATACCCTGAATGGGTAATACCAACTGATCCAAACCGTCGCACAGACGCTATGAAATTACTTGCACTTGCTGCTAAAGACATTCAAGGTTCTAAATCAAAAGGTAATAAACGACCAAGTGCATTTAGTAGTAAGAATGTATCAACTAATAACAACGATACTGAATTATTACTCAAAATGATTGAGGGACAACAACAACAGATTTCACTATTGATGCAACTTGCACGTAGCAATCAAGACATTGCAGACAAAGATTTTGAACCTGTCATTGATCAGTTTGCGAACGAACAACAAATTTTTAAAGGTATAGATAAATACGAAAGACAGAAATCAAGAAAAGCAAATTTTAAACCAGTGGGAGGTTAGATAATGCTTGATACAATAAAAGTAAATGATAAAACACTTCCATGGTTGATTGTTGAAAGAGGGTTTGAAATACCCTCTTTTAATTTTGCTATTGAAAGTGAAGAAATAGCTGGGAGACCAGGAAGCATTGTAAAAAGTAGAAATTTAAAAGAATATCGTTTTGAATTACCTCTTATCATACGTAACGATTATTTATCACATGGCGGTATGAAAAAGTTAAACGATGTGTTAAATGAAGTCGTACGATTTTTCAATTATGATGAACCAGTTAAGTTACAGTTCACATCTCAAGATTGGTATTGGAGTGCATATATAGAAGGACCCATCGAATTAGACAAAGACCGTATTGGTTTTTGGTCATTCAAGGTTAACGTTGTTTTAGCAGACCCTTACAAATACGCTGTTGAAGGTACCAAAAACACTGCCATTTCAGACCAAGTCAGTGCAGTTAGTACAGGAACCGCAGATAGTCCAGTAATTATTCAAGCAACAGCATTACAAAATGCAAGCTATTATATGATTACTAAGAACGATGAAGATTACTTCATGATTGGCGACGATGACTTGGATAAACCAGTTGAAGATTACACTCCAATTCTTTGGAATAATGAAATGCGTGCTTTTACAGGTTGGGGAAAACAATCAGGAAGCACTATCAATGATAATTACACAGGCGGTACCAATGGTGGTAGTTTTGAAATGAGTTCATCTAATGATGCATTTAAATTAAAACAAGATAGCATCACATCAACAACTGGTTGGAATGGCGCAGAATATAAACATAGTTTTGGTAAATCAGCACAAGATTTTGTTTCCACTTGTAAAATTCATGTGAATCAAAAAAATAAAGGCTCTACACATTGTGCTCAATACTTATATGATACAGACAATCGCCTAATTGCAAGTATCGGTTATAGAAATGCTAGAGCAAGCCAAGCAATTGGAAGTATTGTAATTACACTATTTGATCAGTTAGGTCAACAAAAGAAAATATATGAATATACAAATTTGCCTATGTTTTATAAATGGGAAGATATTGTTTTATATATGCGTTTAGAACGTGTAGGTACTACATTTAAAATCAAAACTTGGAAGTATAAAGAGCTCGATTATCCTAAACGTGTGATTCCAGTCGATGTAAACGAAAAACAATGGGAAGATAGTGGTAAATTTTATCAACGTCCTATCGCAGCAGTAAGTGTTTATATTGCAAAGAATGGTAGTTATAATCACATGCCTACGTACGTTTTAGGTAGTTATACTCATGAGAAGTTACCTAAACCACCTAAAGCACGTGACATGATAATCAAAAAAGGTGATGTGATTAACATTAATACACAAGATAAAACTGTGACGATTAATGAAGATCCGTCACTTGATTTAAAAACGTTTGGTAGCGATTTCTTTAATATCAATAGCGGTTATAACGAATGTATCATCTATCCAGAAAAGACTTTTGATACTACCGTTTATTGGCAAGATAGATATTTATAAGGAGGTGACGAATTGAAACATACAGGCATTCATATTTTAGATTTTAATGACAAAATTATTGATTATATTAGTCGTGATGACGGCGCATTATTAAATGCAGTGATGAGTACCAACGCCGAAGAAAAATCAGAAACATTCGATTTCACAATGTTAAATGATCGCGCTGAACATTTGCGTGAACGTAATCGTATTATTGCACAAGATAATAATGGTGTTTATCGTGAGTTCATTATTTCTCATGTGGTAGATAACTTTGATGGTACAACTGATGTAGAAAGTAATGCTTCATATTTAGAAGATATCGATAAATCACGTCCAATTAAACCCGGGAAATATAGTTCATATAGCACGTCTCAAGCCTTGAATGATACGCTACGTAATACTGGTTGGGAAATGTCAGATGACACTGAACATGGTGGTATGAGAACAACATCATGGACATCTTATTCAACACCATATGAAGTTATCAACATGTTATGCACAACATACGGTATGGTGGCAGAATACTATATAGAACTTGGTTCTCATACAGTAGAACATAGATATGTAACATTAAAGAAACCAGTTAGTCTATTTAAAGGTAAAGAAATCACTAAAGGTAAAGATTTAACAGGAATGACACGTACCGTTGATATGTCAGAAGTACGGACTGCATTATATGCGATTGGTCCTGAAAACGACACTGGACAACGATTAGAAAAAATAGTTACAGATGATGACGCTCAGGCACAGTTTGGATTGCCTGGGCGTTACTTATTGAGTGTGTATGAACCAGAATCAGACGATAGCAATATGACTGATGAGCGTTTAACCACGCTTGCTAAAACTGAACTTAACAAGCGTAATAAATCGGCAATCAGTTATGAAATCACTTCTACAGATATTCATAGACACTATCCAGAAATGGTTGTATCCCTCCACGACACAGTACGTATTAAAGATAGAGATTTCAGACCACCGCTTTATATAGAAGCAGAAGTCATCGGCGTTGATTACAACTTACTCACTGATGAAAGTAACTATAAATTCGGCAACGTAGTTGAATATGAAGAAAATAACTTAAGAGATATATTCAATAAAAAACTTGCCGATATAAGTAAGAAATTGAATGATAATGTGAGTAATGTTAATACGATTGTTAAAGATGCAGTAGCAGGCCAATTAGAATACTTTGAACGTAAGATATTTAAACAAGATACGCCACCGGAAAATCCGGTTAACGATATGCTTTGGTACGATACGAGCAATCCAAATGTTGCAGTATTAAGACGATATTGGAACGGTGAATGGTTAAATGAAACTGTAGATGATGTTGAGAAAATTGGTGGTGTAACTAGGGAAAAAGCACTATACGATAGCATAAAAAATGCTTTTGAAAATCTATCAATCCAACATGCCAAATTAATGGATGAAACTTATGCGGTATTAAATAACGAATATCTCGTTGATACAGATTTAAAAACAAAATTACAAACTGAATTAAATAATGTTGATGGTATCTATCAAAAAATCAATAGTGATTTAGGTTCTATCACAAGTGATACTGCCACTATAGGTACATTAATAGATATTCAAAGTCAATTTAGTTCTTATCGACAAAAGTTACAAAACTTGTATAAAGCTATGCGTAACGCTCAAATATCTGCAGATAAACGTTTGAAATTACTTCAATCACAATACACTGATGAGAAATTTAATGACGCATTGAATAAGGTAGCTAGTAAGTTTGGTCTAACTGTTGATAGTAATAACAATATGGTTGGCACACCGAATGTGATTGAAAAGGCAATACAAGCCTCACGAGAAGATACTGCCGAGCAATTAAAAAGTTATGTAAAGAGTATGGATTATCAAACTGATAAGAACGGCATTGTCGAACGTTTAGATAGCGCAGATAGTGAACGTAAACAGTTAAATAATTTAATTAGCGATAAAGTGAGCTTGAGTGAGTACAAGAATATGGCTATTGGTACAAGAAATTTAATTGCTAATAGTGATTTTTTAGCGGGATTAACATATTGGCGAAATGTTGGAGCTACTACACCCGCAAATTCTTATGATACAACTCTTACAGATATGCCAAATGGTTTTACTAGTGTGGCAGTGTATGAAAGTAACGACGCTTCAAAAGAAAAAGGGATAGCTCAAGACAACTTATCTCTTGAGATCGGTAAAGAGTATGTATTGAGTGCTTGGGTTAAAATTTTAAATGGCGCACCGACATTCAGGTTGCAAGCAGGTAAAACGAAATGGATTAATCAAAATTTTGAAGGCAATAACACATGGCAAAGATACGAGTTTGTATTTACTGCTTATGAATCGCCAATGAACATCTATATTTTAAAACCTAATAACATAGTAGACTCTAAAGTTGCTATTACCGGAGTTCAACTCGTTCAGGGTAATAAAAATACGGATTGGAAAGCTTCAGATAAAGACACCGACACAAAACTAACCAACATGACGACCTCTATTACACAAAATGGTCAAGATATTCAACAAAGAGCGACTAAAGAAGAATTTAATGCTAGTAAGAAAACGTTAAGCAAAACAATTAGTGATTTCACAAACAATGTGGCTACAGGTATGACATTCACATATGACGAAAATGGCGCAATTCAATTAATGAATATTGGTAGTGACGGTATCAAGTTGAAAGGCGATAAAGTCGATATCACAGTGAATAAAGATTTTAACGTGGTCACTCAAAATTTAAATAATAAAGTGGGTAAAGATGAAGTTATTAACCGAATAAACTTATCTAATGAAGGTTTAGATATCAATGTAAACAAGTTAGGTATTGTTGGTGGCGACAGTACAAATTCATTAACGATTAGAAATAATCAAGTTTTATCACGTGGGAAATACTCTCGTACTTGGTCGGGGGTTACGGATACACCAAATGCAACCGTTGGGATTCGTAACGGTTATATTATGAGTTCTAATGAAGATACGGGCTATAACCTGTATATGACGGAAAAAGGTTTATCCACAATGATGAGTGGTGGATTAGGTTCCGAACAAGCAGGTGCTTTAGAATTTCATTATGATTTAATGAATGACCGTTCACGTGGTGTAAGATTGAGTTCAACTTACGGCGTTGTATTCTTACAATCTGAACAAAGTCGTATTTATACTAGATCACGTTTTACAACAAACATTGAAACATGGGAAGGTTCTATTTATTTAAGACCATGGACAGGTGGACGTGTCGGAGCTAATGAATTTTCATTCTATATAAAACAAAACGACACCCCGCAATTTACTGACGGTGTTTTACTATTCGGAGAAATAAGTAACGAAACAAACATACCTGGATACGGTAATGCAGGTTCTGGTATTAGATTTAGAAAAGCTGGTATGCCAACAGAAACATATGGTGATTATGAGCCTATTGTATATGCTACAAATAATCAAGGTGATATCGGTAGTGGTAGTTTCTATGCAAATCGATTATATGGAGATTGGACATCTAAAGCCGATAACTTATATGCAAATGTTAAAGATAAACTAAGAATTACTGATATCAAAGGCTACAATAACGGAAGTCCTAATTATAAAGATTTACAGTGCAGAGATATTCAATCTAATTCAATAAGACTTAATGATACGGATGGTAAAGACTTTTATATTGGGGTGTCATCAAATGAATTGCGTGTAACGAATAATCTGTTTTGGAATGGTGGAAACACTGGATACAAACCTGTAAGAGCAAGTGACTTTATTAAAGCTTCAAGTGAGAAGTATAAAAAAGAAATACAAGAATGGAATTATGACGCATTATCAGTGTTGAGTAATGAACTAAAACTCTATAGTTATAAGTATAAAGATGATGAAAAAGAAGTAATTCATCATGGTCCTGTGATTGGTGATAACTATGAAACACCAGTCGAATTTATACTGCAAGATGGTGTTAACACTAACGAAATGTTGTCATGGTCTTTACGAGCAATACAACAATTAAATGAAAAAGTTGAGAAACTGGAGGAACAAATCAATGGAAAATAATAATCAAGGATTACAAGCTAATCCACAATTAACAATTAATTACCTTACACAGGAAGTGGCAAGACTAACGCAAGAAAACGCAATGTTAAAAGCAATCATACAAGAACAAAATTCAGAAAGTGCCGAAGAAGAGTAATCTTTGGCACTATTTTTATACAAAAAATTAGGAGGAATTAATTATGGCAAACGAAGTAGTAAATAGAAAAGAAAATTATATTTTGGTACAGGTATCACCTGAGGGAGAAGAAGCAGTTTTAAATCTAGACTATAGAGGGCAGTTTTCTTCTACGCCAATTTCATCACAAGCTTATAAGATTGATGACTTATCAAAAGCACAGAAGTTGGCTTCAAGATTGAGTGATTTAAATAAGATGAATTATGAGTTTGGTATCGTTACAAGATTATATGTAGTTAAAGTAGCAAAGCAAGTTGTTGATGTTACTTATACTGATACAGATGTAGTGGAATAGGAGTGGCTTTATGAAAAAAACTTACTTTGATTACATCCATAAAGTTATTCTGTATATGGGTATTGGAATTTTGATGTTCGAAAGAGGTTTCTTTTGGGCAAAAGAACAAGAAGATATATTAGACGATTCACAGTTCTATGTAGCACTTCATAACATCATGCCTATTTGGGTATGGGGAATTCTTGGTATGGTATTTAGTTTAATGTTGATCATCGCTCCTTTTTTCTTACCTAAAAGAGAAATGAATAATACTTTTAATTATTTAATTATGTTGGGCGGTGCAGGTAATGGTTTGTTCTACTTCTTAATGACATCGGCAAGTATATTTCATGCTATTAATTGGCTTACACCATTGCAATTTTCCACACTTGCAGTGCTAAATTTTATAATTTGTGTGCTTGGAGTGATAGGCATTGTCCGAAAACGATGAAAAATATGTGTTGCGACATGAATGGGAGCGTAACACAGGTAAGATATATGAAAAAATCAACGAGAACGATAGAAAACACACAGAGGCAATTAATAATTTGAATAACAAAGTGGATAAACAAACGGTAATTCAAGAACAAACTTATGAATCACAAAAGAAACAAGAAAGTCATTTAGAAAAGATTAGTGATAAAATGACAGATTTCGTATCAGAAGTTAACGACTTGAGGTATGAAGTTAAAGGTCACGACGAACAAATAAAAAGTTTCAGTCAAATATTAACTAAAAAACAAACATTCAATGTAGGTATAGCTACTGCAATTGTAACAGGTATATTTGGTTTATTATCTGCAGCAATTGGACTAGCACCTATATTATTTAAGTAAAGTCGGCGCTATGCGTCGGCTTTTTATTTTTAAGGAGTTGAAGTAATGGAAAATGTATTAAATTTAAATGATTCAAATGATGGTAACCGTATTAAACAAGGTGACCTATCACACATGAGATACATCTTAACTGATTCTAACAATGATGATTTAAAGCTTAACGATAAACCTGCAAAAGTTTACTTAACTGATTCGACAGGTGTCAAATATATCTACGATACGACAGTTAAGCAATCAGACAATGCTTATGTGTGCGATGTAGTGATTAATCAAATCATACCTGCAGGCACATATACATTAGAAATATGGGTCGATAATCGCTATGTATTCCCGTCTGATACTAAAACAAAAATACAAGTGACTGAGAGTGTCATTGGTCGTCAGATAGTTAATGTAGAAACACATAACTTATGGGACGAGATTTTAGAATACGGAGTTAAGAATGGCATGTTTAAACAAGACAGTGGTTCTGATTTCGTTATAGGCAATCAACCACCTACTGATAAAAATAAAATTTGGATAGATACGGGAGTGACTAAATAATGGAAGGTATGACAAATGGCGTTTTAAAATTTTATGATGAGAAAACAGAAAATTGGGTAGTAGTTGAAACAGAGCCAATCGCAGGGAAAGTCGTAGAAATTATGCGTGATGATTGGTTATCACATAAAGGGCAACTTGAATGTTGGTTGTTGAAATATACAACTGAAGATGATGAAAATGTACCCGAACCAATTTATGTAGCTTTATTTGTCGATAGTGAATCAGTTAAAAACTATGACAAAGATACATTAGAATATTTCTTTAAGGATTATATTAATAATTTATCAAACAAGAAAAATTTCAAACTCAACAACTTTATTAAAGAAATGGAAGATACAAAAGTGGTTTTACCACAACAATTTAATGTAGAAATCAATATGCACATTAACGACCCGGAAATGACAATGCTTTTAAAAGAACATAATAATATCACTGATAACTCAACTGTTACTGATGTGTTAATCAATAATACAGGTTCACTCATTGCAAGCTACATTTACAATGGACATGCAATTCCAGAAAAACAATACACTCACAAAGCTAACCTTTAAGGTTGGTTTTTTATTTTACTCAAAAGGAGATAATCAAATGACTTCAGATAAATTAAAACAATATATTGGCTTATTTGGTGGTATGTTAGGGGCTTTATACCTTGCATTAAAAGCAAGTGGAATCGAAGTTCCTTTTTTAATGCCCGATAAATTAGACGCATGGCAAAACTTCGCTACGTCAATAGTACCTTTTGTAATTGCGATATATGGCGTCTATAAAAACACATATATTATTCACTCGCATTCAAAAGCGCAAGAAGAATACTTAAAAGAAAATAATTTAAAATAGGAGTGTTATCAATGGCTACAGAGAATTGGAAAGGTGTTAAAGTAAGATATCAATTACTAACAAAAGGAACGCGCCGATATGGCGAAACAATGGATGGTGGAAAACCACAATTCATCGTTGCACATGATACTGGTAATATTAATACAACTGCTCAATCGAATGTGACCTATTATGAAAACACTTATAATATACCTTGGAATAACGTAGCTAGCGCTCATATATTCGTTGACGATAAAGAATGTATCATTTGTATACCAACAACAGAGAAAGCTTGGCACGTGCTTTATGACGCGCCTACAGATAACATTTGGTACAACAAAGACGCTAACGATGTAGCGATAGGTGTTGAAATATGTTATTTCAGTGATAGAGAACGTAGTAGAAAAGCATTAGATAACGGCGCTAGAGTATTAGCATATCTTGCAGAGTATTGGCATATTGATTACAAAACTAGAATGCCAGGACATCAAGATATTCAAGCTGATAAACAAGATCCAGGCAATGCATTAGAGGCGTCGGGATATGGTAGAAATACATCAAATCTTGATAAGTTAGTAGCTAAATACTACAAACAAAACGTAAAAGTTAAAGCTACACCAGTGAAAGTAGAAAAAGGCTCGACATCATTTACACGTGATGAATTCGTAAAATGGTTAAAATCTACAGAAGGTAAGCAATACGATTATGACTTGTACGCAGCTTTTCAATGTGTCGATTACGCAAATGTAGGTTGGGATAAATTATTTGATCATGGACTTAAAGGTAATGGAGCGAAAGACATTCCTTTTAATGCTTATAATAAAGATAAGTTTAAAAAAGAGGCTACAGTATATAAAAACACACCTAGTTTTTTAGCTAAACCAGGCGATTTAGTCGTTTGGGGAGAACAAATGGGCGATGGTTGGGGTCATGTAGCTTGGGTCGTTGAGGCTACACTCGACGAGATTACAGTGCTTTGATTAAAAAGTTGCGGTTCTTCGACCATATTGGTATAATTAAAGTAAATTAATTATACGGGGGTTTAGATATGGGGATTAGAAATATGATTGGTGTTAAAAAGGGTGTATATACTTTAATTGAACCTATTAAAGGAAAGCCACAAGGAATATTTTATTGTCACATATGTGGAAAGAAACACGTAGGAAATTTATATAGTTGGTATCATAACGGTAGAAGAAAATGTGGTCACCAACAAGTAGATCACAGATTGTATCATAGGTACAAAAAAATGATTGAAAGATGTCATAACCCAAAAAACCAAAGATATAATTACTATGGAGGAAAAGGTATCCATGTATGTGAGAGATGGATAAATTCTTTTGAGAACTTTCTTGAAGATATGGAAGATTCTTTTGAAGAAGGTTTAGAACTTGATAGAATCGACAATTCTAAAGGTTATTCACCAGAAAATTGTAGGTGGGTAAATCATAGAGAGAATATGTTAAATAGAAATGGTTTTAAAAATTCTACTGGTTTTCCAGGGGTTAGAAGATATTATAATAAGTATTATGGTAGATTTCAAAATAATAAAAAGAATTATCGAACAAATTCTTTTAACACCCCGCAAGAAGCATACAGAGAACTGCAAAAATTAAAACGGAGCCTTTGATAAGTAATTATCATAGCAAACCTCTCTAATTCATGGGAACCCCTAACGTAAAGTCGAGGGCAATCATGAGCGAAGCTCATATGGTAATGATATGAGAACGTGCAACGACTATCGAAAACACACTAGACACTCATACGAGTGTTTTTTTAGTGGAAGTGAGTAGAGTACATTCAAGCGTATGGAAACGGGAGGCAACCTGCTAGGTTGATGATATAGTCTTTTCTATATAGAAATATATAGCAGTTCATAAGAGAACGTTGTTAAATTAGCGACTTAACAAGAAAATATAAGGAACAAAACTGGCTAGGTGGTGGTTGGACAAGTGGACCAATCAATAATGGAACTGGTTGGGAAACGGTCACACGTCGTAAACACGAATACGACACACAAATGTGGTTTGTACGTCCTAAATTTAGTAACAAGAAAGCAGAATCTAAATTACTCAAGAAATCAAAAGAGAAAAAGAAAGAAAAGCAGATCACATGGAATTGGAAAGGCAGATTTACTACTAATACAACAATCAAAGTAAGACGTAGTCCAAGCTTGAAAGGTTCTGTAGTTCCAAGTTCTGATTGGTTATTATCAAATCAATGGGTAGACTTTGTCAGCATTACTAAAAAAGATGGCTATTGGTGGGCGAAATTCAAATATCCTACTAATCCATCATCAGGTTATTTCTACTGTGCATTATGTAAGATAACGGATAAGCAAGAAAGAATTAAAAAAGAGAAGTATTGGGGTTCCATTAAGTGGAAATAATATGTTACATTATATACATGGATTTCAATCCAGTTTAGTTATAAGATGTTTTAGATAGTTACTTTTTTCTCTATTCAGAGGTAGTCGTGGGGACTACCTCTTTTTTTGTGTAAAAAATAGTAATGTGGTTTCGTTAAGTGGAAATAATATGTTATGCTATTTATGGATTTCAATCCAGTTTAGTTATAAGATATTTTATATTCATATTTTTTCTCTTTTTAGGGCAGCCCTTTCGGCTGTCCTATTTTTTTGTTAAAATGTAAATGGGTACCAACAAGTCCTTTGGATTTCGCTTGGGAGACACTGGCAAGGGGTAGTCCTAGTGACTGCCCTGTTTTTTTGTGTTATGATGTACATTACATGCTATAAAATTATCAATGCTGTTTTAAATTCATGAATTGTTATGTTCCTAATAACCACCTATGCATGTCACTGGGTGGTATTATTATGTTACAATATGAGAACATGCATCAAAATTATGAAACGAAAGAAATTTCAAAAACTGAAAAATCCATCTAACCGTCTATGCATGCCACTGGACGGTTTTTTTATTTGACTTTATATAAAACAATGTGTATTATTATTGTTAGAAAGAGATGTGTATGTTTGCTGACAATTAATGTATAACTTGATACGTTATTATCAGTTTTTGTAGGGCGGTCTTAAAGATCGTCCTTTTTTAGTTCTAATATAATTGCTAAACGCGTTATAATTAACTACAAATTGCGGTACATATTTGAGGAGTGTACTTGAGGTAACTGTTGCGACGGTTGCCTTATTTTTTATGCCTAAAAAATGTTGCCAAATGGCAAAATAATTGTTGACTTATTGCCAGTTGGCAATTATAATATAAATATAAAGTAATCGAGGAGGAAAAATAAAATGTTAAATATATATTCTGAATTCAAACAATGGGCTAAAGAAAGCAGTAAATGGTTTATGGATACAAAAGATTGGTTTAAATTCGAGACGGAAAATAAAAGTTTCTATGTGTTCCCTGCAGATAACGGAGATACTATTGAGATTGAAACTTATGAAAAAGGCGGTTCTTTCGTAGGTTCAAGTAGAAACCTACCTGCAGTTTCTTGGGCTATCAATTACACTAAAGAAATGGAGAACGAATAATGAGAAAAGAAATTCGAGATCTATTGAATAGCAATATCACATCATATGAGATTTCAAAAGAAACGGGTGTTTCTAATTCTGTAATATCCAGATTAAGAAATGGTGAACGTGAAATCGGCAAAGTTACACTTGAAACAGCCGAAAAATTATATGAATACGAATTGGATCGAATTGAAATGAATAAATTAACTTATGTAGTAGATATGCACAAACAAGATAAGACCTTAGAAATTATTACAAAAGAAGGAGAAAGTTTCTACTTGTATGAAATTAGTCCACAATGGTTTGATAAAAAAGATTACATTCTTGAATTAATTAAAGATGAAGATTTAAATTTGCATTTCGACGGCGAAGAAATCGAAGAACCAACACAATTTGATTACACAATTCAAGAGGTAAAAGACGAGTTAAATAACTTATAATATGTTATAATATACCTTACGATAACGTCTTATCGATACTATATTCTACTAGTCACGTTCATAAGAGCGTGGTTTTTTATTCGTAAAAATGTTAGCATTATTATTGGAACTATTTAGTTCCACCTTCCAAAAATAGATCTTTCTAATATTTTGTCCGCGTTCTTTATTGAGCGCGGATTTTTTAGGGACTCGGGTCCCTAAAAAGTCCCTAAAAATTGGTTTTATATGGTGTGTTATTAATAGACAAAATAAAAAGAACCCCGTCGTTATGGGATTCTTAATTTTAAAAAGTGTTTAATTTTTGGTTATTAGCGTCCTGGGAGGGATTCGAACCCCCGACCGATGGCTTAGAAGGCCATTGCTCTATCCAGCTGAGCTACCAGGACATTTTTTAACACAAGAATTATTATAGCTAAATAATCAGTAATTAGCAATAGCTATGTTATAAAAAATGTTTATATTTTTCACTATAGTAGTGTTATTAAACATAAAATCAACTTAATGATCAATAAGTTAAAGGGACAAGGACTATTAAATTGAATGCAATTCAGTTTAGTGTGCCTAACTGTTCAATTTTGTAAGCGATTTTACAGTTTTGAGTTCTAATTGTCTAATTAAGAACAAATCTCCAAATAATTGCGTACAAGTTATATAGTATAGATAACAAAACGATAGATAAACAACACGATATCAATGACAACAGTTTTTGAAAGTAACTTTTGAACAATAAATATTAAGGAGTGTTTATCGTGGAAGGTTTAATCAAAGCAATTAAAGATACTGTTGAAGCTGGCGTTAATAACGACGGCGCAAAATTAGGAACAAGCATCGTAGGCATTGTAGAAAACGGTGTAGGTGTGTTAAGTAAACTATTCGGATTTTAATTATAAAAATATCTAAATAAAGGGAGTTTTGAATTATGACAAAATTAGCAGAAGCAATCGCAAACACAGTACAAGCGGCACAAGGACATGACGGCGCAAAATTAGGAACAAGCATTGTAAGCATCGTAGAAAACGGTGTAAGTGTATTAGGTAAATTATTCGGATTCTAAGTCGAAACTAAAAAATCATAAACAATAAAGGAGATTATATATTATGACAAAATTAGCAGAAGCAATCGCAAACACAGTGAAAGCAGCACAAGGACATGACGGTGCAAAATTAGGAACAAGCATTGTAAGCATCGTAGAAAACGGTGTAAGTGTATTAGGTAAATTATTCGGATTCTAAGTCAAAACTAAAAAACTAAAAAAATCATAAACAATAAAGGAGATTATATATTATGACAAAATTAGCAGAAGCAATCGCAAACACAGTGAAAGCAGCACAAGGACATGACGGCGCGAAATTAGGAACAAGCATTGTAAGCATCGTAGAAAACGGTGTAAGTGTATTAGGTAAATTATTCGGATTCTAAGTCAAAACTAAAAAACTAAAAAAATCATAAACAATAAAGGAGATTATATATTATGACAAAATTAGCAGAAGCAATCGCAAACACAGTACAAGCGGCACAAGGACATGACGGCGCAAAATTAGGAACAAGCATTGTAAGCATCGTAGAAAACGGTGTAGGTGTATTAAGTAAATTATTCGGATTCTAATTAATTTAACTATCATTGACCAGGGCAAGCGCTCTGGTCTTTTTTTGTTTAATAAGCAATGTTATGAAAAGTTTGTTATTGTAAATAGAGAATATATGGAACAAGGGAGATTTCAATGACATACCAAACAATATTATTAGACTTTGACGATACGATAGTTGATTTTTATGATGCAGAAGAAAAAGCATTTTACAATATGGCTAAACATTTTAATCACTATCCAACAAAAGATGATTTTTATCATTTTAGAGAGGTGAACCAATCACACTGGGAGGCATTTCAAAAAAATAAGTTAACTAAAGAAGAAGTATTAACACAAAGATTTGTAAATTATTTTAAAGATTATCAAATAGAGGTAAACGGTAAACTTGCTGATCATATATTTAGAGATGAATTAGCTAAAGCAACACCAAAATTCTTTGATGATACTTTAGAAACGATAGAAGATTTAAGGAAAAATCATAATATATACATCGTAACGAATGGTGTGACAGAAACGCAACAACGTCGTATAGCCCAAACAACATTTAACGAAACATTAAATGGTATATATATTTCAGAACAAACAGGTTATCAAAAACCAATGCCAGAATTCTTTGATTACATATTTAAAGAAATTGGTGAACAACATAGAGAAAGCGCAATAATAGTAGGTGATTCATTAACATCTGATATTTTAGGTGGCTATAATGCACAAATAGCAACGTGTTGGTTTAACTTAAGAGGTAAAGAAAATCAAACATCGATTCAACCTGATTATGAAATTAAATCACTTAAAGAGTTAATTGATATTGTTGAATAGATATAAGTAAATAGCTGGAAATAAGTTTGATTAAAAAGACACGAAGTTGATTCAATATAAAATCATCTTCGTGTCTTAAGTTTAATATAAATAGTCTAATGTATATTTATTTCTTTATGGTTGCCATATTAAAACATCGTGGCCTTCAGGATTCTTAGCATTAACATCTGTGAAGCCTTGATTTTCAAAATATGATTTTGAGTTATTTCTTGCAATGGCTTTAATAGGAAGATTAAATGATTTCGCAAAATCGATTAATTGTTTAGAATAACCTCTGTTTTGATATTTTTCTAATACTTCTAATTTCCATAATAATAAATAATCATCACAATCTGGGAAGTAAGATTCTTCTACTTCTCCTTTATTCAATAAAGCCATTCGTGCAGCTAATTTGTCACCAACAAATATGCCATAAAATGGCGAGTCAGAACTTGCGTCAATCATTTGTCCATTAAATTCTTCAACCATATAAAGATCTTTATTACCAAATTCTCTGAAGTCTTCAAATAACTCATCAGTTTTGTAGTTAATTTCTAATCTTTTTACGTCACTCATCATCTTGTCCCCCTTTATATCTTTCTTATATTATACCTTAAACTATATGTTCTTTTCATTGATTTATACTTTATACCAAAAATGAAATATTAAATATCATACATTGCTATTTAATGAAAATTAAGTTATTCAAACATTTTATAAGCCGTAAAATTGTCAGAAGTGAGTATAGTCTTTATACTATATTAGGAATAGTGATACTTAAGGAGAAAAACAATGGACTGTAAAATAGTAAAATTAAACAATGATGATCAGTTTATTTCCAAAATAATAAATAGTGATGATAAGCTCATGCAATTTTACCAATTTGATGCGATGTCAAAAGAGAGTTACAAAATAAAAATGAATGCATCTCCAAATGGTAGAGAAAAGAAGCTTGCTAAAGTGATTCAATCTTATATGAAAGATTTAACAATGACAGATCAACAAGAAGCACATATTACATCATTAGCTAATGGTGCTAAAGTTGTCATTGGGGGACAACAAGCTGGTTTATTTGGTGGGCCTTTATATACAATCCATAAAATATTTTCACTCATCACTTTGAGTCAACAATTGACGAAAGAATATCAACAAACGGTAGTGCCAGTTTTCTGGATTGCAGGAGAAGATCATGATTTTGATGAAGTGAATCACACTTATGCATTTAACTCACAAGAAGCACAATTGCATAAAATTAAATACCACACAATGACACCACCGGAAAGTAATGTTTCACGTTTTAATCCAGATCAATCGCAAATGATTGAAGTATTAAACGATTATTTTAGACAGTTAAGAGAAACGGAACATAGCAAAGACATATATCAAATGTGCATCAATATCATTAAAAAATATTCTAATTGGACAGATATGTTTAAAGTGCTATTACATGAAATATTTAAGGATTATGGCGTCCTATTCATTGATGCACAAAATCACGCATTAAGACAATTAGAAAAACCGCTTTTAAAAGAAATGATATTAAAACATCAAGACATTGATGATGCATTTAGAAATAATCAACATCAAACTTTAGAAAATGGTTTTTCACAAATGATACAAACCGATACCAATGTTCATTTGTTTTTACATGAAGATGGTATGCGCCAATTATTAACGTATCAAGATGGTGTATTTCAGTTAAGTAAGTCGACACGAACATATAATCAACAACAATTGTTGGATATTTTAGAGCATGAGCCTGAAAGATTTTCAAATAATGTAGTTACTCGACCAATAATGGAAGAGTGGTTATTTAATACAGTGGCGTTTATTGGTGGCCCTAGTGAAATTAAATATTGGGCAGAACTACATGATGTATTCCAACTCTTAAATATAGAGATGCCGATTGTATTGCCTAGACTACGAATCACGTATTTATATCATCGAACGCAGAAACTATTGCATCAATATCATCTTCAATTGGAGCATGTCATTGCAAATGGAATTGAAGAAGATAAACAGAAATTTATACGCGAGCAAGCCTCTGAGAACTTCTTAAATGAAATAGAACAGATGAAACATCAACAGGAAAAGTTATATCAATCCTTATTTAATGAAGTGAAAGGGAACGCGAATAATGAAAATTTAGTAACTAAAAATAATGAGATTCATCAAAGACAATATGATTATTTGAAAAAACGTTACCTATTAAATATTGAACGTGAGAATGATATTAGCATGAGACAATTTAGAGAAATTAACAACCATCTCCATGCAATGGGAGGATTACAAGAAAGAATATGGAATCCACTTCAAATTATGAATGATTTTGGGAAAGATGTGTTCAACCCCTCCACCTATCCACCACTTTCTTACACTTTTGATCATATTATAATAAAAGACTGATATAACAGGGATTAAGCCCGCTTTATCTAAATGATAAGGCGGGTATTTTTTTATAAAATCAAATATTTTGAACTATTTTTACATAATTAGTGGAGGATAGTGGGGAGATGTGGTAAATTATAGATAAGGTGAGGTGAGAAAAAATGTTCATGGGAGAATACGATCATCAATTAGATACAAAAGGACGTATGATTATACCGTCCAAGTTTCGTTATGACTTAAATGAACGTTTTATTATCACCCGAGGCCTTGATAAATGTTTATTCGGCTATACTTTAGAAGAATGGCAACAGATTGAAGAGAAGATGAAAACCTTACCTATGACAAAAAAAGACGCTCGTAAATTTATGCGTATGTTCTTCTCTGGTGCTGTTGAAGTAGAGTTAGATAAACAAGGGCGTATTAATATTCCACAGAATTTGAGGAAGTACGCCAACTTAAATAAGGAATGTACAGTAATAGGCGTTTCAAATCGTATAGAGATTTGGGACAGAGAAACTTGGAATGATTTCTACGAAGAATCAGAAGATAGTTTCGAAGATATTGCTGAAGATTTAATAGATTTTGATTTTTAAATTGGAGGTATGACAGTGTTTCATCATATAAGCGTAATGTTAAACGAAACCATTGATTATCTAAATATAAAGGAAGATGGTGTGTATGTTGACTGTACGTTAGGTGGAGCAGGACATGCCCTATATTTACTAAATCAATTAAGTGATGAAGGTAGACTTATTGCAATTGATCAAGATTTAACCGCAATAGAAAATGCTAAAGATGTTCTAAAAGAACACTTACATAAAGTCACTTTTATACACAGTAATTTTAGAGAATTAACACAAATATTAAATGAATTAAACATTGAAAAAGTTGATGGTATTTACTATGACTTGGGTGTTTCAAGCCCTCAATTAGATGTACCAGAAAGAGGTTTTAGTTATCATCACGATGCGAAATTAGATATGCGTATGGATCAGACACAATCATTGTCCGCGTATGAAGTGGTAAATGAATGGCCATATGAAGCATTGGTGAAAATTTTCTACCGTTATGGTGAAGAAAAGTTTTCTAAACAAATCGCAAGAAGAATTGAAGCGAATAGAGAAAAGCAACCTATAGAAACAACATTAGAATTAGTAGAAGTTATCAAAGAAGGTATTCCTGCTAAAGCACGAAGAAAAGGCGGGCACCCTGCTAAAAGAGTGTTCCAAGCAATTCGAATTGCAGTTAATGACGAATTGTCTGCATTTGAAGATTCAATTGAACAAGCAATTGGATTAGTGAAAGTTAACGGACGCATATCTGTGATTACATTCCATTCATTAGAGGATAGATTGTGTAAGCAGATGTTTCAAGAGTATGAAAAAGGACCTGATGTGCCTAGAGGGTTACCAGTGATTCCAGAAGCATATACTCCGAAATTAAAACGCGTTAATCGAAAACCTATTACAGCAACAGATGAAGATTTAGACGACAATAACCGAGCACGAAGTGCGAAACTACGTATTGCAGAAATATTAAAATAAGGAGTAATTCAACATGGCTGTAGAAAAAGTTTATCAACCATATGATAATGCAACACAAACCAGTGTTCCAAAAAGACAACCGCAAACCTCTCCACAAAAGCAAACCGTTAAACGTAAAGTTGTCGTTCAACTTACGAAATTTGAGAAGATTTTATACATAACACTAGTCTCTGTTATTGCTATGATTAGTATTTATATGCTATCTTTAAAAATGGATGCGTATGATACGCGAGGAAAAATTGCAGATTTAGATCATAAAATCGAACAACAATCTAGCGAAAACAGCGCCTTAAAATCTGAAATTAAGAAAAATTCTTCATACGAACGCATTTACGACAAGGCTAAGAAGCAAGGGATGAGCCTCGAGAACGATAATGTAAAGGTAGTGCGTAATAATGGCGAAACGAAAAATTAAAATTAAAAAAAATAAAATAGGGGCAGTCCTACTAGTTGGTTTATTCGGACTGCTCTTTTTTATATTGGTTTTAAGGTTTTCATACATAATGATCACTGGACACTCGAATGGTCAAGATTTAATTATGAAAGCCAACCAAAAGTATTTAGTAAATAACTCAGAGCAACCAGAACGCGGTAAAATCTATGATAGAAATGGTAAAGTCTTAGCCGAAGATGTTGAGAGGTATAAAGTTGTAGCAGTTGTCGACAAAAAGGCAAGTGAAAACAGTAAGAAACCACGACATGTTGTAGATAAAAAGAAAACAGCCAAAGAATTATCAAAAATTATTGATATGAAGCCAGATGAAATTGAAAAAAGATTAAATCAGAAAAAGGCCTTCCAAGTTGAATTTGGGCAAAAAGGTACTAATTTAACATATCAAGATAAAGAAAAATTAGAAAAGAAAAATTTACCAGGTATTACCTTATATCCTGAGACAGAAAGATTTTATCCTAATGGTAACTTTGCATCTCATTTAATAGGTATGGCTCAAAAGAACCCAGACACTGGAGAATTAAATGGAGCTATGGGTGTTGAAAAAATATTCAATAGTTACTTAAACGGTACTAAAGGATCACTCAAATACATTCATGATATTTGGGGATACATTGCTCCGAATACCAAATCTGAGAAACAACCTAAACGTGGTGATGATGTTCATTTAACCATTGATTCAAATATTCAAGTATTTGTAGAAGAAGCGTTAGACGGTATGGTAGAACATTACAATCCTAAAGATGTCTTTGCGGTTGTTATGGATGCCAAAACTGGTGAAATTTTAGCATTTAGTCAAAGACCTACATTCAACCCAGAAACTGGTAAAGATTTTGGTAAAAAATGGGCGAATGACTTATACCAAAACACATATGAACCTGGTTCGACATTCAAATCATACGGATTAGCGGCAGCAATCCAAGAAGGTAAGTTCAAACCAAATGAAAAATATGAATCTGGACATAGAGATATTATGGGATCACGTATCTCCGACTGGAATAAAACAGGTTGGGGTAAAATTTCTGAAACGCTAGGATTCACATATTCTTCTAATACATTAATGATGCACCTACAAGATGAAGTGGGTACAGATAAAATGAAATCTTGGTATGAACGTTTTGGATTCGGTAAATCTACTAATGGTATGTTTGATGGAGAAGCTACCGGACACATTGCTTGGGAAAATGCATTACAACAAAAAACATCTGCATTTGGTCAATCAACGACAGTGACACCAGTGCAAATGATTCAAGCGCAATCAGCATTTTTCAATAATGGAAACATGTTGAAACCATGGTTTGTAAGTAGTATCGATAATCCTATTTCGAAAAAGAACTTCTATAAAGGTGAAAAATCTTATGCCGGTAAGCCAATTACTAAAGATACTGCTAGCAAAGTTGAAACAGAATTAGATAAGGTAGTTAATAGTGAAGATAGTCATGCTAAAAACTATCGTGTAGATGGTTATGATATCGAAGGTAAAACTGGTACAGCTCAAGTAGCAGATTCAGAAGGCGGCGGTTATGTTAAAGGTGAAAATCCATACTTTGTAAGCTTTATCGGTGATGCACCTAAGAAAAATCCTAAGGTTATTGTTTATGCAGGTATGAGCTTAGCACAAAAAAATGACCAGGAAGCTTATGAAATGGGTGTAAGTAAAGCCTTTAAACCAATAATGGAAAACACTCTGAAATATTTAAACGTTGGTAAATCTAAAGACAATGCTTCGAAAAATGACTTTAGCAAAGTACCTAATGTAGAAGGACAATCGATTGACAAAGCTAAAGATAGTATTAACGCTAAGTCACTTAAACCAGTTGTCATTGGTAATGGTAAAAAAGTTAAATCACAATCAGTAGACGCAGATACTAAAGCATTACCAAATAGTAAAGTATTGTTAGTAACTGATGGAGATTTAACTATGCCAGATATGAAAGGTTGGACTAAAGAAGATATTTTAGCATTCCAAGAGTTAACTAACATCAAAGTTAAAACAACTGGAAGCGGATTTGTTTCAAAACAATCAGTAACACAAGGCCAAAACCTTAAAAAATCGGACAACATTGAAGTGACACTTTCAGCTGAGTCGACTGACGGTACAACAGATGAAAGTAGTAAACAAACACTAGAAAAATCTAGTGATAAGAAAGATAAATCTAAGAAGAAAGATTCAAGCTCTAATTAAGACAACATAGATATTAAACATGAGAGGAAGAGATTGGGATTAAATTTATCCCGCTCTCTTTCTTAATATGTTGTGATTTAACATATAAAAATTGAACCAAAACTGATAAAATATTAAAGGTTATAGATTAAAAATACATATATTGATGTATGTAAATTGACGGATAAAAGAAAAGGAGATCATTATGATTTTTGTATATGCGATGTTATCGCTTCTAATAACTTTTGTACTTGTACCCATACTTATTCCAACATTAAAAAGAATGAAATTTGGACAAAGCATTCGTGAAGAAGGACCACAAAGCCATATGAAGAAAACGGGCACACCGACAATGGGTGGCTTAACATTCTTAATTAGTATTATTATTACTTCAGTAGTTGCCATTATTTTTGTGGATCACTCAAATCCCATCATTTTATTATTATTTGTGACACTTGGATTTGGTTTGATTGGTTTTATCGATGATTACATTATTGTAGTTAAAAAGAACAATCAAGGTTTAACAAGTAAACAGAAATTTCTAGCTCAAATTCTAATTGCAGTTATATTTTTTGTATTAAGTAACGTGTTTAACTTAGTTAACTTCTCAACAACATTACATATTCCGTTTACTGACGCTGGTATTCCTCTTTCATTTGCTTATGTTATCTTTATCATCTTTTGGCAAGTTGGATTTTCAAACGCAGTAAATTTAACAGATGGACTTGATGGTTTAGCAACAGGCCTATCAATTATTGGCTTTGCGATGTACGCGATTATGAGTTTTGTATTAGATGCACCTGCTATTGGTATCTTCTGCATTATCATGGTATTTGCTTTATTAGGATTTTTACCATATAACTTAAATCCAGCTAAAGTATTCATGGGTGATACTGGTAGCTTAGCACTTGGTGGTATTTTTGCTACAATTTCAATCGTGTTAAATCAAGAATTATCACTTGTATTTATTGGTTTCGTATTTGTAGTAGAAACATTATCAGTTATGTTACAAGTTGCATCATATAAATTAACTAAAAAACGTATTTTCAAAATGAGTCCTATTCATCACCATTTCGAATTATGTGGATGGAATGAATGGAAAGTTGTAACTGTATTTTGGTCAGTCGGTTTAATTACAGGTCTAATTGGCTTATGGATTGGAGTGCACTAAGATGCTAAATTACACAGGATTAGAAAATAAAGATGTATTAGTTGTAGGCTTAGCAAAAAGTGGTTACGAAGCAGCAAAATTATTGAGTAAATTGGGTGCGAAGGTAACAGTTAATGATGGTAAAGACTTATCTCAAGATGCACATGCTAAAGATCTTGAAGCGATGGGTATAAAAGTCGTAAGTGGTTCACATCCTACTTCATTACTAGATAATGATCCAATTGTTATTAAAAACCCAGGTATTCCTTATACTGTATCAATCATTGATGAAGCGGTTAAAAGAGGTTTGAAAGTATTAACTGAAGTAGAATTAAGTTATCTTATTTCAGAAGCACCGATTATTGCAGTTACAGGAACAAACGGTAAAACAACTGTAACTTCACTAATAGGGGATATGTTTAAAAACAGTAGACTTACAGGTAGATTGTCAGGGAATATTGGTTATGTCGCTTCGAAAGTAGCACAAGAAGTAAGTTCTAAAGAGTATTTAATTACTGAATTATCTTCATTCCAATTACTCGGTATAGAACAATATAAACCTCATATCGCGATTATCACTAACATTTACTCAGCACATCTAGATTATCATGAATCTCTTGAAAATTATCAAAATGCTAAAAAACAAATATACAAAAATCAAACTGAAGATGATTATTTAATTTGTAATTATCATCAACGACATCTAATCGAATCAGAAAATCTAAAAGCTAAAACATTATATTTCTCAACACAACAAGTTGTTGATGGCATTTATATTAAAGATGGATTCATAGAATATAAAGGCGTACGTATTATAAGTGTAGAAGATTTAGTTTTACCAGGGGAACACAATTTAGAAAATATTTTAGCTGCAGTGTTAGCAGCTATTCTTGCTGGCGTACCAATCAAAGCGATTGCAGATAGTTTAACTACATTCTCAGGTATAGAACATAGATTACAATATATCGGTACTAATAGAACAAATAAATACTACAATGACTCTAAAGCTACCAATACCTTAGCTACTCAATTCGCACTTAATTCATTTAATCAACCAATTATTTGGTTGTGTGGCGGATTGGACAGAGGTAATGAATTTGATGAGTTAATACCATATATGAAAAATGTCAGAGTGATGGTCGTATTTGGTGAAACACAAGAAAAATTTGCCAAGTTAGGTAATAGTCAAGGTAAATATGTCATTAAGGCTACAGATGTGCAAGATGCTGTAGATAAAATTCAAGATGTCATTGAACCTAACGATGTTGTATTATTATCTCCTGCATGTGCAAGTTGGGATCAATACAACACATTCGAAGAACGTGGTGAGAAATTCATAGAAAGTTTCCGTGCACACTTGCCATCATACTAAAAGGGCGTGAAATCATATGGACGGTAAAACAAATAAAAATAACCATAATAAGCAAACGAATCATGACGATAATCAAAACGATGATTTAAGTATGTTCCGTAGAAGTAACGACTTTAGAACAAGAAAAAGGAAGAAGTTTAAAGATAAAGTTGACGATGAGCAATCATTTTCATCGAGTCATGATCACTTTGACAAAGAGAACACTAATAGGGACAACCATATAATGGATTTTAACGATGATGAGGAGAGTCAGGTTCGTCAAAATGAACCGGATGACCAAAATCGTACGTATTCAGAATCTATGCAAACTTCTCAAGATTGGGACTCATATTCAGATGATTATCATGAAAATGAAAGTGACTTAGAGAAGAATGAAACGTCGGATGATTTAGGCCAAACATCACATAAGGCAAATGAAACTACTAAAAATAGAAATAAAAAATCTAAAGAGAATTGGTTTCAAAAGTTAACAGGAAAGACAAAGTCAACAGATAAGAAAGATGAATCTGGTTATAAACAACAAGATTATGATAGTAAGGTTACACAATTTAATTCACCTACATTAGAAGAAAAAAGAGCACAACGGCGACAACGACAAAAGAGAATTCAATACACAGTCATAACAGTATTGGTTTTACTAATCGTAGTATTTTTACTTTATATGTTTACACCATTAAGTAAAATATCTAACGTGAAAATTGAAGGGAATCATAATGTGAGTAAAAGTCAGATTAATAAAGCATTAGATATTAAGCCAAGTTCACGTATGTATACATTTAGTAAAAGTAAAGCAAAGAGCAGTTTAAAGGAAAAAGAATTAATTAAAGATGTTAAAATAACAAAAGTAATACCTAATACATTAGATGTAAAAGTAACTGAATATCAGGTCGTTGGCTTGGAAAAATCAAAAGACAACTATGTACCTGTGTTAGAAGATGGTAAAGAATTAAAAGATTATGACGGCGAAATTGCACATGACGTTCCTATTATCGATGGTTTCAAAGAAGATAAAAAAGAAAAGATGATACAAGCGTTATCTGAAATGTCACCTAAAGCTAGAAATTTAATTGCGGAAATAAGTTATGCACCAGATAAGAATAAACAAAATAGAATTAAAATATTCACAAAAGATAACATCCAGGTGATTGGTGACATTACGACGATTGCAGACAAAATGAAGTATTATCCTCAAATGTCAGAATCATTATCTCGAAGTGATTCTGGTGACTTGAAAACCGATGGATACATTGATCTTTCAGTTGGTGCATCGTTCATTCCATATAAAAATAGTACAGGTGCACAATCAGAATCTGAACAAAGTGTATCGCAAACATCACAGAAAGAAACGGATGCAAAAGAAGAACTTCAGAGTGTGTTAAATAAAATTAATAAAGATTCAAAAGAAAATAATTAAAAAATTTTGATATTAGTATGTGTTTATAGTTCACAAGCTTATCAACGTATTGTAAACTAAACATAGTGTATTTTAATAGTAACTTGTCAGGAGGTGCCTATCTATGGAGGAACATTACTATGTAAGCATAGATATTGGTTCATCAAGTGTTAAAACAATAGTAGGCGAAAAATTTCACAATGGAATAAATGTGATAGGTACAGGACAAACCTATACAAGCGGTATAAAAAATGGATTAATTGATGACTTTGATATTGCTAGACAAGCTGTCAAGGATACAATTAAAAAAGCTTCTATCGCTTCAGGTGTAGACATCAAAGAAGTATTTTTAAAATTACCTATCATTGGAACAGAAGTGTATGATGAATCAAATGAAATAGAATTTTATGAAGATACTGAAATTAACGGAACACATATTGAATCTGTACTAGAAGGTATTAGAGATAAAAATGATGTTCCTGAAACAGAAGTGATTAACGTTTTCCCAATACGATTCGTTGTAGATAAGGAAAATGAAGTATCAGATCCAAAAGAATTAATCGCAAGACATTCACTTAAAGTGGATGCAGGCGTTATTGCTATTCAAAAATCAATCTTAATTAATATGATTAAATGTGTTGAATCATGTGGTGTAGATGTATTAGATGTATATTCTGATGCATATAATTACGGATCAATTTTATCAGCAACTGAGAAAGAACTTGGTGCATGTGTGATTGATATCGGTGAAGATTTAACACAAATTGCCTTCTATGAACGTGGCGAATTAGTAGATGCAGATTCAATTGAAATGGCTGGTCGTGATATTACTGATGATGTAGCACAAGGTTTAAATACATCATATGACACAGCTGAAAAGATAAAACATCAATATGGACATGCATTTTATGATTCAGCTTCAAGTCAAGATGTATTCACAGTTGATCAAATTGATAGTGAAGAACATGTTCAATATACTCAAAAAGATTTAAGCGACTTTATTGAAGCAAGAGTTGAAGATATATTCTTCGAAGTTTTTGATGTTTTACAAGAATTAGGTTTAACAAAAGTTAATGGTGGTTTTGTTGTAACAGGTGGATCAGCTAATTTATTAGGTGTAAGAGAATTATTACAAGATATGGTTAGTGAAAAAGTGAGAATTCACACTCCGTCACAAATGGGAATCAGAAAACCAGAATTTTCATCTGCGATTTCTACTATTTCTAGTAGTATCACTTTTGATGAATTATTAGATTATGTTACAATTAATTATCATGATAATGAGGAATTTGAAGAGGAAGTTATCGAATCTGATGAAAGAGATACTGACTCTAAATCAAGCGGTTTCGATTGGTTCAAACGCAAATCGAACAAAATAGATGTTTATGAGGATGAGCCTGAACCACCTCATGAAGAATATGACGACCGCGAAACTCATCTAGAAGAAGATCATCATAATGCTCAAGGTAAAGACAAAGAAGAAGGTAAATTTAAAAAACTCATGAAATCTTTATTTGAATGATTATTGGCCATTAAAACTAGGAGGAAATTTAAATGTTAGAATTTGAACAAGGATTTAATCATTTAGCGACTTTAAAAGTCATCGGTGTAGGTGGCGGCGGTAACAACGCTGTAAACCGTATGATTGACCACGGAATGAATAATGTAGAATTTATCGCTATTAATACGGATGGACAAGCTTTAAACTTATCTAAAGCCGAATCAAAAATCCAAATTGGTGAAAAATTAACTCGTGGATTAGGTGCTGGTGCTAACCCAGAAATCGGTAAAAAAGCTGCTGAAGAATCACGCGAACAAATTGAAGATGCAATCCAAGGTGCAGATATGGTATTCGTAACTGCAGGTATGGGTGGCGGTACTGGTACTGGTGCTGCTCCTGTAGTAGCTAAAATTGCTAAAGAAATGGGAGCGTTAACAGTTGGTGTTGTTACTCGTCCATTTGGTTTCGAAGGACGTAAACGTCAAACACAAGCTGCTGCCGGCGTTGAATCAATGAAAGCTGCTGTAGATACATTAATCGTTATTCCTAACGACCGTTTATTAGATATCGTAGACAAATCAACACCTATGATGGAAGCATTCAAAGAAGCTGACAACGTATTACGTCAAGGTGTACAAGGTATCTCTGATTTAATCGCAGTATCTGGAGAAGTTAACTTAGACTTTGCTGACGTTAAGACAATCATGTCTAACCAAGGTTCAGCATTAATGGGTATTGGTGTTTCTTCTGGAGAAAATAGAGCAGTAGAAGCAGCTAAAAAAGCAATTTCTTCACCATTACTTGAAACATCAATTGTTGGTGCTCAAGGTGTGCTTATGAATATTACTGGTGGCGAATCACTTTCATTATTCGAAGCACAAGAAGCTGCGGATATCGTTCAAGATGCTGCAGATGAAGATGTAAATATGATCTTCGGTACAGTAATCAATCCAGAATTACAAGATGAAATTGTAGTAACAGTAATTGCTACTGGATTTGAAGATAAACCATCATCTCAAGGTCGCAAAGCTTCTAGCACTGGATTTGGTTCAAGCGTAAATAGCGCTTCATCGACTTCTTCAGTTGGTAAAGAAGAATCAATCAGCAGTTCTGCATCAAGTTCATCTTCTGATAGTGTGACTGAAAGAAGTCATACGACTAAAGACGATGATATTCCAAGCTTCATCAGAAATAGAGAAGAAAGACGTTCTAGAAGAACAAGACGTTAATCTTATCTTAACCATTATACTTAAAGTCATCAGAAATATTTCTGATGACTTTTTAATTTATTTAAAATTTGATTTTTAATAACTCGTTGAAGAATAATTTTAAAATAATTAGTTTCAAGGACAGAAATAATAGTTTTAATTTAAATACGAATAAGAATGCTATATAATAGTTCTATAAAACATATTTAGACACTTTAATCGAAATTAATGAAAATTCATACTTAAGGTTGTGAAATAGTTGACTGAAAAATTTATAAAACAAAATCATTTTTTAGCATATAAAGACGATAAAATGACACATACTACCCTTGGTTTTACTACACGTGAGGGTGGCTTAAGTATGTATCCTGAAAAAGCATTTAATATGGCTAGATATGTAGATGATCGACAAGACAACATTACACAACATCAAAACATTTTAGCTAATATGATAGGCTTCCCACGAAGTGAGTGGGTTTTTCCGATACAAACACATGAGAATAAAGTTGCTAAAATAACATCAGATGATAAAGGTGTAAACATTGATGCTATTACAAATGGTTTACATGGTATAGATGGATTGTATACATATGAGCCCAATATATTATTAACGATGTGTTACGCAGATTGTGTACCCGTTTATTTCTATAGTGAGAAACATCATTATGTTGGACTTGCACATGCTGGTTGGCGGGGCACTTACGGAGAAATCGTTAAAGAGATGGTTCGACATATTGATTTTGATGTTACGGATTTAAATGTTGTTATTGGTCCGGCTACATCCAATTCATATGAAATTAATGATGATATTAAAATGAAATTTGAAACGCTAGATATTGATACAACTCAATTTATAGAAACACGTGATAGTGATAGACACGGCATTGATTTGAAAAAGGCCAACTCTCTTTTATTACAAAGTGTAGGTGTACCGGAAAGTAATATTTATATTACAGATTATGCTACATCTGAAAACCTGGATTATTTCTTTTCTTATAGAGTGGAAAAAGGACAAACTGGACGAATGTTAGCATTTATAGGAAGAAAGCAAGGTGATTCATAATGCGTGAAGTGAAAGATAATCTCGCTCAAATCAATTTAGAAATCAATGAGCATAGAGAAAAAAGTAACATTTCAACACAGCCTAACGTGATTGCAGTAACAAAGTATGTTACAATAGAGCGAGCTAAAGAAGCTTATCAAGCTGGAATTCGACATTTTGGAGAAAATAGACTTGAAGGGTTCAAAGAGAAGAAAGAAGCATTACCAAAAGATGCAGTGCTTCATTTTATCGGTTCTTTGCAATCTAGAAAGGTTAAAGATGTCATCAATGATGTTGATTATTTTCATGCTTTAGATAGAATGAGTTTAGCTAAAGAAATTAATAAGCGTGCCGAGCATACAATATCTTGTTTCTTACAAGTGAATGTTTCAGGTGAATCATCCAAACATGGGATTAGTTTAGATGAAGTGAATGCTTTTATTGAAGAAATTAAACAATTTGAAAATATAAAAATAGTCGGTTTAATGACGATGGCACCATATACGGATGATAATGCGTATATTCAGTCATTGTTTAGAAAATTGCGAACAAAAAGAGATGAAATTAAAAAACTCAATTTAGAATATGCACCGTGTGAAGAATTGTCGATGGGGATGAGTAATGACTATCCAATAGCAATTGAAGAAGGTGCAACATTTGTGAGAATTGGGACTAAACTTGTAGGAGAATAGGAGTGAGCCCCTTGGCTTTAAAAGATTTATTTAATGGATTTTTTGTTGTTGAAGATGAAGAAGAAGTAGAAGTACCAGAAGAACGTGAACCTGAGCGTGATCGTAAACCAGAACGTGAAGTAGAATCGCCAAAAGAACCTGTACAACAACCAGCTGCATCTAAAACAAGTGCGATTAAATCTGTACCTCAAAAAAGTACAACAAGATATAATACAACTTCTGAAGAAAGGAATTATCGTATGAGTAATAATTCTAAATCGAATACTAGAAATGTTGTAACAATGAATAATAACGTTCAATCAAATTATGCTACACAAGAAAGTTCAAAAATGTGTTTATTTGAACCACGAGTTTTCTCAGATACACAAGATATTGCAGATGAATTAAAAAATCGCCGTGCAACATTAGTTAACTTACAAAGAATCGACAAAGTTTCAGCAAAACGTATCATTGATTTCTTAAGTGGTACTGTATATGCCATTGGTGGCGATATCCAACGTGTAGGTACTGATATTTTCTTATGTACACCTGATAACGTCGAAGTTGCCGGTAGTATTACAGATCATATTGAAAACATGGAGCAACATTACGAATAAGGAGCTAACGTATGGATATTGGATTACTTAATACAATTTTCCAATTTATCATTTGGATCGTCCAAATTTATTATTTTGGTATGATTGTATATTTCTTTACATCTTGGGTACCAAGTATACGTGAATCTAAATTTGGTGAAATACTAGGTAAAATTTATGAACCATTTTTAGAACCATTTAGAAAAATCATTCCACCTATTGGAATGATTGATATTTCATCAATTGCTGCTATTATAGTTTTAGTTTTATTCCAAAGAGGACTAGTAACTATTTTTAACATGATTTTAGCTTATTTAGCGAGATAGTTAGTTTAGACAGCAATATAAATATGATGATCATAAACGAGGTGATTGGAAACGTTCCATGTTGCCTCGTTTTATTGTTGCATGGATAAAAAAATGATAATTTAAATAATTCATATTAAAGTTAAGCGGGGGATAAGCCATCGATATTTATCAACATTTTCGAAAAGAAGAACAAAGCTTGATTGATATTTTAATTGATAAATGTGAACAAGCTGAACGGCACTATTCGCCTGTGCTAACCACATTCTTAGATCCAAGAGGGCAATATATTTTAGAAGTGATTAGTGGCAGTTATGACGATTTGAAAGTACATTTTAATGGTGGACCGAGAGCAGAACGACAACGTGCCGTGATTGCACCATCATATTATGAACCAGATGAAAGTGACTTTGAACTCACATTAATTGAAATACATTATCCTGAAAAGTTTGTAACTATTCAACATCAACACGTTTTAGGTACGCTGATGTCTTTAGGAATTGATAGAAATCAACTTGGTGATATCATTGTTGGGGAACGTATTCAATTTGTTTTGACAAAAGCATTAGAATCATTTATTATGTTAGAATTCACTAGAATCAAAGGTGCTACAATTAAACTTAATTCTATTCCGTTGGAAGATATGATACAATCAGAAGAGAATTGGAAGATTCAAAGTTCAACAGTGAGTGCACTTAGACTTGATGTCGTATTAAAAGATATGATTCATAAATCAAGATCTATTGCGAAACAACTTATAGAGAAGAAGAGAGTCAAAGTAAATCATACCATTATTGATTCACCAGATTTTCAATTAGAAATGAATGACTTACTTTCCATACAAGGATTCGGAAGAGCTCAAGTAACCGATATTGGTGGAAGAACGAAAAAAGATAAAATACACATAACCTATCATACATTATTTAAATAGTGTAAAATTAAGGAGGATACACAATGCCTTTTACACCAAGTGAAATTAAAAGCAAAGAGTTTACTCGTGTGAAAAATGGTTTAGAACCTACTGAAGTTGCAAACTATTTAGACCAGTTAAGTACTGAAATAGAACGTTTAAAAGAAGATAAAAAACAACTTGAAAAAGTCATCGAAGAAAGAGATACTAATATTAAGTCTTATCAAGATGTTCACCAATCAGTGAGCGATGCTTTAGTGCAAGCTCAAAAAGCTGGCGAAGAAACGAAATTAGCTGCGAATAAAGATGCAGAGGCAACAATTGCTAAAGCACAAGCTCAAGCAGACCAAATTGTTAATGATGCTATCGAAAAAGCACGTCGCTTAGCTTTCCAAACTGAAGATATGAAACGCCAATCTAAAGTATTTAGATCACGTTTCCGTATGTTAGTTGAAGCTCAATTAGACTTGTTGAAGAATGAAGATTGGGATTACCTATTAAATTATGATTTAGATGCTGAACAGGTCACTTTAGAAGACATTCATCATTTAAACGATAATGATTTAACAGAAGAAGAAAAAGCCATGAAAAATAATGCTCAAAGTCAATCACAATCAACACAAACGTCTGAGACTAAATCAACGTCTCAAAGTGATTCAACAAGTACAAGTCAATCTGAATCAACGAATCTAAAATAACAATTAAATTTGAAGTCAGACGCGTAAGAAACACTACACTTATTACAGCGAATTAGGAGATGGTGGGAGCCTAATATAAGCATGTTTCTTATATCACTGACTTATCATTATGAATAAAGAACCAAGAGAGAACTCTAAGTTGAGTTAATCAGGGTGGTACCGCGGTATAACCGTCCCTGTTAATTGAACTTAGAGTTCTTTTTTATAATTAGGAGGAATGAAAGTATATGAATTATAAAGATACGTTATTAATGCCCAAAACAGAATTTCCAATGCGAGGCGGATTACCAAATAAAGAGCCAAAAATCCAAGAACAATGGGATGCAGACAATCAATACGAAAAAGCGTTAGAGAAAAATAAAGGTAATGCCTCATATATTTTACATGATGGACCACCATATGCGAATGGTAGTTTACATATGGGACATGCATTAAACAAAATCATTAAAGACTTTATTGTTCGTTACAAAACAATGCAAGGTTTTTATGCACCATACGTCCCTGGTTGGGATACACATGGTCTTCCAATTGAACAAGCTTTAACTAAAAAAGGTGTAGATCGTAAAAAAATGTCTACCGCTGAATTTAGAGAAAAATGTAAAGAATTTGCTCTAGAACAAATTGAAATTCAAAAGAAAGATTTCAAACGTCTAGGTGTACGTGGTGACTTTAACGATCCATATATCACATTGAAACCAGAATATGAAGCTGCTCAAATTCGATTATTTGGTGAAATGGCAGAAAAAGGACTTATTTATAAAGGTAAAAAACCTGTTTATTGGTCACCATCAAGTGAATCATCTCTTGCAGAAGCGGAAATCGAATATCATGACAAACGTTCAGCATCAATTTATGTAGCATTTGATGTTAAAGATGATAAAGGTGTTGTAGACAAAGATGCACAATTTATTATCTGGACAACTACACCTTGGACAATTCCTTCTAATGTTGCGATTACTGTTCATCCAGAATTAAAATATGGCCAATATAATGTAAATGGTAAAAAATACATTATTGCTCAAGCTTTAGCAGAAACAGTAGCAGAAGCTCTAGAATGGGATCAAGATACGATTCAACTTGAAAAAGAATTTACAGGTAAAGAATTAGAATATGTTGAAGCACAACATCCATTCTTAGATCGTACTTCTTTAGTGATTAACGGTGAACATGTTACAACTGATGCTGGTACAGGTTGTGTTCATACAGCACCTGGACACGGGGAAGACGACTATATTGTTGGTCAAAAATATGATTTACCAGTGATCAGTCCATTAAATGATAAAGGTGTCTTCACTGAAGAAGGTGGACCTTTTGAAGGTATGTTCTATGATAAAGCGAATAAAGCAGTAACGGACTTATTAACTGAGAAAGATGCATTATTAAAATTAAACTTTATTACACATAGTTATCCACATGATTGGAGAACGAAAAAACCAGTTATCTTCCGTGCTACACCACAATGGTTTGCATCAATTAATAAAGTGAGACAAGACATCTTAGATGCAATTGAAGATACTCAATTTAAAGTAGATTGGGGTAAAACACGTATCTATAATATGATTCGTGACCGTGGTGAATGGGTAATTTCACGTCAACGTGTTTGGGGTGTACCACTACCTGTATTTTATGCAGAAAATGGCGACATCATCATGACGAAAGAAACTGTAAATCATGTTGCAGATTTATTTGAACAACATGGTTCTAATATCTGGTTTGAAAAAGAAGCCAAAGATTTATTACCGGAAGGCTTTACACATCCAGGAAGTCCAAACGGTGAATTTACGAAAGAAAATGACATCATGGATGTATGGTTCGATTCTGGTTCATCTCATAGAGGTGTCCTTGAAACACGTCCAGAATTAAGTTTCCCAGCTGACTTATACTTTGAAGGTAGTGACCAATACCGTGGTTGGTTTAACTCATCTATTACTACTTCTGTTGCGACAAGAGGTCAAGCACCATATAAATTCTTATTATCTCATGGTTTCGTTATGGACGGAGAAGGTAAAAAAATGAGTAAATCATTAGGAAATGTCATTGTGCCTGATCAAGTCGTTAAACAAAAAGGTGCAGATATTGCACGCCTGTGGGTAAGTAGTACAGACTATTTAGCAGATGTACGTATTTCAGATGAAATCTTAAAACAAACTTCTGATGTATATCGTAAAATCAGAAACACATTGAGATTTATGTTAGGTAATGTGAGTGATTTCAATCCTGAAACAGATAGCATCGCTGAAGCAGAGTTATTAGAAGTAGATCGTTATTTATTACATCGTTTACGTGAATTTACTGCAAGTACAATTAACAATTATGAAAACTTTGATTATCTTAATATCTATCAAGAAGTTCAAAACTTTATCAATGTTGAATTAAGTAACTTCTACTTAGATTATGGTAAAGATATCCTTTATATCGAAGAACGTTCTTCACATAAACGTCGTAGTATGCAAACAGTACTTTATCAAATCTTAGTTGATATGACTAAGTTGCTTGCACCAATTTTAGTGCATACAGCAGAGGAAGTTTGGTCACATACACCTCATGTTAAAGAAGAAAGTGTTCACTTAGCTGATATGCCTAAAGTTGAAGAAGTAGATCAACAATTATTAGATAAATGGAATACATTTATGAACTTACGTGATGATGTGAACCGTGCCTTAGAAGCAGCGCGTAATGAAAAAGTAATTGGTAAATCATTAGAAGCTAAAGTTGTGATTGGTAGTAATCAAGACTTTAATGCTACAGAGTTCTTACAACAATTTGATGATTTACAACAATTATTTATCACTTCACAAGCGGAGGTTGTTGATCAAGTTGATAACGGCGTATCATATCAACATGGTGACATCCGTATTGAACATGCTGAAGGTGAAAAATGTGAAAGATGTTGGAACTATAGTGATCAATTAGGTTCTGTTGGCGAATTAGATCACTTATGTCCACGTTGCCAAGAAGTAGTTAAGACATTAATTTAATAGGTAAAATTGTATTCAAACTGTTAGCAAAGTCGGATGACTTTGCTAACAGTTTTTATTTTATAACGACTTGGGATATTATGGGTATTATTAAATATTAGAAAGTATTATCGAAATTAGCCTAATACATTATGAACACATCATCACTTAATTAGTATTGATATGAATTGCAATTAAGTTGCTTTTGTTTTGATTTTTTTGCATAATATTTAAAATATGAGTCATAATTCATAAGTAAAGAAAGTTATACAGATAAGTTATTTTGAAAGAGGTACATGGAATGTTTCATAATAAAGATGCAAATTTTGTCAACGGAATAACGATTAATGTGAGAGATAAAGATGCACTCAAACCATTTTACGAACAGATTTTAGGATTTAATATCGTAAACGAAACAATGACGAGTATTCAATATGAAGTAGGCATGTCTAATCATTTCATTATTTTAAATGAAATTGCTAACGGTAGAGAACCACTAATGTCAGAAGCAGGCTTATTTAATGTTGGTATAATACTACCTTCATTATCAGATTTAGCAGATTTGTTAGTACAATTAAGTGACTATGAAATTCCAGTAAATGGTGGAGAGCAGAGTGTGGCTACATCTCTTTTTATCGAAGATCCAGAAGGAAATGGTTTGAAATTCTATGTAGATCAAGATTTTGAAGAATGGCATTATGAAGATGACAAAGTGTTACTTAATATCGTACCGATTAATGTACCACGTTTATTAAATGAAGTATCAGATGAAAAATGGCAAGGTATACCAGATGATGCTAAAATTGGTACCTTGCATTTGAAATCGATTCGTATTTCTGAAGTTAAACCATACTATTTAAATTATTTTGGTTTAGAAGAATCTGCATATATGGATGATTATTCGCTCTTTTTATCATCTCAACATTATCATCATCATTTAGCATTAAATCAATGGATTTCTGGAACCAAACGTGTAGATAATGCGCACTCGTATGGTTTAGCGCTTGTAGACTTTCATTATCCAGAGACAACACATTTAAATATCAAAGGACCAGATGGTATCTACTTTAGATTTAATTTTATAAAAGAAGAGTGATGAAGTGAAGAAAAGTATTTTTTGGATGTTATTTATAACGATAGGTCTAACGCTAGCAGCAATTTTTGATGGTTTAAATAATCAAGATATGACTGAACCTAAAAATCATTTATTAGAGTTTAATCCGATGAAATATAATACGTATCAAAAAGGACAATGCACTTATTATGTGTTCGATAAAGTGAGAGAAGACCATCATCAAATTGCAAATTCTTGGCATGACGCTAAAGATTGGGCGAAAAATGCTAAAAAAGATCAATATAAAGTCAATCAACATCCTAAAGAAGGTGCGATTCTACAGACAACTGAAGGAAAATATGGTCATGTAGCCTACATTGAAAAAGTGAACGATGATCAATCATTGTACGTTTCAGAAATGAATTTTAAAAAGCCGTATGAAATATCAAATAGAACAATACCAGCGAATGACGTTGATCAATATCAATATATTCATCCTAAAGAGAATCAACATATATCGTAATGATGAAATGAGTTTAGGCTAGGCATCAATATATTTCAAGTTACATTGATATTAAGGCAGTAGTTGACTTACACATGCGTATTGACTCATGTGTTCAAATTAAGCTTTAGCGGTATACATGAACTAAAGTTCATGCATAAAACCGTCTAAGTAATAAATTACAAAGACGGTCTAATGTACCAAGCTTTTCATTTCTAGTCAACCTTGCCGGGGGACGGACCCCAAACATAGAGAATTTCGAAAAGAAAATCTACAGACAATGCAAGTTGGGGATGGACAACGATAAAGAAATACTTTTTCTTTAGAAATTAGTGTTTCTTATGCATGAGTTTCACTCATGTATTTCTATTTTAAAGTACACATTAGCTGTGGCTAATGCGTAAGAACCACTACATAATCAATGATTAGTGGTTCTTAATGATTTCTATCCCACTTCCATTTGTTTGTTGTATCAATTATTTATTATGAAGCTAACCTGTTTTTATATTCATGTTTAAGATATAATGAATGTTGTTGTAAAAAAAGTGATGAATGGTTCTGAATGGAGGAACATGAATGAAAAAGAAATATTATGTCGGTATTTCATTACTCGTAGCCTTTTTAATCATTGTCATTGACCAAGTGACAAAATGGATTATTGCTAGTTCAATGAAAATAGGCGATTCTTACGAAGTGATACCCAATTTTTTAAATATAACGTCACATAGAAATAATGGTGCTGCTTGGGGTATATTAAGTGGTAAAATGTTTTTCTTTTATATTATTACAGTGATTATTTTAATTGTACTTGTATTGTTCTTTATTAAAGAAGCGCAATATAATTTATTTATGCAGTTAGCGATAAGTTTATTGTTTGCAGGTGCTTTAGGAAATTTCATTGATCGTTTATTTAATGGAGAAGTTGTTGATTTTATTGATACAAATATTTTTGGATATGATTTTCCTATCTTCAATGTAGCCGATTCAAGTTTAACAATTGGTGTGATATTAGTTATTATTGCGCTACTTAAAGATACAACAAATAAAGGTTAGGAGGTCTGATTATGGAAACGTATGAATATACGATTACAGATAGTAATCATGTTGGACAGAGATTAGATAAAGTATTACCAGAATTAAACAGTGATTGGTCACGTAGCCAAATTCAAGATTGGATTAAAGAAGATCTTGTGAAAGTAAATGACAAAGTAGTCAAACCCAATTATAAAGTGAAGCAAAATGACAATATCGTCGTGACTGAACAAGAAGTCGTAGAAGCAGATATCACACCGGAAAATTTAAATCTTGATATTTTTTATGAAGATGATGATGTTGCTATTGTTTATAAACCAAAAGGTATGGTAGTGCATCCCTCACCAGGCCATTACACTGGTACGTTAGTAAATGGATTGATGTATCAAATTAAAAATTTATCTGGTATAAACGGTGAAATTCGTCCAGGTATTGTTCACAGAATTGATATGGATACATCTGGCTTATTAATGGTTGCTAAAAATGACATTGCGCATCGTGGATTAGTTGAACAATTAATGGCTAAATCAGTTAAACGTAAATATATTGCACTTGTACATGGAAATATTCCACATGACTATGGAACAGTAGATGCGCCTATTGGACGTAATAAGAAAGATCGTCAAGCGATGGCGGTCGTAGATGATGGCAAAGAAGCAGTTACACACTTTAACGTCTTAGAACATTTTAAAGATTACACTTTAATAGAATGTGAACTTGAAACAGGACGTACGCACCAAATTCGTGTTCATATGAAATACATTGGATTTCCATTAGTCGGAGATCCTAAATATGGTCCTAAAAAAACATTAGATATAGGTGGTCAAGTCTTACATGCAGGTGTGATAGGTTTTGAGCATCCGGTTACACATGAATATATTGAAAGAACAGCAGAATTACCTCAGGAATTTGAAGATTTATTAGCCGATATTAGAAAAAGAGACGCTTAGTAAAAGGTATAAAATAATAAATACTATCAAAGCACCTAAATGATATGTCATTGTCATTTAGGGGCTTTTTTTATACTCAAAAGGAATATGTTAGATGATATAAGGTGTTATTTATAGAGTAATCATAAAATGAGTTGTACTTTCTTCAAAATAAAATATATAAACTTAACATGTAATATGCTATGATATGTTGAAAACAAAGTGAAAGTAGGAACAAATTAAATGGAAACATCGTATCAACCTCGACATTTACAAGAGAAAAGTGCGGGATTTCATGAATTATTCTTCGATTTAATATTTGTTTATGCGATGCAAAAGATGGCACATGTCATTTTAAATGTACACGAGGGGACCATATCATCTGAATTATTTTTAAAGTATATCATTATGAGTGTGTTTTTATGGATATTATGGTCGCATCAAACATTTTATACGAATAGATTTGGAGAAACGACAACTAAAGATGTCATATTTATGATGTTTAACTTGTTTGTATTAGTCTTTTTATCGAATAGTTTATATCCTGATTTTGAAAAAACATTCTTTCCATTCTTTTTATGTGTTGGAATTCTATATCTAAGTATTAGTATTCAATATGGTTTACATTTAACTAAAACAAAACATAAACCTGATTATAAAACGTGTCAGGCATTTGCATTAGTAGCATTAATCGTTGCAATCCTATCATTTGTATCACTTGTATTACCGAAAAGTATTCATTATATTCCAGGATTTTTAGGATTATTTATTGCTTCAACAGGCTTGATTCCATACCGAAAATATTTATATCAATCACCTGTGAATTTATCACATTTAGTTGAAAGATTCTCATTGTTGACGATTATTATATTTGGTGAGGTTTTAGTTGGATTAAAATCTATATTTAGTATAGAGCATTTTAACTATATTTATATATTTCAATTTTTAATTGTCGTAAGTTTATTTGGAACGTATTGGTTAGTGACTGAAAGTCATATTAATTTACATCAAACAACGATTGGTTTCCAATTGGTTTATACACACTTATTGATTAATGTAGCATTAGGTATATTAAATGCTGCTGTTATTTTTAGTGACTCGCATCAGTTAAGTGCCATTTTTGAAATCTGTATGATGCATGGTAGTATCTTATTATTTTATATTGGGGTTTGGATTAATACGACATATTTTCATAAAGAACTTAAAAACATCAAATATATTATGATTGGTGCTATGATGTTGGTTGTATCATTTATTATTAGTATATTATTAAAAGATAACCAAGATATTATGATTATTAGCATAGCGATTGCGAATACTTTAGTTATGCTATTGTATTATAAAAATATCAAAAACGTACAACGTCTGTGATTAAATAAACTTCCATATGGGATGTTGAAGACGTCATATAATAAATATTTAAAAAATTATAATCAATCAAGTATTTTATTGGAAAAGACGTTGACTATTTGTAACTTTAGGATTAAACTAATAACAGTTTAAATATAAAAGTAGTCTTTAAAGATAAGTCCAGAGAGGCTTCAAAGACATGAAAATGATACTGATATACATGATTGTAATCAATTCAATGACCTAATACTAACGATTTATTATTGAATGCTTGCAAATCAAACGGTTAAGAATATGTGTGGAATACTGTTTAGTTGCATCAGGACTAAATTTATATCACGCATTGTCTATATATCAACCTCATGTCTTTGTTAAAGACGTGAGGTTTTTTGATATGAATAAGAGATAGAGGTGAGACAATGTCTGAACGCATCATAATGGATGAAGCAGCAATTCAACGTACGGTTACTCGAATTGCACATGAAATATTAGAGTATAACAAAGGTACTGAGAATTTAGTTTTACTAGGCATTAAAACTCGTGGTGCATATTTAGCTTATCGTATTCAAGAAAAAATAAATATGATAGAGCAACAACTTGTACCAACAGGCACAATTGATATAACACAATTCCGTGATGATATTGATCATGTTTCAAAGCAATCATTCGACAAAGCTTTTGAAATAGATGTAGACATTACAGGAAAAGTTGTCATTATCATTGATGACGTCTTATACACAGGAAGAACTGTCAGAGCGTCATTAGATGCCATCTTATTACATGCAAGACCAATTAAAATTGGTTTAGCTACGCTAGTTGATCGAGGCCACAGAGAGCTTCCAATTCGCGCAGATTTTGTAGGAAAAAACATACCAACTGCACGAGATGAATCCGTTAAAGTGTACTTAACTGAAAAGGATTCAAGTAATGCAGTTATAATAGAATAATATCCCTTTTAAAGCAGTACGAGAGACTGAAAAAGGTGAAATGAATATATGAGCAAAGTAGTTACGATAAAAACATTATGTTAACTACTGTATTTATATAGCTTAAATACTTCATATCATTCGCTTTAGTCTCTTTGCATAACTGTATGTAAAGAGATTTTTTTATGAAAGGAAATGAATCACCATGGAAAATGAACAAATGTTTGAAAGAACGGTACAACCAGTATTAGATGTTAAAGATAAACCAAAACCAGCACAGTGGGCGTTTTTAAGCTTACAACATTTATTTGCGATGTTTGGATCGACGGTACTTGTACCATTTTTAACAGGACTGCCTATTTCAGCAGCATTACTTGCATCAGGAATTGGAACATTGTTATACATACTCATTACTAAAGCTAAAATACCAGCATATTTGGGCTCTAGTTTTGCTTTCATCACACCAATCATTACAGGATTAAGTACGCATAGTTTAGGAGACATGTTAGTCGCGCTCTTCATGAGTGGTTTAATGTACGTCATTATTGGTATCTTAATTCGTTTTAGTGGTACAGGTTGGTTAATGCACTTACTTCCACCAGTTGTAGTTGGACCTGTAATAATGGTTATTGGATTAAGTCTTGCGCCAACTGCAGTTAACATGGCAATGTACGAAAACTCTGCGGATATGAAAGGTTATAACTTAAGTTATTTACTAGTGGCATTAATCACACTCATAGTAACAATCGTTGTGCAAGGATTCTTCAAAGGATTCTTATCATTAATTCCTGTATTAATAGGAATCATTGTCGGTTATATCGTTTCTATCTTTATGGGATTGGTCAAATTTGCACCGATTGCAAAAGCAAAATGGTTAGCATTTCCAGATATTTACTTACCATTTAAAGATTATGTACCTTCCTTCCATTTAGGTTTGGTGCTAGTCATGATTCCAGTCGTGTTTGTAACTGTCAGTGAGCATATTGGACACCAAATGGTAATCAACAAAATTGTAGGTAAAAACTTCTTTAAAGATCCAGGTCTAGATAAATCAATCATTGGTGACGGTGTGTCAACGATGGTTGCAAGTATCATAGGTGGACCACCAAGCACAACTTATGGTGAAAACATTGGTGTATTAGCGATTACGAAAATTTATAGTATTTATGTGATTGGTGGTGCTGCAGTCATCGCAATCGTACTTGCATTCATTGGTAAATTTACAGCACTTATTTCTTCTATACCAACACCGGTTATGGGTGGTGTGTCCATACTATTATTTGGCATTATCGCAGCAAGTGGTTTGAGAATGATTGTAGAAAGCAATGTTGATTTTGCTAACAATAGAAACTTAGTTATAGCATCAGTCATCTTAGTCGTTGGTATTGGAAATTTATTAATCAATTTAAAAGGCATCGGCGTTAACTTACAACTTGAAGGAATGGCATTATCAGCTTTATCAGGCATTATCTTAAATTTAATCTTACCTAAAAAATAGTTAGATATTCTGAGGAGGCAAACAATGGAACATTTATTATCAATGGAAGATTTATCAAACGATGAAATTTATAGCTTAGTTAAAAAAGCAAGTCAGTTTAAATCTGGAGAAGTTAATGTACCACAATACAAAGATCATTTTGTAGCTAATTTGTTCTTTGAAAATTCAACAAGAACAAAGTGTAGCTTTGAAGTTGCCGAACAAAAATTAGGATTGAATTTAGTGAATTTTGAAACGAGTACGTCGTCTGTACAAAAGGGAGAATCACTTTACGATACTTGTAAGACATTAGAAAGTATTGGTGTAAACTTATTAGTAATTAGACACTCTCAAAATGCATATTACGAAGATTTAGAAGGACTGAATATACCAATTGCCAATGGTGGTGATGGTAGTGGACAACACCCAACACAAAGCCTACTTGATTTAATGACTATATATGAAGAATATGGAAAATTCGAAGGCTTAAATGTATTGATTTGTGGTGATATTAAAAATTCTCGTGTTGCTAGAAGTAATTTCCATAGTTTAAAAGCATTAGGTGCAAATGTCATGTTCGCGAGTCCTGATGAATGGGTAGATGATACAATAGAAGCATCATACGTTAGTATTGATGATGTGATTGATAAAGTTGATATTGTGATGTTACTTAGAGTTCAGCATGAAAGACACGGCATTACAGGAAAAGCTAACTTTGAAGCTGACAATTATCATCAACAATATGGGTTAACGAAGGAAAGATATGATAAATTAAAGAAAGAAGCTATTGTCATGCATCCAGCTCCAGTCAATAGAGGTGTAGAAATTGAAAGTGACCTAGTAGAGGCACCTCAATCACGTATTTTTAAACAAATGGAAAATGGCATGTATTTGAGAATGGCAGTCATTGATGAGCTTTTAAAATAAGGAAGGGGTATTTGAATCATGAAACTAATTAAGAACGGTAAAATTATTAAAAATGGAAAATTAAAAAATACGGATATTCTAATTGACGGTAAAAGAATTAAAACAATTAGTAGTAAAATTGATTCTTCATCCGAAAATATTGAAGTTATAGATGCTAAAGGAAATTTAATAGCACCAGGATTTGTAGATGTACATGTACATTTACGTGAACCAGGTGGAGAACATAAAGAAACAATTGAAACAGGTACGAAAGCGGCTGCAAGAGGTGGTTTTACAACTATCTGTCCAATGCCAAATACTAGACCAGTTCCAGATTCAATGGAAAATGTAAGAGCATTAAGAGAAAAAATTAAAGATTCAGCACAAATTCGTGTCTTACCATATGCCTCTATAACAACTAGACAAGCAGGTAAAGAATTAGTGGATTTCCAAGCTTTAGCGGATGAAGGCGTGTTTGCCTTTACTGATGATGGCGTAGGTGTGCAACAAGCAAGTATGATGTATGCTGCTATGAAGCAAGCGGCAAAAGTGAAAAAACCAATCGTAGCTCATTGTGAAGATAATAGTTTAATTTATGGTGGTGCTATGCATAAAGGTAAACGTAGTGAAGAATTAGGTATCCCAGGTATTCCTAATGTATGTGAATCTGTTCAAATTGCGCGAGACGTTTTATTAGCTGAAGCTACTGGTTGTCATTACCATGTATGTCACGTTTCTACTAAAGAGAGTGTTCGTGTCATTCGTGACGCTAAAAAAGCAGGTATTCATGTAACTGCAGAAGTAACACCACATCACTTATTATTAACTGAAAATGATGTGCCAGGTGATGATGCAAATTATAAAATGAATCCACCTTTAAGAAGTACAGAAGATCGTGATGCCTTATTAGAAGGTTTATTAGACGGAACAATTGATTGTATTGCAACCGATCACGCGCCTCATGCGAAAGAAGAAAAAGAACAACCAATGACAAAAGCACCATTCGGTATTGTAGGTAGTGAAACTGCATTTCCATTATTATACACACACTTTGTTAGAAATGGTAATTGGTCATTAAAACAGTTAATCGATTACTTAACTATTAAACCGGCAACTATCTTTAATCTTAATTATGGTAAATTGCATAAAGATAGTTATGCTGACATCACAATTATTGATTTAGAAAATGAAAAAGAAATTAGAAGTGAAGATTTCTTATCTAAAGCTGACAATACGCCATTTATTGGTGAAAAAGTATATGGACATCCAGTATTAACAATGGTTAAAGGTGAAGTAGTATTTAAGGAGGAAAAATAGATGCTTTCAAAACGTTATCTAGTATTTGAAGACGGCTCTTATTATGAAGGATATCAATTAGGTTCAGATGAACTTTCAATTGGTGAAATTGTATTTAATACAGCTATGACAGGTTATCAAGAAACAATTTCTGATCCTTCATACACAGGTCAAATTATTACATTTACGTATCCATTAATTGGAAACTACGGTATCAATAGAGATGATTTTGAATCTTTAACACCAACATTGAATGGTGTTGTAGTGAAAGAAGCGAGTACACATCCTAGTAACTTCCGTAATCAAAAGACATTACATGAAGTATTAGTACAATATCAAATACCAGGTATCTCAGGTGTCGATACAAGAAGTATTACACGTAAAATTCGTCAACACGGTGTATTAAGAGCCGGATTCACAGATAACAAAGCTGACATTGAAAGCTTAGTAGAACATTTAAAAACGACTGAATTACCTAGAGATGAAGTGTCGACAGTTTCTACTAAAACACCTTATGTATCTACAGGATCAGATTTGAGTGTTGTCTTACTCGACTTTGGTAAAAAACAAAATATTGTACGAGAACTAAATATGCGTGGATGTAATGTGACAGTTGTACCGTACAATACAACAGCTGAAGAAATCATCAAAATGTCTCCAGACGGTGTAATGCTATCTAACGGCCCTGGTGACCCAGAAGAAATTGATGTGGCTGTAAAAATGATTAATGGCATTCTTGGCAAAATTCCATTCTTTGGTATTTGCTTAGGCCACCAATTATTTGCTTTATCTCAAGGCGCTACATCGTTCAAAATGAAGTTTGGACATAGAGGTGCAAACCACCCTGTTAAAAACTTAAAAACAGGTAAAGTTGACATTACAAGTCAAAACCATGGTTATTCAATTGACCGAGATTCATTAGAAAATACAGATTTAGAAGTCACTCATATTGCATTAAATGATGGTACAGTTGAAGGGTTAAGACATAAAACGTTACCTGCCTTTTCAGTTCAGTATCATCCGGAAGCAAGACCAGGCCCAAGTGATTCTAATTATCTATTTGACGAGTTTATTACTATGATGAATGAGTTCATCGAAAAGGAGCGTAATGTAAATGCCTAAGCGTAACGATATTCAAACAATTTTAGTAGTAGGATCGGGCCCAATTATTATTGGCCAAGCTGCGGAATTTGATTATGCAGGAACTCAAGCCTGTCTTGCACTTAAAGAAGAAGGTTATAGAGTTATCTTGGTTAACTCTAACCCAGCTACGATTATGACTGATAAAGAAATTGCAGATAAAGTATATATTGAACCTTTAACACATGATTTTATCGCACGTATCATTCGTAAAGAACAACCTGATGCTTTATTACCAACGTTAGGTGGTCAAACAGGGTTAAACATGGCGATTCAGTTACATGATAGTGGTGTATTAGCTGCTAATAATGTGAAACTACTGGGAACTGAATTAGAATCAATTCAACAAGCTGAAGACCGTGAACTATTTAGAACATTGATGAATGATTTAGATGTTCCTGTACCAGAAAGTGATATTGTAAATACAGTTGAACAAGCTTTTAAATTTAAAGAAGAAGTGGGTTATCCATTAATCGTTCGACCAGCCTTTACAATGGGCGGTACTGGTGGCGGTATTTGCTATAACGATGATGATTTAAAAGAAGTTGTAACAAATGGTTTACACTATAGTCCAGCAACACAGTGTTTAATTGAAAAATCCATTGCCGGTTTTAAAGAAATTGAATATGAAGTTATGCGTGATAAAAATGATAACGCCATTGTAGTATGTAATATGGAAAACATTGATCCAGTGGGTATCCATACAGGTGATTCCATTGTGGTTGCACCAAGTCAAACATTATCAGACGTGGAATATCAAATGCTAAGAGACGTTTCATTAAAAGTTATTCGTGCTTTAGGCATCGAAGGTGGATGTAATGTTCAATTAGCGTTAGATCCAGATTCATTTAATTACTATATTATTGAAGTCAATCCACGTGTATCTCGTTCATCAGCATTAGCATCTAAAGCAACAGGGTATCCAATTGCCAAACTAGCTGCAAAAATTGCTGTTGGATTAACATTAGATGAAATGTTAAATCCAATTACAGGTACTTCATATGCTGCATTTGAACCAACATTGGATTATGTAATCTCCAAAATTCCACGTTTCCCATTTGATAAATTTGAAAAAGGTGAACGTGAATTAGGTACACAAATGAAAGCAACTGGTGAAGTAATGGCAATCGGCCGTACTTACGAAGAATCATTACTTAAAGCGATTCGTTCCTTAGAATATGGTGTGCATCACTTAGGATTACCAAATGGAGAAAGTTTTGATTTAGATTACATTAAAGAAAGAATTAGTCATCAGGATGACGAAAGATTATTCTTCATCGGTGAGGCCATTCGTCGTGGTACAACATTAGAAGAAATTCATAATATGACTAAAATTGATTACTTCTTCTTAAATAAATTCCAGAATATTATTAATATTGAACATGAATTGAAAGCACATCAAGGTGATTTAGAATATCTTAAATATGCTAAAGATTATGGTTTCAGTGATAAAGTCATTGCTCATCGTTTTGATATGACAGAAGAAGATGTTTATCAATTAAGAATTAAAAACAATATTACGCCAGTATACAAAATGGTGGATACTTGTGCTGCTGAATTCGAATCAACAACACCATATTATTATGGGACATACGAAACTGAAAATGAATCCATTGTAACAGACAAAGAGAAAATTTTAGTTTTAGGATCTGGTCCAATTCGTATAGGGCAAGGGGTTGAATTCGACTATGCAACAGTACATGCTGTGTGGGCTATTCAAAATGCTGGCTATGAAGCAATTATCGTTAATAACAACCCTGAAACGGTATCAACTGATTTCTCTATTTCAGATAAATTATACTTTGAACCTCTTACTGAAGAAGATGTGATGAGTATCATTAATTTAGAACAACCTAAAGGTGTCGTTGTACAGTTTGGTGGACAAACAGCAATTAATTTAGCGGACAAATTAGCTAAACATGGTGTGCAAATTCTAGGTACATCTTTAGAAGATTTAAACAGAGCTGAAGATAGAAAAGAATTTGAAGCGTTATTGCATACGATTGATGTACCACAACCTCAAGGTAAAACTGCGACTTCACCAAAAGAAGCATTGGAAAATGCACGTAATATTGGTTATCCAGTAGTTGTAAGACCTTCATATGTACTTGGTGGTCGTGCAATGGAGATCGTTGATAATGATAAAGAATTAGAAAACTATATGACACAAGCAGTTAAAGCAAGCCCAGAGCATCCAGTGTTAGTTGATAGATACTTAACTGGTAAAGAAATCGAAGTCGATGCTATTTCTGACGGTGAAACAGTGATTATTCCAGGTATTATGGAACATATTGAACGTGCAGGTGTCCATAGTGGTGACTCTATCGCTGTGTATCCACCTCAAACTTTATCTCAAGAAGAAATTGAGACATTAGAAGATTATACGATTAGATTAGCGAAAGGTTTAAATATCGTTGGGTTAATTAACATTCAGTTTGTAATAGCACATGACGGTGTTTATGTACTAGAAGTGAACCCTCGTTCAAGCCGAACTGTACCATTCTTAAGTAAAATCACTGATATTCAAATGGCTCAACTAGCAATGCAAGCCATTATGGGTACAAAATTATCTTCACTTGGTTATAAAGAAGGTATTCAACCGTATTCAGAAGGGGTATTTGTTAAAGCACCGGTATTCAGCTTTAATAAATTGAAAAATGTTGATATCACTTTAGGACCTGAAATGAAATCAACTGGTGAAGTGATGGGGAAAGATCAAACATTAGAGAAAGCGCTATACAAAGGGTTAACAGGTAGTGGATTTGAAGTTAAAGACCATGGAACTGTGTTGATGACTGTAAGTGATAAAGATAAAGAAGAAATTGTCAAAATTGCACACCGTCTCAATGAAGTCGGCTATAAGATTTTAGCAACTAAGGGGACTGCTGATAAATTAAATCAAAATGATATTCCAGTAGAAGTTGTAGGCAAAATCGGCGGCGAAAATGATTTACTCACTCGTATTCAAAATGGTGATGTGCAAATCGTGATTAATACAATGACTAAAGGTAAAGAAGTAGAACGAGATGGATTCCAAATTCGTCGTACTACAGTAGAAAATGGTATTCCATGTCTTACTTCACTTGATACTGCAAGTGCGTTAACTAACGTCATCGAGAGTATGACATTCACAATGAGAAATATGTAAATAAAAATCAATTAAATAAACTAAAGTCTGTATTTAATTTTAGATAAGTTCTTCAATTCATAGTTTTGAGTCTATGGTTGAAGAACTTTCAATATAAGGAGTTACACGATGAAACAATTACCAATTATTGCATTAGATTTTGAATCAGCTGATAAAGTAAATGCATTTTTAGATCAATTCGATGAACCATTATTTGTCAAAGTAGGTATGGAATTATTTTATCAAACTGGACCTAAACTAATTAAATCTATTAAAGATAGAGGACATAGTATTTTCTTGGATTTAAAATTACATGATATTCCAAACACAGTGAGCAAAGCTATGGAAGGTTTAGCTAAGCTAGATGTTGATTTATTCAATGTGCATGCAGCTGGTGGAAAGGCAATGATGGAAGCGGCCATTAAAGGGTTACGACAACACAATAAACATACAAAAATTATTGCGGTGACTCAATTGACTTCTACTACAGAGACGCAGTTACATGAAGAACAAAACATTCAAACAACAATTGAAGAGGCTGTATTAAATTATGCTAAATTAAGCCAACAAGCAGGTTTAGATGGTGTGGTATGTTCACCTCTTGAAGCGGAGTTAATTACTGCTCAACTAGGAAAAGATTTTATGAAGGTTACACCAGGTATTAGACCAGAAGGTTCAGCTCAAAACGATCAGAAGCGTATCACGACACCCGAGCAAGCAAAACAATTAGGCTCAACACATATTGTCGTTGGACGACCTATAACACAGAGTGATGATCCAGTTAAAAGTTATCAAATTATTAAAGAAAGTTGGTTAGGTTAAATGGCTAAAGAAATTGCAAAGGCATTATTAGATATAAAGGCAGTATCGCTTTCACCCAATGATTTATTTACGTGGAGTTCAGGAATTAAATCACCTATCTATTGTGATAATCGTGTTACATTAGGGTTTCCACTCGTACGTAACGCGATTAGAGATGGTTTAATCCAATTAATTAATGAAAAATTTGAAGATGTAGAAGTGATTTCAGGAACTGCAACAGCAGGGATTCCACACGCTGCATATATTTCTGAAAAAATGGAATTACCAATGAACTATGTGCGTTCTAAAAGTAAAAGTCATGGTAAACAAAATCAAATCGAAGGTGCGAAAAGTGAAGGGAAGAAAGTTGTTGTTATAGAAGACTTAATTTCAACTGGTGGCTCTTCAATTACAGCAGTAGATGCATTAAAAGAAAGTGGTGCAGAAGTATTAGGTGTTGTAGCTATCTTTACCTATGGATTAGCCAAAGCTGATGAAACATTTAACGAAGCAAAAATACCATTCTATACTTTAAGTAATTATAATGAGTTAATTGAAGTTGCTAAAGAGCAAGGAGAAATCTCTGAAGATGATATTAAGACATTAGTTGAATGGCGAGATAACTTATCATAAGATAAGTATATAGGTGGGATGATCATGAAAGAACATGAAAAAGATAATGATTTATACACATCCTTAAAGCATTGTAATGCATTTTTATCTAGAGAAGAGGACTATCGTGAAGATGTATATACCAATGTTCAGACTCAAGAATCAACAATGACTCAATTTCAGAAAGAGATGAGTCGAGATGCGTTTGTGCATTCAAGTGATATATTTAAAAAAGCAAAGCAAAACCTACGTGTTAAAGGCGAGTTGTAAGTAGGCTCTAGAGAATTTACATGTTAATAAGTGATAATAATAGTTGAGCGGTGTACAGTCAATGTGTTTAAACAAAGATTGGACACCGCTCTATATTGTATTAACGAATGAATATTTTAGTTAATAGCCATCCAATGAGTAGAACAATTACTAATATTAATAAAGGTATAAGTACATGTGTCATGTTATGGCCTCCTTTTCACTTAGTTTAATTTTAACTGTTCATGATAATAAGTCAAAATTTATCAACTTATATGCTGGAAAAGTTTTATGAATTCACTGATTTAAAAGGTCTATAACAGAAAATAATAGTTACACATGTTAAACTATACTAAAGAAAAATAAACATACCTTTAGGGGGATTAAAATGGAAATACCAAAAATAACAACATTTTTAATGTTTAATGATCAAGCTGAAGAAGCTATCAATTTATATACAAGTTTATTTGAAGACAGTGAAATTATAACAATGGTTAAATACGATGAAGATGGACCAGGCACACCAGGTACCGTCCAACATTCAATATTTACACTCAATGGCCAAGTTTTTATGGCTATTGATGCGAACAATGGTGAAGAATTACCTATGAACCCTGCGATGTCACTTTATGTCACTGTTAAAGATCCTATGGAAATGGAAAGATTATTTAGCGGTCTGAAAAAAGAGGGCGCCATTTTGATGCCTAAAACAGAAATGCCTCCGTATAGAGAATTTGCATGGGTACAAGATAAGTTTGGTGTCAGTTTCCAATTGGCTTTACCAGAAAAACATTAATCTATAACATAAAAAAGCACTGATTTTAGCATTTAATGATGCATAATCAGTGCTTTTACTTTATTTAATTTAAACTGTCAGATTTCATTTTTTGTATATGGTCGTAATCAGGCGTAGCATATAATGTTTTTTGATTATCATAAGTAACAAATCCAGGTTTAGCGCCAGAAGGTTTATGCACATGGCGAATTTCTGTATAATCAACAGGAATTTGTCCAGAGTTACCAGCTTTAGAGAAATATCCGGCTAACATCGCCGCTTCTTTAATCGTTTCCTCTGACGGTGAGTCGTTAAGTATGACTACGTGTGAACCCGGTATATCTTTGGTATGGAACCATATATGATTTTTTTGTGCTTTTTTATTTGTAAGGTAATCATTCTGTTTGTTGTTTTTACCAACTAGAATAGTGTCGCCATCTGATGATAAATACGATTGTAATTGAATTTTAGCATTTTTCTTCTTCTTAACATTTTTACGTTGCTTCATAAATCCTTGATCTGCTAATTCATCACGAATATCATCAATTTCATTGACAGTAATATGTTCAAGTTGCTGTTCGATACCTGTAAAGTAATCAATATTCTCTTTAGTCAATTGTAATTGATGTTGAAGTTCATGTTCACGTGTCTTCATACGATTATATTGTCTGTAATAATATTGTGCGTTAACTGATGGAGATTTAGTTGGATTGAGAGGAATAGTGATTTCCTCATTATTATAATAATTAAGAACAGTTACAGATTCATCACCTTGTTTAATACGATAAATATTAGCGGTAATCAATTCACCATAGAGTTGATAGTTATCTTTATCTTTTGTACCTTCGTATTCTTGTAACAATTTACTTAATTTATTTTGATATTTATGAAGTTGTTGTTGAACGAACCGAACTAAATCGTTAGCACGTTGTTTGACTCGTTCACGTTCACCTCTCGCATCATAATAACGATCGAGTAATTCATTTAGTGATTCATAGGTAACCATATCATCATAAAATTGATTTAATGTCATGAAATAGAAATCTTCTTTACCTGATTGATGATTTTTATGAAATACAGGCGTAGGAGCTTCAAGCGTTTCAGCCATCACTTCATCGTATGCTTCTGGTAAGGTTTCAGGCGTCATGAACTGACGTCGACTTACAATTTCATTTGTAATTAGAGGACTAAAACCTTCAAATGTATTAAGTAACTGTTTAGCAATTTTACCTGCATTAAAATCGATATATTTTAAAACATCTTCACCTGATACATCATAAGGGTTAAGTTTATGTTGTGTAGGTGGAGCTTCATATTTAAATCCAGGCATAACTGTACGGTATTGATTTGTATTCGGTGTAAGATGTTTAAATCCTTCAAGAATTTTTCGGTCGTCATCTACTAAGATCAAGTTACTGTGTTTGCCCATAATCTCTAAAATAATTGTGCGGTGTATCGTATCACCGATTTCATCTTTACTTTGTACATCGATTTCAACTCTTCTGTCATTACCAATTTGACGAATGGATTTAATAATGCCACCTTCTAAATGCTTACGAAAGACACGTGCAAACATTGGGGGATCAAATGGATTATCATATTTTTTATTCGTTAATTGTAATCTAGAGAAGCTAGGATGTATGGATAAAAGTAATTGATGATTTTGACGATTTTGGCGAACAACGATGATGATTGTGTCATTTTCTGGTTGATTGATTTTATGGATTCGTCCAGTAACTAAATCTTGTAAAGAAGTCACCATCTTTTTTGTAAATAGGCCATCATATGCCATAATTATCTGCCACCTTCATTTTATTCATTCTCATTATTGTAACATGCATCGTGCTAATGGTCATACATCGTGTTCAAAACATTGAATATTTGAAAAATGAGGATAACTGCCCAAAGTATCTCTATACAATTTCAAGTGCAATATGATATCATATTTAAATAATAGAAGAATAGCTTAGAGAGGTCGTAAGGCATGGATAATGAAAAAGGATTGTTAATTGTTCTTTCAGGTCCTTCTGGTGTTGGTAAGGGAACTGTTAGAAAAAAAATATTTGAAGATCCAAACACTTCGTATAAGTATTCTATATCGATGACAACTCGTAGCATGCGCGAGGGAGAAGTTGATGGTGTAGATTACTTTTTCAAGACGAAAGAAGAGTTTGAAGCATTAATAAAAGATGATCAATTTATTGAATATGCCGAGTATGTAGGTAATTACTATGGGACGCCTGTTCAATATGTTAGAGATACAATGGACCAAGGACATGATGTATTTTTAGAAATTGAAGTTGAAGGTGCAAAACAAGTTAGAAAGAAATTCCCTGAAGCATTATTTATTTTCCTTGCTCCACCAAGTCTTGATGATTTAAGAGATCGTTTAGTTGGTAGAGGCACTGAATCAGATGAGAAAATTCAAAGCCGTGTTGCCGAGGCACGTAAAGAAGTAGAAATGATGAACTTATACGATTATGTAGTGGTAAACGACGAAGTAGAATTAGCGAAAAACAAAATTCAGTCAATTGTCGAAGCTGAACACCTTAAACGTGAACGTATAGAAGCTAAATATAGAAAAATGATACTGGAGGCTAAAAAATAATGTTAAACCCACCATTAAACCAATTAACAGGTAAAATTACATCTAAATACCTTATCGCAGCGACTGCCGCAAAAAGAGCTCGTGAATTAGACGAAAGACCAGAAACAGCTTTAGAAAGTGAATATCATTCAGCTAAACCTGTCGGTAAAGCATTAGAAGAAATTGCAGATGGCAAAGTATCACCAGTTATCCCGCAAGAATTTTTAGGATAATCATATACTAATTTTGTGACACACCTTTTTGAAGATATTTCATTACAATCTTGTGATGGATATATCATGTAGATAAGGTGTGTTTTTTTAATATTAGCGACAATTTGTGTATAATTAATATAAATTTGAACATAAATGCGAATATAAATTGTGTGAATATCCTCATTTAAAGAAATGAATTCAGTGAAATGAGAATGTTTTAAGGAGAAATTGATAATGAAACATATTTTATTAGCAGTAACAGGCGGTATTGCAGCATATAAAGCAATTGATTTAACAAGTAAACTTACTCAAGCTGGTTACGAAGTGCGTGTTATGCTTTCAAATCATGCACAAGAATTTGTAACACCATTGGCTTTTCAGTCTATAAGTAAAAATCCAGTATATACAAATACTTTTAAAGAAGAAAACCCGCAAGAAATTCAACATGTAGCATTGGGTGATTGGGCAGATGTGATTATTGTAGCACCAGCAACTGCAAATACAATTGCGAAGTTAAGTGTGGGTATTGCAGACGATATGATTACGTCAACCTTATTAGCAACAGAAACACAAACGTTTATTGCGCCTGCCATGAATGTACATATGTATGAAAATAAGCGCACACAACATAATATTGAAACACTCAAAGCTGATGGGTACCAATTTATTGAGCCAGGTGATGGGTACTTAGCGTGTGGTTATGTGGCTAAAGGACGAATGGAAGAACCTTTACAAATAGTTTCAGTCATCAATCAATATTTCCATCAACAAGAGATTCAAGTGGAAAGTTCATTTAATGGCAAACACGCACTAGTTACTGCAGGGCCAACGATTGAAGTCATTGATCCTGTTAGATTTGTATCTAATCGCTCTTCTGGAAAAATGGGGTTTGCTATTGCTAATGCGTTAAAAAAACGTGGTGCACATGTCACGTTGGTAACTGGTCCGACACAATTGGCAGATCCAGAAGGTATTGAAGTTATTCATGTTGAAAGCGCAGAAGAGATGTTTCAGGAAACCGCTAAACGATATGATATGCAAGATATTGTTGTGAAAGCGGCTGCCGTATCAGATTATACGCCATCAGAAGTGTTAGATCATAAAATGAAAAAGCAAGATGGTGATTTAACTGTAAAATTCAAACGAACACAAGATATACTTAAATATCTTGGTGAGCATAAGACCAATCAGTATTTAGTAGGTTTTGCAGCAGAAACGCAGAATATTGAGAAGTATGCTCAAGATAAATTAAAACGAAAAAATGCAGATGTGATTATTTCTAATAATGTGGGGGACCACTCAATTGGATTTAGTTCTGATGAAAATGAATTAACGATGCATTTTAAAAATCAAGATATGATCAATATTAAGAAAGGCAAAAAAGTTGAAATTGCCAACGATATTTTAGACGAATTAGAAACTAGGTGGCAATAATGATAGCTAAGGTTATTGTGGACATACCTTCGAAAAGCGTCGACTTTAAGTTTGATTATATCATTCCCGAACGATTGCAATCATTTGTTCAAGTAGGTGTACGAGTGATTGTGCCTTTTGGTCCGAGAACAATCCAAGGCTATGTGATGAGTATTCAAAGTCAGCCTGATGAAGGTATTGATATCAGTAAGCTAAAGGAAATTAAAGAAATTCAAGATATTAAACCAGAGTTAACGCCTGAGTTAATTGAACTCAGTGAATGGCTTAGTCATTATCATTTAACGAAACGTATATCTGTTTTAGAAGTGATGTTACCAAATGCAATTAAAGCTAAATATCAAAAGGCTTTTGAGGTTCTGAAAGGTAATGATATACCTGAACCACTTTTAAATCGATTTAATAAAGAAGGCTATTATTTCTATAAAGATGCTCAAAAAAATGATGATTTAGAAGCATTGAATGGTTTATTAAAGCATGACATCATTAAAGAAATAACCATTTTGTCCCAAAATATTAAAAAGAAAACGCAACGTGCTGTTAAAGTGACAGAAATAGGAAATCCGGATGAGGTACTTAATCATTTGGAAAAAGCGATTAAACAATATGATTTATATGCGTATTTATTAGACGAACGTCATAGAGATGTGTTTTTAAAAGAAATTGAAGAAATGGGATTTTCTAAATCGAGTTTAGATACCCTTATTAAGAAGGGATACTTGAAAAAATATGATGCTGAAATAGAAAGAGATCCATTTGCGAATCGAATTTTTGAGAAAGAAGATAATCGTCAATTAACACATGAACAACAAATCGCTTTTGATGCAATCAAAGAGAAAATAGATGCCAACGAAGAAAGAACCTTTTTATTACATGGTGTGACAGGTTCTGGTAAAACAGAAGTCTATTTACAAGCAATTGAATCAGCTTTAAATCAAGGTAAACAAGCTATGATGCTTGTACCAGAAATTGCTTTAACACCTCAAATGGTATTAAGAGTCAAACGTCGTTTTGGTGATGATGTTGCTGTATTACATTCAGGTTTATCAAATGGAGAACGTTACGATGAATGGCAAAAAATTCGTGATGGACGTGCACAAGTTAGTGTCGGTGCACGCTCTAGTATATTTGCGCCATTTAAAAACTTAGGACTAATTATCATCGATGAAGAACATGAGTCTACATATAAACAAGAAGATTATCCAAGATATCATGCTAGAGATATTGCTCAATGGAGAAGCAGTTATCACCACTGCCCAGTGATTTTAGGTAGTGCGACACCAAGTTTAGAATCATATGCGCGTGCTGAAAAAGATGTTTATCAATTACTATCATTACCTCATCGAGTGAACAATCAAGCATTACCAGAAATTGATATTGTAGACATGCGTGAAGAACTTGCGGAAGGTAACCGTTCGATGTTCTCATCAACGTTAAGAGATGCGATTCAACATTGTTTAGATAATAATGAACAAATTGTATTATTCTTAAATCGAAGAGGCTATGCTTCATTTATGTTATGCCGTGATTGTGGTCATGTACCGCAATGTCCAAACTGTGATATTTCCTTAACGTATCATAAGACCACGGATCTACTAAAATGTCACTATTGTGGGTACCAAGAAACACCACCTAATCAATGCCCTAATTGTGAAAGTGAACATATTAGACAAGTTGGTACTGGAACGCAAAGAGTGGAAGAATTATTACAACAAGAATTTGAAGAGGCAAAAATTATACGAATGGATGTTGATACAACTTCTCGTAAAGGTGCCCATGAAAAATTACTTACTGATTTTGAGAATGGTAAAGGTGATATACTTTTAGGCACACAGATGATTGCCAAAGGATTAGACTATCCAAACATCACGCTTGTTGGGGTGCTCAATGCAGATACCATGCTCAATTTACCTGATTTCAGAGCGAGTGAACGAACATATCAATTATTAACACAAGTGGCAGGTCGTGCAGGTCGACATGAAAAAGAAGGTAAAGTAATTATTCAAACGTATAATCCAGAACATTATGCCATTGAAGATGTTAAGAAAAATGATTATTTAACGTTTTATCAACAAGAGATGACTTATCGCAAACTAGGAAAATATCCGCCTTATTACTTTTTAATTAACTTCACGATTTCACATAAAGAAATGAAAAAAGTAATGGAAGCTTCTAAGCATATTCATAAAATCCTATTACAACACCTTACAGATCAATCGCTTGTTTTAGGGCCATCACCTGCAGCACTATCTAGAATTAATAATGAGTATCGTTTCCAAATTTTAGTAAAATACAAACGAGAGCCAGAACTTCATAAAGCACTTCAATATTTAGACGATTACTATCATGAACAATATGTTAAGGACAAATTAGCATTAAAAATCGACATTAATCCGCAAATGATGATGTAAAAAAGCCATTGTGTGACATCAAAGATGACACACAATGGCTTTTTCCATTAGGTAACAAGGCAGAATTACATTGTCACATTACCGTTTTCATCTGCTGGTTTGAATAATGTTAAAATAGCACTAATAATTGCTAATACATGAGGAATCGCTGTCCAACAGAATAAGATGTGTAAGATGCCTTGCATCGTTTTACCAGCATAGAATTTATGAATTCCAAAGCTTCCTAAGAATACGGCTAATAAAATGTAAATCACTTTATTGACTTCCATATTAGTTACACCTCACTTTAAGTAAAATTTTATTTAATGATTTTGAAAGACTTTTCTATTTTCAAAACATACTACTCATTTATATTTTATAAAATATAATATTAAAGTCAAAGACATTGACCTCATTCTTTAGTCTGATTAAGAGAGGTCGCAATTTTGTGCTAATTAAGTTATAATGGTTTGATGAATTTTAATGAGGAGCGTTAAATGTGTCAGTAAAAAAATTAGTGAAATCAGAGCATCCAATTTTTAATCAACCTGCAAATCCAGTAGAGCATTTCGATGATCAATTAAAGCAAACGTTAATGGATATAGAAGATAGCCTATACGCTTTGGAAGGGTCTGCACTAAGTGCTAATCAGATTGGCATTAACCAACAAGTGGCGATTGTGGATATGGAAATGGAAGGATTGCTACAACTGATTAACCCGAAAATTAAAAATCAATCCGAAGAAACTATTACTGATTTAGAAGGGTCAGTCAGTTTGCCAAATGTGTTTGGTGAAGTTGAACGTAACAAAATGATTGTTGTAGAAAGTAATGATGTTAATGGAAACACTGTTGAACTTACAGCATATGATGATGTAGCTAGAATGATTTTACATACGATAGATCAACTCAATGGCATATTTTTCACAGAAAAGGCTAAACGTATATTAAGTGAAGAAGAAATGGAGGCGTATTTCGAATATGAGTAAAATAATTTTTATGGGGACACCTGATTTTTCAACAAAAGTATTAGAAATGCTTATCGCAGAACAAGAAGTAGTTGCAGTGGTAACGCAACCAGATAGACCAGTAGGTAGAAAACGCGTTATGACACCACCACCGGTTAAAAAGGTAGCATTAGAACATGATATACCAGTATATCAACCTGAAAAAATAAAAGATTCTGAGGAATTACAAACTTTATTAGACATGGATGTTGATTTAATTGTTACAGCTGCATTTGGGCAAATTTTACCTGAATCTTTATTAGATTCACCTAAATTGGGTGCTATTAATGTACATGCATCTTTATTACCTAAATACCGTGGCGGTGCACCGATTCATCAAGCGATTATTGATGGTGAAAAGGAAACAGGAATCACGATAATGTATATGGTGAAAAAATTAGATGCAGGAAACATTATTTCACAACGTGCAATTGCAATTGAACAAGATGATAATGTTGGTTCTATGCATGATAAGCTAAGTTTTTTAGGTGCTGATTTACTTAAAGAAACTTTACCGTCTATCTTAAATGGTACAAACGATAGTATTGTTCAAGATGAAGCTAAAGCTTCATTTGCTTCTAATATTAGTCGTGAAGATGAAAAAATTAATTGGAACCAAGATGCACAGGTAATTCATAATCATATTCGTGGTTTGTCTCCTTGGCCAGTAGCTTATACCATCATGGATGATAAAAATTTAAAAATATATGGTGCGCACATCGTTTCTGGAAAAAAAGGCGAACCTGGAACGATTGTTGAAACGACTAAGAAAGCGATTATTGTTGCAACAGCTTCAGAAGAATGTATTGCTTTAACTGATATACAATTAGCCGGTAAAAAACGTATGCAAGTAGCAAATTATTTAAGTGGTGTTCAAGAATCACTAGTTGGGAAGAAATTAGTATGACAAATTCGATAAGAGGTCTCGCATTTGAGACGATACAAGCAATATTAGATGAAGGTGCATATAGTAATCTAGAAATTAACGAGGTGCTTTCTACTTATGAGATTAGTGATTTAGATAAAGGCCTTTTCACTGAACTTGTTTACGGTACAGTTAAACGCAAATATACATTAGATTTTTATTTGAAACCTTTCTTAAAAACGAAGATAAAAGGTTGGGTACGTGAGTTACTATGGATGAGTATCTATCAATATGTATATTTAGATAAGGTGCCAGATCATGCCATTATTAATGAAGCGGTTGAGATTGCCAAAGAAGAAGGTGGCTATTATACCGGTAATGTAGTTAACGGTATTCTACGTAACATCATGAGAAGTGAATTACCTGATGTTCAAGATATACAAGATGATAAAAAACGTATCGCAATTCAATATAGTTTACCAAAATGGCTTGTTGATCATTGGGTAACACATTACGGTTTAGAGCAAACAGAAGCCATTGCACAGTCATTTTTAGAACCAGTAGCGACCACTGTAAGAGCCAACATAACGAGAGGTTCTATTGATGATATTATTAGTGCGTTAGAAAAAGAAAGTTATATTGTTGATAGAGATGATGTTTTACCATTCTGTCTCCATATTTCCGGTAAACCTATTGTTAATTCAAGAGCGTTTAAAGATGGATTAGTTTCAATTCAAGATAAAAGTTCTATGTTTGTTGCACATATTATGGATTTAAACAGAAATGACTCCGTCCTAGATGCATGTAGTGCACCTGGAGGTAAGGCGTGTCATATCGCCGAAATTTTATCGCCGGAAGGGCATGTAGATGCAACTGATATTCATGACCATAAGATCAAATTAATTGATTTCAATATAAGAAAACTTAGATTGAAAAATATTGAAGCCTATCAACATGATGCTACAGAACCTTATGTAACGCAATATGACAAAATTCTAGTAGATGCACCTTGTAGTGGTTTTGGTGTATTAAGACATAAACCCGAAATTAAATATACTCAATCGAAAAATTCTATACAATCATTAGTTGAATTGCAGTTACAAATATTGGAGAATGTTAAACATAATGTGAAGCCGGGTGGCTCAATTATTTATTCAACATGTACGATTGAACAAATGGAAAACGAAAATGTCGTTTATACATTTTTAAAACAAAATAAAGATTTCGAGTTTGAACCCTTCCAACATCCAATGACAGGTGAAATGGTGAAAACATTACAAATATTCCCCCAAGACTACCACTCAGATGGATTCTTTATCGCTAGAATTAAAAGAAAGGAAAGTTAACATGATTACTGATAAAAAGAAAAAGAAAAATAAATTCCTTCCTGATTTTGAGAAGCAGTCTATTTATTCATTAAGATACGATGAAATGCAAAATTGGCTTATCGAACATGGCCAACAAAAGTTCAGAGCAAAACAAATATTTGAATGGTTATACCAAAAACGTGTTGATAGCATTGATGAAATGACAAATTTATCAAAAGATTTAAGACAACTTTTAAAAGATAATTTTGCTATGACAACACTAACAACAGTGGTTAAACAAGAAAGTAGAGACGGTACAATTAAATTCTTATTTGAATTGCAAGATGGCTATACAATTGAAACGGTATTAATGCGTCATGAATATGGGAATTCTGTATGTGTAACAACACAAGTAGGTTGTCGTATTGGTTGTACATTCTGTGCCTCAACATTAGGTGGATTAAAGCGTAATTTAGAAGCTGGTGAAATTGTGTCACAGGTACTTACGGTACAAAAGGCTTTAGATGAAACAGAAGAACGCGTTTCTCAAATTGTTATTATGGGTATCGGCGAACCATTTGAAAATTATGATGAAATGATGGATTTCTTACGTATTGTCAATGATGACAATAGTTTAAATATTGGTGCACGTCATATAACTGTATCAACATCAGGTATTATTCCTAGAATCTATGATTTTGCAGAAGAAGATATTCAAATTAACTTTGCCGTAAGTTTACATGGTGCCAAAGATGAAGTGCGTTCAAGATTAATGCCAATTAACAGAGCGTATAATGTTGAAAAGTTAATGGAAGCAATTGAATATTATCAAGAGAAGACGAATCGTCGAATTACATTTGAATATGGATTATTCGGTGGTGTTAATGATCAATTGGAACATGCAAGAGATCTAGCACATCTTATTAAAGGGTTAAATTGTCACGTAAATTTAATTCCTGTAAACCATGTTCCTGAAAGGAATTATGTTAAAACACCTAAAGATGACATTTTTAAATTTGAAAAAGAGTTAAAACGTTTAGGAATCAATGCTACAATAAGACGTGAACAAGGGTCAGATATTGATGCAGCATGTGGTCAATTAAGAGCGAAGGAACGACAAGTAGAAACGAGGTAAGAGCAATGCTAAATGCACAATTTTTCACTGATACTGGACAACATAGAGATAAGAATGAAGATGCAGGTGGTATTTTTTATAACCAAACCAACCAACAAATGTTAGTATTGTGTGATGGTATGGGTGGTCATAGAGCTGGTGAAATTGCAAGTCAGTTTGTTACTTATGAACTACAAAAACGTTTTGAATCAGAAAACTTAATCGAAGAACATCAAGCTGAAGAATGGTTGCGTACAAATATTAAAGATATCAATTTTGATTTGTACAATTATGCCCAAGAAAACCCTAATTATTATGGTATGGGAACGACTTGTGTTTGTGCATTAGTATTTGATAAATCAGTTGTCGTTGCCAATGTGGGTGATTCTCGTGCATACGTTATAAACAGTAGACAAATCGATCAAATTACGAGTGATCACTCATTTGTTAATCATTTAGTGATGACAGGTCAAATCACAGAAGAAGAAGCTTACCGTCACCCACAAAGAAATATTATTACAAAAGTCATGGGCACTGATAAACGAGTATCACCAGATTTATTTATTAAGCGTTTAAAATTTTATGATTTCTTATTATTATGCTCTGATGGATTAACAGATTATGTTAGAAATGAAGAAATTCAAGAGGAATTAAAACAAGACGCATCATTAGAAGAGCATGGTGAACGAATTATGCGTGTCGCATTCGCACATGATTCAAAAGATAATATCAGTTTTATCTTATCAGCTATCGAGGGTGATAGAGTATGATTGATAAACTCATCAATGAACGCTACAAAGTCATCGATAAACTAGGCGGAGGTGGCATGAGCATTGTCTATCTTGCCGAAGATCTTATTCTTAAGCGCAAGGTCGCTATCAAAGCAATTTCCATACCTCCGAGAGAAAAGGAAGAAACACTGCGTCGATTTGAAAGAGAAGTTCATAATTCATCACAATTAGCACATAAAAATATTGTGAGCATGTATGATGTAGCCGAAGAGGATGACTGTTACTTTTTAGTGATGGAATATATTGAAGGGCCAACATTGTCTGAATATATTCAAAATCATGGACCTTTAAGTTTAGAAACCGCAATCCAATTTACACAACAGATACTTGAAGGTATCAAACATGCACATGATAATAGAATTGTACATAGAGATATTAAACCGCAAAATATTCTCATAGATAAAAATAAAACACTTAAAATCTTTGATTTTGGGATTGCTAAAGCCATAAGTGAAACGTCATTGACCCAAACAAACCATGTGCTCGGTACGGTACAGTATTTATCACCCGAACAAGCTAAAGGCGAATCAACTAACGAAGGTACTGATATTTATTCAATAGGTATTGTACTCTATGAAATGCTTGTTGGTGAACCACCATTTAATGGTGAAACAGCAGTAAGTATTGCCATTAAACACATTCAAGACACGATTCCCAATATCACTACTGAAAAGCGTGAAGAGGTACCACAAGCATTGAGTAACGTTGTACTTAAAGCAACTGAAAAAGATAGAGCTGATAGATATCGTACCATTCAACAAATGCGCGATGATTTAAGTAGTGTACTACACGAAAATCGTTCGAATGAAGAAAAATATGAGTTAGATCAAACGAAAACAAAGACAATGGCATTTTCAAAAGATGAGATTTCTAAAAAAATTGATGATACACCAAAAGAAAAAAATATCGAAGAGACAATGCAAATTCCAATTATGGATCAACCAGTCAATCATCAACAATTTCAAAGTATGGAGAGCCCAATTTATGAGCCACCTCGTAAAAAAAGCTCTAAGAAAAAGAAGTTTTTATTTGCGTTTATTTTTGCTTTATTGTTGATTGGTTTGATTGCCTTTGTCAGCATGGCTGTATTCGGTAGTAAATATGAGGAAATGCCAGATATATCAGGCAAAACTGAAAAGCAAACTGAGAAAATATTAAAAAATCATCATTTAAAAATTGGAGACATTTCAAGAGATTATAGTGATAAATATCCTGAAAACCAAGTGATTAAGTCACGACCAGGTAAGGGTGAACGTGTAGAACGTGGTGACAAAATTGATATTGTTTTATCAAAAGGCCCTGAAATGGTCAAAATGCCAAGTGTCGTTGGATTATCAAAAAATGAAGCACTGAATAAACTTGAAAAAGTAGGACTTAAAGATGTTGCAGTTGAACAAACCTATAATGCAAATACGCCAAAAGGTTATATTGCAAACCAAAATGTTGCTGCTAATAAACAAGTAAAATTAAATGATCATAATATAAAAATTTATGAATCATTGGGTGTTAGACAAGTTTACGTTAGTAATTATGAAAATAAATCATATTCTACAGCTAAAAAAGCACTTGAATCAAAAGGATTTAAAGTTAAAGTTTCTGAAACGTATAGTGATAGTGTCAAAAAGAACAATGTTATCTCACAATCACCTAAGAGTAAATCCATTGATGAAGGTTCTACAATTTCATTAGTGGTTTCAAAAGGTAAAGAGTCAGATTCGGATGACGAAAAATCTAAGGACGATGATTCGGATGACGCTTCATCCAAAGACGTAAAAAATTATAATGAATCTGTTGAAGTACCTTACTCTGGTAAAAAAGGGAAAAGTCAAAAAGTAGAAGTTTATATTCGAGATAAAGATAATGATGGTTCTAAGGCTACACAATCTTTTGAAATTAAAGATAATAAATCTATCAATATTCCAATGAAAATCCAAAAAGGTAAAACTGCTGGTTATACTATCAGAGTAGATAATAAAGTAGTTGCTGATAAAGATGTAGGGTATGATGATTAAATCTTTTCAATATAATACTATAGGTAAGACGATGAGTTGACGATGATACTCATCGTCTTTTTTTATACATAGAAAGATATATAAATAGTTATGATTTTGATATACTAATAACAGTAAAATAAAATTGAGAGGTGTCCTTTTGAAGACTGGTCGAATTGTAAAATTGATAAGTGGTGTTTATCAAGTTGATGTGAACGGCACTAGGTTTAATACCAAGCCTCGTGGCTTATTTAGAAAAAAGAAATTTTCACCAATTGTTGGCGATATCGTTGACTTTGATGTTCAAAATGAAACGGAAGGTTACATCCAGCATGTTCATGAAAGAGGGAATGCTTTAAAACGACCACCTGTCAGTAATATTGATACATTAGTAATAGTCATGAGTGCTGTTGAACCACAGTTTTCTACCCAATTGTTAGATAGATTCTTAGTCATAGCACATTCATATGGTTTAGAAGCTAGAATTTTAGTTACCAAAAAAGATATGGCTGACGACAATCAAATTGAAAAAATTAATAGTTATTTAGCTATATATGAAGAAATAGGTTATCCAACTCAATTCGTTGGTATCAATGATGATCAACATGCTTTGGTAGAAGAATGGGGAGAAGGTTTAATTGTATTAAGTGGTCAATCGGGCGTTGGTAAATCAACATTTTTAAATCGATTTAAACCTGAACTAAATCTTGATACTAATGATATTTCAAAATCTTTGAATCGTGGTAAACATACAACAAGACATGTTGAATTACATGAAACAGTCAATGGTTTTATTGCAGATACACCAGGGTTTAGTGCATTAGATTTTGATCATATTGATAAAGATGAACTTAAAGATTACTTTATCGAAATTGCACAATATGGAGAAGAATGTAAGTTCCGTAATTGTAATCATTTGAAGGAACCCAAATGTAATGTCAAAGAAGAATTAGATGTAGGGAATATTGCTCAATTTAGATATGAACATTATTTACAGTTATTCAATGAAATTTCAGAAAGAAAGGTACGATATTAAATGACAAAAGTATTACCTTCATTATTATCAGTAGATTTTTTAAATTTAAAGGATGAATTAGTTAAGCTTGAAGAAGCAGGTGTAGATGGCTTACATTTTGATGTGATGGATGGACAATTTGTGCCCAATATTTCTATTGGCATACCTATCTTAGACGCAGTTCGACAACAATCAAAGTTACCAATTGATGTTCATTTGATGATTGAAAATCCAGAACAATATATCGAATTATTTGCAGATCATGGTGCAGATTTAATATCTGTTCATTTGGAAGCGACTGCACATATCCACAGAGCTATCGAACAAATTAAAAACAAAGGCAAGAAGGCTGGCGTAGTGATCAATCCAGGAACACCAGTTAGCCAAATTTTACCTATTATCAATACAGTAGACTACGTTTTAATTATGACAGTAAACCCTGGATTTGGCGGTCAATCATTTATTGAAGATTGCGTGGATAAAGTACTGGAATTAAATACTTTGAAAAATGAGAAGCAACTTACTTTTGATATTGAAGTTGATGGTGGAATTAATGCAGAGACTGCCGAAGTTTGCGTTAAAAATGGAGCTACGATGTTAGTGACAGGTTCATACTTCTTCAAACAAGATGATTATCAAGCAGTTACACAAAAGTTAAAGGGCTGATTGAAATGAAAATCAATTTATTGTGCTCAGATAGAAATATTCCTAAAAATCTATTTCAACATCATAATCAAGAAGCATGGGCTGGTATAGATAGGGGAGCATTGATTTTAATTCAGAATCAAATCGATCCTGTGTTTTCTGTGGGGGATTTTGATTCTGTTAATAATCAAGAGCGTCAACTTTTAGCAACACAATTGAATATTCATCCTGTTAAAGCTGAAAAAGATGATACAGATTTAGGCTTAGGTGTTGCTCAAGCTGTTGAAGAAGGGTATCAAGATATTCATATATATGGCGCTACTGGTGGTCGATTAGATCATTTTATGGGTGTGGTTCAAATTTTGTTAAAATCAGAATATATTCATAAAGGCATCAATTTTAAAATAATTGATGAGCAAAATGAAATTATATTACTGACTTCTGGTATGTACACTATTTCACCACATACTCATTATCAATATGTTTCTTTCATACCTGTGAGTGGAGAACCTGTATTATCGTTGGCAGGATTTAAATATAATTTGGATAAGGAAAAGTTGGTAAGAGGATCTACATTAACTATATCTAATGAAGTTGAAAATCCAAATGCAAAAATCGAAATTCAGAATGGACTTGTGTTACAAATTAGAAGTAAAGATTTGTAGTATAAAAAAAGAACTTAAAGGATATCCTTTAAGTTCTTTTAAAATATGTCCTCCACATAAGGACTATTTATATGTGCATTATATTTATTAAACTCTAGTAACTTTACCAGATTTTAAAGCACGTGCAGAAACCCAAACTTTTTTAGGTTTTCCGTCAACAAGAATTCTAACTTTTTGAAGGTTAGCGTTCCATCTGCGTTTGTTCGCATTTAAAGCGTGTGAACGATTATTACCAGTCGAAGCTTTACGACCTGTTACGTAACATTGTTTACCCATGAAAGTACCTCCTTTAATAAATATAAATACACGTCACTACTTATATACTTTATTAAGATACCACAATTGTTTAGGATTGGCAATAAATAATTATATAAATCATGAATTATATACGCAAACACTTGATAAATTATGATATAATTGTAAGCTGTGGAGTAATATAGTATGATACTTTAAAGAAATAGGAAATTTAAACATTAAAAATTCGAACGAATTAGTAATAATAATTAATGCAGACTAGCAAAGAGATTGCTTATCTATATAAGTTAAGAAACACATAACTTTATTTTTCAGGAGGAATATTAATATGACATTAGAAATTTCAAATGATTACGGTAAAATTGATATTTCGAATGAAGTCATCGCCTCAGTTGTAGGTGGAAAAGCTGTTGAATGTTACGGCATTGTTGGTATGGCATCTAGACAGCAAGTAAGAGATGGCATCGCAGAAATTTTAGGCCATGAGAATTATGCAAGAGGCATTAAAGTTCGTGAAGAGGACGGAAATGTTGATATAGACATGTATATTATAGTAAGTTATGGTGTGAAAATTTCAGAAGTGGCGAACAATGTTCAGTCAACTGTTAAATATACATTAGAGTCAACGCTTAATGTAAAAGTGAATTCAGTTAATATCTTTGTACAAGGTGTTAGATTAAACCAAACGGGCAAAAAGATTTAGGAGGACAACGTGAAATGATTAGCAAAATCAATGGTAAATTATTTGCCGATATGATTATACAAGGGGCACAAAATTTATCTAATAATGCAGATTTAGTGGATTCGCTTAATGTATATCCAGTTCCAGATGGAGATACAGGGACAAATATGAATCTCACAATCACTTCTGGTCGTGAAGAAGTTGAAAATAATTTATCTCAAAACATTGGAGAACTAGGCAAAACTTTCTCCAAAGGTTTATTAATGGGTGCAAGAGGGAACTCTGGCGTTATTTTATCTCAATTATTTAGAGGATTCTGTAAAAATATCGAGACAGAATCTGAAATTGATGCACAACAGTTAGCTGAAAGTCTTCAAGCAGGTGTTGAGACAGCTTACAAGGCTGTAATGAAACCAGTTGAAGGGACAATTTTAACCGTTGCTAAAGATGCAGCGCAAGCAGCTATGAATAAAGCTGAGTCATCAAAGGACTGTGTTGAAATCATGGAAGCGACGATTGAAGCTGCTGAGAAATCATTAGACAATACACCAAACCTACTTGCAGTATTAAAAGAAGTAGGTGTTGTTGATAGTGGTGGTAAAGGACTATTATCTGTTTACGAAGGATTCTTAAAAGGTTTAAACGGTGAAACGGTTGAAGCTAGTAAGCCTAAATTAGATACAGATACATTGGTTAATGACGAACATGATTTTCATGGTGTAATTAATACAGAAGATATAGTATACGGATATTGTACAGAAATGATGGTACGTTTTGGTAAAGACAAGAAAGAATTTAAAGAAGACGAATTCCGTCAAGATATGAGCGAATTTGGAGATTCATTATTAGTGATTAATGATGATGAGATTGTGAAAGTACATGTTCATACCGAGTATCCTGGACAAGTATTTAATTATGGTCAACAATACGGTGAATTAATTAAACTTAAAGTTGAAAATATGAGAGAGCAACATCGCGAAGTAATTAAAAAAGAGGCAAATAATCATAAAAATGATGAGCCACAAACTGTAGAAACAGCTATTATTACTATTTCTATGGGAGATGGAATCTCGGATTTATTCAAATCAATGGGTGCTACACATATTATCAGTGGTGGGCAAACAATGAACCCGTCTACAGAGGATATAGTAAAAGTCATAGAACAATCAGAATGTAAGCGTGCGATTATATTACCTAATAATAAAAACATTTTAATGGCAAGTGAACAAGCCGCAGAAATCGTTGACGCAGAAGCAGTAGTGATTCCTACTAAGTCTGTTCCTCAAGGTATTGCAGCTTTATTCCAATATGACGAAGGTTCATCATTAGAAGATAATAAGAGTCATATGGTTACTGCACTAGATGTCGTTAAATCTGGCTCAGTTACATTTGCAGTTAGAGACACTAAAATTGATGGTGTTGAAATTAAAAAAGATGAATTTATGGGGCTTGCAGAAGATAAAATTATAACAAGTGATGCTGATCAATTTACCGCTACTAAACAATTGTTAGAAGCAATGCTTTCTGAAGATAGTGAGATTTTAACAATTATTGCTGGTGAAGATGCAAATCAACAAACAACAAATCAACTTGTTGAATGGATAGAATCTACGTATCCAGATGTTGAAATTGAAAATCATAACGGTCAACAACCTATATATCAGTATTTATTTGCTGTTGAATAAATATATTTCATAAATAAGACGAGATTGAAAGTATAATCAGAAGGATACTCTGATTACTTCTATCTCGTTTTATTTTTGTTAATAATCAAAACATAGAGAATCATTAGTTTGGTGTCTATAAAATAATTATGTTAACTTAAAAACTCCAAAGCGTTTTAATCAACCAATGAAGTAACTAAATGGTAGAATGAATGTATTATTTAAATAACGTAACATATTAAAGATTAATACATAATAAGGTGATCGAATATGGCGAAAGTCAATTTAATAGAAAGTCCTTATCCGTTGAATCAAATTAAAGGGATAGGACCAAAGCGTTTAGCTGTATTACAAGAATTAAATATTAATACTGTAGAAGATCTCATACTATATCTACCAACGCGTTATGAGGACAATACTGTAATAGATTTAAACGAGGCAGAAGATCAAAGTACTGTAACTGTTCAAGGTGAAGTTTATTCCTCACCAACAGTAGCATTTTTTGGTAGAAACAAATCTAAACTAACCGTACATATTATGGTAAATCAAATAGCAGTCAAATGCGTCTTTTTTAATCAACCTTATTTAAAAAAGAAAATTGAATTACATGGTACTGTGACAGTTAAAGGAAAATGGAATCGTTCAAAACAAGAAATAAACGGCAATAGAATGTTCTTTAATCAACAGGACAATCTTAACGATACCCAATTAGAGCCTGTTTACCGTATTAAAGAAGGTATTAAACAAAAACAATTGCGTGATCATATTCGTCAGTCTTTAAATGATGTGGTGATACATGAATGGTTATCAGATGAGCTCAGAAATAAGTATAAATTAGAAACTTTAGAATTCACACTTAATCATCTACATCATCCCCAAGGTAAACAAGACTTGCTTAGAGCAAGACGTACTTATGCATTTACAGAATTATTTATGTTTGAATTACGCATGCAATGGTTGAATCGTCTAGAAAAGGCGTCAGACGATGCTATAGAAATTGAGTATGATATTCAAAAGGTAAAAGCATTTATTGATAGTCTACCGTTCGAATTAACGGATGCCCAAAAGACGAGTGTTAATGAAATATTTAGAGATTTAAAAGCACCTATTCGCATGCATAGATTATTACAAGGAGATGTAGGATCAGGCAAAACGGTTGTAGCTGCGATTTGTATGTATGCTTTAAAAACAGCAGGATATCAATCAGCACTTATGGTACCGACAGAAATACTTGCCGAACAACATGCTGAAAGTTTAATTCAATTATTTGGTGACACAATGAATGTTGCTTTATTAACAGGTTCAGTAAAAGGTAAAAAGCGTCGTATTTTATTAGAACAACTTGAAAATGGAACGATTGATTGTTTAATTGGGACACATGCTTTAATACAAGACGATGTTACCTTTGATAATGTAGGTTTAGTGATTACAGATGAGCAACATCGTTTCGGTGTGAATCAACGTCAGCGATTAAGAGAAAAAGGTGCAATGACCAATGTCTTGTTTATGACGGCAACACCCATTCCTAGAACTTTAGCAATATCAGTGTTTGGAGAAATGGACGTTTCATCTATTAAACAGTTACCTAAAGGTAGAAAACCAATTATTACGAGTTGGGCTAAGCATGAGCAATATGAACAAGTGTTAACTCAAATGACAAATGAATTAAAAAAAGGAAGACAAGCATATGTTATTGTCCGCTTATTGAGAGCTCAGAACATTTAGAAGATGTACAGAATGTGGTAGAACTATTTGAATCTTTACAACAATATTATGGTGAAAATAAAGTAGGTCTATTACACGGTAAACTAAGCAATGAAGAAAAAGATGAAGTCATGCACCGTTTTAGTGAACATGAGATTGATATTTTAGTTTCAACAACAGTGGTTGAAGTAGGCGTTAACGTACCAAATGCAACATTTATGATGATTTATGATGCGGACCGCTTCGGGTTATCAACTTTACATCAATTACGTGGACGAGTAGGAAGAAGCGAACATCAAAGTTATTGTGTACTGATTGCTTCACCCAAAACTGAAACTGGAATCGAAAGAATGACAATTATGACTCAAACAACAGATGGATTTGAATTGAGTGAACGAGATTTAGAAATGCGAGGACCTGGCGATTTCTTCGGTGTAAAGCAAAGTGGTTTACCAGATTTCTTAGTTGCGAACATTGTGGAAGATTATCGAATGTTAGAAGTAGCAAGAGATGAAGCTGGTGAATTAATTCAATCGGGTGAATTTTTCAATTCCAATTATGATCATCTCAGACATTTTATCGAAGATAATTTACTTGATATGAGCTTTGATTGATAGAATTCTTCCTTTCAAAAATGAGGAATTTAATTAGCAATAAATAAATTTATATATGTATTATAGTTAATTGTTGAGGGATTGAAATAGAAAGTGTTATGATATGTGAGGAATGTTTAAGACTTGGTACTAAAATGAGGGGTGAGAAAGTGAAATTAAAGAAAAATGAACGTAGACAGGCGATTCAGCAAGCCATTGAAAACAACCCCTTTATCACAGACAATGAACTGTGTGAAATGTTCCAAGTGAGTATTCAAACAATTCGACTTGATCGAACACATCTGAATATTCCAGAATTAAGAAAACGAGTAAAATTAGTAGCAGAACATAATTATGATCAAATTAAATCGATTGAGGCTAATGAAATTATAGGTGATTTAGTTCAATTGAAACCCAATGATACAGCTACTTCGATGATTGAAATTACAAGCGATTCCGTTTTCTCTAAATCACAAATTGCGCGTGGCCACGTTTTATTTGCACAGGCAAATTCCTTGTGTGTCGCACTTATACATAATCCGACGGTTTTAACACAAGAAAGCGATGTTAAATTTCTGGATAAAGTTAAATTAAATGATACAGTGAAAGCAGTAGCAAACGTAATCAATCAAACGAACAAACATTATTTAATAGAAGTAAATTCTTATGTGAAAGATAAATTAGTTTTTAATGGTAAATTTAAAATGTTCTATATAAGTGAGGATGAATTAAATGGTTAAAATTGCAGTAGATATGATGGGCGGAGATGACGCACCTGGAATCGTACTTGAAGCTGTTAAAAAAGCTGTTGACGATTTTAAAGATTTAGAAATCATCTTATTCGGTGATCAAGAGCAATATACATTAAATCATGGACGCATCGATTTTAGACATTGCACTGAAAAAATCGAAATGGAAGATGAACCAGTACGTGCAATTAAACGTAAAAAAGATAGTTCAATGGTTAAAATGGCCGAAGCAGTTAAATCTGGTGAAGCGGATGGATGTGTATCAGCTGGTAATACAGGTGCATTAATGTCAGCAGGTTTATTCATTGTTGGACGTATTAAAGGTGTATCAAGACCAGCACTAGTGGTTACTTTACCTACGATAGATGGTAAAGGGTTTGTATTCTTAGACGTAGGTGCTAATGCAGATGCTAAACCAGAACATTTATTACAATATGCACAGTTGGGTAATATCTATGCACAAAAAATTAGAGGTATCAAACAACCATCAGTCTCATTATTGAATATTGGTACAGAAGCAGCTAAAGGTAATACGTTAACTAAGAAAACTTATGAGTTAATGGAAGCGCAAAATGACTTTAATTTTACTGGTAATGTTGAAGCAAAAACTTTAATGGATGGTAACGTAGACGTCGTCGTTACAGATGGTTTTACAGGAAATATGGTTCTTAAGAACTTAGAGGGTACTGCTAAATCAATTGGTAAAATGTTAAAAGAAACATTACTTAGTAGCTTCAAAAATAAAATAGCTGCCTTAGTACTAAAAAAAGACTTAAATCAATTCTCTCAAAAAATGGATTACTCAGAGTATGGTGGTTCAGTATTATTAGGTTTAGATGGTACAGTTGTTAAAGCACATGGAAGTTCAAATGCTAAAGCGTTTTATTCAGCTATCCGTCAGGCTAAAATTGCGGGAGAACAACAAATTGTACAAACAATGAGAGAAACGGTAGGTGGAACTAATGGGTAAAACAGCAATTATTTTCCCAGGTCAAGGTGCACAAAAAGTCGGAATGGCACAAGATTTATATAATGTAGATGGAAAAGCTACAGAAGTATTAAATAAAGCACAAGAATCAGTAGATTTTGATTTATTGGAAACTATGTTTACAGATGAAGAAGGTAAATTAGGTGAAACTGAAAATACACAACCAGCTTTATTAACGCACAGTATTGCATTATTAGAAGCTTTAAATCATATCGATGCAGATTATACTATGGGTCATAGTTTAGGTGAATATTCAAGTTTAGTGGCAAGCGGTGTTTTATCATTTGAAGATGCCGTTAAGATTGTTCGTAAACGTGGTGAGCTTATGGCACAAGCATTCCCTAATGGTGTAGGTAGTATGGCTGCTGTTTTAGGTTTAGACTTTGATGACGTTGATAAAATTTGTAAAGATTTATCAACAGAAGACCAATTAATTGAACCAGCTAATATAAATTCACCTGGTCAAATCGTTGTCTCAGGTCATAAAACATTAATTGATGAATTAGTTGAAAAAGGTAAATCATTAGGTGCAAAACGTGTATTACCATTAGCTGTTTCTGGACCGTTCCATTCTTCAATGATGAATGTTATAGAAGAAGATTTTGCGGCATATATTAATCAATTTGAATGGCATGATGCTAAGTTTCCAGTCGTTCAAAATTACAATGCTGAAGGCGAAACGGATGCTGAGGTTATCAAATACCATATGGTAAAACAATTATACTCACCAGTTCAATTTATCAAATCAACTGAATGGTTAATCGAACAAGGTGTGGATCACTTTATTGAAATTGGTCCAGGAAAAGTATTATCTGGTTTAATTAAAAAAATTAATAGAGACGTAAAATTAACATCAATTCAAACACTTGAAGATGTGAAAGGATGGAATGAATAATGGCTAAAAATGCTTTAGTAACAGGGGCTTCACGAGGTATTGGTCGTAGTATTGCAATTCAATTAGCTGAAGAAGGTTATAATGTTGCAGTCAATTATGCAGGTAACCAAGATAAAGCAGAGGCAGTCGTTTCAGAAATTAAAGAAAAAGGTGTCGAAAGCTTTGCGATTCAAGCGAATGTTGCTAACGGTGACGAAGTAAAAGCAATGATTAAAGAAGTTGTGAGTCAATTTGGTTCTATTGATGTATTAGTTAATAATGCAGGTATTACACGTGATAATTTATTAATGCGTATGAAAGAACAAGAATGGGATGATGTGATTGATACTAACTTAAAAGGTGTATTCAATTGTATCCAAAAGGTTACGCCTCAAATGTTAAGACAACGTAGTGGTTCAATTATTAATTTATCAAGCGTAGTAGGAGCGGTTGGTAATCCAGGCCAAGCGAACTATGTAGCTACTAAAGCAGGTGTGGTAGGATTAACTAAATCTGCTGCACGTGAATTAGCATCACGAGGGATTACTGTAAATGCTGTTGCACCTGGTTTTATTGTTTCTGATATGACTGATGCTTTAAGTGATGAGTTGAAAGAACAAATGTTAGATCAAATTCCTTTATCACGTTTTGGTGAAGATACGGATATCGCTCATACTGTTGCATTCTTAGCTTCAGAAAAAGCAAAATACATTACTGGTCAAACGATTCATGTAAATGGCGGTATGTACATGTAGGAGAATACCTACATGTTGCGAATGTACAGGATCTAGCAGTTGACTGTCCACTCATGTCAAAAGCCATGATTGAACTAGTCAACCTTGCGGGTGCAAGACAACGAAATCTATAGAATTTCTGTCTTGCAACCAAATTCTACTTGTATTTTATATTCTAAAATGGGAAAATATAATAGTCTATGGATAGACGCTTTTAAAGGAGGTGAATCGACGTGGAAAACTTCGATAAAGTAAAGGATATCATCGTTGACCGTTTAGGTGTTGATGCTGATAAAGTAACTGAAGATGCATCTTTCAAAGATGATTTAGGCGCTGACTCACTTGATATCGCTGAATTAGTAATGGAATTAGAAGATGAATTTGGTACTGAAATTCCAGATGAAGAAGCTGAAAAAATCAACACTGTTGGTGATGCTGTTAAGTATATCAATAGTCTTGAAAAATAATAAACCTATATCTGAGTCGTCATTGTGTCGGCTCAGATTTTTTCTTTTGTTTTGGTGCGATTTCACGTAAAATTAGAGTTAACATATCATAAATTAAGGAGGTATATTTAATGACCAATCATAAAAAGACAGAAATGATTAACCGTTTTCGAGAGCAATTTGCACAGAAAATGCATGAACTAGGTTTTGAATATAATAATATAGAATTGTACCAACAGGCATTTTCTCATTCTAGCTTTATTAATGATTTTAATATGGATCGCTTAGACCATAATGAAAGATTAGAATTTTTAGGTGATGCGGTATTAGAATTGACGGTCTCACGTTATCTATTTGATAAACACCCAGATTTACCTGAGGGTAATTTAACAAAGATGAGAGCAACTATCGTATGTGAGCCTTCACTTGTAATATTTGCAAATAAAATAAAGTTAAATGAGCTGATTTTATTAGGAAAAGGTGAAGAGAAGACAGGTGGTAGAACACGACCTTCACTTATTTCTGATGCATTTGAAGCATTCGTTGGCGCCTTATATTTAGATCAAGGATTAGATATAGTGTGGGACTTTGCAGAAAAAATTATATTCCCATATGTAGAAGATGATGAATTAGATGGTGTAGTCGATTTTAAAACACAGTTCCAAGAATTTGTGCACAGACAAAATAAAGGTGATGTTACTTATCGCTTAATCAAAGAAGAAGGTCCAGCACACCACCGTTTATTCACATCAGAAGTTATTTTAGAAAAGCAAGCTGTTGCAGAAGGACAAGGTAAAACTAAGAAGGAGTCTGAACAAAAGGCAGCTGAACGTGCTTATAAACAAATGAAGAATAAATAGTAATTTATAAATTAACATATCGTCTTAATTGAAATCATTAATATCAATTAAGATTAAACTTTAAAGGAAGATGTAACGTTAATAACTTTGCATCATATATTAAGTTGATTGTACAGATATGGATCAACTAGGATTTGGATAAGGAGAATAACATGGTTTATTTAAAATCAATAGACGCCGTAGGATTTAAATCATTTGCAGACCATACTGATGTGCAGTTTGATAAAGGCGTAACAGCTATTGTTGGTCCAAATGGTAGCGGTAAAAGTAATATTACGGATGCAATCAAATGGGTATTAGGCGAACAATCAGCGAAATCACTTCGTGGTTCTAAAATGGAAGATATTATCTTTTCAGGTGCTGAACATCGTAAACCTCAAAATTTTGCAGAAGTAAAATTAAAGTTAGATAATCATTCAAAGAAATTACAAATAGATGCAGAAGTGGTAGAGGTTACGCGACGTCTTTATAGAAGTGGCGAAAGTGAATACTATTTAAATAATGATCGTGCTCGTTTAAAAGATATCATTGATTTATTTTTAGATTCTGGTTTAGGTAAAGAAGCGTTCTCAATCATATCTCAAGGTAGAGTGGATGAGATTTTAAATGCTAAACCGATTGATCGTAGACAGATTATTGAAGAATCAGCAGGCGTTTTAAAATATAAAAAACGGAAAGCAGAATCTGTGCAAAAATTAGATCAAACTGAAGATAATTTGTCACGTGTAGAGGATATTCTTTATGATTTAGAAGGAAGAGTTGAACCTTTAAAAGAGGAAGCAGCGATTGCCAAAGAATATAAACAATTGTCATCTGAAATGAAAAAAAGCGATGTGATTGTGACTGTTCATGATATTGATCAATATACACAGGATAATGGTCAGTTAGATGAACAACTCAATGATTTAAAAAGTAAGCAAGCGAATAAAGAGGCTGAACAAAGTCAAATTAACCAATTGTTACAAAAGTATAAAGGTCAAAGACAAGAACTAGATCAAAATATAGAACAATTAAATTATCATTTAGTAAAAGCTACTGAAGAATTTGAGAAGTATTCTGGTCAACTTAATGTGCTTGAGGAAAGAAAAAAGAACCAATCTGAAACAAATGCAAGGTTTGAAGAAGAACAAGACAATTTAATGTCTCAATTAGACAATCTAAAATCCGAAAAAGACCAAGCTATACAAACATTAGACCAGCTAAAACAAAAGCAAAAAGAATTAAATAAAACGATACAAGCGTTAGAATCAAAGCTATATGTTTCCGATGAACAACATGATGAGAAATTAGAAGAAATTAAAAATAAATATTATACGTTAATGTCCGAACAATCAGATGTCAATAATGATATACGCTTTTTAGAACATACAATTAATGAAAACGAAGCGAAAAAATCGCGTTTAGATTCCAGATTAGTTGAAGCATTTAATCAATTAAAAGATATTCAAAATAATATTTCAAATACCGATAAAGAATATCAACAAGTTCAGAAAGACATGCATAATACTGAACAACAAATTAAAAATATCGAAAAACAATTAACTGAATCAAAGCAACTTCAAACAGAATTCGAAAATAAATTGTATCAAGCGTATCGATATAATGAAAAGTTAAAATCGCGAATTGATAGCCTCGCTACTCAGGAAGAAGATTACACTTACTTCTTTAATGGTGTTAAACATATACTTAAAGCTAAAGATAAAGAATTAAATGGTATTCACGGTGCAGTTGCGGAAATTATAGACGTTCCTTCTCAATTAACACAAGCGATTGAAACTGCTTTGGGCGCATCATTACAACATGTCATTGTAGAAGATGAAAAAGATGGTCGTCAGGCGATACAATTTTTAAAACAACGTAGTTTAGGGCGTGCCACTTTCCTACCTTTAAATGTTATTCAACCTAGATATTTGGCTACAGATATTAAATCAACAGCACAAGCTTCTGAGGGCTTTGTTAACATTGCTTCAGATGCTGTAAAAGTATCTTCTAAATATAAAAATATCGTAGAAAATTTACTAGGTAATACTATTATTGTAGATGATTTAAAACATGCGAATGATTTAGCAAGATCGATTCGTTATCGTACAAGAATTGTGACACTTGAAGGCGATGTTGTTAATCCAGGTGGTTCCATGACTGGTGGGGGTGCCCGCAAAACTAAAAGCATCTTAACACAAAAAGATGAGCTCACAACTATGCGTCACCAATTAAAAGATTATCAGAAGCAGACACACGAGTTTGAGAAACAATTCCAAACACATCAAGCGCAATCTGAAAAGTTAAGTGAAACATACTTTGAGTTAAGTCAAAGTTATAATAATTTAAAGGAAAAAGCACATGGCTATGAGTTAGAGCTTGATCGTTTGAAGAAACAAGAAACGCATTTAAAAGATGAACATGAAGAGTTTGAATTTGAAAAAAATGATGGTTATCAAAGTGATAAAAGTAAAGCAACACTTGAGCAAAAACAGCATCATCTTTCAGAAATTCAAGCACAACTTAAACATTTAGAAGAAGATATAGAAAAATATACCAAGCTATCTAAAGAAGGAAAAGAAACGACGACTCAAACTCAGCAACAATTACATCAAAAGCAATCCGATCTAGCAGTTGTCAAAGAACGAATTAAAGGACAACAGCAAGAAATCGAACGCTTAGATAAACAATTGGAAAGTACAGAACAACAACTTGATACAGTTAAAGAGAAAATTCAATTATTCAATTCAGATGAAATGATGGGTGAACAAGCTTTTGATAAAATCAAGTCACAAATTGCTGATAAAGAACGAACACGCTCTGAATTAAATGAACAACTTGATCAAATGAAGCAACAACGAGTTGACTTAAATCAGATGATTGAAGACAATGATAGTAAGCTACAAGAATGTCATCAAGATTTATTATCTATCGAAAATCACTATCAAGATATTAAAGCTAATCAATCTAAATTAGATGTACTCATTAATCATGCGATTGATCATTTGAATGATGAATATCAACTTACTGTTGAGCGTGCACGTTCGCTCTATGACAATGAAGACGATATTGATCAGCTACGTAAAAAGGTTAAACTAACTAAGATGTCAATTGACGAATTAGGTCCTGTTAATTTGAATGCGATTGAGCAATTTGAAGAATTAAATGAACGATATACATTTTTAAATGATCAAAGAACAGATTTAAGAGAAGCTAAATCCACTTTAGAACAGATTATCAATGAAATGGATAAAGAAGTAGAAGACAGATTTAAAGAAACGTTCCATGCTGTTCAAAGTCACTTTAGTGATGTCTTTAAACAACTATTTGGTGGTGGGCAAGCTGAATTACAATTAACAGAAAATGATTATTTAGCAGCGGGTGTCGATATTATTGTTCAACCTCCAGGTAAGAAACTACAACATTTATCTTTATTAAGTGGTGGAGAGCGCGCATTAAGTGCAATTGCTTTATTATTTGCTATATTAAAAGTAAGATCTGCACCATTTGTTATATTAGATGAGGTAGAAGCGGCACTTGATGAAGCCAATGTGATTCGATACGCACAATACCTCAATGAATTATCTGATCAAACACAATTTATCGTTATTACACATCGTAAAGGCACGATGGAATTTTCAGATCGACTTTACGGTGTAACAATGCAAGAATCAGGAGTATCAAAGTTAGTGAGTGTTAACCTAAATACAATAGATGAGGTTATGAAGGAGGAAGAAGCATGAGCTTTTTTAAACGCTTAAAAGATAAATTTTCAGGACCAAGAGGAGAAGATATTGAAAAGGAATTATCTAGTGAAGAGGTTTCAGATGACCCTTCCAAACAGATGGATGAGGAACAACATACATCTCAACATGAACTAGAAGAAGATAAACCTAAAAAGAAACCTAGAAAATTAAGTGAAGCGGATTTTGATGAAGATGGCTTAATTTCGATTGAAGACTTTGAAGAGATAGAAGCACAAAAAATTGGTGCGAAATTTAAAGCTGGTTTAGAAAAATCTAGAGAAAATTTCCAAGAACAGTTAAATAATTTAATAGCGCGATATAGAAAAGTTGACGAAGAATTCTTCGAAGCATTAGAAGAGATGTTAATTACAGCCGATGTTGGTTTTAATACAGTGATGCAATTAACTGAAGAACTTCGTGCTGAAGCACAACGTCGTAACATTCAAGAAACAGAAGATTTACGTGAAGTTATCGTTGAAAAAATTGTCGAAATTTATCACCAAGAAGATGATAAATCAGAAGCAATGAATCTTGAAGATGGACGTTTAAATGTTATTTTAATGGTCGGTGTTAATGGTGTAGGTAAAACGACGACGATTGGTAAATTAGCTTACCGTTACAAAATGGAAGGTAAAAAAGTCATGCTTGCTGCAGGTGACACATTTAGAGCAGGTGCTATCGAACAATTAAAAGTTTGGGGAGAACGAGTTGGCGTAGAAGTTATAAGTCAAAGTGAAGGTTCAGATCCAGCCGCTGTAATGTATGATGCAATCAATGCTGCTAAAAATAAACAAGTAGATATTTTAATTTGTGATACTGCAGGTCGTTTACAAAATAAATCTAATTTAATGCAAGAATTAGAAAAAGTAAAACGTGTTATTGGTAGAGCTGTTCCAGACGCACCGCATGAAGCATTACTTTGCTTAGACGCTACAACAGGTCAAAATGCATTATCACAAGCTCGTACATTCAAAGAAGTAACGAATGTTTCTGGTATCGTATTAACTAAATTAGATGGTACTGCTAAAGGTGGTATCGTATTAGCAATCAGAAACGAACTTAAAATACCTGTTAAATATGTAGGTTTAGGTGAGAAGTTAGATGATTTACAACCATTCAACCCAGAAAGCTATGTTTATGGATTATTTGCTGATATGATTGAACAAAATGAAGAGATTCCAGATGAATTAGCAGAATCTCCATCTGATAATGGAGATGCATCTCATGAGCCAAAATGATTTAGTAAAAACACTACGAATGAATTATCTTTTTGATTTTTATCAATCTTTGCTGACTGATAAACAAAGAAACTACTTAGAATTATTTTACTTACAAGATTATGCATTAAGTGAAATTGCTGATACTTTTAATGTGAGTAGACAAGCAGTTTATGATAATATAAGAAGAACTGGCGATTTAGTAGAAGATTATGAAACTAAATTAGGATTATACAAAAGGTTTGAACAACGACGAGATATTTATGACAAAATGAAACAATCTCTTGATAAACCAGAATTATTAAAGCAATATATAGATCAATTAGAAGAATTAGAATAGTGATAAAAAGAGGAGGGAATAATTATGGCATTTGAAGGATTGTCGGATCGCTTACAGGCATCAATGCAAAGAATGCGTGGTAAGGGTAAAGTTACAGAAGCAGATATCAAGGCAATGATGCGAGAAGTTCGTCTTGCGTTATTAGAAGCCGACGTTAACTTTAAAGTCGTAAAGGATTTCGTCAAAACTGTATCAGAACGAGCATTAGGCTCAGATGTGATGCAGTCATTAACACCCGGACAACAAGTGATTAAAATTGTTCAAGATGAATTAACGAATTTAATGGGTGGCGAAAATTCTACGATTAAAATGGCTAACAAACCACCAACAGTTGTTATGATGGTTGGTCTGCAAGGTGCAGGTAAAACTACAACTGCAGGTAAATTAGCACTTTTAATGCGAAAAAAATATAATAAAAAACCAATGTTAGTTGCTGGTGATATTTATCGACCAGCTGCCATTGATCAGTTACAAACAGTAGGTAAGCAACTAGATGTTCCTGTTTATAGTGAAGGAGATCAAGTTAAACCACAACAAATCGTTCAAAATGCATTAGCACATGCTAAAGAAGAACATTTAGACTTTGTCATTATCGATACAGCAGGTCGTTTGCATATTGATGAAGCATTAATGAATGAATTACAAGAAGTTAAAGAAATTGCTAAACCAGATGAAATTATGTTGGTTGTCGATGCAATGACTGGTCAAGATGCGGTTAATGTTGCACAATCATTTGATGAACAATTAGATGTAACGGGTGTGACATTAACTAAGTTAGATGGTGACACTCGTGGTGGTGCTGCATTATCTATACGTTCAGTAACTCAAAAACCAATTAAATTTGTAGGTATGAGTGAAAAACTTGATGGTTTAGAATTATTCCATCCAGAACGTATGGCTTCTCGTATTTTAGGTATGGGTGATGTTTTAAGTTTAATTGAAAAAGCGCAACAAGATGTTGACCAAGACAAAGCTAAAGATTTAGAAAAGAAAATGAGAGACTCTTCTTTCACATTGGATGATTTCTTAGAACAACTTGATCAAGTTAAAAATCTTGGGCCATTAGACGATATCATGAAAATGATTCCTGGTATGAATAAGATGAAAGGCTTAGATCAACTTAATATGAGTGATAAACAAATCGATCATATTAAAGCTATCATTCAATCAATGACACCTAGTGAAAGAGCGAATCCAGCGATGTTGAACGTTTCTCGTAAAAAACGTATCGCAAAAGGTTCAGGGCGTTCTTTACAAGAAGTCAATCGTTTAATGAAGCAATTTAATGACATGAAGAAAATGATGAAACAATTTACTGGTGGCGGTAAAGGTAAGAAAGCCAAACGTAGCCAGATGGAAAATATGTTAAAAGGTATGAACTTACCTTTCTAATATAATATTGTGGTTCCAACAGATATACGTCTGTTGGAATTTTTTCTTTTTATAAGAAAGAACGACTTACTTAATAAAATTTAAGTTAGTAACTAAAAAACAATTCATTTCGTGAGATTAATGAAAATGAAACGCTTGAGATAAATATCATGGACTAAATTTATATATTGCAGTAGCTGACTGGAAGAAAATACGCTTATTCAAAACGATTTTCTATCCTAGTCAGCCTTGCCGGGGTGAGACATCGAAATAAAAATTATTATTTCTGTCTCACTCCCATAACCAACACTAATTTTTCTGAAAGGGAGGGAACGCCTTAGCTAAAGCTAATGCATAACCAAATCTACAATTCATTCCATTAATTTAATAAAGATGAAACGCTTGAGACCAAGGCTCAAGCATAACCAACACTAATTTTTCTGAAAGAAAAAAGTGTTGGTAAAGCAAAATGTCTTTACAAAGTTTAGTATTCCTGTTATTATTTATTCTTGTAGAAAATAAAAATTGAAATGTTTAAAGGAGAGTTTTATAATGGCAGTTAAAATTCGTTTAACTCGTTTAGGTTCAAAAAGAAATCCATTCTATCGTATCGTAGTTGCAGATGCTCGTTCACCACGTGATGGTCGTATCATCGAACAAATCGGTACTTACAATCCAGCACACGTTAATGCTCCAGAAGTTAAAATTGACGAAGAATTAGCATTAAAATGGTTAAAAGACGGTGCAAAACCAACTGATACAGTTCATAATATCTTATCAAGAGAAGGTATTTTGAAAAAATTCGATGACCAAAAATACGCTAAATAATCATAGTCACTTGTGATGTGTTTATATATTTAGTTGAAAGGGCGCCATATATTGGTGTCCTTTTTTATTTTTAACAGAATGATAAAAATGCATGTATAACATATTAATCAATGATATAGTAAAACCATTAATTAACAATATATAAATATATAAGGAGGTTAGTCATTATGGAAGTCGAAGTAGGACAAATCGTCAATACCCATGGAATCAAAGGAGAAGTTAAAGTAAAATCTAACTCAGATTTTACTGATACACGTTTTCAACCAGGTGAAGTGTTAACAGCAAAATTAAATCAAATAGAAAAAGAATTAACTGTGACGTCTTATCGTACACACAAAGGATTTCATATGTTGAAGTTTGAAGGTATCGATAACATCAATGATATAGAATATCTTAAAGGTGCTTTATTATATCAAGAACGAGATCATGAAGACATTGAACTTGAAGAAAATGAATTTTATTATTCAGATATTATAGGTTGTACTGTATTTGACGATGAACAACAGCCAATCGGTCGCATCACTAGTATTTTTGAAACTGGTGCTAATGATGTGTGGGTTGTTAAAGGGGATAAAGAATATTTAATTCCTTACATAGCAGATGTTGTTAAAGAAGTGGATGTAGAAAATAAAACAGTTATCATCACACCAATGGAAGGATTGTTAGATTAATGAAAATCGATTATTTAACTTTATTTCCAGAAATGTTTGACGGGGTATTAAATCATTCTATTTTAAAAAGAGCACAAGACAAAGATATTATAAATGTGAATACTATCAATTTTAGGGATTATTCAGTAAATAAACATAATCAAGTAGATGATTATCCTTTTGGCGGAGGTCAAGGTATGGTATTGAAACCTGAGCCAGTGTTTAATGCGATGGAAGACATCAATAGGACCGATGATACTCGCGTTATATTAATGTGCCCTCAAGGCCGTCCATTTACGCAAGACATTGCTCAAGAATTAAGTGAAGCCAAACATATTGTGTTTATATGTGGTCACTATGAAGGTTATGATGAACGTATAAGAGAACATTTAGTAACTGACGAAATTTCCATGGGCGATTATGTATTAACAGGTGGGGAATTACCTGCAATGACGATGACTGATGCTATTGTTAGATTAATTCCAGGTGTACTTGGAAACGAACAGTCACACCAAGATGATTCATTCTCTGATGGGTTATTAGAATTTCCACAATATACTAGACCACGTGAATATAATGGAATGAAAGTGCCAGATGTTTTATTATCTGGAAATCATGCTCATATTGATCAATGGCGTCATGAACAAAAATTAATCCGTACTTTGAACAAGAGACCCGATTTATTAGAGCAATATGATTTATCGGATAAAGATAAAAAAATAATACAAACATACAAAAACCAATTGAAAAAAGACTAACGTTGTGCTAACATAATTTAAGTGTGAAAAAACACTAAAAATCACTATGATCCGCTGCTATACATTTGTCTAGGCAAGAACATAGGTTGAAGAGGAGAATTTATAATGAGTAATCATAAGTTAATCGAAGCAGTAACTAAATCACAATTACGTACAGATTTACCTTCATTCCGTCCAGGTGACACTTTACGTGTACACGTTCGTATCATTGAAGGTTCACGTGAACGTATCCAAGTATTCGAAGGTGTTGTAATTAAACGCCGTGGTGGAGGAATTTCAGAAACTTTCACAGTTCGTAAAATTTCTTCAGGTGTAGGTGTGGAACGTACATTCCCATTACACACTCCAAAAATCGAAAAAATTGAAGTTAAACGTCGCGGTAAAGTACGTCGTGCTAAATTATACTACTTACGTAATTTACGTGGTAAAGCTGCTAGAATTCAAGAAATTCGTTAATCAGCCAATTCGATCAATAAAATTGAATCATATCAGATTCAATCATAAAGCATTAAACTGTTGTCATTTCAGACACAGTTTAATGCTTTTTTTATTTATTTTTATATAAAAAAGATGGTCGAAGGACTCATTATTGTGCCCTTCGACCAACTATTTATCAATAATTTAATGATTCTTTTTAATACTTCTAGCAAATATCATACTAATGATAATACCTGCAATTGAGATAACAATTAATAAATAAAAGTGTGGTGGAGTGTATGTTAATCGAATCAGTTCTTGGCCTTTTTTAACAGGTATAGCTGTCATAATACCATTTGCTTTTTTAACTTCCACTGCGTGACCATCAATACTTGCCTTCATCCCTTTGGCATAAGGAATAGGCATGACTAAATAGCCATCTTCTTTTTTATCTTTTTTAATCATATATCCATTTCTTTGTTTATGGATATCCACTTTTTTCAAGTGCTTCTCTGATTTGCGTAAAGTTTGATAGTTTTCTCCATAAATACCGTTAACTTTAAGACGATATTTACCTGGCGATAGCTTGATATTTAATAGATTTGATGATTTTACCCTCATAGTGACAGGACTAACAAATCTACGATATTTATAAGTAAGAGGATTCCTATCTTGACTATATTCATTAACACTAACACGATGATTCTTGTCAGGTGCTAATAACTCAACATCCATTTCTATATATAAATCTTTATAACGTTGAGTAAAAGATTTTGGTAGTTGAAGCTGCATACCACCATTATTTTTAGTAACTTCTATTTGATGATTTTTGATTTGTTTAGCATGATTTAATTTAATGTCAGCATGAGATAAAAGATTAGGATTTCGTTTAAACGATGTATTCGGTTTTGAACTTTTATCATTCAATACAATACCTTGAATCATAGCTTGTTCACGATCTAAAGGTGATTTTAAATCACTTGAATCATAAATTTTATTTGTGACATGTGCTGCTGGATAATTAATCGTATTATGAGAATGAATCCATTGATCACCTTTATCTTTGATTAGCTTTTTCTTTTCAAAACCATAAGGCATATTTAAATCTTTAGGGTGTCTAAGGCGATCTTCCACACCCCAAATAGCCATTAAATTGGCTCGATTGCCTAAATAGCGGTAGGTACTGTTTTTATCCACTGGCATATTGATTTGCATCATTTTATCGTAATATTTCAATATGCCTCCATCAAATATACTTGAATAGAGTGAGATGCCATTATAGTGGTAAATAAATGGTGAATTCAAACCATAAAATGACATATAATCAATTCGTGATAGTGGATTTGATTGAGAATTTTTGATATTTTGAATGGTTTTATTTAATACTTTACCTCGGTAGCTAGGATCGTCAATTGTTTTCATTGTAGTTTGATACGGTTCAATGGTATTTTTGATTGTGATATGTTCAATTCCAAGTTGTTGTATGAAAATCATTAATACGAGTGCGATTTGAATCCATTTTTTTGATTGAAGTTGTGGTTTCTTAATCAATATAGCTAATAAACATATCAACACGATAGACACTGGAATCCAATATATTGTTTTTTCAGCTAATACAAAATAAACAATTCCATAAATTGTAATAGGGATAGCAATGAGATTATATCTTTTAAGAGATAACTCACTGATATGTTGAATGAATAATGCGACTAAAGCACTTGAAGATAGAGTTAAAGCGTATACCCAACGTCTTTGCGGCATTGAAAAACCATTAAAAGCACTATCAAAATATTGAGATAGAGAACCAATAAGTAATATCCAAGTTACAATCGCAAATAATTTAAAATAATAATGACGATATAATTTGAATGAAAATAAAGCAATAATAGTAATAAAGGTAATGGTTATATAAAAGCCATCTGAAAAAATATTAAAATTAGTATTAACAAGATCTGTAAAGAGTGGTGTTTCAAGTTTAGGATTTTGCGCTCGGTCATTATTAAAAAATGACGACAATCCAGTATATAAGCCTAAAATACTACTCATTACGCTTAATAAAACCCCTATGATGAGTAGATAGCATTTTTGCCATCTATTTACGATATCTTTAGGGTGAATGACAATGACTCTATACATAAAATAAAAGCCCAACACAATCGCTTGATAATAGCTAAAATAGAAGTTCATAAATAAAGTTAAAGCTATGACAAAGATAAATAACCCGATTTTCTTCTCTCTGAAGAAGCGTTCCATAGCCAATAATGAAAGCGGTAATAAGATTAATAAATTACCGTAAAATGACCATGTAAAGTTATAGTAGAGAACTACTGTCGACATACCATACATTATCGTTGCCATTATAACTGCTATTGGTTTTAACTTTATATATTTAAAGAAATAAAACGTACAGACAAATGTAATAACCGTTCTAACATAGGCCATTATGAGCTGATTAGCTGGCCAATAACTAATATCGTGAGGGTGTGCTAATCCAATTTTTTCTAATATCCATATCGTTAAAAAGTTTAACCACATTAAAGGTGACATGGAATAATAATATGCTAGCCCCTTAACATAATCTCCACCTAATCCAAAAGATTCATCATAAAATCCTTTGAATTGTGTGAAGTGCTCATATAGATACATTTGAAAAGGCATCATTTGCCTAAAGCCATCACCCTCACCACTAAAGACAACGCCTTGAGTGATGAAACGGTAAATGAATGGAATGTATATGAATAATGATAAGATGCAACTTAAAATAATAATTGAAGCTAATAATAAGAATGGCTTAGAAACAATTTTTTTAAACACTATGTGTCCTCTTCTTTCTCTTTTTAGGATAAATGTATTTAACGAATAACCAACTTATAAAAATGCTTGAAATCGAAATGAATATCATTGTATTCCAAAATGGTGGTTGATATTTTATGACTATTGTTTTTGCATTTTTATCTACTGGTACTGCTGTCATCATGCCATTGGCTTTATAAACTTTTTCTTGTTCTCCATCAACAAAGGCTTTCATACCGCTTCGATAAGGAATGTTAATGGTTGCCATGCCTTTGGAATGTTTATCTAAATTAACTTTAACGCCATTTTTAATATCATGATATGTCATATTAAAGTTTGCGGATTGATGTGCTTTTTTGAGCGTATCATAATTTTCACCATTTAGGTTCAATAATTGTAAATCGAAAGTGCCTTTTGGTGATAGTTGAATCGTAATATCACCATTCTTATCAGGTTGTGTTCGGTAAAGTTGTGTATCGACGCCAATTCTATAAACAGAATCATTGTACAGACGATTGTTACTATATTGATTAATATTCACCGTATAATTACTATCAGGTAAACCTCTTTTAATTTTCATCGTTAAATAAAAATCAGTGTATCGTTTTTGTAATTTCTTAGGTAAATGAAGCTTAACTTTGCCTGAAGATTGAGTTACTTTAATACGATGCTTATTTAATTTAACAATGTTTTGACTCGATATATCAACTTGATTTAACAAATTTTTTGCCCTTTGATTATAATTTGCCCCTTTATTATCTAATACGACTCCATCTAACATTGCATGCTCTCTATCAATAGGTGTCTTTAAAGATCCCTTATCATAAATATGATTTGTAACTTTAACTGAAGGTAGGTTAAGTGTATTTTCGTAAATTGAATATTGACCTGCAGATTTCACCTTTTTAAAGTAACTAGGAATATTATGTTGATAATCTTTCAACATGACATATCTAATAGAAAATAGACTGGCAATGTTTTGTCTACCGTTCGTTGATTGATAACGACTCAGTGATTCTTCAGCCAAGTTAATCTTTAAATCATCATAATAATCATCGAGGATATTGTGATGGAAGATACTTGAATACAAACTTAAACCTTTGAAATGTTGGTACATAGGTGTGTTGTCTTGCTCATTGACACGCCAATCAATTCGCTCATCATTACGTTTAGAATGATTCATTTGCTTAACTAATGCACGTTGTAATTCGGAACTATACATATTGGAATTAAGGTAGAACGTATTTGCTCTATCTTTATGATCTTCAAAGTATATCTGATTCTTTATAAAAACAAACGACACCATCACATTAAGTAATGAAATGGCAATGATAAATAGATAAGTCAATTTAGTACGACTCGTTCTATCGTTTAGAATTAAAATACATAAACCAATGATAGATACGATAGGTACCAAGATAATCCATGCAACATATGTATGATATGCAATTGCACTAATAAATATAGTACTTTGAGCCAATAGATTAGTTATGAGATAGGATTTAATCGATAAAGTTTTAAAATATTTTACATAAAGGCCTATGAGAATTGCTGAGTTAAATGCAATGATAAAATGCCATCTTTTTTGAGGTGCAGAAAATCCATTAAATAATTGGTCTATAAATGGAATGAAATTAAAACATATAAATATAATTGTTAAAATGGCAAAAAGTCGATAATAAAAATGTTTATATAATTTGAAACTTAAAATAGCTTGGATAGTTATAAATAAAATGACGATTAAGTAATTATCAAAAAATAAATTTGTATTTGCATCTAGATGTTCGAAGTTAGGTACTTTACCAGAGAATGGCGCTCTACGATTATTTAAATAACTTTGAACACTATGGTAAAAAATAAACAGGCTATTACCTAACGATAAAAATCCACTGATACCAAAGATGAATAACGCTTGTTTACGACTGGCTAGATCGTTAGGGTGTCTAAAGATGATTCTAAGAATGATATAACCTGCGCCTATAATGAGTAAGTAATAGGCAAAATAAAAATTGTTAATCAATATGAGCGACATGGTTACAATAAATAAGCCTAATTTTTTCATTTTTAAAAATCGTTCAATAGATAAAAGTAACAAAGGCATGAAAATAAAAACATCACTGAAAAATGGCCAATATACGGTGAATCTAAAATATAAGGGTGAGATCACAAATAAAAAGGCCATGAGTAGACTAATAAGATGATGTTTTGTCAGGTGCTTTGCAAATAAATATGTACAATAAAGTGCAATACTTGCTTTGATAATTGAAACGATAAGTGCGTTATTCATCCAAAATAATAGTTGAGATGTGTCTAAATGAATAACTAACTTTAACAACATAATGACTAATGCGTTGATAATAAAAAGTATATTTGTAGAAAAGTAATAGCTTAAATCGGTGAAGAAGTCGCCACCTAATCCAAAATCTGATGAATAAAACCAGTTACCGTGACTCCATTGATTGAATAGAAACATTTGGATAGGAACCATTTGTTCCATACCATCATTAGGTCCGGTAAAAAGTATGCCATCATGATAAAATTTATATATAACGTAGCTATGACCAACAAGTGATAAAAGTACGAATATGAATATGTATTTAAGTGATTTTTTCATGTCTTACTCCTAATTGCATATATATAACATAAGCATGTTTTACACTACCAAAATCAAACTGGTTTATATGTTAGTTTAAAGTCATGCTTATTATCAAATTGTATGTGATAGCAAGAATGATGAAAAGTATTTATGCTTTTGTTTAAGATATTTTACAAAATCTTAAAATATAAAATATGAAGTAAAATGGTCTAACAAGCTTATCGTGTTAAACTAAACCTAGTCTAGATGAAGATGTTAGCGTATAATTTGAACAATATGTATTTTAGAAAAATTGATAGTAACGAAAGGTGATAACGATGGCAATTCAATGGTATCCAGGACATATGGCTAAAGCCAAAAGGGAAGTAAGTGAGCAATTAAAAAAAGTTGACGTAGTGTTTGAACTTGTCGATGCTCGTATTCCGTATAGCTCAAGAAATCCAATGATTGATGAAGTAATTAAACAAAAACCTAGAGTGGTTATTTTAAATAAAAAAGATATGACAAACTTAAAAGAACTAGAAAAATGGGAACAATATTTCGAAGAGAAAGGGTATTATCCAGTTGCTGTAGATGCGAAGCATGGTAAAAATTTAAAAGATGTTGAGAAAGCAGCTATACAAGCTACTAAAGAAAAATTTGATCGTGAAAAAGCAAAAGGGTTAAGACCAAGAGCGATACGTGCAATGATTGTTGGTATACCTAATGTTGGTAAATCAACGCTCATTAATAAGCTCGCAAATCGTAGTATTGCACAAACTGGTAATAAACCAGGTGTTACGAAACAACAACAATGGATTAAAGTAGGTACTTCTTTACAATTGTTAGATACACCAGGGATTTTATGGCCAAAATTCGAAGATGAAGAGGTAGGTAAAAAATTAAGCCTAACCGGTGCAATTAAAGATAGCATTGTTCATCTAGACGAAGTAGCTATTTATGGTCTTCAATTTATGATTGAAAAAGATTTAGAAGGATTAAAAAAGCATTACAATATTGATGTTGATGAAGAAGCTGGAATATTGGAATGGTTTGATGCGATTGGTCGTCGTAGGGGTCTTTTACAAAAGGGTAACGAAGTGGATTATGAAGCAGTTATTGAACTTATTATTTATGAAATCCGTAACGCTAAAATTGGCACATATTGTTTTGATATATATAAAGAAATGAAGCGTGACATTGAACATGGCTAAAACAATTAAAGAAATAAAATCAATTATTGATCAAATTGATTCGTTAGAAGTCCTTGAACAACACGAATGTAATAACGATGACCGTAAAGGTGTTCAAAAAGCAATTACCTCACGAAAAAAACAATTAGAAAAAGAATTAACATTAATTCGAAATTATGAAGAAATGAATTTGTATGAAAATGATATTTTAGCTCAAAATAGTAAAGCATTTATATGCGGTATTGATGAAGTCGGAAGAGGTCCACTAGCTGGACCAGTCGTGGCATGTGCAGTGATTTTAAATCCAGGCCATCGATATTTAGGTCTTAACGATTCTAAAAAAGTATCTGCTAAAAATAGAGCTGTCTTGAATCAACAATTAATAGATGGTGTGACAGATTATGCATATGGTATTGCTACATCAGCAGAAATTGATGAAATGAATATCTATCAAGCAACACGATTGGCTATGCAACGTGCCATTGATCAATTAAAGGTTCAACCAACGCATTTATTAATTGATGCGATGACTTTAGATAATGAGATTAATCAAACGTCGATTATTAAAGGTGATGCTAAAAGTGTATCTATTGCAGCTGCAAGTATTATGGCTAAAGAGTACCGAGATAACTATATGAAGGATATAGCGAAACAATATCCCGGTTATGATTTTGAAAATAATGTTGGTTATGGTACTAAAGCTCATCTTGAAGGTATTGCTCAAAATGGTGTCATATCAGAACATCGTAAAACTTTTGAACCGATAAAATCAATCTTACAATAGTTTGAATTTTAAATTAATTGCAAAAAAGATGGTGTATCAGTTTACAATAACGCTTTCATTTTTTATAATTAAAAGGGAACTTAACCTAAGAAACAGGAGGATGGAAGATGAATATCCACGAGTATCAAGGTAAAGAAATATTTCGTTCAATGGGCGTAGCCGTTCCAGAAGGACGAGTAGCATTTACTGCTGAAGAAGCGGTGGAAAAAGCGAAAGAATTAGATTCAGATGTATATGTGGTTAAAGCACAAATACACGCTGGGGGTAGAGGTAAAGCAGGCGGTGTTAAAATTGCAAAATCACTATCTGAAGTTGAAACTTACGCTAATGAATTATTAGGTAAACAATTAGTTACACATCAAACAGGACCTGAAGGTAAAGAAGTGAAACGCTTATATATCGAACAAGGTTGCGATATTCAAAAAGAATATTATGTAGGTTTTGTAATTGATCGTGCTACTGATAAAGTGACTTTAATGGCTTCAGAAGAAGGCGGTACTGAAATTGAAGAAGTAGCTGCTAAAACACCTGAAAAAATCTTTAAAGAAACAATTGATCCGGTTGTAGGTTTATCACCTTACCAAGCACGTAGAATTGCTTTCAATATTAATATTCCAAAAGAATCAATTAATAAAGCAGCGAAATTCTTAATTTCACTTTACAATGTATTCATTGAAAAAGATTGTTCAATCGTTGAAATTAACCCACTAGTAACTACTGGTGACGGTGATGTTTTAGCATTGGATGCTAAACTTAATTTCGATGATAACGCTTTATTCAGACATAAAGACATTATGGAATTAAGAGACTTAGAAGAAGAAGATCCAAAAGAAATCGAAGCATCTAAATATGATTTATCATATATTGCTTTAGATGGAGATATTGGTTGTATGGTTAATGGCGCAGGTTTAGCCATGGCTACAATGGATACAATCAATCATTTTGGTGGAAATCCGGCTAACTTCTTAGACGTTGGTGGCGGTGCTACTAAAGAAAAAGTTACTGAAGCATTCAAAATCATCTTAGGTGATGAACATGTTAAAGGTATCTTTGTAAATATCTTTGGTGGAATCATGAAATGTGACGTCATTGCTGAAGGTATTGTTGCAGCAGTTAAAGAAGTAGAGTTAACTTTACCACTTGTAGTACGTTTAGAAGGTACTAACGTAGAACGCGGTAAAGAAATCTTAAATGATTCAGGTTTAGCGATTGAACCAGCAGCTACTATGGCTGAAGGCGCTCAAAAAATTGTTAAACTTGTGAAAGAATCATAAGGAAAGGATGGGAACACTAAGATGAGTGTATTTATAGATAAAAATACTAAAGTAATGGTACAAGGTATTACAGGGTCTACTGCCCTTTTCCATACAAAACAAATGTTAGATTATGGAACACAAATTGTCGCAGGGGTAACACCTGGTAAAGGTGGACAAGTAGTAGAAGGTGTTCCAGTATTCAATACTGTAGAAGAAGCAAAACAAGAAACTGGTGCTAATGTATCAGTAGTTTACGTGCCTGCACCATTTGCTGCAGACTCTATTTTAGAAGCTGCTGATGCTGAATTAGACATGGTTATTTGTATTACTGAACATATTCCTGTTGTAGATATGGTTAAAGTTAAACGTTATTTACAAGGCAGAAAAACACGTTTAGTAGGACCAAACTGCCCAGGTGTTATCACAGCAGATGAATGTAAAATTGGTATTATGCCAGGTTACATCCACAAAAAAGGTCACGTAGGTGTTGTATCTCGTTCAGGTACATTAACTTATGAAGCAGTTCACCAATTAACTGAAGAAGGTATTGGCCAAACAACTGCTGTAGGTATCGGTGGCGACCCAGTTAACGGTACTAACTTCATCGATGTATTAAAAGCATTCAATGAAGATCCAGAAACAAAAGCTGTTGTTATGATTGGTGAAATCGGTGGTACAGCTGAAGAAGAAGCAGCTGAATGGATTAAAGCTAATATGACTAAACCAGTAGTAGGATTCATTGGTGGTCAAACAGCACCTCCAGGAAAACGTATGGGCCATGCTGGTGCGATTATCTCTGGTGGTAAAGGTACTGCATCTGAAAAAATTAAAACTTTAAATAGTTGTGGTGTAGAAACTGCTGACACACCTTCTGAAATTGGTACAACATTAATCGAAGCAGCTAAAAAAGCTGGTATTTATGACGAATTATTAACTGTAAAATAATCGTACGAATAATGTATGTAATGAGCTTAGACACTTTATATGAGTGTCTAAGCTTTTTTTGTGCGCATATTAAATTTATATTCTTACTATTCATTTTACGGCCATATTTCATTTCAGGTGTATAAAGAAATGATGATTTTACTTCTTAAAAGTTCATTACAAATCGTATTAAGATGTTTGTTAACTGTAATGTTTTAATGAGTTATTTCTTTGTATAATTGAGCTAAAGGAGTAATGAATTTGAACGAAAACTTTTTACCTAAATTATACTGGTCACATTTTACAACCTCACAAATCCATCAATTTTATCGGTACAACCCTCATATTTTCCAAATGACTTCTAATGAACAAGAAATTTCATTATTATATTGGATTACTCAACATCATCCTACGCTTTTATCAAAATTTCATAAATATAAACAAATAAATATAGTAGAAATTATGAAAATTCTTCGACAATTACATGTAAAATATATCACTTTTTTCGACGAAGATTATCCTTATTTATTAAAAGAAATCTATGATTATCCATTTGTTCTATTTTATAAGGGAGATAAGAAATTATTTTTAAGTAATCAAACTTTGGCAATTGTTGGTGCTAGGAAATGTTCAAATTATACGCAAGAAGCACTACAATATCTTTTTCCTTCATTTAAAGAAAAAAATATTACGATTATTTCTGGGTTAGCAGAAGGTGCCGATAGTGAAGCACACATACAAGCCTTGAAAATCGATTTATCAACCATTGCAGTATTAGGGTTTGGTCACCATTATTATTATCCTAGAAACTTAGTTTCATTAAGAAAAAATATTGAAGAAAAGGGGTTAGTTATTTCGGAGTACCCACCATTTTCGCCAATTGCTAAGTATAAGTTTCCAGAAAGAAATAGGATTATTAGTGGATTATCAAAAGGTGTATTATTAACTGAATCAAATGAAAGAAGTGGTAGCAGAATCACAGTTGATTGTGCATTAGAACAAAATAGAAATGTGTATGTTTTACCGGGTAAATTATTTGATTCAAAAACAAAAGGAAATCTATTATTGCATCAAGAAGGAGCTTCTATGGTCGTTAGTGCTGAAGACATTTTACAAGACTATTTAAATTGATAAAATAGTTAGTGTGAGACAATTAGACTTTAAGAAAATGGATTAAAATCATTAAAGAAATGAATGGAAAATTAAATAAAAGTTAAAACAAAATGCTTGATAAAATATTAAAACATTGACAAAAACAAAATTAAACGTTTATCATTTATCTTTAGTAATTAGATTAGCAAGGGGGAAATCACTTTGGCAGATAATTTAGTCATAGTTGAGTCGCCTGCAAAAGCTAAAACCATTGAAAAGTATTTAGGAAAAAGATATAAAGTTATTGCTTCAATGGGACACGTTCGTGATTTACCTAGAAGTCAAATGGGCGTGGACACTGAAGATAACTATGAACCCAAATATATAACAATACGTGGTAAAGGTCCTGTTGTAAAAGAATTGAAAAAGCATGCGAAAAAAGCTAAAAAAGTTTTTCTAGCTAGTGACCCGGACCGCGAAGGTGAAGCGATTGCTTGGCATTTGTCAAAAATATTAGAATTAGAAGATTCAAAAGAAAACAGAGTTGTATTTAATGAAATAACAAAAGATGCAGTCAAAGATAGTTTCAAACACCCTAGAGGTATTGAAATGGATCTAGTAGATGCGCAACAAGCACGTCGTATACTTGATAGATTAGTAGGTTATAATATTTCTCCTGTATTATGGAAGAAAGTTAAAAAAGGTTTATCAGCAGGACGTGTACAATCTGTAGCATTGAAACTTGTTATTGATAGAGAAAATGAAATAAGAAACTTTAAACCAGAAGAATATTGGACAATTGAAGGTGAGTTTAGATATAAAAAGTCTAAATTTACTGCCAAATTCCTTCATTATAAAAATAAACCATATAAATTAAATAAAAAAGAAGATGTTGAAAAGATTACTGCAGCGCTAGATGGAGACGAGTTTGAAATAACAAACGTTAATAAAAAAGAAAAAACACGTAATCCAGCTAATCCATTTACAACATCTACGCTTCAACAAGAAGCAGCACGTAAATTGAATTTTAAAGCGCGTAAAACAATGATGATTGCGCAACAACTTTATGAAGGTATTGATTTGAAGCGACAAGGAACAGTTGGTTTAATTACCTATATGCGTACTGATTCAACACGTATCTCAGATCAAGCTAAATCAGAAGCTAAAAATTATATCATTGATAAGTATGGCAATGAATACGTATCTAAAAGAAAAGCATCTGGTAAACAAGGGGATCAAGATGCCCATGAAGCTATTAGACCTACAAGCACATTAAGAACACCAGAAGAAATGAAATCGTTCTTAACACGTGATCAACATCGATTATATAAATTGATATGGGAACGTTTTGTGGCAAGTCAAATGGCTCCAGCTATTTTAGATACTATTGCTTTAGATGTCACTCAAAATGATATTAAATTCAGAGCTAATGGTCAGACAATAAAATTTAAAGGTTTCATGACATTATATGTTGAAACTAAAGATGACAAAGACAGTGATAAAGAAAATAAATTACCTAAATTAGAGCAAGGTGATAAAGTCACAGCTACACAAATTGAACCAGCACAACATTTTACACAGCCACCACCGAGATATACGGAAGCACGATTAGTTAAAACGTTAGAAGAATTAAAAATTGGACGACCTTCGACGTATGCACCAACGATAGATACAATTCAAAAACGTAACTACGTTAAACTTGAAAGTAAACGTTTTATGCCAACTGAATTGGGTGAAATTGTTTATGAACAAGTGAAAGAATACTTCCCAGAAATTATCGATGTTGAATTCACAGTTAATATGGAGACATTACTTGATAAAATTGCAGAAGGTGACATGAATTGGCGAAAAGTTGTTGGTGACTTCTACAATAGTTTCAAACAAGATGTTGAACGTGCTGAAGAAGAAATGGAAAAAATCGAGATAAAAGATGAACCTGCTGGAGAAGACTGTGAAGTTTGTGGCTCTCCAATGGTTATCAAAATGGGAAGATACGGAAAATTTATAGCATGTTCCAACTTCCCAGATTGTCGAAATACAAAAGCAATCGTGAAGACTATCGGTGTTAAGTGTCCTACATGTAAAGATGGAGAAGTAGTTGAACGTAAATCTAAGAAAAATAGAATTTTTTATGGTTGTTCAAATTACCCAGAATGTGATTTCATTTCATGGGATAAACCGGTAGGTAGAGATTGTCCAAAATGTAATCATTATCTCGTTGATAAGAAAAAAGGTCGAAGCAGCCAAGTCACTTGTTCAAATTGTGATTACAAAGAAGAAGTACAAAAATAGATATGACTTATATAAAAATAGCTACACAATCAAGTTGTGCGAGCTATTTTTATAGTTTAAATAAAGACCATAAATCGTTAAAATATAACCAAAAGAAGTCTACAGGAGGCATAAGCATGACACAAACAGTCAATGTAGTTGGTGCTGGTTTAGCTGGTTCCGAAGCTGCATATCAATTAGCAGAAAGAGGAATTAAAGTTAATTTAATAGAAATGCGCCCAGTTAAACAAACACCTGCGCATCATACAGATAAATTTGCAGAGTTAGTATGTTCAAACTCATTAAGAGGTAATGCACTTACAAATGCTGTAGGTGTATTGAAAGAAGAGATGAGACGCTTAGATTCTTTAATTATACAGGCTGCAGATAAAGCTAGAGTACCAGCAGGAGGCGCTCTTGCAGTTGATAGACATGACTTTGCTGGTTATATCACTGACACACTTAGAAATCATCACAATGTGACAGTTTTAAATCAGGAAGTTCACAGTATTCCAGAAGGATATACAATCATTGCTACTGGACCACTTACTACAGAAAATTTAGCACAAGAAATCGTAGATATTACAGGCAAAGATCAATTGTACTTCTATGATGCTGCAGCACCTATCATCGAAAAAGATTCAATAGATATGGATAAAGTTTATTTAAAATCTAGATATGATAAAGGAGAAGCAGCATATTTAAACTGTCCGATGACCGAAGAAGAGTTTGATCGTTTTTATAATACTGTATTAGAAGCGGAAGTCGCACCAGTTAATGAATTTGAAAAAGAAAAATATTTTGAAGGCTGTATGCCGTTTGAAGTCATGGCAGAACGCGGTAGAAAAACATTGCTTTTTGGGCCAATGAAACCAGTTGGATTAGAAGATCCTAAAACAGGTAAACGTCCATTTGCGGTTGTTCAATTAAGACAAGATGATGCAGCGGGCACGTTATATAATATTGTTGGTTTCCAAACACATTTAAAATGGGGTGCGCAAAAGGAAGTTATTAAATTAATCCCAGGATTAGAAAATGTAGATATTGTACGTTATGGTGTAATGCATAGAAACACATTTATTAATTCACCAGATGTCTTAAACGAAAAGTATGAATTAATTGGTCATGAAAATATTTACTTTGCAGGACAAATGACTGGTGTGGAAGGTTACGTTGAAAGTGCAGCAAGCGGATTAGTTTCAGGGATTAACTTAGCACATAAATTACTAGATAAAGGTGAGGTTATTTTCCCTAGAGAAACAATGATTGGTAGTATGGCTTATTATATTTCACATGCTAAAAATGAAAAGAACTTCCAACCAATGAATGCCAACTTTGGTTTATTACCATCATTAGAAAAGAGAATTAAAGATAAAAAAGAAAGATATGAAACACAAGCAAATCGTGCATTAGAATATCTTGAAAATTATAAAAAGACTTTATAATTTTTAAGAACATGAACTAGGTGGCTTATGCTATCTAGCTTTTTGTTGGTTATGATTGATAAAGGGATATGTTACAATTCTCGAAAGATTTTGAATTGAATATCAAATCACTGTAAGCCCTACCACGGATATGCTACAATTCAATATGATGGAGGCGAAATTTATTGAATGATATTCAAAAAGCGTTTCTCTATATGTTAAAAGTAGAACGAAATTTTTCTGATCACACGCTTAAATCATATCGTGATGATATTGTGCAATTTAATGATTTTTTATATCAGGAATCTTTAGATTTAAATAACTTTGAATATAAAGACGCAAGAAATTATTTAAGTTTTTTATATTCGAAAAATTTGAAAAGAACTACAGTTTCACGTAAAATTTCTACGTTACGTACTTTTTATGAATATTGGATGACACAAGATGAGTCAGTTGTTAATCCATTTGTTCAACTTGTACACCCTAAGAAAGAACAGTATCTACCACAATTTTTTTATGAAGAAGAAATGGAAGCTTTATTTAAAACAGTAGAGACTGATAGTAAAAAAGGTATGCGAGATAAAGTAATACTTGAACTATTATATGCAACAGGTATACGTGTTTCTGAGTTGGTGCACATCAAAACACAAGATTTAGATATGAAGTTACCTGGTGTTAAAGTATTGGGTAAAGGTAATAAAGAAAGATTTATTCCTTTCGGCGAATTTTGTAAGCAAAGTATAGAACGATATTTAAAGGAATTTAAACCTTTAAAACATGTTGATCATGACTATTTAATCGTAAATATGCAAGGTCAACCAATAACAGAAAGAGGAGTTAGATACGTACTTAATGATGTGGTGAAACGTACGTCAGGTGTAACGAACATTCACCCTCATAAATTACGACATACCTTTGCAACGCATTTGTTAAATCAAGGTGCGGATTTGAGAACAGTGCAATCATTACTTGGTCATGTTAATTTATCAACCACAGGAAAATATACACACGTATCTAATCAACAATTAAGGAAAGTTTATTTTAATGCACATCCTCGAGCAAAAAAGGAGAATGAATGATGGATAACTCATTACATGCAACTACGATATATGCTGTAAGACATAATGGTGGCGCAGCGATGGCCGGTGACGGACAAGTCACATTAGGACAACAAGTGATTATGAAACAAACAGCAAGAAAAGTAAGACGTTTATACGATGGGAAGGTACTAGCAGGGTTTGCAGGTAGCGTTGCCGATGCGTTTACACTTTTTGAAAAGTTCGAAACAAAACTTCAACAATTTAGTGGAAATCTTGAAAGAGCAGCCGTTGAACTTGCACAAGAGTGGCGAGGCGACAAACAGCTTCGTCAGTTAGAAGCAATGTTAATTGTTATGGACAAAGATGCAATCTTAGTTGTCAGCGGTACAGGAGAAGTAATAGCTCCTGATGATGATTTAATAGCTATAGGTTCAGGTGGAAATTATGCATTAAGTGCAGGTCGAGCACTTAAACGACACGCAGGACAAATGTCAGCAGAAGAAATGGCTTACGAGAGTTTGAAGGTGGCATCTGACATTTGTGTTTTCACAAATGATAATATTATAGTTGAAACATTATAAGTATCAATAATCAATCGAGCAAATTGATTTGTAGTAAATATAAATAACATTGATTTCAGAAAGTAAGAAAATTGGAGGTCATCCATATATGGATACAAATGGTATAAAATTAACACCGAAAGATATTGTATCTAAATTAAACGAATATATTGTAGGGCAAGATGATGCGAAAAGAAAAGTAGCGATTGCCTTACGTAATAGATACAGAAGAAGCTTATTAGATGAAGAATCAAAACAAGAAATTGCACCCAAAAATATTTTAATGATTGGACCAACAGGTGTAGGTAAAACAGAAATCGCACGTAGAATGGCCAAAATTGTAGGTGCACCATTTATTAAAGTTGAAGCAACTAAATTTACAGAAGTTGGTTATGTAGGTCGTGACGTTGAGAGTATGGTCAGAGATTTAGTTGATGTGTCAGTGCGATTAGTTAAAGACGAAAAGAAAGAAATGGTCAAAGATGAAGCAACACAAAAAGCTAACGATAAATTAGTGAAGTTACTTGTTCCTAGTATGAAGAAAAAAGCATCTCAAGGCAATAATCCCTTAGAGTCTTTATTTGGTGGAGCAATTCCAAACTTCAATCAAAATAATGAAGAAGAGGAAGAACCACCAACAGAGGAAATTAAAACTAAACGTTCAGAAATCAAAAAGCAACTTGAAGAAGGAAAACTTGAAGAAGAAAAAGTGCGTATCAAAGTTGAACAAGATCCTGGTGCTTTAGGAATGTTAGGTACTAATCAAAACCAACAAATGCAAGATATGATGAATCAACTTATGCCGAAAAAGAAAGTTGAACGTGAAGTTCCTGTTAAGACGGCACGTAAAATACTTGCTGATGACTTTGCAGATGAATTGATCGATCAAGAAACAGCTAATCAAGAAGCATTAGAGTTAGCTGAACAAATGGGAATTATCTTTATCGACGAAATCGATAAAGTGGCAACAAATAATCAAAATAGTGGTCAAGATGTTTCAAGACAAGGTGTTCAACGTGATATCTTGCCAATTCTTGAAGGTAGCATGATTCAAACTAAATATGGTACTGTAAATACTGAACATATGCTATTTATTGGCGCTGGTGCATTCCACGTGTCTAAACCTAGTGATTTAATTCCAGAGCTTCAAGGACGATTTCCAATTAGAGTCGAACTTGATAGTTTATCAGTAGAAGATTTCGTTAGAATTCTTAAAGAACCTAAATTATCACTAGTTAAACAATATGAAGCTTTACTACAAACAGAGGAAGTAACAGTTAACTTCTCAGATGAAGCCATTACACGATTAGCTGAAATTGCATATCAAGTCAATCAAGATACTGATAATATTGGTGCTCGTCGATTACACACAATTTTAGAAAAAATGTTAGAGGATTTATCTTTCGAAGCACCAAATATGCCACATGCGGTTGTTGATATCACACCACAATATGTTGATGATAAATTAAAATCAATCTCAACGAATAAAGATTTAAGTGCATTTATTCTATAAAAATAAAAAGAAGGAGAAAAATTATGAGCTTATTATCTAAAACAAGAGAGTTAAACACGTTATTACAGAAACATAAAGGCATCGCAGTAGATTTTAAGGACGTTGCACAAACGATTAGTAGCGTTACAGTAACTAATGTATTTATTGTGTCGAGAAGAGGTAAAATTTTAGGGTCGAGCTTAAACGAATTACTTAAAAGCGATCGTATTATTCATATGCTTGAAGACAGACATATCCCAGCAGAATATACAGATCAATTAATGGATGTTAAAGAAACGCAATCTAATATTGATATTGATAATGTTTTAACGGTATTCCCACCAGAAAATAGAGAAGTGTTTGTTAATAGTAGAACAACAATATTCCCTATTTTAGGTGGAGGAGAAAGATTAGGTACGTTAGTTTTAGGAAGAGTTCAAGATGATTTCAATGAAAATGATTTAGTTTTAGGTGAATATGCTGCAACAGTCATTGGTATGGAGATTTTACGTGAAAAGCACAATGAAGTTGAAAAAGAAGCACGAGATAAAGCATCAATAACAATGGCAATCAATTCATTATCTTATTCAGAAAAAGAAGCTATCGAACATATCTTTGATGAATTAGGTGGTAATGAAGGATTATTAATCGCTTCTAAAGTTGCTGATAGAGTCGGTATTACACGTTCAGTAATTGTAAATGCACTTCGTAAATTAGAAAGCGCTGGTGTCATCGAGTCACGTTCTTTAGGTATGAAAGGTACATTTATCAAAGTTAAAAAAGAAAAATTCTTAGATGAATTAGAACGTAATAAATAAAACTATTGAGGTTTAGGGACGACTATTGAGGTACCTAAACCTTAATTTTTGTGAGAAATTGAAAATGATATTTGGTAACACTTTAGCAATCAAAAATAAATAATAAATAACACTAGATAGGGTTTGTTTTAATCAATCATTTATTATTCAAAAGGCATTGCAATCAACGTCGAATTATGATATATTTATTTTCGGCTATAAAGCCAATACGCACATAATAAATGCAAATATAGAGGGTGCAATATTTAATTATTGTCTTTATATGAGTTTGTTATGGAGGTAATTAACCAATAGGAGGAATTTATAATGGCAGTTATATCAATGAAACAATTGTTAGAAGCTGGTGTTCACTTCGGCCACCAAACACGTCGTTGGAACCCAAAAATGAAAAAATATATCTTCACTGAGAGAAATGGTATTTATATCATTGACTTACAAAAAACAGTGAAAAAAGTTGAAGAAGCATACAACTTCATCAAACAAGTATCTGAAGATGGCGGTAAAGTCTTATTCGTAGGTACTAAAAAACAAGCACAAGATTCAGTTAAAGCTGAAGCAGAACGTGCTGGTCAATTCTACGTTAACCAAAGATGGTTAGGTGGAATCTTAACTAACTACAAAACAATCTCAAAACGAATCAAACGTATTTCTGAAATTGAAAAAATGGAAGAAGACGGCTTATTCGAAGTATTACCTAAAAAAGAAGTTGTTGAACTTAAAAAAGAATACGACCGTTTAATTAAATTCTTAGGCGGTATTCGTGATATGAAAACTATGCCTCAAGCATTATTCGTAGTTGACCCTCGTAAAGAGCGCAACGCAATTGCTGAAGCACGTAAATTAAATATTCCAATCGTGGGTATTGTTGACACTAACTGTGACCCAGACGAAATTGATTATGTAATCCCAGCAAACGACGATGCTATCCGTGCCGTTAAATTATTAACTGGTAAAATGGCAGACGCTGTTTTAGAAGGTCAACAAGGTGTATCAAACGAAGAAGTAGCTGCAGAACAAAACATCAATTTAGATGAAAAAGAAGAATCTGACAAAGCAGAAACAACTGAAGAAAACACTTCTGTTGAATCAAACTAAGTTATAGTTTAAATGGGTGATAAGATACTAATGCTTATCACCTTTTTTTAAAAAATAAATTAAAAGTATAGAGTATTGGAAATTTTACTAGGAATAATGGTAAAATTTAAATATATCTGTAACAGAATTATATATACTGGAGGAATAATTAATGGCAATTTCAGCTAAACTTGTTAAAGAATTACGTGAAAAAACTGGCGCTGGCATGATGGATTGTAAAAAAGCGCTAACTGAAACTGATGGTGATATGGACAAAGCTATCGATTACTTACGTGAAAAAGGTATTGCTAAAGCAGCTAAAAAAGCTGATCGTATCGCAGCAGAAGGTCTTGTACATGTTGAAATCAATGGTAACGAAGCAGCTATCGTTGAAATCAACTCAGAAACAGACTTCGTTGCTCGTAACGAAGGTTTCCAAAACTTAGTAAAAGAAATTGCTAACCAAGTACTTGCTACTAAAGCAGAATCAGTTGAAGCATTAATGAAAACTAAATTCGAAGACGGTAAAACTGTTGACGAAAAAATGAAAGAAGCTATCTCAACAATCGGTGAAAAATTAAGCATCCGTCGTTTTGCAGTAAGAACTAAATCTTACAACGATGCATTTGGTGCATACTTACACATGGGTGGACGTATCGGTGTGTTAACTGTAATTGAAGGTACTAATGATGAAGCAGCTGCTAAAGATGTAGCTATGCACATTGCTGCTATCAATCCTAAATATGTTTCATCTGATCAAGTAAGTGAAGATGAAATTAATCATGAAAGAGAAGTACTTAAACAACAAGCATTAAATGAAGGTAAACCAGAAAACATTGTTGAAAAAATGGTTGAAGGTCGTTTACGTAAATATTTACAAGAAATTTGTGCTGTTGACCAAAACTTCGTTAAAAACCCAGATGAAACAGTTGAAGCTTTCTTAAAATCTAAAGGTGGTAAACTTGTTGACTTCGTAAGATATGAAGTAGGCGAAGGAATGGAAAAACGCGAAGAAAACTTTGCTGATGAAGTTAAAGGACAAATGAAATAATAAGTCATATTGTTAACAAGAAAGAAGACACCTGAAAGGTTTTCTCAGATTAAAAGCATTTGTTTTTAATATAGAGAAGACACCCGTGTCTTCTTTACTTATATACTTTTACATATTTCTACTATAGAGAGGATAAGAAAATGGCTCAAACTTCTAAATATAAACGTGTAGTCTTGAAACTTAGTGGTGAAGCACTTGCAGGTGATAAAGGATTTGGCATTAATCCTATGATTATTAAAAGTGTTGCTAAACAAGTAGCAGAAGTAGCAAAAATGGATTGCGAAATTGCTGTTATTGTTGGTGGCGGTAACATTTGGAGAGGTAAAACAGGAAGCGATTTAGGAATGGATCGCGGAACTGCTGACTATATGGGAATGTTAGCTACTGTTATGAATGCACTTGCATTACAAGATAGTCTAGAACAATTAGAATGTGATACACGTGTATTAACTTCTATTGAAATGAAACAAGTTGCTGAACCTTACATTCGTCGTCGTGCCATTCGTCATTTAGAGAAAAAACGTGTTGTGATCTTTGCAGCAGGTATTGGTAACCCTTACTTCTCTACTGATACAACAGCGGCATTAAGAGCGGCTGAAGTAGAAGCAGACGTTATATTAATGGGTAAAAATAATGTTGATGGTGTTTACTCTGCAGATCCTAAAGTAGATAAAGATGCAGTTAAATATGAACATTTAACACACATTCAAATGCTTCAAGAAGGCTTACAAGTCATGGACTCTACAGCTTCTTCATTCTGTATGGATAACAATATCCCATTAAATGTGTTCTCTATTATGGAAGAGGGTAATATTAAACGAGCTGTAATGGGCGAAAAAATTGGTACATTAATTACAAAATAATATGAGGTGTAAAAAATGAGTGACATTATTAAAGATACTAGAGCAAGAATGCAAAAATCTATCGATAATTTATCTAAAGAATTAGCTAATATCAGTGCAGGTAGAGCGAATTCTAATTTATTAAATGGTGTAAATGTTGATTATTATGGTGCGCCAACACCAGTACAACAATTAGCAAGTATTAATGTTCCAGAAGCAAGATTACTTGTTATTTCTCCTTACGATAAATCTTCAGTGGCTGATATAGAGAAAGCTATTAATGCGGCTAACCTTGGTGTTAACCCTACTAGTGATGGAGAAGTGATTCGTATTTCTGTACCTGCATTAACAGAAGAACGTCGTAAAGAATTAGTTAAAGACGTTAAAAAAATTGGAGAAGATGCTAAAGTTTCAATTAGAAACATTCGTCGTGACGTTAACGATCAACTTAAAAAAGATGAAAAGAATGGCGACATTACTGAAGATGATTTAAGAAGTCAAACAGATGACGTTCAAAAAGCAACGGATAATTCAATTAAAGAGATTGATCAATTAGTTGATGACAAAGAAAAAGACATTATGTCAGTATAATCTTCTGACAAATTGAAAATAGTATTAACTAATTGTAGATTGCACTTATATAGTGTTAATGTAAGACAAAATGATTCAATATTCATTCTAGTCTAGACTGTACCAAGTAAGACTTTGGTACAGTTTTTTTATTTGCTTATTCAATGCTATAAATGAGTATGATAAAATGGTAGATGATTGTTTAAACAACCTATACAATAATACAGAGATGATCAGGCTCGGAGGAAAGACCATGTTTAAAAAGCTTAGAAATAATAATAAGAGTGAAAGTAATCAATTTAATAATTTAGATTTACATAATATACCTGAACATGTTGCAATTATCATGGATGGTAATGGCCGTTGGGCTAAACAACGTAAAATGCCTCGTATCAAAGGACATTATGAAGGTATGCAAACAATCAAGAAGGTCACACGAGAAGCCAGTGATATCGGTATTAAATATCTTACCTTATACGCTTTCTCCACTGAAAATTGGTCTAGACCTGAAAGTGAAGTAAACTATATTATGAATTTACCAGTTAACTTTTTAAAAACATTTCTACCAGAATTGATAGAGAAGAATGTTAAAGTTGAAACAATTGGTTTTCAAAAAGGGTTACCGACATCAACAATCGAAGCTATTGATCATGCCAAAGAAAAAACGAAAAATAATACAGGATTAAGATTGATTTTTGCCATCAATTATGGCGGCCGTGCTGAAATCGTTCAAAGTTTTAAAACGATTGTAGATGAACTCCAACATAAAGGATTGAGTAGTGATGATATTAACGAAGATTTAATTAATCAACACTTGATGACTAAGAATTATCCTGATCCAGAATTATTAATTAGAACTTCTGGTGAGCAACGAATAAGCAACTTTTTAATTTGGCAAGTTTCATATAGTGAATTCATATTTAATGAAAAATTATGGCCAGACTTTGATGGTGACGAATTGAAAAATTGTTTAAAAATTTACCAATCACGCCAAAGACGTTTTGGAGGATTGAGTGAGGAGTAAAGTATGAAAGTAAGAACATTGACAGCGATTATTGCTTTATTAATTTTCTTGCCTATCCTTTTAAAGGGTGGATTAGTACTAATGCTTTTTGCTTATTTATTAGCATTAATTGCATTAAAAGAACTTTTAAATATGAATATGATTAAATTTATTTCAATTCCCGGGATAATAAGTGCAATCGGTTTAATTATTATTATGCTTCCTCAAGATGCCGGAGATTGGGTACAAGTCATACAGTTGAAAAGTTTAGTCGCAATGAGTTTTATAGTACTCAGTTATACTGTTTTATCGAAAAATAGATTTAGTTTTATGGATGCAGCATTTTGTTTAATGAGCGTTGCATATGTAGGAATTGGTTTTATGTACTTTTATGAAACACGTTCAGAAGGATTACACTACATTTTATATGCATTCTTAATAGTTTGGTTAACTGATACTGGTGCATACATTTTTGGTCGTTTAATGGGGAAACATAAATTATGGCCGGTTATAAGTCCAAACAAAACGATTGAAGGATTTATTGGTGGTATTTTCTGTAGTTTACTTGTACCACTAGTTATGCAATTTTTTGTAGATTTTAATTTAAATGTGTGGTTATTGTTAATTGTAACCATTATCTTAAGTATGTTTGGACAATTAGGTGATTTGGTAGAGTCCGGATTTAAACGTCATTTTGGTGTGAAAGATTCTGGAAGAATTTTACCAGGACATGGTGGTATATTAGATAGATTTGATAGTTTCATGTTTGTGTTACCATTGTTAAATATTCTTTTAATTCAAATTTAATATCATAAAGCATTTTTTTATAAATAAAATGTTATAATGGGGGAGTTATTGAGATGCTCAAAGCATTTCTTAACTCCTTTTCATAACTTATACATAATTTTTTACAGGTATAAAAATATAACGAACTTTATTAGCCAAATTAATATGCTAATTAAGTCAATCGTAATATAATGTCTTATATTATCTTATTTATAATTAATCGAAAGAAATTAGAAATATTACTTAAAATAGAGGTGTAGCGAGTGAGCTCATTAATAACAATATTAGCGTTCATCATCGTTTTTGGTGTTCTTGTAACTGTACATGAATATGGACATATGTTTTTTGCTAAGAGAGCGGGCATTATGTGTCCAGAATTTGCCATTGGTATGGGACCGAAAATCTTTAGTTTTAGAAAAGATGAAACGTTATATACAATTCGTATTTTGCCAGTAGGCGGATATGTTCGTATGGCAGGGGATGGTCTTGAAGAGCCACCTGTCGAACCAGGTATGAACGTTAAAATTAAATTAAATGATAAAGATCAAATCACACATATCATTTTAGATGATCAACATAAATTCCAACAAATTGAAGCTATTGAAGTTAAAAAATGTGATTTTAAAGACGATTTATATATTGAGGGTATTACATCATATGATGAAGAGCGTCACCATTTTAATATTGCTGAGAAAGCATATTTTGTTGAAAATGGTAGCTTAATTCAAATAGCACCGAAAGAACGTCAATTCACACATAAGAAACCGTTACCCAAATTTTTAACATTATTTGCAGGACCGTTATTTAACTTTATTCTAGCCATCGTATTGTTTATCGGATTAGCATATTATCATGGTACACCTACAACAACTGTAGGTGATTTAGCTAAAGGTTACCCTGCTGAAAAAGCAGGCTTGAAAGCAGGCGATAAAATTGAACAAATTGGTAACCACAAAGTCAAAGACTATAATGATATTTCAAATATTTTAGATAAAAATAAATCGGCAAAAACAACTGTTAAAGTTGAGCGAGACGGTAAGATGAAATCAATCGATATCGAACCTAAGAAAACTGAAATCAAACAAACAAAGAATAAAACTGAGACAGTTTATCAAATTGGATTTAAACCGAAAGCAGAACATACGGTATTTAAGCCGCTTGTCGCTGGTGTTGAACAGTTCTTTAAAGCAGGTACATTAATATTTACAGCAGTCGTTGGCATGATTGCGAGTATCTTTACAGGTGGTTTTTCATTAGACATGTTGAATGGGCCAGTAGGTATTTATCATAATGTGGATTCTGTAGTTAAATCAGGAATTATTAACTTGATCACATATACGGCCTTATTAAGTGTTAACTTAGGTATTATGAATTTATTACCAATTCCAGCATTAGATGGCGGAAGAATTTTATTTGTAATTTACGAAGCAATATTTAGAAAGCCTATTAATAAAAAGGCAGAAACAGGTATTATTGCAGTCGGTGCAATCTTTGTAGTTATCATTATGATTTTAGTAACATGGAACGATATTCAAAGATATTTCTTATAAATAGGGAGGCAATGTAACTATGAAACAATCTAAAGTTTTTATACCAACTATGAGAGAAGTGCCAGCAGAAGCTGAAGCTTTAAGTCATCGTTTATTATTGAAAGCAGGCTTAATTAAACAAAGTACAAGTGGGATATATAGCTACTTACCATTAGCTACACGTGTTCTTAATAATATTTCTAAGATTATACGTGAAGAAATGGAAAAAGTAGATGCGGTTGAAATATTAATGCCGGCGCTTCAACAAGCTGAATTATGGGAAGAATCAGGCCGTTGGGGTGCATATGGTCCAGAATTAATGCGTTTAAAAGACCGTAACGGACGTGAGTTTGCATTAGGACCAACTCATGAAGAAGTGGTGACATCACTTGTTAGAGATGAGTTAAAGTCATATAAACGTTTACCTCTAACGTTATTCCAAATCCAATCTAAATTTAGAGATGAACAACGCCCTCGTTTTGGGTTACTTCGTGGTAGGGAATTTATCATGAAAGATGCTTATTCTTTCCATGCGGATGAAGCATCATTAGATGAAACGTATCAAGATATGTATAACGCGTATGATCGTATCTTTAAACGAGTAGGCATCAATGCACGTCCTGTTGTAGCAGATTCAGGTGCAATAGGCGGTAACCATACACATGAATTTATGGCGTTAAGTGAAATTGGCGAAGATACTATCGTTTATAGTAATGAAAGTGATTATGCTGCAAACATTGAAAAAGCAGAAGTTGTTTATACAGCTAACCCTAAAAATACTGAAGTTGCTGAATTGAAAAAGATAGAAACGCCTAATATTAAAACTGCCGAAGAAGTAGCTAAATACTTAAAACGTCCGTTAGATGAAATTGTGAAAACAATGATTTGCAAAGTTGATGGCGAATTTATCATGGTACTTATAAGAGGACATCATGAATTAAATGATGTGAAATTAAAAGCTTATTTTGGTACAGACCAAATTGAAATGGCAAACCAAGATGAGATTATTAATATTGTGGGAGCACATCCAGGTTCATTAAGTCCTATTCATGATAAAGATATCAAAATCTATGCTGACAATTTTGTTCAAGACTTAAATAATTTTGTGATTGGTGCAAATGAAGATGGATATCATTTCGAAAATGCACAATTAGATCGTGATTTTAAAGTTGACGAGTTTGGAGACTTTAGATTTATTTTAGAAGGTGAACCATTAAGTGATGGTTCTGGAAATGCACAATTCGCTGAAGGGATTGAGGTTGGACAAGTATTTAAACTTGGAACTAAATATTCTGAAACAATGAATGCGACGTTCTTAGATAATCAAGGTAAAGCACAACCACTTATTATGGGTTGTTATGGTATTGGTGTGTCTAGAACATTAAGTGCTATAGTAGAACAGCATCATGACGATAATGGTATTATTTGGCCTAAATCTGTTACACCATTTGATTTACATTTAATTACAATTAATCCTAAAAAAGAGGACCAACGTGAGTTAGGTAACCAATTATATGATCAGTTAATGAATAACTATGATGTACTATATGATGATCGCCAAGAACGTGCGGGTGTTAAATTTAACGATGCGGATTTAATAGGATTACCAATACGAGTTGTTGTTGGTAAACGTGCTGAAGAAGGTATTGTAGAAGTTAAACAACGTTCAACAGGTGAAAGTGAAGAGATTCATATTGACGATTTAGAAAATTATATTAATGATTTGTATTTAACTTTAAACTAAAAATGAGCATTTGACCTTATAGGTTTCATGTATTGGGAGTGCGATGATGGATTCAATACGAATTCTTGTCCGCTCCTTATTTTTCGTAAAAAGTATTTAATTCATATCGATGAAATCTATACCAATTAAGCGTATAATAAAATATAAATTTGCTTTGAACTTCGAATGATTCATCAGTATAATTTGTATGATTGATTTCATAATTCCAAATGACTAGTTCAAATAATGTTAAAGAAGTATATATTTAAGGTGGTTTTCACATTGGCAATGACAAATCAAGAAAAATTTAAAGTACTTGCTGATCAAATAAAAATTTCTAATCAATTAGATTCAGAAATATTAGCGCAAGGTGAACTAACTAGAATTGATGTCTCAAGTAAAAATAGAACATGGGAATTTCATATTACATTGCCATATTTCTTATCTCATGAAGATTATTTACTTTTTAATCATGCGATTGTGGAAGAATTTAAAGAAATAGCCGATGTAAGTTGTCATTTCACGATTGAAAACACTGATAATCAAGATGAACAGGCAATTAAATATTTTGCACATTGTATCGATCAAACTGCCTTATCTCCTAAAGTAAAAGGGCAGTTAAAACAAAAGCGCTTGATTATGTCAGGTAATGTTCTAAAAGTTATGGTTTCTAATGATATTGAAAGAAACCATTTTGATAAAGCATGTAATGGTAGTTTAGTAGCTGCTTTTAAAAAATGTGGATTTAAAATCGATAAAGTAGTATTTGAAACAGATAATACTAACCATGATGAAGATTTAGCATCTTTAGAAGCACATATTCAAGAAGAAGATGAACAAAGTGCGCGTGAAGCTACTGAAAAACTTGAAAAAATGAAAGCAGAAAAAGCAAAACAACAAGATAATAACGAGAGCGATGTAGATAAATGTCAAATTGGTAAACCAATTCAAGTTGAAAATTTACGATCTATAGAATCGATTATAGAAGAAGAATTTAAAGTAGCTATTGAAGGTGTTATTTTTGATATTAATTTAAAAGAATTGAAAAGTGGACGTCATATCGTAGAATTAAAAGTGACAGATTATACAGATTCACTAGTGTTAAAAATGTTTACTCGTAAAAATAAAAATGATTTAGATCATTTTAAAGCCTTAAGTGTAGGAAAGTGGGTTCGTGCACAAGGCCGTATTGAAGAAGATACGTTTGTTAGAGATTTAGTGATGATGATGTCCGATATTGAAGAAATTAAAAAATCACCTAAAAAAGATAAGGCAGAAGATAAAAGGGTTGAATTTCATTTACATACATCAATGAGCCAAATGGATGGTATACCCAATATTGGTGGCTATGTAGCACAAGCGGCTGAATGGGGTCATCAAGCGATTGCTGTTACAGACCATAATGTTGTTCAAGCATTTCCTGATGCTCATGCTGCGGCTGAAAAACACGGTATCAAAATGATATATGGTATGGAAGGTATGTTAGTGGATGATGGTGTACCTATCGCTTACAAACCTACAGATCGCGATTTAAAAGATGCTACATATGTTGTTTTTGACGTAGAAACGACTGGTTTATCAAATCAATATGACAAAATTATAGAATTAGCAGCTGTCAAAGTACATAATGGAGAAATCATAGATAAGTTTGAAAGATTTAGTAATCCTCATGAGAAATTATCAGAAACAATTATTAATTTAACGCATATTACTGATGATATGTTAACTGATGCTCCTGAAATAGAAGATGTACTTACTGATTTTAAAGAATGGGTAGGAGATGCTATATTCGTGGCGCATAACGCGTCATTCGATATGGGGTTCATTGATACGGGTTATGAACGCCTCGGATTTGGTCCTTCAACAAACGGTGTAATTGATACATTAGAATTATCTCGTACTATAAACACAGAGTATGGTAAGCATGGATTGAATTTCCTTGCCAAAAAATATGGTGTCGACTTAACACAACATCATAGAGCGATATATGACACTGAAGCTACTGCATACATTTTTATCAAAATGGTTCAACAAATGAAAGAACTTGGGGTAACTAATCATATAGATATTAATCAAAAATTATCTAACGAAGATGCATATAAACGTGCTAGACCATCACACGTCACATTAATCGTCCAAAATCAACAAGGTTTAAAAAATCTATTCAAAATCGTGAGTGAATCATTGGTAACGTACTATTATAGAACGCCAAGAATACCAAGGTCTTTATTAAATGAATATAGAGAAGGTCTGCTAGTCGGAACGGCATGTGATGAAGGTGAACTATTTACAGCTGTCATGCAAAGAGATCAATCAGAAGTAGAAAAAATAGCGAAGTATTATGACTTTATTGAGGTACAGCCTCCTGCGCTTTACCAAGACCTTATTGATCGTGAACTCATTAGAGATACAGAAACACTTCATGAAATTTATCACCGTTTAATAGAAGCAGGTAAAAGTGCTAATATTCCAGTTATTGCAACTGGTAATGCACACTATTTATATGAGCATGATGCTATTGCTCGTAAAATTTTAATTGCTTCTCAACCGGGGAATCCATTGAATCGTTCAACTTTACCAGAAGCACATTTTAGAACAACTGATGAAATGTTGGATGAATTGCATTTCTTAGGTGAAGAAAAGGCTTATGAGTTAGTTGTAACTAATACTAATGCCTTAGCAGATCGAATTGAACGTGTCGTACCAATTAAAGATAAATTATATACACCACGAATGGATGGTGCGAATGAAGAAATTAGAGAATTAAGTTATAGCAATGCTAAAAAGTTATATGGTGAGGATTTACCTCAAATTGTAATTGATCGTCTAGAGAAAGAATTAGATAGTATTATAGGGAATGGTTTCTCAGTTATATACCTTATTTCACAACGCTTGGTTAAAAAATCTTTAGATGATGGTTACTTGGTAGGTTCACGTGGTTCTGTAGGATCAAGCTTTGTAGCGACTATGACAGAAATCACTGAAGTTAACCCACTTCCCCCACATTATATTTGTACGCATTGTAAAACGAGTGAGTTTTTCGACGATGGTTCTGTAGGTTCGGGATTCGATTTACCTGATAAAAAATGTCCTGAATGTGGTAATGAACTGATTAAAGAGGGACAAGATATACCTTTCGAAACGTTCTTAGGATTTAAAGGAGATAAAGTACCAGATATCGACTTAAACTTCAGCGGTGAGTATCAACCTAATGCACATAACTATACAAAAGTATTATTCGGTGAAGATAAAGTATTCCGTGCAGGAACAATTGGTACAGTTGCCGAAAAAACCGCATTTGGATTTGTTAAAGGTTATCTAAATGACCAAGGTATTCATAAACGTGGTGCTGAAGTGGATCGATTAGTTAAGGGTTGTACAGGTGTTAAACGTACAACTGGACAACACCCTGGTGGTATTATCGTAGTTCCAGACTACATGGATATTTATGATTTTACACCTATACAATATCCAGCAGATGACCAAAGTTCTGCTTGGATGACAACACATTTTGATTTCCATTCTATCCATGATAACGTCTTAAAACTCGATATACTTGGACACGATGATCCAACTATGATACGTATGCTACAAGATTTATCCGGCATTGATCCTAAAACGATTCCTGTCGACGATAAAGAAACTATGAAAATATTTAGTAGTCCAGAAAGTTTAGGTGTGACTGAAGAAGACATTTTATGTAAAACAGGGACATTTGGTGTACCGGAATTTGGTACAGGATTTGTAAGACAAATGCTTGAAGATACTAAACCAACAACATTTTCTGAATTAGTACAAATTTCTGGACTATCACATGGTACAGATGTTTGGTTAGGTAACGCACAAGAATTAATCCGTGCAGGTATCTGTGATTTATCATCAGTTATTGGTTGTCGTGATGATATCATGGTATATCTGATGTATGCAGGATTAGAACCATCAATGGCCTTCAAAACAATGGAGTTCGTACGTAAAGGACGTGGCTTAACTGATGAAATGGTTGAAGCTATGAAAGAAAATGACGTTCCTGATTGGTATCTAGATTCTTGTCGTAAAATCAAATACATGTTCCCTAAAGCCCATGCGGCAGCCTATGTATTAATGGCAGTCCGTATCGCATACTTTAAGGTACATCATCCTTTATATTATTATGCGTCTTACTTTACAGTTAGAGCATCTGATTTTGATTTAATTACTATGATTAAAGATAAAACAGGTATTAAAAACACTGTAAAAGATATGTACTCTCGCTATATGGATTTAGGTAAAAAAGAAAAAGATGTATTAACAGTATTAGAAATAATGAATGAAATGGCTCATCGAGGTTACCGTATGCAACCGATTAGTTTAGAAAAAAGCCAAGCGTTTGATTTCATTATAGAAGATGATTCATTGATTCCACCATTTATAGCAGTACCAGGTCTTGGTGAAAATGTTGCCAAAAGAATTGTTGAAGCAAGAGAAGAAGGGCCGTTTTTATCTAAAGAAGATTTAAACAAAAAAGCAGGTTTATCACAAAAAGTTATTGAATACTTAGATGATTTAGGTTCATTACCAGGATTACCTGATAAAGCACAATTATCTATTTTTGATATGTAATGTAAAAAACAAATAAGTGAATTAATTTTTTATGTAAATATAGTTAAGATCCCATTTGTTAGGGTGTGATTTGTTTACTTGCATAACTTATGGTATACTTAACTTGCTTAAAAAATTAGTAACTCAGGCAAAAGAGTGGGCATATACCCGCTCTTTTCTATTTGCCTAAAAGGGAGGCCTGTATGAGTAAAATAGCTGAACAAGTTGAACCTATTATTCAACCCGTATTAGATGAGCTTAACTTTGAACTAGTTGAAATTGAATACGTTAAAGAAGGTAAAGATCATTTTTTAAGAATTTCAATAGACAAAGAAGGTGGCGTTGATCTTAATGATTGTACGTTAGCCTCAGAAAAAATAAGCGAAGCTATGGATGCAAATGATCCAATACCTGAAATGTATTACTTAGATGTAGCATCACCAGGCGCAGAAAGACCTATCAAGAATGAGAAAGCGCTTAAAAATGCAGTATCACATCCCATTTTTATTTCACTTTATGTACCAATCGAAAATGAAAAAGAATGGTTAGGTATTTTAAAAGAAGTCAAAGAGGATATTATATTAATAGAAGTCAAAGAGAAATCTAAAACAAAAACGATAGAGATACCACGCAATAAAATTGCAAAAGCACGTCATGCAGTAATGCTATAACGTGGTGAGGAGGAAGAGCCGTGTCAAGTAATGAATTATTATTAGCAACTGAATATTTAGAAAAGGAAAAGAAAATTCCGAGAGAAGTATTAATTGATGCCATTGAAGCAGCTTTAATTACTGCTTACAAGAAAAATTATGATAGTGCCAGAAATGTAAGGGTAGAACTTAATATGGATGAAGGTACTTTCAAAGTAATTGCGAGAAAAGAAGTTGTCGAAGAAGTATTCGATGATAGAGAAGAAGTTGATATTAGTACTGCACTAGTTAAAAATCCAGCATATGAAATTGGTGACATATATGAAGAAGATGTGACACCACAAGATTTCGGACGTGTTGGTGCTCAAGCAGCTAAACAAGCAGTCATGCAACGTTTAAGAGATGCTGAAAGAGAAATTCTTTATGATGAATTTATCGATAAAGAAGAAGATATTTTAACTGGTGTGATTGACCGTGTAGACCATAGATATGTTTATGTTAATTTAGGTCGTATTGAAGCAGTATTATCTGAAGCAGAGAGAAGTCCTAATGAAAGCTATATTCCTAACGAAAGAATTAAAGTCTTCGTTAATAAGGTTGAACAAACAACTAAAGGACCTCAAATTTACGTGTCAAGAAGTCATCCAGGCCTTTTAAAACGATTATTTGAACAAGAAGTACCTGAAATCTTTGATGGTACCGTTATCGTTAAATCAGTTGCACGTGAAGCAGGCGATCGTTCTAAAATCAGTGTTTACTCTGAAAACCCTGAAATCGATGCAGTAGGTGCATGTGTGGGTTCAAAAGGTGCTCGAGTTGAAGCTGTAGTTGAAGAACTTGGTGGTGAAAAGATTGATATTGTTCAATGGAACGAAGATCCTAAAGTGTTTGTAAGAAATGCTTTAAGTCCATCACAAGTGTTAGAGGTTATCGTAGATGAAGAAAATCAATCAACAGTAGTGGTCGTTCCAGATTATCAATTATCTTTAGCAATTGGTAAACGTGGTCAAAACGCACGTTTAGCAGCTAAATTAACTGGTTGGAAAATTGATATAAAATCTGAAAGTGATGCACGTGATGCAGGCGTTTATCCTGTTATTGAATCAGAAGAAATCGCTGATGAAGTTGTAAATTCAGGTGATGAGGATATTGAATTTGATGATGTGAATTTAGAGGAATCAAATTTAACTACTGCAGAATTAGCAGCAGAAACTGATGAATCGTTAGAAGAAACGGATGAAGTAACTACTGAAGATAAAGATACAGAAAAATAGTTTGGAGTGATGATTGAACATGAAAAAGAAAAAAATTCCAATGCGTAAATGTATCATATCTAATGAAATGCATCCTAAGAAAGATATGATTAGAGTTGTGATTAATAAAGAAGGCGAAATATTTGCTGATGCTACTGGTAAAAAACAAGGCCGTGGTGCCTATGTTTCAAAAGATGTTCAATTAGTAGAAAAAGCACAACAAAAAGAGGTTTTAGAAAAATATTTTAAAGCTTCAAAAGAGCAATTAGAGCCTGTATATAAAGAGGTTATTCGTTTAATTTATAGAGAAGAGATTCCAACAAAATGATTAATGAGAAGATATTTAATTTTTTAGGTCTTGCGATGAGAGCAGGTAAAGTGAAAACGGGTGAATCAGTTATTGTCAGTGATATGCAAAAGGGCAATATTAAATTAGTTATATTAGCTAATGATGCTTCTCCAAACACTACGAAATTAATTAAGAATAAAACTTCGAGTTATAAAGTGCCTTTAAGGGTATTTGGAACAAGAGAAGAATTAGGGATAGCACTTGGTAAAGGCGAGAGAGTCAACGTTGGCATTACAGATCAAGGTTTTGCCAAAAAGTTGCTGTCTATGATAGATGAATATCGTGAGGAGTGATTATATGAGTAAACAAAGAATTTACGAATATGCGAAAGAATTAAATCTAAAGAGTAAAGAGATTATAGATGAATTAAAGAGTATGAACGTTGAAGTGTCGAACCATATGCAAGCTTTAGAAGATGACCAAATTAAAGCTTTAGACAAAAAGTTCAAACCAGGACAAAGTAACGAAACACAAAAGAATACTCAAAATAATCACAATAAATCTGAAAATAAGCAACAAAATAACCAAAAACAAAATAATAATAAATCAAATAATCAAAACAAGCAGAATAATAACAACAAAGGTAAACAACAAAATAATCAAAATAACAACAACAATAAGAAGAATAATAAAAATAACAAAAACAACAAAAATAATAAAAAGAATAATCAAAAGCAAAGTTCTCCACAACAAGCAGAACCTAAAGAAATGCCATCTAAAATTACTTATCAAGAAGGCATCACAGTAGGAGAATTAGCAGATAAATTGAATGTTGAATCTTCAGGTATAGTTAAGAAATTATTCTTATTAGGTATTGTTGCAAATATTAACCAATCATTAGACCAAGAGACGCTTGAGTTAATTGCAGATGATTACGGTGTTGAAATTGAAGAAGAAGTCATTATCGAAGAAGAAGATTTATCTATTTACTTCGACGATGAAACTGAAGATCCAGATGCTATCGAACGTCCTGCAGTTGTTACTATTATGGGACATGTTGACCATGGTAAAACAACGTTATTAGATTCAATTCGTCATACAAAAGTTACTGCAGGCGAAGCGGGCGGTATCACACAACATATTGGTGCTTACCAAATCGAAAATGAAGGTAAAAAAATTACTTTCCTTGATACACCTGGACACGCAGCATTCACTACAATGCGTGCACGTGGTGCTCAAGTTACAGATATAACAATTCTTGTAGTAGCTGCCGACGATGGTGTTATGCCTCAAACAATTGAAGCAATCAATCACGCTAAAGAAGCGAATGTTCCTACAATTGTTGCAGTTAATAAAATAGATAAGCCAACAGCAAACCCTGACCGTGTAATGCAAGAATTAACAGAGTACGGTTTAATTCCAGAAGACTGGGGTGGCGATACGATTTTCGTACCACTATCAGCATTAAGTGGTGAAGGTATCGATAGTTTACTAGAAATGATTGGATTAGTTGCAGAAGTTCAAGAATTAAAAGCAAATCCTGAAAAACAAGCAGTAGGTACTGTGATTGAAGCTGAATTAGATAAATCAAGAGGCCCTGCAGCATCATTACTAGTACAAAATGGTACATTACATCAAGGAGATTCAATTGTTGTAGGTAATACGTATGGTCGTATTCGTGCCATGGTTAATGACTTAGGACAACGTATCAAAACTGCTGGTCCATCAACACCAGTTGAAATTACAGGTATTAATGATGTACCACAAGCAGGCGATCGCTTTGTAGTATTTAAAGATGAAAAACAAGCACGTCGTATAGGTGAAGCACGTCATGAAGAAAGTGTCATTCAACAACGTCAAGAAAGTAAAAACGTTACATTAGATAACTTGTTTGAACAAATGAAACAAGGTGAAATGAAAGACTTAAACGTTATTATTAAAGGTGACGTTCAAGGTTCTGTAGAAGCTTTAGCAGCATCATTGATGAAAATAGATGTTGAAGGTGTAAATGTACGTATTATTCACACTGCAGTAGGTGCAATTAACGAATCTGATGTTACTTTAGCCAACGCATCAAACGGTATTATCATCGGATTTAATGTACGTCCGGATGCAGGTGCTAAGCGTGCAGCTGAAGCAGAAAACGTAGATATGCGTTTACACCGTGTTATTTATAACGTTATTGAAGAGATTGAATCAGCTATGAAAGGTCTACTTGACCCTGAATATGAAGAACAAGTCATTGGTCAAGCAGAAGTACGTCAAACATTCAAAGTATCTAAAGTTGGTACAATTGCAGGTAGTTATGTTACAGAAGGTAAAATTACTCGTAATGCAGGCGTACGTGTCATTCGTGATGGCATCGTTCAATTTGAAGGTGAATTAGATACCTTAAAACGTTTCAAAGACGATGCTAAAGAAGTAGCACAAGGTTATGAATGTGGTATTACGATTGAAAAATATAATGACCTAAAAGAAGGCGACATTATTGAAGCATTCGAAATGGTTGAAATCAAAAGATAATCGTTAATATTATGATGAAGTTTGGAGGTTGAGACAGGCGATATATATTAGAGCGGTAAACAATGTTCTAATAAATAATTGTCTTTTGTCTCACCTCTTATTTAAACTGAAAATTAAAGAATAAGAGAGGTGACAATAAATGAGTAATATGAGAGCAGAACGTGTTGGCGAACAAATGAAAAAAGAAATCATGGATATCGTTAATAATAAAGTGAAAGATCCTAGAGTTGGTTTTATTACAATTACAGATGTTGAATTAACAAATGACTTATCTCAAGGTAAAGTTTATTTAACAGTTCTAGGCAATCAAAAAGAAGTAGATAATACTTTTAAAGCATTGGAAAAAGCTAAAGGATTTATAAAATCTGAACTTGGCTCACGTATGAGATTACGTATTATTCCAGAATTATCATTCGAATATGATGAATCAATAGAATATGGTAATAAAATCGAACGTATGATCCAAGATTTACACAAACAAGATAAATAATAATCATTTTATTTTAGCCTGGGAAAATGTTTCTCAGGCTATATACATATCAAAATCATTTAATATTAAAGTATGAACAATATCATCCATTTCATAGTTAAATGTTATAATAAATAAGTATATCAATTTTGAAAAATAAAAGGTGTGAAACCATGTATAACGGTATATTACCAGTATATAAAGACCGAGGATTAACCAGTCATGATGTGGTCTTTAAACTAAGAAAGATACTTAAAACTAAAAAAGTTGGTCATACGGGTACGTTGGATCCTGAAGTATCAGGCGTCTTACCTATATGTATTGGCTCAGCAACACGTGTGAGCGATTATGTTATGGAAATGGGTAAATCCTATGAAGCAACTGTAACAATTGGTAGAAGTACAACTACAGAAGATCAGACAGGCGAAACAGTTGAATATCAAAAAATAGAAGAAAATGAACTAACTGACATTCAAGTTGACGATATTATCAGACAGTTTGAAGGTACGATAGAACAAATTCCACCAATGTACTCTTCGGTTAAAGTTAAAGGGAAAAGGTTATATGAGTATGCACGCAATAATGAAACTGTGGAACGACCAGTGAGAAATGTAACGATTAAACATATTGCACGTACATCCCCTTTACGATTCAAAGACGGCGAATGTCATTTTGATATTTCAGTAAATTGTGGTAAGGGAACATATATTAGAACATTAGCGACGGATATAGGTTCAAAATTAGGTTTGCCAGCACATATGTCGTTGTTAACACGTGTCCAATCAGGGGGATTTGACCTCGAACAAAGTCTGACTCTTGAAGATATACGTTCATTACATGAGCATGATGCATTACAAGATAAATTGTTTCCTATAGAATATGGTTTGAAAGGTTTACCGCAAATCAATATAGATAATGAACAAATCAAACAACGCATTTTGAATGGTCAAAAGTTTTATAAAAAACAATTTCAAAATATAACGAATGACCAATTTGTATTTGTTGATGATTCTACTCAAAAAGCAATGGCAATATACATTGTACATCCAGATAAACCAGATGAATTAAAACCTAAAAAAGTATTTAATTAAAGGAGATTTATTATGAAAGTGATAGAAATTACCCATCCAATTCAAGATGACCAACGAATAAATGAAAACGTTGCGATGGCGTTTGGTTTCTTTGATGGTATGCATAAAGGGCATGATAAAGTTTTTCAAACATTAGATCAACAGGCACAATCTCGTGGACTGAAGAAGGCTGTTATGACGTTTGATCCACATCCATCTGTTGTGTTAAATCCTGAACGCAAAAGAACGACTTACTTAACACCACTTTCAGACAAAATTGATATGATAGCTTCACATGATGTGGACTACTGTATCGTTATTAATTTCTCATCTAGGTTTGCAAATGTAACATCTGAAGAATTTATTGAAGAATATATTATTAAAAATAATGTCAAAGAAGTTATTGCTGGATTTGACTTTACGTTTGGTAAATTTGGTAAAGGTAATATGACGGTGTTAAATGAGGTTGATTCATTTAATACGACAATAGTGGGCAAACAAGAATTAGACGATGAAAAAATTTCTACTACAGCGATTAGAGATGCATTACAAAGCGGTGAATTGCAAAAAGCGAATGAGGAATTAGGTTACTTATATAAAATAAAAGGTACTGTTGTTCAAGGTGAAAAACGTGGACGAACAATTGGATTCCCAACTGCTAATGTTCATCCTAGTGATGATTATTTGTTACCCAAAAAAGGCGTTTATGCAGTAAGTATGGAAATTGGCACCGAACAAAAATTATATCGAGGCGTTGCAAACGTTGGTGTTAAACCCACTTTCCATGATCCAGCAAAGGCAGAAGTTGTCATAGAAGTTAATATTTTTGATTTCGATGAAAATATTTATGGAGAACGAGTAGTGGTATACTGGCATCATTTCTTACGCCCTGAAATAAAATTTGATGGTATCGATCCATTAGTAGAGCAGATGAATGATGACAAAGCTCGTGCTAAATATTTATTATCTGTTGATTTTGGAGACGATGTATCATATAATATATAAAGTTGATTAAAACAAGACAGACTTGTTTAAGAGACAACCTTTTTCTTAGTAGGTCGAGACTCCGACGCCTAACTCGGATAAAGGAGTATACAAATTAAAGGAGGAAATTGACAATGGCAATTTCACAAGAACGTAAAAATGAATTAATTAAAGAATACCGTACTCACGAAACAGATACTGGTTCTCCAGAAGTACAAATCGCTGTTTTAACTGCAGAAATCTCTGCATTAAACGAACATTTACGTGAGCACAAAAAAGATCACCATTCACGTCGTGGATTATTAAAAATGGTTGGTCGTCGTAGACATTTATTAAACTACTTACGTGGTAAAGATATTCAACGTTACCGTGAATTAATCAAATCTTTAGGTATCCGTCGTTAATCTTAATAATAAATTAGGAAAGCACCATTCGATTGGTACTTTCCTTTTTTTATTGTCTAACAAATAAGAACTAATATAAATTAAATGTAATAAATGATATGATATAGATAATAGAATTTAGAGAGGAGATTCATAATGTCTCAAGAGAAGAAAGTTTTTAAAACTGAGTGGGCTGGCAGATCATTAACAATTGAGACAGGACAATTAGCCAAACAAGCTAACGGTGCTGTTTTAGTACGTTATGGTGATACAGTTGTCTTATCAACTGCTACAGCTTCTAAGGAACCACGTGATGGTGACTTTTTCCCATTAACAGTTAATTATGAAGAAAAAATGTACGCTGCAGGTAAGATTCCTGGAGGATTTAAAAAAAGAGAAGGACGTCCAGGAGATGACGCAACATTAACTGCACGTTTAATAGATAGACCAATACGACCATTGTTCCCTAAAGGATATAAGCATGATGTTCAAATTATGAATATTGTGCTTAGTGCTGACCCTGATTGTTCACCTGAAATGGCCGCTATGATTGGTTCTTCAATGGCTTTAAGTGTGTCTGATATTCCATTCTTGGGGCCTATTGCAGGTGTGAATGTAGGATATGTAGATGGCAAGTATGTGATTAATCCAACTGTTGCTGAAAAAGAAGTATCGCGTTTAGATTTAGAAGTAGCAGGCCATAAAGATGCAGTTAATATGGTTGAAGCTGGTGCGAGTGAAATCACAGAAAGTGAAATGCTTGAGGCAATCTTCTTTGGTCATGATGAAATTAAACGATTAGTCGCTTTCCAACAAGAAATCATTGATTATATTCAACCGGAAAAGCAAGAGTTTATTCCAGTTGAAAGAGATGAAGAACTTGTTGAAAAAGTTAAATCATTAACTGAAGCTAAAGGATTAAAAGATACAGTATTAACTTTTGATAAACAACAACGTGACATTAATTTAGACGCTTTGAAAGAAGATATCGTTGCTGAATTTATTGATGAAGAAGATCCTGATAATGAAGCGTTAATTAAAGAAGTATATGCTATTTTAAATGATTTAGTTAAAGAAGAAGTTAGACGTTTGATTGCAGACGAAAAAATACGTCCAGATGGTCGTAAACCTGATGAAATCCGTCCGTTAGAATCGGAAGTAGGACTTCTACCAAGAGCGCACGGCTCAGGCTTATTCACTCGTGGTCAAACACAAGCATTGTCTGTTTTAACACTAGGTGCTCTAGGAGATTATCAATTAATTGATGGTCTAGGACCTGAAGAAGAAAAGCGCTTCATGCATCACTATAATTTCCCTAACTTCTCTGTAGGTGAAACTGGGCCTGTAAGAGCACCAGGACGTCGTGAAATTGGTCACGGTGCCCTTGGTGAAAGAGCACTTAAATATATTATTCCAGATACATCGGACTTCCCTTATACAGTGCGAATTGTAAGTGAAGTATTAGAATCTAATGGTTCATCATCACAAGCTTCAATTTGTGGTTCAACATTAGCGCTAATGGATGCCGGTGTACCAATCAAAGCACCAGTTGCCGGAATTGCAATGGGATTAGTTACACGTGAAGATAGTTATACTATTTTAACTGATATTCAAGGTATGGAAGATGCGCTAGGTGATATGGACTTTAAAGTAGCAGGTACTAAAGATGGTATTACTGCAATCCAAATGGATATTAAAATTGATGGTTTAACACGTGAAGTAATTGAAGAAGCTTTAGAACAAGCGCGTCAAGGTCGTTTAGCGATAATGGATCATATGTTACAAACAATTGATCAACCAAGAAACGAATTAAGTGCATATGCACCTAAAGTGGTTACTATGAATATTAAACCTGAAAAAATTAGAGACGTAATCGGACCTGGTGGTAAAAAAATCAATGAAATTATTGATGAAACAGGTGTTAAATTAGATATCGAACAAGATGGTCAAATATTCATCGGTGCTGTGGATCAAGAAATGATTGATCGCGCACGTGAAATTATTGAAGAAATCACACGTGAAGCAGAAGTTGGTCAAGTATATAATGCTAAAGTTAAACGCATTGAAAAATATGGTGCCTTCGTAGAATTGTTCCCTGGAAAAGATGCATTATTACACATCTCACAAATTTCAACTGAGCGTATTAATAAAGTTGAAGATGTATTAAAATTAGGTGATTCAATCGAAGTTAAAGTAACTGAAATTGATAAACAAGGCCGCGTTAATGCATCTCACAAAGCAATTAATGAAAAATAATGATATCTTACAAGATTGGAAACCCAATAAAGGTTTCCAATCTTTTTTAGTTCATACAAAGAATTCAAATATCCTATTATAATATAGAGTCATGACGTGCATTAATAGTGTACATCAAGCAAATTTTAACTTATAATAAATGGTGAGTTTATATATGGACGGGGATTAATTATAGGAGGTAACATTTTGAGTTTAATAAAGAAAAAAAACAAAGACATTCGCATCATACCACTTGGTGGTGTTGGAGAAATTGCGAAAAATATGTATATCGTTGAAATAGACGATGAAATGTTTATGCTAGATGCAGGCTTAATGTTTCCAGAAGATGAAATGTTAGGTGTAGATATAGTAATACCAGACATTCAATATGTCATTGAAAATAAAGAAAAGTTAAAAGGGATATTCCTTACACATGGTCACGAGCATGCAATGGGTGCTGTAAGTTATATTTTAGAACAAGTTGATGCACCTGTGTATGGTTCAAAATTAACAATTGCACTTGTTAAAGAGAATATGAAGTCTCGAAATATTAATAAAAAAGTACGTTACTATTCAGTCAATCATGAATCTGTGATGCGTTTTAAAAATGTGAATATTAGTTTCTTTAATACTACACACAGTATCCCTGATAGTTTAGGTATTTGTATTCATACTTCATATGGATCAATCGTTTATACTGGTGAATTTAAATTTGACCAAAGTTTAAGAGGGCAATATTCTCCAGATTTCAAACGTATGGCGGAAATTGGTGAAGAAGGCGTATTTGCATTAATTAGTGATTCTACAGAAGCAGAAAAGCCGGGGTACAATACACCTGAAAATGTCATCGAACATCATATGTATGATGCATTTGCAAAAGTTAAAGGTCGTTTGATTGTATCATGTTATGCATCGAATTTTATAAGAATTCAACAAGTGTTAAATATTGCTAGCCAATTGAATCGAAAAGTCTCATTTTTAGGTCGTTCATTAGAAAGTTCATTTAATATCGCACGCAAAATGGGATATTTCGATATTCCTAAAGACTTACTTATTCCAATTAGCGAAGTCGAAAATTATCCGAAAAATGAAGTCATCATTATTGCGACAGGAATGCAAGGCGAACCTGTAGAAGCGTTAAGTCAAATGGCTCAACAAAAACATAAAATTATGAACATCGAAAAAGGTGATTCAGTATTCTTAGCGATTACTGCATCTGCCAATATGGAAGTCATTATAGCTGATACATTAAATGAATTAGTACGTGCTGGTGCACATATTATTCCAAATAATAAAAAAATACATGCGTCAAGTCATGGTTGCATGGAAGAGTTAAAAATGATGATTAACATCATGAAACCAGAATACTTTGTACCAGTTCAAGGTGAATTCAAAATGCAAATTGCGCATGCTAAGTTAGCAGCTGAAGCAGGGGTTGCTCCTGAAAAGATTTTCCTTGTTGAAAAAGGGGATGTCATCAATTACGATGGCAAGAATATGGTATTAAATGAAAAAGTACATTCTGGCAATGTATTAATTGATGGTATTGGTGTAGGAGATGTCGGTAATATTGTATTAAGAGATCGTCATTTGTTAGCTGAAGATGGTATTTTTATTGCTGTTGTAACGCTGGACCCTAAAAACCGTAGAATTGCTGCTGGTCCTGAAATTCAGTCAAGAGGCTTTGTTTATGTACGAGAAAGCGAAGAATTATTAAAAGAAGCTGAAGAAAAAAGTGCGAGAAATTGTAGAAGCTGGCTTACAAGAAAAACGAATTGAATGGTCAGAAATCAAACAAAACATGAGAGATAAAATTAGTAAATTACTTTTCGAAAGTACAAAACGTCGTCCAATGATTATTCCAGTTATATCTGAAATATAATCATTATAAAATAAACTAAAGAGGTTGGGACAAACTCACGTTGTTTGTAGTTTAAGTATGTCAATCACTACAGACTTCAATAGACAAATGTTGAAATGCGAATCTGCATCAAGATAGATTCGTTGTATCATACAGATGTTCTATTATGTGTGTGACGTCCTTACCTCTTTCATCTTATTTAATAAAACTTTAAATAAATACGATACATACGAAAGATTAAAAAAAGAAGGTGTACGAATTTGCCACAAGCAAAGAAAAAATCGCCGACAAAGAAAAAATCGAATACAACTAGAAAGAAATCAACCACAAAGAAAAAGCAAACGGAGAGTCCATTAAGATATATTGTTGCTATCATTGTGGTTATTTTAGTCATTTTAGGTGCTTTTCAATTAGGCATCGTTGGAAGAATGATAGATAGTTTCTTTAATTATTTTGTCGGAATGAGTCGTTATTTAACATATATATTAATATTATTAGCAACAGGATTTATCACATATTCTAAAAAAATTCCTAAAACAAGACGTACGGTAGGAACGATTACTTTACAAGTAGCATTATTATTTATTTCTCAACTATATTATCACTTTAGTAAAGGTGTCGTATCTGAAAGAGAACCCGTTTTATCATACGTTTATCAATCATACAAACATAGTCACTTTCCTAATTTTGGTGGGGGCTTAATTGGATACTATTTATTAGAATTATTTATTCCACTTATTTCTATTATTGGCGTATTTATCATAACTGTTTTACTTGTTGCTTCAAGTATTATTTTATTATTTAATTTACGCCATAGAGATGTAACTAAAAAAGTTTTTGAAAATATTAGAACATCGAGTATTTCAGCCACTCAAAATTTAAAAGAAAAACGTGAAGTCAAAAAATCAAATAAAGAACAAAGAGCTAAAGATAAAGCTGAAAGAATAGACAAACGACATCGTACAAAAGATAAAGAAGAAATCAAAGATGTCTCAGATTTACCAGAAGTACCTCAAGATAGTGATATTCCTATTTATGGGCACAGTGATTCTGAGCAAGAACCTACCCCATCTAGACGAAAAAAACGATCATTTAGTAATGATTCAGAACAAATGTCACCAAAGGCAAGCGACATTCAGAACACTTCACAACCATCAACAGTAGATGAGCCAGAAAATCATCAACAGTCTAGTGATGAAGATAATGAAAATTCTATTTCAGAAGCTGGAGAAGAAATGAATGCAGCTTATGTAGTGCCACCATTATCATTATTAAACCAACCTACACATAAGCAATCGACATCAAAAGCAGAAGTGAAAAGAAAAGGACAAGTTCTAGAATCTACGATGAAAAACTTCGGTGTAGATGCTAAAGTGACGCAAATTAAAATAGGTCCAGCAGTAACACAATATGAGGTACAACCCGCGCAAGGTGTGAAAGTCAATAAAATAGTAAACTTGCATAATGATATTGCTTTAGCGTTAGCAGCTAAAGATGTAAGAATAGAAGCACCAATCCCAGGTCGTTCAGCAGTGGGGATTGAAGTTCCAAATGATAAAATTTCTCTTGTGGCACTCAAAGAAGTTTTAGAAGAAAAATTTCCTTCTAATGATAAATTAGAAGTAGGTTTGGGTAGAGATATTTCAGGTGACCCTATTACCATTCAATTAAATGAAATGCCTCACTTGTTAGTAGCAGGGTCTACAGGTAGTGGTAAATCAGTATGTATCAATGGAATTATTACAAGCTTGTTATTAAACGCGAAACCGCATGAAGTAAAACTTATGCTGATTGATCCAAAAATGGTAGAATTAAATGTATACAATGGTATTCCACATTTATTAATACCAGTTGTAACTAATCCACATAAAGCAGCACAAGCATTGGAAAAAATAGTAGCTGAAATGGAGAGACGATACGATTTATTCCAACATTCATCAACTAGAAACATTGAGGGTTACAATCAATTTATTAGAAAACAAAATAAAGAATTAGATGAAAAACAAGCTGAGTTACCTTATATAGTAGTCATTGTCGATGAATTAGCTGACTTGATGATGGTAGCTGGTAAAGAAGTCGAAAATGCAATTCAACGTATTACACAAATGGCTCGTGCAGCGGGTATACATTTAATCGTTGCAACACAAAGACCATCAGTGGATGTTATCACAGGTATTATTAAAAATAATATTCCATCAAGAATTGCCTTTGCTGTAAGTTCTCAAACAGACTCAAGAACCATCATTGGATCTGGTGGAGCTGAAAAATTATTAGGTAAAGGTGATATGTTGTACGTTGGAAATGGAGATTCAACTAAAACAAGAATACAAGGTGCATTCTTAAGCGACCAAGAAGTTCAAGATGTAGTTAACTATGTTGTTGAGCAACAACAAGCAAATTATGTCAAAGAAATGGAACCTGATGCACCAGTAGATAAGTCAGAAATGAAAAGTGAAGATGCCTTATATGATGAAGCCTATTTATTTGTAATTGAAAAACAAAAAGCAAGTACATCTTTATTACAGAGACAGTTTAGAATTGGGTATAACCGAGCATCACGACTGATGGATGATCTTGAAAGAAACCAAGTGATTGGTCCACAAAAAGGTAGTAAACCAAGACAAATTTTAGTTGATATTGATAAAGATGAGGTGTAATTATGGCGGAAATGAATGCTATTTATAGAGTGAAACAATATATTCTAAACAAAATTAAGTCTGGAGAATTAGAGTTTGGTAGTAAACTACCTAGTAATTTAGCTATTGCTCGAGAACTCAATATTAAAACAGACGATGTTTATGAAGGTATAAGAGAATTAATTACTGAACAAGTAGTTGTAGATAATTTTGAAGAGGGTACCAGTGTCAAATCACTGCCCCCTTTCTTTTATCCATTAAATGAATTAATTAGTATTACTGAAATGATTAACAGTGCTGGTTATCAATCTGGTACAGAATATTTAAACTTTGATGAACAACCTGCAACGTTATTAGATGCTAAACGTTTAGGCATTAATGAGAAACAACCGGTAACTATTATAGAAAGATTGAAAACTGCTAATCATCAACCAGTAGTTTATTGTTTAGACAAGATTGCAAAGGACTATTTAACATGTACAGGTTATCAAGAAAGTAATGGATCAATGTTAAATGCAATTAAACATGCTACAGGACATACAGTCACTTATGCTGAAACTGATTTAGAAGCGGTTAATTATGAACCACATATTTCAGAAATGCTAAATGCCTCACCACATGAAGGATTAATGTTACTTAAGGTTACTCATTTTGATGAACAAAATAATCCAATTTTATATTCTTTAAATTATATGAAGAGTAGTTTAGTCAAATTTAGAATTACAAGAGAAAAATAATGGAAAATGTTAATGGAGGTATTGCAGTTGCATAACGAAAATCAAAATAATCATATACATGTGTTGCCAACCGAGAAATTTAAAACAACAACGATTACTTTTAAATTTATGGCACCACTTGAATATGAAACAATAACAGCACGTTCAGTATTAAGCAAAGTACTTGTTCGCGCATCTCAAAAATGGCAGGACGATAAAGCACTGAACCGTCGTTTATCTGAACTTTACGGCGCATATGTAAATAGCTTTGTTTCGAAATTTAAAGATAAACATGTCATCACTATTTCTTTAGAAATAGTCAATGAACGATATTTAAAAGATCAAACACCATTATTTGAGCATGGATTAGATTTATTAAATGAATTAATATGGAATCCTTTAATACATAATAAACAGTTTGACGACAAATTTGTGAAACAAGAAAAATCATTGTTAGGTAAAAAGATTGAAGCGATGATTGACAACAAAGCACAATATTCATTTTTAAAATTATTAGAAAATATGTTTGAAAATGAAGCATATCAATATTTAGCAACTGGTCAAATTGAACAAGTGCCACATGTAACACCTGCATCACTGTATGATACATATCAATCTATGATTGAAAACGACTACTGTGCTATTTATGTTGTTGGTAATGTTGATAAACAACAAGTCTATAATCAAATCCAATCTAAATTCGAAATTAAACCGTTTACTTTTGAAGTTTCTGATAATAAAGCACAAAAATTAGACAATAAAATTGAACAACTGCCAAAGACAATAGTTGAAACTGATGATGTCGATCAAGCTAAACTTAATTTAGGTTATCGTTTCCCAACTCATTATGGTAAAAGTAATTATTATGCTTTTATTGTGTTTAATATCATGTTCGGTGGAGATCCATCATCAGTATTATTTAATGAAGTACGTGAGCGTCAAAGTTTAGCATATTCTATACATTCTCAAATTGATGGTAAAAATGGATTTTTATTTGTGCTAAGTGGCGTATCAGCAGATAAATATGAAACTGCGAAACAAACGATTTTAGAAGAATTTGATAAATTCAAAAAAGGTGAATTTGACGAAAATAAACTTGCATTAGCTAAAAAAATTATTACATCTCAAAGACATGAATCTGCAGACAGACCAAAGAGTATTATTGAAATAGCACATAATCAAATTTTGTTAGATGAGCCTCAAAGTGATGAAGCTTTCTTAAATGAAATAGATAAAGTGACTAAAGAAGATATTATAAAATTAGCTAATGAAGCAGTATTAGATACAATTTATGTACTTACTAAAGGAGGGAATGAGTAGTGAAACAACATTATTATGATGTCATAGATGAGACAGTTTATGAACATGAATTACAAAATGGACTGCGTTTATTTGTCATACCAAAACCAGGATTTCAAAAAACGTTTGTTACCTATACTACTCAATTTGGCTCTCTAGATAGTCGTTTTAAACCGCTAGGTAAAGATGAATTTGTAACTGTACCGGATGGTGTTGCACACTTCTTAGAGCATAAGTTATTTGAAAAAGAAGAAGAAGATTTATTCACTGCATTTGCTGAGGAAAATGCACAAGCCAATGCTTTTACTAGTTTTGACCGCACAAGTTATTTATTTAGTGCGACAGATCATCTTGAGAATAATATCAAACGGTTATTGACTATGGTTGAAACACCTTATTTTACAAAAGAAACTGTAGACAAAGAAAAGGGTATAATTGCTGAAGAAATTAAAATGTATCAAGAACAACCTGGATATAAACTCATGTTTAATACATTAAGAGCTATGTATGAAAAACATCCTATTAGAGTTGATATCGCAGGTAGTGTTGAAAGTATCTATGATATTACAAAAGATGATTTATATCTTTGCTATGAAACATTTTATCACCCATCTAATATGGTGCTTTTCGTAGTAGGCGATGTAGAACCACAGTATATTGTTGATATTGTAGAAGAACATGAAAACCTTAGAGATAAAACGAATCAACCTAAAATTGAACGTGCATTGATTGATGAACCAAAATCAGTGAATCAACATGTTGTATCTGAAGAAATGAAACTACAATCTCCTAAGTTAATGCTAGGATTTAAAAATCAACCTTTAGATGAATCACCAGAAAAATATGTTCAACGTGATTTAGAAATGACATTTTTCTATGAACTTATTTTTGGAGAAGAAACAGAGTTTTATCAAGAATTATTGAATGATGATTTAATTGATGAAACATTTGGTTATCAATTTGTTTTAGAGCCAACTTATAGCTTTTCAATTATTACTAGTGCAACCAATCATCCAGATCAATTAAAACAGTTGCTTATCAAACAATTAAAGGATAACAAAGGTAATCTTACTGACGTTGAAGCATTTGATTTATTGAAAAAACAATTTATAGGAGAATTTATTTCAAGTCTTAATTCTCCTGAATACATTGCTAACCAATACGCAAAGTTATATTTTGAAGGCGTTAGTGTATTTGATATGTTAAACATCGTAGAAAATATCACGCTTGAAAGTGTCAATGAAACGTCTCAGTTATGCTTAGATTTAGATGAGATGGTAGATAGCCGTTTGGAGCTTAAAAACAAATGAGAGCATTAGTATTAGGTGGTTCAGGGTCAATAGGAACTGCAATTGTTGATCGGTTATTAGAAGATGGTTATGAAGTAGATTTACAATTTTTTTCAGCCGATAAATCAAAGTTAGTTACACGATATCTAAATCAACCTGTTAATTTAATACAATGTGATTTATCTAAGGATATCAATTTAGATAAGTTCTTTGGTCATATCAATCATCTTGATTGTATGATTTATGCAACAGGTACAGCATTGTATGGCATGATACAAGATGTAACAGATGGTCAAGTTGATCAATCTTACCATATCCATGTGAGACAATTCATTCGACTAAGTAGGTTTTTTGTTGATACTTTAAGACAAAGTGAAAATGGTAGAATTATAGTGATTTCATCTATATGGGGTGAAATGGGTGCTAGTATGGAAACTATTTATTCAGCAATGAAAAGTGCACAAATAGGTTTTGTAAAAGCATTAAGTCAAGAGTTAGCTCAAACAACAGTGACAGTGAATGCAATTACACCAGGATTTGTCTCAGGTAATATGAGCCAGAAGTGGTCAGAAGAAGAATTAGAAGAGATTCTAGATGATATCCCTCAACATCGCATGATAGAACCTTGCGAAATAGCACACACTTGTGCCTATTTATATGATCCGAGGGCTAAAAGTGTTACAGGGACCATACAAAAAGTGAATGGTGGATGGTATTTATAATCATTTCAATTAATAGTATTAACTATAAAACGTGATTTCTCTAGTACATGATATTCAATTCGATGTTATAATGTGATTATTATTAATCATTGAAATTGAACTTTTAGTTGTGTTTAAACAAGGGGTGGGTATTGGTGTCAGTTGCAGAGAGAAGAAAAGAATGGTATCTCGAATATGAAATTACAATGAACCGTGCCGGTTTGTTAGGTGATGTTTCAAGTTTATTAGGTATGCTAGGAATTAGTATTGTTACGATTAATGGTGTTGACCAAGGTAAACGTGGTTTATTAATTAAAACAGACAAACTAGAAAAAGTAGAACGCTTCGAACAAATAGTTAAAGAAATTAATGAAATTGATATTACTAAATTACGTATACCTGAATTGCGTGACAGATTAGCTGTCCGACATGGTCGCTACATAGAGCAAGATGCAGACGATAAAAAAACATTCCGTTTTGAACGAGAAGACCTGGGACTATTAGTAGATTTCTTAGCAGAATTATTTAAAGAAGAAGGACATAAGTTAATAGGAATTCGTGGTATGCCAAGAGTTGGGAAGACTGAATCAATTGTTGCTGGCAGTGTCTGTGCACACAAACGTTGGTTATTTATTAGTTCAACTTTAATTAAACAAACAGTTAGAAGTTCACTGATTAAAGGTGAATATGATTCAAATCATGTTTATATTATTGATGGCGCTGTTACAGCACGTGAATCTAATATGAAACATCAAGATTTAGTCAAAGAAATCATGACACTTCCTTCAGTAAAAGTAGTAGAACATCCTGATTTATTTGTAGAAGCATGTGATTATAGTATGGATGATTTTGATTACATCATAGAATTACGTGAAAATAAAAATCAAGAAATTCAATATGAAGAGATGAAAAAGCAAACGGTTCAAACTAAAAGTAAAAATAATTTAGACTTTGGTGACCCATTTGGTGGAGGTTTTGGATTCTTTGAATAGTTTTTTAAGGAGGCATCATTTTGAAAACAATAGGTGAAGTTTTAAAGAGTAGACGTGAAAGGTTAGGTATGACTCTAAATGAATTAGAACAACGTACTCAACTCAAACGTCATACTTTAGAACAAATTGAAAATAATGACTTTAATCAATTACCAAACAGTAACTATACTGAAGGTTTTATTAGAAAGTATGCCAGTGTTGTTAATATTGAACCTAATCATTTGATTGAAGTTCATCAAGATGAAATACCGGATAATCGTATTCAATTAGATGATGCGATTCATTCATTTGCTAATAGAGAAGCACCTCCTTATAGAAGAAAGTCAAAGGAATCCATACAAGTAGCAGTAATTATTGGGTTAGTGATTTTGGTTACACTTATGTTGTGGATTATAGCAGTACTATTATTTTAGATAAAAAAGTATTAGAAATGAGGATTTTAAATGAATATACCAAATCAGATAACGGTATTTAGAGTTGTACTCATACCAGTATTTATCTTATTTGCATTAGTCAATTTTGGTTTTGGGAAAATATCATTCCTAGGCGGATATGATATTAAAATAGAACTTTTAATAAGTGGTTTTATCTTTATCATTGCATCATTAAGTGATTTCGGAGATGGCTATTTAGCTCGTAAATGGCAATTAGTTACAAACATGGGGAAATTTTTAGATCCATTAGCTGATAAATTATTAGTTGCTAGTGCATTAATTGTGATGGTACAACTTGATTTAACCAATTCTGTTGTTGCTATTATCATTATTGCTAGAGAATTTGCAGTGACTGGGCTTAGATTATTACAAATTGAACAAGGATTTGTCAGTGCAGCCGGTCAATTAGGTAAAATCAAAACAGCAGTTACAATGGTTGCCATTATTTGGATTTTATTAGGTGATCCTTTAGCAACTTGGATTGGATTCCCAATTGGACAGGTATTATTATATATCGGTGTATTCTTCACTATTTTATCTGGTATTGAATACTTTTATAAAGGTAGAGATGCATTTAAACATTAATATATTAGCGAGTTGGAATGGCGTTTTATTTCAACTCGTTTTTTATTTTGGATTTATAGGTTGATTTGAAATGTCTAGCTATTGAGTAATCTCATTCTTAGATTTTAATTTTTCAAACGTTTATAATAGTGATATTACTTATATATGAGTATCAAAAGGGGAGAAATATGTTATGAATATTTCAATAATTGCAGTAGGATCAGAGTTATTATTAGGTCAAATAGCTAATACAAACGGTCAATATTTATCTAAATTATTGAACGGAGTAGGTAAAAACGTCGTTGAACATACTGTAATTGGAGATAATCCTGAACGTTTAGAGTACACTATACGACAAGGACTAGAGCGATTTGACATGATTGTACTAACTGGTGGCTTAGGTCCAACTAAAGACGACCTTACAAAGCACACTGTTGCAAAAGTATTAAATAAAGAATTAGTTATAGATGAGCCTTCTTTACAATATATTGAAAGTTATTTCGAGGACCAAGGACAAGTGATGACGCCAAACAATAAACAACAAGCGCTTGTTATAGAGGGAGCTACTGTACTTCCAAATAAAAATGGCATGGCACCAGGTATGTTAGTGGAAATTGCAGAAAAGAAGGTAGTATTATTACCTGGACCACCTAAAGAAATGCAACCAATGGCGAAAAATGAGTTATTACCACTTATATTAGATGATGATAAAGTTATCTTCTCAGAACAACTTAAATTTGCGGGAATAGGTGAGTCTAAAGTTGAGACGATCTTATTGGATTTAATTGACCAACAAACTAATCCTACTATTGCGCCACTTGCTGGGACACATGAAGTATATATTAGATTAACTGCAAATGCAGAAACTATAGAACAATGTCAGAAACTAATTCAACCGATTAAAAATGAAATTTTAAGTCGAATTGGCGAGTATTACTTTGGATCTGATGATATCAGTATAGAAGAATCAGTGATGAAATATATGAGCACTTCATTTGCAATATATGATGGCGTCACGAATGGGGCATTATATACTCGGTTGAAAAATGTAGATGACAGTCAATTATTAAAAGGTGCATTACCACATTCTTCACAATTTATTGATGTAAAACAAAATATTAATGAACAAATATATGAGAGTGCTAAATACGTCAAAGATTTGTTTAAAGTAGAAATGGGTATGACATTATTGCATGATGACAATGAAGTTTATTTAGGAAAACTTGTTGGAGATGAATTGGAAATTGAATCATTTAAAATGTCTCAAAACAGAAATTTACTTAGAAGCAGAAGTCAAAATTATGCATTAATTAAATTGTTAAAATGGTTAGAACAATCGAAATAAATCAATTACTGTTGGAATTAATAGCACGTTTGTTCGTTTTTGTGTAACTAAGCCTCGAAATAACACGAACAAATATTCGCAAAATGCTTGTAATTTGATTTAAAAGCTTGTATAGTATGAATTAAGATATTAAACAGAAAACATTCTCAATTTAGGAGGTCTCGCTTTGGATAACGAACGTCAAAAAGCTCTCGATACAGTAATAAAAAATATGGAAAAATCATTTGGTAAAGGTGCAGTAATGAAATTAGGCGATAATAAAGGTCGCAGAGTTTCAAGTACATCAAGTGGTTCAGTTACATTAGATAACGCATTAGGTGTAGGTGGCTATCCTAAAGGAAGAATTATTGAAATATATGGACCAGAAAGTTCTGGTAAAACTACAGTTGCATTACACGCTATTGCAGAAACACAAAAAAACGGTGGCGTTGCTGCATTTATTGATGCTGAGCATGCATTAGATCCTGTTTATGCTCAAGCACTAGGTGTAGATATTGATAATCTATATTTATCACAACCTGATCATGGGGAACAAGGTTTAGAGATTGCTGAAGCTTTTGTTCGTAGTGGTGCAGTCGATATCGTAGTAGTCGATTCAGTAGCTGCATTAACACCTAAAGCTGAAATTGAAGGTGAAATGGGAGATACTCATGTTGGTTTGCAAGCAAGATTAATGTCACAAGCATTACGTAAACTATCTGGAGCTATTTCCAAATCAAATACGACTGCCATCTTCATTAACCAAATTCGTGAAAAAGTAGGTGTGATGTTCGGTAACCCTGAAACAACACCAGGCGGTAGAGCATTAAAATTCTATAGTTCTGTTCGTTTAGAAGTTCGTCGTGCTGAACAATTGAAACAAGGACAAGAGATTGTTGGTAATAGAACTAAGATTAAAGTAGTTAAAAACAAAGTTGCACCACCATTCAGAGTTGCAGAAGTTGATATCATGTATGGTCAAGGTATCTCTAAAGAAGGCGAACTGATTGATCTTGGTGTTGAAAATGAAATCGTTGATAAATCTGGAGCTTGGTATTCATATAATGGTGAAAGAATGGGACAAGGTAAAGAAAACGTTAAAACTTACCTTAAAGAAAATCCTCAAATTAAAGATGAAATCGATCAAAAACTACGTGAGAAGCTCGGTATTTTTGATGGTGATGTAGAAGAAAAAGAAGAAGACGCACCGAAGTCATTATTTGATGAAGAATAAAATAATTTAATGTATTGATTGAATGAGGTCAAGACAAAAGTATTTAGGATATGAGCAGAACTGTATGATGAGCAAACTTACTTTTTAAATGTTTGTTGAATCATAAGAATTTTATTGCTCAACATGCAGTGTTAGGTGGTTTTTTTATATGAAAACTAATAGCACTGTAGATAAATCCTACTGTTGGGATACCGGTTATCGGTTCTCCAGAGTACCAAAACTTTATGTCTTCACCTCTTTTTTATTTATATAGAAATTTAAAAGTTAAAAATTAAATCTTGTAATATACGCATTTAATACATTTATGATACTGATAAGTTCAAATTGATATCTTGACACTTATAAGTGTAAAACCGTACAATTAGTATGTATGATTCTTATATAATTTCATATAATCATATTGATTTTGATATACAGAGCAAACCCTAGATAAAGGAGGTGTTTATGTGAATTTATTAGGCCTCCTACTCATTTTGCTGGGTATAATTCTAGGCGTTGTTGTAGGGTATGTTGTTGCCCGAAATTTATTGCATCAGAAACAAGTTCAGGCTAGACAAACAGCCGACGACATTGTTAATCAAGCACACAAAGAAGCAGACAACACTAAGAAAGAAAAGTTGCTTGAAGCAAAAGAAGAAAACCAAATTTTAAGAGAACAAACTGAAAATGAACTACGTGAAAGACGTGGTGAATTACAAAGACAAGAAACCCGACTTCTTCAAAAAGAAGAGAACTTAGAGCGAAAATCTGATCTATTAGATAAAAAAGATGAGATTTTAGAGCAAAAAGAATCAAAAATTGAAGAAAGACAACAACAAGTAGATGCAAAAGAGAGTAGTGTTCAAACATTAATAATGAAGCATGAACAAGAATTAGAACGCATCTCCGGTCTCACTCAAGAAGAAGCTGTAAAAGAGCAACTTCAACGAGTTGAAGAAGAACTGTCACAAGATATTGCAATACTTGTTAAGGAAAAAGAAAGAGAAGCTAAAGAAAAAGTAGATAAAACCGCAAAAGAATTGTTAGCTACTACGGTACAAAGATTAGCAGCAGATCATACAACTGAGTCAACTGTTTCAGTTGTAAACTTGCCAAATGATGAAATGAAAGGTCGAATAATCGGACGTGAAGGAAGAAATATTCGAACACTTGAAACACTTACGGGAATCGATTTAATTATCGATGATACACCAGAAGCTGTCATTTTATCTGGTTTTGATCCTATCAGAAGAGAAATCGCTAGAACAGCTTTAGTTAACCTAGTTTCAGATGGAAGAATCCACCCTGGACGCATTGAAGATATGGTCGAAAAAGCTAGAAAAGAAGTAGACGATATCATTAGAGACGCTGGTGAACAAGCAACATTCGAAATAAATGTTCATAACATGCATCCTGACTTAGTTAAAATACTTGGCCGTTTAAATTATCGTACAAGTTATGGACAGAATGTGCTTAAACATTCAATTGAGGTAGCACATCTATCAGGAATGTTAGCAGCAGAATTAGGTGAAGATGTTACCTTAGCGAAACGTGCTGGCTTACTTCATGACGTAGGTAAAGCAATTGACCATGAAGTTGAAGGCAGTCACGTTGAAATAGGTGTTGAATTGGCGAAAAAATATGGTGAAAATGAAACAATCATTAATGCTATTCATTCTCATCATGGTGATGTTGAACCAACATCTATTATCTCAATTTTAGTTGCAGCAGCTGATGCATTATCAGCAGCTCGTCCTGGCGCTCGTAAAGAAACATTAGAAAATTATATTCGTCGTTTAGAGCGTTTAGAAGCACTTTCTGAAAGTTATGATGGTGTTGAAAAAGCATTCGCAATTCAAGCAGGAAGAGAAATCCGTGTGGTCGTATCTCCTGAAGAAATAGATGATTTAAAATCATACCGATTGGCTAGAGATATTAAAACTCAAATTGAGGATGAATTACAATATCCAGGTCATATCAAAGTGACAGTTGTTCGAGAGACTAGAGCAGTAGAATATGCTAAATAATTTCTTACCCCTAATCATCGTATTGATGATTAGGGGCTTTTAATATAAAGAAAAAAGTGCTTATTGATTTGATGAAAATCAATAAGCACTGATATTTGTATTGTGTTAATATTAAAATTGTTTATTTTAATTGTAAATCTGTTTTTTTCAATTCTTGGATAATTTCAGCTGTGTCATAACAGTTAGTAGCAATGTTAGCGTATCTTTCAGCTAAGCGATATGCGTTGATATATAATTTTAAGCTATCTTTTGCGATATCTTCCACATCTTCTGATTTAGATGGGTTAGAACTTACTACTAATTCTGCAAATTTTTCAGGATCGATATTAATAGACATTTATTATTTACAACTCCTAAACTTTTGATAAACATATATTAACATAATATATGTTGATAAAAAAGCAAAGACAGTTAATACTCAAATAAATAATTTTCAAAGAGTACTTTAAATAAAGTTATCTATCTATTAAACTTATTTGTATGAGAGGATGAACATGGCATGAGAATATTATTTATAGGAGATATCGTTGGTAAGATTGGTAGAAATGCAATCTCAACATATTTACCCAAGTTAAAACAAGAATATCGTCCTACCGTTTCCATCGTAAATGCAGAAAATGCAGCACATGGTAAAGGACTGACTGAAAAAATATATAAGCAATTGCTTCGTGAAGGCGTTGATTTTATGACTATGGGCAATCATACATACGGTCAACGTGAGATTTATGAATTTATCGATGAAGCTAAAAGAATGGTCAGACCAGCTAACTTCCCGAGTGAAGCACCTGGTGTTGGTATGCGAATTATTCAAATCAATGATATTAAATTAGCGATTATTGATTTACAAGGTAGAGCTTTTATGCAAGATATAGATGATCCATTTAAAAAAGCTGATGAACTTGTTAAAGAAGCGCAAAAGGTGACGCCTTATATCTTTGTAGACTTTCATGCTGAAACAACATCGGAAAAAAATGCTATGGGATGGTATTTAGATGGTCGAGTCAGTGCAGTAGTAGGTACACATACTCATATCCAAACATCAGATAATCGTATTTTACCTAGTGGCACTGGATATATTACTGATGTAGGTATGACTGGATTTTACGATGGCATATTAGGTATTAATAGAGATGAAGTAATTGAACGATTTATTACAAGTTTACCTCAACGTCATGTAGTGCCTGACAATGGTCGAAGTGTGTTATCAGGTGTTATCATTGATATTGATAAAAATGGTAAAACGACAAACATTGAAAGAATACTGATTAATGACGATAATCCTATGAAATGATAGTAAAAGACATGTGACATTACAGTTACAATTAGTTATCGTCCATTAGTATGAATTTAAAAACACGCCACTGTTTACATAGTAATACAGTGGTTCTTTTTGTTATCATTTAATATGAATTAAAACCACAGGAGGCTTATGATATGAAATCACAAATATCATGGAAAGTGGGCGGACAACAAGGTGAAGGTATTGAATCAACTGGTGAAATCTTTGCGACGGCAATGAATAGAAAAGGTTATTTCTTATATGGCTATAGACACTTTTCAAGTCGTATCAAAGGCGGACACACAAACAATAAAATTCGTGTGTCTACATCTCCAGTACATGCGATAAGTGATGATTTAGATATTTTAATAGCATTTGACCAAGAGACTATTGAAGTTAATCATCATGAGATGCGTGAAGATAGTATTATTATCGCCGATTCAAAAGCGAAACCAGTTAAACCTGAAAATTGTCAGGCACAACTTATAGATTTACCGTTTACAAGTACTGCAAAAGAATTAGGTACTGCATTAATGAAAAATATGGTGGCAATCGGTGCTACATCAGCATTAATGCATTTAGATACATCTACGTTTGAAGATTTAATTACTAATATGTTCACTAAAAAAGGTGACAAAGTAGTTGAAATGAATATTCAAGCATTAAATCAAGGATATCAGCTAATGAAAGAACAATTAACCGATATCAATGGTGACTTTGAATTACAGGAAAGTAATGAAGCACCACATCTTTATATGATTGGTAATGATGCTATTGGATTAGGTGCTATTTCAGCAGGTTCAAGATTTATGGCTGCCTATCCTATTACACCAGCATCTGAGATTATGGAGTACATGATTGCTAATTTACCTAAAGTGGGCGGAACAGTTGTTCAAACAGAAGATGAAATAGCAGCTGCAACGATGTCCATTGGTGCAAATTATGCAGGCGTTAGAGGTTTTACAGCTAGTGCAGGTCCAGGATTATCATTAATGATGGAATCAATAGGCTTATCAGGTATGACTGAAACGCCATTTGTTGTGATTAATACACAACGTGGTGGTCCATCAACTGGTTTACCTACAAAACAAGAACAAGCAGACTTAATGCAAATGATATACGGTACACATGGCGATATTCCTAAAATCGTTGTTGCGCCAACAGATGCAGAAGATGCATTTTATTTAACCATGGAAGCATTTAACTTAGCAGAAGAATACCAATGTACTGTAATTATATTAAGCGATTTACAGTTATCATTAGGTAAACAAACTGTTAAAAATCTAGATTATAATAGAATTCAAATTAAACGCGGAGAACTCATTCAATCTGATATAGAACGAGAAGAAGATGACAAAACATACTTCCGAAGATATGCATTAACAGGAAGCGGTATTTCACCTAGACCTATTCCAGGTACTAAAGGCGGCATTCATCACATTACCGGTGTTGAACATAATGAAGAAGGTAAGACAAGTGAAGCTGCTGCAAATCGTCAACAACAAATGGATAAACGTATGAGAAAAACGAAAAATCTTCTAATAGAAAATCCAGTAGAACTTACTGAAAATCATGAACAAGCAGATATTTTATATATTGGATTTATTTCTAGTAAAGGGGCAATTCAAGAAGGTGCACAACGTTTAAATAATCAAAATGTTGCTGTTAATACGTTACAAATTAGACAACTGCATCCTTTCCCTACAGAAACGATCCAAAATGCAATTGATAAAGCTCAAAAAGTAATTATTGCAGAACATAACTATCAAGGGCAATTAGCAAGTATTATTAAAATGAACGTTAATAGTCAAGATAAATTGGTGAATCAAACGAAATATGATGGCACACCATTCTTACCACATGAAATTGAAGATAAAGGTTTAGAAGTTGCCAAAGAATTAAAGGAGTTGGTCTAATTGGCTACATTTAAAGATTTTAGAAATAATGTTAAGCCAAACTGGTGTCCTGGGTGTGGCGATTTCTCTGTTCAAGCTGCTATACAAAAAGCAGCAGCAAATGTAGGACTAGAACCTGAGGAAGTTGCACTCATTACAGGAATTGGTTGTTCAGGTAGATTATCTGGTTACATTAATGCATATGGGGTCCATGCGATACACGGTCGTGCATTACCACTTGCACAAGGTGTAAAAATGGCTAATAAAGATTTAACTGTCATCGCTTCTGGTGGAGATGGTGATGGATATGCTATTGGCATGGGACATACAATTCATGCTTTACGTAGAAATATGAATATGACCTATATTGTTATGGATAATCAAATTTATGGTTTAACTAAAGGACAAACATCACCTTCATCAGCTGTAGGCTTTGTTACAAAATCAACGCCAAAAGGAAATATTGAGAAAAATGTAGCACCTTTAGAATTAGCGTTATCATCTGGTGCAACGTTTGTAGCTCAAGGTTTTTCAAGTGATATCAAAGCACTAACGAAATTAATTGAAGATGCAATCAACCATGACGGCTTTTCATTTGTGAATGTATTTTCACCTTGTGTGACTTATAATAAAATTAATACGTATGACTGGTTTAAAGAAAACTTAATTAGTATTGACGATATTGAAAATTATGATCCAACTAATAAACAACTAGCCATTCAAACTGTGTTGGAACACGAATCACTAGTTAAAGGTATTGTTTATCAAGATACTGAGACACCTTCATATGAGTCACAAATTGAAGAAATGGAAGGCGAAGCATTAGCTAAAAAAGACATTCACATTTCTGAAGAAACATTTAATGATTTAACTAAACAATTTGTATAACTTTGATTATTTAGCCTGGGGCATAAAAGATGTCTCAGGCTAATTATATTTTTGACTTATACATTTAAAGTTTGAAATCATAAGAAATATTTAACTAACTACATATCCAATTTTATAATTTGAAAAGGGCATTTTCGTTTTTATAAATTTGTTAGTATTATAATGATTTTGTAAATTAGCATTAAATATATAATGTTTGTGGAATAGAATAGTAAAGATCAACTGAGGAGGTTTAGGTATGGATAAATATAGTACGATGAATGAATTACAAAAATATACTAATGAAGATAAAGATTGGCATATCGAATCCATAGATAATCATCATGATGTTACTATTCTAGCTATTCATGGCGGTGGTATCGAACCTGCAACTAGCGAATTAGCATTAGTCACTGCGCAAACCAATGATTATAATTTTTTTACTTTTAAAGGGGATAGAAGTAAAGGTAATAATGAATTACATGTGACATCTATACACTACGATAATGATACGGCTTGTCAATTGACTCAAAAAAGTAAAAGAGCTATTTCAATACATGGATGTACTGGACATGAATCAGTCGCTTACATCGGTGGGAAAGATGAAGCGTTAATTGAACTTATCACATCAGAACTTGATAAAATTGGTGTGAATGTGGAGCATGCGCCTTCTACAATGTCTGGTAAGCAAAAAGAGAATATTGTGAATCAAACTCGTATTAAGGGTGGCGTTCAACTTGAATTAACGAAATCTTTAAGAAAGCAATTTTTTAAAGATGGAAAAATTGGTCGGAAAAGTAGAGAAGAGAAAAGCAATTGGGATGATTTTTTATATGATTTTGCTAATGCACTTGCAACAGCACTTGATAAAGTGGAAAATTAGATAAGAATGTAAATAAGCATATAAAACGATATATAATATAAATTGAGGTGCAAAAAATGATCGATACATTGATGAGTATTCAAATTATACCTAAAACACCAAACAATGAAGATGTTATTCCTTATGTGGATGAAGCAATTAAAATCATTGACCAATCTGGATTACATTACCGTGTTGGTCCTCTCGAGACAACAGTCCAAGGAGACATGAATGAATGTCTAATTTTAATACAAAAATTAAATCAACGAATGGTTGAACTAGAGTGTCCAAGTACAATAAGTCAAGTTAAGTTTTATCATGTCCCTGAAGGTATTGAAATAGAAACATTAACAGGAAAATATGATGCAGAGTAAAATTAAAATGATTTACTGCAATTCCTAACGAATTATAAAATTTATAGAAATAATAGTGGACAAATAAGGCAAAACCAAAAGCTTTACTGTTTTGAGTGGCAAATGATGGTATTCCAATCGGATAATAATTAGTTATATGTACAAAGCATAAATTCATTTCAATTATGTTTATTGTAGCTAACAAATTTTTAATGTAGTCAGAAAGAAAGCTTTTCTTTCATATTATCCGTTTAGACAATGATGCTAGTAGCTTTGGTTTTAGCCTTTTTTTGTTTGAATGAATGGTGACGCTTTTTGCACTTTTGTATTAAATTTAATATAATGTAGAAATGATATATGGGCATATAGAAAGGATTTTTAATAGTGAATGAAGAGCAGAGAAAAGCTGGTACGATAGATATTTTAGCAGAACGTAATCGTAAAGAAGAAAAAGATTATAGCAAATATTTTGAACATGTGTATCAACCACCGAATTTAAAAGAAGCAAAAAAACGTGGAAAACAAGAAGTTGAGTACAATAGAGACTTTCAAATAGATGAAAAATATCGTGGCATGGGTAAAGAACGTACATTTTTAATTAAAACGTACGGTTGTCAAATGAATGCACATGATACTGAAGTGATGGCGGGGATTTTAGAAGCTTTAGGTTATAGTGCAACGACTGATATTAACACTGCTGATGTTATTTTAATCAACACTTGCGCAATTCGTGAGAATGCAGAAAATAAAGTGTTCAGTGAAATCGGTAACTTGAAACATTTAAAAAAGGAAAGACCAGATTGTTTAATTGGGGTATGCGGTTGCATGTCTCAAGAAGAATCAGTTGTAAACAAAATATTAAAATCATATCAAAATGTCGATATGATTTTCGGTACTCACAATATACATCGTCTACCAGAAATTTTAGAGGAAGCCTACTTATCAAAAGCAATGGTTGTAGAAGTATGGTCTAAAGAGGGAGATGTTATTGAAAATCTCCCTAAAGTTCGTGATGGTCATATTAAAGCATGGGTAAATATTATGTATGGTTGCGATAAATTCTGTACATATTGCATCGTACCATTTACGAGAGGTAAAGAACGTAGTCGTAGACCAGAAGACATTATTGATGAAGTAAGAGAATTGGCAAGAGAAGGGTATCAAGAAATTACATTATTAGGCCAAAATGTTAATTCTTATGGTAAAGACATTGAAGGACTTGACTATGGTTTAGGCGATTTACTAGAAGATATTTCTAAAATTGATATTCCAAGAGTAAGATTTACAACTAGTCATCCATGGGACTTTACAGATCGTATGATTGAAGTAATTGCTAATGGAGGTAATATTGTTCCGCATATTCATTTGCCAGTGCAGTCAGGAAATAATGCAGTATTAAAAATTATGGGTAGAAAATATACGAGAGAAAGTTATTTAGATTTAGTATCTCGTATAAAAGAAGCCATTCCCAATATTGCCTTAACGACAGATATTATTGTAGGTTACCCTAATGAAACTGAAGAACAATTTGAGGATACTTTAACATTATATGATGAAGTAGGATTTGAACATGCATATACTTATTTATATTCTCAAAGAGACGGTACACCTGCTGCTAAAATGAAAGACAATGTACCTACCGATGTTAAAAAAGAACGTCTACAACGCTTAAACAAAAAGGTCGGTGAGTACTCTCAAAAAGCTATGAGCCAATATGAAAATGAAATTGTTACAGTTTTATGTGAGGGCTCAAGTAAAAAAGATGATACTGTTTTAGCGGGATATACTTCAAAAAATAAATTAGTTAATTTTAAAGCACCAAAAGAAATGGTTGGTAAGTTAGTAGATGTTAAAATTGATGAAGCTAAACAATATTCTTTAAATGGTACTTTTATAGGAGAACATCAAAGAGAATTGGTGATGCAATAATAATGTATAATAAAAAACAAATACTTTCTAATGCGGATCAATTAGCACAGAAGATTAAAAATTTAGAAATGATTAAAGAATATCAATCAATTGAATCTCAAATTCATAATAATAAAGCGATTGAAAATAAAATGAATCAATTAAAAAAGCAACAAAAACAATCAGTTAACTTACAAAATTATGGTAAAGAAACGGCGTTTCATCAATCAGAGGATCAAATCCATCAATTAGAAAATGAAATCAATGAATTACCAATTGTTGAAGAATTTCGTGCGTCACAATATGAAGCTAATGATCTATTACAAATGATGATTAAAACGATGGAAAATCGCTTAAATGAGCATAATGAGAACTACCACGACAAATAAATTGGATAAGGAGACAATGCATTGAATATTAGAAAATTAACCATAACAGCGCTATTGATAGCGATTAATGTCATCTTAAGCAGTATCATTGTCATTCCGCTTGGTCCAATCAAAGCAGCACCTATGCAACACTTAGTTAATGTACTTTGTGCAGTTTTTGTAGGGCCTTGGTATGGATTAGCACAAGCTTTAATATCATCCATTTTACGCGTAACATTTGGTACAGGGAGTGTGTTTGCATTTCCAGGCAGTATGATTGGTGTATTCTTAGCTAGTTTATTTTATATGTATCGTAAGCATATCTTTATGGCTGCTGTTGGTGAAGTATTAGGAACAGGTATTATAGGAAGTTTGATTTGTATTCCATTAGCATGGGTACTTAACTTACAAAATTTCTTTGTAAAACCGCTTATGACTGCTTTCATTGTATCTAGTATTATAGGTGCAGCAATTAGTTATGTTATATTAATAATATTAAAACGACGAGGTCTCTTAGATCGTTTTCAAAAATGATGATTGAGTACGTATAGTCTAATGTGTAACTGTTATGTTTAAGCACATAGGACTGTGCGTATTTTTTTGGTTCATTTTAGATAATGGGCTAGATATGATTGTATATGTTAAAATAGATGAGTTAAATAGTACGTAAAAAATTACATAAAATGATTAAAATATTTAAAGAAAAAGACTATAAAATAAGGGTTGTGAAGAACTTTATGTCAAATGTGACACCAATGATGCAACAATATTTAAAAATCAAATCAGAATATGATGACTGCTTGTTATTCTTTAGACTTGGAGACTTTTATGAAATGTTCTTCGACGATGCTAAAGAAGCATCAAGAGTATTAGAAATTACTTTAACAAAAAGAGATGCCAAAAAAGATAATCCTATACCTATGTGTGGCGTTCCCTATCACTCAGCAGATAGTTATATAGAGACGCTAATTAATAACGGGTATAAAGTAGCGATTTGCGAACAGATGGAAGACCCAAAACAAACTAAAGGTATGGTTAAAAGAGAAGTTGTTCGAATCGTAACGCCAGGGACAGTTATGGATCAAGGCGGCGTGGATGAAAAGCAAAATAACTATATCTTGAGTTTTATTCAAACGCCACAAGAATATGCATTAAGTTATTGTGATATTTCAACAGGTGAATTAAAAACCACACATTTTGAAGATGAAGCTACATTATTAAATGAAATCACGACTATCAATCCTAATGAAATAGTCATTTGTGAACCTTTATCTGAAAATATGCAACGACAAATTAATATGATTACAGAAACCATTACAGTTCGAGATGAGATTTCAAGTCAATATTTTGAAGTGAATAACATTGAACATCAGCACATGCAACAATCAACGCAATTATTGTTAGATTATATACAACATACACAAAAAAGAGATTTATCACACTTGGAAGATGTACAACAATATGCTGCAATTGATTTTATGAAGATGGATTTCTATGCCAAAAGAAATTTAGAATTAACTGAAAGCATTAGATTAAAATCTAAAAAAGGCACGCTTTTATGGTTGATGGATGAAACGAAGACGCCGATGGGTGCAAGACGACTAAAACAGTGGATAGACCGTCCGTTAATATATAAACAACAAATTGAAGAACGATTAAATATCGTTGATGAGTTTATTAATCATTTTATCGAACGAGATACGTTGAGAAACTATTTAAATCAAGTGTATGACATAGAAAGACTAGTAGGTCGTGTAAGTTATGGAAATGTAAACGCACGTGATTTAATTCAACTTAAACATTCAATTAGTGAAATACCTAATATAAAGCATTTATTAAGTCAATTAGATAGTGATAAGATTACTCAATTTGATGCACTCGAACCGCTTGATGACTTACTCGAAGTTTTAGAAAATAGCTTGGTTGAAGAACCACCTATTTCAGTCAAAGATGGTGGCCTATTTAAATCCGGATTTAATCAACAATTAGATGAATATTTAGAAGCATCACGTAACGGTAAATCTTGGCTCGCTGAATTACAAGCGAAAGAAAGAGAACGTACTGGTATTAAATCTCTGAAAATAAGCTTTAATAAAGTATTTGGTTACTTTATCGAGATTACTCGTGCTAACTTGCAAGGCTTTGAACCAGCACAGTTTGGATATAATCGTAAACAAACATTATCTAATGCTGAGCGCTTTATAACAGATGAGTTAAAAGAAAAAGAAGATATTATATTAGGTGCTGAAGATAAAGCAATAGAGTTAGAATATCAATTATTTGTCAAATTAAGAGAACATATTAAAGAATATACTGAGAGACTTCAAAAACAGGCTAAAATCATATCGGAACTAGATTGTTTACAAAGTTTCGCCGAAATAGCTCAAAAATATAATTATGTTCGACCACATTTTAGTGATGATAAAACATTAAAATTAGAAAATTCTAGACATCCAGTTGTTGAACGTGTCATGGATTATAATGATTACGTACCTAATGATTGTGCGTTAGATAATGATACATTTATTTATCTGATAACGGGCCCTAATATGTCTGGTAAATCGACTTATATGAGACAAATTGCAATTATTAGTATAATGGCTCAAATGGGTGCTTATGTACCTTGTGAATCTGCGACATTACCAATATTTGATCAGATTTTCACTCGTATTGGTGCTGCAGACGATTTAGTTTCAGGTAAAAGTACATTTATGGTAGAAATGCTAGAGGCTCAAAAAGCATTAACCTATGCTACTGAGGATAGTTTGATTATTTTTGATGAGATAGGAAGAGGAACATCAACGTATGATGGTTTAGCGTTGGCACAAGCGATGATAGAGTATGTCGCACAAACATCACATGCTAAAACGCTATTCTCAACACACTATCATGAACTTACGACATTAGATCAACTATTACCATGTTTAAAAAATGTACACGTTGCTGCTAATGAATATAAAGGAGAGCTTATCTTCTTACACAAAGTTAAAGATGGTGCGGTGGATGATAGTTATGGTATTCAAGTAGCAAAACTTGCAGATTTACCTGATGAAGTCATTCAAAGAGCGCAAGTTATTTTGAATGATTTTGAACAAAAATCTGATAGTCCTGAACCTCAGATTGTTCAATCTGAATCATATCAAATTGAAGAAGCTAAGGCACCTAATAAAAAGGCACATCAAAACAAGTATGAAGAGAAAGAAACGCCATTCGAACAAGCGTCATTTAACTTATTTGAATCGGAACCTCAACAAAGTGAGGTTGAAGCACACATTAAGTCATTAAACTTATCAAATATGACACCAATTGAAGCATTGGTAAAATTAAGTGAATTACAAAATCAATTAAAATAGAGGTGTTGTAAATGGGAAAAATTAAAGAACTACAAACCTCCTTAGCTAATAAAATTGCAGCTGGCGAAGTAGTCGAAAGACCTAGTTCGGTTGTTAAAGAATTACTGGAAAATGCCATTGATGCCCAATCAACTGAAATAAATATTGAAGTAGAACAATCTGGTGTTGCATCGATACGCGTAGTAGACAATGGTACAGGAATAGAAGCTGATGATTTAAGTTTGGTATTTCATCGTCACGCGACAAGTAAATTAGATGCAGATGATGATTTATTTCATATTAGAACATTAGGTTTTCGTGGTGAAGCATTAGCCAGTATCTCTTCAGTATCGAAAGTAACGTTACGTACCTGTACAGATAATGAAAATGGACATGAAATATATGCTGAGAATGGTGAAATTATTAACCAAAAACCAGCTAAAGCGAAAAAAGGTACGGATATCCTTGTAGAATCATTATTTTATAACACACCGGCCAGATTAAAATATATTAAAAGTCTGTATACAGAACTAGGGAAAATAACTGATATTGTAAATCGCATGGCAATGAGTCACCCAGATATAAGGATATCTCTTGTTTCTGATGGCAAGACACTACTCAAAACGAATGGTTCTGGGAAAACAAATGAAGTAATGGCAGAAATTTATGGTATGAAAGTGGCAAAAGATCTTGTACATATCACAGGTGATACAAGTGATTACCATTTAGAAGGATATGTAGCTAGACCTGAACATTCTAGAAGTAATAAACATTATATCTCTATATTTATCAATGGTAGATATATTAAAAATTTCGTTTTGAATAAAGCTATTGTAGAAGGTTATCATACGTTACTAACAATTGGTCGATATCCTATTTGTTATATCAATATTCAAATGGATCCTATTTTAGTAGACGTCAACGTGCATCCAACTAAACTAGAAGTGAGATTATCTAAAGAAGAACAACTATATGATTTGATAGTAGAAAAAATACGAGAAGCATTTAAAGATAAAATTCTTATTCCAAAAAATGATTTAGATACTCATCCAAAGAAAAATAAAGTACTCAATAGTTTTGAGCAACAAAAGTTAGACTTTGAACGTAAACAAATTGAAGACCCAAATCGTTCACATTTATCTGAAGATGAAAAACAAGATGAATTAAGTGGATCGGCATTTGAAAAAGATAATAATCAAAATATTTCACAAGTGAATGAAGACAATGAAAGTACTTTGTTTAATGACTCTCAATATATTAAACGTAATCATAATGATCATTACTTCAATAATCAAAAAGATATTTTAAATGAATTAGATAATCAAAATGAGACACTAGAACAAGAAGAAGATCGAAATGAAAATGACATTAAAGGGGCGGTGAGTGCGTCAACACGACGACGTGTACCATATATGGAAGTTGTCGGACAAGTTCATGGCACATATATCATTGCTCAAAATGAAAATGGCATGTTTATGATTGATCAGCACGCTGCTCAAGAACGCATCAAATACGAATATTTTAGAGAAAAAATTGGCGAAGTAACAAATGAAGTTCAAAACTTGTTAATTCCAATGACATTTCATTTCTCAAAAGATGAACAATTCATTATCGATCAGTATCAAGAGGAATTAGACAGAGTTGGCGTACACCTTGAACATTTCGGAGGACATGATTATATTGTTAATAGTTATCCAGTTTGGTTTCCAAAAGCAGAAGCGGAAGAAATCATCAAAGATATGATAGAACTCGTATTAGAAAATAAAAAAATTGATGTGAAAAAAATGCGTGAAGATGCAGCAATAATGATGTCTTGTAAAAAGTCGATTAAAGCTAATCATTATCTTAAAAATAATGAGATGGCAGATTTAATTGATCAATTGCGTGAAATGGAAGATCCATTTACATGCCCGCACGGAAGACCCATTATCATTAACTTTTCGAATTACGAATTAGAAAAATTATTTAAACGTGTAATGTAGAGAGGAGCAATCATTTGAAAGAAAATATACTCCCAGCAATTAGAAATATGAAAGACTTAGATAAGCTAATTAAAACCGAATATAAATCATGTGTACTGTTGGATATGCATATCGGTCATCTTAAAAGTATATTAGATCTGTTAAAAAATAAAGGTATTGAATGTTATATCCATATTGATTTGATCAAAGGTTTAAGTCATGACGAATATTCTTGTGAATATATTATTCAACAGTATAAACCTAAAGGCATTGTTTCAACTAAGACTAAAGTGATTAAAAAAGCAAAGTCACTAAATACTTTAACTATCTTTAGAGTGTTTATTATTGATAGTCAAGCTTTGAGCCGAAGTATTGAATTAATACAAAAGGTACAACCAGATTTCGTTGAAGTTCTACCAGGCATCGCACATAAGGCAGTAAGATGTATTCAAGAAGAGACAAATACATCTGTAATTGCAGGTGGATTGATTAGTGAAGTATCTGAAGTAGAAGAGGCCATTAATAATGGTGCAGAATATATTACAACAAGTAATCAAAAATTATGGTAACAATGAAATAGCAACTTTTATTATGTAAAGGAATCAGTCGAACTTATGAGTCGCTGATTCCTTTTTATATATCAAAAATGAGTTGAGTAATGAGGATTGAAATGAAATAATTTTGACAAATTTATAACAAAAATATTGACAACGCTTACAACATAACTGTAATATATAACCAAGTTATTAAAAGTTAATATTAGAACAGAGAAGGGGAGATTTCTGCAGCTTTATAACGTTGTAGGGGTCTCCCTATCTATTTTGGGAGGAATAGTTATATGAATGCTTATTTAGCAGAGTTTTTAGGTACGGCCATCCTTATACTTTTTGGTGGCGGCGTTTGTGCTAACGTTAATTTAAAACGTAGTGCTGGTAATAACGCTGACTGGATTGTTATCGCTACAGGATGGGGTTTAGCCGTTGCAATGGGTGCATTTGCAGTTGGTAAATTTTCAGGTGCACATTTAAATCCAGCAGTTACTATCGCGTTAGCAATGGATGGTGGATTTAGTTGGGCACAAGTTCCAGGATACATCGTTTGCCAAATGCTTGGAGGTATCGTAGGTGGTGCTCTAGTATGGTTAATGTATTTACCACATTGGAAAGCAACAGAAGATCAAGCAACAAAATTAGGCGTGTTCTCAACAGCCCCTGCAATTAAAAATTATTTCGCAAACTTTTTAAGTGAGATTATTGGTACAACAGCTTTAACATTAGGTATTTTATTCATCGGTGTAAATAAAATCGCCGATGGTTTAAATCCATTAATTGTTGGTGCTTTAATTATTGCAATCGGGTTAAGTTTAGGTGGTACAACAGGTTATGCAATCAACCCTGCTCGTGACTTAGGTCCACGTATCGCACATGCCATTTTACCGATTGCTGGTAAAGGTGGTTCAAACTGGTCATATGCTATTGTACCTGTTTTAGGTCCAATCTCTGGTGGTATGTTAGGTGCAGTCATTTATGAAGTATTTTATAAACAAACATTTAATGTAAGTTGTGTAGTTGGTATTATTTTAGTTATCATTACATTAGTATTAGGTGTGGTTTTAAATAGAACTTCTAAAAGTAACGATATTGAATCAATCTATTAATCAAGATAAGAAATATCTTATTTTTAGCATGTGATATTAAAAAATTGCATATAAATTAACATGATGTGTTGATATATGATATAAGTAATTATCATTAAAATACTTTAAATAATATTGAAGACATCAAAAGGAGTCAAATACCTATGGAAAAATACATTTTATCAATAGACCAAGGAACAACTAGTTCAAGAGCTATTTTATTCAATAAAGATGGCGAAATTAAAGGTGTAGCACAAAGAGAATTTAAACAACACTTCCCACAATCAGGTTGGGTAGAGCATGATGCGAATGAAATTTGGACTTCAGTGTTATCTGTTATGGCAGAAGTAATGAACGAACATAACATTAGAGCAGAACAAATCGAAGGTATTGGTATTACAAACCAACGTGAGACAACAGTTGTTTGGGATAAAAATACTGGTCGACCAATTTACCATGCAATTGTTTGGCAATCTCGTCAAACTCAAAGTATTTGCCAAGAATTGAAAGATCAAGGTCATGAAGCATTATTCCGTGACAAAACCGGTTTATTATTAGACCCATATTTTGCAGGAACAAAAGTCAAATGGATTTTAGATAATGTTGATGGTGCACGTGAAAAAGCTGATAATGGCGATTTACTATTTGGAACAATTGATTCTTGGTTAGTATGGAAATTATCTGGTAAAGAAGCACATATCACAGACTATACAAACGCAAGTCGTACATTAATGTTCAATATCCATGACTTAAAATGGGATAAAGAATTATTAGATATTTTAGAAGTACCTGAAAGTATGCTACCTGAAGTTAAACCTTCAAGTGAAGTTTATGCACATACAGTTGATTATCATTTCTTTGGTCAAAACGTACCAATTGCAGGTATCGCTGGTGACCAACAAGCTGCCTTATTTGGTCAAGCATGTTTCGACAAAGGTGACGTGAAAAATACTTATGGTACTGGTGGATTCATGTTAATGAACACTGGTGAAGAAGCAGTTAAATCTGACAGCGGATTATTAACTACTATCGCATATGGTATTGATGGTAAAGTAAACTACGCTTTAGAAGGTTCTATCTTTGTTTCAGGTTCAGCTATTCAGTGGTTACGTGATGGATTAAGAATGATTAATTCAGCACCACAAACTGAAAACTATGCGACTAGAGTAGACTCAACTGAAGGTGTATACGTTGTACCAGCATTTGTTGGATTAGGAACACCTTACTGGGATTCTGAAGCTAGAGGCGCTATCTTTGGATTAACTCGTGGTACTGAAAAAGAACACTTCATTCGTGCAACATTAGAATCACTATGTTATCAAACTCGCGATGTAATGGAAGCAATGTCTAAAGATTCAGGTATCGAAGTTCAAAACTTACGAGTTGATGGTGGCGCAGTTAAAAATAACTTTATCATGCAATTCCAAGCAGATATTGTTAATACACCTGTAGAAAGACCTGAAATTCAAGAAACAACGGCACTTGGTGCTGCATACTTAGCAGGTTTAGCAGTTGGATTCTGGGAAAGTAAAGATGACATTGCTAACAGATGGAAACTTGAAGAAGAATTTGAACCAAAAATGGAAGAAGAACAACGTACTAAGCTTTATAAAGGTTGGAAAAAGGCTGTAGAAGCTACACAAGTATTTAAATTAGAAGATTAGTCTTTGGCAAATTAATAAATTGTAAGCATGAGATAGACTAGATTTTCTTATTTATGTTATACTTGAAACAAGTTAATAAGGAAATCGAGAAATGAGAGATTTATTCGTACAATTAAATGGTAATTGTGGGATAAGTCTCTCTTTTTTTATACTAAATAGGAGGCGTTGAATTATGGGTTTATCAACACTAAAAAGGGATCACATTAAGAGAAATTTAAAGAATGAAGAATATGACGTTGTTATTATTGGTGGCGGAATTACAGGTGCAGGTATTGCATTAGATGCTAGTAATCGTGGCATGAAAGTTGCTTTAGTAGAAATGCAAGACTTCGCTCAAGGGACTAGTTCACGTTCTACAAAATTAGTACATGGTGGGTTACGTTATTTAAAACAACTACAAGTAGGCGTTGTAGCTGAAACTGGTAAAGAACGTGCAATTGTTTATGAAAATGGTCCACATGTAACAACACCAGAATGGATGTTATTACCTATGCATAAAGGTGGTACATTTGGTAAATTTACAACTGCCATTGGTTTAACAATGTATGATCGTTTAGCAGGTGTTAAAAAATCTGAACGTAAAAAAATGCTTTCTAAACAAGATACAATTAATAAAGAGCCTTTAGTGAAGCAAGATGGATTAAAAGGTGGCGGTTATTACGTTGAATACCGTACAGATGATGCAAGATTAACTATTGAAGTGATGAAAAAAGCAGCTGAAAAAGGTGCTGAAATCATTAACTATACAAAATCAGAACACTTTACTTACGATTCAAATAAAAAAGTAAATGGTATTGAAGTAGTAGATATGATTGATAATGAAACATATCCTATCAAAGCTAAAAAAGTAATCAATGCATCAGGACCTTGGGTAGATGAAGTAAGAAGCGGTGACTATGCACGTAATAACAAACAATTACGTTTGACAAAAGGTGTTCACGTGGTTATCGATCAATCTAAATTCCCATTACAACAAGCAGTTTACTTTGATACAGAAAAAGATGGTCGAATGATTTTTGCGATTCCTAGAGAAGGGAAAGCATATGTAGGTACTACAGATACTTTCTATGATAATGAAAAAGCAACACCATTAACAACGCAAGAAGATAGAGATTATTTAATAGATGCGATTAATTACATGTTCCCAACAGTTGATGTAAAAGATGAAGACATCGAATCAACATGGGCTGGTGTACGTCCATTAATTTTAGAAGAAGGTAAAGACCCTTCAGAAATCTCTCGTAAAGACGAAGTATGGGAAGGCGAGTCTGGCTTATTAACAATCGCGGGTGGTAAATTAACAGGATACCGTCATATGGCGTTAGAAATTGTTGATTTATTAGCTAAACGTCTAAAAAAAGAATATGGTTTAACATTCAAACCATGTGCGACTAAAGAATTGAAAATTTCTGGTGGTGACGTTGGTGGTAGTAAAAACTTTGACCACTTTGTTAAACAAAAAGTAGACGCTGCTAAAGGTTTTGGTATTGATGAAGATGTAGCATACCGTTTAGCAAGTAAATACGGTTCAAATGTTGATGATTTATTCAACATTGCTCAAACTGCGCAATACCATACTAGTAAATTACCATTAGAAATCTATGTAGAATTAATTTATGGTATCCAACAAGAAATGGTATTTAAACCAACTGACTTCCTTGTACGTAGATCAGGTAAATTATACTTCAATATTGATGATGTATTACAATATAAAGATGCAGTTATCGATGTATTAGCAGATATGCTTCAATATAGTGAAGGTCAAAAACAAGCTTATACTGATGAAGTGAATAAAGCGATTGATGAAGCACAATCTGGTAACAACCAACCAGCAGTTAAAGAATAATTAAAATTAATTTTAAACTACTAACATTGAGTTTTTTATCTCAATGTTAGTAGTTTTTTTTATATGAAATGTTATATTTGTCATACATGCTTATGAGCCAAAAAATATATCTGAATGTGAATTGTTAACTCAATATGCATACAATTTGATTCCGATGTTATCAAAAGGTATATTGAATATAATATGTATGTTTATATTAATAAACATGATTAATGAAGATAAGAAGTTTTGGGGGTATATGCGTGAGTCAAAGTCAATTCAACATTACAGTCAAAGATGGAACAATGATTGAAGTGAAAATAGATAAAGCTAATAATGAAACGATTGGTATTGTCCATCTTTTTCATGGTATGGCTGAACATATGGATCGATATAATGAGTTAGTTAAAGCATTAAATTTACAAGGATATGATGTGCTCAGACATAATCATAGAGGTCACGGTAAAAATATAGATGAAAATGAAAGAGGCCACTTCAATGATATGACACAGGTTGTTGACGATGCATACGAAATAGTAGAAACCATTTATGATAGCCATTTTGAACTACCTTATATTGTGTTAGGTCATTCAATGGGGTCAATCATTGCAAGACTATTTGTAAAACAATACCCTCAATTTGCAAATGGTCTCATATTAACAGGCACAGGTATGTTTCCTAAATGGAAAGGCATACCCACTATGGTTTTATTGAAATTAATCACTATTATTTTAGGTAAAAGACGTCGAGTTAAATGGGTTAACCAATTAATGAATAAATCATTTACTAAAAAGATTGATCAACCTCAAACAGAAAGTGACTGGCTATCTACCAAAAGAGAAGAAGTGAACAAATTTATCGATGATGAATATTGTGGATTCAGAGTATCTAACCAACTGATTTATCAAACAGTTAAATATATGATGGACACTGCCAATGTTAAATCATTAAAGCAGATGAATCACAATCTACCTATACTATTAATTTCAGGCAAAGATGATCCCTTTGGAGAATATGGTAAAGGTGTTAAAAAACTAGGTAAGATTTATAAAAAAGCAGGAATCAAACACATAACTGTGCAATTATATAAAAATAAACGCCATGAAATATTATTTGAAGATGATTATTTAACAACTTGGCAACATATGTTTGAATGGATTAAAAAGCAAATATTAAAGAAAAATAAAGTGAGTGAATAAGATGAGTAATACAGATAAGCCATTTCTAGTTGTAATTGTAGGACCAACGGCGTCTGGAAAAACAGAATTAAGCATAGAATTAGCAAAACGATGTAATGGAGAAATTATTAGTGGCGACTCTATGCAAGTATATAAACAAATGGATATTGGTACTGCTAAAGTTATAAAAGAAGAAATGGACGGTATTCCCCATCATATGATTGATATATTGAATCCTGATGACACATTTTCTGCTTATGATTTCAAACAACGAGCAGAAAAGTGTATCAATGATATTATTCAAAGAGGTAAGACACCGATTGTTGCTGGTGGAACTGGATTATATATTCAATCTTTACTTTATAATTATCAATTTGAAGATGAAACCGTTTCAGAAGAGAAAATGAAAGAGGTTAAATCTAAATTAAATGAATTGGCGAATTTAAATAATAATGAATTACATGAATATCTTAATTCATTTGATCCTGAATCAGCTGACAATATACACCCTAATAACAGAAAAAGAGTATTGAGAGCGATAGAATATTATTTAAAAACAAAAAAACTTTTAAGTTATCGCAAGAAAGTTCAACAATTCACTGAAAATTATGATACATTATTAGTAGGGATTGAAATGTCGCGTGAAACATTATATGAAAAAATAAATAAACGTGTTGATATTATGTTGAGCCACGGATTATTTAATGAAGTGCAACACTTAGTTGAACAAGGCTATGAGTCAAGTCAAAGTATGCAAGCAATTGGGTATAAAGAATTAATACCTGTTGTAAAAGGGAATATGGATTTACAGTCAGCTATTGATAAGTTAAAACAGAATTCGCGAAAGTACGCGAAACGTCAATTGACTTGGTTTAAGAATAAAATGAACGTTCACTGGTTAGATAGAGAAAATATGTCACTTCAAATGATGTTAGATGAGATTACACCCCAAATAAATAAAAGGAGTACTGAACATGATTGCAAACGAAAACATCCAAGATCAAGCACTAGAGAACTTTAAATCAGAAAAAACAGAAGTCACTGTGTTCTTTCTAAATGGTTTCCAAATGAAAGGAACAATTGAAGATTTCGACAGCCAAGTGATTCGTTTAGTTTCACAAGGAAAACAACATCTGATTTACAAACATGCGATCAGCACTTTCATGATTGATGATGAAAACGAATCAGCATCAGAAACATCTGAAGAATAAGACATAATTGAAGTGCAGTAAAGCACAAATCAAAATGAACGTCGCAATAGTTACATAGAAGAGAAAAAGATTTATTGGTTCTAATTAGTGCTTTATCGTATTAAAGATTGTAATTCAAAAAAGCTTCATTTAAAGTAAGCATTCGCGTTTATCTTGTCGCCTTTGCTCATCACTTTAAATGAAGCTTTTTCATGTTAAATTTATTAGTTCAAGTTTGATATTTTATAGAAGTTTTTCGATTTCATTTTCTAATTGTGCAGGTTTCTTCTGCGGAGAAAAACGTTTAACTACATTACCATCACGATCTATTAAAAACTTAGTGAAGTTCCACTTAATTTTTTCATTAAACATTCCTTGTTGTGCATCAGTAAGGAAGCGGAATAACGGATGTTGATGTTCTCCTTTAACATCAATTTTTTGATGGATAGGGAATGTTACACCGTAATTTAATTTACAGTTTTGAGCAGCTTCTTCACCCGATCCAGGTTCTTGACCACCAAATTGATTACAAGGAAAGCCTAAAATAATAAATTTTTGATCTTTATATTTTTCATAAAGCTTTTGTAACCCTTCAAATTGTGGTGTGAAACCACATTCACTTGCAGTATTTACGATTAACATCACATAATCTTTATAATCTTCTAACTTATATGTTTCTCCTGTATTCTTTTCAACAACGAAGTCATATATATTTTCCATAAGATCACCCTTTCGAATTAATTACAATTTAACATAATATTGACGAATAGTCTTTATATTGGCACTATGATAAAATATTTAAGAACTAAAATAAAAGGAGATGTATATCATGGCACAGCTATCAACACATGATACAAAGAAAAAATTAGAAACGGCTGTACTAATCGGTGTACATGCTCAAAACGATAATGAATTTAATTTTGAATCTACTATGGAAGAATTAGAAGCGCTCTCAGAGACATGCCAATTAAATGTTAAAGGTCAAATCACTCAAAACCGTGAACAAGTTGATCACAAATACTATGTTGGTAAAGGTAAAATTGAAGAAATTCAAGCTTTTATAGAATTCCATGATATAGATGTCGTTGTGACTAATGATGAATTAACGACAGCTCAATCTAAAACATTAAATGGCAATTTGGGCATAAAAATTATCGATAGAACGCAGCTAATCCTTGAAATTTTTGCTTTAAGAGCAAAAAGTAGAGAAGGTAAGCTACAAGTAGAATTAGCACAATTAGACTATTTATTACCACGATTACAGGGACATGGTCGTAGTTTATCAAGACTTGGTGGTGGCATTGGTACACGTGGTCCAGGTGAGACGAAGCTAGAAATGGATCGTCGACATATCCGTACAAGAATGAATGAAATCAAGCATCAATTACAAACTGTTGTTGAGCACAGAGACAGATACCGTAGTAAACGTGAACAGAATCAAGTCTTTCAAATTGCATTAGTAGGATACACTAATGCTGGTAAATCATCATGGTTTAATGTGTTAGCCAATGAAACAACATATGAACAAAATCAATTGTTTGCAACATTAGATCCTAAAACTCGGCAGATACAAATCAATGAAGGATTTAATTTAATTATTTCGGATACAGTTGGATTTATTCAAAAATTACCTACAACGCTAGTAGCTGCATTTAAATCAACTTTAGAAGAAGCTAAAGGTGCAGATTTACTTTTACATGTGGTAGATGCAAGTCATCCGGAGTATCGCTCTCAATATGATACTGTCAATCAACTTATTAAGCAGCTAGATATGAATCAAATTCCACAATCAGTGATTTTTAATAAAAAGGATCAATGTCCAAGTAATATGGACTTACCAGTTTCTGAACAACCTTATGTATTTGTTTCAAGTAGAGATGAATCAGATAAAGATAAAGTGAAAAATTTATTAATCAATCAAATTAAGCATAGTTTAACGTATTACGAGGAGACAGTACCAAGTTCGGATGCAGATCGACTTTATTTCTTAAAACAACATACACTCGTCAGTGAACTCAATTTCAATGAAAAAGACGAGTCTTATGAAATTAAAGGATATAAAAAAATATAAAAAGGAAGTTAGCAAGATGACAGATATGAGAAGTCTTATTGAAGATGTAGAATCTACATTGACACCGTACTTTAAAGATATTGAACGCATTGCTTTGATTAATCAAGAAAAGGTATTAGATGCGTTTCATGCAGTTAAAGCTACAGAAAGTGATTTATTAGGAACAACTGGCTATGGATATGATGATTTTGGACGTGATCATTTAGAAGAAATTTATGCAAGAACATTTAAAGCAGAAGATGCCATTGTAAGACCACAAATTATTTCTGGAACACATGCCATTACCTTGGCTTTACAAAGTAATTTGAAATACGGTGATGAATTATTATATATCACGGGTAGTCCATACGATACATTATTAGAAGTTATCGGAGTAAACGGCAATGGCATTGAGAGTTTAAAGGAACATGGTGTTTCATATAATGAAGTAGCATTAGCAGAGGGTAAAATTGATATACCTAGCGTTCTAAATGCAATTAATGATCGAACTAAAGTCGTTGCTATCCAACGTTCCAAAGGTTATGATCAACGACCTTCAATACCTGTTGATGAAATTAAAGAAGCGATTTCGGCAATTAAAGCACAATATCCGAATGTCATTATCTTTGTCGATAATTGTTATGGAGAATTTGTTGAAGAACAAGAACCTACAGAAGTTGGCGCTGATATAATTGCAGGTTCACTCATTAAAAATCCTGGTGGTGGATTAGCTAAAATAGGCGGCTATATCGCTGGTAATAAGGATTTAATTGAGCGTTGTGGTTATAGATTAACTGCACCAGGTATTGGTAAAGAAGCAGGCGCATCTTTAAATTCACTACAAGAAATGTATCAAGGATTTTTCCTAGCACCTCACGTCGTCAGCCAAAGTTTAAAGGGGGCTTTATTTACGAGTCTGTTACTTGAAAAATTAAATATGACTACAACACCTAAGTATAACGTTAAACGTACAGACCTAATCCAAACTGTGACATTTGAAACAAAAGAACAAATGATATCATTTTGTCAAAGTATCCAACATGCATCACCAATCAATGCACATTTTAGCCCAGAGCCGAGTTATATGCCAGGCTATGAAGATGACGTTATTATGGCTGCGGGTACTTTCATTCAAGGTTCATCAATTGAATTGTCTGCTGATGGTCCTATACGTGAACCATATGAAGCATATGTTCAAGGTGGTTTAACATATGAACATGTTAAATTAGCTGTTACACGTGCAGTCACTCAATTAAAAGAACAAGGACTTGTTTAATTTGATATTAGGAGAGGGACAGAAATCATAAAGAACCACTAATCTTATATGTAGTGGTTCTTACGCATTAGCCACAGCTAATGTGTACATTAAAATAGAAATACATGAGTGAAACACATGCATAAGAAATACTAATTTCTAAAGAAAAAGTATTTCTTTATTGTTGTCCCACCATGTTTCAGTTTTTTTATCAGAAAATTTTAAAATTTATTCAGAAATTTTTGTGAATGTTGTTACGTGGTGGTATTTCAATGCTTCTAAAATGCTGTCATATCAATGGTTTCACTTATCATGTCAGAAAACCTAACATATTTTTGTAATCTGAGCTAAACTATGCTAAATTAAGTACAAGTTCAAAAGTGGAGGAGATGTTAGCGATGTCTAATGATTCTATTAGAAGAAACATGGCTGTATTCTCCATGAGTGTAGTCAGTAAATTAACAGAATTAAGTCCAAGACAAATTCGTTATTATGAGACACATGAACTTGTTAAGCCGGAAAGAACTGAGGGAAATAAGAGATTATTTTCACTGAATGATTTGGAAAGATTATTAGAAATTAAATCTTTAATTGAAAAAGGCTTTAATATTAAAGGTATTAAACAAATTATTCATAATCAAGAGAATCACTTATCATCAGACGAACATGAAACTAGAAAGAAAATGATTGTAGATGCAACTCAAAAACCATACGGTGAAACATTGCCGATAAATCGAGGAGATTTATCCCGATTTATAAAATAAAATTTGGAGGATTTCAAGTATGCCAAAACGTAGTTTTACAAAAGACGATATTCGTAAGTTTGCTGAAGAAGAAAACGTGAGATATTTAAGATTACAATTCACTGATATTTTAGGAACAATTAAAAATGTTGAAGTACCAGTAAGTCAATTAGAAAAAGTTTTAGATAACGAAATGATGTTTGACGGATCATCAATCGAAGGTTTCGTACGTATTGAAGAATCAGATATGTACTTACACCCTGACTTAGATACTTGGGTTATCTTCCCATGGACAGCTGGTCAAGGTAAAGTTGCACGTCTAATCTGTGACGTATTCAAAACAGATGGTACACCATTCGAAGGTGACCCTCGTGCAAACTTAAAACGCATCTTAAGAGAAATGGAAGATTTAGGTTTCACAGACTTCAACTTAGGGCCTGAACCAGAATTCTTCTTATTCAAATTAGATGACAAAGCTGAACCTACATTAGAATTAAATGATGATGGTGGATACTTCGACTTAGCACCTACGGATTTAGGTGAAAACTGCCGTCGTGACATCGTTCTTGAATTAGAGGACATGGGCTTTGATATTGAAGCAAGTCACCATGAGGTTGCGCCAGGTCAACACGAAATCGACTTTAAATATGCAGATGCAGTAACAGCGTGTGATAACATCCAAACATTCAAATTGGTAGTTAAAACAATCGCTCGTAAACATAACTTGCATGCAACATTTATGCCAAAACCATTATTTGGTGTAAACGGAAGCGGAATGCACTTCAACGTATCATTATTTAAAGGTAAAGAAAATGCATTCTATGATCCAAATGGCGAAATGGAATTAACTGATACAGCATACCAATTCACTGCAGGTATTCTTAAAAATGCACGTGGATTCACAGCAGTATGTAACCCATTAGTAAACTCTTATAAACGTTTAGTACCAGGTTACGAAGCACCATGTTATATTGCATGGAGTGGTAAAAACCGTTCACCATTAGTACGTGTACCATCATCAAGAGGTTTATCTACTCGTGTTGAAGTACGTTCAGTTGACCCAGCAGCTAACCCATACATGGCACTAGCAGCAATCTTAGAAGCTGGATTAGACGGTATCAAAAACAAATTAGAAGTTCCTAAACCAGTAAACCAAAACATTTATGAAATGAATCGTGAAGAACGTGAAGCTGTTGGTATCCAAGATTTACCATCAACTTTATACACTGCGTTAAAATCAATGCGTGAAAATCCAACAATCAAAAAAGCGTTAGGTAATCATATCTATAACCAATTCATCAATTCAAAATCAATTGAATGGGATTATTACAGAACTCAAGTTTCTGAATGGGAACGCGAGCAATATATGAAACAATACTAAAACGCTAAACAACATTGGGGAATGTCGTTATATCAAGGGCTAGAGTAATTTTGCTTTAGCTCTTTTTTGTTTGATGGGGTGGACAATACAAGTTATGTAGAATTGTGTTTAGATTGTTGTCCACTTATTGTCCACCTCTCTCGTTAAAAATGAAATCAAAGAATTTTTAATGAACTTAAGACAATTAACTTTTACTATAAATATCAATGAGGCAAGAAATAAAAAGTTAGTATGACTCAATTATTGTCTTAGTGAACGAAATAATAATTTAAAAATAAGAACACAAAAATAGATTGATAATAGATATCAAGTAATTAATATAAAATAAAAGAAAGGTAGACATTAATTATATATAAACCGATGTCATGGTAAATAATTATGAAAGTAACGATTACAGTACGGAAAACGACAAAACAAGAGAAATTAGATTTTTTAAAAGGGGCACTTCTCTTAATTGGAATTATACTTTTAATAAAATATTTAATTTAGTTTGAATAAGCTATATGATCATTGAACTATTTGGAAATGGTTTAATTTAAATTTTGCCATAAGTGAATACTGTATTTATCCCAAGACGTATCTAACTAGATGCGTCTTTTCAAATGTAAAAAGCGATAAGGTCTTAAAGACATCATACAAAACGAAACCTTTCCTCATGTAATGACTAAATTAGAACGTGTGACGAGTCATGTCGTTATTCGTGGACGTCATCCAAATGAATTCGTATCTGAATTAAAAAAACAATTCAACTCAACTACTTATAACGCCAGTCGATTGTTAGTCACTGAATCAGCACGTGTTCAAGCAGAATCACAAAAGTTAACTTATCTTAAAGAACTTGGTGAAGATGGCGAATATAAATATGTGGCCAAAATAGATAAGAAAACATCTAAACTATGTCACTCATTAAATGGTAAAGTATTTAAAGTTAAAGATATGATTCCAGGTGTAAATGCGCCACCTATGCATCCATGGTGTAGAAGTACCACAGTGCCACATGTAGGTAATTGGCGAGAGAAATTCTTTAAAGAGCGTAAAGGTAAATATCAAGTAGAAGATGATACAACCAAAGATGAATTACAACAAGCTAAAGTATTAGGAAAGAAAATATATATTACTGATCAAGCAATTGATAAGGTCAGATATGTTGATATACCAACACATACCAAAGAAGAAAATCAATTTATACAAGAACAACATAAAGCCTTACTTAAAGAGGCCAAAGAAAACAATGATAGCAATGAAGTAGCTTATTTATTAAAAGATGGTAAAGTTACAAAAGTATATGGTGATCAAGATAGTGTATCCTTTGTACCAGGGGAAAAAGCAACAGAATTGTTATTTAACAGTAAACCTAATTCAATTATTATGTTACATAACCATCCTGGACAATCAGGATTTTCATTAAATGATTTAGGTTTATACATAAAGCAAAATTCTGTGCAAACTATCACTATTGTAACTAATAAAAGTCAAGTTAAATATATTACAAAAACAAATAAATATATTAGTAGCGTTGCCGTTGATTTATTGACTAAACATTTTTATAATAAAAATGAAAGATTAATAAAAGAAAAGGAAATCGAAAATTATCTTAAGGATTTACATCAAATAAAGATGATTAATTACAATGTGAGGTGATTTAAATGTACACTTATCAACTTGATGGTAGCTGTTCAATCAATGAAATGATTGATGATTTAAAAGAAAACGTTAAAAAAGAATCCAGTGAAGCTAAAATAAAATCATCTGATTAAAGCATCCTTTTTACACAAATAAATAGAAAGTGGTGCTATTTTTATACACTTTTTTAACCTTCCATTGTGAAGGTTATTTTTTATTGTCCAAAACGTGCTGATGACATTTAAAAGCAAGTATGGAATAACAGTCGACAGACTATAAACGGAGGTATATCTCATGGAGAATAATCAAAGTAATATTACTGAAGAACCTAAGAACAATGAGGAATTAAACAACAGTGATGAACAATCACAACAAACTGAGAAAACATTTTCTCAAGAAGAAGTATCGCAATTGATTAAAGAGCGTATAGCTAGAGAACGTAAAAAGTCAGATGAACGTATTAAAGATGCCGTTCAAGAAGCTGAGAAATTAGCCAAGATGAATCGTGATCAGAAGAATCAATATGAACTTGAAAAAGTTCTGAAAGAAAATCAAGAACTCAAAGCAGAAAAAGCTTTGAATCAAATGAAAGATGAAACACGATCAATGCTTAAAGAAGCTAGTGTGGACAATGTTGATGACCAAGTAGTCTAAAAAATGTCTTCCGTGAATATATAATAAAAGCACCACTCTCTTAAAGAATGATGCTTTCAAAATGCTTATCTATATCAATTCTAATAATTGATTAATATTTTCTTCAGGTGTAGCCCAACTTGTCGCAAATCTAACTACTCGATGTTGATCATCATATTTTTCCCAAACGGCAAATTTTACTTTTTGTTTTAATTCATTAATTTTATCGTTACTTAAAATGAAGAATTGTTGGTTAGTAGGTGAATCAAAATATAGTCGGTATCCTTTTTTAAGGAAACCTTCTTTCATTTTATTGGCCATTTCAATCGCATGGCGGCTAATTTTGAAATATAAATCATCTGTAAATAATTCAAGAAATTGTATGCCGGTTAATCGTCCTTTAGCTAAAAGGGCGCCATGATGTTTAATACGTGTCGTAAAATGTTTGGGTTCGTTCTGCTTCGTAAATACAACTGCTTCTCCGCACAAAGCACCGATTTTAGTTCCACCAATATAAAAAATATCACAATAATTCGCAACGTCTTCGATAGTCATATCTGAATGATCACTCATTAAACCATAACCTAAGCGCGCACCGTCCATAAAAAGGGGTAGATTATGTTTTCGGCAAACGTTAGATAGTGCTTCTAATTCACTTTTTGAATATAATGTACCGTATTCAGTAGGATGGGAAATGTATACCATACCAGGAAAGACCATATGATCACGTTTAAAATCACTATTAAAGGTTTCAATATAATCTTCAACACCGTTGGCAGTGATTTTTCCTTCTGATGAAGGGATTGTCAGTACTTTATGTCCACTATATTCAATTGCGCCGCCTTCATGTACTGCAACATGACCAGTTTCGGCTGAGATAACACCTTCATAGCTTTCTAACATGGAGTTAATCACGACTTGATTTGTTTGCGTACCTCCTACTAAAAAACGAATCGTTGCATCAGGACATTTGATTTTATGTTTAATTTGTTGGATAGCTTGATCAGTAAATTGATCAAATCCATATCCTGGAGCTTGAATTCGATTTGTTTCAATTAAACGTTGTAAAACTTTTTCATGTGCACCTTCTAAATAGTCATTTTCAAAAGATAACATTTACTTTCCCTCCAATATTACAATGAATTACTTTCCTTAATTAGTTAGATTATTCTGATAACTAAGATGGATGAATATATTATATCTTACTTTAAATATATTTCAAATATATTCCGAGCAATATAATGTCGAAATATATTTAATTCCTTTTGTCGCTTTCGCTATTTATTGAATTATTTTTAGAAAAGCCGTATCATTTAATCAATAAAAAGAAAAGGGGATTAGAACATGGAACAAATTACATTTAAGACTTTTACAGAAAGTAGTTTAGAAAAATTAGAAAGTACTTTAAATGAATTTTTAAAATCAGAAGAAGGGGCAAATTATCGTTTGTTAAATGTTACAATTAAACAGACTGAAGAACAAAAGTTTCCAAATATTGAGGAAGATTTCACTGCTTTTGTGACTTTAGTCAAAAATGAGTCAAATTAAAAGATAATATGTCGTTAGGAGTATATGTTTATGGAATTAAAGTTTTCTCATGATTTGGGTATGCTTTTTACAATATTACTTGCAATAGGTTTTGTAATTAATGTTGTTTTAGCATTTATTATTATATTTTTGGAGAGAAATCGACGTAGTGCAAGCTCAACATGGGCATGGTTATTTGTACTATTTGTATTACCTTTAATTGGTTTTATCCTTTATTTATTCTTTGGTCGTACAGTGTCTAAACGTAAACTAGATAAAAATAATGGTAAAGAATTAGATGCATTTAATGAACTTATAGATAGACAAATTAAGGAATTTGATGAACACCAATATGGTACGGATAATCAATTAGTAGCGAAACACCATGACCTAGTACGAATGTTACTTATGAACCAAGATGGTTTTATTACTGAAAATAACCAACTTGATGTTTTTACAGATGGTCATGAATTGTATGATCAAATGTTAGAAGATATTCGAAATGCTAAAGATTATATTCATTTAGAATACTTTGGCTTCGAATTGGATGGCTTAGGTAAACGTATCATCAAAGCATTAGAGGAAAAACTGAAAGAAGGTTTAGAAGTCAAACTATTATATGACGATGTTGGTTCTAAAAAAGTTGGTAGGGCTAATTTTAAACACTTTAATGAATTAGGCGGAGAAGTTGAGGCATTTTTTGCTTCTAAATTACCAATTATCAATTTTAGAATGAACAACCGTAACCACCGTAAAATTGTAGTTATTGATGGACAAGTTGGCTATATAGGTGGCTTCAACGTCGGTGATGATTATCTTGGTTTAGGTAAATTAGGTTATTGGAGAGATACACATTTTAGAATTGCTGGAGACGCAGTTGATGGTTTACAAACTCGATTTATGATGGATTGGAACTCTCAAGCACATAGACCTCAATTTGAATATAACGATAAGTATTTTCCGAAAAAACATGTGCAAGATGGACATGTACCTATGCAAATTGTGGCAAGTAGTCCAGCAGAAGATTGGCATCAAATTGAATTTGGTTATACTAAAATGATTATGAAAGCGAAAAAGTCGATTTATATACAAACGCCTTATTTTATTCCAGATAATTCATATATCAATGCTTTGAAAATGGCAGCAGCGACTGGTATTGAGGTACATTTAATGATTCCTTGTAAGCCAGACCATCCATTTGTTTATTGGGCAACATTTGCGAATGCGGCACAATTATTAGAAAGTGGTGTCCATATTTATACATATGAAAATGGATTCCTACATTCTAAAGTATGTTTAATTGATGATGAGGTCGTGTCAGTCGGTTCAGCAAACATGGACTATAGAAGTTTTGAATTAAACTTTGAGGTTAATGCATTTGTATATGATAAAGAGATAGCTAAAAAAATCAAACAAGCTTATAAAGAAGATATAGAAAAATCAAAAGAGTTAACAGTAGAAAGTTATAGAAATCGTTCATTAACAATTAAAATTAAAGAAGATTTAGCTAAGTTAATCTCGCCAATATTATAATATAAAAATTCTGTCACTAAATGTGGCAGATTTTTTATTTATTATAATAATATTATGTCAACTATATGACAAATGTCATATCTAAATAATGACAAACGCTACTATTTTGAGTTATACAAAATTGATATTCTGTATTCAACTCAAAAAAGAGGTGGTACAAATGATAAAAATAAATCATTTAAGTAAACAATTTAACAATGTCAATGTACTTGAAAATATTAACTTAAATATAGAAGATGGTATTTGCACAGCACTCATTGGCAAAAATGGGGCAGGAAAATCAACATTAATCGATATTATTATTGGTAATAAAGCAATAGATTTTGGTGAAATCATTGATGAAAATAGTTTAATTAATAGAAAACATATGGCTGTTTTATATCAAAAAACACATTTTCCAAAATTAGTAAAAGTAAAAGAGTTATTTAATTTATATTGTAGTTTATATCAAGAGCATATTTCTAAAGAGGATTTTATGAATATCACTAACTTTGACGAACAATTGTTTAATCAATGGGCTTCAAAGCTTTCTGGTGGTCAACAAAGAATTTTAGATTTTGCCTTAACAGTTACTGGTAAACCAAAGTTGCTTGTATTAGATGAGTCAACTACCGCAATGGATATTGAAACGAGAGAACATTTTTGGAAAATAATCAATCGATTTAAAAGTGAAGGTATGACCATCTTATATACCACACATTATATAGAGGAAGTAGAAAGAATGGCAGATCAAATTGCTTTATTAGAAAATGGTCATATTAAAATTAAGGGAGATATAAATAAAATAAAGTCATTAGAAAAAACATCCTACATATATATTCCGCTTAAATATAAAGATGAAGTTCAAAAACTGGCTGTTAATTTTATATTCAAAAAATTAGAACAAAAGTTCGAAATTAAAACAAAACAAGTCAAGGACATATTAATAGAAATGATGAATCAGAATATTGATTTAAATGAAATTGAAATATATAAATCATCTCTATTAGAAGTGCTATTTAATAAGTCGAATATCAGTGAGGAGGAAATATAATGCTAATGTCTTATTTTACAATCGAATTTAAAGTCCTACTTAGAAAAAGATTATATTTAATCATGTCCATATGTTTACCACTATTTTTTTATCTTTTATTCACTTCTATATTAGATTTGCCTAAGTCTGAAAGAATAATATTTTATAAGGAATATATGTATAGTATGGTAGTATTTAGTTGTATGAACTTTTGTTTGATTTCATTTCCTGTTGATATGATTGAAGAAAGAACAAATGGGTGGTTTAAGCATCTTATGACCACACCTCTTAATATAACGTCATATTATTTGGTAAAAGTTAGTAAGACTACTTTTCAGTTTTTATTAGCTATTGTATTAATATTTGTAGTAGCACACTTTTATAATAACGTAAATATGGAAATGATACAGTGGATAAAATCTGCAGTTATATTATGGATAGGTGCTAGTTTGTTGTTAACATTAGGTTTAATTATTGCTCAATTTAACGATACTCAAAAAGCAAGCAGTATTGCTAACTTAATAGGTATAGGATTAGCGATTTTAGGAGGTTTATGGTTCCCAACTAACACATTCCCTGATTGGTTGCAAACTATTTCTAAATTAACACCTACTTATCATCTTAAACAATTGGCTTATCGTTTAAGTAAAGGTGATGGTATAGATTTTACTTCTTTTGGAATAATATTTTTTTATAGCGTGATATTTTTAATGATCGCATTATTGATTAATAAACAGAAAGCAGTGGATTAATATGACAAATGTATCCATTTGGACAAAAATTGGAACCAGAATAACACCTTTAATTTATTTGATTTTTCCGATATTAAACCTAATCGATTATAGTATTGAGAGACCCAAATGGGAATATTTTCTAATTGTAATCATTTTTGCAATTGATTATATCACAATTGTTTTTACTATAATCACGTGAGTGATAAAACACTGTATATAATGTTTCTGATTCACTATATATTATTAGATTATTTTGTTATATGTAAACAACCAATGAATGCATTATTTTATTTCTTTAGTGCATTTGCTATTCCTTTCATGTTGAAAAAAGGATTTAAGTCTAAATATTTTATTACATTTGTTATTGCGATTATAGTAACACTAGGAATCACGTTTATTATTATAAATGATGCAACATTACCTTTATCAATTTATTTTGTGGTCATATTTTTAATGTGTGTAGGGAATATTTATGCTTTAGAAGAGCGTAAAATGAAAGAAAAACTTACAGAACAGAATAAATACATTAATATTCTAATAGCGGAACAAGAACGATCACGTATAGGACAAGATTTGCATGATACGTTAGGTCACGTTTTTGCAAGTTTAACCTTAAAATCAGAGCTAGCTATGAAACTGATTGATCAACAACCAGCTAAAGCTAGAGATGAAATAGAATCTATCAATGAACTATCAAAAGACACGTTAAAAAAAGTGAGAAATATAATAGAAAATCTTCAAACGCCTTCATTTCAAGAAGAAGTTAAAGCAGTATCGACAATTTTAAAAGATGCTCAAATTGATTTTGCTTTTTCTAACACACAAATAGTAGCATCTTTAAATCCAGCAAAGCAGGCTTTGGTATCCATGATTTTAAAAGAGGCGATAAACAATATTATTAAACATGCTAATGCAACTACAGTTAAAATTAATGTGAGTGATTATCAAAAATATATTATGTTAACTATCCAAGATAACGGTATAGGAATGAATAATAAAGATAAAGAAAAGTTGAGTAGTATTCGGAATAGAGTGAATTATTTAAATGGAGAACTAAATATTGAAAATCACAATGGAACTAAACTAACAATCTGTGTACCTAGAGGTGAAATGATGTGATTACAATGATTATAGCTGAAGATCAACATATGCTTAGAAAAGCTATGGTACAACTTATCGAATTAAATGATGATTTGAAGGTAATAGCAGATGTAGGAAATGGTAATGAGGCATTAGAGTTAATAAAAACATATGAACCTGATATTGCAATTCTAGATATAGAAATGCCAGGTATGACTGGTATTGAAATCTTAGCAGAATCTAAAGCGTTAAAATTACAGACCAAAATTATCGTTGTTACAACTTTTAAAAGACCAGGATATTTTGAAAAAGCTGTAGCAAATGATGTAGATGCATATGTTTTAAAAGAGCGATCCATAGATGAATTAGTAAATACTATTCAGAAGGTAGTTAAAGGGAAGAAAGAATATATTGATAGCTTGATGACATCATTAATTACGTACACCAATCCATTAACGCACAAAGAACAAGTTGTCTTACGAGAAATCGGTAATGGATTAAGTAGTAAGGATATTGCAGATAAATTATATTTATCTAATGGAACAATACGTAATTATACATCATCTATTATTGATAAACTTGAAGCTGAAAATCGTTTTGACGCTTGGAAAATTGCCACAAATAATGGTTGGATATAATTAGCTTGGTTGTTTATCAACATGTTCTGAAAGTAATTTTAAAATTTCAATTGCTTTATAAGTTGGTGTTTCAATGCTTAATGTATGATCAAATGTATGATTTTGGGGTGTTTTAACTTTATAAGTAATTTCATAGCTATCAATGATGCAATCTATAATTTCCATAATTTCCCCCTCCTAAAAATTTTATTGAATTAATTGTTTTATTAATTTTTATATACCACAAATTTTACAAATTATTCCTCTAATATTCACATAAATGTTACAAAATAAATATTTTTTTGAAATTAAAAAAGGCCATTGAATTTGATTTCAATGGCACGCTTTGTTTAATATTGATATTTAAAAAAATATTGTCTATCGCTTTCTTTTATCCATGAAATTGGTGATTAAATAAACGATAAAACCTACTAAAATTCCTAAAAATAATGCAACTACGGCAGAAACTATAGTTGGGAATTTAAATACAACTTGCATTACAATACCTATTATAACTGCCACAATGACTGCTATAAGTGTGACTCTATTCTCACTAGACATATTGTTAATTCACTCCTATCATTGATTATTATATCATGGTCATGCTTGTTTAAAAATTTTTATTTAGTATTGACGCTATGATTATTATTCATTATCATTAGTCAGGATAAATAAGTAAGAATGGGTGACATCAATGAAATCGAAAAAGTCTTTATCAACACTTGTGTTGGTCATTATAGTTGTTTGTGTATTATTGTTTCAATTTATTAATCATACTGGACCATTTAGTGGATCTAAATCTGAAAATACTAATACAGAATTAAAAGGAAAGGAAAAAGTTCATATTGATAGAGTAGTTGACGGGGATACGTTTGTAGCAAAACAGGGCAACAAAAATATTAAAGTGCGTTTAATTGGTGTTGATACGCCTGAAACAGTTAAACCGAACACACCTGTTCAACCTTATGGTAAAGAGGCTTCGAACTATAGTAAGAAAACTTTAACTAATAAAGACGTGTATCTTGAATATGATAAAGAAAAAAATGATAGATATGGTAGAACTTTAGCCTATGTATGGTTAGATAAAGATCATATGTATAATAAAGAACTCGTTGAAAAAGGTTTAGCAAGAGAGAAGTACTTTGCGCCAAACGGTAAATATAGAGATGTATTTAAAAAGGCTCAAAATGAAGCTAAGAAAAATAAAGTCAATATTTGGAGTTAATATGTAATAAGAAGGCCGATACAATTATGGATATCTTTTCATAATTGTATCGGCCTTTTATCATATAATTTTTAATTAAATTGTTGTGTAATTTGTTCAACTTGATCTTTAGTTAATGGATGTTTAGATAAACTTACTGCGTCATTAATCACTTTTTCAAGTGATGATTTAGTTGAAACTGTGTCTACATATTTGTCGCTTTCTTCAGAACCTTCGATAATATTGACAGTTCCATCATTAAAATAAACCACACCGATACTTTGAATTTTGAAATTGAACTGTGACTCGATTTGGTCTTTTAATGCTTTAGCGTTATTAGCAGCTTGTTGGTAAGGATCATAATCATAAAATTCATATATTACTCGATTATCTTGAAGCATTTCAATGAATGTATAGACACCTTCACGAGTAGTATTGAATTGTTTATGATATTGTTCACTAATATAATGTCCAACAATTTTATCTCTATTTAGAGGTTGTTGGTCTAAATTAATGTGCTTATCAGGCACATCAAAGTGGTAGAAAGTTTTTTGATTCCAATGTTTAACATCAACATTGATTAAACCTACATCAGTAACAATAATAAAATCAAATGATCTTACATAATCAAATAATGGATGTTTTGTGGCAAGGTTACTCGTTGCTATGATGTTATATACCTTTAACTGACCACTTTCCACAAATTTATCTAAGATACCTCGTAAATCACGTTTTGCATTTTTGAATGCATGTGGGCTAATGCCTTTGTTGGTACTTAACATTTGATTTTTTAAAGAAAGATTTTCCTCACTTAAAGCTGAATTTTTCGCTACGATTTGATTTTTTGCATATTCTTCAGTTTCAACTCTACTTTTTAAATACTGTTGATTCAAGAAAAATGCGATAATCAAAACAATGATGATAATTATTAGAATTATCGATAAAGTTGACATAATTTTCACCCGAATCCATTTAGATTTAAACAGTAATACATATGTATGACAATGATATGAAATATTAATTTTTATGAAAAAGAAAATAATATATATAATCAAAATCACACAATTGATAACTCAATATTGATTATAAACTTACATTTAATGATGTTCAATCTATTGTAAGTGAAATTAAGAATATTATTTGAAAATTTAACGTTATAGACACTTTTAATAAATAACCATTGGAGTATCCACCAATTAAGATGAAATAATAAAAAATTATCAGTATATTAAATATAATTTTTACTAATTGTTCACAAATAATCAATTGAAAAAGATGTAGCTAGAGGGTATAATATAGGTTATGAAAGCGTTTACTAAGAAGGTGGTGTACATGTATATGGAAGAGCATTCAAATACTCAAACTTTAGTTGAAGCATTAATTCAATCATCATCACAGTCTTTCAAGTTTCATGGCGTTGTAGCAATGCAGTTATTTTTAAGTGATGACCTTGAACTACCTTCAAAAGTAGATATTTGTGTAGAACGTAAAAAATTAATAGATATTGTCAAAGCTATACCAAAACATTTTGATGTTCGTTTTTTTAATAAAGCTGGTGAATGTTCAGAAAGTCATAACATGTCATTAAAAGAAATTACACATGCAAATGTGTATGATGAAGAGCAACAAATTATGGAGATATTTGTATATGATGTTGTGAATGATGAGTGGATATTTAGGTTGAATTCTCAAATTCGTTTACCTAAGAATAATATTTATTTCCATTCATTAAATTATGATGTGGATTATATTAAACCTGAAATCGTATTGATGTATGATTTATTAGATAACCAAAACTATCATCAATTCTCTAATTATAAAAAAGTAATTGATTCATTGAGTTACTATCAATTTTTCATTCTTAAACTTGTTGTGGGTGAAAAAAGAATTAAAGAAGCTATTTTAAATAATAAAAAGATATTAGAAGCTTAAAAGCAACTTTCTAAAGAACTAGATTTTGTTCTACTTAGAAAGTTGCTTTTTTTAAATTAATCTTTTATACAGATACCGTGATAACAGAATTCATAAGTTGCTTTTACGGCTTTTTCTGCATCTTCTAGTTTGATACCAAACATCATTGAAATTTCAGATGCCCCTTGGTTAATCATTTTTAAATTAATATTAGATTCAGCAAGTGCATGGGTAATTTTACTAGCAGTACCAATAACTCTATTCATCCCTTCACCAACAATCATTAAAATTGCTAGATCGTGATCAATACTTAACTCATCTACGTCACAATATTTTTGTATATCATTTAACACTCGACTTTCTACATCTCTGATTTGATCAGAGCGCATGACGAGACTGATATTATCTATACCAGAAGGCATATGGTCAAATGAAATATTATAATCTTCAAGAACACCTAAAATCTTTCTTGTGAAACCAACTTGTCTATTCATCAAGTATTTTTTGATATTTATAACAGTAAAATCTTTATCACAACTAATACCACTAATTACATTTTTAGAATTAATTTCTCGATCATGTACGATAAAAGTGCCTTTATCTTGAGGACGATTTGTATTTTTAATAACTACAGGGATGCGGTCTTTATGTAAAGGTTGTAGCGCCTCATCATGAAATACACTAAAACCGGCGTATGAAAGTTCTCGCATTTCTCTATAAGTAATTTCTTCGATGATTTCAGGATTTTTAATAATGTTGGGGTTAGCTTTGAATATACCAGATACATCTGTAAAGTTTTCATATAGCGATGCTCTAACACCTCTAGCAATGATAGCACCCGTAATATCTGAGCCACCTCTAGGGAAAGTAACTATAAAATGATGTTTGGAAACGCCAAAGAATCCCGGAATAATTAATTTTTCTTTATAATTATTTAATTTATATATTTGTTCATAGGCAGAATCTAAAATTTGAGCTTGTTTAGGTAAATCAGTGACTAAAATACCTGCATCTTTCGGTGAAATATATTTAGTAGGAATACCTTGGCTATTGTTATAAGCTGCGATGAGTTGTGCATTAAAGTCTTCACCGCATGACACAATAGCATCATAAAGACGTGCAGGTTTATCTTTAAGTTCATATATATATTTTTCCAAAGTTTCATCAATCGTAGTAAGAATATCACGTTCCATATCTAATTCTTCAACAATATCTGCATATCTTTGAACAATTTCTTGTTTTTTATGCTGATAGTCAATGTTATTGATGACTTTTTCGTATAAACGAATGAGCAAGTCTGTTGTTTTAATATCATCACTGAAACGTTTTCCCGGAGCAGAAACGATAATAATCTTACGTTCTGGATCATCATTAACAATTTTTAAAACTTTTTTAATTTGCTTGGCGTTAGAGACTGAACTGCCTCCAAATTTAGCTACTTTCATAATAAAACAACCTTTCTAAAAAATCAGAAAATTTTATTTAGTTTTTCGGTAGAGCATGGTACTATAAAGTTATATTTTCATTATTGTGAACTTTACAAAAATTAAGAATAATTCTATACTATACCATCATATGGTATTTTTCAACGATACATTTGTTTTTCTCAAGTGAACAAGGAGGTACAGCGACATGAAGGAATTAAATATAGCATTACTTGGTTTAGGTACTGTAGGATCAGGTGTTGTCAAAATAATTGAAGAGAATAGACAACAAATTAAAGATACACTTAATAAAGATATTGTTATCAAGCATATACTTGTTCGTGACAAATCAAAGAAACGTCCATTAAATATTAGTCAATATCACCTAACTGAAGATGTGAATGAAATTTTAAATGATGACACTATTGATATTGTTGTGGAAGTTATGGGAGGCATTGAACCTACAGTTGATTGGTTACGTAGTGCTTTAAAGAATAAAAAGCATGTCATTACTGCGAATAAAGATTTATTAGCAGTACATTTAAAATTACTTGAAGATTTGGCAGAAGCTAACGGTGTTGCTTTAAAATTTGAAGCAAGTGTTGCAGGTGGTATACCAATTGTAAATGCAATTAATAATGGTTTAAATGCCAATAATATATCTAAATTTATGGGGATTTAAATGGAACATCAAACTTCATTCTTTCTAAAATGACTCAAGATCAAACAACTTTCGAAGATGCACTTGAGGAAGCTAAGCGTCTAGGTTTTGCAGAAGCTGATCCAACAGATGATGTAGATGGTATAGACGCCGCTAGAAAAGTAGTTATAACATCATACCTATCATTTAACCAAGTGATTAAACTTAATGACGTTCAATTAACAGGCATTAGAAATACGACACTAAGTGATATCAATGCTGCAAAAGCATTAGGATATAAAATTAAATTGATTGGTAAGGGAACTTATAATAATGGAAAGGTCAATGCATCAGTAGAACCTACGTTAATCGATGAAAAGCATCAACTTGCAGCAGTAGAAAATGAGTATAATGCCATTTATGTCATTGGTGATGCTGTAGGCGATACCAATGTTTATGGTAAAGGTGCCGGTAGTTTAGCTACAGGAAGTGCTGTTGTGAGTGATTTATTGAATGTGGCTTTATTCTTTGAATCAAATTTACATACGCTACCACCTCATTTTGAATTGAAAACTGAAGAAACTAGAGAAATGATGGATAATGAAGAAGCCGTTCTCGTTCAAGAAAAGTTGAACTTTATGTTGTGCTTAAGTCTCAAGAGCAATCTGAAGAAAAGTTAGAAAAAGAACTTAAATCACATTTACCATTCCATAAATCATTAAAAGTGACTAAGCGTGATGCAGATACATACGCATTAGTAATTTTAGGATTAGATCATTCACCTGAACAATTATTAAATAACGCAGGATTTGATGTTAATAAGTTTATCCAGTAGAAGGGGTTTAATACTTATGAAAAGATGGCAAGGTTTAGTTAAAGAATTTGAATCATATTTACCTGTAAATGACCAAACACCTAAATTAACGTTGAATGAAGGGAATACACCGTTAATTTATTGTGAAAATATGTCAGAAATGCTTGGAATCGAACTATACGTAAAATATGAAGGTGCGAATCCAACAGGTTCTTTTAAAGATAGAGGCATGGTTATGGCCGTAACTAAAGCAAAAGAGCAGGGTAAAAAAGTTGTTATTTGTGCGTCAACAGGAAATACATCAGCATCAGCAGCGGCATATGCAGCTAGAGCAGGGTTGAAAGCAATAGTAGTCATTCCTGAAGGGAAAATAGCTTTAGGTAAATTATCGCAAGCAGTAATGTATGGTGCTGAAATCGTATCCATTGAAGGAAACTTGATGAAGCTTTAGAAATTGTGAAAGAGATTGCAAAGAATGGCGACATTGAATTGGTGAATTCGGTTAATCCATTTAGAATTGAAGGGCAGAAAACAGGCGCTTTTGAGTTAGTAGAACAACTAGATGGTGAAGCTCCAGATATTTGGCGATTCCAGTTGGTAATGCAGGTAACATAACTGCATATTGGAAAGGTTTCAAAGAATATCATGAGAAAAAAGGTAGTCAATTACCACAATTATTTGGTTTCCAAGCAGAAGGTGCATCACCAATCGTTCAAAATAAAGTCATTAAAAATCCAGAAACTGTTGCTACTGCTATTCGTATTGGAAATCCTGCGAGTTGGGAGAAAGTGACTAATGCACTTAAAGAATCAAATGGATTAATTGATAGTGTAACTGATGAAGAAATTTTAGAAGCTTATCAAATGATGACATCTAAGGAAGGGGTTTTCAGTGAGCCCGCTAGTAATGCATCTATTGCAGGTTTAATTAAATTAAAACGTGCTGGTCGCTTACCACAAGGAAAAAAAGTAGTAGCTGTTTTAACAGGAAACGGTTTGAAAGACCCAGACACAGCTATTTCTTTATTAGATAATCCAATACAACCACTTCCTAATGACAAAGAAAGCATTATTAAGTATATTAAAGGAGCTTTATAATATGGAAGCTATGTTAAAGTTGAAAATTCCCGCTTCTACTGCAAATTTAGGTGTTGGATTTGATTCGATTGGTATGGCATTAAATAAATATCTTCATATGAACATCAAAGCAATTCAGGGTGATAATTGGGAATTTAACTACTTTAATGAAGAATTAGAGAGCTTACAAAGGATAAATCTAATTATATTTATCAGGTCGCCTCAAAAAGTTGCTTATAAATATAATGTTGAGTTACCAGCGTTAAGTATTGATATGAGAAGTGATATACCTTTAGCAAGAGGTTTAGGTTCTTCAGCTTCAGCGTTAGTTGGTGCACTTTATATCGCTAACTATTTCGGAAATATTCAATTATCCCAGTATGAATTACTTCAACTAGCAACTGAGTTTGAAGGTCATCCAGATAATGTAGCACCTACAATTTATGGCGGGTTAATTTCTGGTTATTATAATCCAGATACTAAAGTGACAGATGTAGCACGCATTGATGTGCCTAAAGTAGATATTATACTAACTATTCCACCATATGAACTTAAAACTGAAGATTCTCGTCAAGCATTACCAGATACTTTTTCACATTCTAATGCAGTACGTAATAGTGCAATTAGTAATACTATGATATGTGCGTTAATACAACACAAATATGAATTAGCTGGAAAAATGATGGAACAAGATGGCTTTCATGAACCTTATCGTCAACATTTAATTCCAGAATTTGCATCCATTAGACAAATTTCTAAAGCACACCATGCTTATGCGACTGTCATTAGTGGTGCTGGCCCTACAGTATTAACAATGAGCCCCCGTGAACATAGTGGTGAAATAGTAAGAACTTTAAAGAAAGATATGTCACATTGTATCTCAGAATTAGTGACTATCAATGAAGTTGGTGTCATTGAAGAAGTAGTGTACCAGTGAGCTTGTTTTGATGTAAAATATAGATAAGTCATTGAAAGGAGATTCGAAATAACATGAGTAAATATAAAGTAATCGTAATGGATATGGATGACACACTAATGAATAGTGAGAATCAAGTATCTCCAGAAACACAATCTTATCTTATTGATATTCAAGACAAAGGATATAAAGTTGTTTTAGCTTCAGGAAGACCAACTGAAGGGATGTTACCTGTAGCAAGAACATTAAAATTAAATGAACATGAAAGTTTTATTATTAGTTATAACGGTGGTAAAACAATTAATATGACTACAGAAGAAGTAGAAGTAAGTCAAAGCGTATCTAAAGAAAATTTTGACGCGATTGTAGATTATTGCCGTGAAAAAGGCTTTTTAGTCTTAACTTATGACGAAGGTTACATTATTTATGATGGCGATCATGAATACATGAATATTGAATCAGAATTAACTGGTCTACCGATGAAACGTGTGGAAGATATTAAATCTTATATTACACATAGTGTGCCAAAAGTTATGGGCGTCGATTATGTAGGTAATATTACTGAAGCGCGTATCGACTTGAATGGTTTCTTTAATGAGGAAATTGATGTAACTACAAGTAAACCATTCTTTTTAGAATTTATGGCGAGAGATGTTTCAAAGGGTAATGCAATTACAGCATTATGTAAAAAACTAGATATTTCACTTGAAGAAGTGATTGCATTTGGTGATAGTTTAAATGATCAATCCATGTTAGAGGTTGTTGGTCATGCTGTCGCTATGGGCAATGCAAGTGACGAATTAAAAAATATTGCGGATGAAGTAACTTTAGATAATAATTCTAATGGCATTCCACATGCTTTAAAACGTCTTTTATAATTAAATAGACTTAGGTATCTTGATGGTAACGCGATAACATATTTACTAACATGTTATCGATGTATACCAAGGACAAGTTACCTAAGTCTTTTTTTAGATTATTTTGCTGTGTGTGTCCAATCGTTTTTCCCTTTATAGCGTTTAACATGTGCATAAACTTGATCCGCTGCATAATCCAGATTCGTATAAACAGTTATAGTAAATGCTGATTGGTTTGCTTGAAACTTTTCTTCTAAAAATACTTCTTTCAGATGTGTAAATAAGTTATTCATTTGGTCGTGATTTAAACTTGGATATTCTCTTAAAGTATTTTTAACGAGTTGACCATTTTTTTCTTCTAAAGATTGCACGACGATAACAAAACGTTCGTCACTTTTAATCACATCATCGAACAAATTTGTTTGACCAATCATTGAAACCACCTCTAAGCCATTTTTCTTAACTTTATTATACATGATAATTTGTTTGCAGAAAATAAACTTTAATTATAAAACAATAGTAATTTATTAATTGTTGCGCGTTCATTTTGACAAAATAAAATACACCTTTCAATTAAAATTAGTTAAACAAATCAATCGAAAGGTGTAATTCTATTTATAACGGTTAATTATTTTTGAAAATATGAGAACTTAAATCCATTTCTTCAAGTTTGACAAACTTCGTTTTCTTAATCATTTTATGCACAAAGAAGATAATTGCTAGGATTAGAATAGGCGTAAAGTTTCTAATAACACTAATCCAATCACCTGAAGCAATACTTCCGAATGAACTACCAAATAATAAGAATAATAATGTAGCAATTACGACTATAGGTCCGAATGGATAAAATGGTGCTTTATAAGGTAATAATTCGTTAGCATCTTTACCTTGTTTTTTAATAGCACGACGCACTCTAATTTGTGCCCATATACTAGAACCCCAAATGATGATAACCATCGAACCAATAATATTTAATAAATTAAATACAGCATTAGAATTAAAATTAGCATATATTACTACAGCTACTACTAATAAATAAGTTGTTAGAATTGATCTAATCGGTAATTTAGTAGTTTTATTTAATTTGTTGAAAAATTGTGGTGCTTGTTTATCAACGCTTAATGAATAAAGCATTCTGCTTGTTGTATAAATACCTGAGTTCGCTGCTGATAATAGTGAAGTTAAAATAACTGCATTAATGACTGAGGCAGCAAAAGCAATACCTATACGGTCAAATACGATTGTAAATGGACTTTGAGTAACAGATTGACTTTCATTTAATAGTAATGGATCAGTATATGGGATGATTGCAGCGATGACAGCTATAGATAATACATAGAATAATAAAATTCTCCAAAATACTTGTTTGATCGCTCTAGGCATTGATTTGCTTGGATCACTTGATTCTCCAGCTGTGACTGCAACTACTTCTGTACCACCAACAGAAAAGCCAGCAACTAATAAAACACTTAAAATACCTGAGATACCACCTACAAAAGGTGCTTGTCCCTTAGTATAATTTTCAAATCCATAAGAATGTCCGCCTAAAATACCAAAAATCATCAAAATACCAAAAACTATAAATACAATAATTGTGACTACTTTAATGAGTGATAACCAAAATTCTGTTTCACCAAAAGCTTTTACAGAGAAGATATTTAGTAGTAAAAGTAGCGTAATAAATATCAAACTCCAAGCTAAGGGACTAAAGAAATTAAAAGCATGCCAAAACTTTAATACATTTGCGGCAACGATGACGTCTACACTTGTTACAAGTGTCCACATTCCCCAATATAACCATCCCATGGTAAAACCAAGTGATGGATCAACAAATCGAGTAGAGTAAGAACTAAATGAACCAGATACTGGATAGAAAGTAGCTAATTCACCAATAGACGCCATTAAGAAATAAAGCATGATACCTATTAAGAGGTAAGCAAGGATAGCGCCACCAGGACCAGCTTCAGAAATGACACTTCCTGTAGCCACAAATAAACCAGTTCCAATTGCGCCACCTATAGCAATCATGGTTATGTGTCTGGAGGTTAAACCTCTTTTCATATTATTATCTTCCATATACTGTCTCCCATCTATTTTAAATATATCCATCATTTTAATTCTTTTAGACCTACTATTCAATAGTAATTTAGCACTTTAAAGTAAAATTTAAAAATTTTCTGATAATTCGGTTGAGATAAGGGGTTTAAGTTTCATTAAAAGAGGGGATACTTTATAATGGATACTATATTATAATAATTCTAATTTGTGTGGAGGGAAATTTGATGTCTAAACAAGACGGTAAGTTAACAGGTTTATTCGGCGCACCCGTGTCAGATAGAGAAAATAGTATGACTGCTGGTCCAAGAGGTCCACTTTTAATGCAGGATATTTACTTCTTAGAGCAAATGTCACATTTTGATCGTGAAGTGATTCCTGAAAGACGTATGCATGCTAAAGGTTCCGGTGCATTTGGAACATTTACCGTAACTAATGATATTACTCAGTATACAAGTGCTAAAATGTTCTCGGAAGTCGGTAAACAAACTGAAATGTTCGCGAGATTTTCTACTGTATCTGGTGAAAGAGGTGCAGCAGATGCTGAGAGAGATATTCGTGGATTTGCATTAAAATTTTATACTGAAGATGGAAACTGGGATTTAGTTGGTAATAATACGCCCGTATTCTTCTTTAGAGACCCTAAATTATTCGTAAGCTTAAATAGAGCTGTTAAAAGAGATCCAAGAACGAATATGAGAAGTGCACAAAATAACTGGGACTTCTGGACAGGATTACCAGAAGCATTACACCAAGTGACAATTTTAATGTCAGATAGAGGTATTCCAAAAGATTTACGACATATGCATGGATTCGGTTCACACACATATTCTATGTACAATGATAAAGGTGAACGCGTATGGGTTAAATATCATTTCAGAACACAACAAGGCATTGAAAATTTAACAGATGAAGAAGCGGCTAACGTGATTGCTACGGATCGTGATTCTTCACAAAGAGATTTATTTAATGCGATTGAAAATGGTGATTATCCTAAATGGAAAATGTATATTCAAGTAATGACAGAAGAACAAGCTAGAAATCATAAAGATAACCCATTTGATTTAACAAAAGTTTGGTATCATGGTGATTATCCATTAATTGAAGTTGGAGAATTTGAATTAAACCGCAATCCTAATAACTATTTCCAAGATGTTGAACAAGCTGCTTTTGCACCTACAAACATCGTTCCTGGTTTAGACTATTCACCAGATAAAATGTTACAAGGTCGTTTATTCTCTTATGGTGATGCGCAACGTTATAGATTAGGAGTTAACCATTGGCAAATACCAGTTAACCAACCTAAAGGTGTAGGTATTGAAAATTTATGTCCATTTAGTCGTGATGGCCAAATGCGTATTTTAGATGATAACCAAGGTGGCGGACCTCATTATTATCCAAATAATCAAGGTGTTTATGATTCCCAACCTGAATTTAAAAAGCCGCCATTCCCAGCTGATGGTGATGGTTATGAATATAATCAACGTCAAGATGATGATAATTACTTTGAACAACCAGGTAAGTTATTTAGATTACAATCTGATGAAGCGAAAGAGAGAATCTTTACTAATACAGCCAATGCGATGGATGGTGTAACAGAGGATGTTAAAAGACGACATATTCGCCATTGCTATAAAGCAGATCCAGATTATGGTAAAGGTGTTGCTAAAGCATTAGGTATTGATATTAATTCAATCGATTTAGAAGGTGAGCAAGACGAAACTTATGAGAATTTTAAAAATTAAAAGTTAAGATTGCGCACTGAAGATTTATATGATAGAATTTTAAATCGTAAGTATTCCTAACTAGAAAGGGTGTTGAACGTGCGCGTAAATATCACATTAGCATGCACAGAATGTGGCGATCGTAACTATATCACTACTAAAAATAAAAGAAATAATCCTGAGCGTATTGAAATGAAAAAATATTGCCCAAGATTAAACAAATATACGTTACATCGTGAAACTAAATAATCACTTATCTTTCAAATATGACAATTTGAAATGCGAAAAGATCTTTTTCTTAATCGAAAAAGGTCTTTTTTTGTGCTTAATCATGAAAATTAACATTTTATTTAGCTAGGGAAATTTCACGTTTGCAAAAATCATAATACGTGTTATTATATAAAACGTAATAATTACGATTTATAAAAAAGAGAGGTAAAAGAAATGGCTAAAAAATCAAAAATTGCAAAAGAACAAAAGAGACAAGAATTAGTAGATAAATATTTTGAATTACGAAAAGAACTTAAAGCAAAAGGTGATTATGAAGCTTTAAGAAAATTACCACGTGATTCATCACCTACACGCTTAACACGTAGATGTAAAGTGACTGGACGACCAAGAGGTGTATTAAGAAAGTTCGAAATGTCACGTATTGCATTTAGAGAACATGCTCATAAAGGTCAAATACCTGGCGTGAAAAAATCAAGTTGGTAAAACTCGTACTAAAGTCCATTTACAAGAACAATAAAACAATGTAAAGTAAGTAAGGATAATATTTTCTGAATAAAGTAACTGATTTTAAATTGATTATTCGGATTTTAGCTATTTATCCCAAAATATATTGTTTTATAAAGGGGCTTTTAGATTAATATGAAAATATTTGATTATGAAGACATACAACTAATACCGAACAAATGTATTGTTGAAAGTAGATCTGAATGTGATACTTCAATTCAATTTGGACCACGTTCATTTAAACTTCCAGTTGTACCAGCTAACATGCAAACAGTTATGAATGAAGAATTAGCGCAATGGTTTGCAGAAAACGATTATTTTTATATCATGCATCGATTCAATGAAGCAGCTAGAATTCCGTTTATCAAAAAAATGCAAAGCAATCACTTATTTGCATCTATTTCAGTTGGTGTAAAAAAATCAGAATTTGAATTTATTGAACAACTCGCAAATGAACAATTAACACCAGAATATATAACAATTGATATTGCACATGGACATTCTGATTCTGTGATTAATATGATTAAACACATTAAAACATATTTACCTAATTCATTTGTTATAGCTGGTAACGTAGGTACACCTGAAGGCGTTAGAGAATTAGAAAATGCCGGTGCAGATGCAACGAAGGTAGGTATTGGACCAGGTCGTGTTTGTATAACTAAAATTAAAACAGGATTTGGTACAGGTGGTTGGCAATTAGCTGCACTTAATTTATGTAGTAAAGCAGCTAGAAAACCTATTATTGCCGATGGTGGTTTACGAACACACGGTGACATTGCTAAATCAATTCGTTTCGGTGCATCAATGGTTATGATTGGGTCACTTTTTGCAGCTCACGAAGAATCACCAGGAGAAACAGTTGAGCTAGAAGGTAAACGCTATAAAGAATATTTTGGTAGTGCTTCTGAATTCCAAAAGGGCGAACATAAAAACGTTGAAGGCAAAAAGATGTTTGTAGAACATAAAGGGTCATTGAAAGATACTTTAAGAGAAATGCAACAAGATTTACAAAGCTCTATTTCTTATGCGGGTGGAAAAGATTTAAAATCACTACGCACTGTAGATTATGTCATTGTTAGAAATTCAATTTTTAACGGAGATAGAGACTAGTATCTTATGGTAGGTGACTACAATTAAAAAGTTTCTCGTATTTTTTGTCGCATGTTTATGTTTAGTCATTTTTCTGCCATTGAATGAATGGAAACCACTAGAAAAAGTTCAATTAGAAGTTAGACAACAGATAGATCATTGGGCATTTGGAGATTCTAATGAAGAAGATATAAGTTTGGATGTTCCGAATAAACAAGAATTTGCCATAAATAATATTCAAATGAATATGTCAAAAAAAGAAGTGGAAGATAAATTAGGTAAAGCACGACGCATCACTTCTAATGAATATGGCACACATTGGTATACGTATTACGATGATGATTATAACCAATTCGTTATGATTAGTTATATTAAAGATAGAGTAAACGGTATGTACACTAATCAAAACTTAATCTCTTCGCAATCTAAAATAAAATATGCGACCCCTAAAAATAAGGTGAGAGATCGTTTAGGTAAACCTATTGATGAAATGAAAAAAGGGAATAAGCGGTTTGAAATACAAAACGATGAATATGACGTCTTTCACAAAAAGCATATATATACTACTGTCTTCTATGATAAACATGAACAGAATGGTGTCACAGCGTTATATCAAGTAAGTGATGAAATGGAAAATAGACTTCAAGAGCAATATGGTGCACCTTCTAAATCCTTGGAAAAAAGCTTTGAATTACAAGATTTTGATATTGTTAATGCAGAGAGAAAACAAAGACAATTATCAACGTTAAGTTATTCTAAATCCATTTCTAATACTGCTAGAAAGCATAGCAAAGATATGGTGGAAAATAATTATTTTGATCATACAGATTTAAAGAGGAAATCACCATTTGATCGATTGAAAGCAGATCACCATGACTTTAATGCCGCAGGTGAGAATCTAGCCTATGGACAACAAAATAGTATATACGCTCACGAAGGACTAATGAATTCATTAGGGCACAGAAAAAATATACTAAATGATAGCTTCTCAACTTTAGGCGTCGGCGTTGATTTTAATGATCAACGACAACCATATTGGACCGAAAATTATACTGGTTAATCGTTTAAAACAATATATGTTGGGGTACTAATTAGTTGTAAGGAAGTAGATAGAATGTCAACTAAATCAAAACAACAACCTGATATCTTAGAAAAAGTAAAAGAAGTTTTGAACAAGAATCAAAATAAAAAGGATTAGGCATGATGCCTAATCCTTTTTATATATATAGGGGGTTATGAGGATAAAATATGATTACATTTCTCTATATAAACCGATTACTTTTCCAACTACAATAACATTTTCTAAATAAATTGGATCCATCGTACTATTTTCGGGTTGCAATCTATAACGGTTCTTTTCTTTATAAAATCTTTTAACTGTCGCTTCATCGTCTTCTGTCATCGCAACAATAATATCGCCATTTTCTGCGATTGTTTGACTACGAACGATAACTTTATCGCCATCAAGAATACCCGCTTCAATCATACTGTCTCCAACAACATTTAAAATAAAAATATCGCTATTATGTGTGGAAGTTAAATGTTCAGGCAATGGAAAATATTCTTCAATATTTTCAACAGCAGTAATTGGAATACCTGCAGTTACTTTACCGATTACAGGAACATGAATTGTTTCTTCCATACTAATATTATCATTTAATTGTTCGCTAACAATTTCAATTGCTCTAGGTTTAGTAGGGTCACGTTTAATATAGCCTTTTTCTTCTAATCTTGATAAGTGACCATGAACAGTTGAACTTGAAGCCAATCCTACTGCTTCACCAATTTCTCGAACACTTGGTGGATACCCTTTTGATTGAACAATCTGCTTAATGTAATCATATATTTCACTTTGTCTTTTCGTTAATTCTCTCATATATAGGCACTCCCTAGTTTTATTTAAGTTTATTATAGCATCTCTAATAGTAAATAACAAACGTTTGTTCGTTAAAGTGTTGACATGGAACATCTGTTCTGTTAAATTATAAATACAAACAAACGTTCTAGGAGTGAGATTCATGTTAACAAAACAAACAAAGACATTTTTAACATATATAGCAGTATTTTTAGTATCTTGCCTTATCTTTTTAGTATTCTTCTTAAGTGTTAATCAAAGCGCACATTCAGAACAAACGTACGAAATGACAGATCATGAAATTCATCAGAATGCTAACCAAAATGAACATCAAACACCTAATAATAACGGGAACAGCGAACATAAATCTGGGTCTATGTTCGCATTAGCCCACTAAACACTAAAATAGAATAAAAAAGTAAAAGTGAGCGTAACGATTTGGTTATGCTCATTTTTTTGTTATATTCTATGGAAGGTTTATAAACGCTATATTATTATAAGAATATAAAAATATATGATATAAGGTTAGAAATTAACTATGGATATAATTGAACAATAATTGATATGAAAGTAGGAATTTGAATGTCTAAAAATGATTTAAATATTGATAGAATTAATGAATTAGCTAAAAAGAAGAAAGAACAAGGTTTAACCAACGAAGAAGCCAAAGAGCAATCTAAGTTGAGAAAACAATATCTTGATTCATTTAGAGAAGGGTTCAAAAAGCAATTAGAAAACACTAAAGTGATAGATCCAGAGGGTACTGATGTTACTCCTGAAAAATTAAAGAAAATTCAACAGAATAAGAAAGAAAAATAAGCGTGAAATTTTATCATTTTAGATTTATTTTAATAGAAAAACTGAGGGATTTTTCAGATTTTTCTTTATGAATTTATATTAAAATAAGTTATAATTAATTTGAGGTATTATTTGAAGAAGGGAAGAAAATATAATGTTTAATAAAGAAGATCAATTAGCAATCGATACGATTCGTGCTTTAAGTATCGATACAATAGAAAAAGCCAATTCAGGTCACCCTGGTTTACCAATGGGTGCAGCACCAATGGCATACACACTATGGACAAGACACCTAAATTTTAATCCCCAATCTAAAGATTATTTTAACAGAGATAGATTTGTATTATCTGCTGGACATGGCTCGGCGTTATTATATAGCTTATTACATGTATCTGGTAGCTTAGAAATGGATGAACTAAAACAATTTAGACAATGGGATTCTAAAACACCAGGTCATCCAGAATTCAGACATACTGATGGTGTAGAAGTAACAACGGGTCCACTAGGTCAAGGTTTTGCAATGTCTGTAGGTATGGCATTAGCAGAAAGTCATTTAGCAGGTAAATTTAATAAAGAAAATTACAATGTAGTTGATCATTATACGTATGTACTTGCGTCAGATGGCGACTTAATGGAAGGTATTTCACATGAGGCAGCTTCATTTGCCGGCCATAACCAATTAGACAAATTAATCGTTTTATATGATTCAAATGATATTTCATTAGATGGTGATTTAGACAAAGCATTTTCTGAAAAAACACAATCACGTTTTGAATCATATGGATGGAATTACATCTTAGTTAAAGATGGCAATGACTTAGAAGAAATAGATAACGCAATTAATAAAGCTAAATCTCAACAAGGACCAACTATTATTGAAGTTAAAACAGTCATTGGATTTGGATCTCCAAACAAATCAGGTACTAACGGTGTACATGGTGCGCCATTAGGTGAAGATGAACGTAAATTAACATTAGAAGCATACGGTTTAGATCCTGAAAAACGTTTTAATGTACCGCAAGAAGTGTACGATATTTTCAACTCTACAATGTTGAAACGTGCTAATGAGCATGAAGAAAATTGGAAAAATAAAGTTGAAGAATATAGTAAAGCTTATCCAGAATTAGCTGAAGAGTTCAAATTAGCAATAAGTGGTAAATTACCACAAAACTATGAAAAAGAACTACCTAAATTTGATGCAGATCATAATGCAGCATCACGTGCTGACTCAGGTGAAGTTATTCAAGCGTTAAGTAAGCACGTGCCATCATTCTTTGGTGGATCTGCAGACTTAGCTGGTTCAAACAAATCAAATGTTAAAGATGCTAAAGATTACGATAAAGATAATCGTGACGGTAAAAATATTTGGTTTGGTGTTCGTGAATTTGGTATGGGAGCAGCCGTTAATGGTATGGCAGCTCACGGTGGTTTACATCCATATGGAGCAACTTTCTTTGTTTTCAGTGATTACTTAAAACCTGCATTACGTTTATCAGCAATTATGGGCTTAAATTCAACATTTGTATTTACTCATGATTCAATTGCAGTAGGTGAAGATGGTCCTACGCATGAACCAATTGAACAATTAGCTGGATTACGTGCAATTCCTAACATGAATGTGATTCGTCCTGCAGATGGTAACGAAACAAGAGTTGCTTGGGAAGTTGCTCTAGAATCTGAAAGTACACCTACATCATTAGTACTTACACGTCAAAACTTACCAACTTTAGATGTTCCAGAAGAAACAGTAGAAGAAGGCGTGCGTAAAGGTGCTTATGTAGTTTATGAATCTAAAGAATCTCCTGAATATTTATTATTAGCAACTGGTTCTGAAGTAAGTTTAGCGGTTGAAGCAGCTAAAGATTTAGACGCACAAGGTAAAGGCGTTAGAGTTGTTTCTATGCCAAACTGGTTCGCATTCGAACAACAATCAGAAGACTACAAAGAATCTGTGATTCCTTCAAACATAACTAAACGTGTTGCTATTGAAATGGCATCAACATTAGGTTGGCATAAATATGTTGGTACTCAAGGTAAAGTGATTGGTATCGATGGATTTGGTGCAAGTGCTCCTGGCGACTTAGTTGTTGAAAAATATGGATTTACAAAAGAAAATGTTTTAAATCAAATTCGTGAATTTTAATTCATTGTTGATTTAAATATATTGCTGTAGCCTGAGACATTTAATTTATGTCCCAGGCTTCGTTTTTAAATAATAAAATAATTTATAAAGTACGTTTAATAAAATTAGAAAATTTGTTATGATTTTTGATGTGCATTATTTTAAGTCTTAAATTTGTCTTGAAATAAATATTTGAATCTAGTAAAATTCATTAGGATAAAGAAAGTGGGTGAAACAATGGCAACATGGTTAGCAATTATCTTAATTGTAATAGCATTAATCGCAGGTTTAGTTGGTGGTTTCTTCTTAGCTAGAAAATATATGATGGACTATTTGAAAAAAAACCCACCTATTAATGAAGAAATGCTACGTATGATGATGATGCAAATGGGTCAAAAACCTTCTCAAAAGAAAATCAATCAAATGATGACTATGATGAACAAAAACATGGACCAAGGTATGAAAGGTCAAAAGAAATAATATAAAAAGGGATTAAGGCAGTTATAAATTTCTGTCTTAATCCTTTTTATTTTTAGTTATGATTGTTCTATTAAATAAAATAACCAAATGTTCAGTTAAAATTGAAATGTATTTATAATATTGAAAGGATTAGAAGAATTATTAAGTCTATCGTTAAGGCATCCAACATTAATCGTTAAGTTTAATGTGAGGTGTTTATTTTGAATTTAGAACCAGATAGTATCAAATTAGGTATCGCGTCATTTTTATCAGTAATAATTGTTTCAATTATTGGTAATCGGCTAAAAGTGCATGTAGTGTTACAATTATTATTAACAGTTATCATAATGGTTCTATTATTATTCTTTTTCTGGAGGCTAGGATATTTAATTTACTATAAATGATGTGTTTTGAGTGAAAATGAATAGTCATTTGAAATGTAGTTTGTATCAGTAAAGTTTAATCATTATTTTGAAACTATCTTTATGAATAACAGTAAAAATAGAACTAAAAATATAAGTTAACAAATGCGTAGTGTCTTCATTTTTATAAGGTTATAACGGTTCAATTATTGATAAGAAATCATAAATAAAATAAGGTGTTAAATTGATTGATATTGGGATACCTATTTATTAAATTAAAAGCTATGAAAATATATACGTTTAATGATATACTAACACGTGATTAAAAAAGAGTATTGTAGTTTAGAATATATGAGAAGGTGTAACAGTGGCATATTTAATATTTTCAATTGTATTTGCATTCTTGATGGGTGCAGTTGTTATTGTGATTCGTATGAAAGCACAAAATTTTCCAGTCAATGAAAAGAAAATTATTTTACCACCATTTTTCATGGCAACAGGTGCTTTAATGTATGTAATACCATATTTCAGATTGACGGGAACTGAGATACTAGAATCATTAGTCTTAGGTGTATTATTTTCTACAGTTTTAATTTGGACATCTCGTTTTGAAGTAAAAGGTAGTGAGATTTATATGAAACGATCAAAGGCGTTTCCAATTATTTTGATATCACTATTAGTTATACGTACTGTTATAAAAATATTCATTAGTAATGAAATTGATCCAGGAGAAATTGCTGGTATGTTTTTCTTATTAGCATTTTGTATGATAGTACCATGGAGATTAGCGATGTATTACAAGTACAAAAAAGTAAAAAAATCTATTGTTCATTAAATATATAAAAGCCACTTATCTACCTAGATGAGTGGCTTTTTGCTTGAAATATATATTGAAAAGTAATATGATTAATACGAACAAACGTTCTATTCGGAGGTATAAAGATGAAGGTAATCCATACAGCAGATTGGCATCTAGGTCGAATTTTAAATGGTAAACAACTACTCGAAGATCAAAGATATGTATTAGAACAATTTATAGATCGAATGAAAGAAGAAAAACCAGATATGATCGTTATTGCAGGAGATTTATACGATACTACATATCCTGGTAAAGAAACGATTAAATTATTTGAAGAGACGATTGCCACGTTAAATATTGATATGAAAATTCCAATTATTTTAATTAGTGGGAATCATGATGGAAAAGAACGTTTGAATTATGGTGCGAGTTGGTTCGAACATAGCGATTTATATATAAGAACTCAACTTGAAAGTATGACACAACCAATTCATATAAATGGCATCAATTTTTACACATTACCTTTTGCAACAGTTGCTGAAGTGCAACATTATTTTAAAGATGATTCAATTCAAACGCATCAACAAGCATTAGATAAGTGTATAAGTTCTATGTCAGAAACGCTACAACCTCATGAAATTAATATTTTGATTGGCCATTTAACTGTACAAGGTGGTAAGACTTCAGATTCAGAAAGGCCATTAACGATAGGTACTGTCGAAACAGTAGAAAGAAAATCATTTAATATTTTTGATTTTGTAATGTTAGGTCACTTACATCATCCATTTAGTATTAATGAGGACATTATTAAATACAGTGGCTCATTACTTCAATATTCTTTTTCAGAAGTTGGACAACCTAAAGGTTATCGAGTAGTTAAGTTTAATCATAAAAATGATATTCAAGATTATTTTGTTCCAATAGAACCAATGAGAAAATTAGAAATTGTCACAGGGGATTATGAAGACGTCATACAGGAAAAGGCAAACGTATCAAATAAGAATAATTATATCCATTTCAAATTAAGAAACATGGCTCATATTTCAGATCCGATTATTAATTTGAAACAAATCTATCCTAATACATTAGCATTAACAAACGAAACGTTTGAGTACCATGAAGCAATTCAACATATAGAAATCAAAAAAGAAGATGATCTTTCAATTATTAATCATTTTTATAAAACGATAACCAATGAGCAATTAAGTGATATACAAGAAAAGAAAATTAACCAAATTATTAATGATTTGATGAGAAAGGAAGATTAATTACCTTGAAACCAATGATGTTAAAGTTGAACAATTTTGGTCCTTTCTTAAATGAAACAATAGATTTTAGAAATATAGATCAAAATCAATTGTTCTTAATTAGTGGTAAGACTGGTTCCGGTAAAACAATGATATTTGATGCCATCGCATATGCATTATATGGAGAAGCTTCAACTAAAAATAGAAAAGAGAATGATTTAAGAAGTCATTTTGCAGATGGTAATTCAGCAATGCAAGTGACGTTCGAATTTGAACTTAATCATAAACTATTTAAAATAGTTCGTACTGGTCCTTATATTAAAGAAGGTAATACAACCAAAACGCCCGCAAAGTTAAATGTTTTCGAGTATATAGAAAACGAATTTGATTTAAGGGAAAGTATGGTAAATGCAGGTAATCAATTTATTATCGACTTAATTGGTGTTAATGCTGAACAGTTTAGACAGTTATTTATTTTGCCACAAGGTGAATTTAAAAAATTCTTATTATCTAATAGTAAAGAAAAGCAAGGGATTTTAAGAACACTCTTTAATAGTGAACGATTTGAAGAAATTGAAAAACAATTAAACGAAAATGTTAAAAATGAAAAAATCCAAATTGAAGAAAGATATAAAAACATTGAACGATTATGGAATGATCTCCATACTTTTGAAAACGATGAGTTAGAAGAATTAAAAAGTATCAATGTACATCAAACAGACAAAATCATTGAGGTATTACATAGGTTTAATGAATTTGGTAAAAAAATAGGGAGAAAAAAGTATGAACAAAAGAAAAATAATGAAAATGAAATTGAAAAAGTAGAACAAAAGCTCAGTGATAATAAAGAGTTAGAATTAAATTTAAATGAGTTAAATAAAAGTGAAAGTACATTAAAGCAACTTAAGCAAAAGGAAAATAATATAAATCAACAACGTGAGAGATTAAATAAGATTAATGAAATTAAACCATTATCACTATTACTAGATAGAAATGAAGCGGCCAATAAAAAGTTAAATCAAGCAGAAAAATTGATAGAAATCGTTGGTCAAGAAATTAACAAGTTAATAAAAGAAAAAGAAGAAAATCAATTAGAATTAAATCAATTATCTGAACAAGAAGAATCTATCAATAAAGAAAAAGCCTATTTGGAAAAAACTAATACTTTTTATACCAATATGACTCTCTATTTAAATAGTTATAAAGACAAAGAACGATTGATATCGCAACTCGTAGATTTAAATGAAAATAGAGAAATAATAGAAAATGAATTATTAAAACTAAATGAAGCTATTAAATCAAAAGAAATTAACTATAGTTATGTTGAACAATTGAGTCAGGATATTTTCAATATTGAAAAAGAACTAGAACTAGCAGAAAAGCTTAAAAATGATATGAAAATTAAAGCAGAATTAACCTCTAAGTTGAATGACACTAAGACATCCTATAATCAAAAATGTATTGAAATAGAAGACTTATCTAATAAGTTGTCCGAAATAGATAAGACAGAAATTAATTTGAATAACAAAGAAACTTTAGTTGAACAACTTCAACAAGTCATGTCACTTGGAGATACATGTCCGATTTGCGGGAATGAAATTACTTCATTAGGACAACATATTGATTTTGATAGTATTAATAAAAAGCAAAATTTAATTCAATCATTACAAAAAGAGCTTAATGAAATGAATATCGATAAAGCTAAATTGGAAAGTACTTTAAATCACTTAACGGAGCAAATAAACAATATTCATGTAGATGAAAATACCATGCCGGATATAAAAACCCTTTATTCTAAAATCAATAGAAAGAAAGAAGAAAAAGAAAAACAACAGAAGGAAAATGAATTTATCTTAAAAACAAATAAAAAGGTAGAACAAAAACGTCAAGAATCGTTTGAAATTGAAAATGAAATTAAAAATGCAAAATCTAAAATTGAACAATGTGAGATACGTATCAATGATTTTGAATCAACTACTCAGTATAATGAAATAGATGAGTTTGAAACATATTTTAAAAAGTTAAAAAGTAATGTTGATCATTATTTAAAATTACTTGAAAATCATAAACAAAATAGAAATGAAATTATTCAAAAACTAAGCATAGAAGAAAATAACTTGCATCATCATAAGCAAACTAAAAATGATATTCAAGAGGAAATTAAACAAACACAACAAGCATTAGATGCTGAAATGAACCGTTTAAATATAGATTCTATTGAACAAGTTCAGGATATAATTAAAATTGTTTATGAAAAAGAAGACATAGAGAATGAAATTAAAGAATATGATAAACAAATCCATAAGAATGAATTGGAAATAAGCAGACTTAAAAAGTTAGTTGCAGGAAGAAAATTAGATGATATAGGAGAAATTCAAAAAAACTCTATCAGAACTTAAAGCTAAACTTGAAAATGTAACTAATGAAATTGCCACATTAGAATATCAACTGAAATTAAACCAACAAAAAGTAGATGAAATTGTATCTCATATCGAGTATTTAAACAAGGAGTTGAAAGAGCAACAAGATATATTTAATCTTGCAGAAATTCTATCTGGTAAAAACAGTCAAAAATTAACATTAGAAAACTATGTACTAATTTACTATTTAGAAAAAATTATAGCACAAGCTAATATTCGACTTGCTACTATGAGTGGTCAAAGATATCAATTGCAAAGAAGAGAAGCTTTATCTCAAGGGTTTAGTGGTTTAGAAATAGATGTTTTTGATTTTTATTCTAATAAAGCAAGACATATTAGTTCACTATCGGGTGGAGAAACATTCCAAGCATCGCTTGCGCTAGCTTTAGGATTAAGTGAGATTGTTCAACAAGAATCGGGCGGAATCTCTCTTCAATCAATGTTTATTGATGAAGGATTTGGTACATTAGATCAAGAAACACTTGAAACTGCACTTGATACACTAGTAAACCTTAAATCGAAGGGAAGAATGGTAGGTATTATCTCTCATGTTAGTGAATTAAAACAAAGAATACCACTTATTTTAGAGGTAACATCAAATCAGTATCAAAGTATGACAAAATTCAAATGGAATTAAAGTGAAATGTCTCTATAAAAAAATCGATTTATCAACTTTTGATTGTAAGTTGATAAATCGATTTAATATTATTATTAATGTTTTTCTCTTAATAAGTCTCTAATTTCAGTTAAAAGAACCGTATTTTGTTCTAATTCTTCTTCTGGTTCTTCTTTCTTCATTAAAGTATTTGCAATTTTTACAAAGATAAATAATGCAAAAGCAATGATTATGAAATCAATTATTGATTGTATGAATAAACCATATTTAATTCCCCAGAAAGCCCAATCTTCTGCAAAATTGACTGAACCGAAAATTTTACCAATCAATGGCATGATGATGTATTCGACTAATGCAGAAATGATTTTATTGAAAGCTGCCCCCATAACAACGGCTACAGCTAAATCTAATACGTTGCCTTTTAACGCAAAGTCTTTAAATTCTTTAAGCATTTAAATAGTCCTTTCTAAACAATATTTAAAAGCCATTATACAACATATAATTAATTTAGCAAATAGGAAATTTAATCAAATTTGATTCTAAATAGGACGTTTGTTATCCTATAGTAGTGCTTTAGTAAAATTAAATGTTTTAAGATAAAAAAAGAATATTTTAGTTTTACTAGATTGAAAATTTAATAATAGATATGAAGGGAGTAATTAATTATGAATTCTTCTTCTTCTAATGAAAAGAACGGTAAGAAGATTTCTCCGGTGTTTATCTATAGTGCAATTATCGCAGCAATTGTTGTATTAATTGGTGCTATTTTCCCAACACAATTTGACTCAGTAACGAATGAGGTCAAAATGTGGATAACAGATAAACTAGGTTGGTATTACTTAATTCTAACTACGATTATAGTTTTCTTCTGTATTTTCCTTATCTTTAGTCCAATTGGGAAACTTAAATTAGGTAAACCAAATGACAAACCGGAATTTAATACTATTTCTTGGTTTGCGATGTTATTTAGTGCCGGTATGGGTATCGGTTTAGTATTCTACGGTGCAGCTGAGCCAATGTCTCATTTCGCTTCACCACCTGATGCCGATCCGAAAACGACTGAAGCTTACACAGAAGCATTACGTTCAACATTCTTCCATTGGGGCTTCCATGCATGGGCTGTATATGGTGTTGTAGCATTAGCACTTGCTTATGCACAATTCCGTAAAGGAGAGCCTGGCTTATTATCTAGAACATTACGCCCAATTTTAGGTGATAAAGTTGAAGGTCCAATTGGAACATTCATCGACGTTCTTTCAGTATTTGCTACTTTAGTTGGTGTAGCTGTATCACTTGGTATGGGTGCATTACAAATCAACGGTGGTTTAAATTATTTATTTGGCGTACCGAATACAACTTGGGTCCAAGCTATTATTATTGTCATAGTTACAATCCTATTTATTGCAAGTGCTTGGTCTGGTCTAAGTAAAGGTATCCAATATTTAAGTAATCTAAACATCGGATTAGGTGCTTTATTAATGATTATTACATTAATTATTGGACCAACTGTTTTAATATTAAACATGATGACTAGTTCAACTGGTAGCTTATTAAATACATTCTTATTTAATAGTTTTGATACTGCAGCATTAAATGGACAAAAACGTGAATGGATGTCTACATGGACACTTTACTACTGGGGTTGGTGGTTAAGTTGGAGTCCATTCGTTGGTGTATTTATTGCCAGAGTTTCAAAAGGACGCTCAATCAGAGAATTTATTTCTGGTGTACTATTAGTACCAGCAATTGTTAGTTTCATCTGGTTCAGTGTATTTGGTGTTCTTGGTATCGAAACTGGTAAGAAACATCCAGAGTTATTTAAAATGACTCCAGAAACACAATTATTCGGTGTATTCAACCACGTACCATTAGGTATCGTATTATCATTTATTGCACTTATTTTAATTGCTTCATTCTTTATTACTTCAGCTGACTCAGCAACATTCGTATTAGGTATGCAAACAACATTTGGTTCGTTAAATCCAAGTAGTATGGTTAAAGTAACTTGGGGTATTGCTCAAGCACTTATCGCCTTTGTATTATTATTAGCTGGTGGCGGAGATGGAACAAAAGCGCTCAACGCGATTCAGAGTGCCGCCATTATTAGTGCGTTTCCATTCTCCTTTGTCGTCATATTAATGATGATCAGTTTCTACAAAGATGCTAATAAGGAACGTAAATTCTTAGGATTAACATTAACGCCTAATAAACACAGATTAGAAGAATATGTTAAATATCAACAAGAGGATTACGAATCTGATATTTTAGAAAAACGTGAATCTAGACGTAATCGTGAAAGAGAAGAATAATTGAATGAAATATCTACTATAATGGTGGATTTAAAGCTATCAACAATTTTGTTGATAGCTATTTTTTATGTTTCAAGCATATAAAATAATAATTACTTGCGATTGATAACCATTCTCAATTAATAAAAATAACTTATGGTACAAATGAGTCATAATAAGTTTTACTTATACTACCTGATTAAAAATGCGAAATGAAAAATGACTCCTTTATATACCTATACAGTTGTGTTCGAAAACATATAATAATACAATTTAACTAAGGCATATAAATATATAGAAATTCAAGGGGGATATCAAATGGCTTCTAATTTTAAAGAAACAGCAAAGAAACAATTTGATTTAAATGGCCAATCATACACGTACTATGATTTAAAATCATTAGAAGAACAAGGTTTAACTAAAATTTCAAAGTTACCTTATTCAATCCGTGTATTACTAGAATCTGTGTTACGTCAGGAAGATGATTTTGTAATTACTGATGATCACATTAAACAATTAGCAGAATTTGGCAAAAAAGGTAACGAAGGTGAAGTACCTTTCAAACCATCTCGAGTTATTTTACAAGACTTCACTGGTGTACCAGCAGTTGTTGACTTAGCGTCTTTACGTAAAGCAATGAATGATGTTGGTGGGGATATTAACAAAATTAACCCTGAAGTACCAGTTGACTTAGTTATTGACCACTCAGTACAAGTCGATAGTTATGCTAATCCAGATGCACTACAACGTAATATGAAATTAGAATTCGAACGTAACTATGAACGTTATCAATTCTTAAACTGGGCAACAAAAGCATTTGATAACTATAATGCTGTACCACCTGCTACAGGTATTGTCCACCAAGTAAACTTAGAGTACTTAGCGAATGTTGTTCATGTTCGTGACGTTGACGGAGAACAAACTGCGTTCCCAGATACATTAGTTGGTACTGACTCTCATACTACAATGATTAACGGTATTGGTGTATTAGGTTGGGGTGTCGGCGGTATCGAAGCCGAAGCAGGTATGTTAGGACAACCATCATACTTCCCAATTCCAGAAGTTATCGGTGTAAGATTAAGTAATGAATTACCACAAGGTTCAACAGCAACTGACTTAGCATTACGTGTAACTGAAGAGTTACGTAAACGTGGTGTAGTAGGTAAATTCGTTGAGTTCTTTGGTCCTGGTGTAACAAACTTACCATTAGCTGACCGTGCGACAATTGCTAACATGGCGCCTGAATATGGTGCAACTTGTGGTTTCTTCCCAGTTGATGAAGAATCACTTAAATACATGAAATTAACTGGTCGTAAAGATGATCATATTGCACTTGTCAAAGAATATTTACAACAAAATAATATGTTCTTCCAAGTTGAAAATGAAGATCCTGAATATACTGAAGTGATTGATTTAGATTTATCTACAGTTCAAGCTTCTTTATCAGGGCCAAAACGTCCACAAGATTTAATCTTCTTAAGTGACATGAAAACTGAATTCGAAAAATCAGTTACAGCACCAGCTGGAAACCAAGGTCATGGTTTAGATGAAAGTGAATTTGATAAGAAAGCAGAAATCAAATTTAATGATGGCAGAACTTCAACTATGAAGACTGGTGATGTTGCAATTGCAGCGATTACATCATGTACAAATACATCTAACCCTTACGTTATGTTAGGTGCAGGTTTAGTTGCTAAAAAAGCAATTGAAAAAGGCTTAAAAGTACCTGATTATGTTAAAACTTCATTAGCACCAGGTTCAAAAGTTGTTACTGGATATTTAAGAGATTCAGGTTTACAAGAATATCTTGATGATTTAGGTTTCAACTTAGTTGGTTATGGTTGTACAACTTGTATCGGTAACTCAGGTCCACTATTACCTGAAATTGAAAAAGCAGTAGCTGACGAAGATTTATTAGTAACTTCTGTACTTTCTGGTAACCGTAACTTTGAAGGTCGTATCCATCCATTAGTTAAAGCTAACTACTTAGCTTCACCACAATTAGTTGTAGCTTATGCATTAGCTGGAACAGTTGATATCGATTTACACAATGAACCTATCGGTAAAGGTAAAGATGGCGAAGATGTATATCTTAAAGATATCTGGCCAAGTATCAAAGAAGTTGCAGACACTGTTGATAGTGTCGTAACACCAGAATTATTCTTAGAAGAATATGCAAATGTATACGAAAATAATGAAATGTGGAATGAAATCGACGTTACTGACGCACCATTATATGATTTCGATCCAAATTCAACTTATATTCAAAATCCATCATTCTTCCAAGGTTTATCTAAAGAACCAGGAACTATTGAACCATTAAAAGATTTACGTATTATGGGTAAATTTGGTGACTCAGTTACAACTGACCACATTTCTCCAGCAGGTGCGATTGGTAAAGATACACCAGCAGGTAAATATTTATTAGACCATGATGTTCCAATTAGAGAATTTAACTCTTATGGTTCAAGACGTGGTAACCATGAAGTAATGGTACGTGGTACTTTCGCTAATATCCGTATTAAAAACCAATTAGCGCCAGGTACTGAAGGTGGATTTACAACATACTGGCCTACAGGAGAAATCATGCCTATCTATGATGCAGCTATGAAATACAAAGAAAATGGTACTGGTTTAGCTGTTTTAGCAGGTAATGATTACGGTATGGGTTCATCTCGTGACTGGGCTGCTAAAGGTACAAACTTATTAGGCGTTAAAACTGTTATTGCACAAAGTTATGAACGTATCCACCGTTCAAACTTAGTAATGATGGGTGTATTACCATTACAATTTAAACAAGGTGAATCAGCTGATTCTCTAGGTTTAGAAGGTAAAGAAGAAATTTCTGTAGATATCGATGAAACAGTTAAACCTCATGACTTAGTAACTGTTCATGCTAAGAAAGAAAATGGAGAAGTTGTTGATTTTGAAGCAATGGTTCGTTTCGATTCATTAGTAGAATTAGATTATTATCGTCATGGCGGTATCTTACAAATGGTATTAAGAAATAAATTAGCTCAATAATCACAAAAGATGTGACTTTTGACAGTGCTAACGTTTAGGTTAGCACTGTTTTTTTATGCTAAACTATATATGTAATGTTAATAGTTAAGGAAGGATTGGACTTAAATGATTTATAGTTTGACTGAAATTGAACCAAGATATCAAGAGACAGATAAAATGGGCGTGATTTATCATGGTAATTATGCAACATGGTTTGAAGTAGCGCGTACAGATTACATTAGAAAACTAGGATTTAGTTATGCTGATATGGAAAAGCAAGGGATCATTTCTCCAGTTACAGACTTAAATATCAAATATAAAAAATCAATTTTTTATCCTGAAAAAGTAACCATTAAAACATGGGTGGAAAAATATTCAAGATTACGTTCTGTGTATAGATATGAAATTTTTAATGAACAGGGCGAACTTGCAACTACAGGTTATACTGAGTTAATTTGTATGAAAGCTGATACGTTTAGACCAATTAGATTAGATCGTTATTTTGCAGATTGGCATGAAACCTATAGTAAAGTTGAATCTTTAAATAAAGAAGGCATCAATGAAGAAGTAACTCATGGTATTGATCATTTATAATTTAAATTAATAAGACATAACAAATATAGCCCTAGAATGCTTTATTAATGCATTTTAGGGCTATATAATATTTCTATTTCTTTGTATATGAAATTTTATCTTCATGATCAACTGTATCTACCACAATATGATCATCTTCAAAGTACCATAAATCTTTCTCGGATATAACAATCGTTAATCCGTTATATTCTTCTTCATAAGCAACCTCAACATCAGATTTGTTTTCAACATTAAACGCTGGGCTAAATCCTTGTTTTAATTGAAATTCGCCACCATATCTTACGAAGAAATGTAATACTTGATTATCTTCCGGTAAATCAAATTCATCTTTAAACCATTGAACGGCTTGGTCTGTAAGTTCAATTTTCATTTAATCTCCTCCATAATAAATCTCTATATTTTACTCGATGGATTGTCAATTTTAGTGATATTAGAATTATAGCATAGCCTATCATTCTAATATATTTTTAAACATTATACATACTGACAAAATAAAAAATGTGCTTATATCAACATGTGTCATTTATGACTATAAAGAAAAGCACTTAATAAGATATCTATTAGGTAAATATCTAATTAAGCGCTAATAATTTTGTTTATTTGATTTACATCCATGTTATCTTAGGTTCTTCACCTTTAAAGATTCGGACAATATTTGTTTTGTGGCGTATAATTAAAATTATAGAAACAATGCCGCTAACTGCAAGTAAGATGTAGTCCTGTATAATGAGTGAACCTATCACACAACAAATAGCTGCTACGATACTTGATAAGGAGACGTATTTAAATGTTTTTAGCACTAAAAAGAAAATTGCAGCTAAAATTAATAATAAAATGGGATTTACTCCTAAAACTACCCCAGCACTCGTAGCAACAGCTTTACCACCTTTAAATTTTAAATATATAGGATATACATGGCCAAGTATTGCAAATAAACCTACAATCAGTCCGTTGGTAAAGAATGTACTTATAGGTCCATCAACATGTACTGGTAACCAAATAGGGAAGAATACAGTGATAAAACCTTTGAAAATATCTAAGAAGGTTACCACAAATCCTGCTGGTCTACCTAATACCCTAAAACTGTTTGTTGCTCCAGTGTTGCCACTACCAAATTGTCTTATATCTTTCTTAAAGAATAGCTTTCCTATAACTAAACCACTTGGAAAAGCGCCAATAAGATAACTTAGTATTAACATGACGACAATCATCATAAAATACACATCCTTTAGTAACTTAGCACTATTTTACCATATCCCCCTTATTTTAGAACAATAAAAATTGATAATTTAAAAATGAATAATCATTAAAATAAACTGAATTATCAAGATGACACTTGCAATTTATACAGATTTATATAAGAATAACTATTGTATAGTTTTAAAAACGAACGTACGTTTGTAGGAGGGCGAAATCATTGGCAATGAATAAACAAAATCATTATTCAGATGATTCTATACAGGTTTTAGAAGGTCTTGAAGCTGTTAGAAAAAGACCGGGGATGTATATAGGATCAACTGATAAACGTGGATTGCATCATCTAGTATATGAAGTTGTCGATAACTCCGTCGATGAAGTATTAAATGGTTACGGGGATGAGATTACAGTTATCCTAAACCAAGATGATAGTATTTCAATAGAAGATAATGGTCGTGGGATGCCAACAGGTATTCACGCTTCAGGTAAACCAACTGTTCAAGTTATCTTTACCATATTACATGCTGGAGGCAAGTTTGGCCAAGGTGGTTATAAAACATCTGGTGGACTACACGGTGTTGGTGCATCGGTGGTTAACGCACTAAGTGAATGGTTAGAAGTTGAAATTCATAGAGACGGTAATATATATAAACAGAGTTTTAAAGATGGTGGTGTGCCTGCGACAGGGTTACTAAAAGAAGGTAAAACAAAGAAAACGGGTACAAAAGTAACGTTTAAACCAGATCCTGAAATTTTCAAAGCCACGACATCATTTAATTTTGATGTTCTAAGTGAGCGTTTACAAGAATCTGCATTCTTATTAAAAAACCTAAAAATTAAATTAATTGATTTACGTCGTGGTAAAGAAAGAGAAGAATATTACCATTACGAAGAAGGTATTAAAGAATTTGTAAGTTATGTCAATGAAGGTAAAGAAGTTCTTCATGATGTCACAACTTTTACAGGTACATCTAATGGCATTGAAGTTGATGTAGCTTTCCAATATAACGATCAATATTCTGAAAGCATTTTAAGCTTCGTTAATAACGTGCGTACTAAAGATGGTGGTACACATGAAGTCGGATTTAAAACAGCTATGACTCGTGTATTTAACGATTATGCTAGACGTATCAATGAATTAAAAGAAAAAGATAAAAATTTAGATGGAAATGATATACGTGAAGGATTAACGGCTATCGTTTCTGTAAGAATTCCTGAAGAGTTATTACAATTCGAAGGACAAACTAAATCTAAATTAGGTACATCAGAAGCTAGAAGTGCTGTAGACTCAGTTGTTTCTGAAAAATTGCCATTTTATCTTGAAGAAAAAGGACAATTGTCTAAATCACTTGTGAAGAAAGCGATTAAAGCACAACAAGCTAGAGAAGCGGCACGTAAAGCACGTGAAGATGCACGTTCTGGTAAAAAGAACAAACGAAAAGATACGTTATTGTCAGGTAAATTAACACCTGCTCAAAGTAAAAATACTGAGAAAAATGAACTTTATTTAGTAGAGGGTGACTCTGCAGGTGGTTCTGCTAAACTTGGTCGTGATCGTAAATTCCAAGCAATACTACCACTAAGAGGTAAAGTCATTAATACTGAAAAAGCTAGATTAGAAGATATCTTCAAAAATGAAGAGATTAACACGATTATTCATACAATTGGTGCAGGTGTTGGTAACGAATTTAAAATTGAAGATAGTAATTATAGTCGAATTATAATTATGACCGATGCCGATACAGATGGTGCACATATTCAAGTTTTATTATTAACGTTCTTCTTTAAATATATGAAACCTTTAGTACAAGCTGGTCGTGTCTTTATAGCATTACCTCCACTTTATAAATTAGAAAAAGGTAAAGGTAAATCTAAGAAAGTAGAATATGCTTGGACTGATGATGAATTAGATAAATTACAAAAGCAACTTGGTAAAGGGTTCTCATTACAACGTTACAAAGGTTTAGGTGAAATGAATCCTGAACAATTATGGGAAACAACAATGAATCCTGAAACACGTACATTGATACGAGTTCAAGTTGAAGATGAAGTACGCTCTTCAAAACGTGTTACCACTTTAATGGGAGATAAAGTAGCTCCACGTAGAGAATGGATTGAAAATCATGTTGAATTTGGTATGCAAGAAGATTTAAGTATTTTAGATAATACTGAAGTTCAAATTTTGGAAAATGAAACCTATGAGGAGGATGAAACGAATTGAGTGAGATAATTCAAGATTTATCACTTGAAGATGTAATCGGTGACCGTTTTGGACGATATAGTAAATATATTATCCAAGAGCGAGCATTACCAGATGTTCGTGACGGGCTTAAACCAGTACAACGTCGTATCCTATACGCGATGTACTCAAGTGGTAATACATTCGATAAAAATTTCCGTAAAAGTGCTAAAACTGTCGGGGATGTCATCGGTCAGTATCATCCTCATGGTGACTCTTCAGTGTATGATGCTATGGTGCGTTTAAGTCAAGATTGGAAGTTGCGACATGTCTTAATCGAAATGCATGGTAACAATGGTAGTATTGATAATGATCCACCTGCTGCGATGCGTTATACGGAAGCTAAGTTAAGTCAACTATCTGAAGAACTATTAAGAGATATTAATAAAGAAACCGTGTCATTTATTCCAAACTATGATGATACGACGCTAGAACCTATGGTATTACCTGCTAGATTCCCTAACTTATTAATTAATGGTTCTACTGGTATTTCAGCAGGTTATGCAACTGATATTCCACCACATAATCTTGGTGAGGTTATTCAAGCGACTTTAAAATATATTGATAATCCTGATATTACTGTGAGCCAATTAATGAAATACATTAAAGGACCTGATTTTCCAACTGGAGGTATCATTCAAGGTCTAGATGGTATTAAAAAGGCATATGAATCAGGTAAAGGTAAGATTGTTGTACGTTCAAAAGTAGATGAAGAAGAATTACGCAATGGACGTAAAGAATTGATTGTGACTGAAATTCCGTACGAAGTGAATAAAAGTAGTTTAGTTAAACGTATTGATGAATTACGTGCGGATAAGAAAGTTGACGGTATTGTTGAAGTTCGAGATGAAACGGATAGAACGGGCTTACGTATTGCTATAGAACTTAAAAAAGATGTTAATAGTGAAGCAATCAAGAACTTCTTATATAAAAATTCAGACTTACAAATATCTTACAATTTTAATATGGTAGCAATTAGTGACGGGCGACCTAAATTAATGGGTATTAAACAAATTATTGATAGTTATATCAATCACCAAATTGAAGTCGTCGCGAATAGAACTAAGTTTGATTTAGAGCATGCTGAAAAACGAATGCATATCGTTGAAGGTTTAATGAAAGCCTTGTCAATATTAGATGAAGTCATTGCACTTATCCGTAATTCTAAAAATAAAAAAGACGCTAAAGATAACTTAGTTGCTGAGTTTGACTTTACTGAAGCTCAGGCTGAAGCGATTGTGATGTTACAACTTTATCGCTTAACAAATACCGATATTGTTGCTTTAGAACAAGAACATGATGAATTATCTAATTTAATCAAAGATTTACGTCATATATTAGATGATCATGATGCATTATTAAATGTGATAAAAAATGAATTGACAGAAATAAGAAAGAAATTCAAAACAGATCGTCTGTCTACGATTGAAGCGGAAATTTCTGAAATTAAAATTGATAAAGAAGTTATGGTACCAAGTGAAGAAGTAGTATTGAGCTTGACGAGACACGGCTATATTAAACGGACAACTACACGAAGCTTTAATGCAAGTGGTGTTTCCGAAGTAGGCTTAAAAGACGGAGATAGTTTATTAAAGTACCTTGATGTAAATACTCAGGATACTGCGCTCGTGTTTACAAATAAAGGTAGATATTTATTCATCCCTGTTCATAAATTAGCTGAAATCAGATGGAAAGAGTTAGGACAACACGTGTCGCAAATTGTTTCTATTGATGAAGATGAACAAGTGATTGATGTGTTTAATGAAAAAGACTTTAGCCAACACGAAGCATTTTATATTATGGCTACGCGCAACGGCATGATTAAGAAAAGTAGTGTTCCTCAGTTTAAAACGACACGCTATAACAAACCATTAATTGCTATGAAGGTGAAAGACCAAGACGAAGTGATTAACATTATGAGGGTAGAATCAGATCAACTCATTACAGTGATAACGCACAAAGGTATGTCACTTACTTATTCTACAAATGAACTATCTGATACTGGTCTTCGTGCTGCGGGCGTTAAATCTATTAATTTAAAAGATGAGGATTTCGTAGTCATGACTCAAATGATTAACCATTCGGAATCAGTGATGATGGCTACTCAACGTGGTGCAATTAAGCATATTGGATTCAAAGTATTACAAGAAGCTAAACGTGCACAAAGAGGTATAACTTTACTTAAAGAATTGAAAAAAGCACCACATCGAATTGTAGCAGCTGATGTTGTCCGTCATAATTATACAACCTATACATTATATTCAGATAATAATCAAGAGAGTGGCGAAATTGCGTCGATTCACAAATCTGAACAATATACGAACGGTTCGTTTATTGTAGATATTGATGATTTTGGTGAAGTCAAAGGTATGTACTTACAATAAAAGTATATGCAATACATGAATAAGATGATAAAATAAAATATAATAATCACAATTAAAGCGTTCAAGAGGTTTATATTAAATTGAACAATCTAATGATAAGTATTGATATGTTGAATCATTATTTAATTAGATTGCAATATGACAATATGAATCTCTTGAATTTTTAAGATATGAATTTTATTTAAAGATGAGAGGGATTTATTTGAAAGATTTTGATAATTTAATTCCTGGTTGGTTCAAAGATTTTGTCCAAGTAGGGAATGATTTAATTTGGTCTCAATATCTAATTGGATTGTTACTTACAGCTGGTTTCTTCTTCACTATCAGTTCTAAATTTGTGCAACTTCGCATGTTGCCTGAAATGTTTAGAGCGTTAGTTGAGAAACCTGAAACATTAGAAAGTGGCGAAAAAGGTATTTCACCTTTCCAAGCTTTTGCAATTAGTGCAGGCTCAAGGGTTGGTACAGGAAATATTGCTGGTGTAGCAACAGCAATTGTACTAGGTGGTCCTGGTGCGGTATTTTGGATGTGGATTATTGCATTTATAGGTGCAGCAAGTGCATTTATGGAAGCCACATTAGCTCAGGTTTACAAAGTACATGATAAAGATGGTGGATTCCGAGGCGGACCAGCATATTACATAACTAAAGGATTAAATCAAAAATGGTTAGGTATTGTATTTGCGATTCTAATCACAGTTACTTTCGCATTTGTATTTAACACAGTTCAATCAAATACGATTGCTGAATCATTAAATACTCAGTATCATGTTAGCCCAGTTATTACAGGAATTGTTTTAGCAGTCATTACAGCTATCATCATCTTTGGTGGTGTTCGAAGTATTGCAACATTATCATCATTAATAGTTCCTATTATGGCTATTATATACATTGGTATGGTTTTAGTTATTTTACTATTAAACTTAGATCAAATCGTTCCAATGATTGGTACTATCATTAAAAGTGCTTTCGGTTTTGAACAAGTAACTGGTGGTGCAGTAGGTGCAGCTATTTTACAAGGTATTAAACGTGGTTTATTCTCCAATGAAGCAGGTATGGGTTCTGCGCCAAATGCAGCAGCAACAGCTGCCGTACCTCATCCAGTTAAACAAGGTTTAATTCAATCATTAGGTGTATTCTTTGATACTATGCTTGTATGTACAGCTACAGCAATCATGATTTTATTATACTCTGGATTAAAATTTGGAGAAAATGCACCTCAAGGTGTGGCAGTTACACAATCTGCTTTAAATGAACATTTAGGTTCAGCAGGTGGTATATTCTTAACAATTGCAATTACACTATTTGCCTTTTCTTCTGTTGTAGGTAACTATTATTATGGACAATCTAATATAGAATACCTTTCAAATAATAAGACAATTATTTTCATTTTTAGATGTCTTGTAGTCGTACTTGTATTTATTGGTGCAGTTGCTAAAACTGAAACAGTATGGAGTACAGCAGACTTATTTATGGGACTAATGGCAATTGTTAATATTGTTTCTATTATTGGACTTTCTAATATTGCTTTTGCAGTAATGAAAGATTACCAACTACAACGTAAAGCAGGTAAAAATCCTGTGTTCAAACCAGAAAATCTTGAGATTAACTTATTTGGAATTGAATCTTGGGGTATCAATTCAACAAATAAAGCTAATAAAAATAATAAGTAACGAAAAATCCTGAGACATATTTAAATGTCTCAGGATTTTTTATTGAATAGTGAGTTATTGATTGTATTCTTTTTAGTATTGTACAGAATCTTTTTTATGGATAGAAAGTAGAGTACTTTGATAATAATAGTAAAATTTGGATTTATAAATAAAAAGATTTAAAAATGTATTTTCTTTTCATTTATATCATTTAGCTTTATAATTTTAATAATGGATTAGGAAAGGTGATAATGATGGGAAAATACAAAATAAGTAAAATTCTCAATAATAACGTTATCATATGCACAAATAAAGATCAGGAAGTTGTACTCATTGGAAAAGGTATTGGTTTTAATAAAAAGCAAGGTTTAATCTTAGATGAATCAGCTTCCATTGAAAAAGTGTATAAGCTTGATCAAGATAAACATAAAGAGCATTATAAGACATTGGTTGAAATGGCGGATGATCATGTACTGCAAGCTGTCATAGAATCAGTCAATTTAATCACTAATACGACTTTAGATATTGATGATAAAAATTTAGTCGTTGCCCTAACTGATCATATTATTTTTGCGTATAAACGTTTAAAACAAAATCAATTAATAAGTAATCCGTTTGCTATGGAGACTAAGTATTTATATAGCGACGCATATCAATTAGCTGCCAAAGTGATTGAAAGACTAAATCAACAATTAGATGTTCAATTTCCAGAAGATGAAATTGGTTTTATCGCATTACATATTGCTTCTAATTCTGAAGAATTATCTATGCGAGAAATGTCGTTAATCAATCAATTAATTAATAAGAGTATTACAATCATTGAATCTGATTTAAATCATCAAGTTGATCAATCCTCAGTGCAATATCAGCGTTTTATAAGACATGTTCAGTTCCTCATTCGACGTTTGAGACAGAATGAAGCGATTCATGCACAAAATGATTTCATTGAAATGATTAAAAAGCATTATCCACAGTGCTATTCCACAGCTTTTAAAATTTTAAAAATGATTCAAATGGAATTCGATATTACAATTAATGAAGCTGAAGTGATTTATTTAACATTACACATTCACCATTTTGAAGCGCAAGTCATTCGTGACTAATCATGTCTGGTTGTATTTTAATAGTTCTATTCATTAAATTGATATAGTATTATCTATGCAATGATTGAAACCAGTTATATTTATTTTATTAAATTTTTTATACGCCTTAGTTGTACGAATTATGTTATGATAAGTGTTAGTTATTTTAATCATATTAAGCGTTTTATGAATTGAATAAAGAGAGGTAACTTGAAGGTATGGTGATGTCAAATGTCGAATGAAAATAAGACTACAGAAAATAAGGCATCTGGAAAGTTTAAAACTAATTTCAGTATGTCCGAAACAAGATTTATGCGATTTTTAGGCGGCAATGATTTAATTTATGGTTTATTAGCACTTGTACTTTTAGGTATTGTCATATTTATATTTGATAAAGTTTCATATGTGTTTGAGCCATTTATTATTATATTTAATACGATTGCTGCACCTATTATTGTTTCATTGATTATATTTTATTTGTTTAATCCACTTGTGAATTTGATGGAACGTTATCGTATACCACGATTAGTGGGTATTATGATTATTTATATTGCGATTGTGGGAATTATAGCATTAATTGTTAATTTATTAATTCCGGTTATTGGCTCACAATTAGGAAGTTTTATTAATAATTCGCCTCAATATTTCAAAAAATTTACGAATACAATCAATAAATTAACTAGTAATTCAATTTTTGCTGGCTATTATAGTCAAATTAATGATCAACTTAATTCATTAACGAAGAAAATACCAACAATGTTATCAGATTATTTTGATGGTTTTGGTTCAAAATTAGCAACTTTTGCAGAAGCTGTTGCTAATGTTGGTGTAGTGATTGTAACAACACCATTTGTATTATTCTTTATGTTAAAAGATGGTCATAAGTTTAAAGATTTTACGACAAATATTATGCCACCAAAATTCAGAAAAGATTTTCACGATTTGCTTGAAAAAATGAGTGTTCAAGTAGGTTCATATATTCAAGGACAAATTATTGTCTCATTCTGTATTGGTGTTTTATTATTTATCGGGTATTCAATTATTGGATTAAAATATAGTTTAATACTTGCATGTATCGCTGCTGTAACGAGCGTAGTACCTTATTTAGGTCCTACTATTGCGATATCACCAGCGATTGTTATTGCTATTATTACATCTCCATTAATGGTACTTAAATTAGCAATTGTATGGACATTAGTCCAATTCTTTGAAGGACACTTCATTTCGCCAAATATTATGGGTAAAACTTTAAAAATACACCCTCTAACAATTATCTTTATTTTATTATGTGCAGGTAATTTGTTAGGTATTGTAGGTGTTATTTTAGGTATACCTGGTTATGCAGTATTAAAAGTTTTAGTTTCTCATGTTTTCTTATTATTTAAACGTAGATATAATCGTTATTATGGAGAAGATGCAGGAGAATACCAATTGAATAAAGAACAAGATTAATCTGAGTAGTTGTGATACAAGGATATCTTTAGAAACGGATGTGAGAATAAGAAGGGCATTTGACAATGTCCTTATCTTACTTAATTTCTAAGATATCCTTTTCTTTTTATGCTTAAAGCGTAGCGTATTATTAGGATGACTATAGCTAACATAGGATATGACAATAATGTTATGTATAATTAGGACTATTTATATTCTAATTATCATATTCTTATGATATATTTTTGCTATATAGAAGAATTAATTAGAATTGAAGTGAAAAAATGACTCAAGAAAATAAAAGTAAATTATTATCTATTTTAAAATTTGTGTTTGCTGCAGCACTATTTATTTTTGTAGTGTTCACATTATATCGAGAATTATCAACCATTAATTTTAAAGATACCTTAATGCAATTTGGCAAAATTAATCGTATATGGTTAGTATTATTATTTGCCGGTGGTGGAGCATCATTATTAATCTTATCTTTATACGATATTATTCTTGTTAAATCTTTAAAATTAGATATCCCTTTAACGAAAGTTTTTAGAGTTAGTTATATTATTAATGCTTTAAATGCTATTGTCGGATTCGGCGGGTTTATTGGTGCCGGATTAAGAGCATTTGTTTATAAAAATTATACTGTAGATAATAAGAAACTCGTGCATTACATATCTATTATTCTCATTTCCATGTTAACAGGCCTTAGCCTTTTATCGATTTTAGTTGTTTTTCATGTCTTTAATGCATCAGACATGTTAGATCGAATTTCATGGGTTCGTTGGATTTTATATATTGTTGCTTTATTTTTACCTATTTTTATTATTTATACTATTATGAAACCCGCAGATAAAAATAATCGATTTATGGGTGTTTATTGTACTGTAGTTTCATGTGTTGAGTGGATGGCGGCTGCTGTAGTTCTCTATTTCTCTGCGTTAATCGTAGGTATTGATATTTCATTTATGAATTTTATCGGTATCTTTATTATTGCAGCTTTGTCAGGATTAGTAAGTTTCATTCCTGGGGGATTTGGAGCATTTGATTTAGTCGTGCTACTCGGTTTTAAGTCTCTAGGTGTAAATGAGGAGAATATTTTATTAGCATTATTGCTTTATCGCTTTGCATATTACTTTGTACCTGTAGCTATCGCGTTAGTATTATCTTCATTTGAATTTGGTAACACTGCTAAAAAGTATATCGAAGGATCTAAATATTTTGTGCCTGCAAAAGATGTCACATCATTCTTAATGTCATATCAAAAAGATATCTTATCTAAAATCCCATCATTTTCATTAGCGATTTTAGTGTTTTTAACGAGTGTGATATTCTTCATCAATAATTTAACTATTATTTATGACGGACTATATGATGATAACCATTTTGTTTATTATATAACATTGTCTGTGCATACTAGTGCCTGTTTATTATTAATGTTAAATGTTAAAGGTATATTTAAACAAAGTCGACGTGCTATTATTTTTGCTATTATATCAGTTGTATTAATTTTTACCGCAACGATATATACTTATGCTTCTTTCTTACTTTTAACATGGTTAGTTGTTATTTTTGTATTACTTATTATTGCTTATCGTCGTGCCAAAGTTTTAAAACGACCATTGAGATTAAAAAACGTATTTTTAATAGTAATCATCAGTTTGATTGTACTATATATCAATCATATTATTATCTCTAGTACGTTATATGCATTAGATGTGTACAATCTTGAAGTTGATACAACAGTTTTAAGATATTATTTCTGGATTACAATAGCTTTAATTACTCTGATTGTGGCGTCAATTGCATGGTTATTTGATTATCGTTATTCCAAATCAAATCAAAATAAAGATTTAACTATTTGTGAACAAATTATTCACGAACATGGTGGTAATTATTTAACACATCTTATCTATAGTGGAGATAAAGATTATTTTGTTCATGATAATGAATCTGCCTTTTTAATGTATCGATATAAATCTAATGCATTAGTTGTTTTAGGGGATCCAGTTGGAGATGCTTCATCTTTCGAATCTCTTTTAGAAGCATTTTATGAATATGCAGAATACTATGGTTATGACATTATCTTTTATCAAGTTAGTGATCGTTTCATGCCACTTTATCATAATTTTGGGAATCAATTCTTTAAATTAGGAGAAGAGGCGATTATTGATTTAACAACGTTTACGACTTCAGGTAAAAAGCGTCGAGGTTTTAGAGCTACTTTAAATAAGTTTGATGATTTAAATATTAACTTTGAAGTTATTGAACCACCATTTTCTAAAGAAATGATTGAAACATTACAGCATGTAAGTGATCAATGGTTAGATGGCAGAAATGAAATGCATTTTTCAGTAGGTCAATTTAGTGAAGCGTATTTGTCTAAAGCACCAATTGGTATTATGCGTAATGAAGAAGGAAAAATTATTGCGTTTTGTACACTTATGCCAACATACTTTAATGATGCAATTTCAGTCGATTTAATTCGTTGGTTACCTGAATTAGATTTACCGTTAATGGATGGTCTATATTTACACATGCTTTCATGGGGAAAAGAAAAGGGTTATCGTTCATTTAATATGGGGATGGCAACACTTTCTAATGTAGGTCAATTGCATTACTCGTATCTTAGAGAACGATTAGCTGGTAGAATCTTTGAACATTTTAATGGTTTATATCGTTTCCAAGGTTTAAGACGTTATAAAGAAAAATATGGACCTAATTGGGAGCCGAGATTCTTAGTTTATAGAAAAGATGCATCTTTATGGCAATCAATGATTAAAGTGATGAGAGTTATTCGTCATAAATAAATATATATAATGAAAAGCGATTGATGAAACTGAGTGGTTTCATCAATCGCTTTTGTTTTAATCTTTAATTTAATTATATCTAGATTTAATTTTTCTTATAATTTTCACGATCTTGTTGTTCTTTGGCATATCTTTCTGGTTGCTTTTTATAAAAATCTTGATGATATTCTTCAGCTTTATAAAATGTTGTTGCAGGCAAAATTTTAGTAGCAATTGCTTTATCTGCATTGATTGTATCTTGCATCGCTGCGATATACGCTTCAGCTAATTTTTTCTGATGTTCATTGGAATAGAAAATAGCTGTTTGATACTGAGATCCTCTATCTTGAAATTGACCTTCATCGTCTAGTGGATCAATGACAGAAAAAAAGATTTCTAATAATTTATTGTATGAGAATAACGCAACATCGTATTCAACTTTGACAGTTTCATAGTGTCCAGTAGTGCCACTTTTAACCTGCTCATATGTAGGGTTGGCTATGTCTCCACCCATATATCCTGATGTTACTTGTTCTATACCATCAAATGTATCAAAAGGTTTTGTCATACACCAAAAGCACCCACCCGCAAAATATGCAGTATTTATATTCATTTATGACACCCTTTCATTGGACCTTAGTACCATTTATTAAAAAAATCCTTGCTTTTTGTATACTTTTTCTATAACGTTAATACATATTAATTATAGATGATAGAATTGTAATTTTAAAGGTATAAGGTAGGTAAATATGAGAGAACAGAAGGATAACAGAGAAGAAACTGAGTATAAACGACAAGCAGGTACATCAACTCCACCTTCTAGGCGACGAAAGAAAAAGAGAGTGCGCAAATTACCTTTTATTATTTTATTTATTTTAATTATTCTCATCGTTATAATTGCATACATTGTTCATGGATATAATAGTGGTGTAAAGTATGCGGAAAAGCATGCGAAAGATATTAAAGTACATGAATTTAACGGACCAGTAAAAAATGACGGTAAAATTTCTGTATTAGTATTAGGTGCAGATAAAGCACAGGGCGGTAAATCACGTACAGACTCAATTATGGTTGTTCAATATGACTATATTCATAAAAAAATGAAAATGATGTCAGTAATGCGTGATATTTATGCTGATATTCCTGGCTACGATAAGTATAAAATTAATGCTGCATATTCATTAGGTGGCCCAGAATTATTAAGAAAAACATTAAATAAAAACTTAGGTATTAATCCTGAATATTATGCAGTTGTTGACTTTACTGGTTTCGAAAAGATGATAGATGAGTTAGAACCTAATGGTGTTCCAATGGATGTTGAAAAAGATATGTCTGAAAATATTGGTGTATCATTGAAAAAAGGTCATCATCGTTTAAATGGTAAAGAATTATTAGGTTATGCTAGATTTCGTCATGATGCAGAAGGCGATTTCGGGCGTGTACGTCGTCAACAACAGGTGATGCAAACACTTAAATCTGAATTAGTGAATTTTGGTACAGTTGCTAAGTTACCTAAAGTAGCAGGTATTCTTAGAGGATATGTTAATACAGATATGCCTGATTCTGCGATGTTCCAAACTGGAATAAGTTTCGGTGTTCGAGGCGATAAAAATGTAGATTCATTAACAGTCCCTATTAAGAACTCATATCAAGATATTACCACTAATAATGATGGTAGTGCCTTGCAAATTGATAAAGAGAAAAATAAAAAAGCAATTCAAGATTTTTTCGATGATAAAAATAATAAAAAGTAATACTCAAAGAGCCTCACATTGACGATGTCAACGTGAGGCTCTTTACTTAATTATTGATCTGATTTTCTAACACCAGCAACACCATAATGACTTTTCTTCATTTCTTCAATAACGACATGGATTGCTTCTTTATTTGCACCTGTTGTTTTTTCTACAGCTGCTGTCACTTCTGTAACTAAATCTTTAAGTTGTTCATCTGAACGACCTTCTAATAATTTAACGTTTACGATTGGCATATGTCATTCCTCCAATATTCTTATTACAACTTTAGTATAGCATGAATAATCAATAAAAATACATTTTTTACTAGACAAGAACAAGTGTTCTTTTTGTACTTGAATAAGAACTTTTGTTCGTATATAATGAAAATGTATTAGGGAGGGGTAATCATGTATGACTATCATTTATTAGAGGATAGAGATGTACTTTGTATTGATCAAAAGAGTTTTTTTGCGAGTGTATCTTGTATAGAAAAAGGGTTAGATCCATTAACGACGAAATTAGCAGTTGTCGCAGATACTAAAAGACAGGGGTCGGTTGTGTTAGCAGCGACACCTAAACTTAAAGAATTAGGCGTCAAGACTGGATCAAGATTATTTGAAATACCACATCGTAATGACATATTTATCATTAATCCAAGTATGAGAAAATATCTTAATGTATCAGTTGCTATATCTAAGATTGCTTTACGATATGTGCCACCTGAAGATTTGCATCAATATAGCATCGATGAATTTTTTATGGATGTGACAGATAGTTATCATAGATTCAATTCAACCGTGCAAGCATTTTGCGAAAGATTGCAGAAAGAAATTCATGAAGAAACAGGTATTAGATGTACGATTGGTATAGGCTCAAACATGTTATTAAGTAAAGTAGCTATGGATATTGAAGCCAAACACACAACAAATGGTATAGCTGAATGGCGCTATCAACATGTACCTGAAAAGTTATGGCCTATTCAACCGTTAAGAGATTTTTGGGGAATTAATAGAAAAACAGAAGCTAAATTAAACAAAAGAGGGATTTTTACAGTAGGTGATTTAGCTCAATATCCATATCAATATTTGAAAAGAGATTTTGGAATACTAGGTGTGGATATGCATCTTCACGCTAATGGTATTGATCAAAGCAAGATGAGAGAAAAATATAAAGTGAATAATCCATCAATATGTAAAAGTCAAATTTTGATGAGAGACTACGAATTTGAAGAAGCGAAAGTGGTGATGCAAGAGTTAATTGAAGATGTAGCAAGTAGAGTTAGAGCAAGAAAACAATTGGCGCGCACCATACATTTTTCATTTGGCTATAGTGATGAAGGTGGTGTACATAAGCAGTATACATTAGAAGAAGGTACTAACTTAGAAAAAGATATTTTTAAAGTAGTGAATTATTTTGCTAATCAATTATGTGACAAACAAGCATTATATCGTACATTAAGTGTGTCGCTTACACAATTTATAGATGAAAACGAAAGACAAATGAACTTATTCATCGATGAATACGAGCGTAAGAGAGATGAAAAACTAGCAAAAACAATTGATCATTTACATGTGAAATATGGTAAGGGCATTGTGTCTAAGGCAACATCTTATACTGAAGCTGGTACAAAACATGGACGTTTAGGACTCATGGCAGGACATAAAATGTAGTAATGTATTACACGATAATGATGAAGGTTTCTCAAACACTAAAATAAAAAATAACCTAAGACATTACATTGAGATGTCTCAGGTTGATGAATGAAGTTGCTATTCTATATAAGTATCAAATTGATTTAAAGCTTGAATACCACGTTCCCGATCTTCAGGGTTTTTAAAACTGATTTGCAGTGCACCATAAATATCTTCACGTACTTCTAATATTTTTAAGTTGCTTATAGAAATATTATGTAAACTCAATATATTTGTAACTTTGCTAATCATACCCGGTTTATCCGGAATATCGACATATAGATCATACGCAGTAGTAAGTGCACCTTGTTGTTTAGCGGGTAATCGGTCGCGATAATTTTTTGCATGATCGAAAAAGTTATAAATATCTTCTGAACTAGAAGAAGATATCATAGCTGAAATTGAGGAGATTTGTTCTTGTAAATCTTGTAATATTTCTAGGATGAAAGTTTTATTATTTAATGTAATATCTTTCCACATTTCAGCATTACTACTAGCAATGCGAGTGATGTCACGGAATCCACCTGCAGCTAATTGTTGTACTAAATGGTGTTTTTCTACTTGATTAGCACTGAGATGAACTAAACTTGATGCAACTATATGAGGAACATGACTAACGATACCTGTAACAAAATCATGTTCATTGGCATCAGTGAAAATAAATTTTGCTAATGTAGGTTTTAGTAAATTTTTAATCTTTTCTGCTGCTTGCTTATTAGCTTCTTGATTAAATACAAGAATATAGTAAGCATTTTCAAAGAGATGTTTTTTAGCATTGAGCACACCAGATTTATGACTACCAGCCATTGGGTGCCCACCAACGAGATGAATATTGTGTTTTAACAACATATTTTCAAATGTTTGAATAGTTGATTTAGTGCTTCCTGTATCTGTAACAATTAAATTTGTTTTAGTATTGAGCTTTGGTAAATGTTCTAGGTAATGAACAGTTTGTTCGACAGGTGTAGCATATATAACCATATCAGCTTTTTCGATAGCTTGATCATAATGCGTTGATTTATCATCTATGATACCGATAGATAAAGCTTTATCTAATTGAGATTCATCAGCATCAAAAGCTGTAATATGAATGTCTTGATGATAGTATTTTAAATTACTTGCTAAACTTCCACCAATTAAACCAAGACCTACAAATAAAATATTTTGCATAAGTAATCACCTGTTTCGAAATTTTCAGAATACTAACATTGTAAATGAGGATGTTTATGGAATCAATAAGAATATGATTAGTATATATTAAATAAATAGTCTAAACTAAAGTTAAATAAGATAGAAATGTGAAAGGGGATAAAAATGAGTGATATTCTACAAACGATTAAAACTTTAACAGAGATTAATAGTCCATCTGGAAATGCTGAAAAAGCAATACAGTATGTGAAGGAAACAGTAGAAGACATAGGGTTTTCTACAGAATTGACGAATAAAGGTGCTTTGATTATTAATGTTACTGGAGACAATCAAGAACAGCAACGATGTATTACAGCTCATGTTGATACGTTAGGTGCAATGGTAAAGGAAATTAAAGAAGATGGGCGTTTGGCAATTGATTTAATAGGGGGATTTCACTTTAATGCCATTGAAGGAGAATACTGTGAGATTCAAACAGAGGCAGGCGACATATATACGGGAACAATATGTTTACATGAAACTAGTGTGCATGTATATAAAAATAATCATGAAGTGCCTAGAGATATAGAGCATATGGAAATTAGAATTGATGAAAAAACAAATTCAATTCAAGATACGAAAGATTTAGGCATAGAAGTAGGAGACTTTGTTAGCTTTGATCCTAGAACTGAAATTACTCAATCTGGTTTTATTAAGTCACGTCATTTAGATGATAAAGCAAGCGTAGCAATGATTATAGAATTATTGAAAAAAATTAAAGAAGAGAATGTTAGATTACCACATACAACTCAATTTTATATTTCAAATAATGAAGAGATAGGTTATGGTGCAAATGCTTCATTACCAGACAATATCGTAGATTTTATTGCATTAGATATGGGTGCATTAGGTGATGGTCAATCTTCAGATGAATATACTGTATCTATCTGTGCAAAAGATAGTTCTGGACCTTATCATAAGGGACTTCGTTCACAACTTGTGCAACTATGTAAAATGAACGATATTCCATATAAAGTAGATATATATCCTTATTATGCTTCCGATGCTACTTCGGCATTAAAAGCTGGAGCTGATATCAGACATGGATTATTTGGTGCTGGTATTGAATCTTCACATGCCTTAGAAAGAACACATATTGAATCCATAGAAGCAACACAAAATTTATTATATGCCTACTGTATGTCCCCAATTTTAAAATAAATTAGGATTTGGCGTTGACAAAAATATTTGAGAGATGTATTATACTAAATAATTAGAATTGTTAAACAATTCGGAAGATAAAGTAGCAAATATGAATTGTAGCAAATAGAAAGCTAATGGGTAATGAAAATTAGCACAACATATTTAGTGAATTGGGCTTTCGAATATAAAATTAAATAGCATTAAAGTGAACAATAAACATTTGTTAACTAAGGTGGCACCACGGTAACGCGTCCTTATTGATTTTACGCGTATCGTGGTGCTTTTATTTCGTACAAAATGTAGTAGTTTATAGTAAGGTAGTGTCAGAAAGTTAGTGGATGATGTGAACTAACACCACTATAAATGAAATTGGGTTTTGTATTCTAACAATTAAATATAAACAATGAGTGAACGTATAATATTCCGAATATTAAGAATATTGCGTTAATTAAGGTGGTACCACGCGTCAGCGTCCTTTTTATAGGAGGCTGATTTTTTATGTTTAACAATCGAATCATTACTTTAAACTTTCAAAATTAAGAATAACTAAAAAATAAAAATCATCTTCAATAATAATTAAACGAACTCAAACATAAAGGAGTGAAATTAATTGGAACTCTATTACGAAAAGTTACAGGCCAATATTACACCAGAAACTTTAGCTCAACTCAAACACAACAAAATCATACTAGAAAGCACAAGCCAAGAAAAACTAAAAGGGCGATATTCTATTGTCGTTTTTGATAGTTATGGCACGGTCACATTAGATAATAAATGCCTTCAAATTATTACCCAACAAAAGAAAGAAACGATAACGGAACAGCCTTATCAATACTTAAAGGAATTTGTGAATCGTTATTATGATGATATTGAAGATCAAACGTTACAAGAATTACCATTTATTTCTGGATTTATTGGTTCTTGTAGCTTTGATTTAGTAAGACATGAATTTCCGGTTTTAAAACAAATGGAGTTAGAAGATCATCCACAACATGATGTGAACTTTTACATGATTGAAGATGTGTATGTATTTGACCATTACAAAGACGAACTTTACATCATTAGTACGAATTTATTTTCTCAAGTTAAACGAGACGTTTTAATACAACGGGTCAAAGAACGCATTGAACAGCTTAAAACAATCCAAGTATATCAGCCAAAAGTCACATTTCAAGTTCAAGATAAAGAAATAGAAGCAAATGTGAGTGAACAACATTTTATGAATATAGTGAGTGATTTTAAAAAGAAAATAACTGAAGGGGATATGTTTCAAGTTGTCCCATCACGTATTTATAAATACAAACATCACTTTAACAATCAATTACAAACATTGTCGTTTCAGTTATATCAAAATCTAAAGAGACAAAATCCTAGTCCATATATGTATTACATTAATATGAATCAACCGATTATTATCGGTAGTTCGCCTGAAAGTTTTGTTAAAGTTCACAATGGCAGAGTCGTCACAAATCCTATTGCCGGAACAATACAAAGAGGTCAAACACCAGAGGAAGATCAAAGCAATGCGCATCAACTGATTAATGATGAAAAAGAAAAAAGTGAACATAGTATGCTCGTCGATTTAGGTAGAAATGATATTCATCGAATATGTAAAACGGGCACATCACATATTCAAAAACTAATGGAAATCGAGAAATATGAACATGTGATGCACATTGTAAGTGAAGTGACAGGCGAAATTAAAGAAAATATTTCACCTATGTCTGTTATAGCAAGTCTATTGCCTACAGGTACTGTATCTGGTGCACCCAAATTAAGAGCTATTCAAAGAATTTATGAAGTGATGCCACATAAGAGAGGCGTTTATAGCGGTGGTATTGGTTATATTAACTGTAATCATAACTTAGATTTGGCATTAGCTATTAGAACGATGATGATAGATGATACTTATGTCAATATAGAAGCCGGATGTGGTGTTGTGTATGATTCTGAACCAGACAAAGAATTAGAAGAAACAAAATTAAAAGCTAAAAGTTTATTGGAGGTGTCGCCATGATATTAATCATAGATAACTATGATTCGTTCACCTATAACTTAGTAGATATAGTAGCCCAAAATATAACCAATGAGAATGAAGTGAAAGTATTATATCCAGATGATGACCGTGTTATGCGTCAAAATGTAAAAGGTATTATTATTTCACCTGGTCCTGGGCATCCTTTAGATAATGATTTATTACTAAATATTATTCATCATTATAAAGATAAACCTATTTTAGGTGTTTGTTTAGGTGCACAAGCACTTACATGTTATTACGGTGGTCGAGTGATACAAGGTAAAACCGTCATGCATGGAAAGGTAGATCAATTGAATCTTCAAACACATTCTAAATTGTATACCGGTTTACCAAGCACTTTTAATATTATGAGATATCATTCGCTCGTTAGCGATATAGAACAATTTCCAGAAACTTTAGTCGTGACAGGAGAGACATCTGATTGCATACAATCATTTGAACATATCAATCATTTACATTTTGGTATTCAATATCATCCAGAATCATTCGCGACGGAGTATGGAGAAGAAATAATTAAGAATTTTATTAATTTAGTAGTAGAAGGTGATTAGATGGGAATTTTAAAACAATTAGAACAGCAACAACATTTAAATCAACAAGATATGAAAGCATTTATTGATTTGATGATCAATCCTCAAATTGAAAATCAAATCAAATATAAAGCTTTGAAGTCATATACTGATAAGGAAATGCAACAGTCAGAATTAACATTTTTAGCCAAAAGTTTAATCAAAACGATGTATGAACAACAACCAGTTTATGAAGGTTCGATGTGTATTTGTGGAACTGGTGGTGATCAATCAGGAAGTTTTAATATATCAACGACCGCTTCATTCGTAGTTGCAAGTGCCGGAGCGTCAATCATCAAACATGGAAATAAAAGTATCACTTCAAATTCAGGAAGTACAGATTTGTTAGATCAGTTAAAAATTAAAACCACACCTGTTAAAGAGGTTGTTCAACAATTAAATCAATGTCATTTAGCTTTTGTCAGTGCGACAGAATCGTATCCAATTATGAAGTATATTCAACCCATTAGAAAAATGATATCTAAACCAACGATATTTAATCTTGTGGGACCTTTAATTAACCCATTCAAATTAACATATCAAACCATGGGGATTTATGATCAATCTCAATTAGCAAATGTAGAACAAACAGTAAAAGATTTAGGACGGAAAAAAGCAGTCATATTACATGGTGCTGGTGGCATGGATGAAGCAAGTTTGTCAGGTGACAATTTAATATATGAAGTGAATGCAGGTAAGGAAATTCAACATTATACGATTAATGCTAAAGATTTTGGCTTAAAAAATGCTGCAAATGACACATTGAAAGGTGGCACCCCAGAAGAAAATAAAGCTATTGCGGTAAATATTTTAAACGGTCAAGATCATTCAAGTAAGAGAGATGTAGTAGTGCTCAATGCAGGCATAGCTTTATACGTTTCGGAAAAAGTAAATGATATTGCTACAGGTATTCAACTTGCGCAACAACTCATCGATGACGGAACAGCAATGAAACAATATTTAAGAATGGTGGGGAATTAAATGACAATATTAGACGAAATTGTACTATATAAAAAAGAATTATTATCTAGTCATTATTATCATGAAAAACTTAAAACTTTAAAAAATAATAATCAATATAATCAACCATCTAAAAAGAAAACTTTGAAATCAAGCTTAGCAAATGACAAAGAATTATCTATCATTGCAGAAATTAAATCGAAAAGTCCATCTGTAAAGCAACTACCTGAACGTAATTTGTCGCAACAAATTAAAGATTATGAAGCTTATGGAGCAAATGCCATATCTATCTTAACGGATGAACGTTATTTCGGTGGTAGTTTTGAACGCTTACAACAATTATCTAAACAAACGTCGCTACCCGTATTATGCAAAGACTTTATGATAGATGAAATCCAAGTTGATGTAGCTAAAACAGCAGGTGCATCAATTATTTTACTCATAGTAAATATTTTAACTGATGAACAGCTCCATCGTTTATATCAATATGCCTGTCAATTAGATTTAGAAGTATTAGTAGAAGTCCATGATAGTCAAGAATTGCAAAGAGCTTACGAGCTTAATCCAGAAATTATAGGTGTTAATAATAGAGACTTAAAACGATTTGTGACAGATGTAGAACACACCAATCAGATATTAGGTCATAAAAAAGATGGTTTTTACTATATTTCCGAAAGTGGTATTCACTCTCAAAAAGATGTAGCAAAAATAATTCATTCTGGTATCGATGGATTACTTATTGGTGAAGCGTTAATGAAATGCGACGATTTAAGTGAATTTTTACCACAATTAAAGTTAAATAAGGTGAAACCATGTATTTAAAATTTTGTGGGTTTAAACGTAAAGAAGATGTACTTAAAGCGATTGAGTTACCTATAGATGCGATAGGATTTATTCATTTTCCCAATAGTCACCGTCACCGTGATATGAGTCAAATTCAGCAATTAACCAAACTCGTACCTAGTTATATTGACCGTGTAGTGGTATTAGTCAATCCAGATCGAACACAAATCCAAAGTGTTGTGTCACATACTCAAATCAACACAATACAATTTCATGGCAACGAACCGATAGAAATCATTAAATGGACTAGAACACAGTATCCTAATATTAAAATTTTTAAAGCATTACCCGCACATCAAGATTTGCTAGATCACATAGACTATTACAAACAATTAGTTGATTTATTTATCATCGATACACCCTCAGAACAATTTGGAGGTACAGGTCAAATTTATGATTGGCATCTGTTAGATCATATTCAAGATGTACCATTTCTAATTGCAGGTGGTTTGACTGATCAGCATATCAAACAAATTCAACATTTATCATTGCAGCACATTGGCTATGATATAGCCTCTGGAATTGAAATCAATCATCAAAAAGATGGAGATAAAATGAAAACAATCGTTAACATTGTGAAAGGAGAATGAACCATGAATAAACATATTCAAACAGACGCAGATGACTTAGGATTTTTTGGATCTTACGGTGGCCAATATGTCCCTGAAACGTTAATGCCAGCAATAATAGAATTAAAACAAGCATATAAAGAAGCGAAAAATGATCAAACTTTTCAAGATGAATTACAATATTATTTAAAAGAATACGTAGGTAGAGAAACACCATTAACATATGCTAAAGCATATTCAGAATCTTTAGGTGGAGCAAAAATATATTTAAAAAGAGAAGATTTAAACCATACAGGTGCACATAAAATTAACAATGCTCTAGGGCAAGCGCTATTAGCTAAACGTATGGGGAAACGTAAATTAGTAGCAGAAACTGGTGCAGGACAACATGGTGTGGCCAGTGCAACGGTTGCGGCGTTATTTGATATGGATTTAATTGTTTTTATGGGGAAAGAGGACATCCAACGACAACAATTAAATGTATTTAGAATGGAATTACTCGGAGCTAAAGTAGTTTCTGTTGAGGAAGGTCAAGGTACATTGTCAGATGCTGTAAATAAAGCACTTCAATACTGGGTTAGTCATGTCGAAGATACACACTATCTTCTAGGTTCAGCTCTTGGACCAGATCCGTTCCCGACTATTGTTAGAGATTTTCAAAGTGTGATTGGCAAAGAGATTAAAACACAAATTTTGAATAAAGAGCAATGTTTACCTGATGCAGTTGTTGCTTGTATTGGTGGTGGTTCAAATGCAATCGGAACCTTTTATCCATTTATTCAAGACGATGTAAAACTATATGGTGTTGAAGCAGCAGGTAAAGGTAAACTCACTGATAAGCATGCATTAGCTATAGGTAAAGGAAGTCCAGGTGTACTACATGGTGCCAAAATGTATTTAATTCAAGATCAACATGGTCAAGTTCAATTGGCACATTCTATTTCAGCAGGGTTAGATTATCCTGGAATAGGTCCAGAACATTCTTATTATCATGATATTGGACGCGTCACTTATACAGATGCAAGTGATGAACAGGCGATGGAAGCATTAATTCGATTTACTAAAGCTGAAGGTATTATTCCTGCTATTGAAAGTGCACATGCATTAAGTTACGTAGAACGATTAGCGCCGACAATGAATAAGGACCAGATTATAGTTGTTACTGTATCTGGACGTGGTGATAAAGATATGGAAACGATTCGTCAATATACACAACAAAGAGGTGAGATCAATGAATAAATTATTTATACCTTATATAATGGCAAACCATCAATTGATAGAGAATATGACATTACTTTGTCAAAATGGTGCAGATATGATTGAAGTAGGTGTGCCATTTTCAGACCCAGTTGCAGATGGTCCTACAATCATGGAAGCAGGGGGAAAAGCGATTGAAGAAGGTATTAACATTGATTATATATTTAAGGAACTTGAATTGCATCAAAATGACATCGACTGTCCGTATGTATTAATGACATATTACAATATTGTTTGCCATTATGGTGAAACATCCTTTTTTAAAGCTTGTGAACGTGCAGGTGTGTACGGACTTATTATTCCTGATTTACCTTTTGAACTTGGACAGCAATTAAAAGAACAAGCGCATCAATACAATGTAAAATTAATATCGCTCATTGCAATGACAACATCTGAAGAGCGAATGAAATTGATTGCCAAAAATGCAGAAGGTTTTATTTATACCGTAACGATGAATGCGACTACAGGTAAGGATGGCACATTCCACCCAGAATTAAAGTCTAAATTAGACACAATTAAGACATTTGCAAAAGTACCAGTCGTAGCTGGGTTTGGTATTAGAAATGCGCAACATGTGAAAGATATTTCACAAATAGCAGATGGCGTGGTCATTGGTAGTGAAATCGTTAAACGATTTGCTAATGATACTACAGAAGAAAATATCAACTATCTTAAATCTATAAGGCACGCATTAAATTAGAAAAATTAATTTAATATTTAAATAGAATGTAAATGGAAAGGATATATGTAAATTATTACACGATTTGACATTGATTTTACTTGATTAGTATAAAATTGTGTTGTTATAAGGGAAGTCATTGGCATTAGATTTGCAAATGCATTAAAATAATAGGTGATAATACGATAATAGTATGAGTTGATAAAAGTTCGACTCATACTATTATTACGTATATTCAATTTAAGTTGTATGACTAAGTATTTGATGAGTCATTGCATTTAACTAATTAGAGTCAGAGTTATGAAAAATAAAATAAAAACAACTTAGATTGGTACAATTAGTTTGATAATATCAATGTTGTTACACATATTGTAAATAATGAATGATAGATAGTAACAACGCTTGAATTAAGCATGATATGAACTCAATTCGAATTCTTAAATAGAGAGAAAAAATAGAGATAAACACAATAGGAGTTATGATAATGAAGTTTACAAACTTAACCGCTAAAGAATTTGGCGATTTTACAGACCAAATGCCATATACTCATTTTACGCAAATGGTAGGTAACTATGAATTAAAGCTTGCTGAAGGGACTGAATCACATCTTGTTGGAATTAAAAATAACGACAATGAAGTGATTGCAGCTTGCTTATTAACTGCAGTGCCAGTGATGAAATTTTTCAAATATTTCTATACTAATAGAGGACCAGTCATCGACTACGATAACAAAGAATTAGTTCATTTCTTCTTTAATGAATTAAGTAAATATGTTAAAAAACATCATTGTTTATATTTAAGAGTCGATCCATACCTTCCATACCAATATCGTAATCATGATGGGGATATTACTGGTAATGCAGGAAATGATTGGATATTTGATAAACTGGCATCATTAGGTTTTAAACATGAAGGTTTCCACAATGGTTTCGATCCAATACTACAAGTAAGACACCATTCAGTATTGAATTTAAAAGGTAAAACTGCAAAAGATGTTTTAAACGATATGGATAATTTACGTAAACGTAATACTAAAAAAGTACAAAAAAATGGTGTGAAAGTTAAATTCTTATCAGAAGATGAATTACCGATTTTCCGATCATTCATGGAAGATACTTCAGAGTCAAAAGCGTTTTTAGATAGAGATGATAGTTATTATTATGATCGATATAAGCACTTCAAGGATCGCGTCCTAGTGCCATTAGCATATATTAATTTTGACGAATATCTTGAAGAACTCAATAATGAAAAAGAAACCTTAACTAAAGACTTAAACAAAGCTCTTAAAGATATTGAAAAGCGTCCTGATAATAAAAAATCACATAATAAGAAAGCAAATCTAGAACAACAATTAGCAGCTAATCAACAGAAAATAGATGAAGCGAAACAACTTCAAGCTGAACATGGCAATGAATTACCTATTTCGGCTGGTTACTTCTTCATCAATCCATTTGAAGTTGTTTACTATGCAGGTGGTACTTCAAATAAATATCGCCACTTTGCAGGTAGTTATGCAGTGCAATGGACGATGATCAATTATGCATTAGACCACGGTATTGATCGCTATAATTTCTATGGTATTAGCGGAGATTTCTCAGAAGATGCAGAAGATGCAGGCGTTATTAAATTCAAAAAAGGGTATAATGCTGATGTTATAGAATATGTAGGAGATTTCATAAAACCAATTAATAAACCTATGTACACTGTTTATACGACATTAAAGAAATTACTTAAAAAATAAGCATAAATAATAAATTTTTATTAGGAAGGGAATTATCTAATTATGAAATTTACAGAGTTGACAGTTAAAGAATTTGAGAACTTTGTACAAAATCCATCATTAGAAAGTCATTATTTTCAGGTGAAAGAAAATATTGCTACTCGTGAAACGGATGGTTTTCAGGTTGTATTATTAGGTATTAAAGATGAAAACAACAAGGTCATTGCAGCAAGTCTATTTTCAAAAATCCCAACGATGGGTAGTTATGTGTATTATTCAAATCGTGGTCCAGTCATGGACTACTCTGACTTAGGTTTAGTTGATTTTTATTTGAGAGAATTAGATAAATACTTACATCAACATCAATGTTTATATGTCAAAATGGATCCATACTGGATTTATCAAATTTATGATAAAGATATTAAACCACTTGATAACCATGAGAAAAACGATGCACTTGTCAATTTATTTAAATCTCACGGTTATGAACACCATGGTTTTACAACATCTTACGATAGCTTCAGCCAAGTAAGATGGATGGGTGTTTTAGACTTAGAGGGCAAAACACCTGCTTCATTGAAGAAAGAATTCGATAGTCAACGTAAAAGAAATATTAATAAAGCGATAAACTACGGAGTAAAAGTAAGATTTTTAAGTAGGGATGAATTTGATCTTTTCTTAGAGCTTTATCGTGAAACTGAAGAAAGAACTGGATTTGCTTCAAAAACAGATCAATATTTCTATAATTTCATTGATCATTTCGGCGATAAAGTATTAGTGCCATTAGCATATATTGATTTAGATGAATATATTGAGTCATTACAGCATTCGCTAAATGATAAAGAAAACCGTCGTGATCAAATGATGGCAAAAGAAAACAAAAGTGATAAACAATTGAAGAAAATCAGTGAATTAGACAAGCAAATTGAGCATGATAAAAAAGAAATGCTACAAGCTAGTGAAATTCGTCAAACTGATGGTTCAGTATTGAATCTTGCTTCTGGTGTTTACTTTGCTAATGCTTATGAAGTCAACTACTTCTCAGGTGGTTCATCAGAAAAATTCAATCAATACATGGGACCATATATGATGCATTGGTTCATGATTAATTATTGCTTCGATAATGGTTATGATCGTTACAATTTCTATGGATTGTCTGGTGACTTTACTGAAAATAGTGAGGACTATGGCGTTTATCGCTTTAAACGTGGATTTAATGTTCAAATTGAAGAGTTAATAGGAGATTTTTATAAGCCAATTAACAAAGTGAAATATTGGTTATTCACTACATTAGACCGTATTCGTAGAAAAGTTAAGAAGTAAAATAGAAGACATAGCAAATCTATTGGTATATCTAGGCTGAGACTCTTGTCTCAGCTTTTTTTATCTAGTGAAATTCTACAAATAATTAATATAAAAAGCTAATATAAAATCATATTGCACCCTACTAAAATTATCATAGCTATTACCAAAGACCTTAACAATGATAGTTATAGAGAATTTTCTAATAAATAAATTATATAAGGCTTACAGTACATATTTTGAGTAGTTGAATGAATCGATATAATAAAAATTATTTACATTACATTAAATTGCAAATATATACCAATAAAATTATTGATGATTAGATGTTTTAAATAAAGCCTGTATTTAATTAAAATGAACGTCTTAAATTTAAAATAATCAAAATTTATAACATGTCACTAAATATGTCCGTGCTGTGAGAGCATCTCAGTTGCATCGAGAATGACTTTGATGGATAACTGGTCGTTAGATGTAAATGCATTACTGATAATATATTGAAGTTTATAAAGACAAAGCTAAAAGTTATCCTAAAAATGATTATAGATTTAAGTTTAAATACGATGATCATTTAACGTTTCATTAAGCTAAGATATGAATGTAAGGAAATGAACATTTAATAATACAAGCCTTAGCAACAAATGATTTTATCAATCAAAATATAAATGGATTCGTATTAATTAGTTATACCTGTTCATAAGATATGAATATTAGCCCTATATTGTTTTTTTAATTTTAGTTTACATAATATATATTATAGGAAGTTATGGATATTGGATATAGGGGACCCTATTCTTCATTATCTTAATATATTTGCTATGTTATAATTTATCTATATATTCTTTATTAACATTTAGGAGTTTTGTTTATGAATTTTGTTTTTGATATTGACGGTACCATTTCATTTGATGGTTATCATGTTGATCTACTTATTGAAGAACGTATTTTTAAATTACATCAACTTGGCCATCAAGTGATATTTGCATCCGCACGTCCAATTAGAGATTTGCTACCAGTTATACCTGAATTCAAAGACTTTACACTTATTGGTGGTAATGGCTCAATCATTTCTCAAAATGGACAGATTGAAGTGATTAAATCTATTACACAGGATGATTTGCAACTAATTAAAGATATTATTCATGCATATCAATTAAAGTATATATTAGATGATAAATATAATTATTCAACTAACTTAGATGCAACGTATGAATTATTTCAACGCATTGATCCTAACCATACAGCAAAGATTTTGGATATGGATGACATTGTTGAACCCATTAAAGCTATCATATTAGATATTCGTCATGATGATTTTGAAGAAATTGCTACTATCTTAGCTGAAAAATCGCATTCCCTGGAGCTAATACAACATTTAAATGAAAACTATATTGATATAACAGCTCAAGGTATTGATAAACATACTACCATTCAAAAAATCATTGGAGCTACAACTGAATATATCGCATTTGGAAATGATCATAATGACATTCAAATGCTAGAACATGCATCTCATGGCTATTTTGTAACGAATTTACATATGGATCATACGACGTTTATTAATAATCCGCAAATTACTTTAGTCGACGACACTAATGAAGCAATATGTAACGAATTGGATAAATGGTTAAATGAAAAGTAATAATATTAATTGATAATGATTCTCAATTTCATTTAAAATAATGATAAGGAGGATGATTATGAAAAATACATATAAACTACTTATTATTTTAATCATTGGTATTGTACTAACTGCTTGTAGTCAAACGTCAGATCAATCTAGTAAAAATTCAAAGGACACTGTAAGTATCAAAAATACTTATGAGTTTAAAGATAAAAATAACACCCACTCACAAGGTGTAAAGAAAACTGAGACAGTCAAAGTTCCTAAAAATCCTGAACGAGTTGCTGTCTTAGATTATGGTGCATTAGACATTATGCAACAAATGGATTTAAAAAGTCATGTAAAAGCAGTTGCTAAAGGACAAGGGAATGCATTTCTCCCCCACGCTTTAAATGAATTTAAAAGTGATCAATATATCAATTTGGGTAACCCTGGGCGACCTAAATACGATAATTTAGCCAAAGCAAAACCAGATTTAATCTTAGCCTCTTTCAGACAAGCACATACAAAAACAATCGATGAAATGAAAAAAGCTGCGCCCGATGCTAAAATTTTATTTGTTAGTCCAGATAGTGAAAATTATATTTCATCAATAGAAACAACAACCAATCAATTAGGGAAAATATTTAATAAAAAAGATAAGGCCAACACACTTAATCGAGAATTAAAAGAAAAAGTAAATGAGACAAAACGTGCGATTAATAAGGACAAAGTATTGCTACTAGTTGTTGATGATAAAGGTATGAAAGCATTTGGACAAACTGGTCGATTTGGTGGTTTCTTGAATAAGGATTTAGGTATACAACATGCGGACAATAACATGAAAGCCAATTCTGCAGGAAATCAAATCAGTTATGAATATTTAAATAAAATTAATCCAGATAAACTATTTGTGATTAATCGAACAAAAGATGGCAATGATCAGCATTTACCTAAAGAACTAAATAATAAGGTTATTAAAAATATAAAAGCAATTAAAAATCATAATGTATATCAATTTGAATCTAATGCTTGGTATTTTGGTGAAGGTGGTAATCAACTTACAATAGATCAACTTGAACATATTCAAGACGCCTTTGAAGATAAGAAATAATTGGTTAACAAATTCTATATAAAGAAGCCCAAAGTCACTTTGAAATAAAAGTCATCTTTGGGCTTCTTTGGTATAGGTTTATCACATAATTTAATTTGATTCGTATAAAGCTACAAGTTGTTTGGTATAGGGATGCCTATGATGGCTGAATAGTTGATTGGTAGCAAAATCATCAACGAGCGCCCCATCTTTTATTACAATAATCCGGTGACAAATACGTTGGATTACAGATAAATCATGTGAAATCATGATTAAAGTATATGGGTGTTTACGGTAGTTTGCAGTTAAAATATCTAACATATGCTGTTCTGCGATAACGTCTAAGTTTGAAGTAATTTCATCACAAATTAATACTTTGGGTTTAACTAACAATGTTCGTAGCAAGTTAAATCTTTGTAATTGACCGCCACTTAATTCATTTGGATATTTGCTAAGTAAAGATAACGACAAGTCAAATGATGATGTAGTGTTTTGAATCATTTGATCAATATGCTGAGTCGTATGCTTTTTATAATACAAGAGTGGCTCAGCTAATGATTGCTGAATAGTTAATTTAGGATTGAAACTGTCAGAAGCATGTTGGAATACGGGTAAAATATCATGTGTATCAACATCTATGTAACCAGTTGTTGGCTTAAGTTCGTGTAATAAAAGTGAACTAAGTGTACTCTTACCTGACCCACTTTCACCTAAAATACCAACTATTTCATTATCTTCTATTGTTAAATTGATATGGCTTAATACAGTTTGTTGTTTATGATAATTGAATGAGATATTGTCTAATTTAATCATGATATTCCCTCTTTATATGACTTCTAAAATGAAATAATCGTTGAGCGTATGTTGTCGATTGTTTACTTTCAAAATAAGAACGATTACCACTATCAACAATTTGTCCATTTTGAATTACATCTATTTGATCTGCATATTTAAGAACATGGCTCATATTGTGAGTAACGATTAATAAAGTTTGATGATGGTCCTTAACAATATGTTCAAGTAAATCCATTATTTGTAGACCATTTACCATATCTAATGATGCCACTGGTTCATCTGCAATGATAAGTTTAGGATCAAGCATAAGTACGCTTGCAATGTAAACACGTTCAAGTTGACCACCAGATAATTGAAAACTATAGAGTGTTAAAATCTCTTCGCTTGATAAATTCACCCATGTGAGTGCTTCTTTTACTTTAGTTTTAGCAACTTGTTTTGATACATCAAAATGTGTACGATAAATGGCTATGAGTTGCTTACCTAACTTGGTATGGTCATTAAAACTTTGGGTATAGTTTTGAGAAATATAGCCAATGTCTTTTCCTAAATGATCATCTAATTGTGTCACAGGATGACCATAATATAAGAAATCATCATATTCGATATGAAAATCATGAGGTAATTGATTCAATATAAAACGTATAGCTAAAGTTTTACCTGCCCCACTTTCTCCAATAATTGCATTGATTTGTTGTGTCTTGATAGATAAATCTACATGGTTTAAAAGTGATTGACCTTTTGAATCATTAATGGTGAGCCCTTTAACTTCTATGATATTCAATTTAGTCACCTCTTCCTATTAGTAATCGATCACGGAGTGCATCACCTGTTAAGTTAAAGATTAATATCGTCATAGCAATAACAGACGCAGGTGCAATGATCATAATCGGATGAGAGGTTATAAAGTCACGTCCTGCTTGCAACATTGCCCCCCATTCTGGTGATGGTGGTTGTGCACCTAAACCTAAAAATGATAAAGAACTAATGTATAATACAATCTTGCCGAAATCCACAATGATTAATACGAGAATGAATGGCAGTACTTTAGGTAATAAATGCTTAAATAAAATCGTTAATGTAGGTACTTTGAAAAGTTGTGCCATACGAATATATGATTGATGCATTTCTGTATTCACAATTCCTCTTGTCACCCGTGCGTAATTCATCCACTTAATTACTGTAATGGCTATAACTAAGTTCCATATACTTGGATGGAAGAAACTTGCAAGTGCAATCATAATGACAAATTCTGGGATACTTAAACCGATATCAATCATACGCATGATGATTGTGTCTATCCAGCCTTTTTTATAACCAGACAGTAGGCCTAGAGGTACGCCAATAATGACTGTAAATATTAAAGTGAGCACAGTGATAAATAACGTAGAACGTGCTCCTACTACGAGACGAGTGAATAAATCTCTACCATAATCATCTGTACCTAATAAATGTTGTGCACTCATTGGTTCAAATGTTTGAGACAAATGTACTTTTGTAGCAGCATCGTCATTCACAAATAGTTGCATGATAACAATGAATAAAATATATATGAAAAATACATAAAATATCCAATTTGAACGATTGATTTTAATTTTCATGGTGTGTCGCCTCCTTATCATTAAATGATTGAGACGATTTAGGCCATGCTTGCTGCGTTAATCCTTGTTTAGGATCTAAGCAAATACTTAATAAATCCGCACATGTATTAATAATAATCACTAATGTACCAATAAATAATACGATGCCTTGTATCACAGGATAATCTCTAGCACGAATACTATCGACTAAAAACGCGCCTAAACCAGGTATTTCAAATAAATTTTCAATAACCACTGTGCCACCTACTAAACTACCAACAGAAAGACCAATGAGTGGTATAGTTGGCAATAATGCTGGCTTGAGTAGATCGTGTAACAAAATATACTCCTCTGACATCCCTCTTAACCTTGAAGCTTGGACAATTGGACTTTGATATAAATCTAGTAGATTAGATCTAATTAATCTAATGAGATAAGCACACATACCAATACTCATAGTTAGTATAGGTAGAATGTATGAAACCCATTGACCATCACTAGCTGGAGGAAGTAAGTTTAATTTTAAATCAAATATATATAATAGTAGTATACCTATGAAAAATGCAGGTAAACTAACAGATAAAGAGGTAAAAATTCTAATTATGCGATCAATTGGACGATGATAATTAATTGCTGCAAGTATACCTAATGGCACTGAAATGATGACTGACATGATTAATGTTCCTACAGTAATGATTAGTGTAGGAGGTGCATATGTTGTAATCTCTTGGCTAACTGGCTCGTTAGTTTGATAACTAACACCTAAATCTAAATGTAATATTTGGATTATCCAATGCCACCATTGCGCCAATAGCGATTCATTTAGTCCTAATTTATTTTCGGTCGCTTTTATTTGAGCGTTTGATACTTGCGCAGTGTCTAAATGTAATATTTTGTCTACTGGATTACCAGGAGATAATTTCATTAGAATAAACGTAATTGTAGATAAGATAAATAATACTACAATCGTTTGTAGACACTTTGAAATGATTATTTTAATTAAATTCATATGTATCTCTCCATTAGTTGTCCTATAATATGATAGTTAAAATTAAATGCATGACCTAAATTGTAAAACCCAACTCTGTTTAATAGTTTCAGAATTGGGCATTTGACCGTTATATGTTAACGACGACGAAAATGATTCATATCTTTTTCATGTTCAAATTGTTCATATCGACGCATATCTTTTTCGAGTTGTCTTTTCTTTCTTTCACGTCTCCAATTACGTGTGAAGTACCATAATAAGAAACTGATAATTAAGCTCATAATCGCCATAAAAGCAGCATACCCTAATAAAGGTTGAAATGTAATATCTTGGAAATTAGGAATAAAGAATGCTAATACACCTAATACTACAAAAGAAATAACTGCTGCAATAAACCATCTATGTAAGACTAAAGTACAGAAAACAGTTAAAATGATAACTGCTAATATAGAAATCCATAGAAAATTCGGCATATCAAAAATAGTCATAAATGGATTCTCCTTAATTTTAAATAATACTAACATTATTATACTATTTAATTTACTTTAACTAAACCTACTATAGTAGTATTTCTGAACGATTAATTACTGATTAAGTACAGATTTATGATTGATATGTATCAACTGCGTTTCGAATTTAACTCATGTATAATAAAATTATTGATTACAAACAGGGAGTGAATCATATTGACACAAGGTTTACCAAATAGACAAGATATATCTAGCACTGAAACATGGGATTTAAAGGATTTATTCCAAAATGATAAAGATTTTTACCAAACATTAGATGAGATGATAACATCTTCATTATCTTTTCATGAGCGTTACAATGGTCAATTAACTGAAATTGATACGATTGAACGTGCACTTAAAGATTATGAAGCACTTCTAATACAGATTGATCGATTAGGCAATTATGCAGAATTACGTTTAAGCGTGGACACAACAGATGAAGCTGCACAGACATTAAATGCTAAATTAAATACATCTTATGGCAAAATCGCAAGTCGATTATCATTTGTAGAATCAGAAATATTAAATTTGAATAATGACACGTTACAACAACTGAAATCTCAACACAATATCCACATTACATTCAACAATTAATTGTACGCAAACCGTATCAATTAGATCCTAAAGTTGAACAAACATTAGCTAGTCTGTCCCCTACTTTAAATCAACCTTATGATTTATATGGTACAACTAAAATGTTAGATATTGCATTTGAATCATTTAAACATAACAATACAGAGTATCCAATGGATTATGCGACATTTGAAAATGAATATGAGGATCATGCTGACCCTGAATTTAGACAGAAAAGTTTTAAAGCGTTTAGTGATGCAATTAGACGTTATCAACATACAACAGCTGCAACTTATAATATGCAAGTACAACAAGAAAAAATTGAAGCGGATTTAAGAGGATATGATTCAGTTATTGATTATTTATTACAAGAACAAGAAGTGACTCGTGATATGTTTGACAGACAAATTGATGTCATCATGAGTGATTTAGCACCTGTCATGCAAAAATATGCTAAATTACTTCAACGTGTACATGGATTGGACAAAATGCGTTTTGAAGATTTAAAGGTTTCAATTGATCCTAGTTATGAACCGGATATCTCTATTGATGAATCTAAATCTTATATTTATGGTGCACTTGATGTACTTGGCGAAGATTATCATTCTATGATTGAGTCAGCATACCAAAATCGTTGGATAGATTTCGCTCAAAATAAAGGGAAAGATACTGGTGCGTTCTGTGCTAGTCCCTATTTCACACATTCTTATGTCTTTATTTCATGGACAGGGAAAATGGCCGAAACATTTGTCCTGGCACATGAATTAGGACATGCAGGGCATTTTACTTTAGCACAACAAAATCAGAATTTCTTAGAATCTGAAGCTTCGATGTATTTTGTGGAAGCACCATCAACAATGAACGAGATGTTAATGGCAAATTATTTATTTAATCATAGCGAAGATCCACGATTTAAACGTTGGGTCATTGGTTCTATACTTTCTCGTACGTATTATCATAATATGGTGACGCATTTGCTAGAAGCGGCTTACCAACGCGAAGTATATCAGAAAGTAGATAATGGAGAATCATTAACAGCACCAGTGTTAAATGATATTATGCTTAATGTTTATCAACAATTCTTTGGTAATGCAGTTGAAATGACAGATGGTACGGAGTTAACTTGGATGAGACAACCACATTATTATATGGGACTCTATTCTTATACTTATTCCGCGGGCTTAACAATTGGAACGGTCATGTCACAAAAAATAAAAAAAGAAGGACAACCAGCTGTTAATGCTTGGTTAAATACGTTAAAATCAGGCGGTAGTTTATCACCAGTTGCTTTAGCAAAACAAGCAGGTGTTGATATAACAACAGAAGCACCATTGAAAGACACAATTCGATATATATCTGAATTGGTCGATGAAGCCATTGCCCTCACTGATGAAATTGAAGCTAATTCATAAGTAAAACAAATCCCCTAAATGTAGCTAAGAGCTATCATTTAGGGGATTTTTATATCTTTTTGGTCTAACAAATACGAATATGAGTCCGTTACATTTAAATTTGGGTTAAATAGGAAATTTAGCGACCGGCTTCGTAATGTTCACCTGTGAGAAAGTAATATACACTTTCCGCAATATTACTAATATGATCTCCAACACGTTCTAGATTCCTAGCAGCTAGGTGTGCTTGCCCTGCTACAAAAGGATCGTTATCAATTAAATAAGTCGTATTGACAATGTTGATATATAAATCATCGATATCTTGATCTCGTTCAATAATTTCTTTAATTAAAGTAATATCTTCATTTTTAACAGCTGTATTTAAATCTTCAAGCATTAACATAGCTAATTTGCCCATAGTCTTTAATCTTGTTAAGACATAATGATCCGTAATTTTTACTCTGAGTCGAATATGAGCGATGTTTGCGGCGTTATCACCCATACGTTCAAAGTCAGTAGAAATCTTTAAAGCTGCCATCATCATGCGTAAGTCTGTTGCAATCGGTTGTTGCTTTGTAATAAGCATGATGACTTTTTCATTAATTTCATAGTCTAAACGATTGATTTCTTTATCTTTTTCAATCGTCTCTCTAGCGAAAGTTCTCTTATCATCACTTAACGACACTAATGCATTTTCAATATTAAAATAAACACGAAGACCTAGTCGACGTAAATCTTTAATTAAGTCTTCTAGTTGGCCTTCGTATTTTTGTCTAATCACTGCCATATATCAACCAAATCGTCCTGAAATGTAATCTTCAGTTTGCTTATCAGCTGGATTTGAGAAAATTTTATCAGTGTCGTCATATTCATTTACATAGCCGTTCAAGAAGAAAGCTGTTTTATCAGAAACACGAGCAGCTTGTTGCATATTATGTGTAACCATGATGATAGAATAGTTTTCTTTTAATTCTTGAACAAGTTCTTCGATTTTCAATGTAGAAATAGGGTCTAATGCTGATGTTGGTTCGTCCATTAAAATTACATCAGGTTCAATTGCTAAACATCTAGCGATACATACACGTTGTTGTTGTCCACCAGATAATCCATACGCATTCATATGCAATCTATCTTTTAATTCATCCCAAATAGCTGCGCCACGTAAAGATTTTTCTACAATTTCATCTAAAATCTTTTTATTTTTTATACCGTGTGTTTTTGGTCCATACGTAATATTATCATATATAGATTTAGGGAATGGGTTTGGTTGTTGGAAGACCATACCTACATTCGTTCTTAATTTTTCTTTAGAATATTTTGCATCATAGATATTTTGATCACGATATAAAATCTTACCTGCAGTTTTTACTGAAGGTACAAGTTCAACCATACGATTTAACGCTTTAATGTAAGTTGACTTACCGCAACCTGATGGTCCGATAATAGCAGTTACATTGTTTTCAAGAATATCTAAATTGATATTTTGAAGTGCATGATTATCACCGTACCACAAGTCTAAATTTTGAGTAGAGTAAACGACCTTACGTTCACTATCAGAAATCGGATCGTGTTTATCTTGTGTAGTGACTATTGTAGATACGCCTTGATTTGAGTTGTCTTTCAATTGATCTAATTTTTTGTTTTCTTCGACTTTTGTATTAGCCATAATATAAAACTCCTTCTAATTAACTAAGTTGATTTAATGTCTACTTAATCGTAAATAACGTTTCCCTGTTTTTAAGACGTCAGCTTAAAATTTCTTACTGAATTTGTTACGGAAGAATATAGCTAGTCCATTCATTAATAATAAGATTACTAATAATACGATAATGCCTGCTGATGCGACATTTTGGAATTCTTCTTGAGGCATTTTTTGCCCAGTTATATATTTGAATTGGTAATGCTTGGAATTGATCCATAATTCCGCTTGGTAAACGTAATAGAATCGTAGGAATACCAATTAAGATTAATGGTGCTGTTTCACCTAATGCACGAGATAGCGCTAAGATGAATCCTGTTAAAATACCTGGTAAAGCTGCAGGTAAAACGACTTTATAAATCGTTTGCCATTTGTTAGCACCTAAGCCATAAGATGCTTCTCTTACAGATTTAGGTACAGCACGAATCGCTTCTTGTGCCGCCACGATAATTACCGGTAAGATTAATAAAGACATCGTTAATGCGCCGGCAAGGATAGATTTACCAAGTGATAAAGATTCAACGCCCATACCACGAACGAACAATGTAAGTCCTAATAAACCGAATACGACTGAAGGTACACCTGCTAAGTTTGAAATACAAACCTTAACAAAGTTCGTGAATGGATTTTTACGTGCATACTCTTCAAGATAAATCGCTGTGCCCACACCTAATACGATTGAAATTGGAATAATAGTAATCATTAACCATAATGTACCGACTAATGCACCTTTAACCCCTGCCATTGATGGTGTAGAAGATGAAAAGTTAGTGAAGAATGATGGTGTTAAATGTCCAGCACCTTTGATCAATGTATCAATTAATAGTGCTGCTAATACGATTAAACCGATTAATGTACAGGCTAAAAATATACCTTTGAACACTTTATTTTTAGTCATACGAGTTGAAATATTTTTATCGACTTGCTTTTGATCGATTAATGTTTTGTTATTACCATTTGCTGTATTAGTAGTTGTCGCCATTTTAATACTCCTCTCTGAAACGTTTAGAAATCCATTGTGATAGTAAGTTCATAGCTAATGTGAAAATGAATAGCGTGAAACCTACTGCATAGATACTGTAATAAACGTCTGATCCGAAAGTAGCATCGCCCGTAGCAACCTGAACGATATAACCAGTCATTGTTTGAATAGAACCAGTTAAGTTAAGTGAAGCTGTAGGTGTACTACCTGCTGCAAGAGATACAATCATTGTTTCACCGATAGCTCTCGAAACAGCTAATACGATTGAAGCTAAAATACCTGAAGCCGCTGCTGGTAACACAACTTTAATTGCAACTTCTAATTTAGTAGCACCTAATCCTAATGCACCTTCACGAATCTTATTCGGTACGGATGCCATTGCGTCTTCACTCATACTTGTAATAAGTGGAATAATCATAACACCTACGACTAATCCAGGACTGATTGAGTTGAAACTACCTAATTGTGGAAATACTGATCTTAAAATTGGTGTGACAAAAGTTAAGGCAAAGAAACCAAATACGATAGTAGGAATACCTGCTAAAATTTCTAAAATTGGTTTGATAATACGTCTAACTTTGTCAGTAGCATATTCACTTAAGTAAATAGCAGCACCTAAACCGATTGGCACGGCGAATAATGCAGCAATGATTGTGATTTTTAAAGTCCCTATGATTAATGCCCAAATACCATAAGATGGTTTAGCAGAGAATGGGTTCCAATCTGTAGAGAATAAAAATTCTGTAATTGGTACACGTGTGAAGAACGTAATTGTTTCTGTAAGTAAAGTAAATAAAATCCCTAATGTAACTAAAATTGAAATCGCTGCAATGATAGCCAAAATAATAGGTACGATTTTATCGCTTGTACCACCCTTTTTGGCATTGTTCTTAGCAATCATTTCTCTAATATTTGTTTTTGAAGCCATTTAAAAACCTCTCTCTTCTTAAATCTCCCAATTATAAAAAAAGAGTGGGAATATTTCAGGCTATAGATGAGCTAGACTCATGATTTGTAATATGACTTATAACCTGAAAAGAAAATCAGACAAAGTGGTTATTGAATTAACCACTTTGCATTGATTTTCGTTAGTATTCCCAAACTCTATTATTAATTATTTATCTTCTTTTTTATCAGATTTTTTATCAGAGTCTTTGCTGTTTTTCTTAATGTATTTTTTCAAATCTTTAAGTTCTTCTTTATAGTCTTTCTTAGGAAGTGCTACATACCCAGCATCCTCTGCTGATTTACCTTTATCTTCAAGTGTAAATTTCATGAATTCTTGGAATGCTTTATTTTCTTTTAATGATTTCTCTTTAGCGTAGATGAATAATGGTCTACTTAATGCATAAGAGTTATCTTGAATTGTTTTCTTAGTTGGTTCTGTGTCTTTACCTTTATCGTCTTTGATTTTAACTTCTTTTAACTTATCTTTATTTTGTTGATAGAAGTTATAACCGAAGTAACCGATACCTTCTTTATTCTTTTCAACTGATTGAACGATTACGTTTGTATCAGCATTTTTCTCAGCTTTGATATCACCTTTGTCCATTACTTCTTCAGTAAAGAAGTCGAATGTACCATGTGATTGGTCAGGTGAGAAAGCTTTGATTTTCTTATCTGGCCATTTAGAGTTAACATCTTTCCAAGTTTTAGCTTTGCCAGAGTAAATTTCTTTAAGTTGGTCTTTAGATAATGATTTAACAAAGTCGTTATCTTTGTTTACTGTAACTGTTACACCATCTTGTGCAATTTTGTATTCTTTGTATTTAATGCCTTTATCTTCTAATTTTTTCTTTTCTTCATCTTTAATTGGTCTTGAAGCATTTGAGAAATCTGTTTCACCAGAAATGAATTTCTCGAATCCGCCACCAGTTCCTGAAGTACCAGATGATACTGTAGCGTTAGGATAATCTTTAGCGAATTTTTCGTTTAATTTTTCAATGATTGGACCGACTGTTGATGACCCGTCACCTTTTACTTTTCCACTTACATCTTTACCTTCGCCTGAACCGCCGTTGTTACCGCCACCACAAGCGCCTAAAAGTACTGAAGCTCCTAATACAGTCGTACCGACTAATTGCCACTTTTTCATTGAAACATCCTCCTAATATAAATAACCCAAATGTTATATGTATTTCTTACAGTTCTAATACTAAAGGTTTATTGTTAATTAATAATAGAGCTAATGTAAATGTTTTGTTAAGAATGATAATTGAATTGTAAATGTGCTTCGAACATTGATATAGCAAGGTTTTTAAAGTATGGAATTTTGGAGATTAATGTAAATTTTCAGTTGTTAAAATGAATACATATAAGAATTATGGTTTTGGGGACATAAAGTATTACAAAAATAGCGCTTATTGAAATATTTCATTCAATAAGCGCTATGGTGATATGATTCGACTATACTAATAGAAGAAATGCGTTTTGTATTAAGAATTTTGTTGTTCTTCCATACGAGACCAACCTTTTTTCGTTAAGCTAATTTTACCCGTTTCGATATTAATTATCTTTTGTTTATATAGATGACCAATGGCACGTTTAAATGAACCTTTACTCATATTAAATACTTCTTTAATAGCTTCGGGACTTGATTTATCCCAAAAAGGTAATTCGCCATCATATTCCACAAGTAAATCAAATATGACTTGACCATCATCGTCTAACCTTTCATGAGCTAAAGGTAAAAATGAACCATTAAGTTCACCGCGCTCATTATGACCAATGATACGAACGGTTACTAATTCACCTAATCTTGGCTCTGCTTTACGTTCAGATTCATGAACAAAAATTTTATAACCTTCTGTACTTAATAAGAAACTACCCACTCTTAATACACGATATGGTCTAGCTTCTAACATTTCATTTTGTTTACTATCATCGTTAATTGGTGTGTACATGTTATCAACGATACCTTCACTTGCTAATCGTGCGAACATTTGGTTCTGACTATCAATTCTTAATGTAACAAGTAATTGATCTCCTGCTTCTGGCCATAGTGTTTTAACCTTTGGTAGATCTTCCCATGGTATTAATACTTCTCTTGGAAGACCAACATCGACACGTGCACCATCTCGATCGACTTTAAGTACCTTTGCAAAGTCATATTTGTCTTTTGTAATATCAGGCATATTTTGTGTCGCAAATAATTCGCCTGATCGATTTGGATAAATGAAGAAACTGTATTCTTCACCTTTTTGTAATTCATCTTCTTCATTTACTTCGGATTGATTGAGTTTAACTTGTTCTCCATTGGGTCCTTTTAACATGTATGTTGATCCTTGTAAGCCAGTTACTTCAAGAAATTCTATAGAACCTACGATATCTTTTTCTAGTGCCATTATATTCTCCTTCGAGTCTTTTATTCTTTTATAGTATAACATGAGTCTTGTAATCTATCATTACAAGTTATAGGTGGTCGAAACTATCGTTATAATATGATATAATTCTTCCGTTAGAATAACGATATAAAAAAGGAGCAAATGCATGTTACAAGTAACTGATGTAAGTTTACGTTTTGGTGATCGTAAGCTATTTGAAGATGTAAATATTAAATTTACTGAGGGTAATTGCTATGGATTAATTGGTGCAAATGGTGCAGGTAAATCTACTTTCTTAAAAATTTTATCTGGTGAGTTGGATTCACAAACGGGTCATGTGTCATTAGGTAAAGATGAAAGATTAGCGATTTTAAAACAGGATCACTTCGCATATGAAGATGAACGTGTTCTAGATGTCGTGATCAAAGGTCATGAACGTTTATATGAAGTAATGAAAGAAAAAGATGAAATCTACATGAAACCAGACTTTAGTGATGAAGATGGTATTCGTGCTGCTGAACTTGAAGGCGAATTTGCTGAAATGAATGGATGGAATGCTGAAGCAGATGCAGCTAACCTACTTTCAGGATTAGGTATCGATGCATCATTACAAGACAAGAAAATGTCTGAACTTGAAAATAACCAAAAAGTAAAAGTATTGTTAGCACAAAGTTTATTTGGCGATCCAGACGTACTATTACTAGATGAGCCTACCAATGGTTTGGATATTCCAGCTATTAGTTGGTTAGAAGACTTTTTAATTAACTTTGAAAATACAGTTATTGTAGTATCCCATGACCGTCACTTCTTAAATAATGTGTGTACGCATATTGCTGACTTAGACTTCGGTAAAATTAAAGTTTACGTTGGTAACTATGATTTCTGGTATCAATCAAGTCAATTAGCTCAAAAAATGGCTCAAGAACAAAACAAGAAAAAAGAAGAAAAAATTAAAGAATTACAAGATTTCGTTGCTCGTTTCTCAGCGAATGCTTCTAAATCTAAACAGGCAACAAGTCGTAAGAAACAATTAGAAAAAATTGAATTAGATGATATCCAACCTTCATCCAGACGTTATCCATATGTAAAATTCACACCTGAAAGAGAAATTGGTAATGATTTATTAACTGTACAAAACCTTTCTAAAACTATTGATGGCGAAAAAGTATTAGATAACATTTCATTTACAATGAATCCTAATGATAAAGCCATTTTAATTGGTGATAGTGAGATTGCAAAAACAACATTACTTAAAATCTTAGCTGGTGAAATGGAACCAGATGAAGGATCTTATAAATGGGGTGTAACAACTTCATTAAGTTACTTCCCTAAAGATAATTCTGAATTCTTTGATGGTGTGGATATGAATCTTGTGGACTGGTTACGTCAATATGCGCCAGAAGATGAGCAAACTGAAACATTCTTACGCGGCTTCTTAGGACGTATGTTGTTTAGTGGCGAAGAAGTTAAGAAAAAAGCAAGCGTGTTATCAGGTGGCGAAAAAGTTCGCTGTATGTTAAGTAAAATGATGCTATCAAGTGCTAACGTGTTACTACTAGATGAGCCAACCAACCACTTAGACTTAGAAAGTATCACCGCAGTCAATGATGGTTTGAAATCATTTAAAGGTTCATTGATCTTTACATCATATGACTTTGAATTTATCAATACAATTGCTAACCGTGTGATTGATTTAAATCAATCTGGTGCTGTTTCTAAAGAAATTCCATATGAAGAATACTTAAAAGAAACAGGAGTATTAAAATAGATGACTTCGATTGAGCGTATGAATACATTTTGATGATGTATTTATACGCTTTTTATATACAGATATAATGAACGTTCCCCTACTACATTAGTTATTTATATTAATGACTACACTCGTCTTACCATCCGAGTGCACGAGAGATACTAACCATTAAAATGCTAAGTATCACTTTGAAATTTTCTGTTTATTTCAAAAAATCGCAATTATCGGTTTACAGTCACATGTGGTATATGTATAATAAAAACATATCAATTGAATAAGATTTTGATGAGGCGCATTAAACATGAGTAAATATTAGGCAACTGTCTGCTAACAGCTAATATTGAAAGGGGGCAATGCCGAAACGAATGATAATAGCAGGTATCATTTGTTGGACTTTTTGGTTAAGAGCTAAGAGTTTGTCATTATTTCATAATAATGGAGTGCATCACTTGTACATAAATGTAGAACAAGTCGCATTCCAGACTTGTTCTTTTTTATTGAATGGATGTGTCTCCCTACTAACTGAGGAGGACAAATATTGAATAGAAGTGTTTTGAAATTTGGCGGTTCTTCCGTCAGTGATTTTACTAAAATTAAAAATATAGCAGGTATGCTAAAAAATCGTGTTGAACAAGGTGAACAACTCATTGTGGTAGTTAGTGCAATGGGCAAAACCACGGATCAATTAATGGAGAATGTGTCCACTTTAACATCAACACCAAAAGAGCAAGAACTCGCCCTACTGTTAACTACAGGTGAGCAACAAACCGTTTCATATTTATCAATGGTACTTAATGATATTGGTATTAGCGCTAAAGCAATGACAGGATATCAAGCAGGTATCAAAACCATTGGTCATCATTTAAAAAGTAAAATTGCTGAAATTGACCCATCAACCTTTGAAACAGCTTTTGATACCCACGATGTACTTGTTATAGCTGGATTCCAAGGCATCAATGAGGATCATGAATTAACCACACTAGGACGTGGTGGTTCAGATACAACAGCAGTAGCTTTAGCGACGAGTAATCAGATTCCTTGTGAAATCTACACAGATGTTGATGGTGTATATGCTACAGACCCAAGAGTACTGAGTTATGCCAAACGTTTAGAGTATGTATCATATGAGGAAATGATGGAAATGAGCGCATTAGGTGCTGGCGTACTTGAGACACGTAGCGTAGAGTTGGCTAAAAATTATGATATACCATTATATTTAGGAAGAACGTTATCAAATGTGAAAGGAACATGGATTATGTCTAGAAGTGATTTATTAGAGAAAAAAGCAGTTACTGGGGTTGCATTAGATCAACACATGATGCATGTAACGATCACCTATCCCCTACCAGATAATCAATTATTAACACAACTATTCACAGAGCTAGAAATGGGTTCAGTTAATGTGGATATGATTTCACAAATTGTCAACCACGAAGGACTACAACTATCCTTCAGTATTAAAGATACAGATGCACATCAAATCTCAGCTATTTTAGAACAATTAGCCGTTGATTTTGAAGCTTTGGATTATAAAATTAATGAAGCATATGTCAAAATTTCATTAATCGGATCCGGTATGAGAGATATGTCAGGCGTAGCATCTAAGGCATTTATTACTTTAATCAATGCGAAGATACCTTTTTACCAAACAACCACTTCTGAAATCAGTATTTCTTATGTCATTGATGCTGAAAATGGTGAAAAAGCCGTCGAAGAATTGTACGGTGCATTTGATATATAATTGATTTTAACTTAATTTTTCACAATATTAATAATATTTAAAACGGAGTGACTTAGACATGACAAAATTAGCAGTAGTTGGTGCAACAGGATTAGTTGGAACAAAAATGTTAGAAACTTTAGACCGTAAAGAAATCCCTTTCAATGAATTGGTTCTATTTTCTTCAGCTCGTTCAGCTGGTCAAAAGATCGAATTTAAAGGGAAAACATATACAGTACAAGAACTAACAGATGAAGCAGCAAGTGAACACTTTGATTATGTACTTATGAGTGCTGGTGGCGGTACAAGTGAACATTTCGCCCCACTATTTGAACAAGCGGGCGCTATTGTCATTGATAATTCTAGTCAATGGCGTATGACTGAAGATGTTGATTTAGTTGTACCTGAAGTAAACGAACCACACTTTACAAGAGGAATCATTGCTAATCCAAATTGTTCTACAATTCAGTCTGTCGTACCATTAAAAGTATTACAAGATGCTTTTGGTTTATCAAGAGTAGCTTATACGACATATCAAGCGGTTTCAGGATCTGGTGTTAAGGGTAAGAGAGATTTATCTGAAGGTGCAAATGGTAAAGCACCTGAAGCCTACCCTCATCCAATTTATAATAACGTATTACCACATATTGATGTATTCCTTGAAAATGGTTATACAAAAGAAGAACAAAAAATGATAGATGAAACGCGTAAAATTTTAAATGATAAAGATTTAAAAGTGACTGCAACTTGTGTACGTGTACCAGTTCAAGATAGTCATAGTGTTGAAATGGATGTTACTTTAAATCAAGATACGACTGTTGAGGCAATTCAAGAATTATTTGATAAGGATGATCGTGTTGTTCTTGTTGATAATCCAGCTAAAAATGAATATCCTTTAGCAATTCACTCAACAGGTAAAGACGATGTGTTTGTTGGTCGTATTCGCCGTGATGACACTTTAGATAATACATTCCACGTATGGTGTACATCAGATAACCTACTTAAAGGTGCAGCATTGAATGCCGTTCAAGTTTTAGAACAAGTTTTAAAATTGAAAGGAGTTCTTTAATATGACACACATGTTTGAAGGTGTAGGCGTAGCATTAACAACGCCATTTGTAAATAATGAAGTAGATTATGATGCATTAAGACGACACGTTACATTCTTATTAGAAAATAATGCACAAGCGATTATTGTAAATGGAACTACAGCTGAAAGCCCTACGCTAAACGATGAAGAGAAAGAACATGTTTTAGAAACAGTTGTTAATTTAGTTAACAAACAGGTACCTGTGATTGCAGGTACAGGTACAAACAATACTGAAAAATCTATTCAAGCGTCTGTACGCGCACGTCAACTTGGTGCAGATGCAGTGATGCTTATCACACCTTATTACAATAAAACAAATCAACGTGGTTTAGTTCAACACTTCGAAACAATTGCGAATGCAGTTGAATTACCTGTGGTCTTATATAATGTACCTTCACGTACGAATATGACGATTGAACCAGAAACAGTTGAAACGTTAAGTCAAAATAAATACATTGTAGCGCTTAAAGATGCGACAAATGATTTTGATTATTTTGAAGAGGTTAAAAAACGTGTAAATCAAGATGAATTTGCCATTTATAGTGGTAATGACGATAATGTTGTTGATTTTTATAAACGTGGTGGCAATGGCGTGATTTCAGTAATTGCTAACGTCATTCCAAAAGAATTTCAACACTTATATGATGCTAAACAAGATGGGGACACAATGGCAAAAGCATTTGAACCGATTGGCCGTTTATTAGACGCGTTATCAGTTGATGTTAATCCTATTCCAATTAAAACATTAACTGCTTATGAAGGATTTGGAAGCTATGAATTACGTTTACCTCTTGTACCACTTGAGGAAAATGATCGTCAAACATTAGAGCAAGCTTACGAAACATTTAAAGCAGGTGAAAAATAATGAAAATCTTATTAATTGGCTATGGCGCTATGAACCAGCGTGTTGCAAGATTAGCTGAAGAAAAAGGCCATGAAATTGTCGGTGTTATTGAACCGACTCATAGTGAGTCAACACCCTACCAACAATATCATCATATAGCCGATGCTAAAGAAGCAGATGTAGCAATTGATTTTTCTAATCCTAATTTATTATTACCCCTATTAGATGAATCATTTGAATTGCCATTAGTCGTTGCGACTACTGGTGAAAAAGAGAAAATCACTCAAAAATTAGAATCATTAGGTAAAAAGATGCCAGTATTTTTCAGTGCGAATATGAGTTATGGTGTACATGCGCTTACTAAGATTTTAGAAGCGGCAGTTCCCCTACTACAAGATTTTGATATTGAACTGACAGAAGCACATCATAATAAGAAAGTGGATGCACCTAGTGGTACATTAGTGAAGTTATATGATGTTATAGAAGGTTTACGTGATAAAACAACGCCAGTTTATGATCGTCATGATAAAACTGAGAAGCGTTCACCTGATGAAATTGGTATTCATACCGTTCGTGGTGGTACGATTGTTGGTGAACATGATGTATTATTTGCTGGCACAGATGAAACAATTACGATTTCACATAAAGCACAATCTAAAGATATCTTCGCGAATGGTGCAATTGGTGCAGCTGAAAAGTTAATCAACAAGGAAAACGGTTTTTATACGTTTGATAATTTATAAAATATAACTAAAGGAGCAAAATTATGGTACAACATTTATCAGCACAAGAAATTATTCAATATATTAGTGATGCAAAAAAATCAACACCTTTAAAAGTTTATGTCAATGGTACATTTGATGGGGTCAACTTCCCTGAATCATTCAAAGTGTTTGGATCAGAACATTCTAAAGTTATCTTTTGTGAAGCAGATGACTGGAAACCATTTTATGAGACATATCAAAATAAATTTGAAGATGTAGAAATTGAAATGGACCGACGCAACTCAGCAATTCCTTTAAAAGATTTAACAAATACGAATGCACGTATCGAACCAGGTGCTTTCATTCGTGAACAAGCTATCATCGAAGATGGCGCAGTTGTAATGATGGGTGCAACAATTAATATTGGCGCAGTTGTTGGCGAAGGAACGATGGTAGATATGAATGCGACTTTAGGCGGTCGTGCTACGACTGGTAAAAATGTACATGTTGGTGCTGGATCAGTATTAGCTGGTGTCATCGAGCCACCTAGTGCGTCACCTGTTGTCATTGAAGATAATGTGTTAATTGGCGCCAATGCAGTTATTTTAGAAGGTGTTCGAGTTGGCGAAGGTGCAATTGTGGCAGCTGGCGCTATTGTGACACAAGATGTACCTGCAGGCGCAGTTGTTGCTGGAACACCTGCTAAAGTGATCAAACAAACATATGAAGTAGAAGATTCTAAACGTGAAATTGTATCAGCATTACGCAAATTAAATGATTAATTTATAATAATTACAAGTCAGTTGAAACAAAGGAGTGGCCTATGTTTTGAACTTGAACGTGAGTATGCTTAACGCTCTAACGTTCAAATGATTACATCGCCCCTCCTCATTGTTTCGACTTTTTATTATCATGATACTTAAAAGTATATTTTGGGATTATTACAATGAAAGGAATGATAATGATGAATGAATTAGAATTTGTAACAACACACCGTCGACATTTACATCAACATCCTGAATTAAGTTTACATGAATATGAAACTACACAGTACATCAGGGATTTCTTAACAGAATTAGATGTTCCATTTGAACGTCCATTGGAAACAGGTGCAATTGCATATCTTGAAGGTAATAGTCAGCATACTATCGCTTATAGAGCAGATATAGATGCATTACCTATTTTTGAAGAAAATGATGTAGATTTTCGTAGTCAAAATGATAACGTGATGCATGCATGTGGTCATGATGGGCATACGACGGCATTGATGCTATTTGTAAAACGATGTAAAGCAATGGCAGATAAAGGTACGCTTCCTCACAATATTGTATTTATATTTCAACCTGCAGAAGAAACAGGTGGTGGCGCGCATCGTCTTATAAAAGCCAAAGCTTTTGAAAATTACCCTATTGAAGCTGTATTTGGAATTCACGTTAATCCTTTTTCTGACGAAGGCACAGTTGTCATTAGAGACGAAGAAATTACTGCAAGTGCGACAGAGTACCGATTCTATTTAACAGGACTATCTAGTCATGTTGCTGATAAAGAACAAGGTCATTCATGTGGAGAAGCATTACAACATGTCTTAACACAAGTGGGACAAATACAACAATTTCATTTGAATGGATTAAAACGAAATATTGTACATATGGGTCATTTTGAAGCTGGTGAAGCTATCAATACAGTACCAAGTAATGGCTATTTAGAAGGAACAATCCGTACATATGACGTCGATGATTTAACTATTGTAAAAAATCAAATGCAAAAAATTGCTGAAAGTGTCTCTTTGTTATTTAATGTGACATGTGAAGTGAAATTTGAGGAAGGCTATCCACCTACAATGAATAGTCCGAAATTACGTGAACCTGTTGAACAAGCACTTAACAATGCTAATCTAGAAGTCATCGACAAACCTACACCTTTCTTATTCGGCGAAGACTTTAGTTTTTATGGTCAATTATTAGCACCTGCTTATTTTGTATTCGTTGGCACTCGAAATAAAGAAAAAGGTTATGTGACAGGATTACATACGTCTCATCTGAATTTTGATGAAAAGGTATTAATAGATGTAGCTAATTATTATGAACAATTATTATTAAATTATAAAGAGGTGTAAGCATTGACAGCAATTTGGTCAGTCGATACAGAAGCATTTTATAGCAATGCTAAGAAAGTGAAAAATCAACAACCCATTATGGCTGTTGTTAAAAATAACGCCTACCACTATGGTTTAGAATTTGCGGTTAAACAATTTTTACGTGCAGGTATCAATACATTTAGTACGACGTCACTTAAAGAAGCAGTTCGAGTGCGTGAATTAGCACCAGACGCAACTGTATTTCTAATGAATGCGGTATATGATTTTGATACGGTTCGTGATTATCATATTCATATGACCTTACCTTCTTTAAATTATTATTATGAGCATAAAGCAGATTTACGAGATATTCATGTACACTTAGAGTTTGAAAATTTACTACATCGTTCTGGTTTTAAAACATTGGAAGAGATTCAACAGGTGTTACAAGATCATCAACAGAATAAAAATTCTGAACGCATGATTATTTCTGGCTTATGGACACATTTTGGTTATGCTGATGAATTTGGTGTGCCTGAATATGATGAAGAACGTTCAGCATGGTTGAATGTTTTACATACATTATTAAATGAAGGGTATCAATTCGACTATATACATTCTCAAAATAGTGCAAGTTATTATCGAGAAGGACAAGTCGTTCTTCCCCACCATACACATGCTAGAGTGGGTATCGCTTTATATGGTTCACGACCCTATAGTGATTTGGATGAATCAACCATCCAACAAGCATTGACTGTAAAGGCTAACGTCATTCAAATTAGAGAAGTTCAAAATGGTGACTATTGTGGCTATAGTTGGGCTTTTGAAACACAACACGATAATACTAAGCTTGCTGTAGTAGATGTTGGTTATGGTGACGGTATATTAAGAACAAGAGCGCAACATGAAGCACTAATTAATGGCAAGCGCTACCCTATTCGAGCATTAATGATGAGCCATATGTTTGTAGAAGTTGATGAACACGTACATGCACAAGATCAAGTTGTATTATATAATGAAAGTATGCGCATTGATGAATATACCTTTAAGGGTGTGGGAGCAAATTCAGAACAACTGAGCGCTATGAATCACGATTCTCTTATAAAGGAGTATAGATAAAGATGACAGTAGAATATAACGAATACGGCGAATTAACAATGGGAGGTACAAGTCTTAAAACAGTTGCACAAAGCTTTGGTACCCCAACCATTGTTTATAATGAAGAACAAATTCGAAATCAAATGCGTCGTTATCATAAAGCATTTCAACAAAGTGGATTAAAATATAATATTTCATATGCCTCTAAAGCATTTACATGTATACAAATGGTTAAATTAGTCCAAGAAGAAGACTTACAACTCGATGTTGTATCTGAAGGAGAATTGTATACTGCATTAGAAGCTGGCTTTGACCCAAGTCGTATACACTTCCATGGTAACAATAAAACGAAGCATGAAATTAGATATGCCTTAGACAATCATATCGGATATTTTGTCATAGATTCTTTAGAAGAAATCGATTTAATCGATCGATATGCTAGTGAAACGGTACAAGTAGTATTAAGAGTTAATCCAGGTGTAGAAGCACATACACATGAATTTATCCAAACTGGACAAGAGGATAGTAAATTTGGATTGTCGATACGTTATGGCTTAGCCAATGAAGCAGTTGATAAAATCAAACAAGCTAAACATCTTAACTTAAAAGGTGTACATATTCATATTGGATCTCAAATTGAAGGTACAGAAGCATTTATTGAAACTGCAAAAATAGTTATGAATTGGTTAAATGATCAACAAATTCAAGTTGATTTACTTAATCTTGGTGGTGGCTTTGGCATTAAATATGTTGAGGGAGATGTTAGCTTCCCTATTGAAAGCGGCATTGCTGAAATCACTGATGCAATCAAAAATGAAGCGAATCAGTTAAATATGGAAACACCTGAAATAGGTATTGAACCAGGTCGTTCTATTGTTGGCGAAGCTGGAATCACATTGTACGAAGTAGGTACGATTAAAGAGATACCGGAAATTAATAAATACGTATCTATCGATGGTGGTATGAGTGATCATATTAGAACAGCACTATATGATGCTAAGTATCAAGCTTTATTAGTAAATCGACACGAAGAAGCGGATGATACAGTAACTATTGCGGGTAAATTATGTGAATCTGGTGATATTATCATTAAGAATGCAAAATTACCAAGTTCTGTACAACGTGGCGACTATTTAGCGATATTATCAACAGGTGCATATCATTATTCTATGGCATCTAATTATAATCAAATGCAAAAACCATCAGTATTCTTTATTAAAGATGGAAAAGCACGTGAAGTGATTAAACGTCAATCATTAAGACAACTCATTATTAATGATACTAAATAATTATAGTTAACTTTAATCGGCATTTCATAAGGCTATAACAATTAGTTTGTTGAAACTAGTTGCTATAGCCTTTTTCTAGATATTGAGAGATATGATGGCTAAATGATTTTCGAGAAGTTAAACATAAAAAACGTTACTTAACACCAGAAAGTGAAAGTAACGTTTTTTATGACGATCAAATAAGTATCCCTTATATTCACAAAGCATATTGAATGAACAACAAAAAAACACCTTACATCTTGGTAAGGTGTTAGTTAATAAAGTCAATTAATTACAATCTATTTATTATAGTTTTACAACGTTCGCAGCTTGTGGTCCGCGGTCGCCTTCAACTACTTCAAATTCAACTGATTGACCTTCTTCTAATGATTTGTAACCATCTTGGTTAATTGCTGAGAAATGTACGAATACGTCGTTTTCTCCTTCAACTTCGATGAAGCCGAATCCTTTTTCAGCGTTAAACCATTTAACTGTACCTTGTTTCATAATCTGAAACCTCCAAGACTAAAATTCATTCAATATGCGTTATTCGCATATTACAAAAAATACATGACCTAATTACTCATAACGATAATAGCAAATATTTTTTGCAATATGGAATAAAACTATTGCTTACTTGATATTATAATTTATATAATGCAAAATTGCAATACAATTATAGGAAATTATCATTTAAACTATTTTTGGAAGATTATAATAAACTTCATTATTTTTTAAAACAATAAAACTATAAAATATTTGCAAATCCTCATCACAATCTTCACAAAAATTCAAATCACAATTATTGTAAAATGCGTACATGTTATATTTTCCCATCACACAGTTATCGTAATAATCGTTGCAATCTTTGATTAATTTACAGTAAGCATCTAACATGTCTTCATATGTAGAAAACTCAGATTGTTTCACAATCTTTTCTGGCCAATCTTCAAACAACCACCAACCTTCATAGTCAGCTCTAATTTTTGCAACCGTCCACATATGTATCCCCTTCTTCTTAAAATTCTATACTGATAATTTTAACTGGTTGTATATCAAAATCAAGTTAGAAGACTCATACTTTTGACTGATAGACGATATAGCAATTATTAGTTTTTTTACGTCTTTATCCTTATAATAGTGATATGAGGTGATAATAATGGAACGTAAACATATACAAGTATTTGGCACAGTACAAGGTGTCGGTTTTAGATTTTACACTCAAAGATTAGGCAATCAACATCACGTTGTAGGTACAGTGCAAAATGTTGAAGACTATGTTGATATATATGCTCAAGGAGAAAAAGAAAATTTAGAAGCATTTATCAATAGCGTTATTGCAGGTGCTTCTCCTGCCTCACATGTAACTAACTATCAAGTAGAAGATTTAGATATAGACGAAACATTAACTGAATTCAAAACAATTTAAATAAATACAAAAAAAGGAAGATGGCAGTTGAGATATAATATTTCAAGAGTTTTGGGGGCGATGGTAGGTATACCGGTAGCGATAATTGCTTGGATGGTTAGTATCTTTGGATTTGATCTGTCATTTATCGTTGACGGGGTCATTGGTTTGGGTGGATTTGTCTTATCGTACTTCCCTACTCAACGTTTGACTTCGCGTAAATATCTAAATGAAATAGGTTTAACTAGAAGAGAATATAGATATGTTAGAAGTCAATTAAACCAAGCACAATCCAAAATACGTTTGATTTTAAAATCATTTATCAATATTCGTTCTATTAAAGATTTCAGACAGGTCAACGATATCTATAGAATCTCTCGCTCGATTTATATGAGTGTGAGACAACGTCCAGGTATGTTTTTTAAAGTAGAAGGATTCTTTTATTCGCATATTGATAATGCCTTGAATTTAGTAGATTCATATACGAGATTAACTAAAATGCCTAGAAAGTCTCCCGAAGAAAAGCAGAAATTAGAACAAACAAGAATTACATTAGATGAAGTAAAACGAACATTAGTAGCGGATTTAAAACAACTGAATGAAGACGATTATGAACGATTAGATGTTGAAATGGAATTAAATAAAATAGAACAACAGCGTCGAAAAAAATTATAAAGATAAGGAGCGTAAATGGACATGGCAAATGAACAAGAACGTACCCCATCACACCCTCTTGATCAATATATCAATCATCAATCTGAGCAACCTAATACGATTGTAGAAGATTTTGAACATCAATTTACTGAAGCTGATCAAAAAAGGATTAATGAGATTAGTGAACAAATTAAGCCACTTGATCACGATGGTCTATTATCTTTTGGTACAAACTTACAACAAAATATGTCGCAGTTTTCACATCAAATGTTGGACGATGTACAGTCAAAAGATATGGGTCCTGTTGGTGATTCATTAAACCAATTGATGAGTAAATTAAAATCTGTGAACCCTAATGACTTAGACCCTAGTAAACAATCTAGACTAAAACGTCTTTTTAGAAGAACGAAATCTTCAATTAATGAGATTTTCTCTAGAATGCAATCAGTGAGTTCACAGATTGATCGAATCACCATTCAATTGGAAAAGCATAAAGGTAACTTAACGAAGGATATAGATTTATTAGATGGCTTGTATGATCAAAATAAGCGATATTTTGATGATGTGACGCTTTATATTGCAGCAGCACAACGAAAAAAGCTAGATATTCAACAACATACTATTCCAGAGTTACAAAAGAAAGCTGAAACATCAGGCAATCAGATGGATATTCAAGCAGTCGCAGATATGGAGCAATTTGTGGATCGCTTAGAAAAAAGAATCTATGATTTACAACTTTCAAGACAAATTGCCATTCAAACTGCACCACAAATACGAATGATTCAAAATGTAAATCAGGCATTAGCTGAAAAAATTCAGAGCTCAATACTAACAAGTATTCCATTATGGAAAAATCAAATGGCTATTGCACTGACATTGATGCGTCAACGGAATGCAGTTTCAGCGCAACGTGCAGTCACTGATACAACGAATGATTTATTAACTCAAAACGCATCGATGTTGAAACAAAATGCGATTGAAACGGCAACTGAGAACGAACGCGGTGTTGTCGATATTGAAACATTGAAACAAACACAAAGTGATATTATTGATACTATTGAACAAACATTACAAATTCAACATGAAGGTCGTCAAAAACGACAAGCTGCAGAAAAAGAATTGTCAGGTCTTGAAAATGATTTGAAACAACATTTATTATCAATGCGAAAAGAACCTTAAAAAGCTTCCCTATTTAATTTTAGGGAAGCTTTTTTAATATCTATTCTTTTTGATAAACGATAGGTTGTTGTTTGATAAAAATACTAATAATATATGCAATAATAGTAGTCATTACAGCAATTGGGAACCATTCTAATGAATAATCTTTAAGCCATAGATGGTCCATAAAGCTCAATTTTAACCATCCTTGTGTATGAATCACACTCAAGATAGATACAATTGCAACTACAATAACAGTGATTTGCTGTGTAATAGGTTTTGTTGGAATGAATCTAGCTATCAAGATGAGTAACACTACTGTGATTGCCACAGGATAGATGACGCTAAGCACAGGTTGCGACATTGTAATGACAGCATTCAGACCTTGATTTGCAATGATAAAACTAATAATAGTAAAGAAAATTACAAATGCTTTATATGAAATTTTAGGTATGATTCTATGGAAATACTCACTTACAGCAACTATTAAACCACATGCTGTTGTTAGACAAGCTAAAGCTACTATAATACCTAATAAATACTTACCGAAAGTTCCGAAACCAGTAGATGCCATTGTCGTTAATAAAAATGTACCTACGTTTTGGTCTTTAGCAGCAAGTGATTTTAACTTTGCATCAGAAATATCAATATGATTTCCGATAAATCCTAACGAAATATAGATAAAGATTAATGCGACAGCTGCGATTAAACCTGCCATTAAGGTTTGCTTAAATATCTTATCAGCATGATTGACACCTGTTGCTTTAATCGCATTCACTACAATCATTGAAAATGCAATCGCAGCAATCGCATCCATTGTTAAGTAACCTTGTGTAAATCCTTGAGAAAAACTACCTATATTACTGTTGAAAAGTTCTGTATTACCATGACTTGATGAATGGTCACTAAAATCAATAAACCCTTTAACAATCATTGCTAAAATAGTGATCAGTAATAGTGGCGTAAGTAAGGAGCCGATACGATCGACCATTTTATTTGGGTTAATGCATAAATATAATACGATAATAAAGTATATAAGTGTAAATATAAATAAAGCCAGATTGCCATTGGTATGCGCTATCGGTGTGACAGTCATTTCAAATGATGTTGATGCTGTACGAGGTATAGCAAATAAAGGTCCAATAGTTAAATAAATCACTATTAAAAATATTATCGAAAAAACTGGTGATATTTTATTAAATGCCCCAATATAACCTTGTTTATCAAGTGCACCAACGACAACACCAAGTAATGGCAGTCCAATACCAGTTAGTGCAAATGCGAGAATCGCAGGCCAGAAAAAGTGTCCACTATCTAAACCTAAGTTCGTTGGGAAGATTAAATTACCTGCACCAAAGAACATAGCAAAAAGTGTGAACCCTACAATCCATGTATTCTTGTTCATAATGCTGCTCCTTTGTCCTTAAATATGCAACATTAAACATTCTAGCATAGATATAATTCATAAGTCTATATAATTTCAGAAAATTTAAAAACTTAGTTAATTTAAATTTATCAAATAGACATATTTTTAAAAAGATTTAAGCAATAGTTTTTTCAATAATGGTGATAGTAAACTTGGTAAATGTTCAACACCTTCAACAAATATTGAATATTGACCATAAATATTATGAATCGTCTGCTCTATATCTTCAGTAATTGGATCCTGACTCAAGAATACATTGAAGACTTCAATACCAAATTTACGCGCATTTTCAACAGCTTCGTACGTATCTATGATGCCATCTTGACTATAATTATATGCAGAAGGCTCTCCATCAGAAAAGACAATGAGAAATCGTTGATGATGACTGCGACGAATTAATCTATCGCTCGCGATTCGAATGGCAACCCCATCACGGTTATCGTCTTGTGGTTCGAGGGCCATTATTCGAGGGCCATCTTTCTTCAATGTTGAATAGTCGTAATGAATGATTTCATCTATAATATTAGGTTGCTTCGTATCATCTGAATCAAAGGCATCTTCGTTAAAGGCCAATATTTCATGTTTTACGTTTAATTCTTTTAACGTCTCGTGGAAGAGTACGACACCTTTAATCGTTTCGTCCATTTTATCATGCATACTAGCTGAAGCATCGATTAATAATGTGAATGTTGCATCAAATGATTGGCTTAAATCTTGTTTTTTATAGAACAATTTATATTGATCATCTATAAACCAATTAATTAAATTTTTCTGTAATCTGCCTTTAGTTAGATTATGTCTTTCATCTTGATGTTCACGTTCGATTGTCTTTTTAATAATTTGGATTAAATCTTTAATTTCAAATTGCACATCATTTTTAACATCTTCATAAGCCTGGATGTATTCAGGTAAAATGTCAGGGACTTTCCATTTAATATCAACATTTTGATTAATGCCATCTAATGCGAAAGCACTATTTTGACCAATAAAGCCTCCTTCTTCGCGATCAAGCGTGTTTTGAGACACCTTACCTTTTTTAGTCATCATATCGGTCATGTCATCAGATGAGTCCCCTTCTCTAGCTGTATCATTGTCAGCCATTACTTCACTGTTTTCACCCTCATGTAGTTCCATTTCGAGATAAGCGCCACCTTCAGAAGAACTATCAGCAGCTTTGGTTTCTGCTTCGGCTGTCACAGCATCATTTTCCTCTTGTGACTGATCTTTACCATCTGTATTAGCAGCATCTGTTCGCTTTAAGTCTTCAAACAGGTCTTGTTGAATGTCTTTATATAGATTTTTGGAGATATAATAATATTCATTTAACATATCTTCTTTTAATAAATCATCTACTTGATATAATATACGTTCAGCTAAAAACATATTGTCTTCAGAATTTTGATTTTGAAAGAAGTTAGGCAAATATTGATACATATTGACTAAGACGTCATCAAATTTTGGATGTATGGATGGAACATCATAGAAGTTTTGATTAATAAAAGCATGTTCTAAATATAAAAATAATAAATCTGTGTATAGTGTTTTCGTTTTATAAACATTAATTTGTGATTCAGTAAATGTAAGTCTGGTATTTAAACGTAAATCTATATACTTTGTAGTGCTTGGACGTTGTATTTTAATTTCATTAAATATACGTATATCTTCTAATAATTTAAATAGTTGTTGGAAAAATTTAGGATGTTTAAACTCGTTATTGTGTAACACCTCATTAACGATACCTACATCCATCATTCGATAACCATAGGCCGCTAACATAACATCTGTTTTGAGGCCAGCAGCTTCAACTTCTTTTGGACGGTGGGACCAAAACCAACTTGTAATAAGAGTATTACTAAATGGATTGTAAAAAGGGAATTTTTGAATTTTAACTTGTGTTTGCTCGTTTTTTAAAAGTAAACGAGCTAAGTCTTGTAACATCATCACTTGTTTAGCATCTAACTGTTCGTCGTTAAATTTAATGAAACGGTCGCTCATGATTTATCCCTCTCTAAAAGTTAAGTTCAATTGCATTTATGATGGCTTGTTGTTCTCGTTCATCCTCAAGTTTATCTATAATTGTACGTTTAATCGCACGTTCGATAGGCATTACAGTTGCTAAGTCACTTAAATCAATCAGTGCACGTATACTTGCTGCTTCTTCAGAAATTTGACCTTGTTTGGTCATTGTACGTAAATCTTCGTTGAATTTAATGATTTTTTGGATAGTTGCATCATCTTGTAAACGACTTTGTTCTTTAATAACGTGACTTAAAATATCTCCATCGATATAATCCACTTGTATCACAACAAATCGGTTTTTAAGTGCCTCGTTCATAGGTAGCGTACCTACATAGCCTTCATTGATAGCGGCAATCACGTTAAAGCCAGGCTTTGCTTGAATAACTTCACCTGTAAAGGGATTAGTTATACGTCGACGGTAATCTAACACACCATTTAAGATAGGTAATGTTTCCGGCTTAGCCATATTGATTTCATCAATATATAAGATATGTCCTTCTTTCATGGCTTTAATAACAGGTCCATCAATAAAAACGATTTCTTGATGCCCTTGTTCATTCGTTTTGATTGTTTTAAATCCTAATAGACTTTCTGCATCTAAATCAACTGAACAGTTAACTTGATACATTGGTGTATTTACAACTTCACTTAATGTTTCTGCGAGTTTAGTTTTCCCAGAACCTGTTGGTCCTTTTAATAAAATATTCTTATTTAAATCAAATAATGCTTTCGCATCATTAAAAACTGAAACGTCAGCATTTTTATATTGTGCTTGTACCATAAATCATATGCTCCTTTTTTATCTATATGAAAAAGACTAAGACATGTGGGTTTGGATTTCCAATTGTCTTAGTCTTGTTGACTATTGTCTTTATATACTTGTTTGACAGTCTAAACTGATTGAAACGATTTTAAACTTCTTTAAAGTATGTTTTGTAATAGCCACCAACTAAACCTGAATTATCGATGATTTGATAATATTCTTCAGTTTCATTAATGACATCATATTGTTCACCAACAGTAAGCATATCAGATACAGTGAACTTCTTCGCATCTGTATTTGTCACTTCTACTTTTTTAATTGGTGTACGTTCTTTCCATGTTTCGTGTAACATTTTATTTCCCTACCTCTATGATTATTTTAATAATTTTATTTTTCTAGTGTATAAATGAATGAAATACCACTGTTTTCAGTTATTCGCAGTGAATCAGAATCATCTTGTTCTAATGTTTTATATGGTATACCTATATCATCTAATGTTTGCTTAGCGTTTTCAAATTCCGACTTATTTTGAGTGGAAAATTCTATTTGTTCAACCATACCTACATCTTCATTATTGATTTCTGTCTCTGCTTCATATAGATGCAGTTCACCACCAAGGCCACCTTCTCCAATTTTAAATACTTGGATAGCTTGTGTTGATTCTTCAGAGGGATGATATTCTGCAAATATATTTAATCCAAATACATTTGTAAGGATAGATGCTGTGATTGGCAATTCATTTACCTTAAGAATCACAGGGCCTAAACCTTGAATTTGATGTAGCGGATTGACAGTACTTTCAAATGATGACATGCCTAATGGAACGCCTGTATTATGTTCGTTTGAATAGATATCAAATAATTGTTGATTATGATCCTTGAAGTTAAAATGCTTATTACCATTGAGTTCAGTAATTGAGCTATAAGATATTTGATGATTTGTGAAAATAGATTGATATTCATCTAGACCAGAATCGGATGGTGTTCTTAAACCAACGCTATCGATATGTAAGTTTTGATAATTGTTATTAGGTACTTCCACAAAATGTATGCGCGTACCTGGGCTTAAATTAGCATCACCAAATCTTAAAGCATGTTCACCTTTTTCAGATGAATTAAAACCTAATATATTTTCAAATAAATCTTTAGTTTTAGATAGGTCACTTGTACCTAACGTGACACTTCTAAGTCCGCTCATATACTGACACCCCTAATCATTTATCGTTACAATATTATTATAACGTATTTTCACGATGATTTATATGATGAACTATTGTGATGATTTGCTGTTTAAAATAGTAGAATTATAAATTGTTTTTAGTTTGAATGTAATTCATTTTTCAAAATTAAGCTAAAATACATTTTGGTATTGTTGCAAAAGTGTATTAAAATATAAGTATAGAGATTAGATAAGGAGGCATACACATGTCTACGATGTGGATTATATTTGCAATTACTGTTTTAATAGCTGTCTATTCAGGCATACAAGTTTTTACGAATTTGCAAAATAAGCAAAAGCCAAGCTTTAAATATTTCTTAATTGCATTTATTGTATGTATTATTTAGCAATTATAGAGATTATCGTCTTATACTAAAATATTATTTTATAGTTTTAGATATTTAACATGGATAAAGCCAGTAAATGAGTTTTTAAAGACCCGTTTACTGGCTTTTTTCTGATTATTCATGCTAGATTTTACAAATATTCTGTTTTAGAAAATAAATAATACAATCCTAAAGTGAAAATGAAGATATAAATAGCAATCCATAAACTAATGAATAAAAAATGGAATGTGATCAGTTGGTTTAGAGAATACTGGTATATTTGAATGAAGTCACCTACTGGTGGTATGAGCCATAATATATATTTTGTAGCTGGTACGCTTAGAATGATGGTGTGTCGCATTATAGATAATAGAATGATTAGAATCAATAATAGCCAACTGTACTTTCTCGACATGACATTTTGAATACAAATAAAGGTACCGATTAACACACCAAAAATGACAACAATAACATGTAAATATAATGCCAGAGTCAAATGTATGATAGACATTTTTTCTGAAAATCGATTGAATAGAATTGGATAAAGTATTGAAAAAATGATTAAAGGTAGTAATGTCATAATGCTAAAATATAACTTATGTGTCAGATATTTGAGTTTAGAGTTAAATTGTATAAATAATAACTGTCGTTCTTTATTATTTTCTAATTGATATATATTAATCGTTAACCATGCTGATACAGCTAATAACACAATAGTTGATGATGCATAGCTTGATAAAATAGATTGCCCACTATAAACATAAAGCATAGCTATCCAAATCATATAAACGATATAGGGAGGTATAAATGTGTATGATCTTATTAATTTTTTGAATTGATAAGCTGTAAAACGCATTAATCACCCTCCTCGTTAATAACGGAATCAATAGTTACGTTCTTATGAATTAACTTTTTTAAAACGACATTGGTCTCTTTTGCAGGTACTTTTAATTTAATGTAATTAGTATTATTAGTATTTTTTAAAATAGTAGTGTCATGTTTCATTTTGAAGTGGTAGATTAAATCTTCTTTATTTTCTATATTATCTATGTTAAAACTAATTATTTTGTATTTTGACATCGTAGTTGTTATTTCTTTTAATTCTTGGCTTTCGAGATCAAATGTATGAGTGATGATGTGATGATAAATAAGCGAATCATGAGCAGTTAATATGATCGTTGCTTTATTTTTTAATAACTTAAGTTGTGACAGTAAATAAGCTAAAGATGACTCATCAAGTCCATTAAATGGTTCATCTAATAAGTATATATCTGCTTTTGATGCTAGACATTGAATAAGATTTACCTTTTGTTGTGTTCCTTTTGAACAATTTTTTAATCTATGTGAGAGAAATGGTTCAAGATGCATATTTGAAATCATATTATTTAAATATTGATCATTGATATGTAAATGATTGAGATGTCGAATAAATGATAGATATTCTCTTACAGTTAAATTTAAATCATTTGGAAGATAATCAGGTGCATAACTGATACGGCCGTTAACTTTAATATTGCCTTTGCTAGGACTGATAAGCTGTGCAAGTAATTGTAATGTGATTGTTTTGCCTGAACCATTATGCCCTTGTATATGAGTCATACTATGCTTTGGAATGGTTATCGATAGATCATTTATAATTTCTTTATGATTGATTGATTTTGATATGTGATTTGCAACAATTGCCTCAGTTGTCATCAATGCACCCCCATTTAAAATGATTGTTAGCTTAATCTTTAAAGTAAGCGTATCATTCATTTTCGTAAAATCATATACTACCTAAGTATTAATTAATACATAAAGAACCAACGGTGATTCATTTCACCGTTGGTTCTTTAGTTATATTCAAATTTAGTCTTTTGAATTAAGATTCTAATAATAAATCTTCAGGATTTTCAATTAAGTCTTTGATTGTTTTTAAGAATCCTACTGCTTCTTTACCATCAATAATTCTGTGATCATAGCTTAATGCGATGTACATCATTGGACGGTTTTCGATAGTATCTTTGTCAATTGCAATTGGACGAGTAATGATTGAGTGCATACCTAAGATAGCAGCTTGACTACCATTGATAATTGGTGTACTCATCATTGAACCGAAGATACCACCATTTGTAATTGTGAATGAACCGTTAACCATGTCATCTAAGCCTAATTTTTTGTCGCGAGCTTTGACAGCTAGATTAGCGATTTCTTGTTCGATTTCAGCAAAGTTTTTCTTATCGCAATCTCTTACGAATGGTACTAATAAACCGTCATCAGTAGATACAGCGATACCGATATCATAGTATTGTTTAGTAATCATGTCTTCGCCATCAATTTCAGCGTTAACTTCTGGATATTTTTTAAGTGCAGCTACTGCAGCTTTTGTGAAGAATGACATGAAACCTAATTTAGTACCATCATGGTCTTTGATGAATTGTTCTTTTTTACGTTTACGTAAATCCATAACATTTGTCATATCAACTTCATTGAAAGTTGTTAACATTGCTGTGTTATTAGATACTTCTAATAATTTTTTAGCAGCAGTTTTCTTTCTGCGTGACATTTTTTCACGAATAACTGGTTTAGATGGTTTGTCACTAGATTTTTTAGCTTCATTACCAGAAGGTTTGTTATCATTTTGAGATGATTGTTGAGCTTGGTTTTGACTGTTGTTTACATCTTCTTTTCTAACAACGTCATTAGATTTTCCAGCAACTTCACTTAAGTCAACACCGTTAGCGCGAGCATGACGGCGTGCTGAAGGTGTTGCTTTCACACGTTGGTTATTAGCTGAATCATCTTGTGATTGATCAGATGATTGATTATCGTTTGATGGTTGAGAAGTCTCTTTAGATTGTTGATCGTCTTTATTAGTTTCATCATTACTTTGTGGAGTTTGATTATCTGATGAACCACTTGATGCATTACCACTACCTTCACCAACAACTGCGATAGCTTGACCTACTTCAACTGTATCGCCTTCGTTAGCAAGTTGTTCTGATAAGACACCTGCTTCTTCTGACACAACTTCTACGTTTACTTTATCTGTTTCTAATTCAAGAATAGCTTCACCTTTATCTACGCTATCCCCAACATTTTTTAACCACTCTGCAATGGTACCTTCTGTAATTGATTCTGCTAATTCTGGAACTTTAACCTCTGGCATTTTGAATTTCCCCCTATTTATTTAGTAATGCTACTTTCAATAATATTATTTTGAACAAGTTTATGGATTTCTCCATCACCTTCAGCTGGTGCTGCCCTTTGGATTCTTCCATGGTAACTTAAATCGTATTTATCACCAACTAATGATCTTAGGTAAGGATAAACGAATAACCATGCACCTTGGTTTTTAGGTTCTTCTTGTACCCATGATACTGATTCAAGATTTGGTAGTTGATCGAAAATTTCTTGGATTTCCTCTTCAGGGAATGGATATAATCTTTCAACTGCTACAAGTAATACAGATTCGTCAGGATTTTTAGCTAAATATTCTTTTAAGTCGATAAATACTTTACCTGAAGCTAATATTACTTTTTTAACTTTATTAGCTTCATAATCTTCAGCAATGATCGGTTTGAAACCACCAGTCGTAAACTCATTAATTGGTTTAGCAACTGTTTTGTTACGTAATAAACTTTTCGGTGACATAACAATTAAAGGTCTCATTTCTTGAGAATCTAGGCTTGCTGCTTGCGCACGTAGTAAGTGGAAGTAGTTACTTGCACTTGATAAGTTAACTACAGTGCTATTGTTTTCTGCTGCAAGTTGTAAGAATCTTTCAAGGCGTGCTGATGAATGTTCTGGACCTTGACCTTCAAATGAATGAGGTAAGAATAATGTTAAACCTGAACGTTCGCCCCATTTTGCTCGCGCACTTGATAAGAAGTTATCAAACATCATTTGAGCCATATTTGAGAAGTCCCCATATTGTGCTTCCCAAATGTTGAAGCTACCTTTATTTTCGACATTGTAACCATATTCAAAACCAACAACAGCTGCTTCTGATAATGGTGAATTATGAATATCGAATGATGCTTTTTGATCAGGTACATGATGTAATGGTGTGAATGTATCACCATTTTCTTCATCGTGTAGTACTGCATGACGATGACTGAATGTACCACGTTCACTGTCTTGACCAGTTAAACGAATAGAAGTACCATCTTGTAAAATCGTTGCAAAAGCAAGTTGTTCCGCTTGTGCCCAATCTACTAAACCATCTTCTTTTTCAAATGGTTCTTTACGTTTTTCAAGTACTTTATTTAATTTTTTCAACACATTGAATCCTTCAGGATATGTTAACATCGCGTCATTGATTTCTTTTAAGTGATCAAATGTGAACTCTTTATCATCACTCTTAAGTGGTTGTTGTAAGGATTCTGGTTTTTCCATATCTGGATTGTCCATTTTATCTGATTTGTCAATTTTATCATGTGCTGCACGCATTTCTTTTTGAACACTATCAATGACTTGATTCATTTCATCTTCACTAATAATGCCTTCGTCCACTAATTTTTTACCATAAACAAGTTCTACTGAATCATGCTTACGGATATTGTGGTATGGTAATGGATTTGTAATTGACGGTTCATCCATTTCGTTATGACCATAACGTCTATAACCTACTAAGTCGATGACAACATCTTTATGGAACTCTTTACGGAATTCCATTGCGATATCAATAGCTTCAATTGTTGCTTCAACGTCGTCAGCATTAACATGTAAAATTGGAACATCATAACCTTTAGCCACATCTGTTGAGTATGTTGTAGAACGGCCATCTGTTGGTTCAGTTGTGAAACCAATTCGGTTGTTTGTGATGATGTGTAAAGAACCACCTGTTGAGTAGCCTTTTAAATCACCTAAGTTCATTGTTTCAAAGTTAATACCTTGACCAGGATAAGCAGCATCACCATGAATAATGATTGGCATAGCTTTATGGAAGTCAGTTTGTGGTGCGCCTGCTTGTTGCGTATTATCTTGAGCAGCACGAGTACGACCTTCAACAACGGGCGCTACAATTTCCAAGTGACTTGGGTTGTTTGCTAAAGCGATTCGTTGTTCAATACCGTATGAATCTGTAGTTTTCACGCCACCTAAGTGATACTTCACATCACCAGTCCAACCAGCAGTTAATTCTAAGCTACCATCTTCTGGCAAGAACTTCATAGGATCAGTATGCATGAACTCTGAAATCATCATTTCATATGGTTTCTCTAATACGTGAGTCAGTACATTTAAACGACCACGGTGTGCCATACCAATTTGAATATTTTTAATACCAGCTTCACCAGCTAGTGTAATCGTGTGTTGTAGCATTGGTACTAAAGCATCGACGCCCTCAATAGAGAATCGTTTTGCACCAACGAAGTTTTTGTGTAAATATTTCTCGAAACCTTCGACATGAGCCAATTTATTAAATAATTCAGTTTTTTGTTTATTATTTAATGTTGCTTTATATGGTGTTTCGATACGACGTTTTAACCATACACGTTCTTTATTGTTATTAATATGCGTATATTCGAACGCAATAGGACCTTTATATCTTTTTTCCATACGAACAATAGCTTCATATGCATTATCGTAAATATCAGTAAAATGTTCTGATACGATTCCAGCTGAGATATTTTCCAAAGTAGCTTGATCTAAATCGAAATCTTCTATTTCTAATTTAGGTATATTTTTACGCTCTGGAGGATTGACTGGATATATATTTGCTTTTAAATGTCCGTATTGTCTAATGTTATCGATTAATCTCATGACACGTTTAATTGTACTGTCACCAGATTGTGAACCACCCTCATTAGCGGCTGGTTTAGCTTCGATATGAGCTTCCCCTGTTTGAATTGTACTAAATAGGACTTGTAAATCTTCGGGTACAGATGATGGATCTTGTAGGTAATCATCGTATAAATCTAGCATTAACCCTAGATTTGCGCCGAAGTTTACAGGTGCCTCTGTAACTTCTCTCTTGTCCTTTGTCATATTACACCCTCCACAAAAATGTTGAAACGCTTACAAGACAATAATAGCATTATTTCAAATTTTGTTAAAGTGGATTTACCTATTATTGTAAAAAAACAGAACCAAGAAAAATTTGGTTCTGCATTAATTTAATTATATTAAAATGTTGACTTTAAAGATGTAAACTAAAAGCTTAATTAGGTATACAAAATAGCGTGATTGAGATAGAAATTTAATTCTGGTTGGGGTTATTAAAATATGATTTTAAATGTTGTATATTGATCAACTTCACTTTCTACATGAATAAATCCCCCGTTTAATTGAACGATTTTATCAGCAATTGATAGACCTAAACCATTACCACCTTGGCTACGAGCGCGAGATTTATCTACACGATAAAAACGGTCAAATATAAATTCCAAGTCTTGCTTTGGAATACCTAAACCATGGTCAGTAATTTCTATGCTAATTTGTTTGTTTTTAAGTTGAGTCTTGATCTGAATTAATTTATTTTCAGTATCATATTTCATTGCATTATCTATAAATATTAAAATGAGTTGTTCAAACTGATGACGGTTCATTTTAAGTTTTAAAGGTTTTTCATCTAGTTCAACATCAAACGTATAATCCGGATGCAATTGTTTGAGTGATTTGACTCTAGATAATATTTCAGAATTGATATCTACGAGTTCTTTTTCTAGTTGGCCACTTTTAACATTGTCTTTAGTTAATAATAATAATTCTTCAACTAATTTAGTAATTCTATTCATTTCTTCTAAAGAAATATTAAGTGATTCTTCTAACACGGCTGGATCTTTTTTACCCCATCGTTGAATTAAATTCAAATGACCTTGAATAATTTGTAATGGTGTTCTTAATTCATGGGATGCATCTTCGACAAATTGCCGTTGTTGATTAAATGTTTCTTCGATATGGAACATCATCTCATTGAATGTAGCGATGAGATTATCAGTTTCTTCATAGTTAGTCGTTAACTCTAACTTATTTTGGAAACCATCTCGCCGAATTTGATTCATTTTGTTAGACATAGTTACGATGGGTTTAGTGATTTGTGACGAGACAATATAACTTACTATAGCTGTGATGATTGTAGCGATTAAACCGAATGCAATGGCTACAATATATAAAGATTGTACAAGATGTTCATAATTTTCTAATGAATGTATTAATACGCTATATCCATTAAAATTTTTAGTATGGATACGTTCTGTGATTGCTAGATAATCAACGCCTTTGTATTTGATAATTTTGACTCTTTCAGGATGTGAAAGGCCGATATTAGAAGGTACAGAAGGTAAATTTTCATTTGTTGTTTGTAGTAATTTTTTTCCTTTAGTATTAAAAATAGTTACTTCTTGAAAGTTTTCTAAAGAAGCATTTAAATCCAAGGCCGATATTTCATCTAATGGTTTGGCGTGGAATAAATTGATAATATCGTCAGAACTACGTTCAGCTTCGTCTAGCTCACTATCATGCAAAGCATCTTTTAAAAAGAAGATGATAACCAAACAGAATAAAACGATTGTGATAAAAGTTATAAATGTTGTGATTAACATCCATTTATATTTGAGTTTTCGTTGTTTCATCATCGAATCACGTACCCTACGCCACGTACTGTTTCAATTACTTTATCCTTACCAAACGGTTTGAGTTTATTTCTTAAATATCGGATATAGACATCTACGACATTCGTTTCAACCTCAGTATTATATCCCCATACATGGTTCAATATTTGTTCACGTTGTAATACATGATTTTTGTTCTCTGCTAACACATAGAATAAGTCATATTCAGTTTTAGTTAAATCTAATTGAGTGCCATCTACTGTAACCTCAAAAGCTTCTTTATCTATAATAATGCCATTAATATTAATCGTATCTTTTTTAGGTTGACGACGAAGTATAGCTCTAATACGAGCAAGTAATTCTTCAATATCAAATGGTTTAACAATGTAATCATCAGCACCATAATCTAAACCTGCAACTTTATCATAAGTATCACTTTTAGCGGTAATGATGATAATCGGTGTTGTTTGTTGTTGACGAATTTGACGACATATTTCTAATCCATTTATATTGGGTAACATTAGATCTAAAATAATGAGATCATAAGTTTTATTCAGTGCTTTATCTAGACCAGTAGCACCATCATTTTCAATATCGACTTGATAATTCTCGTGAGTTAGTTCAAGTTCAATAAATCGAGCTAAGTTCTTTTCATCTTCTACAATTAAAATGTTTGTCATCTTTGCACCTCTTAATATGGTTATACACAATGTTAAATAAATACATTTAACATATGAATGATTTATATATCTTTTTATGTTCATTGATGTAAATGTAGACATCTGATTTTGAAAGCAAGTCATTGCTTTCATAAAATTATGAATCTAAATCTCAATGATTAATTAGATGACTTTATTCATATGTGTTTGTCTCTTTGTGTATAACCCATTAATTGTCTTCTTAACTAAATTTTATCATATTTTCAATCGTTAAATGGTAGGTATTGAGAAGTATTTTATTATTATTTCAAGTATTCGTAATGTCAAAAATTGATGATGGTTAATAATTTATAAATAGTTCATCATTTTTCGTTATTTCTAATTGACAATGATTCTCATTCATGTATAATAATAGTTGAAAATGATTATCAATACCAAAAAGAACTTTCCCCCCCACATATATTTCGTTCTTAAGGATTGGTCATTTTCATATAATCCCCTTTTATATGCCCGTAAAAGACTAACGTTGAAAAACGTTTTAATAAAGCAGTAGACCTTTAGACACTTGAGGTTTACTGCTTTTTTAGTTCAGTAAACAATTTAAAAGAATTAGAGGGCTCTAGTTTTATAAATTAGTAAAATCAATTGATGATAAATGAAAGCACCACATTTCAAATTATGGAAATGTGGTGCTTTATAATCTAATATTATTCTGCCAATTTATTATTTAAAATTAGTGTTGATAATACAATACTAAATGAACCACCAATGATACCTGCAATAATATCAGTTGGATAATGTACCCCTAAATATACACGGGATATTGATACCATCAAAATGAGTGACGCTGCTAACCCAATTAAAATGCCTTTAGATAGACCAGAATCAGTTCTGTTCAAGATATAAATGATACTACCAAAATAAGAAGTTGATCCCATTGCATGACCGCTAGGGAAACTGAAACCAGTAATATCAATTAAACGTAATAATGTTGGTCGTTCTCTATCAAAGATATTTTTTAAAACGGGGTTTAATATGCTTGATAAGCTCATCACAATAACAAAAAATAATGTTTCAATTCTAAGTCGTTTTAACATTAAATATGCAATAAGCATTAATGATAAACAAACCATAGCCCATACTTCACCTAGTTTGGTAGCGCCAAGCATGATTGAAGTTGTAATAAAACTTTCTGATGCATAAATGAACTCGTAAACTTCATTATCTATCCATTTACCTAAGCGTGATTCATGGAAGAATGCTATGATTCCAAATATCAAAGTAAAAATGATAAGTAATGAAATTCGTTTTAATCGACTCATTACATTGTCCCCCTAATTATCTAAAGCATCTTTGATTATTTTATCGAATAAATCTTCTTTAGTATAACTTTCTTTATATGTTTGCATTTGTTTAACGATATCATCACGGTTTGTTTCAATGTGATTCAACTCTTCTAATAATCTTACTTGCGTTAATTCTTCTTCAGGAATGGCTTTACCATAACCTTTAGACTCAAAGTTTTTTGCGTTATCAATTTGATCTCCACGAGATTGATCAAGTCCAAGTGGAATTAATAGCATTGGAATTCGTAACGTCAGGAATTCATAAATAGCATTTGAACCTGCACGACTCACAACTGTATCAGTAATCTCAAGTAAATCTGTTAAATCATCTTTAACAAATTCAAACTGAACGTAACCCTCTTTTTTAATTGAATCATCTACTAAACCTTTACCTGTTAAATGTATGACTTGGTATTGGTGTAATAATGCTTCTAGGTTTTCACGAATAGCATCATTTAATTTTTTACTGCCTAAGCTACCACCCATAACAAGTAAGACCTTTTTATCTGGTTTAAATTCAGTTAATTGATAGCCACGTTGTTGGTCTCCCTGTTTTAAATCTTCACGTACTGTCGCACCTACAAAGTCTGCTTTATCTTTTGGTAAATAGTTTAATGTGTCTTCAAATGTTGTATAGATTTTCTTAGCGAATTTTAATGCAATTTTATTTGCTAAGCCAGGTGTTAAATCAGATTCGTGAATGATGGTAGGAATTTTTAAAGAACGTGCAGCAATAACAACAGGTACAGATACAAACCCACCCTTTGAGAATAGTAAATCTGGCTTTTGTTTTTTCAAGATTTTACGTGCATCTAGCACACCTTTTAAAACTTTAAATACATCTTTCGCATTTTCTAATGATAGATAGCGACGTAATTTACCGCTTGAAATAGGATAGTATGCAATATTAGGTAATTGTGATTCTATCATTTCTCTTTCGATACCATTTTTAGAACCAATATAAAACGCTTCATGCCCTTTGTCTATTGCAGTAGGGATTAGACTTAAATTGACTGAAACGTGTCCAACCGTTCCGCCTCCGGTAAATGCAATTTTAGTCATAAATATAACCTCTATTCTTATATGTTTTTATAATATGCGTAAAATGGTGCACCACGATCGAATGGATGGTAATCAATTTCAGCTTCGCCTACTTTTGTAAATCCAAACTTTTCAAATAATCCTTGTGCTGGTTTATTAAGCGCAAACGTGTCTGTCAAAATAACATGTACACCATGATCTTCTGTCAAATCAACAGCAAATTGGAATAACTCGGTTGCTGCACCTTTATAAGATTGTGAACCAGCTAAGCGGTGGATTACGTATGCACCTTTACGATCGATTGGCCATTCTAGTTCATCATACCATTCTGACTGATTTTGGTCGATGACAATAAAGCCATAAATTTCATTATCTACATCTAATACATAAAGTGTTTCAGATTCGATATCTTCTTCAAAATGTTCAGTTACAGGGTATTTATCATCCCACTGATTATTGTTGAATTTCTCCATTATTTCTTTTGCTTCTTCTACTAATTTTTCAATATTAGAAAGATCTTTTTTCGTTGCTAATCTAATCATAATCTAAAACACCTCTTTGTATTTATGTTTGTTAGTTAAATGCTCTTATCTTTAAATTCACGCTTTTAAATCATTTTAAACTTATTTTAACTTCTTAAGTAGTTGATCTAAAACGGTATCATTTTTATTAGATTTTTCTACTAATTTTTGAGTAAACTTATCATTTGTTTCCTTATCAAATTCACCATTAATAGTTAAATCATTGTCTTTTTGGAATGCTTTAATTGCTGACTCTAAACTTGTATCAAATGATTTAGATTCATTATCTACTTTGAAACCAAGCGCTGTTAAACCAATTTTCATTGTTTTGACATGTTTATTGTTATCTCCTAACTTATACGTTTTATCATTAGGAATAACGCTTAATGATTGATACTTAGGTGTAGCAATTTCAACATCAGGTTTAATACCTTTACCGTGAATATAATGACCATCAGGCGTTAACCATTTCATTTCAGTATATTTTAATAATGAACCGTCATTGAATTCACGAGTTGTTTGTACAATTCCTTTACCAAATGACTTAGAACCGTATACTTTTGCTTTATGATAATCTTTGAGGGCGCCAGTAAATACTTCTGATGCACTTGCTGAACCTTCATTGATTAAGATCGACACTTTCATATCTTTTGCTTCTTTTAGAGGATCGTTTTCAGTTTTAAGCTGTTGTTTGTCGTCACCTTTTTGAAGTTGGACAACTGTTTTGTCTTTATCAATGAATATATTAGCCATTTTAACTGCTTCGTCTAATAATCCTCCAGGGTTATTTCGTAAATCTAATACGACGTTACGAATACCTTGTTTATGAGCTTTCTTAATCGCATTTTTCAATTCACCTGATGTGTTGTTTTGGAATTTGTTGATTGTAATGACACCAACATTGTCTTTCTTCTCGTATTCAACGCTTTTAACATGGATTGTATCACGTTTAATGGCAATATCTTTTTCAACTGAGCCACGTTTAATCGTTAATGTCACTTTGGTACCTTTTTTACCACGTACCATTTTTACAACTTCATCAAGTGGTTTATTTTTGATTGATTTATGATTAACTTCAGTAACCACGTCTTTTGGTTTGATGCCTGCTTTTTCTGCAGGAGAACCTTTCATTGGACTTGTAATACTGATTTGATCATTTTTCTTTTGCATTTCTGCTCCGATACCTACAAAATCACCAGACACACCTTCATTGAATGATTGGGTTTGTTCTTTTGTCATGTACTCTGAATAAGGATCTTTTAATTCTTTGACCATCCCATCTATTGCTGCTTGAGAAAGTTTATCGGATTTTTCACTTTTATAGTAATCTTTATTTAATGTTTTATATACATATTCAATTTTATGTAAATTAGCACGTTGTTCTTTATTCAATCCACTCATTTGGTGACTAATTAACAATGTAGCTGCTACAGTAATAGCGGCAGTAATTAAAATAATAGCAATAATGAGTGTAATCAAATGCCATAATTTAAGATGAATTTTCTTTTTAGCTTTATCTTTCTTTTTCTGCTGTTTTACATCTTGTTGATCTTGTTCGATTTGTTCGTCTTTATCATTCGTCACATAATCACTCCCTTAATCTTTGGTGACCATTCAAATTGATGTATTCAATTGAAACATTGATAATACATTATTATTTTAGTATGTTGCTTTTTATTTAACTAGCGATTTGATTTACAAAAAGATACTTATAGTATGTATGGATTAATTTGGAAAATCAACTGAAATATCAACGGTTATAGCACAGGCTATATTTGTATATTAGCTGCAATATAGCAGAATAAAAGAAAAGAGGTTGAGACATTAAGGTTTAATGCTTTTGATACCAATGTAACGGTATCTAAAAAGCAGTATTGAAAGAATTGCGCTCACGATTTAATAAGTATTGTACTATCATTATTTTATCGTTTTAAGCAATTCAAATCTTAAACGCTTACGTCCCGACCTCTTTAAATGTAAATGCTAAAATTTTAACCATTCAGTATATTCTTCGTATAAATCATCAAAAACGGACATAGATAATGTGAAATCTCCATGTGTTTCAATATAGTCAGAAAGAGTATTAAAATCATTCTCATGACGCGGAAAGGCTAAATCTTCAAAAATTTGTTCAGCTAAGCGCCCTTTATCATCTTTTCTACCTCTAACTGTCATAGCAAATTGATAAAATGAATAATTCTTCATTAGTTCATTGTCACATCAATAACTTTTGTTTCACCTTTAACAACTGCGTTAACGTCTTCAAAGTGAATAGATGCTGTTTGATCAGAGTTTGTAATAATAACTGGAGAAATAACTGATTTTGCATTGTTTCTAATATATTCAACATCAAATTTGATGATTGGGTCTCCAACTTTAACTGTGTCTCCACTGTCTACAAGTACTTCAAAGCCTTCTCCATCAAGTTGAACAGTATCTAAACCGATATGCACTAATAATTCAAGACCATTCTCTGCTTTTAATCCAATTGCATGTTTTGTAGGGAATACATTATCTACATTACCTTCAATTGGAGATACTACAGTACCTTCAGTTGGATTAATACCAAAACCTTCTCCCATCATTTTTTGAGCGAAAACTGGATCTGGGATATCCTCGATTTTTACATATTCTCCAGATAGTGGCGCATAAATTTGAATATTCTTATCTACTTCTTTACCTTTACCAAATAATTTTTTAAACATAGTGTTTCACTCCTATTTCTCAAAGTGTTGTATTAAGTCACCGTAACCTAATTCTTCTAATTTATCATAAGGAATAAATTGAATTGCTGCTGAGTTGATGCAATATCTTAATCCACCCTTATCTTTCGGACCATCATTAAACACATGGCCTAAATGACTGTTGGCATCTTCAGAACGTACTTCTGTTCTAATCATACCAAACGTTTTATCTACTAATTCAATGATTTCGTCATTATCAATAGCTTTTGAAAAACTTGGCCATCCACAATCAGATTCAAATTTTTCTTCAGACGTAAATAATGGTTTACCTGAAAGTTTGTCTACATAAATACCTTTTTCAAAATGATTCCAATATTCATTTTGAAATGGTGGCTCGGTACCATTTTCTTGGGTAACTAGATATTCCATATCATTAAGTTCGTCTTTATTCTTTTTAATCATGTTGAGTCCCCCAATGTGTTTCTATAAATGCTTTTCTGCCTGAACCACGTTGGTATTGTTCATAATGCATAGGATTCTTTTTATAGTAATCTTGATGATAATCTTCTGCAGGATAGAAATTTTTATATGGTTTGATTGGTGTAATAACCGGTTTCTTAAAAATACCTTGTTCATCAAGTTGTTGTTTCTTTAAGATGGCAGCTTTACGCTGTTCTTCGTCATGGTAAAAGATGACAGGTTGATAACTTTCACCTCGATCGAAAAATTGACCGCCATCATCTGTTGGATCAAATGTCTTGAAATAAACATCTAATATATTTTCAAATGAAGTTATTTCTGGATTATAAGTAATTTGGACAGCTTCTACATGTCCAGTTTGATTAGTACATACTTGTTCGTAAGTAGGGTTTTCTACATGACCACCACTATATCCAGAGACTACTGATTCAATGCCAGGATATGATGTGAATGGTTTAACCATACACCAAAAACAACCGCCAGCTAATGTTGCATAAGCCATTTGATTGCCTCCTTCCTATTCTTGTTAATAATTTACGATATTATTAGATAGAAATAAAGATAAACGCTCAAAGGCTAGAAGACATTGAAAGCGATTATTATTTTTCTCGAACGACAACCAATCCAATTGCACCTTTTCCAGTATGCGTAGTGACAACAGGTGTTGTGATGTTAATATCATAATCTTGACAATTGAATGCCTCAGTAAAGGTATTTTTAATTTTATCAACAAAATCTAATGCACTTGCATGAGTAATACCTACTGATTTAATTTTATGATTTTCTATGAATTCTGAAATTTCTTTTTTTAGATAATTGATACTAGTATTTTGAGTTCTAGCGTTATGTACTAACTCTAATTTGCCATCATTTAATGTACCTATTGGTTTGATTTTCATGATATTACCAATAAGTCCTTTAGTCTTACTTACACGGCCACCTTTAATAAGTTGGTTTAATTGTCCAATGACAACAAATAGTTTCGTGTTTTCTTGCAATTCTTTAACGCTTTTTACGATGTCAGTTGTAGATGTACCTTGTTCTATCAATTCAACGATATGTTTAATTTGATATGCCAAACCGTTGGAAATTGATTTAGAATCTATGACTGTCACATTCGCATCTACCATTTCACTTGCTTGATATGCCGTGTTATATGTACCACTTAAGCCAGATGACATATGAATACTGATAATTTCCACATCATCACCTGCAAGTTCTTCGTATAGGTTAATAAATTCACCGATAGCAGGTTGACTTGTCTTAACATCAGCATCTTGTTCCATATATTCAATATATTCTTCAGAAGTAATCTCAATTTGGTCAATATATGATTTACCGTCAATTGTAACGTTCAAAGGTATAACATTGATTGAATTTTCCTTTAAATAGCTTTGAGGTAAATCTGATGTAGAATCCGTAACGATAACTTGCTTAACCATAAATAACTCCTCCTATGACTTTTTCCTTTTTAAATGTAAAAATGTATGTGGAATTGTACTTTTTTCATCTAGTTTGCCTTCAACTGATGACTCAACTTCCCATTCTTCAAAAGTGTAAGGAGGAAAGAATGTATCACCTTGAAATTTTCCATCTACCACAGTAATAAACATATCGTCTACTTTATCTATCATTTCTTCAAATAATGTTTGACCACCAAAAATAAATACGTGGCCTTCTAATTGTTGAATCTCTTCGAAAGAATGAATGACATCCACACCATCAGGATGAAAAGACATATTTTTAGTCAAAACCACATTTCGTCTATTTGGTAATGGTTTACCAATGGATTCGTAAGTTTTTCGTCCCATTACTAACGTATGACCTGTTGTTAATTCTTTAACATGTTTAAGGTCGTTAGGTAAATGCCATGGTAATTGATTTTGGTAACCTATAACTCTTTGTTGATCATGTGCGACTAAAATAGATAATGTCATTTCGTTCTCCTCCTTGGTATGTGGGCGTTAATATATCAGTTTCATAAATTTAATGTAACATAAATTGAATACAATTCGTTACAATAACCTAGTTCATATTGAAAATTTTATGATAAAAATTGAAAAATTTCTCATAATTATACTAAGCTACAAAAAATTTCTTATATACTATACAGCGATAGGTGCTTTAATAGCTGGATGTGATTCGTAATTAATGAGTTCAATATCTTCGTATTCAATATCGAATATGGATTTGTCAGTGTTAATCTTAATTTGTGATGGATTGAAACTATCTCGGGATAATTGTGTTTCAACTGCATCCATGTGATTAGAGTAAATATGTGCATCTCCAAAAGTATGAACAAACTCACCAACTTCAAGTCCGCATTCTTTAGCAATGAGATGAGTAAGTAATGCATAACTGGCAATATTAAATGGTACGCCTAAAAAGATATCAGCACTACGTTGATATAATTGGCAACTTAATTTACCATCTTGTACGTAGAACTGGAACATCGTATGACATGGTGGCAATGCCATAGTATCTATCTCAGTAGGATTCCAAGCCGATACAATATGACGTCTAGAATTAGGATGTTGCTTGATTTGCTCAATGACAGTTTTAAGTTGGTCAAAATGATTGCCGTCTTTATCTTCCCAATCTCTCCATTGTTTACCATATACATTTCCTAAATCACCGTATTTTTGCGCAAATGCATCATCATTTAAAATATTTTCTTTGAATTTTTTCATTTCAGCTTTATATAATTCATTAAATTCACTATCTTGAAGTGAACGATGACCGAAATTGGTCATATCTGGTCCATGATAGTCTTCTGAGTTGATATAATTTTCAAAAGCCCATTCATTCCAAATATTATTATTATATTGAAGAAGATATTTAATATTTGTATCCCCTTTAATAAACCAAAGTAATTCTGTTGCTACGAGTTTAAAAGATACTTTTTTAGTAGTTAATAATGGAAATCCCTTAGATAAATCAAATCTAAGTTGATGTCCGAATTTAGAAATGGTTCCTGTATGAGTGCGATCATCTCTTTGGTTTCCTATATTTAGAATTTCTTCACAGAGGCCGTGGTAAGCTGCATCAAATGAATTGAGCATAATTGATGACATCCTTTCTTAATAGTCTGTATTGATGTATCTTTGGCATATTTACCAACAATTAACATTAATTTTATTATACTGAGAATTAATCGTTGAAAAAAGTAGTAAGCCAGATATGTGTAAAATTTAATTTATTTAGTCAAAAAAACATACAAAAAGAGTAGCACAGTCTCGCATCTCTAAGTGTCTTGAGAAAACTGTACTACTCTTACTACCCTAATGTTTTCAATAATATGTGATACTCATTGATTATTTGACTTCACAATGATCATCAAAAGCGTCTTTTAAGTCCATCGCAATGTCATTGATGTCTCTACCTTCGATATGCTCTCTTGGCATAAAATGGACTAGATTTTGCCCTTTAAATAAAGCGAATGATGGACTAGATGGTACTTGTTGAATATATTCACGCATTGTTGCAGTTGCTTCTTTATCTTGGCCAGCAAATACTGTAACTTTATTTGTTGGTTTCGCTTCGTTTTGTTCTGCAACAGCAACAGCAGCTGGTCTTGCTAATCCGGCAGCACAACCACAAGTAGAATTGATAACGACGAAAGTTGTGTCATTGTCACTGACTTGTTTCATGTAGGATTCTACTGCTTCACTTGTTTCTAAACTTTCAAATTGGTGATCTGTAAGTTCAGAACGCATTTGTTGAGCGAGTTCTTTCATATATTGTTCATATGCATTCATATTGATATACTCCTTTATTCATTGATTAGGATTTATTTCTATTCGCAATTTGTTTCCAAACAGAGCCGAGGGCTTCATCGCCCTTCTCTATTCTAGAAATAGCCATTTCAATTTGTAATTTAACTTCATATGCTGAATCATCGGCATGCGCTTTTAGACTATCTAATTGTTGTTCGTTTCCTTCATCAAATATAAACATTGCTGCTCTCCAGCGAACGATTTTCTGTGGATCATCAAGTGCTTTTTCCATTTCGGGTAGTGCCTCTTTAAATCCTAAATCGCTTAGACAATCGCCTGCTGTACGTCGTACTGCAGGACTTTTATCATGTAATCCCTTATAAATATAGGGTAGGATTTGACGATCTTCAATCATGCCTAATAACACAATTGCTTCACGACGTAGTGGCACTTTTTCTTCATTTAATGCAGCGTCTAATAAAGGAATATCATCAAATGTCGGTGTTGGGAATGATTTCAACATTCTTAATTTTTCTTTCCAGTCTGAAGCTTGCTGATAAGTTTCAAGCGATACATGTTGGTAGTGACTTTCTGGAATAACAATATCTGTTTCTAATGCTTCTTTAATTAGTTGTTGAATTCGTTCTTCGGGATATAGTGCTAATGTTTCTTCATATACGTCATTCATAACGTCTTCAATATCCCCATATCGAATGCCAAAGTCTTCCCATTTTCTTAAAAATACTATGTTATCGCTATCTTTTTGAGCTTTAAGCATACTATCTACATAAAATTCTGGTAATTGTTTACGTTTTTCATCATGTCCGGTGGATAGTTTGATTTGATAAGGTATCCCCTTAAACATTAATACCTCAGCTTTAACTTCTCCAAAGTGTTCATCTGGTTGTGATTCTTGTTGTGTTTGATCTTCCTTATTTAAGGTAGATGTAATTAAAGGTAAGACTTCTTCCCAATCGGCTTTAGGTTGTTTATCGATTGCTAAGAAATCCATAACATAGAAAATGGACTTCACGCCATCAAGTTCTAATAAATCATTAATAAATTGTGGTTGCTGATCATTAATTGTTGTATAAGTATTCGATTGATTATCTTGTCTTTTTTCTGTTAAGACGATTTTCATCGTATTAGGACTCGGTGTAGGTTCTACACGTAAAATTTCCATAGTCTCTGTCCTCCATGCAATCAGATTTACTTATTGATTGAACTTATCTTCGATTTGAGGGATTAGCGTTTGCCAATCTGCCTGATCCTCTTTATCAACTGAGATGAAATCCATAACATAAAATATTGATTTTACACCTTCGATATCAAATAATGCGTTAATGAATTCAGGTTGCCCTTCTTCTGCTGATGTATAAGTATTAGATTTCATATCTTCTCGTGATTCACTTAAAGTGATTTTCATAGTATTGTGATTTGGTGTTTCTGAGATTGAAACAATTTCCATAACAATTACCTCCTATTGAAGTTCATTTCCTATTTGCTTAATTTGTTTACCAATTGAACATTCATTGATACAAAAATGATGTGCCTGTGTCTTGTTCTCAGTCTTTCTTATATGCGACTTTAATGGACATTGATGACAATACGTAGTCAATAATTGATCAATTTGATTTATAGCTTGTTGTTCGGAATAAGTAAGGATACTCTCCACTCCCTTTAGCTATAGAATTTTTTATGTCGCAAATAAAGAGTTCGGGACATTAATGTAGCGTATATGACATGTCTTATATGTCAAGTTCATCTAATCTACTGTCTTTGACTCATTAATTCACATGTCGATATTATAGCATTTATTAACCATGATTGAACAACAATCAATTTGTCTTTCTTATATTTCACTTTTTAATGAATATAACATTTCGTGGAAATGGATATCGCATTGCATAAAATACTATTTTAGAGTAAAATGGTTAAGTTATTTTAGCGGTTTCTAAACACCCGCATTAACAAAATTTAGGAGGAAAATGATATGTATAATGAATTGTTTGGCGTTGCTACCTTTTTAGTGACGTTTATATTAATGGTAGCGATGTATCGTATGTTTGGTAAACAAGGATTACTAGCATGGGTAGCGATTGGAACGATTATCGCAAATATTCAAGTGATCAAAACGGTAGAAATATTCGGTATTTCAGCTACTTTAGGTAATGTGATGTTTGCTTCTATTTATTTAGCTACGGATATTTTAAATGATATTTATGGAAGAAAAGTAGCGAAACGTGCAGTTTGGTTAGGTTTCTCTTCAACTTTAGTTATGATTATTATAATGCAAATGTCATTACATTTTATTCCGGCCCCTGAAGATACTGCGCAAAATGCTTTTCATGCCATTTTTGATGTTGTGCCTAGAATTGCATTAGGTTCAATAGTTGCTTATATCATAGGCCAACACGTGGATGTATTTATATTTTCATTAATTAAAAAGCTATTTAGTTCAGATAAAACATTTATCATTAGAGCTTATGGAAGTACCATTATTAGCTCTATCATTGATACAGCATTATTTGTATCTATTGCATTTATAGGTAGTTTACCTGGCATGGCAGTTTTTGAAATCTTTATCACGACATATGTTTTAAAACTTGTGTCTACGATTTTCAATGTGCCATTTGGATACATTGCCAAATCGTTCTACCGTAAAGGTAAAATTACTAAATTAGATGAAGGCTTTTAAATCAATTATTAAATACGCTTCGCTTTGCTTAATGTACTAATTAGGTAAAGCGATTTTTTATTAATGATAATTAAAATTTGATGAATTTGTACCTATGATTATGATTAAATTAATAATGATTAGATTAGTTCAAAACATATAAATGAAGTAGGTGTAAACATGGCGAAGATTAATTTTGATGCTGCAACTAAAGGGAATCCAGGTAGGAGTACATGTGCTGTTGTAATTAAAGAAGAAGATCAACATCATGTGTTTACCCACGATTTAGGAGAAATGGATAACCATAGTGCTGAATGGGCAGCTTGTATTCATGCGTTAGAACATGCAAGAGAATTAAAAGTAAATAATGCCCTTCTATACACGGATTCAAAGTTAATTGCAGATAGTGTAGAAGCAGGATATGTAAAAAATGCTAAATTCAAACCTTACTTTGAACAACTAGAAATTTTAGAGCAAGACTTTGATTTGTTGTTTGTAAAATGGGTACCTAGAGAACAAAATAAAGAAGCTAATCAACATGCACAACAAGCATTATATAAAATATTAAAAGCCGAGTAATATAAAAGGAGCACCGATTGAAGTGATTTCAATCGGTGCTCCTTTATTTTGAGGAACGATTACTTTTTACGTTTAGAAGACTTTTTAGATTTCTTTTTCTTTCTTTTAGAAGCGACGACTTTTTTATTTTTGGTTGTCGCTGTTCCTTTTGGTTTTGGTGTTGTATCTTTGCTTTCTTTTTTCTTTTTAGCAATCAGTGGTGCAACGTGTGAATCATCATCTTTTAATGATTGTTTCTTTTGAGATAATTCAGTTGCTTTCTTATTGTTTTCTTCGTCATTGTTCTTTTTCTTTTTAGCAACTAACAATGGTGTGTGGTCGACATCATCGATTAAGTGTTTGTTCTTCTTATGTTGATGTGAAGAATAATCTTCTGTTTCATCTTCCTCATCTTTTTTACGACGTTTCGCTAAAATGAACCAGAATCCTGCTAATAAACCTGAAATACCTACAAATCCAAGTGTATTTTTTAATAAATCTACAAAACCATTTGAATTTTTATGGTGTTTAAAGTTGTCATTTGGTTCCTCGCTATCTTTCTTCGCATGTTCATTAGTTATAAGATCTTTTAGACTTTCCATTGCATTTTCGCTAGAACTATTAAATGTTTTAAATTGGTTAGTATTAAGCGCTCTAGATAAATCGTACACGGATGGATGAGTCAATGTTGATTGAGGCGGAATGTTTGAATTCCATCCTGTTATTTCTACAGAAAGAATACGTGCGATGCCATCATTTAATACTTGATTAACAACTTGTTGTGATTGAGCATTGTAAATATTTCTAATTGTATCGTTTAAAATGCCATAGATTCTATTTAATGCATCTTGTTTTTGACTACGTGTTCCAAACGGACTATTTAGGATACTTTTAGATTTTTGGTTAGCAATTTGTTTAATAGATGAAATGGCATTGTTTTTATGCTTCGCTAAGTCGTTAGCAACAGGTTTGAATTGATTAATTGTTGCTTGATATTGAGCTTTTTGCTTATTAATTTCAGTTAAAGTTGTTGCGTCGTTTATCGCCTTGATCGCATTGTCTTTTAACTTATTAAGTTGTTCGACTGCAACTTGTTTTTCTTTATCTGATAGATCTTTTCTAGCGTTAATTTCATCTATTTTTTGATTGATTGCGTCTTCTATCGCTTTTTGTGCATTATCTTTTGCTTGATCAATAGTAAATGCATTAGGGTCAAATTGATTAATTTGATCTTGTCCCTTTTGTTTAGCCTGATCAACGTCATCTTGTTTAGTAGATTTATTGATATTGTCAATTGCTTGTTGTTTTAATTTATCTACCTCAGTAATCGCAGCATCTTTTTGTTCTTGCGTTAAAGTAGTGTTGTTATTAATATCGTCAATTTTATTTCGGGTTGCATCTTCAATATCTTTTATTGCTTGTTGTTTGGCTACTGTTAATGCTTGTTCAATCACTTTAACTGGTACGTGAACAATCACTTTTGATCCATCAGTTAAAGTTATTTCAACACGTGCTTCTAAATTATTAGATACGCTTGATGTATTTGGTATTTCTAATACTTTTGCTTTTATTTGTTCACTTAAGTTGATATGTTGAAGCACGTCTTCGTCAGTTATGACTTCGTCACGTTGGACAACAATTTCTTCATTAACGAGTACCTGTTGAGCTGAGGCTTTAGGTAATTCGTTTGTGACTGGTTGTTGGTCTACTTCCCAAATAGGCGCATTTTGAATTTGATTAATTCCATTAGTTAATGCATTTGAAATTTCGTCTTTTGTTTTAGCATTTTCGATATTGTTCAATGCTTGATTTTCAAAATCATCGATTTCTTTTAATGCTTTTGCTTTTTGCGCATCTGTAAGATTTGGGTTGTTGTTAATGTCATCACGTTTTGCATTAGCAATATCTTTAATCGCTTGTTTTGCATCAACTTTAGACTGAATTAAATCTTTTAGTTTGTCTAAAGCATTGTTGAATTGATCTTTGGCATTTTGAATTTGCTCTTTAGTTGTAGCATTCGAAATATCAGTGTTTGCTTGTTGTTGTAATTGACGAATTTGCGCTTTTAAAGCGTCTTTTTCTGCATCAGATAGATTTGAATTATGATCAATTGCATCTATTAATGCTTGACTATGTTGATTAATATCTTGTTTAGCATCGTTTTGAGCTTTTGGTATTTCGTTAGCATGAATTTGAGCAATTGCTTGACTGCCGTTATTTTCAACATTATCGACTGCTTGATTAGTTGTTGCTTTATTAATATTATTGATTGTTTGATTCGCAAGCGCTTCGGCTTTATTTTTAGCATCTATCTTATCTTGATCAGTCGCATTTGTAGCTTCAATATCATTGATTTTATCTGCTAATGCTTTATTAATCATTTGGATTGCTTTGTTTTTAGCATCTTGTAATCTAGAATCGCCATTTAAATGGTTGATTACTTCTTTAAGTGTTTGGATTGCACCTTGGATATCGTTTGTATCGCCAACTTCATTATCAGTACCTTTTAATAATTTAATGGCATCATCTTTAGCTTGAGTAAAGTTCGCTTTAGCATTATCATCTGCATTTTGATATTTAATACTATTTTCGCTACTTGGCACATCATTATTTACAATATCTTTTAATACTTTCATTGCATCATTTAAATCAATTTGATTATTGATGATGTCATTAAGAGTATCTAAATCATCAGCTTGAGCAACTAATTGATGTGCTAAGTTTCTTTGATTTGGATTTAAGTTTTCTAAACTATCGATAAATTGATCAGCTTTACCTTTAGCTTTAGAAACGTTTTGATCACCATTAAGGGCATTTTCAGCATTGATTATCTCTTGTTGTAAAGATTCTACTTCATCATTTGTTAATGCATTACCTTGAGCTTTGTTCAACACATTATGTGCACGATCTAAAGTAGCGTTATAATTCGCTTTTAACTCATCATCTGCATCGATATAATTCGAACTTGCTTTGACTGGCGCTTCTGTTCGTTGAACATACTGATTTAAAGCATCCATAGATTTATCTAATGTTGTTGCTTTTTGAGCTGCTTTAGCCACATCGCCTAAGGTATTAGCAGAATTAATTTGTTGTTCTGCCATTTGTTTTTGAGCATTATTCAGATGTGTTAATTGATCTAATTTGTTTAATGCATCAGATTTGGAATCATTTAATCTTTGGTTACCATTTAATGCATCTTTTGTATGTGTGATTGCATCTTTAAGTTGATTAATTTGATCAGTTGTTAAATTAGAACCAGTTGGATGATCTAATGCTTGTTGTGCTTGTGTGATAGCTTCATCAAAATCATGTTTAAGTTGAGTATCGGCATTTAAATAATTACCTGTTTGTTTCGTTGGTTCATTATTATCGTTAACTGCTTGTTGAAGTTCAGTCATTGCATGATTTAACTTATTAGCCTCATTAACGATGCTTTGAATATCATTTAAATCGTTGGCATTGTTAATGCGATTGTTTATCGCTTGATGTTGCGCTTCATTTAAAGCAGTTAATTGATCAATATTCTGAGTTGCATTTGCTTTCGCTTCTGCAACTTTTTCATCACCATTCAAATCATGTTTAGCATTTTCAATCGCTGTAATAGCTTGTTCAACTTCTTGTTGTGTCGCATTTTGAGTTAGAAGTTGTTGTGCTTGTGCTATTGCTTGATTATATGCAGCTTGTTTGTCAGGATCAGCTTGCGTGAAATCAACTGTATTTGTTACATGATTGTGTTCATCAATCGCTTGTTGTAATTGATCAGTCGAATGATCTAATTGATGTGATTGATCTTCAATTTGAGCGATTGATTTTAATGTAGTTGCTTGTTTAACTTGATCTTTCATCGCTGATTTTTGCTCATCATTAAGATGTGGTTGTTGTTCAATATCTTGAATAGTTTGTACCTTTGCATTAGTTACACGTGCATTTCCATCTAGATTATTTATTGCTTGTTGTAAAGATGTGATTGCATTTTCAACATCTATTTGAGTTGCATTAGGTCCTGTTTGTATATCTGTAATATGTGTTGCATTTGTTAAAGATTGATTGAATGCATCTTGTTTTTCAGTAGATGCCTCTGTGTAATTAGGATCTGATTTGTCTCTATTTGCTTGATTCATTACATCTTTAAGTCTACCCATTGTTTGATCAAGTTGATTTGCGGATTGGACGATTTGAGCAACTTCATTTCTTGTTGTTGCTTGGTTAACTGCATCTTTCGCAAATTCAAGCTGATCATGATTTAAATTGCTAAGTCCATCTAAATCAGTCAATGCTTGTTGTTGTGCTTGAGCAAGTTTTTGATTTCCGTGTAGATTTGCGATAGCGTCATTTACTTCTTGTATTGCTTGGTCTACATGATCTTTATCCATGATAGGATCTGTAGTTTTATCGACAATTGATTTGGCATTTGAAACGGCTTGTTTATATGCTTCTTGCTCAGGTGAATCTTCATTAATAAATGGACTACTTGATTCAATTTGTGGCTGGTCTTGAATGACATTTCTCAATGTATTCATCGCTTGATTTAATGCATTTGCTCGAGCGACAATTTCAGCGACCTCATTACGAGTTGGTGCTTGATTAATTTGAGTTTCGAATGTGTTACGTTGAGCGTCATTTAAGCCATTAAGTTGATTTAAATCTGTAATCGCGTGTTGTTTATCATTTTGAAGTTTTTCAGCACCGTGTAAGTGATCTTTCGCATTTGTAACAGCTTCTGTAAGTTGTTGAACTTGTGTTCTATCCAATGTTGGATGATCTACTTGATTAATTAATGCTTCCGCTTGTTGTACTGCATTTGTATAAGCATTTTGTTCAGGTGAATCTTCATTAATAAATGGACTACTATTTTCAACTTGTTGATGATCTTGAATCGCGTCTCTCAATGCTTTCATTGACTGATCTAAAGCTTCTGCTTGCGCTACTTTTTGAGCAACTTCGTCACGAGTAGGTACTTGGTTGATTTGTTCTTGTAGTGCTTGACGTTGTGCAGCATTTAGATTTTGTAGATGATTGATCGTTTCGTTTGCTAGTTGTTTATCTTGAGCTAATTTTTGATCTCCATGTAATTGATCTTTGGCATTGATAACAGCTTGTGTTGCTTGTTCAATTTGTGTTTGATCTAATGTTGGATTTGTAGCTTGATTGATAATATCTAATGCATGTTGAACCGCTTGAGAATAATCATCTTTTTGTTTTGGATCTTCGTTTGTGAATTGACTACTATTTTCAACTTGTTGGTGATCCTTAATGCTATCTTTTAATGCTTGCATTGCATTGTTAAGTGCTTCTGCTTGCGCTACTTTTTGAGCAACTTCATCTCTAGTTTGAGCATCAGTAATTGCATCATTAAGCGCTTGTTGTTGTGCTGGTGTTAATTGATTAAATTGATTCATTGTTTCACCGGCATGTTGTTTATCTTCAGCTAGTTTTTCAACACCATTTAACGCTTGTTTAGTAGCATTCACTGATTCAGTAGCTTGATTTACATTATCTTTATTGATTGTTGGATTAGTTATTCCAGCAATGATACTTTCAGCATTTTGAATTGCGTTGTCATAATCTTGCTTTTTATTAGGATCTGCGTTGATGTATTGACTGCTATCTAATGTTGTTTGTTTATCGGCAATACTTTGTTGTAACGCATCCATATATTGATCAAGTTGTTGTGCCTCAGTTACATCATTTTTAACAGCTGTACGTGTTGTTTCATTATCAATTAAAGCATCTTCCATATGTTTTTGAGCATCATTAAGATGAGGTAATTGATTAATGCGTTCCTTAGCTAGATCTTTTTCATTTTGTAATTTAGTTACACCTTGAAGTGCTTGTTTACTATTATTTACACTTTCAGTTGTTTGATTAATTACATTTGTATCTAATGTGGCTTGTTGTTCATTAATCAAATCTTGCGCATTTTGGACTGCTTGATCATAATTTTGTTGTTCTGTAGGATCCTCATTAATATATGCACTACTTGCTTTAACTTCTGCATTATCATCAATACTTTGACGTAATCCATGCATAGCTTGGTTAAGCGAATCTGCTTGTTGTTCAATTTGTTGCACATCCGTAATGAGTGGTGCGTGATTAACTTGTTCTTTTAAAGCAGATTTTTGTGGATCATTTAAATCTGCTAGTCCATCAATGGCTTGTTGAGCATGTAATTTAGAATCTTGTAATCTTTGTTCGCCATTTAAGTTTTGTAATGCTTGTTGAACTTGAGTTAATGCTTGTTCAACTTCTGGTTGACTTGCATTTGGTCCATGTTGATGATCAATGATAGATTGAGCATGGGCAACAGCATCAGTATATGCAGATTGCTTATCTGGGTCAGCGTTAACAAACTGACTTTGTTGTTTTACGTCATTTTGATTAGCAATAGCATTTTGTAATTGATTCATTGCATTATCTAGCGCTTGAGCATCTCGAACATGTTGAGTTACGGCATCAATATCAGTAGCTTGAGCAATACCCTCTTGTGCTTGTTGTATTTGTGCTTGATTTAGGTGATCTAAGTGATCGATGGTTTGTGTAGCTTGTTGTTTAGCGTGAGTTAGGTTTTCATCGCCATCTAAAGCTACTTTATTAGCATTAACAAGGTTAGCAGCTGCATTAATGTCAGTTGGATTCATAACTGGTGTTGTTGCATTTATGATTTGATTAGCATCATTCACTGCATTGTTATAGTCATTTTGACGATCAGCAGTTGCATCATGATAATCTTCAGAATTAAGTGTTTGTTGATTATCTTTAACACTATCTCTTAAATGTTCCATTGCTTGATCTAATGTTTGTGCATTTTGTTTTATTGAATCGACATCAGTAACTAATGGTGCATTTGCAATTTGTGTTTCCAAATCATGTCGTTGCGCGTCATTTAAGTGAGGTAATTGCGTTAATGCTTGATTAGCATCTTGTTTAGCTTGGGCTAAGTTTGAATTACCATTTAAATTTTGGATCGCTTGATTTACCTTATTAGTCATTGCTTCAATTGTACTTTGATCTTCATTAGTACCAAGTTGAGGATTTAATACATTTTCTGCATTTCCTACTGCTTGATTGTATGCATCTTGGATAGCTTGATCAGCATTTAAATAATTACCATCAGCTAATATTTGATTTTTATTATGAATCGCTTGTTCTAATTGATCCATTGCATTATTCAAACTTTCAGCAGTTTGTTTAGCTGTGTTAACAGCATCTATATTTGGCGCGTGTTCGATTTGAGATGTGAGTGCTTGCTTTTGTGCGTCATTTAGATGTGTCATGCCATTGACATCGTTAGTAGCATTTTGCTTTTCTGTTGTCAATTTGGTATCACCATTGAGGTCATCTTTAGCCAGATTTACTTGAGTTAGTGCTTGTGTAATATCATCTGGATTTAAAGTTGGATCAACAGTTTGATTTATGATGGATTCAGCTTGTCTGATTGCATCTTGATATGCAGTTTGTTTATCAGTATCAGCGTCGTGATAATTTTCACTACATAAAATATCGTCTTTATTTGCAATGCCCTGTTTTAAGTTGTGCATTGCATCATTGACATTTTGTGCCTGTTGTTTTACTTGATTTACCGCTTCAATTGTCTGTGCTTGCTCAATTTGGTTTGTAAGTGCATCATGTTGCGGTTGATTTAAATCAGGTAATGTATTGAGATTTGCTTTAGCATCTTGTTTAGCTTGAGCTAGGTTTTCATCACCATTTAAATCATCTTTCGCATGATTAATAGCATCAGTCATTTGTTTCACAGCGTCTGGTGATAATTGTACCACTTGATTGCCATTAACAACTTGTTGTGCTTGAGCTACAGCATTATCATATGCTGTTTGTTTATCATTGTTTGCTTGTGTGTAATCGATGGTTTGAGGTACTTGAGCATTGGCTTGTAATGTCTGATTCAAGTTACCCATTGCAGTGTTTAAATCATTTGCAGATTGTTTGATTTGATCAACACTTGGAACAAGACTTGTTTGATTCACTTGTTCTTTTAAAGCTGCTTTTTGTGCAGGATTTAAGTTTGGTAAACCATCAATCAGAGTAGATGCGTTTTGTTGTGCATCGTGTAGATTATCATTACCATTCAAATCGCCTTTCGTTTGATCCACTTGATGTAAAGCGTTAGTAATAGCTTGTGGATCTACGATTGCATTCGGAGTACCATTGATAATTTGTTCGGCATGATTGATTGCTTCACTATATGCTTGTTGTTTATCTGGGTTAGCATTTGTGTAATTACCGTCTGCTATTGTTTGATCTTTGTCTGCAATACCTTGTTTCAATGCGGACATTGCTTGATCTAAATTACTTGTTGTAGCTTTAACTTGATTTACATCATTTACAGTATTTGCTAAATTCACTTGTTGTTTTAATGCTTCTTTTTGTGCAGGATTTAAATCTTGTGCGTTATTAATTTGCTCAATCGCTTCCTGTTTCGCATTTTCAACGTTTGAATTACCATTTAATGCATCTTTAGCATCGTTAAGTTGTTTTAACGCTTGTGCGATATCATCTTGAGATGCATTGTTTTGACTATTATGATCTACGATACTTTCTGCAAGTGTTACTGCATCGTTATAAGCATCTTTCTTAGGTTGATCTGCATCTGAATAATTGATACTACCTAACGTATCTGCTTTAGTTTGTAATGCTTGATCTAATTGATTCATGGCATTATTTAAACTTTCAGCATTTTGTTTAATTTTGTTCGTTGCGGCAATATCTGGCGCTTGATCAATTTGTTGAGTTAATGCATCAATTTGTGCTTGGTTTAAATGATCTAATGTACCTAGTGTTGTTTTAGCATCTTGTTGAGCAGTGGCAAGTTTTTGGTCGCCGTTTAAATTATGATTAGCTTCATTAACATTAGCTAATGCTTGTTTGATTGTGTCTGGATCCATAGTTGGATTGTTTTGCTCATTTAATAATGTATCTGCATGATTGATAGCATCATCAAATGCTGTTTGTCTATCCGGATCTGCATCATGATAATTTTCGCTACCTTTGATATCGTCTTTATTTGCGATGCCTTGTTTCAAGGCTGTCATTGCATCGTTAAGTTTTTCTGCAGCTTGTTGAATCGCGTTAACATCAGGTACTTGTAATGCTTGATTGATTTGCTTATTAAATTCATCACGTTGTGCTTGATTTAAATTTGGTAATTGATCAAGCGCTTGTGTTACCTGTTGTTTAGCATTAATAAGGTTAGCATTACCATTCAAGTCATTGTTAGCTTGGTTCACGTGATTTAATGCATTTTGTATGTCACTTGGTGACACAATAACGTTTGGCACACCATCTATTAATTGTTGTGCGTGGTTAACTGCATCATTGTATGCATGTTGTTTATCAGGACTTGCATTTGTGTAGTTACCGTCTGCTAATATTTGATCTTTATTAGCGATACCTTGTTTTAAAGCTGTCATTGCTTGATTTAAATCTAGAGCGTTTTGTTTAATTTCATTAACGTCAGCGACAGTTGTTGCATCAGCAACTTGTTGTTTTAACGCATCTTTTTGAGCATGATTTAAATCATTTGAATTGTTGATTGTATCAGTCGCTTGAATTTTAGCATTTTGAACATTGTCATTGCCGTTTAAGGTGTCTTTAGCTCTTTTAACTGCTTGAATTGCTTCTGCCACTTCTGTTTGTGTCGCATTATTACCGTTTGTCTTAGATAAAATGTGTTCAGCATTGCTAATAGCATTATTATAAGCTTCTTGTTTCGCTGGATCAGCATCTGTGTAGTTAACATTAGATTTAATATCATCTTTATCTTTAATTGCCTGATTCAAATCATTCATAGCATGATTTAGATTTTCAGCTTCAATTTTAATTTGATTAGCTTCATCTACTGATGTTGCTTGTTTAATCCTATTTTCTATGTCTTTTTGTTGTGCATTATTTAAGTGATCATACGTGCCAACTGATTGCATTGCTTCTTCTTTAGCGTGTGTAAGGTTTTCATTACCGTTTAAACCGTCTTTAGTGTTAGTAACTGTGTCTGCAGCTTGGTTTATCACAGTTGGATCAATAACTGGATTAGTTACTTCATTTTGAATACCTTGTGCTGTGTTAACTGCATTATTATAAGCATCTTTATTATTTTCACTTGAATCAATGTAATTTTGTCCATTTTTGATATCTGTATTATCGGCAACTGATTGATTTAAGTGTTCCATTGCTGTATCAACTGCTTGTGCTTTATTTTCATTATCTTTAACTTCTGCAACAGTTGTAGATTGATCAACTAATTGTTTTAAGGCTTCTTTTTGTGGATTTGTTAAATGTGTTAATCCATCAATAGCTTGGTTAGCATTTTGTTTAGCATTAGCTAAGTTTTCTTTACCGTTTAAGGCATCTTTTTTACTGTTGACCGCATTTATAGCTGCTTCTACTTCATCTTTAGTTAAGTTACCACCTTGTGTTGGGTTTAAGATTGTTTCGGCATTTGAAACTGCATCAGTATAGTCAGTTTTCTTATCAGGACTAGCGTCGTTGTAATTTTGACTATTAAGCGTTTCAGCTTTGTCATTTAAGCTATCTGCGAGTTGTCCCATAGCATTATTTAAAGCTTGTGCATCGTTGTTTATTCGATCGATGTCAGCTAGTGTTTGTGCTTGATCAATTTGATGTTCAATGTTTTCACGTTGAGCGTTATTTAGATGATTTAAATTGTTAAGTGCTTGATTTGCATTATTTTTAGCATCTTCAACTTTACGGTTACCGTTTAAATCTTGTTTCGCTGTATTTATTGCAGATAATGCTGCTTCAACCTCAGCTTGTGTTGAATTTGATCCAGTAGTTGGATCTGTAATTAATTGAGCATCATTAATAGCATGATCATAAGCGCTTTGTTTAGGTTGATCTGCGTCACTATAATTAACACTTTGATGTACTTGATCTTTATCATTGACTGCGTTTATTAATTGTTCCATAGCTTGATCAAGTGAAGTTGCTTTAGCTTTAACTTGTTCAACAGAAGCAACATTTGGTGCGTCTTTAAGCTGTTGTGTCAAGTCAGCTTGTTGTGCTTGATTCAAATGACTTAAATGTTGTAGATCATTCGTAGCACTTTGTTTTGCATTATTTAAGTTTTCTACTCCATTTAAATCTTGAGTTGATGTTTTGATTTGATTTAATGCTTGAGTCACAGCCTCTGGATTTAATGTAGGTTGAGTTGTTTCATTAATCATACTTTCAGCATTTGTAATGGCATGGTTATAGTCATCTTGATTGCTAGTATTTGCATCTACATAAGGCTGACTTGCTTTAACATCATGTTGTTTTGCAACTTCTTGGCGTAAGTCAGACATGGCATTATTCAAGTTGCCTGCATTAGCTTTAATCGTATCTATATCAGGAAGTTGTTTCGCTGTATCAATTTGGTCTTGAATACTTTGACGTTGTGCATCTGACAATCCTGTCATTTGTTGTAAAGCATTGGTTGCTTCTTGTTTAGCATTGGCAAGGTTTGAATTACCATTTAATCCTTGCTCTGCATTATTAACATTTTGAGTTGCAGTAGTAATATCTGCAGGATTGATAATGACATCCGGTGTACCATTGATTAAATTTTGTGCACGTTGGTAAGCATCTGTATAAGCGCCTTGTTCTTGTGGGCTAGCATTAGTGTAATTACCATCTGCAACAATTGTATCGTGATCTGCAATCGCTTGTTTGAGTTGTTTCATAGCAGTATTTAATGCATTAGCGTTATTTTGTAAATCTGTTACAGCCGCTACCGTTTGTGCTTGATTTACTTTTCCTTTAAGTTCATTTTTTTGTTGTTCGTTAAGATGTGGTGCATTTTCAATCGCTTGAGTAGCTTGAGATTGTGCATCATGTAAGTTTTGTGCACCATTTAACTCGTGTGCAGCATTTGTAACAGCTTGCATTGCTTGTTCAACTGCTTGCTGATCACTATTTGGTCCTGTTGTTTTAGCTAATATATCGTCTGCATTTTGTAATGCTTGATCATAGGCTTGTTTTTTATCAGGACTTGCGTCAGCGTAATTTTGGCTATTTAAGATATCATTTCGATTAGCAATTGCTTGTTGTAATTGTTGCATTGCTTGATCTAATGCTTGAGCAGTAGCTTCAATTTGATGTACAGCTTCTACTGAAGGTGCAGTAGCAATTTGATCTCTTAAATTGTCACTTTGCGCATGATTGATGTGATCAAGTGCATTTAATTGAGTATTGGCTTCGTTTTTAGCATTTTGAAGGTTAGTATTACCATTTAATTGATCTTTAGTTGTATTAACTTGATTTATGGCAGATTCTACTTGTTCTTTTGATAAGTTATTACCATTTACTGGATCTAAAATAGCTTGAGCATTTGTAACTGCATCATCATAATTTGTTTTTCTATCTGTATCAGCATCAGTGTAATTGATTTGTTGTTTGATAGTTGCTTGATCACTGATACTATCTTTTAATTGACCCATCACAGTATTTAATGCATTTGCTTGATCTATTGCTTGTGCAACTTGAGATAGCGTCGTAGCACCATTAATGTTATTTTTCGCAGCTTCACGTTGGTGTTGGTTTAAATGCGTATCATTATCTAATGTTTGTAGTGCATTGATTTTAGCTTCTGATACTTTTTCTTCTCCATTTAATTCTTGTTTAGCATGATTAACATTCTCAATAGCTTGTTCTACTTCAGACTGTGTAAGATCATGTCCAAGGTCTTTATCAAGTGTGTTTTGTGCTTGATGCACTGCGTTAGTATATGCAGATTGTTTACTAGTATCAGCATCAGTATAATCTACACTTTGTTCAACATCTTGATAGTTATCAATACTTTGTTGTAATTGTCCCATTGCATTATTTAAATCTTGTGCTGTTTGTTTAGCTTGTGCTACTTCAGCTAATGTTTGGGCATTGTTGATACGATCTTGAGCAGTGTTTGTTTGAGCATGATTTAAGTTTGAGTAAGTGCCTAGTTCTTGAATAGCTGCTATTTTAGCCTCTTGAACTTTTTCTTCACCATTCAAATCTTGTTGTGCTTGATTTACTTTTGCTAAAGCTTGTTCAACTTGAGATTGAGTAAGATCATTTCCATGATCTTTATCAAGGATACTTTGTGCTTAAGTAACAGTATCTGTGTATGCCTGTTGTTTATCAGTATCAGCATCAGTATAATCCACGCTTTGTTCAACATCTTGATGATATGCTATACCTTGTTGAAGTTGACCCATTGCATTATTAAGCGTATTTGCCTCTTGTTGTGCTTGAGTGACAGCTTCTAATGTTTGTGCATCATTGATATGTTGAGTAGCTGTATTAACTTGAGCATGATTTAAATTTGCATACGTACTTAATGCTTGCTTAGCTGCAGCTTTAGCTTCTTCTACTTTACGATTACCATTAAGGTCTTGTTGCGCAGCTTTTACTTTTGCAATGGCTGCTTCAACTTGAGATTGTGTGGCATTCGTACCATTAGTTGGATCTGTAATAGCCTCGGCTTGGGAAACTGCATTATCATAAGCTTGCTGTTTATCAGTATCAGCATCAGTGTAATTCACACTTTGTTGAACATCGTTATGATTAGCAATTGTGTCTTTAAGTTGACCCATTACTGTATTTAATGATGTAGCTGAATCTTTAAGTGCGTTGACAGCTGCAATATCATTAGCTTGTTGTACTTGATCATTCAAAGTATTGATTTGATTTTGATTTAAATGATTCATTTGACCAATATCATGTTTCGCAGCTTCTTTAGCTTGAATTAAGTTTTGTTCACCATTTAATGCTGCTTTTGTTTCATTTACTTTAGTTGCAGCTTGATTAATTTCAGTAGCACTCATGTTAGGTTGACTTGTAGCATCGATAATCGCATTTGCTTGATCAATAGCCGTATTGTAGTCATTTTGATTGCTATTTGATGCATCTAAATAATTTTGCCCTGTTTTAATTGATGGGTTATCTTGAATGCTTTGACGTAATACTTGCATTGCTTGATCGAGTGTTTGAGATTGTGTTTTAACGTTATCAACATTTGCTACATTTTGAGCTTGTTGAATTTGACGTTTTAACTCATCCTTTTGTATATTTGTTAAGTTTTGTAGATCATTAATCGCATTAGTAGCATTCGTTTTTGCTTGTTCTAAAATCTGAGTACCATCTAGAGCATCTTTTGTAGATGTTACTTGTGCTAAAGCTTGTGCAACAGCATCTTTGTCTAGATTTTGACCGTGTTCTTTATCTAAAAGTTGTTCCCCATTTGAAATGGCTTGATTATAAGCTTGTTGTTTTGATGGTTCGGCATCGGTATAGTTTTGACTATCTAATATTTGTTGTTTGTTAGCAATACCATCTTGTAATTGACTCATTGCTGTGTTTAGTTCTGTAGCATTGTCGCTTTGTTGATTCACATCTGCGACTGTTGTTGCATCATTAATTTGTTGTGTTAATGCTTCTTTTTGAGCATTATTTAATGATGTTAAGTGTTCTAAATCAGCTAGTGCTTGAGTCTTCGCATGTTCAACATTTTGGTTACCATTTAAAGCTTGTTCTGCAGTTTGAACTTTTTGCATTGCTGCTACTACATCAGTTTGTGATGTGTTAGGACCATTTGTCTTGTCTAATATTTGTTGTGCTTCCTTAACAGCATTTGAATAATTTTCTTTGAGATTATTGTTAGCATCTGTATAGTTCACTGATTGCTTAATTGCTTGTTGGTTTGCGATAGCTTGGTTCAATTGGTCCATCGCAGTGTTAAGATCATTCGCACTGTTTTGCGTAGCTGTTACATCACTCACATGAGTTGCTTGATTAATTTGTTGTGTGAGATCTGCTTTTTGAGCATCAGTTAAATGACTTAAGCTATCTAAATGTGTTAAGGCATCTTGTTGTGCATGTCTTAAGTTTTCTGTACCATTTAGTGCTTTTTCAGCAGTAGTCACTTGAGATGCAGCTTGTGTAATTGCATCAGGATCCATTGTAGGTGATGCTATTGGGTTAACGATTCCATTGGCATTATCAACTTGACTATTGTATGCATCTTGTAAATTTTGATTAGCGTCTGTATAATTTTGACTCGTTTTAATATTAGATGCATTAGCAATACTGTCTCTTAATTTATGCATTGCGTCATTGAGTACTGTTGCTTTATTTTGAGTAGTATTTATATCAGGTAAAGTTTGTGCTAGTGCGATTTGTTGTTTTAACTGGTCTCTTTGAGCATCATTGAGAGAAGTTAATCCATCGATAGCTGTTGTTGCGTTTTGTTTTGCTTCACGTAAGTTTTCATCACCATTTAAGTCTTGTTTAGCAGCGTTAACTTGTGATGTAGCATTTGAAATTTCACTTGGAATTAAGACTGCACCTTGCGTACCATTAATGATGGCTTCTGCATTATCAACTTGATTTGTGTAGGCTTGTTGTTTATCACCACTTGCATTGATGTAATTGCCGCTTGTTAAAGTATCATTTTTATCAGCAATAGCTTCTTTTAAGCTAGTCATATTGTTGTTTATTTCAGTAGCTAATTGTTCAATTGCTTTTACATCTGCAACACGCTTACCGTTAGATACTTGCGCTTTTAAAGCGTCTTTTTGAGCATCATTTAAATCAGCACTGTTACTTATAGTATTCATTGCGTTACGTTTAGCATCTTCAAGGTTACGTTCTCCGTTTAATGCTTGTTGTGCCTGATTGATTTGATTAATAAGGTTTTGAACTTCATTCATCGGAGTATTAGGACCTGATTGTTGGTTAACAATGCCTTGTGCAGTAACTAAATACATATCATAATCAGATTGTTTTGATTGATCAGCGTCTAAGTAGTTTTGAGTTGCTTGTACTGATGGTTGATTGTTCACTAATGTATTTAATTGTTCCATTGCATCATCTAACGATTGAGCTTCTTGTTTAATTTGATTTACATCAGCAATATGATTTGCTTGATTTACATTTGCTTCAAAAGCCTGTCGTTGCGCATCAGTTAAATGTGTTAACGTACCTAAATATTGTTGTGCACTTGCTTTCGTATCATTTAATTTTTGATCACCATTTAATGCTTTTTTAGCTGCGACAATTCGTTGTAAAGCTTCTTCTACTTTGTCTTGAGATGTATTAGGACCATTTGCTTGATCTAATATAGCTTCAGCAGTTGTTACACTTTGATCATAATCAGATTGTTTAGGTTGATCGGCATCAGTATAATTCTCAGTTGTTTTAACTTGTGGCGCTTGATTCACTTCAGCTTGTAATTGTTGCATTGCTTGATTTAAATCATTAGCTGCTTGTTTTACTTGATTAACGTCACTTATATGAGGCGATTGTTTGATTTGATTTAATAAATTCGCTTTTTGTTGATCTGTAATTTGACCTAATGTATCTAAATATTGTTTTGCATCTTGCTTAGCAGCTTCTAAGTTTTCATCACCATTTAATTTAGTTTTGGCTGAAATAACTTGTTGAGCCTTGTTATTGATTGCATCCGGATTCATTTCAGGATTAGTTGCTGTATTAATGATATTTTCAGCATCTGTTACTGCTGCATTATATGCTTGTTGTTGATCTGGAGATGCATCATGGTAATCTTCATTATCTTTAACAGTTGTTTGGTCAGCTATACTTTGTCTTAATGTGTCCATTGCTTGATTTAATGTGTCGGCATTGTTTTGAATACCTTGAACGTCACTAACTGTTTGACCATTATCAATGTCTTGCGTTAATTGTGCTTTTTGAGCATCTGTTAATGATGTAAGTGAATTTAATTGTTGTTTAGCGTTTTGTTTAGCTTGATCTAAATTCTGAGTACCATTTAATGCTTGTTCGGCATTTTGAACTTGTCTTAAAGCTTCTTCTACTTGCGCTTTATTTTTATTTGGACCTGCTTGGTTAAGAATGTCTTTAGCCGCTTGTACTGCAGTTGTGTAATTCGCTTTATTGTCTGGTGAAGCGTCTTGATAATTTTGACTATTTAGTACGGTATTCTCATTATTGATACCATTTTGTAAGTCAGACATCGCTTGATTTAAATCGTTAGCAGTTTGTGTTAACTGTTCGATATCAGCAATACGATTAGCATGATTGATATTGTCAGTCAAATTAGCTTTTTGAGCCTGATTTAAATGAGTTAAGCCATCCAATGCTGTAGTTGCTGTCGTTTTAGCTTGGTCAAGTCTTTCTTCTCCATCTAAAGCATCTTTTGTTTGGGTAACGTTATTAGTCGCTTGATTAATTGTATTCACATCAAGTGTTGGTTGTGATGTTTCATTAATGATAGTTTCTGCATTTGTTACAGCATCATTATAATTTAATTGTTTTTGCTGCTCTGCATCTATATAATCCTCGCCTTGTTTAACATCCTCTTTATTCGCAATCGATTGTTGTAAATTTGCCATAGCGCCATCAATATTATTAGCAAGTTCTTTAGCATTATTTACTGTATCAATTTGATGCGCGTCATTGATTTGTGTTTCTAATGCTTGACGTTGCGCTTGATTTAAATGTGTTAACTGACCAAGAGCGGTAAGCGCTTGTTGTTTTGCATTATTAAGGTTGGTATTACCGTTTAATGCTTGCTCTGTAAACGTGACTTGTTTTAATGCATGATTGACTTCATTTGGTGTAAGTATAGGACTTTGACCTGTACCTTCAACGATAGCTTTAGCTTGATCATATTTATTGTTATAAGCCGTTTTTAATTCAGGGTTCGCATTGACGTAGTTATCACTTTGAATAAGTTGATCGTGATTAGCGATACCTTGTTTTAATGCTGTCATCGCATTATTTAAATCGTCTGCATTTTGCTTAATATCATTAGCTTGTTGAACATTTTGTGCTTTTGAAACTTGTTGAATTAATGCATTTTTTTGTGCTTGATTTAAATCACTAGCTCCTACAATTATTGCGGTTGCTTCATCTTTAGCACGTTGTAAATTTTGTTGTCCATCTAATGCAGCTTGGCTTGATTTAACATTTTCAGCTTGTTGATTGATTGTCGTTGGATCCATGATTGGTTGTGTTTGGCTATCAATAGTACCTTTTGCATCATCAACGGCATTATCATAACTTGATTTGATAGATGGTGTTGCATCTATATAGTTAATACCTGTCTTAAGTTGATCATTATCAGCAATGCTATCTCTTAATTTAGTCATTGCATGATTTAATTGATTAATATCATTTTGTAATGCTACAAGTGCCGCATGATTTGGTGCAGCATTAATTTGTTCTTCTAAACGATTACGTTGAGCATCATTTAAACTTGTTGCATTTTGTAATGAAGTCAATGTTGGTTGACGATCTAAAGTTAGATTAGAACGTGCATGATTTAAATTCGCTTCATTTGTTTGTGCTTGTGCTACTTTAGCTTTAATTTCAGCTACAGTTGGCTGACCAGCAATAAGTTGATTTAATTCATTTAATGTTTGTCTCGCTTTACCTAACTCTTGATGATAAGCCTCTAATGAAGCGGATGTCATACCATCAGTATCAGTTGGTTGATTAATACTTGCTTCTAAACTATTTTTCGCAGCTTCTAATGGTGCTTTATCAGGTGTTAAATGAGCTTGAGCTTGATCTAAATCAGATTTAACGGTATTTGCTTGAGCTACATTTGTATTAATGTCTTGAACAGTTGGATTACCATTAAGTACTTGTTTGATAGCTTCAAGTTTCTCTTTAGCCGCATTTAATTTGTCATTAAATGTATTAATAGAATCTTGAGTCATGCCATTTGTATCAGTGTTATCTGCAGTATTAATACTTTGTTGTAATGCGTCTTTTGCAGCTTCTAATGGCGCCTTATCTACTGTTAATTGTTGACGTGCTTGGTTTAACGCATTAGTTACATTATTTGTTGCACTTGTGTTGTTATTAATATCATCAACGGTTGGATTACCATTTAAAACTTGTTCTATTTCACGAAGTTTTTCACGTGCTGCATTTACTTTGCTGTTATAATTCGCAACTGATTCTTGAGTCATGCCATTTGTATCTGTTGGTTGATTGATACTTTGTTCAAGTTCCATTTTGGCTTGTTGTAATGGTGCTTTATCAACTGTTAATTGTTGACGTGCTTGATTTAATGCATCTTTCGCAATGTTTGCTTCATTCTTATTTGAATTGATGTCTCCAACACTTGGTGAACCATTAAGTACTTGAGTTATAGATGCAAGTTTTGCTTTCGCTTGTTCAAGTTTTTCATTATAAGCATCAATAGATGATTGCGTCATGCCTGTCGTATTTGTAGGTTGATTAATACTTTGTTGTAACGCATTTTTCGCAGCTTCTAATGGTGCTTTATCAGGTACTAGGTTTTGACGTGCCTCATTTAAAGCTTCTTTGGTAGTAGTTGCTTGATTCACACTGTCATTGATTAGAGCGACAGTTGGGTGGTTATTTAAGACGTGATCAATTTCTTTTATCTTTTCTTTAGCCGCATTTAATTTGTCATTAAGAGCATTAATTGAATCTTGCGTCATACCTGTTGTATCAGTACCTTGTGCTTGATTTATCGCTTCTTGAAGTTCAACTTTTGCCTGTTGTAATGGTGCTTGGTCTGGCGTTAAGTTTGAACGTGCGTCGTCTAATTCAGCTTTAGCATCATTTGCTGCTGTTGTATTTGTATTGATTTGATCCACGGTTGGATTGCTATTTAAGACTTGATTAATTGCGCTCAGTTTTTCTTTAGCGGCATTTAATTTTGCTTGGTAAGTATTAATCGAATCTTGTGTCATACCTGTTGTATCAGTAACTTGATTAATACTTTGTTGTAACGCATTTTTCGCATTTTCTAAAGGTGTTTTATCTACTGTTAATCCGTTACGAGCTGTATCTAGAACTGATTTAGCATCATTTGCATGTGCAACATAATCTCTGATTGTAGCTACGTTAGGATGAGATTGTAGGATTTGATTAATCTCTTGTAATTGTTGTTTTGCAGCGTTTAATTTTTCATTATAGTTGGCTACTGATTGATCAGTCATACCTGTTGTGCTTGTTGTTTGATTGATATCATTTTCTAGATCAGCTTTAGCTCTTTCTAATGGTGAAACATCAGGTGTTAAGTTTGCAATCGCTTGTTTCAATGCATTGTATTTATCTTCTACTTTTGCTTTTTCGTTTGCGATATCTTGTTCTGTTGCATCGCCATTATTAATGACTTGTTGTGCTGCTTCAGATTCAGCTTGTGCAGCTTGTTTCGCTTGTTGGTATGCATTAATAGACTCGGTTGTCATGCCATCTGTTGATACTGTTTGGTTAATCTCATCATCAAGTTTGGCCTTCGCCGTTTTAAGTTCGCTATTATTTGCTAAAGGTTGCAACTGATTAATCGCTTGTGTAATACGTTCATTCACTTGGTCAACTTGTCTTAAAGCATCTTGAACTTCTTGAACAGTTCGAATTGGCTTGTTAATAATTGCATCGGCTTTTTGACGTGCTTGAGTTAAATCAGGATTAAGAGCTTGCATCGCTTGGTTATAAGCTGTGATACTAGCTGGTCTCATTCCTGTTGTTGTACCAGTTCTATCAAGTTGCTGAACTGCTTGTTGTAAAGCACTTGTATCTGCAGTTAAATCCGATTTGGCTTGATTTAATGCTGTTAATGCTTTATCTACATTTTGTTTTTGTTCTGCAATTTGTTGTGCTGTGGCATCACCATTATCAATGACTTGTTGTGCTTTTGTGATTTCAGATTGAGCAGCTTGTCGTTTCGCATTGTAATTATCAATACTTTGTTGTGTCATACCATCTAATGATGGTTGTTGATCTATAGATGCTTGCAAGTCATTTTTAGCTTGAACTAATTCATGATTGTCAGCTTTATTTTGAAGTAATGCTTTGGCTTGATCAATTTTTGCTTGAGCAGCTTGAACAGTGTTTAATGCTTGTGTCACTTGTTCAGGTGAAGCGAATTGATCTTGAATGACTTGGTCTGCTTGAGTAATGGCAGTATTGATTTCACTTTGAGCATTTGTCATCGCATTATTAAACTGCGTGATACTTGCTGGTGTTTTACCATCAGTACTGATTGGATCATCTAAGTGATTTACCGCTGAAATTAAATCACGTTTGTCTGACTTAGTAAAAATCGTTTCAGTAATTTGTTCTGTGCTACCATCATCATACGTTATGACAACTGGTATGGTTGTTGTACTACCACCTGCAAGATTAACAGGTAATGGAGTACCTTGTTTAATTGTTGCATTTTGTTTGTTGATAACTTGTACTGCATTATTAATATCCTCAGGTGTGACGTTAGAACCATAATCTTTCACAATTTGATTAATAGTGACAGTATGTGCATTAGGTATATTATAAGTATTTGTGTTTGTACTTTCTGCATTACCCGAACCTGCTTTTGCAATTGTAGTGACATCACTATTAGGTTTGATTGTATTTGCATTGAAAGTTACTTTATCAGTTGCACTATCTACTGTGACATAACTTGGTTTGTCAGCAATTGACCATTGTCCATTAGGACCTTGAACAACTTGTAATGTTTTTGTCTGTTCACTAGTGTTACTTACTTGTTCGATGTAAGTAATCTCTACCGCTGTTGTTGGGTTAACAAGGTTATTTGGTAAATTATTTGGTGCGATTTCTACTTGTCCATTTTCCCAAATGTGAGATGTAGCTTGATTAGGTTGAGGTGCTACAACTGTAAACATTTGACTAGGTTGTTCGTCGCTTATTAATTCTCCATTACCTTGTGTTGCAATGACTTGAATATTGTCTGATGGACTGAATGTCCCTGCCGCGATAGTGATACCATTTTCTGTACCTACTACACCGTTCACGCTTTGTGCAGAGGTTTCTTTTGTCCATGGGCTATTACTATTATTACGTATAAATGTTGTAATGACTTGGCCGTTATGTTTAATAACCAAACGATCTGCGTACGTATCGACATTACCTGTACGAGTATTAATAGATTGGTTTGCACCTGGTGCTATTGTAATAACACCTTGCTTGGATTCAGAAATTTGAGGTACAGAAGGTTGTACATTTCTAATTATAAAACGTGCAGGTTGGGACGTTGCGAAAGGTTGACCGTTATATAACACATCATATTTTGCATTTAATACTTGAGCAGAATTTGGTTTATTTAATGCTTCCCAACTTTCACCATTAGTACCAGTGGTTGCTTGATTCCAATGATATGTAAATCCTTCAGTTGGTAAACCATTATTATTCACAATGTGTTGATATTGAGATGCCTCAATACCACGGGCAAAAGTAGTACCTATCGTTGTTGTATATTCATTAGGACTGAAATCAAATTGATATACATTTAAACTAACAGGAACTTGTACAGGTGTTGTTATTCCAGGATATGTCACATTAATTGTTAAATTTTGAACACCAGGTTGACTCGTACTTGGTTGTGCTTGATTTGCCCAATCTGCAGTAATGCCATTTGTATTGGTATTAGGATCAAATGTTACATAATGTAATGCGTCAGTACCTTGAGATAGTTGACCGCCTTGTACTTCGCGTGTTGGTGCTTTAGCACGTGCCACTGGGTAAATTTTGACTGGAATATCTACATTTCTTGTACCTTGTCCGTTCGGTAATGTAACAACTGCTGTTTTAGTAAAGTTACCTACATTATTCTTCCAATTATCAGCATTGTCTTGCCATACAGCTGTAGCGCCTTGAGGTAATTGATCGATATAACGTGCGGCACTACTAAAGTCATTTTGCGTATCATCTTTTATGAAATGAGCGCCGTCTGGAATTGCATGCAATTGTGGTGTTACACGTACAGGATCACTTTCAAATGAATCTACTGTAATATCTTGTGTTACATCTTGAACTTGTCCTTGGTTATTTTGAGTAGTGTATGAGATATGTCTAGTGGTTACGCTCGTTTTAGCTTTGATTTCGCCATCTGGTAATGCATCACTTACAACTACAGTTGCATTATGTCCAGGACCATAATTGGTATGAGAAATCGCTAATGATGTGCCATCGGATTTTAATAATGTAACTGGTGATTGGTTTAGAACATTATTAATTTTGATTTCTTGATTAGTTAAGCCTGCTTTAAATAAAACTGTATTACTATCAATGCGTGGCGCATCAGGTCGTACATTTACTAAGAATCTAACATTTTCACTTTGCCCGTTGGCATAAGTAACACGGACCAATCTAGTTTGACTACCTACTATATTAAGGTTTGGTGGTGTATTTCCATTACCGACAAATGCAAAGTTCATCTGTTGTGTATCGTTATCCCATGAATGATTGGTTTAAGATAATCTTTTGGATTGTTTGGATTATCAATACCAGGAATTGGTGTAACTCTATTGGTTACAAATACTTGTTTTGGAATTGATCGTACTACCATATATGATGATTCTTTAATAATTGGTGTTGTTTCACCATCAAATAAGATATTAGCTCTAACTGTAATACTTTCACCAATACGAGTATTGTTTTTGTTTGGTGTATTATTTGGTAGCCATGTAATTGTGGCATCAGGAACTGGATCACCGTTTTCTAAGGTGAAGAAATCATTTGGTGATGCACCTTTACCATTAGGGAAATCTTGTCCTTGAATGGTATATCTTGGACTAGCTACAACGTTGTAAAGGATATGTTTTACAGGAACGGTAACTGTTGATGTTGAACCATCAGCAAACGTAACTGTAACGGTTGCTACAGGTGATTGGTTTAATCTTCCAACATTACCAGTTACAACTTTACTTCTAATTTCATTTGCACCGGCTGTGGCATATGGTCTTGTACCTGCAATATTAGTTGTAGTAATACTATCGATAATCTTTTGTTGATCTGCTTGTGAAATTGTTGCATTGTCACGAATATTTGCTATTCTAATTGGATTTCCAACAGTTGCATTGGTTGTCACACGGTATTTATCTTTTAACGGTTTAACTGTGACGTTAAATGACTGATTAGTCGTGTTTCCACTTGTATCTGTCGCAACTAATGTAATCGTTTTATCACTACTTGTAGAGACATTTGGTGCTTGTAACGATACTGTTTGATTATTATTGCTAACTGTGCCTGCTATTTGAGAATTAGGTGCAACTTGTACACTACCTAAAGCATAATTATCATTCGCTGTAATATTGTTTGTGAAAGTTTCACCAGAATACACGACATGATTACTGTAATTGCCAACAGTTAATGTCGGATTCACACTATCACTTGGTACAAAATACACGTTAATGACGTCAGTAGTGTTTGCTTGATTACTATTAATCGCTTGTAAATAAGCTGGTGGGCCATATGGTGATAAGAATAATTGTGCTCTATATACAGGACTATTGTTACCAGTAATCGTATTGTTTTTAATAACATGGTCTATTGTAAATGCTGGCACACCATTTCTGGCAGATTCATTCACATTTGTTAGAGATGAATTAGTTTTATTTGAGCTTAAATTTGAATACGTAATAGGTTGACCACCATAGCCACGACTTGTTTCAACTAAATCTAAAGCTTGGATGATTTTACCGTTATAGGTGAATTCACGTTGACCGCCCGCATCAGGAGCTGTTAAAGAATAACCTACTGGATTATAGTTTGGTGTTCCACCTGCTTCGGCCAATGCTTTTTCAGTACCTCTTATATTAGTTCTTAGGCCTGGAATAGTCGTATTCGCTGTAATCAGTTTTAAAACATCATTAGCATTAATGGTTCTACCAGAAGTTGCGTCATAACGATAAATTAATGATTTATGATCTGATGACCATTGGAAGCCTCCATCTGATTGACGTCCAGGGATCGTTTGACTTGTCCAACCTACTGAATAGTCATTGGGGAAATCCACCCATCTTAAGAAATTCATTGTCGTTGCATTAGATGTAAATGATTTTTGTAATTTACCTTTTGTGATATTTACAGTTATCGTACTTGTATTTAATCGATTTAGCGTATTTGTAATCTCTATATTGCTATCAGTTAATTGTAGTTGGCTACTATTCGCATTTATAAATGCTTGTTTTATTTGCGCTTTTTCATCATCAGTTACATTAAATGTTGAAATACGATATACACGTTGGTCACCTGTTGGTTGGTTCACATCTACAACTTTTAATTTTAAAGTTAAAGGTGCTTGATCTTGTCTATAAGTATCACTCGCATTTAATTGATACGTATATGTACCGACACCTAATTGAGATATTTGTGATGAATTCGGCAATGCATTAACTGCAGTGATAGTAAATAGTGAACTTTCTGGCATATCTGCGCCATTACTTAATGCAAAGTATTGTTTTAAATCACCAAATTCAAATTGTTGACCTCTAGCTATCGTCACTGTTGCTTCTTTAGTATTGTTACCTTCGGCATATATTGATTTTCGAACTGGTTCATAAGTTATTGCATTAGTGATTGAAATCCGATCTGTTGATCCATCTTTATAATTAAAACTAATCATATCTGTGGATGGGATATTGATTGGACTTGAATCTTCTAGGTATGGAATGATATTAGTATTAACGGCTTTTAGAGCGTTAATCACATCTCGTTCTTCAGCACGAGTTAAGTCTCCAGGATTAACTACATTAATTTTTTGAACATTAGGTAATACAATTGGAGAAAAATCATTACTCATTTGGCCAATATTGATTGCAATTTGTTTAGATTGACGACTATTGGTTGTATTATTGCTGTTATCTGTTGCAGAAACATTGAATCTGATTTGACTATTGAATGGTTGATTATCAGATACATTTCCCGTAATTCTAAGTGTACCACCCTCACCATTTGCGTTTTGCACAAATTGAGAAGTCCATCCTTGTGGTAATCTGCTAACATTTACAGATTTAATTCCAGTACCATTTGCACCGTCTGTAATATCAATCGTAAAGTTGACTTGTTCACCTTTATAATATTTATTTTTTAAATCGACAGGGTTACCAATTGTTGGTGGTGTGTTGTCTGCCTGTATTTCAACAGCATTACTAAAATTAGATACCACCTTCTTATTGTAATAAACGATTGCTCTGATTACGCCAGTATTTGGTAAGTTCTGTACATAGTCTTCTGGATTGAATGTCACACTATTACTTGTACTTGTCGGCGTTGCACTAGCTATAATGTCGTAATTTTTTGGTACTGAAGCGGGATCATTTGTACCATCTTGTGCTAAATTTCCAGTTGCAACTAAATACACAAGGGCATTAGGATCTGCAGGTACATTAGACACTGTGATAGTTGGTTTAGTTCCACCTTTTCCTCTTAATTCTCGAACAGTTGTATCGATTTGAGGTGGCAATGGTTTGACTCTAATTTCAAATGGTTGTTCTCGTTTGCGTAATCGTACGATACCTGAATAATCGCCAGGTGCAATATTACCTACCAATTCAAGGTTTCTTTCTCTATTATTATTAGTTCTGCCAGCAGCATTTTCAATATGAAGTGTACTTGGGATACCAGTGATTTCCCAATCATTATTACTAAAATCTTCATTACTTGCTAATTGAATGCGTAATGGTTGAACATAGTTAGATGTGTTACCACTGCTTGTATAACTATTGCCCATATTACCTTGAAATACATTAAAGACTGGGTGTCCTGCTGATTTAGATTCGGGTGATTCTGCACGGTTATTTGGATCGTTATTTGTGAAAAAGCCCATATTATTTTGAAGTTCAGGTTTCACATATAAATAAACTGGCATTAAAGTTTCGTCATTACCATATCTATCTTGAACGCTAAATCCAATATTTAACTTGATTGGATTACCTGAGCGACTTGCGTTAATTAACGTTTCATTATTGATTAATTGATAGATTTGATAGTCATTTAATTGGATGTGAGGTCCATGACGAAACGATTTTGAAGGTAAGTTAGGATCGAAAAAACCAATAACTAATGGACTCGGCGTTCTAACATAGCTTAATGGGTCCGTAGCAAAATCTTCAGAGTTTTCATCATTTGAATCTAAAATAAATTTTGTTACATCTCTTCTCAAAGTTAAATCATATACGTTTTTATAATTGCCTAAATGATATGTACGATTGGTAACTAATGTAAAATCTTTAACTCTTTCTGTAAAATGATTTAATGGTTCGACATATAGCTCGTTATAGCTAAATAGTTGTCTATATTCTAAAGCTCTACCACCGGCTGCATAATAGAAACGTGATGCAGTGTTTCCTTGTGTTCTAAATTGGAGTGTATAACTTGCGTTACCTTTTCCAATAAATGCATACATTCTGTCAAGACCCGTAATTTGGTTTGGAAATTCACCATTTAATAATGCAAAATTTTGTTCACCGTTTGTTCTCGCATTATCTGATGCATCTTGTTCATGTTGAAATTCAGGTGCACGTGCAAATTCTTTAAAGCTATTAATATGAATCGTAGGTTCATCATAAAATGTATAGCCTGTACGTGGTCCTTGTACGAAATTAGAGGCACGAGAACTGTCAATACCACCTGCAGTACGCCACATGAAAGGTAATGGTTGACCTTCTCCTGCGCCAACACCTAAGCTACTTACGATATTAGAGTTGTCTGGGTCTTCAATCGATAATCTTGCTGGACCTACTGGTGTCTGTCCATCCGGTAAGCCAAACCAAAATACCATGTGCTCATGCATTTGATGACTTTGATTAAATTTAATCGTCCATTCATAACCATCTTTTAATCGTTTCGTAACGACGTAGGCAATACCTTTAGAATCGGCAGCTCTTAGACGTTTCCATGGTGTATTAGGTAATGAAAATGGTGTCCCTTTGTTAGCTGCATAAATATAAGTACCTTCAGGGTAACCTGAACCATCATTTGGATTATCTACATAGTAAGATGTAATAGCTGATTGATAACTACCAGATGATCTTGATTCGGCTGCACGTTCTTGAATATGATGGTTGCGTCTTGTTTGAGATTGACGCTTAGGTAATGTGCGTATCGTTGCTACTGCTTGTTCTAAATCTTGATATGCAAGTTGTAATGATTTTTCACTGATTGGATTATTGTTTCCAAGTAACGTATTGACTTTATCGAAAGCCTGCTTAACTTGATCATATGTTGGTTGATCTACTTTATCTCTATCTATAAAGCGATAATCATGATAATTAGCATCAAAGAAAGCTTGTAACGAATCCTTATTCAATTGAGCCGGTTGCGTTAAATTACTTTCTTGTTCAATGCTTTGATGTTTTACATTATCCACGTTTGCAGTTAACTTATTTTCTACGTTATTTACTTCTGCAGAATGAGATTGATTATTTTGTTCTAAATCATTTGAATGATTAGAATTTGCTGTTTGATCAGTCGTTTGAATGGAATTTTCATTATCTGTTGAAACGTTATCTATAGTTTGTGTGTCTGTAGGATCTTTATGTGTTTGAGAGACCACAGTTTCTTTAGATGGTTGTTCTGAAGTTATAGTTTCATCACTAGTTTGTTCATTAGCTAGTTGGTTAGCTATTGATGAATCGGTATTAGATTTCGAATCGTCATTTACCTCATCCTGTTGATGTAGTAATTGTTGTGACGCCGTTTTAGTGGTATTTAATTCTTCAGATTGTGCATGAGAAGCATTAAAACCTAAAAAGACTAATGTCGCAATGACAGTTGAAAACGTACCAACTGTATATTTACGAATACTAAACTTCTGTAATTTCTCACGATTATTCACAGCTATTGTTCACTCCTTATCTTGTTGTTGTGTCTCTGATGTTGTAGTTGTGATAAGTATACAGGTCTGTTAATTATAGTTAGGATTTGATAAATGATGATTCATCATAAATGCTATGATTTACCAAATAAATGATAAAAAACAGACAAATCGGCATACATCACAACATAATGTTGAACAATTTATTTACGTTCCATTTAATAATATCATAAAATTTTATATAAGTATAATTGAATATGTGATAAATTATAATGATTTTAAAATAATGAGATAATAAAATAAAAACGACTCGTATTTTTATCTTTAATTAGATAATCGTACGAGTCGTTATGTTTATGATTTTATAAATGACTTGATATATATTTACCGGAAACATATAGCTCATGTTCATTACATATAGATAAGATATGGTTCAATGTTGTGGCAAAAGACATATCTTGGAACAATTGTTCACTATCGATGGGCACATTTGTATGAATCTCAGCTAATCGCTTCGATAAATGTAATTCATTCATATTGTCATTAATTTTCTTCCTTTGACCTGGTGTTAAGGCATCAATTTGTTCAATGACCCCTTCCACACTGCCATATTGTTGAATTAATTTTATCGCAGTTTTCTCACCTATACCTTTAACACCTGCATAACCATCGGCTGTATCACCCATAAACGCTTTGATATCAATGAGTTGTTGCGGTGCTAATTCATACTCTTCATTAAATCGATTTAAGGTATATCGATTATATATGTTAAAGCCTTTCTTAATGAGCCATACTTCAACATTTTCATTGATACATTGTAACAAATCTCTATCTCCGGTAATAATATAGACATCATTATCAACGGAATAAGTTTGTGCTAATGTACCAATCACATCATCGGCTTCATAATTAGTCACACCAATATTAACAAAACCAAATTGTTCAGATATCTCTTTAACATAATCAAATTGTGGAATGAGCTCTTCTGGTGGTGCTGAGCGATTTTGTTTATAACCTTCAAACATGTCATTTCTGAAGGTTGATTGCCCCATATCCCAACAAACAGCTACATGTGTGGGTTGGATTTCATGGATAGCTGAAAAGATATGACGTACAAACCCCTGAATACCGTTAGTTGGCACGCCTTTTGAATTGTACATAAATTGATTATGGAGACTCGTTGCGAAAAAATGTCTAAATAATAAAGCCATGCCATCAACGAGTAATACTTTATTAGGCATTTCGATTGTCCTTCTTTCTTAATATATAATTGCTTCAAGTTGTTGGTGCTTATCTTTAAGTTGTGAAATTAATGATTCATCTAATTCAAATGATAATAATTCATTAATCTGACTTTGAATATTGTCTTCAATACTATTAAATTGTTGTTCTGCTTCATCAGACATTTGCTCAACATAAGTTTCAAGTTGTTGTCTTAAGCGACTAAAGTTAGGTTGAAGTAGTTCTAATGTACTTTGACAAATCATTTCATGAATATCCTTTTGAGCATTCGCATTTAAAATTTTACGTTTCGTTAATTGTTTAGGTAATTCAGCCATCATATCGTTTAAATCGATATGAAGTAATGGTTGATCAACAACATCAGGTTGTAAATTGAAACGTGGATGTACAATAATATGCAATTGACTTAACTGTTGTAAGACAGGTGCAACTTGTTCGTCTAATTGCTGATTAAAATACTTCTTAATTCTTTCAGTGATTAATGATTGCTCTAAGAACATTCTTTGATGAATTTGATCTAAATAAATTTTAGTTGAGTTTTTCTTTTCAGCGTTGAAATCACTATTTTGTGTCATTTGACTATTATAAACAGACTTAATATCATCCATTAACTGAAGCTTTAATCTTTGATTTAAATGATAGACTTGTTCTTCAACTTCATTATTTGTATGTTGAGTCGTAGTAGCAATTAATTGGTTTTCTAGTCTATGTTTGTCTTTGTATGTTTCTAATTTACGTTGACGTTTCGCGATGTCATCTTTATTGGTTTCAAATTCTGAAATCATCTCTTGATATGACTGATCAATTTGTTGAAGTTGGTGAATCATTTGTTGTTCGAGTATCGTTTTAGATTCAACATCGACGAAATGTTGAATGCTTTCTTTTAATTGATTCATACCTTCATCACTAGATTTTAATGCTTCTCGACTAGACACACCAAACACTTCAGATTGCAATTGTACTTGGTTTAGTGCGTCGTCAACATAATCTTTAACGGCATTAAGATCTTCATCACTTTCAGCTAAATCGACAGCATTAATAATCATTTTGAATGCTTGATTTTCATTTAACTGATTCATATCTTTCATATGTTCAATGAAAGCTTTGTCGTTATCAGTAAAAGAGTGATTGAAATAACTGACATATAAAATTAAGTCAGATGAAGTGAGGATTTGTTCAGTTTCATTAGTATGACGCTGGTTATTGGAATGTAAACCAAGTGAATCGACAACAATTTTGCCTTTAAGCCATTCAACAGGTACTTGTAAATGTACTGTTTTTACGAAAGTTGCATATTCATCTTCGGCAGACCATTTTTTGACATCTTCTTGTGAAATATGATGTACTTCCCCTTCTTCTAACATATTGATATACATGTCGTAATGCTTTTCTACTGCTGAAATAAAGGCAAGTTGATTTTTTTCTAGTTTTGATTTCAATTGAGAAATATCGCTATTCATAAATTCATCTAAAGACGAAAATGACTGATTAAAGAACTCTAGCAATTGGTTAATCTCATCGAGTAATTGTTTAGATGATTTTAATGTTATGCTACTACTTTCCCCGTATGTCAGTTCTGTAGTGGCTGCTGTTGTCGGATTTGGCGAGCTAACTAAGTAATTATCACCTAATAAAGCATTAATTAAACTACTCTTACCAGCACTAAATGTCCCAAATACACCTATTTTTGTTATTTGTTGATCTAAACGCGTTAGTGTTTGTTTAATATCTGTTTGTGTACGTTCGAATAATGGAATATCTTCGATGATATTTAATGCTTTTTCAATGTCTACTTGTGAACGACTCACTGTGTCATCACTGGCTTGAATTTGATCACGATGCTGATGTTGTGTTGTATCGTTTTCTTCTTTAATCGTGAAATTGGCTTCAGTGCGTCCAGTTAATTTATCTAAAGAATCTTCCAAATGGATATAGTAATGTTGATAATTGCGTGTTGTGATAGATTCTTTTAAGTTATTTAATTGTAAGTAACGTTGATATTCATCTGATGTTTCATTATCTTCGCTTTCAATCTCATTAGCTTGTACGTGTTGGATAGCTTTTTCAAATAATGGATTCGATTGACGTTCAACAAATTGATTGATTGCTTTAACAACTTCATCTGAAAATGTTAATACATAAGTATTGCTGATGGTTGTTTGTGGTTGATACAGTGATGAAACTAAATCATTTGGAATATCATAGGATTGGTTGAGTATATGTTCGTTTATATTTTTTTGATTGATAAAGCGCGTTAAAAATGACATGTCTTCACGCATAGGTTGACGTATTTGAGTGTTAATCTTTTCTTGTAGCATACTGATTGCTTTATCTAAACGCTCCGTTTGTGCTTCCTCTTTCTTTTTAGCTTTATTAAAGAGACCACCTACTTTAAAGTCAGTTGCCTTACTTTCTAGATAAGAACGCAGTTGTTCGCGCATATCATGTGTCATAATATAGGCATTTTCTAATATATCTTTACGTTTTTGTTTAAGATATGCTTTTAATTTATCTTTATCATTTAAAAGTTGTGCTTCTTCTGAAACAGCTTGTGTTTGTTGGAAATTTAAATAAGCTTGTTCAAACTCATCTTCTTCGATGTTGAGGTATTCAAGTATACTTTGCATTTCATTTTGAATGTATGAAAGTTGAGCATCTGTAATAAAAGATACCGTTCGTTCAACATACGTTTCCATTGGTTCTCTATTCTTATCTAAATATAAGAGGTATTCAGATAAGTCATCAATTTGGTTTTCAGGATGATCGAATTTTGATACATAATATATATGTTGTAAATCGATGTCCCATTCATTAATAGATTTCTCAACTCTAGATTTGAATGTATCAAATGATAGTTCATCATCATTATGTTTGTCGATTTGGTTAATGATGAATACAACTGGAATGCCTACTTCATTAATTCTTTTCATAAATTGAAAATTAAGTGCAGATTGCACGTGATTATAGTCAACGGTATAAAATAAAACGTTACTCGTATACATGAATTGTTCAGTTGTTGTTTGATGTGTTGCGACATTAGAGTCAACACCAGGTGTATCCTGGAATGTAAAGCCTTTATCAAATTTATCGGATTGGAAGTTAATCTCTACAGATTCAACATCTATATTTTGACGATTCATTTGTTTAACTTCATCGTATGTTTTTAATTTTGTATATTGTTGGTTTGGTAAGTTTGCGATGATATCTTCTGTATCAGAAACTGATACGATTGCTGTATTACTAGTTGTAGGTACTGGAGAACTTGGTAAAATATCTTGCTCTAATAACAAGTTGATCAATGTTGATTTACCAGCTGAAAAGTGCCCAACAAAGGACATTGTAAATTGGTTTTTATATACCTTTTTAATTACCTGATTAATTGTATTTAGTAAAGCAGTGTTATTTGATTTTTCAACTTCTTTTTTTAATTTATATAAAATGTCTAATTGTTCTGTATGTGTCATGCGTATTAATCCCCTTTAGTTCAGTCAATAAAAAAGAAGAGATTAAGACAATGTGATTTAAAATTCTATACAAAATTTTAATGTAAGTGACGTTGTCATAACCTCTTCTAAATAAGTCAGTTATCATAGATTATGATATTACTTAAAATATTATCATATATATCGTTTAAAACCTATGAATTTTAGACAGGATTATTCAAACCATGAGGGTTTGGTACCTTCAGTTCCTGGCTTAAATACACCGATATTCTCTTTTGAATGTAATTCTGGGTGCTTCGCAATTTGTACAGCTAAATTAGCGACACTTTTTCTTGATACTTCTGTACCCTCGAAGTCCCCTTCTTTAGTGCTAATTTCATATATATTTTCATTTTTATCTGTTAACCAACCCGGTCTAATGATTGTATAATCTAAGTCGGATTGCTCGATTGTATCTGCTGCTTGACGGTATAAGTCTAACTTATATCCAAATTGTTGTTTATTCCATTCATTGAATGCTTCAGGTAACTCATCATAAATACCTGGTGCAGCAATTAAAATTAATCTTTTAATCCCTTTTGCGTCCATAGCTTTAACTATCGTTTCAGCATGACGATTTAATGAGCCAGAGGTACCAGTAAAAACAATATCTATATTGTCTAATGCTTGTTCTAAATCTTGTTGGTTCTTAGCATCACCTTCAAATACTGTTACTCTGTTTGATGCATAATCAGGGATACGATGCGCATTTCTTAAGAACAGGTTCACATTGAAGTTTGAATTCTCTAAGAAAATTTTAGTTGCTTCGATAGCCACACGTCCGTTTGCCCCAATAATTAAAACATTCTTCATATTAATTACTCCTCTCAATAATAATGATTATTATATTTATTAATTATAAAAGTAATTTAAATTAAAACACTCTTAATCCAACCTTACTACAGTTGAATTGAGAGTGCTAATGAATTGATTTGATTTTATGAACTATGATTCTTTTTTGGTTTGAGGTTTTTTACCCCAATATTGATAGTACGTACATTCAATATAACCATTAAACAACTTACGGCGTTTTGTCGCCTTTTTGTTAACTAAATGCTCGTACTCTTTATTACTTGTTAGGATATAAGTTGATAAATAATCGTGTTGTTTCATTAATGTACCAATATATCGGTACATTTCTTCTACTTCATCTCTATCACCAATACGTTCACCATATGGTGGATTACCGATTAATGCTATTGGTTCTTCAGTATCAATAGTTAATGTATTTACATCTTTTACACTGAATTGAATGATGTCCGCTAAGCCAACTTCTTCTGCATTTCGTTTAGCGATTTCAACCATTTCTGGGTCGATATCTGAGGCATATACTTGAATTTCTCTATCATAATTCGCGTGTTTATCAGCTTCGTCTCGCATATCGTCATAAATATTTGGTGGCATGATATTCCATTCTTCAGATACAAAATCTCTATTGAATCCTGGAGCAATATTTTGTGCGATGAGACATGCTTCAATCGCAATCGTTCCTGAACCACAGAATGGATCGATTAGTGGCGTATCACCCGTCCAATTGGCTAATTTAATCAAACTAGCAGCTAATGTTTCTTTGATAGGTGCTTCCCCTTGTGCTAAACGATAGCCACGTCGATTTAACCCTGAACCGGATGTATCAATAGTAAGTAGTACTTTATCTTTTAAAATTGATACTTCTACTGGATATTTTGCTCCCGATTCGTTGAGCCATCCTTTTTCATTATAAGCATGTTTAAGACGTTCTACGATTGCTTTCTTAGTAATGGCTTGGCAATCTGGCACACTATATAAGGTGGATTTAACACTGCGACCTTGGACTGGAAAGTTCCCTTGTTGGTCGATGATTGACTCCCAAGGTAATGCTTTTGTTTTTTCAAATAATTCATCGAACGTAGTTGCTTTAAATTGTCCCATGACGATTTTGACACGGTCTGCGGTACGTAACCATAAGTTACATTTGACGATGGCATTTTCGTCACCTTCAAAAAAGATACGTCCATTTTCTACTTGTGTTTCATAACCTAGTTCTTGAATTTCTTTGGCTACGATCGATTCAAGCCCCATTGGACATACTGCTAATAATTGAAACATGCGTTGTTCTCCTTTTGGATTGATTTCTTTATGTTTATTCTAACAGAGTTAGATTTAAAATTTAATCATATATATAAATGAATAATGTTTATTGACATTAAAAAAGCTCTCCGTTTAATGGGAGAGCTAAACTAGTGGTGATATTTCTGTAAGCCATGTTCTGTTCCATTGTACTCATCACGTGCACTAGTTACACTGGTACGTTGGTGGTAACCATCTGTCTACACATAACAAATATATGCATGTGTCTCGTTTATACGTTGAATTCCGCTAAACAAGTGCTCCTACCTAATTTGGATTGCTCACTCGAGGGGTTTACCGCGTTCCACCTTTTATATTTCTATAAAAGCTACGTCACTGTGGCACTTTCAAACTATTCTAACCGTATCCTTAGACTTAGGTTATTTCATTGCCGTCAAATTAATGCCTTGATTTATTGTTTCATCAAGCACGAACACTACAGCCATCTCAGACTGTGTGAGCATGGACTTTCCTCTATATCACTATAGCGATTACCCAAAATATCACCTTTGAGAGTATAACATAAAAAAAGGTTGAGACAAAGCTTTTTCAAGTAAGATGACATCACCTTCATTAATAAAAAGTATATGTGTCACAAGACTTATAAGTTTTGCGATATAACTCATTGGCATATATCACACGGATTGTCTCAACCTTTTCATTTATTATTTCCCAAATACTGCTTTTTCTAAATTAGAAATACGTTTTAAAATATCAACATTATTTGATGATGCATTGTTAGAACCATTTGAAGAAAAGTTTTTATTCTCTTGTGGTCTAGTTGTCGCTACGCGTAATCTTAATTCTTCAAGTTCTTTTTTCAGTTTGTGGTTTTCTTCTGAAAGTTTTACAACTTCGTTATTCATGTCTGCCATTTTTTGATAATCTGTAATAATATCATCTAAAAAAGCATCTACTTCTTCTCTTCTATAGCCACGAGCCATAGTTTTTTCAAAATCTTTTTCATAAATATCTTTCGCTGATAATTTTAATGAAACATCTGACATTTTTTCCACCTCATTCGAAACTTTGATCTTGAGACCACTGCAAGTCGTTGATGAATTCAGTGAGTTCATCAAACGTCACAATATCACAAGTATAGTTTGTTTTTTCCATAAAATCAACTAACATCGATTTGAAGAATTTAGGGCTAGCCTCTTGTTCCTCATCATATATTAATAAAGTTTGATCAGTATGGTCTAACATAAATTGGTCAGCTTGTTTGAATTGGAATGGTCCTTGATACTCTGAATGAAATACACTTTCTATGAAATCTGCATGATTAATAATATTTATGTATTTCGTTTGATTTTGTTCGTTCCATTTTGTTGTATGACCTTCAAAGGGTGTAATAACACCTAGTTTAAGCTCAGGATATGTTTCTTTTAATTCAATCACAACTTCTGCTGACCATAATTCAATTCCCATCTGACCTTGAATTAAAACCCATTCTAATCCTTCATCTAATAATTGTTCAATTTTATGTTTAATAAATTCTTTTAAATAGTAAACTTCAGGTGCATCATCTTTAAAAATATTTAATTCATAAGATTTATACCCTGTGATATAAACAGTTTTAACCATAATTTCCCTCTTTAAACATGTTTATTTAAAATATTGTTCAAATCATATTGTACCGCTTTTATTTTTTCAGTGAAAAGTTTTCTACTTGTTCGTTTAAAATGGCATTCAACGGAAAGTTCTTCAATATTTTTAATTAATAAATCTAGTTTTGGTTTATTCATATAAGTCGTATCAATCAGTGATTGTTCATATGTTTTTAATTGTTTTAATTGAGAATCTATATGACGGACATAAGGTTCAACTACTTTGTGGAAGTCTTTATCTTCGTCATGTTTTCTAACTTGTTCGTAAGTGTCATTCATATAATTGACTTCTTCTATTAACTGTCGAATAGTATCTAGCATTCAATTGCCTCCTACATTACTAATTTACCATAATGTTTTTAAAGCGTCATACATAGGGTTATACAATAAGTACTAGACATAATATACTATCAAAATATATTTTTTTATGTTTTTCGCATTAACTCATTAATGTCACATCATTAAAATGGTAGAAAAATAGTATATATACGTGAAGATAAATGTGATTGTTTTTATTGTTTATTTGATGAAAGCACGTTAAAATAAGGTTTGATGTATTTTTGGTTAGTTAAATATACATTAATTTTATAAAAGTTTGGTAAATCGTAAATTGTTGTGTATAATAATTGCAGTTTACTACCAAGCTTGTGTGGTGAAATATATGAATTATCCTAATGGTCAACCATACAAAGAAAATAAGTCTTTGGACGGACGCAAATCGACGTCAAATTCAAGTAGTATTGAGTATGGCGGACGAGGTATGTCACTTGAAAAAGATATTGAGCATTCTAATGCTTTTTATTTAAAACGTGGCATCGCAGTCATTCACAAGAAACCTACTCCTGTTCAGATAGTGAATGTTCATTATCCCAAACGGAGTAAAGCTGTGATAAATGAAGCTTATTTTCGTACGCCTTCAACAACTGATTATAATGGTGTCTATAATGGCTATTATATTGATTTTGAAGCAAAGGAAACGAAGAATAAAACATCCTTCCCTTTGAATAATATTCATGATCATCAAGTGGATCATATGAGAAACACATACCAACAACACGGTATTGTTTTTTTAATGATAAGATTTAAATCACTTGATGAAGTATATCTATTACCTTATTCTAAATTTGAATTCTTTTGGAATAGATATCAAAAGGATATTAAAAAATCAATAACAGTTGATGAAATACGAAAAAATGGTTACCATATTCCTTATCAGTATCAACCTAGATTGAATTACCTCAAAGCAGTTGATAAGTTGATATTAGATGAAAGTGAGGACCGCGTATGACGGAAAACAAAGGGTCTTCTCAGCCTAAAAATAATGGCAATAATGGGAAGTCCGACGAAAAAAAGAATAGAAATGTGAAGAGAACGATTATTAAGATTATTGGCTTTATGTTTATTGCCTTTATTGTTCTATTGTTGCTCGGTATCTTACTATTTGCATATTATGCATGGAAAGCACCTGCTTTTACAGAATCTAAGTTAGAGGATCCAATTCCTGCTAAGATTTATGATAAAAATGGTGACTTAGTCAAGACGTTAGATTATGGTCAACGTCATGAACATGTCAATCTCAAAGATGTACCTCAAGGTATGAAAGATGCCGTATTAGCTACTGAAGATAATCGCTTCTATGATCACGGTGCTTTAGACTATAAACGTCTGTTCGGTGCAGTTGGGAAAAACTTAACTGGTGGATTTGGTGCACAAGGTGCTTCAACTTTAACGCAACAAGTTGTTAAAGATGCATTCTTGTCTCAACAAAAATCTATCGGTCGTAAAGCGCAAGAAGCTTACCTTTCTTACCGATTAGAGCAAGAGTATAGTAAAGATGAAATCTTCCAAGTTTACTTGAATAAGATTTACTACTCTGATGGTGTAACTGGTGTTAAAGCGGCTGCTAAGTACTACTTTAATAAAGACCTTAAAGACTTAAACTTAGCTGAAGAAGCTTACTTAGCTGGTTTACCACAAGTACCTAATAATTATAATATTTATGATCATCCTAAAGAAGCTGAGAGTCGTAAAGATACAGTGCTATACTTAATGCATATGCATCACAGAATTAGCGACAAAGAATATGCAAAAGCTAAGAAAATCGATCTTAAAGCTAATTTAGTTCAAAGAACTGATAAAGAACGTCAAAATACGACTGAAGAAAAAGATCCTGAATTAGCATCTTATGTGAACTTTGTTAAATCAGAATTAATGAATAACAAACACTTCAAAGATGAAAACTTAGGTAACGTTCTTCAAAGCGGTATCAAAATCTATACTAATATGGATAAAGACGTTCAACAAACGCTTCAAGATAAGATTAATAATGGTAGCTTCTACAAAAATGATGACCAACAAGTTGGTGCAACTATCTTAGATAGTAAAACTGGTGGTTTAGTAGCCATTTCTGGTGGACGTAATTATAAAGACGTTGTTGACAGAAACCAAGCTACAGATGCTCACCCTACTGGTTCATCACTAAAACCATTCTTAGCTTATGGTCCAGCTATTGAAAACATGCATTGGGCAACAAACCATGCACTTCAAGATGAATCTTCATATCAAGTCGACGGATCTACATTCCGAAACTATGATACTAAGAGTCATGGTACAGTAAACATCTATGATGCTTTACGTCAAAGTTTCAATATTCCAGCCTTAAAAGCATGGCAACAAACAAAAGAAAGTGCCGGTAATGATGCGCCTAAGAAATTCGCATCTAAAGTTGGTTTAGATTACGATGGTAAAATTGGACCTTCTGAAGTATTAGGTGGTTCTTCATCTGAATTCTCACCTACTCAATTAGCATCAGCGTTTGCTGCAATTGCTAATGGCGGTACGTATAACAATGCACATTCAATTCAAAAAGTTGTCACTCATGATGGCGATACGATTGAATATGATCATACAAGCCATAAAGCAATGAAAGATTCTACAGCATACATGTTAGCTGAAATGCTTAAAGGTACTTTCAAAGCTTACGGTTCTGCTTATGGACACGGTGTATCTGGCGTTAACATGGGTGCTAAAACAGGTACAGGTACTTATGGTGCTGAAATTTACAGTCAATATAACTTACCTGATAATGCAGCCAAAGACGTTTGGATTAACGGATTCTCACCTCAATACACTATGTCAGTGTGGATGGGCTTCAACAAAGTTAAAGAATACGGTACTAACTCATTCGTTGGACATTCAGAACAAGAATATCCACAATACCTATTCGAAGACGTTATGTCAGACATTTCTTCTAGAGATGGTAAAGACTTTGAAAAACCAAGCTCAGTTGAAGGTAGCGATCCAGAATCATTATCTGTTAGTGGTCACCCTGACAACGATACTACTAATAAGAGTACACATGGCGACAGTGATTCGTCATCATCTAACAGTAGTAACACAAACGGTTCTAATGGTTCATCAAACAGTTCAAATGGCAGTTCACAACAACAAGGTACTAGCTCACAACAACAAAGTGGCAATGCCTTAACTCGTCTATTTAGTTTCAATGCGATATTTAACAATAAAGTATCATAACGCATAGACGAAAAGCACAAACCTTACAACAAGGTTTGTGCTTTTTTTATGTTCCAGTATACAAAAATAAACTCGCTAATAACAGATATGTCTGATTAGCGAGTTTTTATAAACTATTTCTAACTATTTATTTTCTCTTTTTTCGAATTTGATATGAGGCATTCATTTTAATGAGTTCTGATTTTAATGTTTTCATTTGTCTATATCCCATAAAATGATATTTTCGAGCTTGCATATATTGATAACGCTCTGAAAAGTTCATTGGCACGACTGGATAGTTATCTAATAAAGTTAAGTCAAAATCACTAATCTCATTAATTTGTTTAAAATAATCTATAATCAATTCAAAATAATGATCAAGTAAAGGTTTAGCTTCTGATGAATTTAACTTTTTTTGACTTGCTAATGTATCAAGTTGTTGTTCTAAATCCTCAAAATCTTGTTTTTCAATCATTTATTTCACGCTTCTTTCAAACTTGCTTTATATCGTTTCTGACCTTCTCTGCAATCATTGAATAAAGGACAAATATCGCATTTAGGCTTACGAGCTAAGCAATGATATCTTCCGAAGAAAATGAGTTGATGGTGACTTTTGTTCCATCGTTCTTTAGGTATAACAGAGCAAAGTCTATCTTCTACTTGTCTCACATTATCTTTCCAACGATTAATACCTAATCGTTTAGATACCCGTTCTACATGCGTATCTACAGCGAGTGAAGGCTCATTAAATGCAACACTCATTACAACATTCGCAGTTTTACGACCTACACCTGCTAGACTTTCTAATTCTTGATGTGTTTGTGGAATTTCACCATCAAACTTGTCTAATAATGATTGACATAATTTTTTAATATTTTTAGCTTTATTTCTATATAAGCCTATCGATTTAATATCGCTTTGTAATTCTTCATCACTGACATTCAAATAGTCTTCGGGTGTTTTATATTTGGCAAACAATGATTTAGTTACTTTATTGACTAATATATCCGTACATTGTGCTGATAAAAGCACAGCAATTGTGAGTTCGAATGCATTGTCATGTCTCAGCTCGCATTCTGCATCTGGGAACATATCTGCTATGACATCGATCATTTCTAATGCTTTTTTCTTACTTATCATCTGATTTCTCTCCATTTAACCAATCGAATTTAGGCACCTTTTTAACTGTATGTTTCATCTTAGGTTTATTAAATTGTTTACGAATTTCTTTTGAATCATCGATAGTTTTAACATTATTCTTCTTCCAATTTAATAATATGCGATCCATGTACTTAAAGCTCAACTTGTTCTGACTATTAGCTTCATCTAGTGCTGCTTGAATAATATCAATATCGTGTTGATCAACGTCGATCCATTGATTTAATGTTTCAATTTCATATGGTGATAAAGGTCTCGCAAACGTTTGCTCAATCATTTGGAATAAAGTTTTAAACTTTTCTTTATCACTTTGTACATTGGTATCTATTGTTTCTTTTTTGAGTAATTGACTTAACTTCTCATAAAAAGGATCTAAATTCATATATTCAGTGAAGCGTCCTTCTTCATCTTTATTAACATTCAATTCTAATAGCTCACGTTGAATTAAATTTTGGATAACAGCTGTTACTTCACGTGGTTGCATATTAGACCCTTTTTGTAATAATTCAATCGATGGTTGCTTGTTTGACGTTTCAGATGCATAGATAAGCTTGATTAATATAATTAAGTCTTGTTCATCTAATCCTAATTCACTGTAATGATCAAGCAATTCTCGGCGAATAACGACAGGTCTTGTTTTTAATTGAAATTTATCCATCTTACCCCTCCCATCATTATATGTAATAAAGAAAAAAAGCTATAACTAATATAAAAATCTAGCCTGTGACATGATGCTATGTCCCAGGCTTAGTAAGTGTAGTATCTATCTAAATTGAATTCATTCAATGTTATGGGTATAAACGATTTAATAAACGTGGGAATGGTGATGTTTCTCGCACGTGTTCTACACCAGAGATCCAAGCAACAGTTCGTTCTAATCCAAGACCAAAACCACTGTGAGGCACGCTACCGTAGCGACGTAAATCTAGGTAATAACTATAAGCTTCAGGATCTAATTCGTGTTCATTAATACGTTGTTCTAATAACTCTAAATCATTAATACGTTCTGAACCACCAATAATTTCACCGTAACCTTCAGGTGCGATTAAATCAGCACATAATACAGTATCTTCATTATCTGGATTTGGTTGCATATAGAACGGCTTAATTTTAGTTGGATAATTTGTAATAAATACTGGTAAATCATAATGATTTGCGATGGCTGTTTCATGTGGTGCTCCGAAATCTTCGCCCCACTCTATGTCGTCGAAACCTTCTTCTTTTAAAAACTTAACAGCATCATCATACGTAATTCTTGGGAATGGTGCTGCTACTTTTTCTAATTTAGAAGTGTCACGATCTAATGCTTTAAGCTCTAATTGACAATTTTTTAGAACTGATTGAACAACATGTGCTACATATTGTTCTTGTACTTCTAAGCTTTCTGCATGTTCAGTAAACGCCATTTCTGGTTCAATCATCCAGAATTCAATTAAATGACGTCTTGTTTTTGATTTTTCAGCTCGGAATGTCGGTCCAAATGAAAATACACGGCCATGTGCCATTGCTGCAGCTTCCATATATAATTGTCCACTTTGTGATAAGAAGGCATCTTCATCAAAATATTTTGTATGGAATAATTCACTTGTACCTTCTGGTGCACTCGCTGTTAAAATAGGTGGATCAATTTTTGTAAAACCATTTTCATTAAAGAATTCATATGTTGCTCTAATGATTTCATTTCTAATTTTCATCACTGCATGTTGCTTTTTAGAACGTAACCATAAGTGACGATGATCCATTAAGAACTCTGTACCATGATTCTTTGGTGTGATTGGATAATCATGTGCTTCATGAATGACTTCAATCGATTTAACTTGCATTTCATAACCTAAGTCTGAACGATTATCCTCTGTGATCGTACCTGTTACATATAAAGAAGACTCTTGTGTAATCTCTTTAGATAAGTTAAAAACGTCTTCGTCTACTTCAGATTTAACTACGACACCTTGCATAAATCCAGTTCCATCACGTAATTGTAAAAACGCAATTTTACCACTAGAACGTTTGTTAGTTAACCAAGCACCGATTGTCACTTCTTGGTTAAGATGTTGTTTTGCTTGTTTAATCGTTGTTTTCATAACTAGTCTCCTATTTTTTTATCTTTTTTTCAATACCTGTTTATTTTAACAAAATATGTAGTTAACTTCTAGAACTTGAATTAAAAGTATGTGCATATACTCACGATTTAAATATGATATGAATTTAAAAGTGGTAATCACGTTGAATCGTGATTACCACTTTTATTATTTACTTATATCTTTATCAACTGACTTTTGGATTTGTTTCAATAATTTACTAAATTGATTCAAATCACCTTTTTTCTGTCGATAATTTTCTAATGTTTGTTCAAAAAAACTTTTATAATTACTATTAACTAAGCGGTCATCAAATGACACAATTAAGCCTTTATCATTTTCATGTCTTATTAAACGGCCTAATCCTTGTCTAAATCGGGTAACAGCATCAGGTAATACATAATCTTTGAAAGTAGATTCAAACTCTGAATCCATTAGCCAATATTTTGCATTGTTTTTATTCATAAATGGCAATTTAGCAATCATGACACATTTGATACCATTCGCTTGGAAGTCAAACCCTTCAAAGAACGTAGATGTGCCCAATAAAATAGATTTATCGAAGTGATTAAATTGTTGAACAATCTTGTAATTTTGGTTTTGTTGCTGTGTTAGGATCACATAATCTTCAAATTCCGGTAATTCATTTAACATGTCTTGAACCATATGCATCATTTTATAGCTGGTAAATAATATGAGACATTTAGATTCCGTAGTATTGGTATATTCAATAACATAATTGACAATAGATGCGACATAATCATCAATATTTTTATAATTGTATGGTGCTACATCTGAAGGGATAAAAACATTTGTATTTTTAGTGTTTTGAACAGATGTAGTGACGTCGTACGTATTAAATTGTACATCCTTATTGAACCAGTTTTTAAAGGAATCGAATGAATGATTAAATGTTAATGTACCTGATATAAAGGTTAAAGCATTAAATTTGTCTAAAACCTGTTGTGTCAAAATATCTTTAACAGCATAATCTTTAACAAATAAACGAATTGTAGACTTCTGACTTAAATTTTTAATTGATATAAAGCTTGTATGTTGATTTTTTAGACTTTGTTCAATTTGTCTAAAGCATTCTTTTAGATATAGTAGTTGTTTACGCATGGTTTTAATCGTCTTATGACTCATTCCATTAAAGACTTCTAATGTTTTATTAAGTTTGTTTATTAAAAGATGTAAGTCCTTCAGAATTGGGTCATTTTCAAATTCATAAACATAATGATATTTATGAATATCATCATCATACACGTCTGAGTTTTGAATAATGTCATATATATCGTCAAATAAATGCTCATTGAGTTCATGTATGTCATTAATATTAGATTTCAAACCAAAAACATCGATAGGTGCAATGTCTAGTTTCTCTAAAATACGTTGTTGTTCTAAATGATCGATGGCTTTTAAAAGTTTTTCATTTTCGTTTTTACCTATCAAACCTAACTGATATTTAATATCTGCATAATTTAACTCATTGGTTACTTGATTAAGTGCATAATCTGGTAATCGATGTGCTTCATCAATAATACAATCATCAAACATTTGATAAATAGAATTTTCAGCATCCGAATGAATTAGATGTGCATGATTGGTAATACCTATTTGGATATTTTGCGCATTACGTTTGAGATAATTATAGTAATGGATATCATGACGGACTGGCACATAAGTCTCAATCTTCTGATCGAAATACATTTTCTGTCCGCCTTTTAAATTCAATTCTTGAATATCACCTGTGTGTGTTTCTGTTATCCATATTAATAATTGCATTTTAAGAATGCTAACTTCGTAATTATTTGTTTCTTCTTTTAAGATTTGGCTGATTAGTCCTAAAGAGATATAGTCATTTTTGCTTTTAATTAATGTTGCATTGACTTTAAAATCAAGTGCTTGATTAAGTGCTGGAATATCTTTTTCTAATAATTGACTTTGTAACAATTTGGTATTAGTTGAAATCATTACATGTCTACCAGTTTCGATATTATACATTAACGCCGCTAATAGATATGCTAATGACTTTCCACTTCCAAGCGGTGCTTCAATCATCGCTTTTTCACTATGCATGAGTTGTTCTAATATGATTTCTGACAAATAAAGTTGTTGTGGTCGATAGGTTAAGCCTAATTGTTTTGTTGCTTTTTTATATAGTGTTTTTAGCGTTCCATTAAATTCTGTAACTGGTCCTTTTAGATCAACCTGCTTTTTATAGATGATTTGTTCGAATTGGCCATATTGACTATCTAACGTAGCGTTATCATGTTGGCGTACCATTTCAAATAAAATGTGATATAAATCATATTTTAAGTCCTTACTTAAATAATACAATTGTTTTAAGGTATCTAATGGCAATTGTTCGAACTTTTCAAAGGCTTTTATCATCAAATGTGCTGTTGTAGTCGCATCTTCATCGGCTCTATGTGCATTGTTTAAAGGAATATCATGTGCCTCAGCTAATTCACTAAGCTGATAGCTTTTATCTGTTGGGAATGCAATTTTAAATAGCTCTAACGTATCCATCACACGTTTTGGACGGTATTTGATATTACAATTTTTAAACGCTTTTTTAATGAAGTTCAAATCAAATGCGACATTATGTGCAACAAATACACAATCTTGCAATTGTTGATAGATATCTTGGGCAATCTCTTTGAAATACGGCGCTTGTTCTAGCATTGTCTCTTCTATAGAAGTGAGTGCTTGAATAAACGGTGGTATATCCAAATCAGTTCGAATCATTGAATGATACGTGCCTATTATTTTATTTTGTCGAACGAATGTAATGCCGATTTGGATAATATCATCATAATCTAGTTGATTACCTGTTGTTTCCAAATCAACAACTGCATATGTTGCTATTCCCATAGCTATCTCTCCTAGTTAACTTTGTTATAATTCTATATCTGCACTGATTAACCTTCTAAGTTGCCCTTCATCATCTTTTACCATTAAAAATCCATCATGATCAATATCTATCGCTTCACCAATAAATTGTTTATCATTTTCAGTAAAACGTAATTGTTTATTCCACATATTTGTTGCATCAATATACTCTTCTCTAATCTCTTCAAATGGAACAGTTAAAAATTGTTGATAGCGGCGTTCAATATTTTGTGTTAATACATCTAGAAATTCATATCTATTAAAGTCGTTTTCAGCATGAATACGTATACTGGTTGCGCTATGTTGAATCTCTTCATCAAAATCAGACGGATCATGATTCATATTAATGCCTATACCACATATGATTGCTTCAATAGCATCATAATTGGCAACCATTTCAGTTAAAAAGCCACATACCTTTTTTCCATCTATGTATATATCGTTTGGCCATTTAATGGTGACCTCATCTTTAGAAAATTGTTGTATCGCATCTCTAATGCCTAATGCCATAAACAAATTAAATTTAGGAATCATTGCGTATGGTACATCAGGACGTAAAACAACGGACATCCAAAGGCCTTTTCCTTTAGTAGAACGCCAATATCTATTGAAACGTCCACGCCCTTTCGTTTGTTCATCGCTTAAAATAATAAATGAATCCTGGTTCCCAACTAGTGCTTGCTTTGCTTTGAGTTGAGTTGAATCAACTGTACTCATAACGTCAACATAGTCAAAAATGTGACGTTGCTCAATAATTGGATTAACAATGCCACTGTACCATTGATCAGGTAATTGTTTCAGTAAATGCCCTTTATGATTAATCGATTCAATATGACATCCATTCATTTTTAATTGATCAATAACTTTTTTAACTGCTGCTCTTGAAATATTTAATTGATCTGCAATGTATTGACCTGAAATGTATTCAGGTTGATGTTCATATAACATTCTGACGACATCTTGACTATATTTCGACATGATTATCCACCCATTTCATTATTTCATCGTGTGAGTTAATAACTTGTTTCGTTACCACTGCACATTCTATTTGTCGCAAAACATCTTTTACCCAAGGTCCACCTCGTTGATTTAAATATTGCATTAAATCACTACCATTAACAGCAAGTTGTTGTCTTTCATTAATTGGTAATTGATGATAACTTTCCATAATGGTTTGTGGATTAATTATCAGTGGATTGGGTGTCTCAAATTGGTTTTTAGAGAGTAGTGTGCTGAGCTCGATTACGGTTAATATATCATTGATATCAAAATCATATACCATCATTATTAAATCTTTTTTAGTGTTAATGGTTGGTAATTGATTAATGATAGTCGTGAGTTGTTTAATATGTGACTTCTCTTTATTACTGATTTTAAGCGGTGACAAAGGTTGTTGTTCATCAAATTTTGAATTAATTAACGCAATCCATGTATCGAAATGTATTGGTTCATCTATGTTTAATTGATGCATTTCGAAATTTTGAAAATAAGGTATAAAGTTAAACGCCTTTAATTCGATGAGATGATGATAGCTCTTTGCAACATTTTGACCAGAAATTAATTTTTTTAGTTCAACGATGATACGTTCAATTGATAAATATTTAATATCTTCCATTTGATTTGCCATAGCATTATACGTATGATACTCAATTTTGAAATTAAGTTGTGACTGAAACCGTAATCCTCGTAATATGCGTAGTGCATCCTCTTCAAATCGTTCAGTAGGTTGACCGACCGTTCTGATAATGCCATTGTTAATATCATCTTCGCCACTAAAATAATCAAATGTTTGATAATCTGTATCCATTGCAATGGCATTAATGGTAAAATCACGACGTTGTACATCTTCATATAAATCTCGAACAAAATGTACGTCACTAGGTCGTCGATGATCAATATATTCTTCTTCTGCACGAAACGTAGTTACTTCGTAGTTCTCACGATTGTATACTACATTAATCGTGCCATGCTCTTTACCAACTGGAATCGTATGGTCAAAAATTGACTCGATTTCATCTGGCGTAGCACTCGTAGTGATATCTATATCATGGATTGGACGTTGCATTAAGTAATCTCTAACAGAACCACCAACATAATAAGCTTGATATCCATGTTGTTGTATTTGGTTTAAAATTGGTTTAGCTCTTTCAAATAGTTCATTACTCATGCAAGTCCTCACCTTTATTTAGCATTTTACGATAATAATATTCATATTGATCAGTAATTAGTTCTGAACCAAAACGTTGCTCAATGTCTAAAAGCATTTGCGACTGAAATTGTTCATAAAGTTTGCGATCTTGTAACAATTTAATGGCATAATGTGATGCTTGATCGCTATCCCCTACATCAACAATATAGCCTGTTTCACCATGTTTGATAACTTCTTTAATACCGCCGGCGTTTGACCCTATAGGTACGACGCCTGTTTTCATTGCTTCTAATAGTGTTAAACCAAAACTTTCTTTTTCGCTTAATAAGAGTACTAAATCTGACAATTGATAAAATGCGCTCACATTATCTTGTTTGCCTAAAAATAGTACATGTTCTTCAACGCCTAAATCTCGAGTTTTTTGACGCATATCAATAAGTTCAGGCCCATCACCTAAGAGAACTAATTTACTAGGTATTTTGTCATGTACTTTGGCAAACGTTTCAATAATAGTGTCGATACGTTTGACGGATCTAAAGTTAGAAACATGTATGAGCACCTTTTCATCGGGTGAGATGCCATAGTCAGTTTTAAAGGTTTCATCATGTCGTGTTGGAAATTCATTTTCTCGTACAAAATTATAAATTGGTACAATTTCTTTATCAGTATGAATAATTTCTTTTGTTTGTTCTGCTAAAGAATGACTCACACTTGTAACGATATCACTTTCTTCTATACCAAATTTAATGGCACCTTTTAATGAGTGATCATAGCCGAGTACAGTAATGTCTGTACCATGTAAGGTCGTCATTATTTTAATATCTTTACCTGACATTTGCTTCGCTAAAATACCACATATTGCATGTGGTACAGCATAGTGCATATGTAGAATGTCTAAATCATATTCTTTAATGACCTCTGAAATTTTTGTACTTAACGTAATATCATATGGTGGATATTGGAAAACGGCATATTGATTCACTTCGACTTGATGGAAAATCATATTTGGTAATGGTTTGCGGATTCTAAATGGTATATTGGAAGTGATAAAATGGACTTCGTGTCCTCTTTCTGCCATTTTTATGCCTAATTCTGTAGCAATAATGCCTGAACCACCCATGGACGGGTAACAAGTAATACCTATTTTCATCAATAACCCATCCTTTCTCTATTAATTTTAACGATTTATTTTCTTTCGAATCGATCATGATCTCGAGTATTAAATTTGTCCATTGTTTCATTAAAGCTTTCTGTCATATCGATATCTAGAGAATTGGCAATACATAATAATACAAATAAATTGTCGCCTAATTCTGCTTTAATTGTATTCTCTTCTTCTGTATCTTTCTTTTTCTTTTCGCCGTATTGATGATTGATTTCTCTAGACAATTCTCCGACTTCCTCTGTTAGTCTAGCAAGATTAGCTAATGGAGAAAAATAACCTGCTTTAAATTGACTAATATAATCATCTACTTCTTTTTGCATTTGAGTCATTGATTTCAATTAACGTCTCTCCTTTGAATGCATTTCTAATATAGTATATATCAAAATAAAGTGATATGCATTCTTAGTGCAATCAAAGTGAGTGTTTGTTTTCAACAAAAAATGGTTGATATCATCATTTGGACGATATCAACCATTAGGTCTGTCTTAATTTAAGTCTGATAGATTTAATCACTTGATCTAGCGATTAAAATAATACGAGCTAATTCGGCTAATGCTACTGCAGTAGATGCAACATATGTCATTGCTGCAGCTGATAATACCTTCTTAGCGTGTTTGTACTCTTTCTCATTTACGATATTCAATGCTGTGATTTGTTTCATTGCACGTGAACTGGCGTCGAATTCGACTGGTAATGTCACTATTGAGAATAAAACAGCAAGTGACATTAAACCTGCACCAATCCATAATGCAGTAGATCCGAATGCACTGCCTAATGCAGTTAACACGATACCTAACATAATAACCATATAACTTAGTGAACTACCTAAGTTTGCAACAGGTACCAATGCTGATCTGAATCTTAAGAAAACATAACCTTGTTGGTGTTGTATTGCGTGTCCACATTCGTGGGCTGCAATAGCTGTACCAGCAACAGAAGGTCTATCGTAGTTTGCAGGAGATAAACAAACAACTTTTTTGTTTGGGTCATAGTGGTCTGTTAAGAAGCCATCACCTTTAACTACATCGACATCGTAAATGCCGTTTGCATGTAAAATCTCTTCAGCTACTTCACGACCAGTTTTACCACTAGTGGATCTAACCTGTGAGTATTTTTCATAATTAGATTTAACTTTATGTTGTGCCCACATAGGGATGACCATTAATATTACAAAATAAATAATCATTGATATTAAAGACAATAAACTCACTCTCCTTTAATCATATTCTACTGTAAAAATTCACTTTAATCAAATGATTTAACTTTAATGATACGTTCTAAATATAAATATAAAATTAGTGAAATGATACTTAGACAAATAGATAATACTCCAATTTCTACAACATGGGAAGCAATAAACTTATAATAAGGAAATTGCATTTTTACGTAATCAATATAATCGTTCACTAACACCCAAATGAAAGAGACGATAAAGCCTATTGTCGTAATTTTAAAACGAGGATAAAAGTAAAAGGCTTGAAGTGCCATAATTCCATGAGATAACAAGAGCATGAGTCCATTTATAGTTATCTCACCATCAATCATAAACATGATGATGTTCATAATCACTGCCCAAACACCATATTTTACGAGTGTGACAAAGGCAAGCGCTTCGATAATCGATGATGATCGATTAAATAATAATAAACCAATCGCAATTGATAAAAATAATGAAGCGGTTGGACTATCAGGTACAAATGGTAAAAAATAAGTAGGAGTGATATAGAGTTGACCACTATACCAATCGTAACCATAAATTGTCCCTAATACGTTGCATATAAGTAAAAAAATTAAAAATGGACGATAATACAATGAAACTTCCCAATATTGTTTAATTGTCATCGTTATAGTCTCCGTTATCGTTTTTAATTTGTTTAGACTTTAGAACGTTCAGAATTTGTGTTAATTGATAAAACCGTTCTTGTTCTTTCATTTGAAGACTTAAATCAATATTATCTTGCAAGCGCTCGATTAATGTTGCTTGTTTACGTTCATTCATCGAAATGGCATATAAATCTTGTACATAAGATGAATAATTCGGTGAATGAATTAATTGTGCAAGTATCAGATCATCTAAGCGGCTTTCACGTTGTTCCTTAGGTGAAAAATGTAATTGAATATCAAATGAAAATTCGTTATTAGCTATCAATTCGAAAATTGCATTCGTATTAACTAGTTGTTGATGTCTATCATTAAATTGAATTGCAGAAGCATGTGAATCTACTTCTGCAATCTGTAAAGTTTGATGGTGTTTGATGCTTTCATCAACAAAATGGATATATTGTAGCTTTTTAGGACTCGCTTTCAAATAATTTAATACCCAAACTGAAATTCGAGATTTAAATTCATAATGAAATAAAAGATATTCGATAAAGCTTTGTTTCATTTTAGTTAGGGAGTTATTCATTTATTAATCACCCTTTTAAGACTGTAATCTCATAGCTTCATCGTGCCATGTTTCATTACTTGGATCCATTTCTAATAATTGGTCTAGTATTGATTTAGCTTGATCTTTTTGACCAATTTCTAATAAATAGAAATAGTAGTCACTTAAAAATTCAGATTGTGATTTAAGTGTAGGATAAGCCAGTTCAAAGAAATGTTGTGCTTCTTTGTCTCTCTCTTCTTGCCCATATGCATAGGCTAAATGCCACATAAATACAGGATCTAGGTCTTCTTCATCTACATAAGTTAATAATTCAATTATAGCTTCGTAGTCCTCTTCACTTCTATATAAATCACTTAAAATAAGTAATGGTTCATGATAAGCATTGTCTACTTCTAATGCTTGTTTTAATAAAGTAACACCTTCATTAGCATCGCCATGTTCTATTTCTAAACTACCAGTTGATACCATTAGTTCTTTATAAAATTGACTAAGTCTTAATCCCTCTTTACCAATTTCAATGGCATCAGGATAATTTTTCTCGTTTTCGTATAAAGATTGTAAGTAGAAGTACCCCTGTAAGAAGTCAGGATCTTTAGATAATAATGACTTCATAATCTTAATGGCTTCTTGCGTTATATCATTTTTTTCATATGCAATTGCTTTTTTGAAATAATCTTCTGAATTCATCTCAGTTTCATTAATTTCATCATATAAACGAATCGCATCGCTATAGTTCCCACTTTGTAAACTACAATCTGCTTGTCTCGAGAACAGATTGATACCATTCACTTCATATTCACCTGTTTCAAGTACAGTCTCATATTCAGTAGTTGCACGCAGATATTGTCCATCAAAATAAAGTAATTCTGCTAATGCAAAGTGTAAAATAGGATCGTTTGGTTCTAGCTGAATGGCTGCTTGTATCTTATCGATTGCGACTTCAAGCATGTTTATTTGTTGATATAAGTCGGCTTCAAGCATTAGTTTTTCAGTAGATGCTTCAACTTGACTTAAATATTCTAACGCTTCATCAGTTTGATTCTCTGACATTAATCCTTCAATAAAGTAAATGAGTAATTCACTTTCATCAGGATATCTATGGTATAACGTTCTGAAAACTTCTAAACCTTGAGGTGTTAAGCCAAAATTATATAGCGTTTCACCTAATATGAATAATGCGTCATCGTTATTAGAACTAAGCACTTCATTCACACGTGTATCTAAATTTGTTAGTTTTTGTAAATTGATATCGTCTATTAATTTGTAGATATCTTCCATTACTATTTTCCCTCATTTTCTAAAAGCTTTAGTTTTGGTAAGAAGCCTGGAAATGAAACATTGACTGCATCAAATTGTTCAATCGTTAAAGGTTCAGAACTTAATAAAGATGAAATAGCTAACATCATACCAATACGATGATCAGTTTGACTATCTACAGTCACACTTGTTTTAAATTCCGACGGATGAATAATAAGTCCATCATTTGTAGGTTGTAATTCGAAACCTAATTGATTTAGCATGTCTGCTGTTGTATCGATACGATTCGTTTCTTTAACCTTCAACTCTTCAGCATCTTTAATAACGCTTGTACCTGATGCTTGTGTACATAATAATGCAATCACTGGTAATTCATCTATGGCTCTTGGTACTAGTTCTCCATGAATTTGTATTGGCTTTAAATTAGGTGTGTATTGAACTCTAATAGACGCTGTTGGTTCAGCTTCTTCAGTTACATTAGTTAACTCAATACGACCACCCATTTGTTGAACGATATCTATGATACCGGAACGTGTTGGGTTAATGCCAACATTATGAATTGTAACATCACTTCCAGGAGTTATTAAGGCTGCAACGATGAAAAAGGCTGCTGAAGAAATATCTCCAGGTACATGGAAGTCATGTGGTTTTATATCTTGTACTGCTAAAGGCTCTGTGATAATCGTTTTACCATTTACAGTAATAGGGATATTAAAATGATTAAACATCGTTTCAGTATGGTTACGACTCACATCAATTTCAGTAATACTCGAGGATTCCTTTGAAAAAATGCTTGCAAATAAAATAGCACTTTTTACTTGAGCGCTTGCTACTTCCATTGTATAAGTCATTCCTTTGATTTCGGAAGGCTTAATAATGAGTGGCGTATAGTTACCCTCTACACCACAAATATTTGCATTCATTTGTAATAAAGGATTAAGCACTCTATCCATAGGCCTTTTACCAATAGACACATCACCAGATAGTACACTTTCAATACCAATGCCGCTTAGTAGACCAGCTAATAAGCGTGTGGTAGTTCCTGAATTACCTGTATAGAGCACTTGGTGAGGTGTTTTAAAATGTTGGTAGCCAGGTGAATCGACAATTAATCTATCTTCTTCTTCGGTAATTGAAACACCTAAAAGTCTAAAAATATTCATTGTTCGTTTACAATCTTCACCAAGTAAAGGTTTGTATATTTGTGTTTGTCCTGTGGCTAATGAAGCGAGCATAATCGCTCGATGTGTCATTGATTTATCCCCTGGGACTTCTATTTCGCCTTGCAAAGGACCATTAATTTGAATTGTTTCTGCAGTCGACATCATTTATTCACCTACTTAATTTTTGATTGAAGTTCTTTAAATGCAGCTAGATGTGTAGATTGATCAACGTGTTGAACGACTGCATTACCTAAAGATTTTAATAATACCATCTGAATGCCATCATGATTGTTCTTTTTATCTAAAAGCATAAATTGATAAATGTCATCGAAATCAAGTTCTTTAATGATATGGATTGGATATGCTAAAGCATCTAAATAATTTAAGTAATGATTAATATCGTAGTTTGTTTTTAATAAGTGATTCGCTACAATAAACTGATATACAATACCAATCATTACTGCATGCCCATGTGGTATTTTATATTTATACTCAATAGCATGTCCGAAGGTATGTCCTAAATTTAAAAATTTACGAACACCTTGCTCTTTTTCATCATTAATTACAATATTGAGTTTCGTTTCAATTCCTTTATAAATATATATTTCCATATCATTTAATGAGGCTAAAGCGTCTTTATTTGAAAAATGCTGTTCTATTTGTCTAGTATCTGCTTCACCATTGAGCAAAGCATGTTTATAAACTTCCGCATAACCACTAAGTACTTCACTATAAGGCAACGTTGATAAAAAGTCTAAATCATATAAAACGGCACTAGGACGATAAAAGGCACCTATCAGATTTTTACCATGTTGCGAATTAATACCTACTTTACCTCCGATACTTGAATCGTGAGCTAAAATGGTCGTCGGTACTTGTATAAATGCAACGCCTCTTAATAAACTTGATGCAACGAATCCAGCAAAATCTCCTGTTGCACCACCACCAATAGCTACAATTGACGTGTTACGTGTAATTTGATAACTGAGTATGGATTCAATGATGTCATGGAAATGTGCAAATGTCTTTGTTTGTTCACCCGATGGTATGATTATTTTAGTAGCATGATTAGTTTGGATTAATTGGTCTAATTTGTCCTTAAATAAATGATAAACAGTATCATCGATGATAAAAAATGATTGATCATATGATTTGTTGATATCATTTAATTGATTGATCGCGCCATGTTCTACAATGATAGGATAGTTATTGTTAGCGTATGTTGTGTTTAACTTCATATTTAATCACCTGAATTATACGAATTAGAATTCGATATTTAATTGTCTGCGTTCTGTTATTTGTGCTTTAAGTTGGTCGATATGATTGGCTTGAAATTCTTCTAGTAGGGCTTTAGCAAGTTCGAATGCAACGACATGTTCACAAACAACACTTGCTGCTGGCACAGCACAACTATCAGATCTTTCAATAGTCGCTTTGAAATCTTCTTTAGTATTGATATCTACAGAGTTTAAAGGTTTATATAAAGTTGGTATTGGTTTCATTACACCATTAACAATAATTGGCATCCCATTAGACATACCACCTTCAAAACCACCTAAATGATTTGATGCTCTGTAGTATCCTTGTGTTTCGTTATACATGATTTCATCTTGAATTTCACTACCAGGTTTCTCAGCTGCTTTAAAACCTTCACCGAAACTCACACCTTTAAACGCATTGATACTTACAACACCTTGAGCAATACGGCCATCTAATTTTCTATCGTAATGGACATAACTACCTATACCTACAGGCATGTTTTCAGCCATAACTTGAACGACGCCACCAATTGAGTCGCCATCTTTTTTAGCTTGATCTATTTTATCTCTCATTTGTTGAGCGATATCTTCGTTAATAACTCGAACGTCGTTTTTATCTACATTAGATTTAAATGTATCAACATCATATAAACCTTCGTCTTTGATACCACCAATTTCTACTACACGACTATAGATATGGATATCTAATTGGTCTAATAAAATTTTAGACACAGCGCCAACAGCTACACGAGCAGCTGTTTCTCTAGCTGATGAACGTTCTAAAACATTACGAAGATCACGATGGTTGTACTTCATACCACCAATAAGGTCTGCATGACCTGGTCTAGGTTTAGTAATTGTACGTTTCATATTTTCTCTTTCTTCATCGCTTATTGGCTCAACACCCATAATATTTCTCCAATGTGTAAAGTCATCGTTTGTAACGACAAGTGTGATAGGACTACCTAAGGTATAACCATTTCTTACACCAGAAACAATTTCAATAGCATCTTTTTCAATCTGCATACGACGTCCTCTACCGTAGCCACCTTGTCTCTTAAACATCTCTTTATTAATATCTTCAGCTTTAATTTCCAAATTAGCTGGTACACCTTCAATAATTACTGTTAGTTGTGGGCCATGTGATTCACCAGAGGTTAAATATCTCATCAAAGCACACTCCTTTCCCTTGAGTTCTTTTATAAATTATTATATTGGTTTAATCATATCATAATCAATAAATCAATATAAGTTTAGCAAGTGATCACTATATTTATTGATTTTAAAAAAATGAACTTCTCATAATTATGATTTAGTATATAAATTTGATAATTCTTGTAATTGAGATAATAATCTCAAAGAAAATAAAAAAGTGATGTGTCATGGACACATCACTCTGGATAAAATGAATAACGTTTTATGTTTAATATTATTCGTATAACCAAGCGTCTCTAGGAGATTCGTAACTACTGATTTCTTCTTCTTTGAACCATAAGTTAATTTCTCTTTCTGCTGATTCAACAGAGTCAGAACCGTGGATGATATTTCTACCAACTGTTAAACCTAAATCTCCTCTAATTGAACCAGGAGCAGCCTCAGATGGGTTTGTACTTCCGATAATATGACGAGATACTGCAACAGCATCTTCACCTTCAACAACCATTGCAAAAACTGGTGCTGAAGTAATGAAAGAGATTAAATTATTGTAGAAAGGTTTTCCTTCATGCTCACCATAATGTTTTTCTGCTAATTCTTGTGGTACTTGCATTAACTTACCGCCTACAAGTTTTAATCCTTTGTTTTCAATTCGAGAAATAATTTCTCCAATTAAATTTCTTTGTACTGCATCTGGTTTAATCATTAAAAATGTACGTTCCACTTGCGTAGTCCCCCTGTAATTTAATGTAACAAGTTTCTAGTGTATGTATAATTTGACTTGTCCGGCTATTAATAACCTAGCTAATTATTATCATACCAATTATTTAAAGCGCTTTCAAGTCGATTTACATTCTCTACACATTCCGAGAGCCCATTTTTTTAATTAACTTTTTAAACAAGTTACGTGCTTGATTATCTTCTAATTCATCAATTAAATTTAGTGCTTTATCTAAATATTTTTCGCTAATATCTTTTGAAACTTGAATATTATTTGATTGACGAATGATGTTGATACATGCTTCAAATTGTTCTTTATCACTATTTGGGTTTAGATCTTCAATCATTTGCTTAAATGTTGAATCATCTTTCATTTCAAGTAGCACTGGTAAAGTAATATGCCCGTTCATTAGGTCACTACCTACAGGTTTACCTAGTTTCTTTTCAGTACTTGTGAAGTCAAGAATATCATCAACTATTTGGAAACTCATACCGATGTAATGGCCAATCATTTTTAACTTGCGTACTGTTTTAATATCCGAGCCAGCTGTAATTGCACCAACCTCGGTAGCAAGTTGAATTAAGAGTGCAGTTTTACGATTGATTCGTCGTAAATAGTTGGTCATCGTTTGTTGGCTATTGAATTGATCTTGAAATTGGAATAGCTCTCCTCGACAGACATCTACAATAGATTCTGATAATATTTCATGAACACGTTTATCTTTAATTTCCGATAAATGTTGTAGACCTAATGCTAGTAAAAAATTGCCTGTAATAATAGCTGTAGTTTGATCCCATTTTTTAGATATAGTTAAACGGCCTCTACGTTTATCACTTTTATCTATGACATCATCATGAACTAATGTTGCCATATGAATAAGTTCTAATGCGACGGCTACTTTGTAAGTATCTTCAGAAACGCCTTCTTCTTTACCGAATTGGCTACTAAGGATAACAAAAGCTGGTCTTACACGCTTTCCCCCTGAAGATAGTAAATGAAAAGCAGCCTCTTCAAGTACCTTATCTTGACTATGGATAGCTTGTTCAAGACGCTTTTCAACTTTTTTTATTTCATTGTTCATGTTTAACTTTGCCACGTTAATCACCTTTGGTCTGATCATTTTTGTTTATAGCCAAGGTGCATTGCAGCAACGCCACCTGTGAAGCTACGTACTTTAATATTACTAAATCCTGCTTGTTCAAATAGTCGTTTTAATTTTTCTTTACCTGGGAAGTCAAAGGTTGATTGTTGTAACCATTCGTATTCTTCTTTAGATTTTGCGAATAACTTACCAAATATAGGCATTACGAATTTGAAATATAAACGATAAACTTGTTTGAATACTGGTAATGTTGGTTGGCTAGTCTCTAGACAGACAATCATACCACCTGGTTTAAGCACACGTTCCATCTCTTTTAGTGCACCTAAGTAGTCAGGTACATTTCTCAAACCAAACCCAATTGTTACATAATCAAATGACGCATCATCGAAAGGTAAATTCATTGCATCACCATGGACTAAATGAATGTTGTCCATGTGAGCTGTCTTTTCTTTCCCAACTTCTAGCATGTTTTCACTGAAATCTAGTCCAGTCACCTCTCCTTGAGGGCCAACTGCTTTACTTAATGCGATTGTCCAATCGGCAGTACCACAACATACATCTAAAGCTGTACTACCTTTCTTAACTGACATTTCTTTCATAACACGTTTTCTCCAAACTTTGTGTTGTTCGAAGCTAATGATGTTATTTAATCTATCGTATTTTTTTGAAATATTTTGGAATACTGTATGAACTTGCTCTTTTTTAGCGTTATTTTCAGCCATCTTAATTACCTCTTCTTTTATCTAGCGTTTGTTTGATGTCTTGCATTATATGGTCAATACGTTCTTTGTTATAGTTTTTTAAATATGACGGATAGTAATCATGTACATCGTCATATAAAAATTCATATATACGATTAGCATTTTCTTCATCGCAAAAATGTGACAGCGTAATATATGGGAATAATGTTTCAACTTTAAATATGGCGTTACTAGCTTCATCATCAGTTAAAACATGTTGATGAAGAGATGATTTCAACTCACTAACTTCAACAATAGCTTTACTCATTGCAAGCTGATATGTTGGATCATTGATTTCAGCTAGAATAGTATAAAAATGTGCACTAAGTAGATCACCAACTAAAATTGAATGTTTTGATAATCCACTGTTAGATATATCATCTAAATGTTTCATTGAAGTGTCAATTGTGAGGCAAGCTAACTTAGCTTTTTCCGGTAAATCATATGAATCCAATAATTCCCCCAACTTCTCGTTGATTTGGATTGATTCATAATCAGTAATACCCTTAAGCCTTTGTTTGATATCTATATTTAATTTGCTGACAGTAGTTTCCATGTTCACACCTCACGATATTATCACTATTTATATTAACATTATATATCAAAAAATTAAATGTTAGAGCACCTTCTTCTTTCAAAGAAAGAAGTTAGGTACTCTAATATATGTATAAAATTTAATCGTATGTATAGTGGTTTCAATTTGGAAAAATAAAATTGAGTAGTTTTAAATAACTTGCTTATATATTCGAAAAGCATTATAAAAACAAAAAAGCCCCAGAAGGGCTTTTTTAAGTAAAATTATTTTACTGCATCTTTTAATGCTTTACCAGCTTTGAATGCTGGGACTTTACTTGCAGGAATATCAATTTCTTTACCTGTTTGAGGGTTACGGCCTTTACGAGCAGCACGCTCACGTACTTCAAAATTACCGAAACCGATTAATTGTACCTTTTCACCTTTAGCAAGTGAGTTTTGGATAGATTCGAATACAGCGTCTACTGCTGAACCAGCTTCTTTTTTAGTTAAATCAGCTTGCTCTGCTACTGCATTGATTAAATCAGTTTTATTCATTATGAATTCACCTCCTGAGGTTTGATAATGATATCTTTATATCATTATGGTATGACTTTAACACACTGATTACTGTCATCGCAACGATTTATATATTAAAAACGTTGAAATAAAGCGAATAGAATTAATTTTTTTGAAAATCTCATAAAATATGTGTTAATTTACACTATTTATTCGGATTTTTTGTCTCGACCCATTAATTCTTTAATACTTTCTTTAACGGGGACATCTTCAAATAACACTTTATATAACGCAGTTGTAATTGGCATTTCAACATTAACTTCTTGTGCTAAATAATATACTGATTTTGTTGTATAGATACCTTCAACTACCATTTTCATTTCTTCAAGTGCTTCATCAGTTGTTTTCCCTTGGCCTAATTTATAGCCTAATGTAAAGTTACGTGAATGAGTGGACGTACACGTTACAATTAAATCGCCAATGCCACCTAATCCTAGGAATGTCATTGGATCTGCACCTAATTTTTCACCTAAACGACTAATTTCAGCTAAACCGCGTGTCATTAGTGCTGCCTTAGCATTATCACCAAAGCCCATACCAGCTACAATACCACTAGCTACGGCAATGATATTTTTTAATGCGCCACCGAGTTCAACGCCTACAAGATCATTATTAGTATAAACACGTAAATAGTCATTCATAAATAAATCTTGTATTAATTGACTTACTTTTTCATCTTTTGAAGAGGCAGCAACTGTTGTAGGTTGTTTGATGACCACTTCTTCTGCATGACTTGGGCCTGATAATACACCTATACCTGCATTATGTTCCGGAGAAATAGAATCTTCTAACATTTCAGAAACACGTTTGAAAGTACCATTTTCAATACCTTTTGCTACATGTATAAATGTTTTTTTAGAAGTTAATAAACTATCAATTTGTGTTGCTACTTCTCTCATCGCTTTTGTAGGTAGAGCCATTAGATAGATATCCGCAAAAGCAACACCTTCACTTAAATCCGTTGTAGCTTTGATAGTTGGCTCAAGCTTTGCTTCTTTTAAATAGTTTTTATTCATATGATGTGTATTTAATTCATCAACATTTTCACTATTTTTACCCCACATTAATACGTCGTGTCCGTTTTGTGCTAAAACATTTGCTAAAGCAGTACCAAAACTTCCCATACCAAATACTGATATTTTAGTCATATTAATATTCCCCTCCGTTTATTAGTTTCTTTTTCTTGGAATGATATGAACAGGTGTACCTTCAAATCCAAATGCATGTCTGATTTGATTTTCTAAGTATCTTTTATAAGAGAAATGCATTAATTCAACATCATTTACAAATACTACGAATGTTGGTGGTTCGATAGCCACTTGTGTTGAATAAAAGACATTTAATCTTCTACCTTTATCTGTTGGTGTAGGATTCATAGAAATAGCATCAGTAATGACTTCATTTAAAGTAGAACTTTGAACACGTTTCTTGTGATTTTCACTTGCTTCTTTAATATATGGGAATAGTGTTTTTAGTCTTAATTGTTCTTTAGCTGAAACAAAAGCAATTTGAGCGTAATCTAAGAATTGAAATTCTTTTCTCACATCTTCAGTAAATTTCTTCATTGTTTTGCTATCTTTTTCAACGGTATCCCATTTATTTACTACGATTACAATCGCTTTACCTTCTTCGTGTGCATATCCTGCAACACGTTTATCTTGTTCGATAATACCTTGCTCTGCGTCGATAACAACTAAAACAACATTTGAACGTTCAATCGCTTTTAATGCTCTAAGTACAGAATACTTTTCAGTAGATTCATAAACTTTACCTTTTTTACGCATACCAGCTGTGTCGATTAAAACGTAATCTTGTCCATCATACGAATATTCTGTATCTACTGCATCTCTAGTAGTACCTGCTACATTAGATACAATAACACGTTCTTCTCCTAAAATAGCATTAACCAAACTAGATTTACCAACATTTGGTCGTCCTATAATTGATAAACGGATTGTGTCATCATCATATGGATCTTCTTCCTCTTCACCAAAGTTTTCAACGACTGCATCTAATAAATCACCTAAACCTAGCCCATGTGATCCTGAAATAGGATAAGGTTCGCCAAAGCCTAATGAATAGAAATCATAAATATCATTACGCATTTCTACGTTATCAACTTTGTTTACTGCAAGGACGACAGGTTTTTTACTTTTATAAAGCATTTGAGCAACCATTTCATCACTTTGCGTCAATCCTTCTCTAACATTGACCATAAATACTATGACATCTGCTTCTTCAATCGCAATTTCTGCTTGTGCTCTTATTTGTGTTTGGAATGGTGCATCTCCTATTTCAATACCACCTGTGTCAATAATATTGAATTCATGCGTTAACCATTCACCTGATGAATAGATTCGGTCTCTGGTTACACCAGGTGTGTCTTCCACGATGGATACACGTTCGCCGACTACTCTATTAAAAATTGTAGATTTACCTACGTTAGGCTTTCCTACAATTGCAACTATAGGTTTAGTCATTTGTTAACTTCCTCTCTTTCTTAATCTCTATAATTTTATCACATGCAAGCACCGATTCAAAATACGATTATAATAAACAAGATAATATATTGACTTTAATGAGGCTCACGTAAAAAAACACTCCAATTAAAGTTTAACCTCTAATTGGAGTGTACATACATAGCATATTTAACTATTAAAATTTAAGATCTTTAAATTTATCACCGAAGACATCACCTAAAGTAGGATTATCTTCATCAGTGTCATTGTTTAAATAAGATTGAGTTGTAGATGCATCGCTTTCAACAACGTCTTCATTTGGTAACGTTGCTTTAATTGATAAAGAAACACGTTCGTTTTCTTCGTCAATGCCTAAGATTTTAACACTTACTTGTTGACCAGGTTCTAATACTTCACCTGGTGTACCAATGTGTTTATGATCAATTTCAGAAATGTGAACTAATCCTTGTACGCCAGGAGCAATTTCAACAAATGCACCGAAGTTAGCTAATCTTACAACTGTACCTTCAATAACATCATTTTCATGGAATTGACCTTTAATTTGAGCAAAAGGTGTTGGTAACGTATCTTTGATTGATAATGAAATACGTTCTGTATCCTTTTCCACTGATTTAACTTTAACATTTACTTTATCTCCAACCGAAACGACTTCTTCAGGAGATTGTACATGTTGATGTGATAATTCAGAAACGTGAACTAATCCATCTACGCCTCCAATATCAACAAATGCACCAAAGTTTGTTAAACGTGCTACTGTACCTTCAATAACATCACCGGCATTCAGTGAGTCTAGTAATGAAGCCTTTTTAACTTCATTTTCAGCTTGTTCTACTGCTTTACGGCTTAAAATAACACGATTATTTTCTGGATCTAATTCTTCAACTTTAATTTTAATTGTTTGACCTTCAAAATCAGAGAAGTCTTCAATAAAGTCTGTTGAAATAAGTGATGCTGGAACAAATCCACGTTGACCTACGTCTACTACTAATCCACCTTTAACAACTTCTGTGACTTTTGCTTCAATCACTTCATTGTTATCAAGTTTTTCTTGTAAATAATCATAAGATTGTTCAGTTTCAAGTTGTCTTTTAGATAAAATATAAGCGCCTGAATCATTTTCTTCATCAAATTCTATTTTCGTTACGTAGGCTTCGATTTCGTCGCCTTCTTTAACTACTTCATTAGGTTTTTCAATATGATGTGTGGATAATTGGCTAATAGGGATTATACCATTGTATTTTCCACCATTAATATGCACAACAACTTGTTTATCTTCAACTTGTTGTACCTCTCCAGTGACTTTGTCACCTTCTTTAATATCATTAATCATTGATTCGTTGAATTCTTCAGTCATCTTGTCTGCCTCCTTATACACTACATAATTATAACATCTTACAAACTGACAGAATTGTCAAGAAATTCCCCTTTTACACTTTAAGAAAAAGATTGTTATTTGATAAAAGTTGCCCTTTAAAGTACGTTAGGTTTCAATTTTTATTCAAAATTAAGAGGTAAAGATGCATGTTTATAGTATATATAATTATTATTTCAGTTTGAAATAACTCATGTTTATTATAAATCACAATAAAAGCTATATAAACGTTTCTGCTTAAGTCGTTTATATAGCTTCTTAATTGATTATTTTATTTGATTAACCATGTCCAAAATTTCATTTGTAACTGTTTCAATTGATTTACCCGTTGTATCTAATGTAACAGCATCGTCTGCTTTTCTTAGAGGTGAAATTTCTCTATTCATATCATATTGATCACGTTGCTCTATCTCAACTTTAAGTTGCTCTAAATTAGAATCAATACCTCGAAGTTCATTTTCTTTTTGACGACGTTCTGCACGTTCTTCAACAGACGCAATCATATAAACTTTTAGTTCAGCATTTGGCAGTACAACTGTACCAATATCTCTACCGTCCATAACAATGCCTTTTTGAGCTGCTAAATCCTTTTGTTTTTTAACTGCAAATGATCTCACTGGTTCTTTAGAGGCAACGTATGAAACGTTGTTTGTAACATCATTTTCTCTTAAGTAATCAGTGACATCTTCGTTATCTAGTATTACACGTTGGCCTTTTGTTTCGTCATAAGTTAATTCTAGTGTTGTATCTTTGATTAATGCTTCGAAGTCTTCAGTTTGATTTGTACGTAAATATTTATATGTGATTGCTCTATACATCGCACCAGTATCTACATAAATCATTGATAGCTGGCTAGCAACCTGTTTTGCAATTGTACTTTTACCTGCAGCTGCAGGACCATCTAAAGCAATATTAATTAAACTCATTATCGAAATACCTACCTTGTTGTTTGATGAATAATATTTTATCATAAATATGTATTTTATTAATAGGAGGAAAACTATGAAACGTCTACTTGTTATACATACAGGTGGCACTATTAGTATGTCACAAGATAGTTCCAATCGAGTCATTACAAATAAAGAAAATCCAATTTCTCAACATCAGGATATCATCAAACAATATGCACAAGTAGATGAAATACATCCTATGAATGTCCCTTCTCCTCACATGTCTATTCAACATGTTAAAGAACTAAGGGATATTATCGTTAATGCAAATCTAAACAATGAAACTACTTATGATGGTTTTGTTATTACACATGGCACAGATACACTTGAAGAAACAGCTTATTTATTAGATTTGTTATTAGATATCGAAGAACCTGTAGTGATTACTGGCGCTATGCGTTCATCAAATGAAATTGGTTCAGATGGATTATACAATTTTATTTCAGCTATAAGAGTGGCTTCATCAAACAATTCATATCATATGGGTGTTATGGTTGTCTTTAATGATGAGATTCATACAGCACGTAATGTAACTAAAACACATACATCCAATACGAATACTTTTCAAAGTCCGAATCATGGTCCGTTAGGTGTATTAACAAAGGATAATGTGCAATATCATCACCACCCGTTGCATCATACAAGTTATAAAAAGATTAATCCAAAGTTAAATGTACCTTTAGTAAAATCTTATATGAATATGCAGAGCGACTTATTGCATTTTTATGCGGAGAGCGATATTGATGGTTTAATTATAGAAGCTATGGGACAAGGTAATTTGCCACCTACTTGTTTAGAAGGTTTATATGCTTGTATTGATAAACAAATTCCGATTGTCATTGTATCTCGATCATTTAACGGCATTGTTAGTCCTGTCTATGCATATGAAGGCGGCGGTTATCAACTGGCTGAAAAAGGCTTGATATTTTCCAATGGATTAAATGGTCCTAAAGCAAGACTAAAATTAGTTGTAAGTTTAAGTAATGAATTGAATCGCGAACAAATTAAACGATATTTTGAAGAATAAACAAGAAATTAAAGAGGCGTAGAAGGTATGATATTTAAACCTTCTACGCCATATTTATTATGATTCAAGCGGCGTTTGCTTTTTAGTAAGAATGCTTTGTGTAATCAAGCCACCATGATATTTACCATTTTCAATAAAGATAGTATTAGCATCATTACCAGCAGCAATAACACCAGCAATATAACAATTTTCTACATTTGTTTCGTATGTTTCACGATTATAAACTGGTGCAGTACCATATTCATTTGTATTAATTTCAATACCGATTGATTCTAAGAATTCATAATTCGGATGATAACCAATCATTGCAAAGACATAATCATTCGGGATCGTAATTGTCTTACCTTCTTTTTCATATGTAACATGATCTTCAGTGATTTGTGTTACATTGGCATTAAATTCCATCGTAATTTTTTCATGATTAACTAATGACTCAAAATTGGGTAAAATCCATGGTTTAATAGCTTTAGGATAACGATCTCCACGATAGATTACTGTAACATTTGCGCCAGCTTTTTCTAATTCTAAAGCGGCATCAACTGCAGAATTCTTACCACCTATTACGACAACATTTTGGTCGAAGTACGGATGTGCTTCTTTGAAATAATGGAATACTTTAGATAACTCAGCACCCTCAACTTCTAGTGTATTATGTTGACCATAATAACCAGTTGCAACTGTTAAAAATTTACATTCGTAAACATCTTTAGTAGTCGTGATTGTAAAACGATTATTCATCTTTTTAACTGTTAAAACTTCTTCAAATGCATGGATATTTAATTGATGATGTTTAACGACTTCTCTATAATATACAAGAGCTTGATTTCGACGTGGTTTACTTTCTTCCACGATAAATGGAATATCACCAATTGATAATTTATCACTAGATGAGAAGAAGGTTTGATGTGTTGGATAATTATAGATAGATTCTACAACATTACCTTTTTCTATCACTAATGTTTCAATACCTTTTTTCTTTTGCTCAATGGCTGCACTTAAGCCACAAGGTCCTCCACCAATGATGATACTTTCTATTTTTTGCATGTAAAACGGCCTCCTTTAATCACCAAATTATTATATCAGTTATATCCTATTTTCGCGAAGTCCTTGTTTTAGAAAAGTTTAAATTATTTATGACTTTTTTGAATAATCGTCTTGATTTGACGGAAACCAAAAAAACTGTAAGTAATGCGATAACATTACTTACAGTTAATTTGATGATTGAATTGTACCTATGGAATTACTAATGTTTGACCATTATGAATATTGTTACCATTTAATCCATTAGCTTGTCTAATTTTTTCAACATTTGCAGGTGAACCACTACCGTAATATTGAATGGCAATTCTGTAGAGATTTTCTTTACCATTTACAGTATGTGTTTGTTTACCTTGTTGGTTACTATTGCTATTTTGGCTATTATTACCTTGTTGGCCATTTTGTTGTGAGTTTTGGCCTTGACCATTTTGGCTATTTCCGCCATTTTGACCTTGGTTATTAGTTGCTTGTGAGTTAGCACCATTAGCATTATCACCAGAACTATTTTTATCTGAATTTGAAGCGTCAGATGAATTTGATTCGTCACTAGATGTTGCTTTATCTTTATCAGAGTCTTTTGATTTATCTTTGTCTTTTGAACTATCTTTATCTTTGCTGTCTTTATCTTTGCTAGTGTCGTTGTTTTTCTTGCCATCTTTACTATCTTCATTAGCTACTTTGTTATCATCATTGCCACTATTACTATGATTATTTAAGGCCATACCTGCGAAAATAGCAATTGCACCTAGGATTAATACTGCAGCTATAATTGGTAAGATGATTTTCATAAAGCCGCCTTTTTTCTTACCATCATGATTGTCTCGATGATTATTGTTATCATCATGTTGGTTGGCTTCTTTTTTATCATGGTGATGTTTTGCACCTGCAGCACCAGCAACACCTGCGGCGCCTGCACCTACTGCAGCAGCTTTCTTCCCTTTATTAGATTGATGTTTATCTTTATTATCATGTTTGTCGTCATCATCATGTTTGCGGTCATCCTTGATATCTTTATCACTATGATGGCTTTCTTTTTTATCATGATGATGTTTAGCTAAACCAGCGGCACCAGCAACACCTGCACCAGTTGCGGCAGCTTTCTTACCTTTACCTGATTTTTCATCATCTGATTGATGATTATCTTTAATCTCTTTGTCGTCATGTTTGTTATCATGATGATCTTGATGACGGTCATTTTTTATTTTATTTTCGCCAGTATGATCGTCTTTTTTATCATGATGATGTTTAGCTAAACCAGCAGCACCCGCAGCACCAGCCACACCGGCACCAGTTGCAGCAGCTTTTTTACCTTTACCTGAGTCGTGGTGTTCTTCATCATGATGACCTTTATTAAGTTCGTCTTGGCGATCTTTAGATGTATCTTGACGACGGTCATCTTTATTAAAGTCATCATGTCGATCATTATCTTTGTGATGGTCATGTTCACGTACACGATCCTCATGGCCATTATTGTCACCATGTTTATGATCACTAGTCACTTTTTTACCAACTGCAGCACCACCTGCTAGAGCGGCATCTTTACCGTGCCCGTCTTTCTTGTCATGACGATCATCATGTTGAACATCGTCACTTTTACCACTACGCTTTAAAGGTTCATCGTGATTTAATTCTTGTTCTGACTCACGAGTCGAACGATTTTCAGGATGATGTGCCTGTTTTTGATCTCTATTTACATCATTGTGATTGGATGCATCATAATTTTTGTTATCTCCATTATGTAATGATGTATCATCATGTCTATCATCTAATGAACCATCTTGGCTATCTTTTGTACGTGAATCTGCCTGACGGTTATTATTTGTCGCTATATCTCGACGACGCTTTCTTCTCTGTGCATTTCTCGGTGGGAATTGTTGATTTGCTTTGTCTTCAGTTCTGTCTACTGCATTATCTTCTTGCTCTTCATGTGAAGATGTCTGCTCATTATGATCTTCTGGGTCTATTGCTTGACGATTTTTTTCAAAATCATCTTTGAAGTTATTATTAGACACAATCATCATCCTCTCTGTTTAATTTTATTTTATAATGATACATAAACTATACCCATTTATTAAATGATTATGTATAGTAATCAAGAATTTTTTAGGTATTAAGATTTTGTTCATAAGTTAATTATAGCTTGAATAAAGAGTTAAGCAAAATAAAATCTATAGTTCAAATAAATTTTGAAGTTTTTCACTATATGATAGCTTACGTTTAACTTTCTTGCGATTAATTACTTTCATGCTAGGTAACTCAGTATCATTGTCACAACATACATCTGGCAGTTTAGGTTGTTCATTAAAAAATTCCAACAAATATTTTCGGCGACATTGGTCAAGTTGTGTGTAGCCTAACATGCGACTATAACCTAATTTTTTACGTCTGAAAGATTGATCAAAAATACGTTGCATTTGATTAATTGAATATTGATTATAAAGTATGGATAAAATGGATTCTTTTTCAGGAGGGATAAATTGCCCTAATTCAAATGCATGAATATCTTCAGTTGTGATTCTATCAGCAAATAGTATGGTTTCTAATATAAAAGCGTCGTCGGGTTGGAATAAGCTAATGGCTTGGCTCGCTTCACCGTCTCTACCTGCTCTTCCAATCTCTTGTAGATAATTAGAAGGACTAGATGACAAATGAAAATGAATGACTGTTCGGATGTCTTTTTTATTTATTCCCATACCAAATGCACTTGTCGCAACTATGATTGGAATATCATTGTTTAAAAATTGGTGTTGTACTGTCTGTCTTTCTTGATAACTTAAATCGCCATGATATATCCCTGTTAAAAAACCTGAGTCATAAATAAGTTGAGCTAGTGTTAAACATAATTTTTTAGAGGATACATATATAATAGTGGGACCTGTTTCATTAAGTTGTGGTAACAACCATTCTATTTTTTCTTCGTCAGATCCGAAATTGAGATGTTTCAATGAAATATTCATACGATTCATACTTGTTTTAATTGTACTGAAATTAACATTGAGCATTTCAGATAAATCGCTTTCTAAATGAGGTGGTGCAGTTGCTGTTAATGCAAGAATTGTAGCCGACTTAAATGAATTCGTTATTTTTCCAATCAAGGCATAATGTGGTCTGAAATCATATCCCCATTCAGACAAACAATGCGCTTCATCAAGAACAATTAAACCAAAATCTATATTGGCGATAAGTTTAAAATTTTGAGGTTGTAATATAAATTCGGGACTTAAATAGATAAATTTACTTTGTCGAATATTGCTAAGATTTTGTCGTTTCTCTGTATTGTCCATTCCTGAATGGATACAACAAACTGCACGTTCACCATTTAACTTCATTTGCATGACTTGATCATCCATAAGAGAAATTAATGGTGAAATGACAAGTGTTGGCTTTTCAATTATATAAGTAGGTAATTGATAACAAAGGCTTTTGCCACTACCTGTTGGTAAAATACCAAGTGTATGCTTTTGATTTAATACACTGGTAATGATTTCCTCTTGCCCAGGTTTAAAGGAATCAAAACCAAACCAATCTTTAAGTTTCTGTTGAAGCAACTAAGTCACCCCTTTCAATACCGACAATTACCAATTTAATTTGAAAATAAGTTAATGTATCAAATTGTTGCTTGTACTCACGCAATTTGATTCCTATATGACTTTTGTAAAAATCGATAAATGGTTGAATTGTTGTGATGTCTAAATAACTGTCATAGTCATTGATATAACCTTTGATAAACAACTCTAAAAGATGATCTTCAATCGTATTTAATTTAACATTTTGAACAGTTGAGATGTCTTGTATCGGGTGTCCTTGCTCTAATTGATGTAAGGTTAACTTCGTTTTATTAAGTAATGTTGGACGTATAATCGTTTGATTTAATAAAGGATGTTTTGCATATCTTCAATTTCAAACATGACATCGACCAATTGATTCATTTCTAATTCAAATAGTTCTTGTTGAGACTTCGATTCAATTAAACTGACTTGTTGTCTGGTATACATCGCCTCTTCATATCCTTGTAAATAATAATGCAAATAAACATGTTCATGCTTGCTAGCAATTTTTTCAAATAATTGTTTTATTTCAGTGATAAAATTTGACTCTAAATCGTTAACCTTTATGTGTTGATAAATATCTTTAACACGTTGTTGAATGTATGTTTGTTGAGTAATAGGAATGAACCTAAAATCGTTATGTAAGCTTTGTGATACCGTTTGAATGAGTAATTGGATACAGTTAAATGTATTAATAAGGCTATCATAGGTACATCTTGGATGCGTTTTGATATTTATTTTTGGTTCCTCATCATTCAATTCATTTAAATATCGCTCAAAAGACGGATATTTTAATCTCGGTAAACTATGATATAATGACAAAAGTTGTTGACTACTTGCGTCAAAAAATGTTTGATGGGATTTTTTTCCTGTTAAGATATTATAAATACTTTTATTTGTTTTGTAGTTGAATGCGTGCTGACACGCATATTTGATAATTTGATACAAGATAAACCCTCACTCTATAAAACGAATATATTGAAAATCACACTATCGATGTCTACAATAGTAGTATTGTTATTACTAGTGTAGCATTTTTTTCAAAGGAGGCGAATGAAATTGGCTAAATATACAATCGTTGATATGGATACTTGTATAGCATGCGGTGCATGTGGTGCAGCAGCTCCAGATATCTATGATTATGACGACGAAGGTATTGCTTTCGTAATCCTTGATGATAACCAAGGTACTGCAGAGGTGCCAGAAGAGTTATATGAAGATATGGAAGATGCACTAGAAGGTTGTCCAACAGATTCAATTAAAATTGAAGACGAACCATTTGATGGTGACGCACTTAAATTTGAATAATATATAGTATTAAAAGCGCCTTTACACATTATGTGTAAGGGCGCTAGTTATTTATAAGTGAATGTTATTTTTAATTCTATTGAATATAAAGTAAAAGATGATTGAAATGACAATACCTTTAATAATATTAAATGGTATGACACCTGAAACAATAATTACTTTAAGATTATGAACAATGTCACCTAGGTTAAATATCATGCCGTAAAGTGGTAACAATACAAAATAATTTAAAATACTTAATACAATGGTCATAACAACTGTACCTATTACAAGACCTATTAATAATGATTGCTTACTAAGTTTATTTTTATAAATATAATATGCAGCTAATAAGAAACTTGCAATTGCTAAGAAGTTCGCTACGGGGCCTACAGGATCGCCCATATTGAAAAAGAAATTGAGTAAATTTTTAATAAATGCCACTATAATTCCTGCAATTGGTCCTAATAAAAATGTAGCAAGTAATGTAGGTACGTCACTAAAGTCTAACGTTAAGTATGGTGGTAAAAATGGCAATGGAAATTTAATAAATGTAAGTACGAAAGCGACTGCACTTAACATACTTATAAAGATTAAACGTCTATTTTGGTTTTGTTGCATATATGATTTTCTCCTTTCATTCATCTTGCTAGAAAAGGAGGAAATTTGCACAACAAAAAACCTCCATCTTCTCCCATCCAGACTATACTGTCGGCTTCAGAATTTCACTGAATCAGGTAAAATGAGACATTTTACGTCGCAGGCTTAATTTACTGCCGGTTGGGAATTGCACCCGACCCCGAAGATGAATTAACTATAATTTTATTTTAAATATATCATACATGATAACTCTGTTATGTACAATGAGTTTGCTCCGATATATTTATATAGATATAAGTTGTCATTAAAATAATCAAGTTGATGATTAATCTATAGATTTAATAATAAATAAAAAACCTGTTAAAGTAATCAACTGACTCTAACAGGTTTTATTATGTTTATTTTGGTAATTTGATGATAAAGGTTGTTCCTTCGCCTACTTGACTTTCAACTTCAATTATACCGCCATGTTCTTCTATAATCATTTTACAGATAAATAATCCTAATCCAGTACCTTGTTTACCTCTTTTTCTTGATGCATCTACTTTATAGAAACGATCGAAGACTTGTTGTAAATGTTCAGGTGCGATGCCAGTACCCGTATCTGTTATTCTTAAAATATTATAGCTATTATCTTCGTCTGTAGTTACTGAAATTGTATCTCCAGGTTGTGTATATCTTGATGCGTTATCAATTAAATTGGTTAAGACTTGATCCATTCTGTCCATATCATAGTTCCATAACTGTTGATTGTTCACTTCAAATTGCATGTTAAGTTCTAAATCAGTGGCTTGTTGGCGATATTTTATTCTCATTTTGTTAAGTAAATCAGAAATTGGTTGTGTCTCTTTCTCTACAGATAATCCTTCAGCATCCATACGCGCTACATTTAATAATTCATTTACTAAGCGGTTTAGACGTTTAGATTCATCTAAGACAATAGCGAGTGATTCATGTATTTCATCTGGTTCTGTGACAACTCCATCTACAATAGATTCTGTATAGCCTTGTAGTAATGCAATTGGTGTTCGTAACTCATGAGACACATTTGCGATGAAATCTTTTTTCATTTGATCAAGATTATGTTCATTTGTCATGTCACGTATTATAGCAACGATACCACTTCTGCCATCATTTTGGATACGTTCAATATAACTCATGATAATCACATAATAACGTGTGTTTGCTTCAATTTCTTGGAATTGCGTTTCTTTAGTATTAAAGGTTTGTTCAATTTGATTTTCTATTAATTCAACCGCGTTATCATCTAATGTATAGAAGACTTGGTCTGCCATTTTGTTTGATAAAATAATATCCTTTTGTTCATTAATACCTATAACACCTTCGACCATTGAGTTAATCAAGCTATCACGTATATTTTTAGATGTAGATAATGCTTCTACGTGTTCTTGAATTTCAAAACTCATATTATTAAACGCTCGTGACAGTTCTCCAATTTCATCTTTTGTTGATACTGATGTGATATGTGAATAATCACCTTGTGATACCTTTTGAGCTTGATTTCTTAACTCTCTTAACGGTTTCGTAATTCTAGATGATAGGAAAAATGCAAAAATAGTACTCACTGCTAAAAATATAATTGCGGTAATTAAGATGATAATTGTAATCGCATTGTTAGTATCTTCAATTGATTTTAAATCTTTAAAAATAAAGACACCACTATATTCTGAGTGACTTCCTGGCTCAGCTTTCATTGGATAACCCACTAATATATAGGGATGTGAATTACCTTGTTCTTTAATCGTGACATTACGTGTCATTGACTCACCATGTTTGAAAACACGGTTAAAATCTTTATTATCTTTGATTTCTTTTAACATTGCTTTTTTATCCGGTGAAATTGTTTGTTGATAAGCGGTAGATGAATTTTTCATAATAATTAATCCACCTGGATTATCTATCAATGTTTGGCTATTTTTAATGGCTATATTTTGATTTTTAGAGCTTTCTACCAATGAACTAATACGTTTGGCGTCTTCTTTAATGGAATCTTCAGCTTCTTGTGTATAATAATATTGAATAAAAGTAATTAACGCAGCACTTAATAAAATTAAAACTGTCGTTACTATAAAAATTATAGTTAACCACAGTTTTATTACTACACTATTTAGCCGGTTCATCGTTTGTATTAACCTCGAATTTATAGCCGACGCCCCAAACCGTTTGTATCATATGAGCTGCATCACTCGATACTTTGTTGAGCTTCTCTCTTAATCTTTTCACGTGCGTATCTACCGTACGTAAATCGCCATAAAATTCATAATGCCAAACTTCTTTTAATAATTGTTCACGATCAAATACTTTATTAGGTGTTTTAGCTAAATAAATTAATAGTTCATATTCTTTTGGTGTTAAATTAACCTGCTCATTATCAGCTAGTACTCTATGTGCATCATTATCGATGACTAAGTGATTGAACTCAATCACATCTCTTGCATGAGGTTCACTTTGTTCAGGTGTTGTTGATTGCGTTCTTCTTAATAATGCTTTGACTCTTAAGACAACTTCTCTTGGGGAGAATGGTTTTACAATATAGTCATCGGCACCTGATTCAAACCCTTCGACACGATTCGTCTCTTCACCTTTTGCAGTGAGCATGATAATAGGTGTATCTTTATGCTCTCTTAATTGAGTGGCTACTTCGATACCGTCCATCTCTGGCAACATTAAGTCTAAAAGAATGCACGCATAGTCATTTTCCATAGCAAGTTGATATGCCTCTTTACCATCACTTGCTTCATGTGTTTCAAAAGATTCTCTTTCTAGGTATAGCTTAAGTAATCTTCTGATTCTGTCTTCGTCATCAACGATAAGTATTTCATTCGTCATAATACTAAATTACCTCCTACACATGCTGTTCATTTCAATAGTTATTATAGCATATGAAATAGTCATTAAGTTAGTGTTAAAGAAATCTTTGTGAAAAAAATCTCAAAGATTTAAATATCATTGGTATAGTTTAATCATTCCCATTTTCAGCTAAATGGCGGATTGTTTTAACTTCATGAGGTGTGAGTACTCGACCTTCACCTGCGTTTAAACCTTTTATGTCAAGCGGGCCAAATTGGATACGCGTTAATTTGCTTACTTGGTGTCCAAAATGTTCGAACATACGACGCACTTGTCTGTTTCTACCTTCACTAATCGTGATTTCAACAAGAGTAGTATTTTTATCTTTGTCTTGGTTTTTCACTTTAACTTGAGCAGGTTGTGTGAAACCATCTTCAAGTTCGATACCCTTTTCTAAAGCTTTCACTTCTTCTCTCATTAGATACCCTTTAAGCTTAGCGACATATTTCTTTTTAATATGATATCGAGGGTGTGTCATTAAATTCGTGAACTCTCCATCGTTCGTTAACAATAATAATCCCGATGTATCATAATCTAATCGACCTACTGGATATATACGTGTTTCTATATCTTTGAAGTAATCAGTCACGACTTTACGGCCACGATCATCCGATACACTTGTAATTACTTGTGCAGGTTTATTAAATAAAATATAAATTTTATCTTCTTGCTCTAATTTGATACCTTCAACTTCAACAGTATCTGAATTTGAAACTTTTGTACCCAGTTCAGTGACGACTTGTCCATTAACTTTTACTTTGCCATCAGTAATTAAAGTTTCAGCTTTACGACGTGATGTATAACCACTGCTTGCAATTCTTTTTTGTAATCTTTCTAATTCTTTACTCATTTGTATCTCCCTTTTGATTTACCAAGTTACTAAAGAACGCGTCCATTTCTTCTTCATCTTCTTGAGTGGTTGGTAAATCTTCTAATTTTTCTATACCAAATACATTTAAAAATAGGTCTGTCGTGATTAATTGTTGACTCCGTGAATTCTGGACTTCTTTTGCTTCTACTAAACCTCTTGCAATGAGTGTTTTAACTGCACCATCAGAATTAATACCCCTAATAAGTTCGATATCACTTCGAGTTAATGGTTGATTATACGCAATAATCGATAATGTTTCCATTGCGGCTTGTGATAATTTCATTTTAGATTTTTGTTCAATTAAGGCTTCGATGTATTGTGCAGCGCCTTTTTTAGTTGTCATAACACATGTTGTTCCAAATTGTTGAATCATGAGACCGTTCGATTCGTACGTGTCGATTAGGTCAGTTAATTCAGCTTCATTGACCTCTAGAATTTCAAGCAATTGTTTGACTTCAAGGCCTTCATCTCCTGATGTGTATAGCAGTGCTTCTAATATACCGTGCTTATTCAACGCCGTAATTCACTCCTCTTAATATATTAATGTCATCAAAGTTTTGATGTTGTTCAATATTAATAATCCCTGACTTTGACATTTCTAATATGGCTAAAAAGTGTGTTACCACTTGTTCTATAGGTTCTGTAAATGTAAACAGACTAAAGAAATTGAAGGATGACTTTGTTTTTAATCTGTCCGTGACTTGTGCCGTTGCTTGTTGAATGGTAAATGTTTCTTTCTTAATTTCTACGGAATGAGGTTTGTTGATTTCTACTCGGTTTCTAACACGTTGATAAGCAACAATTAATTCGGTTAAATCAATGGTATTCGATGGGTCCCAAGATTCATCAGTCTCCATATGTGATAAATCAGTTGGATGCTTAGTATAATAGTGATCACGTTCAGCTTTCATTTCATTTAAGATTTCTGTGTACTCTTTGTAATTTTGATATTCTATTAATCTACCAACTAAATCTTCACGTGGATCTTCTTCTAGGTCGAGATTATCTTCTGATTGTGGTAACAATAGTTTACTTTTAATCATCAGCAATTCTGAAGCCATGACTAAGTATTCACTTGCAACGTTGATTTCTAATTGGTTCATTGCATGAACATATTGCATATACTGTTCAGTTAATGACTTCATAGGAATATCATAAATGTCTATTTCAAATTTTTGAATTAAATGTAATAACAAATCGAGTGGACCGTTAAATGCATCCAGTTTTACTTCATACATAGTATCTACCTCATGTTGCAACTTATGTGCATATTTCACTAAAATATTATAGCATGAATTTATATAACTTTTAAAATTAAGGTGAAATTCAGATGGAACAAGCATTAATTCAATTTTATTATCACTTTCATACAAGTCAGCACTATTTTTTATGTCATGACATACTTGAAGAGGCTTGGAAAGAAAATAACCATTTTAGCAAACAAGATGCTGTCGTGAGTTTGATTTTATGTGCTACGGCTTGCTATCACTTTCGACGATGTAATTTAAAAGGTGCTGCTAAGTCTTTTGACAAAGCAAAACAAGTCATTAAAAACGCTAATAAAGAAGATCAAATGCAATTACATTTGAATATTCAACGGTATATCACGTTACTTGACCAACAAATGACACGCGTAGCACAACGACAACCATTTGAACCTATTCAATTGCCTATTAATGTTGACATGTTGAATCGAATTCAATTACATTATTCAGATTATCATTTTGTTTCATCACCTATTTTAAATGATGAGATTGTTCATCACCATTTATTAAGAGATCGAAGTGATGTTATTTTAGCACGACAACTCGCATTAAAGGATAAACAGTATCAAAGACTTCAAATAGATAATAATAAAAACCAATGATACGCTTCTATATCTTAGGTATCATTGGTTTTAACGTTTATTAAGCTCTAGGATGGTATTGATTATACATTTTTCTAATTTGTGATTTTGAAACGTGTGTATATAATTGTGTAGTTGAAATATCAGAGTGTCCTAACATTTCTTGTACTGCACGTAAATCGGCACCATTTTCAAGTAAATGTGTTGCAAATGAGTGTCTTAATGTATGTGGCGTGAGTGTTTTATTAATATTAGCTTTTAGACCATTTTGTTTAATCATCTTCCATATACCTTGTCTAGATAAAGGTTTACCATGCATATTTAAAAATAAGACGTTGGTCACAGTTTGCTTAAGTAATTGTGGCCTTACGGTTTCGATATAGGTAGTTAAATAGTCTATAACCGTATCTCCTAATGGCACAATACGTTCTTTGTCTCCTTTACCAAATACGCGAACAAATCCCATCATCAAATTGACGTCTTCAACTTCAATTTGTATCACTTCAGATACACGCATACCTGTAGCATATAATAACTCAAGCATTGTGCGGTCTCGATATCCATTGTTTTTATTTAAATCTGGTGCATTGAGTAATTCAATGACTTCATCTACTTCTAAAACATCAGGGAGTTTCTTTTCATATTTTGGTGTTTCTATTAATACTGTTGGATCTTTAGCTGCATATTTTTCGCGTAACGCAAATTGATGAAAGCTACGTATTGTTGAAATAAATCTAGCGATAGATTTAGATGATTGACCTTGATCGATTAAATAACCTAAACATTCTTGAATTGTTTGACGATCTACAAAATCGATATTTGAAATCTTTTGTAATGTTAAGTATTCTTTATATTTATTCAAATCTCGACGATAAGCACCAATTGTATTGACACTTAATCCTTTCTCAATTTGAATAAATTTTAAATATTCTTCTATAATTGTTTCCATCATAAAGCACCTCTTTTGAAGCGGTGGCTTCTTAATATCATATATGTGTGGAGAATCTAAAATACTCAAACATTTGTACATTTATTCAGATAAAGTAATTTTATTTATTCTCTTCACTTTTTTTAGCTTGGCAATTTGAACATACACCATGGAATGTTAATCGGTGGTCTAAAATTTTAAAATTAAATTCTTTTTCAACACGATTTTCAACTTCTGGTAATAAGTCTTCTTCGATTTCTTCGACTTTACCGCATTCCATACATACTAAATGGTGATGGAAATGTTTAGCTCCTTCTTTTCTTAAGTCAAAACGAGCAACACCATCACCAAAATTAATTTTATCTAATACTTTTAATTCTGCTAATAATTCTAAGGTACGATAAACGGTAGCTAATCCGATCTCTGGTGATTTGTCTTTAACTTTTAAATATACATCTTCTGCACTTAAATGGTCTTTTTCGTTTTCTATTAGAACTCTTACAGTAGCCTCACGTTGTGGAGTTAACTTATATGAAGACTGTTGTAATTGTTGCTTCACGCGATTTAATCGTTCTTCCACGGAAGCCTCACTCCTCTACTAAGAATTATAATCATTTTAATCTAAAGCATGATTCAATATATAAATTACCAGTATTCTCAATGAAACGCAAGGATATTCGTTCATTATTTAGAATGATTATAATTTAATAATAGATGTTGAAGTGCAATGATTGTCTTTGCGTCTTCAATTTCTGCATTTTGAAGCGCTTCTTTTACTTCTTCAATTGAGAATTTATGAACTTCCACAAATTCATCGTCATCAAGGTTCATTTCCCCTACTTCTAATTGGTCAGCAAAATAAATGGTAAGCTTCTCATTTGAAAAGCCTGGAGAACCATACATATGTGTAACAAATTGCAAGTTTTTCGCAATATATCCAGTTTCTTCTTCTAATTCACGTTTAGCTGCTTCCTCTCGTTCCTCATTTTTCTCTAATTTACCAGCAGGAATTTCTAATAATGGTTTTTCGGCTGGTTTTCTAAATTGCTTTACTAGTAGTACTTCATTTTCAGGTGTTATGGCACATACTGCCACTGCGCCATTGTGATAAATGAGTTCACGTTTAGATGTACGTCCGTCAGGTAGTTCTACATCATGGATTTCTAAATCGACTATTTTCCCATTATAAATCACTGTTCTATCTATCGTTTTTTCGTTAAATTCCATTTATAATCACGTTCCTTTTAAATGTTTTAATAAATTGATAAACTGAATGCGTTAGTTAAAGTGTATCGAAAGGAGAAAATACATGCAAAAGAATATCTTGAAAAGTGGTATAGAAATTTCAGAATTAGGATTAGGTTGTATGAGTTTAGGTACAGATTATAAAACTGCACAACCGATAATTGAAAGTGCAATTGAAAATGGTATTACTTATTTTGATACGGCTGATATGTATGACCAAGGTATTAATGAAGAAATCGTTGGTAAAGCATTAAAAAGATATCAAAATCGTGATGATATAGTTATTGGCACTAAAGTTGGTAACCGATTAACTGAAGATGGCAGTATCACATGGGATCCTTCAAAAAAACATATTAAAGAAGGTGTGAAAGGCTCATTACAACGTTTAGGTTTAGATCATATTGATTTATATCAATTACATGGTGGTACTATTGATGATCCATTAGATGAAACAATAAGTGCGTTTGATGAGTTAAAACAAGAAGGTATCATTCGCGCATATGGTATTTCATCTATTCGTCCAAATGTGATTGATTATTATTTAAAACATAGTCAAATTGAAACATTAATGTCTCAATTTAACCTCATTGATAATCGACCTGAAAGCTTATTAGATGACATACATGAAAAGCAAATTAAAGTATTAGCACGTGGACCTGTATTTAAAGGTTTATTAACGTCAAATAGTAACGAAGCATTAGATAAAAAATTCGCTGATGGTATATTCGACTATACACAAGATGAATTAGGTGAAACGATTGCTTCTGTTAAAGAAATTGAAAGTAATCTAACTGCGCTATCATTTAATTATCTCACTTCACATGATGCTTTAGGCTCTATCATCGTAGGTGCAAGTAGCGTAGAACAACTAGAAGAAAATGTTGAAAATTATTATAAAGATGTAAGTTTAGATCAAATTAAAGCGTCTAGAGAACGCGTCAAAGATTTACAGTATACACAACATTTAAAATAATAATAGATATAGGAAAAGCCATTAAATGACGATAATTCATTTAGTGGCTTTTGTAATATAATTTGTTTTCTGATTCTATCAAACACTTATAATTAATGATTACTTTTGTTATTAAACAAATGAGAAAAATGTTTTTCCAAAAATCTTGGTGCTAATTGATATAATTTTAACATTTGATGCATCCATGTAGGTGCATTGATTTCTTGCTTTTCTTTAATAATACCTTCCACGATATGTTGAGCAAGTTGGTTGGAATGAATCATTATTGAACGATATTGGTTGAAATACGATAAGGATGGGTCTGCTTTTTGATGAAATGGAGTGTCAATCGGTCCCGTATTTACTGACATGACGTGTAATTTTGGTTCTTCTAATCTCAGTGCATTTAGAACTTGATTAAAAGCAGCTTTAGACGCACCATAGTGCGCAGCGTGCGATTGTGTGACAAATGCAGCTTGACTAGATATACCAATTACATGCGCATGATCTACTAAATATGGCTTTATCGTATTGTATAGTAAATTAAAACTAATTAAGTTAACATCGTATGTTTCAATCATCTCTTCTGTTGTATGCATAGCAATAGATTTAAAATAACCTAATCCTGAACTATATATCAATCCGTGTATAGGTGTTTTAATTTGAGATGTAATATGAATAATGTCTTGCCTATTTTGCAAATCGCATTCTATAACATCGACAAATGAGGATTGACTACCGAAATTAATTTGTCGAAACTTCTTAATGTTACGTGCAAGAATGGTTACATGAGTTCCTCTTTTAATAAGTTCATGTACAATATCTAATCCCAAGCCACTTGTACCACCTGTAACAATATAATGTTGGCCTATCATGGTATTCACTCTCTTTCTTATATAGAGATATCTCATTTCATATAAAAATGTCGATAAATTGTATACTTAATATTGAATATTTCTAATATATGTTACTATGTAGTTATATTTATAAGGTATCATTATTTTATAACTAAAATGAAGGTGATGTGAAGTATATGAAACTTGTATTTTATGGTGCAGGCAATATGGCACAAGCAATCTTTACAGGCATTATTAATTCTAATAATTTAGATCCTAATGATATTTATTTAACAAACAAATCGAATGAAGCGGCACTTAAAGATTTTGCCGAAAAATTAGGTGTGAATTATAGCTATGATGATGAAGCATTACTTAAGGATGCTGATTACGTATTCTTAGGCACGAAACCACATGATTTCGAAGCTTTAGCTGATAGAATTAAAGATTCAATCACTGATAGTAATCGTTTTATTTCAATTATGGCTGGTTTATCCATTGATTATATAAGAGAGCAATTAAATACTAATAATCCATTAGCTCGTATTATGCCTAATACTAATGCACAAGTAGGTCATTCTGTAACAGGTATTAGTTTCTCAAATAATTTTGGTCCTAAAGCTAAAGATGAAGTGAATGAATTGATTAATGCATTTGGTTCAGTCATTGAGGTATCAGAAGATCACTTACATCAAGTAACGGCTATTACAGGAAGCGGGCCTGCATTTTTATACCATGTATTTGAACAATATGTTAAAGCTGGTACGCAACTCGGTTTAGAAAAAGATCAAGTTGAAGAATCTATTCGTAATTTAATAATTGGAACGAGTAAGATGATTGAACGATCTGATTTAAGCATGGAACAACTAAGAAAAAATATTACATCTAAAGGCGGTACAACACAAGCTGGTTTAGATGCCCTATCTCAATATGATTTGGTTGCTGTATTTGAAGATTGTTTAAGTGCAGCAGTTAATCGAAGTGTTGAATTATCCAATACAGATGATTAAATAGTAAAACATCGCCACTGACCATAAATCAGTGGCGATGTTTTAAATTTTAAAAGAGTCAAAATCAGTAACGAAAGTAAAATCTGGTGTATCTGCTAATGCATTGAGTTCCTGATCAATATTTTCGATTTCTTCTTTAGTATAGCGATTACTCATATGTGTGATTAAGCTTTGTTTGACATTTGCTTGACGAATTAAATTGAAAACATCATCGATATGACTATGGTGATAACTATTGGCTAGCGTTTTTTCACCTTCAATATACGTGGCTTCATGTACCATAATATCAGCTTCATTCGCTATAATGTGTTCATTAGGACATGGCTTTGTGTCACCAAATATAGCGACAACAGGTCCGGACTTTGCCTCTCCTTTGAATTCATCAGATTGATAAACTTTCCCATTAAATTCAAAGGTATTATTTGTTTTTACTTCTTGATATTTAGGTCCAGGTTCTAGTCCGATTGCTTTTAGTGCATCCACATCAATAGTACCTGGTGTTGTAGGCGTTTCTATACGATAACCAAAAGATTTAATACCATGATTTAACATTTCAGCCTGTACTATAAATCCATTATGATGATAATTTAAGGATTCGTCTATCTCTATGTATGTAATTGGATAATTGAGATGTGATTCGGATAAAGTTAATGTTGTTTCAATATATTTTTGAATACCTTTAGGTCCGACGAGTGTGAGAGGTTTATTTTCTCCACCTTGAAAGGATCTACTTGTTAGTAATCCTGGAAGTCCAAAAATATGATCACCATGCATATGTGTAATAAAGATATGATCGATTTTTCCTAATTTAATCGAATGATGAAGAATTTGATGTTGTGTGCCTTCACCTACATCAAAAAGCCATATTGAATTAGAATAAGGTTCAAGATTTAATGCAATTGCTTGTGTGTTTCTCTCTTTGGTTGGTAGTCCAGCGCTAGTACCGAAAAATGTGACTTCCATGCTCACACCTCCTTCTCTTCGATTTATTTTATCATATATAATGACAATTTTTATAATAAGAAATAAAATGTATATATAACAAGAATGATTATAAGTATAAATACTAATGCTTATTAGTCATTCCTGATGTAAATTCACTATTTAGTAGCGCTATACGTAAGTCGAATAATTTGGTAATTATTGTCAATATCGATTATCATTTAAATAAATCATAGTTACGTTTTATGACTTTTTTACAAAGCATATTATATGACCATAAGTTTTCTTTATCATATAATATAACAATCATATATCTTTTTATAGAATTGAGGTTTTAATCTTGAGTACAAAACAAAAACATATACCTTGTTTAATTACAATTTTCGGAGCAACTGGTGATTTGAGTCATCGTAAATTGTTCCCTTCCATTTTTCACCTTTTTCAACAAGATAACTTAGATGAACACATAGCTATTATTGGAATTGGTCGCCGCGATATTAGTAACGATACGTTCCGTGAGCAAGTTAAAGCGTCAATCCAATCACATGTTAAGGAAACACATAAAATTGATGAATTCATGGAACATGTGTTTTATCACAAGCATGATGTAAGTGATGAAGAAAGTTATCAATCATTATTAGAGTTTAGTAATCAGTTAGATACTCAATTCGGTTTAAAAGGTAATCGTCTGTTCTATCTTGCTATGGCTCCACAATTCTTTGGTGTTATCTCAGATTATTTAAAATCATCTGGATTAACCAATACTTCAGGCTTTAAACGTCTTGTTATAGAGAAGCCATTTGGAAGTGACTTGAAATCAGCTGAATCATTAAACAACCAAATAAGACGTTCATTTAAAGAAGAAGAAATTTATCGTATCGATCACTATTTAGGTAAAGATATGGTTCAAAATATTGAAGTTTTACGTTTTGCTAATGCTATGTTCGAACCACTATGGAATAATAAATATATTTCTAATATCCAAGTAACATCTTCTGAAATTTTAGGTGTGGAAGATCGTGGTGGTTATTACGAATCTAGTGGTGCCTTAAAAGACATGGTTCAAAACCATATGTTACAAATGGTTGCCTTATTAGCAATGGAAGCCCCTATCAGTTTAAATAGTGAAGATATTAGAGCTGAAAAAGTAAAAGTATTAAAATCTTTACGTCAATTACGTCCACAAGATGTGAGAAAGAACTTTGTGCGTGGACAATATGACCGAGGTGTCATTGAAGGTCAAGAAGTAAAATCATATCGTGAAGAAGATCGAGTTGCTGAAGATTCTATCACTCCAACGTTTGTGTCTGGTAAATTAACTATTGATAATTTTAGATGGGCAGGCGTACCATTCTATATTCGAACAGGTAAACGAATGAAATCTAAAACAATTCAAGTAGTAGTTGAATTTAAAGAAGTACCTATGAACTTATACTATCAAACAGATAAATTATTGGATTCTAATTTATTAGTCATTAATATTCAACCAAATGAAGGTGTATCACTTCATTTAAATGCTAAGAAAAATATTCAAGGCATTGATACTGAACCAGTACAATTATCTTATGCGATGGGTGCACAAGATAAAATGAATACTGTCGATGCATATGAAAATCTATTATTTGATTGTCTTAAAGGTGACGCAACAAACTTTACACACTGGGAAGAATTAAAATCAACTTGGAAATTTGTTGATGCGATTCAAGAACAATGGAATATGGTAGAACCAGATTTCCCTAACTATACTTCTGGTACAAACGGCCCGTTAGAAAGTGACCTTTTATTAAGTAGAGATGGTAATCACTGGTGGGACGATATTCAATAAGAAGATGTAATAAAATGTATGATTAAATCAATCAAATAGTGAATGATTATATGGTATGTGAAATGATAGTTATATTAGCACTCATCACTGTGTTCATTATAATAGCATTGAGTACCTGTAGTCGTTCACTTTTTTTATTAAATTCATTTATTGCTATGCTTTCAGGTGTATATTAAGACAAAATAATGTAGAATAAAAGTTAATGATTGAAAATAATTGGAGTGAATATTTTGGACGTTATCAAGCAAATACAACAGGCAATTGTTTATATTGAAGACCGTCTTCTTGAGCCGTTTAATTTGCAAGAATTAAGTGATTACGTTGGTCTCTCTCCCTTTCACCTTGAACAATCATTTAAAATGATTGTAGGTCTATCACCAGAGGCGTACGCAAGAGCTAGAAAGCTAACACTAGCTGCTATCGACGTCAAACATAGTGCGAGTCGTTTGGTAGACGTAGCTAAAAAGTATAGATATGCAAATTCAAATGATTTTGCAAATGATTTTAGTGATTTTCACGGCGTTTCACCAATACAAGCGTCAACTAAAAAAGATGAACTTAAAATGCAAGAGCGCATATACATTAAATTGACAACAACAGAGAGAGCACCTTATCCTTATCGACTAGAAGAAACAGATGATATTTCTTTAGTTGGGTATGCACGCTATATCGATGCAAAGAATTTGTCAAACCCTTTTAATGTTCCTGACTTTTTAGAAGATTTGCTATTAGATGGTCATTTAAAAGAGTTACGACGTTATAATGATATAAGTCCATTCGAATTATTTGTTATAAGTTGTCCTTTAGATTCTGGGTTAGAAATTTTCGTAGGTGTACCGAGTGAGCGTTATCCAGCTCATTTAGAAAGTAGATTTCTACCTGGCAGACACTATGCTAAGTTTAATTTACAAGGGGAAATTGATTATACGGTAAATGAGGCTTGGTATTATATCGAAACAAGTCTACAGTTGACGTTACCATATGAAAGAAATAGTTTATACGTAGAAGTGTATCCTTTAGAGATTTCATTTGATGATCCTTTTACTAAAATTCAATTATGGTTACCTGTTGAGCAAGAACATTATAATAATGAATAATAGACATAAAAAATCATGTCTACAGAATGACATTGCGTCATATTTGTAGACATGATTTTTAGTTGTATTAAAGTTTTAATACAAAGGCTTCATAAGGCTCAATTTGATTTAGATTAATATCTTTATCATAATTGTGAAGTAATGTTTCTGTATGTTTTACATCGATATCAATATTTAATTGACTCACTTTATCAGTTAAATTACCCACGATGAGTACCTTATCATTGTTAAGTGTTCTTGAATAAGCAAATATATTTGGATTATCAGCATCCACTAAATCAAATTGACCGTAAGTGTAAATATCAGCCGATTTTTTCAATTGAATGAGTGATTTGTAAAAATTTAATACAGAATGCTCATCTTCTTGTTGATCAGCTACGTTAATTTCTTTATAGTTAGGATTTACTGGGAACCATGGCTTTCCACCTGTAAAGCCTGCGTTTTCCTCATTATTCCACTGCATTGGCGTACGAGAATTGTCTCTATTTTCCATTTTATATTTATCCAATAATTGATTAACGTCGCCACCTTGTTCTTTAACGATTTGATATTCATTTTTAACTGCTACATCGTTAAATGTTTCTATACTATCAAATGGATAATTAGTCATTCCTATTTCCTGTCCTTGATAAATAAATGGTGTACCTTGTTGAAGGAAATACACAACTGCATGACTTGTAGCTGATTCATACCAGTAATCGGTATCATTTCCCCATGTTGATACACGCCTTGGTTGGTCATGATTTTCAATAAATAGTGCGTTCCAGCCAACGCCTTCTAAGCGTTTTTGCCAACGGTTTAGTACATTTTTATATGCACTGACATCAAATTGAGAATCTCCCGTACTCCACAGTCCTAAATGTTCGAATTGGAAAATCATATTAAATTTACCATTTTTCTCTCCGACCCATTCATCAGCATCGTCTGGTGTTACGCCATTTGCTTCACCCACAGTCATAATGTCGTAGTTAGATAATGATTGATCTTTCATTTCTTGTAACCAATCTTGGATACCAGGTTGATTCATATCGACGTCAAATGCCGGTGCATATGTTTTCCCATTTGGTACGGGTAAATCACCTGCTTCAAATGTTTTCTTAATATGCGTAATAGCATCAACTCTGAATCCATCTATCCCTTTATCAAACCACCAATTCATCATGTCGAATACTGCTTTTCTTACCTCTTTATTATTCCAATTTAAATCTGGTTGTTTTTTACTAAACAAATGGAAATAATATTGATCCGTATTGGCATCATATTCCCATGTTGAACCATTAAAAATACTTTCCCAGTTATTAGGTTCCGAACCATCAGGTTTTGGATCTTTCCAAATGTACCAGTTACGTTTAGGATTATCTTTACTTGATTTTGATTCAATAAACCAAGGATGTTCATCAGATGTATGATTTACAACTAAATCTAGTATTAATTTCATTCCTCGTTGATGTACACCCTCTAATAATCGATCGAAGTCATCCATTGTACCAAATTCATCCATAATTGCCTGATAATCACTAATATCATAGCCATTGTCATCATTAGGCGATTTGTACATTGGGCTTAACCAGATTACATCTATACCTAAATCTTTTAAGTAATCTAACTTGTCTATAACACCAGGTAAATCCCCTATACCATCGTCATTGCTATCATTAAAACTTCTTGGGTAAACTTGATATGCAACTGCTTCTTTCCACCAATTTTTAGTCATCATATGTACACCTCTAATATATTGTTTATAAATGAAACCGGTTTCTTTATTAATTATTTTATCGATAATATAAGCGATGGTCAAAATTTTTGATGTAAAACTTAGGTAAATTAACTTAAAAAAACGCCTTACACTTTCGTGTAAGACGTTATAAATCAAAACATTGTATGATTAATCTTCAACCCATTGTGTGTGGAATACACCTTCACGGTCTTTTCGTTCATAAGTATGTGCACCAAAATAGTCACGTTGTGCTTGGATAAGATTAGCAGGTAAATCTTCAGAACGATAACTATCATAGTAGTTCACACTTGCAGAGAATCCTGGTGTTGGTACACCATTTTTAACGCCTGTTGCTACGACGTCTCTTAATGCATCTTGGTAATCTGTAACAATATTTTTGAAGTATGGATCTAATAATAAGTTTTCAAGTTCTGGATTATTATCGTAAGCATCTTTAATTTTTTGTAAGAATTGTGCACGAATGATACAACCTTCACGCCAAATCATTGCAAGCTCACCTAATTTTAAGTTCCATTCGTGATCTTCGCTCGCTTTTCTCATTTGCGCAAAGCCTTGAGCGTAAGAACAAATCTTACTCATATATAATGCTTTTCTGATTTTTTCTAAGAATTCTTCTTTATTACCATCAAATGAAGCTTGTGGTCCATTTAATGATTTAGACGCGTTAACACGTTCTTCTTTAATGGATGAAATGAAACGAGCAAATACTGATTCAGTGATAATTGTTAATGGAATTCCTAATTCTAATGCATTAATAGAAGTCCACTTACCTGTACCTTTTTGACCAGCAGTATCTAATATTTTTTCTACTAAAGGTTCATTATTTTCATCTAATTTAGTGAAAATATCACCAGTAATTTCTATTAAGTAACTTTCGAGTTCTCCAGCATTCCAATCTTTGAATGTTTGAGAAATTTCAGTATGACTCATACCTAATAAGTCTTTCATCATTGCATAACTTTCAGCGATTAATTGCATATCTGCATATTCAATACCGTTATGAACCATTTTCACATAATGACCTGCACCATTTGGGCCAATGTATGTTACGCAAGATGCGCCATCTTGCGCTTTAGCTGCAATGGCATCTAAGATATCACTGACTTTATTATAAGCGGCTTCTTGACCACCAGGCATTAATGAAGGACCAGTTAAAGCGCCTACTTCACCACCTGATACACCCATACCAATGAAATTAACGCCACTTTCAGCTAATGCTTTATTTCGACGAATTGTATCTTGATAGTTTGTATTACCACCATCAATTAAAATATCATCATCATCTAATAAAGGTAATAAACCATCTATTGTTGCATCGGTAGCAGGACCAGCTTTAACCATTAATAAAATTTTACGGGGTTTTTCTAATGAATTAACAAATTCTTCTAAAGAATATGTTGGGTGGATGCTTTTACCTTTTGATTCTTCCACCATTTCATCCGTTTTTTGTCTAGAACGATTATAAACAGATACACTATAACCACGTGATTCAATATTCCATGCAAGGTTTTTACCCATTACGGCTAAACCTACTACACCTATTTGTTGTGTCATATTACTTACCTCTCTTATTCGAATATTTCATTCATATTGTATCACAAATTGTGTACATACTTCACTAAATTGGCCGTGCTAATCTGCAACGAGTTCAATAATTTTTAGTACTTGGCTAGTTAACATATTAAGATCTTTAACGGCAATTCTTTCACTTGTAGTGTGAATATTTTCATAACCAACCCCTAAAATAACGGATGGAATACCATACGTATTAATGATACTACCATCTGAACCGCCGCCAGAGATTACTGTATTACCTTTTAGCCCTAAAGTAACAGCACTTTCTTTAGCTATTTTAGTTACCAGTTCATCATCATTAACCTTAAATCCAGGATAACTTTTCTCTATTTCTACGTGAGCTTGACCACCTAAATCTTTAGCAGTTTGTTCAAAGGTATCTTTCATGTGTTGTACTTGCTTTTCAATACTTTGATCATTATGTGAGCGTGCCTCTGCTTCGATAATTACTTCATCAGCTACAATATTTGTTGCTGAACCACCATGAAATTTACCTATATTTGCAGTAGTTAAATCATCGATCTGACCTAGATGCATTTTACTAATCGCTTTAGCGGCTATATTAATAGCACTAATACCTTCATCTGGTGTACTTGCATGCGCAGTCTTCCCGTTAATTGTTGTATTAATCTTCATTTGTGTTGGGGCGCCGACAACAGTAGTACCGACGTCAACACTGGCATCAATAGCATATCCAAAGTCAGCATCTAATAAAGATGTATCCAGAGCTTGAGCACCTAATAGACCTGATTCCTCACCTACTGTAATTACAAATTGAATTTGTCCATGGGATAAGTGTTGTTCATTTATAGTAGTAATTGCTTCAATAATAGCTGCTAAACCTGCTTTATCATCAGAACCTAGAATGGTAGTTCCATCTGAGTATATGTAGCCATCTTCTGCAACATGGGGCTTGATATCAAGACCAGGAACTACAGTATCCATATGACTTGTAAAATATAATTTAGGTACATCTTTATTTGAAATATTACTTGGCATCGTACAAACAAGATTGTTAGCACCTAAACCATCTGTTTGACTTGCCTGGTCTTCCTCAACTTTTAACCCGAGTGCTTCAAATTTTTGTTTTAAAATGGGTTGAATTTTCTCTTCATTACCAGTTTCTGAATTGATTTTTACTAATTCTAAAAATGTATCTAAGAGACGTTCTTTATTCATCATTGTCATTCCCCCTTAATCCTATAACTACAGTTTAACTGAATTCTGAATATATCAAAAATAAATCGATTGCAATTCAGAATTAAATCATATAATGTTAATCTATACCTAGATTTTGTATTATGAATTAAGTCTTAAATACGTTTTATGCAATTGGAGGAACTTCATATGACGAATAAAGTATTACGTGTAATTATAGTAGTGATGTTAGTAGCGGTAGTATTAGCCCTACTACTTACTAGTTTAGTCCCAATGTTGAACTAATCTTTTAAAATATTTAAAAAGCCAGAGACATCTATGATTGATGTCTCTGGCTTTTGTATATGGAAATTTATATTTTTAAGCATAATTTTTAATTTCACTATGCAATTTTAATGAGCCAAATTGAGATTTAATATTTAAATACTCTTCTAATTCGTTAAGTAATTGAATAATATTAGCACGCGAATTTAAAGCTTGATGTGAAGTCGGCAATGGTAATTCATCTAAAGATAATCTTATTTCATACAATGAATGTAAACGTAAAGCAGTATAGTCATTGCTATTAACATTACTACCTATTTCAGAGAGTAATTGTGAAATTCGGTCTAAAATTGGATCTTTAGTTTGTATATTTTCAATTAAAAATTTCATTCTTTTTAATAAATCTAGTTGCTCTTCGCGCATATCAAAATAATGATAATATGAATTCTCATTTCTTACAAAGTGATTCTTAACATCTCTAAATGCTAATGATTTGGCTTTTCTAATATTTAATGCAAGCGGTTCAAAAGTAATATTGAGTTCATGGTTATCGTGTTTACATGCATTTTCAAAAGCTATAAAAACATCAGTAATTTGATGTTCTATCTCATTCTTAAAATGTTTTAACGTTTTGTCTAAACTTGGCATGATTAAATTCATTATAAAGGCAATGCCGAGTCCAACAATTAACAACATTATTTCATTAAGAATCAGATGTCCATTGATTGTTTTAGCATTGAAAACATGTAGTAATATAACACAGCTTGTAATAACACCTTCTTGCGCATTTAATACAACTGTTAATGGAATAAACAATAATACAATTAAACCTAATACGACGGCATGTTGTCCTAGTATTGAAAATATTGCTGACCCTAAAAATAGGATTAATAAGCATGATACTAAGCGAGAAACAATTGCCGTTAGTGAATGCATTTTAGTATGTTTAATACAAAGTACAACAAGTATTGCACTTGAAGCATAGTTATCGAGGCCCAAAAGCTTACAAATTATAACACCTAATGTCATTCCTACTGCTGTCTTGAGTGTTCTAAATCCAATCTTATACGGATTTAACTTGAGCATCTGACTAGGACCTCTTATCTTTCTTCACAATATTGATCGAACAAGTTTTGTAATTGATTAATCACATTCATGACATCATGACCTTCTATTTGATGACGTTCAATCATCTCTGTGATCTTACCATCTTTAATCAATGCGAATGAAGGACTTGAAGGTGCATAACCTTCAAAATAATCTCTAGCTTGTTGTGTAGCTTCTTTGTCTTGTCCAGCAAATACAGTTACTAATCGATCTGGTAATCTATCATAATGTAGTGCATGTGCAGCTGCTGGACGTGCAATACCACCTGCACAACCACACACAGAGTTAACCATAACAAGTGTTGTACCATCTTGTTTTAATACTTTATCAACTTCATCAGCTGTTGTTAGTTGCTCATAGCCAGCTTCTTCAATTTCGTTTCTTGCTTGGTCCACGACCCCGTTCATATATAAATCAAAGTTTAAATCCATAAATTAGAATCACCTTTCGTTATTAATTTAACTGTCTTTATTTTACTAATTAAACTTCGATACTTCAACATGCATGATTATTGGAAATTAAAATAGACATAAATACTTTCGTAAATGAGAAAGTACTTATGTCTACGAATAAAATAGTGACTAATATATATTAGTGTTTTCTACTGTGTATTGTTCTACGCGTTGTTTAATATGATTCATAAATTGGCCAGTTTGTAAACCATCTAAGATACGGTGGTCGATGGATATGCAAAGATTAACCATACTTCTAATTGCTATCATATCATCGATGACCACAGGTTTTTTAACGACAGATTCAACTTGTAAAATAGCTGCTTGTGGATGGTTGATAATACCCATTGAGGATACAGAACCAAATGAACCTGTATTATTAACAGTAAATGTGCCACCTTGCATATCTTCTTGAGTTAATTGATTATTTCTTGCTTTTTGAGCTAGTTCATTAATCTCTCGAGCGATACCCTTAATTGATTTTTCATCAGCATGTTTAATGACTGGTACATATAATTTATTTTCATGTGCAACTGCAATGGAAATATTGATATCTTTATGAATGACAATTTCATTGCCATTCCAACTACTATTTAACATAGGGTAAGCTTTTAATGCTTCTGCGACTGCTTTGACAAAGAAAGCAAAGAATGTAAGATTGTAGCCTTCATTCTTTTTAAAACTATTTTTATGATAGTTTCTAGTTTTAACTAAATTAGTAGCATCTGCCTCAATCATCATCCAACCATGTGGTATTTCAGTTGCGCTTGTTACCATGTTATTAGCAATCGCTTTACGAACACCATTAACAGGTATTGTACTTTGATCACCGTCCCATTGTTGTGAATCGTTTGCTTCTGTTGTAACTTTTGGTTGTGCGTTAACTGATGATTGTGACGTGTTAGTTTGTGTTGAATGTGAATCTGTTGAATTGATATACGCTAAGATATCTTTTTTGGTAACTCTACCTTCAAATCCAGTTCCTGGTACTTGTGATAAATCAATTTGATTTTCAGACGCCAATTTAAATACTACAGGTGAAAAGCGACCATTATTTTTAGGTTGATTATCATTATGATGTTGAGCAGTATGATGTTGTTTTGTTGCTGTCTCATCTGCTACGTTTTGCGATTGAGAGTGTGACTCATTTTGTTTATCCTCATTTGAGGATGTATTTGCATTACTCTCATCAGGTGAATCAATTTTACAAATGACTGTATTGATTTCTACAGTTTCCCCTTCACTTACAGTTAATTCTGTTATCGTACCTGAAACTGTAGATGGTACTTCTGCTGTTACTTTATCAGTAATTACTTCACAAAGTGGATCATATTCATCGACATGGTCACCAACAGATACGAGCCATTGCTCAATTGTACCCTCATGAACACTCTCGCCTAATTTTGGCATTTTAATATCCATTGTAAAGCCTCCTTAAAATTCTGCGAGTTCACGCATTTTCGCCTGTATTTTCTCAGGATTCATCATTAATTCATTTTCTAAAACTGGTGAGAATGGCATTGAAGGTACATCGGCACCAGCTAATCGCATAATAGGTGCATCTAAGTCGAATAAGCAGTTTTCAGCGATAATAGCGGATACCTCTGACATAATGCTACCTTCTAAATTATCTTCAGTGACTAATAAGACTTTTCCTGTCTTTTTGGCACGGTCGATAATAGTATCTTTATCTAGTGGATAAACAGTTCTTAAGTCAACTACTTCAACGTTGATACCATCTTCTGCAAGAATATCAGCAACTTGTAAACAATAATTAACCATTAATCCATAACAAAATACTGTTATGTCATCGCCATGACGTTTTACATCAGCTTTACCTAAAGGGACTGTGTAGTAATCTTCTGGTACTTCTTCTTTTAAGAAGCGATATGCTTTTTTATGTTCAAAGTAAAGCACTGGGTCGTTAGATTCAATTGAAGATAACAGTAATCCTTTGGCGTCATATGGGGATGATGGTATAACAATTGTTAATCCCGGTGTTGAAGCAAAGATACTTTCAATACTTTGTGAATGATATAATCCACCATGCACGCCACCACCAAATGGTGCTCTGATTGTAATCGGGCATTGCCAATCATTATTGGAACGATAGCGCATTTTTGCTGCTTCGCTAATAATTTGATTTGTAGCTGGTAAAATAAAATCTGCGAATTGAATTTCGGCAATAGGACGTTTACCTAACATGGCTGCACCTATTGCAGTACCAACGATATTTGATTCAGCTAATGGTGTATCAATGACGCGTTCTTTGCCATATTTACTTTGTAATCCCAAAGTAGCACCAAATACGCCACCTTTTTTACCAACATCTTCACCAAGAATAAAAGTGTTTTGGTCTTTTTCCATAGCTAAGTCTTGTGCTTGGCGAATTGCATCTAAATAAGATAGCTTAGTCATGATTGATACTCCCTTCTTCTTCATAAACATAGGCATAAGCTTCTTCAACTGAAGGATATGGTGCTTCTTCTGCAGCTTTTGTCGCATGATTAATAATGTCTTTATGTTCTTGTTCTATTTCCGATAACCAAGCATCGTCAATGATTCCTAAATCTAATAAATGATTTTTAAAGCGGATATTACAATCGGCTTCTTTTAATCCGTCACGTTCTTCCTGTGTTCTATATTTATCATCATCGTCTGATGAATGTGCTGTCATTCGAGTTGTGATTGCTTCAATTAGAGTTGCACCCTCACCATTAAGTGCTCTGTCTCTCGATTCTTTCATAGCTTTATACATTGCAATTGGATCATTACCATCAACTTGTACACCTTCCATACCATAACCAATGGCACGATCTGATAAATTTTTTGCAGCATATTGCAAGGAATCAGGTACTGAAATTGCATATTTATTATTTATAATGACACATACAAAAGGTAATTGATGTACGCCAGCAAAGTTCAAGCCTTCATGAAAGTCTCCTTGGTTAGAACTACCTTCACCAACTGTTGCAGTAGCGATATTTGGCTTTTTGTCCATTTTTAGCGCTAATGCTGCACCTACAGAATGCGGAATTTGAGTAGCTACTGGAGAACTTTGAGATAAAATACCTTTTTCTCTATGACTATAGTGAGATGGCATTTGTTTACCACCTGAGTTAATATCGTCTCTCTTACCGAAAGAAGCTAACATTGTATCGAGTGGCGTCATACCCATGTATGTTACAAAAGCTAAATCTCTATAATATGGAGATGAAATATCGCCTTGTTCCATAGCATACGCCATACCAATTTGAGTTGCTTCTTGTCCTTGACCACTAACGACGAAAGGAATTTTTCCAGCTCTATTGAGTAACCAAAGTCTTTCATCTAATTTGCGTCCAAGGTCCATCCATTTATACATATTTTTTAGGTCTTCTTCTGTAAGGCCTGCTGACTTATAGTCAATCATGTTATTTCCTCCTATTTAAACGTGAATTGCTCGGTTTTCAATTTTTAGGCCAAGTTCCATCAATACTTCAGATAGAGATGGATGGGCATGAGTGGTTAAACCTAATTCTAATGATGAGCCATTCATAAATTGTAATAATGATACTTCATTGATTAATTCTGTTACATGTGGGCCAATCATATTTAATCCAATTATTTCATCTTGATCCTGATCAACTACCACTTCACAAAAGCCATTTTGTGGACCAGTAGATTCTATCATTGCTTTACCAATTGCTTTAAATGAAACTTTGTAATTTTTAGCATTAATATTAGCTTCTTTAGCCTGTTCTAAATTTTTCCCTATTGAAGCTATTTCAGGATAAGTGTAAATGCATTTTGGCATCAAATCATAGTTGATAGGTAAAGGTGAATCATCAAACATGTGTTCAACTGCAACGATACCTTCCTTTGACCCTACATGTGCTAATTGCAATTTACCAATACAATCACCTGCAGCATATATATGCTTATCTTCAGTTTGTTGATATTGATTTGTGATAATGTGACCTGATTGAGTCGTTTTCACTTTTGTATTTTGTAATCCGATATCAGAAGTATTTGGTTTACGTCCAACCGATAACAAGACTTTATCTACAGAGATTTGTTGATTATTCATATGAATTGTTGCGCTATTGTTATCTTTGTTAATCTCAACACTTTGTTCATCTAAGGCAACATTTTCAAAGAATTTTGCTCCGCGATTTTCTAATTCTCGTTTAATTGTTTTTGCAATTTGAGCACTTTCATTTGGTAAAATGCGTTCATTAGCTTCAATAATTGTCACATCGACACCTAAATCCGTAAGATACGATGCGAATTCTAAACCAATGACACCCCCACCAATAATTGCGATACTATCTGGCAAAATATCCATATTTAAAATATCATCACTCGATAATATTACTTGATGATCAAAGTTTAAAAATGGCAACGGTTGTGGTGAAGAACCAGTAGCTATAAGTACGAATTGATTTGGAATCATTTCATTTTCTCCATCTTCAAATTCTACTGATATCGTACCACTTTGTGGAGAAAATATAGATTCTCCTAAAATACGACCAGTGCCGTTAAACACATCAATGTGATTCTGTTTCATTAAATGCTGAACACCTTGATACATTTGATTTACGATTTCATCTTTCCTATCTAAAATACGTTCATAATTCAAATGATACTCAGGAACTTCAATACCAAATTGTTTCGCATTTTTTATAGTATGGACTACTTCTGCAGATTTTAGTAGTGATTTAGTAGGAATGCATCCTTTATGTAAACACGTACCTCCTAATAGCGATTTTTCAACAATAGCAACCGTTTTACCTAACTGTGAAGCACGTATTGCTGCTACATAACCTGCAGTGCCACCACCTAATACAACTAAATCATATTGCTTTTCAGACATTTGCTTACTCCTAACTATATGTATAGAGAACATTAATAAAACTAAGTTTATTAAAAATTCTCTGATAATAAATGGTTATCTTTCTTTGCATCTTCAAAATTAATCAATACTATAATATTCTACATCAGTTAAAACATTTTCGAAATTCTAAAAACTTCATTTTTTTGTATAAAAAGTGACTAATCAATACTACCGGAAAATATAAAGACTAACAATTCATCAAAGATTAAGGTTACTTTTTAAATAGAAGTTTTACTTACTTAAATCTAAGACATTATTTTCTTTGATTTTGAGCAATCATTTCTTTTGCGTTTTCTCTCGTTAAATCTGTAACACTTGCGCCAGAAATCATACGAGCTACTTCATCAATCCGATCATCATTTTCAAGTTCTTTAACTTGAGTGGTTGTTCGATCTTCTGTAGTATGTTTCGAAATAAGTAAATGATGATCACTCATTGTAGCTACTTGAGGTAAGTGTGAAATACATATAACTTGAATATATTCAGCGATATCACGCATTTTCTCAGCCATTTTTTGAGCTGCTTGACCTGAAACACCAGAATCAACTTCATCGAATAAAATAGCTGTTTGTCCTCTTGATTTAACAAATATACTTTTTAATGCAAGCATAATTCTAGATAGTTCTCCGCCTGAAGCTATTTTATTTAAGCTTTTTAAAGGTTCACCTTTATTTGGACTAATTAAAAATTCCACAAATTCAATACCTTCAATATTTGGTTCATCGAGTGGTTTAAATGAAATTTCTAAATTGGCATCTTTCATTTGTAAATTTTGTATTTCTGATACAATGTGGTCTCTTAATTCTCTTGCAACTTTCCTTCTTTTAGCAGATAACGATTTACCTACTTTAATCACTTGTTTGTATAAATCGTTAATCTCTTCACGTAATTGAGATGTGCTTTGTTCATAGTTTTCAATTTTATTGATTTCATTTTCAAGTTTGCCTTGATATGCAATCAACTCAGAAACATCCTTACCATATTTGCGCTTTAAGTTATTAAGCAAGTTCATACGTGATTCAAGTTCATTAAGGACTTGTTCATCAAATTCAGTGTTAGTCATTTCATCATAAAGTTCATGCTTGGCATCTTCTAACGTATAGTAAAACTGATCGACTTCTTCTTTTAATTTCACATATTTATCTGGAACGATGTCATTAATTTCATTTAAGAAATTGCTTAGCTCATAGAGTCGATCAGTAATTGCATTTTCATCTGTTAAAGTCATATGTGCATTATTTAATGCTAAACTTAATTTTTCTGAATTTTGAATTCTTTTAATATCTGTTTCTAGCTGATCGACTTCTCCCTCTTTTAAAGATGCTTCAGTCAATTCTTCTAATTGAAATTTCATCAAGTCTAATCTTTGTAGTAATGCTTGGTCAGCAGATTCTAGTTCTTCGAGTTCTTTGCGCTTAGATTTATATCGATTAAAGACATCATGATATTGTGATAAAAGATCACTATATTGATCGCCAGCGTAATCATCGAGTAATTGTAAATGATATTTTTGTTTAAGCAATGATTGCGTCTCATGTTGACCATGAATATCTAAAAGTTCCTGCATCACTTTTCTTAAATCTTGTAACGTAATTGTTTGATTATTAATTCGGCAGATACTTTTGCCAGAACTAAAAATTTCTCTTTTAACTAATAAAAAGTCTTCGTCGATATCTATATTTAAATCTTGTAACACATGTATCGCATCTTTGCTATTATCGATATCGAATATCCCTTCAATGATTGCTTTTTTCTCACCATGTCTAACATAATCTGATGACGCGCGCATACCAATAAGTTGTCCAATAGCATCTATAATAATTGATTTACCTGAACCTGTTTCACCACTTAAAACAGTTAAACCATCTGAAAATTGAATTTCTAATTCATCGATGATTGCAAATTGTTTTATTGATAAGGTTTGTAACATAAATTCATCGCATCCTTATAATAAATTGAAAATTCTAGTTTTGATTTCTTCACTCGCTTCATCATTACGACAAATAATAAGGCAAGTATCATCACCACAAATTGTACCTAACACTTCTTCCCAATCGATTTGGTCTAATATTGCGCCTATAGATTGTGCATTACCTGGTAATGTTTTTAATACTAGTAGATTACCGGTACCTTCTATATTTACAAATGAGTCCATTAAATATCTTCCGAGTTTTTCAAGAGGATGATATTTACGGTCATTAGGTAAACTATAAACATATTGGCCTGATGCAGCTGGTACTTTTATTAGTTGTAATTCTTTAATATCACGAGAGACTGTCGCCTGTGTCACATTTAATTCATATTCATTCAATCGTTTAACTAATTCATCTTGTGTTTCAATTTGTTCATTCGATATTATTTCTCTGATTTTTATATGTCTTACCGATTTTTTTGGCAAAATTAACACCTCTAGTTACGAATATTTATACAGTTATTTTAACATATGCATTTATTAACTACTACTCATCACCCTTTTAAACAAGGTAATAAAGCACGTTAAAAAACTGTTAATATAGTTTTTTAAGAATATTATTATACAAATAAATTAATCGTACTTTATATGCATTTTGATGATATTGATGAATAATTATTGTATAACAATTTTGAATTTAATTTTGAACATAAAACGAGGTTAACAAAAATTGAAAATAATTTCTGTTAACCTCTATTATGTGATTAAAATGGAAAAATAAATAAAATTAATGATCACGATGGTAGAATAAATCTACTATGTCTCTTAAATTTGTAGTTTCATATTGATCACTTATTTTATCTAAACATTTGAGTGCTTCATTACGATGATAATTTAATTTATCCTCTGCGCCGCCTTTATTCAATAATGAGACATAAGTACTTTTATCATTTTCTAAATCACTACCCACTTTTTTACCTAGCTTTTGTTCGTCGCCATATATATCTAATAAATCGTCTTTGATTTGAAACATTAATCCAAGATGGTCACTAAATTCATTTAACATTGCAGATGTATGTTCATCAGTGTCGGCAATGTCTACTGCACTCATAATTGCAAAAGTAAGTAGTGCACCTGTTTTTGTTCTATGAATAGATTCTAATGTTGAAATATCTATAGCTTTATCTTCACTTTGCATGTCTAGTGTCTGTCCACCAACCATACCAAGATGTCCACTAGCAAAAGCTAGTCTTTGTATGACTTTAACTTTTTTGGTGTCACTTAAAGCTGAATCGTAAGATACGAGTTCAAAAGCTTTAGTTAAAAGTGCATCGCCGGCTAAAATGGCTTTCCATTCACCATATACTTTGTGGTTAGTAAGCTTGCCTCTACGATAATCATCATTATCCATTGCTGGAAGATCATCATGAATAAGTGAATATGTATGAATCATTTCTAAGGCTAAAGCGCTTTGCATACCTTGACGATAATCTTCATTTAACATATCTAAAGTAAGTAACAATAATACAGGTCTAATTCTTTTTCCACCTGCATTAAGAGAATAAAGCATACTTTCTTCTAAATTCGTATTTAGAGTAGACTCTGGTATTGACTTCTTAAGAGCGTCATTTATTTCATTAATTAAATCATTCATTTGTAGTTTCTTCATTATCTTGTTCCTCTGCTTCTTCTTGCATTAATTTATTTACCTTTTTCTCGGCATCTTTTAATGTTGAATCGCATGCTGTAGATAATTTCATTCCTCGTTGATATAAATCTAGAGATTCTTCTAATGATACAGTTTCATTATCTAATTTTTGTACAATGCTCTCAAGTTCTTGCATCATTTCTTCAAAGCTTTGTTTTTCTTTACTCATCATTACACCTTACTTTCTTAACAATAGCATCAATTTGTCCATCTTTCATAGTTAAAACAATTTCATCATTTTCCGACATATCTTTGGTACTTGTAACTACGTCATCATCTTTGTTTACAATTGCGTATCCACGTAACATAGTATTTGTTGGGCTTAATTGATTCAGTTGTTCAATTTTTGATTTAAGTGCATTTTTATATTGTGATAAATCGTTATTTATCTTTTGAGTTAGTCGTGATTTAAGTTGACCATTTTGTTGTTGATTTCTAACAATAGACGTTTCGAGATGTTTTGGATTAAATCTTTGTTTCAAAATATTTAATTGATGTTGTTGTTGCTCTAACTTACTAGCCAACTTTTGATTTAATTGCTTCTCAAGATCATCTCTTCTTTGAATTTGTTGATCATATAAGAGAGATGGCTGTTTAAATTTGTAGTACGAGGCTAGATGTTCAAGATGCTTTTTATGTTGTTCCACATATTGTTTAATATGTCTAGTTAGAGTGAATTGATATTGCTTGATTTGTTGCAATAATTCGTACTGATCTGGCGTTGCCATAACTGCAGCTTGTGTTGGTGTAGCCGCTCTTACATCAGCCACAAAATCACTTAATGTAAAATCGGTTTCATGTCCAACTGCTGAGATAATTGGCGTTTGACATTCAAATATAGCTTTAACAACTTCTTCTTCATTAAAGTTCCATAAATCTTCAATTGATCCTCCACCACGTCCAACAATAATGGTATCTACATCTAATTGATCTGAATACTTAATCTTTTCTATAATGTCGTCTTTGGCTTGTTTCCCTTGTACTAATGTACTAATTTGTACTTGTTCCACAAGTGGATAGCGACTATTGATTGTTGAATGTATATCCCTGATAGCGGCACCTGTACTTGCAGTAAGGACAGCAATTCTTTTGGGAAAACGCGGTATAGGTTTTTTATTACTATTATCAAAATAACCTTCTTTTGAAAGTTTTTTCTTTAGTTCTTCCAATTTTTGATATAGATTACCAATACCATCAAGCTGCATCTTATTTACATATATTTGATAGTTGCCTCTACGTTCATAGACAGATACACGTGCCTCTAATAGTACTTCATCGCCCTCTTTAGGTTCGAAATTGAGTTTAGAAGCACTACCTTTAAACATCATTGCACTAATAACGCTTTCTTTATCTTTTACATTGAAATATAAATGCCCACTTGAATGTTTTTTAAAATTTGAAAGTTCTCCTTTTATAAGAACAGACTGTAAATGTGGGTCTTGATCAAATTTATACTTAATATATTTTGTTAATGTCGAAACTGTTAAGTAATCAGTCATATATATCACTCAATTTTATTAGTTTATGTTACTCAGTACGCCATTGATAAATTTATAATGATCATCATCACTAAATTGTTTTGCTAATTCAACGGCTTCGTTGATGACTACTTTAGCTGGTGTATCACTGTGTAATATTTCAAAAGTTGCCATGCGTAAGATAATACGATCTGTTTTTAGTAATCTTTCGAGTGACCAATCTTTAAGATATGGTTTGATTTTTTCATCTAATACGGGTTCATGATCTTTAACACCAGTCACTAACCAATTAATAAAATCAAAGTCTAAATCTGGGTAGTCATCTTTAATAAAGTTAATTGCTTCTTTGATAGTTAAATCAGTGTCTTTAATTTCTAATTGAAATAAAGTTTGAAAAGCTTGAACTCTTGATTCTTTACGACTCATAAATAACTCCTTCAAACGTATTTATAAAAGATTAGGTACTATTGAGATGTATTTTAAATTGATGACATCTCTATACTAGTACCTAACTTAATTTAATATTTATTTTTCTACTACAATTTGTGTAATATGAACGTTAATTTGTTTTGGTTCAATTGCTGCCATTGTAGAAATTTGATTGAAAATAGCAGACTGAATTTGATTAGCTGTTTTAGAGATATTGATACCGTGTTTAAAAGCGCAATAAACATCGATATAAATACCATCTTCTCGAGCTTCTATTTTTAAATCTCTATTTAAATTTTTACGACTAATTTTTTCTAAGTTAGTATTTTTTAATTCTGCAAAATGTCCTGTAATGCCATCTACTTCTGATGTAGCAATACTAGCAATAACAGATAAAACTTCTGGAGCAATTTCGATTTTGCCTAAATTTGTATGAGAATAATCCGCAACATTGACCATTGTTTTAACCTCCTATTGGTTGTCATCAGCCATAATATTATATTTTTCTAGGAATTTTGTATTAAATTCACCACTTCTAAAGATATCATTTGTTAATAATTTTAAATGGAATGGAATCGTAGTATCAATTCCTAAAACTAAATATTCACTTAACGCTCTGATACCTGTCATGATTGCTTCATCTCTTGTTGACTCATGTACGATAAGTTTAGCAACCATAGAATCATAATATGGCGGAATTGTATAATTAGTATAACATGCAGATTCAATTCTGACTCCGAATCCACCTGGTGCTAAATATTGTGTGATTTTACCAGGAGATGGCATGAAATCTTTGTAAGGATTTTCGGCGTTAATTCTAAATTCAATCGCATGACCATTAATTTTGATATCTTTTTGTTTAAATGGTAATGCTTCACCCATCGCCACTTTTAATTGCAGTTTAACTAAGTCCACACCTGTAACCATTTCAGTAACTGGGTGTTCAACTTGAATACGGGTATTCATTTCCATGAAGTAGAATTTATCATCATTTAAATCATATATAAATTCTATCGTTCCAGCATTTTCATAGTTAACGGCTTTAGCAGCTCTTATAGCAGCGTTACCCATTTCTTGACGTGTTTCTTCTGACAAGATTGGTGAAGGTGCTTCTTCTACTAATTTTTGCATACGTCTTTGAATTGTACAGTCACGTTCACCTAAATGAATTACATTACCATAACTGTCACCTATGATTTGAATTTCAATATGACGGAAATTTTCAATGAATTTTTCTAAATATAACCCGCCATTACCAAATGCAGTTTCCGCTTCTTGTTGTGTCATTCGATAGCCTGTTTCTAGTTCTTTCTCATCACGAGCTACACGTATACCTTTTCCACCACCACCAGCTGTGGCTTTAATTATGACAGGATAACCAATTTTCTTTGCAACTTTTTTCGCATCGTCAATATTATGAACTAAACCTTCACTACCTGGAACAACAGGAACATTGGCTTTGATCATTTCAGCTTTAGCGACATCTTTTATACCCATTTTTTGAATAGATTCATGGCTTGGCCCGATAAACTTTAATTGACAAGCTTCACATAATTCAGCAAAATCACCATTTTCAGCTAAGAAACCGTAACCTGGATGAACACCATCACATCCTGTTGATGTAGCAATTGATAAGATATTAGGAATATTTAAATATGAATCCTTAGACAGAGTTGGACCAACGCAATATGCTTCATCAGCAATTTGAGTATGTAAAGCGTCTTTGTCTCCTTCTGAATAAATAGCAACTGTTTGAATACCTAGCTCGTGGCAAGCTCTGATGATTCTAACTGCGATTTCGCCACGATTTGCAATAAGTACTTTTTTCATTATTTCACCTTAAATAACGGTTGGCCATACTCTACCATTTGTCCGTCTTCTACTAATATTTCAACAATTTCACCTGAGATTTCTGCTTGAATTTCATTAAATAGTTTCATTGCTTCTAAAATACAAACAGTTGTGTCATTAGAGACTTTATCTCCAACTTGTACGTAAGCACCTTCTTCTGGTGATGGTGATTTATAAAATGTACCAACCATTGGTGCATTAATAGTTTCGTAATTATCTGCCACAACTTCTTGTGATTGTGTATCTTCACTCACTTGTGGTGCAGATTGAGCAACTTGAGGTTGAGCTACAGAGGGTGCTGGTTGTTGTGCTACTTGAGGTGTGATAATTTCAGTTTCTTTTTCTTTTTTTAAGTTAACTACGCTACCTTTATTATCTTCAATGTTAATTTCTGTTAAGTTTGATTGATCAAGAATCTCTATTAATTCTTTTATTTCTTTAAAGTTCATAATTATTACTGACTCCTTCAGTTTGTTTTCATCTACCCGTCTATTTTACTTGAGACAACCTTTCAATTCAAGCATGATAAGATATCCTATATTATGAAATAAAATGGTTAGCTTAAAATCACAGTATCGAGAGATAATCCAAATCAAAGGACGATAGTTAAGATAACTCATTAAAAGTATAAAAATGTGAGGATATAATAGCTAATCATATCCTCACATTAAACTTTATTTATGATTCATTAAAGATGTCTTTTAACACACATACTGCTTGATTAATTTCTTGAGAACTAATGGTTAGTGGTGGCAATAATCGTATAACGTTTTGACCTGCAGTTAAAATGATTAAACCATGCTGACGTGCTTTGTTTACAAGTTGAGACAAGTCTAAATCTGTTTCAATACCTATCATTAATCCTTTGCCACGTATGTCAATGATACGAGGGTTGTCAAATAAAGCTTTGTTTAATTTAGTAAATAATTCTTCTGATTTTTTTGAAACGTCATTTAAAAATTGTGCATCATTAATGGTTTCTAAGGTGGCTTTGGCAGCTGTCATTGCAAGTTTATTCCCACCAAATGTAGACCCATGACTACCATAATCAAAAACATATGATAAACTTCGCTTTCCTAACATAGCGCCTACGGGTACGCCATTAGCAAGTCCTTTAGCAGAAGTAATAATATCAGGTTCTATATCGTAATGTTCAAAAGCAAAACATTTACCCGTTCGTCCAATACCAGTTTGTACCTCATCTACGATTAATAAGATATCATGTTCATTACATAGTTGACTTAATTGTTTAATAAAGGTTGATTTAGCAACGTGTATACCAGATTCACCTTGAATAAGTTCTAACATGATAGCTGCTGTATCTTTAGTGATTAGTGATTTCACACTATTGATGTCATTAAATTTTGCATAACTAAAGTGAGGAACTACATCTCCAAAGCCTGCTTTTATTTTTCCTTGTCCTGTAGCAGACATTGCACCATATGTTCTGCCATGAAATGATTGGTCAAAACATATAATAGATTGTTTGCCCGTATATTTACGTGCTAATTTAATAGCAGCCTCATTTGCTTCAGCACCGCTATTACAGAAAAATACACAATAGTCATATTGACGTACTAATAATTGAGCCACATCTTCTTGTAGCGTATTTAAATATAAATTAGGTGTATGCCAAATACTGGCAACTTGTATCTGTAATTGCTCTTTAACGTATGGGTGAAATCCTAAATTTGTTACACCTATACCTGAAGAAAAATCGAGATATTTATTACCGTTTGTATCAATTAACTCATTTCCTTCTGCTCTTACGAATTCGACATTTGTTCTTTTGTAATTTTGAAATAAATAACTCATTTGTTGTTCCCTTCTATGATGGTTCCTGTTAATAAATTATTTCCAATTATGACTTCATTAACTCCTGCCTTAATTGTTGCTACTGCACTTTCAACTTTAGGTATCATGCCACCAGTAATGATACGGTTGTCTATTTTAGATTGCACATCGCTAATATTTAACCTTTTTATCAAAGTTCCATGTTCTATCACACCTTGAACGTCAGTCATTAATATTAATTTTTGTGCTTTCATTGCGATGGCAATTGCTGTTGCTAAATGATCGGCATTGATATTAATTAAATCATCATCTTGATGTGAACCGATAGAACTTATAACAGGAATCATATTTTGATTTAAATATTTCTGAATTGCACTTACATTTACTTGTATATTTTTACCTACTGAACCGTATTGATGATAATCCAAATAATCAGCTTGAATGATTAAAAATTGTTCTTCTCTTAACTGCTTAACATTTAAGTTTACAGCTTTTAAATCACTAGCTAACCCTTTACCAATATAATTAAACAGGGCATCCTTAATAATTGGTAAATCTTCCTTAGCAGTTACTCTTAATCCATCTTTTTTGATTGTGGGGTGTTTAGCTTTTATCAATAATGATTCTATAACATTACCTCCACCGTGGACGATGATTATTTGATAGTTTTGTTGAATCCAATGCTTTATTTGTATAAGAGTATCTTCGGTTAAATGTTTTATAGCTATGCCACCCATTTTAATTACTATAATTTGTTTCATTTTGTTACCTCTATGTTGTATATAATGCATTAATTTTTACGTAATCATAAGTTAAATCACAACCCCATGCAGTACCTGAGGTATTACCTTGATGCATATTAATGTTGATATGAATATCTTTATTTTTTAATTTATTTTGCATCGTATCAATGTTATAAGTGATAGGTGTTGAACCTTTCATAACAGGGATACCTTCTATTAAAATATCAACGTTATTGATGTCAAAGTTGGATTGTGTATAACCTATTGCTGCGAATATGCGTCCCCAATTAGGATCTTCTCCATAAATAGCAGTCTTTACTAAATTGGAACCCACAACTGTCTTGGCTATCATTCTTGCGGTTATTTCATCTGGCATTTCGTCTACAGTCACTTCAATTAATTTTGTAGCGCCTTCACCGTCTTTGGCAATTTGTATCGCAAGTGAACGCATGACATGTTCTAACATATTGCAAAATGTTGTGAATTCTTCAGTGTTCGGTAAAATTTCTTTATTTTTAGCTAAGCCATTTGATAAAACTAACACTAAATCATTAGTAGATGTATCGCCATCGATAGTAATTTGATTAAACGTTTTATCTATATTTGTTTTTAATGCAACTTGCAATGTTTCAGTAGAAATATTAGCATCACATGTTATAAAAGCTAGCATTGTAGCCATATTTGGGTGAATCATGCCAGAACCTTTAGCAACACCTGCCATGGTCACAGTCGTTTGGTCAAATGTTTCATTTACGACACATGTTTTAGTTGTTAAATCAGTAGTTAAAATTGCTTTTGCAAAATGATTAGCATTACCATCTATGTTAAGTTGTTGTATACCTTTTTTAACTTTAACCATTGGTAAACGTTGACCAATAATTCCGGTAGAAGCAAAACAAATTAAATCCTGATTGATACTTAATGATTCTGATGTTTGCTGTTGCATTGAAATGGCATCTTCCATACCCTTTTCTCCTGTACATGCATTGGCTATCCCTGAGTTGGCAATGATAGCTTGAATTTTTCCTTTAGTTTGTATTGTTCTTTTATTTAAAATTAAAGGTGCTGCTTTGACTTTGTTTGTTGTTTGAACATAAGCGACACTTGATGGACATTCGGACACAATCCAACCTAAATCCAATTTTCTTTTTTTGATACCAGTATGAATTCCATCTGCAGAAAAACCTTTTGGACTCGCAATATTCCCTAAAATTTCTTTCATTTTTTAAACTCCTTACTACACTAATGGAGGTACACTGCATAGTCCTTCAGTTTCATCAAAACCATACATAAGGTTGATGTTTTGTAGTGCTTGTCCAGAAGCGCCCTTGATTAAATTATCTAGTACTACCATAACTGTTAAAACATTTGTTTTATCATTGTATCTAAATCCTAAATTTACATAATTAGTTCCGACAACTTCATTTAATTGTGGCATGGTTCTTAGAATGCGTATAAATGGCTTATCTTTATAAATTGATTCATATGTTGCTGTAATCTGATTAGTGAATGTCGGATTGTTTAATTTACAGTAAATGGTTGCAACGATACCTCTATTAACAGGTATTAAAGAAGTGGAAAACTGAATATTCTGTAAATTATGATCGTAATGTTTTAACATCTGTATTATTTCAGGTATATGCTGATGTTCGTTTAATTTATAAGTTAAATAATTGTTATTTATATTAACAAAGTGACTAGCTGTTGTAGGATTTTTACCAGCACCTGACAAACCACTTTTAGCATCAATGATAATTGAGTCTAACTGTATCAATTTGTTTTGTAACAAAGGAATGAGTGCCAGTTCAACTGCAGTTGCATAACACCCAGGATTTGATATAAAGCGATGGTTCTTAGATGTATTAAACTCTGGCAAACAATATGTGAATTGCTTTTGAATATGATAATCAACTGGTTCTTTTTTATACCATAATTTATATTCATCTGGTGGTAATCTATGATCGCCTGAAATATCAACTACTGGAAAATCTGAAATGACAAATTCTGGAGATAATTGACTAGCAATACCACTAGGAGTTGCGAATACAACTAGATCGCTATGTTTCATAATTTCATTTGCATCAAATGGTTGTACAGTTAAATCGCATATCCCCTTTAAATGTGGATATAGATCTGAAATAGGATTACCAATTGATTGAGTAGCATGTATTGATGATACCTCAATATGAGGATGATGATGTATAAGACGCAATAGTTCTAGCCCTGAATATCCAGTGATTCCTACAATACTTATACGCATACTTAAACCTCTTTTCGTATTTTTATACAATTTTATAGTATAAAATATAAAAAAGCAAGTGCACAATTTAATAATTGGCAAGATGCACGCCCAATTGTTCGCATAAAAAAACACATAACCTACAACATTGTAAGTTATGTGCTTAATGTTAAAACTGCCTTTCTAGATTAACCTCTAGAAATGTAGCTTCCGTCACCAGTGTTGATAACAAGAATGTCACCTTCGTTAACAAATAAAGGTACATTTAATGTATATCCTGTCTCAACAGTAGCTGATTTAGTAGCACCTGTGGCAGTATCACCTTTAATACCTGGTTCAGTTTCAGTTACTTGTAATTCTACTGTTTTCGGTAATTCTAATCCAATTACTTCACCATCATATGATTGAATTTGAACTTCCATATTGGCTTTTAAGTAATTTAATTCGTCTTTTAAGTAGTCACCTGGTAATTCTGTTTGGTCAAATGTTTCATTATCCATGAAAACATGATTATCTCCATCAGCATATAAGTATTGCATACGACGATTTTCAATCATAGCTTGTTCTACTTTTTCACCAGCTCTAAATGTTTTTTCTTGTATAGCACCTGTTCTTAGATTACGTAATTTTGAACGTACGAAAGCAGATCCTTTACCTGGTTTTACATGTTGGAAATCAATTACTTTCCAAATGCCATTATCTACAGAAATTGTTAAACCTGTTTTAAAATCATTTACTGAAATCATTCAGTTTCCTCCTCAATATACACGCTTATTTTAAAATAATAAGGTCTTTTGTGCATTTAGTAAAGACTTCACAACCATTTTCTGTCATCAATATATCATCTTCAATTCGAACGCCACCTAAACCATCAACATATATACCTGGTTCGATAGTGACGCAGTTATTAACTTGAAGTTGACCGGATGCATTTTTAGATAGTAATGGTCCTTCGTGTATGTCTAAACCAATACCATGACCTAATGAATGGCCAAATTCCTCACCATATCCATGTGCTTCAATGAAATCTCGGGATAAAGCATCAGCTTCTTTTACAGTCATACCCGGTTTAATTTCATCGAGCGCTTTTTGTTGTGCTTTTAATACTATATCATAAATCTCTTTCATTTTAGGATCTGGTTCACCTATCGCAAAAGTTCTTGTGATATCTGAACAATAACCTTTATAGTATGCACCAAAATCTAATGTAACCATATCACCTTGCTCAATAATTTTATCACTTGCAACACCGTGTGGTAAAGCGCCTCGATGGCCAGATGCTACAATTGTATCAAAAGATGGACCATCCGCACCTAAATGTAACATTTTACTTTCAAGTTCAGCTTTTACTTCACGTTCTGTCATACCTGCTTTAGCAATTGTTAAAATATAATCGTATGTTTCATCAACAATTTGAGCAGCTTTTTTGATTATTTCGATTTCTGATTGTGATTTTACCTCTCTGATTTTTTCAATAGCATCAGAAATGCTGATTAAAGTTATCATACCTTTATTTAATTCTATATAAGTATCATAACTAACTTCATGACCTTCAAATCCTACGTTACTTAAGTTCTCTTTTTTTAATATTGCTTTTATTTCAGAAATTAAATCAGATTTTCTATTTATGATTTCAAATTCTGAAGCTTGATTTTTTGCTTGTTCAATATATCTAAAGTCTGTAACCAAATATTGATGGTTTGGTGAAATAATTAATGCACCACTTGTGCCTGTGAACTCAGATAAATATCTTCTGTTAAAATCTGAAAGAATCACAACTGCATCTAGCTTTTTTGTTCTAAAAGTTCATGTACTTGTCCTAATTTGTTCATAGAATCCCCTCCAAATCTTGTATAACGTTTGTACATTTTATATGAATACATTAAAATGATAGCATAATCAATAAATAATATAATAGTTTTTAGTTTAGGGAGATAATCATGAAGAGATATATAATCGTGATTGGCGCATCTTGTTTATTAGCTGGTTGTGGTAGTCAAAATCTTGCACCACTCGAAGATAAAACTACAAAATTAAGAGATGACAATCATCAATTAAAATTAGATATTCAACAATTAAATCAAGACATTAGTAATCAAAAGTCGACGATTGCAGGATTACAAAAAGATAAAGAGAATGGCAAACAAACAGCAGATAATAAGAAAAAAGAGAAAAATTTAAAGGCGAGTTCTACGTATTATGACAATGTAGCAAGTGCGGTTGATAAGTATAATAACATTAAACCTGATGTAACTAAAAATAAAGGTAGTCAATCAATCCAAAAGAAATTATCGACGATATCTTCGGATTTAGAAGATGCGTATAATACGTATAATTCTGATATCGATGAAGATTCTATGACTAGTGAAGATAAACAAACTAAAAAAAATATTAGCAGTTTAAATAAAGATATTACTTCTGCCTTTGATAAAATTGAAACAGGATATCAAGAAAAAGATAAAAAGAAAATAGAAAAAGGTCAACAAAAATTATCGACTATACAAACAGATGCAAATTAGAATTAGGTGAATTTCAATGAAAAATATTTGGTTTTATATTGTACTAGCTATTGCAGCATTTGGTTTAATTATGAATTTAGATGTGTTTCTATTTTCAATCGTTAGAATGTTAATTAGCTTTGCAATTTTAGTTTTAGTGATATATCTTATATATTATTTCTTCTTCTTAACAGAAGAACAGCGTAAGTATAAAAGAGCGCAACGTAAGTATCGTAAACGTAAATAATAAACAAATTATAATAAAGCAGTAGTCATCATTATCAAATAGATTTGATTGACTACTGCTTTTTGTATTGATTCATTTTTTATTTTCTATAGGTCCAATCGTCTGAACGGAATTTTTCTTCCAATGCTCTTACTTCTTCTAATTGTGCATCAGTTAATGTTAGTGGTTTAAACGTAATCTGTAATCCCTTTTTGAAGCCATCTTCAAATGCTTTTTCCATTTCATTTAAAGTAATATGTTGTTCTGATATGTCGTTGATGGCCACTGCTTTGTCTACAAAAGCTTCTTTCATTTTTGCTTTTAAACGATCATGTTTGAAAATGAACAAATCAAATAGTTCATCGATATCTATATCTTGTAATATAGATCCATGTTGTAGAATGACACCTTTTTGACGTGTCTGAGCACTACCAGCTATTTTGCGGCCTTCTACTACAAGCTCATACCAACTTGGTGCATCAAAGCATACAGAGCTACGAGGTTGCTTTAATTTCTCTCTTTCTTCTTTAGAACGAGGAACAGCAAAATAAGTATCGAAGCCTAGGTTTTTGAATCCTTCTAATAATCCTTGTGAAATTACTCTATAAGCTTCTGTTATCGTTGATGGCATTTTAGGATGTGATTCAGGTACTATAACACTATAAGTTAACTCTTTGTCATGCAATACGCCTCTACCACCAGTTTGGCGTCTTACAAGTCCATAGCCCTTTTCTTTCACTTTTTCGATATCAATTTCTTTAGTTAATCGTTGGAAATAGCCGATTGATAATGTGGCTGGGTCCCAAGTATAGAAACGAATGACAGGATCAATTTCACCTCTAGATACGAAATTAAGTAATGCTTCATCCATTGCCATATTATAATATGGATCGTGACTACCAGTATTAATAAAGTTCCATGTTTCTGTCATGATTAAAATCCCCCATTAAATGAATGCTTAGTAACAAAATTTGCTATTTTGCTTATTAATTTTGAATAAATTATTAAAACATCTGTGATATCATAAAAATATTTTGATAATTTGTTCTAACAGTCTTATAATTATAATATCGGTAAATTAGGGAGGATGCAACATGAGTATCTCTTTGTATATTGCAATTATTATATTAGTTATAATAATTGGTTATATGGTCGTTCAACAAATTCTTAATAAGCGAGCTGTTAAAGAATTAGACCAAAATGATTTTCATAAAGGCTTACGTAAAGCACAAGTGGTTGATGTGAGAGAAAAAGTTGACTATGATTATGGTCACATCAATGGCGCTCGAAATATTCCCATTACTATGTTTAAACAAAGATTTCAAGGTCTAAGAAAAGACCAACCTATTTATCTTTGTGATGCAAATGGTATTGCTAGTTATCGTGCTGCTCGTATGTTAAGAAAAAACGGCTATACAGATCTTTATATGCTTAAAGGCGGCTATAAAAAATGGACTGGCAAAATCAAGTCCAAAAAATAGTTAGGCTCGGCCTAGAATAATATTTATGAATTATGAGTGAAACGTTTGAGGCAAATTAATGCCTTATACTTTTCACTCATTTTTTTATTCAAAAAACCATCCCTCTACAATTAACTAGGTAAAGGAATGGTTTTTGAAGTAATATATTATTTTTCAGCGTGCAAGTTTTCAAATTTAAGAATAGGTTTTCTTGCTGCAGTCGTTTCATCTAATCTATCGATAATTGTAGTATGAGGTGCTTCAAGTACTTTATCTGGGTCTTCTTTCGCCTCATTAGCAATTTGAATTAACGTATCAGCAAAATGATCTAACGTTTCTTTAGATTCTGTTTCAGTAGGTTCAATCATCATTCCTTCCTCAACATTTAATGGGAAGTAAATTGTAGGTGGATGTACACCAAAGTCCAATAATCGTTTGGCCATATCTAAAGTTCTAACACCATATTGTTTTTGTTTAATTCCACTTAATACAAATTCATGTTTACAGTATTGTTTATATGGAATTTCAAAATGATCAGTTAATCTTGCTTTAAGATAATTAGCATTTAATACTGCCGCTTCAGAAACTTCTTTTAATCCTTGAGCACCCATTGTTCTAATATAAGTATAGGCTCTTAAATAGATTCCAAAGTTACCGTAAAATGGTTTTACTCGTCCAATTGAGTTTTTAATATCATTATCATATTTGAAATAGTCATTTTCTTTTATAACCATTGGCTTAGGTAAGTAACTAGCTAATTCCTTCACGACACCGACTGGTCCTGAACCAGGGCCGCCACCTCCATGAGGGCCTGTAAATGTTTTATGGAGATTTAAATGTACAGCATCGAATCCCATATCACCAGGACGTACTTTATCCATGATGGCATTTAGGTTAGCACCATCATAGTATAATAATCCTCCTGCTTCATGGACAATTTCTCTGATTTCCATAATATTCTTTTCAAAAATACCTAAAGTATTTGGATTTGTTAACATAATAGCTGCAGTGTTTTCATTAACAACACGTTTTAGGTCATCAATATCTACTTCGCCGCGTTCATTTGATTTAACCGTTACTGATTTAAAACCTGCAAATGATGCTGAAGCAGGGTTTGTTCCGTGAGCTGAGTCAGGTACAATAACTTCATCACGATGTCCTTCTCCATTATTTTGATGATACGCTTTAAAAATCATTAGTGCAGTCCATTCACCATGTGCACCAGCAGCTGGTTGAAGCGTCACTTCATCCATACCTGTTATTTCTTTAAGTTCTTCTTGTAAATTATAAATAATTTCAAGAGAACCTTGAATTTGATTTTCATCTTGTAATGGATGTGCTTCACTAAATCCAGGAATTCTAGCTACTTTTTCATTTACTTTAGGATTGTATTTCATAGTACAAGATCCTAAAGGATAGAATCCTGAGTCTACACCAAAGTTTTTATTAGATAATTCTGTATAGTGACGTACTAAATCTAATTCTGCTACTTCAGGAAATTCTGCTTTTTCTTTTCTAATAAATTTATCATCTAAAATAGATTCAAATGATTTATTGTTAATATCGCTTTGCGGTAAAGAATAGGCATATCTTCCTTCTTTAGATCTTTCAAAAATAAGTGGGCTTGATTTACTTACCATTAATTTCACCAGCTTTCTTAACAAATGTATCAATCTCATCTTTTGTTCTTAACTCAGTAACAGCTATTAACATATGATTTTCAAACTCATTAGAAACAACACTTAGGTCGAAGCCTCCAATAATCTCTTCTTCTGCTAATGCCTTATTAACTTCAGTGATTGATTTATTAAATTCAACAACGAATTCATTAAATGAAGTACCTTCTAATACATTGAACCCAGCTTCTTTAAATGCTTGCTTAGCATAATTTGCATGTTCAAAGTTCTGAACAGCAATATCATAAACACCTTGTTTACCTAATGCAGACATTGCGATTGACGAAGCTAATGCATTTAATGCTTGGTTAGAACAAATATTTGATGTCGCTTTATCACGACGGATATGTTGTTCACGAGCTTGTAAAGTGAGAACGAAACCTCTATTTCCTTCGTCATCTTGTGTTTGACCCACGAGTCTACCTGGTACTTTACGCATTAATTTTTTTGTAGTTGCAAAATAACCACAATGTGGTCCACCAAATTGTGCAGGGATACCAAATGGTTGTGTGTCACCAACAACAATATCAGCACCGAATGAACCTGGTGGTGTTAATAAACCTAATGCTAATGGATTTGCATACACGATAAATAATGCTTTTTTACCTTCAATAAAGCTTTGAATTTTTTCAAGATCTTCTATTGAACCAAAGAAGTTAGGATATTGAACGGCAACTGCTGCAGTATTATCATCTACAGCTTGTTCTAATTTTTCTAAATCAGTAATCGTACCATCTAAATCAATTTCTACAACTTCGAATTCTTCACGAGTTTTAGCGTATGTGTTTAAAACTTGTAAAGCTTGGTAATGTAGTCCTTTTGAAACGACAATTTTATTTTTCTTAGTATGGCTGTATGCTAAAATACATGCTTCTGCAAAACTAGTCATACCATCATACATTGATGAATTTACTACATCCATATTAGTTAATTCACAAATTAATGTTTGGAATTCAAAAATTGCTTGCAATTCTCCTTGAGAAATCTCAGGTTGATATGGTGTATAAGCAGTATAGAATTCAGATCTAGAAATCATTGCATCTACAACTGATGGTGCATAATGATCATAAACACCTGCGCCAAGGAAAGAAGTATGTGTTTCTTTAGTAATATTTTTACTTGCAACTTTGTTTAGTCGTTTAAGTAAAGTAGTTTCTGCTTCTCCACTGGCGATACCTAAATCTCTATTTAATAAAATGTCAGAAGGCACATCTCCAAATAATTCATTAATAGATTTCGCACCAATAGTGTCTAACATGTCTTGCTTATCTTGATCAGTTAATGGAATATAACGATGACTCAACTTGTCCACCCCTTTGTTCTATTTTTCGATTTGATTTTTCTTAACGATTTTAGCTTTTACCTGTCTTTTTCTTACTTGTACTAATAACTCTCGACCCATTTCAAATGCATCTCTATTAATAATAGCTAATGCAATTGATTTATCAGACGAAGGAGATTTTGTTCCTGAAGTGACTTCTCCAATTTGATTACCATCTATGTCTAATACTTCATAGCCAGTTCTAGCGATACCTTTATCTAAAAGTTCTAAACCAACTGTTCTTCTAGATGATCCATTTTCTTTTTGATCTTTTAAAACAGATTTACCAATAAAGTCATCATCAATTAATGGTTTAGCAGCAAATGCGATACCACCTTCATATGGTGTTATAGATTCTGTTAAATCTTGACCATGTAATGGAAGTCCTGCTTCTAATCTAAGAGTATCTCTGGCTCCTAGACCACATGGTGTTACATCATATTCAAGTAAACCTTCCCAGATTGCTACTGTATCATTGGCATCACAATATATCTCGAAGCCATCTTCACCAGTATAGCCAGATTGTGAAAGAATTACATTTTTATTGAATAATTGAACATCTTTTTTAAATTCAAACATTCCCATTTCAGAAATATCTATATCTACTAATTTTTGCATTAAGTCTCTAGCTTTAGGACCTTGAAGTGCTAATTGGCCATATTGTTCAGATACATTTTTAACTTCAACTTCAAAAGATTTAACATGTTTTTCAATCCATTTAAAGTCTTTATCAGTATTGGCAGCATTAACCACTAATAAATAGTCATCATCTGCTAGTTTATATGTAACCAAGTCGTCAATAATGCCACCTTCTTCATTACATAATGCAGTATATAGTGCTTTAGAATCTGTTAGATTATTAGTGTCATTGGATAAAATATATTGTACAAAAGATTTCGCATCATTACCTTGAATTTCAATTTCTCCCATATGACTTACATCGAAAAGTCCGATTTCATATCTAACAGCGTTGTGTTCTTCCTTAATACTTGAGAATTGAACAGGCATTGCCCATCCACCAAATTCTACTATTTTAGCACCACTGTCTACGTAATTTTGATATAATGGCGTCTTTTTTAACTCACTTGTCATTTGAAAACCCCCTATATTTATTTAAAAACAGGATAGCAAAACTTGCTACCCTGTTTAAATATTTTTTCCAGGAACGCGTTACAGTATTATCCTTTTGCCTGAGAGTTTCGTAATAAAATTACTTGCACCTTCGGCGATAAAAAGTTATCTTTTTATGCTCTCTAATACTGATCAATCGCTACTTAATAAAGTTGTTATTTCTTGATAAATTTCAGATACATTTTGATTACTATTCACTTTCATGAATACGATTTCATTATATCTTGAAATCCTTGATAAATACAAGTTTTTTAGTTGTTCTAGGGACTTATTATTCGCATTAGGACGATGGGGATCATTCACTATTCTATTAAAGACAATCTTAATATCACAATCTAACCATATGACTTGCTTCTGTTTTTTTAAAAGATCTAATGAAGCATCATTTTCTATTATTCCACCACCAGTAGAAATGATATCAAATTGGTTGATACATTCATTCAAATATTTAAATTCTAATTTTCTAAAGTAAGATTCTCCCTTTTCATCAAATATTTCAGGAATAGTTATGCTTTCTCTTTGCTCGATATACTCATCTAGATCTACATAACTTAGATGTAATTGATTCATCAAATATTGACCTACTGTTGTTTTACCGGTTCCCATGAATCCTATTAGAATGATTGGTATTTCTAGATTTTTCAACAACATCAACCTCTATAAGCTTATTAACGATAACTTCTTTATATATTTTTTCTAAGTTATGTGTTGTCTTTAATTTTAAACTATATTGAGTAATATAAAAAGATATAACTGTTAAATATAAAGAAAAAATAATCATCAAGAATGGACTAATAAAGGCTTTTTGTTTATAAAAATAATGTTTTGTATTGATTATAATTCGGATTTCCTACTTTCAAAATTATTTTGATGATATTATCGTTCGACTTTATCATTTTTACCATACTGACTTGATTCAGCAATGTAATATTGCCTTTACCATTTATTTGTTTATATATTTTATTGTTTTTGAAAATATATTCTGCATTCTTTTCTTTATTGATTAAGTGTAAAGTATGCTTATCTTTAATAATTGGTTTAAGTGCATCCTTTTTTTGTTCTTTTAACAAATCGCTATGAAATAATTCAAATTCTATTGAACTATTTTCTAAAGCAATTTGTTTATATTGACTAATAATTTTGATAGTCAATGGTACTGTACTTAGTAGGACTATAGTTATCAATAATGAAAAAATCATTTCAATAAATGTAAAACTAGGTAGTTTATTTTTTAATACAATAGCGCTTTTGATTTTGGTTATTTGTGGTACAAATTTCCTTATTAGACAATTTAATTGTAAAATCATCTATTTTAACTCCTTGCTTCAAATGATCTAAATCAAATTTATTTAAGCTTACAATGGTTATTTTTTGCATCTCGATATTATCTAATTGATTTTGATAATTAATCATTAAATGATTGATCATTTCAATAAATGTTAAGGTGATTATGCTCATAATAAAAAATGCAAATAAGCTATCCAGCATGAAACTGCCCTTTATTTTATAGTTTGGTATACCTTATTCGTCCTTTCTCAATATGAAATATGACTTTGTATATTGAATGTTTCATTTTTATATTTAACGAACCAAAATGATTAACATTGCCATTTTTATCAAAGGTAATTAGATTTATTTTCGTTATCTTTATGATCTTCCCATCTTTTATTTTTATTTGATACTTTTTACCATGTTCTTCTTTAACATTTATATGAGAAGATTGATGATTAAACATTAAAGTGATTGATTGTTTTTCGCTAATTGCTTTTGATTTTATATAATTCAATTGAGTTATTAGTAGATTAATATTCATTTCATCATTAGACATTGATAATGTTAAAAGATTTTTACTGCTTAAAGTACACAACAATAGTATAGACAAAATGAATAATACCATTAATATTTCTATGTAATTATACGCTTTAATTTGCAATCGCTTCGCCATTACTTATTGAAATTGTTTCACCTGTTTTACAACTTTTTTGATTCTCTTTAATATATCCTTCTGTAATTAAATCCTGAATAGTATTTGGATTTCTATTATGTTTTAAAGTATACGCTTCAATTTGGCTATTTATCATTTTAACTTGTGCATCGCAGCCAGTTGATTGAATATGTGCCGTCTGTTTGGCGACATTAGGTATAATTAAAATAAGTAATAAACTTATGATTAATAATACTAAAAGCATTTCTATTAAGGTGAAAGCTTTAGTTTTAAGTGAGTATTTATGTTTTCTCATTATATGACACCTCTAATTAATTGATTGCAACATATCGAACATTGGTAGCATGATAGATAAATATAAAGTAACAATAAATATACCTAGCATTAGAAATATTATTGGTTGGATGAATTTGATATGTCGTTTCGCTAATATTTCAAATTGATGTACAAGTATTTGACTATATAGTGTTAATTCAATATCAAGCTTTCCGCTCTTTTCACCTTGTTCTATGAATTTGATCAAATCACTTTCGTAGCACTTAAATTGCTTTAAAATATTAGGAAGTTTTTCACCTTGATTGGACTGTTTTAAAATTATATCGCCTAAATATTGGTGGAATTGATTACTATTTGATTGCTGAAAGATTTCTACGATAAGTTGAAGATTAATTCCATTTCTATAAAAATGAGCAAGTTCATTAGATAATTGATATGTTTTAAAAATTTTATAGTAGCTTTTTATAATAGGTAGATTGCTCATTAAATGAATTTGTTTGATTGTAGGCATATTTCTATAACTAGTATGAATGAGGATAACAATAACTAAAATAATACAAGTGAGAAATAAAATGAAAAATGGAAGTCCAGATATAAATGAGGAAAGTACTAATTGGAGTGGTGATAATGCAATATTCATTGATTGATATAGTTCTTTGAATTGAGGTATTACAGTGAAATTTAAAAGCATTAAGATAAGGAAAAATATAATCATTAATACAACAGGGTATTGAATCGTTTTAATAACACTTTGTTTAACTTGAATTTGCTTTTTTAAAAAAAGTATTGATTCATGTAAAGTAGCCTCCAGATTTCCAAATCTTTCAGCTAGGTATATTTGAGTAATGATATCATTGGAAAAGTCTAAATATTGAAAGACTTCATAGCAATGTGCACCATTTTCTATCTTCGCCATAAGTTCCATTTGAGTTTTGTCGCCTTTATATTTAAAATGCAAGTTCAAAAATTTAAAGGATTCGTATAATGTGAATCCATTTGTTAGTAATTGATGTAATCGTTGCATCAAATCTAACTGTTCGACTTTGGTTAAACATTTTCGCTTAGATTGATTAAATATATTTATCAGCAATTGTTTCACATATAATTCCCTCTTTAGTCATATCATCTAGTTTTGAAGATAGTCGCTTAAAAGATCTAGGCATTGTTTGATTATGTTCAAAAAAGTAATTGATTTGATTTTTGAACATAAGTTCACAAACTAATTGGCGTCGTTGGCTTGAAGTGGTTATTAAACGTTGGTTAGATATTAAATTGATAGCTTGTGATAGTTCTTGAATCGTAATACCCATCTCTAATAATCTTAACAATGCCCCTTTGCAATCATTAGCATGTAATGTACTTAATACTAAATGGCCACTCAAGCTTGCTTGAAACACATATTTTGCTATTTCAGCGTCTCTGATTTCTCCAATCAAAATAACATCTGGATCGCACCGAAGTATGGCTTTAAATGAACTTGCATAAGTAATACCGGCTTTAGTATTCACTGAGATTTGAGTAATACCTTTTAAAATTTGTTCTACGGGGTCTTCGATAGATATGACATTGAGATTCAATTCTTTTGCGCGTACATAACCATTTGATACATGAGTGTGCTTTTACCTGAACCAGTTGGTCCTGTAAAAAGCAATAATCCTTGTTTCTTATTCATTAAATGTTTAAAATCGTTAAATTCATAAGTTTCCTTTTTATTTTGAAAATATTGAGGCACTATTCTAATTACACAACTTTCACTACCGATTGATAAAGGGAGAGTTGAAATACGTAAGTAATAAACTGATCTTAATTTATATGTGTAACGACCACTTTGAGCGATTTGCTGCGTCGACACATCCAATCCTGCTTGAAATTTCATAAAAACAAGTAATTTACGATAAATTCCGATATCAAGAGTTTCATATGATGTTAAAGTATCATTCACTCTGAATTTTATATGAACATAATGTTCCATTGGAATAAAATGTACATCACTTGCTTTATAAACTATAGCTTTATTAATTATTTCTTGAAATAATATCTTCAAAGAAACACCTCCTACTTATATTTACGTAGGAGGTGTTAAATTTACTTTAACCATTTAAAAATGGATTCAATTGTTCATCGTCGACTGTGGTATATGGTCCATGTCCAGGGAATAATGGTAAATCGCCATCTAATTCAAATAATTTATCTTTAATAGAATCAACTAGGGTTTCATAATCACCTTTATATAAATCAGTTCTACCAATACCATTATTAAATAAAGTATCGCCTACGACTGCAAATTCATCAAATACAAATGATAAACTTCCAGGCGAGTGTCCAGGTGTATGCAATACATTAAATGTGAAATCCCCTATTTGTGCCTGACCTTCATCAAGTGCTTCAGGATTCGCCTGACTAATTACTTGTGGCATACCGTATTGTTTAAATTTTGATGCACCATTTTTTTCTGGATCGTTTAAGAAGTCAAATTCTTCTTTATGCATATATACTGGTACATTGTATTTATTTATAATATCGTCTAATGCCCCGATATGATCATAATGTGCATGAGTAAGTATTATTGCTTCTAAAGGTTTGTTAATTTGATTTAACTTTTTAACAATTTTATCTGTTTCACTAGATGGATCCACAAGTAATACTTTTTTATCATTTTCTATAAAGTACGTGTTGGTATCTACTAACCCTAAAGTTAAACTAGAGATTCTCATGATTTACTCCCCACCATTATCTAAATGTTTTTGTACAGATTTTAACTTATCATTCATTTTTCTAGATTTATCTCTGCGGTCGTCAATTCTGATGTTGGTACAAACTCTATCTAAACCTTTATCAAATGGTAATTCGTGAATTGCTTGTACTACTTCAAATAAATCTTTTAAATCACCTTCGATAAGCGTGTTCATAGGAGTCAATTGGTAATCTATTTTGCCCTGATCTTTATATTCTTTTAATTTTGTTTGAATCTCAGCAATGTACTTACTAACACTTGGACCCTCAGTACCTACTGGAATAACTACAACGTCAACAATTGCCATTATTTCACACCCTCTTTATCTAAAATGTATGTTTTAATTAAGCCAGCTGCGCCAGTTATACCTGCATCATTTCCTAACTCTGCTTGTACAATTTCAGTATCTTGTTGTGCAGGCGTAAATGTTAAGTTACGGTATTCAGTTTTAATATTTTCTACTAAGATTAGTCCTGCTGTAGACATGCCTCCACCTAATACAATGTATTTAGGATTGCTAGTTACACTTAAAATACTACATAAGTATGCAATATAATTAGCGACTTTTTCAGTAATGAAAATACAGAATTGGTCACCTTCTTTAGCTGCATCAAATACTGCTTTAGCTGTTACTTTATTATCTTTAATGAGTTGTAGGATTGATGATTTAAAAGTTAATTTAGGATAATAAAAATTAACCAAATTAACAACACCAGTAGCAGAGGCAACAGTTTCTATACAACCGGATTTACCACAATTACACTTGAATCGTTGATCAAAGTCAGCTCTAAAGTGACCTATTTCAGCACCAGAACCATTATGGCCATGTACCAATTCACCATTTGAAATAATGCCGCCACCAAGGCCTGTTCCTAAAGTGATGGTAACAACATCATCAGCGCCTTTACCTGCGCCTTTATGTTTTTCACCTAATGCTGCAACGTTCGCATCGTTATCAACATAGACTGGGCAATCTATGAAACTTTGATAAATTTCAGTAACGTTAACACTATCTTCCCAATGTAAATTGACAGCACCATTAACTACGCCAGTTTCAAAGTCTACCGGTCCAGGAACACCAATTCCCACTCCGATAACATTTGACATCTCATAACCTAGTTCAGCAACTTTTTCTTCTAATGATTCATGTATATTTTTTAAAAGTAATTTTCCTGTATGATCAGTTGTATCTGTATGGATTGACCATTTTTCAATACGGTCGAGATTAGTATTAAATATACCTAATTTACAAGTAGTCCCACCAATATCTGCAGCTAAAATAATTTTCGTCATTTATGTTCATTCCTTCTTTGGTTTATTATCATTATACATTTAAGATATTCATCTTTGGTTAATAACTCAAAATGGTATAAAGATTTGATTTCTTGTAACATCATTTCATACATATCTTGAGGATCTTTGAAATAGATGATATATCCATATTTTTTTAATAACTGTAAAACATCATAAAAATTATTAAGTTTACGAGTCACTTTTTTCACTCAACTCTTTTTCTAAATTTTTATATTGAGAATTTTTAGGGTTAGCTTTTACCGCTTTTTTTATATATTTTAAAGCTTTATCATTATCTTTTAATGAACGGTTGGCTATTGCCATTTCATAATTTAATGTAGCCGAATTGGGAAAATATCTTAACCCACGTTCCCAGTCTGCCATAGCTTCGGCTTTAGAACTTTTAGTAGCAGTGATCAATCCACTTAAATAATATGTTTGATCATCTGCATAATCTTTTTTAATAGATTGATTAACAATTTTTTTGGCTTCATCATAGTGTCCTGATAACATTTGATCTCGTATTAATTTGTCATAAATATTATCCTCTTTAATACTAAATATTCTAATTTGCATTGCCACAAAAAGCACTAATAAGACAATCAATAATATCCAAAATATATTACGGTTTACGTTAAAATAATAGCCAATTAAGGTGATTAGTAGTCCACCAATAAATCCTCCTAAATGAGCCATAACATTAATATTTGACATGAATAATGATAGACCAATTAAAATAACCAATGCAATTAATAATTGACCAATTACTCTTTTATCAAATGTTTTACTTAAATATAAAATGGCAAAAATTGAACCTATTAGTCCAAAGATTGCACCACTAGCACCAACGGAAATTGTAGTTGTATTAAAAGATAATGATACGAAGTTACCGAAAATGCCAGCAAATAAATAAATAGCCAACATCTTCCAGGATCCTAACACTGATTCTACAATTTTACCAAAAATGTAAAGTGATAACATATTCATCAAAATATGTTCAAAATTAAAGTGTAGAAACATTGATGTCACTAATCGATACCACTCACCATGAACAACATTAAAATGTACTAACCCACCTACATCAAGTAATTTTATATCAGAAAAGCGGTTGAAATAAAGTATCATACATAACCATAAGATAACATTCGATATAATTAATATATAAGTAACGGGTGAAAAACGTTGCATATGTTTATCTAAAATATTGTTCGATAGTACTTTATTTCTATATGAGATAGCTGTTTTTTTTGAATCATCACGTTTAAACAATTTAGTTAAGAAAACATTAGGCATCGCGCGTTCTAAATCTCTATCTTCATTTATAATTTTGAATTTCAATTTTAAAGGATATGTTCCGTCTAAAGCATCTGTTGTTATTGATTTGTCTGTAAAGTAATAAAATTGAATGGATGAAGGTTTGTATCCAACATTTGATTCAATTTTTTCTTTATTTTCAATTATTTTACTTTTATCAAAACGAATTTCTTGCGTGGTAGTAACATAATTTGAAAATATGACTATACTTTTTTTCTTTTTATTACTTAACCATATTTCTTGGTCATCTTTTTCCCTACTTATAACATCATAATTTAAATATCTAATCCAGTAATATATGGTTTTCCAAAATTGTTTTTTTATGTTCATTTTTGCCTCCATTTGCGGCTTTTATATATAATCAACTCATCTACAGGCTGATCGTGTTTATCCGGTTCAAAATCAATTAATTGAAAATCATATAATAAACTAATTGTTTTCGGATTAAAATTTGAAATAAAACGATCATAAAAACCGCCCCCATATCCTATCCTATATCCATCACTTTTAAATCCGACACCGGGGACGACAACTAAATCTAATTGATCTGTGGTTTGAGTATTTGAAATGGAATGATAAATCCCTTTTGCATCACGTTCTATTTCATTCAAATCTAATAATTGTTTAAAAGTCATCAATTTGGATTTGTAGTCTACTTCAGGAACAAATATTTTTTTATGATCTTTCAGTGATTGTTGAATAATTATATATGTATTAACTTCATGCGGTAAGGATAAAACTATACCAATTGATGTTGCCTCTTGATATGATTGAGAATTAAAAAATTGATTGGCTAACCAATCATCAGCAATATTTTTTTCAGTATTAGAATGTTTTTTCATTGTGGTTAAAATAGACGATCTTATATCTTTTTTATTCATTTTTTCACCTACTTTTACTATTCCATATTATAACGTTTATATAATTTTATGTCATTAAGTTGAATCGTATATTAGTGAATACCATTTCTATATTGAAGATATTGTTCAAAATTCTGTAGAATGATTGTCAAAATTTAACTAATGTTAAGCATTGCTTAAAAATAAAAGACGGAATCTAAATTTAGATTTCCGTCTTTTTGTATTGAATATTTGTTTAGTTAAATAAATTAATTATTTAGTTTCACGGTGTAAAGTTTGTTTATTATCACGTGCACAGTATTTTTTCATTTCAATACGTTCTGGGTTTGTTCTTTTGTTTTTTGTAGAGATGTAGTTTCTTTCACCACATTCTGTACAAGCTAATGTAACGTTAACGCGCATGATTATTCCTCCTTACCTTTTCTAAATACGACCTTTACATTATACCAATTAGTTTATTAAATGCAAAGTAAATTTTAAGAATCAATAGTAATACTTTTGAAAATAATACTAAATAGAATTAAATGAAACGACTAGTTTTCTGTACTATCACCATTTTTATCTTTATCTTTAAAGTAATAATTAATGACATCTCTTCCTAAATCTCCACCATTTAACCAAGGAGGCGGTACAGGTTGATTCGTATAAACTATTGAGAAAGCTAATTTTGGATCTTTAATTGGTGCATAACCAATGTATGTCGAATTTACTCTTGGTTCACCATCTTGGAATACCTCAGCTGTTCCTGTCTTACCTGCTGAAGGTACTACTGTATCTTTGAAACTAGCATATCCTGTTCCATCTTTTTCGTTAAATGCCATTTTAAAGCCATCTTTCACTTCATCAATTTCTTTTTGAGAATTATTAACTTTGTTTAATACATTTCCTTTTACTTTTCTTTTTACTGGACCTAATTCATCTTTATTTGTTGCATCGTGTATAGAAAGTCCAATATGTGGTTGAATTCTGTATCCATTATTAGCAATAGTTGAAACGTATTGTGACAATTGTAAAGGTGTATACGTATCATATTGACCAATAGACAAATCTAGATAATTACCTGGATTATTTGTTAATGGTTCAATTTGACCATTTGTTTCATTTGGTAAATCGATACCTGTTTTAACACCTAAACCAACTTGATTTAGCCCTTTACGAAGTTTTTGCCCTGCAATTGAGATATCATTAGGTAATGGCATGCCTGAATAATATGGATCTCCTGCTAATTTCAAGGCTGTTTTAAACATATAAACGTTAGATGAATGCATTAACGCTTCTTTATCATTAATAGTTACACGACCATCTTTATTAAAGTAAGAACGTTTTGTTAGTCCACCTTGGAATTTTAATGGTTCATCAACCATTTGTTCTCCAACTTTAATAGCCTTATTTTGATATCCGGCAAGTAATGTACCACCTTTAACAGAAGAACCTACAGCAAATTGTGCTGTAAAGTTTCCGATATCATAATCCGTTAATTTACCGTTTTTACTAATTTGTTTACCTGCCATAGCTAAGATATCCCCGTTTTTAGGGTCTTGGACAACAATCATTGCATTGTCCATGTCTTTAGCACCTTGACTACGTAGCTTTGCAATTTGTTTATCTAAAAGAGATTCTACTTTTTTCTGTAGGTCAATATCTATTGTTAACTGTAAATCATGTCCTCTTGAACCAGGATTAACGACTTCAGAATTGATGACTTTACCAGATTTATCAGTTGTATACTTCATTTGTTTCTTTTTACCACGAAGTACATCTTCGTATTGATATTCTAGGTATGATTTCCCTACTCGATCATTTCGTGAATAGCCTTTAGATAAATATTGCTCGGTTAGTTCTTTTGGTAAACCTTCTGTTGACGTAGATACATCACCAAAAATACCTCTTAGCGTATCTTTATAAGGATATTTTCTATCCCAATCCATAGATGTATTAACACCTGGCAATTTAGATAATTGTTGAGATACTGCTGCATATTCTTTTTCTGTAACATCTTCATTTTTAATTGTTTGAGGGTCCAATGTACTACCCGCATTCATTTCTCGATAAATAGCTAAAATTTGTAAATCTTTTTTGGATAATTCGCTTAATTGCTTTTTACCGATTTTCTTACGTTGTTGTTCATCATATTGTTCTTGAGAGATGCTTCCATCTTCTAACATAGACTGCTCTTTTTTCATTAAGTCTTTGGCTTTTTGGGGATGTAAAGTGACCCAAAAATCCTTTTTATCTCGATCAGTAATTTTGTCTGTATCCATCTTAATTAATGAAGATAACTTTTTAGCTGTTTCGAGCATCTCTTTTTGCGATGTCTTACGTCCTCTTGTATATGTAATAGCCATCTTAGATGCATTGTCTACTAAGACCTTACCATTACGGTCTACAATGCGTCCTCTAGGTACAGATTCATTCACGGTAATATTCTCATCATTTTTAATTAACTGTTTATAATGTGAACCTTGTGCAATCTGTAAATAGCCAAGCCTTAATACCATAATTGCAAAAATAAACACAACTAAACCAAAGATAAAATTTATTCTTCGATTCATGGTGTTTCTTACTTTTTCATCATTTGATTTTTCCTTTAATCTTTTAAGCAAAACAACCTACCTCTATTCAAAGTATCTCTTTAAAATGATATATGAAAATCAGAAATTTTTCTATCATTTTGATAAAAAAAGAGTCTGGAAAACTATTAAAGTTCCAGACTCTAGTAAATACTGTTAAATTATTTAGCAGCGTTGTATAATTCGTCAACTTTTTCCCAGTTAACAACATTCCAGAAAGCACTGATATAATCTGGACGTTTGTTTTGATATTTAAGGTAATAAGCATGTTCCCAAACATCTAAGCCTAGGATAGGTGTTTTACCTTCAGTTAATGGGTTATCTTGGTTTGGAGTTGTAACGATTTCTAATTGACCATTATTAACAACTAACCAAGCCCAACCTGAACCAAAACGAGCTGCAGCTTTGTCAGCGAATTCTTTTTTGAATTCATCTAAAGAACCCCATTGTTCTTTAATTTTATCTACTACTTCACCTTTTTCTTCTGAATTAGGTGTTAATAATTCCCAGAATAATGAGTGGTTTAAGTGTCCGCCACCGTTATTTCTTACTGCAGTTTGAATATCAGAAGGAACACTATCTAAGTTAGCTACAATTTCTTCGATTGATTTAGCTTCTAAGTCAGTACCTTCTACAGCTGCATTTAATTTTGTTACATAAGTGTTGTGGTGTTTATCATGGTGAATCTCCATAGTTTCTTTATCGATGTGTGGTTCTAATGCGTCAAATGCATATGGTAATTTTGGTAATTCAAATGCCATAAATAATCATCCTCCTAAAATGTCTGTAATTTCATCATAACAAGCAGTCACAATTTCGACAATTAATGTGCTTACTTATGTGCTACTAATTATCGTTACAGTCATTATATATCTCAAAATGGCTTATTTTAAACATTAAAACATAATAAAAAATGCATATTAATCGATTTCATACTAATGGAGTATGCATATTGAGAATATTTGTGTACTTTCACAATAAATAAGATGGAATCAGTTAGACTAATTACTAAAGCCTATTGATGATTCCATCTTAATATTAAAGTATCGTTTAATTATTTAGCTACCTTTTGACATTTTTCACAAACACCATAAACTTCAAGTTTATGTGTATGAATATCGACATTTGGTAAATATTGTTTGACTTGATCAATTGGACAAAAATCGATCACCTTTGTGTCACCACATTTTTCACAGATGAAGTGATGATGGTGATGATTCGTACAAGCAATTCTAAATTTCATTTCGCCATCTAATTCAGTACTTTCAATAATGGCTAAATCTTTAAATAAATGAAGATTTCGATAAATAGTATCAAATGAAATACCTGGATAATCTTTATCCATCACTTGTTGAATATATTTAGCATTAATATATTTATCTTCCTTAACAAAAATATTAAGCATATAATTACGTTTATCTGTATACTTCAAACCGTTATCTTTTAAAATTTTTATTGCATCACTAGTATTCATATTTTCGATCTCCCTTTTGTGACTTTGTTTTTAATTTTTGATAAGTCATCGTTATCATTAGCATAATGACTAATAGTACTACAATCACGCCACCAGGTGAAATATTGATATAAAAAGCTACAATAAGTCCTAATATAACTGAAAGTTCACCAATAATAATACTTAACACAATTAATTGTTTAAATCCTTTCGTCCAACGCATAGCAATTGCTACAGGTAATGTGATTAACGCACTAACTAATAATATTCCAACTACTCTCATGGATGCAGAAATAACCATTGCCACTACGACAATAAATAAAAACTGAATCCATTTTGGAATACCAATCACTTTACTATATTCTTCGTCGAAAGATAATATAAACAGTTCTTTGTAAAATAATGTAATAAATAATAATACTAATATAGTAATGAAAATGATAGTTGTTAAATCACTTAGGTTTACTGCACTGATAGAACCAAATAACAAGCCAACAATTTCCTGATTAAATCCATCTGCCAATGAAATAAAAATAGCACTTAATGCGATACCCGCACTCATAATAATCGGAATTGCGATTTCTTGATAATTTGTATAAGATGTACGTAATTTTTCTATTAATAATGCACCAATAATAGCAAATAATATACCAAACCACATTGGGTTAATTAAAGTTAGTGCAGGTATAACAGTAATCACAAACATCCCAAATGATATTCCACCTAATGTAACATGGCTCAATGCATCAGCAATAAGTGAAAGCCTTCGTACTACTATAAAAGCACCAATTAAAGGTGCAATAAAACCTATTAAGATACCACTAATTAAGGAGTATCTCATAAAATCAAAATTTAATAATGCATCTATCATGAGTTACACTCCTCAAAAATATTTCTAATTAGATATATAAACATTAATAATAATATTAGTTACAACATTCTCTATTGTGTTGATGATCAACGAATTGAATAGGATGACCATATATTTTAGAAATTTCAACTTCGTCAAGAGATTTAAAATCTTCTGTAGTACCATGAAAATGTAAATGTTTGTTTAAACATGCAACTTCTGTAGCTGTATCAGCAACTACACCAATATCATGTGTAACTAAAATAATAGTTATGCCTTCTTTTTTTAAGCGATCTAGAGTTTCATAAAACTCATTGACGTGTTTAGCATCAATTCCATTAGTTGGTTCATCTAAAACCAATACACTCGGGTTAGAAATTAAAGCACGAGCAATGAGAACACGTTGCTGTTGACCACCTGAAAGCTCCGCAATATTTTTATGAATTAAATGTGAAATATTTAATCGTTCTAAAACATGTTCAACTTGTTTCACATCATTTTGATTAAAACGTTGGAAGAGTTTTTTCGTCTTAGTTAGTCCGCTAAGAACTACTTCTTTAACACTTGCTGGGAAACCGGCAGTAAATGAAGAGGCCTTTTGAGAAACATAACTTATTTTCAAGGAAGATTTATTATTTTTTATTGGATGACCATCAATAAAAATTTCTCCAGATTGTAAAGGTAATAATCCTAAAATGATTTTTAAAAGAGTCGATTTTCCAGCACCATTAGGACCTACTATTGCTAAAAATTCCCCTTTATTAATTTTAATATTTATATTTTCGAGTACTTGCTTATGATCAAAATAATAATCAATGTTTTTGAGTTCAAATACTGGTGTTGTCATTTTTTCACCTCATTTTATACTATACATCTTGATATACGTAATGTAAATAGTAATGTTTACGACTAAAATAGCGTTACAGAATTATCTGTAACGCCAGTTTACTTAATTATTGATTTAAAATTTTTTCTTTTAAATTTGGATCAAATGTTTGTGATTTTAACATTTCAATTTCGTGTTTATATGGAGGCTTTTTATTTTTTTTATCTTCTCCAACATATGGTGTTTCTAAAATTTTAGGTATATCTTTAAATGTATCATGATGTACTACATAATTGAGTGCATCAAAGCCGATATGACCAAATCCAATATTCTCATGTCTATCTTTATGTGCACCCTGTTCGTTTTTACTATCATTGACATGAACGACTTTAATTCTATCTACACCAATAATTTTATCAAATTCGTTTAATACACCATCAAAATCATCTTTAATGTTGTAACCAGCATCATGTGTATGGCAAGTATCAAAACATATTGATAAACGTTCATTATGTGTTACGCCATCAATAATTTGCGCGATTTCTTCGAATGTACGACCTACTTCTGATCCTTTTCCAGCCATTGTTTCTAATGCGATTCTGACATTATTGTCATTGGTTAATACTTCATTTAATCCATCGATAATCTTTTTAATACCTACTTCTGCACCAGCACCAACGTGTGATCCTGGATGTAAGACGATATCTTTAGCTCCTATGGCTTGAGTACGTTCAATTTCATTTTGTAAAAAGTTAACGCCTAATTCGAAAACTTCTGGTTTAGTAGTATTAGCAATGTTTATAATATAAGGCGCATGTACCACGATATTAGATAAGCCATATTTTTCCATAGCTTCATGACCTTTTGTGATATTTAAATCTTCAATACTTTTTCGACGAGTATTTTGAGGTGCACCTGTATAAATCATAAATGTAGATTCACCGAATTTGTGTGCTTCTTCTGCAGATCCCTCTAACATTTTTTTACCACTCATTGATACATGTGATCCAAGTAACATATAATCCACCTATCCTTTTCTACTCTTTCTATTTTGACGGTTTTGACGTTTACTAAATTGTTTACGTTCTTGTCGTTTCATTCTTTCAACTTCTTGTTTAAATTTCTTTTTATAACCTGGTTTAACTTTGCGTTTTGTTTTGCTACGGACTTTGTTTTTAACTTCATTAGTTAAATGGTCATCTTTGCGCTGTCTAGTGCGTCTAGTATTATGTGCTTTGATAGGTGTAAGTTCATCGTTTTTAATATCCACATTTTCAAAGACATAACCTCTATCTTCAATCGCAGAAACATTTTCCTCTTCATCTGGACTATATAAGGTAATTGCTACACCTCGATAGTTTCCTCGACCAGTACGTCCTACTCTATGAGTAAAGAAATCAATATCATTTGGTACATCGAAATTGATGACATGGCTTACACCCTCAATATCAATACCTCTTGATGCTAAATCACTGGCAATCACAAATTGGAAATCTAGATTTCTAATACGTTTCATTTGTTGTTTACGTTCACGAGGTGTTAATCCACCATGAATCATACCCACTTTGATACCGGCTTCATTGAGTGTTCGTGCTAATTCATCTGCGCTGTCTCTACTATTACAGAAAATAATACATAAATAAGGGTTTAGTATATCAATTAATTTAAGTGTCTTTTCAACTTTTGCAGTTCCTTTAGTAGGAATTAAATAAAATTCAATATTCTTTTTATTTTGTGATTGGCTATCAACTTCTACAAAATCAGGTTGCTCTAAATATTTATTTAAAAATGGCTGTAATGATTTTGGAATTGTTGCACTGAATACAGCAATATTTGAATGTTCTTCTAAACGTGAAGCGATAAAGTCTACATCTTCAATCAATCCTAAATCTATCATTAAATCAGCTTCATCTATGATTAAATATGAGGCTAAATGTGTGTGTAAATGACCACTTTTAGCTAAATCATTAATTCTTGTTGGTGTACCAATGACTAGCTGTGGTTGTTGGTTACAACGTTGTCTGTCTTTCTCAATATCTGTACCGCCGATAAATAGTTTAGCATTGACGCCTTCTTTAAAACCGCTTAAATGGTTAGCTGCTTGATAAAGTTGTTGTGCTAATTCTCTTGTAGGTGCAACAACGATAGCTTGAGGTTCATGAATGTCCGTATCAATTTGATTAACTAACGGTAATAAAAACGAATGGGATTTACCTGTCCCCGTCTGTGATTGTCCAATAATGTTAGTTCCTTTTAATATTCTTGGAATAATTCTATTTTGAATTTCAGTAGGTTTCTCAAATTTTAAATCTTTTACAGCTTCGATCATACTTGAGTTTAAACCGAAGTGTTCAAATGGATGTTTTGCCATTGTATGGCCTCCTTATAAGTTCATCTTTACTATTATAAAGTAATTAATGGTGTTTTTAAATATAATTCATCTTTGATACCAGTTATAATTGCTTGATTAACGATTATCAGATTTATAATTATACTTTAAATATATGTGAATGGATCTGTATTAATATTTGACGCTACTAATTTTATGTTATTTTCATTTTCTTCAACTAACCATTCTTCTAATAATTGTTTTAGTCCTTCTTTCATCACAAATTCACTATAATGATTGATATCTAGTAAGTTGACACCTGCAATTTTGGCATCAAGTGCATCATGATGTTTGATATCGCCCGTAATAAATATGTCTGCACCTAATTGTGAAGCTTCGTATTCAAAACCAATACCAGAACCACCAATCATAGCTACTTTATTAATCAGTGTATTTGAACTACCAACGTAACGTACACTAGGAATTTGTAATCGAGATTTTACTAACGAAACAAAATCCTCTATATTCATTGGTTCATTTAATTCTCCAATAATGCCCAAACCATACGAACCTTCTTTTGTTAATTCAATAAAATCATAAACTGGGGTTTCATATGGATGATATTGGTGAATCGCTTTTTCAGTTAGTTGTTGTTGTTGATATGAAATCATAAATTCTAATTTCACTTCATCTACATATTCAATTTCACCGATTTCACCTAAATAAGGATTGGCATCATCTATAGGTTTAAATTGTCCCTTACCTTTACTTTCAAAGAAGCAATATTCATAATTACCTTCTTTAGCTAAACCAATATTATTGAGTTGTTGTTTAAATGTTTCAACATGGCTCTCGGGAATAAAAGTCTGAACTTTGAAGTATCGTTCAGGTTCTTTATTAATTAAACTAGTATTTTTCAGACCAATCTTAGAAGCAAGCATAGCATTGACACCTCTAGGATTAACGTCTAGATTGGTATGCATTGCTATTAAATTGATATTGTTTTGTATAAGTAATCTTATTATTTCACCATAGCCTTGATTAGTAATGGATTGGACACCTTTAAAAATTAATGGATGATGACTAATAATAGTATTGATATTTTCTTCTATTGCTTGTTCTACAATTTCTAACGTACAATCTAGTGCAGTTAAAATCCCAGTAACTTCTTGCGATTCATCACCTATAAGTAGTCCAACATTATCCCATGATTCTGCAGTGTTAAAAGGCACATGTTCATCTAACATAACCATTAATTCATTGATTTTCATTTGTAAGCACCTCTTTGATCATTTCTATTTCTGTCTCAATCTCTTGATATCGATGTTGATGAATGTCTGGATTAAGTTGTTGTTTTATCTTTTCTAAAGCTTGTAATTCTCTTTCCCACTTATTATAAAAACATTCATTTTTGTTTTCTAGTAAAACTGGGCCAAATTTAAGTTCAAATTCGTTATATTTGAACATTTTGGGTTGATGCTCAGCTACTACAATTTCATAAATATGTCCTTTCTCTTCCATAATTCTTTCATCAATGATTTGATATTGAATGTCTTGTAATAACGTTCTTAAATTTTGTGTTTGTATATTACTCTGGAGGATAAGTCTAGGATTTGATTTAAGTTTTTGTTGTCCTTCTTTTAATATTTTTGCTATTAAAGGACCGCCCATACCACAAATTGTGATATTGTCTAACTGTTCATTATGTTTTATTACCTCTAAACCATCCCCAAGACGCACATCAATTTGGTTACTTAGCGCGTATTCTCGAACATTCTTTTTTGCAGCTTCGAAAGGCCCTTTTATAACTTCACCAGCAATAGCTTGCGAAATTAAATTTGTTTGAATAGCGTAAATAGGTAAATAAGCATGATCTGAACCAATATCAGCAAGTTTACCAGGTTTGATAAATTCTGATACAGTTCGTAATCTATGATTTATCGTAATCATTAAGATGGTCTCCTTTTTACATGTATTTAAATGTATATAATTGTATGTATGTTATATCACTTATAAATGAAATAAAGGCTGGGACAACCATTATGCCCCAGCCTAAATATATTAATCCATAAAGTCTTTTAGACGTTTACTTCTACTTGGATGTCTTAACTTTCTTAATGCTTTTGCTTCGATTTGACGAATACGTTCTCTAGTCACACCAAATACTTTACCAACTTCTTCTAATGTTCTAGTTCTTCCATCATCTAGTCCAAATCTTAAACGAAGAACGTTTTCTTCACGGTCTGTTAATGTATCTAAAACATCTTCAAGTTGTTCTTTTAACAATTCATAGGCAGCATGATCTGAAGGACTTTGTGCTTCTTGGTCTTCAATGAAGTCTCCTAAGTGACTGTCATCTTCTTCACCTATTGGAGTTTCTAATGACACAGGTTCTTGTGCAATTTTAAGAATTTCTCTTACCTTTTCAGGTGGTAAGTCCATTTCTTCCCCAATTTCTTCAGGTGCTGGATCACGACCCAAATCCTGTAATAACTGACGTTGAACACGAATTAATTTGTTAATAGTTTCAACCATGTGTACAGGTATACGAATTGTACGTGCTTGGTCAGCAATTGCACGTGTGATTGCTTGTCGTATCCACCACGTTGCATAAGTAGAAAACTTAAATCCTTTATTGAAATCGAATTTTTCAACGGCTTTAATAAGGCCCATATTACCTTCTTGAATTAAATCAAGGAATAACATACCTCTTCCGACATATCTTTTAGCGATACTTACTACTAAACGTAAATTGGCCTCTGCTAGTCTTGATTTAGCGATTTCATCACCTTGCTCAATTCTTTTAGCAAGTTCAATTTCTTCTTGGGCACTTAATAAGTCAACTCGACCTATTTCTTTTAAATACATACGCACAGGGTCATTAATTTTAACTCCTGGAGGTGCACTTAAATCATTAGGATTTAATTTAGCATCTGTATCTGAATGGTCTTTTTCATTTACTAATGTGATATCATTATCATTTAATTGATCAAAGAAATCATCCATCATATCAGAATCCATTTCGAAATTCTGTAATTTTTCTGCAATTTCTTCGTGACTTAAGTGACCTTCCTTTTTCCCTTTTTCAATTAATTGTTTTTTAACATCTTCCAATGTTAAAGTCGGATCAATTGTTTGTTTTTTAATTTTAACTTTATCAGACATGAAAAGGCCTCCTGGTATTAATATAAACTTTCAATTTATTCATATAATTATTTGTAATTACTTCATTTTATTTGATGATGCGTCTAATTATCGAAACTCAATATATTACTTTTTTAATAACGCATTCATCATAACTTATTGTATGAGATGTGGCCTAATTAATTTTTAATTCAACACCAATCAAATAAGTTTCTATTCTAAACTCCCTAATAATTTAATGGTTAGGTCATATTGTGCAATATTCGATATTACATATTTACCCAATGTATGAGTGTAATAACCATTATTCAATGCCTAAAGTATAACAATACCATAAATTTTTATAATATTACATTCTACTTTTGTTTTTATTTACTATTAATTGCAAGTAATACTTTTGAAGTTCAATATCCCCTATTCTCGTTGCTTCACGCAGTTTATGGTTCAAGACTTCTAATGAATCTTCATTTTTATTCTCATTTAATATGTTGATGTAATCTTCTAATTCATGTTCAAATGGTTCTTCATTTAAAACATGTGAGTCTAAAGAAATTAGCGCTTCTCTTAAATCATCAGAATCTATATATTGAATCATAGAACTGAGTTGATACGTATCATTATTTGAATAATAATCATGCAAAATATTAAATATACGCTTGAAATAAGCATTTGTAAAGTCATCTACTTCTATCTGTTGATGATAGTTTAGGAACGTATCTTTATCTTGCAAGAAATGTTTTAAGAGTGCTCGTTCAGCTTTTTCATGACGAGTGAGTTGGTTAAATTGAATAACTTGCTGAGTTTGTCCTTCGTATGCGTATGCATAGTCTGGATACGAAGGTACGTTTCCTTGAGATTGCTGACGTAATCCCACTTCATAGTCTAGAGTCTCAAAACTTACTTTAAACAATTCTGCAACGTCTTGCAATACTTTTTTCTGAAGTATAGGTGAAGTCATAGCCGCAATATCTTGAGTTACTTCTTTTAAATATTTTTCATATGCTAAATCATTATTTTGAATTTCATCTTTGTGTGTATTGACTTTAAACATTACAAATGATTTTTTATCTTTTTGAACAAATTCTATAAATGCATCATTTCCATATTTTCTAATATATTCATCTGGATCCATATCTGACGGTAATTGTACAACGAACACATTTAATCCTTGTTCTAATAATGCTTGACCAGTTTTTAAGGTTGCCTCTCTACCTGCAAAGTCACCATCAAACATTAATGTAATATTAGAAGTTAACTTTTTTATAAAGGTAACATGTTCGTTTGAAAGTTGGGTACCCATACTCGCAACGACTGTTTTTAAACCTGCATGATCTGATTTTATAACATCCATAAAACCTTCAAGTAATATGATTTCATCATTTTTTCTAATGCTTTTACGTGCTTTATCGAGGTTATATAACAATTTTCTTTTTTGGAATATTGGTGTTTCCGGGCTATTTAAATACTTAGGTTCTTGATTAGTATACGTCCTTGCAGAATATCCAACAATTCGGCCTTGAGCATTTTTTAATGGGAACATAATTCTATCTCTAAAGCGATCGTAATAACTAAAATTCTCTTCATTTCTTGATAAAAGTCCAGCTTCATAAGCTAATTCAATATCATACCCTTTTTTTTCTAAGAAATCATGACAGAAATGTGATGAATTAGGTGCATAACCTATACCTCTTTCTTTGATCAACTGTTCTGGAAAATCTCTTTCTTTTAAATAGGTAAGAGCTTTTTCACCTTCCACTGTTTTCATAAGTGCATAGTGATAATATTCTTGCATTAGCTCATGCATTTCTATCATTTGTAAATCATCTGAAGCAATTTGAGTATTAGTATTCTGATATTCGTTATTTCCAACATCAACCGTAATATTAACACGTTCACCAAGTTCTTTTACTGCTTCTGTAAACGAAATATCTTTTATTTCTTGAGTAAATTGAAATACATTACCACCTTTTTTACATCCGAAGCAATGACAAATTTGTTTGTCTTCAGAAACTGTGAACGAAGGTGTTTTTTCATCATGAAAAGGACACAAACCTATATAATTGCGCCCTCTCTTTTCTAACTTTACATATTCACTTACCAAGTCGAGTATATCTGTCTTATCTTTAATTTCATTTATAACTGATTGTTCTATACGCAAATTAAATCACCTATGACATATTAGTCTTAATATTATACCTTTTTTATGCATTAATTGAAATTATTTTGTTTTATTGTTTTCGATAAAATAAATGATATCATTTGCTGTTTCTTCTATTGCTTTATCAGTTACATCGATAACTGGACACCCTACTTTTTCTACTAATGATTCAAAGTATTCTAATTCCTCTTTAATTCTAGTTTCTGTAGCATATCTAGCAGAGTCACCTAATCCAAGTTGTTTGAGTCTTTCTTTACGAATACGATTTAATTTTTCTTCGCTAATTTTTAAAGCAATACATTTTGAAGGATCAATATCAAACAATGCATCTGGAGGTGTCACTTCTGGAACAATCGGTATATTCATCACTTTATAACTTTTATGTGCCAAGTATTGTGATAAAGGTGTTTTAGACGTTCTTGAAATACCTAATAGAACAATATCAGCTTTGGGTAAACCTTTAGGGTCTTTACCATCATCATATTTAACGGCAAACTCTATAGCATCTATTTTTTTAAAATAAGCGTCATCTAATCTATGTACAATACCTGGTTCATAGTAAGGTGTTTCTTCTATTGAACCAGATAATAAGTCCATAAGTGGTCCCATAATATCAACTGACTTTAATTGATGCTCTTTAACTTTAGCAACCATGTATTTTTTGATTTCTGGTTTGACTAAAGTATATACAATAATTGCGTCTGTATCTTCAGCAACTTGAATCACTTCATCGACATTTTCAAAGGATTCTATGTATGGGTAACGTAAAAATTCATGTTTACATTGCTTAGGATTAAATTGAGAAACACCAGCCCTCGCTACTAATTCTGCTGTTTCCCCGATTGAATCAGAAGCAACAATAATATTTATATTATCCATCTATTAACCACCTATTCTTTAAATAATGATACAAATAATTTTGTAATTGTCGTTTTAGATATTCTACCAACTACTTCAAATTTTTGGTTATCTTTAGATCTAACGATGGGGATTGCATCTATTTCCTTATCTATCATTTGATTTGCCGCATAAATAATTAGTTCACTTTCTTCAAGATATGTTAAATTTGGCATACGAGTCATATTGACGCTTATAGGCATTGTATGAATATCATTTCCAATCATTGATGCTCTTAAAAGGTCTTTACGAGAACAAACACCGATAAAGTCATTATCGTCATTTGTAATAAATAATGTTCCAGCATCTTCTAAAAATATCGTACAAATTGCGTCATACACTGACATATCTTCTTTAACCACAACAGGTTGAGACATGTAATCTTTTACAACATATTGTCGTAACTGTTCATGTATAATTTTATTTTTTGATTTACCTGAATAGTAATAACCCACTCTTGGTCGTGCTTCTAAAAAGCCAGACATAGTTAAAATAGCTAAGTCAGGTCGTAATGTAGCACGTGTTAAATTTAATTGATCAGCAATATGCTCACCAGTTATTGGTCCATGTTGCTTAACGATTTCAATAATTTGTTCTTGTCTTTGATTTAATTCTATAGGTCCTCACCCCTCTTATATACATTACATATTATAACTGTTATTTTTATTTGCCACAAACACATATAAACGCTTGCTATTAAATATTTAATCAATTAGAATAATTATAAAGCGAGCTAAGGGTGGTGTGAGCTTAGCATAAAAATTTTGGCATAAAAAATTTAATTAATTTTAAAGTGAGTGGCTACACTAATTTGGGTGGAACCGCGGGTTAAATGATATTTTAATGTATATGATTTATACTAAATAAAAAATGATTAACTCGTCCCAAGATAATAAAGTATATTTATGATGCTTTGTTGTCTTGGGGCGTTTTTATGTGTAAGGAGAGAAAAATTATGGCAAATGATATGGAACAAATTGTACAATTAGCAAAACACAGAGGTTTTGTATTCCCAGGTAGTGACATTTATGGTGGTTTATCTAATACATGGGATTATGGTCCACTTGGTGTTGAATTAAAAAATAATGTCAAAAAAGCATGGTGGCAAAAATTTATTACGCAATCACCTTATAACGTAGGTCTAGATGCTGCGATTTTAATGAACCCGAAAACTTGGGAAGCTTCTGGACACTTAGGTAACTTTAATGATCCTATGATCGATAACAAAGATAGTAAAATTCGTTATCGTGCTGACAAATTAATTGAAGATTACATGCAACATGAAAAAGGCGACGAAAACTTCATTGCTGATGGTTTAAGCTTTGATGAAATGAAAAAAATTATTGATGATGAAGGTATTGTTTGTCCTGTAAGTGGTACTGCTAATTGGACTGATATTCGTCAATTCAATTTAATGTTCAAAACATTCCAAGGTGTAACTGAAGATTCAACAAATGAACTTTTCTTACGTCCAGAAACAGCCCAAGGTATTTTTGTAAACTACAAAAATGTTCAACGATCAATGCGTAAAAAATTACCATTTGGTATTGGACAAGTTGGTAAATCATTCCGTAACGAGATTACGCCAGGCAACTTCATCTTCAGAACACGTGAATTCGAACAAATGGAACTTGAATTCTTCTGTAAACCAGGTGAAGAAATTGAATGGCAAAACTACTGGAAGACATTTGCTAGCCAATGGTTAAAAGACTTAAATATCAGTGAAGAAAACATGCGTTTAAGAGACCATGATGCTGATGAATTATCTCATTATTCAAATGCTACAACTGATATCGAATATAAATTCCCATTTGGTTGGGGCGAACTATGGGGTATCGCAAGTCGTACTGACTTTGACTTGAAAAAACATAGTGAACATTCTGGTGAAGATTTCAAATATCACGATCCTGAAACAAATGAAAAATATATCCCGTATTGTATTGAACCTTCATTAGGTGCCGATCGTGTGACATTAGCATTCTTATGTGATGCGTATTCACAAGAAGGTGTTGAAGGAAGTAAGGATGAACGTACTGTACTTAAATTCCACCCTGCTTTAGCACCATATAAAGCGGCTATCTTACCATTAAGTAAGAAATTATCAAGTGAAGCAATTAAAATCTTTGAACAATTAAGTCAAAGCTTCTCAATAGATTTTGATGAATCACAATCTATCGGTAAACGTTATCGTAGACAAGATGAAATTGGTACGCCTTATTGCATTACATTCGACTTTGATTCTTTAGAAGATAATCAAGTTACTGTACGTGACAGAGATTCAATGGAACAAGTTCGTATGCCAATATCAGAATTAGAAGCATTCTTAGCTGAAAAAGTTAAATTCTAATTCATCTATGATATATAATCTATAAAAAGACCGAATCACATGTGAATGTGGTTCGGTCTTTTTTGAGCAAGTTAAAGCTTAGTCTTTCATTTCTAACCTCTTCAACTGGTTGATTAACTTTTGACTTTTAAAGAACATACCTGCGTATTCTCTATATAGCATCATCATCAATTCTGACATTTCGTCTAAAATATCTTGATGAATATTTAATTCATTCATTTTGTCTATGGGGAGTTTATAAAGAACATCTAATAAATACAATGTTTTATTGGATAATTGTAATGCATGTGGATCTTGGTAAGCTACAGATTGAGAAATTGCACCATCAAATTTGAAACTATATCCAACTAATTTTGACTGATCAGTGTTCCCGCTTATGACACATTTATTAAATAAAGCAGAAAAACCGAATTTATTCATACATTTGAGTAATACAATAATAGACATTAATTGTGCGGACTGACCAGATGATATCTTGGTTAAAACAAAGTTTAATAAATCGTAATTATATTTCGATATTTCATTTTCTTCCATCGAACGATCAATCGTTTCAGCGCATAAAGTAGCAAAACTACTTTCATACAAATCTAGTTGTAATTCATAATGTTGGTTAATCACATCTACAGAATTAAGCGTACCCATACCTCGCCATTTATTATAAATAAATAAGCCATACACAAACATTTGTGTATGCGCTTGTAAACCTGATTTTATTTTCTTGGCTCTTCTAGCCATCAATGGCACTTTGCTACCATATTCATTTAAAATTGTAATAATTTTATCTGATTCGCCATACTCCACTGATTTAATTATGATACCTTTTTGCTTCATTAGCATACTAACTCACCATCTCTCTGAGTTAATCTTGGTCTTCGATATAACCGATTTGACGAATAAAGTTAACTTTATTTCTCCAATCCTTTTGCACTTTGACCCATAGTTCAAGATATACTTTTGAACCTAGGAGCATCTCTATATCATGTCTTGCCCTTTTACCCACTTCTTTAAGTTTCTTACCACCCTTACCAATGACGATTCCTTTTTGAGAATCACGTTCTACATATATCGTAGCTTCGATTCGAACTCTATCCTCATCTTCTTTAATCATACGGTCAACGTTAACTCCAATAGCATGAGGAATTTCTTCACTTGTTAAATGTAATATTTTTTCACGAATAATTTCACCAACCACAAACTGTTCAGGATGGTCCGAAATTTGATCGTCTGGATAATATTTAGGTCCCTCAGGTAAGTATGACTTTAATACATCGATAAAGTGGTCGACATTCAAACCTTCAAGTGCAGAAATAGGTACGATTTCAGTGAAGTTCATATATTCTTGATACTTTTCTATTTTAGGCATTAATGCATCAGGATGTACTAAATCGATTTTATTTAATACTAAAAATACTGGCGTTTTTAAATCTTTTAACATATCCATAATATATTCATCGCCACGACCTATATCTTCATTAACATTTACCATAAACATAATCGCATCTATTTCAGAAAGTGTATTTGTGGCTACTTTCATCATATAGTCTCCAAGCTTATGTTTAGGTTTATGGATACCAGGAGTATCAATAAATATAATTTGAGCATCATCTCTAGTCATAACGCCTTGTATTTTATTACGCGTTGTTTGTGCTTTATCAGACATAATCGCAATTTTATGCCCAATAACTCTATTCACAAATGTAGATTTACCTACATTTGGTCTTCCTATAATTGAAACAAATCCTGATTTATGTTCTGTCATTTATTTAAATCCTTTCCAGAAAATCCGTATGGTAGTAATTCTTTCACTGTTGATTCGATCATATCCCCTTTATGATTAGTCATATAAACAGGCATATCATCGTCACATAATTCTTTTAATACTTGTCGACATTCACCACATGGTGATGATGGTACTTCTGAATCTACTGTAACTGTAATAGACTCAAAATCTCCAGGTTGATATCCAGCTGATATCGCAGCTACTAAACTTGCGCGTTCAGCACATATACACATTGAATAAGCAGCATTTTCTACATTGGTTCCATAAAATGTTCGTCCATCTTTAGCTTTCAAATAGGCGCCAACTTTAAAGTTACTATATGGTGAATATGATCGTCGTTGTGCTTCTCTAACTTCTTTAAAATAATGAGATTGATAACTCATTTATTCGCCCTCCTATATTAAATTAATTAAATGTGGTATGAAGACGATTAAGCCAATGATTAATGCTAAGATGGAAACAATCATCACACTAAAAGCAGCAATATCTTTCGCATATTTAGCGTAATCATGATACTCAGTAGTAACTAAGTCAACCACATATTCAACTGCTGTATTTATTGCTTCAAATGCTAAAACTAAACTAATTGCTAATAAAATAAATATCCACTCAGAACGATTAATATGAAGTAAAAACCCAAAAACAATTGCTATAATACTAGCATAAATATGAAGTGAGAATTTTTGGTCTTTTATTAAAAGTGTTTTCAAACCATCTAGTGCATATTTAAAACGACTCATCACTAGTCTCTCGTCAATCCATATGCATTTAAAATAGCATCCTGACGACCAAACATTTCTTTCTCATCTTCCTCATTCATATGATCATAGCCTAGTAAGTGAAGAAAGCCATGTAATGCTAAAAATCCAAGCTCTCTTTCAAAAGAATGACCATATGATTCTGATTGTTCTTGAGCGACATCAGTACAAATAATGATGTCTCCTAATACTCTAGGTATATTAAATTCACTCATATCAATGTCTGGCTCATCTTCTTCAAGTGCAAAAGATATGACATCCGTAACTTTGTCTTTGTCTCTATACATCTTATTAATCTCTTGAATTTCAGATTTATCTACGAAGGTAATAGATAATTCAGCATCTTCGTTTATTTGTTCTTCCTGCTTAGCAAAATTAAGTAGCTTTTCAATTTGTTCATACCATTCGTCTTTAACTAACTCAGTATGATCACTAAAATCTATAGTAAACATTTAGTCCTCTCCCTCGTATCTATCTATAATTTTACTTACAAGTGGATGTCTCACTACATCATCTTGATCAAGTTTCATAATATTAATCCCTTTAACACCATGTAACTTTTTAACTGCTTCTTTCAATCCACTTTTAACACCTTTTGGTAAGTCGATTTGTGTTTGATCACCTGTAACTACCATCTTAGAACCAAATCCTAAACGAGTTAAAAACATTTTCATTTGAGCATGAGTTGTATTTTGTGCTTCATCTAAAATAACAAAAGCATCGTCTAACGTACGTCCACGCATGTATGCTAATGGTGCAATTTCTATAATACCACGTTCTATAAATCGTGCGGTTTGTTCTCTACCTAGCACGGTATTTAATCCATCATATAATGGTCTTAAATATGGATCGACTTTCTCTTTTAAATCACCAGGTAAAAATCCCAATGATTCACCCGCTTCAACTGCTGGACGTGTTAATACGATACGTTTAACATTTCCTTTACGTAATTGTTTAGCAGCATAGACCACTGCTAAAAATGTTTTACCTGTTCCTGCAAGACCTATACCAAAGACTAAATCATTTCGATACATAGCATTTACGTACATTCGCTGACCCATAGTTTTAGCGCGGATGGTTTTGCCAAAAGCATCTTTAGTAATTTCTTCATCATATAAGTCTAAAAGTTGTTGAATTGTTCCATTTTCCGCCATTTTAATAGCAGCTTCTACATCTTTTAGCGTTATATTATTTCCCAATTCAATCACTTTCAATAAATTGGTAAGCACTAATTCGGCTTTTTCTACATGCTCAATTTTTTCACCTTTAACCGCAATTTCTTGACCACGAGCATGTATTACGACATCAAAACTATCTTCTATAGCTTTTAAATGTTCATCATTGTTACCTATTAAAGCTTGGGATTGATTAATGTCGTCGATTTGAATTATACCAGGCATAAACGCGCTCCTTTTCAAAAAACATATTTATAATTCACTATACCCATATATGGGTTAATATACTTATATTATACCATTGTTAGACTTACATTGATTCTATTTCGTTTTATTTTAAATAATTCAATCAAGTCGGTTAATTCGGTAGATTTAATTGATTCAATCATTCTTAATTAAATATTACTAAATTCTTTAAAGTGACTCAAATTATATTTTAATCAGTATTACATTCGAAATTAAAAAATAAAAAAACCTATTGGATAGAATCCAATAGGTAGATCATTAAAGTTGTTTAGGTTTGGCCAAAATTTCCGACCAGATGATACCATTAACGACTTCATCATTGTCGAATTGAAATGCTGATTTAGACATATTACGTTCTATATTTTGAGAATTAAGTAATTGTTTTAATCTTATTCGTTTAGTGCGTTCAGATAAATATTTATCATTGATAATATCCTGCGCTTTTTGTTCGATAAGAGCAAGTTGTTTTTCTTTCTCTCTATCAATTTCACTTCTAACATTTTTAAGATCTTGATGAAGATTTTTCTCTAATGCTTTACGTAAGTTCTCAGAATTTTCATCTCTTGTTGATGATTGTTTAACTGGCTCACGTATATCTTTTTCATTATGATATGGTGTCGGATCTGGTTTAGGAATTGAATCATCATAATCTGTTGGCCTTCTATGCTTCTCTTCTGTTGTCTGTTCGGTTTTATCTAATTCTTGATTAATGGGTGGCAATGTATCTTCGTATTTCTTTTTCTTTTCAGTAGTTGTATCTCCATTAATCTCATCATTTATTTCTTTGAATGTTTTTTCAATTTCTTCAAAGAAACCACCTGTCTTGGGTTGTTGATTATCTTTAGGTGATTGTGGTGGCTTTTGATTCTGTCTTTCTTTATGACTATTATCACGTATGGTACTAATGATTGTCGCTATCACAGATATGACAAAAATAATTACCCCAATACTCATTTAATCACCCCACAGTTATTGTTCTGGTGATTCATCATCATTTTGATCAGTACGCTTATTAATAGCATTTCTCATACCAGTATCGGCTTCTATATTTTTAAGATTATAGTAATCTTTAACGCCAATATTTCCTGATCTTAGAGCTTCTGCCATTGCTAGAGGTACTTCTGATTCAGCTTCTACAACTTTAGCACGCATTTCTTGTACTCGTGCTTTCATTTCTTGTTCAGAAGCTACAGCCATAGCACGACGTTCTTCAGCTTTAGCTTGCGCAATATTTTTATCGGCAAGTGCTTGTTCAGTTTGTAAATCTGCACCAATATTTTTACTAATATCTACATCGGCAATATCAATTGAAAGTATTTCAAAAGCAGTCCCTGAGTCTAATCCTTTACTTAAAACTGTTTTAGAAATATTGTCAGGATTTTCAAGTACTTCTGTATGATGTTTACTAGAACCAATTGTTGAAACAATACCTTCACCTACACGAGCGATGATAGTTTCTTCACCAGCACCACCTACTAAACGAGCAATATTAGCGCGAACAGTAATGCGGGCTTTCGCTTTAACTTCGATACCGTTCATAGCTACACCGGCAATAAATGGTGTTTCAATAACTTTAGGGTTAACTGACATTTGAACTGCTTCTAATACATCTCTACCTGCTAAATCTATTGCTGCACCTCGTTCAAATGGCAAATCTATATCAGCACGTTGCGCGGCGATATTAGCGTCTACAACTCTATCTACATTACCTCCAGCAAGATAATGTGATTCAAGTTGATTTGTTTTTAAATTCAATCCAGCTTTGTGCGCTTTAATTAATGGTCCAATTACTTTTCTAGGTGATACTCTTCTTAAACGCATACCTACTAATGTACCAATACCAACATGTACACCAGCAGCTAAAGCAGAAATCCAAAGACCTACCGGTACAAATGAGAAAAGTATTAATAAGGCTACAATAATTACAACTGCAATTATAATAAATCCTATACTAAACATTGTATCTCTCCTTTTATATTATTCTATTTCTCTTACAACAACTCGTGTACCTTCAACCTCTAGTATTTTGACTTGTCTATTTCTTAATATAAACGTACCATCAGAAACTGCATCGATACGATCATCATCGCAAGTTATGATACCAGCTGGTCTTAAATCAGTAATAGTTCGAGCTGTTTTACCAACTAAATGAGAGCGATCATCATGAGACGTATATCCAGATTCAGTATTTGTTGAATCTTTTAAAATGACCTTTTCCAAAAATGGAATCTTTCTTTTGAATAATTTAACTAAAATCACCCATTCAATGATTGATAATATTAAGGCTACGATGACATTACCTAGCATGAGTAATAAGTTATTACCTAACATGACTATGCTTATTGTTATTAAAATCATGCCAATCATACCAATGACTGCTCCCACGACAAATAATTCAATAATGACGAAAATAACACCCACTGCAAATAATATGACTGATAAAATATTGACATCACCTTGCATTAGAAAGCCTAAAAACATGATTAATAAGGCTAACGAAGCGATAATACCAATAAAATTAATCCTTTTAGAATACAATTGATATAAAAAGCCTAAAAATATAATACATGTAAGAATAAGTGATACCAATGGATGAACAATAATATTAGCAATGTCATTAACCCAATTATTCTCTGATGAAAAATGAGTTAAGAGTAACGTATGTATTTCATTTAGATATCCCATTCTTTCACCTCGCTCTCAAAATAATTATACATGAAAACGCAGTCATATTATAGTGATTCACTAATATATAAAAAAATAATTTGTATAAATTAATAGTAATTACAGAGGGATTTGTTATAAACAATGAATTTAATTTACTGTAAAAAGCAAACAAAAAACACCTCAGATTACAAACTGAGGTGTTTCATATTTATAATTAACATTCTTGTTGAGGGAGTCAACAGAGTTATTAATTATTTGAATTTACGTTTACGTGCAGCTTCTGATTTCTTTTTACGTTTAACACTAGGTTTTTCGTAAAATTCACGTTTACGTACTTCTTGGATAGTACCACTTTTTGAAACTGAACGCTTAAATCGACGTAAAGCATCTTCAAGTGATTCATTTTTACGTACTACTGTTTTAGACATCTGTATTTCCCTCCCTCCAAATATCAACGGAAATTTATATATTCAAGTGCATAGGTAAAACTATGCTTTAATTAGTATAATATATCTCCAATATCCGGTCAATTACTAAAATTTATATTTTTAAAATAATTAAACTAGTACTTCATGTTCTGATTTATTTGTTGCATGTTCTACGATACGGATAGCTTTCCCGTAGTTTAAAGGATAATCAGCTTTTTGAATTTTTACTTTAATAATTTGACCAATTAAATCTTCAGAACCTTCAAATTCTACTTTCATGTAATTATCAGCATATCCTACTAATGTATTTGGTTTTTCGCCTTTTTCTTCAGGAATAACTTCTAGTACTTCGTCTTCAAATTTTGAAGCATACTCTTTTGCAAGTTGATCACTTAATGCAATTAATTTGTGAACACGTTCATTTTTGATTTCTTCATCAATTTGATCGTCCATTCTTGCTGCTGGTGTTCCAATTCTAGATGAATATGGGAAAACGTGTAATTCAGAAAATTTATGTTTAACAATAAAGTCATACGTTTCTTGAAATTCTTCTTCAGTTTCACCAGGGAAACCTACGATAACATCACTCGTTATTGCAACATCTGGTAATGCTTCATGTAGTTTAGTAATTCTTTCAGAGAAATGTTCCATAGTGTATTTACGTCTCATACGTTTAAGAACCGTATCAGAACCAGATTGCAACGGTACATGTAAATGTCTTACGATTTTGTTTGAACGTTCTAAGACATCAATGACTTCATCAGTCAGTTGACTTGCTTCAATAGAAGAAATACGAATACGTTCTAAACCATCCACTTGATCTAAATCTCTTAATAATTGTGCTAAGTTGTAATTCTTAAGATCTTGACCATATCCACCTGTATGGATACCAGTTAAAACAATTTCTTTATAACCCGCGTTAACTAATGTTGTAGCTTGTTCTACAACTTTTTCAGGATCTCTTGATCTCATTAAACCACGTGCCCATGGAATAATACAGAATGTACAGAAATTATTACAACCTTCTTGTATTTTTAAGGATGCTCTTGTTCTATCTGTGAAGTATGGTACATCTAATTCTTCATATTTACGGTTTTTCATGATGTTACCTACACCATTAATTGGTTGACGTTCTTTTTGGAACTCATCTATATAATCTAGTAATTTATGTCTATCTTGTGTTCCTACTACGACATCTACGCCAGGAATCTCCATAATTTCTGCTGAAGATGTTTGCGCATAGCAACCAGTAACACAAACGACAGCGTCTGGATTTTTTCTGATTGCTCTTCTAATGATTTGTCTACTTTTTTTATCACCAGTATTAGTTACAGTACAAGTATTGATAACAAATACATCTGCATTTGTTTCAAAATCAACTCGCTCGTAATCTGCTTCCTTAAATAATTGCCAAATTGCTTCTGTTTCATAGTGGTTAACTTTACAACCTAAAGTGTGAAACGCAACTGTGGACATATTGTTCACCCCATTAATTCTTTTTCATAACTTAATGCGCCTAATGTATATAATGGCGCTGTTTCTGCCCGTAAAATTCTTGGTCCTAAACCAACTAACTGTGAATGAGATTTTAACATTGACACTTCTTCATCAGATAGTCCGCCTTCAGGACCAAATATAAGTAATACACGATCTTGTGGCTTAAATTGCTTTAACATATGCTTAAAATGACTGATTTCACCATGTTTAGCTTCTTCTTCATAAGCAACAAGGACATAATCATACTGATTTATAATATCACAAATTGACTTTGAATTCGATAGATAACTGATATGTGGAATAGTTAATCGATAACTTTGTTCAGCCGCTTCTTTTATAATTTTTTGCCATCTTTCAAGCTTTTTTGACACCTTTGTATGATTTAATTTAACTATAGAACGTTGCATTTCAACAGCTATAAATCCACTAGCACCTAGTTCAGTTGCCTTTTGAATCATCCATTCGTATTTATCTGCTTTAATTAACCCACTGCATATCGTAATATGCTGCGGTAACTCAGTATCAATATCTTGCTTTTCTATTAATTCAACTTCTACTTCTTGATCTGCTAAATGGATGATTTTACATGTATAGACATTTTGATCATTAAATGTGATGACTATCAGTTGGCCTTCACTATGTCTCATCACATTCTTAATATGATGTATATCTTCTTTATTTGTAATAAAAAAACGCTGACTTTCATCAGCGTTTTGATTGATAAAATATCTTTGCAAATTAGTCACTCACTTTCTGACCAACGATACAAACCCAACCGTTGTCATGTTGAACTGAAATAATTTTAAAACCTACACGCTTCATATGTGATTCAATATCTTCGTATTTTTCTTCAATAATACCGGAAGTTATAAAATAACCATCTTCATTGACTGTATTATAAGCGTCTTCTATCATTTCATCAATAATATGAGCTAAAATATTTGCAATAACTATATCAAAATGTTCTTTTTCATCTTTTAACAAATTGCCAGGAACTGCTTCGATCGCGTTTAAACAATGATTCTTTTCGAAATTCTCTTTGGCTACATTGACTGCCATCTCATCGATATCTAAAGCTTTAATTCTTTTAACACCAATCAAGTGACTTGCAATACTTAAAATACCTGACCCAGTACCTACATCGATTACAGAATGTTGAGGCTCTACAAAGTGCTCAATTGCTTTTAAACACATACTTGTTGTGGGATGATCTCCAGTACCAAAAGCCATTCCAGGGTCTAATTCTATACAAAGTTCATTTGCTGATTCTTTAGTATAGGTTTCCCAACTAGGAACAATCGTAAATGTTTCAGATGCTCTGAAAGGATGAAAATAATTTTTCCATTCATTTTCCCAATCTGCTTCTGCAATTGTTTGATGTGAAATATTTAAAATGTTCTGATCGATATCTTGTAGCGATAAAATGTCCTTCTCTATATTAGATAGCATTGTATCATCAAAGGTCATTTCATTAAAGTAAGCTTTTAATCTAACACCTTCTGATGGATAATCTTCGCTATTTAATTCGTAAATCTCGCCAAATTTATCTTCTGGTGGATTGGTTAAGTCATTGGAATCTTCTATAACTACTCCATTTGATCCATAATTTTCTAGTATATCTGTAACCAAATATTCAACATCATGGTTTACTACGATTGATAGTTCCGTCCAATTCATTATTTTTATTCTCCTTTAAAGAATCTTTTTGCTTTATCTTTAAAATTAGATGGTTGCTCAGTTAATTCTTCACCATTTATATCTGCAAATTCTTTCATTAATTCTTTTTGACGTTCCGTCATTTTAGTTGGTGTTAGCACCTTAATATTAACAAATAAGTCACCATGTCCATATCCGTGTACATTTTTAATACCTTTATCTTTTAGGCGGAATTGTTTTCCAGTTTGTGTACCTGCAGGAATTGTTAATACGACATTACTATTTAAAGTAGGGATTTTAACTTCATCACCTAATGCGGCTTGAGGGAAACTAATATTTAAATCATAATAAATATCATCGCCATCACGTTTGAATACTTCAGAAGGTTTAACTCTGAAAACAACATATAAGTCGCCACTAGGACCACCGTTAACACCTGGAGAACCTTCGCCAGCAAGACGTATTTGTTGTTCATTATCAACACCTTCAGGGATAGTGACTTCTAATTTGACTGTTTTATTTTCAGTTCCTTTACCATGACATGTTGGACATGGTTCTTCAAACTCTTGACCGCTACCTTCACATTTAGGACAAACTTGTTCTGTTCTAACTCTACCTAGAATCGTATTTTGTTCTACTGAAACTGATCCTGCTCCGTTACAATAACTACATGTTTTCTTATTAGTTCCAGGTTTTGCACCTTCACCATCACATGTATGACAAGTGACATCTTTGCGAATTGAAATTTCTTTTTACCACCGAATACTGCTTCGTCAAATGTGATAGTCATCGTATATTGTAGGTCATCACCTTTACGTGGTGCATTAGGATCACGTTGTCTTGAGGCACCGCCGAAGAATGAACTGAAAATATCTTCGAAGCCACCTCCACTAAATCCGCCAAAGTCGCCTCCGCCAAAGCCTTGACTACCGAAACCACCTTGAGCGCCAGCATGTCCGAATTGATCATAATTTGCTCTTTTATTATCATCACTTAACACTTCATATGCTTCAGATATTTCTTTAAATTTTTCATCTGCGCCTTCTTCTTTATTGATGTCGGGATGATATTTTTTCGATAATTTTCTGTAAGCTTTTTTAATTTCGTCTTTAGAAGCACCTTTACTTACTCCTAAGACCTCATAATAATCTCTTTTGGCCACAGTAACCTCTCCTTTTTATACTAACAAGATTAGTTTAACTAATTCATATTAACTATCCAAATAAAAAGCCAAAGCCAATGTGCAATTGACTTTGACTTTTTTAATAGCTTTGCAAGAAGTTAATTCAATTGAATTAGATATTATTTTTTATCTTCGTCATCTTTAACTTCTTTAAATTCTGCATCTTCAACAGTGCTATCTTGGTTTTGTTCACCAGCTGCACCTTGAGCTTGTTGTTGTGCTTGTTGAGCCTGTTGATATACTTTAGCTGATAAATCTTGAACAACTTTTTCAAGCTCTTCTTTTTTAGCTTTAATATCGTCGATATCTTCACCTTCAAGTGCTGATTTTAATGCATCTTTTTTATCTTCAGCATTTTTCTTATCATCTTCACCGATATTTTCACCTAAATCATTGATTGTTTTTTCTACTTGGAATACTAAGCTATCTGCTTCGTTTCTTAAGTCTACTTCTTCACGACGTTTTTTATCTGCTTCAGCATTTTCTTCTGCGTCTTTAACCATACGATCGATTTCATCATCTGATAATGAAGAACTTGATTGGATTGTAATATTTTGTTCTTTATTAGTACCTAAGTCTTTAGCAGTTACGTTAACAATACCGTTTTTATCGATATCGAAAGTCACTTCGATTTGAGGTACACCACGTGGTGCTGGTGGAATATCAGTTAATTGGAATCTACCAAGTGTTTTATTGTCTGACGCCATTGGACGTTCACCTTGTAATACGTGGATATCTACTGCTGGTTGATTATCAGCCGCTGTAGAATATACTTGTGATTTTGAAGTTGGGATTGTTGTATTACGTTCAATTAACGTATTCATACGACCACCCATAATTTCAATACCTAATGATAATGGCGTTACGTCTAATAATACTACGTCTTTAACATCGCCAGTGATTACGCCACCTTGAATTGCTGCACCCATTGCAACAACTTCGTCTGGGTTAACACCTTTATGTGGATCTTTACCAATTTCTTTTTTAACTGCATCTTGAACTGCTGGAATACGTGTTGAACCACCAACTAAGATTACTTCATCGATATCAGAATTTGATAATCCAGCATCTTTCATAGCTTGACGAGTTGGTTCCATTGTACGTTTAATTAATGAATCTGCTAATTCTTCAAATTTTGAACGAGTTAAGTTGATTTCTAAGTGTAATGGACCACTTTCTCCTGCAGAGATGAATGGTAATGAAATTTGTGTTTGAGATACGCCTGATAAGTCTTTTTTAGCTTTTTCTGCTGCATCTTTAAGACGTTGTAATGCCATTTTATCTTGTGATAAATCTACACCGTTTTCTTTTTTGAATTCAGAAACTAAGTAGTCGATAATAACTTGGTCAAAGTCATCCCCACCTAGTTTATTATCACCTGCTGTAGAAAGTACTTCGAATACACCGTCACCTAATTCTAGGATTGAAACGTCGAAAGTACCGCCACCTAAGTCAAATACTAATACTTTTTGATCTTGTTCAGTTTTATCTAAACCATATGCTAATGCTGCTGCAGTAGGTTCGTTAATGATACGTTCTACTTCTAATCCAGCAATTTTACCAGCATCTTTAGTTGCTTGACGTTCAGCATCATTGAAGTAAGCTGGAACTGTAATTACAGCTTTTTCAACTTTATCGCCTAAATAACTTTCAGCAGTATTTTTTAAGTTTTGTAAAATCATTGCTGAAATTTCTTGAGGTGTATATGATTTACCTTCAATATCTACTTTATAATCTGTACCCATATGACGTTTGATTGACTGTACAGTATTTGGGTTAGTGATTGCTTGTCTTTTAGCTACTTGACCAACTTGAGTTTCGCCATTTTTAAATGCAACTACTGATGGAGTAGTACGTGCACCCTCAGGGTTTTGAATTACTTTTGGTTCGTCTCCTTCTAATACTGATACACAAGAGTTTGTTGTTCCTAAGTCTATACCGATTACTTTACTCATAATAAAATTCCTCCATTTTGATTAATCATTTTGTTCAATGTTTTTTCGCCAATTTTTATTGGTTTACTTTAACCATTGATGGTCTTAATACTCTATCTTTTAATTTGTACCCTTTTTGTAATTCTTGTGTGATAACACCTGATTCATATTCAGGATTATCATCTTGAACTACAGCTTGATGTACATTTGGATCAAAAGATTGACCTTCAGATTCAATTTCTTCAAGACCATTATCTTTCAGAGCTCTTAATAGGCTTTCATGTACCATTTGAACACCTTTTTGAAGTGATTTAAATGAATCATTATCTCCTTCAATTTGAAGTGCGCGTTCAATATTATCAATTGTTGGTAATATGTCAGTTAAGACGCCTTGAGCTTGATAGGTTTTATTGATTTTGTTTTCATTTTGAATTCGACGTTTATAATTTTCGAATTCTGCATATAATCTTAAATATTTTTCTTCATTATCATTTGCTAATTGTTGCAAACGTTCAATTTCTTGATCTTTTGGATCTACATTTTCATCATCTTCATTTGAAGCATCCTTATTTGTCGCTTCTTCATTTGTTTCAACATCTTGCGAATTATTAGATTCAGTGTTTTCTACTGAATTAGATGCTTCTTCAGAGTTGTTTTCTGTTGTTTCTTCTGTTTGTGATTCAGCATTTTGTTTCACTGATTCGTCTTTTTCTGTCATTTTGTGCCCTCCAATACAATTCTAATTACATTACCAAATTTGGTTGAGTAATTGAATCACATTTTGATAATGCATCGCAGTTGGTCCAATAACCGCAATTTGACCTTTGAGTTTCTCATCAAAGTGATACTGAGTTGTTACGATGGATATATCGCTTAAATTTTCATCTATCTCTTTACCAATTTTTACATTGATATGAGATGTAGATATATCATCTAATAGCTCTACAATTCGATTTGATTCGATATATTGCAGGATGGGTTGAATTGAAGATACATTTGATTCATTCAATGCATCAATCAGTTTAACCTTTCCACCCATGTAAATGCTATTACTTTGATTGGAAATGTGTAAATTCATCATTTTAATTAGTTGTTTAATAAAATGAGCTTCATTTTGATCTTGTGCAAATCTATCTATCTCTTCAATCTGACCTTTAACTAACTCATCATATTGTTGTGACAAGAAGTTTGATATTTTATTTAATTCATCATTGGTTAAAGGTAGTTCGGATGTTAGATGCACATTTTCAACATGACCTGATGAAAATACGATAACCATAATCACTAAATGTGTATTAGCACGAATCAAATGAATATTATTTATAATATCTTGATTATGATTAGGACGAACAACCAACGTTGCATATTGAGACATCATTGATAATTCATTTGCGAAGTAAGACAAAGCAGATGATGTATCATAATGATTCTCAACCATTAATTGATTTAAACGTTGAATTTTGTTTGAATTTTGATGAGATGTTTGTTCTAATAATTGATTAACATAATATCTAAAACCTAATTCAGATGGTGAACGTCCCGAGGAAGTATGGACTTTCTCAATGAAATTCATATCCTCAAGTTGTTTCATTTCGTTACGTATCGTCGCAGGACTTACATTTAAATTGTGACGATCGATCAGTGTTTTAGAACCAATGGGTTGTCCATAATCAACATAATCTTCAACAATTGCATTTAAAATGCTTAATTGTCTATCTGTTATCATGTTTTCACCTCATTAGCACTCTTTTCTCTCAAGTGCTAATTATAATTTATCAAATTGGTCAAAGTAAGTCAATGTTAAAGCTCTAGAATTTTAAATTTATTTTAACTATTTAATAAAAATGCTTCAAAAACCTCATTACCAATGACTTTTCCTCTTTCGGTTAGATAAATATAATCTTGAGTTTCTTCAATTAACTTTCTATTTTTTAACTCAATAATAGTTTGACCAAATATTCGGTCGATCGTTGTATTAAATTTTTCATTGAATTTATTTTTGTTAACACCGCAATTTAACCTTAATCCTAGAAACATTTCTTCTTCCATTTGTTCGTTTGTAGTTGGACGTGTCTCTGTTAATATGGGTTCTTCTTGATTAGCAATAGCTTTTATATAGTGATTGACAGGATTTACATTTGTATAACGTACGCCATTTGTATAACCACTCGCTCCTGCTCCGAAACCATAGTATTCTTCATTTAACCAATATACCTTATTATGCTCTGACTCATGACCTTCTATAGCAAAATTTGAAATTTCGTATTGATGGAATTTTGAGTCTTCAATTTTATGCATTAAAGTCTGATACATTTCTGCGCCTAAATCTTCATTAGGCAATTTTAAATGACCTTTTCTATACATGTTATAAAATTGAGTTTTGGGCTCTAGAATTAATCCATAACTTGAGATATGATCAATATCCATTTTCATAGCTAAATTCAAACTTTTTTCAAAATCCTCTAAGGTTTGTTGAGGTAAATGATACATTAAGTCCAAACTAATAGATTCGATCCCGGCATCTCTAGCATTTCTTACAGCATCATAGATATCTTCTGTTTTGTGTGTTCTTCCAAGAATTTCTAACAATTCAGGTTTAAATGTTTGTACTCCCATAGATACTCGATTCACACCAAATGCTTTAAGTAATTTTACTTTTTCGAATGTTAATTCATCAGGGTTCGCTTCAAAACTAAATTCACCTTCAATAGTGAAAATTCTATTAATTGCTGATAAGAATTTATTTAATTGGTCTATATTGAGAGCTGTTGGAGTACCTCCACCTACATACATTGTTTTTAATTTCGTATTAGCATTTTGGGTACGTCGTTCCATCTCTAAAATTAATGCATCTAAATATTCATCAACTGGTTGCTTATCGATAAAATACTTGTTGAAGTCACAGTAAGTACATATGCGAACGCAAAAAGGTATATGAATATATGCGCTTTGTATTGTCACTTTAACTCCTCCAAAATTATGGTTTAAAATTATAAAAAATTAGAGGCGGGATAGAATTAGTTTCAGAAACATCATTCTTTTCCCACCTCAGTTCAAATACTTAGCTTTTTATATCTAACACAAATTTAAATAAGTGTTTACAATTTCAAGATTATTCTTCGTCCATTTTTAGTACTGCAAGGAATGCATCTTGCGGAATTTCCACGTTACCAACAGCTTTCATTTTAGCTTTACCGGCTTTTTGTTTTTCTAATAATTTACGTTTACGGCTAATGTCTCCGCCGTAACATTTAGAAAGTACATTTTTACCCATGGATTTAATGTTTGTTCGTGCAACAATTTTTTGACCAATCGCTGCTTGTACTGGAACTTCAAATTGCTGTCTTGGAATTAATGTTTTTAGTTTTTCAACTAATGCTTTTCCTCTATCGTAAGCAAATTCTTTATGCACGATAAAGCTTAATGCATCAACTTTTTCACCATTAAGCAATATGTCCATTTTAACTAGGTCACTTTCTTTATTTTCAATGAATTCATAGTCAAACGAAGCATATCCTTTTGTATTGGATTTAAGTTGATCAAAGAAATCAAATACTACTTCAGATAATGGAATTTCATAAACAATGTTAACTCGAATGTCATCTAAATAATCCATATTAACGAATTGTCCACGCTTACGTTGACATAGTTCCATAACTGCACCAACATAATCATTCGGCACCATCATAGTTGCACGAACGTATGGTTCGTATATCTTTTCAATTCTATCACGTTCAGGCATTTGCGCAGGGTTATCAACTGTAACTTCTGAACCATCTTTTAAGATACATTGGTAAATTACAGATGGTGCTGTCGCAATCAATTCAATTCCAAATTCTCGTTCGATTCTTTCTTGAATGATTTCCATGTGTAACATACCTAAAAATCCAGTTCTATAGCCAAATCCAAGTGCTTGAGATGACTCAGGTTCGAATTCTAATGAAGCATCGTTTAATTGTAGTTTTTCAAGTGCTTCACGCAAATCATTATAATTTTTATTATCAATTGGGAAGAGTCCACAATAAACCATTGGATTCATTTTCTTATACCCTTGTAATGGTTGTTCAGCAGGTCGGTTTGCAAGTGTAATCGTATCACCAACACGCGAATCATCAACATTTTTAATACTAGCAATAATATAGCCAACATCACCAACAGTTAATTCGTCGACTGGTAATTGCTTAGGTGTATTAATTCCAACCTCAGTAACTTCGAATTCTTTACCGGTAGCCATCATTTTAATCTTGTCCCCTGCTTTGACTACCCCATCTATAACACGAATAGATGAAATTACACCTCTATAAGGATCATATTCAGAGTCAAAAATTAAAGCTTTCAATGGTGCATCTGGATCACCATCGGGTGCTGGTACAACCTCAACAATCTTTTCTAGAATTTCTTCTATACCGATATTAGATTTGGCACTAGCTAGAACGACATCGTCTTGATCTAAACCAATCACATCTTCTAACTCTTGTTTAACTCTATCAGGTTCAGCTGCTGGTAGGTCAATTTTATTAACTACAGGTAATAGTTCTAAATTATTATCTAAAGCTAAATAAACGTTAGCTAAAGTTTGTGCTTCTATACCTTGAGCGGCATCTACAACTAAAATAGCTCCTTCACATGCTGCTAATGAACGAGATACTTCATATGTAAAATCGACGTGCCCTGGTGTATCAATTAAGTGGAATGTGTATGTTTCTCCATCTTTAGCTTCGTATTTTAAACGTACAGCATTTAATTTAATTGTAATACCACGTTCTCTTTCTAAATCCATTGAATCTAACAATTGATCTTGCATATCTCTTGTTTCAACTGATTTTGTATTTTCAAGGATTCTATCTGCTAGAGTAGATTTACCGTGGTCTATATGAGCAATAATGGAGAAATTTCTAATTTTCTCTCTTCTATTAAAACGTTCTTGCTTATCCATTGTATCCTTCTCACTTTCATATTAGTAACCCGTATTTGTATATCTTTGATATGATAACGTTTTTAAATTGCAATTGCAAACTTCTAATTAAACGTTTAAATAAATCAATTACTTTGATAAACTAATACTTATATTGGTTTAAGTATTATTAATGCATACTTTATTATAAAGTGTTACGAACTTAATTCCAATACTATAATGTGATATTCATTCATTAAGATACGCATTAAATAAATGATTGCACAAAGGTAGTACATTTGATAAAATATTTCTTGTTGTAATCAAATATAATTAAATTTGATAAGTTAGTTCACTTTTAGGAGGTGACAGTAATGCCAAACATTAAATCTGCAGTTAAACGTGTTAAAACAACTCAAACAGCTGAAGAGCGTAATATTTCTAAGAAAAATACTATGCGTACAGCAGTTAAACGTGCGAAATCAGCTATTGAGACAAATGCCGATAACAAAAATGAATTAGTAAGCTTTGCAATTAAGCAATTAGATAAAGCTGCTCAAAGCAACTTAATCCACTCAAACAAAGCTGACCGCGTAAAATCACAATTGATGAGCGCTAACAAATAATAATCAATAAAAGCTAGTTCACCTATTTGGTTGAACTAGCTTTTATTTGTGTATAGGTATTTAAACTCATAGTTATAATGATAAAATAAACAATTCTAATATAAGGTGTTTATCCATATATGAAGATTTCAATTTATAATCGGTTTCAGCACAAGAATTAATGATATTCAATAAGTCTTCCAATTGATAATGACGGACCTGACCTAATGCCAATTTAACCCTATAAGGATGAACATTGACTGTTTTAGCAATTTGTTGCCCGCTATAGCCTTTTTGATTTAAAATCTTGCATTGATAATACAACCTATAATTACTTGTAATAAGAGCAAGTAATTTAATTGGTTCTTCCTTCATATTTATTAAATCTTTAACTAATTGAATCGCTTTGTTTTTTTGACGCTTTTGAATATATTCAGTTAATAAAAACACATTTTGTTCCAAACTTCGATTAATAATTTGATGAACATCATCTTTATTGATTGTAGGTCTATCACCTAAAAATAGCATGAGTTTATCTAGTTCTTGAGAAACAATATTAAAATTAACTCCTGTTAATTCTATAAACAAATTAAGTGCATCTTGTTTAATATCTTTATAATTCTCATTCAGTTTAGACTGTATCCATTTTTTTATTTCTTCTTCAGACATTTGCTCTACTTTTTTAAGTTGACCATTTTTTTTAAGTGCTTTAGTTAGTTTCTTTCGCTCATCTAATTTATTTTGGTAAACTTCAAATATTATAAGGTTATCACCATCATATTTCTCTAGGAATTCTATTAATTGGTCAGTATTTTGATTTAATTCCTTAGTTACTTTTTCTCCAGTAAATACGTATGCATTCTTAACTAAAATAGCCTTTTTGTCTGAAAAAAACGGCATAGTCAAAGTTTCTTCAATGATTGGTGTAATTTCTGTTTCGTATAAATTAAACTTTATAAAATTAAAGTCGTCTTTCTCTGTCTGTAAGTATTTATTGATCATTTCAGAACTTTTTTTCTCTACTAGGTCTGGCACTTCTCCATATACCGTAATGATATTATCAGACATATATTACACCCTTTCAAATTAGTTCACATTATAAAATTATATCATGATACAAGCATCAATCACTAGTCATTTAATTAGTTTGATTCGTAGTAATATTTAAATCTGAATTTAGCTTAACGGTTATCTCTCCATTTATTTGAGTATCATATACTTTACTACCATTTTCGTATAGTCTTTGAATCACTTCTTGATTAGGTAATTGATATTTATTACCTCTACCGCTCGATATGAGACTGATTTCTGGCTTGATCAACTCAATTAAATTCGAAGAACTACTCGTTTTACTACCATGGTGTGCTACTTTTAAAATATCAATTTTAGGTAATTGATAACGTTGTAGAAGTAACGTTTCGTTTTGAATAGTCATATCACCTGTTAACAATATATTTTTATGTTTATATGATAAAAGGATAACAATGGACTGCTCATTTTTATCATCACTATCTTTTATATATGTATCCAAAAATCGAAGTGTTGTATCTTTTAAATTTAGTGTATGTAATCGATTAGCGTCTAATACATTTATATGATTGGTATTACTGATTTTCTCTATATTATATAATTCTGATCTAGAAAAACTATCTTTAAATAAAATGATGTTCTTAATATTAATATGAGATGCTAAATAGGGTAATTCCCCCATATGGTCGAGATGAGGATGAGAAATAATAAGATAATCTATTTTAGAAATACCTTTTGATTTTAAACTCGGAATTGTTTTGTACTTCGAAATATTAAAGTTAGGTTGCTTATGATTTTCCGATCGTTTCCCTCCAGTATCAATCATAATATTTTGTTTACTATCAGTTTGAAATAATATACTGTCTCCTTGTCCGACATCTAACATAGTTAATTGCCCTTCAGTACTACTAGAGTAATATATGATAAGAAAAATACCCATACATATAATAAGCGTAGCTTTAATAAAATGCTTTTTAACAAATAAAAACAAAGATAGAAATGTGAATATCATAATAAAAATTAAGCTAATTATACTAAGGTCTGGTACAAAAATTCTTAGATACTTTAACTTTAAAAATATAGATACTAAACAATCATGTAATTTAAAAATAACGCTAATAATAGCATTTAAAATACTTAAATGAATAGTAAAATGAGAAAGAATATAAAACAGAATAGCTAATGGAAATATAAAGAAACTATAAAAAGGTACAAAAACTAAATTAGAAATTAAACCAATCCATTGTATTTGATTAAAATGATAGATGCTAATGAGTAAGGCACCAAGTTGTGCAATAAATGTAACTTCAATTATTAGTTTTAATCCGGATAATTGTTTTAATAAAGGTGAGGATATCACTAGAAATAGTGAAATGAGGAATGAAAATTGAAAACCAATATCATAGACTATTTGTGGATTAATAAAAAACATTAAAATAAAAACGATAGACAACAATTCAAGTGGATTTATTTTTAAAGATTTAGGAAGTAAAAGTAAAATGATAGCAGCTAAAATAGCTCTAACCGCACTAGGGGCAAAATCGGTATATAAAGCATAAAGAGGTAAAAGTATAAGAAGTACTGACTTAATGATAATAATGGGCGTATTGAATCTAACAAATATCTGATATATCAAATATATTATTGCAGCTACATGTGAACCACTTACTGCAAGTAAATGATAAATACCTATTTCTTTTACATCTTCTATAAACATTGGATTTAATACACTAGTATCTCCGGATATTAAGGCTAATATTCGATCATAATAAATATTATGAGACTTTTGCATTTGATTATGAATATAACTTTGATAATTAGTTATAAAAGAAAGAGTCTTGTTGGATTGACAACTGCTTAAATCGACTTGGCTAATAAATATAAATGGTTGAGAAGTATTGTTTAAAGAGAATTCACCTTTTATCAAACAGGTTTGATTTTCGATATTTATGGGTTTATTTATATCTTTGGTTTTATATATATACTTATATTTGTTTCCCTTCCAGCTAAGAATCCCCCTATATGACACCAATTTTTTATTCCACTTAATAATAGACACATTATCGATTATGATTCTATTTTTATATAGATATTGTTCTTCTTGATACTTTTTATCATTAGAAGTGTTTAATGTGACCAAACTTATTAAAATGAAGATAAATACGGCTAAAACATATCTTTTCAATAATTTCTTACGCATTAGTATAAATAAAAGACAACATAATATAAAAGTAGAGAATACACGGTTAGATAACCATAGAATCCCTACTAAAAAAGATAATGCAATATAAAACAATGACTTAGCCTTGTGTTAAATATTGAGCTACATATTCAGGTGAGAAAGGTATTTTTTTGTACTCTATACCAGACTGATCTAATAACTGCATAGCATATTCATGATTATGATAATCTTCAGCATAGTATATAGTTTTAATACCAGCTTGAATAATAGATTTAGTGCAATTCAAACAAGGGAAATGTGTAACATAAATTGTTGCACCTTCTGTAGAAACACCTTGTTTTGCACATTGTAACAATGCATTCATTTCAGCATGAATAGTGCGAATACAATGTCCATCCTCAATTAAACACCCTTCATCTATACAATGAACTTCACCAGCAACTGAACCATTGTAACCACCAGCGATAATACGATTATCTTTCACAATCGTGGCACCTACTGATAATCTTTGACAAGTTGATCTTAATGCTAACAAGTGGCTTTGTGCCATAAAGTATTCTTCCCATTTGATTCTCTCCATGATGTTCTGTGCCTCCATCGTACATAATTAAAATAATAATTATAGCTTAATCATTTTAAAACGATATTGCAAATGCAATTATGATTAAACAGTAAAATATTCTTTGAGTTTTTCGAATGTTTTTGGACCAAAACCTTTGATGTTTTTCAAGTCATCTATACTATTAAATGATCCTTTTTGATTTTTAAATTCAATGATTTCTTTTGCTTTAGATGGGCCAATACCTGGTACTTTCATTAATTGTTCTTCTGTGGCTGAATTTAAATTAATAGGTGTCTTAGCTCCATCTCCACTTGTCTGTTGAGTTTGACTTTGCACTTGTTTAGCAATTGTTTCCCCTTTTTCAGGTACGTATATTAACTTTTGATCTATAAGTTTTTCTGAAAAATTGAGTTGCTTAGTATCGGCATTTTTTAATAATTGAGCTTTATTCAAAATATCAATCATTCTATCCGAACTATTCATTTTATATACATTAGGATGCCTCACTGCACCTTTAATATCTACATATATAACTTGATTATCTTTCTTTCCTTCCTCTTTATTAGTCGATTTTGCCATATTTGATTTTTTTAAATTTTGCTTGTCTTTATCGACATAACTGTGAGTTGTAGATTCTATATAAGCTGATTTATCGTCCGATTGATTTGAATTCATAATATAAAGTAACAACAAAAATATTATCAGTGCACCAATAATAATATACATTTTGTTGTTGCCTATGTAAGTTTTAAATTGATTTAATTTAGATAACAAAAAATCACCCTTTCATACTAACTAACGCATGCCAGAGTGATTTTACTTTATTTAAATTTATTTTTGGGCTATAAAAAATAAGCGATCTGCTTGTTCATTATCAGAATTCATATCAAAATCGGTAAATGTTTTAATAATTTTGAAACCACATTGGTCCAATAATTTTAAATAAACCGATTTTTCAAATGTTCTTTGGTAGTGTTCTTCATCAAATCGTTGATATAAACCGTTCTCATGTTCAATAAAGAAGGACATTTGATGATATACGCTTAAAGGTTCTTCACCTCTAATTGCATCCCAACCTAAATACAAATCATCAGTTTCATCGATATAACTTTGATTATTAAATAGCGTGTTCATTTTTTCTACAGTATGAACATCAAAGATTAATAATCCTCCCTCTTTTAAATGGGAATAGACATGTATAAATGTGTTTTCTACATCTTCAAAAGTAGGCAAATAGTTTAATGAGTCGCAAAATATAGTTATGATATCAAATTGATGATCTAACTCAAAGCGTGTCATATCGCCTTCTAACCAATTTATTTGATTAGACTTTTGAGAAGCAATTGCCAACATATCAGAACTAATATCCATACCGTGAATGTTACCTAATTCATTTAGCATGCATGTAAGTGTACCCGTCCCACATCCAATATCAAGTATATCGGGATGATTGTGTGCATAATATTGAACTATATCGAACCATAAATGGTAAGGTTGATCTCGAGTAAGCTGATCATATACCAAGCTCATTTCTTCATATTGAGACATAATTAGTGAACAACCTGTCCATATGATTCAATTGGTGCATCTTGATATAATTTCTCGATATTATAATAAGGTCTTTCGTCTTTATGGAAAATATGAACAACCACATTGGCTAAGTCAATAAGTATCCATCTTGCATCTTGATAGCCTTCCATACGTTTCACATCAATATCTTGTTCATGAACTGCTTCTTTTACAGCCCTAGCAATGGATTGTACTTGACGTTCATTATTTCCGTGACAAACTACAAAGTAATCTGTCATATCACTAATTCCTTGCATATTAAGAGAAATAATATCTTCTGCTTTTTTGTTTTCTGCTGCATCTACAGCAATATTTAACAATTTGTCTGAGTTCATTTAATCATCCTTTATTCTTTCATCACTATAATTATAATAATTTAAACAAGCAATCGTAGCGCCATAAACCGTAATATCTTTTTGAATTAAAAACAACACTGTACGCTTAGAAATTTCATAAATTGTTTTATCTAAGTTACCTTGATTGTATGCCATATCTCTTATTTCTTCAACTCCTGGGGTCTTTCTACCAGGTTCTATATAGTCGGCTATAAACACTAATTTCTCAGTTTTAGTCATTTGTTGACGACCAGTTGTATGATATTTGATTGCTAAAAGAACTTCTTCATCTTTAACATCAAAATCATTTTCCATTATTGCAGAACAAACAGGTCCGTGTAGTATTTCGCCACCATAGCTTAATAAATCAGATTCTAATTCATATTGTCTAACCACTTGATACATTGTACTTAAATCATCGTATTTACAGTAGTCATGTAAGACACCAGCTAACTCAGCCTTATCTTTATCTCCATCATAAATCTCTGCTAATTTTACTGCTGTCTCTGCTACTCTTAATGAATGTTTATATCGTTTTTCAGGTAATTTTGCTTTTACTAATTCTTTAGCATTTTCAATTTTCATATAATCCTTCCTCTCGAATATAATGTTCAACACTTTGAGGAACTAATATTTGAATAGATTGTTTAGCTTTAATACGTTCTCGTATCATAGAGGAACTAATATCCATACGTGGAATTGTAATAGATATCATATTATCCTCAACCTGTTGTACTTCTTTTTCTCTATTAACAACAATAAAGGTAATCAATTGTTTTAATTCGTCGATGTTATACCACCGATCCAATTGATTATATTGGTCGGTTCCTATTATGAAATAAAAATCTGAATTGGGTTGTGAATGTATTAGAGATAAAAGCGTGTCATACGTATAACTTTGTCCTTTTCTTTCTATCTCTTCATAGCTAATTTTACCAAATCCTAGTGTATCAATGGCTAATTCAATCATTTTAATTCGTTGGGGTGCGTCCAAGAAATCTTTGTGATCTTTTAAAGGTGCCATATAACTAGGTAAAAAATAAAATTCATCCGGTTGAATTTTATGAAATACTTCACTTGCTACCATCATATGTGCAGTATGAATCGGGTTGAATTGTCCACCATACAGAATTACTTTTTTGGGCATTATGGTAAAGTGATTTCTTTATTTTCTTGGGATTCTCTATACAAGACAATCATAGACCCGATTACTTGAACAATTTCACAATTAGTAGCTTCACTTAATGTAGTTGCAAGTTCATTTTTATCATCAAAATTATTTTGTAAAACATGGATTTTAATTAGCTCACGTTTTTCTAGTGTTTCATCAATTTGATTTACCATATTTTCATTAATACCACCTTTACCAATTTGGAAAGTGGGATCAGTATTGTGTGCTAAACTACGTAAATATCTTTTTTGTTTTCCTGTTAACATTATTTAACTCCTTTTAGTTTGTTTAAAACTGATTTTTTCATTGTCTTTATATCTGCTTGTAATCCAGTCCAAATTTTAAAACTTTCAGCTCCTTGATATACAAACATATCTAAACCATTATATATTGGGTTACCTTTGTTCTCTGCTGCTATTAAAATAGGCGTTTTATATGGTATATATACAATATCACTTACTAATGTCTCTGGGTTTAAGTATTTTAAATCAATAGGTATATCTTGATTATCATCCATACCTGCAGGTGTAGTATTGATGATAATATCAAATTCATCTAAATGTGATTCCGCTTGTTCGAGTGAAATTTGATTGACCTCTAAATCCCATGTCTCAAAGCGTTTCATCGTACGGTTAGCAACGGTTAATTTGGTATTAACAAACTTAATGAGTTCATTCGCTATTCCCTTACTAGCACCGCCAGCACCTAATATTAAAATATAAGCATTTTCTAAATCATTATATACTTGTTTTAAGCCTGTAACATAACCTATCCCGTCTGTATTATAACCTATCCATTTTCCGTCACGAATTAATACAGTATTAACTGCACCAACAGAAGATGACTGCGCATCAATTTCATCTAAATAAGGTATAATTCTTTCTTTATGTGGAATAGTGATATTGAAACCATCTAAATGTTTTTCTTCAATAATCTCTCTGATATGTTTAAAATTTTCAATTGGAACATTAACAGCTTCATAAGTAAATTTTAAATCTAACGACTCAAAATTTTTGTTATGCATTAGTGGTGATAAGGAATGTGAAATTGGATCTCCAATTACTGCAAATTTCACGTTTATCCCTCCTATAAAATTGAATTTCTTAAGATGACATCTACATTTTTAGGGACTCTAACAATCACTTTTGCACCAGCATCAATCGTTATAAAGCCTAAACCAGAAATCATTACATCTCTTTTCTCTTTACCAGTTTCTAAACGAACTGCTTTCATTTCACTCATATTAAATTGGCTAGGATCATGAGGGGGTGTTAATAAATCGCCAATATGATTCTTCCATAATTCATTTGCTTTTTCAGTTTTTGTTCGGTGTATGTTTAGCTCATTAGAGAAGAAGCATATTAAAGGTCTTTTACCGCCTGAAACATAATCAATTCGCGCTAAACCACCAAAAAACAGTGTTTGGCCTTCATTTAATTGATATACACGTTGTTTTATTTCTTTTTTAGGCATAATTAATTTTAATTCTTTTTCAGTTACAAAATGAGTCATTTGGTGAGATTGTATTATTCCTGGCGTATCAAACATAAAGGACTTTTCATCTAATGGTATATCAATCATATCCAAAGTTGTACCTGGGAATCTTGATGTTGTAACAACATCTTTTTCACCTACACTTAATTCGATAAGTTTATTAATTAATGTTGATTTGCCTACATTAGTCGTACCGACAATATAAACATCCTCTTGGTCACGATACTTATTGATTGAATATAATAAGTCTTCGATGCCTTGCCCTTTTTCGGCAGAAATAAGTACAACATCTTCGGCTTCAAGTCCATATTTTTTAGCGGCACGTTTCAACCATTCTTTTACGCGACGATGATTAATTTGTTTTGGAAGTAAATCCATTTTATTAGCGACTAAGATAATTTTTTTATTACCTACAATTCGCTTAATCGCATTGATAAATGAACCTTCAAAATCAAAAACGTCTACAACATTTACTACAATACCCTTTTTATCAGATAAACCTGTTAGTAAATTAAGGAAATCATCGCTGTCCATGCCCACATCTTGAACTTCATTATAGTTTTTTAGACGAAAACATCTTTTACAAATAACATCTTCTCTAAATAAATTGTGTTCTGGAACATAACCAGGAGCATTCTTATCCTCTGATTGCAAAGGTGCTCCACAACCTATACATTTTAATTCTTCACTCAATCAATTTTCCTCCCACTTGATATAACCTTTTTTTCTAAAGTGATTTAATAATCTTCTTTCAATGAGTCGATTAAATTTAGTGATAAATCCATCTGTTCTTTTAACAGGTACTACCATAATTGTATATAAACCATTACGATTACCACCAAAAACGTCGGTTAACATTTGATCGCCAATGACAACTGTTTCATTAGGTTTTATATTCATTTGACTAATTGCTTTTTTAAATGCTTTTCCCATCGGTTTTCTGGCTTTACAAATAAAATCCACATTTAAATCTTTTGAAAATTCGCCTACACGTTGTTCATTATTATTTGAAACGATTGTAATTTGAATCCCTTTTTCTCTTGCTTCTTTGAACCATTGCTTTATTTGTTCAGTAGGTGCCACAACATCCCAACCTACTAACGTGTTATCTAAATCTGTAATAATACCTTTTACACCTGTGTCTGCTAATTTATCTATATTTATTTCGAATACTGATTTAACATATGCATTAGGCATAAAATAATTTTTAATAATACCCATTAATCTGTCACCTTTACTCATTTATTATAATTTTTTTACTAATAATTCTACCATTTCACTTGAAGAAACTGCAGCCTTACCTAAAAATTCCTCAAACGTCATATCCGCTTCACCATTTGCTAAATCAGATACTGCTCTTGTGATTATAAAAGGAACTTTAAATTGATAACATACTTGTGCAATTGCTGTTGCTTCCATTTCAACTGCCATAGCGTCTGTAAATCGTGATTTTATTAATTTACGTTGTTCTGCACTACCTATAAAACTGTCGCCACTCACTATCAAACCTGTTTTAGCATTTAAATGTTGTTGTTGAACCACTTCAACAGTTTCACTTAATAATTGTTCATTAGCTTCATATTTTTCAGGCATTTGCGGAATTTGTCCTAATGCATATCCAAATGCAGTAGCGTCAGCATCATGATACGTCACATCATTGCTGATCAATACATCACCAATTTCTAGACTTTCATCTAATGCACCGGCAGAACCAGTGTTGATAATGTATTTAGGATTAAATTTTTCGATGAGTAGTGTTGTTGAAATTGCAGCATTGACTTTACCTATACCACTTTGAGTAATGACAACTTCTTTATGATTAAGTTCACCTGTATAAAATTTAACATGTGCAACTGTAATTTCACTTAAATTCACTAATTTATCTTTTAAAATGGCAACTTCTTCTTCCATTGCACCAATAATACCAATCATTATTGTCCCACCTTACTTATATTATACTAGCATTTGTTATTCTATCACATTTTCATAATTTCAACGATACTACTCGCATTAAAAACGCTACCTATATATTACAAAAATAAAGCGCTAATACTATGAGGAGACATGACAAAGTAATTCATCGCTCGAACTGAGACAAAACAGTTCTCCGAAAATAGGATTGTTTAATAGGTTAACTATACCAAGTCAAAGTTTTAACATTTGACTTTTTAATCATCTATAATCCTATTTACTTTTATCAGGACCTCATTGTATTAACGCCCATTAATTATTTAGTTATTAAACAAAAACTATTATTTAACCTTTCCATAAACTTGCTAAATCTTGTAATGAAAAGATACCAGTTAAAATTGTAACGATAACAGCTACAATACCGAATACTAACATCCATGTAGGGTGTTTATAATCGCCAACAATCGATTTCTTTCTACTTGCAATTAAAATGACAGATAGTGTAATTGGTAAAATCCAACCGTTAATCACACCTGCGATTATAAGTAAACTTACAGGTTTACCAATGAATAAGAAAATGATTGTTGAAATAACTATAAATGTAATAACAATTAAATTATTCTTGTTGAAAAGTGATTTGTGCATTGTTTTTAAGAACGTAGCACTAGTATAAGCTGAACCGATTACTGAAGACATTGCTGCTGCAAAAATAACAACACCAAATATATTTTTCCCAATAGGTCCTATAGCATGTTCAAACACTGACGCTGGTGGGTTTTCAGAACTAAGAGTAACACCAGTTACAACAACACCTAATACTGCTAGGAATAATAATGTACGCATCACACCCGTAGTTAAAATACCTGCAATAGCTGAATGGTTAACAAATGGTAAAAATTCTTTACCTTTGATACCAGAGTCCAAAATTCTGTGTGCTCCAGCAAATGTAATATAACCACCTACTGTTCCACCCACTAATGTAATTATAGGTAAAATTAATTTGATTGGATGTTCAGGTGCGAAAGTATGTACCAAGGCATCTCCATATGGTGGATTAGATACAACCATGACATATGCTACGATTAATATCATAACGACACCTAAAATCATAGATACGACATCCATAATTTTTTGACCACTTTTACTAACAAAAATCAAAATTGAAAAGATAGCAGTAATCGCTGCACCCCATTTTACATCTATACCAAACATAGCGTTTAGTCCTAGACCTGCACCGGCGATATTACCAATATTAAAGGCTAATCCACCGAATGCAATTAAAACAGAGATAACTGTTCCAAGACCAGGAACAATTTTATTGGATACCTCTTGTCCTCTTAAGCCAGTAACAACAAGAACTCGCCAGATATTAATTTGTGCACCTATATCTATTAATATAGAAATTAAAATCGCAAACGCGAAACTAGCATAAAATTGTGCTGTAAATACTGCCGTTTGAGTTAAAAAGGCAGGTCCAATAGCTGACGTTGCCATTAAGAAAACTGATCCTAGCAATAATCTTTTATGATTTCTAGTGAATGTTGCTTTCCCATTATTGTTTGATGATAATTTTTCTCCCATATTAGAACCCCCTATAAGGACTGAATATCAATGCCTTCTTTCGTTAATTTTTCCCTAATTTTAGTTACAAATTCTAAAGCATGCGCACCATCGCCGTGAACGCATATCGTATCTGCTTGAAGTGTGATTTCTTTATTATTTTTAGATATAACTTTATTTTCTGTTACCATTTTAACGACTTGATTTAATGCTTCGTCAGAGTCAGATATCACAGCATCAGGTTCTTTACGACTAACAAGTTGGCCGTCATCTTCATAACGACGGTCTGCAAAAACCTCAGATGCAGTTTTTAAGCCTAATTTTTTAGCCTCTGATATGAGTAATGTATTAGCCAAACCAACAAATACCAACGTTTTATCAAAGTCATACACTGCTTGTGCAATCGCACTTGCAATTGACTTATCTTTAGCACCCATTTGGTACAATGCACCATGTGGTTTTACATGATTCATTTTCACATCATGAATCAGACAAAAGCCATTTAGCGCCCCTAGTTGATAAACTACAATGTTATATACTTCTTCAGGTGACATATCTAATTTACGACGACCAAAGCCTTGTAAATCAGGTAAACCTGGATGTGCTCCAATGCCAATGTTATGTCTTTTTGCTAATTGAATCGTTTCATTCATCACATTGGCATCTCCAGCATGGAATCCACACGCGATATTGGCTGAAGTGATTAGTGGAAGTATGTCTTTATCTCCACCAAAAGAATAGTTACCAAATGCTTCTCCTAAGTCACAATTTAAGTCTATTTGCATTATAAAGTCACCCCTTTAATAATTTGATGTTTTTCTAGGAATTTTATATCTACATTCCTAGCATCACCATCTGCATATGCAGGATAATTGAGTACTGCATATAAGAAATCAGCAGTCGTTGTAAAGCCGTCAATGACCATTTCATCTAACGTCACTTTTAATTTTTGGATTGCACTACTTCTATCCGCACCTTTAACAATTACTTTGGCTACTAATGAATCATAGTAAGGAGAAACCTTGTAACCTGGATAAAGCAGAGAGTCTACTCTGACGTTAAAACCTTGTGGTAAATGCAAAGCATTAACTTTACCCGGTGTAGGTTGGAATTGTTTTTCCGGATTTTCAGCATTTATTCTAGCTTCAATGACGTGACCGTTAAATCTGATATCTTCTTGTTTAAACGGTAACTCATCATGTTGTAATAAATAAAGTTGTGCGACTAATAAATCTCTATCCGCACGCATTTCAGTTACTGTATGTTCTACTTGAATTCTCGCATTCATTTCAATGAAATAATGTGCATCTTCAGTAACTAAGAATTCAATTGTTCCTGCACTTCTATATTTTGATGCTTTTGCTACTTTAACCGCATCTTCACAAATTCGTTCTCGTCTTTCTTCTGTAAGTGCAGCACATGGAGATTCTTCTATTAATTTTTGATTTTTTCTTTGTACTGAGCAGTCACGTTCACCTAAATGCACAAAGTTATCTTTACCATCACCAATAATTTGTACTTCAACATGTTTAGCAACTGGTATAAATGCTTCGACATATACACGATTATCGTTGAAATATTTTTCCCCTTCACTTTTGGCTTCTTTGAATGCCTTAGCTAATTGTTCACGTTCTTTAACAATTCGTATACCTTTACCACCACCGCCACTAGCAGCTTTTAAAACAACAGGATAACCAATATCTTTAGCAAGTTCTTCAATTTCTTCTACTGATTTTACTTCGTCAGTAGATCCAGGTATCACTGGTACGCCAGCGCCATCTACTGTTTGTCTAGCGGTTATCTTATCTCCCATCATTTCCATAGTAGTTTTATTGGGTCCTATAAAATGAATATTATTATCTTCAACTGCTTCAGCAAATGAAGTTGATTCTGATAAAAAGCCATAACCTGGGTGTATTGCATTTGCACCACTTACCTCAGCGGCTCCAATTATTCTTGGAATATTTAAATAGCTATCAAGAGGGTTTGCTTCACCAATACATATAGCTTGATCTGCTAACCCTACATGAAGACTATCTTCATCTCCTTTAGCATAAATTGCTACGGTTTCGATACCCATTTCTCTACAGGCACGAATAATCCTTACAGCAATTTCCCCTCTGTTTGCAATTAAACATCGATACATCATGTAAGCCTCCTTACTTCAAAGTCACTAATATTTGGTCATATTCAACATTTGTACCATGTTCTACAGCAATATTAGCCACTTCTCCAGCAATATCACTCGTCACTTCATTCATTACTTTCATGGCCTCTATAAAACCTATCACGTCACCTTTTTCAATTTTGTCTCCAACTTTAATTTGTGGTTCAGTTAATTCTTTACTATCTTGTAAAAAGAATGTTCCGACCATAGGTGATTTAATAGCATTTTCTTCAGTTTGAATATCTGTACTTTGTGTATCTTGTTGAGCATTTTGATTTGAATTACTGCTTGGGCCTTGTGAAACGGAAGGCGCTTGAGATATAACTTGACCTTCTGTGAAATCTAACTCTATTTCATTTTCAAAATCCTTATATTTAAATTTTTTAACATCATTTGCTTTTACTAATTTAATAATCTCTTCTATTTTTTTGGTATTCATTTTGTTAAAATTCTCCTTTCATCAGATTCGCTAATTTTCTAGATGTTCTTCTCATACTTTTCATGTCGTATAGCGGCTGACTATTTATTTTCATTAATTCTTCTTTAAACTGTTTATTAAATTGATTTGTTTCATTTATAGCCTCTTCTACTGATATCCATTTAAAGCGAATCGACTCACCTGGTTGAAATTGAACTAATAGATTTAACCCTAATTGTGTAACTGTAGCAATTTTTGTATAACCACCAACAGTCTGTTTATCATTAAGTAAAATGATAGGATTACCATCATTAGGCACTTGAATACTACCTAATGCTACAGGCTCAGAAATAATATCGGCACTTTCTTCAGGTGCAATATTTTCTCCTTTAAGACGGAAACCCATACGATCTGACATCTCTGAAATTACATATTCATTTTCAGTTAATTTTGATTTTGCTTCCTCAGAAAATGATGCAATTTGTGGTCCTTCAATGATGTGTATTACATTATCTTTATTTGCAAGATTAATTTGAGAAGCACGTCCAATATTTTTCTTATAAGAAGGGTGCTCAATTGTTTGAATAACATCGTCTTTCTTTAAAGATCGTCCTTTGTATCCACCCATCTTACTTCTTGTGTGTGTCGAATAACTGTCAGCAATTAGTGGTATATCAAGTGGTTGTCCAAACGTAATATACCCTCTAGCACCTGTGATCGCATTACCAATCTCTAATATATCACCTGGTTTCACACCATATATAATCTGAGATTCGATTGCGTCACCATTGAGCGTTGCATTGAAGCGACCACCTGCTATTGTAAATGAATTCTCTTGTAAAAACTGTATCGTTGGACCAATAATTGTAAACTCCAATGCTGGGCCATTATTGCCAATGAGATGAGATGCAATTTGATAATGATGCTGATCAAGTGCACCTGCTTCTGAAAACCCAACGTTCATATAACCTTTACGACCAATATCTTGAACAGTAGTAAATAAACCTGGTTTCAAAATTTTAATACTCATTTTCGTACGTCACCCACTTATCTATTTCAAAATGTTCATCATTAATATCTGATACAATTTGGTCGTATTCACTTTGTGTAATGGCCTTAAATTGAATATAATCGCCAGCCTCATAAATCGTCATTGGATCTCTATTTAAATCAAAAACTTTTAATGGTGTACGTCCAATAATTTGCCAACCTCCCGGTGAATCTAGTGGATATAACCCCGTTTGGTTATTTGCAATACCTACTGAACCAGCGTCAATCTTAACTCTTGGTTCAGAACGACGTGGTGTATGAATGCGCTTATCTAATCCACCTAAATATGGGAACCCTGGCATAAAGCCTAGCATATAGATCAAATAAGCTTGTTGTGTGTGTATATCTATCACTTCTTCATTTGTCAAATTATTATAAGACGCAACCTCATCTAAATCTGGACCAAATTCTCCACCATATACAACGGGTACGGTAATAATCTTGCGTTGATTCTGATTATTTAGATTTGTGTCCGAAATTTGACTAAGTTCTAAATTTTCAATCAATTTAGTGCCATCGATACTCATATTATCGAATGTAATTAAAATAGCTCTGTAAGATGGGACAATATCAATAATATCCTTGTGCTTTTGATTCTGAATATATTGTACTGTCTTATTTACTTTTTCATATGTATTTTCACTAATTTCATTTTCGAAATAAATCATTAGTGATTGTTCATTAATCAATCTTGTTTCCAACTTACCAATTCCTCCCCTTTATATAGGACTTAGTTGTTGTACCATTCTATTGTATCATTTTCATTGTATATATGTTTAATAAGTAATTCGAATTATTGTTAATAACCAATTTGTCCCTATAAACAAAAAATTGCTCATTTCAACAATAAAACTAATTATACAAAATTTTCTATATTCTATTTAATCATAATCTTTTGTTTTTGTCGCTATTAATTATGTCATTTTCTATTGCTCAAACTAAAATCGAAGTATAGATTAAGTATTTTTCCACATAAAAAAGCAAGCATTGTAAAATAACAATGCTTGCAATGTTTATAACTATTTTAATTATTTAATATCAACAATTTTAACGTTCATTTCTCCACCATTTGGTAATGGTACGCGGACTTCATCATCTAATGATTTACCGATTAATGCTGATGCCATTGGAGATTCATTTGAAATTTTACCTTTGAAAGCATCTGCTTCGGCAGAACCCACAATCTGGTAACTTTCTTCTTCATCACCTGGTAATTCAACAAAAGTCACAGTTTTACCAATTTGAACAGTATTATTGTCGCCAGTATCTTCGATGATTAAAGCATTTCTAATCATATGTTCAATACGTTGAATATCTTGTTCAATAAAACCTTGTTCATCTTTTGCTGCATCATATTCGGAGTTCTCAGATAAGTCACCAAATGAACGTGCAACTTTAATTTTTTCTACTACTTCTGGTCTTTTAACCGTTTTTAATTCTTCTAATTCTTGTTCTAGCTTTTCAAATCCTTCTTGTGTCATTGGATACTGTTTTTGATTTTCCATTATGTCATCTTCCTTTACTTTTAATACTATTGTTTACTAACTAAAGATTGAATCTTAGTAGTCATGATATCAATGGCTACCTTGTTACTGCCACCTTCTGGAATAATGATGTCAGCATGTTTCTTAGTTGGTTCAATAAATTGTTCGTGCATAGGGCGCACCACATTTAAGTATTGATTGATAACTGAATCCATAGATCGTCCACGCTCATGAGTGTCTCTTTTTAGGCGACGTAATATTCTTAAATCTGCATCCGTATCGACATATATTTTAACATCCATCATATCACGTAACGTCTTGTTTTCTAAAGCGAAGATACCTTCTACGATGATAACATCTTTAGGTTCAAATGCAATTGTTTGTTCGCTTCTAGTATGACTTGCATAATCATAAGTTGGTACTTCAACAGCTTTACCATTTCTTAAATCTTTAAGATTTTGAATTAACAAATCGTTATCAAATGCAAATGGATGATCATAGTTTGTCTCCAAACGCTCTTCAAAAGTTAAATGTGATTGGTCTTTATAATAATAGTCTTGCGCTAATAATGCAATACTATGACCTTCTAGATTTTTCATAATTTCATTTGTGACAGTTGTTTTACCAGAACCAGAGCCTCCAGCAATCCCTATAATCGTCGTTTGTGTCATTACCCGATTTCCTTTCTCATCATGTTGTTCGCAAAGATTGGACGATCGACTTTAATTTGTACAATTTGCAATGGATGACGTGCAGCATCAAGTTGATTGCCTTCTTCATCATAAATTGTATCTACAATTTGTTTAAAGCTTTCTATTTCAGGCCCAAAGAATTCAATTTCTTGTCCTGGTTTAAAGTTATTTCTTTGTTGGATAGTAGCGATTTGCGTTGCTTCATCGTAGTCTAATACTAAGCCACAAAAATCATATGGTGATTTTTTAGATTGTTGTTCTCCAAACATTTGCTCTTCATAACCTGGTGTACCTTCAAAAAAGGCAGGTGCTGTATCTCTATTAGCACATTTATCTAATTCGATTAACCATTCTGGATTAATTGTGAAATGTTCTGGGTCTTCAGCATAAGCATCAATGACTTTACGATAAACAGAGACAACAGTTGCTATATAATGAATTGATTTCATTCGTCCTTCTATTTTTAATGAATCGACACCTAAATCCATCATTTGTGGAATAGATTCGATTAATTTTAAATCTTTAGGACTCATTGCAAATGGAACTACTTCACCATCTTCATAAAATAGATCTAATTCTCCATCATCGTCTACTTGTAATAAATCATAGTCCCAACGGCAACTTTGACAACAACCACCTCTGTTAGAATCACGTGCAGTCATATGATTACTTAATGTACATCTTCCTGAATACGCAATACACATCGCTCCATGAATAAAGGCTTCAATTTCAATATCAACTTTCTCTTTCATCTCTTTCATTTCCATCGCACCAGTCTCACGTGCTAAAACAACTCGGTCAAGACCTTCTTCTTTCCAAAATTCAACTGCTTTGTAATTAGATAATGATTGTTGAGTAGATAAGTGTATTTCTAACTTTGGCGCTACTTTTTTGCATGTTTCAATAATTAGTGGATCAGCAACAATTATCCCTGTAGCTCCTGTAGCTTCAAGGTTCATTAAATAGTCATCTAAGCCTTCCATATTATCATCATGTGCAATAATATTCGTTGTAACATATATTTTTGCGCCATATCGATTTGCAAATTCTACGCCTTCAGCGATTTCATCCATAGTAAAATTATCAGCATTTGATCTTAAGCCATATTCTTGTCCGCCTAAAAATACTGCATCTGCACCGTAATGTACTGCAATTTTTAATTTTTCTAAGTTACCAGCTGGAGCAAGTAATTCTGGCATCTTCATTTTAGTTTTTGAAGCACCTTTAATGTCTTCTAATGTTTTCATGATTCAGCCTCCTAATATACTGTATGCTTAAATAAGAAACCTTCATCAAATGGACGATGTTCTGGTTGAATCTCTTCGATTGGGTCTACAAGCATAAATTTTTCATCTTCATATGTCTCAGGGTCTTCATTATAAAGATCAATTGCTTCACGATATTGTTGTGTGACAACGTTTATATATTCTTCAGTTTGTAAAATACCATCTATTTTAAATGCATCAATGCCTGCTTCAAAAAATGGTTCTAATTCCTCTATAAGGCATATATCATTTGGAGACATAATATGCGTGCCATTGTAATCTTCAAATACCGGGTATTTATTTTCACGTTCTTCATCATATAGTAATAAATCATTTTGATTATCACTACGTTGAATTTTCATTTGTCTGTCTTGGAATGTGTAATAATTACCTAATAACATTCTTTTTGATTGGAACATGCAAGTCATACCGTGCACTTGGACTTCGATTTCAACGTCGGCATGCGCTTTTATATTGAGAATTTCTTCAAGACTTAATTCTCTTGCTAAGACGGCTCTAGTTGCTCCCTTTTTCCCCCAATAATTACATTGGAAATAATTAGTGACTAATGTCTCAGCATCCCAATGTAATGGAATTGGATTGGACTGTTGTTTTACATACATCACAACTGCTGGATCACCAAAAATAATTCTATCCACCCGTATTTCATGTAAAAATTGAATATAATCTTCTAATGCAGCTAAATGATAATTATGGAATAAACCATTAACTGCGGCGTACACTTTTTTATTATTGTTGTGTGCTATTGTTACAGCTTTTGTCATATCTTCACGATTAAATTCTCCTGGAAGTCGTAAACCAAATTTTTGTTCACCAATAACAAATGCATCCGCACCTATGTCTATTAGTGTTTCCATATGTGTTAGTGACTTAGGAGTAACTAGTAATTCTGGCATAGTCATTCTCCTTTTATTGAAATTGCTAATCCATCATCCATATTTAAAAAGTTTGTTGTATAGTCATCTTGTTGCATTAACCACTCATTAAATTGTTGAACTTTTTTTACCATTTGTCGTACGTTTCTTGATCTTACAATATCTATGTCTGAAACAAAGCCATGGTAAAGTACATTATCAGTAATGACAATGCCACCTTCTCTAAGTAAGGGAGTGTATAACTCAAAAAATTTCTTTGATTGTGCTTTTGCTGCATCGATAAATAACATATCGAATGTTTGATCTTTAATTTTATCGAATTGCTCTAAAGCATCTCCCTCAATAAGACGTATTCGATGAGAATAATGATTATTTGAAATATTTGATTTAGCTTGATGTATCATTTCTGAATTTCTTTCGATTGTAGTTACTTGAATATCGTCCGATACTGAAGCGAATTGCATGGCGCTATATCCAATTGCTGTACCAATTTCAAGAATACGAGTTGTATGATTTATACGAATGATTTGTTTAATCATTTCTAATGTATTTCGATCGACGATAGGTACTTGATGATTAACTGCATATTCTCTTAAGGCTTCTATATGATTGTCATTAATTTTATGCAGATTAAGAATATATGAATGATTTGTATTCATTATAAAACGACTTCCTTTGTGTAAAATAACTACAAATTTATAAGGCAATAAAATAAATCAGCCTATGTATTGATTTAAAGTATAAATCAATGAATTTGACTGATTACAACAACGCACAAATATATAACCGTTGTATATTAAAACGATGCATATAATATTTAACTCTAAATATTTTACCATAATTTCAGCGTGATTATAAGTATAAATCTTAATGGTACGACTCAAAGTTAAAATTTTAGAATAAGTTTATTAATGATAAAAACGCCTTATGCTTTGACATGTTGATGTCTTCACATAAGGCGTATTTTAACTTTATTATTCTAGTACTTATTCATCAATTTCAGTATTAACTACTTCTTCAATCATGTCCCATTCTTCGTCTGTTTCGATTGGAACTAATTTACCACCATCACCTGATTCATCAGGTTCATTAATCATTGGTACTAGTTCAATCATATCATCTTCATCTGTTTGTGCACCTTCTTCGGCTAACACAACATATTCTTTTTTAAATTCAGGGTGATAGAATTCTAACATTTTACGATAAAGTACTTCATTTCCTTCTTCATCATATAATGTTAAAAGTTCCTCTTCATTATTAATATTTAATTCTGTATCGTGATTATGTTCAGTCATTTTATTTCTCCTTTATGAAATAGAATCTAAATAGCCTTGTAATATAAATACTGCGGCCATTTTATCTATTACTTTTTTTCTTTTTTGCCTTGAAACATCTGCTTCAAGTAATGACTTTTCAGCAGCCATTGTACTTAATCGCTCGTCCCACATAATAATTTCTATAGATGGTAACGCTTCTTGTAGTTTCTCTTTGTATTGTAACGAAGCTTCTCCACGAAATCCAATAGAATTGTTCATGTTTTTAGGTAATCCGATAACTACTGTACCAACGCCATGTTTCTTAATGATGTCTACGAGTTGATCGATACCTAATTCATTATTATTTTCATCGATACGGAGTGTGTCTAAACCTTGAGCAGTCCAACCCATTAAATCACTAATCGCTATACCTACAGTTTTGCTACCTACGTCTAATCCGAGTATTTTATGTTTTAACATATATAGTTATTCTTTAGACTCAGATAAATAATTTGAAACAAGTTCTTCCATAATCACATCTCTGTCAATGTGACGTATTTGATTTCTAGCTTCATTTTGACGTGGAATATAGGCCGGATCGCCTGATAGTAGATATCCTACGATTTGATTGACGGCATTATAGCCTCTTTCTTCTAAAGTTCGGTGGACATTTTCTAATACTGATTTGACATCTTCTTCTGGAATATCTTCATATTTGAATTTCATTGTTTTATCAAAGTTTTCCATATCGTCACTCCTTCAATTCATAAATTGATTCTATTTTATTCTACACGAAGTTATGATTAAATTATATATTTTTAATGTAATCTTTAATAAAGCGTAATGATTCTGTGATGTTCTCTGGTTGTGTTCCGCCACCTTGTGCCATATCTGGACGGCCACCACCTTTACCACCTACAATTGGTGCCATATTTTTAATAATGTCACCAGCTTTAATTTTGTCAGTTTGGTCTTTCGGCACAGTAGCAATGATAGATACTTTACCATCTACGTTACTTGCAAGAATAATCACAGTATCTTGTAATTTAGACTTAAAGTCATCCATTGTTGAGCGAATTGCCTTAGCATTTGGCACATCTACTTCTGTTGCTAATACTTTTAACCCATTAATTGTTTCAACTTGTTCTTCAATATTGCCCATTTTAAGTGATGTAATTTCTTTATCTCTTTGCTCTAATTGTTTAATTAATGATTTTTCTTCATCTTGAATTTGTGTGATCTTATCTACAACTTGATCATCAGTTTTGACTTTAACTAAATCTTTAACTAAGTTAAATTGTTCTTGAATATGTTCTAGGTATAAGAATGCTGCTTTACCAGTTAAGGCTTCTATACGTCTTACTCCAGCACCAGTACCAGATTCACTTACTATTTTGAATAATCCTATTTCCGCTGTATTCTCTACGTGAATACCACCACATAATTCAATAGAAAATGGAGCCATATTTACTACTCTTACAACATCGCCGTATTTTTCACCGAATAAAGCCATCGCACCCATTGCTTTTGCTTCATCAATATTCATTTCTTGAATTCGAACGTCAATACCTCTCCAAATCTCTTCATTAACACATCTTTCAACTTGGTTGATTTCATCTTGAGTCATTTGACCAAAATGTGAGAAGTCAAATCTCAAACGATTAGGTTCGACTAATGAGCCTGCTTGATTAACATGATCGCCTAAAACTTCTTTTAATGCTGCATGTAATAAATGTGTCGCGCTATGATTTTTTTGAATAGAACGACGCTCGTCTTTATTGACACTAGCATCTACTTCAGCTCCTTTAGTAACTTGTCCAAATTGTATTGTACCTTTGTGCAAGTTTTGACCATTTGGTGCTTTAGTTACCTCAGTTACAGCAATTTCAAAATGATCATTGCTTACGGTACCTTTATCAGCAACTTGTCCACCACTTACTGCATAAAATGGTGTATCTTTTAGCATAAAGTAAATCGTTTCTCCAGTATCCGCTTTATCAACTTCTTCACCATTTTGAATTAAATGAATCAATTCTGTTTGATAATCTGTTGTATTATAACCAACAAAATGACTTTCAGTAGTAATGTTCTTTAATACTTCACTTTGAACTTGCATTGATTGTGAATTTTGACGTGCTTGACGTGCTCTATCTCGTTGTTGTTGCATCTCCGCTTCAAAAGTTGTCATATCAACTGTTAAACCTTCTTGAGTTGCTAATTCTTCAGTAAGTTCGATTGGGGAAACCATAAGTATCATAAAGTTTAAACGCATCTTTACCATTGATTTCTTGATTTCCTTCTTTAGCTTGACTAATGAAGCCATTTAAAATTGCTAAACCTTCTTCAAGTGTTTCATGGAATCTTTCCTCTTCAGATTTGATTACACGTTTAATGAATTCACTTTTCTCTTTCACATTTGGATAATATGGTTCCATAATTTCAGCAACAATATCAACTAATTTATACATAAATGGTTCATTAATTCCCAATGTTTGACTGAAACGAACAGCTCTTCTTAATAATCGACGTAATACATATCCGCGTCCTTCATTTGCAGGTAATGCGCCATCCGCTATCGCAAATGAAATTGTTCTAATGTGATCAGCAATAACTTTAAACGCTACATCTTGATCAATATTTTGCAGATATGTTTTACCAGAAACTTGTTCAACCTCATTAATAATTGGCATAAATAAATCTGTTTCATAGTTAGTACGTACATTTTGTGAGATAGACGTCATACGTTCTAATCCCATGCCAGTATCAATATTTTTATTAGGTAATGGTGTATATGAGTGGTCTTTATTATGATTAAATTCACTGAATACTAAATTCCAAACTTCTAAGTAACGTTCATTCTCACCGCCAGGATACATTTCTTCCTCTGGATCATCTTTACCGAAGTCTGCACCACGATCATAGAATATTTCAGTATTGGGTCCTGAAGGTCCTTCACCGATATCCCAGAAGTTACCTTCTATTCTTATAATACGACTTTCTTCTAAGCCAATTTTCTCATTCCAAATTTTATATGCTTCTACATCTTCTGGATGAATCGTTACATATAACTTTTCTGGTTCCATACCCATCCATTTTTCACTAGTTAAGAATTCCCATGCAAATTCTATCGCTTCGTTTTTAAAATAGTCACCAATTGAGAAATTACCTAACATTTCAAAGAAAGTATGGTGTCTTGCTGTAAAACCAACATTTTCGATATCATTTGTACGAATCGCTTTTTGTGAGTTAACAATTCTTGGTTTTTTTGGTGTTTCTCTACCATCAAAATATTTTTTTAACGTAGCAACACCTGAGTTTATCCATAGTAAACTATCATCATCGATAGGTACTAATGGTGCTGATGGTTCAACCATATGCCCTTTTTCAACGAAGAAATCTAAATACTTTTGTCTAATTTCACTTGCTTTTAAATTTTTCATCCACTTACACTCCCTGAATTTAATTTATGAGCTAATAGCAAATAATGTATAACTGTTTCTATTGTTTAAATGTAAACAAAAAACGCTCATCCTCAAAAAGGGACGAACGTTGTCGCGGTACCACCCTAGTTATAAGATGTTGGGTTAGTATCAATACTGCATTTATAGAAAATAGCAATTTGATAATCCAGAATAAAGGATTATATTATGCTAACCGTTTCTTATCACTTTAGTCTCATGATTAAATTGACACAAAGTAGCGTTCAACAATTTTAATTGTACTTTTCACCAACCAGTACATCTCTTAATATTAAAAATTGTCTACTCATCTTTATGCGAACTTAAGTTTATTTTAATTTTATTGGTTTCAATTGTCAACGTTTAGCAAAGTCATATGGGGACATTTCTCCCATATTTATCATAGGATCAATTTGATAAATTGTGTCTTCAGATAATTCAATACTCATTGATGTATCGGATGTAGTTTGATCTTTTACATTACTTTGCTTATCCTCAAAGTTTACAACTTGAATATCTTGATGTTGGTCTTGAAGATTTGCATTCTCATGGTCTTCTATTTTACTTTCTTTAAAGTATTGGCTCAGTATATCGTATAATTGTGTTAATCTTTTCTGTCCATTTGTATTTAAACCAATATCAAATGCCTGTGGATCACCTAATAGAACTAAAGATTGTTTCGCACGTGTTAATCCTGTATATAATATTGGACGCTGCAACATTCTAAAATATTGTTTAACTATAGGCATAATCACAATCGGAAACTCTGAACCTTGTGATTTATGAATAGAAGTACAATATGCATGTGTTAATTCGAGTAAATCTTGGCGCGTAAATGTTATTTCATTTCCTTCAAAATCAACGACTAAGACATCTTTATTTAAAGCATTTTCCTTAGCCCAAAATATACCGACAATCACACCAATATCGCCGTTAAATATATTATCATTCGGACGGTTAACTAATTGTAATACTTTATCGCCTTTTCTAAATACGACATCACCAAACTCAATTTCTCTAGTATCTTTTTCTTTGGATTTAAGATGGTTTGTAATATTTGGTTTAATCGTTTAATACCTGCATTCCCTTTATACATTGGGGCAAGCACTTGGATATCGCTCATATCATAGCCTTTATTAACAGCACTATTAACTACTTTCTCGACAACTGTTAGAATTTGATCTGTACCACAATTGATAAAACTTCGATCATGAAATCGTTGTGTAATATCAATAGGTTGTCCCAGTTTCATTCGATGAGCTAGTTCAATAATACTAGATCCATCTTGTTGGCGATAAACTTCTGTTAAATTGACTCTTGGTATGGTTTTAGAATCAATTAAATCTTTAAACACCTGACCAGGGCCTACAGAAGGTAATTGATCTTCATCACCCACTAGAATAATTTGAGCATCTAAAGGTACGGCACTCAGAAATTGGTGAAATAGCCAAGTATCTACCATAGACATCTCATCAATAATGATGAGACGTGCATTAATTTCATTATCCAGTATATCTTCTGGTTGTGTGTCTTGATTCCAACCAATCAATCGATGTATCGTCATAGCCTCTAATCCAGTTGACTCTTGTAATCTTTTCGATGCACGACCGGTTGGTGCTGCTAAAACTACAGGATAATCGTCTTCCTGATAATCATCATAATCTAAAGAAATTCCATGAACTTCTGCATACAATTCAACAATCCCTTTGATCACAGTAGTTTTACCTGTACCAGGACCACCTGTCAATAACATTACTTTAGAATTGATAGCTGTCTGTAAAGCTTCCTTTTGTGATTCTGCATAGCTTACTTCATTGCTCGTTTCTATTTCACCAATATGAATTTGTAAATCAGATTGTTCTATCTCTTTCAACTTGCTAGTATGCGTTTTGATTCGGTATAAATTTTGAACACTTTTCAATTCTGAATAATATAAACTTGGTATAGATACTTTTTCATTATCAACTATGATTCTTTTCTCTTCATTTAGCTCTAATAACATTCGATGAATGTGTTCTTGTTTTATTTGATTATCATCATGATTACTATTTTGCGTTAAGACGTTGTATGTTGCTTCAATGATTTGATCATGAGGCATATATGTATGACCTTGTTTAATACATTCTTCTTCTAATGTAAATAACAAACCTGCCTTTATTCGTTCAGGTGCATCAAATTGAATACCTATTTTTTGTGCTAGTTGGTCTGCTTTACTAAAGCCAATTCCCTTGATGTCATACACAAGTTGGTAAGGGTTTTTATCTAGAACATTTAATGTTTCTGCACCATAATATTGATAAATTGAACTTGCTAATTTAGGGCCGAAACCTAAATCATGTAATCGAATCATTACTTTCTCTGATTCTTGATTAGAAGCGATTTGTTCAGCAATTTGTTTTTGTTTCTTCTTAGGTAAACTTGGAACTTTTTCAAGCACACTTGCATCATTCAAAATATCGTTTATTGCATTTTCTCCTAAAGTATTCACTATATTTTGCGCAGTTTTTTTACCGATACCTTTGAATAAATCACTGGATAAATAACTGATGATCGCATCTTTAGTCTGTGGTAATTCTTTTTCAAATGTTTCTGCTTTTAGTTGTTTCCCATAACGAGGATGTTCTACTGTTTGACCCTTAAACGTATAAACGTCCCCTTCGACAACATTGGGAAGAAACCCTACTACTGTTGGCATCGTATCAAATGATTCATTAGTCTCAATTGTATCCACTTTTAAAACAGTATAAAAATTATCACTATTTTGAAATAAAATAGTTTCGACAGTACCTTTAATCATTGAATAATCAAATAGTGTAGGGTCAGTCATTGTATTACTCCTCTTCTTTAATTGCTGTAAACGTTTTTAATGCGTGTTGACTCAATAAGTGACCAGAATCAATCTTAATCGCTTGGTTGAAATATTCGATTGCTTCATCTACGTCCTCATTTTTCATATATGTAGCAAGTCCTAAGTTATATATTGCGTCAACATGATTTGAATCGATTGATAGTACTTTTTTTAATTGTTTAATAGCTTGATCAAACATTTCTAATTGACATAATACCAACCCATATTGAAACTGTACTTCTGTATCTTGTTGGTGATCTTTTTCTGCTGCAGTCATTAAAAATGGTAATGCTTCTTTATGCGCATTTAATTGGTTAAAAGACATTCCTATCATGTAATTGCAATCAACTGGTTCTATATTGTACTTCATGGCTTGTTGATATAATTTAATCGCTTCTTTAAATCGATCTTGATTATAATAGACATTTCCTAAATTATAATAAATGGCGCCATTTTCAGGGTCAATTGTTATCGCTTTTTGGAAAAAGCGTTCAGATTTTTCAATTTCGCCTGCATCTGCTAATACTATTCCAGCATTAATATAATTTTCTGTGACTGTTGGGTCTTCTTCAATATTATCAAATAAAGCCTTTAACGCTTCTTCTAACTGACCCTCTTTGATAAATTGATATATCGTTTTTTGATCAATCATATTTAATGAGACAACTCCTTATATCATCGTTAAATAACTATTGGTTCTTTCTTAGTTAAAACTGATAATTACCGTTCAAAATTAGTTTAAATATATTTTATCATGATATGTATGAATTTTTAAAAGTATACTAAGTAACGTACATACTATTTGTATATATAATTAAAAAAATTGCCGTTAATCCTAAAACCACGTCCATGAATTAACGGCAAAACTTTATACTACATAGCTTAATTGACCAGAATTTTTATAAACGTCATCAATAGTTGCGCCTCCAAGACATACCTCATCATTATAAAACACAACTGCTTGACCAGGTGTAATCGCTCTAACTGGTTCATCAAATGTGACTCTGATTGCTTCATTATTCTCTCTTTGAACAAAAACTTTAGTATCTTTTTGGCGATATCTAAATTTAGCAGTACAATAAAAGCCTTTCTCTAAATCAACATCTTGTTCATTTACAAATGATACATCTGAGGCAATTAAATAGTCACTATATAATGCGTCATGATGGAATCCTTGTTCAACATATAACACATTATCTTCTAAATTTTTACCTACTACAAACCATGGATCTCCATCTCCACCAATACCTAAACCATGTCTTTGGCCGATTGTGTAATACATTAAGCCACTATGCACACCCATTTTTTTACCATCAAGTGTGACCATATCACCTGATTGTGCTGGGAGATATTGTGATAAAAACGTCTTAAAGTTTCTTTCTCCAATAAAGCAAATACCTGTTGAATCTTTTTTCTTAGCTGTAGCTAGATCCTGTTCTTCAGCAATTTGACGAACACGTTTTTTGTCAATATCACCAATTGGGAACATGACTTTAGAAAGTTGCTGTTGTGAAAGTTGATTTAAAAAATACGTTTGGTCTTTATTGTTATCAATGCCTCTCAACATTTCAACATGACCGTCTTCATGTCTTCTGATACGTGCATAATGTCCTGTTGCTACGTAATCAGCACCTAATTTTAAAGCATGTTCTAAAAATGCTTTAAATTTAATTTCTTTATTACACATGACGTCTGGATTTGGTGTACGACCTTTTTTATATTCGTCTAGAAAGTAAGTAAATACCTTATCCCAATATTCTTGTTCGAAGTTAACTGCGTAATATGGAATACCAATTTGGTTACAAACAGCTATAACATCATTATAATCTTCTGTAGCTGTACAAACGCCGTTTTCATCAGTATCATCCCAATTTTTCATAAAAATGCCAATCACATCATAGCCTTGCTCTTTTAATAGATGGGCTGTTACTGAACTATCGACACCACCTGACATACCTACGACTACACGCGTATCTTGATTTGTCACGACTATTCCTCCTTAAATTTATGATATATTTTATGAATTTCTGCAACTATATATTTAACTTCTTGTTCTGTAGTCATTTCATTAAAACTAAATCTCACTGAATGTTTAGCTCTTTCTTCATCTTCATACATAGCTGCTAACACATGTGAAGGTGTCGTTGATCCCGCTGTACAAGCAGAACCAGAAGATACATAGATTTGACTTAAATCGAGCAGTGTTAACATTGTTTCCACATCAATAAATGGAAAATATAAATTAATGATATGACCTGTTGTATCGACCATTGAACCATTAAGCTCAAATGGAATAGCACGTTCTTGCAAACTCACTAAAAATAATTCTTTTAAATTCATTAAATGTATATTATTTTCATCCCTATGTTGTTGAGCTAATTCAATCGCCTTAGCAAAGCCAACAATCTGGGCTAAGTTTTCTGTTCCTGCACGACGTTTTGTTTCTTGTTCACCACCAAGTTGAGTAAATTGGATTGGTGTATTTTCTCTTACCAGTAAGGCACCAACGCCCTTAGGACCGCCAAATTTATGACCAGTGACGCTCATTGTGTCAAATTTAAAATCATCAAAATCTATATCTAAATGACCAATGGCTTGCACTGCATCAACATGGAATAATGCATTCGTTGAGGTAACAATATCTTCAATATCATACATTTGTTGAACCGTTCCGACCTCATTGTTCACAAACATGATAGAAACAAGAATCGTTTTATCTGTAATAACTTCTTCTAATTGATCTAAATCAATAGCACCCGTATCATCTACATCTAGGTATGTTACATCATAACCTTCACGTTCTAATTGCTCAAACACATGCAATACAGAATGATGTTCTATTTTAGTAGTGATTAAATGATTTCCAATATGTTCATTAGCTTTAACTAAACCTTTTATCGCTGTATTGTTAGATTCAGTAGCACCACTAGTAAAGATGACTTCTGATGGTTTAGCTCCTAAACATTTAGCCACAGTTCTACGAGATTCATCTAAATATTTACGTGCGTCTCTTCCAATTGAATGTATTGAAGATGGGTTACCATAATGTGATTGGTATATATCCATCATCACCTCTACAACTTCAGATTTAACTGGTGTTGTTGCAGCATAATCTGCATAAACTTCCATGTTTGACACTCCTCACAAAATTATCAATGTTCCTATAATAGCACCTAGAAACGTATTTTTCTACCTATCTGTTTGACAAATATAGTTAGTATAATTTTAACATTTTATTGCTATAGTTGATAATATGTATTAGTCTAAATCTTGAATTATATACTTAACTAGCATTTTGTCATAAATTGAATAGTAGTTTTGTTATGTGTAATGAGCAATTTAATATTTTATTGTAGTAATCATTGTTATACTTCATATACTATTTTTACTATGGAGGAAATTTTGCTATGAATAAACTTAAAGTATCAGCATTAAATTTAGTACCTATTAGAGAAGGACAAGATGATAGCGACGCTTTAAATGACATGATTGATTTAGCACAACATTTAGAACAAGTAGGTTATGAAAGATATTGGATTGCCGAGCACCATAATGCACCTAATTTAGTAAGTTCTGCGACTGCATTATTAGTTCAACATACTCTAGAACATACAAAAACGATTAAAGTTGGTTCTGGTGGAATAATGTTGCCAAATCACGCACCTCTTATAGTAGCAGAACAATTTGGTACAATGGCTACTTTATTTCCTAATCGAGTAGATTTAGGTTTAGGAAGAGCACCAGGTACAGATATGATGACTGCAAGTGCATTGCGTAGAGACCAACATAATGGTGTTTATCAATTTCCAGATGAAGTAGATCAATTACAACAATATTTTGGACCTGCAAATCAACAAAGTTATGTACGTGCCTATCCAGCTGTGAATAAACAAGTTCCGTTATATATATTAGGTTCTTCAACTGATTCGGCACATGTGGCTGCTAGAAGAGGTTTACCATATGTTTTTGCTGGACATTTTGCACCACAACAAATGAAAGAAGCCATACAAATATATAAAGAGTTATTTGAACCTTCAGAGGTATTAAGTGAACCTTATGTTATTATAGGCTTAAATGTTATCGTTGCAGACACTGATGAAGAAGCAGAATATTTAGCTAGTTCAATGGCTCAAGTAATGGTAAGTATTACAAGAGGCAAAATGCAACCAGTACAACCACCAACAGATAAATTAGATCAAGTGTTAACGCCTAGGGAATTGGAGATGGCGAAGCAACGAATCAACTCATCAATGATTGGTTCTGAAAGTACAGTTAAACAAAAAATTAAAGATTTTATTGATTATTATGGAGATATCGATGAAATCATGGGTGTAAGCTATATTTTTGATCAACAAAAGCAACATGAGTCATATCAAAAATTCAAACATATTATCGATACACTATAATTTATTTAATTCAATTATACTGAAACGTGATATTGGCGTTTCAGTATTTTTAATATATAAAAAAAAGAGGTAGCGCTATTGCACTACCCCTTTACTTATAAGAAAACGATTATTTATCGTCTTTATCTTCTTTTTTATCTTTGTCGCCTTTACCAGTATCAGTATACTCGTTAATTGTATCTTTAGCTTTGTTTACTTGCTCATTATCACTGTTTTTGAATTTTTCTGCTGCGTCTTTTGCTTTATCCATGAATCCCATAAATATAAGCTCCTTTCAGATTTAAAACTAATTTGTATTTGTTAAAACTTTAATTTTAACTTTATTACATCAATCACTTTATGAATAAGATTAATTCAACAATTGTTATGATGTATATTCTATTCATACCACTTGGTCAAGGAACTAAACATATGTATCAAATAAAATTTAGAAACTTTGTACTAAAAGCAATTTAGAATTTACGTATCGCACGTATCAAACGCTTGATTGTAGGATTTGAGTAGGTAAACTAATCAATCTATTAAATTAAAAAAATATGGAAATTAATCCATACTTTTTCATAAATTTATAATCCTTTTGTATAAAACCTCTATAAAGGGGCCGCCCAACTTGCATGGTCCGTAAAAGTTGGGGAACCAATTTTTCAATGTTGGGGCCCTTGCCCAACTTGCATTGCTTGTTGAAATTGGATTCCCAATTTCTCTTTGCTGGGTCCCTATATATAAAACATGTATCCGTCTAGGTTTTGGTCTGTTTCTTTGTATTCTGCTAGGTATTGTAGTGTTGTGTTGTCGAGTACGTCTCTGACTGCATCTCTCATTCTTAACCATAATTGTTTTTGAGCAGGTGGTTCTGACTCGATACTTTCTACGAAGGTAATGGGTCCTTCTAATAATCTGATAATATCACCAGCTGTAATTTCTTCAGCAGGTAATCTTAATTGGTACCCACCTTTTGCGCCTCGAACGCTTCGAATTAATCCAGCATTTCTTAAGGGTCCAACAAGTTGTTCTAAATATAAATCACTTAAATTATTTTCTTCAGCTATTGTTTTTAATGATACGCAACCCTGGCCTTCTCTTTTAGCAAGAGAAATCATTAAAGTTAAGCCATATCTCCCTTTTGTTGATATTTTCATTGTATAACCTCACTTAATTCGAATTATATATTCCCATTCTATCATTTTTTACGTTAAGATAATATAAGAAAGGTGTGACAAATGTGAATACTGAACCTTTAGCGTCTAGGATGAGACCAATAAATATAGATGAAATCATTTCACAACAACATTTGGTTGGTCCAAAAGGTATTATTAGAAGAATGGTAGAAACTAAAAGACTTTCTTCTATGATATTTTATGGGCCACCTGGTATAGGTAAAACAAGTATTGCTAAAGCCATTGCAGGTAGTACTCAATATAAATTTAGACAACTCAATGCTGTAACGAATACAAAAAAAGATATGCAAATGGTAGTCGATGAAGCAAAAATGTCTGGACAAGTGATTTTGTTATTAGATGAAATTCACCGATTAGATAAAGCGAAACAAGACTTTTTATTGCCCCATTTAGAAAATGGAAAAATTGTCTTAATTGGTGCAACAACTTCTAATCCTTATCATGCAATTAACCCAGCTATTCGGTCAAGAGCTCAAATTTTTGAATTGTTTCCTTTGGATAATGACGATATTAGATTAGCACTTAATCGTGCTTTAGAAGACGAAGATCGAGGTCTTAATGCATATTCACCTAAAGTTGATGATGATGCTATGACTTATTTCTCAACTCAGAGTCAAGGTGATGTTAGAAGTGCTTTAAATGCTTTAGAACTTGCAGTTTTAAGTGCATCTGAAGAAGATGGGCAACGTCACATTACATTGCAAGATGCTAAAGATTGCTTGCAAAAAGGGGCATTCGTTAGTGATAAAGATGGAGATATGCATTATGATGTCATGAGTGCTTTTCAAAAGTCTATTCGAGGCAGTGATGTCAATGCAGCACTGCATTATCTAGCCAGATTGATAGAAGCTGGTGATTTACCAACAATAGTCAGACGATTACTCGTAATTAGTTATGAGGATGTAGGTTTAGCTTCACCAAATGCAGGACAACGTACTTTAGCTGCAATTCAATCTGCTGAAAGATTAGGTTTTCCTGAAGCACGAATTCCATTAAGCCAAGCAGTTATTGAATTATGCTTATCACCTAAATCGAATTCAGGCATTTCAGCTATTGATAAAGCATTAAGTGACATAAGACAAGGCAAAGTAGGACAAATACCGGACTATTTAAAAGATGGCCACTATGCTGGTGCTAAAGAATTAGGCCGTGCTATTGGTTATAAATATCCACACAATTATGACAATGGTCATGTAGTTCAACAATATTTACCTGATATACTTAAAAATCGAATATATTATGAACCTAAAACGACATCTAAAAGTGAACAACAATTTAAAACCATTTATGAGAATCTATTGAATAAGTCTAAATAAATTAAAAGATAGCTTGCCTATATGTAGCAATTACATTATAGACAAGCTATCTTTTTTTTAAAACTTAATTATTGGCCTTTATCTTTAATACGACGAATCGGAATGTCTTTTAGAATATCATTGATGACATAACTTGAACAAATTAATCCAACTACACTTGGTACATATGCATTGGAAGATGGTGGCATTTGTCCTTTTCTATTAATAGCATTTTTGTCGCCTACTGTTTCTTTTACATCTTCTCTAATTACAATTGGACTTTCATCTGAAAATACAACTTTAACCCCTTTTCGAATACCTACACGTTTTAATCTATTACGAATGACCTTAGCCATTGGATCAGTATGCGTTTTTGAGATATCAGCAATTTGGAATCGAGTAGGATCTATTTTATTAGCTGCCCCCATACTGGAAATCATATCGATACCACGTTCTAAGCATTCTTTCATTAAATGTACTTTATAAATAATGGTATCACTCGCATCGATAAAATAATCAATATCATAGTTATTAAATATCTCTTCGTATGTCTCTTCAGTATAAAACATATGTAATGGCGTTACTTTACAGTCTGGATTAATTTGTTTTATTCTTTCTTCCATTAACGTCACTTTACTTTGTCCGATAGTAGAAGTTAAGGCATGGATTTGACGGTTAACATTTGTAATATCAACATCGTCTTTATCTATTAAAATGATATGACCTATATTCGTTCTAGCTAATGCTTCAGCAGCAAAAGATCCAACGCCACCGACACCTAACACAGCTACAGTTTTATTTTTTAATAAATCAAGTCCCTCTTGTCCGATTGCTAACTCATTTCTAGAAAATTGATGTTTCATTTTAATCTCCTTTAACTAAACAATCCAAATCAATATGTATTTTAAGTATTATTTTAATTTAAAAATAAAAATACGCAAGACCTAAGTCTTGCGTACCGATAGAGTCCGTAGATGCCGTAGTTATAAATAGCTTGATCATTCGGCCTGCTATATACAGGTGGGTGCCCTGTTTCATGTTTTGCAAGTCCTCCTATTGAGGCGTGTGCGCTGCATGAAAACCTATTGGGCTCCCTGATCAAAGAGTGTTAGGCCCAAATAAAAAGCAAACATACGAACATCACAGATGACTATCTTATGTCATTATAATACCATAAACTTCGAAAGAAAGGAATTAAACAACTTTGTATATTTTAATTCCTTTTTATTCAGACAACATTTAGACATAATCGCAAGAAATTAAAGTTACGAGTTAATTAATGTCTAATTCTTAACGATAATTCTTCTAATTGTTTTTCAGAAACTTCACCTGGCGCATCAGTTAACAAACAAGTAGCTGATGCAGTTTTAGGGAATGCAATTGTATCTCTTAAGTTTGTACGATTAGTTAATAACATAACTAATCTATCTAATCCTAATGCGATACCGCCATGTGGTGGTGCACCATATTTGAACGCATCTAATAAGAAACCAAATTGTTCTTGTGCTTGTTCTTTAGTAAATCCTAGTACTTCAAACATTTTTTCTTGTAATTCACCATTATGCATTCTGATTGAGCCCCACCTAATTCATAACCATTTAATACGATATCATAGGCATTCGCTTGTGCATTTTCAGGCTCTGAATCTAATTTATCAATATCTTCTTTTTTAGGTGATGTGAATGGATGATGTGCAGCTACATAGCGTTTACTTTCATCATCATATTCTAATAATGGCCAATCTGTTACCCATAAGAAGTTTAATTTAGATTCATCAATTAAGCCTAATTCTTTAGCTAGTTTAATACGTAATGCGCCTAAACTTTGTGCTACGACTTCTGGTTTATCAGCAACAAACATTACTAAATCCCCAGCTGATGCCTCTGTTAATGATTTTAATTGTTCTGCATCTTTATCTTCAAAGAAGCGAGCAATTGGACCAGTTAAACCTTCATCAGTAACCTTAACCCATGCTAAACCTTTAGCTCCATATATATTTACAAATTCAGTTAACGCATCCATGTCTTTACGTGTATATTGATCTGCAGCACCTTTAGCTACGATTGCTTTAATTTCTCCATTATTTTCAACTGTATCTTTGAATACTTTAAAGTCCATTTCATGACCTAATTGAGATACGTTAATCAATTCCATGTCAAAACGTGTATCAGGTTTGTCAGAACCATAACGACTCATTGCTTCAGCATAAGTCATTCGTGGGAATGGACCAGGTACATCGATACCTTTTACATCTTTAACGACTTTGCGTAACATTTCTTCACCCATTGCCATAACATCTTCTTGGTCTACAAAGCTCATTTCAATATCGACTTGAGTAAATTCTGGTTGACGATCAGCACGTAAGTCTTCATCACGGAAACATTTAACGATTTGATAGTATTTATCAAATCCACTAATCATTAGCAATTGTTTAAATAATTGTGGTGATTGTGGCAATGCATAAAATTCACCATCATGAACACGTGAAGGTACTAAATAGTCTCTTGCACCTTCTGGCGTTGATTTAGTTAATACTGGCGTTTCAATATCATAAAATCCATTGTCATCTAAATATTGTCGAATTGAACGTGTTGTTTGATGTCTCATTTTGAATGTTTGTGCTAGTTCTTGGCGACGTAAATCTAAATATCTATATTTTAATCTTATATTTTCATCTACATTTGTATTTTCTTCATTTATTGAAAATGGTGGTGTTTCTGATTTATTGATAATTTCAATATTTGAAACTTGCACTTCTACTTGCCCTGTTTTAATTTTAGGATTAACTGTTTCAGCATCACGTTTAGTTACTACACCTTGAACTTCAACAATATATTCAGATCTTACAGTTTCAGCAATATTTAATGCTTCTTGTGAAAAATCAGGATTAAAAACAATTTGTACAATACCTTCTCTATCTCTTAAATCGATGAAAATTAATCCGCCTAAGTCACGTCTGTTGTGTACCCAACCTTTTAACGTTACTTTTTCATTTAATAAATCTTCTGTGACTAAACCACAGTATGTCGTTCTTTTACTCATTTCAAAACTTCCTCTCTATTTGTGAAAATAATCAACTATTTGATCTAATTGAATTGATTCAGATTCACCAGTTTCCATATTTTTAATATCAATTTGATTGTTTTCTAATTCTTGATCACCAATTACGATTGTATAGTTTGCATTTAGACGATCTGCTTGTTTCATTTGACCTTTAATTTTTCTATTAAGATAATCTTTATCAGCTTTTACGCCATTTTTACGTAATTCGTTAAGTAATTTAACTGCATAACGATCCGCTTTTTCTCCCATAGTAACGATAAATAGGTCAAAGTCATTTTTAATATCTAATTCAATACCTTCTTCTTCTAAAGCTAACAATAATCTTTCGATACTTAATGCAAAACCGATACCTGTTTGGCTAGGTCCATCTAACAGTTCAAGTAGACCATTATAACGACCACCACCACACAAGGTTGTTATTGCACCATCGTAATTTGGATTATCCATCATTAATTCAAATGCAGTATGTGTGTAATAATCTAATCCACGAACAAGATTAGGATCTTCTACATATGGAATTTCTAAATCATCTAAATGTTGTTTTACTTGTTCGTAGTATGCTTTAGAATCTTCGTTTAAGAAGTCCGTAATACGTGGTGCATTTTTGACAGCTTCTTTGTCTCTATCGACTTTACAATCTAAAATTCTCATCGGATTAGTGTGTAGTCTAGACTGACAATCTTGGCAGAAATTATCAATCACTGGTTCAAAGTGTTTAACCAATGCTTTATTGTATTCTTTACGAGAATCACTATCTCCAATACTATTAATCACTAATTTTAAGTGTTTTAGCCCAAATGATTGATAGATATGCATTACCATCGCTAATATTTCAGCATCAATGCTTGGGTTTTCAGAACCAATAGCTTCAACACCAAATTGATTAAATTGACGATATCTACCTTTTTGTTTACGTTCATATCTAAACATTGGCCCATTATAATATAACTTTACTGGTTGATTTGGATTTCCCTGCATTTTATGTTCGATATAAGATCGAACTACACTAGCAGTACCCTCTGGTCTTAATGTCAGACTACGATCGCCTTTATCCTTAAATGTATACATTTCCTTTTGAACTACATCTGTAGAATCACCAACACCTCTAGCAAAAAGTTCAGTACTCTCAAAGATAGGTGTTCGTATTTCTTGATAATTGTAAATTTCCATTAATTGATCTAATTTATTTTCAATGTAACGCCACTTGATTGAATCTTCTGGTAATATATCTTGCGTTCCTCTTGGAATTTTTATCATATTTTATCTCCTTTACTAATACTCAAGGCTTTTCATCTCTTTTTCATTTTAAAAATGTGAATAAAAAAGCCCTTGCATAGCATTAAATACTATACAAGGGACGAAAATCCGTGTTGCCACCCTAATTGATTTGGACATAATTAACGTCACAAATCCACTCAAAACGTTTAACGTACGTTAGCCGGCTTTACTTTTGAATAAAGCACCTCTTCTTGTGTTCAAAGTAATAAACTACTCAGCGTAATCTTTCAGCCTCATGGATTACATTTCTACGTATATTAAAATATACTACCTCTTTCATTTATTCTTTCAAGAATACAATCGGTTTACTATTTATAATTCAATTATAATGATAACGAGTTTTCATTTGATTTGCAAGTTCTATGATGAGAAATATTGTTTTAAGCCATCAACGATAGCTTCCTCCACAACTTGTCTATGTAGTTGGTCTCGTACCATTCCTTCATCTGTTGGATTACTAATATAACCAAGTTCTAATAATACTGCTGGTATATTCGTTTGTCTCAAGACTTGATAATTTTGTTGTCTGGCTTCTTTATTTGTTAGGAGGGATTTCTTTTGGATGCTACTGCTAAGCGTTTGTGCTAATGCTTCTTGATTATCTTGTAACCAATACACAGTTACACCATTCGCATTTGGGGAATCTAGTGAGTCATTATGTATGCTTATAAAAGCGTCTCCTTTGATATTCCTATCATCCAAAGACACATATGTATCATTAGAACGCGTCATTTTAACATGAGCACCTTCTTTTTCAAGTAAAGTCTTTAACTCTTTAGCAGTTTTTAATGTATATACTTTTTCTAAACTCTTTGAGGACGTATTACTTGAAGCACCCTGATCACGTCCACCGTGACCAGGATCAAGTACAATTGCTTTACCTTTTAAAGGAGCGGATTTCTTAGAATTCTCAGCATGGATATTTAAGTTTGTGTGCCAACCAGCAACCCAACCTTTTTCATCTCCAGCTTTATTCTTTACTTCGATCCACTTACCAGATTTATCAATCTTCTCGAAAGTATCTCCCTTTTCAATCTTATAAATAACAGGATAAGCTGCATTAGGTCCAGTTCTCAACTCTGCGTTTTCTGTTATCGTGATTGTACCATTATCTTCATCATTATAATTTAAAAACATAAATAATAATATGAGAAATAGTACGAAACAAATAACTACGATCAATGTAAGTCGATTCATAAGACCATGTTTGGTTAACCATGTATTTACTTTATTCATATCATTTTGCCATCCTGACTCTCATAAATGATTGTTACAGGACCATCATTATGAATGTCTACATTCATATGTGTACCAAATTCACCTGTTTTAACATTCAAACCATATGATCGAAGTGCTTCGTTAAACGATTCATATAATTCATCTGCTGCCTCAGGTGGCATTGAATCAGAAAAACCAGGGCGATTACCTTTTTTTACATCGGCGTACAATGTAAATTGAGAAATTGATAATATTTCTCCTTCAATTTGTTGAATATTATAGTTCAATTTGTCATTTTCGTCTTCAAATAATCTTGCATTCGCGATTTTTTTAGCTACTGCTTGTACATCAGCTTCTGTAGAATTTTTACCGACACCTACTAGTAAACAATAGCCTTTTTGAATAGCATTGTGAATGTTGTTATTTGAAACAGAAGCTTCTGAAACTCTTTGTACAACTACTCTCATTTTTCTTTGCACCTCTTAAGTTCTAGTTCCAAACTCTTGTAACAGTATATACATCACCTAACTGTTTGATTTTTTCAACTACACGGTATACATCGTTTACATTTTTTACCATGACACTAATATTAATGACAACATTTTTATCGATATCGGATCGACCTGATACTTTAATTAGACTTCCTGCTGTTGAATTTACAGCTTGTAGGACTTCATTTAATAGTCCATTACGATCATATGCAGTGACTTCTAAATCGACTTGATAACGTTGTGTTGAGTCTTTAGATTTCACCCATTCAACCGATATTAAGCGTTCTGTCTCATTTTTTATATTAGGACAATCGGTTCTATGTACTTTTATACCATGACCTTTGGTGATATAACCTACAATATCATCACCAGGTATAGGATTACAACATTTTGATAGTTTAATCAGTACATTTTCTAAACCTTCTACGTATACACCACTATCAGTAATAATATCTTCTTTGATTGGAACTGATTTTGTCACTTCCTGTGCTTCATTTAAAGCCTTTTGCTTATCCAAAATTCTTTGACGCTCTGTTAACTTATTAACGATTTGAATAGCCGTAACACCACCGAAACCAACAGCAGCATATAAATCATCTTCATTAGCAAAATGATATTTTTCATTCACTACATCGATATTTTTTTCGGTAAGAATATCGTCAACTCTAAAACCTTGCTCTTTAATTTCAGCTTCAACCATAAATTTACCTTTTTCAATATTTGAAGATCGATCTTGCTTTTTAAAGAAACTTTTAATTTTACTTTTCGCACTAGATGATTTAACGATTTTTAACCAATCTCTACTTGGTCCGTATGAATGTTTACTTGTTCTTATTTCAATGATATCACCGGTTTGTAATATATAGTCAATAGGCACTATTTTCCCGTTGACTTTAGCCCCTATCATTTTATTACCTACTTCACTATGGATAGCATATGCAAAATCAATAGGTACAGCACCATACGGTAACTCTATGACATCACTCGCTGGTGTAAATGCATATACTTTATCACTTTGTAAATCGTATTTGAGTGATTCCATAAATTCTTGTGCATCTGAGGACGTATGATCTGTTTCAGCTAAGTCTTTTAACCAATTTAATTTATTTTGGAAATCTTGTGTTTTTTCGTTTACAGTTTTGCCTTCTTTATAAGCCCAGTGCGCAGCTACACCATGTTCTGCAATTTCATGCATTTCATACGTACGTATTTGAATTTCAAGTGGATCCCCATTTGGACCTACAACTGTTGTATGGAGAGATTGATACATATTTTGTTTCGGCATTGCAATATAGTCTTTAAAACGACCTGGCATCGGTTTCCATAATGTATGTACCAAACCTAATATCGCATAACAATCATTGATTGTATTAACGATGATTCGGATAGCAAGTAAATCAAATATTTGATCAAACTGCTTTTTTTGTTTCATCATTTTTCTATAAATACTATAGATGTGTTTAGGTCGACCATTTATTTCGCCAACAATATTCATTTTATCCATTTCAGTTTCTATCTGGCCAATAGCATTGTCAATATAAGCTTCACGTTCACTTCTCTTTTTCTTCATCAAATTAACAATACGGAAATATTGCACACTATCAATATATCTTAAAGCCGTGTCTTCTAATTCCCATTTTATAGTATTGATACCAAGTCTATGTGCTAAAGGTGCATATATTTCTAACGTTTCTTTAGAAATACGTATTTGTTTCTCTCTTGGCATAGCTTTTAATGTTCTCATATTATGTAATCGGTCAGCTAATTTAACTAAAATAACACGGACATCTTTAGCAATAGCTATAAATAATTTACGATGATTTTCAGCTTGTTGTTCTTCTTTCGAACGATATTTTACTTTTTTAAGTTTAGTAACACCGTCTACGATTCTTGCTACTTCCTCGTTAAACATATTTTTAACATCATCAAATGTATATGCTGTATCTTCTATGACATCATGTAAAAAGCCTGCAACGATTGTGGGTCCGTCTAAACGCATCTCAGTTAGAATTCCAGCTACTTGAATTGGATGCATGATATATGGCAAACCATTCTTCCTAAATTGTCCTTGGTGAGCTTCATATGCAATATGATAACTCTTTAAAACATATTGATATTCACTTTCACTTAAATAGGACTTTGCTTTGTAAAGTACCTCGTCAGCACTATAAGGATACTCGTTGTTCAATATATGACACCCCACTCATTGATTATAATTACACGTTTTAATTTATTTACTTCCGTTATGTATTACACCCATTATTTTAGAAGGTTTATAGACACTTATTAGCATTTTATTAGCTTATACACCCTGTATTATTACAAAATTGATAGATGTTTCAATGTGAAATCAATTTTAATTGTATATAGTTTATCAAATTTTAATGTCTCTGATAAGCTAACATTGATGAATTAAAATTAAATATTAGTTACATGATACTACAATTTTTGGAATAAATAAATGAATCACAATTAGATTGTAACTCTATCAATACTATTTTTTTGTAAATAAAAACTAGTTCTCTATTTAAACTGTATTAACAACATTATTGTTAATTAGTTTTGAGAACTAGCTCATCATGACTTATTTTTATTAGTTAATTTGGTTTTGAAAATTATTCATCATAAGAAATTAAACTCATCACATCATAGTCTTTTATCTTTTCAATTCCATTTAAATATTTCAATTCAATAATAAAAGCAATGCCTACAACGATACCGCCTAACTTTTCAACGAGTTTAATTGCCGCTTCAATTGTCCCACCTGTCGCTAATAAATCGTCCGTAATTAAAACACGTTGACCAGGTTTAATAGCATCTTTATGCATTGTTAAAACATTAGTGCCATATTCTAAATTATATTCGTATCTAATAACTTCACGAGGTAATTTACCTTCTTTACGTACAGGTGCGAACCCTATGCCCATAGAATAAGCTACTGGGCAACCAATAATAAATCCTCGTGCTTCTGGTCCTACAACTACGTCAACATCTTTTTCTCTTGCATATTCAACAATTTGGTCTGTAGCATAGCCGTATGCTTCACCATTGTCCATAATTGTAGTGATATCTTTAAAGCTAACCCCTGGTTTTGGCCAGTCTTGTACCTCAGAAACATATTGTTTTAAATCCATCTTATTATTTCCTCCTAATTACTATATCCCAATTGAGTTTTAATCCATAATTTTAAATGATTGAAATCATCATATAATAAAAGCTTTTCGACCTCTATTCTAGACAATCTAGCCTGATACAATTGACTTGTTTCAATATCTTGTTTACTTGGTTGACTCGCAATCGTTATTATACCATCATCTTCGTTAATAAATCCTAATTCTAAAAATACTTTTAGCATAAATTTTAATGAATTCGCTTTAATATTGAGAAAGTCACACAACATCATACCTTCAGTTGCTAAATTCGTTTCCTTTTTATTAATTAATGCTTTATAACATTGTTTAAATAAACTGATACTTGGCATACCTTCAAAATAAATAGACATTTTATGTTGAAATACAAGATAAATTTGAGATATTTGTGTTTGTTGTAATGTACTTTTTAATTCATCAAGTGTATTCGGTAAATCTCTAAATACTATTTTATCATATTCAACAGGTATAACTTCTCCATAGTAGAACTCATTGTCATTTGATTTATGAACTTTTGAATGAATGACAAAAGCTGTTGATTGATCATTATTTAAGAAATTTGTGTTCTTACTTTTACTTCGATAATCTAATATTTGCATTGTATCCATAGCTATATCTTGAACAATGAACTGCGGCGTTTGATTACCATTCCATTCATTGATTTGCAAGTTACCTATTAAGTTTACCGTTTGACCGTTATCTAATTGTGTTGCATATGCACCATTTTGCCAAAATAAAGCTGGTAAAGTAGAATCACCTAACGTCATCTTCAAATGATTTTGTTCTTTACCTATGGCCTTTAATGAATTAATAGTCATATTTTGAATTTCAAATAATGGTGAATTAAAATCTGTGCCAAATGGTCTTAATTTCTGAATGTCTTTAATATTTTTGATCGTAATATCGGATTCATCCAATAACACATCTATTTTTTTACTAGGTTCAAGTGAGGTCGTTTCACTTAGTCTTGCCATCCATTCATTTAATCCATCTCGTAATGCCTCTACATTATCAATATCCATAGTCATTCCAGCTGCCATATGGTGTCCACCGAATTTACTAATTAAATCTTGATGTGCATTTAAAATTTCAAACATAGAAACTTGTTCAATTGATCTAGCAGAACCTTTGGCATGATTCTGTTCATAATCAATATTTAAAATTAATGTTGGTAAACTATATGTCTCTACTATTTTCGAAGCTACAATCCCTAATACGCCTTCATGCCAATCTTCTTTGGCTAATAGTAGAAATTGATGTCCTTGAGAAACATAATTCTCAGCCATTGCCAATGCTTCTTCAGTAATTTGAGCTACGATATCTTTACGCTCTTGGTTGAAATGCTCAACCTGTTCTGCTAAAAATTCAGCTTCATCTTCGCTATCAGACATTAATAATTCAGCAGCTAAAGAGGCATCTTCCAAGCGTCCAACTGCATTTAATCTAGGGCCTATAATAAAACCTATTGTTTCTTCGGTAATTTCATCGTTATAACTAGCTTGATTTAGTAAAGCTTTAACGGGTACTGGACAACTATCATTCATAACTTTTAAACCATGTTGTACAATCGAACGATTTTCATCAGTTAAAGATACTAAATCTGCAATCGTTCCTATAGCTGCATATGCTTTAAAATAATTAGGCACATTTTCTAATAATGCTTGTGCTAATTTATAGGCTACACCAGCACCACACAAATATTTAAAAGGATAATCAAATTCTGGATGCATTGGGTGTACGATTGCATACGCTTCAGGTAATGTTCTGCCTATTTCGTGGTGATCAGTGACGATGACATCTACACCTAAATCTTGAGCCATTTTAATTTCAGCATGCCCTTGTATGCCATTATCCACAGTAATGATTAATGAAACCCCTTCATCATATGCATTTTGAAAGGCCAATTCGTTTGGTCCATAACCTTCTGTAAAACGGTTCGGGATATACCATCCAACTTGGGCTCCTAATTTTTGTAATGTATGTACTAATATTGTCGTTGATGTCACACCATCAGCATCATAATCGCCATAAACTAATATACGCTCGTTTTTATCAATTGCCTGATTTATACGTTCTATTGCTTTATCAATGTCGCTAAGTAAAGAACTATCATGATTAATATCTACGCCATTTAAAGTACGTTGTATATCTTCTTCTTCAATAATATTTTTACTTTCTAATATCTTTTTGATAATAGGAGATAATTTTAAACGTTGTGCAATACTATCAGATATATATTCAGTTGGGTTATTCAAATTCCAATTATATTTAGATTTAATCATAAGTAACCTTCCTCATTTCCAAATGCCATTATATCGAAAATCGAAAAAAATAAAAAGGTTGAGCACTTTGCTGCAAAATCTTTTAAAGACATTACAACATCAATGCTCAACCTTTAGGTTATTAAACTACGATTTTTTCGTCATTTGATTTTTTCTCTTTAAATACAACTAATTTGTGATTAGATGATTTTTTCAATTGACGTTTCTTCATAATTCCCCATAATGGGACGGCTATAAAGATTGAAGAGAACACGCCTGAAATTAAACCGATTAATAAAGCTAATGAGAAGTTGAAGATTGTTGGTGCCCCAAATAATAGAATTGCAACAACAACGACAACAACTGTTAAAACTGTATTAATAGAACGTGTCATTGTTTGTCTAATTGATCTGTTAACGATGTCATCAATTTGTTCAGTTGATGTAATCACTTTTATCTTATGCAAGTTTTCCCGAACTCGGTCAAATGTAACGATGGTATCGTTAATAGAATAACCAACAATAGTTAAGATAGCAGCGATAAACGTTAAATCAACTTCTAATCGAAGTAAACTGAACACAGCGACTATAATGAATACGTCGTGTAATAAAGCTAAGACAGAGGATAATCCCATTCTCCATTCGAAACGTAATGATACATAGATAATAATACCCAGCGCTGCATATACTAACGCAAGCATTGCGTTTTTAGCTAATTCTTGTCCAATTAATGGTGAAACTGTATTAATTTGTGGTGAGTTACCAAATTCAGATTTCATTTTATCACTTAATTGATTATCTTTAGCTTGTGATAAATCTTGTTTAAACTGAACAGTAGCATTTTTATTACCTGAACCATTTATTTGAATTTGATCTGGTTCTAATCCAACATCTTTCACTACTTTTTCAACTTTAGATTGAGAAAGTGATTCTTTAGATTGTAAGTCTACTCGCGTACCAGCAGAGAAATCTATACCTAAATTCAATTTGAAAATGTAAAGAATAACTAGTCCTACTACTACAATCAAAATACTTAATGAAATTAACGGCTTAGCTAGTTTAACGAAATTCCATTTTTCAAATGATGTTTTTAAGTCATGGACATCTTTACCTTCACTAATATCATGTCTATCTGATTTTTTAACACCAAATAACCAATATTTTTTCTTAAATAAATTGGAATAAACTAATAATGATAATAGTAATCTAGATAAGAACACTGCAGTTACAAATATCATTAAAATACCTAATAACAACATTGTTGCGAAACCTTTTACTGAACTTTCACCAAAGAAGAACAGTACTGCAGCAGCAATCACGGTTGTTAAGTTAGAGTCAAAGATAGTTAAGAAAGAACTTTTATTGGCTTTAGAATATGCCTGTTTAAGTGTCCTACCAATTCTCAACTCATCTTTAATCCGTTCATACATAATAATATTGGCATCTACTGCCATACCTACACCTAACACTAAGGCAGCTAAACCAGGTAGTGTAAGTACACCTGAAATAAAGTTAAAGGCTACAAGTGTTAGATATATATATGTTGTTAATGCAATGATGGCTACAAGTCCTGGTAATCTGTAGAAACCTAACATAAATAGATAGATTACTGCTACACCTAAAACTGATGCAAAGATTGTTTTATCAAGTGCATCTTGACCAAATTCAGCACCAACTGAGTTTGAATAAATTTCTTTAAGATCTACTGGTAAAGAACCTGCGTTTAATAATTCAGCAATTTGTTTTGCTTTTTTAACGCCTTCTTGACCATGGAATCCACCAGAAATTTCTACGCTATCTGAATTGATTGGTTGATCAACATTTGCCGCAGATACAAACTTAGGATCTTTCTTGTCGGCTTCTTTCTTATAGCTGTCGCCTTTTTTGAAATCTAACCAAACGACCATAACATTATTTTGCTTTTTAGATATTTCTTCAGTTACTTTTTTAAATTTATTTTTATCTTTTACTTTAAATGTAACTGTAGGATCATTCGTATTCTGTTTAAATTCTTGTTTCGCTGATCCTTGTTTAATATCAGCACCACTTAATTTAACTTTGTCATCCGCATCACGAATGGTTAAATTAGCTTGTGATGATAAAATCTTTCTTGCCTCTTTCTGATCTTTCACACCAGCAAGTTGAACCCTAATTCTATTTGGATCTTCAACTTGGATTTTAGGTTCAGAAACACCTAAAACGTTAACACGATTTTCTAGTGTTTGCGCTGTAGATTGCAACGCATTTTTATCAATTTTGTCACCTTTATGTAACGGATCAACTTGATAAAGCACTTCGAATCCACCCTGTAAATCAAGGCCTAAGTTAACATTCTTAATCACATTCTTATATGTAAGACCCATACCTGCGAACAGAAGGATCACCAGTAGTAAGAATGCAATCAATCTACTACTTTTCTTCACATGAACACCTCATTATTTACTTATGATACTAGAATACTCGATTAATCCTTATATTTGCAAGTCGGAGTCAAATGAATAACTCCTATGACCTATCTATATTAACATACTACACTTTATAGTGAAATTATTGATAACTTTTTCAATTAAATTAATACAAAACTATAACAAAAATACTGATACTAAGTCATCACTAGCATTATTTAATTACTGGAAACAATTCTCAATTTGATAAAGAAGAATATATTTTAACTTAAAGTTATCTAGTCACGTTTATTTAGCTACAGGTAAATATAATTGAAGCCTGAGACAATAATGCCTCAGGCTTCAATAACATACTACTATGAAGGGTCTACTTGTTTAATAGCTGGTTTTTCAAAAGTCATTTCTGTGCCGTGACCATTAACAGTAACAACTACTGTTGTTTCATCAACTGCTTTAACTGTACCTTTAATACCACCAATTGTAGTGATTTTTTGACCAGCTTCTACACGACTAATCATTTCACGATGCTCTTTGGCACGTTTTTGTTGTGGTCTAATTAAGAAGAAATACATTAGAACCAACAATAAGATCGGTAATATCAATGATGTAAATTGCATGTTACATTCTCCTCTTTAAAAGTTTTTAGGGTTATCTACATTTAATCCATACTGTTCGAAGAATTCAGCTTTAAAGTCTAAAAGTCTATCTTCTCGAATGGCTTGTCTAATATCTTCCATTAATTTTAGCAGAAAATGTAAATTATGAATAGTAGTAAGACGGATACCAAAGGTTTCTTCTGCTTTGATCAAGTGTCTAATGTATGCTCTAGAATAATTTTTACATGTATAGCAATCACAATTTTCATCTAATGGTCTTAAATCATCCGCAAACTTGGCATTTTTGATTACTAAACGTCCATTAGAAGTCATACATGTACCATTTCTAGCAATACGAGTAGGTAATACACAATCAAACATATCCATGCCTCGGATACTACATTCGATTAATGCATCGGGAGATCCGACACCCATTAAATATCTAGGTTTATCTTTCGGCATAAATTGTTCAGTATGTTCAACCATTTCGTACATTACAGGTTTAGGCTCTCCTACTGAAAGTCCACCAATTGCATATCCAGGAAAATCTAACTCAACAAGCTCTTTCGCACTTTGTTCACGTAAATCTTTATATTCGCCACCTTGAATAATGCCAAACAACGCTTGATCTTCAGGACGGGCATGCGCTTTTAAACATCTTTCTGCCCAACGAGTTGTTCTCTCAATTGAATCTTTGACATACTTATATTCAGATGGCATAGGTGGACATTCATCAAATGCCATCATAATGTCTGAACCTAAATCATTTTGTATTTCCATTGATTTCTCTGGACTTAAAAATAATTTTGAACCATTCGTATGATGTCTAAATTCGACACCTTCTTCTGAGATTTTACGTAGATTACTTAAACTAAATACTTGAAATCCTCCAGAATCGGTTAGAATGGGTCCGTTCCAATTCATGAATTTATGCAGTCCCCCAGCGTGTTTGATAATATCATTTCCAGGTTGCAACCACAAATGATATGTATTTCCCAAAATGATCTTAGCCTCAATCTGACGCAATTCTTCAGGACTCATTGTTTTAACAGTTGCTTTAGTTCCAACCGGCATAAACATTGGTGTTTCAAACGAACCATGTGGTGTATGTACAATTCCTAAACGTGCACCTGATTGTTTACAAGTTTTAATATGTTCATATGTTACTGCAGGCATATTTATAATCCTCACATTCTTTTATATAATTAACATTGCATCTCCAAAACTAAAGAATCTATACTCCATTTCAACAGCTTTTTGATATGCATTTAAAATATATTCTCTGCTACTAAACGCTGACACTAACATTACTAACGTTGACTTAGGAAGATGGAAGTTAGTAATCAAGCCATCGATAGCTTTATATTCAAAACCTGGATAGATAAAGATATCTGTCCAACCACTTTTTTCAACAAATTCCGAATGATCTCTGCGTATTGTCTCTAGTGTTCTGGTTGATGTCGTACCTACTGAAATAATTCGATGACCATTTTTTCTTGTCTTATTTAATAAATCTGCAGTTTCTTGCGTCATTTGATAATATTCACTATGCATCTCATGATCATCAATATTATCTACACTTACTGGTCTAAATGTACCAAGACCAACATGTAATGTAATAAAAGCGATATTCACGCCTTTAGCTTTAATTGACTCTAGAAGTTCATCTGTAAAATGTAGTCCTGCAGTTGGTGCTGCAGCAGATCCACTTTCTTTAGCATAAACAGTTTGATAACGATCAGGATCGTCTAATCTTTCTTTAATATATGGTGGTAATGGCATCTCACCTAGTTCATCAAGTCGTTCTTGGAGTATACCCTCATAGTGCAAGCGCATAATTCTACCGCCTTGATCTAACTCCTCAATACATTCAGCGATTATTTTTCCATCACCGAAGTTCAATTGATTTCCAACTTTAATACGTTTAGCCGGCTTTAACAATACTTCCCAGTCATTACCTTCAATTTGAGTTAACATAAGCATCTCAACTTTAGCGCCAGTTTCTTCTTTTAATCCAAAAAGTCTTGCTGGCATTACTCTAGTATCGTTTAAAACTAACGTATCACCAGGATTAAAATAATTAATAACATCTTTAAAATGTAGATGTTCCATATTTCCATTTTTTCTATTTAATACTAACAATCTACTTTGGTCTCTATTTTTTAAAGGTGTTTGCGCGATTAGAGATTCAGGTAAATCATAGTCAAAATCTTCAATATTCAACTTACTCCCTCATTTCATTAGAATTGCCAAAATGTTCATGCGCTAACGGTGTCGCTTTTCTTCCTCGAGGTGTACGTTCTAAGAAACCTTTTTGAATCAAGAAAGGTTCATAAACGTCTTCAATAGTTACACGTTCTTCACCAATTGACACGGCAATGGTATCAAGTCCAACAGGACCACCTTTATATTGATTCAATATACAATTCATCATCTTATGATCAATATAATCTAAACCATAATCGTCTACTTGTAATAGTTTTAATGCGCGCTTCGTAGTTTCAATATAAATTTGATCATCTTCATTAACTTGTTGAAAGTCTCTCACTCTTTTTAATAAACGATTCGCTACACGTGGCGTTCCTCTAGAACGTTTTGCTAATTCTATAGCACTTTCTTCATCTATACCAGTTCCTAGTACTTCCGCAGTTCTTATAATAATTTCTTTTAAATCTGCTTCATTATAATATTCCAATCGTAAGTGGACGCCAAATCGATCTCTTAAAGGGCCAGTTAAACTGCCTGCTCGTGTTGTAGCACCAACAAGTGTAAAAGGTGGTAAATCAATACGAATACTTCGTGCTTCATCACCTTTACCTATAATAATATCTAAGAAAAAATCTTCCATCGCAGGATATAATACTTCTTCAACAACACTACTTAAACGATGTATTTCATCAATGAACAATACATCTCCTGGTTGTAATCCAGATAAAATTGCTGCTAAATCTCCAGGACGTTCTAATGAAGGTCCAGATACTGTTCTAATATTAACGTCCATTTCATTGGCTATAATATTAGATAATGTTGTTTTACCTAACCCTGGGGGACCATATAAGAGAACGTGATCTAAAGGTTCTTCTCTCAGTTTAGCTGCTTTAATGAATACTTCTAAATTACTTTTAATAGAAGATTGACCGATATACTGCTTTAATTTAGTAGGTCGTAAAGATAATTCGAAGTCAGATTCTTCATTATGTGCAGATTGATCGACCATTCTTTCATCCATAATATCTCCCCCTTTCATTTTGATGTTAGGTTATTATGACACTAATGTTTGTAATCCGATTTTAACAGCTTCATCCACTGATTCCATATTGGATTGTTTTAGAACCTTTTCAACTTTAGATAACTCACGTTTTGAATAACCTAATGCTTCTAAAGCTAACATCGCTTCCTTAATCATAGATTCATTGGCATTTGATTCATTCATAACATTTAAAAGTGTGTCAGTATTTTCTTCCGTAATTTGAACTTTGCCTTTTAAATCTAGTACTATTTGTCGTGCAGTTTTCTTACCGATACCTGGGAATTTAGTTAGATATGCATCGTTTTCATTCTCAATGGCTTGTTTTACTTCATTTGGTGTACTTGTTGCAAGTATAGCCAATGCTGACTTTGGTCCTATTCCCGTAACTTTAATTAAACTTAAAAACATATCTTTTTCTTCTTCATTAATAAAACCATAAAGTAGTTGTGCATCTTCTCTAACAATTAATGATGTAAATATTTGAACTTCTTTATCCAAATATTTTTGAAAACGATATGAATTAGGTGTCTGAATTTCGTATCCAACACCATTAACGTCTACCACGACGTGTGTAGGAAACAATTGTGTTAGCTTACCTTTAATATACGCGTACATTTTAGCACATCCTCATTTACATACTCATGCTTATTAACTCTACTTTAGACACATGTTCAATTTCTCTTAAGGCAATTACTACATCATCTATCATTAAATCAGAAGATGAAGCATTTAACGATAAGGTAATCGTTGCTTTATCATTCATCGGTACACTTTGATGTATTGTAAGTACAGATAAATGTAATTGAGAAATTGTATTTAATACTTGAGCCAACATACCTACAATATCATTGACATATAGAATTAAAGTGAATTCACGATGGTCTAATAATTTTTCATCTACAGGAAATATAGTTTCTCTATATTTATAAAAAGCGCTTCTTGACAAGCCGTATTGTTTTACGGCCTCATAGATGGACAACTCAGAATTATTTTTTAATGCATCTTTTATTTTTAATGTTTTAATTACAGATTCAGGTAAAACATCTTCACGTATAAGATAAAACTTCTTATATTCTTTATTGTCCATCTTTCACACTCCTATTCTATAAATTCGAATTCTCCACCAAGAATTCTTACGATATCTCCGTTGCTACAGCCTCTAGCTCTTAAGGCATCATCAATACCCATTGAACGCATTTGTCTTGCGAAACGACGTACCGCTGGATCACTATTAAAGTCTGTCATCTTGAATGTTCTTTCGATTGCATTACCACTCACAACATATGCACCATCATCATCTCTTGTAATTGTGAATGTATCTTGAGATGGTGTGTGTTTGTATACAACACGGTTAACACCAACATTTTCATCTTCTTCAACAGAGAAATCAATGTCTTTTACTTTTTCAAGTTGATCAGCAATTGTATATAATAATTGATCAATATTATCTCTTGACACTGCAGATAACGGAATAATAATATGGTCGTCACCGATTTCTTCCTTGAATAATTCTAAATTCTCTTCTGCATCTGGCATATCCATTTTATTTGCTACTATAATTTGTGGTCGATCTTCTAAACGTTGCTTATATGCCACTAATTCTTTATTAATGACGTGATAATCATCGATAGGATCACGCCCTTCTGAACCACTCATATCAATCATATGTACAATTACTTTTGTACGTTCAACATGTCGTAAAAATTGATGGCCTAAACCTACGCCGTCTGATGCACCTTCAATTAAACCTGGTAAGTCAGCCATAACAAAACTTCTATTATCGGGTGTAGAAACTACTCCTAAATTTGGTTTGATTGTTGTAAAATGATACGCTCCAATTTTAGGTTTAGCTTTAGAAACGATTGATAATAAAGTTGATTTACCTACACTAGGAAAACCTACTAAACCTACATCCGCTAATAATTTTAATTCAAGTGTGACATCGATTTCTTCACCTGGCTCACCATTTTCACTGAAGTCTGGTGCAGGGTTTCTAGGTGTCGCAAAACGTGAGTTACCACGACCTCCACGACCACCTTTTGCTACTATAGCGCGTTGACCATCTTCAACTAAGTCTGCAAGGACTTCTTCAGTTTCAACACTTTTAACAATTGTGCCGGGTGGTACTTTTAATACTAAGTCTTCTGCATTTCTTCCATGCATGTTACTACTTTGCCCATTTTCTCCTTTTTTAGCTTTAAAGTGCGTTTGATATCTAAAATCTAATAATGTACGTAGACCTTCATCTACTTCAAATATTACTGATGCACCTTTACCACCATCGCCACCAGCTGGTCCACCGAATGGTACATATTTTTCTCTTCTGTATGCGGTAATACCATTACCACCATCTCCTGCTTTAAGAGATATTTTCACTTGATCGACAAACATATATCTCACCTCTTTTACTCATTTTTGTATTCATGATCTGTTTAATTATATCATTAAGTCCATTTGTAGAAAAATTTTAATTCTTAAATTGAATCTTAAGGTATCTACTTGATTCAATCTGATAATTTGTTTCCTTTAGAATAAGATTTTAAACAAAAGAAAACACCAGAAGCCTTCACTTCTGGTGTTAACTAGACAAAATTATTCAGCTACTGCATATACAGAAACTTGTTTTTTGTCGCGACCTTTGCGTTCAAATTTAACAACGCCGTCGATTTTAGCGAATAATGTATCATCGCCACCACGACCTACATTTTCACCAGGGTAAATTTTAGTACCACGTTGGCGATAAAGAATTGAACCACCTGTTACGTATTGACCGTCAGCACGTTTAGCACCTAAACGTTTAGATTCAGAGTCACGTCCGTTTTTTGTAGAACTTACCCCTTTTTTAGATGCGAAGAACTGTAAGTTTAATTTTAACATCGGGATACACCTCACTTATAATTTAATCTGATATTTTCATTATATTCTTCTTCAATAGTTTGTAAAGATACAAGCATTGCTTTAAGAATTAATTGAGCTTCATCGTTATTTGTATCAACACTTCTTATATGAAAATGACCGCCGTCATCACTATAATCGATATCCGGTTTTTCTGACGTCAATCCCATAATTGCATTAACACTACCAAATAATACGGCTGAGGCACCAGCACAGACTATGTCATGACCATATTCACCGTGATTAGCATGACCATCCATAACGACATCTGTTACTTTGCCTTCATCATTAACTGTAATATCAACAGTAATCATTATTACACGTTAATTTTATCGATAGTTAATTTTGTATATGGTTGACGATGGCCTTTTTTACGTTTAGAGTCCTTACGACGTTTGTATGTGAATACAGTGATTTTTTTACCACGACCGTTTTTATTAACAGTTGCAGTAACAGTAGCACCTTCAACTGTTGGCGCACCAACTTTAACTGAATCTCCACCTACAAATAATACTTTATCAAATGTGAAAGAATCACCTTCGTTTACGTCTAATTTTTCAACGTAAATTTCTTGTCCTTCTTCTACTTTGATTTGTTTTCCACCTGTTTCAATAATAGCAAACATACTTTGCACCTCCTATATTATAAGTCACGCCATATATAGGTGACATATCGGCATTTTAATTAAAATTATCATTAATTAAAATACAATTTGTACTTTGACCTATATTTGAGCGGTTGTATGTAGCCTGAAACTACTCAACTACTGCATCTTACCATTACTTATATCCTACTGTCAATCTTGATTTGTATTTTCCTCAAAAATTTTAACATGATAGGATATAGAATTGTTAATAGGATTATATTGAGGATAAACGTTGGTAATAATCTAAGTAATAAGAACTCTAACAGATTAAATTGTATAAATCCAATTAATCCATAAATTAATGCCACGTATATTTCTATTAAGAGAGTACTTACCAAAATAATAATAAATATCATGACTTTATCCTTATAGAATATTTTAAAAAATCTATCCATAACCACTACAGCTAATATATAACCAAACATGTACAGACCATAAATACTTCCAAAATATAAATCAGTTATTAAACCAAAAAATATTGCTAATATTAAAGCCACACCAAAACTGCGATAAATGGTTAAAATTAATAAATACATTAAAGTTAAGTGTGGTACAAAAATGACATCAATTTTACCGAAGTGCATAGGAATGACTAAACCAATAATAGTATCAATATAAAAAAGTAGAATACCAATCAAGAAATAATATATTCCTCGCATTAGTTATCCCCGCTTTCATCTTTAGGAAGTGAAGCAGCGTCTCGCTTAGCAACATATACATGATTTAAATCTGATAAATCTGCACCTGTTTTCACTCTTACTTCCTTAGCTAAACCATATTGATCATTCTCTACACTTGTCACTTCACCTATGTATAAACTGCTTGGAAGTTGATCTGCTAAACCACTCGTTACAACTTTATCGCCTTTGGAAACACTATCTTTATTATTGATATCGCTAATAACTAATTCTTCATTTTTCGCATCATAATGATCTATTAATCCAAATACATTTTTAGATTTATGCTGTATATTAACTGATAATTTACCTGCTCTTGTATTCGTAGAAATTAAATCCACTTGTGAAGAAAATTGATTTACTTTAGTAGTTCTTCCAATTAATCCTTCAGATGTCATGACAGCCATATTATTTTTGATACCAGCTTTAGAACCTTTATCAATGACTATAGTATTCATCCATTGGTCTGGATTTCTTGCTATAACAGTAGTAGAAATCGGATCATATTTAGATATATCTTTCATATCTAATTCCTTTTTATACTTCTTGTTTTCAGCCTCTAATCGTTGATTTTTAGCTTCTAATTGTTTGACTTTGTTTTTAGTTTCTTTCGATTCACCCATATTAAAAATATTACCAATTGCTCCAGTAACAAAATTTACAGGATAACTCATCACTCGTTGACCAAATGAAACAGAATCTCCTACATATTGCTCGGGAGGTGATTGAGATTGAGAGCGAATAGACAAACCAATTAATGCAATAAAAACAATAATTGCACATAAAACAACAATGAGTTTGTTATTTTTGAAAAATTTAAGCACCCAGAACACCTCTTATAAAACTTTAAAATTTATTCTTCCTCACTATTCTATATTACTGCTGAAATGAAATAAAGCACTAACGCTTAATAAAATCATTTTATATTATAATCACTCACTATTGAAGAAAACTACCTGCATTTTAACAATTTTAATGTGTGAATCATCCACTAATATTTTGAAGAATAATTAAAAAACTACCAACTTGTCATAAGTTAGTAGTCTTAAATGTATCACGTTATTTATTCTCTTTTTGTTGTTTTTCTTGTTTTTTTCTTTCTTTTTTCTCATCTTCGCTATAAAGCGTCTCTTCTTTTCTCCAACGTGCAAATAGGTTTTGAGCTTTAGCTTGTTCGTTGGCACGCTTTTCTTTTGATTTTTCAACCATTGTCCACACCAACCTTTATCTTTTTACTCTCTATATAAAGGCTAACTTATTTGAAAAAGGATTTCAAACATGAGAAACTAATTATTTTCAAATGCCTGTTCATTTTTTAATTCAATATTTTGTCCCAACTCATGTAAATCTTGTTGCATTTCAAACTCATTATTATATACTCGAATTGAATCAGAACCGAATTTATAAATAATAAATTCATCGCCTCTTTGACCAGCTAAATATTCATCATTATATCCCATTCTTCCGATTCCTGATACTGACATAAATTCTTTTTTATTGATCATATTAAATACATTTTTGATTTGACTTGTAGGTACGTTCTTGATTATATCATTGTCTTCTATTGAATATCTTTTACCATGTTGCGGTTGTTTTGTATTATCATTTGGGTTATCCATATTTTGCTCAGTCTGATTTGGAGGATTACTAATTGGATTCCACTCTTGGTCCCTTAAAAAAGGCGCATACTTTAACGCGATATAGATAATGATTAAAATAGCTATAACTGCTATAATATTTTTTATTATACTGAATATGAACGTCATAATATATCCTCCTTTACCATTTAAGTCATTATATTAAATTATTAGTAAAAAATATATAGGTCTAAGGAAGTATCCTAGATGTACCTATAGACGGATGTATTTAACTATCAATTTGAGTATAATATTAATATGAGTTTCGTGTCGTTAGGAGGTTTTCCATAATGAGTTTATTATCGATTATATTAATTGTATTACTTGTTATTTTATTGTTTAGAGTAGGTATATCAATCATCCGCTTTTTAATATCTGCAGGTATAATACTATTATGTATTTATCTTGCTTATCAAGGCATTATTTGGTTAATGGATAACTATGATAAATTAATCGCATATATTCAATAATTTAAAAGCTATGAGAATCAATGCACAACATTGCATTAATTCCTCATAGCTTTTTTAAGTAAAATCACTTTTTAAATGTAGTAGATAAAAATCTAAAGCAAATGTAACTTAAACCTAATAAAATACCCCAAATAGCACCTACAATAATTGAACCTATTACAACTAAACCAATTGATGAATGTGAATGAGCTACTATCGTTCCGATGACAGTTGTCACTACAATACCTAATATAGACAATCCTATTGTGTATAAAAATAGTTTTATTGTCATTTTTTGATTTTTAGCATTTAATCGCATGATAAAAACAATTGGAATAAGTACCCCAATAATAAGAAATATAGTCAATTTAATGACCTCCTGGTGTCTCTTTTTATCTATTATACTATTCCATTTCTATTTATTCTAGATTTAAACTATTCATTATCAAAGTAACCACATTCTACTAAACTCGTAAACTGATTATCTCCAATAATAATATGGTCCAATACATTAATACCTAAAATCATTCCACAATCTCTTAATCTAATAGTTGTATTAATATCTTCTTCAGAAGGTGTAACATCACCAGACGGGTGATTATGAACCACTATCATTGAATTACATGATTCTTTAATTGCAACATTAAAAATTTCTCTAGGGTGAATAATAGAACTATTTAGTGTTCCTACAAAAATACATTTTTGTTTAATAACAATATTTTTGGAATTCAATAAAAGAACATAAAAATGTTCTTGTTGTAAATCTTTAAGCTTCGACATCATTAAATCTGCAACATCTGCAGGACAAGTAATTTTAATTACTTCGTGTTGAGATACACTATTTATTCGCTCCCCTATCTCAAATGCAGCTTTTAAGGTTATAGCTTTATGATAACCAATACCTTTGACTTTGATTAAATCGTTGATTGAGAACTTTTTCAATTCTTTCAACGATTTTATACCACTTAATAATTCATTTGCAATTTCAATACTAGAGCAGCCCTTTCTACCTGTATTAATAAGTATTGCTAACAATTCTGAGTTGGATAATGATGCAGCACCATTATTTACTAATCGCTCACGCGGTTTCTCTGAATTAGCCATTTCTTTGATTCTCAAAAAGGAACACCTCCAAATAGTTCGATTAAATAAGGATAAAAACTAGAAACAAAAATAAACGATAAAAAGATAAATGGAATAAGAGGGATATATTTAATGTTGTGATTAAAAAAGGTTTTAATGATTATGGTTATCAAACCACCTATCATAAAAGTGAAAAGAATAAGGTAAAACATGAAGTTCATTGATAAGAATAAAGATAGAATATTAAATAGAAGAATATCTCCATAGCCAATATAATGATTCATAAATATATAGAATAAGTGACTAATTATAAATGTAAGGATAAAAGTATTTAGGAAAATCTGAGTCGTAAATAATAAAACAGTTGTGAAGATAATTAAAAAATATAAATTAATAGAATAATCTTCTATATCATTGATTGACATAACTAATAAAAACAGAAAGGAAATTAAATAAAGTTGAGGATTAATATTGATTAGTTGGTAATAGACAAGCAAGATTGGTAGTAATGCAAGTAACTCACCTATCAAGTAACTATAGTTTAATGATTGCTTACAACATCTCGACTTACCTTTTAAAATAAGGAAGCTTATAATTGGAATTAAATCATAATATTTTAATTTACTTTGACAAAAATCACATTGGGACCTTAATATTAGGTATCTTTTATTAAAATTATCATTAGTTGAAAGCTGATATAAGAAGCTAAATAGTACTGAGGATACATATGTGTAAATCAACATGACTACTCCTTTCAAAAAGATTATATCACAATAATAAAACAAAAACATATTATCAATTTTATATAAAAATGGTTGTACCTCGATCCAAAATTAATAAAGAAGCCAAGATTTCTATAAAATTTAGAAACCTTGGCTTTATTTATATAAAAATTATATTCTAATCAAATTTTGTTTTAGATTTAACTTCGCTTATAAAATATAAGCTACCTGTAATAATTAAACCTTTTCCATCATAATTCTCTAAAAATTCTACATAATCATCTATTAGCTCAACATTATTTCTATTGATATTTTCAGCAATTTCTTCTTTTGATAAAGCTTTGGGAAAATCAAAATCGGTGATATAAAAGTGAGATGCAATGTCTTCTAATTTGTTTAACATATCACAAATTGGTTTTCCTTTAATCGCTGAGAATAAAATATCAATTTGATCACGACCATAATATTGTTTAATAGTATCAATCAAAGCATCTACACTTTCATTATTATGCGCACCATCAATAATCATTAATGGATGTTCTTTAACTTGTTCAATTCTACCGATCCAATTGACTGATTCAATACCATCAATCATTTTATTAAAATCAAGTTCTATGATTCCTGATTCATTTAATTCAATTAATGCCGTTATAGCTAATGATGCATTTTCTTTTTGATGTTCACCCAACATATTTAAAATAATTGTTTCAAGTTCGTAATCTTTATATCTATAAGTAAATTCATCATCTTGAGAAACTACAATAATTTCTCTATCAAGCTCAATAGGTGTTGCATTTTGTTCAACTGCATAGTCTCTAATATATTTTAATGCATCTTCATTTTTCACAGAATAAATTACTGGTGTATTAGGTTTAATGATATCTCCCTTGTCTTTGGCTATATCTAAATAAGTGTTGCCTAAGATGTCAGTATGATCTAAACCTATGCTCGTTAAAATAGACATAATTGGATTAAATACATTGGTTGAATCGTTTTTAATACCTAAACCCGCTTCAACAATAACAAAATCAACTGGGTGTACTTCACCAAAGTATAAAAACATCATTGTAGTAATAATTTCAAATTCAGTTGCATTGCCTAACTCTGTTTCAACTTCTAACGCTTCACTTATTGGTTTAACACGAGTAACTAACTCAACAATTTCATCATTTGAAATAGGATATCCATTTAAACTAATACGTTCATTAAAAGTTTCAATAAATGGAGATGTAAAAGTACCAACTTCATAGTTATTTTCAACCAAAGCTGCTCTTAAATATGCCACTGTCGATCCTTTTCCATTTGTACCGCCTACGTGTATGCCTTTAATACGTTGTTGTGGGTTATTTAGTTTTTCAAGCATCCATTCCACACGTTTAACGCCTGGTTTGATGCCAAACTTAGTTCTTTCATGTATCCAATACAAGCTATCTAGGTAATTCATGATACATACTCCTATGCTTTTAATTGTTCAATTCTTGCTTTTACACCATCATATTTTTCTTGGTAATGCTTTTGCTTTTCTTTTTCTTCATTAATAATTTTTTCAGGTGCTTTATTGACAAAGTTTTCATTGGCCAATTTTTTATCGACGCGATCTAATTCACTTTGTAGTTTATCTAATTCTTTTTCTAAACGTGCAATCTCTTTATCCATATCAATTAAACCTTCTAAAGGTAAGATGACTTTACCCGCTAATACAACAGACGTCATTGCTTTCTCTGGGATGTCGATATCAACATTGATTGTCAATTCACTTGGATGACAGAATCTTTCTATATAGTCAGCATTTTCTGTTAGTGTAGATTGAATATTATTATCTTTAGCCTGAATCATAATTGGAATAGCTTTAGATAGTGGTGTATTTACTTCTAATCGAGATTGTCTTATTGATTTTATAATTTCAACTAATTGTTGCATCGTTTGCTTACTATCATCAAACATGAGTTCCTCATTTACAGTTGGCCAAGATGCTTGAACAATTGTTTCTCCATCATGAGGTAAGCTTTGCCAAATTTTTTCTGTAACAAATGGCATAAATGGATGTAGCATTCTCATAATGCGATCTAACACATAACTTAATACAGAACGTGTCGTTTGTTTTTGATCTTCATCTTCGCCATTCATAGGTATCTTACTCATTTCAATATACCAATCGCAGAATTCATCCCAAATGAAATTATATAACGCTCGACCTACTTCACCAAACTCATATTTATCACTTAAATCTGTAACTGTAGCGATTGTTTCATTTAGACGCGTTAATATCCATTTATCTGCTAAAGATAAATTTCCTGATAAATCAATATCTTCAACTTTAAAGTCTTCACCAATATTCATTAAACTAAATCTTGCGGCATTCCATATTTTATTAATGAAATTCCATACTGATTCAACCTTTTCAGTTGAATAACGTAAATCTTGACCTGGTGCAGAACCTGTGGCAAGGAAGTATCTTAAACTATCTGCACCATATTCATCAATAACATCCATAGGATCTACACCATTGCCTAATGATTTACTCATTTTTCTACCGTCTTCTGCTCTAACTAAGCCATGTAACAATACATCATTAAATGGTCTACGGTCTGTGAACTCTAACCCTTGGAAAATCATACGTGCAACCCAGAAGAAAATAATGTCATAACCTGTCACTAATGCATTAGTTGGGAAATAACGTTTAAAATCTTCTGCTTCAACGTCTGGCCAACCTAAAGTTGAGAATGGCCATAATGCACTAGAAAACCAAGTATCTAAAACATCTTCATCTTGAGTCCAATTTTCAATATCTTCTGGTGCATTTTCTCCTACATAAACTTCTCCAGTTTCATTGTGATACCATGCAGGAATTTGATGGCCCCACCAAAGCTGTCTTGAAATAGTCCAATCTCTAATTTCTTCCATCCAACGATTAAATGTATTTTCAAATCGAGGTGGATAAAAATCAATACGATCATCTGTTTTTTGATTATCTAAAGCACGTTTGGCTAAAGGTTTCATTTTAACAAACCATTGTGTAGATAAATATGGTTCTACTACTGCACCAGAACGTTCAGAGTGACCAACAGAATGCATATGTTCCTCAATCTTAATGACTAAATCTTGTTCTTTTAAGTCTTCAACTAACTGTTTACGACATTCAAAACGCTCAAGGCCTTCATATTTACCAGCATGATGATTCATGTGTCCTTTTTCATCCATTACTATAATATTTTCTAATTGATGACGTTGACCAATTTCAAAGTCATTAGGGTCATGAGCTGGCGTTACTTTCATAGCACCAGAACCAAATTCGATATCTACGTATTCATCAGCTAATATTGGTAATTCTCTACCAACTATTGGTAATATAACCTTTTTGCCAATTACGTCTTTATATCTCTCGTCATTCGGGTTAACAACAATAGCTGTATCACCTAACATCGTTTCTGGACGTGTTGTAGCGATTTCAATATATCCATCCCCATCAGCATATGGGTATTTAAAGTGATAAAATGCACCTTGTACATCTTCATGAATCACTTCTATATCAGATAAAGCGGTACGAGCTTGAGGATCCCAGTTGATGATACGTTCGCCTCTATAAATAATGCCTTTGTTATAAAGGTCAACAAACACTTTTTTAACAGCTTTACTTAAACCGTCATCCAAAGTAAAACGTTCTCTACTATAATCTAATCCTAATCCTAATTTAGCCCATTGTTTACGGATGAAGCTTGCATATTCTTCTTTCCAATCCCAAGCTTGTTCTAAGAATTTTTCACGACCAATATCATGACGTGAAATACCTTGTTCATTTAGTTTAGCTTCTACTTTAGCTTGTGTAGCAATACCAGCATGATCCATACCAGGTAGATATAAAGTATCATAACCTTGCATACGCTTCATACGAGTAATAATATCTTGTAATGTTGTATCCCAAGCATGGCCTAAATGTAATTTACCTGTTACATTTGGTGGTGGAATAACGATTGTATATGTTTCTTTATTACTATCTTCTGATGGTTTGAAATAACCATTTTTTACCCATTCATCATATCTTCCCGCTTCTACTTCGCGTGGATTATATTTCGGTTTCATTTCCATAAAGTAAATCCTCCTCAAAAAAATAAAAAACACCCATCCTATATACATAGGACGGATGTTCCGTGGTACCACCTATATTCAAGAAAGTAGTTAGATTGTAAATAAATCAACCTTCTACTTTCGAGCACTCTAGAATTTGATTAACGCTCAAACACGCTTCTGCCTACTCTTTACTTCGTTCATTCAGCAAAAGGACTAAGTGGGCTACCTTCAGTAGTAATTACTATGTATTTTCACCAACCATACACTCTCTAAAAAGTAATTAAAACATACTCTTCCCAAATATTATATTCATTTACTTAATTATAGTATAATGGAAATTCACATAAGTCAATCTATTAGGAGGAATTTTATGAACCCTTGTGCCTTCGGTACCAAAGATCCAATTTATATAGAATATCATGATCAAGTTTGGGGTCAACCTATGTATGATAGTAAAGATTTATTTAAACTATTGGCATTAGAATCTCAACATGCTGGTCTATCTTGGCTTACGATACTAAAGAAGAAATCCGCTTATGAAGAGGCATTTTATCAATTCGATCCTAAAAAGGTAGCGGCAATGACCGATCAAGATGTCGACAACTTAATGACATTTCCCAATATTGTTCATCATAGAAAGAAATTAGAAGCTATTATTGCACAAGCGAAAGGTTATTTAGAAATTGAGAAGGATTACGGTAGCTTTAGTACGTTTTTATGGTCTTATGTGAATGGTAAACCCATCGACATGGGATATGTAAAGCCTGAAGATCGTATTACGGTTGATGATCGTGCTAAAGCATTGTCCAAAGATTTAAAAAAGTATGGTTTTAAATTCCTAGGTCCAGTAACAGTATTTTCATTTTTAGAGGCAGCTGGATTATATGATTCACATTTGCAAGATTGTCCTCAAAAACCTAAACATGATTAAACTTTAAAGACGTATATCTTAGCTTACAAAATAAGCTTTTGATATACGCCTTTTTTATTAATTCTATTAAACTTTTTTACGATCGCTTTGATCTATATTTCAAGAAATAATTAATTAATGGAGCGATTAAAAATAATATAAAGAAGATTCTAAATATATGATAACTAGATATCATAGCCACATCTGCTCCTGTTTCAATTGCAACTAATACAATTTGGCTCATGCCTCCTGGCGCTGCACCTAAAAACAACTCATTGATTGAATCATGTGTAAAGAAATGTAAGATACAAACCATTATGAAAGCACTTAATATAAGCATAATATTTTGAAACGCAATCGCTACGGCTATTCTACCTTTCAAGTCTGAAAGCAAACGAGCTATTTGTAGGCCTATTCGAATCATATACACCACTTGTGCTGTTGCTAGTAACCAATTATCTAATGCAAATGTCACATCAGTCGTAATATTCCAGATGATTAGAACCACAATTGGTGCCAATAATTGTTTGGTTGGAAAATTTATCTTAGCCATTATCCAATAAACTACAACGATTGCCAATACAATAAATATAAATTGCCAAATATTTAAAACATCAGTTAAAGGTTTTGCTTTAACTATAGTTTCTCCACTACTTTGATTATTTTGGAAAAAATATGAAATTAATGGCACTAAAATCACAACGAATATAATTCTAGATGTTTGTGTTAAACTCACAACTAAAATATTAGCATTTTTATCTTCCTCTGCCATAACTAACATTTGGCTTAAAGCACCAGGTATTACACTTAGAATGGCTGTTTCGGTATTTACGTCTGCTATTTTCTTAAATAATAATGCGATTAAAAGTGCTAACACGAGCAAAAGAACTGAAACGAGAATAATTGTTAACCAACTTGCTTGAATATCTTTTATAACAGTTCTAGTAAATGTAGTTCCTATTTGAACACCTAAACAAATCAGACCAATTTGGCTAATCCAAAACGGCCATTTAATATCTAATTTAAGTACTTTTATACATAAAATAGCTGCTATAATGGGGCCAAACATAAAAGGTAATAATATATGTGATATCTTTAATAGCAAACTTATGATAATGGATAATGCTAATATAATTAGGTTATTTCTATTTATTATCTTCATACGCACACTACCTTTTATAAATGTGTGAAATGGTAAAAACTCAGTTATTTCAAACATACTCATTCAAATAATTTCATTATATATTAATAGCCTGGGTATAATATCCCAGGCTAAAAATGTAATTAATTTTCCTTTTATTTTACAATACGACTTAATGAATTATCAAATGCTTGTATTGTTTTTTCAATATCTTCTTTAGTATGTGCTGTTGATAAGAAAGTCCCTTCAAATTGAGATGGTGGCAGGAATACACCTTCTTTTGCCATTTCTCTATACATCTCACTAAATAATTTCAAATCACTTTTATTGGCTTGTTCAAAATTAGTCACAGGACCTTCATTTAAGAAATAACCTATCATTGATCCAGCTCTATTTACTGTTATAGGTACCTGATGCTTAGCAAAGACTTCTTTAAGCCCTTTTTCAAGTAAATCTCCTAGTTCATTAAAATAGTCATATGATTCAGGTGTTAATTGACTTAGTGTTTCATAACCACTTGTCATTGCTAATGGATTACCTGATAAAGTACCTGCTTGATAAATATTTCCTACTGGTGCGATGTGATCCATGATCTCTTTTTTACCACCAAACGCTCCGACAGGTAAACCTCCACCTATAACTTTACCTAAACAAGTTAAATCTGGTGTCACTCCAAAATAGCCCTGCGCACAGTTATAACCAACTCTAAAACCAGTCATAACTTCATCAAATATTAGCAATGAACCATATTCATTAGTAATATCTCTTAATCCTTGTAAAAAGCCTTCTACGGGAGGAACTACACCCATATTACCAGCAACTGGTTCAACTATAACTCCAGCAATATCATCCCCATATTTTTCAAATGCTAGACGTAATGAATCTAAATCATTATATGGTACAGTAATGGTATTTTTTGCAATACCTTCTGGTACACCTGGTGAATCGGGTAAACCTAATGTTGCTACTCCAGATCCAGCCTTAATTAATAATGAGTCACTATGACCGTGATAACAACCTTCAAATTTAACAATTTTATTGCGTCCAGTATAACCGCGCGCTAATCTTAATGTATCTAATGTAGCTTCCGTACCTGAAGATACCATCCTAACTTTCTCAATAGAAGGTACTCTATCAATAACCAATTGAGCTAGTTTATTTTCTTGTAGTGTAGAAGCACCAAAACTAGTGCCGTTATCTACTGCTTTGTGAAGATTTTCGATAACTTGTTTATTTTTATGACCTAAAATAAGCGGTCCCCAACTTAAAACATAATCAATGTATTCATTACCGTCAATATCATATATTTTCGAACCTTCTGCATGATCCATAAAAATTGCAGGTGTATCCACAGATTTAAAAGCACGCACTGGACTATTTACACCGCCAGGCATTAAATCTTCAGCAATTTCCATTGCTTTTATTGATTTTTCATATCCCATAAATGTTGCCTCCTCATAATTAATCTCTTTGTTATTTATCTAGATATTGACAAATATCTTTAGCAAAATAAGTAATAATCATATCTGCTCCAGCACGTTTCATTGAAACCATTTGTTCCATAACAATCTTTTCTTCATCGATCCATCCATTTAAGGCAGCGGCTTTAGTCATACTATATTCGCCACTTACATTGTATGCAACAACAGGCACATTAGTATGATTTTTAACATCTCTAACTATATCTAAATAACTTAAAGCAGGTTTAACAATCATCATGTCACATCCCTCTTTTAAGTCACTTTCAAGTTCTCTCAATGCCTCTAAACGATTAGCAGGATCCATTTGATATGTTTTACGGTCGCCAAATGAAGGGGCTGAATCAGCAGCGTCTCTGAATGGTCCAAAGAAACTTGATGCATATTTAATACCATAACTCATAATTGGTACATTTTGATAACCAGCATCATCTAGTCCTTGTCTAATTTCAGCAACAAATCCATCCATCATATTACTTGGTGCAATAATATCTGCACCCGCCTCAACTTGAGAAATTGCAGTTTTAACAAGTAATGGTAATGATTTATCATTGTCTACATCATGTGTGTGATCGTCAATGACACCGCAATGCCCGTGATCTGTATATTCACATAGACATGTATCAGCAACAATTAATAAGTCACTATACATTTTTTTAGCAATACGTGTTGCTTCTTGTACAACGCCATTATGATCATATGCACCAGAACCAACATCATCTTTATCGTTTGGCACACCAAAGAACATAATTGCTCTAATACCTAGGTCATACGCTTCTTTTATTTCTTCGTGTAATAAATTTAAACTGATTTGATATACACCTGGTAATGACTTAATTTCAGTTTTAATATCATCTTTTTCAACTACAAAAATTGGGTAAATTAAATCTTCTTTTCTTACATGTGTTTCGCGAACCATATCTCTCATTGTTTGAGAAGAACGTAGTCTTCTATGTCTATCAAATTTCATTTTAGTCCCTACTTTCTACTACTTTATCTATCAATGCCTCTAAAGTTTGTTTATCTGCAACAATGACTGGTTGATTATATGAATGTATCGTATTTGCCGTTTGCTTGCCAATTGCAAAATAGTGATCAAACTTAGGTATTGGGTCTTCATTAAAATAATAACGTACTGAAGATGAACTTGAAAATGTTAAAGCATCAATTTCTTGATTAAAAATTAATGATTTAACTTCATTTATATGTTGATAATGTGGTACTGGCTCGTACAAATCAATTTTAACAACATCATTATTTCGAGCTAATGTTTCTTTTAATAATGGACGTGCTTGTTTACTAGAAGGTATGAGGATATTTTGATTATATTTTTGAAATTCACTAATTAATCCTTCTTGTGAGTAATCCTGTGGAATTAAATCTACAGGGATTTTTAATTCACGACAATATTGAGCAGTTTTTACACCAACAACTGCGATTTTTTTGTAATTTACCAAATATAGATAAGGCAAAAAATATTTAACTGCATTTTTAGACGAAAAAATAAGCCAGTCATAGTTATCTTTTAACAAACGCAAATCAAATTCAAGTGGTTTTATATCTATAAATGGTTTGTGAATAATTGTAACCAAATCACTTTGAATTTCACTTGTTTGTGTCATAACTACAACTGGTTTCATTTTAAAAAGTCACCTCGAAGATTATTGTTCTTCATTTAATTTTCTAATAATTTCATAAGCGCCTTGTTCTTTTAGAACACGACTCACTTCTTTACCTAATTCTGTTGGAGATTCGCCAATAGCTGTATGTTCATATCGTTCTGTACCGTCAGGTGTCATAATTAGCCCAGTAAATTCAATTTGTTGTTGGCTATTAATAGTTGCATATCCACCAATTGGTACTTGGCAACTTCCATCCATTTCGGCTAAAAATGTTCTTTCTGCAGTAACGCATTTTTCAACATCTTTATTATGAACTTCTTGCAATAGGTCTAATAATTCTTTATCATCACTTCTGCACTCAATGCCAAGTGCACCTTGACCAATAGCTGGAAGTAAAACATCTTTATCTAAATAGGTTGTTACAATATCGTCAGACCAACCCATTCGTCTTAAACCAGCTGCTGCTAAAATAATGGCATCATAGTCTTCTGTTTCAAGCTTTTGTAATCTCGTATCAATATTACCTCGTATCCATTTGATTTCTAAATGAGGATACTTAGATAAAATTTGAGCCCCTCTTCTTAAAGAGCTTGTTCCAATAATACTGCCTTCAGGTAATTCTCTTAAAGGTGTATGATTTTTGGAAATATAAGCATCAAAAGGAACCTCTCTATCAGGAATACAACCCAATGTTAGTCCTTCAGGTATCACACTAGGTACATCTTTTAAAGAATGAATAGCCATATCAATTTGTTTTTCAAACAATTCGTTTTGAATTTCTTTAACAAATAAACCTTTTCCGCCGACTTTAGATAATTGCTTATCTACTATTCGATCGCCTTTCGTAACTATTTCTTTAATCTCAATATCCAATTCTGGACGTACCTGTTTCAATTTATCAATAAATTGTTGGCTCTGAGTTAAAGCTAGTTTACTTCTTCTTGATCCAACTACTAACTTGCGCATGTTCTGCTGCCTCCTAGAAAAACACTCGTTCTCTTATCCAACCTATAAATAATTTTACAAGCCATTTTACGAAAAATGGGTAGTGAAAAATAGGTTGAACATACATAAACAGAATAAAATAATATTAAAATATATTAGGTTCTTTTGATTGATAATCTTTTTCACTCTAAATATTAAATAAATACCATACAATAACGTAATGACGGTAGAAAAAATAACCTTAGGATCAATAAATATGCGCTGACCTACTGAAAATACACCCCATTGTGCACCTAGAATAATACTAAAAATTAGTATAATCCATCCTGCCAAAGTGGTAAAAAAAACAATAGCTTCTAAAGTAGCTACGCTACCTATTCTAAAATATTTCTGATCAAAATTCTTCTCTTTTAAATTACGATATTGAATGATATAAAGTAAACAATTTACGAATGCTAAAGCAAAGAATGCATAGCTCAAAATTGCTAAACCAATATGGACAAGTAACAATTCATTAATAACTGCCACTTGTTGTACTTGGCTATGATAACGGTCAGGTTGAAATGTGTTCATTGCCATTAATACAAAACCAATTAAATTTAAAAAGAACACAGAAAAATTCAAAGTTTTTATCACATTCAAAATGAGTGATAAAGATATAATAATCCATGTCAGTGAGAAAAATACATCAAATAGCGATCCTAATGGTGCGTGTTTCGTTTGTATAATAAAAACAGATAAAGAGATTGTTTGTAAAACCCAAACAATCCCCAATGTATATATACCCAAAACTCTAATTTGATGACTTTTACGCACAAAATCTAGAAAATAGCAAACAATGCTAATTAGATAAATGATTAATATTATTTCATGAAATCGAATAAACAGGTTTTCTTGCATATCATCACCATATTAATATGCTTATTCAAAACTAAAAATTCGACGTGCTGAAATTTCCTTAGCTTTATTTTCTTTGTGTTGTCTCGCTTGTTCATAAGGGTTATCAGCTTCTATGTCAAAAATGCTTTGAAAGAGCTCTAATTTTTCGTTACTTTTCTTATCACTACTTAATTCTTTAGCCTGCTTAATAGGGTCTTTTAACATTTGATTGATTATACTTTTAGTATGTTTAGAAATAATCTTTCTTTCTCTCTCTGATAAATCTGGTAATTTTCTATCAATACTATCCATTGTTTCAGATTGAATATTCATTGCTTTTTCACGTAAAGCTCTAATGACTGGTACAACACCTAACATATTTACCCAATCATTATGAGTATCTATTTCACTAGGTATTTGATCAGCAATTGTTTGTGCTGCTAATTGACGCTCTCTTAAATTCGCATCAACCAAACCTTTCAAGTCATCAACATCGTAATTAAATATATTGTTGATTGCATCAATACCAGGCTCAATATCTCTTGGAACTGCAATATCAACTAATAATAAAGCGTCTAATTTTCGTTGATTAGCTATAGATTCAACTAAATCATTAGTAATAATATACGACTCTGAACTTGTAGAACTAATTACAATATCAGCTTGTTGTAATAAAACTGGTAATGCATCTAGTGAATCAAATTTAACTTGATGTTTTTCAGCTAATACTTTAGCTTTACCTACTGTTCTATTAACAATTGTTATATTTGTAATACCTGACCCTAACAGATTTAAGAGTGATAATTCACTCATTTCCCCTGCACCAATAATGACAGCTTGTTTATATTTTAGTTTTCCGAATACCTTTTTAGCTAATTCAACTGCAGCATATGAAACACTAACTGCATTATCTGCAATATCTGTTTCACTATGTGCTCTTTTAGCAAAAGTAATTGCCTGTTTAAATAAATGATTAAAGATAGTACCAGTTGTACCCGTTTCTTGAGCTAAGAAAAATGCGTCGCGCATTTGCCCAAGTATTTGTGTTTCTCCAAGTACAATGGAATCTAAACCAGAAGTGACGCGCAATAGATGTTCTACAGCTTCGTCCCCCACTTTGACTTCTGACATGTCTTTAATGTCATCTACTTCAAATCCAAATTTACGTGCTAAAAATCTTTGAACGTAATAACGTCCGGTATGAATTTGATCAACAACGGCGTATACTTCGGTACGATTACATGTAGATAAGATGACGTTTTCTAAGATGGCTTTAGTTTCATATAAATCTTCATGGGCTAATCGTAAGGCATCATCTCTAAAAGCAACTTGCTCTCTTAGTGCTACATTAGCAGTTCGATGATTTATGCTTATTGCAATAAAATGCATTTATAACGCCCTCCATATACTTACAATAACCTTAGTATAACACATTTGCATTGATTATTAAGTTCATTGCTCAAATAAATTAGAAAGATTCTAATCTAACTTCAATTTTTGTCAAATTTGTTAAATTTGAATTTATATATGAAGATTTAGTCTAGAATATCAGAAAAATTATTATGAATAATTAAAATGATTATAAATAAGACTCTATCAAATCCCATATTTGTTGTTGTTTATTATTTTTTATAGAAGAATAGCTAACTATAGTATCTCCTTCTTCTAAATCTAATTTGTTTTTGATATTATTTAAATGCTTTTGTACTTTCCCTTTTGGTATTTTATCTTCTTTGGTACAAATGATTAAAGTTGGAATATCAAAATGTTTTAAATAATTATACATAAGTACATCATCTTCAGTTGGATTATGTCTCAAATCAACGAGTTGAATGACCAATTGTAATTTTTGACGTGTTGTTAAATACTCTTCGATCATTTTTCCAAACTTTTCTCGTTGAACTTTACTTACTTTAGCATAACCATAACCTGGTACATCTACAAATACTAATTGGTCATCAATATTAAAGAAATTCAACGTCTGTGTTTTACCCGGTTGTTGTGAAGTACGAGCCATGTTTTTTCGCCCAATCATACTATTGATAAATGATGATTTACCAACATTTGAACGACCACTTAATGCTACTTCAGGTACATCTGTTTCTGGATATTGTGCTTCTTGTACAGCACTTATAATTAAATCTATATTATTAGGATTAATTTTCATTGGTGATCCTCACTTTTCTTATTTCTCACATTAACACTTTACCATTACTTTTATCTCTATGTCATCCTAGTTTTAAGAAATACAAATGTTGAATGATAAATACATAAAAAAAGAGCCACAATAACATGTGGCTCTGTACCATAAATATTAAATTATGCAGATGTTTTACTATCATTGATTAAATTACCTTCTGAATCATATAATTCAGGTTCGACTTCATCATTGATCGTTTGTTCTGTAATCACTACCTTAGTTACATCTTCTGATGAAGGTACATCATACATTATATCAATTAGCGCTTCTTCAATAATAGAACGAAGTCCTCTAGCACCTGTCTTACGTGCAATAGCTTTTTCACTAATAGCAGACAATGCTTCCTCACTAAATACTAACTCGACGTTATCGAGTTCTAACATTTTAGTATATTGTTTAACTAGCGCATTTTTAGGTTGCGTTAAAATATTTTTAAGCGCATCTACATCTAAAGTTTCTAAATTAGCAACAATTGGTACACGTCCAATAAACTCAGGAATCAATCCGTAAGATTGTAAATCTTCTGGTCTAATTTGCTCTAATAACGCTTCTTCATCATATTTATCAGCTTCATTACTAGCGAAACCAATGACTTTCTCACCTAAACGACGTTTGATAACTTCATCAATTCCATCAAAGGCACCACCAAGGATGAATAAAATATTTGTTGTATCAATTTGTATCAATTCTTGGTTTGGATGTTTACGTCCACCTTGAGGAGGCACACTTGCAGTAGTACCTTCTAATATTTTAAGTAATGCTTGTTGCACACCTTCACCTGAAACATCACGTGTTATAGATGTATTTTCAGATTTTCTTGCAATCTTATCAATTTCATCTACATAAATAATACCTTTTTCAGCTTTATCAATATCAAAATCTGCCGCTTGAATTAAACGTAATAAGATATTTTCTACGTCATCACCAACATAGCCAGCTTCTGTTAAACTTGTAGCATCTGCGATTGCAAATGGTACATTTAATGTTTTAGCTAATGTTTGTGCTAATAATGTCTTACCACTACCTGTTGGTCCGATTAATGCAATGTTACTTTTTTGTAATTCTACATCATCTTCATTAGGACCTAATTGTTGAATACGTTTATAGTGATTATATACAGCTACAGATAAAGCTTTTTTAGCTTTTTCTTGACCGATAACATATTCATTCAAATGATCCATAATTTCTTTAGGAGTTGGTAATTCAGTTAATTCCTCTGAAGAATTTTGTGCTAACTCTTCTTCAACGATTTCTGAGCATAATTCAATACACTCATTACAAATATATACGCCACTTCCTGCAACTAATTTCTTAACTTGATCTTGATCTTTACCACAGAAAGAGCATTTTAAATTTTCTTCATCTTCATTGAATTTGAACATTCTTTTTTACACCCCTATTCCATAAAGACTATACTAGATAGCATTCTATAATGCAACATAATAACATTTCAATTGATTTGCTTGAAAATAGGAAGGAGTGGGACTGAATTCAAACTATAACAGATTGAACTCATGGCCCCACCCCACAAGATAATATATCTTATTCATCCTACCTATCAATGTTATTAAAACAATACAATATCAAATTGAATATCGCTTAATAGAATAGTATTAGTCTTCTTTGCTACCTTCTACTAATTTAGCATTGTCTTTTAATAAATCGATAACTTTTTGGATGCGAACATCATTTTTAACGATATCAGTATTACCTAATGTGTTTTTGATATCTTCAACTGAAATGTTGAATTGTTCACTCATTTTTTCAAGTTCTTTATCAATATCTTCGTCTGAAACTTCGATATTTTCAGCATCAGCAATAGCAGTTAATGTTAAGTTTGTTTTAACACGTTGTTCTGCATCGTCTTTCATTTGTTCTCTTAATTGAGACTCATCTTGTCCAGAAATTTGGAAATATGTTTGTAAATCTAACCCTTGTTGTTGGATTCTTTGACCAAATTCTTGAACCATACGATCTAATTCAGTATCGATCATTGCTTGAGGAATGTCGATTGTAGCATTGTCTGTTGCTTTTTTAATTGCTTCTTCTTTTTCAGTGTTTTCAGCTTCAGTCGCTTTTTGTTCAGCAAGACGTTTACGTAAGTTTTCTTTATATTCATCAACTGAATTAGCTTCTGCATCTAACTCATTAGCAATTTCATCATTTAATTCTGGAACATCTTTATATTTGATTTCATTTACTTTTGTTTTGAAAGTAGCTTCTTTTCCAGCTAATTCTTCAGCATGATACTCTTCTGGGAATGTAACAACAACGTCTTTTTCTTCTCCAGTTTTCATGCCTTCTAATTGTTCTTCAAAACCTGGGATGAATGAACCTGAACCAACTTCTAAGTCGTAACCTTCAGCTTGTCCACCTTCGAATTCTTCACCATCAACTGAACCACTGAAATCAATATTAACTGTGTCGCCATTTTCAACAGCGCCGTCTTCTTTTTTGACTACCATTTCAGCCATGTGGCCTAAACTATGGTTAATTGATTCTTCTAATTCTTCATCTGTTAGTTCAGAATCTTGTTTTTCAATTTCTAAACCTTTGTAGTCACCTAATTTAACTTCTGGTTCAACAGTTACAGTAGCTTCAAAAATGAAATCTTTACCTTTTTCAATTTGAGTTACGTTAACTTCTGGTTGAGCAACTGGATTAATACCAGTTTCATCAATAGCTTCACCGTAAGCTTCTGGTAATAAAATGTCTACTGCATCTTGATATAATGCTTCAACGCCAAAGCGTTGTTCAAAAATTGGACGAGGCACTTTACCTTTACGGAATCCAGGTACATTAATTTGTTTAACTACTTTTTTAAATGCTTGATCTAATGCTTTATCTACTTTTTCTGATGGAACAGTAACAGTTAATAATCCTTCGTTACCTTCCTTTTTTTCCCAAGTTGCTGTCATGTATAAATACCTCCATGAATAACTATTTTATTTTTTCAACTTCCCTATTATAGCATAGGTCATTTGTGTACACAAACATTGAAATTGCAACGTTTGCGAAATAATTTATTACTAATTTCAATTAAAATTTACGTTAAACGATTTATGCATTATTTGCAAGAAATTGGGGTTATCATTGCTTATCTAATTTATAGATATATGATAAAATTTCTTGTTTCGCAATACTATCATCTATACCTAACATTGATTTAAAATAAACATCATACGCGACAATCCAATCTTCTATTGGAAATAGCGTTTCAATATTAAGGGGATATAGCAATATAGAATGATTATTCATGATATGGCTTGCTTCATCAACAATATGTATGGCGCCATTTTCAAGATTCTCAATCACTTTTGGCAATACAATCGATTTTAAAGTCGTGTGTTCTAGCCCACTTAAATCTTTAGGAATAATGTCAACTGTTGTACCATATTTGGTAATTGTGACGCTAGTTTCAGACTGTGCAAATCTTAAGTATTCTAACATCAAACTTATAATGTTATTTTCTACATTAGCATGACTTAATAAATAATGAATTGTTTCTTTGAAATCATAATGCCCATTATCGATGAGTTGAAGTAGAACATGCGTTTGTTCTCTTGTATTTAATTGATTGAATTGAGCTAATGAATGAGTCAATTGTTCTCGATTTGAATCTAGTTTAGATTGTGCGTATTCTTTTAACGGGAATAATTCCATTCTGGTTTTATGATCTCGTACTTCATCAATAATTTGATTAATCACTTCTACTGATTCATAGTACTGTTCTAAGCCATTTAAACTTTTAACATAAAATATCATTAACTCATCGTACTTGTTTAAACCTTGTTTAAGCAAAATGATAGCTTCTTCTCTCAATTCCAAAAATGCTCCCATTTGATATAGCATATCGCACTTTTTAATTGAGAGTGCTTCATCTAACTCAAACTGGCTTTCATATTGTTCAAATAATTCATACATTTTGTCAAAGTCTTGTTTTAATTCAGCTTTTCTAATATCTTCTTTTAGCTTTTTCTCAGATAATGGGAATGGGATGATATCTGACATTTAATTTGCACCTCAATTATTATAAATCTTGAAGAATTAATGCACTCCATGTCTCAAAGTCATCGTATGATTCTATTTTCCCTTTTTCAATCCATTTGATTCTTAGCGTATCCGTTTCTTTAGCTTCTACATCATTTGAATTGACTGTTATTTTAAATACTACACCCATATGAACTTTACCTACTTCATTATTGTCATCATTGATAAAACCTAGGTATTCCATATTTTGAGAATCTTCAGTAGGCAAACCTACTTCTTCTTCTAATTCTCTTTGGGCATTTACTCTCAGTACTTCATTAATTGAATCTGCCCCTACTACATCATTCATGTGTCCACCGACGCCAATCGAAGATTGTCCGTGCAATCTTTCTTCACCGCCGCCAGAAAGACGTTCATAAACAAGAATTTCACCATTTTGATTTTCTAATAAACAATATGAAATAAGTTGTTTAAAACCTGGATCCTCTTCCATGTCTCCTCTACGTTTCACATCATACTGTCTTAATGAATTAAAAATATTATTACCTTTTTCATCATTTTTTGATAAAAATCCATTGAATGCATTCTTTTCATTATCGAAAAGCGTTGTTCTTGGCACTACTATAATTTGCTCATCAAATTTAGACATATTAAACTCCTTTATATTTTCTTTATGATATTATTCTATCAAACTTATTTTTGATTCGCGATGATTAACGTATCTTCTTAATTTATATCAATGCTTAAACAATTTTATATTTAAATAGAAAGATATATAAATAAAAGCTGAGACATCATATAAATGTCTCAGCTTTTATGAGTTAAGCTTATTTTAAAGCGTCTTTAGCTTTTGATACTAATTCACCGAATGCTTTATCGTCTGAAATAGCTATTTCAGATAACATTTTACGGTTGATATCGATGTCAGCTTTTTTCAATCCGTTCATTAAACGTGAATAGCTGATATCATGTTTACGTGCTGCTGCATTAATACGTGTAATCCATAATTTACGGAAATCACGTTTACGTTGACGACGGTCACGGAATGCGTATTGACCTGATTTCATTACTTGTTGTTTTGCTACTTTATATAATGTATGTTTTGAACCGAAGTAACCTTTAGCTAATTTAATCGTTTTTTTACGACGTGCTCTTGTTACTGTTCCACCTTTTACTCGTGGCATATTAAATTCCTCCTTAGATACTATCTACGTAATTATTCTTTATTCGTTAGTCGTATTATTTTTTATAAGATAATAATTGTTTTACACGTTTCATATCGCTTTTAGAAACTAATCTACTTTTACGTAATTGACGTTTTTGTTTAGTGTTTTTGTTTGCAAATAAGTGAGATGTGAAAGCTCTTGAACGTTTTAATTGACCTGAACCAGTTCTTTTAACACGTTTCGCTGCTCCACGGTGAGTTTTCATTTTAGGCATGATTCATTTCCTCCTAGAAATTATTATTAATTATTTTTCATTAATTGGTGATAACATAAGGAACATTTGACGGCCTTCCATTTTAGGCTTTTGTTCGATTGTTGCAAGGTCTTTACATTCTTCAGCAAATTTTTCTAACTGGCGTTGACCAATTTCTTTGTGAGTAATGGCACGACCTCTGAAACGAATTGAAACTTTACATTTATCGCCTTTAGAAAGGAATTTACGTCCGTTTTTCAATTTTGTTTGGAAATCATGTTCCTCAATTGTTGGACTTAAACGAATTTCTTTAACGTTAATTGTTTTTTGTTTCTTCTTCATTTCTTTTTCTTTTTTCTGTTGTTCGAATTTGAATTTACCGTAATCCATAATTCTTGCAACAGGTGGTTTAGCATTTGGTGCTACGATTACTAAATCTAAATCAACACGTTCAGCCATTTCTAACGCTTCTTGTTTTGATTTAACACCTATTTGTTCACCATCTTGACCTACTAAACGAAGTTCTTTTGCACGAATTTTCTCATTAATTTGAGTCTGATCTTTTGCTATGGTTGACACCTCCCAGAATTTTACGAAATTGTCCCAAGCAAAAAAGAAGAGCGAGTATCACTACCCGCTCTTCTTCACACATTAATTGTGTAACATGATTAACCTGCCAACTGCTTGTTGCGTCGCTACAGGTGAGAAGCGGGAGCTTCTACTTGGTTCGTTTCGTATTCAACGTTATTAATCATATCAACAATAAATGTATTCGTCAACTACTTTTTTTATTAATCGTGATGTCTTACTTCTTCCATTGACACATCTTGACGTAAATCTACCTGTTCTAATGGGATTTTCTTTGTTTTATATCTTACTTTATGATAAATAAAGAATGCTAAGAATACTGGAATACCCATATAAGTAATAATAAATCTATTTAAATCAAAGTCTCCTGTTTTAATAAAATCGACATCTTGACCTAATATTACGATAATACATAAAAATCCAGCAAATATCGGGCCAAATGGGAATAATTTAGCCGTATATTTTAGTTTAGATTTATCATAATTTTGTTTATCAAATGCACGTCTAAATCTATAATGACTTACAGCTATACCGACCCAAGCAATGAATCCTGTCATACCACTAGCAGCTACGATATATTCATATGCATCACCACTAAAATGTTGTACTGCAAAAATCACTACAACAATAATTCCAGTTACAATTAATGATATGTGCGGCACACCATTTTTATTCGTTTTTGAAAATGAATTAAACGCTAGTTTATCTTTACTCATTGAATATAGCATTCTAGTAGATGCATACATTCCTGAATTACCTGCAGATAATACTGATGTTAAAATAACTGCATTCATAAATGATGCTGCAAATGCAAGTCCAGCATTCTTGAATACTAATGTAAATGGTGATGTAGAGATACTATTTTCTCCACCCATAAGTGCACTACTATCATAAGGTATTAACATACCAATGATGAATATAGCTAATATATAAAATAATAATATTCTCCAGAATACTTGTTTAATAGCTTTTGGAACGGCTCTTTCAGGATTTTCAGATTCCCCTGCTGTTATCCCTATCAATTCAGTACCTTGGAATGAGAAACCAGCAACTAGGAATACCCCTAATATTGAAAGTAAGCTCCCTCCTAAGTTGCCACCAAGGATTGGGCCGCTTCCTTTAGTAAACGTTTCAAAACCAACGAATTTACCGCCCATAATACCTACAATAGTTAATAAACCTATCACAATAAATATGATGACAGTAACAACTTTTATTAGTGCAAACCAATATTCACTCTCACCATATACTCGAACTGACAATGAGTTAAGTGCAAAGATAATTACTAAAAATATACAACTCCAGACCCAAGCAGGCACACTTTGCATTGGGGACCAATATTGTATGACTTGCGCGGCAATTGTTACATCTGCAGCTACAGTAATAACCCAGTTAAACCAATAATTCCATCCTAATGCAAATCCAAGTGATGGATCTACAAATCGTGTGGCGTAAGTACTAAATGATCCTGAAACTGGTAAATATGTGGCCATCTCGCCAAGTGATGTCATTAAGAAGAATACCATTGCTCCAATAATCGCATATGCAATCAAAGCACCTAATGCTCCAGCACTGTGAATGGCTCCACCCGAAGTCATAAATAGACCTGTACCAATACAACCACCAATGGCTATCATAGATATATGACGGTCTTTTAAACCTCTTTGTATACCTTCGTTTTGACTTTTGTTTTTACTCATAGAAGATTCCTTTCTTTGTATTTAGAGGCAGTTATGATTTTGTTTTATTATTTATTAAAGAAACAACACGTTAAGTTCTATATCTTCATTTATATGACTACACGATACCTCACTTAATCATGTTACTTTTATTTATAAATTTAAAACAAAAAAGTGGCTACATACCTTTAAGATATGCAACCACTTTGCTTTTATCTATATAAGGTAGCTCATCACATTCTGTGACAGTACAGTTTCTTTCGAGAACTGTCCCAACAAATCATAATTATGGTTATCACTTGTTTCGGCAATATTACCTTTAACTTGTTCAACATACGTCCCATAAGACTTCTGACAAGCGACTCTTTAATATTGCAACCTCTAACTCAACTTTTTATTTAACTAACTTGTAATATACATGAACTGCGCTTAAATTTCAAGTTTATCTATGCTTTTTCAAACGGATTTCGTCTACTAAATTCCAGATGAATTCATCTTTTTCTAATGTCTCTTGGTCTTGTGAACCATACTTACGAACATTTACTTCATTGTTTTCTGCTTCTTTATCTCCTACCACGATTTGGTATGGAATTTTTTGCATTTGAGCTTCACGGATTTTATAACCCATTTTTTCATTACGGTCATCGATTTCAACACGTACGCCTTGAGATTTCAATTCATCTTGTATTGATTTTGCATAGTCGTAATGTAAATCTAAATTAACTGGAATAATTTCTACTTGTTTCGGTGCTAACCAAGTTGGGAATGCACCTTTAGTTTCTTCAGTTAAGAATGCAACAAATCGTTCCATTGTAGATACAACTCCACGGTGTATCACTACTGGTCTATGGTGTTCTCCATCCTGACCAATATATGTCAGTTCAAAACGTTCTGGTAATAAGAAATCTAGTTGTGCTGTAGATAATGTTTCTTCTTTACCCATAGCTGTTTTAACTTGAACATCCAATTTAGGCCCATAAAATGCCGCTTCACCAATAGCTTCTTCGTATGATAATCCTAATTCATCAGCCGCTTCTTTAATCATGTTCTCAGCCTTATTCCACATTTCATCATCATCAAAATACTTTTCTTTATCTTCTGGGTCTCTATAACTTAATCTGAAACGGTAGTCTTCGAATCCAAAGTCTTTATATACATCTTGAATCATGTTAACTACACGTTTGAATTCTTCTTTAATTTGATCTGGTCTAACAAAGATATGTGAGTCATTTAAAGTCATACCTCTTACACGTTGTAGTCCTGATACAGCCCCACTAGCTTCGTATCTGTGCATAGTACCTAATTCGGCAATACGAATAGGTAATTCTCTATAAGAATGTGGTTTATTATTATAAACCATCATATGGTGTGGACAGTTCATTGGACGTAATACCATTTCCTCTGTCTCATCTAATTTCATTGGGGGGAACATATCCTCTTGATAGTGATCCCAATGTCCTGAAGTTTTATATAAATCAACATTTGCTAAAACTGGTGTATATACGTGGTCATATCCCATACTTACTTCTTTATCCACAATATAACGTTCAATTTCACGACGAATTGTAGCACCATTAGGTAACCATAGTGGTAAACCTGCACCAACAAGTTGACTATTAGCAAATAATTCTAAATCTTTACCGATTTTACGATGATCACGTTCCTTACGTTCTTCCAACATTTCTAAATGTGCTTTTAAATCTTTTTTATCAAAGAACGCAGTACCGTAAATACGTTGTAGCATTTTATTATTACTATCTCCACGCCAGTACGCGCCAGCTGTTGATAATAATTTAAATTCTTTTATTTTAGACGTAGATGGTACATGAACCCCTCTACATAAATCAGTAAATTCCCCTTGAGAATATAATGTCACATTTTCATCTTCAGGTATTGCATCAATTAATTCTAATTTGTATGGATCATCTTTGAAGAATGCTTTAGCTTCATCCCTAGTAACTACTTTTCTTTCGATTTTATGATTCTCATCAACAATTTTTTTCATTGTTTTTTCAATTTTTTCAAAGTCATCTGATGAAATTTTTTCTTCAGTATCAAAATCATAGTAGAAACCGCCTTCGATGACAGGACCTACACCAAATTTAACATCCCCGTATAAACGTTTTAATGCTTGAGCCATCAAATGTGCAGTTGAATGACGCAATACTTCTAATGCTTCATCACTACCTGGTGTAACGATTTCAATTTCACCATCTTCTTCTAACGGTCGTGTTAAATCTACCATTTGTCCATTAAATTTACCTGCAACTGCCTTTTTACGTAGCCCTGGACTAATTGATTGCGCTATATCTTCAGTAGTAGTGCCTTTATCAAATGCCTTTGAATTACCATCTGGAAATTGAATATTAATTTGATCCATACTATTACCTCCTAAATTATAAAAATCATATCGTTGACTTATTGAATAAAAATCAATGTAAAAGTGTAGAGAAAATAAAAAAATCCCGCCCCTGAATCAGGGACGAGATTGTCGTGGTACCACCCTAGTTAAGCGTTAAAACCTTACTCATTTAAAAATAAGTTATTTAACGACTTCTCTACATAAGATAACGGTCTTGAGCCGAGTATTCATTACAAATACCATGCATTAAAGTAGTAATAATTTAATATATTAACCGTATTCTCATCAATCAACGGCTTTCTGTGTAACAGTGATTAAATTATCATGTCTTCAACAGTTTCAACGATTTAGATTTGATTCTATTATACAACATTTTATGAAAATATCAATTGTTTCTAAAGTTTTCACCTTTCAAGAAATAAGGTGTGGATAATGTTTTAATGCGTTCAATAATTCTAGCCGCTTTTGTTTTTTCTGCGCCTTCACGTGTCATTGATAAATGATGTTCTAATTCATCATAACTTAAATTTGAAGTAAAGAAAGTGGGTAATTCATGAATCATTCTGTAATGCAATAAAGGCCCAATAACTTCATCTCTAACCCACGGCGTTACTTCTTCTGCACCGATATCATCTAACATTAATATGTTGGCTTCTCTAATTCTTTGTAGTTTTCTTTCGTAACTACCATCTTTAAACCCACCTTTTAGTGTACGAATGTATTCGGGAAGATAAACTATTGTAGATGGCACTTTTTTAGCTTTAAGTTGATTTGCTATAGCACCTAAAATAAATGACTTTCCAGTACCAAAAGGTCCATACAGATAAAGCCCTTTGACATTTTCACCATTAATTAACTTTTTGCATATATCATTAACTTGCATTGCAATATCCAAACGATTTCGTCCAGTAGTATAAATATCTTTAATTTTTGCATTTAAGGTATCTCTCTGCATATGATGTGATGTAATCAATTGAGAATTAAGTCTTTCTTCATCATATTTTACTTTACATGGACATGGCAAATAGCGAATTTTAATGCGTTCGTTTTCAATATATAATTCTGGCACATGACCTTTAACAAAGTTAGGACACTCATTATAATTATGCCCATCATAGTGCTTTTGTTGGTCTTTATATTCTTGTAGGACGTTTAAGTCTTCATCAATCATAGCATTGGTTAGTTCTGATTGGTGTTCATTTAAAAATTGCTTCACATCAGGATCATTTACAACCTGTTGACGTATTTTAGCAATTCTCTTTTCGAAATCTTTATTTGAACCTACAATATTCTTAAAGCTTTCCATCTAATCCTCCTCCCAATCTTTATTTAATTGTTCTAAGAATGCTTGTCTATCCTTTTCAAATTGATCGTCTTTTTCATCTTTTGAAAGTGCTGTAGCGTTTGGATTATCTCTTTCTTCTAACCATTTAGGCGTTTTCTCCCTAGAAACCAATTTACTTTTACGATTATAGCCTTGATATGATTGTGATTTATTCTCGTTTGATGGTTTAGGTTGATTAACTTTCAAGGCATATTCATAAGCTTGCTTAGCCGTTGTTATACCTTTCTTTTTCCAATTTGAAGCAATTTCAAAAATATAAGATTTGGGTAATTTCATATCTTCTTTAAGCATAACAAATTGTAATAAGATGTTAATAACACCGAAGTTCATTTTTTCTCTATGAATTAATTCTTCAATCATATTTTTTTGAGATAATGTTGGTTCTGATTCAGACCAAGATGCTAACATATCAATCGGACTCGTCTGTTCTAACAGTTGAAGCCATTGTTCCGTGTCATTTTCAGGATCAGGAATTTCATTATTTTGGGTCGAAATGTCACTGTGTTTAATGTTTTTATTCAATTCTAACTTAGGTAATTGATTTTCATGTTCTATTAAATAATAAGAACGTGCCTGTTTACGCATCTCTTCAAAAGATAATTGCTGCGCACTTGTAATTGAATTCAATATAATATGTTTCATCGCATCAGCCGTTAAACCATATAAAGTTGCGAGTTGAACAATTAGACTTTTAGCATCCTTTGTCACTATTTCATTTGAGATGAAATGGTTATGTAACATCTGTTTCAACATATCAAAATCAAAAGATTCATTAGATAAATCCAATCCTTGATATTCACTCGCTTTAGGTATATTTTGTGTATCGATATCTAATATTCTATTGGGTACTTTAAAGACATCTGTAAACTTTCTGGTTGTTTGCTGATACTGTGATAAATCTCTAAAAGTTTGTTCAAAATGTTTCTTTAGAACCTGATATCTTTTTTTATCAACTTCACTATATAAAAATACAGATAACATAGGATCATTGAAAAATTGAGATGGTGACGGAGGTTGAATCAATTGATATATAAAATGTGTTTGTTGTTCATCATGTTTTACAAATGATTTCATCAAACCAATGGCTTCTAATAAATCCATTTGATTTCTAAAGTCGATTAAATTTTCTTTAAGTTCATTCATAATGACATAATGGGTGAGTGGTTGCTCAACATCATTTGAAAATTGATGCATAAAGTGATATAAACCAATTGCTTGAGGCCCAATTAAAGGTGTAAACAGTCGATTTAATATTTCAAGATGCTGTGAATTTAAATAAAAATCTTGAATCACTTCAAAACTATCTTGTGGTCTTAAACCTAATTCAAAGGAATTTAACCCCATTTATAAATCACTCCGTTTATTATCATTCAGAATACCTTGCATTGAAGCTAACAGTTGGTCAATATCTTTAAACTCTTTATAAACAGAGGCAAAGCGAACATAAGAAACTTGATCTACATGCATTAATAAGTTCATTACATGTTCTCCAATTTCTCTAGATGAAATCTCAGTATGCCCCTCATCTCTTAATTGCCACTCCACTTTATTAGTTATATCCTCTAGTTGTTGATATCTCACTGGACGTTTTTCACATGATCTAACTAATCCATTCAAGATTTTTTCTCTTAAAAATTGTTCTCTAGTTCCATCCTTTTTCACTACTATTAATGGACTCACTTCTATATGTTCGAATGTTGTAAACCTTGTACCACAATTTTCACATTCTCTTCTTCGACGAATCGCGTTCGCATCTTCTGCATGACGTGAATCTACTACTCTTGAATGTGTTGAATTACATTTTGGGCATTTCATGATTGTCACCCTTTTCTATTTAGATTATGCTCAATTATACTATAAATTCACACGTTACAAAAGAAAGCACCTTTTAAATTATATGTCTAAAAGTGTAAACTAATTTATATCATTAAATATAACAACCTAAATAAAAAATGTGACATTTTCAAAAATGATGTTAAAGTCAACTTTTTTCTATTTAATTTCTAGATAACTTTGGCATCTACATTTTATTTTGAACAAAAAACTGCCAATCTAACCTTCATATTAAAGATTAGACTGACAGTCTCTTAAAAATTAATTTTACACAGCTTCTACTGTTTTATGAGATTCTATCAACTTACCAATTTGCTCTGCTACTTCAACAACTCTATTTGAATATCCCCATTCATTATCATACCAAGCGATTACTTTAACTTTATTATCGCCCATAACCATTGTTGATTGTGCATCAATTACTGCAGAATTAGGATTTGTATTAAAATCTACTGAAACAAGTGGTTCACTTTCTACATCCAATACACCATCTAAATTTGCATTTTTGAAAGCGTCATTAATTTGATCAGCTGTTACATTTTGTTCTAAATCTACTACTAAGTCTACAAGAGAAACGTTTTTAGTTGGTACTCTTAATGCCATTCCATGTAATTTACCTTCTACTTCAGGTAGCACTTCTTTTAATGCTTTAGCTGCGCCTGTAGATGTCGGAATAATACTTTCATTACATGAACGTGCTCTACGCAAATCTTTATGCGGATTATCAATATTCTTTTGGTCATTAGTAATTGCGTGTACTGTAGTCATCAGACCGTTCACGATACCAAATTCATCATTTAATACTTTTGCAACTGGGCCAATACAGTTAGTTGTACATGATGCATTACTGAAAATATCGAATTTATTAACATCTAATTTATCATCATTGACACCTTTCACAATCATTTGAACATGGCCACCTTTAGATGGACCTGTTAATAATACTTTTTTTGCACCTGCGTTGATATGTGCAATAGCTTTATCACCATGATTGAATTTACCAGTTGCTTCGATGACAACATCTATATCAAGTTCTTTCCAAGGTAAGTTTTCAGGATTTCTATCAGAAACTAATTTGATATCTTGGTTTTTATAACGAATGCCATTTTCAATGGCTTCTACCTTCTCATCGTACTTACCATGAGTTGTATCATAATTGATAAGATGTGCAATTGTTTCTGGAGGGTAACTTGCATTAATTGCCTTTACGCTTAAGTTTTCATTTTTCAATGCAATTCTTAATACCATTCTACCTATTCTACCCATACCGTTAATTGCTATATTCGTTGTCATTTAAAGCACCCCTTGACCATTAATTTATATGTTATACTTTATGGCATTAGTATAACATAATAAATTACATTTGAAAGCGTTTACCAAAACTTTACAAATACAAATTTTAATCAAACTTAATAAGAATTAGTTATTAAATAACAATGAATTTAAGATTATCAAAACTAAAAAAACAGAAAATTTCTAAAGTAAGTATTCACATAATAAAACCCTAAGGCATTTATTAATGTCTCAGGGTTAATAAAAATCTCTTTTTGAATTATTTCTCGATAAAACCTTTTTCACTAAGCAACCGTTCTAAATTTTGCTTTAGTTCTAGTTTATCTCCAAGATTATCAATCACATGATCTGCCATTCTACTTTTCTTATCAATAGATATTTGGCTATATACTCTTGCTTTTGCTTCCTCTTGAGTTAAATCATTTCTTTCCATTAAACGATCGATTTGAATACTTTCTGATGTGTAAACAAGCCATACTTCATCAACAGTATCTTGCAATTCATTTTCATATAAAAGAGGAATATCCATAATAACATTATGGCCTTCTTTTAAAAATTGTTGCTTCTTTTCTTCCATTATTTCTCTAACTATAGGATGGACTATTTCATTTAACTTAATACGTTCACCTGGATAATTAAATACTAAATCACCCATATATTTTCTGTCCATCTCACCATTTTCATCAATAGCTTCATCGCCAAAAACTTCTCTTACTTTCTCTATACCTGGTGTTCCTTTAGCAACTGCTTCTCTTGCAGCTGTATCAGCATCTACTACTTTAAAACCAAATGCAGTTAACAATTCAGATACAGTTGATTTACCTGATGCGATACCACCAGTAAGTCCTATTACTTTTGACATATTTTCACGCTTCCTTTATTTCTGACAAGTCGGGCAATAGTGACTATTTCTAGATGCGATGACTTGAGTTTCAATTGAGTGCCCACATACCTTGCAATATTTTTGTTTATATACATTCAGATGTAACTGCATTTCCCCTGTTTTACCATCAGCATGACGATAATCGGAAATGCTAGTTCCTCCGTATTTAATACCCTCATTTAATACAGATCGAACATGATAAAACACCATTTCTTTTTCTTGATTTGATAATTCTTGTGTTAGTCTATTAGGTAAAATACCTGCTCTAAATAGCGCTTCACATGCATAAATGTTTCCACAGCCAGATATAACTTTATGATCTAAAATCACTTGTTTAATCGGTTTTTTAGAATAATTCTTTTTATTCGTACAATCTAAAAAATGTTGCAGTGCTTCTTCGTCAAAGGGTTCCGGAGCTATGCTCAAAAATGAAGGATATGAATCAAAACTACTCACATTTCTAATTTCCCCAAAGCGACGAATATCTGAATAGATTAATTTTTTTCCATTATCTAATTCAAAAATAACTTGCCAATGTTTACGATAATTAGGCACATTAATCTCTTCTAAATGATTAACAACGAAGAAACCACCTGCCATACCTAAATGACTAATTAAAATACGTTGCTCTGCATCACGATTAATATAAAATACAATATATTTACTTCTTCGCTCTATTTGGTTAATTGTATAGCCTTCTGTTAAGCGTCGAAAACTTTCGAGTGTCATTCCTTTGATAATCGTCTCTCGTCCATCTTCTTTACCTTTTTTTACATTTTCAGAAAAAGTTATTTTATTAATAGTAGTATTTACGGCAAATGGTTCAATTCCTCTTTTAACATGTTCTACTTCTGGTAATTCCGGCATATTCAAACCTTCCTTTATTTTGCATCATACCACGTCGCACCGTAACTTGAGTCAACTTTTAGTGGCACATCTAATTTTAATGCAGACTCCATAATTTCTTCTACAAACTTACTAAACGATGCTACTTCATCTTTTGGAACTTCAAAGATTAATTCATCGTGAACTTGTAATAATAGTTTCGCGTGATAATCAGTATGTTGTACTTCCTTATTGAATTGCACCATAGCTAATTTGATAATATCTGCCGCACTACCTTGAATTGGCGTATTCATTGCCGTTCTTTCTGCAAAACTTCTTAAATTAAAATTACGACTAGTAATATCTGGAATATATCTACGACGATGTAATAATGTTTCTACAAAACCTTGTGCTTTAGCATCTTTCACAATATCTGACATATACTGTTTGACTCCTGGAAAACTATCTAAATAATCATCAATAAATGCTTTCGCCTTTTTACGTGTAATTCCTAAACTTTGGCTTAACCCATAATCACTAATGCCATACACAATTCCAAAGTTAACTGCTTTCGCTTGTCTACGCATTAAACTATCAACTTCATCCGCTTCCACATCGAAAACCTTCATTGCAGTAGCAGTATGAATGTCATGCCCATTAATAAATGCTTCTTTCATACTTTCATCTTGAGTAATATGAGCTAAAACCCGTAATTCAATTTGAGAATAATCGGCACTTAATATAACACTATCAGATGATGTAGGCTTAAATGCTTTTCTAATTTTCCTACCTTCTTCTAGACGAATAGGTATATTTTGTAAATTTGGATCAACACTTGATAAGCGACCAGTTTGCGCTAATGTTTGGTTAAAACGTGTGTGAATACGATGATCATCACTAATCACTTTTTGTAATCCTTCTACATAAGTAGATTGTAATTTTGATAATTGGCGATATTCTAGAATATAATCAATAATTGGGTGTTGGCCTTGTAACTGTTCCAATACATCGACAGCAGTAGAATAGCCCGTTTTTGTTTTTTTAATCACAGGTAATTCTAGTGTTTCAAACAACACTACGCCAAGTTGTTTTGGAGAATTGATGTTAAATTCTTCACCGGCAGCTTCGTGAATATTTTTAATTAAAACATCTAGCTTTTCTTGTATCTCTTTCTCCATTTGTTGTAAATCTTTAACATCAGTAAAGATTCCAATCTCTTCCATCTCACTTAATATTTCAGCTAACGGTAGTTCTAAATCTGCTAATAATGATTCTTGGTTATATTCTTTCAACTGTTTTTGCATTTCAGCTTTTGATTCACTTACCGCTTCAATTATTGATGCAACATGCTTATTTAAGATCTCATCTTCTGGTACATGATGCTTTTTACCCTTACCATAAATAGTCACGTTATCTTGCACATAATGTTGTCCATATAAAGAAACAACTGAATTCACATCGTCAATCGTTCTTGATGGATCGATGATATAACTAGACAACATCACATCAAACTGGATGTTTTGAATATCGATATCTAGTCTATGTGAAACAACATAAGTTTTCTTAGCATCATAAACAGTTTTGGCTGTATTGGGGTTTTCTAACCAATTGACTAAATCTGAAAATTGCTTAATCTCATCTGCATTAATTACAACATGATGTTCCCCAGTATAAAGTCCAAATTTTAATATATTGTCTTTTAAATAATTACTATCTTCTAGTTCAAAATGAATGGTTGCCTCATCTAAATCTGAAAAATTAATGTGATCAAAATTCGACTCAACTTCAAAAGTTTTATCTTTTTGTTCTTGTGTTGCCTCTACTGAATCTATTTCTGCTAATATCTGATTAAACTCTAATTTTTTAAAGAGCTCAATTTTTTCAGTTTCATCTAAGTGCTCATCCATTTTAGTATCTTCTAATTTAACTTCGATTGGACTTTCAACATTAATAGTAGCTAAATCTTTACTCATTAAAGCATCATCTTTACTATTTTCAAGCTTTTCTTTAAGCTTTTTACCTGAAACACTTTCTATATTGTCATAGACACCTTCTACAGTATTGAATTGATTTAGTAATTTAATCGCTGTTTTTTCACCTACGCCAGCTACACCTGGTATATTATCAGAAGTATCACCCATTAACCCTTTCATATCAATAATTTGATTTGGTGTTAATCCATTATATTTTTCTGCGATAAATTCAGGTGTATAATGATCAACATCTGTTACACCTTTTTTAGTATAGTAAATTGTGACATGATCCGTAGCGAGTTGCGTTAAATCTCTATCACCTGTAATAATGATAGTTTCAAACCCAGCTTTGTCCGCTTCTCTACTCAAAGTACCAATTATATCATCTGCTTCATAATTCTCTAATTCATATCTTTTTATGTGATATGCATCTAATAATTGACGAATATATGGAAATTGTTCACTTAATTCAGGTGGTGTCTTTTGTCTGCCACCTTTATATTCACTATATTTAGAATGTCTGAAAGTTGTTTTACCTGCATCAAACGCCACTAAAAAGTGATTAGGTTGTTCTTCTTTAAGAATTTTTTCTAGTAACATCGCAAAGCCATATACTGCATTTGTATGTATGCCTGCCTTATTTGAAAGTAATGGCAAAGCATAGAATGCTCTAAAACTTAAACTATTACCATCAATTAATACTAATTTATTCACGTTATAAACCTCCAGCACATATTTAAATATATTTTAGCATAAACAATGTATGGTCATTAAACATAAAGTACCATTGCCTCACAATTCATATAACTAAAATAAGAACCACATACCTATATGAATTCAATCAATAGGGTGTGGTTCTTAATATTTTTAATCTTCATCAATAAACGTCACTTTAAAGGTCGAACCTTCATTTAAGCGACTAACTACACTAATTCTTCCATTATGTGCTTCAACAATGTGCTTAGTGATTGATAATCCTAACCCAGTACCTCCAGAATCTCTACTTCGTGCTTTATCAACTCGATAAAATCTTTCGAAAATATGTTTCTGTTCCTCAGCACTAATCCCTATACCGAAGTCTTGAATTTCTAAGTTTACTTTTTTACCTTCACGATACACACTTACTATGACTTTATTATCATTGGTTGAATAATTGATAGCATTTGACAATAAATTCGTAATAACTTGAGCAATTTTATTTTCATTTGCTTTGAAAATAACGTCCTGTTCAATATTAGATTCAATTGTTATATTTTTATTCTGAGCTTGATTTTGTAAATTATCTATCGTTGTATAAGCTAATTCTGATAAATTCATATAACTCGTTGTAATTTCATTTTGTTGTTCAATATGGGATAAATCTAGTAAATCCATCACAAGTGATTCAATTCTGTTTGATTCTTTCAAGATGATATTCAAGAACATATTAAGCGAATCTTCATCATTTTTCGCACCTTCAATTAACGTTTCAGCGAATCCTTTAATTGAAGTAATTGGTGTTTTAAGTTCATGAGATACATTTGCTACAAATTCTCGACGTAGATTTTCTAACTTTTGCAAATTAGTAATATCATGTAATACAACAACCATACCTTGTAGCTTTTTCTTTGATTTAGAAAGAATTGGTACACATGATACATCAAAATATTTTGTGTGAACATTATTAATATCTACTTCAATCTGTTCATAAATCACTTTCTCAGTTCTAAAACTTTCCATGATTAATTTTTCGATTTTATCATTTATAAAACCAATATAACTTTTATTTTCCACACTTTGATCCGGACTAAATACTTCATAGTATGCCGAGTTTGCCACGACAATTTCACCATGCTTATCAATCATTAGCACTGAACTAGGTATATTTTCCAATGTCGTTTTCAATCTATTAGATTGAATTTTTTGTCTGTTATTTAATTTTTGTAGACGTCTAGCAAGCTCATTGGTTGTTACAAACAAAGCCTTAGTCTCTTTGACATTACTTTCAGGTACACGAACATGATAATAACCATCTGCTAGTAATGACGTAGCATATGTCACTTCATTTATAGGTCGAATATATGTACGGTTGATACTTCTACTAGCTAGATAAACTGTGATTAATACAATCACACCTACAATTGATAGATACTTCCACATTTCTTTTTGCAGGTCTAATATTTCATCATTAATACCACTTATGTAAACAGTTTTATCATCAATTTGACTTTTGAAAGTATACTTCAAACCAAGTTTTGTATTTTTATGAATTAACTGTGAAGGATTAGCTTCGTTATCTATGCGTTTATCTATTTTTTCTTTTTTATTTGTCGTAAATATCACTTTATCATTTTTTTTGATAACGATGATATTTTCTTGATTATTTGCAATATTTTTAATTTCACTTTTTTTATTATCATTATATAAACTAACATAGTTACGTGCTTCTTTTTCGAGTTCTTTAGTTTGATTTTGAGTTAATGTTTGATAAATCATGTTGTGGACAATAGCACCTAAACCTATAAAACTAATAATCGTAATGGTACTAATTAATATTAAAAGACGATGGTGAAATTTCAACATTAACTTTTAGGACGCTCCAATTTATAGCCTAATCCTCTTACAGTTTTAATCAATTTAGGTTGTTTAGGGTTTTCTTCTAATTTGTCTCTCAAATGACTAATATGGACATCAACGATACGAGAATCACCAGCGAACTCATAATTCCATACAGAATTCAACATATGTTCTCTTGTAATGACACGACCTTGTCGTTCAATAAGATAAAGTAATAATTCAAATTCCTTTGGTGTGAGTTCTAATAACTCATCATCTTTATATACTTCGAAAAATTCAGGACGAATGCGAATTGAATCAATAATAATATCCTCATCATCCGTCTCATTATGCTCGACTTCATTTACAAATTGTGAACGTCTTAATATTGCTTTAACTCTTGCCACGACTTCTCTAGGTGAGAAAGGTTTAGTCATATAGTCATCAGCACCCAGTTCCAAACCTAATACTCTATCAAATTCATCATCTTTAGCAGTTAGCATAAGAATAGGTACTAAATTTTTATCAGATCTAATTGTTTTACAAACTTCAATACCATCTTTTTTCGGTAACATGACGTCTAATACAATTAAATCTGGTTGAGACGATTCAACCTTTTGTAGTGCTTCTTCACCGTCATAGGCTACTTCTACTATGTATCCAGCTGTTTCTAAATTATATTTAAGTAACGTAACGATCGATTGTTCATCGTCAACGACTAATACTTTTTGTGACATGATGTGCCTCCCCCATTTAAATTACATGTTTATTATAACTGATGTTTAAATACAAATAACATACCTACACATCAAATTTACATAAACTTAACAATCCATTTAATATGCTACTTATATTAAGGTAACATTGGATTAATATTGTCATTTCATTAATTAAACTATCATTTTTTTATAAAAAATGATATTAAAACACTAGGAATTTACAAAAACTTAATAAAAAAACGGATTGGTTTCCCAATCCGTTTACTTTAATAACATCTATTATTTTAAGTTTTTGATTAATTCGTCAGCAAACTCAGAAGTTGATACTTCAGTCGCACCATCCATTAGACGAGCGAAGTCATAAGTAACAATTTTAGAAGCAATTGTTGCTTCAATAGAGTCTGTAATTTTATCAGCAGCTTCTTGCCATCCTAAATGTTCTAACATTAATACTGAACTTAATAGTTCAGAAGATGGATTTACTTTGTTTAAACCAGCATATTTAGGCGCTGTTCCGTGAGTAGCTTCAAAGATAGCATGACCTGTTTCGTAGTTGATATTTGCACCTGGTGCAATACCAATTCCTCCAACTTGGGCAGCTAACGCATCTGAAATATAGTCACCATTTAAATTCATTGTAGCAACAATTTCATGTTCAGATGGACGAGTTAAGATTTGTTGTAAGAAGATATCAGCGATTGAGTCTTTAACAATAATTTTACCTTCTTGTTCAGCTTTTGATTGAGCTTCATTCGCAGCATCTTTACCTTCTTTTTCTACAATTTCATCATATTGTTGCCAAGTGAATACTTGATCAGCAAATTCATTATGAGCTAAATCGTAACCCCATTGTTTAAATGAACCTTCAGTAAATTTCATAATGTTACCTTTGTGAACTAAAGTTACTGCTTTACGATTGTTATCGATTGCGTATTGGATAGCAGCTCTAACCAATCTTTCAGTACCTTCTTTAGAAACTGGTTTAATACCAATACCTGAAGTTTCAGGGAATCGAATATTAGTTGCTCCCATTTCATCTTGTAAGAAATCTATCACTTTTTTAACTTCAGGCGTACCTTCTTTGAATTCAATACCTGCATAGATATCTTCAGTATTTTCACGGAAAATAACCATATCTACGTCTTGAGGACGTTTAACTGGTGACGGTACACCTTGGAACCAACGTACAGGACGTAAGCAAGTGAATAAATCTAATTCTTGTCTTAATGCTACATTTAATGAACGAATACCGCCACCAATTGGTGTAGTTAATGGCCCTTTAACAGCAATTAGATATTCTTTAATTGTGTCTAAAGTTTCTTGTGGTAACCATTCACCAGTATTGTCATATGCTTTTTGTCCAGCTAAAACTTCTTTCCATTCGATACGTTTTTCACCATTATAAGCTTTTTCAACTGCAGCATCGATAACACGACTTGCTGCTTTCCAAATATCTGGTCCAATTCCGTCACCGATAATGAAAGGAATGATTGGTTCGTTTGGTACATTTAATCCATCTTTAGTTTGAGTAATTTTTTCTGCTGTCATAAAATTTGACCTCCAAGTAATTTGTTTAAATTCACCTAATACTATAGATGATTTGATTATCTTTCTTCAATAGGAACATATTTACGATTCGTTTCACCAATGTAGTTTGCTCTTGGACGCATGATTCTATTATCTCTGTATTGTTCAAGAATGTGTGCAATCCAACCAGATGTACGACTTACTGCGAAGATTGGTGTAAATAAATCATGTGGAATATCCATACTGTGATAAACAGTCGCACTAAAGAAATCAACGTTAGGAATTAATCCTTTTTCTTCTTTCATACGTTTTTCAATAGCTAATGACATCTCATATAATTCACTTTGTCCAGTTTCTTCAGTAATTTTTCTACTCATCTCTCGTAAATATTTAGCACGAGGGTCGCCTTCTTTATATACACGGTGACCGAAGCCCATAATTTTCTCTTTATTTGCTATTTTTTCGTCTAAATAGTTATCTACATTATCTAATGAACCTACTTCAGATAACATAGCCATAACGCGTTCATTAGCACCACCATGTAAAGGCCCTTTTAATGAACCAACAGCAGCTACAATACCTGAATACATATCAGATAAAGAAGATACTGCACAACGAGCTGTGAATGCTGATGCATTTAATTCGTGATCAGCATGTAAGATTAATGCTTTGTTAAATGCTTCTTCTTCAATATCAGTAGGTAATTCACCTTTTAACATGTATAAGAAGTTTCCAGCATAGCTTAAATCTGAATTTGGTTTTAATGGTTCTTTACCTTCACGTACACGTGAAAATGCTGTTACTAATGATGCGATTTTTGCTTGAATACGAATTGCTCTTTCATATTTCTTTTCATCTGCTTCATCTTCAGCGTCTGGATCAAAATGAGCAATGTATGATACTGAAGTACGTAATGCAGTCATTGGATGTACTTTGTCAGTTACATACTCTTCAAAATGTTTATACACTCTAGGATTAAGTGTCATATACTCATATAATTTTGATTTAAGTTCTTGTAATTCGTCTTTAGTTGGCAATCTATAGTTCCATAATAAAAAGATGATTTCTTCAAATTGGGCATTTTCTGCAAGATCGTCAATATCATATCCTGCGTATGTTAATTGACTATCGATGATTGAGCTGATTTTAGTTTCAGCTGCAATTACCCCTTCCAAACCTCTTTGTAATTCTGCCATGATAAATTTCCCCTTTACTATTTCTTTATGAAATGGCTTTCAACTAGTATTATAGCTAATTATTAAGTTTTTGTGAAACAAAATAAATTACTATATATATGTAAGTTTGGTTTTGATTCATATATAACTTAAATGTTAAAAATGTTCTAAGTACCATGAAACCAACATTTTGGCCTTTTAAATTATTTTGAAAATTAAATTGAATACAAAGTTTTTATTTGGTTATCATGCTTGATTATAAATTGCTAATTATCTCGAAGTGTATTTTAACACTTTTTTAATAAATAAATTGTATAAAAAGCGATTTAAGTGCATAATATAATTATCTAAAAGTAAGGGAGAGGTCTTATGGCTGATAATCTACAAAGAGAATTGAGCAATCGCCATGTGCAATTAATTGCCATTGGAGGCGCTATTGGGACAGGATTATTCCTGGGCGCTGGACAAACGATTGCCATGACGGGTCCCTCAATACTACTCACGTACATTTTTATTGGATTCATGCTATTCATGTTTATGCGTGGATTAGGCGAAATTATTATTCAAAACACAAATTTCAAATCTTTTGCGGACGTAACTAATACATATATAGGTCCATTTGCAGGATTTGTTACTGGGTGGACATATTGGTTATGTTGGATAATAACTGGTATGGCAGAGGTTACCGCAGTAGCTAAATATGTTAGTTTCTGGTTCCCACATATACCTAACTGGATTAGCGCATTATTCTGTGTACTTATTTTAATGTCATTTAACTTGTTAAGTGCTAAGTTATTTGGAGAATTAGAGTTTTGGTTCTCGATTGTTAAAATTGTAACCATTATAGGGTTAATAATCGTTGGTGCTATTATGATTTTATTTGCATACAAAACACAATTTGGACATGCAAGTTTAACTAATCTATATAACCACGGTATATTCCCTAAAGGTGCATCAGGTTTCTTCATGTCATTCCAAATGGCAGTGTTCTCGTTCGTTGGTATCGAAATGATTGGTGTAACTGCCGGTGAAACAAAGGATCCTGAGTCAACTATTCCTAAGGCAATTAACAGCGTACCAATTCGAATTTTAATTTTTTACGTCGGTGCCCTAGCAGTGATCATGTCAATCATTCCTTGGGATAAAGTCGACCCAGATAATAGTCCATTTGTTAAATTATTTACACTTATTGGTATTCCATTTGCAGCTGGTTTAATCAACTTTGTTGTATTAACTGCTGCAGCATCATCATGTAATAGTGGTATTTTCTCAAACAGTAGAATGTTGTTCGGATTATCTGATAATAAACAGGCACCACCTGCATTTAGCAAGACAAACAAAAACGGTGTGCCACATGTAGCAATTATTGGATCTTCTGCATTACTATTAATTGCAGCATTATTGAATTACATTTTCCCAGATGCAACATTGGTGTTCACATATGTAACAACATTATCTACAGTATTGTTCCTAATCGTATGGGCGTTAATTATCATTGCTTATATTAATTACAGTAGTAAAAATCCAGAATTACACAAGGCGTCTACATATAAATTACCTGGTGGTAAATATATGGGCTACGTCATCTTATTATTCTTTATCTTAGTATTCGGTTTACTATTTGTTAATGAAACAACTAGACGCGCAATTTATTTAACACCTTTATGGTTTGTATTATTAGGATTAATGTATTGGAGATATAAAAAAGCAAGTACAGAATCTAAATAACGTTAAACTTTAAACAAGTAAATAATTAGCCAGTAAATGATTTATCATCAAATCATTTACTGGCTTTTTTTATTTAATATCACACACTTACATACAATCTAAATTTTTCTTCCATAGCCCCACCATACATATTTATCTCATTTAGATATTAGAAAAGTGAACTGATTTTATGACAAACTGGTTAAATAGCAAAATCACCACTTCCAAACAATTATATTTGGAAGTGGTGATTCTAATTTCATCATCAATCTATTTAATTAATGTGTTAATGATTAAAGTACGTTAGCATATCCTTCGAATACTTTACCATTTGCTGCATCTACAGTAACTAACATATCGTCTTTAATTTCTTTAGTAGCATTTTCAACACCCACTACTGTTGGTATACCTTTTTCTAAACCAACAATAGCACTTGGAGATGTAATACCATTTTCTTCAGTAATTAAACCAATAGCTTGATCTACGTATGGTACTAATGTTTCATCTACTGAGTTAGTAACGATAATTTTATCACTTAGATCAACGCCTTTTAAATCACTTGCAGAATCAGCGACAACAGCAGTACCTACTACTGAACCACGACCTACACCTTGACCTTTAGCAATTTCGTCTCCAACTAAGTGGATTTTCATCATATTTGTTGTACCTTTTTCACCTGTTGGTACACCTGCAGTAATGATGATTAAATCACCATTTTGAACTCTTTCAGTTTCAACAGCAGTTGCTACTGCATTATTTAATAATGCATCAGTATTTTTACGTCCTTCTTTAACTACTGGATAAACACCCCATACAATAGCACATTGACGTGCAGTTTTTTCACTTGGTGTTACAGCAATAATATCTGAATGTGGACGGTATTTAGAAATTGTACGCGCTGTTGAACCACTTTCTGTTGCTGCTACAATCGCTTTAACATTTAAGTTTAAAGCTGTATGTGCCACTGAGATACCAATTGCATTCACTAATGATGTTTCAACTAATTTAGTTCTGTCAGATAGTAATTTTTTATAATCTTGAGCAGCTTCAGCAGATACTGCAATGTTTCTCATTGTTTTAACTGCTTCTTCTGGATATAAACCAGCAGCTGTTTCACCAGATAACATTACTGCATCTGTACCATCATAGATTGCGTTAGCCACGTCACTCGCTTCTGCACGAGTTGCACGTGGATTACGTTGCATGGAATCAAGCATTTGTGTAGCTGTGATAACTGGTTTACCTAATTTATTACATTTTCTAATTAAGTCTTTTTGAACCATTGGTACTTTTTCAGGTGGAATTTCAACACCCATATCACCACGAGCTACCATTAAACCATCAGAAACTTCAAGAATTTCTTCGATATTATCGATACCTTCTTGGTTTTCAATTTTAGGGAAAATAGTAATATTTGCTTTTTCTTGTTCTAAGATTTCACGAATATCTAAAACGTCACTTGGACGACGAACGAAGCTTGCTGCGATGAAATCTACATCTTCTTTGATACCAAATCTAATGTCGTCTGCATCTTTGTCAGTAATACCTGGTAAGTTTACTTTTACACCTGGTAAGTTAACACCTTTTTTATTTTTTAATTCACCACTATTTAAGATGTCACATTTAACTTCACCTTTATCATGGTCAATGTCTTTAACTTGTAATTCAACTAAACCATCATCTAATAAAATATATGAACCTACTTGAACATCGTTAATTAAGTTGTCGTAAGTTACAGAGAATTTCTCTGGAGTACCTTCAACTTCTGTCATGCTTACAATAACTTCTTTACCTTTTTCTAATTCGATGATGCCATCTTTCATGTTATGTGTACGAATTTCTGGTCCTTTTGTATCTAAAAGGATAGCTACTGTTTTATTTAAACGTTTAGCAACTTTACGAATTGTATCAATTCTACCTTTATGTTCTTCATGGCTTCCGTGTGAAAAGTTCAAACGTGCCACGTTCATACCAGCATTCATTAATTTTTCAAGCATTTCTTCTGATTCTGAAGCTGGCCCAATAGTACATACAATTTTAGTCTTTCTCATTTTAAAATCCTCCTGAAATTTATATAGATAACTCTTTAGCTAGTTGATAAATTTGTTGATCAAACTTATGAGTTGAATGACCAAATATTTCATCGAATGGTGTCGCTGTTAATTGGTTATGTTTAATACCAACACCTTTGGCAGTTTCACCTTTCTTTAATAATTCAACGGCATGACCACCTAATCTAGATGCTAAAACACGGTCAGCTCCTGAAGGGCTACCTCCACGTTGAATGTGTCCTAATACTGATACTCTTGTATCAATATTAATATATTTACTTAATTCATCAGCACATTCTTGACCGCTCATACATCCTTCAGCAACCATAACGATTGAATGTTTTTTACCACGTTTGATACCTTGCTCAATTTTTTCAGCTACTTCTTTAATATCTGTATCAACTTCTGGTACGACAATCGTTTCAGCTCCTACAGATAAGCCTGCCCATAGTGCTAAGTCACCACAATCACGACCCATTACTTCAACGATAAATGTTCTAGCATGACTTGATGCTGTATCACGAATTTTATCGACTGAATCAATGATCGTATTAAGTGCTGTATCGAATCCAATCGTAAAATCAGTACCGTTAATATCATTATCAATTGTACCAGGAATACCAATGGTTTGTATTTCTTTACACTCTTCACTTATACGTTGAGCGCCACGGTAACTGCCATCCCCGCCAATGACTACTAAGCCTTCAATTTCTCTTTTACGTAGATTGTTAATAGCAACTTTACGTACTTCTTCTTCTTTAAATTCAGGACATCTTGCTGAGAATAAGAATGTCCCACCACGTTGGATAGTATCTCCAACTGATCCTAATTCAAGTTTATGAATATCATCTTCTACTAATCCTTGATAACCGTGATATACACCATAAACTTCAATATTATTGTAAATTGCTGTACGTACAACTGCTCTAACGGCAGCATTCATCCCCGGTGAATCTCCACCGCTAGTCAAAACTGCAATTTTCTTCATGACGACATACCTTTCTATAACTAGATTTATCTTCAACTCTAAATTACCACAAATTTTTTACTACTTCCATCAAAAGAAAGGACTTATATTGATGTAAACGTTTTTAATTATGACTTTTATTTTAACGATAATAAAAATAGAGCAATAGTCTATAAAATGACTACTACTCTATTCCTCTTATTCTATAAAAGAACCAATATTTCTAAATTTATTAAAGCGATCTTCAGCTAATTGTTCTTTATCAAGTTGTTCTAATTCATTTAAATGAGCAACAAACGCATCTTTAATAGATTGTGCTTGAACTTCTATTTCTTTATGTGCACCGCCAAGTGGCTCATTAATCACATCATCTATTACATTTAATTCATGTAAGTCATGTGCTGTGATTTTCATTGTTTCTGCAGCAATTTTAGCTAAATTACTATCTTTCCATAGTAATGCTGCTGCACCTTCTGGAGAAATTACAGAGTATGTACTGTTTTCAAGCATTAATACTCTGTTAGCAATACCAATACCAAGGGCACCACCACTTCCACCTTCACCAATAACGACTGCAATGACAGGTACTTTTAAAGAAGCCATTTCTATTAAATTAGTGGCAATCGATTCACTTTGACCTCTTTCTTCAGCTGCTTTACCAGGGTATGCACCTTTCGTGTCAATAAATGTGAATATTGGTCGATTAAACTTTTCAGCCTGTTTCATAAGTCTTAATGCTTTTCGGTATCCCTCTGGATGAGCCATACCAAAATTGCGATATATATTGTCTTTAGTATCTTTACCACGTTGTTGGCCAACAACAGTAACTGCTTTACCGTTTAAATAACCAATACCGCCAATCATAGCTGGATCATCTCTAAAGTTACGATCTCCATGTAATTCTATAAAAGAATCAAATATCATAGGAATATAGTCTAAGGATGTTGGTCTTTCTTGTAATCTAGCTATTTGTACCCTATCCCATGGTTTTAAATTTGTATAAACCTTTTTTGTTTCACGTTCTAAAGAAGCTTCAAGCATATCGATTTCTTCTTGTAAATCAACATCATTCTTTTCTTGAGATTCTTTCAACGAATCAATTTTCTTTCTAATTTCAAAAAGTGGCTTTTCAAAATCAAGCATTAGCTTTTCACCTCTTGATGTAGATTTAATATATTTGCAAGTGTTGTTCTCATATCTTTACGATGTATCACTTTATCGAGTTGACCATGTTCTAATAAAAATTCTGAAGTTTGGAAATCCTCAGGTAATTTTTCATTAATGGTTTGTTCAATAACACGTCGTCCAGCAAAACCAATTAATGCTTTGGGTTCACTTAAATTAATATCGCCAACTGATGCAAAACTTGCAGACACGCCACCAGTTGTAGGATTCGTGATATATGAAATATATAATAATCCTGCGTCAGAATGTTTTTTTAATGACACACTCGTTTTACCCATTTGCATTAATGAAATAATACCTTCTTGCATACGAGCGCCACCACTAGCAGAGAATAAAATAAACGGCAAACGATGTTCAGTACAATAATCAATAATTCGACAAATTTTTTCACCTACAACTGATCCCATACTACCCATTCTAAATCGTGCATCCATTACTGCTACACCGTATTCAATTCCTTCTAATTTAGCAGTTCCAGTAACAACTGCTTCATTTAGATCTGTCTTTTTCTGATCCTTTTCAATCTTTTCAATGTATCCAGGAAAATCTAAAGGATTAGCAGATGTCATGCCTTTATCAAATTCATTAAATGTACCTTCATCCGAAATCGCTTCGATTCTTTTGTACGCAGATAATGAAATATGATGGTCACAATTAAAGCATACATTTAGGTTCTCATCTAATTCTTTAGTATACATGATCTTTTTGCATTTAGGACATTTAGTCATGATTCCTGCTGGCACATCATTTTGTTTAGAATCTTGAACTGTTAGATATTTCTTTTTCTTTGTTCGATTAAAAAAATCTTTAAACATAGGAAAACCTCCAAAAACCTCTGACCTTTATAAGGATTAAATTTATACTCATGAAGCATTTATAATTATGTATAGTGATAAAGTACTATAACGACATTTGTAACCTACACGTTATAAATGTCGTTATATTTAAACTTCATCCAAATATAATATTCTATATGAATATATTTATCAATATTATTTTAAGTCTGTTAATTTCATTGTTTTATCATACACATCTTGTGGATTAACTTCAATTCGAGCTACTCCTGATTCCATCGCCGCTTTGGCAACTTCGCGAGCTACAGATGGTGCAACACGTTTGTCAAATGGTCCAGGAATGCAATAATTCGGTTCTAATTCTTTACTGTCGATTAAGTCTGCAATTGCTTCTACTGCAGCTTTTTTCATTTCTTCATTAATATGGGTTGCTTCAGTATCCAATGCACCTCTAAATATACCTGGGAAAGCTAATACATTATTAATTTGGTTTGGATAATCTGAACGTCCAGTTCCAACAACTTTGGCACCAGCGTCTTTAGCATCGTTCGGATTGATTTCAGGATTAGGATTTGCCATTGCAAATATAATTGGATCTTTGGCCATACTCTCTACCATTTCTTTAGAAAGTAAATCTGCTATAGATACACCTATAAATACGTCAGCATCTTTAATGACTTCGCTAAGCTCGCCTTCAGTTTTATCTTTGTTTGTCCATTTAGCGACATATTCTTTCGTATCATTCATGCCATAGCTTCTGCCTTCAAATATAGCACCTCTTGAATCACACATAACCATATTTCTAACACCATAAGAATATAATAGCTTCACAATAGCTATTCCTGCTGCACCTGCTCCATTTAGAACTACTTTGATATCTGATAAATCTTTATCAACGATTCTAAGAGCATTGATTAATCCTGCCATTGTGACTATTGCTGTTCCATGTTGATCGTCATGGAAAACCGGAATATTTGTTTCTTTTTTCAATCGTTCTTCAATTTCAAAGCAACGTGGTGCTGAGATATCCTCTAAGTTTATACCACCGTAATTGGGTTGGATTAATTTAACTGTATTAATAATTTCCTCAGTATCTGTTGTATCAAGTGCATTAGGCACACCATTCACACCAGCAAAACTTTTAAATAATACAGCTTTACCTTCCATAACAGGAATACTAGCTTCCGGGCCAATGTTCCCTAAACCTAATACTGCTGTTCCATCAGTAACTACCGCTACTGTATTACCTTTAATTGTATAGTCATATACTTTTCTTTCATCTTCATGAATTTCTTTACATGGTTCAGCAACACCTGGTGAATAGGCTAAACTTAATTCTTCTTTATTAGTAACTTTAACATTAGGTGTTACTTCTAATTTACCTTGGTTTTCTTTATGCATTTCTAGTGCTTCGTCTCTTAAAGACATCAAAAATCAACCCCTATTTATTTAGTTATAAGAATTAGATGATGCTAGTTATCATTCGTTTATTATTATAATACGTTTTCACATTCTAATAATAATGAATTGCTTACCTACAGGTTCTAGAGTGAATTAAAACTAGCAATGATTTAATTATCAGTCACTACTTTTATAATTATTTTTTCTGCTGATCATTCATATTTTATCATTAATCAATGAATAAGATAATGACATTTACAAACAAATAGAACAAAAAACAATTATAAAAATAAACTGATGATTAAAATATAAATCATCAGTTTACTATATCACAATTCAATTCTAGATAAAAGTTATACAAAACGGATATCACTTGGTTTAAATAACTTAACTAAATCAGTTAAAAAAGCTGAATTTTTCTTAATATAACCTAATCTTGACATTTCATTTGTTTGATCATTGAATGATAAAACCTCAATGGATTGATCTATATTTTCCTGATCTAAATATTGATAGAACCCTTCAACTTGATCAACTTTTCTAACAATAATTTGTTTGGTTTGGTTCAATTTCAATGATTCAAATGCTTCCTCTGTATAAATATCATTGATAATCAACTGCGTTTTTCCATTTCGTTTATCGAATTTTCCTTGAACGACATAAATTTGTTCCTCAGATATATCAAGTTCATATTTTTTAAATTGATTTGGAAATATGACGCCATCCAGTAAATGAATACCATCATTCAAGGTTACGAATGCCATATTTTGACCATTCTTTGTTCTAATTCGTTTAATTTGATCAAACTGCACTAAAATAGGCTGATGGTTTTTGGCATTACTTAATTTGTATATCGTTAAATATTGTTTCTTGTTAAATTCTTTCTCTACAGGGTGCTTAGAGATATAAAATCCTAAGTATTCTTTTTCATATTCACTTATTAATTGATCTGGTAATTCTTCTTTTTCTTCATAAGATTGTTTTGGTGTGAAGAAATCGAATAACATATCATCTTGTTCTATATCGGTTACTTGATCAATGACTTGGTCAATTGAATGTAATAAAGTAGCTCGATTTTTACCGAATATATCAAAGGCACCCACTAAAATTAAAGATTCTAATAATTTTCGGGTTTTTACTCTTTTAGGTAATCGTCTTGCAAAATCAAAGAAATCTTTAAAGTCACCATTTTGATATCTTTCGTCTACGATCAGTTTCACACTTTGATATCCCGCACCTTTAATAGCACCTAGTGATAAATAGATACCATCGCTTGTTGCTTTATAGAACCAATGACTTTCGTTTATATTGGGTGGTAGTATCGTAATACTCTGATGTTTAGCCTCATCAATCATAGCAGCTGTTTTTTTCTCACTGCCAATTACATTACTTAATATATTGGCATAGAAATAATTAGGATAATGCACTTTTAAATAACTCATTATATAAGCGATTTTCGAATAACTAACTGCATGTGCTCTAGGAAAACCATAATCAGCAAATTTTAATATTAAATCAAAAATTTGTTTACTCATATATTCGTCGTAGCCATTTTGTTTAGCACCATCAACAAAGTGCTGTCTTTCACTTTCAAGTACGGCTCTATTCTTTTTACTCATTGCACGTCTTAAAATATCTGCTTCACCATAACTAAAGTTGGCAAATTGACTAGCGATTTGCATAATTTGCTCTTGATAAATAATAACGCCATAGGTATTTTTCAAAATAGGTGCTAAGTCTTTGTGTAAATATTCAACTTTTGATGGGTCATGTCTTCGTGTAATATAAGTTGGAATTTCTTCCATAGGTCCAGGTCTATATAACGAAGTAACAGCAACGATATCTTCGAAATGTTCAGGTTTTAACTTTTTCAATGCTCGGCGTACGCCATCTGACTCTAATTGGAAAATACCAGTCGTATCTCCTTGAGACAATAATTCAAAAACTTTTGGATCGTCAAAAGGTATACGTTCTATTTCAATGTTGATATTCAAATCCTTTTTAACTTGATTGATAATTTGATGAATGATGGATAGATTTCTTAAACCTAAAAAGTCAATTTTTAATAAACCAATGCGTTCAGCTTCAGTCATTGTCCATTGTGTTAGTAATCCTGTATCTCCTAAGGTCAAAGGTGCATACTCATACAAAGCATGATCATTAATAATAATCCCTGCTGCGTGAGTTGACGTATGTCTTGGTAGACCTTCTAACTTTTTACATATTTCAAACCATCGTTCATGACGATAATTACGATGAACAAATTGTTTGAATTCATCATTTTGATAAGCTTCTTCTAAAGTGATTCCTAATTTATGTGGGATTAATTTAGAAATTTCATTTAGCGTTATTTCATCAAACCCCATAATACGTCCCACGTCTCGTGCAACAGCTCTTGCAAGTAAATGACCAAATGTTACAATTCCGGAAACATGTAATTGACCATATTTTTCTTGAACATATTGAATGACTTTTTCACGTCGTGTATCTTCAAAATCAATATCAATATCAGGCATCGTTACTCGTTCGGGATTTAAAAAACGTTCAAAAAGTAAATTAAATCTTATAGGATCTATTGTTGTAATACCAAGTAGATAACTTACCAATGAGCCTGCTGAAGATCCACGCCCTGGTCCAACCATCACATCATGTGTTTTAGCATAATGAATTAAATCACTTACGATTAAGAAATAATCTTCAAAGCCCATATTTGTGATAATGTCATACTCATGTTTTAATCTTTTGCAATATTCTGGTTGTTTCAAATTTAAATGATTTAACTGATCTTCAAGTTTCTGCCATAAGTATATTTTAGAAGTTTCACCATTAGGCGTTTGGAACTGAGGTAATAAAGATTGATGATAATTTAACTCTGCGGTACACATTTGTGCAATTTTGTCAGTATTAACAATTAATTCGTCACTACATTCCAAATTTCGAAGTTCATTTTTATTAAATACATGTTCATGGTAATCTTCTTGTTCAGCTACTAAATCTAATTTACTATTTTCTTTAATGGCTTGAAGTGCTGAAATCGTATCGGCATCTTCATTATTTAAATAACGCATGGTATTCAACCAAACAAACGATCTATGATTAATCGCAATACAATCTTGGTTAAGATAGACATGTTCTTTATCATTAAAAGCATCAATAAATTGTAAATGATGTTCTTCGGCACTTTTAAATATGATGACGAGATGATTTGCATAACGTTTCAACCACTCAATAGGAATATCTTCTTTTTCTTTCATTTTAATCGCTGATGATAATTGATATAAATCTTTTAAGCCATCATTATTTTGTGCCAATAGTACAGTCTCCAATTGATACAACCCATCAGTTAAATAGACGGTCATACCAAAAACGGGGTGTATCCCCGCTTCTAAACACGCATCATAAAATTTAGGATAGCCATACAAAACATTAGTATCTGTGATTGCAAGGTGTTCAATGCCTTCGTTCTTAGCTTTTTTAACGACATCCGATATTCTTAAGCTAGAATTTAATAAATCGTATGACGTATGAATATTTAAATATGCAACCATGTTTGTATGACTCCTTTCTTTTTTTATTTAATTAAGCTTTTGACGTAAAGCGTGTGCTAATGCATCAAATTCTTCCCAACTATATACTGAGACACCTGAGGCATTAGGATGACCGCCACCACCAAAATCATTTGCTATATCATTAATAACATATTGCCCTTTAGAGCGTAAACGACATCGAATTTGATCTCCTTCGTCTACACCAAACATCCAGATTTTAAGTCCTTGAATATCTGCTACTGTATTTACAAATTGAGATGCTTCATTTGCTTTAATTTTATATTGCTCTAATACATCTTTAGTAATTTTGACTTGGCAGTAGCCATCACTATGCAATTCGAAATTTTGTAGTACATAACCTTGAAATGGCATTAAGCGAGGGTCCTTTTCAGACATTTTATTGAGCTCAGCATTATGATCAAATGGGAAACCAAGTAGTTTTCCTGCAACTTCCATTGTATGTTGTGTTGTATTACCGAATAAGAAGCGGCCAGTATCTCCTACAATACCTAGATATAGTACACGTGCGACATCTTCATTAATGATACTTTCATCATTGAAATGAGAAATCATATCGTAAATGATCTCACTTGTAGAAGAAGCATCTGTATTAACTAAATTAATATCACCGTATTGATCTACTGCTGGGTGATGGTCAATCTTCAATACTTTCTTTCCTAATTTAAACCTTTGGTCATCCACACGTGGCGCATTCGCAGTATCACATACGATTACAAGCGCTTCTTTATAAGTGTTGTCCTCTACGTGATCAAATGTCCCTATAAAATTAAGTGACGCTTCTTCCTCACCCACTGCAAATATATGTTTATCAGGAAATTTAAGTTGTAAATAATATTTCAAACCTAATTGTGAACCATATGCATCTGGGTCGGGTCTTACATGTCGATGAATAATTATTGTTTCATTTGATTCAATTTCTTTCATTATATCGTTCATTAGTGTTTCCATTTTATTAACTCCTCTAGTTTATCTTTGATTAGTATCCCTCAAACATTTGACATATAACTGATGCAATCGCTACTTTTTCATTCTGACAGTACATCGTCACTTCTAATTTAGCAAAGTATCTCCCTACATCAAGCATTTCATATTTAACATCAATACCCGTTTCAATCGGCACTGTTTTCAAGTAAATGATATTTAAGCTTTCTATCATCACATTACCCTTTTTATATTTTCTCATCTCATGACGTAAAGTTTCTTCAATGATTCCTACAAATACTGCTTTACTTAAAGTACCATAATGATTAGTTAATAATGGGGATACATCAGTTTGAATACCATCATGATTAATAGTTATATGTTTGGCAATTTGATCATTAATCGTTTCACCAATTTGTGGTTGTCTCCCTAATAATTGCATAGATTTCAATACATCTTGTCTATTGATAACGCCGACTGCTTTTTTATTATTATCAGTAACTGGTAGTAATTCAATACCTTCCCAGATTAATAAATGTGCACAACTCGCGACTGTGTTTGACAATTTAACACTAATTGGATGTTTCGTCATAACATCTTCAATCATATCATTGTCGCTCATATTAATAATTTCTCTACTGGTTACTATACCTACTAACTTGTAATCTTTATTCACAACAGGAAAACGTGTATGACCTGTTTCATTCGCGATTTGTTTATAATCATCCAAAGTCATCGTGTTTAATAATACAGAAAGTTCGTTTATTGGTTTCACAATATCTTCTACCACTAAAATTTCTTTCCGGATTTTTTGATTGAACATAGCGCGGTTAATAATATTTGCAACTAAGAACGTATCATAGCTAGATGATAATACTGGTAAGTCATGCTCATCAGCATACTGAATGACTTCTTTTGTTGGCTGAAATCCACCTGTAATTAAAATGGCTGTACCACGTTTCAATACTTCGAGTTGTACATTTCTTCTATTTCCTATAATTAATAAAGTTTGTGGTCCAATATATCTTAAGATATCACTTAATTCCATAGCACCAATGGCAAAGTTTGAGACTGTTTTATTGACGCCATTCTTACCGGCAATAATTTGGCCTTCAACAATATTGGCAATTTCATTAAATGTTAAATTATCTATTTCATCTCGATTTCGTTTTTCAATCCTAACGGTCCCCACTCTATCAATAGTTGTAACTAATCCTATCTGCCCGCATCCTTAATTGCTCTATAGGCTGTACCTTCAGAAACAGCTAAATCTTTGGCGATTTTTCTAACTGAAATTTTTGAACCAATTGCTAATGATTCAATATGTTTTAAAATTTGTTCATGTTTAGTCATTACGTTACCTCTTCTTAGAACAATGTTATGCCTATTATAACTTTTTAATCAAAAAAAATCATTGACGCACACTCCTAAATATTCAAAACCCTAATATTAAATTTACAACTTTTGTAAAATGGTAATTTTATTAAAAAACCTTTTAATTTAAATGGAAATATCCATCTTTTTTTATTAGAATGGAATTGAGGAGGGGTGGACTTATGTATAAAAAGATTTTACTAGGTGTAGACACTCAATTAAAAAATGAAAAAGCTTTAGAAGAAGTATCTAAACTTGCTGCAGATGACGCGGTAGTCACTATTTTAAATGCTATTAATGAACAAGATGCTCAAGCATCTATCAAAGCTGGTGTTCATTTAGACAAAATTACCGAAGAACGTAGTAAACGTTTAGAAAAAACACGTAACATATTAGAAAGCTATGGTATTGATTACGATCAAATTATTGTTCGTGGTAATGCTAAAGAAGAACTGCTCAAACATGCAAATAGCGGTAAATATGAAATCGTGGTTTTAAGTAACCGCAAAGCTGAAGAAAAGAAAAAATTCGTTCTTGGTAGCGTAAGTCACAAAGTTGCTAAACGAGCAACTATCCCTGTGCTTATCGTAAAATAATATCTTACTTAACTCATTTACACTAGTTATCTATAAAGACTTACTCGTCTTTACTAGATAATTAGTGTTTTTTATTTACTGAAAAATAAGAGCGGGACGGAAATAACATTTTAATAAAATTTATTTCCGTCCTGCTCCGACAAAATTGACTAGAATTGAACCTCTTGTCCTGGCTCTAATATTTGAACTTCCCCTACTTTAACTGCATCTTTAAATTGCTCTGGATCTTGTTCAATTAATGGGAAAGTATTGTAATGAACTGGTACTGAAATGCTAGGCTTAATGAATTCATTTATAGCATAAGCTGCATCATCTATGCCCATTGTGAAATTATCACCAATTGGGATAAAGCATACATCTACAGGATGTCGTTTAGCTATTAATTCCATATCACTAAATAGACCTGTATCTCCTGTATGGTAAATAGTTTTACCTTCTGCTTCAATTACAACACCCATTGGCATACCTAAATATACAGGAATACCATTTTCATGTGTATAACTTGAACTATGGAAAGCTTGTACGTATTTAACGCTACCGAAATCTAATTCAGCTTTACCACCAATGTTCATACCTCTTACATTTTCTACACCATGATAAGTGCTTAAATATCCAGCAATTTCTGCGCAACCGATAACTGTAGCGTGATTTCTATTAGCTAATTCTACTACATCGCCAAAGTGGTCTTCATGACCATGAGTTAAAATAATATAATCTACATCTAATCTTTGTTCATCTAAATCACATTTATCATTTCCTGAAATAAAAGGATCTACAATGACTTTTTTACCGTTTCCTTCAAAATAAATTGTTGATTGACCATGAAATGAAAGTTTCATTATCTTAGCCCTCCTAATCGTTTATATGCTTATTATACCCTAGCAACTATGTTTTATAACACGAAAGTAAAGGAATGATTCAAACTTTGAAATATGTTGTTTTTTAGCATAAAATTAAGTTAATCATTTTAAGGAGGAAAAACTTCATGACAAAAATCAATGAAATTATTAATTATCTACAAAAAGAAAATGCTGATGCTGCTTGGATTACTACACCACTAAACATCTATTACTTTACTGGCTATCGTAGCGAACCACACGAAAGATTATTTGCATTATTAATTCAAGCTAGTGGTGAAACAGTGTTATTCTGTCCTAAAATGGAAGTTGAAGAAGTTAAAGCATCTCCTTTTGACGGTCAAATTATAGGTTATTTAGACACTGAAAATCCTTTCGATTTATACCAACAATCATTTCAACATATGCTTATCGAAAGTGAGCATTTAACAGTTAAACGCCAACGTGAAATAACACAAGCATTTCATGTTGAACAATATGGTGATATCGACCAAACAATTAAAAATTTAAGAAATATCAAGTCAATTGATGAAATTGAAAAAATTAAGCATGCTGCTCATTTAGCAGATAAATGTATTGAAATCGGTGTGAACTATTTAAAAGAAGGAATCAGTGAACGTGAAGTTGTAAATCATATTGAAAATGAAATTAAGAAATATGGTGTGAATGAAATGAGCTTTGACACTATGGTATTATTTGGCGATCACGCTGCTTCACCACATGGTGTTCCAGGTAATCGTCAATTACAAAATAATGAGCTAGTTCTCTTCGATTTAGGTGTCATCTATAATCACTATTGTAGTGACATGACTAGAACAGTACAATATGGTACACCTAGCAAAGAAGCATTAGATATATATAATATTGTTCTTGATGCTGAAAAATCAGCAATTGATGCTATTCGTCCAGGTGTTAAATTAAAAGAAATAGATAAAATCGCGAGAGATATTATTGATCAATCGGGCTATGGCGACTACTTCCCTCATCGTCTTGGTCATGGTTTAGGCTTAGAAGAACATGAATACCAAGATGTTTCTAGCACTAACGATAATGTTTTAGAAGCGGGAATGGTCATTACCATTGAACCTGGTATTTACGTTCCTGGTGTTGCTGGTGTTCGTATTGAAGATGATATCTTAGTTACAGATAGCGGTTGTGAAATCTTAACGCATTACGAAAAATAATTCTGTCTTAAATATTATTAACGCCCTCAAATGAGTTGGATACATTTGAGGGCGTTATTTATATTTTGAAGATTTTGGATTATTTTAATGCATCTTCAACAGTTGTGTATTTCATATTGAATGCTTCTGCAACACCTTGATGTGTTACATGACCTTTATACGTATTTAAACCTAAAGATAAAGCATGGTTAGATTTAAATGCCTCTCTATAGCCTTTGTTTGCTAATATCTGAGCAAAAGGTAATGTAGCATTATTCAATGCTAATGTAGATGTACGTGGTACTGCACCAGGCATATTAGCAACTGCATAATGAACAACGCCATGTTTGATATATGTTGGATCATCATGTGTTGAAATTTTATCTGTTGTTTCAAAAATACCACCTTGGTCAATTGCGATATCTACAATTACAGAACCATTTTTCATTTGTTTAATCATATCTTCTGTTACAAGATTTGGTGCTTTAGCGCCAGGAATTAATACTGCCCCTATTACTAAATCACTATCTTTAACATACATTTCAATATTTAATGGGTTAGACATAATGGTATGCACTCTACCATTAAATAGATCATCTAACTCTCGTAAACGTTTAGGATTGACGTCTAATACAGTTACATCAGCACCTAAACCTAATGCAATTTTAGCTGCATTTGTACCTGCTTGGCCTCCACCAATAATTGTTACTTTACCTTTAGGTACACCTGGTACACCACCAAGTAAGATACCCATTCCACCATTAAATTTTTGTAAAAATTCAGCACCGATTTGTGTTGCCATTCTACCTGCAACCTCGCTCATCGGACTTAACAATGGTAATGATCGATCTGGCAATTGTACTGTTTCATAAGCAATACCAATCACTTTATTATCTACAAGTGCTTGTGTAAGTTTTTCTTCATTTGCTAAATGTAAATAAGTGAATAAAATTAGCCCCTCTTTGAAATATTGATATTCTTCTTCTAATGGTTCTTTAACTTTAACGACCATATCAACATCCCAGACTTGTGACGCTTCTGAAACAATGTCAGCTCCTGCTTCTTTATAATCTATATCTTCAAAGTATGAGCCCATTCCAGCATTAGTTTCAACTAAAACAGTGTGTCCTTGTTCAACCAAGGCATGTACACCGCTTGGTGATAGACTTACTCTGTTTTCATTGTTTTTTATCTCTTTAGGAATACCTATTTTCATTCCACACACCTCCTCCATTATAGTAACGCGAAAGCCTACTAAAACACAAATGAAAGCGCCTACAAAAATACACAAAAATGTTAATTTTTAGAGTAATATTTTCTGAAAAATGTGGTAATATATAAGTAAGAAAAGACGAAAGGGGTACTGACGATGATTACTTACAAAAATATTTTAATCGCAGTCGACGGTTCACACGAAGCAGAATGGGCATTTAATAAAGCAGTTGGCGTAGCAAAACGTAACGATGCTAAACTAACAATTGTGAATGTCATTGATTCAAGAACTTATTCTTCTTATGAGGTATATGATGCTCAATTTACTGAAAAATCAAAACACTTCTCTGAAGAGTTATTAAATGGTTATAAAGAAGTTGCTACAAATGCTGGTGTTACAAACGTTGAAACACGTTTAGAATTTGGTTCACCAAAAGCAATTATCCCTAAAAAAATCGCACCTGAAGTTGGTGCAGACTTAATTATGAGTGGTACGTCAGGTCTTAATGCCGTTGAGCGTTTTATCGTAGGCTCTGTTTCTGAAGCCATCGTTAGACACGCACCATGTGACGTACTAGTAGTAAGAACTGAAGAAATGCCAAATGATTTCCAACCTCAAGTTGCTACACCACAATTACGTGAAAGATATTCAAATTAATTAATAATAAAAATAGTGATTGAAATAATCATTTTTGTGCCAGTAAATGAGATCATTTACTGGCCTTTTAATATGTTGTTTAAGTTTGCTTCTATTTTTCGTAATATTTAATTTAAATTATCTGTTCTTTCACTATACGAAATCTGATTATCTCTTCAAACTAAAAAAAGGAACGACAATGTCGCTCCTTTTTATGCAATTTCTATTTTGATTCAACGTTTTCATCTGAAGATGTTTCTTCAGTTTCTAAACCACCATATTTAATAACATCTCTAGATATCATTACTTCTTCATCTGTAGGTACTACAAGTACTTTAACAGGTGAATGTGGATAGTTAATATCTCCTTCTTCACCATGGAGGTTTTCATTTTTCTTAGGATCCCAATAAACGCCCATAAATTCTAAGCCTTCTAATACTTTACCACGAATAATATGAGAGTTTTCACCTATTCCTGCTGTAAATACAATGACATCTACACCGTGCATTCTTGCGGCATATGAACCGATGTATTTATGAATTTTAGAAGCAAATAAATCAAGTGCTACACGCGCTCTATGACGACCATGTTTAGCTTCTTCCGTTAAATCACGTAAGTCACTTGAAGTACCAGTAATACCTAATAAACCAGATTCTTTATTTAAGATATTAAGTACTTCATCAGCATTTTTACCAGTTTTTTCCATAATATATGGAATTAAAGCTGGATCTAAGTTACCTGAACGTGTACCCATAGTAACACCTGCTAATGGTGTGAATCCCATTGACGTATCAATTGACTCTCCGCCATCAATAGCAGCGATTGAAGCACCGTTACCAATATGACATGAAATAATACGTAAATCTTCAATTGGTTTACCTAATATTTCTGCAGCACGTCGTGATACATATTTATGACTAGTGCCATGGAAACCATATTTACGGATACCATAATCTTCATAATAACGATATGGCAAGCTATATAAATATGCTTGTTCAGGCATAGTTTGGTGGAAAGATGTATCAAAAACAGCAACGTGTGGGATATCAGGTAATAACTTTCTAAATGCTCTAATACCCATTAAATTGGCAGGGTTATGCAATGGTGCTAGTTCACTTAATGCCTCAATTTGCTGTTCAACTTCATCAGTCACAACTACTGATTTAGGGAATGTTTCACCACCGTGCACTACTCGGTGACCTGTACCTTGAATCTCATTGATATCTTCGATAATGTGATGTTCTTTAAATTTCTCTAACATCAAGTTAACTGCTTCTTCATGATCTTTAATATCTCTGACTTCAGTTAATTTTTCCCCTTCAACAAGAATTGTAAAAATAGAATCGTCCATACCAATTCTTTCTACTACGCCTTTTGTTACTGTTTTTTCTTCAGGCATTCTAATAAGCTGGAATTTCAAAGATGAACTACCAGCATTAATCGCCAAAATTAATTTTGACATAAGATTTTGTCCTCCATCATTTGTTTAGTTATATTTTTCACATTTTATTTTATCATTAATACAGTTTGAATTCTATACTGTTACAGATTATTTTTTTGTATGATTTGTGTCCATCCATTGATTTAATTCAGTAATAAAACCTTGGAATTGTTGTGGATTTTTAAAATCAGGTATATTCGCTAAGAACACTTCAACTGGTTTTGTTACTTCTGCTTTTTTCTTCTGTAATATAAGTATAGATTTTCGTGCTTTTTCATTTTTAAATAACGTAGGTGGTAGATTTAAAAATGCTTGCATTTCTGTTTCTGTAGTAATGAATTTTTCTAACTGTTTCACATGTTCTCCTGAGAACAACTCACTAGGAACAACTAAAAATGCATATCCTGCCCCTTTTAATGCATTAACAGCTTGTTCAATTAGTAAGTAATGGGAGTAACTATGCCCCTCTTCGAAACCTAATTTCATTTCTTTACTACGTTCGTCTACTGGATAATAGCCAATCGGTAAATCACCAATGACAATATCAGATTCTTCTAATGGTAGTGGCATAATTGCATCTTGTGGATATACATCAAAAGGTATTTCCAAATAATTTGCAAGATGGACGCTCACTCTAGAAAGCACTGGATCTACTTCAATAAGATGATGCATAATAGTCGTCTCAGTTAATACTTCCTTAACAGCAGCACTTAAATGGCCTGCACCACTTGCAATATCAACAACATGCAACTCTTCTTTATCTTGTGTAAATCGTTGTACTAAAAATCCTAAAATCAAACCGATTGAATCTGGTGTAATTTGATGATTAGCCTGTATATTTTCCTCTTGCATTAAACTTAAATATGCAAATTGGAATGCCTTTCTTCTATCTTGAAGTGTAGCTTGTTCTAACATTTCTCGTTGATTAGTATAGATATCTTCCATCGCTAGTCCTAGATTTTCTATAAAACTTTGCCCATTTTCTTGGTTTAAAGTCTTCGCTTTTTCATCTAAATGATGGAATAATCTTTCCATAATCGTATTTTCTTCTGCCATTTAAATCCCTCTCTATAAAAAGCATCCATCGCTTCATAGTGAAATCAGTTGCTGTCATATTATCACTTGTTAAAACAATGGATGCTTATTTCTCACACTATATTCTAAAAGTTGCCACCTTTAGACAAATAGTTGTAAATCTCAATTTATAAATTTTGATATGCTTCTAAAGCTTTTTCGAAATCTGGGAAGTTTGTACCTTCACTTACAATTTCTTTATATACCACTTTGTTGTCTTGATCTAGTACGAAAACGGAGCGCGCTAATAATCGCATTCCTTCCATAACTACACCAAAGTTTTCACCAAATGATAAATCTCTATGGTCGCTTAATGTCACTACATTATCTAAGCCATTAGATGCACACCATCTTTTTTGTGCAAATGGTAGGTCAACTGAAATTGTTAATACAACACCATCTTCTTGTGATGCTTCTTCATTAAATTTACGTGTTTGTTGATCACATACACCAGTATCGATTGATGGAACAACACTAATCAATTTTTTCTTATTAGCATAGTCATCTAAAGATTTTTGATTTAAATCGTTATCTAGTACTGTGAAATTTGGGGCAACATCTCCTTCATTCACTTGTTGTCCTGATAATGTTACCGGGTTATTTTTAAATGTAATTTCAGTCATAAATATGACCTCCTATTTATATTTTTCATCCATTAATATCATACGACATCAATATGACCAAATTCAATTTTAAACTTTTATATCTTAAAAATTCATTATATATATTGATAAATGATTTTTGACTTAATAACTTACAATTTGTTAATAAAAAAGCAAACCTTTGTATGAATTGATTGTTCTAGTGTCTAAGTACATCAACTTCATTAAAGATTTGCTTTTATTTTAATTATATTAATTTATGAAAATAGGTAATAAGTAGTCATATGCATTTTTCAATATCAATACTGCAGTGACTGTTATAAATAGCAATTTAACATACCCTACACCTTTGCTTATAGCAAATTGTGCACCAACGTATGAACCAATAATCATGCTGACTGCCATAATTAGTCCATAAAAATAATCAACTTGTCCTAATATCATAAATAGTATTAAAGCCCCTACATTGGATGCAAAATTAAGCACTTTAGCATTGCCTGCTGCACTTAAAAAATCAAAACCAAACATGAGTAATACAAATAACATAAATGATCCTGTACCACCGCCTATAAACCCATCATAGAAACCGATAATAAGATATGCTGTGAAAAACATCACGGCTTTCATTGGTGTGAAGGTGGTGAATGTTCTTATTGAACCCCAATCTTTTTTAACTAACGTATAAATAAATACTAATGACAACGCAACTATAATTAATGGTTTTAAAAGGTGTGCAGGTAGGATTGTTGCTAAATAAGCACCACCTGAAGATGCTATTAGGACAAATGGAAACAATTTTGACACTATTTTTAAATCAACATTACCTGATCTAATAAACTTGATAGTACTTGTCAGCGTCCCAAATGAACTTGCTAATTTATTTGTTCCCAATGCAACAGCAGGTGGGAGACCTATTGCTAGTAGTGCTGGAGTAGAAATTAATCCTCCACCACCAACGACTGAATCTATAAATGATGCTAAAAATCCAAACAAAACAATAATCAATATGACATATATATCCCAATCCATGTCATGACCCCTTTGCGATTATTTATTAGAATAAATCTTCCATTAAAGCATCTGTTGATTTATCTTTTTCAGATTTATAATTTTTATCTACTACAATTGTTTCTATATTTTCAACTGCATCATCTACCATACTATCAAAGTTAAACACACTTTCGTATTCCATCACTTTATTAAAGTCTGGTTCAGTTACTGGGTTTTTAGGTGTAAAAATAGTACAACAATCTTCATAAGGTTGAATAGAAACTTCAAATGTACCAATTTCTTTAGCTTTCTTTACAATATCTTCCTTATCAAGTGTTAATAAAGGTCGTAACACTGGTGTTGATGTAACATGATTAATCGCATACATACTATTTAGTGTTTGACTTGCTACTTGCCCAAGGTTTTCACCGTTAACGATACCTAAAGCGCCAATTTTATGGACTAATTGATCTGCTACTCTCATCATTAATCGACGAGTTGATGTCATCGTATATCTTGGATGAACTGACTTATTGATTTGTTTTTGTAAATCTGTAAAAGGTACAATGTGCAATTTAATTGGACCAACACGTTCAGACATAATACGTGTTAATTCTATTACCTTCTCTTTAGCTTTTTCACTCGTAAATGGAGGACTATGGAAATGTATCGCTTCAATTGTCACGCCGCGTTTCATTACTTCCATACCTGCAACTGGTGAATCTATACCGCCAGATAACATTAATAAGGTCTTACCGCCTGTACCTACTGGTAGACCTCCAGATCCTTGAATGACTTCCACATATATATAGATTGCATCTAGACGTACTTCTACACGAATTTCATGTTGTGGTTGTCTCACATCTACAGTTAATCCTTCCACATTTTTAATACCGCTCCACCGATTTCTCGTTGTAGCTCATAAGTATCTTTAGGATAGGACTTATCTGATCGCTTAACATCAATCTTAAATGTTGAACCCTTATCAAATGATTGTGCTAATTGTACAGCGACATCAGCCATGGCTTGATCATTCTTTTCTGTTTTCAATACTGGACTTATTGATTTGATACCATAGACTTTGGATAATCGATGAATGATTTCATCAATGTCCGCTTCTTCGAATAACTCAATGTACATACGATCTCTTTTACCTTTAATATGGAATCCATCTAAGGGCTTTAAAGCTCGTGTCACATTGGTTTTTAATTGGTTCACAAATTTTTTACGGTTAGAACCTTTAAGTGTTAACTCACCATATCTAACTATTAAATGGTCATATTTCATTACTTCAACAACTCCTTCACTTCTTCATATATCATTTCAAATTTTTCTTTAAAGCTATCGATATCTTTTTGTGTAGTCATTTGCCCCATTGATATCCTAATACTTCCTTCAATTTGTTTTTCTGAAATACCCATTGCAAGTAATACTTCATTGAGCTTACCTCTTTTTGAAGAGCACGCGCTCGTAGTTGATACCATAATATCTTGTTTAGAGAATGCATTGACTAACACTTCACCTTTGACGCCAGGAAATCCTATATTGATGATTTGTGGAGCAGCATCTTTAGGTGAGTTTATTTTAACACCAGGATAAGATTGAACCATCTCTCTAATTTGTTGTTGGTAAGACGTCAACTTCTGATGCAATTCATCCGTCTGTTTCACTGCATTATTAATAGCTTTTACCATAGATACTGCCATAGGTAAATTAACTGTACCACTGCGCACACCAAATTCTTGTCCTCCACCATGTATAATGGGTTCGATATTATGTGCTGTTCTTGTGATTAAAAGTCCTTGTCCTTTTAAACCGTTAAATTTATGACCACTTAAACTTAAACTATCAATACCTTCTAAATCTAATGGTATTTTACCTAAAGCTTGAACTGCATCTACGTGAAAATGCACTTTAGGGTAATCTTTTAGCACATTGACAATTTGTTGTATTGGTTGAATTTGCCCCATAATATTATTGACATACATACATGTCACAAGTCCTACCCGTTCATTCATGATGGATTTCAAATGTTCAATATCTATCTGACCATTTGATTTAACATTGACGTATTTTAATACGAAACCTTCTTTTTCAGCTAAATATCTTACTACTTCTAATACCGAAGGATGTTCTAATACTGATGTAATGATTTCATTGGCTGTATCTTTTTTGCGATAAGCTATTCCTTTTAGCGCTATATTATTAGATTCTGTAGCACCACTTGTAAAAATAATATCATAAGCGTTTTTTAATCTAAGTGCTTGATTAATTTGTTCTTTCGCTTGTTGCAATAATCTTTCTGCTTGTAAGCCTGCTTGATGAGGACTATTAGGATTATAATAAAGTGTTTCATTTACCTTTACAAATGAATTCAAGACACTTGGATCTACTTTGGTTGTCGCTGCATTATCTAAATAAATCACTGATAACACTTCACTTTCTACATTTTTTACTTTGCTAATTCTATATACTACTTTCCAAATATTCTTAATATCGTTTATTTACATTTTGAGAATGCAATGCGGAATTATTTGTTCAGTTCAACTATAATTATATCGTTATTTAACTAATAAAAAGCTTTTCTAAATAAGCATACTCATGCATTATACTATTTTTTTGTAAAAATAAAAGACATGACTTCCAATAAAATGGAAACCATGTCTTGATATCAATTCAAATCGTTATGATTTAATTACTTGCTCTTCAATATGTTTCGTAATTCCGGGTTCTACACTTTCAAGTGCTTGTTCTGAAATTTCAATAGAACGCTTATAACGATTGTTTTTAAATAAACGTTCTGCTTCATTTAAGCTTTTATCAACACTTTGGTGATCTTTACGATATCTGTTACCATATTGAATTAATTTTTCAGCATAAACTGCATTAATTAATACATCGTTCGCCTCATCTTCAAATGTATTCATTTGAATGACGATTTTAGCAACTTTATCTTTTAATTGTTTGACGTGAATTGGTCTTTGACTAAATTGTTCATCAACTTCACGCACCTCATAATCGATTTCATTCTTCATAATAATGAAGCGTTCTGGCACACTTGTTAAGTTTGAAGCCAATAAGCGTCGATAAACCTCTTCTTTTTTAGATTGTACGCGTAGTAAGTTATCTTCAGCTTCCGCTTCATCTTCACGTAATTGGATTAAATGGTTTTGTAATTTATCTTGCTTTTCATTAATCACACTTACATGATCTTCTAAATATTGTAAATTATCTTGTACTTCACTGTATCTAACAGCGGATTTAGACATTTCTTTAAGAATTTCATCGTATACTGAGATTAGATTTTGAATTTCATTTTCAAATTGTCTGACGCTTTGAACATCTGATTCATTAATATAGTAATTCTCACGAACATATTCAATTTCTGTTTTTAATGTATAATTCATATCTTTGGCTTTGAATAAGTCATCGGTGATAACATCTTTAGTTTCTTCAACTTCATTCTTTGCCTTAACTTCATGCTCGATTAAGTCATACATTTCATCTAACTTATCATTGATATATTCAAGTTTGTCGTTCGCTTCATTTAATTCCAATCTACTAATCATTGGTTCTACGAAACTCAATTCTGTTTTAAGGCTTTGAACAGTGCCATCCACTTTAACATGATCTAAATCATAGCCTTCAACTTTTAAATCTCTACAACCATATTTTAAATCTTGGAATTGACCAGGAAGTTCTTTTTGAGCTTCACGAATTAATTCTGGAATTTCTTCCATATATTCTTTTAATTGTTGCATTTCTTCATGTAACGCTGAAATATGGTTATGCGCCTGAACATAATTGCCGTCTGCTTTTAAAACTTCATATTGAGATAACTTTGGTTCAAAGTTTTCAATTTCTGATTCTAATGGACCAGCAGCTTCACCGTATTGGTGACGATTAGCTAAAATATCTCGCTTCATTTCGCGGTGATCTACTTTGCATTTTTCATATAATGATTCGTTATCTTTATGTAATGCAACTATTTCATCAACTTGTGAAACTTGATTATTATAACTTGCTTCATATTGATCCATTAATTCATGTGCATCATCAATTTCCGCTTGAGCACCTGAAAAGTTAAACTTATCTAAAAGTTCTTCGGCATTGTGAATTTTTTCCTCAACAGGAGCTAAGTATTGATTAGTATTTTCTAAGTTGTCTTTCTTCATTGCATCGTACTTCGTTTTAGTTTCACCTTTTAGGTTTAAACTAGATAATTTTTTAATATTTTGATCAAAAGGTAATTTTTCAATATCTAATTTACGTTCTTCAGCTTTTTCAACGAGCTGTCGTTTATTCGATCGCAAATAGAACATGATACCCACAGCAATCAATATTATAACTATTATTGCTAAAATGATATATAACACCATATATACTTCTCCTCCTATGTTATCACTCTATATTATAACGTAATTTGTCTTCTCATTAAATCAGAAAATGTATTTATTGATAGAATATTTTAAACACCTTATACTTATATAAAATAACGGTTAAGGGGAGACATTATGTCAGACATCAAAAACACAAATTATGACTTACTACAAAAACAACTCATTAGCTTAATAGAGGATGAATCAAATTTAATAGCGATATTGAGTAATACATCTGCACTTCTCAATGATCACTTAGACCAAGTTAATTGGGTTGGTTTTTACTTAATTGAAAATAACGAACTGATTTTAGGTCCTTTCCAAGGTCATCCTGCTTGTGTACATATCCAAATTGGTAAGGGAGTTTGTGGTACAGCAGTCTCTAATAATGAAACACAAGTTGTTAAAGATGTCCACCAATTTCCTGGACACATTGCCTGCGATGCAAATAGTAATTCTGAAATTGTCATTCCAATACATAAGGACAATAAAATTATTGGTGTTTTAGATATTGATGCGCCAATAAAAAGCAGATTTAATGATGAAGACCGCAAAGAATTAGAAAAAGTGGTTTCAATCATAGAAAACCAAATTAAATAGTTTAATTAAAAGTATTGACTCTTACGCATAAACTGTTACAATGAAGTTTGTGTGAATTAACGAAAATAGCAGTTGTATATTATTGAGCTCTATGTTGTTCCCAATGCGGACGTGCCGTGTAACTGTCGCTATAAGGTGAAGACACATAAAACAACATATCTTAATAAGCATATAACACTCTTTTTTGTTTATTCATAACAACAAAAAAGAAAAAGGAGGAGTCTTATTATGGCTCGATTCAGAGGTTCAAACTGGAAAAAATCTCGTCGCTTAGGTATTTCTTTAAGCGGTACAGGTAAAGAATTAGAAAAACGTCCTTACGCACCAGGACAACATGGTCCAAACCAACGTAAAAAATTATCAGAATATGGTTTACAATTACGTGAAAAACAAAAATTACGTTACTTATATGGAATGACAGAACGTCAATTCCGTAACACATTTGACATCGCTGCTAAACAATACGGTGTACATGGTGAAAACTTCATGATTTTACTTGCTAGTCGTTTAGACGCAGTAGTTTACTCATTAGGTTTAGCACGTACTCGTCGTCAAGCACGTCAATTAGTTAACCATGGTCATATCGAAGTTGATGGCCGTCGTGTAGACATTCCATCATATTCATTAAAACCTGGTCAAGAAATCGCTGTTCGTGAAAAATCTCAAAAATTAAATATCATTACTGAGTCTGTTGAAATCAACAACTTTGTTCCTGAATATTTAAACTTTGATGCAGACAGCTTAAAAGGAACTTTCGTTCGTTTCCCTGAACGTAGCGAGTTACCAGCTGAAATCAATGAACAATTAATCGTTGAGTACTACTCAAGATAATATGTTTATATTCTTCACCCTTTCTCTTTGGAGATTGGGTGTTTTTTTATTTCCATAAATAATTACAGGCTGGGACATAGATATATACGTCAAGTTACATTCATATATAGGCGTAGATGACTTACACATGCGTATTGACTCATGTGTTCAAATTAAGCTTTAGCGGTATACATGAACTAAAGTTCATGCATAAAACCGTCTAAGTAATAAATTACAAAGACGGTCTAATGTACCAAGCTTTTTCATTTCTAATCACCCTTACCGGGGGGGACGGGCCCCAAACATAGAGAATTTCGAAAAGAAAATCTACAGACAATGCAAGTTGGGGATGGACAACGATAAAGAAATACTTTTTCTTTAGAAATTAGTATTTCTTATGCATAAGTTTCACTCATGTATTCCTATTTTAAAGTACATATTAGCTGTGGCTAATGCGTAAGAACCACTTCATATTCAATGGTTAGTGGTTCTTTATGATTTCTGTCCCACTCCCCTTTCTGCATATTGATTTTTCCTTATAACCTATCAGGTATATCCGTAATAATGCCATCAACATGTAAATCTATGAGTTTCCTTGCTTCTTTAGAATCATTGACAGTATATGGCATCACTTTTAAATGTTCAACATGTGCTTTTTCCATAAAATGTTTATTAACAATGCTGTAATTAGGATTAATATAGTTAGCAATTTCTGCAATTGCTTTAAAATCAGGTGATTTATACCAATATTTTTTCTTACTAATTAATACACCTAGTTCATATGGAACATTCATTTGTGCTAATTTATTTATACTTTCAAAATCAAAAGATTGTAATATAACTTTAGACGATGGAACATGATAATCTTTAAGTTTATCTACAATCATTTTTTCAATTCCAGGGTATTGGCTAGGCTTTTTAATTTCAATTAGCAACTTTTTAGAACTTTTAGAATGTATGTCTAATACTTCATCGAATGTTGGGATTTGTTCATCTTTAAAACGCTTATCATGATAAGAACCAAAATCAAATTTTTTTAATTCTTCTAATGTATAATCTTTAACTTTACCCTTTCCATTAGATGTACGATCAATCGTATCATCATGAATGACAACTAGTTGTTTGTCCTTTGTAAAATGTAAGTCAATTTCTAACATATCAATGGGTAATGCTAACGCGTGTTGGTACCCTATTAATGTATTTTCAGGATAGTCTTGTGGTAATCCACGATGAGCTATTAACTGATATGATTGATTTGAACGTTCATTCGACATGAAAGTCACCTTTCTTTTCATCTGATTAATAATGTTCTAAACTTAAATTACCATAATGACACAGGAGGTCAATCTAAATGGTTCAACATGACTTTAAAGTTCAAACCACTTGGCAAGGTGGTAGAAATGAAGTAGGAGAAGTTATTGGTGATGTGATTAATGAACAAATTTCTATTCCTTCGTCTTTGGAAGGTACTGGTATAGGTACTAATCCTGATGAACTGTTAGTTAGTGCAGCATCATCTTGCTATATTATTTCCTTGGCAGCAACACTTGAAAGAGCTGGTTATAAAGACATTTCAATTACACAGCAATCCATCGGCAATGCTGTATTTGAAAATGCAAAATTCAAAATGACATCCATCACACATTATCCAGAAATCAAAGTGGCAGACAATGATAAAGACAATTTAGAAAAACGATTACCAAAATTATTGAAAATTGCTGATAATAATTGCATGATTTCTAACTCAATTAAAAACAATGTTATCGTCAAGATAGAACCAACTGTAAAATAACTTTCAAGCTATCAGATATAGGGCAATAATTTCTAAACTCTGATAGCTATTAATTTCACCTTTTAAATTTTCAGAATATTTGTTAAAATAGTTGAATATTACACTTGGAGGAATGACTTATGCATTATTATCAACCCCTTTTACTTACACCTGGACCAACCCCAGTGCCAGATGAAATTATGTCTCAAATTCAATTACCTATGGTAGGTCATCGTTCATCTGATTTTGAAACAATCGCCGAAAATGCCTACAGTGGCTTAAAACCAATATTCGGTGCCCAAAATGATGTCTTGATATTAACATCGAGTGGCACGAGTGTATTAGAAGCAAGTATGTTAAATATCGCTAATCTTGAAGATCATATTGTCATTATTGTATCCGGCGCCTTTGGTAATCGTTTCAAACAAATAGCTGAAACATATTATAAAAATGTCCATATTTATGATGTTACTTGGGGCGAATCCGTTGATATCAATTCTTTCTTAGATTATCTCAAAAGTTTAAATGTCAAAGTCACTGCTATTTTCACACAATTTTGTGAAACCTCAACTGGTGTATTACACCCGATTCATGAACTTGGACAAACAATTAAATCATATGATTCAGATATCTATTTTGTAGTCGATGGCGTAAGTTGTATTGGTGCTGTTGATGTCGACTTGGTCAAAGACCATATCGACGTTTTAGTGTCAGGTAGTCAAAAAGCAATAATGTTACCACCAGGTTTAGCTTTTGTCGCTTATAATAACAGAGCAAAGTCAAGATTTAATGAAGTGACTACACCAAGATTTTATCTTGATTTAAACAAATACGTAGATGCATCTACGAAACACTCTACACCTTTCACACCTAATGTATCGTTATTTAGAGGTGTAAATGCTTACGTCGATTTAGTAAAACATGAAGGTTTGAACCATGTTATTCAACGTCATTATATGATTCGTGACGCACTACGTGTTGCACTTAAAGCACTTGACCTAAAATTATTAGTTAAAGATGATGTAGCTTCCCCCACTGTTACAGCATTTATTCCAAATTCCAAAGATGAATTGGCATTGATTAAAAATCAACTTAAATCTAGATTTAATATTACTATTGCTGGTGGTCAAGGACATCTTAAAGGTGAAATACTTAGAATTGGTCATATGGGGAAAGTCTCACCATTCGATATTCTATCCGTTGTTTCTGCCTTAGAACTTATTCTTACTGAATATAGAAACGCAAATTATATTGGTAAAGGTGTAACAAAATTTATGGAGGTAATTCAGCATGAGTCATAAAATTTTAGTTTCTGATCCAATTTCAGATGAAGGTATTAAAAGTTTATTAGAACATCCTGATTTTGACGTCGATATTTATACTGATTTAACTGATGAGGCTTTAGTAAAGATAATTCCACAATATGATGGATTAATAGTGAGAAGCCAAACGCAAGTCACAGATCAAATCATTACAGCTGCATCAAATTTAAAAGTAATTGCTAGAGCAGGTGTCGGTGTCGATAATATTAATATAGAGGCTGCAACATTAAAAGGCATTCTAGTCATCAATGCACCTGATGGCAATACTATCTCAGCAACTGAACACTCCATTGCAATGATTTTAGCTATGGCTCGTAATATACCACAAGCCCATCAATCTCTTAAATCTGGAAAATGGGATAGAAAAGCGTTTCGCGGAACAGAATTATATAAGAAAACATTAGGTGTTATAGGTGCAGGTCGTATTGGGTTAGGCGTAGCCAAGCGTGCACAAAGTTTTGGAATGCAAATATTGGCATTCGATCCTTATTTAACAGAAGATAAAGCTAAATCATTAGATATTCAACTAGCTACTGTAGAAGAGATTGCCTCAAAGTCAGATTTTGTAACCGTTCATACGCCATTAACACCTAAAACAAAAGGTATTGTTGGCGAGAACTTCTTTAATCTTGCTAAACCTAATTTACAAATTATTAATGTTGCCCGAGGAGGCATAATTGATGAAGATGCACTTATCAAGGCCTTAGACCAATCTCAAATTTCAAGAGCTGCCATAGATGTATTTGAGCATGAACCGCCTTTAGATTCACCATTAATTAAACATGATAAAATTATAGTGACACCTCACTTAGGTGCATCTACTGTTGAAGCGCAAGAAAAAGTAGCTGTCTCTGTTTCAAATGAAATCATTGATATTTTAACAAAAGGTACCGTAGAACATGCGGTTAACGCACCTAAAATGGACATGAATGAGGTTGACCAAAATGTTAAAGATTACTTATCATTAGCCACTACTATTGGGGAATTCGGTATTCAACTCTTAGAAGGTGCACCAAGTGAAGTTACGATTACTTACGGTGGAGATGTAGCAAAAATAGATACAAGCCTCATCTCAAGAACCGTAGTGACGCATATTTTAAAAGATGACTTTGCAGATGAGGTCAATATTATCAATGCTTTAGCTTTATTAAATCAGCAAGATGTGACCTATCATATTGAAAAAAATAAAAATGAATCAGGTTTTAGTAACTATATAGAATTGTCATTATCTAATGATAAAGACACAATTAAAATCGGCGGTACGGTTTTATCAGGCTTTGGACCAAGAATTGTTAGAATCAATAATTTCTCATTAGATTTCAAACCAAGTCAATATCAAATCGTAACATGTCACAATGATCAACCAGGTATAGTTGGTAAAACAGGCAATTTATTAGGAAATAAAGGTATCAATATTGGTTCAATGACATTAGGCAGAACGAATGAAGGTGGTCAAGCACTCATGATATTATCTATTGACCAACCAGCATCACATGCACTTGTTGCTGAACTTAACAATGCGATACCATTTAATAAGATTATAAGCACTAAATTAACTCTGTAACACAATAAAAGCTACAGAATATATGAGTGAAGACTTTCCATCATCTCTTTTATATTCTGTAGCTTTATTATTATAATAATATGTCTCTTATATTCCCTACGTGATTAACAATATAATCGGCACCGTTATTTTCTAATTCTTTCTTAGCATTTTCACCTTTTAATCCAGTTAAAGTTCCTATAAATGTAGCGCCAATTTTCTTCGCACTTAATAAATCTGCTAGTGAATCACCTACAATAAATACTTCCTCTTTTTTAACTATATTATTTTGATGAGTTATATATTTGAAGTATTCCTCTTCCTTATTTCCATTTAATGTTGCAATATAACTAAATGGATTCGGCTTCCCTAAAGGTTTGTATTCAGGAAACATCGTTTCAGATTTTAATACTTCACTTGCTGTCACAATATTCATTTCGTCAAAATATGATAGTAGATTCAGTGATTCGAATGGCACGAGTGTTTCCGTTCTTGGTCTACCTGTAGCAATTGCAATTTGATAGCCACTATCTTGCAAATCATTTAATAGATGTTGAATCTCTTTAATAGGACGTAATAAAATTTCATGATGAATAAAACCACTTTTATTATCTTTGTATGGTTCATAACCTTCAACATCTTTAAACAATGCTGACCCTAAATACCATTCTTGATATATTGATTGTGTTAATTGCCAAAGTGGACTTTTAAATTCAAAGAATGAAACTTGATTTGTATTTAATTCATTTCTTGCATAATCTTGTAAACGAGTGAAGATATTAGACTTCCCGCTTTCCACATGTTCTAAAAATTTAAGTGGCAATGGGTAATCAATCTGATCATCGAACTTTATCAATTGGCCTATTTCTTGTAATAGATTACCACTAATCTGTTGATACTGAAGTATCTTTTCAACTTCATTAGATGATAGTTCTTTTAATATTTGAATAAAATGTAAACTAAATACAATATATAGCATATCCCAATTAGAGTTTAAACCAAGTGATTTCAACTTTTTTAAAACTTCATCATTGACGAATATATCCGATCTAATTCGAGCAATGTCTTCATTTTTAAGTAGACTTAGATCTATGTCAGGTTTTAAACCTAAATACATTTGATCCATAAGTAACTCATAGACTGTTAAAGCTGACACATCAAAGCAACGTTCTTCACTTAAAAATACACCATCCACATCAAACAATACTGATTTCATCTACAAACTCCCTTTCAGAAAATTCTGATACTATATAATATACATGTTGAAAATAAATAGAGCAAATTCATCATTTGAATTTGCCCTACAGTATTAAAAAATATTATGCTTCCATTTGCTTCTCTATCTCGTCTGCAACTTGCTGCACATGAGTACCAATGATGACTTGAGTAGAATGTTTACCACTCTTAGTCACACCTACAGCACCTGCGTTTTTAATTTTTTGTTCATCAATGATAGCATTGTCTTCAAGCTCTAATCTGAGTCTTGTCGCACAATTTGTCAATGTTGTAATATTTTGAGCGCCACCCAAACCATCAAGAATTTGTGCAGCTGATTTACTATATTTACTTCCACTACTTTGTTTAGTATCAGCATTTTCTTTTTCAATAGCATCCTCATCAGTTGGATCAACTAATTCATTGTCACCTCGTCCAATTGTATTTAAATTAAAGACCTGTATTACAAATCTAAAGATGACATAATATAAAATGAAGAATACCACACCCTGAACTAATAGCATTAAAGGATGATTGGCTACAGGATTAATTAGAGATAACACATAATCAATGAGTCCTGCACTAAATGAAAATCCTGCTGTCCAGTGGAAAGTAGCAGCAATAAATAATGATAATCCAGTTAACAATGCATGAATAACATATAATATAGGTGCAACAAACATAAATGCAAATTCAATTGGCTCTGTAACACCTACGAAAAAGGCAGCAATCGCACTTCCTAGGAACCAACCATATACTTGTTTTTGTTGAGATGTTTTAGCTGTATGATACATTGCTAGTGCTGCAGCAGGCATACCGAACATCATAATTGGGAAGAACCCTGCTTGGTAACGACCAGTAATACCATGTACAGCATCTTTACCTGTTTGGAACTTACCAATATCATTGATTCCAATTGTATCAAACCAAAATACTGTATTTAATGCATGATGTAAACCCGTTGGAATTAATAAACGGTTGGCTACACCATAAATAAATGCGCCAAATGGCCCCATACCTACAATCCAAGTACCAAACGTCACAATAGCATTATATACAACTGGCCATACAAATAATAGAATAACAGCTATAAATGTACAGAAAAATGCGGTTAGTATAGGTACCAGACGTTTACCACTGAAAAATGATAATGCGAGTGGTAACTCTGTCTCACTAAATCGATTATAGGTATAAGCCGCAATAAGACCAATAATGATACCAACAAATACGTTGCCGTTATCCATCTTGTCAAATGCTTCACCTAATGAAGATGGCTTAACATGCAATATTGGTGCTAATTTATCTGGTGATAATACTTTGGTTACTACAAAAAAGCCTAATGCTGCAGCTAATGCGACTGCACCATCATTCTTCTTTGCCATACCTATTGCAACACCTATAGCAAATAATATACCTAGTTGCTCAAGAATAGTAGTTCCTACTGCAACAAAGAATTGAGCCACTTGAGGTAAGGCATGCAAAGCGTTAAGCGCGTTACCTATACCAACAATAATAGCAGCAGCTGGTAATACAGCAACTGGTAACATAAGTGAACGACCTAAATTCTGAAAAAATTTAAACATGTAACAATCCCCCTTTATTTTTGTTGAATGATTAAATGACAATTTTTAACTGCTCATCTTTATCATCCAATTAGTAAATTTATATGTATGAAAAAATGATGTAAATCACTGTCATATCAACTTATATCCTTACATATTGTATCAGAATCAATAGATAATTAAAATTGCATTTTCATGCTAATTATGAACTTTTCAAGTTTTTTATTTTTTCAAATTTGACAGAATAACACATCTATTAAAACTCACATTGAAATAAAAGTAATTATGATATTTTATACTAATCTATTTATAACAAATTAAGCAAAATATGTTATACACAACTTTTTGATTTTTTGATAAAATGAGGCCAATCAATAAGGAGGTTGAGCTATATGAAAAAGATTTTAGTATTAATTTCAATTTTAAGTGTATTATTAGTAGCATGTTCAAGTAGCCTTACTAAAAAGGCTGAAGGTAAATGGCAAAATGAGAATGGTGATATTATCACTATTAAAGGTGAATCGCTTAAAGTCACAACTGACGGTGAAACTGCAGAAGGATCAATAAAAGATGATAAAGACCATAAAGACCTTGCAAAAATTAATTTGGGCGGTTCAACTGGTTATTTAAAAGTTGGTAAAAAGGCGATTTACGCGTTAGAAAAACCGGATGAAAAACCCGATGATAGTGAGAGAAAATTCGAGAAAATCAAACAATAAAATTAATGCCCGTTAATATCGAATCTTGATTTTAACGGGCATGATATATACTCATTATTTTACTTTTTTTGCTTTGACAACTTCTTCGTCAGAACCTGCCTTTAACTTTAATTCTAATGTATCATCTTCTAGCTTATAGTCTATTTTCATTGGATGATTTTCATAATATATTGTTATGATTTTATCATCTTTATTAATTTTACCATTCAAGACGCCTTTTTCATTTTCATTAGAAATCTCAAACTTATCGTTTTTCTTAATTTCTATTGTCCCTCCGTTGTCTTTCACCTTATATTTACCATAGATTTGATTACCACAAGCTGTTAATAAAAATACCATTGTAAGTGTAACCACTATTATTTTCTTCATACTGTTAACACCTTTCAATATACAATTGAGTGAAATTCTTTTTCTACCACAAAATTAAATTACTCTTTTTTCAATTCAATTTTTTCATCATCTTTATCTGGATTAATTAATATGAGTTTATCCCCTTTAACTTTATAATCAAATTTCATGGTTTCACCCTGCACATCAAATGACATTGTTTTTTTATCTTTGTCAATTCGCCCTTCAACATTTCCATCATTTTTTTCTACTCCGAAAATACCACCATCATTTTCTAGTGATTTTAGATGTAAAGTTGCACGATCACTATCTTTACTTGCTTTAATGCTCATTTCATCATTTTTATATGTACCATCTACTTTACTACCGCATGCTGCTAACAAAATAAGCATGCCTAAACATAATACAATTATTCTTTTCATTTAAAATGTCCCCCTAAAATTTAAAATGTTTTGTACATCATAAGAATGATGGAGGACACATATTGTCTATTTACTTATACATTAAAAAACATATTAAAAAGGTTGGATATGATTCAAATATTTCATTGAATCCCTATCCAACCTTAATGTTTAATTATAAATTTTTAGCTAATTCATTTAATTCTTTTTGCAATGCTGTTGTTTGGCGTTCGATTTCTTTTGTTAAGTAATCTACTTTTTCATTTCTTTTTAAGTCTTTTGGTAAATTACTTGTATCAATAGGTTCACCAAACTTTATTAATGCTTGCCCAGTAACGAGCCCATGTAATTTTTTTGGACCTACATATGCTGCAGGTAATATAGGTGCTTTACCTAACATGGCTATTGTTGCCGCACCTCGTTTTAATGGTGCACCTTCTGCAGATGTTCTATGACCAGTTGGGAATATGCCAACTGTTTTGTTTTCTTTTAATAATTTAATCGGTCTTTTTAATGTACTTGGCCCTGGATTTTCTCTATCAACCGGAAATGCATTTAATGCAGTTAAAAATTTACCGCCCCATTTATTACTAAATAGTTCTTTTTTAGCCATATAATGAATTTGCTTTGGATAAATAGCCATACCTAACATAATCACTTCGTTATAACTTTCATGTGTACAAGTCACAACATATTGATTGTCTTTTGGTATATTTTCTGTACCTATAACAAATAAAGATTTACCTAACTTTACTAAAATAAAATACAAGATACTACTAATCACTTTATACATAGTTACACCTACTCTTATTGTTTTCTATTTAACATTTAGATTTTATCATTTACATACTTGTTGAACAAGATAAGCATGAAATAAGTCTAAAGTCTGATTGCAGAAAACTAGCGTTTTTGTGAAAAAAATTACATAATTATATTGTGAGAAAAATTAATTGGAGGTCAAATATGTCAGATTATACACAAATGAATCAATCCTTTGATTCTAACAATCAGCCATCTCGATATAATAAACCTAAGTTTCCTTGGTTTAAAACTATACTCGTTGCATTAATAGCAGGTATCATAGGTGCATTACTTGTATTGGGTATTGGTAAACTACTAGATCATACCATTTTCAATCAAAATGGTGCCACTGTTAATGAAGCTTCTAATAGTAAAGGTGGTAACCAATTGGATGGTAAAAGTGATAAATATAGTTCAGTTCATGAGATGATTAAAGATGTATCACCAGCAATTGTAGGTGTTATTAATATGCAAAAGTCAACGAACTTGGACGATTTACTGAATGGAAAGACATCTAAGCCTGAAGAAGCTGGTATTGGATCAGGAGTTATCTATCAAATAAGTGATGGTTCAGCATATATCGTTACCAATAATCACGTTATCGATGGTGCTTCTGAGATTAAGGTTCAGTTACACAATTCTAAACAAGTTAAAGCAAAATTAGTTGGTAAAGACGCAGTCACTGATATTGCCGTATTAAAAATTAATAATACGAAAGGTATCAAAGCTATAGACTTTGCTAATTCATCTAAAGTACAAACAGGTGATAGTGTATTTGCTATGGGTAACCCTCTAGGCCTAGAATTTGCTAATTCAGTTACTTCAGGTATTATTTCAGCAAATGAACGTACTATTGATGCAAATACCACTGGTGGAAATACAAAAGTAAATGTACTTCAAACTGATGCAGCAATTAACCCTGGTAACTCTGGAGGTGCCTTGGTAGATATCAACGGTAATTTAGTTGGCATAAACTCTATGAAAATAGCCTCAGAACAAGTTGAGGGAATTGGATTCGCTATACCAAGTAACGAAGTCAAAGTTACCATTGAACAATTAGTTAAACACGGTAAAATAGAACGCCCTTCTATAGGTATCGGATTAATTAATTTAAACGATATTCCAGATTCATATAAGAAGGAATTAAATACGGATAGTCAATCTGGCGTATATGTAGCTAAAGTTGATCATGATAGTGACTTGAAAAAAGGAGATATTATCACTAAGGTAGACGGAAAATCAGTAAAAGAAGACACAGATTTACGAACATACCTATATGAGAATAAGAAACCAGGTGAACACGTTAAATTGACGATTATTCGAGATGGTAAAACTGAAACAATCGATGTGAAACTGAAGAAACAAGTTCAGACTTCTTCAGAAAAACAAAGTCAATTTGCAGAATAAATAAATAACAGGTATGGATGAAATTAGTTTTCATCCATACCTGTTTTATTTTCACCTAAGTAATAAGTTGGAATTAAAATGAGTATAATCGCAATCATTGAAACTAGAAAACCTTCATGAAAGCCCACAATTGAATGACTCATTTCATGATGACTATGTCTCATGGATAAATTAGAAGCTACAACAGTTGCTATGATTGCTGTACCAAAACTTGCACCGATATTTTCAATCATGTTAATTCCTACGCCAGCTTCAGATAACTGATTCTGAGAAACACCTTTGTAGGCATCGGCCATTAAACCTAAATTGATACCACCAACACTACATCCACGAATAAATAAAATGAACGACAACCATGCAATAGATGATTCATCATCAACAAATATCAATGGAATTGTGCCTAGAATAGCAATCACGATACTAATATATATAACTTTTTTGGCCCCTATCCGGTCAATAGATGTTCCGATATATGGTCGTGTGATTAACATACCTATGCCTTGAGGAATTAGCGCTAGTGCTGCACCAATAGCGGAGTAACCTTTAAATTCTTGAAAGTATAAAGGTAGAATAACCATCGGCCCCATAATGCCTACATTAGCTAATAATAATCCTGTCATAGAGGCTGAATACGTTTTACTTTTAAACAAATTTAAAGGTAGTACCGTATTAAAATGGCATAGTTTGTTATAAAAAATATAAACAACAATAGCTGCCACTCCAATGCATATAAATGTCATAACTTTACTATCCATAAATGAACCTATCGTCCCAGCTAGACTGATACCATAAATCAATGTTGCACTCGTAATGCCTAATAAGAGAATTCCACATATATCTAATTTTTTATGCTTATCAAATGGTTTGAATGATGGTACATATTTCATCATGAGTAGTACAGAAATGAGTGAAACTACTATGTTAATAAAAAACATCCACCGCCATGAGGCTAAATGAATAATAAATCCACCTAATGTAGGGCCGAGAATTGGTCCAAAGATCATAGGTGTACTGACGATTGCCATAACCTTCCCTATATGATCTTGTCCAGCAGTCTTTACCAGTAAGGTAAACATAAGTGATGTAATAACTCCCGCACTAAATCCTTGAAAGATTCTAAATAGAATAAATATACTCACTGACGAACTGATTCCTACAAATAATGAAGTAATACCAAAAACTAGCATAGCTATAATAAAAGTATATTTACTATTAAAATGATTCATTAACCACCCTGAAAAAGGAATAGCTATAGCAAGTGCTAAAATATATCCAGTAATTCCCCATTGAACGATATCTATATTAGTATGAAATGTTTGATTAAGTTGTTGTATACCAATATTAATCATAGTTGAATCTAACATAGGTGCAATGGCTCCAATCGCTATTGCCCATGCCGCATTCATTGTTTCTTTTGGTATCTGATGTTGTGTCTCTTTCATTGACCAAAACGTCTCCTTTTTTGTTTCTTCGTCAACAAATTTACACCCTTTTAGTTTCCTTGTCAACAAAATGCCAATAAAAAAAGTACTCTAAAATTAATTAGAGCACTTTTTTCGAAATATCATACTTAATGTTGTAGTCTTTTATTTTTAATTTCTTTATCCAAATGTTGATTATACTTTTCTATAAAATGTTGAATGCTTTCGAACTCTTGTTGTGTTAAACTTTCAAAAACGTCTTGATCTCGTGCATCAAATTTTGCATGAAGTTGTTGATGTGTGTGATATACTTGTTGTCCTTTAGGCGTAAGTCGAAAATAAATTTCTTTTTTGTTATGCTCATTTTGATAACTTTCAACTAACTTTTTAGATTGTAATCGTTTCGTTAATTTACTAATTGCACCTCTAGTCATAAATAGCTGTTCCGTTAAACTTCTAACGTTAGGATTATCTAATTCGTGTATCGCTTCAATGCAATGCACTTCACTAGACTTATAATCTTTTAATGCCTCTTGCATTTCACTTTTATTTAACCACGCTATTTTATTAAACATATTGCGTAACCCTGTCATGATGACTTCTTCTTTATTCACACTTTACCTCCTACACACAACATATTACAACTATTATTTGTAGTTAACCATGAAGTATTTCTTTTTACCTCTACGAATAATCGTAAACGCACCTTCGATTTTATCTTCATCAGTTAATTCGTAGTTAACATCTTGTTGGCGTTCACCATTAATATATATCGCACCATTATTAACATCTTCACGGGCTTGACGTTTAGATGATCCAATCCCTGTTTCAATCAATGCATCAATAATATTAGTTGTATTCTTAGATAATTCAACTTGAGGTACGTCTTTAAAACCTTCTTTTAATTCTTTCGCTGATAAAGATTTTAAATCCCCGCTAAATAATGCTTGTGAAATTCTAATCGCATCATTCAGGGCATCCTCACCATGGATAAAACGTGTCACATTTTCAGCTAAAGCTTTTTGAGCTTCACGTTTGTGAGGTGCTTCTTCTTTAGATTGTTCTAACTGATTGATTTCTTCTTTACTCAAGAATGTAAAGTATTTTAAGAACTTGATCACATCTTCATCTGATTGATTAATCCAAAATTGATAAAATTCATATGGGCTTGTTTTATCAGCATCTAGCCAAACAGCACCTGATTCTGACTTTCCGAATTTCTTGCCATCAGATTTTGTTACTAAAGGAATTGTTAATCCATAAGCTTCAGTTTGGCCATACATACGTCTCATCAATTCGATACCACTTGTAATGTTACCCCATTGGTCTGAACCACCGACTTGAATTTTACAATTTAATTCACGATTCAAGTGACCGAAATCGATAGCCTGTAAAATAGTGTACGTAAATTCAGTATATGAAATACCATGTTCTAAACGAGTTTGAATAGAATCTTTACCTAACATGTAATTGACACCGACATGCTTACCATAATCACGTAAAAAACTAATTAATGAAATTTGACCTAACCAGTCTTTATTATTTACTAATACTGCTCCTTTATCGGTACCAAATTCAAATAATTTATGCATTTGATTACTAATACCCTGCACATTGGCTTCTACTTGTTCTTCTGTTTGTAACACACGTTCTTCTGATTTACCTGATGGATCTCCAATCATACCTGTACCGCCACCGATTAAAACAATTGGACGATGGCCGTGTTCTTGGAAACGTCTTAATGTTAAGAATGGAAGTAAATGACCAATATGTAAACTATCAGCAGTTGGGTCTGCACCGCAATAAAGCGTTACTTGTTCTTTATTTAATAATTCCTCTATTCCCGCTTCATCTGTTTGTTGATAAATCAAGCCACGCCACTTTAAATCTTCTATTAATGCATTTGTCATATTTCTCTTCCTCCTATATATTATGTATTTTCATAAGTTAAGATGAACGTAAAACTTAGAATTAAAGACCAATTCTAGAAATTTGTATAAGTATGATTGATAGATTTATTTAATCAACAAAAAAGCACCCTTACATCATATTTACATGTAAGGGCGCAATTGCACGGTACCACCATACTTGAATTAAAGGTATATATAGATTAAATAATGAAATCCATAAACACTCTCTTATCTCTTTACTAATGATACGTTCATTAATCAAACGTCAGACTGTTATATAAGGTGTATTCACTAGTTAGATCATGTTAGTTCTCAGCAACCACTAACTCTCTAAAAAATCTCTAAAAAGCTACTTGTCCTTCATCTGAAACTTATGTATTTGCCATTAATTATAGTTAACATTATTTTAAAAGTCAACTTTACGACTATGGTATAATAGGTCTAAATAAAGGAGGTTTGCTATGGATAATATGAAGAAACAACAACATGATAAAATGTTTCGATTTGAAAAGTATTATAAGCAACTCAAACATATCATCGTTTCCATTTTTCTAATTGGTTTAATGTTTACGATTATTATCTTGTTAGCAGCCATCATATATTTTCATCAATTGACTAAAGAAGCTTCATCTATAAGTGACGACGCACTTAAACATAAAGTAATTCACTTTGCTGGTGATGACCTAATTAATTATAAAAATAATGATATTTTAGACGAATATGATCATTCTTTAAACTCATTAATTGTTGGTCCAAAACATGTTAGTCCAGAGGTCATTAAAGCATTAACCTCTTCAGAAGATACTTTATTCTTCCAACATAATGGGATTTTACCTAAGGCCATTATACGAGCAATGTTTCAAGACATATTGCAAAATGACCAAAGTTCCGGTGGCAGCACGATAACACAGCAATTAATTAAAAACCAAGTACTTTCTAATGAAAAAACTTATAGTCGAAAGGCTAATGAAATTATATTAGCACAAAGACTTGAACGTATAATGTCTAAAAAAGAAATTATTTATACGTATTTAAATATTGTACCTTTTGGTAGAGATTATAACGGTGCCAATATAACAGGTATCTCTTCAGCGTCTTATAGTTTATTTGGGATTCCACCTAAAGATTTAAATATTGCTCAATCAGCATATTTAATCGGCTTATTACAAAGCCCTTATGGTTATACACCCTACGAAGAAAATGGTAATTTAAAACCAGATAATCAAATAGATTATAGTATTCAAAGACAACATTATGTACTTAAACGAATGTTAGTAGAAGAAAAAATATCTAAAAGTGAGTATAGAGAAGCATTAAAATATCGTATTAAATCACATTTACTTACAAAACCCAATAAAAATGCAAGTTAAACAGCAAAACCCGGTAATAATCATTACCGGGTTTGTTAATTAAATTTAGAATAAGCCTACTGCATGTCCATCATCTGTAACATCCATATTTAATGCTGCTGGCTTTTTAGGTAAACCAGGCATTGTCATAATTGCACCTGTTAATGCAACAATAAATCCTGCACCTGTTTTCGCTTCTAATTCACGAATTGTAATTTCAAAATCACTTGGTGCACCTAAAGCTGTTTGATCATCGCTAAATGAGTATTGCGTTTTAGCCATACAAATTGGATAATGGTCCCAACCATTGTCTTTAAATTGTTTTAATTGTTTTTGAGCCTTACTTGAGAATGTTACTTTTGAACCACCGTAGATTTCTTTAACGATTGTTTCAATTTTATCTTCTAAAGGTTGATTCAATTCGTAAAGTGGTTTGAAGTTTTGAGGTTGATCAATAACTTCTAATACTTCGTTAGCAAGATCAACGCCACCTTTACCACCTTTTTCCCAAACTTCAGTCAATGCAATTCTTACGCCATTTTCTTTAGCCCAAGATTTAACAAATTCAATTTCTGCGTCTGTATCATGAATAAATGCATTGATAGCTACAACTGGTTCTACACCAAACTTCTTAATATTATTTACATGACGTTCTAAGTTAACAATACCTGCTTTAACAGCATCTACATTTTCTTCTTTTAAATTATCTTTCGCAACGCCACCATGCATTTTTAAGGCACGCACAGTAGCTACTACAACTACAGCTGATGGCTCGAAACCTGCTTCACGCGCTTTGATATCCATGAATTTCTCAGCACCTAAATCAGAGCCAAATCCAGCTTCAGTAACTACAATATCAGCTAATTCACGTGCAGTTTCTGTCGCTAAAATAGAGTTACATCCATGTGCGATATTAGCGAATGGTCCACCGTGTACAAGTGCTGGTGTTCCCTCAATTGATTGTACTAAGTTAGGTTTAATTGCATCTTTTAAAATCATTGCTAAAGCACCTTCAACTTTTAAATCAGCAACAGTCACAGGCTTACGATCACGTGTATAACCAATTGTGATTTTACTAATTTTTTCTCTTAAGTCTTTAATGCTGCGGCTAAGACATAAGATAGCCATAATTTCGGATGCAACTGTAATATTAAAGCCGTCTTCACGTGGTACTCCATTTGTCGGACCACCCAGACCAACATTAACATGACGTAAAGCACGATCATTCATATCTAATACTCGTTTCCATTCAATACGACGTTGATCGATGCCCAATTCATTACCTTGATGTAAGTGGTTATCGATAAATGCTGATAATGCATTATTCGCTGTAGTAATCGCATGGAAGTCACCGTTAAAGTGTAAATTGATATCTTCCATAGGTAATACTTGTGCATATCCACCACCAGTAGCACCACCTTTAATACCAAATGTTGGTCCTAATGCTGGTTCACGTAATGCTACCATGACATTCTTTTTTAATTCATGAAATGCATCTGATAGACCAACTGTAACTGTCGATTTACCTTCCCCTGCTGGTGTTGGACTCATTGCTGTTACTAATACAACTTTACCCTTATTATCTCTAGGTTTTATTTGGTTAATATCAATTTTAGCTTTGTAATGTCCATATTGCTCTAAGGCTTCTGCTGGAATCCCTGCCTCTTTAGCTATTTCACTAATAGGTCTAATTTTTGATTGATTCGCAATTTCTAAATCTGATAAATGTGCCAACTTATTTCAACCCCTTGTAAATAATATAAATAGAAAAATAAGTGTAAGAATGTTTGATATGTAATGACTCTCATTCTCTTACAACTTTAATAATAACCGACTCAATCAATGATGTCGAATATTTGATAACGTTTACATTACTATTATCAGAAATATTCAAAAAATATGATTGAGTCTAGAAATACTAAACTCAATCATATTTATCTTAATCGTTAATGTATGGAAATAGTTATTTTGCTAACACTACTTAATCAATCATCTAATCTTCCATTGTACTTAAATCACCTGCATCTAAATCTAACTCCCAAGCTTTTAATACACGGCGCATAATTTTACCAGAACGTGTTTTAGGTAATTTGTCTTTAAATTCAATTTCTCGAGGTGCTGAATGTGCTGATAATCCTTCTTTAACAAATTGTTTAATACTTTGTTTTAATTCATCTGATGGTTCATAACCTTCTCTTAAAGCTACAAACGCTTTAATGATTTCACCTCGTACTGGATCAGGTTTACCGATAACACCTGCTTCGGCTACTGCCTCATGTTCTACTAATTTTGATTCTACTTCGAATGGGCCGACACGTTCACCGGCAGTCATAATGACATCATCAACTCTACCTTGGAACCAGTAGTAACCATCTTCATCTTTATAAGCAGAGTCTCCTGAAACATACCAATCACCAATAAAATATGAATCATATTTTTCTGGATTTTTCCAGATAGCATGCATCATTGAAGGCCATCCTTTTTTAATGGCTAGGTTACCCATACGATTTGGAGGTAACTCATTACCTTCATCATCAACAATTGCCGCTTCAATACCAGGTAGCGGTTTACCCATTGAACCTAATTTAATATCCATAGCTGGATAGTTCACAATCATATGTCCACCTGTTTCCGTCATCCACCAAGTATCTAACACACGTTTATGGAATACATCTTTAGACCATTTAATTACTTCAGGATTTAACGGTTCACCAACAGATAAAATTGAACGTAGTGATGATAAATCATATTTATCTACAACATCATCACCAGCACTCATTAACATTCTTAAAGCAGTTGGCGCAGTATACCACACTGTCACTTTAAAGTCTTGAATCATTTTATACCATTGTTCTGGAGAGAAGCGTCCGCCAACAATACAATTTGTCACACCATTTAACCAAGGTGCAAAAACTCCGTATGACGTACCAGTTACCCAACCCGGGTCTGCTGTACACCAATACACATCATCATCTTGTAAGTCTAAAACATATTTACCTGAAATGTAATGTACTAACATGGCTTTTTGGACATGTAATACACCTTTAGGTTGTCCTGTAGACCCAGATGTATAATGTAAGATGAGGCCATCATCTTCATTTAACCATTCAATTTCAAAATCTTCACTTGCTTCTTTAAAGGAACGATTAAAATCTACATAGCCTTCTTCAACATCATCATCGACAACAACAATTTTTTCTAAATGTGGTAATTTATCTTTTGGGATTCTAGGTAACAATGCTTTATTTGTAATGATTACTTTTGCTTCACTATTTTCTAAGCGATCTGCAACAGCTTTTTCCATAAATGCTTCGAATAAAGGTCCAACGATTGCACCAATTTTCAAAATTCCTAAGAAAGCGAAATACAATTCTGGCGTTCTTGACATAAAGATAAATACTCTATCCCCTTTTTTAACATCAGCTTCATTTTTTAATACATTAGCTGCCTTATTTGAGTATTTTTTCATATCTTCGAACGTATATGACTCATGACGTCGCTCATCCTTATAATTGAGCGCCACTTTGTCTCCCTTACCCTCATCAACATGTCTATCGATACATTCATATGCCATATTGATTTTTCCTGTTTTACTCCAAGAAAAGGCTTGTTCAACATTCTTCCAATCAAAATCTTTGTAAGTTTGCTCATAATCTTGCATGTTATAATTTCCAGGTTCGCTTTGATAAACTTCAACTTTCATAAGAAAATCCCCCTTCAACTTTATGTAATCGCTTTCTTTAAAATGAATTATACATATAATTGTCACATTATTCAAAACATTTATTTATTAATCACAACATTTTTGTTATATTACAAGAAAATAAGTATAATAATAGTAAGGATTTGAGGCAATTTGATGAGGATGTGAAAAAATGAAACACATTAAAACTTATGTTACTGATAATATTGAAATTGATAATGTCAAATACAAAATTGAAGGCCCTGTTTCACACTCTTTTTTGAAAACGCTTACTTTTGATGAAGGACTTAATGCATTTCGTTCTTCTAAAGAACAATTTGAAGCATTGTTAGAAATTACTACATTGCCTGAAGGAAGAGTATATATTATACGACTAGAGCAACATATAATCGGTTACGTTACCTATCATTATCCTGATGAACTTGAAAGATGGTCTACTAGTCATCTCCCTTATTTATTAGAACTCGGTGCAATTGAATTAAGTAAATCGTATCGCCATCTGCATCTAGGTGGTCGATTAATTCAACTTAGTCTTTCTGGAGATGAGTTTGAAGACTTTATTGTACTTACTACTGAATATTATTGGCATTGGGATTTGAAGTATGCACAGTTAGACGTATTCGAATATAAACGGCTCATGCAGAAGTTAATGCAAAAAGGTGGTCTAGAAGTATTTGCAACAGATGACCCTGAAATTACCAGTCACCCGGCTAATTGTTTAATGGCAAGAATTGGTAAACGTATCACATTAGATCAACAACATGCATTTGATGATATTAGATTTCAAAATCGCTTCTTTTATTAGTTGTTTGAAAGGGATGATCTTATGAGTACTAAAAATAGAACAGGTTATGTTTATTCAGATGATATATTAAAATATAGATTTAATAACGAGCATCCTTTCAATCAAATGCGTTTAAAATTAACGACTGAGTTGTTGTTAGATGCACAATTTTTAACAAAAGAAAACATATTAGAACCAAGAATTGCAACTGATGATGAAATTGGTTTGATTCATAAATATGATTATATACAAGCCATCAAACATGCATCTCACGGTATATTAAGTGCCGAAGAGGCTAAAAAATATGGCTTTAATGAAGATACAGTTCCTTTTAGACACATGCATCAACATTGTGCACGAATTGTAGGTGGCGCGCTTAATTTAGCTGATAAAATTATGGATGGCACTTATACAAATGGTTGTCATTTGGGTGGAGGCTTACATCATGCCTTAGCCGGTCGAGCAAATGGTTTTTGTATTTATAACGATGTTGCTATTACAGCCCAATATTTAGTTAATCGCTATAATCAACGCGTTATGATTATAGATACAGATGCACACCATGGAGATGGAACGCAATGGAGTTTTTACACTAGTAATGAAGTTTTAACTTACTCTATCCATGAAACAGGTAAATTTTTATTCCCAGGATCTGGTCATTATACAGAACGTGGTGAAGATATAGGATATGGTTATACTGTCAATGTGCCTTTAGAACCCTATACGGAAGATGAATCATTTTTAGAATCTTTCAAATCAACAGTTGAACCTGTCATAGCTGCATTCAAACCTGATATTATCTTGAGTGTTAATGGTGTCGACATCCATTATAGAGACCCATTAACACATATGAGTTGTACTTTAAGTTCACTTTATCACCTACCATATATGCTTAAGGATTTAGCTGAAAAATATACAGAAAATAAAATAATTATGTTTGGTGGTGGAGGTTATAATTTGTGGCGTGTTGTTCCACGTGCATGGAGTCATCTATATTTAAGTTTAATTAATGAACCAATTCAACAAGGCTACTTACCTCTAAATTGGATTAATAAATGGAAGCATTATAGTTCAGTAACACTACCTAAAAGATGGGAAGACCGTTTGAATGACTATACTTATGTTCCACGCACTGCTGAAATTTCAGAAAAAAATGCACGTATATCGAATTTAGTTGCCAGTTGGTATGACCTTTCAAATTAAAAGCACACCGCATAAACGGTGTGCTTTATTTTTAACTATTTAGTTGTTCCTCTATATTCAATTCTATGTGGTAAAATCACGTTGGGTTCATCAATTTCTTCTTCGTTCATATATTTCGTTAGTAATCTCATACCAACAGCACCGATGTCATATAATGGTTGAATCACACTAGATAATTGTGGTCGAACCATTTCAACTAAACGCGTATTATTAAAACTTACAATTTGTAATTCTTCAGGTACTTTAATACCTGCATCTAATGCACCATGTAAAATACCGATAGCTTGTTCATCACTAATAGATAAAACTGCATCTGGTAAATTATCTTTAATTTTATCGAAGACTTTCATACCTTCTTTGTAGCTTTCAGCTCCTGATAAATGAAGTGACTCATCTAATTTTAATTGATTTTCAGATAATACTTTATTTAAACCTGAAAGTACATCTTCTTGTGCTTTTTTAGAATAATCGCCACCAACTAATGCAAATGATTTAGCACCTTGCTTTATAAGTTGTTGTGTTACCTCTTCAGCTGCTTTTTCAAAATCAATATTTACTGACGCAACATGGTCATCCTTACCGTTTGTACCTGATACAACAACCGGAACTGAAGATTGATTAATAAGTTCTTTGATTTCTTCTGAAATGGTACCCCCTAAGAAAATAATGCCATCAACTTGTTTGCTTAAAAGATTATTAAAAATCTCTTTTTCTTTTTCTGAATCATTATCAGAATTGGAAATAATTGAATGATATTTATACATCGTTGCAATGTCTTCTAAACCACGTGCAAGTTGAGAATAATACACATTAGAAATATCAGGGATAATGACACCTACAGTCGTTGTACGTTTACTTGCAAGTCCACGTGCAACAGCATTTGGTCGATAGTTTAATTTTTTAATAACTTCATTTACTTTATTTCTAGTTTCTGGTTTAACATTTTGATTTCCGTTAACTACACGAGAGACCGTTGCCATCGATACTCTAGCTTCTCTAGCTACGTCATATATTGTTACAGTCATAGTTTCCTCCTTGAAAGCGCTTCATACGCTTTAGTATCATGTTTTCATATTATTTTCAAAGTTTACCATATTTAGAGATTCAGTGAAATAAATTTGTTTTGACGTTCACATTTCTGTCAGATTTTTAGTTTCATTACTCATTAATAAAATGACTTCACTACCATGAAAAGCAACTATGATATAACTCAACAGAGATTCAAATTAATTTTATTAATAAGTACTTTTATATAGCCACTTTAATGATCATATTTGTTACATAAAAAGAAACCTAGAACATATTTATGTTCTAGGTCAATGCTTTATTTAAGCTTCTTATCGTTATACATGTCAGCTAAAAGTTTTAATTCTTTATAGAATTCATTGAATTCATTTAAATCCATTTGTTGACCTGCATCACTTAAAGCAACAGAAGGATCCGGATGTACCTCAGCCATAACACCATCAGCACCAACCGCTAATGCTGCTTTTGCAGTTGGTAACATAATATCTTTTCGACCTGTACTGTGTGTTACATCAACCATTACAGGTAAATGTGTCCCTTGTTTTAAAATAGGTACTGCAGAAATATCTAATGTATTTCTAGTTGCTTTTTCATATGTTCTAATACCACGTTCACATAGAATGATATTTCTATTACCTTGAGAAGCAATATATTCAGCTGCATATGTGAATTCTTCTATCGTTGCTGATAATCCACGTTTTAAAAGAATTGGTTTATTTGTACGTCCTGCTTCTTTTAATAATTCAAAGTTTTGCATGTTACGTGCACCAATTTGGAAAACATCAAGATATTCATCAGCAATTTCAAAGTCATTTGGGTTCACGATTTCACTAATAACGTTTAAATTATATTTATCTTTAACATTTTTTAAAATCTTAAGTCCTTCAACACCTAAACCTTGGAAATCATATGGAGATGTACGTGGTTTAAATGCCCCGCCACGAATGAACTTTTCACCTTTTGCTTGTAAATCTGCTGCTACAGCATCTACTTGCTCTTGTGATTCAACTGAACATGGACCGAATACGAAAGATTTATGTCCTTCACCGAACATGCCACCATTGTCAAAATGAACAATCGTATCTTCTGGTTTTAATTTACGAGATACGTATAAATGCTTTTCGTTTTCTGATTTTTGTAAGTCTGTAGAGGCTTTAAAAATTTCTTTAAATAATTGTTTAATGACATTGTCGTTAAATGGTCCTTTATTTTTATCTAAAAGGTCATTGATCATTTCTTTTTCACGTTGTGGATCATATACGCGTGTTCCCTGCTTGATTTTTTCTTCCCCAATTTTTTGTGCTAATTCACCTCGACGGGATAGCAATTCTAAAATCTGATCGTTAAGCGAAACAATTTCTTGTCTGTACGTTTCTAATTTATTACTCATAGTTACTTCACCTCTATCTTATAGTTGCACATTTATATGTATCACTTTAAAGCGATAAATTAAATGTATTTACGAATCATTCTAACAATTAACATTTTATAGTTCAAGCTCTAATTGTTAGAATTGATTAAATTTTCTAAAAATATACGTATATTCTTAAGTATTATGACAACTCTTTTTACGAAAATAAAAAGAGCAGAACGTCATCTATCCTGTTAATGAATAAATGATGGGTTCCACTCTAAAATGATACATTTAATTTCACTTTAAAAATCAAATACTAATCAATGAGTGCTTATATTTATATCATAATATTAACTCATATTAAATACAAACTAATTAGTCATTGAACGTACGTTTTTCAATTTTACTAGTCGTTTTTTCTACCTTTTGTTGTGTTGGTTGTTGTTTACCTTGTTGCTTTTGATTTTTATTTTGACTTGGTGTTTTTGTTGATTGTTTTGACGTTTTCGTTTGTGTCTTATTTTTGTTATTAGATTTTGTTGATGCGTTATTTTGACGTGTTACGACACCTTTATCAAATTGTGCTTTATTTTGTTTTTTTGAAGATTGCTTATTAGTTGTTTGACTTGATTTACTATTTTTTGTGTCATTAGTTGAAGATTTAGTTACTAAGTTAGGCACTTTAGTCATTTTTGATTTGGCAATAGGTGCCTCTGCTAATAAAGCGTTTGTTAATTGTGATTCTTTAGAACCTTTAGTTAACTTCGCTTGTTTATCTTTGGCTGCTGTTGCTAATCTATTAGCGAATGAGCCATCATTAGCTTTTGAACTATTTTGATTTGTTTGATCGACTAAACTTGGCGTAGTTTGTTTGTTGTTTTTAGCTACGTCTTGTTCTTTAGTAAATGCATTAGTGTCTGCCAATACTTGTGAATCATTGTTCATTTTTTGTTTCTTTGTATGAGCCGCACTAGCTAATTTATCAGCATTAGATGTTTGTGTTGATTGTTCTTTAGTTTGAGATGGATCTGATAAAGATGATTCTTCTTTAATAGCAGATTGTGCCATAGCAATTTCTTTGTCAGATACATGCTTATTGTTATCAATATTAGAATTTGCTTGTTTACTTTTTGCATCTGCTTTTGCTTCTTGGATTTCTCTTGCTTGTGGTGATTGATCTGCTAATGTATCATGATTCGATTCTGCTTGAATCGCATTCTGTTGTGCTGCAAGTTCCTTTGATGAAGGTGTTGCAGTTTGTTGATCATTACGCATAGCTTCAACTTTTGCATCTTGAATTTCACGCGCTTGTGGTGATTGATCTGCTAATTGGTCATGATTTGTTTCAGATTTAATTGCATTTTGTTGTGCTGCTAATTCAGTTGCACTCGCACCAACTTTTGAATGATTGTCAGCTTCTAATTTTGCTTCTTGGATTTCTCTCGCTTCAGGAGATTGGTCTGCAAGATTATGATCACTCACTTCTCTTTGAATCGCTACTTTTTGAGCTGATAATTCATCTGAAGAAACACCATTATTAGATTTATTTCTAAAGTTTTCTACTCGTGTTTTAACCGTTTCAATATGTTGTTCAGCTTGTGATTTATAATTTAATGCTTTTTCACGTAATTCTTTTTCTTTTGCAATAGCTTGATCTGCTTTTTCAAAGACTTTCATCTTATAGTATAAACCTAAAGCAGACCCTACAATTGCTCCTGTAATAAAGCTAACTACGAAATCTTTACGTTGTGGTGATTGATTATTTATACGAGTATGACGGCTGTATAAATCATTTCCAGTATTATTTCTTTCAAAATCATCACGATTATAGTGTTCCATGATTTATTCCTCCCTATAACAAATGCACTTAAACAAGTAACAACCTCATTTAAGTGCATTTAGTTCATTCTTATTAATTATTTATCAACACGAGTAGTGTAACTATGATCTGTATCATTTGCTACTGTGTTTGCTTTGTAATTTGCACTTCCTCGACGGTAGTGTCTATTTTGCCATTTGTCAGCAATTTCCATTGCAACATTTGACCATTGTACTACTTGAGAAATTTTATCTTCGTTTTGAGAAACATTGTGCGTAATTGAGTTAGTTACACGGTCAACTGAACCGTTTAATGTTTGAACTGAGTCACCGATACCTTTAACAGCATCTACTACAGAATTCAAACGATCAACTTTACCTTGAATGTCTTCAGTTAAACGGTTTACTTTATGAAGTAAGTCCGTAGATTCTCTTGTAATACCTTGTACTTGACCTTCAACACCATCAAGTGTTTTAGCCACGTGATCTAAATTTTTCTTAACAGAAATTAACACTACAACGATACCGATACATAAAATTAAGAACGCTATCGCAGCGATAATTCCGGCAATTGGTAAAATCCAATCCATTAAAAACGCCTCCTAAATACCTAATTATAAAATTCATTAATATTTAATACCCTTGAGAAATCATTATAAACATATTAGAAATCTTTTTTTACACCAATTTTATTTAAATACGCTTTTTGCATTTTTTGGATGTCACCAGCACCCATAAATAAAATAACTGCATTATCAAATTTTTCTAATACATCTATACCACTTTCATCAATTAAAGCTGAACCATCAATACGGTTAATTAAATCTTGAATAGTTAATTCACCAGTATTTTCTCTTATAGAACCAAAAATTTCACATAAGAAAACATGGTCTGCTGCACTTAAACTCGTTGCAAATTCTTCTAAAAATGCTTGAGTTCTTGAAAATGTATGTGGTTGGAATACTGCAATAACTTCTTTTTGTGGATATTTTTTTCGAGCTGTTTCAATTGTAGCATTAATTTCTCTTGGATGGTGAGCATAATCGTCTACTAATACTTGATTTGATACTTTTGTTTCATTAAAACGACGTTTTACACCACCAAAAGTTTCTAATGCCTCTTTAATATTATCAATATTCATTTTCTCAAGATAACTAATTGTAACAACAGCTAGTGTATTTAAGATATTATGGTCTCCATATTGTGGTGATAGGAATTGACCATAGAATTCACCATTGATGTAAACGTCAAATTGAGAACCTTGTTCTGTAATTTGAATATTTTTAGCGTATACATCATCAGTTTCATTAAATCCATAATAATAAATGGGTACATCTGCTTCTAATTTTCTAAGGTATTCATCGTCACCCCAAGCAATAATTGCTTTTTAACATTATGCGCCATCTCTTGGAAAGCATCAAATACGTCTTCAACATCTTTGAAATAATCTGGGTGGTCGAAATCAATATTTGTCATAATTGCATAGTCAGGGTCATAGCTCAAGAAATGTCTACGATACTCACATGCTTCAAATGCAAAATAATCACTACCAGGTAATCCCATTCCAGTACCATCACCAATTAAAAATGATGTCTTTTTGTCGCCATTCATTACATGTGATAATAAGCCTGTTGTAGATGTTTTACCATGTGCACCTGTAACAGCAACAGACGTGTATTGATTAATTACATGACCAAGAAAATCATGATATCTAATCACATCTAATTTAAGTTGATGTGCTTTAACAATTTCTTCATGACTATCAGGAAAGGCATTCCCTTGAATTATCACCATGTCTTCTTTTATATTATTCGCATCGAACGGTAAAATTGTTATGCCTTTGTTTCTTAGAGCAACTTCAGTGAATACATAAGTTTCTATATCTGAGCCTTGCACCTCATATCCAAGATCATGCATAATTTGTGCTAATGAACTCATGCCGGAACCCTTAATACCGACAAAATGATAGTGTGTCATTATAAAACTCCTTACTAAATTTTAATCTTGATTTAAATCCGCCTCAGTAATATAAACATCTCTAGGTTTAGAACCGTTAGCTCCAGAGATATATCCCAATTGTTCTAACTGATCTATGATTCTCGCTGCTCTATTATACCCAATTTGGAAATGTCTTTGTACTAATGAAGTAGATATATGTCCTTCATTAATCATGAACTCACACACATCATCAAATAAATCATCTTGTGCTTGAGTTTGTGTTTTCTTTAATAATTCCTTTTCTTCAAATAAATACTCAGGTTCACGTTGTTGTTTAATGAAATCTACAACATCGTCTATTTCTTCATCTGAGACAAATGTACCTTGAACACGGATTGGTTTATTCATTCCGCCACCTAGGTAAAGCATATCACCATATCCTAGTAGACGTTCTGCACCACCGCTATCAAGTATAGTTCTAGAATCTACACTCGATGATACCATAAATGCAATTCTAGTTGGAATATTAGCTTTTATTAATCCTGTAATGACATTAACTGATGGACGTTGAGTAGCTACTAACATGTGAATACCACATGCACGTGCTTTCTGAGCAATTCGTGCTATAGATTGTTCAACTTCTTGTGGTGCCATCATCATTAAGTCGGCTAATTCATCTATTACTATAACAATTTTAGGCATTCTTTGTTCATATGATGCTTTTTTATTAAATGCAGTAATATTTCTCACATGATATTGTGCAAATAATTTATATCTGCGTTCCATTTCTTCAACTGCCCATTTTAAACTTTGAGTGGCAGCTTTAACATCTGTAATAACTGGTGATACGAGATGAGGTAAATCGTTATACGGTGCTAATTCCACCATTTTTGGATCAATTAATAATAACCTTAGTTCTTCAGGATGATTTTTATACAGTAAAGACATCAAAATACTATTAATACATACTGATTTACCTGAACCAGTCGCACCTGCAATCAGAGCATGTGGCGTTTTAGCTATATCCATTAATAAAGGTTCATTGTTAATGCGATATCCCATTGCAACTGTTAATTTTGATTCCGCATTTTTAAATGGTTCTGAATCTACAATCGATCTCAAATTCACTTTAGCTGGATTTTGATTAGGCACTTCAATACCTACAAGACTAGTTCCTGGTATTGGTGCTTCAATACGAATATCTTTAGCAGCTAATGCCATCTTAATGTCATCTTGTAGTGCGGTAATTCTTGATACTTTTACTCCTTTTTCAACTGACAATTCAAAGCGTGTTACACTTGGGCCTTCAGTGACATTTTGTACTTCAGCTGGCACATTGAAGTAATACAATGCATCATTTAATTCCTGTTTCTTATCATCGATCCATTCTTCATTAACTTCATGTGGCTCAGGTTCTTCAAGTAAATCATAACTTGGTAATTTTATATTTGGTCCTTTTCGAATTGTAGGTTTTTGTACTTGAGGTTCTTCTGAATTACCTGACGTTTCTTGCTCATTAAGATGATTGATTCCAACTTGACTATCATCTTGATGATGATTTAACTCATTGTCAGTAACATATGATGAACTATTTTGTTTACTTACTACAGATTGATTATCATCAACATGAATTGATTCTGTAGACGTCGTATTCACAGCTTCCGAATGAGTGTTTGGTGTTGAATGACTCATTTGAACACTTTCAGAAGAATGACTTGCTTCCTGATTAGAAAACGGCTCCGATGTACTAGTATGATGTGACATTGATGTTGACTTAGTATCTTCGCTAGAACGCGATGCTTGTTTCTTATCTTCTGGTGCTAATTCAGGAACATTAACTCTTTTACCTTTATTCTTATCCATCATTCGCTTTTTATCTGATGGTGTCATTACGACATTAAATGGTTTACCACCAGTAACACGTTTCTTAGGTGTACTGGAATGTTGAGTTTGTAGTGAGTTGGATTGTTTATCAGAACTACTTGTATTTTCAGAATTTGATTCAATTTGCTCTTTAGTACTAGATTGTATTGATTCAGATGATGAATGGTTTGAACTATTATCTCGTTGGATATTTTCATCTATTGATGACATTGATTCATATTGACGTTCAGAAGTACTTGCCACATCCATTGGCTTAGCTGATGACATACTTGTATTATCACTAGAAGTCTCGTCATTATTTTTAGTTGAGTCACTTTGATTTTCTGAAGCGCTATCTGATTCTGATGATGTTTCACTTTTTATATCGGATTGACGTTTACGCTTCTTAGCATATTCTATTTCATGATCAACACTTTGTGTAACAGCATTATGCCCTCTTCTTTGTTGCCAATGATGCTCACTAGATTTTTGTTGAGATTCACTCGCTTTTTGTGACATTGATATTGGCTCAGAAGTTACATGATTAGCTGAAGAGTCACTTTCATCGATTTCACGATATTCTGCATCATCAACGTGATTAGATAATTCAGGTTCACTATTAACCATTTCATGACCCCTGTCACCATTGTCATAACTTTGCGTTTTATCCTCAGAATCTTGTTGTACGATTTCATCTTCAGTTGCGTTATCTATTGAATGATGCTCCAATTGATCCTGTATAGAATCATTATCATTATCATGATTGACTGCGTCAGATACCGTAACATCATCATCATTCACTTCGTGTCTTTGAGTGATATCATTTAAATCTATTTCTTCGTAATTATAGTGATGATTAGATTTTTCTTGGTTATCTGTATCTAATACAGTAGAGTCATCTAATTTATCCTCTTCTATATTACTATTGCTATTAGCAACGCTATCATTAAACTCTTCTTGATCTTCGATGTCTAATGAACTATCGCCTACATATTGTTGTGCTTGTTTAGCATACATTTCATCTATTGCTTTTTGGATACTATCCTCATTAGACTCTTGATTTTGTTGTCTTTTTTCTTGTAACGCTTTTTTAAATCGACGTTTCTGAAGGACTTTACGTTCACGTTCTCTACGAATTTCTTCGACAATTTGTGATGCATAAATATTATTAATATTTATCGTATTATCCTTTTTAGAATGATTTGGTGTAGTAGTCGATGCTACATTTTCATTACCTGTAGATAATTCATTATTAATAGTATTGTAATTTGATTGCTGTGAATCTTGATGTTGCTGTTGAGCGTTTGCCTTTGAATTAGATGAAAACGCTCTTGAATTCTGATTTACATAGTCTCTATCATTTCGATTATCTACTGTTACATGAGTGCTATTTTCCCCACTATCTTTAGGTGGTATAACACCATTTTCAATCGGACGTCTTTGTTTCGTGCCGAAAATGGCAGACGGTACTTCTGACGCTCTAAAATCACTTTTGTGATATATATATTCAGATTGAGTTTTATAATTAGATTTAAATCGTTCAGATTGTAATTTCATCCTAGGTTGCGTGTTGGACGTTGTATTATGATTTTTCGTACTCGAATTGCCAAGTGACGTAGGAGAAATTTGACGGTGTGTTGATGTCGTTGTATAAGGATTGGGATCTTTCTTCTTTCTAGATTGATAACCTTTAGATTGATAACTAGAATCGAAACTACCTTCTTCATTGTCATGATTTCTTCTACGACGATGTCTTTTATTGTCTTGAGTACGGAATTCCTCTATATCATGATTGACATTTGACCGGTGCACATCTTGAGTAGTTGTGTTTTCAGACTCCGCATTTCCTGATTCAAAACCTTCCATTGGGAAACGAAACTTCCCTTTTGGACGATGATAGATATCATTATTTTGTGGCAGTAATGAGTCATGATGAGTATCATTCGATTGATTTGCCTGGCGTCTTTTATTTTTATTGCGCAATATATCTTCATTTGAATCATTATCTTCGCCAAATAATTTATCAAACCAGCTCATACTTTCACTACCTTCCTTTTTTATTCAAAAAATGCTTGTCCAATTTCATAACTATCATCTAATACCATGATACCTTTTTCTTTAGGGGCATTTGGTAAATTTAGCTCTTTCATAGAACAAATCATTCCACTAGATGCAACACCTCTAAGTTCTGCATCTTTAATGACCATACCACTTGGCATAACTGCTCCAACTTTTGCAACAACCACTTTTTGTCCTTGGTCAACATTCGGTGCACCACAAACAATTTGTAATGTGTCATTACCAACGTTTACATTAAGAACACTTAATTTGTCTGCATCTGGGTGTTTTTCTTTAGTTTCAACATAACCAACAACAAATTTAGGTGATAAATCTGCATTTAACTCAAACGTAAAACCATTGTTTTTTATCATTTGCTGTAATTGTTCAACAATATCTTCTGTTAATTTGATATGACCATTGCCTTCAATTTGAATATGATTTGAAATATTAAAGAAATTATATCCAACTACTTGGTTATCATCTTCTTTAGTAATTTCTACAACATCATTATTTTTTCTATAATTAAATTCACCTTCTGCAGGTTCAATTTGTAAGAAAGCAACGTCTCCTACACCATTGGGATTATAAAATAAATTCATACTTTTTCTCCTTTTTATTTATTTTTTATCATTAAATTTTTTACGATTTGCTTCTAATCTCTGAATCACGTTTGGGTCTCTTTTTTGCTTATTGTTTTTACCTAAAATGAATATTGGTTCAAGATGACCTTTATCGTAACCAAATGATAGTGACGTGATAGGTACAAGACCTTTAGTGAAAAATTCCATAGTTAAATGCGCCATAACATCATAACCTGTTTTATTACGAATGTCCGCAATAACTAATACATCTTGATGTGGCACTGCTACTAACATTTCACCTTCACATTGATCTTGAATATCATTTAAAAAAGAAGTATTTAAAATACGACTTGCATCATAGCCATCATTAGAATTAATAAAATAAAAGATATTTCCTTTAACTTCATCTGTACTATATTGATTGTTTAATTTTCTAACATTGAATAAAGACATTTCTTTGACTTGTTGTTGTGTCATATTTAACGTTTCTAACATGCTCTCGTCTATGAGTCGATAAGATTTACCTAAATCTAATGCATAGTAAATATTTGTTTCTGCGGTGTGATTTTCATAAATAAAGGCATTGCCTTCTTTAGTCTTCTTATCAAAACTCGTAGCACGGATTACTGGCATAATTTGAATATCTTTAAGTTGTTCAAGTCCCTGATCCGCCATTTGTGCAATTGCTTCGTCTATATAATAAATAATTTCATCAACTATTTTTTCTTCTTTTTCTTCATATTTTGCGACAATAGCATTTAATTTAATTGTGACACCTTTATGATTGTCTTTTCTATAAATTCTTAATGTTTCATCTTCACGATCAAATTTATAATTAACGTCTAAATGGTTTAAACGTTGTTTAATTTTATCTCTCATTTGAAAGACATTCATTTATAACACTCCTATTTCGCACCTCTTAATAGTTTACAATAAAACAATGGATAGTAACAGAAAAAAACAGGTTTTTAAATATATTTTTCAACTATTCAATTAAATATATTGTGATAAAAATGTATCAATTTGTTCGATGGATTTTCTTTCTTTACCAATATAACTTCCTAGCAATTCACCATTGCGATAAACTAAGAAACTTGGAATCCCCATAATCCCATTTTCAATACAAATATCTATAAATTGATCACGATCTACTGAGACAAATTTAAACGATGGGTATTTCTCTTCTAATTGTGGTAATTCTGGTTCAATAACTTTACAATCTGGGCACCAATCAGCTGTAAATTCAAACACCGTATTGTCTTGTTTTAATTCTTCAAATTGTTGTTCTGATTCTAGTTTTAACACGATCTCCACTCCTGTAAATTAATGATATTGTAACGTTTCAATTTGTGCTTCGTTTAAATTTATAATTGCTTTATTTAATAGTTGTCTAGCTGCATAGTAATCTCTAATATCAAATACAGCATCCGTACTATGAATATAACGTGCACACACACCTATAACAGCTGTAGGAATTCCTTCATTTGCTTTATGAATCTCGCCTCCATCAGTTCCACCTGGAGACATATAATATTGATGAGGAATATCATACTGATTGACTAATTGAAGTAAATAATCTCTGAACGAAGGTCTTAAGATCATTGTTCCATCTTTAATACGAATCAATGTCCCCTCCCCTAGCGCACCGGATAACTGATTAGGACCTTTTATATCATTTGCAGGAGAACAATCCACTACAAACGCAACATCCGGTTTAATAAGTTCAGCAGATGCTTTAGCTCCGCGTAGGCCAACCTCTTCTTGAACATTTGCGCCAACATATAAATCTACATCTAATTCGATATCTTTCAACAATTCTAATATCTCTATCGCGATGAGACAACCATATCGATTATCCCATGCTTTAGCACTAAATCGATACTTCGATAATTGTGTAAATGGTGTGTCTGGAACTATTGTATCGCCTATTTCAATACCCCTTTTTCTAACCTCATTAGCCGTCGTAGCACCAATATCTAACATTAAATCACTAATTTGAGGTACACCTTCATTTCCACTTCTAAAGTGTTTAGGTATATTAGATACAATTCCTGTAATTTCTTCATTATTACGACTTTTCACTTTGAGTCTTTGACCTTGCCAAATATCATTAGCAACGCCACCAAGGTTTGTAAATTGAATCATACCATTATCGGTAATCTGTGTAATCATAAATCCAATTTCATCCATATGAGCAGCTACCATCACACGTTTTGCTTTCGGTTTAGCGGATTTTTTCACTCCAAAAAAGCCACCCATTTTATTATCAATAAACTCATCTACAAAGGGTGTCATTTGATCTTTCATATATGTTTTAATATCATCTTCAAAACCTGGTGCACCATGTAATTCAGTAAGATGTTTTATTCTATCTAGTGTTATACTTTCATTTATAGTCATTTAAAGCTTCACTCCTTATAACTTATTATATCATCTTCATTATGGTAAACTAATAATATGAATTATGAATAAGGGAGATACAATGATGAAGTGTTTAAATTGTAAAAATATATCTATCATAGGTGCTTGTACGGTTGTAATCATATCAGCTGGTATCGTTGCATACCTAGCTAAGAAAAAATATTATAATCCCGATAAATTATTAAATGAAGTTAAAACTTATTTTATGGACGTTAAAGGCTCATATATCGTACATCAACCTCTCAACGATCCTAACATTAATGCTAATAGACCAGTTTATCTTGGTGGCATAACTGCAACTAAAAATGGACAACTTGTAGATTATGATTTTTATGCAGATGCCTATTCAGGTGAAGTGTTGAATATTATAGAATTATAGACTACACATTAATATAAAATTAAAGGTTATAGATTGTTCACTCAAAAATATTGAGATTCTTGAACAAAGCTATAACCTTTCTCATTGTTTTAGTATAGTCTATATGCACGTTTAACTGTTTCTTTAATATTGTGCTTATCAGATTCAAATTTTAGTGCAAAGTAGTTCTCGTCATGATAAAACAAGAACCAATAATCATTAAAAATATAATACGGAATACATCTTTCTTTTTCTTGAATAGATGTCATAGGATAATCATCATATGCTGTAACCCATAGTGGGTTACGATGAGCCAAGGTTGGGAAAATGTCGGCCATATGTACTGCTTTTTGCCCTTCGCTTTCGATAGTGATGATACAATGACCAAAACTATGTCCACCAGTATGAATCATTTTAATACCTGGAACTGGTTCGATTTCATCCTTAAATAAAATAACTCTTTCATCATAGTCACCTTGATTTTCCTTCCAATATGTTGCCTGACTACGTATATTAGGTGCTAGAAACTCATGCCATTCATCTTGTTGAATATAATGTGTAGCATTTTTAAACAGAGCGTGTCCATTTTCATCTGTAAGTCCCGCAGCATGGTCAAAATGTAAATGAGTCATTAAAACCAAATCAATATCATCAGGTGTAAGTCCAAAATACGCTAATTCTTCTTTAATAAAACTTTCTTGTGTAACACCACTATTTCTTTTTTGCTTGTCAGTTAACTTATTATTTCCAATACCTGCATCTATTAAAATATTATATTTTGGGTGTCGAATGAGAATTGGATGTGTAGGCGTATGAACTTGATTCTTGTCATTCACTTTATATTTTCTTGTCCAAAGTGGTTTAGGAACCACACCAAACATTGCGCCACCATCTATATGCGTATTTCCTCCATTTATATCATCGATTGTTAATGCACCTAACTTCATAAAATCACTTCCTTATTTCAGTTTTTATACATTCAAACTTAATTATAATCTATAATATTTATAGACCATTAGCAATAAATGACTTAGTGCTATTATAGAATGACTACATGGCAATTCAGAACATATTTTAATAACAAAAAAGACAAGTCCCAGTTAAGGAACTTGTCTTTTTATTATATATTTTTATGAAATTTAGCTTCCATACGATAAATTCTAGAACCTTTTTCAGAAAACTTCTGTTCATATTCTGTTAATATATTATCTTCGTCGTCTTCATCATGTAAATTTAAATTCATCTTAGTAAAATACATACCAAATTGAGACATACTTTCTAAACTGAACGCAAAAAGACCTCTATTATCTGTTTTAAAATGGATTTCTCCGTCTTCAACTAAAATCTGTTTATATAGTGCTAAATATGTATGATATGTGAGTCTTCTTTTAGCATGACGTTTTTTAGGCCATGGATCAGAAAAATTAAGATAAATCCTAGAAACTTCACCATTTTTAAAGTATTCATTAAGTTCAATCGCATCATTACAAATCATTTTAAGATTCGATAAATTTTGCTCTTTTACTTTATCTAAGACCTTATACATGACGCTTTTTTCACGTTCCATTGACACAAAATTAATGTCTGGATGTTGTGCGGCAAGTGTTGTAATAAATTGTCCCATACCCGAGCCAATCTCAATATAAATAGGTTGCTTTTTATCAAACCATTCATCTATATGTCCAGCATGCGAACCATCCATATCCACTAAGTCTGGATGGTCTTTCAAATAATCTTCCGCCCAAGGTTTGTAGCGAACTCTCATACTCAATTTCTCCTTATATAAATAAGTTGCTATTCATCACTTCATTTAAAAATTCAAGCCAAGTATTCATATCTTTAAAACGCTTTTGTTCTTCGTACCATTGAACCATACCAATTGATTGAATAACTGTATACCACTTCATACGCTTATTTAGATTTAGACTTTCTTGAACGCCATATGTTTCAAACCACTTAGACCATTTATTTTCAGGAACGTAGTTGTAAAGCAGCATACCTATATCAATTGCAGGATCTGCTATCATAGCACCTTCCCAATCTACTAAAAATAGCTCGTCACGATCTGATAAAAGCCAGTTATTGTGATTGACGTCTCCGTGTACTACAGTGAAAAATCTTGAATCTAAATTAGGTATATGGTCTTCTAAATATGTTAATGCTTTTCTAACAACATGATGCGTTAATACTTCTCTTGAAAGAGATGCATTGATTTTATTCAACATAATTTCTGGTGTAATGGGTTCCATTTCCATTCTTTTCAGCATTGTCAATAATGGTTTGGAATTATGGATTTTCTTCAATATTTTGGCTACTCTAGGCTGTTGCATTTCGTTCGCTGTTAATTCGCGACCGTTTTTCCAATGTTGCGCCGTAACTACTTCACCAGTTTCAATTCTTTTCGTCCAAACTAATTTAGGTACAATACCCTCTGCAGATAATGCTGCAATAAAAGGATTAGTATTTCGTTTTAAAAACAACTTCTGTCCATCTTGTTCAGCCATATAAGCTTCACCAGAAGCACCACCTGCTGAATCTAATGTCCACCCTAACTGATAAAACTGCTCCAACACGTTCACCTCACTTTCAATTAGAAAATGGCTCCAGAAATATGTTTTCAAGAGCCATATATTCTAATTTATAGAAACCGTATAGTCATATCTACACGCTCATTTAAATTAATTTTACAGTTTTGTGAGTTGGCTAATTTTTATATTTTTGTCCCTAAAAATATGCTTTAAAATTGCGTCCTCATTTTTTATCACTCATAGAAGATTTTATAATTTTTATCATTATATTTCAACTAAAAATGAGAAACTAAAAGACACATTTTACTAGTCCGCTCTTTTAAAAATTATAAAACTACTTTGACTTATATTATAACATATTTAGAGTGAGATAGTTGGAGAAATTTTGATAATTATTTAACTTATAAACTATGTGTTTTGATATATTCGTTAAATCCATCTTGAAGCTGTCTCGTAACGTCGCCTACATTGCCATTTCCGACATCTTCTCCATCAATCTTAACTACAGGCATGACCTCAGCTGACGTACTAGATATAATCACTTCATCTGCATTTTTTAGAAAATCAACTGTAAACGTTTCTTCAATAAATGGAATATTTTTATCTTCTGAAATCCATTTAATAACTTTTCTTGTAATACCATTTAAAATAAAGTTATTCACAGGATGCGTATACACTTTTCCATCTTTAATCGCATAGACATTACTTGAAGCACCTTCTGTAACTGTTTCACCACGATGTTGAATTGCTTCGCTCGCATTATATTTTACAGCAAATTCTTTAGCTAATACGTTTCCTAAAAGATTCAAACTTTTAATGTCACAACGTAACCAACGAATATCTTCAGTGGTTACAGCATAAATACCTTTTTCTAAATCTTCAAACGGTCTGTCATAACTCTTAGTAAATGCCATTAACACAGGTTTCACAGGCGGCGTTGGGAAAGAATGTTCTCGTGGTGCAGCACCACGTGTTGCTTGAATATAAATCCCTCCATTTTTAACACCGTTAACATCTAATAATTTACGTACTAATTCAATTAATTCATCGACTGTATAATTAAGGTCTAATCCTATTTCATTAGCACTTCTTAAAAATCTCTCAAAATGTTCTTTAACTGTAAATAACTTACCTTCGTATGCACGAATATATTCATAGATACCGTCTCCAAACACGTAACCTCTATCTTCATATGAGACCTTTGCTTCTTCTTGTTCTAAAAATTCACCATTAATAAAAACTTTTGTCATAAATTATCCCTCCACACATAATGAGTAAATCGCCTCGAGATAAATACTCGTTGCATTAAATAGTTGCTTTTTCGTGATGTATTCGTTTTTCTGATGCATTAAGTCTTCAGAGTCGCTAAACATTGCGCCAAATGCCACACCTTTGTCTAAGTTTCTCGCATAAGTACCGCCACCAATTGTATACGGTTCTGTCATATCTCCAGTTTGGTTTCTGTATGCAGTCACTAATTTTTGAACAAATGGATCATTTTTATCCACATAATGTGGCTTTTGTACTTTACCCATTTCAATTCTAAATCCTAATGCTTCAATTTCTTTTGAGAAACGATCAATAGCTTCTTCAAATTCGAAGCCTTGAGGATATCTTAGATTCACACCAAAACGTCCTGCATTTTCATTATCATAAGTCATCACACCAATATTTGTAGTTACATCACCCATAATATCAGTATGGAATTTCATTCCCATTTTTTCTCCAAAGTGAGACTCGTGTAAATATTGGTTACTAAAGTTTACAAAATCTTTTGCACTTTTATTTAAATTTAACGTAGCTAAGAATTCTAAAAGATATAGGCCTGCGTTAATTCCTAAAGAAGGATCCATACCATGAACAGCTTTACCTTCAACAGTTAATATAAGAATACCACTATCTACAGTACTTTCACCTTGAAGATGATGCGTTTCTAAAAAGTATTCAAAGTTTTGAATTACATCAGTCATGTGCTCTTTAACTAATACTTTAGCTTCTGCATGATCAGGCACCATGTTATAACGTTGCCCTGAATTAAACGCTAGTAATTCATAGTCTGGTTCATCTACATCTTCAGCCATTTCATTTTGTACTAAGTCAAAAGTCGTAATACCCTTTTCACCATGAATCGCGGGAAATTCAGCATCTGGTGCAAATCCTAAAGCGGGCATTTCTTCCGTTTGGAAATAACGATCGGTACATTTCCAATCAGATTCTTCATCTGTCCCAATAATAATATGAATGCGTTTCTTCCAATCTACTTTCATATCATTTAATATCTTCACAGCATAGTAAGCCGCAATCGTAGGCCCTTTATCATCTAATGTACCTCTAGCAATGATAGCATTGTCAGTCACTACGGGTTCGAACGGATTTGAATCCCATCCATCGCCAGCTGGTACAACATCAACATGACAAAGAATACCTAATACATCGTCACCTTTACCCGCTTCAATTCTACCAGCGATATGATCAACATCATGCGTAGAAAAGCCGTCTCTTTCAGCAATTTGATACATATAATTTAAGGCTTCTTTTGGGCCAGGGCCTACTGGTGCATCGTCGTTTGCTTTACTGTCATCTCTTACACTCTCTATTGACAATAATCCATTTAGATCTTCAATGATTTGGTTTTCGTATTCTTGAACTTTTTCTTTCCACATTCGAATTCGACTTCCTTTTTTAATAAGTTATTTTCCATTTTACATGAAGTTACACCGAAACTACAGTAAGATGTTAGAAAAATTACTAAATTTTCTAAATTTTTATTACAAAAAAATGCCTGTACACATTTAGCTTAAAAACGTGTACAGGCATATAAGTGATTCACAATTATTTTTTATCTTCTAAGGCATTTTTATTATTTTTTAAATCTTCTTCTGATACGACGCGTAAATTATTATTAGCTGTAGCGCCACCTTCATCATCAAATTTACCTTCTTCTAAATCATCAGCTTTATTCTCATCTAATTTTGTGAATCTAGTTTTTTCTTCTTCAAAGAATGCTTTTGGATCATTTTTAATTCTTTCTACGTAACCTTTTGGATTACTTTTAACATCTTGAATTGTTTCGTTAGCTTTAGAACTAATTTGGTTTGCAAAGTCTTTAGCATTCGCTTTATATGATTCTGGATTTTCTTTGTATTGATTATATTGATCTTTTAATTTGTCTCTGCTTTCTTTACGAGATAATAGAACTGCTGCTGCAGCACCACCTAAACCTAATACTACTCTAAATAAATTTGTACCTTTTGCCATATTCAAACACCTTCTCTTTCTTTAGTTTAAAAGTAATTTAAAATCTTCTTCAGTTAATAAACGAAATTCGCCTAATTTAAGTGATGTATCCAACTCTAAATTAGCAATTTTAATACGTTTTAATTGTAATACCTCATTTTCAATCTCATGAAACATTCTTTTAACTTGATGATATTTACCTTCGTATATCGTAACACGTGATCTTCGATTTTCAATGATTTCTAATTGTGCAGGTTTTAGTAACCCATCAGACAATTCTAATCCTTCTTTAAAACGTTCTACATCGCTTTGTGTCACATCATTTTTTGATACTACCTCGTATGTTTTAGGCACGTGTTTATTTGGACTCATCAAATTATGATTAAATTGACCATCATTAGTGATTAGTAATAACCCTTCAGTATCTTTATCTAACCTACCTACAGGGAAAATCCCCAAGTGTTTGTACTCAGGGATTAAATCGATTACAGTTTGATGTTTATCATCTTCTGTCGCTGACACTACATCAGATGGCTTATTTAACATGATATACACTTTATCGATATATATAATTTTTTCACCATTAACTGTAATGATATCTTCATCAGGATTAATTTGCGTTTTAGGTGACTTATTCACCTTATCATTCACCTTAACGTAACCTTTTTTTAAACTTTGCTTAACTTCATTGCGTGTACCTATACCCATATTAGCTAAGAACTTATCTAATCTCATCTTAAGAAACCAACTTTACGTCTGATTTTTTCAGGAATATCACCTAAAAACTCATCTGCAAATTTAGTCTTAATTGTTATACCTCCATATATAGCAGCACCTACAACAACGCCTACAGCAATAATGATTAAATAACCTAATTTACTAGGTGCTAGGAATAATTTTCCAATAAAGAATACTAACTCTACACCTAACATCATAATAAATGAATATAAAAAGATTTTACCGAAGTGAATCCAACTATAACTAAATTTGAACTGTGCATATTTCTTTAAGATGTAGAAGTTACATCCAATTGCAAAGAGTAATGCAATTGACGTACTAAGTACGGCCCCCGGTGTATGCAATAACATAATAAGTGGATAGTTAAGGATTAATTTAATAGCAACAGCACCTAAAATAACGTAAACGGTTAACTTTTGTTTATCTATACCTTGTAACATAGATGCAGTCACACTTAATAGTGAAATTAGAATTGCAACTGGTGCATAGATAAACAGTAATCTACTACCATCAAAGTTAGGATCATGACCTTGAACTACTGGGTCATATCCATAAAAGACTGTAAATAATGGCTGTGCTAATGCCATAATACCAATACTTGCTGGGACTGTAATAAACATCAGTACACCAATTGACGTTCTGATTTGTCTATGCATTTCTTCAAAGCGACCTTCTTCATACGTTTTGGTAATGTATGGAATTAAACTTACTGCAAAACCAGCACTTAACGATGTAGGAATCATAACAATTTTATTTGTCGACATATTTAACATATTAAAGAAAATGTCTTGTAATTGTGATGATACACCTACTACAGATAATGCACCATTATGTGTAAATTGATCGACTAAATTAAATAATGGAAAATTTAAACTTACTATAACAAACGGAATACTATATTTTATGATTTCTTTATACATATTGCCGTATGAAACATTGATATCGGTATAATCTGATAATACCATTTTATCAATATTTTTCTTACGTTTTCTCCAGTAATACCATAATGTAAGGATACCTGCTATAGCGCCAATAGCTGCAGCAAATGTTGCAATACCATTCGCCATTAGTACTGTGCCATCAAATACATTTAAGACTAAGTAACTACCTACTAAGATAAAAATCACTCGCGCTATTTGCTCAGTTACTTCAGATACTGCAGTAGGCCCCATTGATTTATAACCTTGGAAGATACCTCTCCAAGTTGCTAATACAGGGATAAAAATAACTACCATACTGATAATTCTAATAATCCAAGTGATATCTGCCACAGACCATCCATTTTTATCTGACGCATTACGAGATAAAGTTAATTCTGAAATAAATGGCGCTAGGAAATATAGAATTAAAAATCCTAGTACACCGGTAATACTCATGACAATAAAACTTGATTTATAAAATTTCTGACTGACTTTATATGCACCTAATGCATTATATTTAGCTACATATTTTGAGGCTGCAAGTGGCACCCCTGCTGTAGCTACAGCTATCGCAATATTGTATGGTGCATAGGCGTACGTGAACGGTGCCATATTTTCTTGTCCGCCTATTAAATGGTTAAATGGAATAATAAATAGTACACCGAGAACTTTCGTAATTAAAATACTTAGTGTAATTAAAAAGGTCCCTCGAACCATTTCTTTACTTTCGCTCATTAACTATCTTCCTATCTTTAAAAGTTTATTAATACAAGTTGAAATCATGTTGCGTTCGTTATCATTAGCTTACATTATTATAAAATATATCACAAAAAGACTAACATGGGGATTGATTTTATAATAATTTTAAATGTTGAGATGATGAAAACGAATTAATCATTATTTATCCTTTAAAATTGGGTTATGTATCTCATAATACTTCAAGTTTTCTATTATAGTTATTATTTTATGCATTGTCATCTAATTATACAACTTCTGTAGCATATATTTTTTGATTCATATACAATAGTGTTGAATATTCATTGGAGGAAGTTAATATGTATCAAACAATCATCATCGGTGGTGGCCCAAGTGGTTTAATGGCTGCTGTAGCTGCTAGTTCTAATAGTAATCAAGTTCTTATATTAGAAAAGAAAAAAGGTCTTGGTAGAAAATTAAAAATTTCAGGTGGTGGTCGTTGTAATGTTACCAACCGCTTACCCTATGCAGAAATAATTAAAAACATACCAGGTAACGGTAAGTTTTTATATAGTCCTTTTTCAATATTTGATAATGAATCCATTATTGAATTCTTTGAAGATCGGGGCGTTAAATTAAAAGAAGAAGATCACGGTAGAATGTTCCCCGTTTCAAACAAGGCCCAAGATGTCGTTGACACGTTAGTAAGTACAATTAATGAACAACAAGTCACTGTTAAAGAAGAAACTGCTGTGACTCATCTATCTGTAAATGAAGATGGTATTTTTAAGGTAGAAACAGCCCAACAAATATATGAAGCAATGAGTGTGATTATAGCAACGGGTGGTACGAGTGTTCCACAAACAGGTTCGACAGGTGACGGTTATCAATTCGCAATATCTTTAGGACATTCCATAACTGAATTGTTTCCTACTGAAGTGCCAATCACCTCACCCGAGCGCTTTATTAAAAATAAAACACTAAAAGGTTTAAGTTTGAAAGATGTAGAACTATCCGTATTAAAGAAAAATGGTAAAAAACGAATCAGTCATCAAATGGATATGATTTTCACGCATTTTGGTGTCAGTGGACCTGCTGCATTAAGATGTAGTCAATTTGTATATAAAGAACAAAAGAATCAAAAGAAAAAAGAAATTCTAATGTCACTTGACGCTTTTCCAGAGTTAAATCAAGAAGAACTTACGCAACAAATTAGACGTATGCTAAAAGATGAACCAGATAAATTCATTAAAAATAGTTTACATGGTCTGATTGAAGAACGCTATTTATTATTTATACTAGAACAAGCTAATATCGATAACGAAACAACATCACACCATTTATCCAATCAACAATTGAATACAATTGTTAACTTATTAAAAGGATTTACATTTAAAGTTAATGGGACCTTACCTATTGATAAAGCTTTTGTTACTGGTGGAGGCGTATCATTAAAAGAAATTGAACCTAAAACGATGATGTCTAAATTAGTTCCTGGTCTATTTTTATGCGGTGAGGTATTAGATATTCACGGTTATACTGGCGGTTATAATATAACAAGCGCATTAGTCACTGGACATGTAGCGGGTTTAAATGCCGGTAAACATAAATCTATAAAATAATTAATAAAATTAAAAAAAGCAGAGTCTAGATTTCTCTAGACTCTGTTAATATATTGTTTTATTTTAATTCGTCTTTCTTTTGAGCCAGTCTTCTACTTACTAATGCAGCACCTGCAGCAAATGTAATACCAGCTAAAGGTAATTGATTATCATGTTGTCCAGTTTCAGGTAATGTTTCTGAACTATCTTGTTTATCAACTTCTGAGTCTGTTTCTATTGTTTCTTCAGACTCATCTTTAGTTAATGTGTTTGATTCATCGTTACCTTCGTCATTTCCATTTGCTTCTTTAGTAGGATTAGAGCCTACATCAGGTTTTTGTGGACTTTGTTGATCTGTTTCTGGAAGAATTGCTTCAATTTGTTCAATAGCTTCTTCTTTCACTTTTATAACTGCTTCATTTGTATCAGCAGCGTCTAGTTGATCAGCAATAAGTGAAGCAAGACGATCTAATTGACTTAATGCTTTATCTTTTTGTCTTTGAGAAACATCAGCATTATTGATTATTACTTTTTGTTGTTGGATATGCTTATTAATTTCTTTTTCTGTCTCATCTTTGATTGACGCTTGTGCTTCGATTTGTGAAATTTGTTGTTCAGCGTCTTTCACAATCGTTTTCACTTCAGAATCAGATGGTGTTGCTTTAATAAGTTCAATCGCATTTTGTTCGATTGGATTTAATTGTTCAATCGCTGCTTCTTTCTCTTCTTTAGTTGCTTTAGGAGTTTGATTAATTTTATCGATTTGTTTTTGAACAAGATTTGCAATTGTATTTCTTGCCTCTGGTTTTACCACCGCAACGACATTAATTGCTTTAAGTTGTTCTAAAGCACTTTCTTTTACTTTAGTAATGTCATCGTTAGTATCTTTAGCATCAATATCAGATAGACCTTGTTCTAAAATATCATTTAGTTGTTCTTCAGCTGCTAATTTTTCAGTTTCAGTAGCGTCATCGTTGGAATCAATCATGTCTTGAACCTTGTCTGCTTGTTCTTTAAGCGTATTAGCAGCAATTGCTTTTTGTTCAACATTTACTACGACTGCATTTAAATCATTCATTGCATTGGCTTTGATTTGAGCAATATCAATATCAGAAGTTGTATTGGCAATTTCAGTTTTAGCAGATTGTACGATTTGATCGACTTGTTGATTAGCTTCATTTAATTCATCAACTGTTGCACCAGGTGTATTTGCAAATGTTTCTTTTAATTGAGTTGCTAAATTATCAATTGAATTAATCGCGTTAGGTCTAGTTACAACTTCTGGATTAATACCATTAATTGCAGTTTCTCCGTTAGTTAAGGCATCCTCAACTTCTTGATTTGTTTCACCATTATTGATATTGATTTCAGCAATTTCTAATTGTTCTTTAACATTTTGAATAGCCGCTTCTTTTTCTTGTGCTGTAGCAGTAGTATTTGCATTAATTTCATTTTCTTTAGTTGTAGCAACTTGATTAATAGAAACGATTGCTGATGGCTTTTTAGTGAATGTTACGTCAAATTGATTTACATTTTCTATAGCATGTTCTTTTGCAGCAGTTAATCTAGCTACATTAATAGCTTGGTTAATTGATGCTTCAGCTTGCGTTTTAATTGCTTCTAAATCTTTAAGTGCATCGTTAACTTCTTCTCTCGTTCCATCAATATCCGCTTCTATTTCACTCACTTTATCGTTATAGACATCTGTAAATTCTTCTAATGCAGCTTGTCTAAGTGTTCCAATTGGTTGGATAGCTTTAATTTCAGCTAAACCATTTGACTTAGCATTATCTACATCTTGATCAGTTTGTGCTTGAGCAACTTGATCTTTTGCAGTTGTTAATGCTTTTTGAACAGCTTGTTTTGCTTCCGCGATATCTTCTTGTGTTGCATTAGGTGTTTTATCTAATTCCTCTTGTTTTAAATCAGCCGTGTTATCTAGTTCTTGATTTGCATTTGATTTCTTAACAATAGATGGAACAAATTGATTGATTTGAGTTGTACCTTCATTTTTAGCTTGGTCTACATCGTTACTTGTATTTGCTTGGTCAATATTACCAGTTACTTGATTTGCAATATCATCTAATTTATTAGAAGCTAATTGTTTTTCTTCTTGAGTAGCCTCAGGATTTTGGTTTATAACTTCTTTTTGTTGATTAATGCTATTTTGAATTGCTTGTTTTGCATTGTCTTTTACTGTTGTTTCTGGTTGAACTGATTGAATAGCTTGATCAGTTGATTTAACTGCATTGTTAACATCAACGATACTTTGAGCATTAGTCACATCTGTTAAACCTTGTTGTAATGCATCATCAACTTTTGTATTTGCAGCTTGTTTTTCTTCTTCCGTAGAACCATTATTATTAGCTATTTGTTGTTTTTTATCGTTAGCTTGATTTTGTAAATCTGTTTTAACAGCTGTTTTAATTCCTGTATCAGCAGTAATCTGACCTATACTATTAATGCCTTCATTCTTTTTAGTCTCAACATCTGCAGCATTTTCTGCATTTACAATAGCTTGATTTGCATTATTTTGTGTGCGAGCTACTAGTTGTTTAGCCGCGTCTTTTTCTTCTGTTGTTGCATCTTGATTTTGTTCAATAGCTGCATTTTGATTTGCTGCTGCTTGATCAACTTCATTTTTAGCGTTTGTTTTAGTTTGAGTTTGAGGTATAACATTACTAATATTAGTTTCACCATTTTGCACTGCAGTTTCAACTTGTGCATTTGTAGTTGCAGCATTAATTTCATCATTAGCTGTAGTCACTGCTTGAGTTAATGCTTGTAATGCCGCTTCTTTTTCTTCTGCTGTTGCATTAGGTTCATTGTTAATAATATAAGTTTGTTGGTCTTGTTTCGTTTTAATATTCGCTAATGCTGTTTCTTTTTTAGTATTCGCAGGTGTAACTTGATTAATTTCTTGAATCGTTTGATCTTTAATTTGATTTACTGCTGCGTCAGTTTTAGCTTGGTTAATTTGTTCATTTGAAGCTGCAACGATAGCGTCAACGTTGTTTGATGCTTCTTCTTTTTCTTCTGTTGTTGCATTATTATCATTAGGGAATGTAGCTTTACGTTGATCTGCAGCTTGAGTAATTTCATTTCTAGCATTAGCTTTAGTTGTTACAAAGGCTTGAACTTGATTGATAGTATTAATACCATCATTTTTATTATCATCAACACTTTGTTTGTTTCCAGCTTGATATACGTTAGCGCTTCCTTGTCCTAACATACGATCGACTGAATCTATCGCATAATCATATTCTTCTTTAGTCATATCTGGATCTTGTGTTAAATCGTGTTTACGTTGATTTGCTACGTTTTCTAATTCAGCTATAGCATTATTTTTATAATCTTTAGATGGCGTAATTGCTTCAATTTTTGCAATTTCTTCATTCTTCACATTTTCAACATCGGCATTTGATTGAGCAGCATCAATAGCTTGCTCTGCTTGTGTTTTTGCATTCTGTAATGCTTGTTGAGCTTCATTTTTTTCCTCTGTAGTTGTACCACGAGTATTTTGAATAACGGCTTCTTGATCAGTGACTTTTTGAGCAATTTCGGCTTTTGCAGCTGGTTTAACTTGTGCTTCTTGTTGAATTTGATTGATATCAGCTTGATTTGTTGTCACTGCATTATCAACATCGGCATTGCTTGCTGCTTGATCAATATCGTTATTTGCTTTAGTAACGGCCGCATCTACATTTGCATTAGCTGCATTATGTTCTTCGGTTGTTGAGTTTGTATCTTGATTAAGTAATTGTTTTTTATTTTCTGCATCTTGTACAATTGTTGATTTCGCTTGTTGTTTCTTGTCAGTTGAAGGCGTAACATCATTAATTTGATTTATACCGTTTGTAACTGCAGTAGAAACCTCATCATTTGTTAATGCTTGATCAATATTATTATCTGCTTCATTTTTCCTAGGAACTAAAACATTGATAGCATCATTTTTTTCTTCTGTTGTTGATTGATTTGAATCATTAATTGCTTGTTTCTTTTGTTCAAAAGCTTGATTAATTTCATTTCTAGCAGCTGGTTTTTTGACAACGTCTGGAGCTATATTTTGTAATTCTTGAATACCGTGGTCTCTAGCTTCATTAACTTCTTCTGTTGTATTTGCTGCACCTATTGCAGTATTACCTTGGTTTACGATTTGATCAACCTGATTATTAGCTGCATTAACTTCTTCTGTTGTTGCATCTAAGTAATTATTTGTATTATTATTTCTAATTTGGTCTGCTGATTGATTTAATTCATTTTTAGCATCGTCTTTAATTGTTGTTGCTGGTGTAACTGCTTTGATTTGATTAATTCCTAATTCTTTGGCTTGAGTTACATCTTGATTATTAGTAGCATCGTTAATATTAGTAGTTGCATTTTTAACTAACCCATCAACTTGTTCTTTTGCAACAGCTTTTTCTTCATTTGTAGCATTTTGATTTGTATCAATGTCACCATTTTGTGTAGCAGCTGCTTGATTTACTTCTGCAATTGCATTAGGTTTAGCTAATGAAGTAGGAACAACGTTGCCAATTGCATTAACATTTTGTGTTTGAATACCATTAATTTCATTTTCTGTATTAGCAGCATTAATATCTTTTAATGCTTGTTGTTCTGTTTGATGTACTTGGTTAACTGCATCTTGTTTTTCTTCATCTGTTGCATCTGGATTATTATTAATTGTCAAAATTTGGTCTGCAACTTTTTGAACTACTGCATTTCTAGCTGCATCTCTTGTACGTGCTTGTACATTTATAGCATCAATGGCTGCAATTCCATTATTTTTAGCTGTTGTTACGTCATTCGTTGTGTTTGCTTGATTGATGTTATTATTAGCATTAAATTGTTGATGTGCTACATCGTTTAATGCAAGTTGTTTTTCTTCTTGTGTAGCTTCTGTCGTATTTTCTATTACTTGATTTTTTTCAGTAGCTTTCTGATTAATCTCATTTGTTGCACCTTGTTTAGCATTTTCTAATGCTTCATCTTGAGTATTAACTGGTTGATTTTGATTAGGGGCTACGTTATTACCATTTTGATCATCACCCACATCACGTTTATTTCGTTTTTTAGGTGTTTGATTATTTTCAACAGTAGCAACTGGTTTGTCTTGTTTATTTAATCCTTCATTATGATCAACTGGTGCCTCTTTATCTTGTTTTTCTTTTGGTGTTTCTTGAGCTTTTTCATGATTAGCCTGTGTTTGAGCTTGCTCTTGATTATCTTCGTTTACTGGTTGGTCAGTAATAGCATTAGGCTGATTTGCTTCACTATTAACTTCAGTTGCTACTTGATCAATGCTTGGTGCATTATTTGTTTCAACCGCATTTTGATTATCATTTTGTTGTTGATTTTGTTCTTGAGTTGCAGTATTTTGCGGTGATACTTGTTCTGTTGTAGGGTCAACATTCCCAGCTTTATTTTCGTTTGGTGTTACCTGATCAGTTGGTTGCCCTTGGTTAACAGCATTTTCAGTCAATGGTCCACCAACATTGACGTTATCTTGTTCAGCAGCATCTGCACTATTAGGATTTACGCCTAAAAATGCTATCGTTGCTATTAATGCTGAAAAAATACCAACATTAAACTTACGAATACTAAATTTTTGTTGCTTAAATAAATTCATAATGACTATCCTCCTAGGTGTATAAATCGTGATGTTGAGTATTAAAAATTTATTTCTATAACAAATAGGTTGTACGCATAATATAAATTTGTACAACCTATTTATTTATTATTGATTTTATCATCAATATAATTTTAAATATAGTCCATTGAGTAACAATTTTATTTCAAAGTTGTTACTATTATTTTAATAATCATAATAACTATAATCTTAACAACTCATTCATGTTTCATTTATTTCACTTCGAAATTTAATTATCTTTTTTTCTACGTTTTAGACTACTTGCAAATATTGCTATTCCAAATGTAAACATAATAGGAACGATTGGATGTTGATAATTAGTAACACCTGAATTAGGCAACATTTGGGTCGCTTCTTCTTTCAATATACAGCTGTCCTTTATTTCTTTTTCAATAACAATAGTATTATCACTAGTTACACAAACTAAAACTGGTTCTTTTGCTTTCTCTATAGTTTTTTCTACTTGCATTTCCTCTGTAGGTAATTGAATTGCTTTTAGTTTTTCAATTGTTTCTTTAACAATTTGTGCTACTTCAGCATTTGTTTTTGCGTCTTTGATAAGCATATTTGCTTCGTTTAAAATATTCTCAATTCTATCTAAAGCATTTTTGATTGCTATAGGATTAACATTTTTAAGTTGATTGATTTTTTCTTTGATTTCATTTGCAACAAGATTAATGTCATCTTTTGCAGTAGGTTTAACTTCTATTACTGGTTGAATATGTTCAATGAGTTGTACTTCTTTAAGTTTAACTTGCGCTACTTCTTCATTTGTTAATGCTTTTAATACTAATATCTTGGCTATTTCCAATTCTTTATGTACCTTCGCAATAGCTTGATCTTTCTCTTCTTGTGTAGCTTCAGATATACGTTCAAAATCTTGAATTACTTGTTGAGCGATTGACGTTAAGGCTTCATTTGCTTCTGGTTTCACTTTAATAAGTGGTTTAATACTTTTGATTAAAGTTTCCCATTCTAATTTAGCTTTAGCAACTTCTGCATTAGTTAACGATTGGTCTACAGTGTCAATACTATTTTTTAACGCTTCTTCCAATTGATTGATAGCTTCATCTTTTTCCTCTAAAGTTGCCTCATTTGTCTCATTAATTTGAGTTTTAATTTGGCTTGATAATTGTTTTAATGCTTCTATCGCAGCAGGTTTCACTTCAATATTAGGCATTATTTGTTCAATTTCTTTTAATGCTTTTGATAATACATCCGCAACATTTTGGTTTGTATGTGCACTAGAGACTTCATTAGTGTATTGGTTTACTGCTGCTTTTAATTGTTGTAAAGCTATTTCTTTTTCTTCAGTTGTTGCTTCATTGGTTAGATTAATCTCTTGATCTTGTTTTGTAGAAGCTTGGTCAATTGCATTTATGGCTGCAGGTTTTTTTACGATATTAAGTTTTACATTATTTATATCTTCTATTGATTGATTTTCTGTTTGATCAACTTGTTGATTAGTTTGATCTGACTGTAAAGCTTTTAATGCATTTTGAAGTATAGTCTTTAATTGTTGAATCGCTTCATCTTTTTCTTCAGTTGTTGCTTCATCGTTATTATTAAACAACTGGCTTTTATTATCTTCAACGTTAGTGATTGCAGTTCTTGCTTCATTCTTTTTAACTACATTAACTTGAACATCATTAATCGCTTTAACTCCTTGTTGTTCTGTTAGGTTCACTTGATTCGTTGTTTTATCTTGATTTATTTGAGTCAATGCTTGATTTAATAATTTTTCTACTAAAGCTTTAGCTACATTGATTTCCTCATTGGTAGCATCAGGCGTTAATGATAAATCGTTCAATTTTAATTCTGAAGTTTGATTTAATGAATCTCTTGCATCTGTTTTTACTTTAGTAGAAGGTAAAATTTGTTCAATATCATTAATTGCTTTATTTTTAGTATTTTCTACTTCAGTATCATCTGTTAATCGATTAATATCATTTTTAGCTTTATTAGCAACAATATTTACATCATTAGTAGCTGTATCTTTTTCCTCTACTGTTGCATCTTCAACGCCATTAATTATCTTATCTTGATTTCCTACGGTTTGATTTATCATTGTTCTTGCATTTTCTTTAACAACTATATGAGGTAATATATTAGGAATCAAAGCATCGCTCTTTGTTTGAATTTGATTTACTTGTGCATTCGTAGTTGCGTTATTAATATCTGTTAATAATTGATTTGCAGCATTTTGCAATCTATCTAATGCACTGTTTTTCTCCTCATTGGTAGCATCATTGGCTTGATTAATTAAATCTTGTTGATGATCAACAAGTTTTTGTATTGCATCTCTAGCATTTTGTTTAACAGTAGGCTTGAACACTATTTGATTAATATTTTCTAATCCATTGTCTTTGGTAGTTGCAACTTCTTGATTGGTATTATCAGCGGTTATTTGTTTATTTAAATCATTTAATTCATTATTCAAATTATTAATAAACATATCTTTTTCATCTTGAGTTGCTTCTTTATTATCAATTGCCTCTTGTTTTTTATTGTTTATAGCATTAAGTAACGTTTGTCTTGCTGTTGTTTTAACAATCGTCTCTGGAACAATTTGTTGTATTTCTTGATTTCCATTTGCTACAGCATTATTAACTTCTTGATTAGTTTGAGCTTGGGCAATATTCTGTAGCGCTTGATTTTTAGCTTGATCGACCAATTGTTTTGCAGCATCTTTTTCCTCTACTGTAGATTCAACATTATTATCTATTACATTATCACGTTGCTTAGCTTCTGTTTCTATATTATTTCTAGCATTATTTTTAACGATTGTTTCAGGTAAAGTCGTATTGATTTGGTCAATTGCTTGTTGACGTACATCTTCTACCTTTTGATTAGTTTGTGCTTGGTTGATTGAAGCATTTGCTTGATTAAATATTTGCTCTAACTTTTGTAAAGCTGCATTTTTCTCTTCTACTGTAGCATCTTGTGTAGAATTAATGACACGTTCTTGATCAGTTTTAGCATCTATTAAGGCTTGTCTTGCGTCAGGCTTAGTTACAACATTAACTTGAATCGCATCTATATTTTGAATCGCTTGGTCTTTGACTTGATCAACTTCTTGATTAGTTTGTGCTTGATTGAGGGCTTCCAATGCTTGTTGCTTATTTTGATTTAATTGTTGAATAGCAGTATTTTTCTCTTCAATTGTAGCGTCAGGTGTCTGATTAATTTGAGCTAATTTATTATTATATTGTTGAGTTACGATATTTAGTGCTTCAGGTTTTTTTACCACATGCGTTTGTATTTGATTAATATTATGATCACCATTTTGTTGTGCTTGATCTACTTGTGCATTAGTATCAGCTTGGTTCACCTGCTCAATAGCTTGATTAAGTGCTTGATTCACTTCTGTAATGGCCGCCTCTTTTTCTTCAGTTGTTGCATCAGGTGTTTGATTTATATTTTGTTTTTTAGTTGCAGCATTATTATTTAATATGCCAATAGCTTCTTGCTTTTTAGTTACATTTGGTTGTACATTACCAATATCATTAAGTGCTGTATTTTTAATTGCTTCAACCATTGGTGTTGTATTAACGGTATTAATGTCATTTAAAGCGCGATTCAATAAATTATTAACTCTATCAACTGCCTCTTGTTTTTCTTCTCTAGTAGCACCAGGTGTTGCGTTAATATTAGTAATAGCTTCATTTGCTTTATTGGTAACCGCATTTCTAGCATCCGTTTTAACTTGTGTTGAAGGTTGGACATTCCCAATTTCTTGTAGCCCATTATTTTTAGCATCTGTTACTTGTTGATTGGTATCCGCATTATCAATATTTTTTATTGCAGTGTTTAATGCTTGATCTAATATAAGTTGAGCTGCTTGTTGTTCTTCAACTGTTGCCTCATTGTTACTAAAAATAATATTGTGTTGTTCTTGTGCTTTTTGATTTAATGCATTTTTAGCGTTTGTTTTAACGATAGTTGCAGGTGTAATCGCTTGTATTTGGTTTAATGCATTATTCTTAACCACATCAACATCATTATTAGTATTAGCTTTTAATATATTATCATTTGCTGAAGTAACAGCTTGATTGACTAACTGAATAGCTGCTTCTCGTTCCTCTAAAGTCGCTTCATGATTCGTATTTATATCTGCAATTTTTTGTTGCGCATTATTAGCGATTGCCTCTCTCGCCGCTTGCTTAACAATTGTGACAGGTGCAATGTCTAAGATGGCATCAATACCTTTATTTTTAGCATCATCGACGTCACTATTTGATATGCCTTGTTTTATATTTTGAATCGCTTGCTCAGATGCTTGGTTAAGTTCATTAAGTGCATTGTCGCGTTCTTCTTGAGTTGCTTCTTGATTTTGATTAATTTGCTCACGTTGCTTGACTACAGCTTGATTAATAGCTGCTATTGCGTTTGCACGATACGTATTGGCGGGTACATCAGAATTAATTTCGTTCATACCATTATTTTTAGCGTCGTTTACAGCATCATTTGTATGTGCCTGATTAATGTTATTCATTGCAGTTGCAACATGATTATCAACTTGTGCATTTGCTGCTTCTTTTTCTTCTTTTGTTGCTACAGGATCTTGTTGAATTCTTTGTCTTTGCTCATTTGCTTTGTCATTTATAGCTTGTCTCGCATTGGGTTTTATAACAGGAACTATATTGACTTGATTAATCTTGTTAATTCCCGCTTCTTTCTCTCTTGTTACACCATCGTCCGTAGTTTGATCATCTATATGGTTTAATGCATCATTTTTTAAATTAGTAATTTGCCCTCTATAAGCATCGTTTTCATCGTCTGTTAAATCATTAACAGTATCTACTTCATCAGATCTATCATCTGCTTTTTGTCCAAGTTCACGTGCAGCGTCTACACGAGAAATCAGTGTGTGTTGCATTTGATGTAATAAATTATCAATTGTAGCTTGTGAGACTTGTTGATTTAAAGGGACATGGTTACGATCTTCATTTAAAATCGTTAGCGCTTGTTGTTTTAGACGATTATATTCTTGGTATGATGCATACGTATAATCTGATGGAACTACGCCCCAATTATATTGCGCTTGTAAATCATCTTTGTTCATGACTATATTAACTTGATATGGAACACCATTCACTGTGCTTTGAGGTGGTTCTCCATTCAAATAAGTTTGTGTATAAGTCTTAGATTTAATTGCATCTGAAAAAGTCACTTGTTTTGGATTAGCTACATTTTTAACTCTTAAATTAAATGTTACATTTAATGTTTTATTGGCTAATAAGCTGGTAGGTTCTCCTTGAGTAGGTGTCGCTGATGTAATTCCATTACTAGTAAAAGTAAGTGTTCGAGTACCTTGGTCATAGTTCTCTGTCAGGGGATTCATCACATCGTTAGGACCGTTTCCATCAGGAAAGCTTGTTGTTATAGAATTAGGTACATATTCAATACCTTCAGGTAACTGCATAGAATATTCAAATGCACCTGGTAACATAGAAGCGCCAGACTTACCATTATTCGTAACTTGTGTTGTTACAGTAAAGTTTGTATTATTTTTAACATTATTTTCTTTATTTCTTCCACTTATATATAAATGTGACCCTGAACGAATACCTACATTATCGATAAAATCATAATATCTGTATCCATCTTGGTTTTTTTCAAGTCTTCTTACATTACCCATTATATCGTTATTAGGTATTAATTGAATTTTGATGTTCGAAACGTTATCAGGCACTTTAAATAAACGAAGCATATCTCCAGCTTGAATGTCCCCATTTCCTATAACAGTGTTGGTATTCGCATCTTTAATTACTAAGTTTGTACCACCTTTACCGTTACCGGCTGCCATAGTATTAAAATCAAAAATAATTTCTGAATTAGGATTTACAGTCACTTCTTTTTCAATACCATTGAAGTCACCATGATTGTTAGGATCATTACCTTCTACTCTTCCTAATGCAAGAACCGTACCTTGCGCTTGTTTATTATTTCTATCACCAGGATGGAATACTTGTGTTCTTTCTAAAACGGCATTAAGTACCCCTACTTTAGCACCATCAATCAAATTAAATCCAGGTAAACTATTCAATACAATCACTTGTGGATTATTTCGATTTTCACTTGGTTTAACACCTACATCTTCAAATGTAAAACGATAATTTAATGTATTGTTTCCAATATTATTTATATTTGGGTCAATCGTTGCATCATCTATAGAAAATTCACCATTCGTATTTTGCGGTGTTCCATTTTGTGGGCCAGTACCACCCGCAACTGTAGGTGTGTTACTTACATCACGACGATGTCTTTTCTTAGGTTTAGTTGCGGGTTCCATTACCGCATTCATATTTTGAATTTTTTCTTCAGCCTGTTGTTTAGGTTTAACCGACATTTGTTCAGACACAGGTTTTACATGATTTACTGTATCATCAGTCTTGATAGGCGATGCTCCTTCAATCATCGTAGTCGATTCATTATTAGATGATTGTGTCTCTTTAATAATTGAACTGTTTGTATTTTCATTTATATCAATTTGAGTCTGTTGATTATTTGTGTTTACAGAATCATTATTGGGATTGACTTGATTTGAAACATCAGAAACACCCGTTTCGGATATTGTTTCTTGATTATTTTTAAGCTCTTCTTTGTTATCCAATTGTCCATTACTTGTTATTTCTTGTAGTTTTTGCACATCATCAACTGGTTGTGAGTTTGTTTCATCAGCCTGTGCTAAATGGGTATGCGTTGATGACCAAAAAGCTACAGTAGCAATTAACGTAGAAAATATACCAACTTTAAATTTTCTAATACTAAAGGTTTCTTTTCTAAATAAATTCATTAATTGTTCCTCCTTGTTGCACTTCTTGTTGTTTATAATTAATGAACATTTTTAGTGTTTGTATCTTAAATGAATTAAATCGCTATTTAAACCATTCGCTCAATTAATTAATAGTTATTTTGATTTTAACAACAATATTATTCTAAATCTAGTACACAAAATAAAAATAAAATAGTGTACGTTTTTATTCATATATATCTGTATTTTAAGATGTTAAACTTGAAATGATCTTCATAATTAAAAAAAGCTAGATTAAAGTGCTATATTTACATAGCATTTAATCTAGCTCTATTGATAGATCTTACTTAAATATTATTAATTTCTAATCCTTCTGTGCCCCACTCATTCATACCGCCTTCTACATTAACAGCATGAATATTTGAGTCCTCTAAATATTCAACGACTCTAGCACTTCTTGCACCTGCAGCACAAATAATATAATAAGTTTGATTAGTATCAAATTCATTTAAATGGTCAGGAATTTCATTCATTGGAATTGTTTTCGCCCCTGGAATAATTCCCATAGCTGTTTCATCATTATTTCGTACATCTACAATATTAATTGGATTTGAGTCCAAAATTTTCTCTTTTAATTGATCTATTGTAATTGATTCCATTTGTAAAACTCCTTTAGTATTATCTATTTAGCAACGATATTAACAAGTTTTTGCGGTACTGCAATGACTTTTTTAATTTCTTTACCTTCAATACTCATCTTAACATTATCATTTGCTAATGCTAAATCTTGCATTTCTTCTTTAGATAAATCTTTAGGTATTTCAATTTTAGCTCTTAATTTCCCATTAACTTGAACAACGATTTCAACTTCATCATCAACTAATAATGATTCATTATAAGTAGGCCAAGGTTGGTACGTAATGGTATCAGAATGCCCTAATCTATCCCATAATTCTTCACCAATATGAGGTGCAATTGGTGCTAACATTGTTACAAAACCTTCTATATAAGGTTTATAAATTTCATCCGCTTTATAGCAATCATTAATAAATACCATTAATTGACTGATCGCTGTATTGAATCCTAATGTATCAAAATCTTCTGTTACCTTTTTAACAGTTTGATTATAAGTTTTATCTAATGATTTATTATTAGTTTCAACAATCTTATCTGATAATGAGCCATCTTCTTTTACAATTAATCGCCATACTCGATCTAAGAAACGACGTGATCCATCAAGTCCTTTATCACTCCATGCTATTGCTGCATCTAATGGTCCCATAAACATTTCATATAAACGAAGTGTATCAGCACCATGTGAATTTACAATGTCATCTGGATTAATTACATTTCCTTTAGATTTACTCATTTTTTCATTTCCTTCACCAAGAATCATACCTTGATTGTATAATTTTTGGAAAGGCTCTTTTGTTGGCACTACACCTAAATCATAAAGTACTTTGTGCCAGAAACGAGCATATAAAAGGTGAAGGACTGCGTGTTCTACACCACCAATATATAAATCTACTGGTAACCAATGTTTTAATTTTTCTGGATCTGCAATCATTTTATCATTGTCAGGATCAATGTATCTTAAATAATACCAACAGCTACCTGCCCATTGTGGCATCGTATTTGTTTCACGACGACCTTTCATACCTGTCTTTTCATCTGTGACATTAACAAAATCATCAATGTTAGCAAGTGGTGACTCACCTGTACCTGATGGTTTAATCTCATCTGTTTCAGGTAGTAATAATGGTAATTCTGACTCAGGTACCGTTGACATAGATCCATCTTCCCAATGAATAATTGGTATTGGTTCTCCCCAATATCGTTGTCTACTAAACAACCAATCACGTAATTTATAATTAACCTTTTTCTCACCAGCTTGATTCGCTTCTAATAACTCGATTGCTTTTGAAATGGCTTCGTCATTATACAGACCATTTAATTCTCCTGAATTCACATGTGGTCCATTACCAGTGTACGCTTCGGTCTGTACATCGCCACCTTCAATAACTTCAATTATAGGAAGCTCAAATTTTTCTGCAAATTCATGATCACGTTCATCATGTCCAGGTACTGCCATAACCGCTCCTGTACCATAAGTCGAAAGTACATAATCCGCAATCCATATTGGAAGTTGCTCACCTGAAACAGGATTGATTGCATAAGCACCTGTGAATACACCTGTTTTGCCTTTAGCTAAATCTGTTCGTTCTAAATCAGACTTTTTAGATGCTTCTGTTTGATATGCTTTTACCTCTTCTAATTTATCATCACTCGTAATTTGATTGACCAAAGTATGTTCCGGACTTAATACTAAGAATGACGTACCAAAAATAGTGTCAGGTCTAGTTGTAAAGACTTCTACTTTTTCATCTGTATCTTTAACATTAAATGAAACTCTAGCACCTTCTGAACGACCAATCCAATTGCGTTGCATATCTTTAATTGATTCAGGCCAATCTAAATCCTCTAAATCCTCTAATAATCGGTCTGCATATTCTGTAATTTTAAGTACCCACTGTTTCATTGGTTTTCTATATACTGGATGACCACCACGTTCTGAAACACCATCAACAACTTCTTCATTTGAGAGTACTGTACCTAGTGTTGGGCACCAGTTGACTGCTACTTCATCTACATATGCTAATCCTTTATTATAAAGTTGAATAAAAATCCATTGTGTCCATTTATAATAGTTAGGATCTGTTGTATTAACTTCTCTATCCCAATCATAACTAAATCCTAATTCTTGTATTTGACGTTTAAATGTTTGAATATTTTTTTGAGTAAATTCACGTGGATCATTCCCTGTGTCTAGGGCATATTGCTCTGCAGGTAAACCAAATGCATCCCATCCCATTGGGTGAAGTACATTATACCCTTGCATACGCTTATAACGTGATATGATATCTGTTGCAGTATAACCTTCTGGATGTCCTACATGTAGACCAGCACCAGATGGATATGGAAACATATCTAATGCGTAAAATTTCTTCTGACCTAAATTATCTTGTGTCTTAAATGTTTTGTTGTCTTCCCAATATTTTTGCCACTTCTTCTCGATTTCGTTATGATTGTAATTCAATACGTTTCCTCCTATTCAATAAAAAGACACCCCTCACTAGTGATTAAGGGACGACCATAGCCGCGTTACCACCCTTATTCGCATATTCTGCGCACTTCATTCAATAGTAAGAGATGTCATCATTAAATTCGTTATATGTTTAATAATGTTATTTATAGTCCTTAACACTAGTTCTCACCACACTAGTTCTCTGTAGAAAAGCGTCTAATAACATGTTATTACAAATTAATAGTATTTGATTATGCGTATGATTGCAAGAGGTTAATGTCAATTTTTCATTATTCTAATTTGATTGATAGTCTAAATATTTTTTAGCAGCTTTACTTTTCGCAAAAAGGCTTAAAATGATGATAACTAAACCTAGTAATATGATCATGGTTAAAAACATCATTCGCATATTAAATAAATCTACGAGTAAACCACCAAACAATGGCCCTAGAGCTTTGCCAACTGTCGATGCTGAATTTACAATACCTTGGTATTGCCCTACTTTTCCTTTAGGTGCTAACTGATTGGCTATGGTTGGTACTGCTGGCCAAACAAACATTTCACCAAATGTTAATATCACCATACCGATAACAAACATTGAAAATTGATGTGCAAAGCTAGTTACTAAAAATGATCCCATAAATATTAATATTCCTACAAACATTTGCTTTTTTAAATTGCCTTTTAAAAGGATAATAATAGGTCTTATTAAAGGTTGTGCTATTAAAATCATAATTCCATTTATTGTCCATAATACACTGTACTGAGACATTGATATATGGATAGATTGCGTAAATGAAGCAATTGTAGTTTCCCACTGTATGTAACCAATCCAACATATAGCGAATACGACACAAACTAATAATAAAGAGATAAATCTACTAATATTCTCTTGATTATTTAAATCAATATTATCTTGTCTTTTAACTTTAGCGTTAATTTCTAAATTAAATTGCGTGATTGCCACTATGGCGAAAAGTACATACATAACTAGATTTGCTATAAATATATAATTAAAACTTAACTCTGCAACAAATCCACCTAATGCTGCACCTAATGCAACGCCAATATTTTGCGCTAAATAAATGGCATTAAACGTTTGTCTACCACCATTTGGCCATACTGCTCCAGCCATAGCATAAATTGCGGGGATAATCATACCGCCGCCAAATCCTAGTAGTACAAGCCATACAGCATACCACGGCCAACCGTGAAATAAATTTAGTAATGTCGTACTAAATAAACAAGTAAATGTGCCGATAAGTATGGTTTTATAACCACCAAGTTTATCGAATAATACACCGCCAAGTAAATTGCCTACAACCATACCCAAAGAATTAATTAATAAAACTATACCAGCAATTGTTAAACTTTTATTAAGTTCTTCTTTCATGTAAATCGTATTTAATGGCCACAAAAAGCTGGCGCCCGTAATATTTAAAGCCATACCTATTACAAGCCACCATACTGATTTTGGTATATTCATTTCTTGCGTTCTCCTCTTTATATTTTTCTCAATCTATAATAGACACTATAACATTAAAGTATGTTAAAATCTTTATTTAGATACAAAACAGAAAGGAAAATGTCTTATGGGTAATTTCTTCCCGTATGCTTTTGAAGATAAAAGATATCACACTTGGAATTATCACTTAAAAAATAAATTTGGTCGAAAAATATTTAAAGTTGCCTTAGATGGTGGTTTCGACTGTCCAAATAGAGATGGTACTGTAGCTCATGGTGGATGTACATTTTGTTCAGCAGCTGGTAGTGGCGATTTTGCAGGAAATCGTGCTGATCCTATTGAAGTACAATTCCAACAAATCAAAGAAAGAATGCATGAAAAATGGAGTGAAGGTCAATATATCGCTTACTTTCAAGCCTTTACAAATACACATGCTCCTGTAGAAGTATTAAAAGAAAAATATGAACCTGTCCTGAAAGAAGAAGGCGTTGTAGGTTTATCAATTGCTACTCGTCCTGACTGTTTACCTGACGATGTTGTTGAATATTTAGCAGAATTAAATCAAAGAACTTATCTTTGGGTAGAACTTGGTTTACAAACTGTACACCAAACGACTTCGGACTTAATTAATCGTGCACATGATATGCAAACGTATTATGAAGGTGTCGCTAAATTACGTAAGCATAATATCAACGTATGTACACATATCATTAATGGGTTACCAGGTGAAGACTATAACATGATGATGGAAACTGCACGTGAAGTTGCTCAAATGGACGTCCAAGGAATTAAGATTCATTTATTACATCTATTAAAGGGCACGCCAATGGTAAAACAATATGAAAAAGGCATGTTAGAATTCATGTCACAAGAGGATTATACAAACCTCGTATGTGATCAACTTGAAATTCTTCCACCTGAAATGATTATTCACCGTATTACAGGAGATGGTCCAATTGACTTAATGGTTGGCCCTATGTGGAGTGTAAATAAATGGGAAGTGCTAAATGAGATAGACAATGAATTAGCACGTCGAGATTCATATCAAGGTAAAAAGTTTGAACATAAGGTGAAATCATGAAACTAGAACGGATACTCCCCTTTTCAAAGATTCTGATTCAAAGTCATATTACTGATTCTAGTATCGTCATTGACGCTACTTGTGGTAATGGAAACGATACTTTATTCTTGGCACAACAAGTGCCTCATGGATTTGTATATGGCTTTGATATTCAACAATTGGCTATCGATAATACTAAAATGAAGGTATCTAACTATTCAAATGTAAAACTGATTAAAGATGGTCATGAAAATGTAAAACAATATATTACTAAAGACCATATCGGCAATGTCGATGCTGCTATATTTAATCTTGGTTATTTACCTAAAGGTGATAAATCAATCGTTACTACACATCAAACAACTATAAGTGCCATCCAAAATATTTTTGATTTATTGAATGAAGAAGGTATCATTATATTAGTGATTTATCATGGTCATGATGAAGGTAAAATTGAACGAGATGCATTAATGGATTATTTAACACATTTAGATCAAAAACAAGCACACGTCTTACAATATCAGTTTATAAATCAAAAGAATAATGCACCATTCATATGCGCTATTGAAAAAAGAGGTTAACGTTATTAACGCGACAAAGAAGGGACCCAAAAAGGGCCCCTTCTTTTTTGATATTATACAGCTAAGATTGATTTTAAGCTTGTCTGCATAGGTTCTGATTTCGATGTAATTGTTTCCCCAATGAAATCAAGTAAACCATCTTTTTGTTTTGCTAATTTTTCATTAAAATGAATAATAACAGTACGTTCATCGTCTTGTGGACGCTCTTTATATATCCACTCTAAATTAACTAAATTATTGTAAGTTCTTGTTCGCTTATACGGCTTAATTTCAACAAACTCGTCCATTTCTTTTAATGTCATTGAACCTTTTTCCCATAGGTTTAATAAAATTAAAATCTCTTCTTTAGACATGTCATATTCTTTTTGAATTGTTTCAAATATAGAATTAACATCGGCTAACAACTTGTCTAACTGTAAAATACCATAAACTCTTTCATTTTCATTTTGATTCATAGTTAACATCTCCCAAAATAACAAGTTAATTTTATCATTTTCTAAAATAACCGACTCCCAAATTTCTATCATCGGTTAATTGAAAAATTGTCAATATTGCTTGTTCATATTAACAGAACATTTGATAAATGAAATGCTTGGTTAAGACTTGTGTATTTTACTATAAATGTGACATATAAAAATATAATTTTGTAAAATGGTTCGATTTCAATACACGAAGTCTTATTACATATTAAAATTATATTTTTAATCCAAACAAAATATATCAATATTACATTAAAATTGCAACTATAAATTAAAAAAGATTTTACGTATTTATCTCCATTAACCTTATAAAAAAGATTAATAGTTTTCTACTACTTTTTCACAAAAAAACCAGGTTGCTTAAACAACCTGGTTAGAATCATATATCTTCAATTTCATCTTCTTCAACAATAAATCCCATAGTATTTACACTATTATTAAGGAAAGTTAGTACATAACGCATCACTTGGTCTCGCTCTGGCTCATTATGAATCTCATGGTATAAACCATTCCATACTTTATAATATAACTCATTTGTTACTAGTTTATCTTTAAATGTTTCAGTTGCATTGATTTCTGAAATGATATCTTCACTACCTGTCATAATTAAAGTTGGTAATGGTTTGATATCTTTGATGTGTTCCATTGTCTCTTTCATCATTTCATTTACAAGGTTATACCAATGATATGTCACTTTTTTCAACATTAATCCATCATTGACTGTATCTTCAATAACTTCATCATTACGTGTTAGGTCTTGAGCTGTGATACCAATTTTAAATCGAGTATCTTTGGATACTTTACCAACATTAGAGAGTAATTTATTCTTTCTATCCTTACCTGATTGTTTAAATTCTAATAATGGTGAAATGAGCATTAAACCTTCAACGGGTAATTCAATTCGCTCTAATAAGTTAATTAAAATTAAACCACCTAAACCTACACCAAGAATAAAGGTTGGAATTTTATACTCATTAGCAATTTTAATCCATTCTAATATATTCTCATGATATTCATTAAAATCTTCAATTTGTCCTTTATTAGCTCTAGACGTTTGGCCTTGTCCAGGTAGATCACCCATTATGACATGATAACCATTTCTTCTTAACATCGTAATAACATAGGCATATCGACCAGTATGTTCTAATATATTATGAGCAATGACAACAACGCCTTTTGCGTCATTTTCAGTTTCCCACTTCCACATTCTTAAATTGCCCTTTTTCAAAAATCTTCAATAGCATAATTATACCAAAACATTACAATTAATTGCCATTTTAATCTATTATCTTAAACATGCAGACATGCCTACCTCAAAACCGTGTAATATTACTAAAAACATTATTAAATTCTTTATGTAAACGCTTTCTCAAAAATATGTTTCATGATACACTATTTTAAAACTACCAATGATATTTGGTTATGGAGGTATGTACGATGGGAGTTTTCAAAAATGTATTTATAACTTTGTCTAATAACAGTTATTTAAATAATGCTGCTAAACAAGTTGGTCCAAGACTTGGTGCTAACAAAGTAGTAGCTGGTAACACAATTCCACAATTGATAGAAACAATTGAGTATTTAAATGAAAACAAGATTTCTGTTACTGTTGATAACTTAGGGGAATTTGTGACAACAGAGCAAGAAAGTCAACAAGCTAAACAAGAAATATTAGAAATCATGGAAGCCATAAGCCAATACCATGTTGATGCACATATGTCAGTCAAATTAAGTTTATTAGGTAGTGAATTTGACTTAGAACTTGCATACCAAAATTTGAGAGAAATTTTACTTAAATCTAATGAATATGGGAACATGCATATCAATATAGATACTGAAAAATATGATAGCTTACAACAAATTATTGAAGTTTTAGATCGATTAAAGGGAGAATTCAAAAATGTTGGTACAGTGATTCAAGCATATCTCTATGATGCTGAAAAACTGATTGATAAATATCCTGAGTTACGATTAAGACTCGTTAAAGGGGCATATAAAGAGGATGCCTCTATTGCATACCAAACTAAAGAAGAGATTGACGCAAATTATATTAAAATAATTGAAAAAAGACTTTTAAATGCGCGTAATTTCACTTCAGTTGCAACACATGATCATAATATTATTAACCATGTGAAACAATTTATGAAAGAAAATCATATCGAAAAAGAGCAAATGGAATTCCAGATGCTATATGGTTTCCGTTCAGAGTTAGCTCAAACAATTGCCAATGAGGGCTATCATTTTACAGTATATGTCCTTATGGTGATGATTGGTTTGCTTACTTTATGAGAAGATTAGCAGAACGCCCACAAAATTTATCATTAGCAGTTAAAGAATTTGCGACACCAGAGACATTGAAAAAGTTGGTGTTTTCTCAGCTATTGGTATAAGTGTTGCTTCTCTTGTAGGGTTAACTACTAAGTATTTACGTAAATAAAATCATTAAAAAAACTGCCCACAAAATACTAATTTTGTAGGCAGGCTGTACAGGTTGAGACATAAATATATATTTCAAGTTACATTCATGTATAAGCAGTAGTTGACTGTAAAGTCATTCTTTTTCTTTAGAAATTAGTATTTCTTATGCATGAGTTTCACTCATGTATTCCTATTTTAAAGTACACATTAGCTGTGGCTAATGCGTAAGAACCACTTCATATTCAATGATTAGTGGTTCTTTATTATTTCTGTCCCTCTCCTTTCTTGTTTAAAATTGTTTCAATAAATTAGCCATTTCTATTGCACTTACAGCCGCTTCAGAACCTTTATTACCTGCTTTAGTTCCTGCACGTTCAACTGCTTGTTCAATACTTTCCGTAGTTAATATACCAAATATAACAGGCACATCTGTTGACTCATTAGCTTTTGATACACCTTTTGCAACTTCATTACAAACATAATCATAATGCGATGTCGCCCCTCTTATGACACATCCTAATGTGACTACTGCATCATATTTACCTGTTTGAGCTAATTTTCTTGCAACCATAGGAATTTCAAAAGCACCAGGTACATAAGCGACATCAATATTATTTTCGTCAACATCGTGACGAATAAAAGTATCCTTAGCACCCTCTAGCAAACGTCCTGTAATAAAATCATTAAATCTACTCACTACAATAGCAACTTTTAAATCTTTACCTACTAATTTTCCTTCAAAATTCATTTTATGATCCTCCTAAATTAAATGTCCCATTTTTTCTTTTTTAGTTGTCATATAGTCATGATTATATTGTGTTTCTGGTACAATCACTTCTATACGTTGTTGAATATTAATGCCATATTCTTTTAATCCTTCAAATTTCTTCGGATTATTACTTAATAAATTTACTTTTTCTATTTCAAAATATTTAAGAATCTGTGCAGCTATATTATAATCTCGTAAATCTTCATCGAATCCTAATGCTAAATTAGCTGTAACAGTATCATAACCTTTTTCAATTAATTCATAGGCACGTAATTTATTCATGAGTCCTATGCCACGCCCTTCTTGAGGTAAATAGATAATCATTCCACCGTTTTGTTCTATATAATTCATCGAAGCTTCTAATTGAGCACCACAATCACATCGTTGGCTATGGAAAATATCACCCGTAAGGCATGCAGAATGGATACGCACATTTTCATGTGATCTAATATCACCTTTAGTTATAACGACGATTTCTTCTTCACTATAATCAGTTGTAAAACCATACATATCAAATGTACCAAAATCGGTTGGCATTTTTACTTTCGCATTAAGATTTACATGTGATTCATTAACTTGACGATATTCTATTAAACTTTCAATCGTAATCATAACTAATTGATGTTTCTCTTTAAATGCTTGAAGATCTTCACCCTTAGCCATAGACCCATCATTATTCATAATTTCACAAATTACACCTGCAGGTTTAGCACCTGTTAATTTAGCAAGATCTACTGCCGCCTCTGTATGCCCATTTCTTTCTAACACACCATTATCTTTAGCAATTAAAGGAAATAAGTGACCTGGACGGTTAAAATCTGAAGCTTTTGCATGCTCTTCGATTAGTGCTCTTGCAGTTAGTGTTCTCTCATTCGCACTGATACCTGTTGTTGTATTCTTATGGTCAATACTTACAGTAAAATTTGTCCCATACACGTCTGAGTTATGTGATTCCATCGGATGGAGCTCTAGGCGTTCACTAATACTTGAACTGATAGGTGTACAAATTAACCCACGACCTTCTCTAGCCATGAAATTAATCGTATCGTCTTTCATCCATTCAGTTATTGCTATTAAGTCGCCTTCATTTTCTCTATCTTCATCATCAACTACAATAATACTTTCACCTTGTTTTAAAGCTTTTAAGGCTAATTCAATACTGTCGAACTTCATGTTTATTGCCTCCCCTAAAAACCAAATGCTTTTAGTTTTTCTTCTGTTAAACTCGATTGATTATGATTTAAAATATTTTCAACATATTTGAATAATACATCTGATTCTAAATGTACGTTATCTCCCACTTTTTTACTAGATAAGATGGTGGAACGTCTTGTTTCAGGAATCAAATGTATATCAAAAGCATCTGAATGAAGATCGAAAATCGTTAAACTTGTACCATCAACTGTTATCGATCCTTGTTTAACCATTTGATTAAGTATGGATTTGGATGCTTTAATTTGGATAATCATTGAATTGGCAGATTCATTAATTTTAGAAATCGTTCCTAAATGATCAACATGACCTAACACAAAGTGACCACCAAATCTGCCGTTTCCACTCATCGCTCTTTCTAAATTAACTTTCGTATGGCGTTGAACATCAGAGAGGTAAGTTTTATTTTCTGTGCCTTTAATCACTTGAACAGAAAATGTTTGGTCATCAAAATCAATGACAGTCAAACACGCACCGTTCACACTAATTGAATCACCAATATGCATGTCTTCTAGTATTTTTTCGGCAGTAATTACTAATGTTCGAACTGAATTTTGATTACGAACTTCTTGTACCGTTCCTATTTCTTCAATGATGCCTGTAAACATTTGCAATCACTTCTTTCTCAAAACTAATTTAATATTTTGATGTATTAACGTGGAATTAACAATTTCAAATTGAGTTGTATCTGGTAATGATATAATTTGGTCAGTTTGGAAAAATTGATTCTTACCAGAACCACCTATTATTTTCGGGGCAAAATAAAGTACAAGGTGATCTAAATGATCTGATTGGAGAAATTCTGAAGTAATTTCGGGACCTGCTTCGACTAACAGTTTCCCGATACCTTTATGATATAAATCTTTTAAAATAGATTTAATCTCACATTGTTCCATATATATAATAGTTACATTACTATTGTCTACTGTTAAATTTTTATTTTCTGTATAGATCCAAATGGGAGAAGCGTTGTCGTGAAATAGTTGTTGACCAAAATCTAATTTGCCACTTTTACTAAGTATGACACGAATTGGATGTTTACCGTCAGCTATCCTTGTCGTGTACAAAGGATCGTCAGCTTCTATCGTTTTACGTCCGGTTAATACTGCATCGTGACTATGACGTAATTGATAAACATCTTTTTTTACATCCTTATTAGTAATCCACTTACTCTCGCCATCATCGGTAGCTTGTTTACCATCTAAACTAGCAGAAACTTTCACAGTTAATTCGGGAATGCCATTCCTTTTAGCAGTGAAGAAATCTTGATAAAGTTGGGCTGCAACGGCATTATATTGAAATTCAACTTCAATGCCTGCATTCTTCAATATGTCATCACCTTTTGAAATGAGTGTAGTATCTTTAACAGCATAAATGACTTTTTGAATACCTGCTTCGATGATTTTATCTACACATGGTGGCGTTGAACCATGATGTGTACATGGTTCTAATGATACATATATTGTCGCACCTTTTGCTTCTGATTGTGCCATGTCTAAAGCTTGAACTTCAGCATGTTTATCACCTTTTCGTAAGTGAGCACCAATACCAACTATTCTACCGTCTTTGACGACAACCGAACCTACAGGAGGATTAACACCTGTTTGTCCATCAACCATTTGTGCAAGTTGAATAGCATAATTCATAAATTTACTCAAAATATCACCTCTAAAATTAAAAAGCCTTACACCAATGAAATGATACATTTCAAGGCATAAGGCGAAATCATATATTTTTAAACAAGCATATTTATATCTAAAAAATAAAAATATACTTATTAATACACATACTTATACAAATATATGTTAATGTCGATAAACGTCATTCTTTCTCCCATCCAGACTTTAACTGTCGGCTCTAGAATTTCACTAGATCAGCCACTAACAAATGTTAGCAGGTCGCAGGCTCATATCACTGCCGGTTGGGAATTTCACCCTGCCCCGAAAGAATTTTATATGAAATTGTTAAAGGTTAATTGAGTATTGTATTCTGATTTACTACAATTCAAATCATACTACACCTTTTTCAAAAATACAATTACTATACATTGTACTTAATTAAAGTAATACTTTTAAATTAAATCATCGGATTTTGTTTCTCTTTTAAATAAAATATGGATTTAAAAATAACCGAATATCATTAATCAACGCTAAATGCTCTCTTCGTTTATATTTTCAAAGTCTTGTTGAGTGTCATACAATCTATCAACTGCATTAGCCACTTGGTTAACAATCATTTTGACACCGTTTCTAAGTTTATTGACGCCATTTGTCATTTGTCCTATCGCTATGACATTAGTTAAAGTACCAAATCTAGGACTAATAACCTGGTTCGTTTCAGGAATAATTTGTATACCACCCATGGGATGAGATTGTACAATTTGCCTATTTTCTAAATTACGAATTAATTGGTCATCTTCATCTAGCTCAGATAAATGGTTTTTAGATCCAGTTGCATTAATGACTACATTAAAATCTTCAATGTCATTCTCATTTTCATATTGTAAATGGAATAATCCGTCCTCATGATATACATTTTTTAAATTTTTACGGATAATCAACGCCTCTTTTTCTAATAACTCAATAAGTAATTTCGCAGTTCTAGGAGGCATTGGATTAGAATTGAGTTGAATCATTTTAGTATATTTCTCTTGGAATATTTGTTGATCTTCAAAACTTAAACTATTCCAAATCCAATTTAAATTTTCCTTTAAGTATTCAATTATACTTTGGAAAATTCCCATTTCCTTTTCATGTTCTAAATCAAACTTTAAATCATTAATATGATTTCCAGTTCTTCTATTGATTAATTTTTCAAAATCTATACCATAGTCGCTACATTCTTTTAAAAATAAATCTACTGCTATATCTAATGGGACATTCCCATAATTCTGTGCCTGTAAATCATTAAACTTTTGTTTTGTTAAATGTGTAAATTCTATATCTACCATTTGACCTCTTACACTAGGTAAATTGGCAGATCGACTAGTCATTAAAATAGGCAATCTAGGGTGATGTGCAGTGACATATCGAATAACATCTAGACTTGCTAGACCAGTACCAAGAATTGCAATTCTATCATCTTCATTTACATCATCTAATGAATTGTATGTAGGGTAAGGTGTCGGTTTAAACCCTTTTATACCTTTTAAATGATATGGATCGTGATATGCAAATGTACCAAAGGTTAAAAATAAGTAATCATATTCTCGCCATTCTTTCATATCATCTGAGGTACAAACGTAATATTTAAGATTTGTTTCGTCTACTTTTGAAGTCGTAAATATTTCACGTACTTTATGATTGATAATTGTTATATTTTCATATTGATCATCAAATTTGGATAAATATGATTTCATATAATGTCCAAATACAAAACGTGGTAAATATGTAGGATTATCGAATTCAAATTCTTGCTGATGTTGATACCATTTCCAAAACTCTTCATCATCATCTAAATTTAAACTCATTTTTTTAGACGGCATATTAATAAGTAATTCACTACTATCATTTTGAAAAGGAACACCCTGTCCCATATTATTGCGGTCATCATACACATCTACTTTTAATTTTTCAAAATGGTCATGTTTGACAAGTTGACGTAAAACACTGACACCGGCTGTGCCCATTCCTATTATAGCTACTCGCATTGTTATATCATCCTTTATCTAAAATCTATTTCTGTGATAATTTTTCTTAATAATTCCTTTTTCAAGTTCATAGATTATCAAAAATTAGACTTTCATATTTACTCATATATATCCTAATCTTCAACAATTTAATCCTTTATAATTTGTGATAAAATCTTTCTAAGAGGTGATGAAATGAAATTAATTTCTAAAATCATAGCACTCACTATTATAATATTTTTATGGATGACACGTCATAATAAAGCTGAATAATACAGTTAACGTATACAAAAATGCCTACAACAGTTATTACCGTTGCAGGCATTTTTCCATATTAGCTTCATTATTTCTTCAAATGATCTTTATCATCTTTATAAACATATAACTTGAAATATTTACCTTCAGTTTTCATATCTTTATAAAAATCCGCGATGATAGTGGCATTACTTTCAGCCCATTTAATGTCAGTTGCATATTGATGTTCACCAGGATTCTTAGGATTCCATCTCATACTGTATAGTGTATCTTGATCTTCATGTTTTAAGAAATGATTATGAATGAAATCAGCACCACCATAAATGGCTTTTTGAGGTGTGTCCCAACCATGTTTTTTAGCATATTCAGCACCTGTCTTAACAGGATCTTTGTCTAATGCTCCTACACCGTAAAAGTTGTAGTATTTCTTACCATCAATTTCTACACCTTTAGATAATTCACTCTTAGCAGCACCTGTTTCTAATAACGCATGTGAAATTAAATAAACTTCATTTACATGTTTATCTTTCGCTGCTTTTGTAAAGTCATCAGTATGTTTCAATAAAGTTGGTCGATCAACTAACATACGCTTAATTCTTTTTTCATCAATACCTTGATATTTAGATAAATCTAAAAACTGATATTTTTGTACGTCACTATCGATAAATTGACTACTATCCATAGCTGATTTTATTTCAGTTGATGATGCATCTCTCCACGCATCATTGTTTTTATTCGATACTTGTTGACTCGTATAGTTATCTATTTGTTTCTTTGCGGCTTTATCTAAAGTTACATCTAATTTCTCAATCTTCTGTTCTTCTTTTACGTGTTTAAAGAAGATTTGGTCAGAAACCATTGAGAAAAAGATAATTGCTCCAATTACAAAGATAATCAGCAATCCTAAAATTGCAACAATAGATCCCTTTTTGTGCTTCGTCATATTCACACCTCTTAGGTCAATGTTGTTATTCTTTTCAATTGTATTACGATAATAAAGTTTAACATTATTAATTCTGATTCACAATTTAATATATACTTTGTTACAAATTCATAAATAAAAAGTAATAAAAATGAAACTTTTGAGATGAAAAAGATTTAGACAACAATATTGACACTATCTTCAGGAAAATGATGCACGAATTATATGCATGCAATTTACATATGATAGTGTCAATTCAATTTCTATGTCTAAACCTTTACCATTATTTATTATGATTTTTATATTCCATCATGATAAAACTTACAGCTTGTGATCTATTTTTATAAAAATATTGATTTAAATCAATTGTTCCTTCAATTTCACCATCTCTATATTTCATTTCATTAGTAAAATTATTAATCATTACAAAATCTGAGCGATCTTTAATTCGATCTAAATCGTCATTGCGTGCGAAAAAATGTTCTAAATTTAAGTGTGCGTAATCCATACGTACCTCCTATCAAACTTTGCTCTATTTAAACAATACGACAATGTAATTGTAAAATTTAAATACCTAGTTATTTTCTATGCTTACTATTTAACACCTATTTTTACAATTAAGCAAATGAAATTTTTTATTAAATATTTTAAATTCATTTTATCCGGAAAAACGCTTTATGTACATAAATAGGAGAAAACTTTGGAATTCAAGATTATCTATCAAGAGTACAACAAAATCATACATTATTTGTTAAAAAGATACCAAATCACTTATAATTATGACGAGTTTTATCAATTACTGTTAATCCAATTATGGCACTTAACTCATAATTATCAACCCTCAAAATCTCACAAATTATCCTCTTATCTTTTTATTAGGCTAAACTATTATCTTATCGATATATTTCGCAAAGAAAACAAAAAATTATCTACTATAAATATTGATACAACTGTCTACTCAAAAAATGAACCCATTCAATTTTTAAACGAAGATGCATTACTTTTGCAAGACATTTATTATCTATTAAATAATCAAGAAAAACAATGGTTAGATTTAAAATTATTGGGTTATAAACAATTTGAAATCGCAAATATAATGCATCTTTCTATATCAACTATTAAGAAAATTAAAAAAGTAACTCAATCCAAAATTATGCAGCATTTACAATACAACCTAGAAAAGGAATGACAACATGAATCAAATTACAACATCTCAATTATTATATATTGAAACAGAGATAGGTCCAAAAAGTGTTACTCGATGTCATTATCAACAATATGCCATTTCACTACCGCTTACTATCAATAATACATTAATATATCTATTAGAATTACATCAAAAATCATTACCGCTTCAAAAGAAACTTGCTAAACGACTACTTCAAATTAATAAAAAGATACCTCTTTACGTTAATGAGACACTTATCTTGTTCCCTCTTAAAAATCATCGTTCTCCTATTCAAATTTATATTAATGCATACTATATTATTGGAATTCAATCAAAAAGCGATGCCACACTCATACAGTTTTCTAATACTAAATCTCTAGTAGTAGACGAACCTTACACTTCTATAATAAAAAAATGGCAAGAAAGCTTACTTCTTTGCCATTTGATTACACATTCGTATTCTGCTTATTAAATTTATATTCTAATAACTTTTTAGTAAAAAATGCAGTTACTTTCTTAATTAAGAACAGAGAAATAATCATCAATAGAATCGCACCTACGATAATTAATATCACTGTTACTGTTGATAAAGTGACTTGTGGATTAATAAAATAATTAACAGCTGTGAGACTTGTAATTAATCCAAATAGAAAGCCACCTAATAATATCACATATGTAAAAACGATTCCCATCAATAATAGAATTAGACTAAATGAACTTATATTTTTTTGTCTAAATACTTGAGTTCTTAAAAATTGATTTGAAAATTTGACAGGCTTATTTAAAACATCAGTCTCATGTTCATCCAATTGGTTCAATTCCTGATTAAGTTGTTCTTTTTCATTATTATTTAAGAACCATAATTGCTTTTTTACTCTAGCACTAAATGTCTTTTTATCCATAGCTAGAATTGCACCTCTACTCTAATTGGTTATTTATATATCATAGATGACTTTGAACAATCATTCAATTCAAAATTAAAAATCTTAATAAGAAAAGCCAATCTAACGTACATTGTTTACTTAAAATAAAAGTTGAAAATATGTACGTGCGATTGGCTACTATTTTGACTCATTCTTCATCTTCTATCATTTTATGATTATTTATAAAATAGATAACCCTGAACTTTGAATATCTTTAGCAAAGCCTTTGACTGTATCAATAGATAGTCCTTCGACATCTCTACCTAAATTATTATTGACCTTCTTAACAACATCTGCAGGACATGTAATGATATCAGCACCAATTTCATCAGCTTGCATTACATTAAATAATTCACGGCAACTAGCCCATAATAATTTAACGCCTTTTTTACTATGTGTAATTTCGACAGCTTCCTTCATCAATGGTAATGGATCTACACCAGTGTCGGCGATACGACCAGCAAATACAGATACATATGTTGGTACCCCTTCAGTTACAGCTTCAGTAATTTGTTTAACTTGTTCAATCGTATAAACAGCAGTTACATTCAGTCTTACTTGTTTAGCTGATAAAGCTTTAATTAATGGAATGGTAGACGTACCATCAGTTGTAACAATAGGAATTTTAACAAATACATTATCACCATATTGTTTTAAGATTTCAGCTTCTTTTTCCATTGTTTCTAAATCATCTGCGAATACTTCAAATGAAATTGAAGCATCCGGAATTTCTCTCACTGCTTCTTCAGCAAATGCTTTATAATCTGTTACGCCAGCTTTTGCCATTAAACTAGGATTAGTTGTAAATCCATCAACCTGTTTGTTTTTGTATGCTGCTTTCATTTCTTCGATATCTGCACCGTCAGCAAATACTTCTACGTTTAATTGTCTCATAATGAATTCCTCCTTAATCGATAACATTGATTTAATGTTATTGATTACTATATTTAAGTATGTAAATGCTTTAATTTAACATAACTTCATTAATTATTTATAAATAATTTATAACATGCTTTTGAAATGTAAGCGAATTATTTGCCTATATCATAGGATTTCGATTTTCAACGCATTTTTTATATTAATTTATACTATTCTCATATCCTAAAAAATGGTAGTATATTGTAATGATAACCATCTAGGAGGATGCGCATGTCAAAATCAAAAATCTACTTTTATATTACATTAATATTATTAGCGATAAGCTTTTTCTTTAATACAAATAATCCTTTATTGAATAGTGTTTTAGGTTCATTCGTTAAACTGGTCATTGCATGTAGTGTGATCAATGTCATTATATTGATTGCTTCAGTGATATTTGCAGATAAATCTATCAAACACGCGCGTGAAAAGCAAGATTGGATAAGAATTGCCAGTAAGTTTTTACCTATTCTTATTTTCATCGTAATTATCATTCATATTTTATCCTCATTACATACCTATGGTTTCCTTTTTTAATGGATAACGTAGTGTGGATTTATTCAAATCAACCTTTTCTATGAGAATTGGTTGATTTAGTTTTATATATGACATTCAACTAACTCAAGATATATGATTTTATATTTTAAAACAGATTAAATTGAAAGGACTTTTGAAAATGCAATATTTTTATATTTTTATCGGTGGTGCCTTTGGTGCATTATTGAGATATCTGTTTTCTTTCTTTAATCATGGACATGACATACCTATAGGCACATTAAGCGCCAATTTAATAGGTGGCTTTTTTATGGGATTTTTGTCGGCTTTAACAATTAAGCTATTTAACAACAATCCTTTATTAAAAAAAGCCGTCACTACTGGATTCATGGGTGCATTGACTACATTTTCTACATTTCAATTCGAACTCGTTCAAATGTATAATCAGCAACAATGGGCGTTATTAATCATTTATGCTTTGATAAGTTACATCCTTTGCATTCTTTTATGTTTACTAGGTAAGAAATTAGGTGAGCAGTTATGATAAAGACAATGATATTAGTTATGCTTGGTGGCGGCATCGGTGCGATGATCCGTGCGATAATATCAAATTACTTCAATCAATTTATTACCAAATTACCTGTGGGTACATTGATAGTTAATATTATGGGATGTGTGTTAATTGGCACCGTATCTGGATTATCACTGCACATCAATTGGATAAATTCATTCTTCATCACAGGTATTTTAGGCGGATTAACAACATTTTCAACCTTATCTAATGAACTTGTAGGCATGGTATCACCTAAATTTAAGCCTATACCTTTTATTATTTATACACTCTTGCAATTTGTAGGCGCATTTTTAAGTTGTTATTGGGCTTATCATTTATTTCAATAGTTGATGATATATTAAAACCACGTCCCCCCTTTCAATTTGAGGACGTGGTTTTGTCTTTTTTATTGGCCATTAAATTCTGATGGATCAGGTCCAATTCTTTTATTTTGATTAAGGTCATCTAATTTTTTCATTTGGTCATCATTCAATTCAAAATCTAATATATTTAGATTTTCATCTATACGGTGTGGTGTCACAGATTTAGGGATTGTTACTACTTGATGTTGATAGTTCCATCTAATAATCACTTGTGCTGGCGTTTGCCCAACTTCTTGTGCTACCTGATTAACTATTTCATCATCCAATATTTGAGCATTCATTAATGGTGACCAAGATTCCATCACGATATTTTGAACATCTAAATATTGTCTTAACTCTTTTTGAGTTAAGTATGGGTGGAATTCAACTTGATTGATGACTGGTTTAATAGATACTTGAGCCAATAATGCTTCAAAATGATCTACATTAAAGTTACTCACTCCAATGTTTTTAACACGCTCTTGTTTATATAAATCTTCCATACCTTGCCATGTATCTATCATTAGTGCTTCATTCGTACCTGGCCAATGCATTAAATATAAATCTAGATAATCTAAGTCTAATCTTTTCAAACTATTTTCATAAGCTTGTTCAACATTTTCTCTACCAAAATCTTCTAACCATAATTTTGAAGTAATAAATAAATCCTCACGTTTTAAACCAGTGGATTCAAGTCCTTCTTTAATACCTTGGCCTACTTTTTCTTCATTACCATATACCTTTGCTGTATCGATACTTCTATATCCATTTTCAATTGCGTATTTAACAGCTTTTGTACAATCATCATTATTTTCTACTCTAAATGTACCTAGACCAACTTTCGGCATCGTGTGTCCATTATAAAATTTAATATTGTCCATACATTCCCACTCCTTAAATACAATTTCATTATTTCTATACCCTATGAAAGTAAATCAAACTTAGATTAAACGTAAGTCATATAAAATTCAATTTCTGTGCTCAAAACTAAAAAAGCTAGTAGAGTTAAAACCTCTACTAGCTTAGTTGAAATTTAATTAAAGGATTCAATTTGTTCCATGATTTGTTGTAAATCGTCGACATTATATTGAATACGTCCATGGAATACAAATTTGTTAAAGAATTCATCAAGTTGTTCTGGTCCAACTAATACTTTGACATTACTATTTTGAGCATAGTTCGAAATAGTAACATCCCCATCATTTTTAGGATTAAAGTAAAGAATAGACGTTGGTGTATACTTTGTATTTAATTTACTTTGTAAGTCACCTGCTACATTCTGTATTTGTTGAATTTCGTCTGAATAGTTTATAAATGATAATGATTTTTGATCATTATTTTGATCAAGTACTAATGTTTGTGGTGTTGATTGATCTAATTCCAACGTATTAAATACTTGTTCCATAGTTGGTAACTCAGAAAACTGAGCACCGCTAATCCCATTATATACATGACCTTTTAGTAATTGAGAGTCAATAATATATAAACCAGTACGAGTAAGAACGAGATGACTAATTCTTTCAATTTTATTTAATTCATTTGTTGGTAGGAAAATATTAGCCATGATATGCATATCTTCAGGACGAATACGTTTTTCATTGACTAAACGCTCACGAATACCAATTAATCGCATATCAGTTACATATTCACTATGGTTTTTAGAGAATAGCTTTAATGCATCAATTTCTCTTTCTTTACTATTTACTGTAGCTTCATAATCTTCTTTTTGTTTCGTAACTGCCTTTTTATTCTCAATACGTTCTTTTTCTAAAGCTTCTTCATGAGATGCCTTTATACTTTGTTCTTTTTGTTGGTATTCTTCTTCTGTTTGTTGCTTAATCTTTTTCTTACTATTTAAAGCAATTAAAAATAGTACAAAAAAGATAAATGCAATGACTACTGCAACAATTAACCCTATACCAATAGGTGAAGATAAACTCATCACATCAACGCTCCTTTTATATGATCAATACAACTAATTATAAAACATAATGATGACATTTTCGACATTTAGTCGCAATTTATCTTATTATATTTCAAACATCCCATAAGTTATTTCGTTTAAACTTTGTTAATCGTATCTTTTAAAACGTTGACTTTATCTAATTTTTCCCATGGTAATAATACGTCAGTACGTCCGAAATGACCATATGCAGCGGTTTGTTTATAAATAGGTTGTTTTAAATCCAACATTTTAATGATACCAGCTGGTCTTAAATCAAAGTTTGCTCTAACCGCTTCAACTAATTCAGCCTCTGTTACTTTACCTGTTCCGAAGGTATCTATAGCTATTGATACTGGTTCAGCTACACCTATTGCGTATGCAAGTTGGACTTCACATTGTTCAGCTAATTCTGCAGCAACAATATTCTTCGCTACATATCTAGCAGCATAAGCAGCAGAACGGTCTACTTTAGTTGGATCCTTACCACTGAAGCAACCACCACCATGGCGTGCATAACCACCATACGTATCCACGATAATTTTACGTCCTGTTAATCCAGCATCCCCTTGTGGTCCACCGATTACAAAACGTCCTGTAGGATTAATATAGAATTTTGTCTTATCATCCATTAATGATTCTGGAACAGTTGGATAAATAACATGTTTTTTAATATCCTCTTGAATTTCTTCTAAAGATTTATCTTCAGCGTGTTGCGTTGACACAACAATAGTATCAATACGTTTAGGTTTATCATTTTCATCATATTCTACAGTGACCTGAACCTTACCATCCGGACGTAAATAGTCTATAATGTCATCTTTACGTACATCTGATAGACGTTTCGCTAATTGATGAGATAAGAAAATAGGTAACGGCATATAAGTATCTGTTTCGTTTGTAGCATAACCAAACATTAATCCTTGGTCACCTGCACCAGTTGCTTCAATTTCTTCTTCAGAAATATCATCACGGTATTCTAATGCTGTATCAACACCTTGAGCGATATCTGGTGATTGTTCATCAATGGCAGTTAAAACGGCCATCGTTTGTGAATCGTAACCATATTTAGCACGTGTATAACCAATTTCTTTAATGGTCTCTCTTACAACTTTCGGAATATCAACATATGTCGTCGTTGATATTTCACCTGAAATTAATGCCATTCCAGTTGTCACTGTAGTCTCACAAGCCACACGTGCATTAGGGTCGTCTTTAAGAATTTCGTCTAAGATTGCATCAGATACCTGATCAGCAATTTTATCTGGATGTCCTTCAGTTACTGATTCTGAAGTAAATAATCGTTTATTGTTAGTCATGTTTTGCTCCTTTTAAAATATATTACGATAATTCTCTTTTATTTGAGCTAAATAAAAGAGCCTTCTACTACTACCTAGATAGAGTGAAGGCTCTTATACGTCCATTCGCTCTTATCGTTCAGACATTATACGTCTGCAAACGGTTTGGCACCTTTCTTTTTATATGTAAAAAGAGGTTGCTGGGTTTCATTGGGTCCATGTCCCTCCACCACTCAGGATAAGAGAATCCGTTAAAATTAATACTACCTAATAAGAGAATTAATGTCAATTTATGATTTAAGTTATTTTAGTAATAATTTACGGTGGATTAATTAAATTGATATGTTATACTATTGAAATGTAAAGGCTTACATTATAACTATCTGGAGGGATTAAGTATGTCGATTGATACATACTCTGAAACGACTAAAATTAAACAATTATTAGAAAAACCATCAACAAAGTTTCAACTATCAACAACTCAACTTTACAATAAAATATTAGATAATAATGAAGGTGAACTTACTGAATTAGGTGCTATTAATGCTAGCACTGGTAAATACACTGGCCGCTCACCTAAGGATAAGTTTATCGTTACTGAACCTTCATATAGAGATAATGTAGATTGGGGAGACGTCAATCAACCTATCGATGAAGAAACATTTTTAAAGCTTTACAATAAAGTATTAGACTACTTAGGCAAGAAAGACGAATTATATGTTTTTAATGGTTACGCAGGTAGTGATAAAGATTCACGTTTGAAATTAACTGTCATTAACGAATTAGCATGGCATAATTTATTTGCACATAACATGTTCATTCGTCCTGAATCTAAAGAAGAAGCAAAATCAATCAAACCTAACTTTACAATTGTATCTGCACCACATTTCAAAGCTGATCCTGAAGTTGATGGCACGAAGACTGAAACGTTTGTCATTGTGTCATTTAAACATAAAGTGATTTTAATCGGTGGTACAGAATATGCTGGGGAAATGAAAAAAGGTATCTTTTCAGTAATGAATTACCTATTACCTATGCAAGATATTATGAGTATGCATTGCTCTGCTAACGTGGGAGAAAAAGGCGATGTAGCACTATTCTTTGGTTTATCAGGTACAGGTAAAACAACGTTGTCAGCTGATCCTGAAAGAAAATTAATCGGTGACGATGAACATGGTTGGAATAAAAATGGCGTGTTCAACATTGAAGGTGGTTGTTATGCAAAAGCAATCAATCTTTCAAAAGAAAAAGAGCCACAAATTTATGATGCTATTGAATACGGCACTATCTTAGAAAACACAGTCGTTAAAGAAGACGGTACTGTTGATTTCGATGATAATAAATTCACTGAAAATACAAGAGCAGCTTATCCTATTCATCATATTGATAATATTGTATTACCTTCAAAAGCAGCACATCCTAATACGATTATCTTTTTAACTGCAGATGCATTTGGAGTGATTCCTCCAATTTCAAAATTAAATAAAGATCAAGCAATGTATCATTTCTTAAGTGGTTTCACGTCTAAATTAGCAGGTACAGAACGTGGTGTAACAGAACCTGAACCATCATTCTCTACTTGTTTCGGCGCACCTTTCTTACCACTTCATCCTACAGTTTATGCAGATCTTTTAGGAGAATTAATTGATAAACATGATGTTGATGTTTATTTAGTTAACACTGGATGGACTGGCGGTAAATATGGTGTTGGTAGAAGAATTAGTTTACACTATACGCGTCAAATGGTTAACCAAGCTATCTCAGGGAAATTAAAAGATGCAGAGTTTACAAAAGACTCAACATTTGGTTTAAATATTCCAGTTGAAATTAAAGATGTACCAAAAACAATCTTAAATCCTATCAATGCTTGGAGCGACGCTGAAAAATATAAAGCACAAGCAAATGATCTTATCCAAAGATTTGAAGATAACTTCAAAAAATTCGGCCCTGAAGTCGAACACATTTCTGACAAAGGTGCTTTCAATAAATAAAAGTAAAACAGGCTGGGACATAAATATATATTTCAAGTTACATTCATATTTAGGCAGTAGTTGACTGTAAAGTCATTCTTTTTCTTAAAGAAATTAGAATGACTTACACATGAGTATTAACTCATGTGTTCAGATTAAGTTTAAGAGGTATACATGAACTTAAAAGTTCATGCATAAAACCGTCTAAGTAATGAATTACAAAGACGGTCTAATGTACCAAGCTTTTTCATTTCTAGTCAACCTTGCCGGGGGGACGGGCCCCAAACATAGAGAATTTCGAAAAGAAAATCTACAGACAATGCAAGTTGGGGATGGACAACGATAAAGAAATACTTTTTCTTTAGAAATTAGTATTTCTTATGCATGAGTTTCACTCATGTATTCCTATTTTAAAGTACACATTAGCTGTGGCTAATGCGTAAGAACCACTTCATATTCAATGATTAGTGGTTCTTTATTATTTCTGTCCCACTCCCTATTTTTTGTTTATTTCTATTTGAGTCATCCATTTATGTATGTACTTTAAAGTTTCTTTTAAAGCAAATGGTCGAGGTACATGTCCTTCTTCCATTTGATAAAGTGTATCATAATGCACACCAATGTCTTTCAATCGTCGTTCTAGATAATAAGCTTGATGAATACCTACCTGTTTATCTTTACCACCATGTACAATTAAAATCGGTGGACTTTGCGGTGTAATATATTGTATCGCTTCTCTAACTTCATATGCTTCATGATCTTTTTTAGGGTGCCCAACCATTCTTCTCAGCATCCCTCTTAAATCCACACGCTCTTCATACATTAAATGTATATCAGAAACACCACCCCAAATGATATAACTATCAACTGGTAAATCTTGAAATGTTAGCAAGCCTTGCAACCCACCACGAGAAAATCCAATCATATGTATAAACGCGTTGGGATATTTTGAATGTAATATGCGTATAAGTTCAGTGACATCATTTAAATCTCCTCGATAAAACTCATCTTTACCTTCACTACCATTATTACCTCTATAATAAGGACCCACAACAAGTGTCTGTTCATTAGCAAATTGCATTAAGCGAGCTGCTCGTACCCGACCAACTTGTCCTTTTCCGCCTCTTAAATAAACCACTATTCTATTAACTTTACTATATGGTGTCATCATTAGTGCCTTCACTTTTAGATGATCAACATCATAAGTGATTTCATCAAACTGGTGCGTAGCTATTTCAATCGGCATTCTTTTCGTTTTAATAAAGTCCAAGTGAAATCACCCTTTCAAAACAGTGTAAAATGGCGTCATCTTGTAGCAAAAAACTACGTTCACTATATGGTATGTCTTCTATAGAAGTAAAAAGACAAGGGCCATCTGTTTCTAAATAGTCAGTTCGATTGGCTAAAGATGAAACTTGAATAAAATAAACATCTTTGACAAACCTAGAGGCATCGTTAGTTTTCACAGTATATTGAGCAATGTACTGTATTTCTTCTATAAATGCACCGGTTTCTTCATATAATTCACGCTGGATAGCATCAATGCTTGATTCTCCATGTTCCCTTTTGCCGCCAGGAAATTCAATACCTCTATTTTTATGTCGAGTAAATAATAACTTCCCTTGGTATACTGGTATTGCAAGAACGTGATTACCTGTTGGATTATCTGTATTCGCTTTATATGTTAACTGCACTTCTCTTTGGTCTTTATCTAAAAACTTCAAGTACATCACATTCCTTTATAATATGTTAAAATAACTGTATTCAAAATTCTGGTTGGAGGCTTTTTTATGAAAAAAATATTCTTAGCCTTGATACATTTTTATCAACGCTATATTTCTCCATTAACACCACCTACATGTCGCTTTTATCCTACATGTTCAGAATATACGCGTGAAGCGATTCAATATCATGGTGCTTTCAAAGGATTATATTTAGGCATTCGACGCATACTCAAATGCCATCCACTACATAAAGGTGGCTATGACCCAGTACCGCTTGCTAAAAATAAGTCTAAACATCACCATTAATACATTCTAATTTACTTCTATCTACTACAGGGGGAATGAATTCAATCATTCCCTCTTTTAAAATACCTTCATTTTCCACAAAGTCATTTTCAAAATAATAGCCTGCTGGCGTCACATCACCAGGATAATCACCATATTGAGATAACATTGCAGTAAAATAACGACTCAATCCGTATTCATACATACCACCTACAACAATATTAATACCCCTATTTTTTAGATAATCAATGGTTTCTATAACACGGTCAATACCACCTAATCTAAACGGCTTGAGTACAACAGTATCAATTTGATAATGCGAAACAATAAACTGAATATCATCAATTGATGTTGCCTTTTCATCAATTGCAATAGGTAATTGCGGTTCATTATCAAACTGTTTTAAGGTATTAATATTAGCAAACGGTTCTTCTATATATAATATATTTTGATTCATATCTTTATTTATTTCTTGGTATTGATTGATATCGAGTGACTCATTTGCATCGATGACAATATCAAATGGAAATTCTAATGACTTTAATTTATTAATATCAGAAATTAATTGATTTGAATATTTCACTTTTATACGTTTAGGTTGCGTTTGCTTTAACGTCGCAAATTGGGCATCACTCCATCCACTGACGGTAGCACCATATTCAACCTTAAATGCTTTAAGTTTATAATACATTTGATATAACGCCATGACAACTGTACTGCGGGCTGCCGGACAATGATTTAATGTGTTCAATAGCGACTGCCATTCTTCAAATGAATATACATCCTTATTCTTAATTGATACAAACCACTGTTCGATCTGTTGTTTAACAGAAGATATAGTTTCCTTATCGTACCATGGTGTTTTAAAGGCGTTGCACTCACCAAAATACGTATCACCTGTTTCAGTAATCAGTTCGATGATTAAACATTCTCTTTTGTCTAATGACACTTTAGGTGTCACAATAGGTGATTTAAATGCCTGACTATACAAGTAAAACTTCAACTCATTAATCTTCATTTTCAGATTCCTTTGACATCACTTTATTTCTTTGTAGTTTACCTGTTGAAGTATATGGTAATTCATTTACTTCATAAAAGGCTTTAGGTATTTTATATTTAGCTAAATGTGTGGAGAAATGTTGTTGTAAATCATTTTTATCAAAGTGGTCTTGGGCGATATAATATAGTACCGGTACTTGACCCCAAGTGTCATCATTTTGACCAATACATACGGCGTCTTCAATTTCAGGAAAATGTTTAGCTACAGATTCAATTTGGTATGGATAGATATTTTCTCCACCACTAATGATTAAGTCTTTACGACGATCATAAATCATAACGAAGCCATCATCGTCAATTTCAGCAATATCACCTGTTTTAAAAAAGCCATCTTCAAATGTATCTGTTAAATTAGAAGGATATAAATAACCATTCATTACATTTACCCCTTTTATGAGTAATTCACCGTGACCATTTTGATCAGCATCTTTAATTTTAACTTTGACATTATCACTCGGTTTACCAACTGTATCATATCGTTGAGCCAACATATCTGGTGTCGCAGTTAAAAATTGTGAACATGTTTCAGTCATTCCAAACGAATTATAAATAGGCAAGCGATAATCTAATGCTTGTTGAATTAAATTTGAAGAAAGCTTTGCGCCACCTAACAGAATCTTTTCTAATTGATATGGCTTTTCTAAACCTGCATCCATTAACCATTTTAATGTTTGTGGCACAAGTGACACATGAGTAATATCTTCATTTTTAATAATATCAAGCATATTTTCTGTATTATATTTCTCTAATAGTCTGACAGTAAATCCTTCCATCACACTACGTAATATCACACTCAAACCTGATATATGATAAATCGGGAGTACAGATAACCATTTAGATTGTTGACTATATCCTAAGCTCCTTTTACATCCTTCTGCACTTGCTAGATGATTCTTAAACGTTTGAGGCACAGCCTTTTGTGGACCAGTCGTACCCGATGTAAACATGATTGATGCGATATTTTCTAATTTAAAAATATTCATTTGATCTTCTATTTGATTTAAAAGCTGAATTTCCTCAATATTGTATATATTAAAACCTTCTAATTCTAAAGATGTCGTTGTGATAATTGTATTAACATCGATTGAATTCATTTGAGCAATCATTTCATTAGTCGTTAACCGAGTATTAATCATCGCAATTTCAATATTAGCAAGCCAACATGCATGTATTAAAATCAATGACTCAATTCGATTATTAATATGTAAACCAATTCTTGACTGAGATAATTGGTTTAAATGTTGTGAAAGTCCATGCGCTTCATCATATAAAGCTTTGAATGTAAGCGAGTGTTGTCCATCAGTCACAGCTATTTTATTTTTATTCTTGATAGATTGTTCTTTTAACCAAAAGTCCACGAGTCATTCCTCCATTTATCATTACATATTTAATTATAACGATTTTAATTGAATCTATCAGTGGTCAAATCTTAAATTTCTAAATAAAGTATGTAGAAATAAATGTATATCTACACCCTTGCATTCAAGAATGTCCTTTTAAATTATAAAAACTACACCTTGGGAAATACGTATATAAAATAAGAAAAAAATCCCTAAAAAGATTAAAAAAGATTTATATTAAAGATACAAATTATAGGAGGTGAATCACAATGCAATTTATCACAGATCTTATCAAAAAAGCAGTAGATTTCTTCAAAGGTTTATTTGGTAACAAATAATCTGCATCATGATCATCCTGGAACTCAAGTTCCATAATCCTATGGCCCTAAAGCATACCTTATCGTATCGCTTTAGGGTTTTTCTTATATGTTTGATATGCTATATGTGGATTATGTGGATATAGTTTTATTTAATTGGTAGACAAAGTTTGAATGAAAAAGAATATATTATAAATATTATTGTTACTAAGATACTCAGATATGCTTCATATATGACTTTGAAATTATAAACAGACATAAAATAATTGCAATGTTTTCAAAATCAATTGCAAAATTTCTGATAACCTTAACCCCTTCTATTTTTATAATCCCAAATCTGGTGATTACTAACATTTATTATATTGTTAAACAGTGACTCATAATCATATTGACTTCTCTTATAACTTTCATTTGAATTTATCCATAAAAAAAATAGAGATTGAAATAGTAATACTTCAATCTCTATAATATAATTTTTTGTTTAATTGTATAAATTCTCATGATGTACCTCTTTAAATTAAAAAAGGAGGAAGAGTACAAAACTCAATCCTGCATAATACTATGATATTCATTATTACGCCTTGCCTCATAGTAAGACGGCTACTGTAATTAATGTATTTTGTTTTAAAGTCCACGCATGGTCGTTGACTTATATATATATTATAACATTTTTATTTTATTTCTCAATATATAATTCTAATGTTTTATTTCTTTTTTTAACGTTGTGTGGTTGTCTTTCTTTATGGTCTTCAATTTTTGATTGGGCAACTTTACTCACTTTTATTAGAATTTAGACTTTCATTTAAATTCTCTTATCCTCAAATTAATGCCTAATTTAAAAGAAAACAAAAATAAGCCTAGAATGGATTAAAACCATTCTAGGCGTTTTTACGGAGAGTGAGGGATTCGAACCCTCGAGACGCTTGTGGCGCCTACACACTTTCCAGGCGTGCTCCTTCGGCCAGCTCGGACAACTCTCCATCATAATATGATAAATAAAAAAACAGAAGCGATATTTCACTTCTGTTTGTATGACTCCTACGGGACTCGAACCCGTGTTACCGCCGTGAAAGGGCGGTGTCTTAACCGCTTGACCAAGGAGCCATGGCTCCACAGGTAGGACTCGAACCTACGACCGATCGGTTAACAGCCGATAGCTCTACCACTGAGCTACTGTGGAATAATAATGGAGCGGGTGATGGGAATCGAACCCACAACATCAGCTTGGAAGGCTGAGGTTTTGCCATTAAACTACACCCGCATGTGAAATGTAATACGATTATGGGGCGGTTGAAGGGAATCGAACCCTCGAATGTCGGAACCACAATCCGATGCGTTAACCACTTCGCCACAACCGCCAAAAATGACGAATGGTTCAGGACAGAGTCGAACTGCCGACACATGGAGCTTCAATCCATTGCTCTACCAACTGAGCTACTGAACCATAATATTAATAATGGCGGTCTCGACGGGAATCGAACCCGCGATCTCCTGCGTGACAGGCAGGCGTGTTAACCGCTACACTACGAGACCTATTAAAACTATGTATTGCGGGAGGCGGATTTGAACCACCGACCTTCGGGTTATGAGCCCGACGAGCTACCGAACTGCTCCATCCCGCGATAATATTATTTTTGACTACTTGATTATTGTACCATCATTAGCTTAATAAAGTCAACACTTTTTTAAAACTAAATTTACATTGTTTGAATTAATAAAACAATCGATACGTTCAAGTTGCTTTAATACGCTCTCGCTTAACACTTTATTAGTATATTAAGTTTGTTACTATTAGTCAATATTAATTCCAAATTAAAATGTGTAAAAATTACTACTTGATTTCATTTTATAACAAAAGTGTCTAAATGGCCTTCTATTATATTAACTTTCATCCAATATTGATACCTTTTCTATTAAATGATCATCTTCTATTTTTCATGTTTTCTGTTTTTCGTCCCTTACTGCTACTAAATGGATCACAATATCAAATGACTAACGCCATACTTATCTATTCTAAATAAGTACGGCGCATATTTAAAATTATATTATTAATTTCCCTACCCTATTGCGTCATAAATCCTTGCATACGATTTTGTAGTGATGTGAATGTAGTAAAACCATCCTCTTCCATAAAATGGCCACCATCTTCAACAACTCTCATACGTCCATCTAAGGTATCCATAAGTCGCTTCGTTTCTTTATATGAAACATGTGTATCATTTTTAGAACTCAAACCATAAAAATGATCTACTTTACTTTTAACTCGTTCATAATTAATCGTTACTCCATGTAAATCAATATTTTCATCTATGTCTACTGCATCATCTTTAAAACCAGCAATACTGAATAGCCCTTCAACATTTTGTTCTAATGTTTCTATAAATTTCAAAGTCGCTATCGTTCCAAATCCATGTGTTACAAAATATGTATCTTTCTTTCTTACATTTAATTGTTGTTGCATTTGCTTAACCCACATATCAATTTTAGCAGAAGTATTAGCTTCTAAATTAAAAAGAGAGACTTTATATCCTTCTAACGTTAAATTGTGACCTAACCATTCATACCAATGATTATGTGCATTTCCTACACTTGAATGAACAATGATGACATCTGTCATTTTTATCAACCTCACTTCTAGATTAAGTAGCAGTCTTTATCATGAACGTATTTATCTTTATTCTATATCAAAAGCACTTTAAAAAGACATTGTTATCCTTTTAAAGTGCTTTAATTAAATTATAAAACGTATTAACGTAATTCCTCTAGCATTTCATCAACCGCATTATGACCTTGTTGGATACAATCAGGTAGGCCAACCGCTTCAAATGGCGCCCCTGTAATTTTTAATCGCGGATAAGTTCGTTTAATATGTTCTTGAATTTTTCTAATTTGTTTAATGTGACCTACATGGTATTGAGGCATACTTTTCGGTAATCGATTGACTATTGTGAATTCAGGATCACCTTTAAATGTCATCATTTGTTTTAAATCACGACGTACTATAGAAACAATTTCTTCATCTGTGTGATCATCCACAACAGTATCACCTGGTTTACCAACATAAGCTCTTATTAAAACTTTGCCTTCTGGTGTTGTAAATGGCCATTTTTTAGATGTCCATGTACATGCCGTAATATCTGTATTACTTGTTCTAGCAATTACAAAACCAGTACCATCATAAGTATTTTCAATATCTTTTTCATCAAATGCTAGGACAACTGTTGCCACTGTTGTTGAATCCATCGTATTGAAATAATCAAACGCTGGATCATGATTGAACCATTGCATAAACACTTGTTGAGGTGTAGTGACTAATACACCATCATATACTTCATTTTTACCATCAACAACCACTTGATAGTCTCTTTGAGATACAATAATATCTTCAACTTTAGTGTTATATTGAATGTCTACACCTTGATTTTTAACAGCTTCTTCAAGTGCTTCGATAAATGAGCTTAAACCATGCTTGAACTGTTTAAATTGTCCTTTAGGCGCACCTGGGTATAATTGACGTTGTTTAATACGTTGTTCTTTTTCATCTTTCATACCTTTAATTAAGCTACCAAAGGCTTCTTCTTTTTCTTTAAAATTGGGAAATGTACTCATTAAACTTAAGTCATCTATATTTGTACCATAGATACCACCCATTAGTGGTTCAATTAAATTCTCAAGAACTTCATCACCTAAACGTTGTCTAAAGAAATCACCTACTGAAATGTCATCTTCTATCTCGATAGGCTTTTTAAATAAATCTAATCCAGCTCTAAGTTTACCTAATGGTGAAATTAATTTAGTTTTGATAAAAGGTTTAATATCCGTTGGTATGCCCATAATAGAACCACCCGGTATCGGATATAATTTATTTTTAGCATAAATGTATGATTGACCTGTCGTATTGGTAATTAAATCATTACCTAATCCAATTTCATTAGCTATATCAGTCATAATCGTTTTTCTACCTAAATAAGACTCTGGGCCTAATTCAATCGTATAGCCATCTTTACGGTATGTTTGGATTTTTCCACCTGGTCGATTGGTTGCCTCATAAATGGTTACATTTAAATGAGGATTTTGTTTTTTCATATAGTAAGCACTTGTTAAGCCGGTTATACCTGCACCGATGATTGCTACATTCTTACTCAAAATCATTCACGCTTCCTTCTATTAAAATACTGATTTAATTTCGTCTACAATTGCACCGATAAATAATGGATGCGTATTAGGCATGTCTGGACGATAATAATTTGCACCGATGTCGTCACAAACAACTTTACATTCATAGTCATTATCATATAAAACTTCTAAATGTTCGCATACAAATCCTACTGGTGTATAGATAAAGTTTTTATAGCCATGCGCATCATATAAATCTCTTGTTAAATCCTGTACGTCAGGCCCTAACCAAGGTGTACCAGTATTACCTTCTGATTGCCAACCTTCAGCAACATGGATAATATTTGATTTAACTTTTAATTGTTCTGCTGTGTCATGTAGCTCTTTAGGATATGGATCATTGTTTCTTTCAATTAATCCTTTAGGTAGACTGTGTGCAGATACAACTAATACAGTATCGTCATGTTCTTCAGATGGAATCTGTTTTAAAGTATCATTAATTTGGTTAGTCCAAAATTCTAAGAATTTCGGTTGGTGATAATAATGTTTAACATGATGTAATTGAATACCGTATTTTTCAGCCTCTTGATCAGCACGTTCATCATAAGAGCCGACTGAAAAGCTTGAATAATGTGGTGCTAAAACTACAGTTACTGCTTCAGTAATCCCATCATTATTCATAGACTCAACCGCTTCTTCTATATATGGTGAAATATGTTTAAGACCTAAATATAACTTAAATTCAACATCGTCATATGCGCCGTTTAAGGCATCTTTTAATGCTTCTGCTTGTCTGTCTGTAGTACCTGCTAATGGTGACAATCCACCAATAAATTCATAGCGGTTTTTTAAATCTTGTAGTTCTTCATCTGTTGGTTTTTTACCGTGTCTGATATCAGTATAATAAGGTTCAATGTCACTTTCTTTGTAAGGTGTGCCATAAGCCATTACTAATAATCCTATTGTTTTACTCATTTATAAAACCACCCTTTAATCTAATCATATTACTTACGTTATTCAAATTGAATTAATAGAACTACTGTTGAGTATAATCATGTACAAATTGACTTACTTTGCGAAGTGTTTCTGGTTGAACTTCTGGGAAGACACCATGCCCAAGGTTAAAGATATGTTTGCCTCTAGACATACCTTGGTCTAAAATGTCTTTTAATCTCTCTTCAATTACTTCCCATGGCGCTAATAGCAATGATGGGTCTAAATTGCCTTGTAATGTTTTGTTTACGCCCATTTGTTGAGCTTGCTGAATGGATGTTCTCCAGTCTAAACCTAGCACATCAATTGGTAAATCATTCCATTCGTTAATTAAATGACTCGCACCAACACCAAACAATATAACTGGAACTTGATGTTGACGCTTAATACCATTTACTAGTTTATCCATACCTGGCTTAATATATTTTCTATAATCCTGAACATTTAAAGCGCCTACCCAAGAGTCAAAGATTTGAACCAACTCGGCACCTGCTTCTATTTGTGCATTAACGTAATCTATGGAAATAGCAACCAAATGATCCATTAAAGCAAACCAAGTAGCTTCATCTCGATACATCATTGCTTTAGTTAAATTGTAATTTTTAGATGGTCCGCCTTCTATCATATATGAAGCTAAAGTGAATGGAGCACCAGTAAAACCAATTAACGGTACATTTAATTTTTCTTCAGTTAATATTTTTATCGTATCTAAAACATATGGTACATCTCGTTTTGGATCAATTTGAGAAAGTTTTTCAACATCTTGTACTGATTTAATTGGATTTTGTATCACTGGTCCGATTCCAGATTTAATTTCAACATCTACACCAATAGGTTTTAACGGTGTCATAATATCTTTATATAAAATCGCAGCATCTGTATTGTAATTATCAACTGGTAAGTGTGTGACATATGCACATAATTCAGGTTGATGCGTAATCTCGAATAACGAATATTTCTCTTTTAATTTACGGTATTCTGGTTGTGACCTCCCTGCCTGACGCATAAACCAGACTGGTGTATGGGATGTCTTTTCACCTTTTATCATTTTTAAAATCGTATCATTCTTGGTATGCACCATTTAGTCCCCCTAAATTAAAATCATTCTTATCTATAATATCATATTGTATGTTCGTTCGTATTTTATTGTGCTTAAATGTCATAAAAAAGACATAGTAAAATTATTTGGAAATATGAACTACTTACAAATTGTCATAATTTTTTATTTAGATATTGAAATTCAATATAATAACTCGTCATTTTATATCATGGATATAATATAATTCCATTTAATTTCAGTTTAATTTGTAATAAATCAATACATTCTTATACATTTATTTTAAAAATCAGACTTTTAAGGTAGAAAATAAAAAATGATAATCGTATAATTAATAAAAACAAGGGAGGTAACTGTCATGAATTTATATACATCTTATGGGACTTATGGATTTTTAAATCAAATTCAACTTAATAATCCAGACCATGATTTATTCCAATATTCAGCATCAGATACTTCAGTTATATTAGAAGAAACTGAAGGAAAATCTGTACTAAAACATCCAAGTGCATATGAAGTATTATATAGCGTGGGCGAATTTAATGAAGAACATTTTTACTGCGCTCTATTCATTCCTTCATCTGAAGATCATAAAAATCAATTAGAAAAACAATTACTTCATTTTGGTGCACCTTTTGACAATTTCGGCGGGTTCAAAAGTTATCGATTATTACGACCATTAGAAGGCAATACATATAAATTGTATTTTGGTTTTGCTAATCGTAGTGCATATGAAGACTTTAAGTCATCTGACTTATTCCAAGATCATTTTTCTAAAGCAGCATTAAATCAATTCTTTGGATATAGTGGCCAACATTCAAGTTACTTTGAACGTTACTTATATCCAGTAGATCATAATTAAAAATAAAAAAGTTGTCCTATAGCAAAGATATTACTTTTGCTATTAGGACAACTTTTTATTTAATCTCTTAATAATGTTTCTTGGTATTTTAATTTTTTAATCGTACTTCTAATCGTTAAATATCCAACTAAGAAGAATACGATTGAAAAGAAAAATAATGTTGGATTCGTAATTGAAAATGTAATTGTAAATATCAAACCAATAATAATCATAAGTCTATATAAAAACTTCTCATAACCTTTGATAACAATTGTATCAGGTACAGGCCAAACCTGTGGCCATAGTCCATAAGCTTGTTGAGTATAGAACTGAGACATTTGTAATAATGTGATATACATAAATAAACTACCTATTAATATAGAGATTACCGGATTTGAAAGCCATACCATTAATATCACTGCTATAAGTGTCAATCTTAATATGATACTGAAAGCATCTCTACCTCGTACAAAACTTCGTATAAATAAATATAAGTACATTTGATTAGCATTAAATTTCCGACCTTTCGGTACCGGTAAAATAAAATCTAAATAACTACGTCTAACCGCTGACTCTCTCAAATGTTTGACATCGGTAAACATATTTACAAATTTATAATAATTTGTATGATGTCTATGTTCTAATCCAATCATTCTATCCCATGGATATAATTGTTTGTCTGCTTTAGGTTTTAAAGTAGCAATCAATACTAAAATTAATAAAGTGACAATTAACGCTAAATACGTTTGTAATCCGAGGATCAAATAATAGTTCATACTTAAAATAATAAAAAAGCCTATATTCATTAACCAAGTTGATACACCTAATCGATAACCAATCCATCTTAGGCATAACACTAAATAAGGTAGAATGAGTGCGAATACTACAAAAACAATATAGTATTGCAAATGGTGATGATTCAATTTATAAAATAATGGCAATGGTACGATGAGTAATACCAATTGCGTTACTATTCTTGCAAAGTAACTATATTGTATACTTAATGTCATATAGCTTTTCATGTACTTTTCAAATGGTAATAAAAAGATTTGATCTGCTTCTTTTAATAATGTTCTTAATGGAAATAATGAAGCAATCGCCAAAATGATACTAGTTATAAGTGCATAATCAATATGCTCCGGTATATGTTTTAACCACTCACCATACCCCATGATAAAAGCACCAAACAAGATTAAAAGAAAGACTGTAAAATGACCATTAAAAATAAATTTATTATAGTAATTTTTTTCTTTACGTATCGCCTTTTGACGCTTTCTAAATAATATTGTTGCTTGATTATTCATTGGCATGTCCACCTTGAGTAACATGTATATAAATATCATCTAGTGTATGATGGTTGAGCCCAGTTTGTGCCCTTAATTCATCTAAATTTCCAAAAGCGACAACTTCACCTTTATCTAAAATAATAAAACGATCGCAATAGCGTTCGGCAGTTGCTAAGATATGTGTACTCATCAACACAGTGCGCCCTTCATTTTTCTTTTCTACCATTAAATCAAGCATGGACTGTATACCTAACGGATCTAAACCTAAAAATGGTTCGTCAATAATATACAATTCAGGATTTACGATAAACGCACATATAATCATCACTTTTTGTTTCATACCTTTTGAAAAATGGCTTGGAAAAACCTTTAATTCATCTTGTAATCTAAATATTTTTAATAACGGTTCTGCCCTTTTCATTGCTTCATCTTGTGATAGTCCATATGCCATTGCAGTCATTTCAATATGTTCTTGTAACGTTAATTCTTCATAAATAACTGGTGACTCTGGAATATATGATAATTTTCGACGATATGTTTCAATATCGTCAGTTATATTAGTGTTAGAAATTGATAATGATCCAGATGTAGGAGTTAAAAGTCCTAACATATGTTTGATAGTAGTACTTTTACCAGCACCATTTAGACCTATTAATCCAACGATTTCGCCTTCTCTTAATTCAAAATTGATATCTTTAATTACAGGTCGTTTACCGTAACCACCTGTTAGATGTTCTACTTTTACTGTCATAAGGCACCTCCACGAGACCTATTGTATCAAAAATTATGAATTACACCTAAAATTAGCTATGATGAATGACGAATTTTTGTTAGTAATGCTATAATATATTTTAAGATGAAGAGAAGAGGAGTGTAATCAACATGTCTGAAACGATTTTCAGTAAAATTATTACTGGTGAAATTCCTAGCTTTAAAATTTATGAAAATGATTATGTCTATGCCTTTTTAGATATTTCTCAAGTAACGAAAGGTCATACACTTTTAATTCCTAAAAAAGCTTCAGCAAATATCTTTGAAACAGATGAAGAAACAATGAAACATATTGGTGTTGCCCTTCCTAAAGTAGCGAATGCAATTAAAAAAGCATTTAATCCTGATGGCTTAAACATTATACAAAATAATGGTGAATTCGCTGATCAATCAGTTTTCCATTTACATTTCCATTTGATTCCAAGATATGAAAATGACATTGATGGCTTTGGTTATAAGTGGGAAACACATGAAGATGTAATAAATGATGAAACTAAAAAAGAAATTGCTGCTCAAATTCAAGCTCAATTTGAATAATCATGCTTAATTTGTATTAAAATGGGTATAAGATGAATAATACAATTATCCGAGATATAAAAGTGAGGAGATTTATAATGAAAGTAACACGCGTATTGTTTGGTATTGGCGTAGGTGTTGCCGCTGGTTTCGCAGTATCATTGCGTAATCGTGATGACCAAAGCGTTAAGAATAACACTATTGATGGCGGACAGCCAACTGGCGCTCAATCAGAGTTACAACGTGAACTAGAAACAATGAAACAATCATTTAATGACATATTAAATTATAGTTCACAAATTAAAAATGAAGGTACAGAGTTCGGTAGTTCAATCGGTGATGAAATTAAAACATTAATCGGTAACTTCAAGTCTGATATTAACCCTAATATTGAAAAGCTACAATCTCACATTGAGAATTTACAAAACCGTGGCGAAGAAATTAGTAATACATTTTCTAAAGAAAAATAAATAATTTATTGTATGGTATTCCCTATTCAAAAATGTAATCATCGATTGCAATTGTTGAATAGGGTTTTCTAATATATTGACACACCTATTAAAAAAATATTATTTGATTGATTTATCCTAAATTCCTATTGACTTCATCCATAATTCAATAGATAATACCATACATATATTGACTAAGAAATGAGGCATGTTGCATGTTTTTATGTACAAGACAAATTGATATTCATGAAAGATTTGGTATCCCTAGAATTGCATTCATGAGTATTGTTGGTACCATTATAATGTTTTTGTTTAGTTATGAAGTCATGTACTTTTTTAGTAACACGCCATTATCTGATAAACATTTCCTAATTGTGCTTTTACTTGTATTTTTTATGTATCCATTACATAAAGGGGTTCATTTATTATTTTTCCTACCCTTTTACAAATCATTTCGAATTCATAAATTAACACGAAAAAAATGGATTCCATATTTTAATACTTATGTAAACACACCCATCCATAAAGTTTATTTTTGTATCAATTTGATATTACCTTTTATATTAATATCATCATTATTTATTTTTTTATGTATGTATTTTCCACAATATGGACATTATTGTATGTTTCTATTAGCACTTAATTTTGGTTTTTCTGTACTTGATTTACTTTATTTAAAAATTTTAGTGTTTTCAAATTATGGGAATTATATTGAAGAACACCAATCTGGCATACACATTTTGAAGAAAGAAAAATTTATCGCTTCTATATAGGTTTAAATATAAACTGTCTTTCAAGTTATTATCTTGATTGACAGTTTTTTTATGGGGATTGTTTTTAATCTTTAAATTACCTAGTACTATAGTCCTAAAGAGAGGGTTTTGAATTGGTACCTTCCCTTTTATATGTTATATTTACGTTGATTATATACATAAAGGAGCTAACAACATATGAAAGCATTTAACAAAATCATGATACCAGTGACTGCTAGTGCCCTTTTACTAGGTGCATGCGGATCAGATGCGACAGATTCAAAAGAAAACACGCTCATATCATCTAAAGCTGGAGATGTTAAAGTTGAGGATGTTATGAAGAAAATTGGTAAAGACCAAATTGCTAGTAAATCATTCAGTATCGCTCTAGATAAAATTCTCGCTGATAAATATAAAGATAAAGTAGATACTAAAGATATTGATAAAGATATTAAAAAAGAAGAAAAGCAATATGGTGGTAAGGAACAATTTGAAAGTGTCTTAAAGCAACAAGGTATGTCAATGGATGATTACAAAGATCAAAAACGTTTATCCGCATATCAGAAAGAATTATTAAATGATAAGATAAAAGTGTCTGATAAAGAAATCAAAGATAATACTAAAAAAGCCTCTCATATCTTAATCAAAGTTAAATCTAAAGACAGTGATAAAGAAGGATTATCAGATAAAAAAGCAAAACAAAAAGCTGAAGAAATTCAAAAAGAAGTTTCTAAAGATCCAAGTAAATTTGGAGAAATCGCTAAAAAAGAATCTATGGATAAATCTAGTGCTAAAAAAGATGGTTCCCTTGGTTATGTAACAAAAGGACAAATGATGGAAAGCTTCGACAAAGCGCTATTTAAACTAAAAGAAGGCGAAGTTTCTAAAGTTGTCAAAACTGATTATGGTTACCATATCATTAAAGCTGACAAAGAAACTGACTTTAACTCAGAAAAGTCAAATCTGAAATCTAAAATTTTAGAACAAAAAATTCAAAAAGACCCTAAATTATTAACTGATGCTTATAAAGAAATCCTGGACGAATATAAAGTAGATTATAAAGATAGAGATATTAAAAAAGCTGTTGATGATACAATTTTAGATCCAGACAAGATTAAACAACAAGAACAACAATCATCACAAGGTGGCGCTAGCATGCAACAAGGTGCTCCAGGAATGACAGGATCATAATTCGTAATTAGCATAATAGATAGTAACATTTTGCAATCTTAAATACACATGTTATAATATATGTAACAAAGATTTCAGTATGGAAACACCAATCCCCTCACTATTTGCGGTAGTGAGGGGATTTTTTAGTGTAGCTACATATGTCGCCTATTTACTTGTCGTTACGATGGCGTAGCCATTGCGCAAATAATGTAACGATACAACCACTAATAACAGTAGTTGCGATATGAACAAAGATTTCAGTCATGGAAGTAACACCCCCTCTCATCGTCTTAATGACGCCTGAGAGATAGGCGACGATATAATTATATCATCTCTACTCACTTTTGAAATATACTGATTATAGATTAAATTAAAAAAGGTGATGAATTCATATTCGAGTTCATCACCTTTTTTTCATATTAATCTAATTGTATTGGATTGTAGAATTGTCTATTTTCAAGACCAAAAATTCGCTCTGTAAATTGACCTTTATCCGTTTTCTTAAATGCTTTTTCAAACATGTTCATTTTAGCATCTATATTATCTATGAAAAATAGAATCTCGGCTTCTTTTAAATGTGGCATTTTAGGTGAACCAAACTCTAACTTACCGTGATGAGCTAAGATCATATGTCTTAATAACATGACCTCTTCACCATCAATGCCAAGTTCTTTTGCTGCTTCAGCCACTTCATCGCTTGCAATAGAAATATGCCCTAATAAATTACCTTCCACTGTATACGTCGTAGCCACAGGACCGCTTAACTCTTTTACTTTACCTAAATCATGTAAAATGATGGCACTATATAAGAGACTTCTATTTAATAGTGGGTATATATCACAAATAGATTTAGCAACTTTTAACATCGTTAAAACATGATAGCTTAAACCACTAGCAAAGTTATGATGATGTGAACTAGCTGCTGGAAATGTAAAGAAGCTTTCTTGATACTTTTTAATTAAGTGTCTTGTAATACGTTGTAAATTAGCATTTTCAATATCTAACATATAATGTGAAAGTGCTTCTTGTATTTCAGCTGGAGACATAGGTGCACCATCTACGAAATCTTGTGTATTCATGTTATCTTCAGGTGTCGCTAATCGAATTTGATTCACTTTCATTTGTTTACGGCCACGATAATTAATGACATCACCTTTTACATGTACGATTTCTTCTGGCTTCAATGTCTGCATATCTTCCTTCGTAGCAGTCCATAATTTAGCCTCGATATCTCCACTTTTATCTTGTAAATATAGCGTCATGTAGTCTTTACCTTGAGCTGTCACACCTTGTGTTGCTCTGTGGATTAAAAAGAAGTGATTAACTGAATCACCGGGATTTAATTTTTCTACATTTCTCATTATTTCCCGCCTTTCTCTAATTTATTTAAAGTAATCATTTCTTTAGTTGGAACAATATTATCATTAGTACATGTAAAGTATATTACTTGATGTTCCGTTGATAATGTTCTTAAATAATTTATCATTCTTTCTTTACGATCTTTATCAAAGTGTACAAACGCATCATCCACAATAATTGGGAATGGGTAATAAGGTTTTAATACTTTGATCAAACTCAATCTAAGTGCAACATATAATAACTCTTTCGTAGATTGACTTAACTCTACAGGTTGGTACATTTGACCATTTTCATGTTTAACTTGAATGGCTTCTTCTGAATAATAAATATTAGTATAAGCTCCATTAGTAAGATTTGTGAATATAAGAATGGCTTCATTAATCACCTGTGGTAAACGTTTATCTTTAATTTGTTTGATATGTTCATCTACTAAACTTTGTAAGTAACTTAAACTTGCCCAATCTTTAGCTATGCTATTCATTCTATTTTTTAGACTATGATACTCATGACGTAGTTGTGTTAATGTCGTATCTGTTTCCATATGATTAATTTGAGCATTGAGATCACTAACTTCAGATTGCATATCAAGATATTGTTCATTATATTGATCAACTTGCTGTGCTAGTAATTGATTTTCTTCATTTAACTGTGCTGTGGTTTTATCACTTAATTGTGAACTAGCATCATATGAGTAATTTTGATTTTCAAGATATTTTGTTAAATCATTGAAACGCGTCAATTGATTAGTATATGTTTGATACTTTTCATGATGTTGATAGTATTCTTCTTCTGTTGAGACGCCGATATGATTAAATAATTCGTTAATCGTTTGATTATTTTCCTCTAAGTGTGCTCGTAGCTGTGATAACTCATCATTTAATAATTTACTTTGTTCAGTATTTTTATGCCATTTTTCATTACTATCCTCAGCGTTTTTAAGCCATTGTTTCACATCATGGAAGAACGACATTTTGTTAAAATAAGTAAATTGTGATTGTGTAACTGCTTCTGCATGATTATAAAATGCCTCTAAATCACTTACTATTTGATGACGCTTTGAATTTAATTCATCAATATACTGGTCGTTTGATTTGATTTGTCCCATTGTACCTATACTTTCAACAATTAGGCTATCTGATATTTTAGGCGAAAGATGTAACTCTTGTTTCGCAACTTCTATATTATGATTGATATCATTTAAACGTTGTTCTGCCTTAGATAAAGCATTGTTCATATAATTGGATTTTTCATCTAGAACATCTTTATTTTTTAATGCATGTTGCCAATGATCACGTGTACGTTGCTGTTCGTCTAAATCAAAGTCTAAATCATATTGATTTTCTAAAACTTCTAATTGGTTTTCTAAATCGTCAATTTCTTGTGTGATTGTTTCACTATAATCTACTTCCTTAGATTTCACTAGGAATATACCGATAACAAACACAACAGTTAATACTGCAAATATAACTCCAAAAATCATGTTTTGAGTTAAAAATGCAAAAACGGTCAACGCTGCGCCAACTATTGCTAGTAAAATAAATACCATACGCAACATTTTTTGTCGTTTGCTTTTACGCTCTTGTTCAATTTCAAATGTTTCTTTTAATTTTTCATAGAGGTTTTCTTTCTCGTTTAATTCAACAATTTGTTGTTTGTGCTCTTTTTTCTTTTCGAACGTTTCTTCTGGAACAAGTAGATTTTCTAATTGATCTAATTCATTGCTATTTGCGTTTTGTTCAATTTTATTATCTTCAATGCTACGTTCTAATTGTTGAATATAAGCCACTTGTTCTTGCTTGTTTTTAATTTGATCACTAATATGACTCTTCATTGCTTCTGAACTATCAACATCATGATAAGTTTCATTCCAACCGATATTCGATTGCATACTTTCTTTATCACGTTGTTTATCAGAAATTTCTTTTTCTATAGATCGTAATTCATATTCTTTTTGTTTAATCTCATTTTCTTGTTGATATAAACTATTAAAAGCATCGATATCAGACTGTTTAACAGGTTCTATAGATTGATTATCTTCTTTGATGTGAGACAATTGCTGTTCTCTTAAACTGATGTCTCTAAGCAAGGATTGTCTTTGTGCATTTGCAGCTTCATAACGATCAATTCCTTTTTCAGGGAAGTGTAATGGTTCAACATTGAGTGCATGTTCTAATTGTTTCCATTCTTGTGTTTGATCATGTAAAGCTACTTCTTTTTGTTTTTCTTCATGCATTTTAGAAAGTTGGTTCAAGTTTTGTTTAATATTATCAAGGCGTCGTGACGATTTATCCTTTTCATCAACTAATCTATGATAAGTATCAAGTTTTGCTTCTTCATCTCGAATTTGCGCTTCTAATTGTTTTAACTGATCCACTTGTTGATTAATAATTGGATTTTTACCCGACTTTTTATACAATTCGTCCTTCTTCTGACTTATCGTATCTCTCATGCTTGTAAATTCAGTAGATCCTAAAGCGCCCGCTTCGAGTAAATAGTCTTGTAACTGTTTTTCGTCTAAATTACGATGAATATCTTGCAAGCCTAAGACATCAAAAGAAAATATACCTTGGTATGTTTTTTTAGATATATAATTCAATTTCTTTTGTAACCATTCTTCATCTCGCACGCTACCATCTTCTAGGTATACTTTAACATCACCTTGGGCACTACCTTTAATACGTTCAACTTCAACGACATTTCCATCGTCTAATTGAAGCGTCAATTTACCACCATATTGATTACCTAATCTTGGTTCTAAACGCGGCTCTTTAGACTTCTTAGTGGGAAATCCAAATAATATAGAATGGATGAAAGCTTGAATCGTTGATTTGCCAGCTTCATTTTCACCAAAAATTTCAGTAAATGATTGGTTAAACTCAATATTTCGTTGAACAAATTGTCCATAGCCATATATCTCAAGTGATTTAATTATCATTTTGTTCACCTCTCATGTCTGCCTTTAATAAGTCTTCAGCATGATTGACTAGCTCTGTTTTATCAAATGTTGTATAGTCATCTAAATATTTAGATGCTCGTGGATTTAAATATAAATCTGACATTGCTTTATCGAATACTGTTCTATCATTTAATAAATCATTCGAAAATTCATTTACTAAAGGCGACTCGTCGTTCGTTTTATATTTTAAATTTAAATCCTCAATAAATACAAAATCTTTTTCATTTTCTTCATAATCTGTAATCATTTCTTCGACTTGTAATATATCTTGAGGTGACATCGTTGATTCACTATTGATAATGACATTTAAACGGTAAAATGCTTTCCCTTCTTCTCGTACTTTATCTTTAAATGCTTGAATTGCTTCATACAAACCTTGTTTAGTCGTTTCTGAAGTTTCAATTGTCGCTTCTTCAAATTTAATGGATTGTGTCGGATAGAACTGTGTAGTTAGCTTTAAATTATCCCCTTGGATAAGTAAACAACCTTTTTCACCTTTTTCATTAAAATGTCGACCTTGTATATTACCAGCATAATTAATAACTGGTAAGTCACTTAATTGTTGTCTTTCATGAATGTGACCTAAAGCCCAATAATGGTACAATTTACTATTTAAATCTTCTAGTCTAAATTCAGTATATCTATCTTTAACTGATGACTTACTATAAGTACCATGTAGCACACCTATATGTATACCTTGTTGTCCCTGACTAGATGGAAAGCTATCAATTTTGTTCTCATAACTTGCATCATTTTGATAACTAAATCCATGTATAAAAATGGTCTCTCCATCTTTAGTTATTGCTTGATAAGTTTCTACTTGATTTGAAAATACAGATACATTTTTAGGCCAATTTGATGATATCTTTGTAGATAACGGATCATGATTACCATGACAAATGTATACGAAAATTTGTTCTTTTTCTAATCGTTCGAATTGCTCTTTTAAAAACACTTCAGCTCGTAACGTACGATTTTCTTTATCGAATAAATCACCAGCAATGATAATAAAGTCTACTTCTTTTTCTAATGCTAAATCAACAATATGTTGAAAACTTTCATATGCACTTTTTTGAACATCCTCAAATATATTAGGACTCAAATGACTTTTAGATTTAAAAGGACTGTCTAAATGTAAATCCGCACAATGTATAAATTTAACCATAAGCTCTATTCTCCTTATTAAAGACACTTAATGACTGTAGACAATTAAAATGTATTTAACATAATAAAAATACATTTACTATTCTAATTATCGAATAAAAATCCAGTCACAATATTCCTTTATATCTAATCATTTTACCATATGTGAAACATAACAGTCGATGTTGAACATAGTTATTCATCAATAACATAAAAAAGCTACAGCACTTAAATAAGTACTGTAGCTTTGATAAAATGACTAACTATTAGTCAGCATAAATTTCATCTAAAGGTTTAACGATGATTTGGTTAATTTCTTGGAATACTTGGCTCATTTTTTGTTCAGCTTGCATTAATGAAGAGATGTTTTCATCTTTTTCAATTGCTTGAGCTTGTTCTTGAGCTTTTTGTAAGTCTTCCTCAGGAATTTCTTCACCTTGCATTTGTTTTTGTTGGAAATTCATTTGAGTTTCACGGAATTCATCAAATAATTTTTTTGATTCTTCGTTATCTTTTACTTTAGCATAAGCATCTTTAATAGCTTTGTATTCATCACTATCTCTTAATGCTTGCTCTAATTGATTTGCATAATCATATAAATTTACTGCCATTGTTCATTGCACTCCTTTGAGTTAATTTGTGTTTCAACACTCTTAATAAATGTAACACATATCATTTAGTTAGACAAAGATTGCGACTATACCTTGGAAAATTCCTATAATACCACCAAGTATAAAACCTAAAGACATGATTAATTTTAATTCTTTATTAGCAATATCGATAATGATTTTTTCAATATAGTCTAAATCAAAGGTATTGATTTGATCTTCAACAAGTTGTCTTAAATTAATTTTATGCATAATCGTTGTTAAGTTACTTGATAATTGATGAATAATGATGTTGGTCAGTTTGTTAGATAATTCGTTTTCTAAATATTGGATAAACTGAGGAGCCAATTCATTAATAGGTTTTCTTATTTTATCTTGTAAATTAAATTGCGTAATCATTAATGATGTTGCAGTTGTAGCAATGTTTTCAAATTGGTCTTCTGATACTAATTCCCCTAGTTGCTTATTTTTGAATGTTTCAAATTCATTTTGAATGACTTGATCAATAATTGACTTGGCTTTGGGATGATTTGTTAAACGAATTAATTCTTGTTGTATTCGATCAGCAATACTCTCTCGTGTCATGAACATTTGTAATAAACCTACAATTTTCCCTTTTTCATTAAAGAATGTTTCTAACATATCATTGATGTCCTTCGTTCCTTTTGGAGAAGATAAATATACTCGCGCACGTTCACAAATCAAATCACCAACATCATTGAGTCTATGTTGAATGAGCTCAACCAATTCTTGTGGTAATACATCTTTAACTTCAGATTGTTGATGAGATCTATAATAGTTCATTAAAATCGATTCTACTTCTTCATGAAGTTGATGTTCTATAAAATAATCGATATTAAAATCGAATTTTTCTGCAATATGGTGAATCGTCATATCATCTGATTTCAGTTGTTGTATCTGTTTTAAAATAATATCGTTAATCGCACTTTTAGCTTTTCCATCATTTAATTTTTGTCTCATGAGCTCTTCTGTAAGCAAATGTTCTTCTATAACTTGACCAATCTTATTTGCGATTTCATCTCTTCTTTTCGGAATTAAACCAGGTGTGAATGGAATTCTTATTTTAAAAATATAATATGGATTGAACGGGTGAAATAACATTTTGATAGCTATGACGTTAGTTACCCCACCAATAATGGCACCGACCACCATCATAAACAAAATGATTAATAAAGCGTGCATGACATAGACTCCCTTCAAAATATAAAAATCATGATTTATTATAGCATTTAATTTCCTTAGGTTTCGTTAGTTTAAACTTATGAAACTTTTTCATATATCTTTTAACTTAAAATGTATCTTTAAATAACCCATAATAAAATAAAAGCCTAAGTCATCATTGTTTGACGGCCTAGGCTAATATGTATAGTCAGTAACTAAAACATCTTCTATGTTAATAAAAATAAGTGATTAAATCATTTTACGATTCTACTATCACTTATTCGAGAAAAAATTAAATATGAACTAATTCTTCTTTAGCATTTCTATTGAAATAAGTTTCTGCTTCTCTCATTTTAGAAGTACCGAAAATAGGTTGTTTTTCAGGATTTAATACACGGTAAATATTGCTAACTTTATTACTTTGTAAAATATAACCGCTTCTAGTTTCAATTGTATTCCAATAAATATCACTAGTTGTTGAGTGATTTGGGTATGCACAATGATTTCTAGAAATAGTTTGGACGATTTCTAATGGATCACAACCAAACGTGCTATTTAAAACATCTGAATCTCTAAATAATGCACAAATTGAAACACATGTTGTCCAATTTGGTAATACACGTTCTTTTTCAATTTGAACTAACGTTTTCTTTGAAAGCCCAATAGTTTGAGCCATAGTATCTTGTGTATATCCTGCTTCTATACGAACCATTTTAAATTTTGTTTGAATTAAATCTGTAAAACTCTGTCTATCCATTCTATTATCTACCTTTCTTGAAGAGAATTTATATCCGGACACAAGAAATTGCAATTATACACATTTCTTGAAACACAAATTACATCTTAATATATTTTTAATGAAAATAAAAGAGTCAATTTCGTTTTAAGCTCATTTTTATTAAAGGCAAAATTATCAAAATACTTAAATTTTTAACATAATTTGTAAAAACTTAGTTATTTAACCATCATAAATTGAGCGTAATTATTACTTATATTTATTTTTTTAATTAAATCAGTTTATTTTCCATAGCATAAATTGCAGCTTGTGTACGATCACTCACTTGTAATTTACTGAATATATGGCTCACGTGTGTTTTAATTGTTTTTTCAGATACAAATAACGTATTAGCAATTTCTTTATTGGTCTTTCCTTTGACCATTTCTTTAAGTACTTCTGTTTCTCTTTTAGATAATTTATTTGTAAAATGTGGCTTAGAACTCATAGAATCTAAAACATGTTTGGCGTCTGGATGGATGATTCTCTTCCCATCAAGAACATTATGAATCGTTTCAATAAGTTTCTGTGGTTCTACGTCTTTCATTTCATAGCCATCAGCACCTTTTTCTAAAGCAGAAATGACATGTTCATCATCAACATAACTGGTTAATACCAGAATTTTAATGTTAGGGTAGTTATTTTTCAAATATTCCGTTATTTCAATACCATTCATATCTGGCATAACTAAATCTAATAGCACAATATCCGGTTGTTCATTATTTTCAAGGTAATCTAAAAACAATTTACCTTCAGCAAACCCCTGTACTACCTCTATATCTTCTACAGTAGATAATAAAAATTCTAAGCCTTGTCTGACAATATGATGATCATCGACTAATATGATTTTCTTCATCGCTATACTCCTTTAAATAATCAGTTCAATGGTATTTCTATTTCAATACGAGTACCTTTTGATGGCTTTGAATAAATACGTAATTGTCCTTTTAATATATCAGTGCGTTGTTGTAAGTGTTTTAAACCATTCGCTGTATTGGACATTTGCTTTTCATTGTCAAATCCTTTTCCCTCGTCTTGAACAATCACAAAAAGTTTTTCATTGGTTTGTTTTAAAGTTAAAGTTACTTCTTTCGTATGTGCGTGTTTTCTAACATTGTTCAGACATTCTTGAACCATGCGATAAACATTCTCTTCAATCATATTTGTTACATCAATCAAACCATCCACATGAACGGTCAAATTTAACTGTAGTAATTCACTATAATGATTTAATGCATGTAACATACCTTGCTCTAATCCAACAGGTTTTAATTGCCATATGAGTGCACGCATTTCATTAACCGCATTTTGACTTGTTTCCTCTATAGTTTTAAAAGCTTTTTTTGACATCTCTTCGTTTGAAATACCATAGGCAGCATGTGCAGTTAATTTTAATGAAAATAACATTTGGTTAACCGAATCATGCAAATCTCTGGCTAACCGATTTCTTTCATTAATTCGGGCATTTTCCTTTTCTTTATCGGTTAACATGATTCGCTTGATTGCCGAACCAATTTGAAAGGCCACTGATTCTAACAGTGCTAAATCTTCCTGGCTATAATGACTTTTGTTTGGCGTTGCAACATTTAATAATCCAAATTGTTCTTCACCAGATCTAAGTGGCACTGTTGCGTGATGTGTAATACCATCTGTTTCCTCATGATGCGCTCGATTTGCCAAATTAATTCTTGAACAATTAATGATATTAGAGGCTTTCGTCAGTTTTTCATTTTGATAAGCACGTACACACCAACAAGACCCATCAGTCATATAGTGGCATTGATTTTTAGAGAGTGCGCCTGGTAAGTTCACACTAGAGACTAATTCATGGTTTCCAGATTGATTGATAAAGAAAATCCAACCCGTCGTAAAGTCACTTCCTTCAATCAAATATTGAATTGCACCTTGCATCATACTGTATATTTCTGTTTCTTCATTCAAAAATTCTGCAATTTCTTTAAGGAGAGCGATACGTGTTGGTTTTTCCATAAATACCTCCAAAAATATTTCGAATATCTATTCTATTATACCGTTTCATGTAATATAAAAAAACCGCTCAATGTCATAATGAATCATGACGGCGATTCAAAGGATACTAATTACTTTAATTTTATATTGCAATAATACATTTTGTGATATGATTAAAAGTAACTATAGGAGGATTTTATGAAATTTACAATACCTGAAAATTATGATCAATATACATTGAGAGAGATTTTCCAAGATTTAAAGTTACCTAAAAAAGACTTACACTTATTAAATATGTGTAAGGATATTACTATTAATAAACAAACAAGTCGTTTATCTGATAAGGTCAATTCCGGCGATGAAGTATTTATACCTACACCGGAAGAAAAAAGTAATTACTTACCAAGTTATCGATATGCACAAGTTTATTATGAAAATGACGACTTTGCGATTGTGTTAAAACCTAAAGGCGTCAAAACACATCCAAATGACCTAAAAGAAAGTAATACGCTAATGAATCATCTTATTTATACTATTGATAGTGATTATGTAGAACCCATACATCGATTAGACCAAGAAACTGTAGGTTTATTAATTGTGGCAAAAAATCCGTTAATGAAAAAGATATTAGATAGAATGCTAGAAGAAAATGACATCACTCGTATTTATAAAGCACATGTTAAAGCTTTATTACCAATTAAACCACAAACAATTGATATGCCAATTGGTAAAGATAAGTTTCATCCAAATAAGAAACGTATATCTAATACAGGTCAGCGTGCGATCACACATATTTTATCTTCAAATATGATTAAAGAAAATGTATGCGAGTTAGAAATTAAATTAGATACTGGACGCACACACCAAATTCGTGTACATCTAGCAGAAATTGGACACCCTGTAATTGGAGATCCATTATACGGAGATTCAACATTAAGACAATTAGAATTACATAGTTATAAAATCGAATTAGAACATCCATTAACTAAAGAATGGATATCAGTTAGTTTAGATGATGATATTTCATAAAAAAAAGCTAGGAAGATTAATGTAATTTAATCTTCCTAGCTTTTAATAATTATATTGTTTCTAGTGAGGGTCTACCATATCTTCTGGTTTAATCCATTCTTCAAATTGTTCTTCAGTTACATAACCAGATTGAATGGCTGATTCTTTAAGTGTTAAGCCTTCTTTATGTGCATTTTTAGCTATTTGTGCAGCTTTCTCATATCCAATATGTGGATTTAAAGCAGTAACAAGCATTAATGATTGATTTAAGTAATTATCAATATTTTCCTCAATAGGTTCAATACCTACAGCACAGTTATTATTAAATGTTTCCATACCATCTGCTAATAAGTATATAGATTGTAATGTATTGTGTAAAATAACTGGTTTAAATACATTTAATTCAAAGTTACCTTGTGAACTTGCGATACCTACTGCAGTGTCATTACCCATCACTTGCACTGCTACCATTGTTAACATTTCACATTGTGTTGGATTAACTTTACCTGGCATAATTGAAGAACCCGGTTCATTTTCAGGAATTGAGATTTCAGCTAAACCTGCTCTTGGACCTGAAGCTAACCATCTTACATCATTAGCAATTTTCATTAAATCTCCAGCTAGTGCTTTTAATGTACCATGCAATTGAACAACTTCATCATGTGCAGTTAATGCATGGAATTTATTTTCTGATGATACAAATGCATAACCTGTATTTTCTGAGATAAATTTAGCAACTTTGTCACCAAACTCTGGGTGTGCATTGATTCCTGTACCTACGGCAGTACCACCAATTGCTAAGTTTAGAATGTGTTGTTTAGACTCATTTAATAATGTTTCACATCTATCTAACATATAACGCCAACCACTAATTTCTTGCCCTAATTTAATTGGTGTAGCATCTTGTAAATGTGTACGACCAATTTTAATAATAGATTCAAATTCATCTTCTTTTTGTTTAAAAGTTTGACGTAAATGTTTTAACGCTGGTACTAATTTAGTTTCAACTTCATGATATAGTGCAACGTGCATCGCTGTTGGAAATGTGTCATTAGAACTTTGAGATTTATTCACATCATCATTGGGATGGATTGACTCATCACTTTTTTGTTCTTTTAAATATTCATTTGCTACATAACTAACTACTTCGTTCACGTTCATATTACTTTGTGTACCACTTCCTGTTTGCCATACAACTAGTGGGAAATGTTCATCTAATTCACCATTTAAAATTTTATCACAAGCATATACGATAGCATCTTTTTTAGCATCACTTAATTTTCCTAATTCGTTGTTAGCTAATGCAGCACCTCTTTTAAGTTGTGCAAATCCATATACGACTTCAATAGGCATTTTCTCTTTACCTACTGGGAAGTTTCTTTTACTTCTTTCTGTTTGAGCACCCCAATATTTATCTGCAGGTACTTCAATTTCTCCAAATGTATCATGTTCAATACGTACTGACATTTTATTCTCCCCTTATTATCATTGTTTAATCCTAGTATATCACTATTCAATTTGTCATATCAATTTAGAAGTAAAACGTTTACATATATTTTTTGTATAAAAAAACTCTAGTTACTAATATAAATTTAGTAAAAAACTAGAGCTTAATTATATATTATTGAAATTTTTGTTTTGTTGCTTGAACAGTCGCGATTGCTGTTAAAATATATAAAATCGCACTTATTACAATCGTAAATGGACTTATTTTAATTAATATACTTAAAATACCTGTTAAGCTATTATAAAACCCATCTAATGTATACATTAAAATACCTGTTATAGCTAAACAGCATATTACACTGATGATAATGCCAGATTGATTACTTTTTATAAATGTTTGAGCACTGACATCATCAATTAAACCATTCGAAAGATTTAACTGTAATTGTACTATTTTAAATAAAACTGGCAAGTATAGTGCGCCTAGTGCTAATGGAAATGCCTTGATTGAAATTAAACTTACAATAACAGTTGCGATCATTAAATATTTCCAATACTTCCCTAGCATATGTAATCTCCTTTTAAACATGATTCTTCAATATCTTATCATAATGCAAGAATTGATGGATGACATCCATTAAAATATTATTTCGTCTTTTCTATAAAAAATACTCTTGCAATAGAATTTTCACTATTACAAGAGTTAATATTTAATCTTGATCTAAATCAGAACGAACATCTGAATCATGAGATTGATTTAATTTTTCTTCATCATTTTCTTCAGAAATTTGTTCCATTTCTTTTCCTAAGTCTTTTAAATCATCTAAATCGGTTACCATTGCATTTTCTTCTTCGTGGTAATTCGTTTTAGAATCTTTATTTTGAGTCATATAGATAACCTCTTTCTGACTTATTCTTTATGCAAAGCGAGCTGTGAAGTATTCTTTCACGTCTTCAGGTAATCCAGCTGCTGCTTCTTTATCTAAAATAACGTTAACCATACGGTGCGCTTTTAAGTCTGCAGGTTCAAAATTAGATTTTCCATTTTCGTTATATAATTTTTCGACTACTTCACGTTTATTACTACCAGTAACAACTAAGAAGATTTCGCGTGCTTCTAATAACCCTTGTCTTACACTTACATCTAAATTACCATTTTCATCAATTGAAACAACTTGTAAGACTAATTTACCTTTATTTTCCTTTGTTTTAATTTTATCTGAAATAAAGTCATTAGCATCTTGGTTGTATGATAATGAATAAATTTGGCTTTGTGGTACACCTAACGCTTCATAATATGATTGATTTTCATCATAATCTAAAATATTAATTTGACTGAAATCAACTGCATGTAAATCAACATTCTTTTTTAATTCATCTAATACAGGTGCATGATCTTTTGTTAAATGAACACCTGCGATTGTCATTGGGTTGTTATTAAATTGTTTTCTCAAAATGTCTGCTGTATATTCAGCTACTCTTTGTTTATCTTCAAATACTTTAAAGTTCATTGCCATTTTAAAATACACTCCTCTTAGTTTGCTTACATAGAATAGTATGGTTAATATTAATTCATTTATACCCTAATTATTTATCGTTCAAACTAACCTATGATTATAGAATACTATTTTCTCATCAATTAATATAACATGTAGTCAACTTTTCGTTCATCTACTTTGAATTTCAAACATCTTTATTATGATAAGCCAGGAAATGATTGTTGTCTTAAAGCTTCGTAAATCAATAACGCTGCTGTATTTGAAAGATTTAATGAACGAATTTTATCACTCATTGGAATTCTTAATGCAGTATCTTGATACTTATCTTTGACCCAATCTGGTAATCCAGTTGTTTCTCTACCAAAAATAAAATAATGATTATTGTTCGTATCAGAAAAATCAAAGTCACTATATGTTTGCTTACCAAATTTTGTTAACAAATAGTATTCACCATTAGTTGATTCAAAAAATGATTCTATATCTTCATGATATGTAATATTAACATGTTCCCAGTAATCTAATCCTGCTCTTTTTAACATCTTATCATCTGTACTAAATCCAAGTGGTTTAATCAAATGTAAGTGCGTATTGGTACCAGCACAAGTTCTAGCTATATTACCAGTATTTGCAGGGATTTCGGGTTGAAATAATACAATATGGTTTGTCATTTATTTTTCTCTCCTCATTTCCAAGCCTTTTAACATTTCAACTTGGACTTCTTCAATTTCATTTTCATAATGTGTATGAATAAATTCGCGTGCATTTTCACCTTCAATTTGACCGATTGCCCAATATGCAGTCCCTCTAATCATAGGTCTAGGATCATTTAACGCAACTTCTTTTAAATCAGGTATAGCACCTGTTTCATTAAAATGAACTAAAGCTAATATAGCATTACGTTGTATAGGTTTTTTACCTCTCCACGCACCTGCTAAATGACCATATGTATTTTTAAATTCTTTATTACTCATTTGTAATAATGGGACTAATCTAGGTTTCAAAATTTCAGGTTCTAAAATAATGTCGTCATGTTCTGTATTAATGCCTTTATTTTTAGGACAAACTTGTTGGCATGTGTCACACCCATATAGTCGATTGCCGATTTTATATCTGTATTCATCAGCCAAATAACCTTTAGTTTGCGTTAAAAAGCTAATACATTTTTGACTATTTAATTGGCCATTGCCAACTAAAGCACCCGTAGGACATCTATCAACGCAAATGGTACAATCTCCACAACTATCTAAAATAGGATCATCTGGTTCAAAAGGTATACTAACAAGCATTTCACCTAGATAGGTCCATGTGCCTAAATCAGGATTAATAATAAATCCATTTCGTCCTGCAAATCCGAGTCCTGCACGTTCAGCTACCGCTCTATCTGATAATACCCCAGTGTCAACCATCGACTTAATTTCAACATCAGGTACTTTTGATTGGATATATGTTCCCAATAGATCCAATCGTTTTCTCATTATTGTATGATAATCTTGTCCCCATGAAGCACGTGCAAACATGCCGCGTCTATCACCACGTACACTTTTAGGTGCTCCTTTAAGTTTATTGGGATATCCAACTGCTATCGCAATAATAGATCTCGCTGTCGGTAAGCTTAATTTAGGTTCCGTTCTTAATGCTATATCAGATTCTTCAAACCCAGAAGCATATCCTTTTGAGTGATAATCTTCTAGCTTTTGTTTCAATTCATCAAATGGATCGGCAGTCGTAAAACCAATACTGTCAATACCAATTGTATGTGCGTATTCAATGATATCTTTTTTTAACTGCTTTACATCCAAAATTCTGCCCCCACATTATAAAAATATACTCTTGTTATTTTAACATATGAATAAATAGTGATGTATGATTATTGATTAAAAGTATGTAAGACATTGACTTTGTTACATCATTTAATATTTATTCAATTAACGTTAATCATTAAAAACATGTAACAATTGACTGTTAGCTTATCAAAAAATGAAAGTCTGAGAAATTGACATCTCTCAGACTTTCATAATTTAATTTTTTAACTATTTTATATTTATAATACTCTAGATAAGAAATTTTTAGTTCTTTCATGTTGTGGCTTTTCAAATATTTCCTGTGGTGTACCAGATTCAACAACAACGCCATCCGCCATAAATATTACTTTATCACTGACATCTTTTGCGAATCCCATTTCATGTGTAACGACAACCATTGTCATTCCTTCTTTTGCTAAATCCTTCATAACCTTCAAAACATCCCCAACTACTTCAGGGTCAAGTGCAGATGTCGGTTCATCAAATAAAATAACATCTGGGTGCATAGCTAATGCTCTTGCTATCGCAACTCTCTGCTTTTGTCCACCAGAAAGTTGATTAGGATAAACATCTGCTTTATCTTTTAATCCTACCTTATCTAGTAATTCAATCGCTTGTTCATTTAGAGTTGAATCATCATTCTTTTTTAACAATTTAGGGGCTAACATAATATTTTCCTTAACCTTTTTATGAGGAAATAAATTAAAGTTTTGAAACACCATGCCCATTTTTTGTCGTAACTGCTCTAATTGAACACCCTTTTTTGTTAAATCGTTTCCTTCAAATATGACATGACCTTTAGTGGGTGTTTCTAATAAATTCATACATCTTAATAAAGTACTTTTCCCACTACCTGATGGGCCAATGATAGCTACGACTTCACCTTTATTAATATCTAAATTAATATCTTTCAATACTTCATTGTTACCAAATTTTTTATTTAAATTTTGAATTTTAATCACTGGCTTTCATTCTCCCTTCTATAAAGTTCATGATGCGTGATAATGCAAAGGTTAGAATAAAGTACATTCCTGCTGCGACCAATAATGGTGTAAAAGGATCAAATGAAATACCTTGAACCACTTGTGCATTAAACATAATTTCTCCAACACCTATTGTTGATACAATTGATGATTCTTTAATTAAAGTAACAAATTCATTACCTAGTGCAGGTAAAATATTCTTAATAGCTTGTGGCATAATAACTGATTTCATCGTTTGGTTGTAACTCAAACCTAAACTGCGTGCAGCTTCTGTTTGTCCTTTATCGATGGAATTAATACCCGCACGAAATATCTCTGCAATATATGCTGATGAGTTTATAACTAACGCAATTGTTCCACAAATTAAAGCAGAAATATCTAGTCCAAGTGCTGCAGTAGTACCAAAAAATACTATGAAAACTTGTACTAATAATGGTGTACCTCTTAAGAATTCTATATATATTGAAGCAATCCAAGATAATGGTTTAAATTTACTTAATTTCATTAGTGCGATAAACGCTCCTAAAATAGCACCTAATACTACACCAATAAATGAAATTAAAATTGTATTTTCTAATCCTTTAATAAAGAAACTTTTATATTTTGTGTAAAAATTACCATCATCCTGCATGTCGTTTGCTGCTTTAGACATATACTTATCAATTAAATTCTTATCATTTACTTCATTGATTGTCTGATTTAATTTTTTTAATAGAATTGGTGAATTTTTAGGTACTGCAATACAAGTTGGTTTCTTTTCTTCATTAAATTTCACATCTGAAAATGCAAGTTCAGGATTTTGTTTTATGTATGCTTCTGCTACAGGTTTTTCAAGAATTGCTCCTACAGTTTTACCACTTTTCACAGATAAAATAGTTTCTGGTAATTTATTTAATGAAGTAACATCTGCATTTTCAATTTCAGTCTTAGCTATTTTTTCTTGATCTGTCCCTTTTTGAACTGCAATTTTTTTATCTTTAAAATCGCTAATAGATTTTAAATGATTTTTTTCATTTTTCTTAACTAACATAATATTATTAGTCATCATATATGGTTTAGTAAAGCTTACTTCTTTTTCACGTTCAGGTGTCGTTGTCATTCCAGAAATAATAATATCAATTTTGCCAGTTTTAAGCGCACCTAGTAAACTATCAAATTGCATATTAATAATTTTCAGTTTGAGATGATTATCTTTAGCAATCTTCTTAGCTAACTCTATATCGACACCAGCATATTCAGTTTTCCCATTTGCATTCTTTTCAAATTCCATCGGTGCATAATCAGCTGATAAGCCAACACGAAGTTCTCCACTCTCTTTTATTTTCTGCCAATTTGTATCATTTTCTTCAGCATTAATATTGGGTTGTTTCATTGTTAATGTTGAACCTACTATAATTAAAAATACCAAAAATACTTTAATAAAATATTTCATTAAAGCAACCCTCCTTTATAATATTCATTATTATACAAATACTTACATTAATATGCAATATTTATTTTTAAATACCATAAAAAAAGTGCAGCCTTAACGGCTACACAGAGTTTTGTTTAATCTTTAGGAATTTCAAATTTATATATTTCGTCACTATATGATTGTATAAATTTTTTACATAATTCATGTACTATAAATCCACTGATAAATGGAATAATAAAGTACCCTACAACTAGCATGATAATATTTGTCATTTGATCTCCAGGCATACGGTTTAAAGCATTTATAGGTCCAACAAGGCCAGTATATCCAAATCCAGCAGATAAAGGTGTACCTTTGATACCTATGAAATAAGCAATAATACCAGTAACAACTCCATTAATGATTAGAGGAATAGCTATGATTAAATGTTTTAAATAAACAGGTATCATCATTTTAGCTGCACCAATAAGCAATACCAAATTGACCCCAATAGAATTAACTCTTAAAGATCCAAATAAAAATGTAACACAAGCAGCAACAATACCCATATTCGCCGCACCACTACCTAATCCAGTTAAACCTATCGCAGTAGCAATGGCTACTAATGAAATTGGTGTAACCATAAGTAAAGAGAAAGTCACACTAATTAAAATTGACATCGTTAATGGATTAAGATCAGTAAATGAATTAATCAATTTACCAATTGTATGAGTAACGACTTGAACATATGGTAATGTCATCATACCAATAGTTCCACTAACAACTGGAATTAAAACTGGTAAAATAATCATTTCAAATGAGCCCAATTTTCCTTGGAATAATAAATATAAAAAACAGGCAATCATCACTACTAAAATAATATTGATTATATCCCCAATACCTTTAATCATAATGCCTTGATTATTAAATATTATTGCGCCTGAACCTAACATAGCAGAAGTACCAACAATAGCAGCACCTGACCCATTGAATTTAAATTGATGAGCTGCTAAAACTCCTACTATAAATGCCATAAAAGACTGTATAACCGTAACAAGACGAAAGATAGTCTCTAAGATCTCATTACCATCTTTAAAAAATTTAAGTAACTCTCCTAATAAAGCGTTAGGTAATAAGGCAATTACAACTCCTGCACCAACTGCATTTAGAATATTACTAAAGAAAATTTTACCACCCATTTTAGTACTATTTTTACTCATAATGAACCTCCAAAGCATAATAAAATTATCATATATCATATTACAAAATGATACAAACTAAAATATGATAAAGATAATCTACTTGAACTCTATACAGAAATTTATTGATATAAAAAAAGTGGTAAATGTGTTTACACAAATACCACTTTTCCTCATACTTTATCTATTTTATACCGGCGGTCGGGATCGAACCGACACTCCAAAAAGGAACGGGATTTTGAGTCCCGCGCGTTTGCCAATTCCGCCACGCCGGCTCAATATAAAGAAAAAACTTCCACTTGGAAGTAATATTGGAGCGGAAGATAGGACTTACACCTATACCTCATTCCGGGAAGGAATGTGTTCTAAGAATTGAACTACTCCCGCTTAATATAAAATTGGAGCGGAAGATAGGACTTACACCTATACCTCGTTCCGGGAAGGAACGTGTTCTTAGAGTTGAACTACTCCCGCTTGATATAAATTATGGAGCGGAAGATAGGATTTGCACCTATACCTCGTTCCGGGAAGGAACGTGTTCTAAGAGTTGAACTACTCCCGCTTGATGTAAATTATGGAGCGGAAGATAGGACTTACACCTATACCTCGTTCCGGGAAGGAACGTGTTCTTAGAGTTGAACTACTCCCGCTTAATATAACCTGGAGGCGGCAACCGGATTTGAACCGGTGATAAAGGTTTTGCAGACCTCTGCCTTACCACTTGGCTATGCCGCCAATAACTGGGCTAGCTGGATTCGAACCAGCGCGTGACGGAGTCAAAGTCCGTTGCCTTACCGCTTGGCTATAGCCCATTAATAATAAGGGCGGTTGAAGGGAATCGAACCCTCGAGTGTCGGAACCACAATCCGATGCGTTAACCACTTCGCCACAACCGCCATGGCAGGGGCAGTAGGAATCGAACCCACATCAAAGGTTTTGGAGACCTCTATTCTACCGTTGAACTATGCCCCTATTTAGATGGTGGAGGGGGCAGATTCGAACTGCCGAACCCGAAGGAGCGGATTTACAGTCCGCCGCGTTTAGCCACTTCGCTACCCCTCCAAGAGATGGTGCCGGCCAGAGGACTTGAACCCCCAACCTACTGATTACAAGTCAGTTGCTCTACCAATTGAGCTAGGCCGGCTTGTGAAATGGTTCAGGACAGAGTCGAACTGCCGACACATGGAGCTTCAATCCATTGCTCTACCAACTGAGCTACTGAACCATAATATTAATAATGGCGGTCTCGACGGGAATCGAACCCGCGATCTCCTGCGTGACAGGCAGGCGTGTTAACCGCTACACTACGAGACCTATTAAAACTATGTATTGCGGGAGGCGGATTTGAACCACCGACCTTCGGGTTATGAGCCCGACGAGCTACCGAACTGCTCCATCCCGCGATAATAATAAATAATAAAAACGGAGGAAGAGGGATTCGAACCCCCGCGGCCCGTTAAGGCCCTGTCGGTTTTCAAGACCGATCCCTTCAGCCGGACTTGGGTATTCCTCCATGATTATAGGTAAATTGCTATTAAATTAAAATGGCGGTCTCGACGGGAATCGAACCCGCGATCTCCTGCGTGACAGGCAGGCGTGTTAACCGCTACACTACGAGACCAAATATAAAACGGAGGAAGAGGGATTCGAACCCCCGCGGCCCGTTAAGGCCCTGTCGGTTTTCAAGACCGATCCCTTCAGCCGGACTTGGGTATTCCTCCAAAATTATATGGACCTTGCAGGACTCGAACCTGCGACCGAACGGTTATGAGCCGTTAGCTCTAACCAACTGAGCTAAAGGTCCTAAATATAATCTTACAACTAATAGTAGTGGCGGTGGAGGGGATCGAACCCCCGACCTCACGGGTATGAACCGTACGCTCTAGCCAGCTGAGCTACACCGCCGTTATCTAGTTTGTAAATTTAATATGGTGGAGACTAGCGGGATCGAACCGCTGACCTCCTGCGTGCAAAGCAGGCGCTCTCCCAGCTGAGCTAAGCCCCCATATATATAATAATTGTTGCTATCGGGAAGACAGGATTCGAACCTACGACCCCTTGGTCCCAAACCAAGTGCTCTACCAAGCTGAGCTACTTCCCGTAGAATAAGCGCGCCCGATAGGAGTCGAACCCATAACCTCTTGATCCGTAGTCAAACGCTCTATCCAATTGAGCTACGGGCGCATATTAATAATAAGATGGTGCCGAGGACCGGAATCGAACCGGTACGGTGATCTCTCACCGCAGGATTTTAAGTCCTGTGCGTCTGCCAGTTCCGCCACCCCGGCACTAATAATGGAGCAGAAGACGGGATTCGAACCCGCGACCCCAACCTTGGCAAGGTTGTATTCTACCGCTGAACTACTTCTGCATATGCGGGTGAAGGGAGTCGAACCCCCACGCCGTAAGGCGCTAGATCCTAAGTCTAGTGCGTCTGCCAATTCCGCCACACCCGCTATTAAAATGGTGAGCCATAGAGGATTCGAACCTCTGACCCTCTGATTAAAAGTCAGATGCTCTACCAACTGAGCTAATGGCTCTAAAGATGGTGCCGGCCAGAGGACTTGAACCCCCAACCTACTGATTACAAGTCAGTTGCTCTACCAATTGAGCTAGGCCGGCTATAAATGGTGGAGAATGACGGGTTCGAACCGCCGACCCTCTGCTTGTAAGGCAGATGCTCTCCCAGCTGAGCTAATTCTCCAGTATATTTGCCTGGCAACGTCCTACTCTAGCGGAACGTTAGTCCGACTACCATCGGCGCTAAGGAGCTTAACTTCTGTGTTCGGCATGGGAACAGGTGTGACCTCCTTGCCATTGTCACCAGACAAATGGAATGTATTATACATTCAAAACTAGATAGTAAGTAAAATGATTTTGCTTCGCAAAACATAAATTTTGATTAAGTCTTCGATCGATTAGTATTCGTCAGCTCCACGTGTCACCACGCTTCCACCTCGAACCTATTAACCTCATCATCTTTGAGGGATCTTATAACCGAAGTTGGGAAATCTCATCTTGAGGGGGGCTTCATGCTTAGATGCTTTCAGCACTTATCCCGTCCATACATAGCTACCCAGCTATGCCGTTGGCACGACAACTGGTACACCAGAGGTATGTCCATCCCGGTCCTCTCGTACTAAGGACAGCTCCTCTCAAATTTCCTACGCCCACGACGGATAGGGACCGAACTGTCTCACGACGTTCTGAACCCAGCTCGCGTACCGCTTTAATGGGCGAACAGCCCAACCCTTGGGACCGACTACAGCCCCAGGATGCGATGAGCCGACATCGAGGTGCCAAACCTCCCCGTCGATGTGAACTCTTGGGGGAGATAAGCCTGTTATCCCCGGGGTAGCTTTTATCCGTTGAGCGATGGCCCTTCCATGCGGAACCACCGGATCACTAAGTCCGTCTTTCGACCCTGCTCGACTTGTAAGTCTCGCAGTCAAGCTCCCTTATGCCTTTACACTCTATGAATGATTTCCAACCATTCTGAGGGAACCTTTGAGCGCCTCCGTTACCTTTTAGGAGGCGACCGCCCCAGTCAAACTGCCCACCTGACACTGTCTCCCACCACGATAAGTGGTGCGGGTTAGAAAGCCAACACAGCTAGGGTAGTATCCCACCAATGCCTCCACGTAAGCTAGCGCTCACGTTTCAAAGGCTCCTACCTATCCTGTACAAGCTGTGCCGAATTTCAATATCAGGCTACAGTAAAGCTCCACGGGGTCTTTCCGTCCTGTCGCGGGTAACCTGCATCTTCACAGGTACTATGATTTCACCGAGTCTCTCGTTGAGACAGTGCCCAAATCGTTACGCCTTTCGTGCGGGTCGGAACTTACCCGACAAGGAATTTCGCTACCTTAGGACCGTTATAGTTACGGCCGCCGTTTACTGGGGCTTCGATTCGTAGCTTCGCAGAAGCTAACTACTCCTCTTAACCTTCCAGCACCGGGCAGGCGTCAGCCCCTATACATCACCTTACGGTTTAGCAGAGACCTGTGTTTTTGATAAACAGTCGCTTGGGCCTATTCACTGCGGCTCTTCTGGGCGTTAACCCTAAAGAGCACCCCTTCTCCCGAAGTTACGGGGTCATTTTGCCGAGTTCCTTAACGAGAGTTCGCTCGCTCACCTTAGAATTCTCATCTTGACTACCTGTGTCGGTTTGCGGTACGGGCACCTGTTATCTATCTAGAGGCTTTTCTTGGCAGTGTGAAATCAACGACTCGAGGAAACAATTTCCTCTCCCCATCACAGCTTGACCTTATGAGTGCCGGATTTGCCTAACACTCAGTCTTACTGCTTGGACGTGCAATCCAATAGCACGCTTCGCCTATCCTACTGCGTCCCCCCCATCGATTAAAACGATACTAGGTGGTACAGGAATATCAACCTGTTATCCATCGCCTACGCCTGTCGGCCTCAGCTTAGGACCCGACTAACCCAGAGCGGACGAGCCTTCCTCTGGAAACCTTAGTCAATCGGTGGACGGGATTCTCACCCGTCTTTCGCTACTCACACCGGCATTCTCACTTCTAAGCGCTCCACATGTCCTTGCGATCATGCTTCGACGCCCTTAGAACGCTCTCCTACCATTGTCCTACGGACAATCCACAGCTTCGGTAATATGTTTAGCCCCGGTACATTTTCGGCGCAGTGTCACTCGACTAGTGAGCTATTACGCACTCTTTAAATGATGGCTGCTTCTAAGCCAACATCCTAGTTGTCTGGGCAACGCCACATCCTTTTCCACTTAACATATATTTTGGGACCTTAGCTGGTGGTCTGGGCTGTTTCCCTTTCGAACACGGACCTTATCACCCATGTTCTGACTCCCAAGTTAAATTGATTGGCATTCGGAGTTTGTCTGAATTCGGTAACCTGAGAAGGGCCCCTCGTCCAAACAGTGCTCTACCTCCAATAATCATCACTTGAGGCTAGCCCTAAAGCTATTTCGGAGAGAACCAGCTATCTCCAAGTTCGATTGGAATTTCTCCGCTACCCTCAGTTCATCCGCTCACTTTTCAACGTAAGTCGGTTCGGTCCTCCATTCAGTGTTACCTGAACTTCAACCTGACCAAGGGTAGATCACCTGGTTTCGGGTCTACGACCAAATACTAAACGCCCTATTCAGACTCGCTTTCGCTACGGCTCCACATTAGCTGCTTAACCTTGCATCAAATCGTAACTCGCCGGTTCATTCTACAAAAGGCACGCCATCACCCATTAACGGGCTCTGACTACTTGTAAGCACACGGTTTCAAGTTCTCTTTCACTCCCCTTCCGGGGTACTTTTCACCTTTCCCTCACGGTACTGGTTCACTATCGGTCACTAGAGAGTATTTAGCCTTAGGAGATGGTCCTCCCAGATTCCGACGGAATTTCACGTGCTCCGTCGTACTCAGGATCCACTCAAGAGAGTATATATTTTCGACTACAGGATTATTACCTTCTTTGATTCAACTTTCCAGATGATTCGTCTAATATATACTTTTGTAACTCCGTATAGAGTGTCCTACAACCCCAACAAGCAAGCTTGTTGGTTTGGGCTCTTCCCGTTTCGCTCGCCGCTACTCAGGGAATCGATTTTTCTTTCTCTTCCTCCGGGTACTAAGATGTTTCAGTTCTCCGGGTCTGCCTTCTGATATGCTATGTATTCACATATCGATAACATGACATAACTCATGCTGGGTTTCCCCATTCGGAAATCTCTGGATCAACGCTTACTTACAGCTCCCCAAAGCATATCGTCGTTAGTAACGTCCTTCATCGGCTTCTAGTGCCAAGGCATCCACCGTGCGCCCTTAATAACTTAATCTATGTTTCCATCCTACAGGAAACGCGTTATTAATCTTGTGAGTGTTCTTTCGAACACTAGCGATTATTTCTTATGAATTCAAGCTTTAAAACTCTAATTCACTCGGTTTTGCTTGGTAAAATCTATTTTACTTACTTATCTAGTTTTCAATGTACAATTATAATGGTGGAGACTAGCGGGATCGAACCGCTGACCTCCTGCGTGCAAAGCAGGCGCTCTCCCAGCTGAGCTAAGCCCCCAAATAAATATTAATTAATGGTGGGCCTAAGTGGACTCGAACCACCGACCTCACGCTTATCAGGCGTGCGCTCTAACCAGCTGAGCTATAGGCCCATTAATTATTTGTAAAACAAACAATCAAAACTGAATACAATATGTCAATGTTATTCCTTCATCTTCTTCGAAGATGTTCCGAATATATCCTTAGAAAGGAGGTGATCCAGCCGCACCTTCCGATACGGCTACCTTGTTACGACTTCACCCCAATCATTTGTCCCACCTTCGACGGCTAGCTCCATAAATGGTTACTCCACCGGCTTCGGGTGTTACAAACTCTCGTGGTGTGACGGGCGGTGTGTACAAGACCCGGGAACGTATTCACCGTAGCATGCTGATCTACGATTACTAGCGATTCCAGCTTCATGTAGTCGAGTTGCAGACTACAATCCGAACTGAGAACAACTTTATGGGATTTGCTTGACCTCGCGGTTTAGCTGCCCTTTGTATTGTCCATTGTAGCACGTGTGTAGCCCAAATCATAAGGGGCATGATGATTTGACGTCATCCCCACCTTCCTCCGGTTTGTCACCGGCAGTCAACTTAGAGTGCCCAACTTAATGATGGCAACTAAGCTTAAGGGTTGCGCTCGTTGCGGGACTTAACCCAACATCTCACGACACGAGCTGACGACAACCATGCACCACCTGTCACTTTGTCCCCCGAAGGGGAAAACTCTATCTCTAGAGCGGTCAAAGGATGTCAAGATTTGGTAAGGTTCTTCGCGTTGCTTCGAATTAAACCACATGCTCCACCGCTTGTGCGGGTCCCCGTCAATTCCTTTGAGTTTCAACCTTGCGGTCGTACTCCCCAGGCGGAGTGCTTAATGCGTTAGCTGCAGCACTAAGGGGCGGAAACCCCCTAACACTTAGCACTCATCGTTTACGGCGTGGACTACCAGGGTATCTAATCCTGTTTGATCCCCACGCTTTCGCACATCAGCGTCAGTTACAGACCAGAAAGTCGCCTTCGCCACTGGTGTTCCTCCATATCTCTGCGCATTTCACCGCTACACATGGAATTCCACTTTCCTCTTCTGCACTCAAGTTTTCCAGTTTCCAATGACCCTCCACGGTTGAGCCGTGGGCTTTCACATCAGACTTAAAAAACCGCCTACGCGCGCTTTACGCCCAATAATTCCGGATAACGCTTGCCACCTACGTATTACCGCGGCTGCTGGCACGTAGTTAGCCGTGGCTTTCTGATCAGGTACCGTCAAGATGTGCACAGTTACTTACACATTTGTTCTTCCCTGATAACAGAGTTTTACGATCCGAAGACCTTCATCACTCACGCGGCGTTGCTCCGTCAGGCTTTCGCCCATTGCGGAAGATTCCCTACTGCTGCCTCCCGTAGGAGTCTGGACCGTGTCTCAGTTCCAGTGTGGCCGATCACCCTCTCAGGTCGGCTACGTATCGTTGCCTTGGTAAGCCGTTACCTTACCAACTAGCTAATACGGCGCGGATCCATCTATAAGTGACAGCAAAGCCGCCTTTCACTATTGAACCATGCGGTTCAATATGTTATCCGGTATTAGCTCCGGTTTCCCGAAGTTATCCCAGTCTTATAGGTACGTTATCCACGTGTTACTCACCCGTCCGCCGCTAACGTCAAAGGAGCAAGCTCCTTATCTGTTCGCTCGACTTGCATGTATTAGGCACGCCGCCAGCGTTCATCCTGAGCCAGGATCAAACTCTCCATAAAAAATTATGATGTTTGATTAGCTCATAAAACTAAATTAATTGTTGTAACTTTCGTTACATTATTAGAATTAACGTTGACATATTGTCATTCAGTTTTCAATGTTCTTTTTTTCGCTTACAATATCTCATTATATCGCGTTTGTTTTATGAAGTCAACAATAAATTTAAATTCTTTTTTAAGAACTTTGTTATTAATGACTCAACAAAATCTATAATATAATGTTTGAATTGAAAGTTCAATAGTCAAAATTACACTTTATCAACATTTACTTTAAAAAGTTAATGAAATCTTTTCAAATAGTTAATATCGTTTTGACGACTTTTATATATTACCAAGTAATTATATTAACGTCAACGCATTTCAACTATTTAATTTGTAAAAATTTACTCGAAGTATACCTTATTTTAATTTAAAGTGAACTATCATTTTTTAAAGTGTAATCCTCATCTCAAAATTGATCCCTATTTTACAATAACTCTTCTTTCGTATCTGACTTAAGTTTTCTAAGTACATGTTATATTTTTTTCATATAAAACATTTACATTACTTTTTTATTCTTTTAAATATATAAAAACCATGTTTGACTATTATGAGTCAAACATGGTTTTTAATTATTATTTACTATTGATTTATCTTTATGAGTATATGATGCCTATTCTTCTTTATCTTTGCATTCTTTACATATTCCATAAATTTCCATTCGATGATGTGTTACGTCAAATTCAGTAACATGTTGTGCTAGCTGTTCCACTTCGTCTAATTGTGGATAATGGAAGTCAACTATTTTACCGCATTTTTCACAAATAATATGGTAATGATTGTGAGTATTGAAATCAAATCGACTTGATGCATCACCGTATGTGAGCTCTTTTACAATGCCTATATCTTTGAATACTCTTAAATTATTATATATTGTCGCAACACTTATATTAGGAAAATCTGGTGAAAGTGCTTGATAAATTTCGTCGGCACTAGGATGTGTTTTTGAAGAAATCATGAATTTCAAGATTGCTTGTCTTTGAGGTGTTATACGTATACCAGCTTTTCTTAAAGACGCAATTGATTCTTCAAGTTCATGTTCTATTGATTCTAATTCCGCGCTCATTTTTTTCACCATCTTTCTAGTTAATAATGATTATTACTTAATACTAATATAACTGTTACAATTTACAAATGTCAATAAAACAGTTGTATTTTCATTAATATCCTTTTTCTAGATCCACTTCATTCTCAATTACGCTGCTATAATTGAGAAAATGTTCCAAGTTTTTAATAAATATTTTTGTAACGTCCTCATTAATACCTTGATCATTTCCTGTAATATGCGCAGTTATAGTTACGTTGTCTAGTTCATATAATGAGTTATCTGGTGTTAATGGCTCTTTTTCAAATACATCTAAGTAAGCATGTCTGATTTCATTATTGCTTAATGCTTCAATCAATGTATCTTCCTCAACTATTGTACCTCTACCGACATTAATAAACATTGTACTTGCTTTCATTTTTTCAAAGTCTTCATATTTTAATAAATGAATCGTTTCATTTGTTTCTGGTAAACTATTGATTACTATATCGCCTTTTTCTAATAAGTCACTTAGATATTCAATTTTGTGTACTTCATCAAACCATTTTTTCTGTTTGCCTGATTTACTTACACCTATAACCTTCATATCAAAAGCTTTCGCTAACTTTGCTGTTCGTTGTGCGATTGCTCCTGTGCCTAAAAACAATATGCAATCACCATTTAATCTTCTGCCTGTCATTTTCGAATCATATATCTTGTTTTGTTGATTAATATAAGACGTTCTCATTTTCTTATAATCATCTAAAATAAATGCAATGATGAATTCAGATAGTTGTTTTGCTTGTACTCCCCTACTATTAGTTAACGTAATATTGTGTTCCTTAATATATTTTAATGGTAAAGAATTAACACCAGTAGCATACCAAGCAATCCACTTAAGATTTGGGCAATCCTCTAACAATGTTTCATCTAGATTTCCATCATATCCAATTAAGATATCGAGTGATTGTCTGTCTTCATTTGGTATATTTTTAGCTTTCTTAATAAATTTAAATTCTACCTGCGGAAATGTTTCTTTTAATTTATCTTCTAACTCTCCTAATCTAAACAGACTAACTACTTTCATCAATATCACTCCAAAATGTTTTTTAGTTCTTCAATTTGGGTCTTAACTTTTACTTTTTCAATAACATCTTTAACTATGCCCTGCTCATCTATAACAAACGTTGTTCGAACTATGCCCATGCTTTCTTTACCGAATGATTTTTTCAATTGATATACACCGACTTCATTGGAAAGTTGATAGTCTTGATCTACGAGTAAATCAAAGTTAAGCTTATGTTTCTCTATAAAATTTTGATGCTTTTTCTTAGAATCACCACTCACACCATAGATATTCACATTCAAATCATTAAACATTTCGATATTATCTCGAAAATCACAAGCTTCTGTAGTACAAGTTGGTGTATTATCTCTAGGATAGAAATATAATATTGTCACTTGACCTTTTATCGTTTCATTAGTAATGCGTTCTCCATTTTGATTTTCTAATGAAAATTCTGGGAATTGATCACCTTTTTTTAACATTTAATCACCTGTTTCTTCATTATGTTAATTTTATGATACGATAATAAACGACAATATTAAATTAAAAGAGGTTGATAATATGAACTTTACTGAAAGTGAACGACTTCAGGAATTATCGAATGAATATATTTTAGGTGGCGTAAACTCTCCATCTCGTTCTTATAAAGCAGTTGGTGGTGGAGCACCAGTAGTAATGAAAGAAGGTAAAGGGGCTTATTTATATGATGTAGATGGCAACAAATTTATAGACTATTTACAAGCATATGGTCCTATCATTACTGGTCACGCGCATCCTCACATTACAAAAGCAATTCAAGAACAAGCTGCTAAAGGTGTATTATATGGAACACCTACTGAATTAGAAATTGAATTTAGTAAGAAATTGCGAGAGGCCATTCCTTCTCTTGAAAAAATTAGATTTGTAAACTCTGGTACTGAAGCTGTTATGACTACTATAAGAGTTGCACGTGCCTATACTAAACGTAATAAAATCATTAAATTTGCCGGTTCATATCATGGACATTCGGATTTAGTACTAGTTGCCGCTGGTAGTGGTCCTTCACAACTTGGCTCCCCTGATTCTGCAGGTGTCCCAGAAAGCGTTGCTAAAGAAGTGATTACTGTACCATTTAACGATATTGAATCATACAAAGAGGCAATTAATCACTGGGGTGACGACGTTGCTGCCGTTTTAGTAGAGCCTATAGTAGGTAACTTTGGTATGGTAATGCCAGAACCAGGATTTTTAGAAGAAGTTAATCGTATTACTCACGAAAACAATAGTTTAGTCATTTATGATGAAATCATTACAGCGTTCAGATTTCATTATGGTGCTGCTCAAGACTTACTTGGTGTCATCCCTGATTTAACTGCTTTTGGTAAAATTGTAGGTGGTGGTTTACCAATCGGAGGTTATGGCGGCCGACAAGATATAATGGAACATGTAGCGCCACTTGGGCCAGCTTATCAAGCAGGTACTATGGCTGGTAACCCATTATCAATGAAAGCAGGTATTGCTTTACTTGAAGTTTTAGAACAAGACGGTGTTTATGAGAAATTAGATAAACTAGGGAAACGATTAGAAGACGGTCTATTACAATTAATTGAAAAACATCAAATCACCGCAACAATTAATCGTATATACGGTTCTCTCACATTGTACTTTACTGATGAAAAGATTACCCATTATGAACAAGTAGAGAATTCTGATGGTGAGGCTTTTGCAAAATTCTTTAAATTAATGCTTAATCAAGGTATTAATTTAGCTCCTTCTAAATTCGAAGCTTGGTTCTTAACTACAGAACATACTGAAGAAGACATTGATCAAACACTTAAAGCAGCTGATTATGCGTTTAGTCAAATGAAATAATTTTTAGTTATTCAAGCGGCTGTGATAAAAGAGTCCTTACCTATAATCCTGCTTTGGGGATGCCGTTAATTAATCCAAGACATAAACTTTGTCTTGGATTTTATTTATATAAAGCATTATAATTTCGGTTTGTTAGACTATGTCTAATTGAAAATAAATCACATTTTCTATTTATGAAATTTTATATTTATAGCATGTTAAGTATTGGCTACCTTACCTCTTATTATTAAACTACTCTATTTATTAAAATAAACGCCATAGTTAATGCAATTTAATTGTCATGAGTAATGCTCATATTCACTTGAAATTTATTGTCAGTCAGTGTATAACAATAATGAATACGAATTTATTATTATATTCAATAAAACTTAAAAGGAGCGCTATTTTTGAGACTTGGAGCTCGGATTTTAAAAACTGGTATAGCAATTATATTAGCTATGTCTATCGCTTCTTTACTACCTGATAATGTTGGTCTTAAATCATTAGCCGGCGTCAGTGCTGTTGTTGCAATGCAACCCAGTGTCTATAAGTCGATAAAAACAGTTTCAGACCAAGCTATAGGTAACATTATTGGTGCGTTATTGGCTGTCACTATGGTGACGATCTTTAGTGATAATTTCATTATTATGGGTGTCACAGTTATATTATTAATTGCAATTTTATTCAGATTTAACTTAGCCCATGTTGCTACATTAGCAAGTGTAACTGCATTAATCATTATGGGACAACATACAGGGTCTTTCTATGTTGCCGCTTTCTTTAGATTTGTTTTAGTGATGATTGGTGTACTAAGTTCTTCAATTGTGAACTTGTTATTCTTGCCCCCTAAATTCGAAACGAAAATCTATTATAATTCTGCTAACATTTCGTCTGATATATTTGTATGGTTTAAACTCGTATTAAATGATACATCCGAATTTCATAATATTAAACAAGATGGCGATCAACTCAATACTAGGATCAATAAACTAGAGCAGATTTATAATTTTTATCACGAAGAAAGACCACTATTTAAAAAGCATATCCACGCACAATATCGAAAGAAAATTTTATTCAAAGAAGTAGTAAGAACGACTAGATTAGCTTATGAAGTGTTAAATAGAATGTCACGTTATCAAAATGACTTACATCAACTAAATAATCAATTATTATTACAGATTAAATTAGAATTGGATTCACTTATTGCTTTCCATGAACAAATTTTAAAAAGTTTATCTAAAAAAGCAAAATATAATGTGGCTCAATTTCAATATGAAGTTGATAATCCACAAAAGAAAGATTTAATGGATGCCTTTCAAAATGAATTAATCCATAATCCATATCAAACGCTTTATTCCTATGCCAATATTATGCAAATCATCGCAGCTATTGAAGAGTATCGATATCATTTAGAACATTTAGATCGTTTACGTATTAGTTTCTTCACATATCACCGTTCAGATTCTGATATTGATATCGCTGATGAAGATTTTGATTTATAAACCTCAATGAATGTTAGCAATAAATATCCAATTCAAACAGAAAGAAGAGCTTAAGGCACTAAAATGCTTTAAGCTCTTCTTTGTCATATTTATAAATTTTGAATACTGTATAAGTGTTCATATGCACCTTTTTTATCGATTAATTCTTGATGAGTGCCCGTTTCGACAATTTGTCCATTTTGCATCACTACAATCTTATCTGCATGTGTGATTGTTGATAATCGGTGTGCCACGATTAAAGTAGTACGATCTTTACTTAACACATCAAGTGCTTCTTGAATAATCGCTTCACTTTCTAAATCTAATGCACTTGTTGCTTCGTCTAATATTAGTATTGGAGGATTATTTAAGAAAATTCGTGCTATTGATAGTCTTTGTTTTTGCCCACCTGATAATTTGACACCGCGTTCCCCTACTTCAGTGTCATATCCATCTTGTAAATTCATAATAAAATCATGAGCATTGGCCATTTTAGCCGCTTCAACAACTTCTTCATCTGTCGCATCAGGTCGACCTAATAAAATATTTTCTTTTACAGTGTCAGAAAATAATATATTATCTTGTTGAACTAAACCAATTTGATTTCTAAGGCTACCTGTTAAGAAGTCTTTAATATTATGTTGATCAACTAGTATTTCACCATCAGTAACGTCATAAAATCTTGGTATTAAATTGATTAAGGTAGATTTTCCTCCACCACTCATTCCTACAAAAGCAACTGTTTCTCCTTTATTTATTGTAAGATTAATATCTTTTAAAACTTCTTGTTCATTCTCATTATATTTGAAACTTACATGTTTTAATTCGATTTGACCTTGTTTAATCTCTATAGGTTGTGCACCTACACCGTTTTTAATGTCATAATCTTCATCAATTAATTGAAATACACGATCCATTGAAGCGAAACTTTGTGTAAGTGTAGTAAATGATGAAACTAAACGTCTTAAAGGTCCAAACAATTGTTCAAGATATCCAACAAATGCGGCTAAGGTACCTACTGTAATAGATCCACTAATAGCTAAATACGCACCTACACCAATTACTATTATTGGACCTATATCAGTTACAGTGTTAATTGCTGCAAATGAATATGCATTCCATCTTGTATGTTTGAAGGCTTTTTGTAAAAAGTTTTGATTTCGGTTATCAAAATTTTGTGCTTCATTGTCTTCAATAGCGAAGCTTTTGATAACAGACATACCTTGAACACGTTCATGTAAAAAACCTTGCACTTCTGCTAATGCTTGAGATCTAACTCTAGTTAACTTTCTTAATCTTCCAAAGAAGAAATATACAGTTAAAATATAAAATGGGAATATAAATATTGCTGCAAATGTTAATTTAACATCAAGGAAGAACATAATCGTTAAAGCAATAATAATTGTAATACAATCTAACCAAATGTTCATAAGACCTGTTAAGATAAAATCTTTAGTTTGTTCCACGTCATTAATTACTCGTGATATCACTTGTCCAACTTGATTGTTGGCATAAAATCGAGCACTTAATGCTTGTAAATGATTGTATAACTGTTTACGAATATCATATAAAATTTTATTACTTGTCCATTGTGCTAAATATTGTCTTATAAATTCAATTGGTGGCCTTACAATTAAAAAGATAAATAAAGCTATACCTATGGCAATTGCTAAATGTGAATATTTTTCACTAGCGCTTAGGGAGTGATTGTTAATAACACCATCAATCGCATATTTTATAAGTAATGGAATTAACATCGGTATACCGAATTTAATAATACCAACAATAATAGTAGCAATGATTCGATATTTGTATGGTTTTACAAATTCTAAATATCGTCTAATCATTTGTTGTAATCCCCCCACTTTTATTTGATTTTGATTTATTTAAAATGGAACAGAGGTTGGATACGGTAAATACTTTTTGAATAACAACTCATCGCAACTATCACTAATAATTAGAAAAATAGTTAATGAATGTTATTCTACGGTAATTTACTTACATATCTCAACCTCTGAATGATATGATTATCAAGTTTAGCTATGTTGATAGAGATTGGTTCATATCAAATTATCTTTTTAAATAATCCAATGCAACATGGAATAATATAAACCATCTCTATATGTTTTACATCTTATTTGCTTAATAATCTCTAATTTTCTTATATCGCTCTTTCCATACTTTAATAAAGTCTGGTGCGAACGGGCCTTTTTTCTGTTCAATCCATTGTTGTAAAATATCCACACTACGTCTCAATATAACATCTATATCATGAGGGTAGTTCATTTGATTCATATGTTGTTCATACTCATCTTCATCTAATAAATGATATTTACCATTAGGATAAACTTTAATATCAAGGTCATAGTCTATATATTTTAAAGCTTCCTCATCACATACAAACGGTGAAGACAAGTTACAATAGTAGTAAACGCCGTCTTCACGAAACATACAAATGACATTAAACCAGTATTCTGAATGAAAGTATACAATTGCTGGTTCTCTAGTAATCCATGTACGACCATCACTTTCTGTTACTAGTGTATGATCGTTACCACCGATAATTACATGATCAGTTCCTTTTAAAATAGTTGTTTCAGACCATACACGATGGATGTTACCATCATGCTTATAACTTTGAATCTTTATATCTTGTCCTTCTTTAGGTATGGATTCTTTTACCATACTCCACACCACCTTTATACTTTTTAACCATCTAGATTATATCATATTTATAAAGTACTTCTGAACTTTGATGCAATTAAATTTATGCTTTAAATTCATTTATTTTTCTATAGTTACCCTTCAATAAATTGATAAATCTTAGCCATAGGTACTGGAAAAGTAAATTGATCACGTTGTTCTAAATCGAACCATATCATATGATCAGGTAGAGATACTGATTCAATCTCAAGTTCCTCTGGTACACTATACACCTTAATATGCCATATTAAATGTGTGAATTGATGTTTTAATTTAAAAATAGGTTCAGATAAAGGCTCAATCTGGTGATTTAATTGCTTTGATATTTGGTCAATCGCATGGGCTGTTTCAAACATTGGAAATTCCCACATACCATTTAATAATCTTTCTTGTCTTTTTTCTAATAAATATTCACCACGACTATTACGAATTAGAAAAACACTTTGCTCAATCGTTTTCTTTTTAACAGTCTTAGTTTTAACTGGTAAATCTAATACAGTTCCTTTATCATATGCTTCACAATTTTCTTGTACTGGACAAAACATGCAAAGCGGATTTTTAGGTGTACAAATTAAAGCACCTAGTTCCATCATAGATTGGTTAAATGTACCAGCTTCTTCTTGTACATATGGTAGTAATTCTTGTTCATATGCTTTACGAGTAGATTGTAGTTTTATATCTCTACTGTCATTATTCAGTCTAGACCATACTCTAAATACATTGCCGTCAACGGTAGGGAGTGGATGGTCAAATGCAATACTCATAACCGCTGCTTGTGTATAGGGGCCAACGCCTTTTAAAGATTTAAAATGTTCAGGATCCGATGGCACAATACCTTGATAATCATGTTGAACTTCTTTAATCGCATGATGAAAGTTTCGCGCACGACTATAGTATCCTAACCCTTCCCAATATTTGAGTACTTCATCTTCATGTGCCTCACTTAAATCAGCAATAGTAGGGAAGCGTTGTATAAATCTATCATAATAATCAATAACTGTTTTAACTTGAGTTTGTTGCAACATGACTTCGCTTAACCATATATAATATGGATTCGTCGTTTCACGCCAAGGCATAGAGCGTTGATTTTGATTAAACCATTGCATTATATTATTTTTAAAATTGTCTTCTAAATACATATATTTCCCTTCCTACAACATTTATGATGTTTTAAATTAAGCACAATGGCTATTTTACATACATGTTATATAAAGTAATGTGAGTTGATTTTGTTATTCCAACTTTTAGATTATAATATATTATAAATTAAGACGAAATGAGTGAACATATATGGATACAGCCACGCATATCGTGATTGGTGTTGGTCTTACAGCACTTGCAACACAAGATCCTGCTATGTCTGATACATTTGCGGCAACCGCTACAACATTAATTGCAGGATCACTGATACCTGATGGAGATACAGTATTAAAACTAAAAGATAATTCAACTTATATTTCACACCATAGAGGTATTACACACTCTATACCATTTACAATCTTATGGCCTATTTTAATCACATTTTTAATTTTTGTCATATTTAACCATACGAACCCTTTACATGTATGGATGTGGGCTCAATTAGCTGTTTTCTTGCATGTATTTGTTGATATCTTTAATTCTTATGGTACACAAGCATTAAGACCTATTACAAATAAGTGGATTCAACTAGGTGTAATTAATACTTTCGATCCAATAATATTTATTATTTTATGTATTGGCGTGGCATTATGGACATTTGGTGTACATCCATACTTAGCCTTTTTCCCAATTATCGGGGTACTCATTATATACTACATTGTACGATTTAAAATGCAATCATTCTTAAGAAAACAAGCATTAAAGCAAATAAAACAAGAACATAATCCAGTTAAAGTTTTCGTTATTCCTACATTAAAATTCATGGAATGGCGTATAGCGATTCAAACAGATGAACATGATTATGTTGGTAGATCCTATGGTAGAAATATTGTTTTTAGTGATAAGGTCAAACGTCAACATTTATCAATTGATTCATTATTATGGAAAGTTAAAAACAATAAAGATATTAGAACATTTTTAAATTTCTCATCTATTTATCGTTGGCAAACAACACCATTAGAAGATGGTACTACTGAAATTAGATTAATGGACTTGAGATATTTAAATAACGATCATTACGCATTTGTTGCAATTGCCCATTTAACTCAACAAGATGAAATCGATCACTCTTACATTGGATGGGTATTTAGCGAAGATAAACTTCAACGTAAATTATTTGCCAAATAAAATAGCCAAGGCACTTGGATGACTTCAATCTCCAAGTCCTTGGCTATTTTTCTCGTTATTTCTTTTGATTAGTCTCTACTTTTTCATTTTTATTTATTTCATTTAAGCTTTCTTTCTCATCATTAGATTGAACTACTTTTTGTAATTTTATATTTTGATTTCTATATTTCGCATGAGCTACATAACGTGACAATGCAAAATTAATAATAGAAATGATCGCAATAAAACATACCATGTATAGGTGGTAAGGAATGTTTGCTACGCTCACATTTCCAAATAACACTGATTGCGCCAATCCATTAACCACATAATATAAAGGATTTAACATTAATAAATGTTCTACAAGTGACAAGTGTGTCTTTGGCATATAGATAATAGGTAATATAAAAAATTCTACTATACAAAAGATATAGAAATATTTATCAATTTTATAATTAAGAATTTTCAATAGACCAAATGTCACTGACAATAAACTTATAAGCACTATAGCAACAAATACAAAGTATAACGTAGCTATTAATGAACTTTCATAGTTTATAGGTTTCAATAATGCAATGATAGTCATTAGTATAAATATAACTACACTTCCAACTATAGCGGTAATTACAGTAGGTGTTACTGGTGTAATATGAAAAGATTTCGTAATTAAATAATCTTTAGCGTATAATCTATAACAACCGTATAAAGTGAGCATGATAAAGATAAATGCAAATAGTGTTAATAGTCTATATAACCAAATGCCATGGATAACTTCTGTAGCATTTGTAAATTTAAAAAATAGTTCTGCTATTAAAATAAACACTAAGCCAACTATAAAACTTAAAGTAAACCACTTCCATAAACTTTTAATCCTTTTTATGGTGTATGTTAAAAGATGTGGTAAGTTTTTAAAATATAATATTATATTATCGATCATGTTTACACCTACAATTCAATATATATCCATTTATTATCTTTTAAATCAGCAATAAAGTAACCATCTCCTGATTTACAAATCCAAATATCCTTTTTGATATTAAACTTATCTTTGAGCTCGCTTTTATCAACAATCGGAATGACAAATCCATTTAATTGATTCTCATCATTAAATAGCATTTTAATCGGTTGTGATGTAATATCAGCCACAAAACGATTATCATCTTCAGGTACTAGTGATTTTTTCACAGAATCATGGTCTTTATGTAAATGGCTGTTAAAATAATCCACATATTTACTGTAATTGGATTTAATAAATGGAGACAATGTTTTAAAACTATGTTTTTCATATAAACCTGCTGGATTAAAGTATTCTAATTGATTCTTAGCTATAGTATAACGTTTACCACTAACATCAACACGATAATTTTTACTGTTTTCACCATCAATAGTCACGACACTGTATTTGGGCAAAGTTAAATTGCTTGAACCAGAAAGTTTACTACTGCCCTTTAATGCAATTCCGTAAGCCAATTTATCCTCATATGTATCTTTTGATTGTGATTGAAGTGTAGCTTGGTTATTTTCAGGTACGTTAACAATGCCTAAATTATTCAATATAAATATGCCCATTAGTGCTAAACCTAAAATAAAGCTAACCATTAAAGTCCAAAATCTTACCAAGAATACCGGTGGTTTCGCATGATTATATCGTTCAATTCGTTTAAAATTATAAGTCATTTCTGGCATTCTTGTTCTACTTTTTTTCCAATCGAGATCAAATGATGCAAGTTCTTCTTTTGATTCAATACTTTTTCTATCTTTTTCATGCTCTTTAAAGGTAGGAATAACTTGATTAACAGAGCCTTCCATACGAATTTGACCATGAGAAACCCATGTAATATAGTTACTTACTTGTTCTATTTTATCAATGTCATCATCGATGAAGACCATTGTTTGATTATTATCTATGTATTCATTAGATAGTTCAACTGCTCTATCCATAAATGTTTCATCTAAATATTGAAGCACATGATTTAAAATGATGATGTTAGATTTGCATGATCTCGCCACGCTTAATAACAATTGCGCAAATTCCTGTTTTGACATTTTAGAAATAACTTGTTGCTCATTTACATGAGCATATTGTATAACTTGATCTGCTTTATGATTTGATATTTGATAAGGAAATAGTTCAACGATATGAGTGACATAATCCTTAACAGTTTGATGAATCATGCGTCTATCTTCGATATCTCCATAATATATATGATCCAGTTGTACTAATTTACCTTTATCTGGTTCGATAGATCCGGATAACAACCTTCCTATTAGCCTTTTTGATGAACCTGGTTCTCCAATAATACCTAAAGATTCTCCTTGGTATATATGTAGTGAAATATTATTTAAATCAATGTCTTCTGCGCCGTAACCAAAAGGTAAGTACCATTTTTTAGTTTTTTTGTTTCTATAATAGTGAGTGACTTTCAGTAACTTTAAAACGATTGAACTTCCCATTTTATTTCATCCTTCTACAATTTTAATAATGCAATTGGTAATCCTTCTTCGGGTTCACTACTTTTAATTCTGAAGCCCCAAGCAAATATACCTTTCAGTCTTTCTACTTTAAAATATTGATCACTACCATCATTTAATTGATAAATACGGCCTAACTCAATTTGGTTACGATCAACAAGGTAGCTTTCTGCTACAATGACTTTACTTTGATAGACGTCATATTCATTTAAAATACCGTTCATTTCTGCTTTTCTCATTTTTTCTTTATATGTTTGAATTTCATGTCTTAATTCTTGTTCAGACATCTCACTCAATTTCTTCTGTTCCATGTTCGATACCACTTTCTTCTAATTTAGATTTAATTTTATCATATTTATAGCCTTTTCTCATAAGCGTTTCTATCGTTTTTCTAATAACTTGTTGACCTTCATATTTTCTTTGTTGCTTGTTATATACTTTTTCTAAATCTGTTTGTAACATATAATCAAGTTGGTCTTCGTCTTCTGTGAAATCTAATTCATCCATAGCTTCTTTAATTCTTTCCATCGTATACCCTTTTTGCATCAATGATTGCATGACTTTTTGTTTTAGCTTAGACGTCGGACCTTTTTTAGTTCGTATTACTTTATTCGCAACTTTAACTATATCCTCTAGTGGCTGCTGTTCTAAATAAATTTCTGTATATTGGTCAATGATATTAGGTTCTATACCAGCTTGATACAACTTTTGCTTATATATTTCAGGACCTTTATCAGTTGTATTAATCATTGTATTTTTTAAACTTTCTGCATAGTCATCATGGTCTATTAGTTTTTCTTGGTAACAATAATCTATGACTTGTTGAATTGCCCCTTCAGAAACTTCGTTTTTTAATAAATGCTGTCTAACTTCTTTTTCAGTGCGTTTTCGATATGATAGAAATTGAATTGCATCATTTAAACCTCTACGATAATGATCATGCTTTTGTATTTGTTCCATATCTGAGGGCTCTAGTATTTGATCTTTCTTTAAATTAAATTTAACTAAAGTATCAATATCAATGCCCATTTCAAACTCGTTATCAAGATATAGATTAAATCTTTCTTTATTTTTCTTTTGAACTTCTAACTTAGTGATTTTAGGCATCATACACCTCCACTTGCGTATTGTATATTACATATTATGACATAGTTTGATGATTATCTAAAAACCATTGCTTTACAAAAAAATAAACACCCTATCAACTACACAATATTAGAACATCATTTACACATTACTGTAATTGAGTCAGTTTATATTGCGCGTGATAGGGTACTTTTTAGTTACCTAATTGTGCCATTGCTTCTTCATATTGTTCATCAGAAATATAATGAAGTTGCTTCATCTTTTCTAAGTTTGTTTTAACTCTATTTATAAAATTATCAGACATATCTTCGATATTATAAACACTTGGTGCATTGACTTTACTAGCTAATATAGCACTTTGCAATACACTAATTTGCTTTAAGTTTTGATTGTTTTTGTTAGTAGTTGCACCGAAATAATGATTGGCTGCACCTTCAACCGTATATTGATTATCACCAAAATATATATTATTTAAATAAAAACTTAGTATTTGGTTTTTATCATATTGTTTCTCAACTTTGTGTGCAACAAATAATTCTTTTAATTTTCTTGTAAATGAACGTTCATTATCGTAATAATAATTTTTAACAACTTGTTGTGTAATCGTGCTACCACCTTGAACATCATGATCACTTAATGTTGAAAATAATGCACGCGAAGTACCCTTAAAATCAAATCCATGGTGCTTATAAAATCGTTCATCTTCTAACGAAATAAATGCACCTCTTACATATTCAGGCATTTGATCAGCAGCAACGTAATCATTTTTATTTTCTATCGATTTTAAATCATCTACATTAGCTCTAGAAGACATAAAATACATTAATCCTAAAAATAGAACAATAATAATTGTTAATATGATTAAAATTCTTAAAAAAATACGTTTACTTTTTTTCTTTTTAGGTGGTTTTCCTACTGGTTGATAATAAGTATTATAGTGAGGTTCACGCATATCTTGTTGATACGTTTCATTCGATTGTGCAAATCTATCGCTTCTTTTCATGCATTTGCTCCTTTACTTAAACTCACTGTTATAATTTGAGTTTACCAGTAGTTAAGAGGATTAGCTATACTTTATCTTAAAAATCAGTCCCAGGGTGTACTTGATTCTATACGTTTTTACTTAAAATTGTCAAAAAAATGATTATAACTTCTGATCATTAATATTTAAATTCTATAAACAAAGCCTGTTGAAATTAATCAACAGGCTTTTGTGAACTCTTATTAAACTCATAAATTAGTCTTCTAGTTGTTTAACAATTTCTCTGTTAAAATCATCTAAATCATCTGGTGTACGACTCGTTACAATGTTGTTATCTACAACTACTGATTCGTCTACAACATGAGCACCCGCATTAGATAGGTCTTTTCGAACATTTAATACTGCTGTTAATGTTCTACCATTTAAATCATCAGTATCAATTAATACTTGAGGACCATGGCAAATTGCGAAAGCAGGTACATCATTTGTTGTGAAATATTTAGCAAAAGTGCCGTATCTACCTTCTGCATCACCACGTAAATGGTCTGGTGCAAATCCACCTGGTATTAATAAACCATCGTAATCTTCTGGTTTAGCATCGGCAATACTTACTTGAACTGTTGCTTTTTCACCATGTTTACCTACAACCTCTTGGTTTTCGTTATCTCCAACAATAACAGTTTCAATGCCAGCATTTTCTAATGCTTCTTTAGGGCTTGTTAATTCTATATCTTCAAATTCATCTGCTAAAATAATAGCTACTTTTTTACTCATAATGTAATCACCTTTCTATTGTTCGATTATATTTATTACTTTCACTCTTTTAGGTGAATTTAAACATCATCTAACAATTGAAAAATAATCGTCACTAAAGTGTCACTATTATTAATTACCTAATAATTATTTTGAAACTTGTTTCACTTTTTCTTCTAATTGGTCTAATAATCCAATCCACTCATCAATGTCTTCAACGCGTACTTCATCAGGGTTTACGTGATCAATATCTTCAATAAATTTGTTTAATCGTGTTTTAATTTGGTCAATCGTTTGTTGTTCACTCATATTAAATAAGCGCTCCTTTGATTTGTTTTTTTGATAATATCATCCTAACAGAATTTGACAAAAAGGGATATAATCTTAATAATGTTTACTGTACTTTTTACAAAATTTAAAGAGCAAGACTTGGTAAAAGTTAGATATACATATATTTTGTAATGAACAAATACATACTAATGATTTACATTTTTTCACATCTAATTTTATACTAACGTCTCCTCTTTTAGGAGTAATTATCATGTTAACAACTAATAAACAACCTATTTCAATATATAACGATCCTTGGGAAGCCTATAATGATGTCATTGATAATGGGCAACTTACTTTAAGTAATATAGAGTTTACAACTACTAATTTATGTAATATGAGATGTAGTCATTGTGCGGTTGGTTATACACTTCAAACAAAGGACCCCGAACCCTTACCCATGGATATTATATACCGTAGATTAGATGAAATACCAAATTTACGTACGTTATCAATTACAGGTGGCGAACCCATGTTCTCAAAAAAATCCATCAAAAATGTTGTTAAACCATTATTAAAATATGCACATCAGCGTGGGATTTACGTTCAAATGAATTCAAATTTAACATTGCCACAAGATAGATATCTAGATATCGCTGAGTATATCGATGTGATGCATATTTCTCATAACTGGGGTACTATCCAAGAATTTACAGATGTGGGATTCGGTGCTATGAAAAAACAACCACCTTTGAAAGCGAAACTCAAACTATATGAACAAATGCTTGATAACGCTAGCACGCTCTCTGAGCAAGGTATGTTCGTTTCCGCAGAAACAATGTTGAATCAAAGTACTTTACCCTATTTAAATAAAATCCATCAAGAGATTGTGAACGATATGAAATGTAGTCGCCATGAGGTACATCCAATGTACCCTGCTGACTTTGCTAGTTCATTAAATGTGTTGTCATTAAAAGAAATGAAAGAAGCAATACATCATTTATTAGATATTAGAAACGAAGATACATGGATGCTTTTTGGTACATTACCTATTTATCCATGTATTAATGACGAAAATGACCAACTTTTATTACAACGATTAAGAAATGCTAAAAACGTTACGATGCGAAATGACCCAGATGGTCGTAGCCGTTTAAATGTAAATGTATTTACAGGTAATGTCATTGTTACTGATTTTGGTGATGAAAATGGTACTATCTCTAATATTCAAAAAGATAAACTGACTGATGTTTTTAATCAATGGCTCAATTCTGATTTAGCACAATCACTCAACTGTCATTGTGCTGAATATCAGTGCTTAGGACCCAATGTTTTAGTGAAAAATATGTACTACCCTAATACAGATTTCAGAGAAAATGAAAAAGCAATGCATGCTAAACATATTTTCTCGTAACGCCTAATTTGTATAGCATTTTAATTTAAAACAGATATAGCTTAAAATAAAGTACCTCTATCTCAATGTGTTTCAATGCATTGAGATAGAGGTACTTTTATTATGAATTAATTTAAGTATTATCTTTCAATATGTTGGATTTTTGATAAATACTCGATTGTATTTTTGCTTTCATCACGACGTTCTTTGCGACGGGCCACACGTTGTGGCGCAGTTTCATGGAACCATTTTTCAACTTTATCTTCTGGATAGACTTGAGGTACTTGTGTTGGTTTACCACTTTGGTCCAATGCAACGAAAGTTAAAAAGCTGAGGGCAGCTAATTTTCGTTCACCTTCGAACACATCTTCAATAATAATTTGTACACATACCTCCATTGAACTACTACCTGTGTACGAAACCATCGCTTCATATGATAAAATATCCCCATTTTTAATCGGTAGTAAAAAATCAACAGAATCTGTCGATGCTGTAACAACTGAGTTACCAGCATGTTTCATTGCAGTAATTGCTGCAATTTCATCAACATTAGCCATTAATGTACCACCAAACATTGTATGATGATGATTTGTATCTTGTGGGTAGACTTGTCTAGACTTCAAACTTTTAGATTCTGACATTGCTTTTTTAGTCACTTGTTGTTTTGCCATTCATATCTTCCTATCTCTTAATGAATTTTGACTCCTCATATTTTATATAACATGATGTTTAGTTTGCCCAATTACCATTTTCAAATACGAGTTCTTTTGTATCATCTTCTAATATGCCATAAATAGTTAAATCTGCACTTCCAATCATAAAGTCTTCATGCACATTTGAATCATTTAAACCACTTGCAATTTTTTCTTCGGTAGTCATTTCTGTCCCACCTTCAATATTGAACCCATATGCTGAACCTATTGCTAGATGACAAGATGCATTTTCATCAAATAACGTATTATAAAAGATTGTATTACGATTAGAAATTGGTGAATCATCTGGTACTAACGCAACCTCACCTAATCGTTTAGCACCTTCATCTGTATCCAATAAGTCTCTTAACACATCTTCACCTTTATCTGCTTTAAAATCAATGATTTCTCCATCTTTGAATGTCAATGTAAAGCCATCAATAATATTACCATTAAAACTTAAAGGCAATTTATTTGTCACATATCCATTAACGTTGTTTCTATCTGGTGCAGTGAATACTTCTTCAGTAGGTATATTAGCAATAAAAGCCTGTTGATCACCATTGACATAACTAGTCGCATCTTCCCAAATATGTCCTTTTGGTAAGCCAACAACTAAGTCTGTACCTTCTGATAGATAGTGTAATGCTTTATATTGTTTTTTCTGCAATTTATCAGCATGCACACTTAAATTCTTGACATGAGATTGCCAATTTTGAATCGGATCGTTACCATCAACTCGTACAATATCAAACACTTCATCAACAAAAGTTGTATATGCGTCTTCCACTGATTTATCAGGATAAACGCGTTGTGCCCAAGCTTTAGATGGAAATGCTGCTACGACCCATGGAAATTGATTCTTTTGACTCGCTTCCATATAACCTTTATACGCTTTTGAATATTGTAATTGATATGCTTTTAATTTACTTGCATCGATACCACTTAATAAATCTGGATCTTCAGTTAAAATTGCTAGATTTGCAGCCCCTCTTTTTACAAAGTCCATTCTAGCTTCAACATCATATGACTTAACGTCGTTATTTTCAAAGTGGTCTAGAGATTCATGTTCAAATTTTAATCGTTTTAAACGTGGATCAGCATACTCAACTCTTACATCTGAAGCACCAGCAATGTATGCCTCTTCAACGACTAAATGAGTCAGTTCCAATGCTTCAACTGATGATCGAATAAATACGGGTTGCTTATCTTGGACATTCATCCCTACTCTAACTAATAGCTGTGCATATTGTCTTAATTTGTCTTGATAGTTACTCATTTAGGTTCCCCCTTATTGTCGTAATTGTCCTAGTGCATCTGCAATTGCAGTGACTTCGCTAGGTGAAAAAGAATCTTTTGAAGTGACAAATTGGTGAATTTCTTTAATTTCATCATGATTTGCCTCTTTAAATTTATCTGGATCGATAAGTGCTTTATTGACAATATTTAATTTTTGTCTAATCTCAGTAATCATCTCTTCATTAGATAATGCCACGCGTCTCACCTCTTTATATTAGTAATCATATTCTATCAAACTAACATACTTTATGGAACTTTAATAGAAATTGAAAAAATTTACTTTCTAATTGTTTGAAGAACCATTAAAATGGGGATATAATTACATGGTTTGGAGGAATCAATATGGTAGACGTTGCTTTTGTATGTCTTGGAAATATTTGCCGTTCTCCAATGGCTGAAGCTATCATGAGACAAAGACTTCAAGACAGAGGCATTAAAGATGTTCAAGTACATTCTCGTGGCACTGGAAAATGGAATTTAGGAGAACCTCCACATGAAGGTACTCAAAAGATTCTTAATGAACATCAAATTCCTTTTGATGGTATGATTAGTGAGCTATTTGAACCAACAGATGATTTTGACTATATTATTGCAATGGATCAAAGTAATATAGAAAATATCAAAGCAATTAATCCTAACATTCAAGGACAATTGTTCAAACTGTTAGAATTTAGTAATATGGAAGAAAGTGATGTACCAGATCCATACTACACAAACAATTTTGAAGGTGTATATAAAATGGTACAATCATCTTGTGATCATTTAATTGACTACATCGTAAAAGATGCAAATTTGAAAGAGGGGTAAAAAATTATGGAAAACAAATTCATTCCTGGTGTATTATTAGGCGCTGTTATCGGTGGCGCAGCAACATTAGCTGATAAATCAACTCGTAATTCATTAAAACAATCATTCTCTAATGTTAAAGAAGGCAAAAAATCTCAAAAACCTTCTAAAGTGAGTAGCATTAAAGATGAAGTAATGTACTGGAAAGATGTTATCGAAGAAATTCGTCGTAACAATCCAGAATTAGAACGTTCTATTAAAGATGCTAAAGACACATTTGTTAATAGAAAAAATGAACGTATTAGTAAGTAATGGAATGCCAAATGGGCAATTTTATTGAATATTGGCTTTATAGCCAATGAGTAATCTAGCTATATAAAATAGTGAAATACTTCTAATATTATTGTCCCACTCCATTAATACGGGGGTGAGTTTAAGAATTCATTTCCAAATGAGTTCTTTCTCACTCCCTTTCTTTACAACTAATCATAAATTAAAATTGCATTTAAAATTCGATGTCAAAGGACTAAAGGAGATTGTTATGTCAAAGAAAGAAAAAACAAGTTCCAAATTCCTTAACTCTGCAAAAGAATACGAAGAGCATAAGGATGACAAAAATAGTGATAATAAAATTAAAGTAGACCGTACATATATTGAACCACAGGAGTTTCAATCTAAGGAACCTAAGAAAGATAATCAAGTTTTCTTCTTATCAAGATTAAACAAACCTGCTAAATATACAAAGAATTCAAATTTCTTTTCATATTTAGTTTATCGAATTGGTAAAGATGATGCTTCAGGTTTAGCAGCACAAATGACTTATCATTTCGTTCTTGCGATGTTCCCTATGTTGATTTTCTTATTAACATTGTTACCATTCTTTAATATTGAACAAAGCCAAATTACTAGCATGTTAAGCAGTGCACCATCTGAAACATCATCAATCATAAAAGGTGTTATTGGCGATGTAACGAAGAACTCAAGTGGTGGCTTACTATCTGTCGGTTTGATCTTAGCAATTTGGTCAGCTTCAAACGGTATGACAGCAATTATGAACTCATTTAACGTTGCTTACGATGTTGAAGATAGTCGTAACGGTATTTTACTAAAACTTCTAAGTGTTGTATTTACAGTAGTAATGGGTGTTGTATTTGCTATCGCAATGGCATTACCAACATTAGGTTCTGCAATAAGTCATTACTTATTCGGGCCATTAGGCTTAGATTCTGAAGTGAAATGGGTATTCAATTTAATAAGAGTGGTATTACCACTTATCATCATTTTAGTTTTATTTATTGTGCTATATTCAGTTGCACCTAATGTAAAAACAAAAATCCTATCTGTATTGCCAGGTGCTATTTTTACTTCTATCATTTGGTTACTAGGATCATTTGCATTTGGTTGGTATATTTCTAACTTTGGTAACTATTCTAAAACGTATGGTAGTATCGCAGGTATCATTATTTTATTAATTTGGTTATACTTAACAAGTTTCATCATTATTATAGGCGCAGAAATCAATGCGATTATTCACCAACGTCATGTAATTAAAGGTGAAACACCAGAAGAAGCAGCATTGAAACATGATGATAACAACCAAAACCATTACAACGAAGATACAACTTATGAATATAATGATCATCGTGAAATTGGTAAAGATGAAGATTATAATATTGATAAAGATGCTAATGACAAGTATCAAGAAGATCAAAGTACAATGAAAGATAAAATTGTTAATAAAATTAAAAATAATGATTCTGAAGATAAACATTCTTAATCATAAAATTAAAGGCCAAGTGGAATTGATAAACATCATCCACCTGGCCTTTTTATAATTATTGAATTAAGTTATGTTGGAAAGCATAAATGACTGCTTGTGTTCTATCTTGAACTTCTAATTTACTTAGAATATTACTTACATGTGTTTTAACTGTTTTTATTGTAATGTGAGATGCACTAGCAATCTCTTGATTGGAGTAACCTTTAGCAATTAACAATAAAATTTCCATTTCTCTTTCTGTTAACATTTCATATAGCTCAGCGCGTTTTTTCATTCTGTTACGCATTTTAACTAATACTTCTGGTTCAAACACCGATTCACCATTGTATGTTTTACGAACCGCTTCTGCGATATCACTAGCACTTGTAGTCTTTAAAATATAACTATCTACACCAGCATCTAAAGCTCGATATACTTCTTTATCTTCAATGAAACTTGTAAGCATTACTACTTTGATGTGAGGTAAATCCTTTTTTATTTCTGTTGTCGCTTCTACACCATCCATATCATCCATCAGTAAGTCCATTAGAATTAAATCTGGTTGTAACTCGTGTGCCTTTGCAATTGCATCTTTCCCAGACTCTCCTTCTCCCACTACTTCAATGTCAGATTGTGTTGATAAGTAACTTGATATACCTATTCTAACCATCTCATGGTCGTCTACAAATAATACTTTAATCGCCATACGAATCCTCCTTGTTTAATGGTGCTTTAACTTCAATACGTGTACCAGAGTCTGGTAACGATACGATATGGAAGGTAGCACCAATTTCTAGTGCACGTTCACGCATATTCTTTAATCCATAACTTTGTTCAAGTTTCTCATCTACATTAAAACCTTTACCATTATCTTGTATACGTAAAAGCAGATAATCTTGCTTATTAAATAATTCAACCGTTACTCTTGTGCCATTAGAATGTCTCAATGTATTTGAAATTGCTTCTTGTGTAATTCTGAATAAATGATCCTCAATTCCTTTTGGCACTTTAAATTCTTGAATTTCATGCACTACTTTCATTGGTACTTTCTTTTGAAGGTCAATGACTAAATCTTTAATACCTTCACCTAATGATTTATCTTTTAATCCTAATGGTCTTAAATGAAGTAACAATGCTCTCATCTCTAGTTGTGAATCTTGGACCATCTTTTCAAGTACGGGTATTTGTTGATCTAATGGTGGTTCTAACTGTGTTTCTTTTATTGCAGATAACATCATACTCGCAGCGAATAATTGTTGGCTTACAGAATCATGTAATTCTCTAGCTAAGCGTTGTCGCTCATCTTCAATAATCTTTTTAACTTTAACATCATTCATATTGTAATTTTCGTTAGTTAAATTTTGTGTTTTCATTCTTAATCGATGTAACTCTTGATTTAACGGGACAAGTGTATGATATATTTCTAACGTCTCGCTATACAATTCAATATTTTGATCATTAATTCCAACAGTTTCCCCTTCAATTGATCGCTCAATTTGAGTTTTAATCCAATCATTCTGTTGATTAATTTTATATGCTAGAACTGATCCAACTATAATACATAATAATATAACTATAATATTTAAAAATAAGAACACTGGAATACCGAAAATTTGTGTATAAAACATTCCTTGAAAGTAAATGATGTTGACAAAAACTTTATCAATAAATAAGAACGCCGTTAACATACTATATATCAATATCAGCATTGACCCAATAGCTCTTATATAGTGATTCATCTATATATCACCTCTAGGTCACCAATAAATGTTGATACATAGACATTAACCGTATAATTTTCTTCTTTTGTCTTCTCTTCAACATGAATATTATTATTCTCTATCTTATATAATTTTTCATTTATATTTGCTGAACCATAAAATGCAGTAGCATGGATATTAATATTATAATTTAATGGCACAATCACTTGAACTTTACCTAATATATGTCTCACAACAATAGTATTGTTATCTTTAATATTCGCGGCTTTAGTCAAATCGATATGAATATCTCCAATTCCATGTTGGATTTGAACATCTTCCCACTTATATACATATACTGGTGTACGTTGCTCACCAAACCATTTCTGCTTAATAAATGCTGGCGATGTAACTTCTTCTTCAGTTGCTGTTACTTTTAAAGGTTTAAATTTATAAATTAAGTACCTTACAATTAATATCAATAAAAATATAAACAAAATGATAATCGTATATTTATTAGATAATAAGGTGAATGCAATTAATAAAGTACCAATCCAAAAGGATAACAAACCTCGTACTTTATGAAAGTAAATATATCCTACATAGACAAGTACACATCCTAAAAGTAAAACGAGTAAAAAGCCTATTTTTTCAAAGAATATATAATAAAAATTAGCAATAATCATTAATGCTGTAAAAACTATCAACAATTCTGTTGATATATATTTATGTGTCATGATTCGCCACCTTTCTATGCCACAGCACTCATATAATGAATTAAATGACATTCTTTTTCTATAGTCATTTTCTCTTTTGCTTGTTCACTTATTTTAGACTCAATTTGAGCACAATACGCTTCAATTTGATTTAAATTATTTCTTAATGACGCAATTTCATTATCATGTACCTCTTCTGCACATCTAATATTATATAAATCTGCGATATCTATATATTTATTTTCTAATGCTAAAGAAATACTGTCAATTAACTTTTTGAGTTGCATTCGCTTTTCACTTAAATAAGCTATATACTCTTCAATATCTTTCAATTTTTTGTCTAATTTCATTTTATAATCATCAATATTGTATCGTAATGATGTTTTAAATATTTTATTTAAGTAAATCTCCATGTAATTCATAGAACCACCTCGCCCTTGATTAGGTTCTATTATAAAACAATTCCGAAACCATCAGTAATAGGCTCCGGAACCATATCTTGTTAGTCCTTTAGTCTTAGTCTAAGTAAAATGAATAACTTTACTATCTAAAGGAAGAATATACTTTAATCTTCAATTTTAGTTGTTAATAAAGGACCCTCTTTGGTAACGATAACAGTATGTTCTATTTGTGCAACATAGCTTTTATCTCTTGTTTCAAATGCCCATTCATTTTTACCTTCAGTCACAAATGTTGCTTTAGATGAAATAAATGGTTCTACTGCAATAACAAGTCCTTCTTTTAAAAGTGTTTTATCTTTAGGATCATAGTAGTTCATGACATGATTAGGTGCTTCATGTAATGATTGACCAACGCCATGACCTGTTAGATTCTTAATAACTGTTAAATCATTTTGACGTGCTGTTGCATGCACAGCTTTACCAATATTACTCAATTTTGTACCTGGTTTTACTTTAGCCATTGCATTTTCAAATGCCATTGTTGCAACGTCACAAACTTTTTGTTTCATTGGATCACTTGCTTCACCTACCACAAATGAAATGCCAGTATCTGCATAATACCCATTTTTCAATGCTGAAACGTCAATATTAACTAAATCACCTTCACGAATCACACGTTTTCCAGGTATGCCATGTGCCACTTCTTCGTTGACACTGATACATGTCTGACCTGGAAAATTCTCATCATGAATTGGCGCTGAAATCGCACCATGTTCTTCGAATAAAACTTTAGCAATATTGTCTAACTCTTTTGTTGTAATACCTGGTTTAGTTTCAGCTTGCATTGTGTCTCTTACTTTTGCACAAATATAGCCAATTTCTTTTAAAGCTTGTAATTCCTCATCTGTTTTTACAATCATTTTTATCCCGTTCCTTTTTATTTATTATTCTATCTTATTATAGCAAAAATTTTTTGATATACTAAACATGAATGCATAGAAATGACTTTATTTTGTTTGATTAAGAAAGAGAATTTGTAAAAGCGTAAATCGTTTTAAAAATTCCCTTTTCAAGGGGGACAACATTTTGAATGAAAAATGGTATAAAAATCTCATTGGTGCACGCACTATCAAGACAGGTTTAGCTACATTTTTTACAACTGTCTTTTGTATGCTATTAAATCTCACACCAATATTTGCCATATTAACTGCTATAGTAACAATAGAACCTACTGCTAAAGCCTCAATTAAAAAAGGCTATCGCCGTTTACCTGCTACAGTTATTGGCGCATTATTTGCAGTTATATTTACATTTATATTTGGCGACCAATCGCCATTTGCTTATGCATTAAGTGCAACATTGACGATTTTAGCTTGTACTAAACTCAATTTGCAAGTAGGTACGACAGTAGCAGTATTAACGTCAGTTGCAATGATACCAGGTATACATGAAGCTTATGTATTTAACTTCTTTTCACGTTTATTAACTGCCTTAATTGGATTAGTTACAGCAGGTCTAGTCAATTTTATGATTTTACCACCTAAATATTATAATCAGTTAGAAGATCATCTTTATGACTCTGAAGAAAAAATGTACGCATTATTTAATCAACGATGTCATGAATTGTTACTTGGTCGATTTCAGTCTGATAAAAGTAATAAAAAGATTATTCAAATCAGTAATTTAAACCAGAAAATCGATATGCTAACTGGGTATCAACGTGATGAGCTCACATATCATCAGAACAAGGCTGATGATTGGAAAAAACTAAATAAATTAACGAATAGAGCTTATACTAATCGATTACTGATGACCCATTTAGCGAACATTATTTATTTACCTAAAGATGCACACGTATTCTTTACACCTGAAGAAAAAATGGCGATTCTAAAAATTAGTACAAGTATTAGCCAAATTCTATGTGATGGTACATTTAAACGTGAACGAAAATCCGCTTCAACACTAAAATCATCAGTGAAGCAGCTAGAAGAATTTGATCAAAATCAGATTAAAAGTCACCTTATTTATGAAATATTGTTAATCTATAAAATATTAGATCATCGTTATGCTTAAGGTGATGTCAAATATAAGAAAGAAGAGGTTGCGACTCGTTATAAAAGTCGCAACCTCTTCTTTTAAATTATTTACTTTTATTTGCACGATCTATTAAAACTTGTTTGGCAGCTTCTTCTTCAGTATTATCTATTTCTTTTGGTTCAAATGGTATACCTTTTCTTTCACAAGCTTTTTCTAATAAATAATCTGTAACTTCATGGTTTTTAGGTAAGATAGGACCATGTAGATAAGTTCCTAGTAAATTCTTATAGTGGATACCCTCTTTACAATCCGTATCATTATTACCATAACCATGTGTCACTCGACCTAGGGTACCAAATTGGTGATAAGTTCTTCCCCCGTGATTCTCAAAACCAACAATTGTTCCGAACGTATCACTTTCGATAATGATATCACCAGTTAATCGATCTTCTCTAGATTCAGTATAGAAATCTAAAATACCTAACCCATCTAATTCTGTACCATCTGGTGTAATATATTTAGTTCCTAAAAATTGGTATCCACCACAAATAGTTAAACCAGGCATTCCATCCTCAATAGCTTCTTTTAATGGAGTTTTAATTTTACTTAATTGTTTTGTAGCAAGTGATTGTTCACGATCACTGCCACCGCCAATAAAGAAGATGTCACAATCATCAAATGTTACACCCTCTGTTTCATTAATTTCTACCACATTCACTTTAATATTTCTTTTTTTGGCTCTTATTTTTAAGGCAATAATATTACCAATATCACTATATAAATTTAATTTATCGGACATAAAATGATATATCGTTAATTCGTGCTTCATTATGATTGTCCTCCTTCAAAAGAACGATTCAATTGTTCTAGCATCGGTGATAATGAAGTATAGTTCGGTATCGCTACTGTAAACCCTGTAAAGTCTATTGTTTTAGCAGTTGCTTTATATATATCCCTTTCAAGAATTACAGGTACATCCACTTCAGCTAATTTTAATCTTAGTTGTAATTCTTCAGCACGATTACCTGTAACAATAATTGCTTCAATATCTTGATGACTCAGTTTTTCAAAGTCTGCATCATAAATCCATGACGTATCTCTTCCATCTGCAGCATTATCATTTAAACTAATAACATATACTTTACGTCCTTCTAATTGCTCGCCAACTGATAAACTTGCATTCATTCCTGCTGGATTTTTAGCTAAGTTAATCATCGCTTCTTTTTGATTTAAAGAAAAATACTGCATACGGCCATTGTCAGATGTATAAGTTTCAAATCCTTTTTGAATAGATGCATCATTTAATCCTAATTCTCTTAACACAGTATAGGCTGCAAGCGCATTGTATGCATTAAAATCACCAGCAATTTTCATATTAAATGTGGCATTTCCTATATTTAATTTTAGGAACGGTGATGTTTCGAAGGAAGATACTTCATATTTAGGTTGTTCACGTTTGAAGCCACATTCACAATGATAATGACCAATTTGATTATAATGTATGTAATCATATTTAAGTAAACGACCACAATTTGGACAATATCTACTTTCATTCATTGTACTTTGTTCAAATTCATGAGCATGTGCTTTCATACCATAGTAAATACGAGTCTCACTTGCTATTTTAAGTCGACTTACAAATGGATCATCTGCGTTTAATAATAGTTTTATACCTTTATCACTAATTGATTTAGCAATATTATTTACCATGATGTCTATTTCACCAAAACGGTCCATTTGGTCTCTAAAGAAGTTTGTAAATACCATCATAGATGGCGTTACTTCTTTAAGTACTCTCGGTATCGATCCTTCATCTATTTCAATAATAGCGATTTTAGTTTGCTTTGTTGTTTGCATAATGAAGGCAGATGTAATACCTGCTGCCATATTGGCACCTTCATTGTTATGAATAATATCAATTTGATTAGCCTTTAATGTATGTCCAATTAAGTTAGATGTTGTTGTTTTACCGTTTGTACCACTTATGAAGACAATATCATCAACTTGTTCTGATAATTTTCTTAATATATTTTGATCCACTCTACGTGCGATTTGACCTGGTAAGTCAGTTCCATTTTTACCCACGGCTCTACTTGCCTTGCGCGCTAACTTCGCTAAATGGGTTGCAGTCCATTGTCTCATTTGTTTCCTCCCTATTACTATTCACTCGCATAATTATAACATGCAGAGGGTATAACTAAAAAGATTCTCAATTAAAAAGATAAAAATGCACTCCAGATTATAATAATTATTATTTACGAATGAGAATAAGTTTGTTATACTCATTTTAGTCAACAGAGAAAGAAAATGAAAATTTTCATATGAGGTGAATATTATGTTAAACAAAGAATTATTAGAAGCATTAAATGAACAAATGAATCACGAGTATTTTGCTGCTCACGCATATATGGCAATGGCATCTTATTGCGATTCTCAATCATACGAAGGATTTGCAAACTTCTACATTCAACAAGCTAAAGAAGAAAGATACCATGGTAAAAAAATCTATGATTATATTAACGATCGTGGTGGACATGCGAAATTTACTGCATTACCAGCACCTAAAGTAGATTTTAGTTCTATTTTAGAAACATTTAAAGACGGTCTAGCTCAAGAGCAAGATGTAACAAAACGTTTCTACAATTTATCAGAAATCGCACATAAAGATAAAGATTATGCTACAATTTCATTCTTAAACTGGTTCTTAGACGAACAAGTCGAAGAAGAATCAATGTTCGAAACTCATATCGATTACTTAAATCGAATTGGTGATGACTGTAATACTCTATATTTATATGAAAAAGAATTAGCTACTCGTACATTTGACGAAGAATAATTTAAAATAACTCTTTAAATCATTGATTAACAACAGAGGGACTGTCAATTAACCTAATAAGTTAATTGGCAGTTTTTTTCGTGAAATTTCAAAAATCATTTTTCAAAACACATTCCCTAATTAGAATGTTTATAGATGTTAACCTTTTCCCTTTTACTATCCATTATAGCTTTGATATATTAAAATATATTTTATGATCTTTGATAGAAAGGAGCGATACAATGAGCGAGAATGCATTTGTCGCACTAGACTTTGAAACTGCTAATGGAAAACGTACTAGCATATGTTCAGTAGGTATGGTTAAAGTAATAGAAAATCAAATTACAGAATCCTTCCATACTCTAGTCAATCCAAATGATTATTTTTCTGAACAAAATATTAGTGTACATGGTATACATCCAGAAGATGTAGCATCCTCTCCAAATTTTTCATATGTATATCCCTATATGATGCAGTTTATCGATCAACTTCCAGTCGTGGCGCATAATGCTGCATTTGATATGAATGTACTCCATCAAAGTATTCAAGCCATAGGGTTAGAAACACCTCATCTTACTTATTTTTGTTCATATCAATTAGCAAAAAGAACAGTACAATCACATCGCTATGGCTTAAAACACATGATGGACTATTATCAACTTGATTTCCATGGGCATCATGACGCGTTGAATGATGCGAAAGCTTGTGCAATGATCACCTTTAGATTATTAAAACATTATGATGATTTACCAAGCATGCTCAATATCTATGGTAAAGATTTAAAAGATAAAGGCTAATAATGTAGACATTATCTTACATTACTAGCCTTTTATATAAAATCATATATAGTCATATTGCGATATGCTGATTGCTCTAGGTTACCTACTGTAACACCTATTAATCGTATAGGTACATCAGGATCTTTCAAATCAGTATAAAGTGAATAGGCAATATTATAAATATCTGTTTCTGAATTAACAGGATCCCTTAAACTGGTTTGCTTTGATAACGTCTCAAATTGATAGGTTTTAATTTTCACCGTCACAGTTTTACCTGATTTTTGTAACTTATTTAATCTTTCCGCCGTTTTTCCAGATAATTCCCAAACCTTTCTTAAAATCTCATCATCATCATTAACATCTGTTGCAAAAGTACGTTCTGTTCCTACAGATTTTCGTATTCGGGTCGATTTTACCTCATTATGGTCAATACCTCTTACTTTATTGTATAAACCCCTCCCTCTTTTTCCAAACAAACGTATTAATTCAAATTCATCCTTATTGTATAAGTCTTGACCATTAAAAATTTGATTATCATGCATGACCTTTTCCGATGCTTTTCCAACACCTGGAAATTCACCAATATCCAAATTCATTAAAATGTCATGTACATTATTATAATCTATTACTGTGAGGCCATTAGGCTTATTCATGCCACTTGCCAATTTCGCTAAAAATTTATTATAAGATACCCCCGCAGACGCTGTTAATTCAGTTTGTTCTAATATATCTCTTCGTATAAAATTAGCTATTTTAGAAGCTGGTAGATCAGGTCTCACTAAATGTGTAATATCTAAATAAGCTTCATCTAAAGATAAGGGCTCTACAATTTCAGTATAACTGCGAAATATGTCCATAATTTTCTTAGAAGCTTCCCTATAAGCATCAAAGCGACTCGTTACATAATAACCATTAGGACATAGTTTATGTGCTTGTGACATGGGCATGGCAGAATGCACACCATATTTTCTAGCTTCATAAGATGCAGTAGAAACGACCCCTCTGTTACTTGCCTTTCCTCCAACAATTACTGGTTTCCCTTTTAGTTTCGGATTATCTCTCATTTCAACTTGCGCAAAAAAGTAATCCATGTCAATGTGAATAATTCTTCTTTCTTCCATTATTTCACCACACTTTCACTTTTAGTATTATCTTACTTTTATTATAAAATGTATGACGACGATTCACGAATTTCATGCTTTTAAATTAAGGCATTAAAATAAGCCATCTTCTCTTTTAAGAAAGATGACTATAATGATTGACTATTCTTGATTCATTTGACTAGGTTTGTGTTGATATAGATATAATCCTTCATCATATTTTTGAATATATTTAAAATTACTGGCAAGTGCTAACGACACTAATAAAACATCAAGCACGCAATAGCCAATATGGATACTAAACATAAATATCAACGAGGAATATGCATAAGTCTTAATTAGTACAAGTAAAAGTGAACTTATTAATACAAGAGGCGCTAACATGATTGTGCTAAATTGCCATCTGTTAAAGCAAGTTTCAGTAAATTGTAATAACATTGTTCCCTTTTTATATTTCATTTTAGGCTTTTCACCTTTAGAAAATAAAATAAATAATACACGATGTATCAACTCATGAATAATTAATAAAACTAAAAAGCCAGCAAAACCATAAACTAAGTTCATAACAATATTTTGTTCTATAATATGTGTCACGGTATAAGCCCACTTATATGTAAATAATATGACAAACATAATTAAAACAATTTGCATTAATACAAAGCGACGAATATTAATTTTATGTGGAAACAAATCAATTTTATGCACAACCAACCCTCCATTTTTCTCTAAAATCAACTTTAGTATACATTGTTTAGGATTGATACTAAAGGTATTTTCAAGAAAGTAAGTTGCTTGTAATATAATTTTAATAATCGTCTTGTTTTAGCAATCAACTTCTTCAAATATCTCGACAAATGATATTATTTTCTTTCAAATAATGCCACTGTTTCAATATGTGTTGTTTGCGGGAACATATCAACAGGTGTAATTTCTTTTAAATCATACTGATGATTAAGTATGTGTGCATCACGTTGTTGTGTAGACGGATTACATGATATATATACAATTCGTTTAGGATTAAGTTCTAATATTGTTTCTAAGAACGTTTCATCGCAACCCTTTCTTGGTGGATCGACCATAACAACATCTGGTCTTATTCCTTCTGCTTTCCATTTTAGAATAACTTCTTCAGCTTTCCCACAGACAAAAGTTGTATTTTCTAATTGGTTTTTAGTCGCATTTTGATTTGCATCATTAATTGCTGAAGGTACTACTTCGACACCATATACGTGTCGAGCATTTTCAGCCATGTATATAGCGATTGTACCGATACCACAATATGTATCAAGTACAATTTCATCCCCGGTTAATTGGGCATAATCTAATGCTTGTTGATATAATTTTTCTGTTTGATGTGAATTGATTTGATAGAACGATTGATCACTTATATTGAAAGTGACTTCACTTAATTGATCTTCAATTTCTTCTTCACCATAAAGCGTAATAGATTGAGGCCCCATTATCACATTTGAATGTGCATCATTAATATTTTGTTTAATACTTGTGACATTAGGATATTTTCGAACTAGTGCATCCACCAGAGATTCAGCTTGTTTGAACGCCTTACCATTGGTCACTAATATAATCATTAATTGATTCGTGTAATGTCCTGTTCTCACTACTAAATGACGAAGTAATCCTTTTTTAGTTTTTTCATTATAAACGCTTATATTTAGCTCAGATATCAGTTGTTTTAGATCGTTCATCACTTGTTGATGTTGTTGATCCTGAATTAAACAACTTTCCATATCAATGATGTCATGACTTCGTTGTCGGTAAAATCCCATTATTGGTTGCTGATCCTTACTTAAACCAACGGGGATTTGTGATTTGTTTCTATATCGCCAAGGGTCTTCCATACCAACAGTATCTTTGATAACTGTATTTGTAAATTTTGCTTTTCTGTGAAATAAATTAACCACCTGTTCTTTTTTCATATTGAGTTGTGCTTGATATGACATATGCTGAAGTTGGCATCCTCCGCATTTGTAATAATATATACATGGTGGCTCTACTCGAGCATCACTTTCAGTAATCACTTTTATTAATTTTCCAATTGCAAAGTTTTTCTTTACTTTAATCACTTTATACTCAATCTTCTCATCTATTAACGTATTTGGGATAAATATCGGATATCTATCAATTTTTACAACGCCATGGCCTTCATGTGTTAAATCTACAACCTGGCCTGTTAGTACATCATTTTTCTTCAATGTTTCCACTTTATTTCCCCCACATATAAAAAGGTTAGGACATATCATCTTGCCTATCCTAACCTTGTGTTCTTTAAATATTTATTAAACTTCGTCTTCTGAATTATGTTGATAATCCTCAGCCTTCATCTGTGGTGTTACTGTTGGTTGATCAAGTAATTCTTCATTATGAATATCATGAGGTGTAAATACATCGATATGTCTTTCTAAATTTAAGAAATTAGCTGGTAATTTGCCGCCATATTCACCATCAACATTTAATTGCATTTCAGTATATGATGAAATATTAATAGATTTTGCTTTTTCATATATCACTTTAGGATGCTTTGTATGTTCGCCTCTTGAAGCTAAAGTCATGATGTGACCTAATTCTGCTAAGTTCGCCTTTTCTACTATTATTAATGTATAGTAACCATCATCTAACTTTGCGTCAGGTACTAATTTTTCAAAACCTGCCATTGAATTAGTTAGTCCTAGTAAGAATAGCAATGCTTCTCCCTGAAAGACTTTATCATCATATTCGATTCTTAAATCAACAGCCTTCATTTGCGGTAACATTTCGAATCCTTTAATGTAATACGCAAATGACCCGACGATAGATTTTAATTTACTTGGTGTTTCGTATGAGACTTGTGTCAGTTGACCACCTGCTGCTAAGTTAATGAAGTAACGACTGTTCATTTTACCTATATCAACTTTAGTACTGTGTCCTTCAATTATCACATCAAGCGCACCCATTATGTCGTTTGGCAAATGCAACGCTCGTCCAAAGTCATTAACTGTGCCCATAGGTATAACACCTAATTTCGGTCTATTAGGTTGCTCAGCGATTCCATTGACTACTTCATTTAATGTACCGTCGCCACCCGCTACTATTAAAATATCATATTGTTGTTTAAGTGCTCGCTCTGCTTCTAAAGTAGCATCACCTTCGCGCTCTGTAGCATAAGCACTTGTTTCGTATCCAGCTTTTTCTAGTTTAATTAAAACATCAGGTAGCATTCGTTTAAATAGCTCTTTACCAGATGTCGGGTTATAAATAATTCTTGCTCGTTTTCTCATATCATATCCCTCGACTTCATATACTCATATTTAATATTAAATGATTTACACTCGAGTTGAAAGTATTTTTTAGAACTTGATAGTAATTTATTGTTTAGAAGCGCTTATATATGAGCTTTGCTAAAGTTTTCAAATATAACTATATTAAAGTGTTTAATTTAACTTTTGTATTAATTATTATTCATACGTTTTGTTTTATATCTAAATGCTTTCAATCTTAGTTAAGGACTACTTATTTCTCCACCAAAAAGAATGACATTCAAAAAACTCCTACAACGAATAGTTTACACTAAACGTTATAGGAGTGAAAATCAAATTATTTATCTTTTATCTAGCTCTTGTTTAAGTAATTGGTTTACTTTTTGAGGGTTTGCTTGTCCTTTAGAAGCTTTCATAATTTGACCAACTAAGAAGCCCATTGCTTTACCTTTACCATTTTTATAATCTTCAACTGATTGAGGATTATTATCTAATGCTTCATTAACAAATTTTAATAAAGTAGCTTCGTCTGAAATTTGAACTAAACCTTTATCTTCCATAATTTGTTTCGCATCTCCACCATTTTCTGCTAATTCAGGGAAGACTTTTTTGGCAATCTTACTGCTCATTGTGCCGTCTTCGATTAATTTAATCATACCTGCTAAGTTTTCTGGTGTTAATTTTGTATCTTGTAATTCTACTTGATTTTTATTCAAGTATTCATTTACGCCACCCATTAACCAGTTAGAAGTTAATTTCACGTCTGCACCATGTTCTATAGCACCTTCAAAGAAATCAGACATTTCTTTAGTAAGTGTTAAAACATGCGCATCGTATTCAGGTAATCCTAAATCATTAACATATTTAGCTTTACGTTCATCTGGTAATTCTGGAATTGTTTGACGAACACGCTCTTTCCATTCGTCATCTACATATAATGGTACGATATCTGGCTCAGGGAAATAACGATAATCGTCAGATCCTTCTTTAACACGCATTAAGATTGTTTTACCTGTTGATTCATCAAAACGACGCGTTTCTTGACCAATCTCTCCACCATTTAACAATTCTTCTTCTTGGCGTTTTTCTTCGTATTCTAAGCCTTTACGAACATAGTTAAATGAGTTTAAGTTTTTCAATTCAGCTTTTGTACCGAATTCTTCTTGGCCATATGGACGTAATGAAATATTAGCATCGCAACGTAATGATCCTTCTTCCATTTTACAATCAGATACACCTGTATATTGAATAATTGAGCGTAACTTTTCTAAATAAGCATACGCTTCTTGAGGTGAACGGATATCTGGTTCAGATACGATTTCGATTAATGGTGTACCTTGACGGTTTAAATCAACTAAAGAATACCCATCTTTATGTGTTGATTTACCAGCATCTTCTTCCATGTGTAAACGAGTAATACCAATACGTTTTGTTTTACCGTCTACTTCGATATCGATATATCCATTTTCACCGATTGGTTCATCAAATTGAGAAATTTGATAAGCTTTTGGATTATCAGGATAAAAGTAGTTTTTACGGTCAAATTTAGAATTTGTAGCGATATCCATATTTAAAGCCATTGACGCACGCATTGCCCAGTCTACTGCTCTTTTATTAACAACAGGTAGAACACCAGGATATGCAAGGTCAATTACGTTTGTATTTGAGTTAGGTTCTGCTCCAAAATGTGCAGGTGATGGAGAGAACATTTTTGAGTCTGTTTTTAGCTCAACATGAACTTCAAGTCCGATAACTGTTTCAAAATGCATTATTTCCACTCCTTATAATTTTTCATAAGCGTCATGTAGGTTGAATTGTGTTTCATATTGATATGCAACACGATATAACGTCTTTTCATCGAACGGTTTACCAATAAATTGTAATCCAATTGGGCGTCCGTTTGATTGTCCACAAGGAACAGAAATACCTGGTAAACCTGCTAAGTTAACTGGTGTAGTTAATAAATCATTGGCATACATTGTCAATGGATCATCAATCTCATCACCTAAATCAAACGCTGTTGTTGGTGCAGTTGGACCTACAACAATGTCATATTTTTCAAAGATTTTATCAAAGTCATTCTTAATTAAAGTTCTTACTTTTTGTGATTTCTTATAAAATGCATCATAATAACCTGAACTTAACGCGAATGTTCCTAAGAAGATACGGCGTTTAACTTCGTCACCAAAACCTTCTGATCTAGACATTTTATAAAGTTCTTCAAGTGATTGTGCTTCTTTGGAGTGATAACCATAACGGATACCATCAAAGCGAGCTAAGTTTGCTGATGCTTCTGATGATGCAATAACATAATATGATGGAATACCATATTTCGTATTAGGTAATGATACCTCTTCTACTTCAGCACCTAATGATTTTAATGTTTCTACTGCATTTTTTACTGATGCTTTAACATCTTCGCTAACACCTTCACCTAAATATTCTTTAGGAAGTGCTACTTTTAAGCCTTTAATATCTTTTCCAATTTCAGAAGTAAAGTCAACATCATCAACCGGAGCGCTTGTTGAATCATTAGCATCTAAACCAGAAATAGCTTCTAGCACTAATGCGTTATCTTTAACGTTACGAGTTAATGGTCCAATTTGGTCTAATGATGAAGCGAATGCGACTAAGCCAAAACGTGACACACGTCCGTATGTTGGTTTCATACCCACGATACCGCAATAAGATGCAGGTTGACGAATAGAGCCACCAGTATCTGACCCTAGACTAAATGGTACTAAACCTGCTGCTACAGCCGCAGCTGAACCACCTGAAGAACCACCTGGTACAGCAGAATGATCAAATGGATTCACTGTTTTCTTAAAGTAAGATGTTTCAGTAGAACCACCCATTGCAAATTCGTCCATGTTTAATTTACCAATTAAAACTGCATTTTCATTATGCAATTTATTCATAACAGTTGATTCATAGATAGGTACAAAACCTTCCAACATTTTACTTGCACATGTTGTTTCTAAATCCTTAGTTATAATGTTGTCTTTAATCCCCATTGGAATACCAAATAATTTACCTTCCATTTGGTCTTTGGCTTGTAATTCATCTAATTCTTGCGCTTTTTTCATCGCATTTTCTTTATCTAAAGCTAAGAAAGATTTGATTGTAGGATCAGTTTCTTCAATAGCATCATAAATATCACTTACAATTTGTGAAGGTTTAATTTCTTTATTTTTAATTAAAGTTAATAAATTCTCAACAGACTCATAGCGAATACTCATCTTAAGCGTCCTCCTCATTCATGATGGCTGGAACTTTAAATTGTCCATTTTCAGTTTCTTTTGCATTTTTTAATGCTAATTCTTGAGGAATGCCCTCGATAGCTTTATCTTCACGTAATACATTTTGTAAATCTAATACGTGGTATGTTGGTTCAACACCTTCAGTGTCTGCACTATCATTTTGTTTAGCAAAATCTAAAATACTCTCTAATGTATTGGCCATTTCATCCGTTTCTTCAGGAGAAATTTGAAGTCTGGCTAAATTAGCTATATGTTCAACTTCTTCGCGTGTTACTTTAGTCATTAAATAAAAGCCTCCTTATTACTCATTCATCACTAAATTGTATCAAATATTCATTTAAAAATCTAAGTATTTATTGCATAATGCCAATTTAAATCACTGTCCTCACTTTTTTGAACATGTTTTTAGTCATTTCCATTACATAATCCAATAATCAAAGATTGATTCATTTAGGTGTAACTTATTTATATGTATTTATCATATATTTCTATTAAAACACTAGATTTTATATTAATCATTTATGATTATGCAATATTTATAAGTGGGAATATTAATTAAAATTTATAATGTAAGCGCTATATCGCTGTTTTGTCAGTTCTTTAAAAATAAAATTTTATTTTTCCACTTTTCTAAACATTTAACTATAATGTATAATATTACATGTGACACAAATCAATGAATTATAAGAGGGAGTGGTTAATATGCTATATTTGGGGACTGCACTAAATCAACAAGTTGATGCAAATTGGCAAACTTACATCATGATCGCCATTTACTTTATTATTCTGCTTATTATAGGTTTTTATGGCTATAAACAAGCAACTGGTAATTTAAGTGAATTCATGTTGGGTGGTCGTAATATAGGTCCTTACATAACTGCACTATCCGCAGGAGCTTCGGATATGAGTGGTTGGATGATCATGGGATTACCAGGTTCTGTTTATAGTACTGGTTTGTCAGCCATTTGGATAACAATCGGTCTAACACTGGGTGCTTATATTAATTACTGGGTTGTAGCGCCTAGGCTAAGAGTTTATACAGAAATTGCAGGAGATGCCATTACACTCCCTGATTTCTTTAAGAACAGATTAAATGACCAACAAAATATTATTAAAATTATTTCAGGATTAATTATCGTTATATTCTTCACTTTATACACACATTCTGGTTTTGTTTCAGGCGGTAAATTATTCGAAAGTGCCTTTGGATTAAATTATCATTTTGGATTAATTCTCGTCGCTGTTATTGTTATCTTTTATACATTTTTCGGTGGTTATTTAGCTGTATCTATTACAGACTTTTTCCAAGGTGTTATTATGTTAATCGCTATGGTCATGGTACCTATTGTAGCAATGATGCAGTTAAATGGATTTGATACTTTTAGTAAAGTAGCAGCAATGAAACCAACAAATATGGATTTATTTAGAGGCACGACATTAATTGGTATTATTTCTCTATTTTCATGGGGATTAGGATATTTCGGTCAACCTCATATTATTGTTAGATTTATGTCTATTAAATGTCATAAATTATTACCAAAAGCGAGACGCTTAGGAATCAGTTGGATGACGATAGGCTTACTTGGTGCGGTTTGCGTAGGATTAACAGGTATTGCCTTTATCTCTGAACGTCATATTAAAATGGAAGACCCAGAAACATTATTTATTATTATGAGCCAAATACTATTCCACCCACTAGTTGGCGGATTTTTACTTGCAGCGATCCTTGCTGCTATTATGAGCACTATTTCATCTCAACTTTTGGTTACTTCAAGCTCATTAACTGAAGATTTTTATAAATTGATTAGTGGGGAAGAAAAAGCAGCAACACATCAAAAAGAATTTGTAATGGTAGGACGATTATCTGTATTAGTTGTAGCTATCGTAGCCATCGCTATTGCTTGGCATCCAAATGATACAATTCTCAATTTAGTTGGTAATGCTTGGGCAGGTTTTGGTGCATCTTTTAGTCCATTAGTATTGTTCTCATTATATTGGAAAGGTTTGACGAGAGCTGGTGCTATTAGCGGTATGATTAGTGGTGCTTTAGTTGTGATTATATGGATAGCATGGATTAAACCATTAGCTTCTATAAATGAATTATTTGGTATGTATGAAATTATTCCAGGTTTTCTTGTAAGTATTATTGTGACATATATTGTAAGTAAATTAACGGCTTCACCTGGAGAATTTGTAAATCAAGACTTAGCTAAAGTAAAACAAATTGTTAAAGAAAAATAAAAAATACGCGTAGAAAAGGCCAACCTTTTCTACGCGCTTTTTACTTTTATAAATTAATTATGATAAATGTGAACCTGTGGTTCTTTATCATCTTTATTTTTACTAATTAGTGCTCTTGGATTGTTACCATCTTTAATTCTAATTTCATACTCATCTATATCATCAAAGTATTTATTAGCTTGTTCTGTCACATATTGTGTGATTCCAATCGTTTCAGCCTGACCATAATAGTCAATTGGTAAATCCACTGTTAACTGTTTTGCTTTTTTATCTACAAATTTCACTTTACCTACTGCTTGAGTAAAGTTAGAGAAATAAGATTGTAGGTTATCATTAAATTGTTTAAAGTTATTATTTAATGATTCATCATATTTACCTGCTGTAGATGAAGGTAATAAAGCAGTTGTCTCATTAATTGTTTTCCAATCATTGATTTTCGTTTGACCATCATCAGCAGTTGCGCCTGCCATAAATTCACCCGGCGTAATAGACTCTTGGCTACTTTGTTTATATATAGCAAAGTGAATTGGAATATCTTTTAAGTCACTATTTTCTCTTAATCTAGATAATATTTCACTCGCCATTGCTTTACCTTGCTTCTCTATTTCTTTGTCATCTAACTTCTTGCTATACGTTTCGCCATCTTTCTCTTTCTGATAATAATATTCACTATTCATAGCTAAACCAATGGTCATACCCTTAATATTTTTACCTTTAGTATCACTATTACCATAGAAATCCTGTTCTAAAATATTAGATAAATAGGCTGGCGATTTTTCAGCTATTTTAGTTGGATTTGTTTCTCCTTGATGAGAAGGATTAAGGCCTAAATTTTCATTAGCTTTTTTATCTTTCTTCTCTTTATCACTCATTTTTTCTATTTCTTTTTTAGTATATTTGGGATCAAGATAAGCATTGATTGTCTTTTTATCTAAAAATTGCCCATCTTGATATAAGTATTTGTTTGTAGGAAAAACTTCTTTACTTAGTTCTAACAGACCACTCTCAAAGCCTTCGCTGTTATAGCTATTTGCCATATTATCTTGTAATAACCCACGTGATTGACTTTCTTTAAATGGTAAAATCGTACGATAATTATCGCCTTGTACGTTTTTATCTGTAGCCACTTGTTTGACCTGAGATGAATGACTTCCTTTAGTATGATCTGCTTCTTGGTCAGATGATTTATCTTTATCGTTACTGCATGCGGTTAAAATAAAAATTGTCGAGATAAGTAAAATTATTGTTCGCTTCATCGACGTACCTCACTCATTGTTTATTTCATTTTGTTTTGTTGCAAATTCTTCTTCAGTCCATATTTCCGTTCCAAACTTTTCTGCTTTAGTTAATTTAGAACCTGCATCAGCTCCAGCAATGAGTATATCTGTACTCTTAGTGACACTGTTCGTCACTTTCGCACCTTGCATTTGCAACCACTGCGAAGCCTCATTACGTGTCATTTGTTCTAATTTACCAGTTAATACAATTGTCTTACCACTAAAATCAGGATGTCCTTCAATTTCAGTAGTTTTAACACCTTTATATGTCATATTAACATCTTTATCTTTTAATTTTTGAATTAATGCACGAATGTCATCATTTTCTAAATAAGTGACTACTGATTGTGCTAATTTACCACCAATATCATGAATGGCAATCAATTCCTCTTCAGTTACTGTCAAAAGACGATCCATAGTTTCGTACTTTTCAGCTAGAACACGACTTGCTTTTACACCTAAATGACGAATGCCTAAACCAAACAATAAATGTTCTAACGACTGTGATTTAGCTTGTTTTATAGCTTCTAATAAATTTTCAACTTTTTTACTTCCCATACGTTCAAGAGGTAATAAATCTTCTTCTTCCAAATAAAAGATATCGGCAACATCTTTAATCAAATCATTTTCATATAACTGTTGAATAATTTTAGTACCTAAACCATCAATATTCATAGCCTGACGTGAAACAAAGTGAATAAGACCTTCGATCAACTGCGCTTGGCATTTAGGATTAATACATCGTAAAGCCACTTCGCCTTCTATTCTTACTAACTCATGACCACAACTTGGACAATGCGTCGGCATATGATACGTTTCAGCATCTTCAGGTCGACGGTCAATAATACTTTTCACAACTTCTGGGATAATATCGCCTGCCTTTTTGACAACAACACTATCACCAATTCTGATATCTCTTTCATGTATTAAATCCTCATTATGTAATGAAGCCCTTGATACAGTCGTACCTGCCACTCTCACTGGTTCGAGGATTGCCGTAGGTGTAACAACACCTGTACGTCCTATACTTAATTCAATGTCTAATAACTCTGTAACAACTTCTTCAGCAGGAAACTTATAAGCAATAGCCCATCGAGGTGATTTTTGGGTGAATCCCATTTCATCTTGTTGTTCCAAATCATTGACTTTGATAACGATGCCATCTATATCATAAGGTAAGGTTTCTCTTTCAGCTGTCCATTTTTCAATATATTTAAGCACGCCGTCTATATCAGATACTCTCTCACGTTCATGATTTGTCTTAAATCCTAATTGATCTAATTCATCTAATGCACCACTTTGAGTAGTCGCTTCAAAGTCAGTAAAATCGTTAATACTATATAAGAATACACTTAACTTTCTTTTAGCAGCTAGCTTAGAATCTAGTTGGCGTAACGACCCTGCTGCTGCATTACGAGGATTTGCAAAAGGTTGCTCGCCATTCTTTTCTTTTTCTTCATTTAAATTCATAAATGATTTTCTTGGCATATATGCTTCTCCACGAACTTCAAAATTAAGTGGTTCTTTAATTTTTAATGGAATGGCATGAATCGTTCTTAAATTTTCAGTTATATCTTCACCCGTTGTACCATCACCACGAGTTAATCCTTGTACGAAACGGCCGTTTTCATATTTTAAAGAGACCGCTAAACCATCTATTTTAAGTTCACACATATATTCTACTTTGCCAATATTTTCTCGTATACGTTGATCAAACTTTCTTAAATCTTCCTCATTGAAAGCATTACCTAAACTAAGCATAGGCGTATCATGATTCACTTTTTCAAAGGATGATTGTGCTTCGCCACCTACTCGCACTGTAGGTGAATCTGGTGTCTTAAATTCAGGATGTTCTTCTTCAATATGAATGAGTTCGTGTAATAATTTATCGTATTCACTATCTGGCACTGATGGGTTATCTTGAACATAGTATTCATAACTATATTGGTTTAATAAATCATGTAATTCATCTACACGATTTTGTAATTGACTCATCCACTAGTCCTCCTTTTTCTCAATTGGTGCAAATTGTGCAAGTAATCGTTTAGGTCCTTCTGATTTAAAAATAATATCTAATTCGACAGAACCATTCTTTTCGTTAACGTTACTAACCATTCCTTCTCCCCATGCTTTATGAGTCACTTTGTCTCCTACCTTCCAATCTGAAGATGTGACTTGTTTCTTAGATGACGTTGTACGTTTACTAAATCCACGTTTTTGAGTTGGTTTTGCTTTAGGTTGAATCGTTTGTCGTTTACTACCAGAATGACTCTCCATTAAATCTTCAGGTATTTCTTTTAAGAAACGTGATGGCATATTTGATTGAGAACGACCAAATAACATTCGAGTTGTTGCATTCGTAATATATAACGTTTCCTCTGCTCGTGTAATTGCTACGTAACAGATACGTCGTTCTTCTTCCATTTCGTGGTCATCATCACTTTTAATTGCTCTTATATGCGGGAATAGCGACTCTTCCATACCCATGATAAACACAATTGGAAATTCTAAACCCTTGGCAGAGTGCATCGTCATTAATGTAACACCCGATTCTGTATCCGCTTCATCAATATCAGCTACAAGTGATAAATCCGTTAAAAAGTTGATTAATGATTGCTCTTCTAATGGCGTGTTTTCTTCATAGTCTTTGGGAACCGACATAAATTCGTCCAAGTTTTCTAAACGACTACGTGATTCAAGTGTTTGTTCTCTATCAAGCATATCTCTGTAACCAGATTTGACTAGTACTTCTTCTACGATTTCGCTAATTTCAAGAAACTCTTGCTCTTTAATAAGATTTTGAATCATTTCGTAAAAAGCGATACATTCTTGAGTTACTTTTTTAGATAATCCAATAAAATCAACTTCACCTAATGCGTCAAACATACTGATATTATTTTGAACTGCATAAGTTTGAATTTTTTCAACTGATGACGGTCCTACACCTCGTTTAGGTACATTAATAATACGTTGTAAACTAATATCATCATTACTATTGGCAATCACTCTTAAATAACTTAATAAATCTTTAATTTCTTTACGATCATAGAATTTTTGTCCGCCAACCATTGTGTAAGGAATGTTTGATTTCATAAATGTTTCTTCAAGTACACGCGATTGTGCATTGGTTCTATATAAAATAGCCATATCACTATATTTTTTACCATTACGTTGATGCTTCATAATTTCACGAACAACATATTCTGCTTCATCACGTTCAGTTGTTGCTTCATAATAATTAATTTTATCTCCGCCTGTATTAGCAGTCCATAACCCTTTAGGCTTTCTTTCAGTATTGTTTTTAATGACTTCATTAGCAGCATTTAAGATTGTTTTTGTTGAACGATAGTTTTGTTCTAGGAAGATTGTTTTGGCGTCTGGATAATCTTCTTCGAATGACAAGATATTTTGAATATCAGCACCACGCCAGCCATAGATAGATTGGTCTGAATCACCTACAACACATAAATTTTTAAACTTGTTCGCTAGTAATTTAATTAGCGTATATTGTGCTTTGTTCGTATCTTGATATTCATCAACATGAATATATTGGAATTTGTTTTGATAATATTCTAAAGCTTCTGGTACTCTTTCAAATAAATTAATCGTTGTCATAATTAAATCATCAAAGTCCAACGCTTCATTTCTTGAAAGTTGACGCTGATAGCCTTTATACACAGTAGCAACCATTTGTGAATGATAATCATTAGCTTCTTTTTGAGCATCTTCTGGCGTTTTTAATTCATTTTTTAAATTGCTAATGGCACCAATAAACATACGTGGTTCAAAACGTTTACTATCGATATTTTCATTCTTTAAAACATCTTTGATCACTGATTTTTGGTCAGTTGGATCAATAATCGTGAAATTACGTTCTATGCCGATACGATCTGCATCTCGACGTAATATACGAACGCACATAGAGTGGAATGTAGACATCCATATTACTTGTGCTTCTTCGCCTACTAATTGTTCTACTCTAGCTTTCATTTCTTTAGCAGCCTTATTTGTAAACGTTATGGCTAAAATATTGTAAGGTGATACATCTTTCTCGTCTAATAAATAAGCGATTCTATGTGTTAACACACGTGTTTTACCAGATCCTGCACCTGCCATAATCAATAGTGGCCCTTCTGTAGTTCTGACAGCTTCACTTTGCTCTGCATTCATATTCTTTACTAATGAATTCATTTACTAGACTCCTTTATCTTAACTGTTTTTAATGCTTTCTTTATATCTTGATATACAATATCACCAACGACGATTGTATCAGCAAACTCAGCCATTTCTTTTGCTTGTGATAACGATGTTATTCCGCCACCATAAAATAATTGTGTTGTCGTTAGTGTATTTGCTACTGACTTCACTTTCTCTACATCCCCATATTCACCACTATATTCGAGATACATTATAGGGAAACGATATAATTCATTGGCCATTAATGCATATGAATCTACATCATCTATATCTAATTGCGTATTTGCTTTTGTTTTTTGCGCAACTTTACTATTTTCATTTAGTACTAAATAACCTTCAAAGACGACTTCTTCAAAGTTAATAACATGACCAAATTCCTTTAAAGCTTCTAATAGCATTTCATTATGATACTTTACATTGTTACTATTTAAAACAGTAGGTACAAAGTAAAAATCAAAACCTGGCATAACACTCTCTAAGTTAGAAATTTCAAGAACAAGTGGTAATGGATAACGTCGTACTCTACTCATTAAATGAATGACGTTATCTTCAGTTACGTTATCAGTGCCACCGATGATGATAGCATCTGTATTTGACATACCAATCGCATCTAAATCATCGTCTGAAATAGGCTTAGCAGGGTCTAATTTAAATACATGACGCCATTGTTTAATATCATACATTACGTGAAACTCCTTTTTTTAACATACCTTAAATTATATCATTTTTAACATGCTAGTTCTAAACAGATCATATGAAATTGTATAACTTATTTTTCACTTTTGATACTAAAAAAGAAACGATCGTTAACATATTAAAGATGTTGAACTTTAATAGTTACGATCGTTTTGCATTATTTTATTCTTTTGTATCGATATTAAGGCGATCTAATATCATTGTGTATGCATCATTGCCCCATTGTAAAGAACGCTTCACTCGAGAAATCGTTGCCGTTGACGCGCCTGATTCTTGTTCAATTGTTGCATATGTGTATCCTTGTTTAATCATTTTAGCAACTTGAAGTCGTTGAGAAAGTGATTGAATTTCGTTCACTGTGCATAAATCATCGAAAAACTGATAACATTCTTCTCTATTCTCTAATGTAAGGATTGCATCAAATAATTCATTTAACGCATCCCCACGTAATTTTTCAATTTGCATCATAACAGCTCCTATATGCATATTCTTTTTACTATTTTAACTTACTAACAAGGTAAAGTGTAGTAGTTTTAATTGAATTTGTATAGGATTTAATTATAATTTCTAATGTTATTCTAAGCCTGCTCTTTTAAAGATGGTGTCGACTTGGTTTAAATGGTGTTTTGGATTGAAACATTCATCTAATTCTTCTTTAGATAATACATCTGTAATCTTACTATCTTGTTCTATTAATTCTCTGAAAGGTGTTTTAGTTTCCCAAGATTTCATAGCCTTAGGTTGCACTGTATCATACGCTTCTTCACGTACCATACCTTTATTGATTAGAGAAAGTAATACGCGTTGTGAATAAATTAATCCAAATGTTTTATTGATATTCGCTTGCATATTATCCTCATATACTGTTAAACGATCTACGATATTTGTAAATCTATTTAATGCATAATCTAAGGCAATTGTTACATCAGGTAACATGATACGTTCAGCGGATGAATGTGAAATATCTCGTTCATGCCATAATGGTACATTTTCATAAGCGGTAGTGATATAACCGCGAATCACACGAGAAATACCCGTAATATTTTCAGAACCAATTGGATTACGTTTATGTGGCATCGCTGAAGATCCTTTTTGCCCTTTAGCAAAAGCTTCTTCAACTTCACGTGTTTCAGTCTTTTGTAGGTTTCTAATTTCAACTGCAAATTTTTCTAATGAAGTCGCAATAAGCGCCAATGTTGCGATATAGTAAGCGTGACGGTCACGTTGTAAAGTTTGAGTTGAAACAGGTGCTGCACCTAAGCCTAAATGTTTACACACATAGCTTTCTATTTCTGGTGGAATGTTCGCAAACGTACCTACCGCACCACTCATTTTTCCTACTTCTATTTCTTCACGTACATCTTTAAAACGTTTTAAATTACGTTTCATTTCTGTATACCATAATGCCATTTTGACACCGAACGTTGTTGGCTCGGCATGTACACCATGCGTTCTACCCATCATTAATGTATATTTGTAATTTTTAGCTTTTTCTTCTAAAACTTTTATGAATCTTTCTAAGTCTTTTTCAATAATATCATTTGCTTGTTTAATGACATAACTAAGTGCTGTATCTACAACATCAGTTGAAGTTAAACCATAATGAACCCATTTTCTTTCGTCACCTAATGTTTCTGAAACCTGTCTAGTAAATGCTACGACATCATGTCTTGTTTCTAATTCTATTTCTTTAGCACGCGCTACATCAACTTTTGCATTTTGACGAATTTTTTGAACATCTTCTTTAGGAATATATCCAAGTTCACTCCATGCTTCAGATGCTAAAATTTCTACTTCAAGCCAAGCTTCATAACGGTTTTGGTCTGTCCAGATAGACGACATTTCTTCTCTAGAATAACGTTCAATCATTTTTTAAACTCCTATCGTATGTATATTCATATTTCAAATTCCAAAATCTGTACATTAAAAGTAAAATAAACACAAAAGTTCGTCTTTGACGATTTACTTTAATTCTAACAGAATACCTATCGATTGTATAATTCTAATTAACTTATATTCCTATTTTATTTCATATTTTTGTCAAACACAATTCCAAAATCAAAACCACTCAAAGCAACTTATTGAGTGGTCTCTGTCATGTGTTATTCAGTTATCTTCTTACCAATAAAAATTATGTCTTGTTTTAAAACTTCTAAACTTCCATCTTTATTTTCTTTATAAATTGGCTTTTCAATGCGTCTTGTTGGCATATAACCATCGGCTTTCATTCTTTGTAGGCAATCAGCAATCGTCTCATTATCATTTACTTTATACTTCATGCTCAACAACACTTTCTAATTCTTCTGGTTCGTAAGCTTTAAGTTTACGTTTACGTACACCTTTAACCCAGAAGCCACCGTGAATATTTCTTGGCTCATAAGCAATGATAAAGGCTTTAGGATCTAAGTTTTTAATTGTATCCATTAACTTTAATTCATATTTTCTTGGCGTTAATATTTGCATTACCATTCGGCTTCCATCTCGTCCAAACGCTTCATAGTGTGTAACACCATACCCTAAGTTACGGAGTTCATTAGGTAAATCTAACTCGTATTCAGAAGATGTCACATTAACTACAGTATAACCGAGTGCCAATTTTTCTTCGATTTTCATACCCACAATGATACCTATTGAAAAACCAAATGCATAAGCAACAATATTTTGAATTTGATCTAAACTAGACATTACCAACCCTAGACCTACGACATAAATTAAGACTTCAACAAAACTTACAATCGCAGCCACATAACGGTAACCTTTTAAAGTTAAAATGGTTCTCATTGTTAAACATGTGACGTAACACACATTGATTACAAAGATAGCAAACACCATCAACCAAGGGTTTTGAGCAATCGCTGACATATTATTCCTCTTTTCTTACTTGAAATTCAAATTATTTTAACAGTCATTTTAAGCTTTGTCACGTCAAATTTAACTTTAATATTATAAAATGATTAATAACGTTATTTTTTATGAAAATGATAAAAAAGTACGTTCTATTCTTAGGTTAGTTTATAGATTACTTTCTAATTTTTAGGCCAAGTATAACGTGTATAAGCAAGTTCGCGTTTATGTGCATTTTTAACATAATGATTTTCAATCGTTTCTTTCGCTTCACTAGAAACCTCTTTGCCCTCTAAATAATCATCTATATCGTTATATGTTACACCTAAGGCTTCTTCATCAGGCAATTGAGGTTTGTCTTCCTCTAAATCTGCTGTAGGTGTTTTTTCATATAAATGTGCTGGCGCACCTAAATATTTAAGTAATGATCGACCTTGACGCTTGTTCAGACCAAATAGCGGCGCGATATCAGCTGCACCATCACCATATTTAGTATAAAACCCAGTGATATTTTCTGCAGAATGGTCAGTTCCCACAACAATACCTGATTGGTTTGAAGCAATTGAAAATTGTACTTTCATTCGTTCTCTTGCTTTTTCATTCCCTTTTTGGAAATCTGTTAATTGAATCCCTGCTTCTTGTAATGATTTTACACTTGTATCGACTGCAGGTTTAATATTAACAGTAATTGTTTGGTCAGGATTAATAAAGGTTAACGCGTCTTCAACCTCATCAGCGTCTGATTGCACACCATAAGGCAGTTTAACCGCTATAAATTGACATTCTCTGCCTTCTTCACGTAATTCGTTAACTGCTAATTGAACAAGGCGACCAGCTAATGTTGAATCTTGCCCACCAGAAATACCTAGCACTAATGATTTGATAAATGAATGAGATTGTACGTAACTCTTAACAAACTGTTTAATCTCTTGTACTTCTTTTTCAACATCAATTTGAGGTTTTACTTTCATCTCTCTTACTACGATATCTTGTAAATTACTCATGGTCTTCCTCCATTTCTTTTACATGTTCGGCCACTTCAAAGATGCGTTTATGTTTATTTTCCCAACAAGCTGTACTTAAATCAACTGGATACTCTTGGGGATTCAAGTAACGTTTGTTTTCATCCCAAAATGTTTTAAGTCCTTCTGTTAAATAAGCTTGTGCATCATGAACACTTGGTAAATCATAAACGAGTTGACCATTTTCAAAAATAGCATGATGTAAATCAATCGCTTCAAATGATTTTATAAATTTCATTTTAAATGTATGTACAGGATGGAATAATTTTAATGGCTTTTCTTTAGTTGGATCTTCTCCGTGTAAAGTAATATAATCCCCTTCTGCTTTACCTGTTTTCTTATTAATGATTCGATATACATTTTTCTTACCAGGAGTCGTTACTTTTTCTGCATTATTAGATAATTTGATACGATCACTGTATTCTCCATCACTATTTTCAATAGCAACTAATTTGTATACTGCCCCTAATGCTGGTTGATCAAATCCAGTAATAAGCTTCGTACCTACACCCCATGAATCTACTTTAGCACCTTGGGCTTTAAGACTTGTTATTGTTTCTTCATCTAAATCATTGGAGGCTATAATTTTGGCATCTTTAAATCCTGCTTCATCTAGCATACGACGTGCTTCTTTAGAGAGATATGCGATATCTCCTGAATCCAAACGTATACCAATAAAATTGATTTTATCGCCCAATTCTTTAGCAACTTTAATAGCTGTAGGTACACCCGATTTTAACGTATGGAAGGTATCTACTAAGAATACGCAGTCTTTATGACGTTCCGCATATTTTTTAAATGCAATGTATTCATCACCGTAAGTTTGAACTAGTGCATGTGCATGAGTACCTGATACAGGTATACCAAACAATTTTCCTGCTCGTACATTACTTGTGGAATTAAAACCACCAATATAAGCAGCTCTAGCACCCCATAATGCTGCATCTAACTCTTGACCACGACGTGTCCCAAATTCCATAAGAATATCGTCATTCGCTATTTGACGAATACGACTTGCTTTCGTAGCAATGAGCGTGTGGAAGTTAATAATATTTAATAATACTGTTTCCAGTAATTGTGCCTGAATTAAAGGGGCTTCTACTCTCATCAATGGTTCGTTTCCAAAACATATTTCTCCTTCTTGCATTGAATGAATATGTCCTGTAAATTTTAAATTTTTCAGATAATCTAAAAAATCATCCTGATAACCAATTGATCTTAAATATTCAATATCTGTATCTGAAAAACCAAAATTATCCATAAAATCTATAACACGTTTAAGTCCATTAAAAACTGCATAACCACCATTAAATGGCATACTTCTAAAGTACAAATCAAACACAGCCATTCTTTCATGAATACCATCATTCCAATAACTTTCAGCCATATTAATTTGATATAAATCATTTTGTAACATCAAACTGTCGTCTTCAAATTGGTACACTCGTATCTCTCCATTTCGACCATTCTTTTATCATTATTTTATCATAATTCAATTTAACTAGGTAACAACTGAATTGGTTTTACTAACTACACATGAATGATTTCAAAATTTACTTTCAAGCATTTTATGACTTTACCCATACATCTATGACGTTGCGACAAATTCGTGACAATTATCATTAATGAATGTGTAAATCAATCGTGTCGATTATAATACTTATGAGGTGTTTGAAATGTTAATAGATAAAGCAACAACATTTATCCAAACGATGTATTCTGAATTAAATTATACGCAAGATGAAGTTGATAAGAGACTTAAAGAAATTAATCAAGAGATTGAAAAAACTGGTACCTACACACATACATTAGAAGAATTAACTTATGGTGCTAAAATGGCTTGGAGACATTCAAATCGGTGTATCGGTAGATTTTTTTGGGAGTCACTTAATGTCAAAGATGCTAGAGATATCAATGATGAAACACATTTTTTAGAAACTATTGAAGTCCATATTATCAAGGGCACTAACGATGGAAAGATCAAACCTTATATAACTATATTCAGTCCTGACAAACCTCCTAAGATTTACAATAATCAATTAATACGTTATGCAGGTTATGAGGATTGTGGCGACCCATCTGAACGTGATGTGACACGATTAGCACAACATTTGGGATGGCTAGGAGAAGGTGGCGACTTTGACGTGTTACCCCTCATTTATCAAATCAATGACGGCCCAATTAAATTTTATGAATATCCTAAATCCATCATCAAAGAAGTCTCAATTGAGCATGAACATTATCCTAAATTGAAAGATTTAAATTTAAAATGGTATGCAGTACCTATCATTTCGAATATGGACTTACAAATTGGTGGCATTATCTATCCTACTGCCCCATTCAATGGTTGGTATATGGTTACTGAAATTGCAGTAAGGAATTTTACTGACAGTTATCGTTATGATTTATTAGAAAAGGTTGCAGAAGCGTTCGAGTTTGATACACTTAAAAATAATTCTTTTAATAAGGATAGAGCACTTATCGAACTTAACTACGCAGTTTATCATTCATTCAAATCACAGGGTGTTTCAATTGTGGATCATTTAACAGCTTCTAGACAATTTGAAATGTTTGAAAAGAATGAAGCAAAGCATCAGAGATCAGTAACAGGTAAATGGTCATGGTTAGCACCACCTATTTCCCCGACACTAACTAATAATTATCATCATGGTTTTGATAATACGATGCGTGATCCAAACTTTTTCTATAAACAATCAAGTGAGACAAAGTGCCCTTTCCATTAAAACATCATTAGAGGTGAAGGCATGCAAATATATTATTTAGGTCCAAAAGGTACATTTTCCTATTTAGCTTCTCAGAGGTTTGTTAATCAAAATCGAATACAACATTATGACTTTGTACCAAAAGCTAATTTATATGAAGTGATCAAATATGTTTCTCAAGATAACGCATCAATAGGAATTGTACCAATTGAAAATTCAATAGAAGGCACAATTAATATCGTTGCTGATTCACTTGCACAACAAAATGTATATGCACATGGCGAATTACATTTAGATATAGATTTTGCTTTATATGGTAAAGCCGGTAGTCAAATTAGTGATATCAAGAAAGTTTATTCGATAGCTCCAGCCATTAGTCAAACCTCAAATTATATTATGAAACATCAATTTGACTATGATTATGTTGATAGCACTGTTAAAGGATTTGATATGATTAATAAACATACGGGGGCTATCGCTCCACTAGCTAACGAGAATGATTATGATTTTGAAATTTTAGATACACATATCCAAGATTTTGCTCATAATGCGACACGATTTTTAATCATTAAAAACCATGCTAATTTCGATAGTAATACGAATACGTCAATGTTCCTAATCACACCAAAATACGATAAGCCTGGCCTTTTAGCGAGTATTTTAAATACTTTCGCTTTATTTAATATCAATTTATCATGGATTGAATCACGGCCTCTGAAGACTAAACTAGGCCAATATCACTTTTTTGTTCAGGCAGATGCACCTGTATCACAAGATGTCAAAAAAGTGATGACTATCCTTAATACACTTGATTTTGAAACCAAGCTTGTTGGTTCATTTTATAAATAAGATAATAAAGAACGCTTCTCCCTTACTCTAATAATTAGGGAAAAGCGTTTTTATATTATTTTATGTTTTCTACATTCTTTTTTTCTATAGACACTAAATGATCGTCTTGATTCAATGTTAAATCATCGATATCTTCGAGATGTATTTTTTGAGATTTATCATTAAATGTATTGCCTGCAATAAATATTTGCGTATGTTTTACATTATTATAACTTCTAATGTGTATAGCATCCTTTTCCATTTTTCCAATAAATTCATTGCCAATTACATTAAAATTAGAACCTGCTTGTGTCCCCATGTCTTTTCCAGTATAAGGATCCGCTGCGTTTTTACCATCTTTGACACCTAAAAAACGTATGCCCCCTACACAATTTATGAACTTATTTTTAGATATAAATGTATTTTGAGATTTTAGCGGCGTTAATGCATATTCTTGAATTTGATCAAACACATTGTCTCTGATATGAATATTTTCATAATAACGATGATATCTACTTGCATGTGACCCGATTGCCCTATTCCAAGGTTTCATTTTTGGGTCATCTGACGGTCCAAAATAACAATTTTCTATAATGGCATTTTTAGTTATTGTCCCATCGGTTGTACCAAATTTTGGAAAAGCACCAGGCATTTGGATATCCAGTTGAACCGCTTCCGAAAAGAATCTATCACCATCAATATCTAAGAAACCTTCAAAAGAACAATTCGCTATTCTTAATCCATTTAAACCACATGCATCTATGGCATGTCCACCTACAATATTTTTAAAAGTCACACCTATAAATTGAATGTCTTCTGCATGCCCCATGCATACAGCGGTGTTGTTATATGGAAAATGAGAGCCATTCATATCAAATGTGCCCCCCTTAATATGTATATGACTATTTCCTTTGTATTCATGATAGAAAATATATGGTTTCCCATTCTTTAATAGTGCATCTTTGCTATATCTCAATAATACTGTTTCATCATCTAAAAGCAGTGTTGTAGAATCATAAATCACTAACGCTTTGCCAATATGATAAGTCCCTTTTGGGATATACACCGTATGTTCACCATTTTTTGCTTTGTTCAATGCTTTTTGAATTGCTTTTGTATCTTTTACTTTATTATGACCTTCTGCGCCAAAATCTTTCACATTTATGAACATCCAATTTCTCCTTTGTTTCATATTTAATTGTAGTCCTCTTGATAAATATATATACTATGATTAATCTTATAAAACATTTTTTAAGCAATTAGATGAAATTTTTAATTAACTTAATAAAATTGAATGATATGATCGAAGACAATGATTATTTTTTATTTTGGGAAGGATGTTATTAAATGGAGAAAAAAGCTTTAATTGTAGTAGATTACTCAGTAGACTTTATTGCATCTGATGGAAAGTTAACTTGTGGTGAACCTGGACAAAAATTAGAAACATTTATTACAAATCGCATTCATCACTATATTAAAAATAATGAAGATATCTTTTTTATGATGGATTTACATTATGAAAATGATAATTACCACCCAGAATCTAAACTATTCCCACCACATAATATTGAAGGTACTTCAGGACGACAACTTTATGGTTCAGTTGGAGACATTTATGAAGCGAATAAATATCAAAGCAATATTCATTACTTTGATAAAACACGTTATGATTCATTTTACGGTACACCTTTAGATAGTTTATTACGTGAAAGAACAATTAGCACATTAGAAATCGTTGGTGTCTGTACTGACATTTGCGTTTTACATACTGCTATTTCCGCATACAATTTAGGTTATAAGATTCATGTGCCAAAGAAGGGTGTTGCTTCCTTTAATCTATCTGGACATGAATGGGCATTAAATCATTTTCAAAACTCATTGGGCGCAGAGGTAGAAGAATAAGCTATAGTCATGCTAAAATAACTATATAATATCAATAAAATAACTAATGAATAAGGGAGACATATATCCATGGCAAACACTTACATTTTTGGACACAAAAACCCAGATACTGACGCAATTTCATCAGCAATTATTATGGCTGACTTTGAACAATTAACAGGTAATGCAGGCGCTAAAGCTTATCGCTTAGGTGAAGTTGGAGCTGAAACTCAATACGCATTAGATCACTTCAATGTTGATGCACCAGAGTTATTAGAAGATAATTTAGACGGTCAAGATGTTATTTTAGTTGACCACAACGAATTCCAACAAAGTGCTGATACAATTGCTGATGCTACAATTAAGCACGTTGTAGATCATCACAGAATTGCAAACTTTGAAACAGCTAGCCCACTTTATTACAGAGCAGAACCAGTAGGTTGTACAGCCACAATTCTTTACAAAATGTACAAAGAACGTGGATTTGAAATTAAACCTGAAATTGCTGGACTTATGATTTCTGCAATTATTTCAGATAGTTTATTATTTAAATCTCCTACTTGCACTGATGAAGATGTCAATGCAGCTAAAGCTTTAAAAGATATTGCAGACGTCGACCTAGATGCATATGGTTTAGACATGCTTAAAGCAGGTGCTTCTACTACTGATAAATCTGCTGATGTATTATTAGATATGGATGCTAAATCATTTACTATGGGAGATTACGTAACACGTATTGCTCAAGTTAACACAGTTGATATTGATGAAGTATTAGATCGTAAAGAAGAATTAGAAAAATCTATGCTAGAATCAAGCGCTGAAGAAAAATATGATTTATTCGTTTTAGTTGTAACTGATATCATTAACAGCGATTCTAAAATTTTAGTTGTTGGTGCTGAAAAAGATAAAGTTGGCGAAGCATTCAACGTTAAATTAGAAGACGATATGGCATTCTTAACAGGTGTTGTATCTCGTAAAAAACAAGTTGTACCTCAAATTACTGAAGCTTTGACTAAATAATTTATTAGTAATATAGAAATATATTTGATTGTACTGAACCTGGGACATGATTTGATGTCTCAGGTTAATTTTTTATATTATACTTAATTATTTTTGTGTGAATCGGGTAAAGATATGTTAAGCATTTTTTTCTTGAGGATATTGTTATCTCAAATCCAACTTAAGGAGGTTCAACTTTTGAATTCAATTGATCAACTATTTGAAAATAGCAAAGCTTTTTTCAAAACACATCAAACAAAAGATATTAAATTTAGAAAGCAACAATTAAAGTTGTTAAGTAAGAGTATTAAACATCACGAAAATGAGATACTTGAAGCTTTGCAAAAAGATTTAGGTAAAAGTAATGTTGAAGCATATGCTACTGAAATTGGTATTTTGTTAAAAAGCATTAAATTAGCCCGTAAAGAGCTTAAAAATTGGTCTAAAACAAAACAAGTAGATACACCACTTTATCTTTTTCCTACTAAAAGTTATATCAAAAAAGATCCTTATGGCACTGTTCTTATTATCGGTCCCTTTAATTACCCAGTGCAATTAACATTTGAACCGTTAATTGGTGCGATTGCAGCTGGTAACACAGCGATTATTAAACCATCAGAATTGACACCTCATGTATCTTCAGTCATTCGTAAAATTGTTGAAGATGTTTATAAACCTGACTATATTGCTGTAGTTGAAGGTGGTATTGAAGAAACAGACCACCTTATTCACTTACCGTTCGATTATATGTTCTTCACTGGTAGCGACAAAGTAGGTAAAATCGTTTATCAAGCCGCAAGTGAAAACCTCGTTCCTGTAACACTTGAATTAGGTGGTAAATCTCCTGTAATTATCGATGAAACAGCTAATTTAAAAGTAGCTAGTGAGAGAATTGCTTTTGGTAAATTTACAAACGCAGGACAAACTTGTGTTGCTCCAGATTATATTTTAGTAGACCGAAAAGTAAAAGATGATTTTATCAAAGCATTAAAACAAACTCTAAATGAATTTTATGGTAAGACCATTCAATCTAGTCCTGATTATGGCAGAATTGTAAATCATAAGCATTTTAATCGCTTAAATGATTTACTACAACACCATAAAGAGAATGTCATTTTTGGTGGTCATAGTGATGAATCCGATTTATTCATCGAACCCACTATTATTGATGATATTCAAACTTCAGATTTAATTATGGAAGAAGAAATCTTTGGTCCATTATTACCAATCATCAGTTATGATCAATTTGATGAAGCTTTCGAAATAATCCAGTCTCGCCCTAAACCTTTGAGCCTTTATTTATTTAGTGAAGATGAAAATTCAACGCACCGTGTGCTTAACGAACTTGCCTTTGGTGGTGGTGCTATTAACGATACATTGATGCACCTAGCAAATCCTAATTTACCTTTTGGCGGTGTAGGTCTATCGGGTATCGGTAATTATCACGGCAAATACTCATTTGATACATTTTCTCATGATAAATCATATACTTTTAAATCGACACGCTTAGAGTCGAGCCTATTTTTCCCACCTTATAAAGGTAAATTTAAGTATATTAAAGCATTTTTCAAAAATTAAAAAAATAAATCCCTTAAGCAATATCGCTTAAGGGATTTATTTTTTAGAACATGACACAAACACCTTCTGGTGCCTGAGTTGATTGATCTTTTAACGTCAATGTGCCTTTTTCTTTATCTCTTTCAAATACCGTTAATTTAGATTGGCCTTCTTGATGTGCACAAACTAAGTAATCATCTGATTCTGTGATATTAAAATCTCGTGGGAATTCATCACCACTTTTGACAATATCAACCAATTCAAGTTTAGCCCCATTTTCTAAGACTTTGTAAATTGCAATGCTATCATGACCACGATTACTTACATATAAGAACTGTTGGTCATGCGATAAATGTACTGCTGCAAGTTTAGTTGCACCATCAAAATGTTCTGGAATTGTTAAATGACGTTCTAATTCTTTAAAACGACCATCTTCATATTTAGTCACGCTAACAATATTTGATAATTCATGTATGACATATGCATATTTTCCATTTTCATGAAATGCAATATGACGCGTACCATCAGCTGCATTAAATTCTGAAACAGCATGTTCTTTCAAACCATTTTCACTAAATGTGTATGACACAAGTCGATCTGTACCTAAATCAGCTGCTACTACATATTGACCATCTGGTGTCTCGTTTAAAAAATGCACATGAGGATGTTCTTGTCTTTCATGAGGTCCAAGTGGATAGTCATGCGCTAGCTCCTGAATCAATCTCTCTATTTCACCAGTAGTCGGATTTAATTGATAAATTCGAGCTAATCCTGCACCATAAATTGCTTCAAATAGAAACTCACCATTTGTTGATACTTGAACATAACATCCTGTTCCCTTTTGAGAAGCCAAACATTTATTGATTAATGTTAATTCGCCATTTTCTGCTATTCTAAAACTTGCGACACCACAATTGTCTCCTTCTTTTGTAATAGCATATAGAAAATGATTATTTCTTGTTACATACGTTGATGCTTCTAGTTGGTAACCAGTCGCCACTTCAACTATTTGCCCATTTTGTTCGTCTAAATCAAATTGATAAATCCCTTGTCCATTCTTCTTCGTATATGAACCAATATAACCTTTAGTCATTTCGTCAACGCCTCCTTATCACTTACCTCTATTCTATTAAATTTATATATATAAAGACAAACGTTTGGGTATGATTTTAGTTATAAACCTCTATACTTAAATTTTATATCTTGATAACCACACATGATTCTAGCGAAATACCACTTGCAAAACAGAACGTATGTTCGTATAATAAAAGTATAAATATTGAGGTGATTGAAAGATGATTAAGGATTTAAATAATAATCAGTTGGACTATCGAAATATTCCGCGCAACCAATTGAATAGAAATATTCCAAAAGGCCGTGGCATGGTTAAATGGGCACCATTTGCTACCTTACCTGAACAATTTGAAACGATTCATCAATATATCATCGATCAAAATAAGGTTGATCGTCCTGTGCTTTCCGACGATCAATTATCTGATTTGAATTTTCGTTTACATCAGTCCTTGCAGTTAAATCAACCAGTAGTCGTACAGTATTATGATGATGGATACTTTAAATCTATCGAACTTAATATTGAACGTATTGATGCTATAACTTTTGAAGTTGAAGGATATCCATCTCATTCTTCTGATAAATTCAAACTTTCTTTATTAGACATTGTACGTATTTCCCCTACTTAATTTCTTTTAAAGCAAATAAAAAAGCCACTGATGACGATTTCATCAGTGACGCTTTCATTAATTTAATCTTTAAATTAATTATTATTTTCGATATCTGAAACGATTTCTTTAGTTTTTCTTTCGATATCTTCAAAGTCTTTTTTGAAAATATAAGCAAATGCAACTACACCTACACCTACAACAACTGTAGTGATAGCTACTAAACTAAATACAAATTTAAATAAACCTTTAATAAAGTTCCACATTAAAATTCACCTCTATATTTTATATGCATATCTACAATACATTATGATAGCATATTTATCGTTATCAATAAATACATACCCTTTTTACTATTTTTATAAGCTCACTTTATAAAAATTTTTATGATAAGATGTAACTATAAAAAAGACGACTGATTTATTCATCAGCCGTCAGTGCAATATTATAATTATTTGTGCCACCAATTATAAATTGCGCCTTTTATATAATCATATTTACTACGCATGATATCATCCCAAAATAAATTATTTCTCAATGCTATCAGTAACTAATTACAATTTTATTATATATATAATTACATAAAATAACAATTAATGTAACATTAACATTATATTACAAAGTGTAAATTTTGAATAAGGAGTACTTTCATATGCAAAACGTTCAATCTGAAATTATGTGCTATAGAGGTTCACATTATGATTTAGGTATACACACTGCCAAATGGTTAAAACAAACTGACCTCTTAAAAAACAGAGAAAAAGAATGGAAAAAGCGAATTCCTAGATTTGATATAGATGTTAACGAAACACATTCTATTTTTCAAACGTATGCACCTAAAATTTGGGAAGAACTCATGGGTATGCAAGATGTATTAAAGTTACCAACACGTCAAATGATTTTAAACTTTGCACATTATCGTTTTACTGATTTAAAAGAAAGTGGTTGTACCGTATTTAACGGAACCAATTATTTAGTAAGAAATTATGATTATCATCCTGCTACTTACGATGGCAGATATTTATTATATCAACCTAATGATGGCGGATTAGCACAAATTGGTCCAACATCAAGAGTAACTGGACGAATGGACGGAATGAACGAAGCTGGTTTAGTAATGGCTTATAATTTTATGCATCGTAAAAAGCCAGCAAATGGATTTGTATGTTATATGGTAGGTAGATTAATATTAGAACTCTGTAAAAATGTCGACGAAGCGATTCAACTGTTAAAAGAGATACCACACCGTAGTTCATTTAGTTATATTTTAATGGATCAATCTTTAAATCATGCCATCGTAGAAATTACACCTCGTGATATCAATGTCAGATATGATACTATTTGTACAAATCATTTTGAATTACTAACGCATGAAAATAGAAATTATACTAAAGAATCTAAAGAACGACTAGCACGTGTCATTAACCAAACACATACACAACTTGATAAGCATCAAGCATTCAAATTATTTAATGATCCACAATACGACATATATAGTAAACTTTTCAACAGTTGGTCTGGTACCATTCATACATCGATGTACGAACCACAATCACTTACGGCATGGATGTCTTTAGGTGAGAATCAGATACCTTCAAGTATAGATTTTAATACTTGGCTTAAAGGCGAAGAGCTCACGCAACGTACATTTGAAGGCGTCATTGATACAGATTTAACTTTTGCCACACATTAAAAAAGTACAAAACGAGAACAAATAGACCTGTCTCGTTTTGTACTTTATCTTCCTTTATTTTATGACTATATCTCCATCAACCGTATAAAATTCAAGAATATTGTCACTCTTCCCTACTTTACTTTCATGAAAATGTTTATTCTCAATTAAAGACTTTCCTTTACCTGGTTGTAATTTCAACAAAGTATTTTCTGGTTTATCTTTATAAGAATAATGAATATCGCCTTTTTTAGTAGATGCCTTGATATCGTTTCTTGATGACATATTATTAAAATGAATATCTCCTTCTCCTAATAAAAAAATAGAATCGCTAATATTGCTGTTATAAACATTAATAAAACCGTTATTTAAGTTTACATGATTATTTTTTAAAGTAGAATTTTTTATAGATAATTGTGAGCTATTAGCCTTAATATCTGAATCATTAACACTTAGATTTTTTAAATCCATATGAGAATTTGTACTCAATATTTTTAAATGATTAGTAGTAATGTTGTCAATGTTAAAATTACCACCTCTAGATACATAAGAAAAAGTATTTAATTTTATATTTGGCACCTCAATAACAATCTGATTGTCATCTTTTCTAAACGGATTCAAATTAATAGCATACCCTCTATTAACATTTTTTACTTCTGAAATTTTCAGAGTCTTATTCTTTTTATCTAAGTTTACTTTATTATCCCCATTATATTTCACTTTAAATTTAGACCCGTTAACCACTTTGACATTAGCGTATTCCGTGTTAATTGATATATTTTTAAAATTAGAGTTAGAATATGATTTATTAATTTTCGTTTCTTCATAATTCTGTTTATCAAAGGTAAACCAGCAAACTGTAGCACCTATAAAGAAAACAAGAAAAATGATAAGACCTGAAAACATTATCTTTCTCATCTTTTAACGCTTCCTTTAACTGTTTTAATATACCATCTCAAATATTTTAGAATGAGTCTATATATCGTTTCTAATACTTTAAATGTTATAACAATCAACATTAATCCGAGTCCTGTGTATGCTATTGAAAAAAGAATATTACTCACTGAATCATGTATCCCTTTATAGAAAGACGAAAAGACTAAAATTAAAGGTGCACAAATTAATAGCACGGAAACAACAAACAAAATTACGAATATCATACATATAAAGAACACTGGAATTAAAACTAAAAATACTGATAGCAAACCTAAACTTAATGAAGCCGTAACAGCTCGTAACGTATTATGAAATGTTGGTTTATATTCAGCATATTCAATCGCGCTATGCGCTTTTACCTGTTTAGCTATATCATTAGGCTCTTTTAGCGCTTTAACTATTTCCGCTTCAGATTTACCTTTCAGTTCCTCTTCATAAAAGTAATGTTCATAATCATACATTTTTTTATCTTTTTCTTTTCTAGGTAGTTCGTCTAATGAGACTTCTAATTCATTCAAAAATGTAATTTTATCCATAGTATTGTCACTCTTTCTATCTATTTTTTCAATTAGTTGCAATACTAATGTTCAACTATTTAGTTACTTACTAAAGAATTCAATCCGCTTCACGATATCATCTTTATATAAAATATTTAATTTCAAATGATGTTCACGATCTCGATAAGTCATTGATTGATAGTTCTTACCTATTTTACTTTTTTGATAATCACTACCTAAATTATGAATAACTTCATCAATATGACTCCCAATTCTAATACCAAAATTTGTATGTATCTCTTTATCTTTAACAAGTACAATGCCTTTAACAACGTGTTTCTTTTTATGAACTTTAACTGTTAAATCATCATGCTTTTTATGATTATAAAATGTGTAACGATCTACTTTAATATTTTTATTTACATTAAAATCTTTTTTATGAAATTGTTCATTTAAATGTATTCCATTTATTGATGCACCTGATAAATCAACGGTTTTTATATTTTTATAAAATGAAAGACCTATCAGAAGTAAAATGGCTAATATTAAGAATAGCATACTAATTATCCATCGATTCTGAATGCGCAAAGATGTTCACCACTTTCAACTTATTATAATAAATATAGCATAAGGTGTATTTAGTTTCATCTCACGGTAGGTATTTGCTAAAATGAGAGAATTTTTAAAATATTTTAATTTATTTACATTATGAAAATTGGTATAATATATAAAATGATTAAAGGAGGTTTTTTCGATGACCAATTTAGAAACATATTTTAAAAACAGTCAAGACATCGGACCTTATATTGAGCAGATGCAAGACAATAAAGACAATCTCGTTTCAATTTATGATTCCTTTAAGTTACCTGAAGATGATGAAAGATTACAGAAATTAAAATCATCTAACTATTCTAAAGTATTGGTAATTACCGAAGACTGGTGTGGCGATGCCATGATGAATCTTCCAATACTTAAACATATTGCTGAAGCCCTAGAATTAGAAGTCAAAGTGTTCCATAGAGATGATGATACACATCTTATAGACCAATATTTAACAAATGGAAAATCACGTTCAATTCCTATTTTTGTATTTTTAAATGATAATTTTGAACAAGAAACAGTTTGGGGTCCACGTGCTAAAGAAGTTCAATCATTTGTTACTAATTTGCGCGAAGATACTTTACCAAGTAAAGATCATCCGGATTATGAAGATAAAGTTAAAGAAACACATTTAATTATTTCAAATCGATATAAAACAGATTCCACTTTCTGGAAAGCAGTTTACAACTCAATTATTGATCAAATGATTTATAAATAACACCTATATATAACGAAGCTATTTGAGTAAGATAGCTTCGTTTTCTTTTGAAATCTCCCGTTTTAACGCCTTATTCTCTCTTAAATTAAAACATTAAAAACCGGGACTATAAAGCCCCGGTAATCACTTATTCTAAATATCTCTTTTAGCTGCATATAATACATTAACAATAAATAGCACTACGATTGATGCTATAGAAATAAACCATTGCCAATGTGTAAATGAAACATCGGACTCAGTCATTTTTTGTGTTAAATATGTGAATGGAATGTATTTAAATGACTTATGAATGTCATCACCGATGTTTGGAATTAAACCTACTAGCGGTTGGATAAATGGCACGATTAATAATAAGAAAATGCCTAACGTAAAGATAACAGCTGGTTTTTCAACTGCTAATGTAATTAAGAATAAAAATAATCCAAAGAATAGGAAAAAGATAAGATAGAACCAAATGTTAGTTAAAAAGTTATCTCCATCAATACTTTTACCTTTAGTTGTAGCTTCAATTACAATAATCACTATATATTGAACAAGTGTAAATAAAAATGAAATTAGAATCATAGAAATCGTTTTAGCAACAATATAACCAATTCTACTACTCATCTTATTCATATATAACTGAATCGTACCTTGTGAGTAATCTCGTGTAATTGTTTTGATAATAAATAATAAACCTGCAAATAAGAATAACCAATTGGCCATGATAAATACCATTGTATAGTCCACTTTATGACCAGGACTATAATTTGCCATCATAACAGCTTGAAAGACAGTTAAGCCTATAACAAGTATAAACGCAATGTATGTGAGCGGACTTTTAAAAATACTTATTAAATCATGCTTTACTAATTGTAAAGATCTCATTATTTATCACCTCTTTGATTAATATTAAAGTAAGTATCACGTAATGAACTTTTACGTGTTTCAATATATTTAGGATAAATATTGAGTTTCGCTAACGCTTCTAGCACATCTTTATAATTTTTTTGCGCTTTAATGATGATTTCTCCATTTTCTTTATTAGACTGTTGAACATGGAATTTTTCTGTCAACATTTCTAATGCCTTTTGATAGTCTTCTGTATCGATTGAAATTATCGTACTATCTTTTGGTCCACCATCTTTCATATTGACATCTTGTACGAATGTACCATCTCTTAAGAATACAGCCCTATCACAAATGAGTTCAATGTCCTCTAATTTATGACTAGAAATCAATATCTTCATTTCTAACTGTTTAACCAATGATTGAATTGTCTTCAATACATCAATTGAACCATCTGGATCCATACCATTTGTAGGTTCGTCTAAAATAAGGTATTTAGGTTTATTCATTAATGAAACTGCTATAGCTAATTTTTGTTTCATCCCCATTGAATATTTCTTCACTTTTTTCTTGATATACGGTCTCATACCGAATGCGTCAATGATATGATCTGCATATTCTTTGTCGAATCCTTTACCTAATACTTGTGCAAATAATTTTAAATTATATAATCCTGTTTTATTATCATATAGTTTAGGATGCTCGATTAAATATCCAACATTTTCATTATTTGGTAAATTAACTTTTCCTTCATAATTGATAATATTGCCATTCATTACTTTCATTAGCGTTGTTTTACCTACACCATTTTTACCGATTAATCCTACGATTTGACTGTTTCCAAAATCAAAGTCTATATGATCTATAACTGTATTTTGGCCATATTTTTTTGTTATTTGTTCTAACTTCATCGTAGACCTCCTTTAAAGTGTATGTTTCTTAATTTTATTTAGTTGTAACACGTAATTAATGATTAAAACTATAATACTTAACAGTACAAATCCATAATTTAAAAAATAAGAGTAAAATTGTGGAATTTGACTATGATTTAAAAATATATAATTAATTAAAATCAATGTGACGGATAATAGAAATGGTAATACGAACATAATCAAAATGATATAAGCAATATATGATACTCCTTCAGTTTTATACTCAGTACTTTTTCTAAAAGCTATTGGTATCGATAAGAAGTTCGCTACAATATAGGCATATGTAGTTGAGAAATATATGGCATTGGCTCGAATAGAATCTGATTCATAACCATATAAAGTAATCACAATTGCACCAAATAAAGTAAAGAAGATACATGTTAAATAATTGGCATTTAACATATCCTTCTTGGATACTGGTAAACTTCCGAAAAATAAGTTTGCACGGTTCCCACCTAATCGTCGATGAAATCTAAACAAATGACCTGCATCGAGAATAGAAATAATCATTAAAATTAATCCAAGTGGTATTGCCATAACAGAATTCATGAGCGGATTAGGTTTCATTAAGAAACTATATATTGGATAAAATCCAATCAATGCTATATACAAAATGAGCGTCCAATATCTTAATTTTATATTTCTAATTAACAATTGCTTCATTTCTTATCCTCACTTTCTAAAGTAAGGGTCTCAGATAATTTATTCTTATATTTCTCTAAATAAATCATTAATTCTTCGATACTAGGTTTTTGTACTTCAATTTCGTTTCCGAATATTTCTTTAAATGTTTGTGCATGTTGTGTTAAAGCTGTATATCCAGTTTTCCTAGTTTCTCTGTATATTAATAATTCTTCCAATTCTTCATCTAAATCATTATGATTACCTTTAATAATTTGAAATTTACTCATTAACGATTCAATTGAATCATTTAATATAATTTCACCGTCTCTGATATATACTAAATAATCAGCAATCTTTTCCAAATCTGAAATAATATGTGTAGAAATGAAAACTGTCTTATCTTCATCAATTAGTTCTTGTTGAATAATTTCTAATACTTCATTTCTTACAATTGGGTCCAAACCCGAAGTAGGCTCATCTAAAATAAATAACTCAGCATGATGACTAAATGCAATAGCTAGTGACAGTTTCATTTTCATACCTGTAGAAAATTGATTGATTTTCTGATTATATGGTAAATCAAATTTACTTAAATAATTTTTAAACAAATGCCTATCCCAATCTTTATAAAAAGGAGAAATGATATTTTCTAACTTTTTTATAGTCCATTTTTCATTGAAGTAAGTTTCTGAATAAGCAAATCCTATTTTATTTTTTATCTTAATAGGATTCGTTAACATACTGTCACCTAATATTGAAATGGTTCCCCCATCATATTGTAATAAATCCATAATTAATCGTATGACTGTCGTTTTCCCTGCACCATTTCCACCAATAAACCCTGTTACAAATCCTTGAGGTACATAGAATGATACGTCCTTTAATTTAAATTTCTGTCTAGAATAATTAACATGGTTCAATTCAATAGCATTCATTATTCTTCCTCCTCATAAATTAAAGAAAGAATTTCTTGCAGTTCTTCTAATGACATCCCAATTGTCTTTGCTTCTTTCGTCATCGATTTAGCTAAATTTTCAATCACATAGAACTGCTTTTCTTTTAGAATTGAATTATCCTGTTCTTTAACAAATGTTCCCTTACCTCTAATCGTAGTAACAAAACCATCTTTTTCCAAATCTTCATATGCACGTTTGGTCGTAATTAAACTAACTTGTAAGTCCTTTGCAAGTTCACGCATAGATGGTAAATGCTCTCCAGCAGAAACGTATCCTTTCAAAATGTTTTCTTTAATTTGTTGTTTGATTTGTTCATAAATGGGATATTCACTGGTGTTTTTCAAAATAATTTTCATTGATGTCCCCCTTTTCTTCTGTATATACTCAATATACACACTATACACAAATTTGTAAAGTGTATATAAAAATTCTCTTAATATATGGCAATGTAATATCAAATTATGTATATACAATATATACAGATTAAAAAACAGCATGTAAATTACACACTGTTTTCTAACAATTAATTTCTAAATTGCTTACTTTTTATGATTATTTTTTCGACGATCATTATTTCTACTTATAAAAGCGCATATCATAAACATAATAGCAGCAAGTAATAATTTTATTCCAGACGATTCATTACCTGTAGCTTGCAAATAATAACCTATAATGAATAATATGATTGCTAACACTACAAATATTTTAGTCATGTGCTTCATTGTATTCACCTCATTATTTCAAATTATATCAAACTATCAGTTTTTCCTAAAATCGGTCAAACGTTATATTGATTGCGATATATTTATTACGATGTTAATATATATTTGTATCCACAAATTATACTACACTACCCCAAGTCTGGTACCAGCAGGCTTGGGGTATTTTGTGTATGGTCATCTATTTATCTTTCCAATTGATTTCCAACCAAATTCGAAAGATAACAAGTAGGCCACCTGTTAATAAAGTTATAATTCCATCTTGCCACCACGTCATTATACTACACCTCCCAAATGCAAAGTGTCATAAATGTCGATGACCTATACTTATCTTAACATAAAATAGAACATATGTTCGTATATTTTACTGAATAAATATTATTAACCAAATCTTTTATAACAATACTTTATCTTTGGACAATTTCAAGATACTATAAAGATAATGACTTTAATTTAAAAAAGAGAGGTTATTCAATATGAACCCATTAGCCCAAAATTTAAATGAACAACTAAAACAATCAAATCCTGAAATCTTTTCAATGCTTTCAGATTTAGGGCAAAATATGTTTTATCCAAAAGGTATACTTTCTCAATCTGCTGAAGCAAAGAGCACTAAGTATAATGCAACAATAGGTATGGCAACCAATGATAAAGGTAAAATGTATGCCAATGCTCTAAATCAAATGTTTAATGAACTATCACCAGATGAAATTTTTCCATATGCGCCACCTCAAGGTGTTGAAGAATTGCGTGATTTATGGCAGGAAAAAATGTTAAAAGATAATCCTGATTTAACCAAAGAAGTCATGACAAGACCAATTGTTACTAATGCACTCACTCATGGACTTTCACTTGTCGCTGACCTATTCATTAATTCAGGAGATACTATTTTATTACCTGAGCATAACTGGGGGAACTATAAATTAGTATTTAACACACGACACAATGCAAATATTGATACTTATCCAATATTTGATAAAAATGGTCATTATACTACAGAAGCTTTAGTTAAATCTTTAGAATCTTATAATAAAGATAAAGTCGTAATGATTCTAAATTATCCAAATAATCCTACTGGGTATACACCTAATAATGAGGAAGTACAAACAATTGTCAAAGCTATCGAATCATTAGCAGCAAAAGGAACACAAGTTGTGGCAGTTATTGACGATGCATACTATGGATTATTTTATGAAGATGTCTACACTCAATCTCTATTCACTGCTTTAACAAATATTCACTCTAAAAATGTACTTCCAGTGAGATTAGATGGTGCAACTAAAGAATTCTTTGCGTGGGGATTCCGTGTAGGATTTATCACATTCGGTGTTGAGGACACACCTACTAAAGATGTTTTAGAAGCAAAAACTAAAGGACTAATACGTAGTAATATTTCAAGTGGTCCACTACCATCTCAAAGTGCTGTTAAACATGTCCTAAAAAATAATGATCAATTTAATAAGGAAATTGAACAAAATATAACTACATTACGAGAACGATATGAAGTAACAAAATCAGTCGTATATGCCGACCAATATCAATCTCATTGGCAAGCCTATGATTTTAATTCTGGTTACTTTATGGCAATTAAAGTTAAAGACGTAAATCCTGAAACATTACGTCAACATTTAATTGAAGAATATTCAATCGGTGTCATCGCATTAAATGAAACAGATATAAGAATCGCATTTAGTTGTGTAGAAAAAGATGATATTCCACATGTTTTTGATTCAATTGCTAAAGCAATTGATGATTTAAGATAATAAAACAAAAAGGTTAGACCACAAATTAAGTTGGTCTAACCTTTTTTTATACTATTTATATAATGAACTTTAGATAAATAGTAATAAAATAAATCCTATAATTGCTAATGAAAATGGTCCATAAGCTTTTAAGTTATCTTTAATTTTTAATCCTATAAAACCATCTATCAATTGAACTAGTGCCATTAAAAATGTCATAGCAAATAGAAACTGATGATTTATAAAGAATAATGTTGCAACGCATAATAATGCTATTGAAAAACTTCTAGCAAACGCATAAAGCGCATTCACTTGTTTAGTTTTAATACATGCATCGATTGCATAAAATAAACTTACTAACGAACTAATACTAGTAAAGATTGCGATAATAAAATACATAATAACTCCTTAAATTCTCTTTTTTAGTCAACATGTTATTAATATATTTTATTATATACCCTTTTATACTATAAGTCTTTTCTTTTCAAATTTAATTTACAAAGTATTAACCCTAAAAGTAATAAAACAATACTAGCGTTTCCTTTTTCATCGGTTTGTTTCTTTCCAGTATTCGGTAATTCTATTTTGCTTGCTTTCACCTGTTTCTTAATTACAGATTGCTTTTTAATATTTTCATTTTCAAATTCATAAACTGTATTTTCTTGTTTGTTGTAATTATCTAGGTCATAAACTAAACCTTTAAATTTCGGAATTATAAAATGAATAATTTCACTTTCATCGCTATTACCGAATTTACTACTTACTAGTAATTCTTTGAAATTTTGGGACATTCGATAATCAATTGTAACTATACCAGTTTTACGATCTATTTGAATTCCATTCATTTTCTTATTAAGTTTCCACTGATTAACAACTTTTGTCGCAATAAGTTCTTTATCAGTATTATTAGCCGAACTTATAATTTGTATTTTCATCTTATCTATTTTCCCATTTGGTTTAATAGAAACTGATTTTTTCTCTCTATCCCATGTGATTATTGGCGACATAGGTTTACTTTGTTTCACAGGGACATTAGTCACTATTTTTTCACTTGGATTACTATTACCATGGGTTTCACTCGCACTCACTTCACTACCGTTTTTGACGCCTTGGTAATTGACTGTTACTGTTCCACTTGTATTATCGATACTAATACCTACTGGCGTTTCACTTAATGTCCACTGATCGCCTGTTTTTGTTGCGATTACTTCTTTTGGATCGCCGTTTGGCGCAATATAATGCACTGTCATCTTATCTGCATTACTTTCTGGTGTAATTGTTACACTTGCGCTCGCTTCATCAGTTATGATTATTGGTGCTTTTGGTGTTGCTTCTTTCACCGGTACATTCGCTTTCTCTTCTGTACTTGCATCACTATTACCGTGACTCTCATTAGCTGTAACTTCACTTCCATTTTGAACGCCTTGATAATTCACTGTTACTGCTCCACTTGTATTATCGATACTGATACCTGTTGGGGTGTCATTTAACGTCCATTGGTTTCCTACTTTAGTTGCGACAACTTCCTTCGCTTCTCCATTTGGCGCTACATAATGAATTGTCATTTTATCTGCATCACTTTGTGGTGTAACTGTTACACTTGCACTCGCTTCATCTGATGTTATCACTGGTGCCATCGGCGTCGCTTCTTTCATTGGTACATTCGCTCTCGCATCTGGACTTGTGTCACTATTACCGTGACTCTCATTAGCTGTAACTTCACTTCCATTTTGAACACCTTGATAGCTTACTGTCACTGCTCCACTTGTATTATCGATACTGATGCCTGTTGTTGTCTCGTTTAGTGTCCATTGATTGTCTTTCTTTGTTGCGATTACTTCTTTTGAATCACCGTTTGACGCAATGTAATGCACTGTCATCTTATCTGATTCACCTTGCGGTGTTACAGTTACACTTGCATTTGCTTCATCTGGTGTTATCACTGGCGCCGTAGGCGTTGCTTCTTTCACCGGCACGTTCGATCTTGCTTCTGTACTCGCATTACTATTGCCTTGACTCTCATTAGCTGTAACTTCACTTCCATTTTGAACACCTTGATAGCTTATTGTCACTGCTCCACTTGTATTATCGATACTGATACCTGTTGGGGTGTCATTTAACGTCCATTGGTTTCCTACTTTAGTTGCGACAACTTCCTTCGCTTCTCCATTTGGCGCTACATAATGAATTGTCATTTTATCTGCATCACTTTGTGGTGTAACTGTTACACTTGCACTCGCTTCATCTGGTGTTATCACTGGCGCCATCGGCGTTGCTTCTTTCACTGGCACATTTGCTCTCGCTTCTGGACTTGTGTCACTATTACCGTGACTCTCATTAGCTGTAACTTCACTTCCATTTTGAACACCTTGATAGCTTATTGTCACTGCTCCACTCGCACTATCGATACTAATTCCTGTTGGGGTTTCATTTAATGTCCATTGGTTCCCTACTTTAGTTGCGATTACTTCCTTCGCATCTCCATTCGGTGCCACATAATGGACTGTCATCTTATCCGCATCATCTTGTGGTGTGACTGTTACACTTGCACTCGCTTCATCTGGTGTTATAACTGGCGCCACCGGCGTTGTTTCTTTCACTGGCACATTTGTTTGTACTTCTGGACTTACATCACTATTGCCATGTGTTTCACTTGCGCTTATTTCACTTCCATTTTGAACGCCTTGATAATTCACTGTCACTGCTCCACTTGTATTATCGATACTGATGCCAGTCGGTGTCTCATTTAATGTCCATTGGTTACCTACTTTAGTTGCGATAACCTCTTTTGGATCGCCATTTGGTGCTACATAATGGACTGTCATCTTATCTGAATCGCCTTGTGGTATGACTGTTACACTTGCACTCGCTTCATCTGGTGTAATTGTTGGCGCCGCTGGCGTCGCTTCTTTCACCGGTACATTTGCTCTTGCTTCTGGACTTGCATCACTATTACCATGTGTTTCGCTTACGCTTACTTCGCTGCCATTTTGAACGCCTTGATAATTCACTGTCACTGCTCCACTCGTATTATCGATACTAATTCCAGTCGGTGTCTCTTTTAATGCCCATTGGTTACCTACTTTAGTTGCGATAACTTCTTTTGGATCTCCATTTGGCGCAATATAGTGCACTGTCATCTTATCCGATTCACCTTGTGGTGTGACTGTTACACTTGCACTCGCTTCATCTGATGTTATCACTGGCACCATCGGCGTTGTTTCTTTCACTGGCACATTTGCTCGCGCTTTTGTACTTATGTCACTATTACCATGCGTTTCACTCGCACTGACTTCGCTGCCATTTTGAATACCTTGATAGCTTACTGTCACTGCACCACTCGCATTATCTATACTAATTCCTGTTGGCGTCTCATTTAATAACCACTGATTACCTGTTTTTGTTGCGATAACCTCTTTTGGATCGCCATTTGGTGCTACATAATGGACTGTCATCTTATCCGAATCACCTTGTGGTGTTACCGTTACACTTGCATTTGCTTCATCTGGTGTTATCACTGGCGCCATCGGCGTCGCTTCTTTTAATGGCACGTTTGCTCTTGCTTCTGTACTCGAATCACTGTTGCCATGACTCTCATTAGCTGTGACTTCACTTCCATTTTGAACACCTTGATAGCTTACTGTCACTGCTCCACTTGTATTATCTATACTGATGCCAATCGGTGTTTCATTTAATGTCCATTGGTTCCCTACTTTGCTTGCGAGAATCTCTTTTGGATCGCCATTTGGTGCTACATAATGGACTGTCATCTTATCCGAATCACCTTGTGGTATGACCGTTACACTTGCATTTGCTTCATCTGGTGTAATTGTTGGCGCCGCTGGCGTCGCTTCTTTCACCGGGACATTTGCTCGTGACTCTGGACTTGTATCACTATTTCCGTATTTTTCTGTAGAAATAACCTCGCTACTATTTTGAATACCTTGATAGCTTACTGTTACTGCTCCACTTGTATTATCTATACTGATGCCAGTCGGTGTCTCATTTAATGTCCACTGATCGCCTGTTTTTGTTGCGATTACTTCTTTTGGATCGCCATTTGGTGCTATATAATGGACTGTCATCTTATCCGAATCACCTTGTGGTGTTACCGTTACACTCGCGTTCGCTTCATCTGGTGTTATCACTGGCGCCAATGGTGTATCTTGTTTTAAAGGAACATTTTTTCTTACTTCATCACTTGGATCACTATTCCCGCTTGTATCATATGCGGAAACTTCACTACCGTTTTGTACACCTTGATAATTGACTGTCACTGAACCGTTTCTATTATCAATACTAAAACCTGTTGGGATGTCATTCAATCTCCATTGATTTCCTGCTTTAGTAGCAATAACTTCTTTCGCATCTCCATTCGGACCAATGTATTGCACTGTCATTTTATCAGTATCTCCTTGTGGAGTAACCGTTAAACTTGCATTTTCTTCATTAGTAGTCATTACTGGTATAGAAGGCGTAAGCCGTTTAAGTTTGATTTTTTCATGTTCAATTTCAGTAGTAATTTGATTGATAAAATCTTGGTTTTTTCTATCAGCCATTGGCACATTATTGTTTGCTTCATCTAAAATAGCTTTTGCTTCATCAAGTTTTAATTTTAAATTATTAACTGAAACTGTTGTATAATCGGCTTCATTAATTGTATCCAAATATTGTTTCGTATCATTATATTTGTTTCTTAAGTCTTCTTTATACATTAATATCGCAACTTGTTGTTGTTCTACTTCATCTATACCTGATTTTTGTCTATCATCTCCTCGAAATGAAGCATCTGTTCTATAAGTTACATTTCCATCTAAATCTACAATACTTGGTTTCACAGCTGGAAAATCAACTGTATACGATATCGTTTTAGTAGTTCCAGCTGATACTTTTCCTGCATTAAGAGTTAATATACTCGTTGCCTCATTATAGTTTGTACTTGCGTTTGTTGCAGAAACAAATTTTGTTCCTTGAGGTAACGTTACTCGATAAATAGTTTCATTTGAGCTTGTATGGCCTTTATTTTCAAGGATTACTGTAATCGTGCCACGTGCATAATTTGAAGTTGATGAATCACTCGTAAAATCGTATTTGACTTCAGTTACTCTAGATACAACATAAGCACCACTATTAACATTAACCCTACTAACAGCACCACCATACATGTAATTTGGATTATCTCCAAAACCATACGCACTACTAGTTTGGTTAGAAGTTAATGTGTATGAATTTGAAATTGGAATAAAAGATAGTCTTACTCTATCAACATCACTCGGTATATTAATCATGAGATTAAGTTTTCCAGTTGGGTATTTACCCATACCATTTATTTGTTTATCAAATAATACTCGATTACCGTCTGGTGTAGTAATTTTGGCTTTAACACCAGGCCAAGCATTTATTGTTGCCAAAGCTGATGATATGAAATCTACGACTAATTCTGAATTATGTGCAACATCAATATCTTGATAAATACCAGCTACTCTAGGATCAGGTACACGTCTTTCAAATCCATCTGTAGTTCTTGCTAGTACGACACCATAAGGAGCAGAACTATCACTCATAAATGTTGGGTAGTTTCTAACTCTAGTAGTCATTACAATTGGAAATTCTTTATCTGGATCTGTAGATAAACTCGTCCATCCTATAACATCTTTAACAACCGTTAAGCTTGTATTTTGATTGGGCAAATTCCCTCCAGATACTTGATCAAAGTGTCCGTTAATGACACCTGTATTAGTTTCATTGTATTTTAAAGGGTCATTACTGTTTTGATTAGGTACAGCCCTAAAACTTGTACCTCTTGGTTGTCGAACTACTTGAGAATGTTGATTATTGCTTGATGGCTCTGAATTGGTTGCAGGTACACCTTTATTGGCATTTTGCTTTTTAATAGTAAGAACTTGATCGTTATTCTTTTTTCTTTTTAATTTAGATGCACTGTTAATAAAATTTCTGTAATAGCCATCTATTTCTGCTTGAGTAGATTGCTTTTGTAAAAATTGTTCAGCATTAGAAATATCATGATTAAATTCTTTTATTGATTCATCTGTTTTATCATCTAAATTTATTTTTTTATACTGTTGAATTAATTGTTTTAATTGTTCATTATTTCCACTTATTGATTGTTCAGAAGTCACCTGTTTATCATCCATTATTGGCGTTGCTTCATTGTTAGTATTATTTGGTATTTCATTTATTATTTCGCTATTTTGATTAAGTTGTTTCTCATCTTGCTTATCTTTAACTACTTTACTATTTGTATAATTAAATTCTATTTCATTAGGTTGATTGATTTCTGCTGCATTTGCAATATTGGAATGTCCAAATAGTAAATACAAAGAAGCTATAGTTATACTTGTTACGCCATACCCTTTTAATTTTCTAATGGAAAAATAGTTTATTTTTTTATTTTCTTGGTTGTCTTTTCTAGGGTGTTTCAATTATGACTTCCTCCTTATTATTTGATTGTCAAAAAAGAATTATGCTCTAATTCAAGCCAACACATTGCTGATGAATTAAAACATTTATTTATAAAAATCACAATAAATAATATAACATTTAAGAAGTGGTGTCACAACTATTTTATTCTATGTGTTTTTTTGCTATTTTATTTGAAAAAGTTGTTATTATTTTTAATAACTAGCTTGAAAACGCATAATTTTTGATAAATAAAAAACTTTCTAGTGGAAGTTATCACTAGAAAGTTTTTATTATCATTATGTCTAATTTATGAAGGTTTTATCAATCGATCTATGCGATGGCGTGAACTTACATCATACCAGGCATGCCGCCACCCATTCCAGCTTGATCTGATTGATCTTTTTCTGGAATTGTTGCTACTACAGCTTCAGTTGTCAAGAACATTGCTGCTACACTTGCTGCATGTTGTAATGCTGAACGTGTTACTTTGGTAGGGTCTACAATACCTTCTTCTAGCATATTAACCCATTCATTTGTTGCTGCATTGAATCCAATGCCTGCATCTGCATTTTTAAGACGTTCTACAATAATGGAACCTTCTAAGCCCGCATTTTCTGCAATTTGTCTAACCGGTGCTTGCAATGCTTTTAAGACAATATTAACGCCTGTTTCAACATCGCCAGTTGCATCAATTTCGCTTACTTTTTTATAAATATTTACTAACGCTGTTCCACCACCAGCAACGATACCTTCTTCAACAGCTGCTCTAGTTGAGTTTAAAGCATCTTCAATGCGTAATTTGCGTTCTTTTAATTCAGTTTCACTAGCAGCACCTACTTTGATGACTGCCACACCACCGGCTAATTTAGCAAGACGTTCTTGTAATTTTTCTCTATCGAAGTCAGAATCAGTTTCTTCAATTTGTGCTTTGATTTGGCTAACTCTTGCATCGATATTATTTTCATCACCGTCTCCATCAACGACAGTCGTATTATCTTTAGTTACTTCAACTTTATTAGCGCTACCTAACATATCAATTGAAGCATCTTTTAATTCTAATCCTAAATCATCTGTAATGACTTGTGAACCTGTTAAAATTGCTAAGTCTTCTAACATTGCTTTACGACGATCACCAAATCCTGGTGCTTTAACTGCTACTGCTGTAAAGGTACCTCTCATACGGTTTAATACAATATTAGTTAATGCATCGCCTTCTACTTCATCTGCTACAATTAAAATTGGACGATTAGATTGAACCACTTGTTCTAATAAAGGTAAAATATCTTGGAAAGAAGAAATTTTCTTATCAGTAACTAAAATATATGGGCGTTCTAACTCCGCAATCATTTTATCTGAGTCAGTGACCATATATGGTGACTGGTAACCTCTATCAAATTGCATACCTTCTACAACTTCCAATTCAGTATTAAAGCCACTAGATTCTTCTATAGTAATAACACCATCATTACCCACTTTTTCCATAGCTTCTGAAATATATTTACCAATTTCTTCATCTGCTGCAGAAATGGCACCTACTTGAGCAATTTCATTTTTATTTTCTACTTTTTGAGAAATTTCATGTAAAGCTTCAACTGCTACTTGAACTGCTTTATCAATACCTTGTCTTAAACCTACAGGGTTTGCACCACTAGTTACGTTTTTTAGACCTTCTTGAATCATTGCTTGTGCTAATACTGTTGCAGTTGTAGTACCATCACCAGCAATTTCATTTGTTTTGTTAGCTACTTCTTGAACTAATTTGGCACCCATATTTTCATACGGATCTTCTAATTCAATTTCTTTCGCAATTGTAACACCATCATTTGTAATTAATGGTGCTGTATATTCTTTATCTAATACAACATTGCGTCCTTTTGGTCCAATTGTCACTTTCACAGCATTTGCCAATTTATCTACACCACGTAACATTGCTTGACGTGCGTCTTCTGAGAATTTTAAATCTTTAGCCATTATGTCTAACCTCCAGTATTGTCAATCTTCTTACTTTTTATAATACGTTTATTTTATGCTTCAATAATTGCTAAAATGTCGTCTTCATTTAATACGATGTATGTTTCATCGCCACGTTTAACTTCTGTTCCTGCATATTGTTGGAATACAATTGTATCCCCTTCTTTTACTTCAGGAGCAACTCTAGAACCATCGTCTAATAAGCGACCTTTTCCAACTGCTTTAACGATGCCTTCATTTGATTTTTCTTTAGCACTATCTGTTAATACGATACCACTTTTAGTTGTTTGTTCTTGTTCTTTTCTTTCAATAATCACACGATTTCCTAATGGTTTAAGCATGATTGTTCCTCCTTGTTGAGTACGAATTTTAGCACTTAAACTTTTAGAGTGCTAAACTACTTTTATAATAATCAAATTTGGTCAACATTTCAAGCAGGACGTCTTTGAATTTATTTTGTACATAATGATTTTTTACGATAAAATAAACTATAAACAGAAAATCGGAGGTCCAATATGAAAAGATTTTGGGTGTCATTATTAACAGTATTAATTTATGCCTTAGCTCAATTTTTACCAGGCATGTTATTACGAAGTGGATTAATCCATCCAGAAAAAGGTATGGAAACAACTCAATTTATGATATATACACAAGTATCATTATTTATTATTGCTGCTATATTAATCATATTAATTAACTTATATATTAAAAATCCCACTCGATTGGAAGCAGGTCATAAAGAACCTAAACGATACATCATCAGTTGGGCATTACTTGGATTTTGTATCGTCATGGTATATCAAGTTGTTGTGAGTTTAATTTATACACTTGTTTTAGGACAACAACAACAAAGTCCTAATACTGAGCGATTAATGGCTATTGCTAAACAAATGCCAGTCTTTATTATATTAATTTCAGTTGTTGGTCCAATTTTAGAAGAATATGTATTTAGAAAAGTACTTTTTGGTGAATTATATAACGCTATCAAAGGTAATCGTATCGTTGCCTTTCTAATAGCTTCCATTGTGAGCTCACTTCTTTTTGCATTAGCACATAATGATATTAAATTCTTACCTATGTATTTCGGTATGGGAATGTTATTCTCATTAGCTTATACATATACAAATAGAATCGCTATACCAATCGGCATTCACATGTTACAAAACGGTACTGTTGTTATTATGCAAGTCTTCGGTGGTGACGCGCTTAAAAAAGTACAAGAACAAGCCAACTTTATCATCCATCTTATATTTAATTAAATATAAATTAATAGAGCCAGTCACTCACAAAGTGATTGGCTCTATTTTATTAATATCATTTTATTGAGCACCTTCATCATGCTTACGACGTTTTAGAAGAAATGCAATGATTACACCAATGAAGATTGCAACCATACTTCTACCTAACGTCATTAGTAATCGATTCGTTTTCTGCTCTTTTTGATAACTTTCTTTCTGTTGATTTGACGTACTTATTTTATCATCACTATGATTTTTGAAAGCACTTTTATCACTTGATTCTTTATCTTCAGGTTTCTTCAAATCAGGCATAGATCCTATATCACCTGTAATTAAAGCTAAAACTTGATCATCTAAGTTTTTATAATATTTCTTTGAATCTAATGGATTAAAATATTGAAATCTAAAATAATTCGATGACTGTTGTAATGAATTTAAATATTGATTTCCACTAAAAGTTTCTTTTCTAAAAATATTGTAAATGTCCTTATCTGAAACAGCACCATTAGAGTTATCAAGTCGATGAATTTGATTAATCACAAATGGATTATATTTGTATGAACCTTCGGCTAAAGAGTTAAATCTTCTTATTAAAGATTGTTGATTTGATGTATGCTCAAAGCCTTTTTGATTGTTGAAAATCGTATCCGGTCTTTGCCACATAAAACGATTGCTATCATAATTAGGTGTATTAGATTGTGACTGATAATGTGAATTTGATTTTCTCACAGGACCTAAAACTTGATTTTGAGAATCGTATCGAGGCATTAATTGAACTGAATTATGATTAGAATTCTGATATTGATCATTTTTAATATTTTGGTTATTTGTATTTTGCCAATGATTGGGTCTTTGATAATTTGGTTGCCCTTGATGCGTAGAACCTGGTCCATTAGTTTGATGCGTTGAATTATCTACACCAGGATATTGTGAGTTTCCATCTTGTGATGACTGGTGACCATGATTTGTAGGCGGTTGATGATTGCCTGGTTTAGATGGTTGATGATTATTTTGGCCTGAACCCGGTTGCCTGTTCGAATTGCCATCATTTTGGTTAGATCCTGGTTTATCTGTATTGTTAGAGCCGTTAGGTTTGTCTTGTCCATTTTGATTTGAATTATTACCATCAGTTGTTCCATTATCATTATTATCTTTATCATCTGGCTTTGAACCCGGTTTATCTTGGTTTGAATTAGAATCTTGATTGCCATCTGCCCCATCATTCTTGTCATCATTAGGTTTATCTTGACCATTATCGGTCTGATCCTGACCATCTTGATTTCCAGGGTTGTCGTTGTTATCAGCAGAGCCACCGTTTGAATCAGAGTTATCATTTGAATTAGAACCATCATCTTGTCCTGAATTTTGATTATCATCTTTACTACCGTCTGAAGTATTATTATTTGGATTATTTTGATCTTGGTTAGATGGATTTGAATCATCTTGATTAGAATCAGAAGGTTGAGATGTATCCTTTTTATCATCAGTTGATGGTTCATTATTGTTACTATCATTTGTTGTATTATCAGTATTATTCTGATTATTGTTATTCTGATTTGAATCACTTGTTTGAGTTGTATCTGATTGAGGTGGCTTATTTGAATTATCAGCAGCAAAAACTGACGGATTTAGAAATGATGTGCTTAATATTAATGCAAATCCAGGTAACATTAATTTATGTTTTAACTTTTTCTGCATCAAAAGTCACCTCCTATTATTATTTCTTTACTAAACTAAGTATATATAAAGTAATCAAAGAATGCATTGATATATGTTTATTGATAAAAAATATTAATATTTTTGAAATTTTCCAGTAATTATTAGTTTATTTTATCGAGTATAATATTTATACTTAAGATATAAATAGTTATTAACTATAACAAAGGAGATTGATTATGGGTTTATTTAATAAAAAGAACAATGACGTTTCATTTAATGACGCTATGGAGCAAAGACGCACAATATACAATTTAGAAAGTACTATTTCAATTGACGATTCAGAGTTAGAAGAGTTAATTGCACATGCAGTTAAACATGTACCTTCAGCATTCAATTCTCAATCTACTCGTATCGTTTTATTATTAAATGATAAAAATGAAAAATTCTGGGAAAACACAAAAGCTATTTTAAAAGAAACAATGGGTCCAGACCGTGATTTTGAACCTACACGTCAAAAAATTGATAACTTCAAACATTCATACGGAACGATTCTTTACTATGAAGATCAAGATGTTATTACAGGATTACAAGAAAAAATGCCAAACTTCTATGACAATTTTGAAATTTGGTCTAATCAAACAAATGCTATGCATCAATATGCTATATGGACTGCATTAGCAACTAAGGGCATCGGTGCTTCATTACAACATTATAATCCAATCGTTGACGAAGCAACTGCAAATGAATTTGGCATTCCTAAAACATGGAAATTAGTAGCTCAAATGCCATTTGGTAATGTACGTGAGCAAGCTGGCGAAAAAGATATTAAACCAGTTGAACCTCGTTTCCTTATTAAAAAATAATTGAATCATTAAAACTCTGAGTGGGTGTAATTTTCGTACAGAAATTACCCCACTTTTTTGCTATCTATAATTAATTTTAGTATCTTATAATTAATCATTTAAGAGGAGTGATATATATGAAAGTTCAACTATTTCAAATATATATCGAATATGGACAATCTGAGAAAAATATGGCAAAAATTGAACAATGGTTTGAAGATAAATTAGAAAGCGACACAGATGTTGTAGTTATCCCTGAAATGTGGAACAACGGCTATGCGTTAGAGAAATTAAATGATTTAGCAGATGAAAACCTAAGAAATAGTTTGCCATTTATTAAGAATCTAGCTCAAAGGTATCAAGTTGATATTGTTGCCGGCTCTGTATCAAATAAAATTGATCGAAATATTTATAATACAGCCTTTACAGTATCATCAAGTGGTAAATGTATTAATCATTATAATAAAATTCATTTAGTTCCAATGTTAAGAGAACCTGATTTTATGTCACCCGGTGTGAATGTTCCTGAACCTTTTGCATTATCTGATGGGACTTTGGCGACTCAAATTATTTGCTATGACCTTAGATTTCCAGAATTACTGCGATACCCTGCTCGTAGTGGCGCAAAAGTAGCATTTTATGTTGCACAATGGCCAACAGTAAGATTAAATCATTGGCTCGCTTTACTAAAAGCACGCGCAATTGAAAATGACATGTTTATTATAGGTACAAATAGTTGTGGTAACGACGGACAAACAGATTATGCTGGGCACTCTATTGTTATCAATCCTAATGGTGAAGTCATTGGAAGTTTAGAAAGTGAAGAAGATGTTCTAAGTGTAAATATAGATATTAACGAAGTAACAAAACAACGACAATCAATTCCAGTATTTGATAATCTTAAACTTGATTTATATAAGTAATAAAAGAATCATTCCCACTCGATGAGACTCATTGAGTGGGTTTTGTCACATATAAGAATAAGCCGTGAGCTTGGGAGGGGCTCACGGCTTTTGATAACTTATTATTAAGGGAATGTTTTTACAGTTATTTTTTCAATCTATTTTTTTGGGGATGTTATTAATTATGAAAAAATTTTAGTGAATTTATCTCTTTTTATAATGATAAATTGAATGTTGTTTTACGATAGCTTACATGTTAGAAAAATACCTAATTAAAGGTAGCTAAGAATAATACGTAACACTGAGTCCAAGGAAAACTACAGTCATATTAGTAAATGTTTGGTCACCTACTAATGTTGCAAGTTATTAAGTTGGGATGGCTTAATAACTCACCTTTTATACGAAGAAAACAAAGTTACAATGAATTTCTACTATTATTTAGTGAATTTTTTTACTGTATCTAAAATCCATTTTACAAAATCACCAATTGTTGAAATGATATCTGCAGTCATTGAAATCACTCCTTCCATTTGAATTATTGTAAATCCTAAATACTCATCTGTAGTTTACATGTTATTAGTATTAATATCGTTTATAATTAAAGAGCCATATTCACAATTAATTTTATTTGGAATTATTGTTGAATCAATTACATTATTACCTATCTTTTTCCCTAAGGAGGATTAACATTATGGAATTTTTAGTCAATTTATTTTTTAAATTTTTCACTTCAATCATGGAATTTGTTGGTTTTGTAGCTGGTTATAGTCCTTGTACTAACTTCTTTGATGAGCCAGAAGTACCTAGCGAATTAACTAAGATATACGAATAACATCATTTAATTTAGAAAGCGTGTATTAAATGGAATTAATCAATAATATACCGTTTGCTATTTTGCAATTAATTTTATACTTTTGGGTTACAAAATTAATATCGTTTATCAAATATACAAGAAGAGATTATTTTATCATCATAGGGATTATAATCTCTTCTCTTGTATTATACGAATTATTTGGTACGAAATCTTTACTATTTGTAGTAATATCTAGCCTAATTTTCTTATATAGGAAAATTAAATTTTATTCTATTTTGGCTGTTTTAATTACTTCATTGATAATGTATTTGAGCAACTTCACTACTTTAGTATTGTACGTAACAGTTTTAGATAAAATCACTGATACATATATACTACTTACAATATACATGCTAGTATTTTTTATAGTTTCTTTGATAACTTCTCTAGTTCTGAGATTTTTATTACAAAAACTAAAAACATCATACCTTTCAATGAATAAAACATATAATATTATCATCGCCTTAGTATTAGTAATATCGTTTGTATTTTTTTACTCTTATTCTTTAGTTAATACTTCTGCATTCGAAAGCTTAAGAAGTTATGGAATTATTTTTGTTGGTTTAATTATCTTTTTAAGCATCATTATTTTCATTCTTTCAATGTTCACTTTACGTGAAATGCGTTATAAACGTAATCTTCAAGAGATTGAAACGTATTATGAATATACTTTGAAAATTGAATCTATTAATAATGAAATGCGTAAGTTTCGACATGACTATGTCAATATTCTTTCTACGATGTCCGAATTTATTCGTGAAGACGATATGCCAGGCTTACGTCAGTATTTCAATGAACAAATTGTACCGATGAAAGATAACTTAGAAACACGTTCACTTAAACTTAACGGTATTGAGAAGCTTAAGGTCCGTGAAATCAAAGGTCTTATTACGACGAAGATTCTTCAAGCTCAAGAGAAAGAAATCGCGATTAGTATTGAAGTGCCCGATGTGATTGAACGCATTGATATGAATACGATAGAATTAAGCCGTATTATTGGTATTACATTGGATAATGCGATTGAAGCATCAGAATCATTAGAAGATGCCCTTATTCGTATCGCCTTTTTCAAAGAAGATGAATCAGTAACGCTTATTATCATGAATAAATGTAAAGATAGCATTCCTCGTGTGCATGAACTATTTGAAGAAGGTTTTTCTACAAAAGGTGATAATCGAGGTTTAGGTTTATCTACACTTAAAGAAATCACTGATAATAATGATAATGTATTATTAGATACAGTCATTGAAAATGGCTTTTTTATTCAAAAAATAGAAATAATCGATAAAGAATCATAAGGATGTGAAATCATGAAAATATTCATTTGCGAAGATGATCCAAAACAACGAGAAAATATGGCTTCAATTATTAAAAATTATATTATGATTGAGGAAAAGCCTATGGAGCTTGCTCTCGCAACTGATGATCCTTATGAAGTGCTTGAGCAATCCAAAAATATGAATGACATCGGTTGTTATTTCTTAGATATTCAACTTGAAGCTGATATAAATGGTATTAAATTAGGTAGTGAAATTCGAAAACATGATCCTGTAGGTAATATCATTTTTGTAACAAGTCATAGTGAATTAACGTATCTCACTTTCGTTTATAAAGTGGCTGCAATGGATTTTATATTCAAAGATGATCCTGCAGAACTGAAAACACGTATTATCGATTGTTTAGAAACAGCTCACACAAGACTTAAATTATTATCTAAAGAAAGTAATGTAGAAACAATAGAGTTAAAGCGTGGTAGTAATTCAGTTTATGTACAATATGACGATATTATGTTTTTCGAATCATCTAGTAAATCACATCGTTTAATTGCACATTTAGATAATAGACAAATCGAATTTTATGGTAACCTTAAAGAATTAAGTCAATTAGATGACCGTTTCTTTAGATGTCATAATAGCTTTGTGATTAACCGAAGAAATATTGAGTCAATTGATTCTAAAGAACGCATTGTCTATTTTAAAAATAAAGAGCATTGTTATGCATCAGTTCGTAATGTCAAAAAGATATAATTCCATTATTAATATAAATAAACAACCATCCGTCAGTGTAAAACGGATGGTTGTTTTATTACGCGTTATCAATTTCTTCTAATGTAGGAATACTTTCAATGGCACCATATTTTGTCGTTACTTTTGCTGCAACAAGGTTACTAAATTGCAAGATTGATTCACCCTGTTGTTTAAATAATGACTCTATCGCCATATCTTGTTGTATTAATATTTGGCTTATTACAGCACCTATAAAGGCATCTCCAGCACCAGTAGTATCGATAGCTTTGACTTTAAAGCCTTCATGATGTTTAACTGTACCATCTTTCAAATAGATTGAGGCTCCCTTAGCGCCTCGAGTATAAATTACCGCTTCAACATTGCCTACAAATAGCGATTCAATCGCTTTAGATTCATCTTGCTCTCTCGTAATAAATTCAATTTCTTCATCTGAAACTTTAACGACATGTGCTTTAGGTATAAATGTCAATATAGCGTTACGACAATCCTCTTTATTATCCCATAAAGGTAAGCGAACATTAGGATCAAAAACAATGGTTCCTTGATGTTGATTAAATTTCTCGACCATTGCCAAATGTGCTTGTTTCATAGGGCTATCTACTAAATCAACCGAGCAGAAATGTAAAACATCACCCTTACCCACGTCTAAATCTTCAATATTTTGAGCTTCATATAACATATCTGCAGATGGTTTCCGATAAAATGAAAAGTCTCTTTGTCCGTCTGCCTTTAAACTTACAAATGCGAGTGCTGTATTCGCCTCATCTGTTCTCTTAATATAATCAGTACCAACACCAATTTGATTCAGTGTCTCAACGATAATATCTCCAAATGCATCATTGCCAAGTTGCGTTATCATTTCAGCTTGTGCACCTAACTTTTGAACTGTACAAGCAACGTTGCAAGGTGCACCTCCTACTTGACGAGAAAATTGTTCAACGTCTTTAAGTGCAGTATCAGTTACTGTTGGCATAAAATCTATTAACGCTTCACCTATTGCGAATAAACGTCTCATGAAAGATCACCTTTCAACTTATATTTTGTAAATTGTAGATAGACTTGTCCTGATTCTGTCGAAGTCTTAATACCAGTTGCTTCCTCTGAAGGGAATATTCTTGATGTTAAGACACGTTCACCGTCATTACAAAAAATCTCTATACTAGAGGTATCAACAAAGATTCGTAATTGTGTTAAGGTTGAATCCAGTTTTGTACTACGTGTTGTGCCTTCTACATTGCCTGGTAATACACCGCTATCAGTTCGATCAAGTGTCACTTTATTGTCTCTTTTATTATATGAAATCATTGTCGATTGATATCTTGATGTTCTTAACTCAAAATAAATTTCAGATGCATCATTTTCCAAAATATCAATGATTAATTCGTATTGTTTACCCTCATATGGATGTAACTTGGTTGTAAATTTATTAGCGTAACCTAAAGCTGTTTCTTTGTTATATCTTAATTTTTCTAAGCTTTGAATAGGTCTTTGTTTCAACTTACCATTTTCAATATTTAATACTCTTGGAATAGTTAAACAATGTGCCCAACCTTCTTCATCTGTAGGATATGTTGTGTCTGGTAATCCCATCCAACCAATTAAGATACGTTGACCATTTTGGTCGAGAAATGTTTGTGGCGCATAAAAATCAAAACCTCTGTCCAATTCTAAAAATGATTGATGATCAAATTCTAACGTATCTAGATTTAAATCACCCATAATATAGCCAGATTGATAAATATTACGATACTTATCTTCATCACTATCAAGACCTTGTGGACAAAACATGATGACATCATGGCCATCTAGTTCAAAGTAATCAGGACACTCCCACATATAACCAAACTGATTTAATGATGTTTTAATTTCTCCTTGGAAATGCCAATTCACAATATCTTTCGAACGATATAATAATAATCTACCAAATTCATCCATAGTTTGCGCACCTAAAATCGCATAAAATTGATCCTCAACTTGAAATACTTTTGGATCTCTAAAATGACTTGTATAGCCTTCCGGTTGTTGGCTAATGACAGGTTTAGGAAATTTCTCTACTGATCCGTCAGCTTTCATTCTAGCAATCATTTGGGATGAATGTCTTTGCCATGCATGATCACGGTGATTTCCAGTGTACATATAATATAAATGGCCCTGATATTCAAAAGCACTTCCGCTATAAACGCCATGACTATCGAATTTAGTATCTGGACTTAGTATCACACCTTGTGGTTCGAAATGAACCAAATCGTCACTTGTATAATTAAACCAATACTTTAAACCATGTACCGCACCTAAAGGGAACCATTGATGTGACACATAATATTTTCCATCAAAATAAATTAAACCGTTGGGATCATTTAATAAACCCGTTTCTGGTTGAATATGAAAAGTTTGTCTATACGGAGATAGTTTTACTTGTTGTTTTAAATTTAGTAATTTATCGCTATCAGCATCTTCTATTCGTTGATAGCGTTCTTCTTTAGTCCATTCAGTCATTCATATCCCCCTATTTTATAGTAATCTTTTAAGTATATGGGGTTAAGTTTATTCATAATAAAGTGCCACTTATACATGTAATTTTGTTCAATTATAAATATTAAACAAAAGTCGAAACTATATGCTAAGTCATATGCGTTTCTAAAAATGTATGTCTTTATCATTGTCTTCCCCAACTTGCATTGTCTTTAGAATTCCTCATCGAAATCCTTTATACTTGGGCTACTTGAGCCGGTAAGAATGATGCTTCTATTTTATCATTTCTACTGGTATCGGTTCCATATAATTTGAATATATTCTTCATAATTTCACTGGTATCACAATGGTTTCTTCAATAGCTTCACCCTTTATCAATTGTCTAACTTCAAGCATGGCACGTTGTCCCGCTTCAAAATAATTAAACTGTATCGTTCGAATAATTGGTGAAACTATTTGTGTCATAGGGTCTCCACCAAATCCATGAATCATTGTTGGTTTTAATAATTGATCTGAATTAAAACTATATTTATGAATAGCCAATGCAATCGCATCGGTCGCACCTATAATGACGTCAGCATCATTGATCTTTGTTAACGTTTGTTCAATGTCTTGTAATGCTTCTTCATATTTAAAAGAGGTTTCAAATATATCTGGTTCAATTTGATATTTTGATAAGCCGTCGACTAATCCATTTCTTCTATGTACACCCACTGCAATGTCTTTCTCAGTAACACTAAAAAATACAACACGTTGTGGTTGGTTTTGACCTACCCACTCACCCACTTTTAATCCTGCTTGATAATCATCATGCGTGATGCTATGTAATCCAGGGTATTCTTGTCCAACTATAATGACAGGTACATTAGCTTTATCAATTACTTCCAAGTGTTTATTAGTAATATCGGTTGCCATTAAAATGATTGCATCCACTTTACTTCGAGATAAAGTTTCAATTGCTTCTATTTCCGCATCCATATGTAAACCAGTGTAGTTTAGTAGTAATTGATAGTTATGTCGTTGGCATTGATCTACTATACCTTTGACTGTTTCATCAACAGCGTAAGAGTTCATCCTTGGAATAATTGCACCTATAATACGTGTTTGAGTCGCTCTTAGACTTTGTGCAAACTGATTCGGTTGGTAGTCATGTTCATTAATAATTCTACTTAATTTTATACGCGTCTTTTGACTTACAGATCCATTATTTAAATACCTAGAAACTGTACTTTTAGATACACCTGCTAATTTTGCGATATCCGATATATTTTTCATAAAAGTTACTCACCCATCATATTTTGGAAAACTTATATTTATTCTATCATACATGTAATCGCTTTAAATACTATTTTCTAGTTCTTTGAAATGAAAAAGAGCACCCTATGTAGGATGCTCTGTCTATATTTATCAGTACTTTACGCTTTTTGAACAGTAATTGTCCAAGATGCATCACCGAGTTGTTCATAATTAGTAACAGGGTAACCATTTTCTGCCGCCCAATTAGGGATTGCCTCAGTTGCCTGTGTACAATCAAAATCAATTTTTAATTCATCGCCAAGATCTAATTCAGTCATTTTCTTTTGTGCTTCAATTAATGGGAAAGGACAAACCATCCCAACTGTACCTAATTCATATACCATTATAAATCCTCCTTACGTCGTTTGCGTTTGTTGTTTAACTGTTGTTTGTTGTTTTTTAGTCGATTGTTGTAATTGTTTCATAGGTTTAATAAAAATAAAGTAACTCATAAACCATACACCTAGAATCATTGAACCTAAGCCAATCCAACCTTGCCAACTCATTGTTGCCGTTTCAACTAAACCGTTACCGATTGAGCAACCACCTGCAACAGAGGCTCCAAAGCCCATTAAAATACCACCTATTGCACTATTTCTAATTGTTTTCTTATCTGGTAAACGCCATTTGAATTCTTTTGAACCTTTAGCAGCAATGTAGGAACCAAGGAATATACCTACAACTAAAAATGCGCCCCAATCAATGAGTTGAGTATTTCCAGTAATTAAGAAATTAACAATATTTGCTGAAGGCGTCGTAATTCCTAATCCATAATCTCTACCAGTAGAACTACTCATTGGCCAAGCTAATAATGCGATTAATCCAACTGCAATTGCTGCTACAAATGGATGATACCTTCTTTCAAATAAATAATGTCTTAAACCTGTATACTTTTGTTTTAATTTAGGAACTGCTACTTTAGGTTTTTTAAGTGTTTTAGTCACCAATATTAAAGTAATAATCGTTATAAGAATGACTAAAATCCAATTTGGAATATGCAATGTATCTGCCATACTAGCATTTTCATTTGTAGGTTGGTTAATTACTTTTAGAACTGGTGATAAAATACCTGTCTTAGTCATAGCACTTGTTAATGCATATAAAATAAGTGCAATCCAACTACCTATTAAACCTTCTCCTGCTCTATAATATGTTCCAGTAGCACAACCGCCTGCTAATACGATACCTATGCCAAAGACAAAAGAACCGATAACTGTACCAACAATTGGAAATGTATGTGCTGGAACATTAACTAAGCCTAAACTTGTTAAAATGAATAAACCAATACTTTGAACTGTAATCGCAACAAGCAAAGCATAAAACATTTTATTACTTTTTTGTACATACATATCTCTAAAACCGCCTGCTAAACAAAAGCGAGTTCGTTGCATTACGAATCCTAATAGTACACCGACAATCAAACCGCTTATAATCATCCAAACCATATTTTCACCCTTTTCCGATATAAATACTAAGTTATTTTACAGGATAAAGTGTTATATTTCAAGTTCACTATCTAAATTAGTTCTCCCAATGCATATCTTTATTGAATGTAGTTTTCACTTTACTAAAAAATAGTACACCTCTTTAAGATGTACTATTAAATATCGCTATTTTAAAGCGCTTGTATTTCATTTATATGATGAACTAACGTTTGTATGTCTTTTGATTTAAAATGACTGAATTTATACCAAGTTTGGTTATAATAAATAAATAATTTATGTCCTAGTAATCCCTTACGTACTTGGTAACGAATTATTTTTTTTACATCAATATCTAAATTTAAAGGATTATGATTTGTATAATATGACTTGAATATTAGTGTATGCTCGTTCAAAACCAATTGTCCGGGAATGTATATCAATGTAGGTAAATGAGCTTTATACATACAACTTACTTGAATCAAAAATTTACCATTCATAAAGAGTCCCCCTAATGACCAATATGCTATTTCATTGATTCATCATAATTTCTCATAAAGAATAGTAAGGACTGTAATTCAATACCTAAATCAATATGATGTACTTGAACATCATTTGGTGTACTTACTCTTGCTGGCGTAAAATTCATAATTCCTTTAATACCAGATTCAACAAGTTCGTCTGTAACACTTTGAGCAACATGTTCAGGAGTAGTGAGAATGACTACATCAATATCTTGTTTTGATAACGTTTGTTTTAAAGTCTTGCTATCTTTAACAACTACACGGCCTACTTGTTCACCGATGACATCTTGATTCACATCAAATGCTTCTGTAATTGTCATTTCATCGTGAATTGAAAAGTTATATGTTAATAATGCTCGACCTAAGTTACCTACACCAACAATTGCAATTTTAATATCATTACTACCACTAATTTCAGCTTTAAAAAATTCAATTAAACTATCTATATTATAGCCATAACCTTTTTTACCTAATTCGCCAAAATATGAAAAATCTCTACGAATCGTAGCTGAATCTATTTGTAATGCTTCGCTAATAGCTTTAGAATTAACACGGTCAATACCTTTAGTTTTTAGATTACTAACAAATCTATAATATAACGGTAAACGTTTTAAAGTTGCTCGAGGAATTTTAACGTTACTTGCCATTTTATTTGTCTCCCTTCGACACTAAACGGTTTCAATTTAATTTTATGTATATATGTTTGCAACAATAAAAATCCAAATAATTGTTTACAATGAATACTTGCTAATTATACATTAATAAAATTTAAAAATAAATATCCTAGTTTCAAGACACAGCTTAATACTGTAAAATAAATATTAATATGATAAACAAATATTTAAACATATCAAACTATATGTATAGTTTATAATGATATCGCATATTTAGAAAGGTGAAGTCGGATGATACTTTTACAACTTAATGACATCTCTAAATCGTTCGTTGGTGAAGATATCTTTACTAACGTTGATTTTGAAGTAAAAACAGGCGAACGTATAGGTGTTGTTGGACGAAATGGTGCCGGTAAATCAACACTTATGAAAATCATTGCTGGCGTTGAAGATTATGATAGTGGTCATATTTCAAAGATTAAAAATCTTAAGATGGGCTATTTGACACAACAAATGACACTAGACTCTAACGCCACTGTATTTGAGGAAATGTCAAAACCATTTGAACATATAAAAAATATGGAATTATTAATCAAACAAGAAACCGATTGGTTAGCTGCACATGCAGATGCGTATGATACCCCTACTTATCAAGCACATATGGAAAAATATGAATCTTTATCAAATCAATTTGAGCAACTAGAAGGTTATCAATATGATAGTAAAATTAAAACAGTTCTTCATGGGTTGAATTTTAATGAAGATGACTTTAATAAACCTATTAATGACTTCAGTGGTGGTCAAAAAACAAGATTATCACTGGCACAAATGTTGTTAAATGAACCAGATTTATTATTACTTGATGAACCTACCAACCATCTTGATTTAGAAACCACAAAATGGTTAGAGGATTATTTACGCTACTTTAAAGGTGCAATTGTCATTATCAGTCATGATAGATATTTCTTAGACAAAATCGTTACACAAGTTTATGACGTCGCTTTAGGTAGCGTCAAACGATATATTGGTAATTATGAACAATTTATTCAACAAAGAGATAAATATTATGAAAAACGTATGCAAGAATATGAAAAACAACAGGAAGAAATTAAAAGATTAGAAACATTTGTAGAAAAAAATATTACAAGAGCTTCAACAAGTGGCATGGCAAAAAGTCGTCGTAAAACCCTAGAAAAAATTCAACGTATAGATAAACCTATGATTGATGCAAGAAGTGCCAATATCCAGTTTGGATTTGATAGAAATACCGGAAATGACGTCATGCATATCAAACAATTAGAAATTGGTTATGATGATACCCCTATTACTAAACCTATTAATATGGAAGTATCCAAAGGCGATCACATTGCAATTATAGGGCCAAATGGTGTCGGTAAAACCACTTTGATTAAAACCATTGCTCAAAGACAACGTCAACTCGGTGGCGAAGTCACATTTGGTGCTAATTTGAAAATTGGTTACTATGATCAAAAACAAGCTGAATTCAAATCAAATAAAACCATTCTAGATTATGTGTGGGACCAATATCCAAATATGAACGAAAAAGATATTCGAGCAGTATTAGGACGCTTTTTATTCGTACAAGACGATGTCAAAAAAATCATCAATGATTTATCAGGTGGTGAAAAAGCAAGACTACAACTAGCCTTGTTAATGTTACAACGTGATAATGTACTTATTTTAGATGAGCCTACCAATCACCTCGACATAGATTCAAAAGAAATGTTAGAACAAGCTTTAGAGCATTTTGCAGGTACTATAATATTTGTATCCCATGATAGATATTTCATCAATCAATTAGCCAATAAAGTATTTGACTTAGATCATGATGGTGGCAAAATGTATCTTGGTGACTACCAATATTATATTGAAAAAACAGAAGAAGCTGCTGCTCTAAAAGCTAAAGCGGAAAGTGAAATTGAGTCTACAAATAACCCAAGCACCAAACAGAGATCGACATCATCATATGAAAATCAAAAACAACGTCGTCGCGAACAACGCAAAATAGAACGTGAAATCGAGCAACGTGAAGCTATCATCGAATCATGTGAAGCAAAGATCGAAGACATTGATTATCAACTTACACAACCTGATGTTTATAGTGATCCTATTAAATCCAATGAATTAGCGGAATTAAAATCAAACACCGAACAAGAATTAGAACAAGCAATGATGGAATGGGAAGAATTACAAGAAAAATTATAAATAACTATTATTTTACTAGACATTAAAAAGTAGAGTTTCTACTTTTTAGTGCCTTTTTTCTATCGTTTTATTGATTATTATTAACAATGATTATTGCCTATATGAAAGCTATCCACAGAGTTATCCTAGTTATCCACAAGTAATATGTAACTATTTTTAAAAGTTATTCAGATGAAAATATACTATATCCACAAAAATTAACACCACTTATCCACAAGTTGTGCACTTATTGTTGATAAGTACGCATGTTCCCTATTGACATAACTTCTAACTTCTCATTATTATCATTGATTGTTTCATATTAAATGATATGAAATAATTAAAATAACTATACATAAAGGAGTTTTTCAATGGACGATGTACAGTTATTTTTATTATTTGTATTAGGCGTTATTATTTTAACCACCGTCGTTAGTATTATTACATCAATCGTCAATAGAAGACAGTTCATTAATAAAATTAACGGCTTATGGCCTAATCAAGAAAAGATAGAAAAATTTATTAGGCCAAATGCGAAATATGATTATCAATTTCAAACTTATAGTGATCATTATAATGAACATCAACTTGTCGATGACAAAACTTGGTCTGACTTAAATATGGATGCCTTATTTCAAAGTATGAATTTCAATTTCACAGCACTTGGTGAAATGCGTTTATATGCTACTTTACGTAGGATGTATAAAGTAAACAATAAAATATTACTTAAACGTTTTAAAGAAGATACATCGTTTAGGAATCAAGTTTCATTACGGTTAGGTTTAGTAGGTAAAAGTGTTTATCCCCATTTTCCCGATCAACTCACACCTATTAAGTGTCAAAAAATATTTATGCTAGCACCATTATTACCGATTATCGCTTTAATTTATACATGCTTTGATGCGTCAAATGGCATTCTGATATTCGTCATAGCTTGCATGATCAATATCATTTTATCGGTCAGTTTAAAACGAACATTTGAACAAGATTTAAAAACCATTTTTTATACTGCTTATATTTTAAAACAGTGTTAAAAATCTTACTGAGATAGAGGGAACACCACAAGTAGACGTCAATTTCAATCACTTTAAAACTGCACGTTATTTGAGTGGTATATTAGCCAAAATCGAAAGCGTAGACTTAGCATCAGCCTTTGTTTTATTGATTAAAACTATATTTATGTTAGATTATCTAATTTTCCATACTATTCAGCATAGTTACTATAAATACATAAATGAAGTATTAAAATGCTATGATTATATAGGCCATTTAGATAATCATTATGCCATTGCTTTATATCAAGAGACATTGCAAGAATATTGCGAACCAGAAATCATTCAATATAGTAATACTCATCAACAATTATGTAAATTTAATCAACTTGTACATCCATTAATCAACAATGCTATTCCAAATGATTTAAATCTCAATCGAAATATTTTATTAACAGGCTCGAATGCGTCTGGTAAATCAACCTTCATGAAGACTGTTGCACTTAATCTTATTTTGGCTCAAACAATTGACACTGCGACAGCCTCTCAATTTAAATATGTGCCTGGATTAGTATATACATCAATGGCTAATGCTGATGACGTCTTATCAGGAGATAGTTATTTTATGGCTGAACTAAAATCAATTCGTCGTTTATTCAATATTTCTACGGAGAATCAAGTATACTGCTTCATTGATGAAATATTTAAAGGAACCAATACTACGGAACGTATTGCCGCTTCCGAATCAGTATTAACCTATTTATCTCATCTGCCTAATTACTACGTATTAGCAGCAACTCATGATATTGAATTATCAAATTTATTAAATATATCTTTTACAAATTACCACTTTAATGAATCAATTAAAGATGATTCCATTGCGTTTGACTTTAAAATCAAACCGGGTAAAGCTAATACAAGAAATGCAATCGAATTGTTAAGACTGACACAATTTCCTTCTGATATTTATGAACGTGCCAAACAACAAGTTAAGGATATATAATAAAAAGTCAGTAGTACGAGAATATATTTAATCTCGCACTACTGACTTTTTAATTATGATAAGGTTTCAATTGAAAAATCTTCAATATCAATGTTATTTTTTCCGTTCATTGACATATCACTACGAATGCCTGCTAAATAAAGATAATGACCTGCTGCACCAATCATCGCTGCATTGTCAGTACATAATTTCGGTGTAGGTATGGTTAATTGAATTTGATTGTCTTCACATTGTTTAGCAATACTTTCTCTTAGCCCACGATTACTTGCCACACCACCAGCAACGATTAATCGTTTAACATTATACGCTTTGCAAGCATGTATAGCTTTAGTCGTTAACACTTCAACAACACTGTTTTGGAAGCTTGTAGCAACATTTTCTGGTACAATCTCTTGTCCTTTTTGACGTTGATTATGCAATTGATTAATAACTGCGCTTTTTAGCCCACTAAAACTAAAATCATAACTTCCCTTTTCTAACCAAACTCTAGGAAATTGATACGTATCTTCACCTTTAGCTGCTAATTGATCAATTTGAGGTCCACCTGGATAGGGTAAATCAATGGTACGTGCTACTTTATCATATGCTTCACCTACAGCATCATCTCTTGTTTCACCTATGACTTCAAAATTTAAATGATTCTTCATATAAACCAATTCTGTATGACCACCAGAAACGATTAAAGCCATCAATGGAAATGTTAACGGTGTTTCTAAATGATTCGCATAAATATGTCCTGCAATATGGTGAACTGGTATTAACGGTAAATCATATGCAAATGCAAGTGCTTTTGCCGCATTAATACCTATGAGCAACGCACCTATAAGTCCAGGCCCTTGAGTTACAGCAATAGCATTGATATCATTCATAGTCACATTTGCAGTTTGTAAAGCGGTATCTATTGTCGTCGTAATCCCTTCGACATGGTGACGACTAGCAATTTCAGGTACTACACCGCCAAAGCGCTTATGACTTTCAATTTGGCTTAACACTGTATTAGATAATATTTCTGTACCATTTTTTATAACACTTACACTTGTTTCATCACAACTTGTCTCTATTGCTAAAATTAATGTCTGTTGCTTATTCACGTAAATTCACCCACATGACTAATGCATCCTGCCCTTCTCCATAATAATTTTTTCGTTTTCCACCAAATTGAAAACCTAAATTTTGATAAACATGTTGAGCGACTGTATTATCCACTCTTACTTCTAAACTCATTACATCACATTGATGACTTGCATAATTCATGACATATTTTAATAACAATTGTCCTAAACCATATCCTCTAAAATGCTCTGAAATGGCAACTGTTGTAATTTGTGCTTGATCAATAACAACCCATAACCCTAAATATCCAATAATCGCTTGATTAAATTCTATAACAAAATAATTAGCAAACTCATTCTTTACGATTTCATGATAAAATGCATCAATTGACCACGAACTATCATTGAAACTGCTTCTTTCAATGTCAAAGACTGCTGGAACATCATCTTTATTCATTCTTCTAATATTTAATTGTTCTTCTGTTGGTCTATCCAATTTCTTTCCGCCTCAGTTATTTTATGATATTTAGGAACAAAACTATGGATATCAGTGGGCTCGGTAATTAAATTTTTCATGACTGACGCTTGTGGTAATTGATTAATCCCCTCACCATCTATTAAATGTGCTAATTTAACTGTATCTTCACCGATATATACATAGGGTTGATTAAGTTCATGTAATTTCTGCTTCAAGTCATTAATTGAAATATATTGATCATCTAATACAGTTTCTAATAACCCATTTTTTTGTTGATATATCCCTGCATATACCGCTTCACGTCTTGCGTCAAAAATGGGTACTAAAAGTTTGTTATTCTCGTTAATAGTTGCTGCCAAAGCTTTTAATGACGAAACGCCATATAATTTACAATTTAATACGTAGGCAAGCGTTTTAGCAGTCGTCACACCAATTCTTAATCCAGTATATGAACCAGGACCTTCAGCAACTACGATACCATCGAGATCATTTTTTGACATACTACTTTCATTAAATAAACGTTGAATCATAGGCATTAGTTGCACTGAATGATTCGTCTTTGTATTGTTGGTAATTTCAGCAAGAACATCATTGCCGTCTGTTAATGCGACAGACAAAGGCTGATTGGACGTATCTATCAATAACAATTTCATTGTTCTAACGCCTCCTTCATAACTTCATAATGTTCTCCTTTAGCTTCTATCTTGATGTGCCGACTTGTTTCATCAATCACTTCAATATTTATTGTCAGTGATTCATTAGGTAATAAATCCTCAATAAATTGGCTCCATTCAATTACTGTTAACGCATCATCTTCAAAATATTCATCAAACCCTAAATCTTCATCCGAATCTTCGAGTCTATAGCAATCCATATGGTGTAACTTTAAATTTGTACCTTTGTAAGATTTAATAATATTAAATGTAGGTGAATTGATTGTTCGTTTAACACCCAAAGCTTCACCTATAAATTGAGTGAATGTTGTTTTACCTGCACCTAAATCTCCATTAAGTAAAATTAAATCTCCAGGTTGAACTAGTGCCACCAATCTTTTAGCAAATTGTTTCATTTCATTTTTATCTTTAATACTAATCATAGGTCATTCTCCTATTTTCTTTTTAACTACTCAAGAAATATATTAACTTAATTAGTGTAACAAATTTTGTCTTATATTTCTTCGTAAATATTTTTAACAAAATAGATTTAGAATTGTAAGAAAATTCTAAATTATCATTGACATCATTTTCGGCTTATAGTAAATTAAGTTTATAAATTTTAAAACAATTCAAACTATTTAGAATAAATAACCATTCAACGAAAGGAGTATAATAAAATGAGACATTATACAACTCAACATTCAACGACAACTTCAAATATTATTATTTTATTATACTCTCAAGGGCTCGAACTTTAGTAATTATTTCATTTACTAAATGTTTAAGTCCTATTTGTAATTGAATGGGACTTATTGAACGTCCCAATAACCATTGGGACGTTTTTTATTTTCTTATAGTACAAAAAATACGGGGGAATTTATTATGCGAAGCGACATGATCAAAAAAGGAGATCACCAAGCTCCAGCAAGAAGTCTTTTACATGCTACGGGCGCTCTTCAAAATCCAACAGATATGAACAAACCTTTCGTAGCTATCTGTAATTCATATATTGATATTGTTCCTGGACATGTTCACTTAAGAGAATTAGCTGATGTTGCAAAAGAAGCTATTCGCGAGGCAGGTGCCATTCCATTTGAATTTAATACCATTGGTGTAGATGACGGTATTGCGATGGGTCATATTGGAATGAGATATTCTTTACCTTCAAGAGAAATTATTGCTGATGCTGCAGAAACTGTCATCAATGCCCACTGGTTTGACGGTGTATTTTATATTCCAAACTGTGACAAAATCACACCAGGCATGCTACTAGCAGCTGTTAGAACTAATGTACCTGCAATTTTTTGTTCAGGTGGTCCAATGAAAGCTGGTTTATCTGCTCAAGGTAAAGCATTAACATTATCTTCTATGTTTGAAGCGGTTGGTGCATTTAAAGAAGGTTCTATTTCTAAAGAAGAATTCTTGGATATGGAACAAAATGCTTGCCCTACTTGTGGTTCATGTGCAGGAATGTTCACTGCTAATTCAATGAACTGCCTCATGGAAGTACTTGGTTTAGCATTACCTTATAATGGTACGGCCTTAGCTGTTAGTGACCAACGCCGCGAAATGATTCGTCAAGCTGCATTTAGATTAGTAGAAAATATCAAAAATGATATTAAACCTAGAGATATTGTTACCAAAGAAGCGATAGATGATGCATTTGCACTTGATATGGCTATGGGTGGTTCTACAAATACTGTATTACACACATTAGCAATTGCTAATGAAGCCGGCATTGAATATGATTTGGAACGTATTAATGAAGTCGCTAAAAATACACCTTACTTATCTAAGATTGCTCCAAGTTCTTCATACTCAATGCATGATGTACACGAAGCTGGTGGTGTACCCGCAATTATCAATGAATTAATGAAAAAAGAAGGTACATTACATCCAGATAGAATTACAGTAACCGGAAAAACTTTAAGAGAAAATAATGAAGGCAAAGAAATTAAAAACTTTGATGTTATCCATTCACTCGAAAATCCATACGATAAAGAAGGTGGTTTATCTATCTTATTTGGTAATCTGGCTCCTAAGGGTGCAGTTATCAAAGTTGGTGGTGTTGATCCTTCAATTAAGACATTCACTGGTAAAGCGATTTGCTTTAATTCACATGATGAAGCAGTTGAAGCCATTGATAATCATACAGTAAGAGAAGGTCATGTGGTCGTTATCAGATATGAAGGACCAAAAGGCGGACCAGGCATGCCAGAAATGCTAGCCCCTACTTCTTCAATTGTCGGTAGAGGATTGGGGAAAGATGTAGCCTTAATCACAGATGGTCGTTTTTCAGGCGCAACACGAGGCATTGCAGTAGGACATATTTCCCCTGAAGCCGCATCTGGTGGTCCGATTGGACTCATTCGAGATGGTGACGATATCACAATCGATTTAACAAATCGTACTCTAAATGTTGATCAACCTGAAGAGGAATTATATCGTCGTAGAGAACAATTAGAACCATTTAAAGCAAAGGTTAAAACTGGTTATCTTGCACGTTATACATCATTAGTAACAAGTGCCAATACTGGAGGCATTATGCAAGTACCTGAGAACCTTATCTAAATAATAGGAGTTGATTTTAATGACTAAACTTAGTGATATGTCAGAACATAATACGGAAACATCGAACCAACCTGTAGATACCATGAAAGTTGCTGAATCTAGCAAACCTGAATATATGAAGACTCAGACTATCAATGAGATGCGTCCTGGTTCTGAGTTATTAGTTGAAGCACTTCAAAATGAAGATGTCGATTTTATCTTTGGTTATCCAGGTGGTGCTGTATTATCTTTATATGACACATTTTATGACGGTAAAATAAAACATATTTTAGCCAGACATGAACAAGGTGCAACGCACGCTGCTGAAGGATATGCGCGAATTTCTGGTAAAACTGGTGTGGTAGTTGTAACAAGTGGTCCTGGAGCTACGAATGCTATTACGGGTATCACTGATGCTCATAGTGATTCATTACCATTAGTAGTCTTTACAGGACAAGTCGCAACACCAGGTATTGGTAAAGATGCTTTCCAAGAAGCAGATTTATTATCAATGACCGCTCCTATTACTAAACAAAATTATCAAGTAAAAAAAGTGGAAGATATTCCTAGAATCGTTCACGAAGCATTTCACGTAGCCAATTCTGGTAGAAAAGGTCCAGTAGTCGTAGATTTCCCTAAGGATATGGGCGTATTATCTACCAATGTAGGACTTTCTGATGATATCGATTTACCAGGTTATCAAGTTAATACTGTAGCCAAATCAAGTGATATTAACACGTTAGTCAAATATTTAAATGATTCTAAAAAGCCTTTAATTTTAGCAGGTGCTGGTGTCAATCATTCAAAATCAAATGAATTACTCACTCAATTTGTTACTCAACATCAAATCCCAACTGTCACAACACTTTTAGGGCTCGGTGCTATTCCTTACGAACATCCCCTATTTTTAGGTATGGGAGGTATGCACGGTTCATACGCAAGTAATATGGCATTAACCGAGTGTGACTTATTAATTAACTTAGGTAGTCGATTTGATGATCGCCTTGCCAGTAAACCAGATGCTTTTGCGCCTAATGCTAAAGTGGTTCATGTAGATATAGATCCTTCAGAAATCAACAAAATCATAGCCACTGATTTAGGTATTGTGGCAGATTGTAAAAATGTGCTAGAACAACTTGACACAGCTCAAGTTAATGTTCCATCGCATGATGAATGGTTACAATACTGTCAATCAAATAAAGCAAATCACCCATTTAAATATGAAAAAGAAGACAAAGACATCTTTTGTAAACCTCAAGAGGCAATAGAATATATTGGTAAAATCACAAATGGTGATGCCATTGTCACAACAGATGTGGGTCAACACCAAATGTGGGCAGCTCAATTCTATCCATTCAAAACTCACAGTCAATGGGTAACTAGTGGCGGTCTAGGTACTATGGGATTCGGTATTCCATCTGCCATTGGTGCACAACTCGCTTCACCAGATAAAACAGTCGTTTGTTTCGTCGGAGATGGTGGATTCCAAATGACAAATCAAGAAATGGCACTTTTACCAGAATATGGTTTAAATATTAAAATCGTCCTTATCAACAACGGTACATTAGGTATGGTTAAACAGTGGCAAGATAAGTTCTTTAAGCAACGATTTTCACATTCAGTATTTAATGATCAACCTGATTTCATTAAAATGTCAGAAGCTTATGGTGTTAAAGGATTCTTAATTGATCAACCCGAGCAACTTAAATCTAAACTTGATGAAGCATTTAAGTATGAAGGACCAGCACTTATTGAAGTCCGTATCTCTCCTATTGAACCAGTTAATCCAATGATTCCAAGTGGTAAAGCTAATAATGAGATGGAGGGGTATTAATGAAACGACATTTAAAATTTGAAGTAATGAACCAAGTAAGCACCTTAAATAGAATTACTAGTGCATTCGTCAGATTGCAATATAATATTGAAGAATTACATGTCAAAAAACGTGACGATAATCCTAATATTTCTGATATGGAACTTATTGTTAATATTGAGGATGAAGACGTATTAAATATTTTATTAAATAAATTACAACAACAAATAAATGTTTTAAACGTAGAACAATACTCTGCTTAATATAAATGGAAAAACATCGATGCGCTAGTGTTCTAAAAAAGCATAATAACCGAACAGCTATCATCTAATGTTTATTACTCACATCAATTTTCGGAATATTGCTAATTTTTAATTATTTTGGAGGAATGTATTATGACAACAGTTTATTATGATGAATCAGTAAAAACAGACGCTTTAGAAGGTAAAAAAATTGCAGTGATTGGTTATGGTTCACAAGGCCATGCTCATGCACAAAACTTAAAAGATAACGGATATGATGTTGTTATCGGTATCCGTCCAGGCCGTTCTTTTGATAAAGCTAAAGAAAATGGTTTCGATGTATATCCTGTAGCAGAAGCAACGAAACAAGCTGACGTTATCATGGTTTTAATTCCAGATGAAATCCAAGGTGACGTATATAAAAAAGAAATTGAATCTAATCTAGAAGCTGGTAATGCCCTTGCATTTGCTCACGGTTTTAATATTCACTTTGGTGTTATTCAACCCCCTGCAGATGTTGATGTCTTCTTAGTTGCACCAAAAGGACCAGGCCACTTAGTTAGACGTACATTTGAAGAAGGTAGTGCTGTACCATCATTATTTGGTGTTCAACAAGATGCTACAGGTCATGCAAGAGATATTGCACTAAGTTACGCAAAAGGTATCGGATCTACAAGAGCTGGTGTAATTGAAACAACATTTAAAGAAGAAACAGAAACAGATTTATTTGGTGAACAAGCTGTGCTATGTGGTGGTATCCACAAATTAATTCAAAGTGGATTTGAAACATTAGTAGAAGCTGGTTACCAACCAGAATTAGCCTATTTTGAAGTATTACATGAAATGAAATTAATCGTTGATTTAATGTATGAAGGCGGAATGGATAATGTACGTTATTCAATTTCTAATACTGCAGAGTATGGTGATTATGTATCTGGTCGTCGTATCATCACACCAGATGTCAAAGACAATATGAAAGCTGTTTTAACAGATATTCAAAACGGTAAATTTGCTAATAGTTTTGTTGAAGATAATAAAAACGGATTTAAAGAATTTTATAAAATGCGTGAAGAACAAGCCGGTCATCCAATTGAAAAAGTGGGACGTAAATTACGTGATATGATGCCATTTATTAAATCAAAAAGCATTGAAAAGTAATGGATTAAGGAGTTGATTAAAATGAGTAGCCATATTCAAATATTTGATACCACTCTTAGAGATGGTGAACAAACACCTGGAGTGAATTTCACATTCGATGAACGTTTAAAAATAGCACTACAACTTGAAAAATGGGGTGTAGATGTTATCGAAGCTGGCTTTCCTGCTTCTAGTACAGGTAGTTTCAAATCAGTGGAAGCTATTTCTAAAGCCTTAACAACAACTGCTGTTTGTGGTTTAGCTAGATGTATCAAGTCTGATATTGATGCAGTCTATGAAGCAACAAAACATGCTGCTAAACCTCTAGTACATGTCTTTATTGCGACATCCCCTATTCATCTAGAGCATAAATTGAAAATGTCTCAAGAAGAAGTTTTAGATTCTATAAAAGAACATGTCACTTATGCTAAGCAATTATTTGATATCGTTCAATTCTCACCTGAAGACGCAACACGAACAGATATGGATTTTTTAATACAAAGTGTACAAACAGCTGTTGATGCTGGTGCAACCATTATTAATATTCCTGACACTGTAGGTTTTAGTTACCCAAATGAATATGGACAAATTTTTAAAACTTTAACTGAATCCGTTCAATCTGATAATGAAATTATTTATAGTTCACATTGTCACGATGACTTAGGTATGGCGGTGTCTAATAGTCTAGCTGCTATTGAAGGTGGCGCGAGACGTGTAGAAGGTACTGTAAATGGTATTGGCGAGCGTGCTGGTAACGCAGCACTAGAAGAAGTCGCTTTAGCACTATATATTCGTAAAGATCATTATGGAATAGAGTCACAAATTGAGTTAAAAGAAACTAAGAAAACTTCTGACTTAATTTCTCGTTATGCAGGTATTCGTGTACCAAGAAATAAAGCTATCGTAGGACAAAATGCATTCAGTCATGAATCTGGTATACATCAAGATGGTATTCTTAAACATCGTGAAACATATGAAATTATGACGCCTCAATTAGTTGGTGTTAGTACTACAGAATTACCTTTAGGAAAACTTTCAGGTAAGCACGCCTTTGCTGAAAAATTAAAAGCATTAGGCTATGACATTAATCCAGACGATCAAATTAATTTATTTAAACAATTTAAATCTATTGCTGATAAGAAAAAATCGGTTTCTGACCGCGATATTCATGCTTTAATTCAGGGCTCAGAACATGAACAAAGTGCGATTTATCAACTAGAAGCATTACAACTTCAATTCGTTTCTAATGGACTTCAAAGTGCAGTTGTTGTAATTAAAGATAAAGATGGCAGCATTTATCAAGACTCAAGTATTGGTACAGGTTCTATTGTCGCAATTTATAATGCAGTTGATCGTATCTTTAAACGTGAAACAGAATTAATCGATTATCGCATTGATTCCGTTACAGAAGGAGCAGATGCTCAAGCAGAAGTACATGTTAATCTTGTAATCAACAATAAAGAAGTCAATGGTATAGGTATTGATCACGATATTTTAAAAGCTTCATGTAAAGCTTATATTGAGGCACATGCAAAATACGATGCAGACGCTAAAGAGAAAGAAGGTATCCAATCATGACCTATAATATCGTTGCTTTACCTGGAGATGGCATAGGCCCAGAAATACTAAATGGGAGTTTAGAAGTTCTAGAAAAAATTAGTCAAAAATATCATTTTGAGTATCAAGTAGATACACATCATTTTGGAGGAGCTGCCATAGATGTCTATGGCACACCTCTTACAGATGAAACTTTAAAGGCTTGTCAAAATGCTGATGCGATATTATTAGGTGCTATCGGAGGTCCTAAATGGACTAATCCTAACGTACGTCCAGAACAAGGATTATTAAAATTAAGAAAGTCACTTAATTTATATGCTAATATTCGCCCTACTATTGTGACTGATGGCACGAGCCATCTTTCACCTCTCAAACAAGATAGAGTTGAAGGTACTGATTTAGTTATTGTTAGAGAATTAACAGGTGGTTTATATTTTGGAGAACCACGTGAATTAACTGATCATCATGCACTAGATTCTTTAACTTACACACGTACTGAAATTGAACAAATTGTTAGAGTCGCATTTGAAATAGCGCAGCAACGACATAAGAAGTTAACGTCAGTCGATAAAGAAAATGTACTTGCTTCAAGTAAACTTTGGAGAAAAACGGTAGAGGAAGTAAAACATGATTATCCAGATGTAGAAGTAGAATATTTACTCGTAGATGCCTGCAGTATGCATTTGATTACACGTCCAACACAATTTGACGTCATTGTCACTGAAAATTTATTTGGAGACATCTTAAGCGATGAAGCTTCGGTCATTCCAGGTTCTTTAGGATTATCTCCATCAGCTAGTTTTGGTAAAGATGGAACAAGATTATATGAACCTATTCATGGCTCTGCACCTGATATTGCTGGTCAAGATAAAGCCAATCCTTTTGGAATGATATTATCTTTAGCAATGTGTTTACGTGAAAGTTTCAATGAAATTGAGACAGCTAAAGAATTAGAGAACAATGTATATCAACTCATTAGAGATGGAAAATGCACAGCCGATTTAGGCGGTACGTATACTACATCACAAATTATTAAATTTTTAAAAGAATTTTATACTTAAGGGAGGCGTCATCTTATGGGACAAACACTATTTGACAAAGTATGGGATAAACATGTCTTGCATGGAAATGTAGGTGACCCTCAATTATTATATATTGATTTACATTTGATACATGAAGTAACATCACCACAAGCGTTTGAAGGATTGAGAATTCAAAATAGACGCTTACGACGTCCCGATTTAACTTTTGCTACATTAGATCATAATGTCCCAACAGTAGATATTTTTAATATCAAAGATGAAATTGCAAATAAGCAAATTACCACGCTACAAAAAAATGCAAAAGACTTCGGTGTACACATATTTGATATGGGATCAGATGAACAAGGAATCGTGCATATGGTTGGACCTGAAACTGGACTAACACAACCAGGAAAGACTATTGTATGTGGTGATTCTCATACTGCTACACATGGCGCTTTTGGTGCCATAGCTTTTGGTATCGGAACGAGTGAGGTAGAACATGTATTTGCTACACAAACGCTTTGGCAAACTAAACCTAAAAATTTGAAGATTGATATCAATGGAAAATTACCTAAGGGTGTATACGCTAAAGATATTATTCTTTACCTTATTAATCAATACGGTGTAGATTTTGGTACTGGTTATGCTTTAGAGTTCACTGGTGAAACAATCAAAAGCCTTTCAATGGAAGCTAGAATGACAATATGTAATATGGCTATTGAGGCAGGTGCAAAATATGGAATCATGCAACCAGATGAAACTACATTTGAATATGTAAAAGGTAGACCTTATGCTGACAATTTCGAACGCTCAATATCTGAATGGAAACAACTTTATTCTGATAAAGATGCTATTTTTGACAAAGTCATTGAAATGGATGTTTCAGAATTGGAACCTCAAGTAACTTGGGGCACTAATCCTGAAATGGGCGTTAATTTTAATACCCCATTCCCTGAAATTAAAGATTCTAATGACGAACGAGCTTATCAATACATGGGACTTGAACCAGGACAAAAAGCTGAAGATATTGAATTAGGTTATGTATTTTTAGGTTCATGTACTAACGCTAGAATTACTGACTTGATCGAAGCTAGTCATATTGTAAAAGGCAATCATGTGCATCCTAATATTACTGCTATTGTTGTTCCAGGATCACGAACAGTAAAAAAAGAAGCAGAATCAATGGGACTTGATAAAGTATTCAAAGAAGCTGGATTTGAATGGCGTGAACCAGGTTGTTCAATGTGTTTAGGTATGAATCCGGACCAAGTACCTGAAGGCGTACATTGTGCATCAACAAGTAACCGCAATTTTGAGGGTAGACAAGGTAAGGGAGCAAGAACTCATCTCGTCTCCCCTGCTATGGCCGCTGCAGCAGCAATTAATGGACGATTTGTTGATGTTAGAAAGGTGGTCGTTTAGATGGATATCAAACCAATTACAACTTATCAAGGTAAAATTGTACCTCTCTTTTACGATAATATTGATACAGATCAAATTATTCCAAAAGTTCATTTAAAACGGATTTCAAAAACTGGTTTTGGTCCATTTGCTTTTGATGAATGGCGTTATTTACCAGATGGAAGCGATAATCCAGACTTCAATCCAAACAAACCTGAATATCAAGGTGCTAGTATTTTAATCACTGGAGATAATTTTGGCTGTGGTTCAAGTAGAGAACATGCTGCTTGGGCATTAAAAGACTATGGTTTTAGTATTATCATTGCTGGAAGTTATAGTGATATCTTTTATATGAATTGTACTAAGAATGCCATGCTCCCTATCGTTTTAGATAAACCTTCACGTGAACATCTAGCATCATTCAAAGAGATCACAATAGATTTACCTAATCAAACTGTATCATCAACAGAACAAACCTTCCACTTTGATATCGATGAAACCTGGAAGAATAAGCTAATCAATGGTCTTGATGATATTGATATTACTTTACAATATGAAGATTTAATTGAAAAATATGAAAAAGTACATTAAGGTGGGAAAATTATGACAGTAAAAACAACAGTTTCAACCAAAGATATCGACGAAGCTTATTTACGTCTTAAAGATATAGTTAAAGAAACGCCTTTACAATTAGATCACTATTTATCTCAAAAGTATGATTGTAAGGTATATTTAAAAAGAGAGGACTTGCAATGGGTACGCTCTTTTAAATTGCGTGGTGCGTATAATGCTATTTCAGTCCTATCTGATGACATTCAAAGTAAAGGGATTACATGTGCTAGTGCTGGAAACCATGCTCAAGGCGTGGCCTACACAGCAAAAAAACTTAATCTAAAAGCTGTCATTTTTATGCCAGTCACAACACCATTACAAAAAATTAACCAAGTTCAATTCTTTGGAAATGGTAATGTTGAAATTAAATTAACTGGTGACACATTTGACCATTGTTTAGCAGAAGCGCTTGAATATACTAAACAAAATAATATGACTTTTATTGATCCATTTAATAATGTTTATACTATTGCAGGTCAAGGTACATTAGCTAAAGAAATGATTACACAATCTCGCGAGGAAAATATCAATTTTGATTATTTATTTGCAGCTATTGGCGGTGGTGGTTTAATTTCAGGTATCAGTACTTATTTTCATGACTATTCTCCACAAACTAAAATCATTGGTGTAGAACCTGCTGGAGCTAGTAGTATGTATGAATCTGTAGTAGTTAATAACAAAATTGTAACATTAGAAAACATTGATAAATTTGTAGACGGTGCATCAGTTGCTAGAGTTGGTGATATTACATTTGAAATTGCTAAATCTTTCGTACATGACTATGTGCAAGTGGATGAAGGTGCAGTTTGTTCAACAATCCTAGATATGTATTCTAAACAAGCAATTATTGCAGAACCTGCTGGAGCGCTAAGTGTAGCAGCATTAGAAGACTATCGAGAATTAATCAAAGGCAAAACAGTAGTTTGCATCGTAAGTGGTGGGAATAATGATATTAACCGTATGAAAGAAATTGAAGAACGTTCATTATTATACGAAGAAATGAAACATTATTTCATTCTTAATTTCCCTCAAAGACCTGGTGCACTTAGAGAATTCGTTAATGATGTACTAGGACCACAAGATGATATCACTAAATTTGAATATTTAAAGAAATCATCTCAAAATACTGGTACTGTAATTATCGGTATTCAACTTAAAGATCATACAGACTTACAACAATTAAAAGAAAATGTAAATCAGTTTGATTCTTCAAACATTTACATTAATGAAAATAAAATGCTATATTCATTATTAATTTAAACTAGACGAAGCTATGTAAACTTGCATGGCTTCGTTTTAGTTTCTACTTTCAACTATTAGATAGACTAAGCTCGTTACGCTCATTCTTCAATTCATCGTCTAAACGCATTTGCTCTGCGTTGACTTTCTTATTTTAAACATAAAAAAAGAGACCTTGCGGTCTCAATGTGGCTCATCGCATCCTATTATTTGCCTGGCATGGGCTATTGATCTTAATAGCTCATGCTATTAAGTAAGTAAAACATGTGATTTTCAATCACTGTTTTGCTTTAGAACGTTAGTCTGCTACCTTCGGCGCTAAGGACCTTTTTCAACTTGAGAGAAATACGCTTATACTTCTTCATTTTCATCTCTCACTTACTCACTTAGCTCGACTAAGCTCGTTGCACTCATTCTTCAATTCATCGTCTAAACGCATTTACTCTGCGTTGACTTTCTTATTTTAAACATAAAAAAAAGAGATCTTGCGGTCTCAATGCGGCTCATCGCATCCTATTATTTGCCTGGCAACGTCCTACTCTAGCGGAACGTTAGTCCGACTACCATCGGCGCTAAGGAGCTTAACTTCTGTGTTCGGCATGGGAACAGGTGTGACCTCCTTGCCATTGTCACCAGACAAATGGAATGTATTATACATTCAAAACTAGATAGTAAGTAAAATGATTTTGCTTCGCAAAACATAAATTTTGATTAAGTCTTCGATCGATTAGTATTCGTCAGCTCCACGTGTCACCACGCTTCCACCTCGAACCTATTAACCTCATCATCTTTGAGGGATCTTATAACCGAAGTTGGGAAATCTCATCTTGAGGGGGGCTTCATGCTTAGATGCTTTCAGCACTTATCCCGTCCATACATAGCTACCCAGCTATGCCGTTGGCACGACAACTGGTACACCAGAGGTATGTCCATCCCGGTCCTCTCGTACTAAGGACAGCTCCTCTCAAATTTCCTACGCCCACGACGGATAGGGACCGAACTGTCTCACGACGTTCTGAACCCAGCTCGCGTACCGCTTTAATGGGCGAACAGCCCAACCCTTGGGACCGACTACAGCCCCAGGATGCGATGAGCCGACATCGAGGTGCCAAACCTCCCCGTCGATGTGAACTCTTGGGGGAGATAAGCCTGTTATCCCCGGGGTAGCTTTTATCCGTTGAGCGATGGCCCTTCCATGCGGAACCACCGGATCACTAAGTCCGTCTTTCGACCCTGCTCGACTTGTAAGTCTCGCAGTCAAGCTCCCTTATGCCTTTACACTCTATGAATGATTTCCAACCATTCTGAGGGAACCTTTGAGCGCCTCCGTTACCTTTTAGGAGGCGACCGCCCCAGTCAAACTGCCCACCTGACACTGTCTCCCACCACGATAAGTGGTGCGGGTTAGAAAGCCAACACAGCTAGGGTAGTATCCCACCAATGCCTCCACGTAAGCTAGCGCTCACGTTTCAAAGGCTCCTACCTATCCTGTACAAGCTGTGCCGAATTTCAATATCAGGCTACAGTAAAGCTCCACGGGGTCTTTCCGTCCTGTCGCGGGTAACCTGCATCTTCACAGGTACTATGATTTCACCGAGTCTCTCGTTGAGACAGTGCCCAAATCGTTACACCTTTCGTGCGGGTCGGAACTTACCCGACAAGGAATTTCGCTACCTTAGGACCGTTATAGTTACGGCCGCCGTTTACTGGGGCTTCGATTCGTAGCTTCGCAGAAGCTAACTACTCCTCTTAACCTTCCAGCACCGGGCAGGCGTCAGCCCCTATACATCACCTTACGGTTTAGCAGAGACCTGTGTTTTTGATAAACAGTCGCTTGGGCCTATTCACTGCGGCTCTTCTGGGCGTTAACCCTAAAGAGCACCCCTTCTCCCGAAGTTACGGGGTCATTTTGCCGAGTTCCTTAACGAGAGTTCGCTCGCTCACCTTAGAATTCTCATCTTGACTACCTGTGTCGGTTTGCGGTACGGGCACCTGTTATCTATCTAGAGGCTTTTCTTGGCAGTGTGAAATCAACGACTCGAGGAAATAATTTCCTCTCCCCATCACAGCTTGACCTTATGAGTGCCGGATTTGCCTAACACTCAGTCTTACTGCTTGGACGTGCAATCCAATAGCACGCTTCGCCTATCCTACTGCGTCCCCCCATCGATTAAAACGATACTAGGTGGTACAGGAATATCAACCTGTTATCCATCGCCTACGCCTGTCGGCCTCAGCTTAGGACCCGACTAACCCAGAGCGGACGAGCCTTCCTCTGGAAACCTTAGTCAATCGGTGGACGGGATTCTCACCCGTCTTTCGCTACTCACACCGGCATTCTCACTTCTAAGCGCTCCACATGTCCTTGCGATCATGCTTCGACGCCCTTAGAACGCTCTCCTACCATTGTCCTACGGACAATCCACAGCTTCGGTAATATGTTTAGCCCCGGTACATTTTCGGCGCAGTGTCACTCGACTAGTGAGCTATTACGCACTCTTTAAATGATGGCTGCTTCTAAGCCAACATCCTAGTTGTCTGGGCAACGCCACATCCTTTTCCACTTAACATATATTTTGGGACCTTAGCTGGTGGTCTGGGCTGTTTCCCTTTCGAACACGGACCTTATCACCCATGTTCTGACTCCCAAGTTAAATTGATTGGCATTCGGAGTTTGTCTGAATTCGGTAACCCGAGAAGGGCCCCTCGTCCAAACAGTGCTCTACCTCCAATAATCATCACTTGAGGCTAGCCCTAAAGCTATTTCGGAGAGAACCAGCTATCTCCAAGTTCGATTGGAATTTCTCCGCTACCCTCAGTTCATCCGCTCACTTTTCAACGTAAGTCGGTTCGGTCCTCCATTCAGTGTTACCTGAACTTCAACCTGACCAAGGGTAGATCACCTGGTTTCGGGTCTACGACCAAATACTAAACGCCCTATTCAGACTCGCTTTCGCTACGGCTCCACATTAGCTGCTTAACCTTGCATCAAATCGTAACTCGCCGGTTCATTCTACAAAAGGCACGCCATCACCCATTAACGGGCTCTGACTACTTGTAAGCACACGGTTTCAAGTTCTTTTTCACTCCCCTTCCGGGGTACTTTTCACCTTTCCCTCACGGTACTGGTTCACTATCGGTCACTAGAGAGTATTTAGCCTTAGGAGATGGTCCTCCCAGATTCCGACGGAATTTCACGTGCTCCGTCGTACTCAGGATCCACTCAAGAGAGTATATATTTTCGACTACAGGATTATTACCTTCTTTGATTCAACTTTCCAGATGATTCGTCTAATATATACTTTTGTAACTCCGTATAGAGTGTCCTACAACCCCAACAAGCAAGCTTGTTGGTTTGGGCTCTTCCCGTTTCGCTCGCCGCTACTCAGGGAATCGATTTTTCTTTCTCTTCCTCCGGGTACTAAGATGTTTCAGTTCTCCGGGTCTGCCTTCTGATATGCTATGTATTCACATATCGATAACATGACATAACTCATGCTGGGTTTCCCCATTCGGAAATCTCTGGATCAACGCTTACTTACAGCTCCCCAAAGCATATCGTCGTTAGTAACGTCCTTCATCGGCTTCTAGTGCCAAGGCATCCACCGTGCGCCCTTAATAACTTAATCTATGTTTCCATCCTACAGAAAACGCGTTATTAATCTTGTGAGTGTTCTTTCGAACACTAGCGATTATTTCTTATGAATTCAAGCTTTAAAACTCTAATTCACTCGGTTTTGCTTGGTAAAATCTATTTTACTTACTTATCTAGTTTTCAATGTACAAGTTCTATTTCCAGTCAAGCGTTTGCATACTGTTTTGTTATCATTACTTTAAATACTCATTTACTCTAGTAAACTCCGCTTTAAAGTAACTCAACGCATTGTCTGCGAATCGCTTTCTTTGAAAAAGAAGATATGTGAATGTTATATAAACATTCAAAACTGAATACAATATGTCAATGTTATTCCTCATCTTCTACGAAGATGTTCCGAATATATCCTTAGAAAGGAGGTGATCCAGCCGCACCTTCCGATACGGCTACCTTGTTACGACTTCACCCCAATCATTTGTCCCACCTTCGACGGCTAGCTCCATAAATGGTTACTCCACCGGCTTCGGGTGTTACAAACTCTCGTGGTGTGACGGGCGGTGTGTACAAGACCCGGGAACGTATTCACCGTAGCATGCTGATCTACGATTACTAGCGATTCCAGCTTCATGTAGTCGAGTTGCAGACTACAATCCGAACTGAGAACAACTTTATGGGATTTGCTTGACCTCGCGGTTTAGCTGCCCTTTGTATTGTCCATTGTAGCACGTGTGTAGCCCAAATCATAAGGGGCATGATGATTTGACGTCATCCCCACCTTCCTCCGGTTTGTCACCGGCAGTCAACTTAGAGTGCCCAACTTAATGATGGCAACTAAGCTTAAGGGTTGCGCTCGTTGCGGGACTTAACCCAACATCTCACGACACGAGCTGACGACAACCATGCACCACCTGTCACTTTGTCCCCCGAAGGGGAAGACTCTATCTCTAGAGCGGTCAAAGGATGTCAAGATTTGGTAAGGTTCTTCGCGTTGCTTCGAATTAAACCACATGCTCCACCGCTTGTGCGGGTCCCCGTCAATTCCTTTGAGTTTCAACCTTGCGGTCGTACTCCCCAGGCGGAGTGCTTAATGCGTTAGCTGCAGCACTAAGGGGCGGAAACCCCCTAACACTTAGCACTCATCGTTTACGGCGTGGACTACCAGGGTATCTAATCCTGTTTGATCCCCACGCTTTCGCACATCAGCGTCAGTTACAGACCAGAAAGTCGCCTTCGCCACTGGTGTTCCTCCATATCTCTGCGCATTTCACCGCTACACATGGAATTCCACTTTCCTCTTCTGCACTCAAGTTTTCCAGTTTCCAATGACCCTCCACGGTTGAGCCGTGGGCTTTCACATCAGACTTAAAAAACCGCCTACGCGCGCTTTACGCCCAATAATTCCGGATAACGCTTGCCACCTACGTATTACCGCGGCTGCTGGCACGTAGTTAGCCGTGGCTTTCTGATCAGGTACCGTCAAGATGTGCACAGTTACTTACACATTTGTTCTTCCCTGATAACAGAGTTTTACGATCCGAAGACCTTCATCACTCACGCGGCGTTGCTCCGTCAGGCTTTCGCCCATTGCGGAAGATTCCCTACTGCTGCCTCCCGTAGGAGTCTGGACCGTGTCTCAGTTCCAGTGTGGCCGATCACCCTCTCAGGTCGGCTACGTATCGTTGCCTTGGTAAGCCGTTACCTTACCAACTAGCTAATACGGCGCGGATCCATCTATAAGTGACAGCAAAGCCGCCTTTCACTATTGAACCATGCGGTTCAATATGTTATCCGGTATTAGCTCCGGTTTCCCGAAGTTATCCCAGTCTTATAGGTAGGTTATCCACGTGTTACTCACCCGTCCGCCGCTAACGTCAAAGGAGCAAGCTCCTTATCTGTTCGCTCGACTTGCATGTATTAGGCACGCCGCCAGCGTTCATCCTGAGCCAGGATCAAACTCTCCATAAAAAATTATGATGTTTGATTAGCTCATAAAACTAAATTAATTATTGTAACTTTCGTTACATTATTGGAATTAACGTTGACATATTGTCATTCAGTTTTCAATGTTCATTTAATTAAATTTTGGAGCGGGTGATGGGAATCGAACCCACAACATCAGCTTGGAAGGCTGAGGTTTTGCCATTAAACTACACCCGCATATATAATTTTAAAAGTTATTTTGGTGCGGCCGAGAGGACTTGAACCTCCACGGGATTTCTCCCACTAGGCCCTCAACCTAGCGCGTCTGCCATTCCGCCACGACCGCTGGCAAAACGCATTCAAAAGTTTATCGATTTCTCAATAGCATAATAAATTGTAAATCATTTATTAAACAATGTCAATAACTTTTTAACATGAAATTAACAAAATTAATCATCTTGTAATGTTTGCTCATTTATTAACGCAACGTTATTTATAATAAATCATCGTAAAAGTAATGTCAATACTTATATGTGATATTAATAGAGGACACTAAATAATTTTTCTTATTAGTGCCCTCATTCTAGTTCATATCCAATTTATTTTTACTGTACGATGGCTTACTTAATCTTTTTTCTATCTAACTTTAATTTACCACCACATTTACCACATCTCATGATACTTACATTCACTCTTTTTATTCTTAAATACTTCGTCTTACATTCGGTACAGATATATTCATAATTAGCACGTTCTTCATAAGAATGCGTTGGTGTGCAAAATCTTGGTGCACCAACTTTCGTACTTAAGCTTTTAAAATCTCGATCTTTATGTTTATAACCTTTACCTAAAATATGCAAATGATAATGGCAAAGTTCATGTTTTACAATATCAATAATAGCTTTTTTACCATAATGCTCATATTGCTTGGGATTAATTTCTATATCATGTGATTTAAGTAGATATCTTCCACCTGTTGTTCTTAAGCGCCTATTAAAATACGCATTATGTTTAAAGGGTATTTTAAAATACTTTAAGGAAAGATCACATACTAAACTTTGTAATTCCTGATTATTCATGTGGATTTATCATTGTCAATGATACTTTATCTTTTTGCTTATCTATGTTAAGTATCCAAACATCGACAATATCTCCTACACTTACAATGTCCATTGGGTTCTTAACGAATTTTTTAGATAGTTTTGATACATGTACAAGTCCATCTTGTTTGACACCAATATCAACAAACGCGCCAAAATCTACTACATTTCTTACAGTACCACTAAGTTTCATTCCTTCAGATAAATCCTCAATTGATAAAACATCGGATTTTAAAATTGGTGTTTCAAATTCATCACGAGGATCCCTATTTGGTGCTTTTAAAGATTTAATAATATCTTCTAATGTTGGTTTTCCTATATTTAATTGGTTAGCAATTTCATGTGTATCAATGGAATCTAATGTCTTTTTTAATGTTTCACTACCTAAATCTTCAACTTTAAGATTTAACTGGTTAAGTAATTGATATGTTACATCATAACTTTCTGGGTGAATAGATGTATTATCTAACGGTTCTGTACCATCTACAATTCTCATGAAACCAATACTTTGTTCGAATGTTTTGGCACCTAAACGTTTAACTTTAGCTATATCTTTATGATGTTTAATAGCACCATTTTCTTCTCTATATTCTATTAGATTTTGGGCAATTTGTGATGAAAGTCCTGACACATATTGTAGTAGTGAACGAGAAGCTGTATTAACATCCACGCCGACTTGGTTTACCGCTGTTTCAACAACAAATGTTAGTGCCTTTTCTAATTCTTTTTGGTTAACATCATGTTGATATTGTCCAACACCTATTGATTTTGGATCTATTTTAACTAATTCACTTAAAGGATCTTGTACCCTTCTACCAATTGAAACAGCACTTCTTTCTTCGACTTGGAAATCAGGAAATTCTGCACGTGCAATTTCTGATGCTGAATATACTGAAGCACCTGCTTCGTTTACTATGATGAATTGGACTTTAAGATTAAATTTATTAATAACATTAGCGATGAATTGTTCTGTTTCTCTACTAGCTGTCCCATTACCAATTGCAATTAATTGAACATCATAATCATTAATCATTTTTACTACTATTTTCTCAGCTGTATCTGTTTTATTTACTGGTGGATGTGGATATATCACATTCTTAGCCACGAATGTTCCATATGGATTAATAACTGCTAGTTTACAACCCGTTCTAAAAGCTGGATCTACGCCTAGTATTTGTTTTCCTTTCATTGGCGGTTGTAAAAGTAAATTTCTCAAATTCTCACTAAAAACATCTATAGCATGATTTTCAGCTTTTTCTGTTAAGTCACCTCTGATTTCACGTTCAATAGATGGCATTATTAATCTCTTAAGACTATCTTTAATTGCGTCTCTTATAATAGCTGTCGCTTCAGTTTCTCTTTTTATTTCTTGTTTTTCTATGTCTTTTTCTACTATTTCTGTATCAAATTCTATTTTTACAGATAATATTTTTTCTTTTTCTCCTCTATTAACCGCTAAAACTCTGTGATTAGCTATCTTTTTAATCGGTTCAGCATAATCATAATACATAGAGAATATTTCTTTTTCATCTTCAGCTTTTTTCTTTTTAGTAGTTACAATTTGTCCTTGTTGATATACATTTTTTAATATTCTTGAACGATATTTAGGATTATCAGAAATTTGCTCTGCAATGATGTCTTGGGCACCCTGAATGGCTTCTTCAACGCTTTTTACTTCTTCGTTAAGGTAGGTTTGTGCTTTTGTTTGAACCTTTTCGTCAAGTTCAGATTGTAATAGCCATTTAGCTAAAGGTTCTAAACCTTTTCTTTTTGCCTCTGTTGCACGTGTTTTTTTCTTTTGTTTATATGGTCTATATAAATCTTCAACACGTTGTAATTTAGTTTGCTTAAGAATATCATTTTTTAATTCATGAGTTAGCATTCCTTGTTGCTCAATACTATGAATAACTTCTTCTTTTCTTTTTTGTAAGTTAACCATATATTGATATTCATCTGAAATTTGTTTAATTTCTACTTCATCTAAACCGCCAGTTTGTTCTTTACGATATCTAGCTATGAATGGAACGGTATTTTTATCTTCTAATAGTTTCAATACTGAAGTAATTTGCTTTTCTGTAAAATTATATTTTTCGATAATTGATTTTATTAAATGATTGTCCATAGTTCTACCACACTTTTTCTTTAATTTATCTTTTTATTTTAACATAGTTGCTTTCTGTAATAATAAAATCCTGATACTTATATATGGTACTATAAGGTTAAAAAAATAAGATTACTATTTCTTTAGCAGTACATCACATAATTGTGAAACATCTAACTAAAGAAATAATAATCTAATAATTAATATTTTTATCTATTTTTTAATAACTATTGTTTAGCTGCTTCTTGCAACTTTTTAATAGCAGTTCGCTGTAATCTAGACACATGCATTTGACTTAGTCCTATACGCTCACCAGTTTCTTTCTGACTTAATCCTTCAATGAATGTACACTGAATGATTTCTTTTTCTCGGTCAGATAAGATTGGTAAAATTCTTTCTAGTATCATGCGCTTTTCTGTAAGATCATAGTTATCATCTTGTTGACCCATAATATCTAGTAACGTAACCGTAGACCCATCTTTATCCGCTTCTATTGAATGGTCTACACTTAATGCATTGTAACTTTGGCCCATTTCCATTGCTTCAAGTACTTCTTCATCTGTAACTTCCAAACGAGCAGCAATTTCACTTATTGAAGGTGAACGTTCTAATTCATTTGTAAGTTCATCACTTACCTTCTTTATGCGCGGCCCTATTTCTTTTATGCGTCTAGGTACATGAACACTCCATGTTTTATCTCTTAAATACCTTTTTATTTCACCAATTACAGTTGGTACTAGGAATGCTTCAAATTTTCGATCAAATGACAAATCAAATCTATTTATAGCACCTATTAAACCAACCATTCCCACTTGAACTAAATCTTCATGATGTGATTGACCTTTAGAATATTTATAAGCTAAAGATTCGATTAGTTTACGATAATGCCTTACTAACTTATCTTGAGCTCCACTATTTTGGTCTTCTTGGTGTTCTTTAATCCATTGGTTAATCTGTTCAGGTGATACATCATTAACTGATTTCGACTCTTTCGTCATTATTTCGCACCTGCTCTTTTTTTATATACTTAATCATACTTATTGTAACACCAGACTCTTTATAAACAGTTACTTCATCCATCAGTGACTCGATTAAGAATAACCCTAATCCACCTTCACGTAAGAAATCTATATTTTCGTTATCATTATAAGGTCCTAAATTAGATTTAGTTGTCTCATAATCAAAGCTTTCACCCTGATCTGAAATCACAATTTTAATTTTATCTTCAAAGACTTCAAAGCACAAATTAATCATACCTGTTTTAGGATTATGTTTGTATGCATGTTTAACTGCATTCGTGACTGCTTCACTTACTGCAATTTTTGAATCTTCTATATCATCGTAAGATGCACCTGCTCTAGTAAACACACCAGACAGTGTTAATCTAATTAGACTTACATATTCGGCAGAAGCTGGTAACCGCATTTCAATATAGTCTTGTTTTGATTGCATGTTACTCTACCTCCGTTCCTTCATTAACATGCATTAAATCTTTTAATCCGGTAATATCAAATAGTCTTCCAATACGGTCAGAAACGCCTAAGATATATAAATCTTTACCGTTTTGATTTAATGCTTTAAGTGTACCTACAAAAAGACCCAAACCTGTTGAGTCCATATAACTAACATTCGCTAAATTTACATGAATATCATGTGTACCTTCCTGTCTCATAGGTACTAACACTTCTTCTAATTCAGGTACTGTATAAACATCTAATTCTCCGCCAACTTTAACTTCATAATATGTATCATGTGTGACAGTTTCTATATTAAGATTCATTTGGTTACACTCCTAATTGTATTTCAAATCTACAGTTTTCTATTCAAGAATAATTATACCCAAAGTTCACATTACTTAATCATAAAATAAAATTTAATTTACTCTTTTAATAATTAAAATAGTCATATCATCTTTTTATTAGGATTTTGTACTTTTAATATTGCTTCGTAAATAATTTGAACAATATCTTGAGGGTGCATATGTTTATATTTCTTGATTAAATTTAATAAGGTATCTTTCTTAATGAATTCGCCTTTTTTATTTCTTGCTTCTGTTACGCCATCAGTAAAGATAATCACCAAATCATCAATATAGATTGGAATTTCCTGTTGACTATATCTTGTTTGTTGGTTAACACCTAAAACACGGCCTCTTACTTCTATCTCTTGAAACTCTTCTGTCTCTGCTCTATATACATAACCTGGTTCATGACCAGCTGAACTACAATATAATAAATGGTTCATCTCTTCATATAAACCATAAAACATCGTAACAAACATATTCTGGTTGACGTTTTTTTCTACAACCCTATTGAGCCTCTTTAATCCTTCACTTGGCAATTGAGAATGTCCATATGAGTCCATTCCAAACTTTATCATGCTCATTGCTAAAGCAGCCGGTATTCCTTTTCCAATGACATCTGCAACTGCAAAACTCATAGTGCCATCATTATGGTCAATTAAGTTAAAATAGTCTCCACTCACCTTTTGTGCTGCAACTGATATCACACCAATTTGAATACTATCAAATTGAGGAATATCTGTTTTCAACATAGTTTGTTGAAGTCGAGAAGCTAAATCTATTTCTTTATCGTGGTATTGTAGTTTATTCACTAATTTTTGATAATCTCTATAACTATAACCAAAGCCTTTAACAACTTCTTGTAGTACATCTAAAGTATCAAGCGCTTCATGATCAGTAACGTCTAATGAAGATATATAATTTTTATGTATTTCAACAATATCTTCTGGCAAAATATCCTTTTTTATAACTTCATTAGTAAATTCTTCACACTTTTTTATTAATTGAGTTTTATTATTCGTGCTTAAACTTTCATCAATTAATTTTTTATAATCTTTTTTAAATTCTTCCACGATTTTGCCTCCTCAATACAACTTCAACGCTCAATTTCTAACGTTCATTCAAAATATCTTTTTTTATTAGTTAAAAACCTAAAACTTCTATACATCTAAAAAAGACTTTAGGGATGGAATACCTAAAGCCGTAAAACTTAAGACATCCTTTTATAATAAATAATACTTCGAAATAACTATCATTGCTCATAATATGTTAAAAATTCAAGGCTCAACGTGATAAATAAATCTCTTTTTATACATTTAAGCAGTTGTAATTATTATAAAGTTATTGTCTTTTATTTCATTATTTTATTTGTATTGGAATAATACATACAATTAATTATGTCTTAGAATGATTGAAATTATGTAAACCTAGACTAATGTCTAGGGCGTAATCTACTTCTTTCATTTTGTTATCAGACAAATATGTGAGTTTTTCTTTTAAACGATTTTTATCTAAAGTACGAATTTGTTCTAATAAAATAACTGAGTCCTTATCAAGTTTGTACTTTTTCTTTTCAATTTCAACATGTGTAGGTATCTTAGCTTTATTAATCCTTCCAGTGATTGCGGCAACAATAACAGTAGGACTATATTTATTACCTGTGTCATTTTGGATAATGACGACGGGTCTTACTCCCCCTTGTTCTGACCCTTGAACAGGTGATAAATCTGCTAGATAAACATCTCCTCTTCTAATCATTCATTCTTAGCGTTAGAAGTTAAATATGTTTCATTGCAATCGCACGCTTCACATTCAATAGGAAAAGCTTCGGTTGCTAGGGAGAGATTTAAATCAGCCATTTGTGCATAACCTTCTTTTAAAGATTGCTCTAAACTGTAACTTCTATTTTGATTAAAAGATAACATACAAAGAACCTCCATCTGATTCCAAAAGTTGCATTATTAAGATTTCTTAATTTAACTTAATAATAACAAATTTTGAAAACAGTGACTATACTTATTTTAATAATTCATTAGTTATCTCTGTATTATCTTCTATGTGATAAATGCGAGGTAATCGTCTTGATAAATTGCATAAAACTTCATAATTTATTGTATCTTGCTGCTTAGCTAATGCTTCAACTGATTGGTCTGTGTCCACATGGTTATCTAATAGGATTACTTTATCTCCGACTTTTACTGTATCAGGAATTTTGACCATCGTTTGATCCATACATACTCTTCCTATTACTTCGCATTGATGACCATTCACGTTTACACATGATCCTTGCATTGAACGTAAATAACCGTCTGCATAACCAATTGGTAATACTGCTATTCTCGTTGGTTCCGTTGCAGTATAAGTACTTCCATAACTTACAGAGTCTCCAACATTTAATGTTTTAGTTTGTACAATTTCACTTACTAACTGTGCGCTTGGTTTCAAATGTACTTTTACATTTTCTTTAACATATTCTGAAGGGTAATATCCGTAAAGAGATATACCTAAACGAATTGCATTGCAGAACTGACCATCCATTAATAGAGCCCCTGCTGAATTTTGAGTGTGTATATAAGTTGGTTTTTCTACTTGTTCTACTAGTTCTTTAAATTTTTGATATTGTGTAGCCATCGAATCTCCAGGTTCGTCAGCACATGCAAAATGAGTATATACGCCTTCAAATACAAGTTGATCATATTTGCTAATAATATCTACAACCTCTTTGTATTCTTCAACATCCTTCATACCTAGTCTACCCATACCTGTATCAAGTTTTAAATGTAACCAAAGTGCTTTTTCATTTTCATCTGATATATTCTTAATTGATTCTTTTAACCATGATTTTGAAGGGACTGTCAATGCGACACGATGTTGTATAGCTTTATTAATATCTTTAGGTGGAATTACACCTAAAATTAAAATTTTAGCTTTAATGCCATGCATACGTAACTCTATTGCTTCATCTAATGTTGCCACTGCAAAAAATGAAGCACCATTTTCCATTAGGTGTTGCGCAATTCTAACACTACCTAAACCATAACCATTAGCTTTAATAACTGATATAACAGTCTTATTAGCATGCAATTTATCAAATGTTTGATAATTAGATAAAATTGCATTCAAATCTATATTTAAATACGTCGATCTATAAAATTTTTCTGACATAATGTCATTGCCTCCTTTAAAACCTAACAAAGCGAATACAAATAAGTTAGCTTACACATCATCATTATTATCTTGTTTTTCTAAAAGAACTTGACTCATCGCATAATTTTCAGTATGGGTAATACTCACATGAACTCGAAAACCACTATAGTCTATACATGGTTTCCCAAGATGATCGTTATAGCAGTTGATATCATGAAATGCAATAGTTTTCCCTAAACCAGTTCCTAGGGCTTTACTAAATGCTTCTTTAGTAGCAAATCTCCCTGCAAGATACTCAATCTTTCTTTTTTGTTGTGAAAAACCATTAAATTTAATTTGCTCTTCTTTAGATAGAATACGTTCAACAAACTTTTGCTTTTGCTTATTATAAACTTTTTCAATTCTCTCAATTTCTATTAAATCTAATCCAATTCCATATATCATAGGACGCCTCGTTATCTTTTATCATTCTATTCTTTTAATTTTACATCATTTTGATTCAGATTTTCACTATTTCGTCTTTCTTTAATTAAATGTTTGATTTCTTCGGCTTTATCTTTGTTTATAAGTAATAATTCAGAGTTGCCACCTGCTGTTGATAAAGTGACTGTAGCTAATCGAAATTTTCTCATAATAAAGCCTTCACTTATATCAATATTTTGAATTCTAAAAAACGGTATAATATTAGTATTGATAAAGACAATCCCTGTTCTCACATGTATTTCATTATTCTTTATTAAATATCTAAAATTCTTATATCTAAATGTTGGTATGATGAATAACAATGTAATACTGCATATAATTAAAAGTGTTAGACCTCCAATAGCGATTGACTTATTATCAGTTAAATGTAAAAACTTCCAATTTAAAATGAGTATGCATATCAAAACAAGTAAAAGTATGATCAACCCTATTGAATTTGCTAAAATCATAGATTTCTTAGCATTACTATCCATGTAATTATAATTCGACACGTTGATCACCTCCGACATACCATGTTTTAAGGTTTTCTATTGACTTTTCATCTAAGAATTTTAATCCAATAGTTTGATTTGTAGCACCTTTAGAAATTAAAAAATTGAAATGACCTAAATGATTTCTTATTAAAAACGGATGCGCTTTGATTTCCATCCCTATAATTTTATCGTATTTTACATAGTATCTTTTAATAGTAAACAAATTAACTTTCTGTATAGTCAGTTCGTCATTTTCAACCTGAAATCCAGATAAACGAATATAAAGGAATGCCTTAATAATTAATGCTAAAATAATAACTCCTATTATTAAAAGTGCCCAAGTTGACCAATAATAAAACCCCATGCTACCAATTAAAATCAATATCAGCGAAGGTATTAAAAAGTGTCTATGGAATCCTCTCCAAGACATACCTTTGCGTGCAGGTTTGAAATCCATTTCTGGAATTAATGCTTTAATTATTCCATATGCCTCTTTACGTTTAATGAAAGGAATAATCATTATGTTTCCACCTATAGTAGAATCATCTTCCATCTTCTCTTCAAAATCACTCGTAATCAATACATGTATAGCTGTATAACCGAATAATTTTCTTATATATGATTGATGCTCGACGACTGCTTGAATACGATCTGACGGTACTGTTAAGTTCTTTTTAGTAAACAAACCATATTGAATTTTTAACTGATGATTCTCTTGAGATAATGTATATCCAAAATATCTAATGAAATTGATAAGTGCACCTATGATATAACTCGCAACTAAAATCACTCCAATGATAATACTTACAATTAATGCGATAGCATTAGCTAAATGAGTTATTTCTTCAGTAATACTCTTCCACGGAATAATATTGGACATGCTGCCTATAATAGGTGAAATGGTTGCTATTGCTATTCCTATAGCACCACTTGTTAATGACATTAAAATTAAATCTTTAATTGACAATTTAAATACTCGACGCTTTTTTGATGACTTATCAAAAGATTCATTATTATGTAATTCATTATATTCATCAGTATTATTAAAACTATTGTTATCTATTTCAGTTTGGGAATCTGCTAATGTCACCTGGATATCTTTGATTGTTTGTTCTAATTCAATACTTTGTGATTTGGATATAGTTGATAACTCTATCCCGTCACTTGGTGTTTTAATTTGTAATTGAACACCACCTACGATTTGATTAATCATACTTTGTGATGTATCTACAGATTGAATACGACTAATATCTAACTCTTTACGTTCTTTGTTAAATATGCCCGTCGTTAATATAAAGTGGTTATTTTCGATCCAATATCTTGTTTGATAAACTTTCAATATTTGTCCAATAAATGATATTAAGAAAAATAATGACAACACTGCAGGTACAATATATTCACGAATATTTGTGAAATCAAAGTCTTTAAAGTTAAAAACTAAAAAGACAATAATAACAATAATATTTTGTTTAAAAGCTTCAATTAAGCCTGAAATATAAGAAATAGGATGTAATTTTTGCAGGCTAAACATCATATTCAGCTCCCCTCAATTGACTAAAAATTTGTTCTTCTATATATTCCGCTTCCGTTTCCGATACAAATGGTAGTTCAATAAAATGGCCAGCAGAAACAAATGAAATTTCATTAAGTTTAAACATTTTAGCTAGCGGATTGGTACTAATTTGTAAAAATTGAAGCCTTTCTACTTTAGTGATTTCTTGATGTTTGAAGAAAAAAGTAGACTTTACCTCTAAAATATTGTTATGAATTCGATAGTGTAAAAAGTAATAATTGATTAAAGGAACATAAAAGAACCTAATTAAACTTATCCCCCATAAAAGGATATATATGTATATGATAAAGTGCCACCAATTAAATTGATTCCATAAATAAAATAGAATAGTAAAAATAATAATTTCAAAAATCAAGTTAAGTCCCGAGGTTATAAAATAGTAAATCAAAGCATTTTTTGGACTTTTATGAAATGTATTATCCATTAATAAGCTCCTTTTCATTTTAGTCACATTATATCATAGACAATTTCCCTTCTAAATGCTCCTCATTACTTATTAACGCACTTTGAATCAATATTACTTTTGCGCGTTTTATAGACAAAATAAAAAAGCATACATTTAGACTGATCTAAATGCATGCTCTATCTTTAATACAAATATATATTGAGTATTGATAAATTAATTATTTTTGATGGTCAGCAAATGTGCGACCTTTCATAGTTTTGTTTGAACCTTGAGATGATTTATCTTTACGGTCAAATTTCTTGTTACCATTTTTCTTAGAAGCAAAACCTTTAGATGATCGTCTGTTTTTGTTATCAAACTTACCGCCACCGCGTTTATTATTGCCTCTTCTAGAGTTGTTGTTACCTTTTGAATTGCGACCTTTACGTGAAAGTGGTTTTTCAAAAGTTAATTGAACTTCAACTTCATCATTAGCTTCAACTAACTCTTGTAATAATGATGCAACTAACTCAACATCGTTATATTCTTCAAGTAATTCAGTTGAAATTCTTTGTAAACGAGGTTCATTGTCTTTAGACATCCAGTTTTGTACTTTTTCTTTAATATCGTCTTCACGTGCTTTCAACACTTCTTTACGATGTGGTGGTCTTAAAGCAGTCATTCTTCTATTATTAGCATCTTCGATTTGACGAATATAATCCATTTCGATTGGATTTACAAAAGTAACAGCGATACCTTCTTTACCAGCACGACCAGTACGTCCAATTCTGTGCGTATAACTTTCAGTATCTTGAGGAATATCAAAGTTATAAACATGACTTACGCCTGAGATATCTAAACCACGCGCTGCTACGTCTGTTGCTACAAGAATGTCAATTTGATCGTTTTTGAATTTTTTCAATACTTCTAAACGTTTAGCTTGCGTGATGTCACCATGTAACCCTTCAGCTTTATATCCTTTAGAAAGTAACGCGCTTGTTAATTCGTCTACACGACGTTTTGTTCGACCAAACACAATTGCTAGTTCTGGTTGATGTACGTCTAAGAAATTAGTGAAAGTGTCGAATTTTTCTAATTCTTTCACAATTGTATAGTATTCGTCGATTTGTGGATCGGACATTTCATTATTCATTGTTTTAATAATTTTTGGTGTTTTCATGAATTGTTGTACTAATGTTTGAATAGCTTTTGGCATTGTAGCTGAGAAAAGCATTGTTTGACGTTGTTCAGCTGGAATTTTATCCATGATAAATCTCATATCATCGATGAATCCCATGTTCATCATTTCATCCGCTTCGTCTAAGATAAGTGTATGAATGTCATTAGTTTTTAATGTGCGTCTATTTAAATGGTCAATTACACGTCCTGGTGTACCTACAACAATTTGTGGTCCTTTTTTCAAGGCTTTAATTTGGCGCTCTATAGGCATACCACCAAATACCGTAACAACTTGTACGTTTTGACCTTTACTAAATACTTTTAATTGCTCTGCAACTTGCATAGCTAATTCTCTAGTAGGCGCTAGAATTAACGATTGAACACCTTGTTCTCCAACAACCTTTTCAATTAAAGGTATACCAAACGCACCCGTTTTACCAGTACCTGTTTGAGCTTGTCCAAGGATGTCATGTCCTTCTAACGCATAAGGGATACTATCTTTTTGGATAGGAGTTGGCTCTTTAAACCCCATAGATTCAAGTGTTTGAACCGTTTTATCCGAAATCCCTAGTTCTTTAAAATTTTGCAAAATAATTCTCCTTTTACATGTTTATTTCTCAATATACTTTTTTGCATATATGTTCATTTATGTTTTATCAACTTCTTAATAGTACCACCTAACATTTATTATAGCAATAAAGCAGTTGGTATATCGTGATGAATCATGTCCTATAATTATGAAATTTTTCCTTTTAAACTGGTGTTTTATATAAATTGGAAGCGTTTCATAAATATATTTAATTTTTTAAATAAAAATAGTAAGACTACTATGTTATTCCCAAATATATGAGAAATTAACATGAGTCTTACTACAATGGCATAAGCATTATTTGATTAATGCATCGACTACTTCTTCTAATTTCATACCTCTTGAACCTTTGATTAATACTTTATCCTCTGGTTGAACGATCTGTGTAATATGAGATATAAGCTTATCTTTATCATTAAAATGATGTGCTTCATCAACATATTGCTTACCTGTATTGTAAATAAATGTTGCTTCACTACCAAATGTTATTAATTGATCGATTTGTTTATTCTGCAAATAAGATCCGACTTCTTCATGCATACTTTGACTATTGTCACCTAATTCAAGAACATCACCAAGTACAATAATCTTACGTCCATTCATGTTGCTTAGGGTATCTATGGCAGCTTTCATGCTTGTCGGACTTGCATTATAGGCATCATTAATTACAGTAACTTGTTGCTCAGTTTCATGACGTTCCATTCTCATTCCTGTTAATTTAACACGTTTAATATTGTGTTGAATTGTTTCATATGATAGTCCTAATTCTTGTCCTATTGCAATGGCTATAGCAGCATTTTTCATATTATGAATACCTAATATAGGTAATTCATATTGTTGCTGATGATTAATTGTAAATGCAATACCTTCTGTATCAATCTCTTCATTTACACTACAAACTAATGAATTACCTTGTTCTAAACCAATGCTAATACAATTAGCTTGTTGAATTTGTTCGACATGTGGTTTTAATAATGGCTCATCACCATCATAGATAAATGTACCATTTGGTTTTAAGCCAATTGTAATTTCTGACTTGGCTTGAGCAATGCCTTCACGAGAACCTAAATCTTGCATATGCGATTCACCAATATTAGTAATTACAGCAATGTCTGGTTCAGCAATCGTAGATAATAATTCAATTTCATGGAAACCTGACATTCCCATTTCTAAAATAGAAATATCAGTATCTTTATCTAAATCTAGTATAGTTAAAGGCATACCAATTTCATTATTATAGTTACCTTGTGTCTTTTTCACTTTAAACTCTGTGTTGAGTACACTTTCAATCATATCTTTGGTTGTTGTTTTACCATTAGAACCTGTAACAGCAATGACCTTAGGATTAACATATTTTAAATACGCTTTAGCTAAATCTTGCAATGCTTGTAACGTATCATCTACCCAAATGATAGGTCCTTCAATATTCTCGGACAGTGATACATCCTTTTGATAAAATGATGCACCTGCACCATCTTTGAGTGCTTGTTCAACGAAACGATGACCATCGACGTTTTCACCTTTAAAAGGTATAAATAACATATCTTTTTTTATCGCTCTGGAATCAATAGTGACACCTTGTATTGATCGATTAAGATATTGTTCGTCTATTTCACAATCAATCCATGCTTTAATTTGTTTTAATGTTACGTTAATCATTTCAAGCAACTCCGTTTAATCTATTTTATATTTGTTTTTCTTTTTATCTTCATGTCTTTCTTTAGCTAAATCAATTAATTTTGCAATTAAATCAGCATATGAAAGTCCCATGTTTTCCCAAAGACTTGGATACATACTAAATGATGTAAAACCTGGCATTGCATTCGTTTCGTTAATATAAATTTGATTATCTTCAGTAACAAAGAAGTCTGCACGTACTAAACCTGAACAGTCCGTCGCTTTAAATGCTTCTAATGCCATGTTTCTCAAAGTCATTTGTACGTCTTGGTCTAAATCTGCTGGGATTTGTAATTGTATTTTTCCATCTTTATATTTTGATTTATAATCATAGAATGCTACATCTTTAACGACTTCACCTGGCCATGTTGTTTCAGGATAATCATTGCCTAAAACTGCAACTTCTATTTCACGTGCGTTAACACCTTGTTCTATAACTAATTTACGGTCAAATTGGAACGCTTCTTTAATACCTGATTTTAATTCATCTTCATTATTACATTTACTAATACCTACACTTGAACCTAAGTTTGCAGGTTTAACAAAAACTGGGTAACTTAATTTATCATTAACTAATTTAAGAATGTTATTCTCATATTTTTCAAATTCACTTCTTAAAAAACTAATGTATGGTAACTGTGGTAACCCTCTATGTTCAAACAATTGTTTCATAACTAGTTTATCCATTGAACTAGATGCAGCTAAAACGCCATTCCCTACATAAGGAATGTCAAGTACTTCGAATAAACCTTGGATCGTACCATCTTCTCCATTTGGACCATGTAATAATGGGAATACAGCATCATATGATTGTCCTGAACTTCCCTTGCTTAATAATTGGGAAATTTCACCTGTTGGAATGTTATCAATTCTTAAATCCTCTGTTGATTCTATTTCATTAGTGATGTTATCTTGCTTCTTCCATTCACCATCATTTGTTATATAAATAATATCAACTTGATATTTATCTTTATCAATTGCATTTAATACGTTTTGAGCAGTTAAAATTGATACATCATGCTCTGCACTTTTTCCTCCGTAAACGATACAAATATTTTCTTTTGTCATTTCGTTTTCCTCCAATAAACGCTATGGCATAACGTCTTATCATTTTAAAATTTACTTTTAATCATATGTATTTTTAATATACAAAGTCTTCTCTGAAACTTAATATTATCATATTTGATAGGACTTTTGCATTTTATAATCTATTAATATAAAGGGCAAAGTTCTTTTACCAAACCTACTATTCAATCTAATACTCCCTTAGAAATAAAATGGTTATTGCAATTGAACTTGATATTCTAGCAAATTTCTATAAAGTCATGTAAAATCGTTATATAATTATGGATGAAAGATGAATGATTATCACTATTGATAATTCATTACCAAATATCTCATCACGTGTAGTAAAAGGAGTAAATTATGAAATATTCATCCCGTCAACAGCCTAACAAACATTGGCTACTTAAAGTAGACTGGATTTTAGTAGCAATCATTACATTGTTAGCTATATTAAGTGTTACATTAATTAGTTCTGCCATGGGTGGTGGACAATATAGCGCTAACTTTGGAATTAGACAAATATTGTACTATATACTAGGCGCAATAATGGCCATAATAATTATGTTTATTTCACCTAAAAAAATAAGAAATTATACATATTTGCTTTATGGAATTTTTTGCATATTATTATTAGGACTTTTAATATTGCCAGAAACACCTATCACACCAGTTATTAATGGTGCCAAAAGTTGGTATAGCTTTGGACCAATTAGTATCCAACCTTCTGAATTCATGAAAATTATACTTATATTAGCTTTGTCTAAAGTAGTAGCGCGACATAATCAATTTACATTTAACAAGTCATTTCAATCTGATTTGACATTATTTTTCAAAATCATAGGCGTTTCTATTATTCCAATGGCGTTAATTTTATTACAAAATGATTTAGGAACAACATTAGTTATTTGTGCAATCATTGCTGGAATTATGCTAGTGAGTGGAATTACATGGAGATTACTTGCTCCAATTTTTATTGCAGCAATCGTAATTGGTTCGTCAATTATACTTACTATTCTTTTCAAGCCATCTTTAATAGAAAACTTATTAGGTATAAAGATGTATCAAATGGGCCGAATCAATTCATGGTTGGATCCTTATTCATATAGTAGTGGAGATGGTTATCACTTAACTGAATCATTAAAGGCCATCGGTTCAGGTCAACTATTTGGTAAAGGTTATAATCATGGTGAGGTTTATATACCTGAAAACCATACCGATTTCATTTTCTCTGTTATTGGCGAAGAAATGGGGTTCATAGGATCAGTTATTCTCATTTTGTTATTTTTAATTCTAGTCTTTCATTTAATTAGATTAGCAAGTCGGATTAATGACCAATATAACAAAGTTTTTATTATAGGATATGTATCACTTATTGTTTTCCATGTTCTGCAAAATATCGGAATGACTGTTCAATTGTTACCAATTACTGGTATTCCTTTACCATTTATTAGTTATGGTGGTAGCTCATTATGGAGTTTGATGACTGGAATTGGTGTCATTTTATCTATTTATTATCATGAACCTAAAAAGTACGAAACTTTAAAAGACTAATTTGATATCATATAAAAATAGAGTCAACCCCTTCGTGGGCTGACTCTATTGCTTTACTAAAAAAGTCGCCGATTAAAATCGACGACTCATATTCAGAATTTAAGTGTACTTACTAACCAAAATCCTAAATCAAGTTCACTTATTTACATTCGTGACTGATTTGATTTGTTGTAGGTAACGTATTAATAATGTCTAAACGAGATTTAGTTTTTTTAATATTTACACCTAATGATGATAATAAATTGACCACATTTTGAATTTTCTCTGAATTCTTCACTAACAACACCTCGTTTGGTTGACTTCATAATAATCATACCCCAATTCAGCCTACTTTACTACATGATTTTTAAAATTTAATATAATCTTTACTTTTTATAACTTAAAAATATGTTCATTAAACTGAATTTGCATATGATCAATAGAGCACTTTATATCCAGCATCATAAATTTCTTTTTCAATACTATTTAAATTCGCAGGTGTCTCAAATTCAATTGTTATGTTTCCAGAATTGATATCAATATCAACTTGATATACACCTATCATTTCAGTTAAAAGATTTTTTATAGCTTCAGATTGTTCTTGTGTTTCTATTCCAGCAGTATATACAATTTTTTGTTGCACTTGATATCCCTCCATCTTTCATTAATTTTTGAAACGTAACGAGTAGTTCCTCCATTGCTTCTTCTTGATGACCTTGATTTACTTTATCTGCTATACAACTTTTCATATGTTGTTCTAATAATTTAGTAGCTACACTATTTAATGCAGAACGTGTAGCTCTAATTTGAGTTAACACATCATCGCAATAAACATCCTCTTCTATCATTCGATTAATAGCTCTAACTTGACCTTCAATTCGGTTTAATCTCGATTTTAAATTGACTTTAATTTGTTCAGAGTGATGTGCATGATCTTGTTCTGTCACTTGAGTCACCTCTTTATTGATTTCCTTATTATCCTACTTCTCTAACACCATTTAGTCAATGATAGAAAGACTTATTAATACAATCAGTATAATGATAAAAATATGACTTCATGGTACAATTATGTAGTTAAAAACTTTTGTTAAATCAATTAAATTTTAATACAAATAATATAATAAGGAGGTATTTTATGGTCGAAATATTCACAATGACTTTCGCTCATTCCAATCTAATTATCAATATTATTTTGATTGGTGCTTTTATTTTGAACTTAGCTTTCGCCTTTACTATTATTTTTATGGAAAGACGCAGTGCTAATTCAATATGGGCATGGTTATTAGTCCTTGTATTTTTACCTTTATTAGGTTTTATATTATATCTACTTTTTGGCCGTCAGATTCAAAGAGATCATATTTTCACATTGGATAAAGACGATAAAGTAGGCCTTGAAATGATTGTTGATGAACAACTTGAAGCCTTAAAAGATAAAAACTTTTCAAAAGGGAATCATCAAATTGTTAAATTTAAAGAAATGGTCCAAATGTTGTTATATAATAATGCAGCGTTTTTAACAACAGATAATGATTTAATGATATATACTGACGGTCATCAAAAATTTGATGATTTATTAGAAGATATAAAAAATGCTAAAGATTATATACATATTCAATATTATATCTTTCACAGTGATGAACTTGGCAAGACCATTTTGAAGGCTTTAGAAGATAAAGCTGAAGCTGGTATTGAAGTTAAAATGTTATATGATGACATGGGTTCAAGGGACTTAAGGAAAAAGGATTTGAAAGCATTTCGTAAAAAAGGTGGTCACGCTGAAGCCTTTTTCCCATCAAAACTACCCCTTATTAATTTACGAATGAATAATCGAAACCACCGTAAAATTGTTGTGATAGACGGTAAAATAGGATACGTGGGTGGATTTAATGTTGGTGACGAATATTTAGGTAAATCTAAAAAGTTTGGATATTGGCGTGATACGCACTTACGTGTTGAAGGAGATGCAGTGAACGCCCTTCAATTAAGATTTATCCTAGATTGGAATTCTCAATCTACTCGTGACAATATAACTTACGAAGAACGCTATTTCCCAGATGTCGACTCAGGTGGCACTATTGGAATACAAATAGCTTCTAGTGGTCCGGATGAAGAATGGGAGCAAATTAAATATGGCTATTTAAAGATGATTTCTTCTGCTAAAAAGTCGATTTATATCCAATCACCATATTTCATTCCTGATCAAGCATTTTTAGATTCTATCAAAATTGCTGCACTTGGTGGTGTAGAAGTCAATATTATGACTCCAAATATGCCTGATCATCCATTTGTTTATTGGGCAACATTAAAAAATGTCGCTTCTCTTTTAGAAGCAGGTGTCAATGTATATCAATACAATAATGGATTTTTACATTCCAAAACATTAATTATTGACGATGAAGTCGCAAGTGTTGGTACTGCCAATATGGACCATAGAAGTTTTACACTAAATTTTGAGGTTAATGCCTTTATATATGATGAAGGTATTGCTCGTTCTTTAAAACAAGCCTTCATAGAAGATATGAAAGTATCAGATCAATTAACTAAGGAAAAATATGCATCACGTAGTTTATGGATCAAATTTAAAGAAGGTATATCACAACTCTTATCTCCTATTTTATAATACTATGTATTCAACAAATAAGATTTAATCGATTGTAAAATAAAAATATATGTAATTAAAATAATATCAAACCTGAGACCAATACCTATTGTTGTCTCAGGTTTTCGTTTTGAAGGGATGAATAGAAATGAAAAATGAAGAACGCATTCAAATTGCTCTAAATTATATGAAAGAATTCCATAAAAATGACTACAGTGGTCATGATGTTGCACATGTTCAACGTGTACATGCATTAGCAAAGTATATTGCTAAGAAAGAAGGTTTTGAACATTCTTTTATTATTGAATTATCAAGTATTCTACATGATACCATTGATCCTAAATTAGTAAATGAACAACAAGCTAAAGACACCTTAATAGAATTTCTAAATAATATTGAATTATCTATAGATGATCAAAATCATGTTATACATATTATTGAGAATATGAGTTATAAGAATGGTTCTAACAACCATATTGAATTATCAACCGAAGGTCAAATTGTGAGAGATGCCGATCGTTTAGATGCCATTGGAGCTATTGGTATTGCTAGAACATTTCAATTTGCAGGTTATTTCAATGAACCAATGTGGACAGAAGCAAAGGTTCCTGATGATTTTAGCGATCATACTCTAACACAATTACCACCTTCCGCTATCAAACACTTTTATGAAAAATTATTTAAACTTAAAGATTTAATGCATACTAAAACTGCTAAGCATATTGCAACGCAACGACATGAATTTATGAAGACTTTTGTTTCCCAATTCTTAGATGAATGGCACTATATATAAGAAAAACCAGCAAATCAGTGATTTGCTGGTTCTTAAATTATTTTTTATTTTTCTTTGAAACGACTTGAGTATTTTTACCTTTTTTATTTGATGACTTGCCGTCTTGATCAAATTTTTCAAGTAATGGTTCAACTTCTTTTTTAGCAAGTTTAGAATAATACATATTAGCAAAGTGTGTTTGTACAACTAAGAATGCTGCACTGACTGACCAATATAAACCTAAAGCTGAAGCTGAACTTAATGAAATCCAAATAATCATGATTGGTGATACAATCATCATCATGTAACCCATTTGACGTTGTTCTTGTGGCATAGTTTTACTTGAAACATATGCTTGAATAAAGTAAAGCACACCTGCAATAATTGTAATCCAAATATCTGGTTTAGTTAAATTAAACCATAAAAAATGAGGGTGTACAGATAAGCCACTGACTAACTTGTCCTTAAGAACAAAGTATAATCCCATGATAATAGGCATTTGAATTAGCATTGGTAAACAACCTAGCATGCTCTTCATTGGATTCATATCATATTTTTTATAGACTTCCATTAATTCTTGGTTAGCCGCCATTTTCTCTTCTTGAGTGCGTGCACGTTTAACCTTTTCCTGAATACCATCTACTTCAGGTTTAGCAACTTTCATTTTTTCACGCATCATATGACTATTTTTATAGTTAGATAACATGAATGGAAGTAACACAAGACGAATAACAAATACTAAAATGATAATAGCTAAACCATAATCATTGTGTAAAACATCGTTACCCAACCACTGTAATAAGTGTTTCATTGGATCAACGAACGTATTATAGAAAAATCCACTACGAGCTCCAGGTTTTGAATAATCACAGCCTGCTAAAAAGACCATTAAACCTAAAAACAAAGGTAGCAACGCTTTTTTCTTCATTTTTCCACCTCTATTGTAATATTCACATAGGATTTATTCTATCATACTCATACTCTAGGATAAAACAAAAAGTGGAAAAAATTAAAGATTACTTGAAATATTTCTTGAATTCATTAACAGTGTTGTCAATATTGTTACTTCTACTTATTGCTGAAATCACTGAAATACCATCAGCCCCTGCATTAGCAATGAGTCCTACATTATCTTCAGTAATACCGCCAATGGCAACCATAGGAAATTTACCCATTTTTTGTCTTAATTGTTTAATCATATCAGGTCCTACAGGTGCATTAGCATCACTTTTAGATGGCGTTTCAAACATTGGTCCAACTCCGATGTAATCAACATTAGTGAGATCCGATTTTTCATACTCATACAAATTACCGACACTAAGACCAATAATCTTATCTTGAAAGTCATTTGAAAAGGCTCTAACCGCTTCATCATCTTGACCAACGTGAATACCATCAGCATTAATACGCTTAGCTAGAGACACATCATCATTAACAATAAATGGTACAGAATATGTGTTACATAGCGCTTGTAACTCTTTAGCTAATTTTTCTTTATTCAATCCAGATAAAGCCTTGTCGCCTTTTTCTCTAAATTGAAACATCGTTATGCCAGCTTCTAAAGCTTGTGTAAGGATGTCTTGAATAGTTTGATTTTCTGGTATATCTTGAGTGCCACATATAAAGTAAATTTTTAATTCTGAAGCTTTAAATGACATTTATTCAACCTCTTCTTTGCTAACAAATTTTTTATAGGTTTGATAATTCAATAAATACAATTGATCTAGCAATTCAGACAAAAATGAGCCAGGACCTTTAGCATGATCTGCTTCTTCAGCAACTTCTCCAGCTATATTATAAAAACTTACTGCTTCGACAAGTGTTTCTTGTTGAGGATGCTGATTTCTAAATAAGAAACTAGCAATAATTCCACCTAATAGGCAACCAGCACCTGTGATTTTAGCAGACATTGGTGAACCGTTCGAAAGTTTAGTCACTTTGTCATCTTGAACAACAATATCTTCTTTTCCTGTGATTACAATTGCAGTTTGATATTTTTGATAAGCCTTCTTAGCAATATCTATTGCATTTAGCGAACTATCTCCATCAGTACCCTTCATTGTTGTATTGTTATCAATGAGAGTCAAGATTTCTGAAGCGTTGCCTTTAATCACTGCAACTTTAACTCCATTTAAAAAGTTTTTACAAAAATCTTTTCTGTATTGTGAAGCTCCTACTGCGACAGGATCAAAAACAATTGGTGTACCAATTTGATTTGCAATTTTACCTATCTTAATTAAATCTGCTTCATTATTATGCGTAAGTGTACCAATATTAATAAGTAATCCACTCGCAACTTGATAAAAATCTTTAGCCTCTTCTGGTGCTTCACTCATTGCCGGACTTGCACCAATACTTAATAATCCATTTGCAGTAAAATTCTTAACTACATCGTTTGTATAACATACAATTAAAGGGTTCTCATTTCTTAGCTTTTCTAAATTATTCATCATCTAAACCTACTTTCTTAAGATACGCAAAATGATTGACTGGGCCACGACCTTTACCAATCTCAGGGGTATATTTAATACTCAACGAAATAAATTTTTTTGCTTTTTCAACTGCTTCATAAATACTACGACCTTTAGCTAGTTCGGCAGCAATGACAGCTGAAAACGTACAACCTGTACCGTGTGTATGTTTAGTATCAAATCGTTCATCTTCAAATGTGTAAACGCCATCTTTTGTAAATAAAAAATCTTTAGCATTATTTAAGTCAGCAGAATGTCCACCCTTAATGACTACACCCTTGCTTCCAATTTCATTGATAAATATATCTCCTGCTTTTCGAATATTTTCTTCAGTATCAATCTTTATTCCAGTGATTTCTTCCGCTTCTGGAATATTAGGCGTAACAACATCAGCTAGTGGCAATAATGTACTTTGCAACTTTTGTTTGGTTTGATCATCCATCAACGAATCCCCACTTTTGGCTAACATGACAGGATCAATCACGTATGGAATTGTAGGATAATCTTCTAAATAATTTTTGATTAATTGCATCGTCTCCTCTGTAGCAATCATTCCTGTTTTAATTGCATGAGGAAGTTCATCATTAAATACACTATCCAATTGCTCTTTAACCCATGATGTCTCTAAATTATGAATATGGTCTACCCCCATTGTATTCTGAGCAACAATACTTGTTATAGCTGCCATTCCATAAACACCACAAGAATGGAATGACTTCAAATCAGCCATTACACCAGCACCGCCAGTTGGATCAGTACCTGCAATAGTTAAAGCAATTTTAGGTTTATTCATCTTTGTCACCTCTAAAATTCCATTTTTCATCTACGTAGGCCATATTGAAAAAGTTTCTTTCATGAATAGTACTTTGTAAGAAATTCTCCTTAATCTCTTCTTTTTCTTCTGAAGTACAATTCTCTGTTAAACGATCCATTAATTCATCAAATAAATTTACTAATGCATCCATTTCTGTACTATAAAATTCAAACCAATTAGACGTAATTGAATCTTTATTAAGTTGATTGTCCTTTATCGCTCTTTTACCAATTACCGCATATACATATGGACATGGTGCCATTGCTGCAATCGTATATGCAGCATTTTCATGTGCATAGGCATTATAGTACATATGCTTAATATAATGATCACCACTTGGTGGCCATACCTTTTCTTTAACAATCTCATGATAAGGTTCATTGATAAATGAAGCTAAAATTTCATGTGCCTCTACTTCACCTTCTAATAAAAATTCAATCTGTTCAACTAAAAATTTAACATCATCCATATTAGGCACTTTAGGAATTAATAGTGCATATAGATTAGCAAATTCTTTTAAATAAGATGCATCTGCACGTAAATATTGTCTCACCGCTTGTTTAGATAATTCACCATGTAATAAATCTTGAATGAAACCATCATTATAGATATCTTCAATAATAGGTTCTGCTGCCATTCTTAAATCTTTAGAAAAACTCATAAAATTGCCTCCTTGAAATAAAAAAACTACTTTCCAAACGTGGAAAGTAGCAAAATTAAGGCACGACCTCATACCGTTAATATGTTACACTACTTTCCTCCGTTGGTACTAACCAAATCAGGTTTTAAGGGTCTGAATTAAATTCATCTCAGCCTTCATAGGCGCCCCTAGTAGTTCTTTTTTTAATCATTTTCAATTATTACAATAGCAAATGTAACATATAAATTCAATTATTAAAAAATGTATATCAATATATCTTTTGATATACATATAACTAAATCTAACTTTTCACAAATAAAAAACACCCTATCTAAAGATAGGATGTTTAGTGAAATCTATATTATGCAGTAACCCATTGGCTTGGGCCAGCTGTATCATATAATTTTTGTGCTGCAGCGTCTTGAACATGTTCAGGAGCGCTAGAAGCTGGTTGACCTTTGTACTCAGATGGAGCTACTGAATCCCATGTAGATTGTAAGAATTGATACTTACCTGAAGCACCTGTTGATGGGTTTGTAGCGTGGATGTCGCCACCTGATTCACGTTGTGCGATTTGTTTTAAGTGATCATTAACATTTACTGATGAACCACTTGAAGCTTCATTTGAGCTTGATTCATTGTTTGAAGTAGTAGCTTCTTGTTGTGGTTGTTGAGTTTGCTCTGTTTGTGGAGCAGAAACTTGCTCAGGTTGAGCAGAGTTTGATTGTTGTTGGTTGCTAACTTCTTCTGCTGAAGTTTGGTTAGTTGATGCTGAAGCTTGTTCACTTACATCTTGTTGTGGTTGAGCTTGAGTATTTGAAGCTTCACTTGATTGACCAGATTGGTGGAAATCCCATGAGAAGTTTGAACCATCTGATTCAAAATGATAAGTGAAACCATTATAATCGAATGTATAGTTATAAGCGCCTTCTTGGATAGGGCTTTCGTTTAATGATTGATCATTTGATTGTGCTTTTTGAGCTAATTCAGCTTCATTGATATTTGCTTCACTTGCGTGTGCGTCGTGTCCAGCGTTACCTGCTACAACGCCTAATCCTACTGCTAATGATGATGCGATAATTGTCTTTTTCATTATTAAAAAATCCTCCTAAAAGTGATTTGTTTTCTTTAACTAATTTACAAATACAACTTTAACATCTATAAATACACTGCAGGTTACAGCCAAATAAAAAAGGAAGCCTTTTTTTTACGTCCTAATTACATCGTAAATTGGTGTAAATTTAAATTATAAGTCTTTTGAAAACTGCCATGACAGTTTATAAAGGTTATATACTTGTGATATGTATGTAATACAAATGAAATCTATCAGATAATTCTGACGTAAAAGTGCCTATTTTTAAGTAATATATGGTACAAAAACGACCTTTTTATTTTATTAAATTTTAAAAAGGTCGCTTGAGTATAATTGAAAGATGATAATTTATATTAAGATAGGATAAAAGTATAAATAATTGGGAGTTGTTGAATAATTAATGGCTATCTAACCTATATGAAAGCATTCATTTTGTGCTTCATTAAATTCGTTAGAGAGGATATTGGATTCTTTTGTCTTAGAGGACATAAATTTAATTGTTTCTACATATACTTCAGTTACAAAATGTGTCTGATTATCTTTTTCATACTTACGAGATCGCATTTGACCTGTAATACCCACTAAAGAACCCTGTGATGTATACATTTCGATATTCGTAGCTGTTTTACCAAAAGCTTTACAATATAGGTAATCGCATGCGATTTCATTGTTCTGATCTTTATAATTTCTTTCCGTAGCAACGCAAAATGTTGCTACTTTACTACCTTCCTCCTTTTCAAAAATTTGGGCATCCTTTGTAAGTCTGCCAACTAAAACTATTTTATTTAACATGTGTCACCTCCTCTTAAGTAATATAATAATCACATCTATTAATACCGTCAAAATGCTAATTTTTCGAAATATATAGCTATTTCCCCTTCATTTTTGATATATTTAAAGAAAATAATCAATATTTAAATCGGTTGATTAAAAATAAATCACTTTTTGTAAATATATAAATAAATGGGATGTGGACTTAATGAAGACATTTAAAGCTGTACGTTTTCAAATTGTAAGCGAGAATGGCGGTGTAACTGAATATGAACTAGAAGACGGCGTGATTATCAATAAAGAAGGTAGTGGTACAGGATGGCTTTTAGAAATTGTCATTTCTAATGAACACTATCACACATTTAAGGAGTATAAAGACAATGAACAATTGTTAGATATACGTGTTGTCATAACAAGACCTGCCAACGATCCTGCATTATTTGATGCCACTGTAAAAAGTGTAACTCAGTTTGAAAAAACAATGTCTATAGTATTCGAATGCCATATTTATACTCTTAGACAAGTCTATGCAGAAAGTTTATTAGAAGAATTAGTTAATGATGGACTAACTGGTGAAGAATTAAAGAAAACATTCAATCGTATGATGCAATCTAAACCTAAACTTAAAGATGAAAAATTCGAAAGATAAATTCAAAAGGGGTTGACTCTAAAACGGTTAATGGTTTTATAAAAAGGTGTTTGATTTTGTGATAACCACATCATTCTAATGCTATCATTAAGAAGTTTCTCTATTTTACGACCAGAGAAAACAGGTTGCGTATAAGCATATAGAAGAATTTTTAACATCATTTTTGGATGATATGATGTAGCACCTCGATGGTGATTGAATTCATCGAATTCATTATCTGGGATTGTTTCAACAATTTCATTCACATATCGAGCAATCATTTGTAGGAATAAGAATTGAAGTTTCCATTGGTTGTGTAAGTTGAGACATGTTATAAACTTTATACATAAGGCACCTCGTTGATTTAGTTTATTGATATTTATTAAATTATACGAAAGGGCCTTATTTTTTAAAGTATTTTAATGTAAAATAACATGTTAATACGTAGTATTGTTGACGAGACTCCTGAGGGAGCAGTGCCAGTCGAAGACCGAGGCTGAGACGGCACCCTAGGAAAGCGAAGTCATACAATACGAAGTATTGAATATAAAAAGAAGCACAAAGATGATTTTCAATTTCAAATCATCTTTGTGCTATTATTTTTGTGATTTATGTCCCAGGCTCTTTGTTTTACTTAGCATCTTGAATTGCAAAAGTTAATTCACAACTACATGCTAGTTGACCATCTACTGTAGCTTTAGCAGTACCTTTTCCAATAGGTCCTTTTATTTTTGTAATTTCTACTTCTAGCATAAGTGTATCACCAGGTGTTACCTGTCTTTTAAAACGACACTTATCTATACCTGCAAAAAGCGCAATTTTACCTTTATTTTCTTCACTATTTAACATAGCTACTGCACCCGTTTGCGCCAACGCTTCTGTAATTAATACACCAGGCATTACAGCATAATCTGGAAAATGCCCTTGGAAGAATGGTTCGTTACCTGAAACTTGTTTTAATCCCACACAACGCTTACCTTCTTCGTATTCTACAACTCTATCTATCAGTAAAAATGGTTGTCTGTGTGGTATGATTTGTTTGATTTGATTATAATCGAAAATTGTTTCCATGATGTTTAACCCTCCATGTTTGACCAAAAGTTAATGCTTCAAATTAATCATTAATACGTTCGATATTAGCGCCTAATGATTTTAATTTGCCATGTAAATCTACATAACCTCTATCTAAATGTTTTAATTCAGTAACTTGAGTTGTACCTTCAGCAACTAAACCAGCTAAAATAAGTGCTGCTGCTGCTCTTAAATCAGTTGCTTTTACTTGTGCACCTTGTAAATCACTCTTACCTTCAATCTTAGCGCTTCTACCTTCAACATCAATATTTGCATTCATTCTACGGAATTCTGCAACATGCATAAATCTATTTTCAAAGACTGTTTCTGTAATAACTTTATGACCATTGGCTGTTAATAATAATGCCATCATTTGAGATTGCATATCTGTAGGGAACCCAGGGTGTGGTAATGTTTTTACATCTACAGGTTTTAAATCTCCTTCAGCAGATACACGAATGCCATCTTCTTGATAATCTAATTTAACGCCCATTTCTTCAAGTTTATAAACTAAGCTAGACATATGCTCTTTGATTGCACCACGAACAAATATATCTCCACGTGTTATCGCACCTGCAATAAGTAAAGTACCTGCTTCAATTCTATCTGGAATAATTGAATGCTCTACACCTGTTAAATATTCAACACCATGGATTGTAATAGTGTCTGTACCAGCACCTGTAATTTTTCCGCCCATTTCATTTATATAATTAGCTAAATCAACAATTTCAGGTTCTTTAGCAGCATTTTCTAATACTGTTTTTCCTGATGCTAATGATGCAGCCATAATTAAGTTTTGAGTCCCGCCAACGCTTGGGAAGTCTAAATGTATTGAAGCACCTTTTAAACCATCTTTTGCATTTGCATAAATATTTCCATTTTCTAAATGTATTTCAGCTCCTAATGCCTCAAAACCTTTGATATGTTGTTCAATAGGACGACTTCCAATCGCACAACCACCTGGTAATGCAACTATCGCATGTCCTAAACGTGCTAATAAAGGTCCCATAACTAAAATACTTGCACGCATTTTACTTACATATTCATATGGGGCCTCTTCATTTAATGTTTTAGTAGCATCTACTACCACTGCATTTTCATCTTTTTTATATGTAACATCTGCATTTAATGTTGATAATACATTATTAATTGTTTCTACGTCACTTAATGCAGGTACATTAACTAATTTGCTTGTACCTTTAGAAGCTAAGAGTGAAGCTGTTAACACAGGTAAAACTGCATTTTTAGCACCTTCTACTTTGACTTCTCCTTTTAATTGGTTACCACCATTAATTACTATTTTATCCATCTTAAATCCTCCACTTAAATCTCCTAGTTATTTACATTTCCCTACTATATAAAATTTATTATTCATTATTATATTATATCCGTTTTTCAATATGAAAAAACTAAAAACGCACTATTTCATTATATATTTTAATTGAGTGGAAAACTGTAATAAGTCAATTATGAAATTACTCACACTCGTTCCCAACATTATAGCTATAAATATCATACAAATTTGAACTTGTGTAGCATAACCTTTTTTAAAAAATTGATCGAGGCGAATTGAATTCAATGCCCAATAAGCTATGCAAATACATATCACATGTAATATCAAATGTATAATTGCAAACTGTCCAAGATAATCCATAGTTAACTCCTTAGAATTGATTACTGTATAACATTGTACATGAAAAAAGTTAATAATGATACTACAATTAACTGTAAACAAAGGAAGATTTATATGTATATTAAAAGGCTTGGAAACACCATATCTGGTTTATTTCCAAGCCTTTTATCATTTATTTAAGTTCAGCCACACGTAAACGGTTATTTGCTCGTTCTAACGCTCTTTTGGCTCTATTAATGTCACTATTATCATCATCATTATCTAAATGCGATTCTGCTCTTGATTTAGCTAATTTAGCTCTTTCAACATCAATTTCAGTAGCAGTTTCAGCTGTTTGGACAATAATTGATAGTTGATGTTGTCTAACTTCTACAAACCCATCACTAACTGCTATATATTCATTTCCATTATGAAAATTTACTTTGACATAGCCAGTCTTTAATGCAGAAACGGTTGGAATGTGTCCATTCATCACACCCATTTCGCCAGCTGTAGTTTGTAAAACAGCTAGTTCTACATCATCTCGTTCATAGACAGAACCATTAGGAGTGACAATATTTAGGCTTAATGTATTCATTATCCATACCTCCTAATTATTAGACTTCAACACCCATGTCTTTAGCTTTCGCAATTACATCTTGCATGCTACCTACTAAGCGGAATGCATCTTCCGGAATATGATCATATTTACCTTCTAAGATATCTTTAAAGTCCGCTACAGTTGTTTTAACAGGAACATAAGATCCTTTTTGACCAGTGAACTGTTCAGCCACGTGGAAGTTTTGTGATAAGAAGAATTGAATTCTACGTGCACGTTCTACAGTTTGTCTATCTTCTTCAGATAATTCATCCATACCAAGAATTGCAATGATATCTTGTAATTCTCTATATTTTTGTAATGTAGATTGAACTCCACGAGCTACTTCATAATGTTCTTGACCAACAATTGATGGTTCTAAAGCTCTAGAAGTTGATGCTAATGGATCAACAGCTGGATAAATACCCATTTCAGTTAACTTACGCTCTAAGTTTGTAGTTGAGTCTAAGTGAGCGAAGGCAGTTGCTGGCGCTGGGTCAGTGTAGTCATCGGCAGGTACGAAAACTGCTTGAATAGATGTTACAGAACCTTTATTTGTAGATGTAATTCGTTCTTGTAATTGACCCATTTCAGTTGCTAATGTTGGTTGGTAACCAACGGCTGAAGGCATACGACCAAGTAATGCAGAAACTTCAGAACCAGCTTGTGTAAATCTGAAAATATTATCGATGAATAAAAGTACGTCTTGTCCTTGTTCATCACGGAAGTATTCAGCCATAGTTAAACCAGATAAAGCTACACGCATACGTGCGCCAGGTGGTTCATTCATTTGTCCAAATACCATCGCTGTTTTCTTAATTACACCACTATCACTCATTTCATAGTATAAATCATTACCTTCACGAGTACGTTCACCTACACCCGCGAATACTGAAATACCACCATGTTCTTGTGCAATATTGTTAATTAATTCTTGGATTAAAACGGTTTTACCTACTCCGGCACCACCGAATAGTCCAACTTTACCACCTTTAATGTAAGGTGCTAATAAGTCTACTACTTTAATACCTGTTTCTAAGATTTCTACTTCAGTAGATAATTCATCGAAACCTGGTGATTGTCTATGGATTGGATCACGACGTACGGAATCATCAATTTTCTCTTCCAAGTCAATTGTTTCACCTAGTACATTAAACACTCTTCCAAGCGTTTCATCGCCTACAGGTACACTAATATCTTTACCTGTGTCTTTAACATCCATGCCTCTTTGAACACCATCAGTTGAATCCATTGCAATTGTACGTACAACATCATCACCTAATTGTAGTGCAACTTCTAATGTTAAGTTTAACGTTCCATCTTCTTTTGGAACTTCAATAATAAGGGCATTATTAATATCAGGGACTTCGTTATGTTCAAAGCGAACATCAATAACAGGACCCATAACTTGAGTTACACGGCCAATTCTCATGCTTTTTTCCTCCTTTTAATTTTATTCAAGTGCTGCTGAACCACCAACAATTTCAGTGATTTGTTGCGTGATAGCTGCTTGTCTAGCTCTATTGTATTCTAATGATAAGTCATCAATAAGTTCTGTAGCATTATCAGACGCATTTTTCATTGCTGTCATACGTGATGCATGTTCACTTGCTTTAGCGTCTAAAATCGTACCGTATATTAAGCTTTCTACATATTGCGGTAAGATAACACTTAAGATAGATTCTTTATCAGGTTCAAATTCATATGTAGACATATGACCATGACCTTGACTTGAATCTTCTTGAGATAATGGAAGAACCTTTTTAGTAGTAGGTTTATTTTCTAACACACTTACATAATGACTGTAATAAATATTTAACTCATCAATATTTTCTTCACTGTATAAATCAATTGCATGTTTTGCAAGAGCTTGAATAGATTTAAATGAAGGTTGGTCTGGTAAATCAACTAGTGAACTTTCGATTTCATAACCACGTGTTTTTAGGAAATCAACACCTTGTTGACCTAATACCACAATACTATATTCACTACTATCATTATGCTTTTGTTTGATGTCAGTTACTAATCTTTTAAGTACATTAGCACTGTACGCACCAGCTAAACCTTTGTCACTTGTGATAACAAGATAACCACTACGTTTTACATCTCTTTCTTTAAGCATAGGATGGCTAGAATTTTTGTTTGATCCAGCTACAGCTGTAATAGCATCTTGCATTTTATCCATATAAGGCTTGAATTGTTTAGTATTTTTCTCCGCTCTTCGTAATTTAGAGCTTGATACCATGTTCATCGCCTTAGTAATTTGCTTCATCTTTTTGGTTGATTTTATACGTGTATCTATTTCTTTTAAAGAACCCACTATCTCACCACCTTTAATTACTATTCTTTATTATTCAGATTTACTAAAGCTTTTTTTGAATTCCGTAATTGCAGTATCAAATTTATCAGCATCTGGTAAGCCACCAGTTTCTCTGATTTCTGATAATAAATCAGTTGCATTTGAAGCTGCCCAGTGGTTTAGTTCGTCTTCAAAACGAGTAATATCTTCAACTGGGATATCATCTAGATATCCTTTAGTTAATGCAAAGATAATTAATACTTGATTTTCAACAGGAAGTGGTTTGTTTTGATCTTGTTTCAAGATTTCAACTGTACGTTTACCACGCTCTAATTTTCTAGCTGTGAATTCATCTAGATCAGAACCAAATTGAGCAAATGATTCTAATTCTCTATAAGAAGCAAGGTCTAATCTTAAAGTACCTGCAACTTTCTTCATAGCTTTAATTTGTGCTGAACCACCAACACGTGATACGGATTGTCCAGCGTTAATTGCAGGTCTTACACCTGAGAAGAATAAATCAGATTGTAAGAAAATTTGACCATCAGTAATTGAGATAACGTTTGTTGGAACGTAAGCTGAAATGTCTCCAGCTTGAGTTTCAATAATAGGTAACGCAGTAATTGAGCCGCCACCTAAGTCATCATTCAATTTAGCTGCTCTTTCAAGTAATCTACTATGTAGATAGAAAACATCACCTGGATATGCTTCACGACCTGGAGGTCTACGTAATAATAATGATAGTTCACGGTAAGCTGATGCTTGTTTAGTTAAGTCATCATACACGATTAAAACGTGCTTACCATTAAACATGAACTCTTCACCCATAGTTACACCAGCGTATGGTGCAATGTATAGTAATGGAGCTGGTTCAGCTGCAGATGCTGAAACAACGATTGTGTAATCTAAAGCGCCAGCTTGTCTTAATTTTTCAACGTTCGCTCTTACTGTTGAGTCCTTTTGTCCAATCGCAACATAGATACAAATTGTATCTTCTGTTTTTTGGTTTAAAATTGTATCAATTGCGATAGTTGTTTTACCAGTTTGACGGTCACCGATGATTAACTCACGTTGACCACGACCAATAGGTACTAACGCGTCAATTGCTTTGATACCAGTTTGTAAAGGTTCATCAACTGATTTACGATCCATAACACCAGTTGCTTTCTTTTCCACTGGTCTAGTTTTAGTAGCATTGATAGGACCTTGTCCATCAATTGGTTGACCTAATGGATTTACTACACGACCAATAAGTTCTTCACCTACTGGTACTTCCATAATACGTCCTGTACGTTTAACTTCGTCCCCTTCACTAATATCAGTGTATGGTCCTAAGATAACTACACCAACATTAGATTCTTCAAGGTTTTGTGCTAAACCAAGCACGCCGTTTTGGAATTCTACTAGCTCACCAGCCATAACGTCATTTAGTCCGTGAATTAATGCGATACCATCACCAATTTGTAATACTGTACCAACATCTGTAACGGACATTTCTGACTCATAATTCTCAATTTGTGAGCGAAGTAATGCACTGATTTCTTCAGCTTTTATGGCCATCTATGTCACTCCTCTTTATTAATTAGTTAGCTCTTTTAAATTTACGTTGTAATTGAACAAGATCATTTTTGACACTGCAATCCATAACAGTCGTGCCGACCTTAACTCTAAAACCACCAATTAAGTCTTGATTAATTTTAGTATTTACAATTACTTTAGATAAGTTTGTTTGTTCTTTAACTAGTTCAACGATTTTAGAAATTTCATCATCGTTTAAATCATAAGTTGATTCTATTAATGCGAAATCTTGATTATTGTGTTGATTATACTGAGATTGAAAAGCTTTAAATACATCTTCAATGTATGAAATATGACGATTTTCAGCCAATACTTTTAACATATTAACGATATATTGATTAGCGCCACCATAAACATTTTCTACAAAACTTTGACGTTTTTGTAATGTTAATTTTGGATTACTATCAATAGCTTTTAAGTCTTTAATATAATCGAATGAGGGATGACTAATTACTTCCAATTCCTCATAAATATTATCTAATTGATTTGTATCTGCAGAAACATCGAATAATGCCTTTGCGTATTTATCAGCGACTTTTGCCATTATTTATCGCCTGCCTCTTTTAGATACTTTTCAACTAATTCTTTTTGATCTTGCTCTGAAATTTCTTTTCTAAGAACTTTAGAAGCAATAAGTACAGATAGTTCTGATACTTGATTATTAATATCTGCAATTGCACGTTCTTTTTGACTATTAATTTCACTTTGAGCTGTTTCAATCATGCCGTTAGCTCTTACATTAGCTTCATGAATGATTTCTTCATGTTGTTTTCGAGCTTGAACTTTCGCATCTTCTAGAATTCTTTGAACTTCATCTTGAGTTTCTTTAAGTGTCTGTTTATTTTCTTCTTCAAGTTTTTGTGCATTTAATTTAGCTTGTTCAGCATCGTCGATATCTTTGTTAATATCACGTTCACGTTTGTCCATTACTTCTTTTAATGGACCCCAAGCAAACTTTTTCAATAACGCTAATAGGATAATAAAAGTAACGATTTGTACAATTACAGTACCCCACTCAACGCCTGAAGCTGCACCAATAACGAACATATTAGCTGTTGCAGTCACGGGATCATGACACTCCTTTCGTCAAAATAATCATTAAGCTATAAAAAATAAAACGAACGGCGAGAGTCTAATAGACTTCGCCTTAAATAAATGTCTTATCCAGCAAATGTCATGAATGCAATTACAACACCGATGATAGGTAAAGCCTCAACTAAACCAACACCAATGAACATAATACCCATTAATTGACCACGAGCTTCTGGTTGACGTGCTACACCTTCTACTGTTCTAGATACGATAAGACCGTTACCGATACCTGCACCTAATGCTGATAAACCAATTGCGATTGCCGCTGCGATTAAATTCATAATAAATTTTCCTCCTAAGATTGTATATAATTTTTAAAATTTAGTGTCCATCTGCCACTTTATGTGACATGTAAACCATTGAAAGCATAATGAAGATATATGCTTGGATTGAACCTACAAAGATTGAGAATCCTTGCCAAACAATTAAACCTGGAATACCAATAATCCAACCCCAAGCTGGTTGATTTGTTACAAGTCCAGCTAATAGGCTAAGTAGTAACTCACCTGCAAAGATATTACCATATAAACGTAGTCCAAGTGTTAAGGTTGAAGTGAATTCTTCAAAGACGTTTATAATTGCAAGTGGCCAAAAAGGTTGAACGTATCCTTTAAAATAATTCTTCGTACCACGCATTTTAATTCCATAAAAATGTGTTAAAAGAATTACTGTAGTAGACAATGTCAATGTAACTGTTGCATCAGCTGTTGGTGATTTCCACCATAAATAGTGGTCTTTAGTTACAATTGAGAATGGTAAACCTAGCATATTTGCAATAAAGATGTATAAAATTAAAGTCACTGCTAAGAAGTGAAAATGTCCACCTTTTTTCCATGCCATATTACCTTCAATGATTCCTCTAACAAAGTCAAAAATCCATTCAATGAAGTTTTGTTTGCCAGTTGGTCGTTTCTTCAGATTACGTGTGCAAATAATAGCTAATAGAAAAACGATAACTGCAGTAATTAGCACCATCATTACACTTGCCATGTTAAAAACAAGGTCAAAGCCGAAAACATCCCAACTTACTATCGGATGTTTATGATCCATATTCTCACCTCTTTCGTATTGAATTTTACTCCCTATTAAGTAGAGGGCGACATATGATTACAATATAAGAAATCATTAGCCCTATTAACACCCCAATGATATTGATGTAATCTTTAAAGAAAAACCAAATTGAACACACAACTATAGCAACTAAATATCTCCACATGTTGCCTGTAGATATATGATTAGAATCTGCTTTCTGTGCGTGGAATAAATAACTCTCAAAGATGTATGTATTAATTAAAGATCCACATGTACCAATAATCAATCCAAGTAAAAATGGATGGGGTGAAAAGAGATACAATATACCTAATAATATCAATAAATAAAGATAATATTGTATATATTGTTTGAAAATGATGTAGAAACGACCCATTTGTTTGCCTCCGAGTGTCTTATACAATCATGTAAACCGTTCCACTCATACAATCTAAATGATAATATAGTGGCCACAACGGTGTCAATTCTATTCAAATTGTTGTTAAATTTTAAGGCAAAATTGTCACAAATTAGCCACATTTAAACGGAATACATTTTTTATTGATTAAAATCTTTTGGTTTTTCATTTGTTAAATTAAAATAATACTTAATATGATTCACTATTCTTTCTGAAGATTTACCATCTCCGTATGGATTTTTAGCATTGCACATACGTTGGTAGGCTTGTTGATCTTCTAATAAGTGTTTAGTTTCTTTATAAACATTATCTAATGAAGTACCAACTACTTTTAAAGTGCCCGCATCAACGCCTTCAGGTCTCTCAGTATTGTCTCTTAATACTAATACTGGTTTGTGTAATGAAGGTGCCTCTTCTTGGATACCACCAGAATCTGTAAGAATTAAATATGCTTGTTTAGCAAAATTATGAAAATCTAACACATCTAATGGTTCAATGAGTTCTATTCTTTCATGATTCCCTAAAATTTTCTGAGCGATACCTCTAACTGTAGGATTCATATGCACTGGATATACAACAACTAATGATTCATCTTCGTCAGCAAGTTTTCGGACAGCTTTAAAGATATTTTCCATTGGCTCTCCAAGGTTCTCTCTACGATGAGCAGTTAATAACAAAATTTTCTTGTTTTTGTGCTTTTCAAGTATCTCAGATTGATAATCCTCATTAACTGTATAATTCAAAGCGTCAATTGCAGTATTACCTGTCACTACAACCGAAGACTTTTTCTTACCTTCATCCAACAGATGCTTTTGAGCATTTGAGGTAGGTGCAAAATGAATATCAGATAGTACACCTACCATTTGTCTATTCATTTCCTCAGGATAAGGTGAATATTTGTCAAAACTTCTCAAACCTGCTTCTACATGACCAATCGGTACTTGATTATAAAATGCCGCTAAACTTCCTGAAAATGTAGTTGCTGTATCTCCATGAACTAATACCATATCAGGGTTAATACGTTTGATTATTGACTCTAACTCCATCATAGCTTTAGATGTAATTTCTGAAAGTGTTTGACCCTCTTTCATGATATTTAAGTCATAATCAGGTTGTATATCAAATGTGTTTAATACAGAATCTAACATTTCTCTATGTTGTGCTGTAACGACTACACATACTTCTAATTGGTTATCATTTTCTATTGCTTTGACTAGCGGCGCCATCTTGATAGCTTCCGGCCTAGTCCCAAAGATTGTCATAATTTTTTTCTTCAAACGTATCTATCTCCGTTTTCATTTTCTATTTAGTGCCGAATAATCTATCTCCCGCGTCACCTAAACCTGGTGTGATATAAGCTTTATCATTAAGTTTCTCATCTAAAGCAGCAATATAAATATCAACATCATCATGTGCTTCTTTCATTTTTTCTACACCTTCAGGCGCTGCAATTAAGCACATAAAACGAATATTTTTGGCACCTTTATTTTTTAATGACGTGATAGCCTCAATCGCCGAAGCTCCTGTTGCTAACATAGGATCAACAACAATAATTTCACGCTCATCAATATCTTGAGGCATTTTAGAGAAGTATTCTACCGCTTCAAGTGTTTCTGGATCTCTATAAAGTCCAATATGTCCTACTCTAGCTGCCGGAACTAAACTTAAAATACCTTCTGTCATACCTAATCCAGCTCTTAATATAGGTACAATTGCTAATTTTTTACCCGCTAAACGTTTAGCTGTCATTTTAGTTACAGGTGTTTCAATTTCGACATCTTGTAACTCTAGATCTCTTGTTACTTCGTAAGCCATAAGCATACCAACTTCATCAACAAGTTCTCTAAATTCCTTTGTGCCAGTATGAGCCTCGCGAATATAACTTAATTTGTGTTGAATTAATGGGTGATCAAATACATGTACTTTACTCATTTTTCATTTCCTCCAATATTTCTAAAAATTCCTTAATATTATTGATATAAAGGATATTTTTCAGTTAACGCTAAAACACGTGATTTTGCTTCATTTAACTTAGTTTCATCCTCATGATTTTTTAATGCTAAGCTAATGATTTTTGCAACCTCTTCAAATGCTGTTTCATCAAAACCACGTGTAGTGGCTGCTGGTGTTCCTAATCTAATACCACTTGTCACAAAAGGTTTCTCTTGATCAAATGGAATAGTATTTTTATTACAAGTGATACCAACTTTATCAAGTGTTTCTTCTGCTACTTTACCTGTGATATTCACAGAACCTTTAACATCAACAGCTATAAGATGATTATCAGTTCCACCTGATACAATTCTAAAACCTTCTTTAGATAATGCTTCTGCCAATGCTTTTGCATTTTTAATTACTTGATTTTGATATACTTTGAAATCATTGTGTAACGCTTCACCGAAAGCAACTGCTTTTGCAGCAATCACATGCTCAAGTGGTCCGCCTTGGATTCCTGGGAACATTGTTTTATCAATTGCCTTTTTGTATTCTTCTTTACAAAGAATCATCCCACCACGTGGTCCACGTAAAGTTTTATGTGTTGTTGTCGTAACAAAGTCAGCATATTCGACAGGATTTTGATGTAAACCTGCTGCTACTAACCCTGCAATGTGTGCCATATCAACCATTAATTTAGCGCCTACTTCATCAGCGATTTCTTTGAATTTTTTAAAATCAATTTGTCGTGAATAAGCAGATGCCCCTGCAACGATTAATTTAGGTTTATGTTCAATGGCTAACTTACGTACTTCATCATAATTAATAAGTTCTGTATCTTTATCTACGCCATATTCAACAAAATGATATGATTTACCACTAAAATTCACTGGAGATCCATGAGTTAAATGACCACCATGGCTTAAATTCATACCTAAAACTGTATCTCCATAGTCTAACGCTACTAAATATACAGCCATGTTTGCCTGAGATCCTGAATGTGGCTGCACATTTACATGCTCAGCACCGAATAATGCTTTGGCACGATCAATGGCAACTGATTCAGTTACATCAACAAACTCACAACCACCATAATAACGACGACCTGGATAGCCCTCTGCATATTTATTAGTTAGTACTGAACCTTGTGCTTCCATAACAGCTTCAGAAACAAAGTTTTCTGATGCAATTAACTCAATATTATTATTTTGTCGATTAAACTCTTGCTCAATGGCTTCAAAAATTACTTTATCTTGCTTTTCGATGTAAGACATATAAACCCCTTCTTTCAACTAATTAATTATATTTTGCACGTTCGCCACCAATTTTCTTAGGTCTAGATGTCGCAATGGTAACGATTGCTTCCCCAACTTGCTTTACACTTGTTCTAACCGGTACGCAAACATGTTGAATATGCATACCTATTAATGTTTGACCTATATCTATACCTTTAGGCACGGTGATATGTTCAACAACGATTGGGTCTTCCATATGTTGATATGCATAAGTTGCTAAACTGCCACCTGCATGAACATCTGGAACAACAGTAACTTCTTCCATTGTCAGTGGATTAAAATCGGATCTTTCAATGGTGATTGCTCTATTGATATGTTCACATCCTTGAAATGCAAACGAAACACCTGTTTGTAATTTAATTTCATTTAAATCATTAAATATCGATTCAGCTACTTCCATTGATCCTACTGAACCGATGTGTTCACCTAGCACTTCAGAAGTTGAACAACCAATCAAACATATTTCACCTTCATTAAAAAATGACATCGCTTTTAATTCTTCTAACAACATTGAAAAATCTTGCATTTAAAACCCACCCCCTTAAAATATAAAAAAGGAACATAGCAAACTTGCTATACTCCCTTATTATAACGTATTTAAAGCGTAACATATACTAATTATATATAATTCTCTTGCAGATCTTTTGGATTAATTTTACTAATTAAGTCATAAATTTGTTTATAAGTTTTCAAATAAATTTGTTTATCCCCACCATATGGATCATTAACTTCTGATGTGTCACCTACAAATTCACTTAAAGTAAATATATTTAAAGTTGTACCATATTGCGATTTTAAAATGTCTTTATGTGATTGTGACATGGTTAAAATCAGATTTGCTTCGATATCTTTTTCAGAAAACGACTGTGTTAATGATGGATGTGGTAATCCATGTTCTTGTATGATTTCTTGTGACAATTTTGAGACTGGTTGATGATCTAAAGCAAATATACCTCTTGATTCTACTGTAATATTTTCTTTATTAAATAAAGCTTTAGCTATACTTTCAGCCATTGGACTTCGGCAGGTATTGCCTGTACAAACAAACATCACTTTCATAAAGACGCCTCTTTCACAATTTTATTTCCAGCAGCTTTCAACATACGATTCATAATTGCCTCAGATTGATCACTTTCATCAAATCCATAAATATATGCTTGAATAATATCTACACGTTGATCGATTTCATGCAAAATGCTATATAGTAAATGATTCGCTTGTTTGATATCAGCTTCATTATCACATAATTTGATATATGTGGCTTCTTTAGGTAGAAAATGCGACAAACTATCAGGCACAACGAACGCTACCTGTTCCCATTTTTTGTTATCTAGAATTTTTTTATTTAATTCTTTTAAAATGGTTACTGGAGTATCTGGCGAATAATGCTTATATTTCATTCCAGGTGCGATAGGTTGAGAAGCTTCATTATAATTTGATGACTCTATGCAGTTAGGAATTACGTTTTCAAGCATCATCTTAGTTATTGAACCTGGACGTGCAATTCTAAAAGGGTATTGTGTACAATCCAATACTGTACTTTCCAAACCTTCTTCGCTCTGATCACCATTAATAATTCCGTCAATTCTACCATTCAAATCTTGGTATACATGTTCAAACGTTGTCGGAGATGGTCTACCACTAATATTTGCACTTGGTGCCGCAATTGGTTTATCAATCTGTTGTAAAACACCTCTACCAATGGGATGACTTGGCATTCGCACTGCAATCGAATTCAAACCACCAGTTACTTTCGGACATAGATACCCCGACTTTAGAGGTAATATAAATGAAATTGGTCCTGGCCAAAATGTTTCCATTAATTGTTGTACTCTGGGCTCTACTTTATCGATAAAATCATTCATCTGTGACATATCGTGAATATGAACAATTAATGGATTATCAGATGGTCTGCCTTTTGCTTCGTAAATTTGACTAACAGCTTCTTGATTAGTAGCGTCTGCACCTAACCCGTATACTGTTTCGGTTGGTAATGCAACTAAACCACCGTTTAATACTGTGTCTTTAATTTCCAATACGTCTGTACTTTGTTGAATATCATTTCTGTACGATCTTAAATCCCAAATTTTTGTCTCCACTTTTTATTTCCACCTCTCTTCCTTGACTTAACATAAAAAAGGCGGGATAGCTTTTCATCTTTCAATATACAATTGAAAGTAAGCCCATTCCCACCCCACAACTATGTTAAATACATTTAAGAATTTAATAATTAAAAGTAATCCATTTATTTAAATGAGCGTGACTTTACCATTTAATTTCTAAAATTCTATCTAGTTGGTTAATATCTTGATAAATTGAGACTCCCTTATCTGGATACATGTTATTGACCATGTCTTTTAAAGTCTGACCTTGATTATATCCAATTTCAAACACCACATGTGCACCTGGTAAGAGCACCTTTGGTAAATCATTTAGAATCGATTGATAAATAGCATAACCTTCACTTTTAGCAAATAATGCTTGATGTGGTTCATAGTCTACGACTGTTTTGGCCATATCTTTGACTTCTTTGACATCAATATATGGCGGATTAGATATTAAACCATTTAATTTAATATTTCGTTCAATCAAAGGTTTTAATGCATTACCTTGAATGAAATCAATGTTTTCTCCGTGTTGTTCTGCGTTTAATCGTGCCACATCTAATGCATCTTCATACAAATCGGTAGCTATTACGCTTAAAGTAGGCTTTAACTTTTTTAATGTAATGCCTAACACACCACTGCCTGTCCCTATATCTGCTATAGCATCGCCATCGTTACATAGATTTAAAAAATGTAGCATCACTTCTTCAGTTTCAGGTCTAGGAATGAGGCATCGATCAGATACTGTAAATCGGTATCCATAAAAAGATTGAAATCCCACAATATATTGGATAGGCTCCCCAGATAGCATTCTTTGTAAATTTAAACCGAGTTTGGCTTTGTCAGCGACTGACATTTCATCATTCATATGAATAAGGTAGTCCGTACGTGACCAATTAAATGTATCAAGTAATAACCACTCAGCTCGTGTTTGTTCATAGCCTTTCTCTTTTGCTAATGAAATCGCATTTGCTAAGTAATCCTTATAACTCACCATTGTTTAATTCTTTCAATTTGTCTGTTTGTTCAGATAATGTTAGAGCATCGATAATTTCATCTAAATTGCCTTCCATAATCTGACTAAGTTTTTGTAATGTTAAACCAATTCTATGATCAGTTACACGACTTTGAGGATAGTTATACGTTCTAATTCTCTCTGAACGATCACCTGTACCTACTGCTGATTTACGTTGTGATGCATATTTTTGTTGTTCTTCTTGCAATTTCATATCATAAAGTCTTGCTTTTAATACTTTCATCGCTTTTTCGCGGTTTTGTATTTGAGACTTTTCTGATGAAGTAGCAATGACACCTGTTGGTAAGTGGGTAATACGTACAGCTGAGTCGGTTGTATTAACGTGCTGACCACCTGCACCACTTGAACGATACGTATCAATTTTTAAGTCTTCATTTCTAATTTCAATTTCTACATCTTCGACTTCTGGTAAAACTGCTACTGTAGCTGTAGAGGTATGAATACGACCACCAGATTCAGTTTCAGGAACACGTTGAACACGATGTGCACCATTTTCAAATTTAAGTTTGCTGTAAGCACCATTACCTGATACTGAGAAACTGATTTCTTTATAGCCTCCGTGGTCACTTTCAGATGCTTCAACAATTTCTGTTTTAAAATGATGAGCTTCAGCATACTTAGAGTACATTCTCATTAAATCTCCTGCAAAAATTGCCGCTTCATCGCCACCAGCTGCCGCACGAATCTCAACGATAACATCTTTTTCATCATTAGGATCTTTAGGAATAAGCAATAATTTTAATTGTTCTTCCATTTCAGGAAGTTCATTTTTTAAACTTGAACTTTCTTCTTTTAACATTTCAATTTCTTCTTTATCAGAAGTTTCATTTAGCATTTCTTCAATATCTGCTAATTCTTCTTTTTTACTTTTATAGCTTCTATAAACATCTACAGTTTTTTGCAATTCTGCCTGTTCTTTTGAATATTTACGTAATTTATCTGAATCGTTTACGACATCTGGATCGCTTAACATTTCATTTAATTGTTCATATCTTTCCTCTACAATTTCTAATTGGTCAAACACTACATTTCCTCCTTCTCATTTTCACTTGGCGCTACAATATGATGCGCTCTACATCTTGGTTCATAACTTTCATTAGCACCTACTAAAATAATAGGATCATCTGCTTTAGCCGGTTGACCATCGATAAGTCTTTGTGTTCGACTTGAAGGCCCTCCACATACCGCACATACAGCTTGCAATTTTGTAACATGCTCACTTAAAGCCAATAATTTAGGCATTGGCTCAAACGGTTCGCCTTTAAAGTCCATATCTAATCCAGCCACAATGACACGATGACCTTGATCAGCAAGTTGTTGTATGATACTTACAATATTTTCATCAAAAAATTGAACTTCATCAATGCCGATAACATCTGCATGAGATAAGTCATGATTTAAAATTTCTCTAGCTGTTGAAATATTTATAGCTTCAATTGCATTGCCATTATGTGAAACTACCTTTTCTTTATGATAGCGATCATCAATTGCTGGTTTAAAAACAATAACTTTCTGTTTAGCATAAATCCCTCGTCTAAGTCGACGTATAAGTTCCTCTGATTTACCACTAAACATACTTCCGGTAATACATTCTATCCATCCGGAATGATAAGTTTCATACATTAAGCGTTCCACCCTTTTTCAAAACATAATCGCTTAATTATATCATATTTTAAAATATCATAAATGCTATTTTTGCAATCTATTCTATTATACAATAATAACTCGAAAAAGTTAGTTACAGTATTTTCCCTTAGCTAATCTCATTTCTAAATTACTTCCATCTATATTAATTATCAAGTTTATCTCTAAATAGACTATAATAAAAAAAACTGCCTACATAACCATTGACATGGTGTAGACAGTCTAAACTTAAAATTAGTTGTTGTTTGATTTGAGACCAAACTTTTTGTTGAAGCGTTCCACACGACCATCCGCAGCAGCGAATTTTTGACGTCCTGTATAGAAAGGATGTGAATCAGAAGAAATATCTAAACGAATAACTGGGTATTCATTACCATCTTCCCACTCCATAGTTTCTGATGATGTTTTAGTAGAACCACTTAAGAATTTAAAGTTTGTAGTAGTATCTAAAAAGATAACTTTATGATACTCAGGATGAATTCCTTGTTTCATTGTTTTCAGCTCCTTTGCCCTGAACCATCTGGAACAGAGTTATTTGTGAGTTTTTACCCAATACTTGGTAATTATAATAGTAATTAATGTAAAACGCAACCCTTTGAAAAATTAAATAATAGGTTTACCTGTTTTTGTGCTTTCTTCTGCCGATTTTTGTAGTTGTTCAAAGAAATCTTTATTATTTTTTGAACGTTTTAACTTACGAATAAATCTCTCGGTAAAATCAGTAGAATCCGTGAAGAGATTACGAAGTTGCCATAATGTATCTAATTCAGCCTTACTAATTAGCAATTCTTCTTTACGTGTAGAACTTCGGCCTATGTCTATAGCTGGGAAGATACGTCGTTCAGATAATTTACGATCTAAATGAAGCTCCATATTACCAGTACCTTTGAATTCTTCATAAATCATATCGTCCATTCTTGACCCTGTATCTACTAAGGCTGTAGCTAAAATAGTTAAACTGCCACCCGCTTCGATATTTCGAGCTGCACCGAAAAAGGCTTTTGGTTTATGAAGAGATGCTGGATCAAGACCACCAGAAAGTGTACGGCCGCTAGGTGGAATGACTAAGTTATATGCTCGAGCTAATCGAGTGATTGAGTCCATTAATATAATGACATCTTCGCCTATTTCCACAAGACGTTTAGCTCTCTCTAATAATAGTTCTGCAACTTTTACGTGATGTTGTGGTGGTTCATCAAAAGTTGAATGCACAACTTCAGCTGATTCTACTGAACGTTCAATATCAGTTACCTCTTCAGGTCTCTCACCAACTAACAAGACAAATAATTTAGCTTCTGGTTTATTGGTAATAATTGCATTAGCAATTTCTTTAAGTAATGAGGTTTTACCTGCCTTAGGTGGCGCTACAATGAGCCCACGTTGTCCTAAACCAATAGGTGTTACTAAATCCATGATACGTGTTGAATAATTTCTTGGTTCAGTTTCTAGTAAAATTCGTTCTTCTGGATACAAAGGTGTCAACGCTTGGAAGTGAGGACGTTTTTTTACTTCTTCAGCATTTTGATCGTTAACAAAGTCCACTTGTAGTAATCCATAATATTTCTCATTATCTTTCGGTTTACGAACTTTACCTGTTACTTTATCGCCTCTTTTTATTTCAAAACGGCGAATTTGACTTGCTGAAATATAGATGTCTTTTTCACCCTTAGAATAATTGACAGTTCTTAAGAAACCATAACCATCGGGTTGGATATCATCTAAAATACCCTCCATGTAATAATTGCCATCTTTCTCCATTTGAGCTTCCATGATAGCTAATACAAGTTCTTTCTTATTCAATTTACTATAATTAGTTAATTTTAAAGATTTAGCTTTCTGAGTGAGTTCTTTAGTAGTGTTATTTTTGTATAGTTCGTGGAAAGATTCATATTGAGGAGAAGTTCGTTCTCGTTCAGGCATAGACTTGCACCCATTTCCTTATTTTTTATGTTAAAAAGATTTTGAAAGAACAATGACGGATATTTAATAGCAATTGCTAAAAATGCAAATTAAAGTATTTCTCTCGTCTTTATTCTTCATTACCTTCTAAATACTAGAATAACTATAGCAAATTTTTAATTTAAATACAAAACGAATTTTGTATTTAACGTATTAAAAACAATGCACGTTACGCCATGACGTAACGTGCATTAATAAAAATTTAACAACAATATTGATTTAATTATTTAAAATAACCTGCAATTGATTTTACTTCTAAGAATTCTTCAATTCCGTAGTCGCCCCATTCACGACCTAATCCAGATTGTTTATAACCACCAAATGGTAAATCTGGTTTACGTCCAGCTTCATTAATTTCAACTGTTCCAGCTTCAATTGAACGTGCCACTTTGTGTAATGTGTCTTTATCATTACCAATGACATAACCAGCTAGACCATATTTCGTATCATTTGCTATTTTAATTGCTTCGTCTACATCATTATAAGTGATCACTGACATAACAGGACCAAAAATTTCTTCTTGAGCAATAGTCATATGATTATCAACGTTAATGAAAATAGTAGGACGAGCAAAATATCCTTTTTCTAGACCTTCAGGTTTACCAGGACCTCCGTAAAATAATTCTGCACCTTCTTCAATACCTTTATCAATATATGATTGAACTTGGTCAAATTGTTTCTTACTAATAATCGGTCCAACTTGTGTACCTTCTTCTCTAGGATCACCGACTTTAACAGAACTAAATTGTGCTTTCACAGCTTTTAAGAAGTCTTCTTTAATACTATTTGGTACTAATACACGTGTACCTGCAGTACATACTTGTCCAGTATTATTGACAACTTTACCTGTTGTTGCTTTAGCTGCCTCTTCAATATCAACATCATCTAAAACGATATAAGGTGATTTACCACCAAGTTCTAGTGACACTTTTTTGAAGTCTTTAGCTGCTTTTTCCATAATTTTTGAACCTGTAGGGCCTGAACCTGTAAATGACATCATTCTAACTTTAGGATGTTCACTTAACGGATTACCTACACCTTCACCGTCACCATTTACAAGGTTAAATACACCTTTAGGCACGCCTACTTTATCAAAGATTTCAGCTAATATAACAGCAGCAAATGGTGTTTCTTCTGATGGTTTTAATACAACAGTACTCCCTGCCGCAAATGCTGCAGCTAATTTAAGTGATGTTTGGTTAGTTGGGAAATTCCATGGTGTAACTAATCCTGCTACACCGATAGCTTCTTTAACAACTAAATCGTCACCACGTTGTTCTTCAAATTCAAAACTGTCTAAAGCATCTCTAGCTGCAGTGAAATGATTAAGTCCCATTTGATAATGGACTTTTTCAGAAATTGATAATGGCGCACCAAGTTCATCAGTGATTGCTTGTACGATATCTTCTTTTCTATTTTCATATTCCTTAACGATTTTATCTAATAAATCTCTTCTATATTCAACCGAACTATGACGGAAATCTAAATAAACATTATCTGCAGCTTCAACTGCTTTATTCACATCTTCTTCGTTACCTTTAGCCACTGAACCAATGACTTCTTCAGTTGCAGGGTTAATTACTTCTATTGTTTCACCACTAGCACTATCAACCCATTCACCATTAATATATTGTTTAGTGAAATGTCTCATTAAACTTCACTCCTTAGATTTGTTATACAACTATTCTAACCATATTGTTACAAAGTTAAACATATTTGCTCATCGATTCAATTGCGCTTAATCGTTTTTAATATAGAATTTATTACACCTAAATCAAATTAAATTAATCTGTAAAGTAAGTTAGAAAAAGAGTGAAGCAATCATTATATTGCCTCACTCTTATAATATATCCCTCTTTTTTAAATTAATAATAGGGATCTTGTCATGATCTAGAAATAAAAACAATTCTAAGTATAACTGCCTGAATTATTTTACAGTTTCTGCTTCTGATTCTAGATTAATGTTATTTTGTGCCCATTCTTCAATTGGTTTTAAAGATTCAGCCAATGAACTTCCTTTTTCTGTCAATTCATAAATAATGGTTACTGGACTAGTGGATACGATTCTTTTTTCAACCAATCCCCAGTCTCCTAATTCAGTCAGTTTAATACTTAGTGCACGAGGCGTGATTGTTTTCAAGTCTCTTTTCAAATCGGAAAAATGTGCAGATTGGTCTTCGCATCTAGATAAATAGTTGATGATTAAACCGTTCCAACTGCGTCCTAATATTTTAAAAGTTTCTTCTAAATAAGGACATACTTCCATAATACTCACCTCTCACTCAAATATCTTAATACTAATGCACTAAAATCTGTGCTTATAATTTTAAGTATATTTATTATACCACATTTTTTAAACTGTTTCAGTCCAAATTTCTGCACCAAGTGCTTTTAAATGTTCAACAATTTGAGTATACCCACGATAAATGTGTTTAACATTGTATATCGTTGTAACACCTTCCGCGATTAAACCAGCTACAATCAAGCATGCACCAGCTCTTAAATCACTTGCATAAACTTCTGCACCATTAAGTGTTGATGGTTTAATCGTTGCTGTGCCATTATCTTTATTAATATTAGCTCCCATTTGTTGCAGTTCTTCTACGTGCTTAAATCTTTCAGGATAAATTGTATCTGTAACAAACGATGGACCATTTGCCATAAATAATAGTGGTGTAATCGGTTGTTGAAGATCTGTTGCAAATCCGGGATATACAAGCGTTTTGATATCAACACTATGATACGGTTCGCTCTTTCTAATAATCGCTTTTTCATCGCTTAATTCAATATCGACACCTAATTCTTTTAATTTAGCTGTTAATGCTTCAACATGTCTTGGTACTATATTATTAATTACGACTTCTTCTCCAGCAGCAGCCGCCATACACATGTATGATCCCGCTTCAATACGGTCTGGTATCACTTGATATTCTGTACCATGTAATGTATCTACGCCAGTAATTTTAATTGTCGTTGTACCTGCACCTTTAATTTGTGCACCCATACTAATAAGGAAATTAGCCACATCTACGACTTCAGGTTCTTTTGCTGCATTTTCAATAACTGTTTGACCTTCAGCATGTACTGCAGCCAACATAATATTAATTGTAGCACCAACACTCACCATATCTAAAAAGATATTAGCTCCTTTTAATTGTTTAGCTTCAATTTTCATTGACGTGTCACTAGATTCATCGATTTCTGCCCCTAGTGCTTTAAATCCTTTAATATGTTGATCTATTGGACGTGGCCCTAACGGACAACCACCAGGAAGTCCAATAACACACTTTTTAAATCTCCCTAGCATTGCTCCCATCATATAATATGAGGCTCTTAAAGATTCAACTTTATTATTTGGTAGTGGTGCATTTTCAATTTGAGTTGTATCAACATCTAATTTAGTACCATCTAATTTTGTTTTAATATTTAAATCTTCTAATAAGCTAACAAGTGTTTCTACATCAGAGATTTGTGGCAACCCATCCAAATTTACATGTCCCTGGGCTAATAATGTAGCAGGAATAATTGCTACAGCACTATTTTTAGCACCACTAATATTCACTTCTCCTTTAAGTGTCTTTCCACCTCTAATTTTGATTACCTCTTGAGCCATATCTTTTTCTCCTTTGTTTCCTTCATTTGTTAAAAATTTACATTATTAGCATTATAAAATAATTTTACTTTGTTTGTAAAATAGTTCATGAATACATAGCTATTTCAACATTATTTTATATCATATCAGTTTGAAATTACGAATTTAAAGTCTGTATTCTCTACTTTAAATTGTGTTGATTTGTATATGCTAACAATTCCACATTTCTATTTAGTAAGCTTAAAACTTATGCAATTTTATAAATTTCGTAATCATTATAGCATAAAAATAAGCCATTAAACCTAGGTTTAATGGCTTATTAAAAGATATTTAATTATTTAGCACGGTTTGAAGTACCGAATTCTTTAATTTTACCTTTAACTGTTGCTTTAATTGCTTCACGAGCAGGTCCTAAATATTTACGTGGATCGTAAACTTCAGAATCATTGTTTAATACATCGCGAACAGCTTTAGCTGAAGCAATTTGGTTTTCAGTGTTAACATTAATTTTAGCAGTACCGTAAGGAATCGCTTTTTGAATGTCTTTAGTTGGGATACCAGTACCACCATGTAATACTAATGGTAAACCAGTTGAAGCACCAATTTCTTCCATTTCTTTGAAACCTAATTTAGGTTCACCTTTATAAGGACCATGTACTGAACCTAATGCAGGTGCTAAAGTATCGATACCAGTTTTTTCAACTAGTTCTTGACACTCTTTAGGATCTGCATAGATGACACCGTCAGCTACTACATCGTCTTCTTGACCACCAACTGTACCTAATTCAGCTTCTACTGAAACGCCTCTTTCATGAGCATATTCAACTACTTTAGAAGTAATTTCCACATTTTCTTCAAATGGACTATGAGAAGCGTCAATCATTACTGAAGTGAATCCAGCATCAATTGCTTCTTTACATTTTTCAAAGCTTGAACCATGGTCTAAATGGATTGCTACTGGTACTGTGATGTTTAAGTCATGCATTAATCCTTCAACCATTTTAACTACTGTATAGAATCCGCTCATGTAACGAGCAGCTCCTTCAGAAACACCTAAAATAACTGGTGCATTCTCTTCTTGAGAAGCTTCTAAAATAGCTTGAGTAAATTCTAAGTTATTTAAGTTGTATTGACCAACCGCATAACCATTTTCTTTTGCATCGATTAACATTTCTTTCATTGAAACTAAAGGCATTATAGTTCCTCCTTGAGTGCTTGAGCACGTATTTTTTCAAACTCATTATAACAAAATTACTACTTAAATGCATTCGAATAGATGATTTAAAATTTACAATTTTCACAATCCTTACCACTACTAGATTTGGAAACGTATCCAATTATAATTAGTTTTAATCATTGCATTCAATCATGGGTTTATTTACAATATTTTAATGAATAGAATGGAGGAAAATTATGTCAAAAATACTTAATACGCAATTAATTGGTATCTTCGATAGAATAGAAAAACAAGCATTAGATGTACAAATGGGTGCACAATGTTTAATTCAAGCTATTGGTGGAGAAGGCCATGTTTATGTTAAAGGATATGACGATTTAAAATTTTATGAAGACTTTATTTTAAATAGTCATGAAAAATTAAAATCGAGCTTACCACTATCAGATTTAAATAACTTTGAAGAACTAGATACAACAGATCGCGTATTTTTATTTTCACCTACATATAATGAAGACGTCGAATGTGACGTGAAACAATTAATTGAAACAGATGTCGACTTTGTACTTGTATGCAATCATCCTAAACGAGATGATTTCCCTGAACATTTAATGCATTTTATCAACTTGTCTACACCTAGACCGATCGTATACACTGAAGATTACGATAAGATAGTACAACCTCACCCTATTGCTTTTAACTATATTTATTATGATATTTATACACAAATGGTTGAAATGACACGTGATTTAGAATTATAAAATGATAAAGCCTATGGGTATGAACTAATTCATATCCATAGGCTTTATTAATATTATTTTTGTTGATGTTTTAAAGCTGCTTCAACAAATGCTTTAAAAATAGGTTGCGGTCTATTTGGTCTAGATAAAAACTCTGGATGGAATTGACATGCAATAAAGAAATCTTTTTCTGGAATCTCTACCATCTCAATTAATCTTCCATCTGGACTTGTTCCAGAGAATACCATTCCATTAGCTTCTAATTGCTCTCTATAATCATTGTTAAATTCATATCTATGACGATGTCTTTCTTCAATATTATTTTCATTATAAATAGAATGTGCTAAAGTACCATCTTTAATTGTACAAGGATATAATCCTAATCTTAAAGTACCACCTAAATCTTCAATATCTTTTTGTTCAGGTAATAAGTCAATAATTGGATGTGGTGTGCTAGGATCTAATTCAGCTGAATGTGCACCTTCTAAACCTAAAACATTACGTGCAAATTCCACTGTAGCTAATTGCATTCCTAAACAAATACCAAAGTACGGAACATTATTTTCACGTGCATATTTAATTGATGAAATTTTACCTTCGCTAGCACGGAAACCAAATCCACCTGGTACTAGAATACCATCTACATCAGATAGGTAACTTTCGACATTTTCATCTGTTACTAAACTTGAATCTATCCATTTAACAACAACATCTTTTTTGAATGGATAACCTGCATGTTTAAGTGATTCTACCACAGATAAATATGCGTCTTGTAGGCTTACATATTTACCAACTAAACCAATGGTAATCTTACCATCTAAACTATTTACAGTATCTAGTAAATGCTGCCATTCATCTAATTGCGTTTCATATTTAGCGTTTAATTGTAGACGTTTAATAACAATGTCGTCCATTTCTTGTTTACTCAATTGTAGTGGAATCTCATATAATGAATCAGCGTCACGACATTCGATAACACTTTCTTTATTAATATCGCAGAATAAAGCAATTTTATCTTTTAAGTCTTGTGTCATTTCATATTCAGTACGAACAACAATTAGGTCTGGTTGGATACCTAATCCACGTAATTCTTTAACGCTATGTTGCGTTGGTTTAGTTTTCATTTCGCCTGCTGCTTTGATATATGGTAATAGTGTACAGTGAACATACATTACATTTTCTCTACCTAAATCACTTCTAATTTGTCGAATTGCTTCTAAGAATGGTAAAGACTCAATATCCCCTGTTGTACCACCAATTTCAGTAATAACAACATCAGCATTAGTACTTTCTCCAGCTAATAACAAGCGCTCTTTAATTTCATTAGTGATGTGTGGAATTACTTGTACTGTTCCACCTAAATAATCACCACGACGCTCTTTTTTCAAGACGTGTGAGTATACTTTACCTGCAGTTACGTTTGAATACTTATTTAAATTGATATCGATAAAACGTTCATAGTGTCCTAAATCTAAATCCGTTTCAGCCCCATCATCAGTTACAAAAACTTCACCATGTTGATAAGGACTCATTGTTCCTGGATCGACATTTAAATATGGATCAAATTTCTGAATCGTAACTTCAAGACCTCTATCTTTTAATAATCTTCCTAAAGATGCAGCAGTAATCCCTTTACCTAATGATGAAACTACGCCACCTGTTACAAATATAAACTTTGTCATGATTTGACCTCCTGAATTTTATTAGAGTTTGCATATTATTTACTTAAAATCAAAAGCATTTACTATAAATTAAGTATGTATTTAATTAGAAAGGAACAATGTGTTTAATACATTCACATATGCTTTATGTCACAATGTATTTAGTCATTACTTTTAAATAATATTCATTCTACAACATTAAACATTACATTGGAATCTTATTTTATTAAAATAAAAAAACGCTCCCTCTCACATATTTGTAAGGGGAGCGTATAATATTTATACACGTGTCCTATTTAAAGGAGCCCAAATAAAATTCTATCATTTTTATACTAAAAGTCAATTAGAAATTTAGCTTTGATATTCTTCTTCCTCTTCTTCATCATCAAAGTCATCATCGTCATCTTCATCTTCTTCGTCAATAACGATATCAGTTTCATTAATTTCATCTTCGACTTGTTCATCTTCAGGATCATTTAATGTTTCTTGATCGTCTGTAACTGCTGGAATATCATCATCGTCATCCGCTTCATCTTCACCTAATAATTTAAGGTTTTTATCTTCTTCATCATCGTCATCAAGAATATCAAATTTTTGAATAGTTGGTGCAATTTTTTCTTCAATATCATCTACTGAATACCAATCACGAATCCCCCATTGGTTTTCGCCGATATTTAAGAAACGACCATCAGTATTTAAATCTGTATAGAATTGAACAACACGATTTTCAATTTCATCGTATTCGTAATTACCTAAGGCTTTGAATTCATCAATAATATCATATAAATTCATTGTTTCGCCTTTTTCATTTAGAAGTGTGTAAGCCATATCGATAAATGATTTTCATCTACCATTTCTTTTGTGTAATCTTTAATTTTCATTATAAAATACTTCCTTTCAAAGGATTTTTATCTTAAACTAGTAGGTCAAATTTCGTTAATTAATAGTAACAAAAATAAATTATAAATGACAATGGGCGTTTACGCAATCTCTGTTAATAATTTATATATTTTTCAAATAGAATGTAATCCTCTGCTTGTTCTACTTCTACAAAGTTACTATTAATACACAGTGGACTTAATTCGTTATTTTCTCCATACAATGTAATGGATAATACTTTAATATTATCAAAGTTTTTACGTATATAGGTCGGTAATTGTCTTAATGCACTTTCTGCTATACCTTCATTTCGATGCGTTTTATTAACTTCAATTCCAGAAATGCGCATTCTATCTTCAATCTGTTCAATACCTATAAAACCTACTTTTTCTCCATCTTTAAGTAAGTTAATTAAATGAATATTAGCTTCTTCTGAAGATTCGTTTTCAACGAGTTTCAATGAAGACACATGTTTAGAATCTAAATCTAGATAATACAACCTTTCTTTACCAATTGGTCCTTCTTCTTTTGTAGCTGTATGCATAAAACCTGCACGTTCATACACATTCCAAGCTGCTTGATTCTCAGCATCAACAACTAAAAACAAATGGTTAAAGTCTGGGAACAACGCTTGTACATATTGAGGTAAATACATCATCATTTTAGTACCGTAGCCATGTCCTTGATAACGTTCATTAACTGACAATGATCGTACATAAACGACATTTTCAGGTGTATCATAACCTTCATGTTGATAATATTGATGTAATACGAAGAACCCCACTACTTCTCCATCCTTATTCTTTGCAATATTAGCAACACGATTTTCGTCATTCAGCGCTTCTTCTAAAACCGTTTTAGGTAATGAAGAATATATTTGTTGTCTCTCACTTAATTCAAAATTTAATATATCTTCACGATATTGTTCTTCAAACACTTGAATCGTTATATCTTCAAATTGCTTTTTTATATTCATAAGTTAATCCCCTATCTTTAATTAATCACTTATTATATATTACTTTACCCTATTGTAATATGAATTCTCATAAAATTTAAAATATCTACCAAATTAAATGTATACAAAGTACTCTTTTAGAATTGTAATTGAATTGCATTGTTTGATGGTTTTATTTTTTTAAAATAAAATAAACTCTTGTATTTCCCTTAATTTATTATACTATTATGGGTGATGGATTTTTGATTTGAGGTGAATGCGGAAATGAAAATTGGAATCGATGCTGGTGGAACTTTAATTAAAATCGTTCAAGAATTCGAAGATAAACGTGAATATCACACCGAACTTACCATTAATATTGATAAAGTGATACAGTGGTTAAACCACATTGAATTCGAAAGTTTAAGTTTGACTGGTGGACAAGCAAGTATAATAGCTGAACAACTAACAAAACCCACTCAAAATTTTGTTGAGTTTGATGCTGCTTCAAAAGGACTAGGTATTTTACTTAAAGAACAAGGTCATGATATTAATCAATATATTTTTGCTAATGTAGGTACAGGTACTTCACTACATTATTTTGATGGTCATCAGCAACAACGTGTTGGAGGTATCGGTACTGGTGGCGGTATGATTCAGGGTCTTGGATACTTATTAAGTCAAATTTCAGATTATAAACAATTAACAGATTTGGCTCAAAAAGGCGACAGAGATACGATTGATTTAAAAGTCAAACATATTTATAAAGATTGCGAACCTCCTATTCCGGGTGATTTAACAGCAGCAAACTTTGGGAATGTATTACATCATATGAATGAAGACTTTTCAATAGAGAATAAACTAGCCTCTGTAGTGGGCGTTGTGGGAGAAGTCATTACAACAATGTCTATCACAGTTGCTCGTGAACATCAAACGGATAATGTTGTTTACATAGGTTCTTCATTCAACAATAATCCGTTATTACGTAAAGTAATTGAAGATTATACTGTATTAAGAGGATTCAATCCATTTTACATTGAACATGGAGCCTTTTCTGGGGCAATTGGTGCAATACATCTGAATGATCATAATTAAACAAAAAAAGGAGGTCGAGACAAATACTTAATGTCTCAACCTCTTTTTCTATTTTATTAAAAAGTTGTTTCGTTAGATAATTTTTGGGCTGATACTATTGTTCCGATAACACCTGGTTTTAAGTCTATTCCAACGCCTTTATCATCATCACGTAATTTATCTAACCATTCGCCAAAAACACTGGCTTCAATTTCAATTAAATCACATTCTTCAAAGTCTTCGTCTTTTACTTTTTGAGCTCTTTTTTTTAAGCTCCACACCGGCATAATTTGTGGTTTGTCTTCTCTTCCATCATCTATTAAAATAAAATTTTTTTCATTCTTATTAGTTAACCCATATACATGATCATATTTCGCTACATCTCTAACAAATTCTTTCACTCTGATTTTATCCAATTCTGACATCAATTCTCTAGTGACATCATAGATATTGACAAGTTCACCTTCATTATTGTTTGTCGTATTGATCATTACCTTATCCGTTTCATCAAATAATTCTTCTAAATCATATGCGACAAAGCGATCTAAATCTAATTGTATTACTTTATCGTAATTGATGTCGTTTTCATCTAAATATTGCTTCGCAGTGTCTGTATCTGTCCATACAGCTACATAGGACTGTTCATTTTTCATTAAACGTACTATTTTTTTATTTTTTGAAGCAAAATAAATATACTCATTTATTAACATTTCTTTGAAAAACGATTCCTCTTTGTAAGACATTTTACACCCTCGATTCATAGATATTCTTTTATTCCTTACTTAAAATATTAAAATACTCATTAATGTTAGTCAATAAGGTAAGAATGGTATACTTGACGCTCACTTTTTTCATTTTTCCTTTTTTAAAAAAACTCTTAAAACTTAAGCCTATCACTTAAATTTCAAGAGTTTTCACAATATTATTTAGCTTTTAATTCTTCTAAAAATGCTTTCTCCAATTTTTGAATCGATGCTTTGTCTTTACCATGCCAAATACATCCGAATCTAGAGCTCACCTTATTTTTACCATACCAATCACCATCATAATAAGATAAAGGATATAGAACACCTTTTTTCACATATTTTAAGATGGTATTGAAGAAATGATTATTATCTCCATCTGAAAAGTAACTATAGAATTTATGATATCCGTCTGTTAATTCGTCCGATAAGAGTAACATACTAGTTGAACCATTTTGTCTAAAGTTTAAATCTATAGCGTATACGTCATTGTTTTCATCTAACAACAAATCGAATCCCGCAACACCAAAGAAACCTAAGCTTACACCGATTGACATAATTTCTCGACCTGCATCTATGACATGTTGTGGCACATCATCTACATTTTCATTACCATTATAGAAACCATAATCATTTGTTAATTGTCGAGCAGTACCTAGATATTGAATACCGATGTCTTCAGAATAAGCAAATTGAACACAATAGTTTTGTACAGCTTCAATTTTTTGTTCAATAATTAATTGATCAGTTGCTTCCGTTGCTTCCTCGATGCGCTTTTGAGCTTCGGCAAGATCATGATCATTATAACAAATCATCACACCATATCCTCCTGCGGTTGGTAAATCATCCCCTGGTTTAATAACAAAAGGATATTGCCAATTCTTTATTGCATCTTTGAAAGACTCTATAGGAACAATCTCTCTCTTTGGAAGGTATTTACCATCTGTCCATTCCGGAATTCTCGCCTTGTTGTTAAGCGCTACAAACACATCTTTATTTAATGCATAGTATGACTTCTCTAGTACATCGTCATCATGAATATATTGGAAATATAATTTTTTATTATTTTCATATGCCAATTTTTTTATTAAAGATTCATAAGTTTGTTGATCTCTAAACTGATAAATATGAGGCGGAATTTGTTTACCCACCTCTTTAAATAATGTCTCTAATTTAGAAGTTACACTTGCTTCATGTACAATAACTGGAAACTGATTCGCAATTAACAGCTCTCGACCAGTTAAAAAATTAGATTGATGTTCATCAGGCTTTAGCCATGGATTAGATATATAGGAAGGCCTAGATGTATAAACAACATCATCATTATATAAATCGCTTAATGTTAATTTGGGACTATATACGTTTTCACTCATGATTTCACATGTCCTTTCATATGATGATGTTCTTCAACTATTTCATCGAATAATGTTTGGTTTTCAATTATTTCCAATCCCATTAAGGCCATAATTTTTGCGCCTTTGATGAGTGCTTGATCACCTTGTAAACTAGCTGCTGCTTCTCTAAATCGGTGGGTATGTCCTACTAAATTTCTTGATCCAATTTTAATGTGTGGGTGTATAGTTGGTACAACATGGCTTACATTACCTGTATCAGTTGAACCATATCCAAAGTCATCATCAATGACTGCTTCCCCCATTTCAATAGCATATTTTTCAAATAAATCGTCTAATTTTGGTGATTTGATTAACTCGTTCACACCATTCTGAATTGGACCAAATTCATAATCACAACCTGTTTGAATTGCCGCACCTCTTGCTATCTGTTTTACTTTTTCTGTTAAAACGTCTAATTCTTTTCTTGTTGTGGCTCTTGTGTAAAAGCGAGCATGTGTATAATCAGGTATAATATTCGCTGCTTTACCACCATCTAAAATAACCCCATGTACACGTTGACTCTTTTTAATATGTTGTCTTAATTGTGCTACACCATTAAAATATGAAATCATAGCATCCAATGCGTTTCGAGCTTCATCCGCATTTTCAGAAGCATGTGCGCTTTTTCCATAAAATTTAACATCTAATACATCTACAGCTAATGTATTTATTGTTTTGTAAGTTTCATTTCCTGGATGTACCATTAATGCAATATCAATCTCATCAATGATACCTGCTTTAACATATGATGCTTTAGCACTTCCATTTTCTCCGCCTTCTTCTGCTGGACATCCAAGTACCACAACTGAACCGCCAATATCGTCAATGACCTGCTTTAAAGCAATACCACCTAATGCGCTTGCCGTACCGATAATATTATGTCCGCATGCATGACCTAATCCCGGTAATGCATCATATTCTGCTAAAAAGCCAATGGTTGGACCTTCATTCTTTGATTCATATCTTGCAATAAATCCTGTGGCATGCCCAGCAATATCTGTTTCAATTTCAAATCCATTCGTCTTCAAACAATCAATTAATGTTCTTGAAGCGAAAATTTCTTCATTACCAAGTTCTGGTCTTTCATGTATTCGATGACTCATTTCTACATAATCATATTTATTGTTTTCAATATAATCTAATATATCTTGTTTCTTACTCATATTACCTAACTCCCATTCTACGACTGCACTATAATGACCACATCTATCAATTAATTATTACTTATTCTATCGGATTTAGATTTAAATGTCATTACATTTATAAATATTTACACAATTTTCTCACTATTCAAACTTGTAAATTTAACATAAGATACTGTTACCTCGAAATTGTAAAAACAAAACAGTATTGTTACAATTTAGTTATTAATAATATAGTTGTTTCGTATATTTGAGGAGGAAAATATAATGCCTAAAATGAACGTAGAAAGTTTTAATTTAGATCATACAAAAGTAGTTGCACCATTTATTCGATTAGCAGGTACAATGGAAGGATTAAATGGTGACAAAATTAACAAATATGATATTCGTTTTAAACAACCTAACAAAGAACATATGGAAATGCCTGGTTTACATTCACTAGAGCATTTAATGGCAGAAAACATCAGAAACCATACAGATAAAGTAGTAGACTTAAGCCCAATGGGTTGTCAAACAGGATTTTATGTATCTTTTATTAACCATGATGATTATGAAGATGTATTAGATATTGTTGAAAAAACTCTATATGATGTTTTAAATGCAACAGAAGTCCCTGCATGTAATGAAGTACAATGTGGTTGGGCTGCTAGTCATTCACTTGAAGGCGCTAAAGAAATCGCACAAGCGTTCTTAGATAAGCGTAATCAATGGCACGATGTTTTTGGCAATGCTCAATAAAACAATATTTGTATAAAAATAAGAACTTATGACATAAATATCAATATAAAAGCACAACGATGATTTGAAATTTCAAATCATCATTGTGCTTTATTTATATTTAATACTACATATTGACTGACATCGCTTTGACCAACTTGCATTACTTGTAGAAACTGATTTAATCAGTTTCTTTGTATTGGGTCCCTACCTAGGGTGCCGTCTTAGCCTCGGTCTTCGACTGGCACTGCTCCCTCAGGCGTCTCGTCAACAATACTCCTTATTAACATGTCATTTTACTTTAAAATACTTTTAAAAATGCCAGAATGTTAGTAATGAAGCTAACATCCTGGCTTATTTAATTTTATAATTTTTTTACAAGACTAATAAGTACAAATTGTAATGGTAAACGTAACCATAATGCCCATGCTGGCACTTCTTTATCACCAAGTGGTAGTTTTTTTCTAGCCATATAAACATTGGCAGGTAAAACTGCTAATAAGAATAGATTTATTCCTTTTTTCAACCAGCTTGCTGGGCGTTTAATAAGTAATGCGATACCAAAGAATATTTCAAAAACACCAGTTACAAGTACTGCTGTTTTTTGTAAAGGTAAATAATCAGGCACTATATTTCTGAACTGTCTTTCTCTCGTAAAATGTAATACACCTGCTGTTCCAAAACTAATACCTAATAACCATCTTAGAAATTTCATTCGTGTTCCACTCCCATTTCTTTTAAATAACTTTTTCCAAATTCGGGCATTTCTACGTTGAAATTATCTGCAATTGTTGCACCTAATGAACTAAATGTTGTATCTCCAGGTAATTCATGATACTTTTTGATTTTCGGACTAAACATTAGTACAGGTATATACTCTCTAGTATGGTCTGTACCTTCAGCTGTTGGATCATTACCATGATCTGCTGTAATAATTACTAAATCATCTTCATTTAAGTTGTCGATAAGCTCGGGCAATCGATTATCAAAGTCCTTGATTGCTTGTGCATATCCTGGCTTATCACGACGATGACCGTATAGTGCATCAAAATCAACTAAATTAAGAAAACTTAATCCATTGAAATCTTTTTTTACAACATTAATTAATTGATCCATGCCATCCATATTGCTTTTAGTTCGGATAGCTTCAGTTACACCTTCACCATCATAGATGTCATTAATTTTTCCGATTGCAATAACATCATAACCGTTATCTTTTAATGCATTCATAACTGTTTTACCAAACGGCTTTAATGCATAGTCGTGACGATTAGATGTGCGTGTAAAGTTACCAGGTTCACCAACATATGGTCGAGCAATAATCCTGCCAATTAAATACTTAGGATCTTTAGTTAACTCTCTCACTTTCTCACATATATCATATAGTTCTTCTAAAGGGATCACATCTTCATGTGCCGCAATTTGAAGTACTGGGTCAGCACTTGTATATACAATCAAATCACCAGTTTTCATTTGATGTTCGCCCCACTCGTCAATAATCTGAGTACCAGACGCAGGACGATTAGCAACGACCTTTCTACCTGTCATATTTTCAATTTCATGAACTAATTCATCAGGAAAACCATCAGGGTATACTTTAAATGGTTGCATAATATTTAATCCCATTATTTCCCAGTGCCCTGTCATTGTATCTTTACCTACTGAAGCTTCACTTAATTTTGTATAAAAAGCTTGAGGTTCCTCAACACTTGAGATAACTGGTAATTGATCGATATTTCCTAATCCTAATCTTTCTAAATGAGGTAATGACTGATCAAAACCTTCAAGTGTATGCTTTAAAGTATGTGAACCTTCATCATTAAATGCTGCCGCATCAGGTCCTTCGCCAATACCAACTGAGTCCATCACAATTAGATGCACACGTTTAAATGGTGTAGTCATATTTACATCTCCTACTCGGTAATTATTTTGTGTATTAATGTTGGTGTGTAACCTTCACTATCAATTTTAATACTTTCGTTTAATTTATCAAATATATCATTTACATTTTCTTTATTACTATGGATGGTTAGGATAGACTCACCAGCATTTACTTTATCGCCGACTTTTTTATTTAAAACGATACCCACACTTAAATCGATGATATCTTCTTTAGTTTGTCTACCTGCACCTAACATCATTGATGCAACCCCAATTTCATTAGCCACCATTTCTGATATAAAACCATCCTTTTGAGCAGTATATTCAATTTTGTATTTCGCATCTTCAAGACTGTCAGGACGTTCTATTATGCTTACATCGCCGCCTTGATTACTAATAAAAGTTTTAAATTTATCTAAAGCTTTACCAGATTGAATTGCTGCTTCTAATAATTCACGTGCATCTTTTAAATTATCTGCTTTTTTAGCAAGTACAACCATTTGTGAACCTAATGTAAGTACCAATACTGTTAAATCATCTGGACCATGTCCTTGTAGTGTTTCAATTGCTTCTTTTAGCTCTAAGCCATTACCAATCGCGTTACCTAAAGGTTGACTCATATCAGAAATAATCGCCATTGTATTTCTTCCAACGTTATTACCAATACTTACCATCGCATGCGCTAAAGCTTCGGCATCTTCCAGTGTCTTCATGAATGCACCACTACCTGTTTTTACATCTAGAACAATTGCGTCAGCTCCAGCTGCAATTTTTTTACTCATGATTGAAGATGCGATTAAAGGAATAGAATTGACAGTTCCAGTAACATCTCTTAATGCATATAACTTTTTATCTGCCGGTGTTAGGTTACCAGATTGTCCCATAACTGCGACCTGGTTCTCATTGACTAACTTAATAAATTCATCTTCAGTTAATTCAACATGAAAACCTTTCGCAGACTCTAATTTATCAATTGTGCCACCTGTATGGCCTAATCCACGACCACTCATTTTAGCTACTGGAACACCTACTGAAGCCACTAATGGTGCTAGTACTAATGTTGTTGTATCACCAACACCACCTGTAGAATGTTTATCTACTTTAATCCCTTCAATATCAGATAAATCGATGACATCTCCAGAATTAACCATTGCCATTGTTAAGTGAGCACGCTCTTCTTCATTCATATCTTGAAAGAAGATTGCCATAGCTAAACTTGACGCTTGATAATCTGGTATATCTCCATTGGTATAGCCTTTGATGAAGAAGTCGATTTCTTCCTTGTTTAATGATTTCCCGTCACGTTTCTTTTCAATAATATCTATCATTCTCATAAAAACAGCCCCTTTTTAGATGATTGTTTCTTGATTTGCGCTTCTTTACTTTAATGAGATGAATTAATAACTTGAATCTGATTCTAACCCTTGAATAATTTGTACACCTGCACTCGCGCCAATACGTGTCGCACCTGCTTCTAACATGCGATTAAAATCTTCTAAATTACGTACACCGCCTGAAGCTTTGACTTCTAATGCATCACCGACTGTATCTTTCATTAATTTAACGTCTTCAGCTGTAGCACCTCCACCAGCAAATCCTGTAGAAGTTTTAACAAAATGTGCACCCGCTTCTTTTGCAAGCTCGCATGCTTTTACCTTTTCTTCATCTGTTAATAAGACAGTTTCTATGATGACTTTAACCGTCTTACCATTCGCTGCAGTCACTACGCTCTCTATATCTTCTTTGACATCGTTAAAGCGCTTATCTTTTAATGCACCAATATTAATCACCATATCAATTTCTTTAGCACCATTTTCAATGGCATTTTTCGTTTCAAATGCTTTTACTTCTTTAGTCGATGCACCGAGTGGAAAACCGATGACAGTACATACTAATACGTCTGTTCCTTTTAATTGTTCTGCTGAATACTCCACGTGTGTTGGATTAACACAAATCGATTTAAAACCGTATTCCTTAGCTTCACTGATTATTTTATCGATTTGTTCACGTGTTGATTCAGGTTTTAACTGTGTGTGGTCTATATATTTTGCATAATTCATTAAAAGGTCCTCCTCACTTATTTAAAATGCTATTTTCGTCCAACTCATGCGGTGAACGAATGCATTCGTTAAACATACCCTTCAACTATATAGTACAAAAATTAGCAATAAATTTAAACAAATGTTATCTTAAACATAATCATGTAATTAAGGAGAAGATAACAAATGACAAAAGGCACACCTCATATTCAACCTAATGGAGTTAAAATCGCTAAAACAGTATTAATGCCAGGTGATCCACTACGTGCAAAATACATTGCTGATAACTTCTTAGAAAATGTTGAACAATTCAATGAAGTTCGTAATATGTTTGGATATACAGGAACATATAAAGGTAAAGAGATTTCAGTTATGGGTTCTGGTATGGGTATACCTAGTATAGGTATTTATTCGTATGAGCTTTATAATTTCTTTGATGTAGACACAATCATCCGCGTGGGTTCATGTGGTGCATTACAAGAACATGTAAATTTATATGATGTCATCATCGCACAAGCTGCATCTACTAACTCAAATTATGTTGATCAATATCAAATTCCTGGTCATTTTGCACCTATCGCTGACTTTGATTTAGTGACAAAAGCAAAACTTGCTGCTGATAATATCGGCGCAGTATCTCATGTTGGTAACGTTTTATCATCAGATACTTTTTACAATGCAGATGAAACGTTTAATGATGCATGGAAGAAAATGGGGATTTTAGGCATTGAGATGGAATCAGCTGGGTTATATTTAAATGCCATTCATGCTGGTAAAAAAGCATTAGGCGTTTTCACAGTAAGCGATCATATCTTACGAGATGAAGCAACAACTGCAGAAGAACGTCAAACATCATTTACACAAATGATGGAAATTGCATTAGAAATAGCTGAATAAAAATAAGACCAAGCACTTTTAATAGATGTGCTTGGTCCTTTTATTAAGATTTTACTAAATAACAAGAAACAATGGCGTTGTTATTTAGTAAAATCTTTTTTGAAAAGCTAAGAGGAACTTTCTTAATCAAAGTCCCTCTTAGCTTAATTTTATAGTCGTCTTATTTACCTAAATAAGATTGTAACATCCAATTATGTTTATCTACTGACGTTTGCATACCGATAAACATATCTTCAGATACATCATCGCCAGCGTCACCTGCTACCTTAATAGCATTTTCTAATTGTTTTGAAATGTTTGTGAAATCTTTAGATAATTCTTCAACCATTTGTTCAGCAGCGTAACCTTTGCCAGCTTCTTCAACGATTGACATATCTAGACTTTCTTTCAATGTTCCAACAGGATTACCACCAACTGCTAGAATACGTTCTGCTAAATCATCTACATATTGTGCAGCCTCATTGTATAACTCTTCAAATTTCACATGTAATGAGAAGAAATTAGGTCCTTTTACATACCAATGGAAGTTATGCAATTTAGTATAAGCAACTGTCCAGTTAGCAACTTGTTGGTTTAATTCTTTTACTACTTCATTATGATTTGTCATATTAATATACGCTCCTTTAATTCATTGACTATACCTTTATTATATTAGAATCATTATAATCTGTAAAGTAAAATGATACTCTTGTTTAGAATTATTATAAACAAGTTCGAATTATGTTCACAAATGAATCACTTTATTCAAGATATAAAACTTTATCTATGATTATACTTTTTTAATTAGTAATTTCTTTTCTCAATTAAATACTATAATTGAGAATAAGTCAATTTGACATGCTCATTATCATCTAAAAAGAATGATTTCTCATAAGCATTAGGTTGATGCCAATGTGTGTGCCACATTTTATCTCTGTTATTAGCAAATAATTGATAACCAAAATTTCTAATTGGCTTAGGTACGACATATAATAATAAACCTAAAAATTTATACTGATTAGGCAGTGACGTTATAAGTGAAGCAATCGCTGTAGATTCATATTCAATATGGTCTCCATCTACTACAATTACACTATTTCTATCCTTCGCCTCGGGATGTTGATTAAACAACTGTTGACCGTACTCACCTTTTAATGTTGCAAATTCATATTTGTGTGATAAACCTTTTTGAATTAACCATATCGCATAGTTATAGCAATAAACACAATTGCCATCATAATAAATAATTGCCATAATAACCTCACTCCTTTTTATCTCATTTATTATTTTTCCTATTTCTCTTTTTATAAACAAAACATCGACTTTTTGATAAAAAAATAAGTTGATTTTATGAATGCGTTCATACATCACCTATTCAATCATAGGGTACTATATGATTAATTCATAAAATCAACTTAGGGGTTAGTCTTGGTTAACTTTTACTATTCTAGTATATTTTAAAAATTGTTGAGAATATTTTTGCTGAATTTCTTCTAATGAGTCATAAGTGACACCAATAATGTGCCAGTTAGGATTAAAATGATAAAATGAGTCTTTTTCTTTTGACCACTTAATCATATTACCTTCTTTGTTATATCTTGGTAATGTCACTTCATAACCTTCAAGCACATTGATATAAGTTTGGAATATGTCAGGATCTATTCTATTAAAGTTGTCTATTACAAGATAGCTTTTATCTTTTTTAGGCATATTCTGAGTGATAAAACCTTCACGATAGTATAACGCACCACTTTCGTTAGGTAGGTACTTACCATATAACATATCTTCGCTAAAATCTGGATGTCCAGATGTAATAATTGGATTAGCATTTGTCTTTTGTAATAAATCATTTGCAGCTTTTAAACCTTCTTCTTTTTTATCAACAACTAGTAAAATAAAAGGCTTAATTGTTGTTTCTTGTTGTTGCTCTTCTAGTAAATGTGATTTCTCCACTGTTTCAAATGGATTCTTAATACCGTTATTATCGCTCATTTCTAAAATAGCATCATATTGAACTTGTGACATACTTGCTATTGCTTGTTTAGCATTTTCTTGTAAGAAATATAAGTTTTTAAGCTTCGGATGCTTGTTCAAATGACCAAGTGATATTGGTGTAATATGTTTACCAAACATAATTTCAATAGCTGTACTATTGGTTCTGCCGGGAATAGGTGGCTTTTCATGGATATGTCTAGTTACTTCACCCACACCAATTACAGATTGATTTTGATATTTATTGTATATAATTACATTATCTCCAACTTCTAACTGTGTATAAAAGTGATAGCCATTACGTTTAATACCATTGTAGGTATGCGTGTATATTGTATAGCTTTTTCCCGGTTCAAAATCTTCTGTTTCTGACAGAAAGAAATAACGCGGAATTTTTGTTTCACCTTTACCAAGTTGAACGATAAGATCAAATTCTTCTTTTCTAATTTGATTAAATAGTGTTTCTTTCATATTACTCATTCTAAAATCTAATGCTTCACTACGTTTTAAATAATCCGTTGTTAAAGGATTTAACGTTTCATTAAATTTAAATTCAACTCTAATTTTGTTTTGTGCACCTGCTTGAACACTTAGTATTTCTCCAAAACCTAGCAATCCTGTATCTGTTTGTACTTGATAAAAGATGACTTGATCGCCGGCTTTTGCTTTTTTAAATGCTCTAAATCCTTGAGTAGGATTAAATTGTGCACCTGATTCAAATAATGTCGTTTGACCTACTAATGGTTCATTATGATTCCATCTATTATAACCACAATTTAACCAAAAGTAATTGATTTCTTCTGTCATCACGAATCTCCTCACCTTATTATATGTAAAATAAGTTATTTTAATTACCTTATTATATCTAACACACCAATACTACTACAACTATTTTTCTAATATTTTATTAAAAAGCAATCATTCAGGACTTAAATAATTAAAAATAGACTAATGCTAAAATCCGCATTAGTCTATATATAAATTATTTTTAGTTATTAATTTAACAAAGACATTTTTTCAAATTTAATGAGAAGGTACGAATGAACCGAGAAGTGGCAATAAATTAATCATCACTCCACCTAAAGATAACATGGCACTGCTTTCTTTATCTCGAAACGTGATAGCTGCACTAAAAACCCCTATCATAGCAACTAATCTAGGAATCATTAATGAAGGATAATGTGGCATATTTAGAAATACACCTGCACCTGCAATAACGCCACATAGTAATGAAATATATAAAAACTGTTTCATAATTTGAACATCCTTTATTTAATCATTAAATACTTTAGATATAACTAATTATTAAAGAAAAGTCGCCTTCAAATACATTATCTAAATCCTCTGAAGTCAGGACAAAATGGCTTCCTTTTTGAATATCAAAAATATCACCGTCTGTAATTAATTTCCCTTCACCATCTATTACAGACACTAAACAAAACTCGCGTGGTTTCATATAATTTAATGTTCCTGAAATTTCCCATTTAACTATAGTGAAGAAATCATTAGAAACAATATGTGTGCATTGATGACTTTCTATAATTTCTTTTTCTGGAACAATATTAGGCAATTCATTATTAAATGCCATAACATCTAATGCTTTATTAATATTAAGTTCTCTTGACTCACCGTTATGATTATCGCGTTGATAGTCATAAACTCGATATGAAATGTCCGAAGACTGCATAACTTCATATGCAACAATACCAGCACCGATACTATGAATTGTTCCAGCTGGTACAAAGTAAAATTCACCCGACTTTACATTTACTTTTCTTAATGTATCTTCGACAGTACCAGCATCTAGATGCTGTTTAAATGTTTCTTTTGAATCTGCAGTTGTACCTAATATAATTTCAGACCCTTCCTCTGCATCAATCACGTACCAACATTCTGATTTTCCATATTGACCATTCTCATTTTCATAAGCATAAGAATCATCAGGATGAACATGAATAGATAACGGTGATTCTGCATCAACAATTTTAGCGAGCAATGGAAAATCCTTACTTGGAAACTCACCGAATAATTCTCGATGTTCTGCCCATACTTGATCTAAAGTTTGACCTGCATAGGGACCATTCTTAATTATATTTTTACCATTAGGGTGAGCTGAGATTCCCCAACATTCTCCAATTTGTTGATTGGGTAGTTGGTATCCAAAGGTTTCTAATTTATTACCACCCCACATTTTCTCATGGAAAATAGGTTTTAAAAACAGTGGCATGTCTACACCTCCATTACTCTTGATGTTTATGTAATTATCATTGACCAATACTCAATCAACGATTCGTATACTATGTATTTCATTATTAATGTTTATATCAACAATTAATAAATTTAACTCACTATATGTGATTGTATCACAATTCATATTTTTATGGTTAAGATGATTATTGACTATTTTCAATCGATATTTATGTCATTCATTACTTTTAATTATACTTTCTTAGTACATTTAAGGTGATCTCCGATATTATATCAATTTATAATCCAAATGAATAGTAACAGTATATTTCATTGTTTGGGGTTAAAAAGTATAAAAAATATATAGGCCAAGCAATGACTTGCTCGCCCTATATATTTGTATATCTCTATATTTACTACTTCATTATTCGTAAGATTTTAATGCATCTTTAATAGATTCATTACCAGATAAAATTTGAAATTCTTGCTTGTTGAATTTATCAGAAGTTACTACGTAATTTAACACACTAGCTACATCTTCTCGTGGTATTGAACCATAACTATCAAAATATAAATCTGCTTTTATTTGACCAGTACCTTTGTCATCTTTAAGACCACCTGGATGCACAATGGTATAATTTAAATTAGAATGTCTTAAATAATCATCCGCATAGTGCTTAGCGATAGTATAAGGTTTTAAGTCGCCACTTTGATCAAACGCTTCTCTTCTTGAATCGTACGTTGAAACCATTACATAATGCTTAATATCCGCTTCTTCACTTGCTTTAATCGTTTTTACTGCACCATCTAAATCTACATATATTGTTTTATCAGCTCCAGTACTACCACCAGAACCCACTGAGAAAAGGACTTTATCAAAAGATTGAAACTTATTCTTTAATTCTTCAATACTTTCTTTTTCAACATCAATATTTAAAGCTTTAATACCTTTATCTTCTAATGCTTTAACTTGTTCATCTTTTCTCACACCTGCAGTAAAATCAACATTATCATCTTTTAATTGATCAACTAACTTAGAGCCCACGCCACCATTAGCGCCTATAATCAAAATACTCATATTAAACGTCCTCCTTAAAAACTTATATCATTATTCTTACCTTTTTCCTCATTATTTAAACGCTAAATCTCTGTTGACTAAAAATACGTACTAGTTTATATTAATATATGAATACATATTCATATATTAAGAGGTGTTCGTATGACTGAAAAGAATATAGACATGTCTAATCAACAAACTTTAGAACGAGTGACAGATATTTTCAAAGCTTTAAGTGATATTAACCGCATTAGAATCATGGAATTATTAGCGTCAGGTGAAGCAAGTGTTGGCCACATTTCACATTCATTGTCGTTAACTCAATCTAATGTCTCCCATCAACTTAAACTTTTAAAATCGGTAAATCTGGTAAAATCAAAACGTCAGGGTCAAAGTATGATTTATTCTTTAGATGACCAACATGTTTCTACTTTATTGAAACAAGCAATTCATCATGCGAGTCACCCTATAGAAGGTGAAAAATAATATGTCAACACATCATCATGATCATGCACATTCACACGCACACGGGCATGTACATACAAACAACAAAAAAATCTTATTAATCTCATTTATTATTATAGCCCTATTTATGTTAGTAGAAATTATTGGCGGTTTTTTAGCCAATAGTCTGGCCTTACTTTCTGACGGCTTCCATATGTTCAGTGATGCCCTATCACTATTAGTAGCACTCATTGCATTTATCTATGCTGAAAAACATGCAACAGTATCTAAGACCTATGGTTATAAACGATTTGAAGTCTTAGCGGCACTTTTTAATGGTGTTACACTATTTGTCATTAGTATTTTAATCGTTATAGAAGCTATTAAACGCTTTTTCACGCCACCAGAAGTTCAATCAAAAGAAATGTTTGTCATCAGTATCTTAGGTTTAATTGTCAATGTTGTCATTGCACTTTTAATGTTTAAAGGTGGAGATACTTCACACAATTTAAATATGCGCGGTGCATTCTTACATGTACTTGGTGACTTATTTGGATCTATTGGTGCAATTGTCGCTGCAATATTAATTTGGACATTGGGTTGGACGATTGCTGACCCGATAGCAAGTATTTTAGTTTCTGTTATTATCTTAAAAAGTGCTTATGGTATTGCTAAATCATCTTTAAATATATTAATGGAAGGCACACCAACCGACGTTGATTTAGATATCGTTATTCAAACTTTAACGAAAAACATTGAAATTCAAAGCGTCCATGATTATCATGTATGGACGATATCTAATGATATGAACGCATTAAGTTGCCATGCCGTTGTGCCAGATACTTTAACTGTCAAAGACTGCGAGCAATTACTTAAACGTATCGAACACGATTTATTACATTTAAATATTCAACATATGACAATTCAATTAGAAACAGCAAATCATGATCATGACGAAACAACACTTTGTACTGGCGTTCATCATCATTAATATAAAAAAGTTGCTCCATCAATCTAATGATGGGGCAACTTTTAATTACATAAATTTTTCAAATATAAGTTCTTTTGCAGGTACCTGTTTCGCTTCAAATCCTTCTAAAAATTCTTCATTATCGTATGCTAATTTAACTCTTTCTAATGAAATGTCTGTGTCAGTAACCGTTACTATACCATATACAGCATGTGATCCATTATTTAATCCAACAGCACCTGGATTGAAATACATTTTGTTTTTGTCATCAAACATATGCAAACGATGGTTATGGCCAAATATGATTAAATCAGCATCTTTATCCGCAAATAATTGAGTCATTTCATTTTCATCATCTTTAACGATTGGACTAAATGGTTGTTCATCAATTGACGAAGACAATTTATCATTCTCTATTTCATAATGGATAAATAATACTTTTTTCCCACAAATTGTTTTTTCAATATAACGTGGTAATTGATTGAGTTCTTCATAATAGTCTTCATCTAAATGGCCTGCAATCCATCGGTGGTGTTCATAAAACTTATCTTTTAAATCATCCGGATAAGGAGTGCCATTAACAACAGACATAATAGCTTCATCATGATTCCCTGCAATCATTTCCATATCGTCACGATCAAATATATGATCTAATACTTTATTTGTCTCGTGACCAATTCCAATGTTGTCACCAAGATTATAAATTTTATCAATATCGTCTCTATTATCAATATCATCCAATACAGTTTCTAATGCATCAAAGTTACCATGCACGTCAGTAATAATTGCAAATTTCATGATGATATCTCCTTTCATTTTCAATTCATTAGAACATTTTAACACTTAATACCCTATTATGTTAGATATTAATTTGAAAAAGTCCAAATTTTTGATATTGTATTTATATTAACGAAAAGGAGTGCTTAAAATTTGTTTAAATATTACAACTTAGCATTTAAGAATGCTAAACCTCAGAATCTTAAAGCAATACTATTTACATTAGTAAGCTTTATCGTCATTTTTTTAATCGGTAGAGTGGCAATGGCTATGATTGGTCAACAAATCATGCAATTGCAAATGATGATGCAATTCGGTCAACCAGTCGGACCATTACTTACACCGATTATTGGACTTGCATTAGTCGTAATTTTATTATTTATCTTTTTAGGTTATCAATTAATTGCAGGTGCGATTAATGTTATTTCAAAAGCAATCAGAAAAGAAAAAGTTAAATTCTCAGATTTATTTATCTCATTCAAAAAAGGTCATTATGGTAAAAGTGTATTACTAGCATTAATCACTGTAGCATTATTTATCATAATGGGAGTCATTTTATTTTTAGTAAATAAATTGCTTGGCCTTGTAATATCACCATTAGTAAATGCTATTCAAGGACCTATTAGTGGCATGGATAATCCAATGCCTGCTTACCTAGCATTCCAAATTGGTGTAACTTTAATTGTTGGATTCATTACTTCAATCTTTTATTGGTTTTTCTTTGTGTTAATCATTAATTACACAGCAGCATACACAGAAAACCCAACACAAGGACCAATTAAACTTTTCAAAGAAGGATTTAAAGCAATTAAAAATGGCCATAAAACATGGTTAAAATTCTTCATTGGTATTTTATTAATTAATTTATTAATTACTATCATCACACGTGTATTAGTGACTCTTGTACAAATGGCAACTGGTAGTATGTCACAAACAGTTGCGCAAGTATTATTAGTTATTTTACAAGTTATTGTTATTTTAGTAACACTATTTATTTACTATGCTTTATTAATGGGAATCGTTCAATATTTCGTACTACGAGGCGAAAAAGTAACTACTGATTCTAAAAAAGGTAAAAAAGACAAAAAAGATAAAGCTATAAATAATAAAGATGCTAAATCAAAATCAACACAATCTAGTCAATTACAAGATAAAACTAAAGACAATGTTAATGATCATACAAGTAATTTAAAAGATTCAACACAATCTAATGCTCAAGATTCTAATAAAGACTTAAACGATAAAGCTACTCAACATAAAGAAGATTTATCAAATACAGCAACATCAAAAAAAGATGATTTAGAAAAAACAGCAAAAGATACAATTGATAAAAACAATCCTAATAATAAATAATAATTGATAATAATAAAAGACGGCGTTCATTGGTTTTAAACCTTTGAACGCCGTCTTATTTTATTTATCAAATTACTATACCAATTTAGTCTAATAAATGTTTTTTCAAATATTTAGCCGCACCATCTTCTTCATTAGTAAATTCTGTCACATCATTCGTCAATGCTTTAATCTCAGTTCGTGCATTTTTCATTGCCACTGTAAAATTCCCAAATTCAAACATAGCTCTATCGTTATCACTATCACCCATAACAAGAGTCTCTTCTTGTTTAATATTAAAATGTTCAATCATTTCCTTAATACCAGTACCTTTATCAGTATTATAAGCCATTGTTTCAGCATTATAACGTGATGAATTAGAAACACTAATATTTAGAGTCACTTTATTTTGCTTTAATTCATCTCTGAAATGAGTGATTTTATCTAAGTTTGTGTCAAATAAGTATATTTTCGAATAGTCTTTATCTGGTAAACTCTCTACCCATTGAATTTTATCCTTGAGCGCATCTTGTCTTGAAGCCCATTCACTTTGACCTACATTATTAGGTGGTGTATCTCCACCGCTAATCATATTTCTCATCCATTGCTCATCTTCTTTTAATACAAGTCGTTGTTCACCAAATGGAAATACTTCATAGTAAATATTTTGTTGTTGCGCCAATGACACTATACGTTTAACTGATTCTAGAGACATACTATGCTTGAATATATTTTCATCATTAACTTCCCCTGTAGTTCCATTTGAGCTAATAATACCATCTACTGAAAAACCTTCAGGAACAAGTTGATGAATTTCAGAATATGAACGTCCAGTTGCTAAAAATACTTTATATCCATTTTCTCTTAAAGCATTAATGACATCTCTCGTATATTCTGATGCTTTGTTATCTTCATGTAAAATCGTACCATCCATATCTAAAAATATTGCTTTAATGTTGTCCATATTTTCCTCCATAACATTATCATATATTACTTAAAATTTTGTCATTAAATGAATAAAAGTGCAATAAAAATAACCTCTTCTCAGTTAATATTAACTAAAAAGAGGCTATCAAGAACTTTTATAAATATTTCAAATTATTTTCTAAAGATTATTCTACTGTTACTGATTTAGCTAAATTACGTGGTTTATCCACATCAAGGTCTCTGTGTAACGCAGCATAATAAGAAATCAATTGTAATGCCACTACAGAAACTAATGGTGTTAATAATTCATGAACGTGAGGAATCACGTAAGTATCATCTTCTTTATCTAAACCTTCCATAGAAATAATACAAGTGCTAGCACCACGTGCTGCAACTTCTTTAACATTACCACGGATTGATAAGTTTACATTATCTTGAGTTGCTAAAGCTATTACTGGTGTACGATCTTCAATTAAGGCAATTGTACCGTGTTTTAATTCTCCACCAGCAAATCCTTCAGCTTGGATATATGAAATTTCTTTAAGTTTTAATGCACCTTCTTGGCTGACATTATAATCAATAGTACGACCAATAAAGAATGCATTTCTAGTAGTTTCAAGGAAATCAGTAGCAATTTTTTCCATTACTGGTGCATCATCTACGATTGTTTCGATTGCAGTAGTCACTTTAGCTAATTCTCTCAACAAATCGATATCCGCTTCACGACCATGCGTTCTAGCAACGATTTGAGCTAAGATAGATAATACAGCAATTTGAGCTGTATAAGCTTTTGTAGAGGCTACAGCAATTTCTGGACCAGCATGTAATAATAAAGTATGGTCTGCTTCACGAGATAATGTAGAACCAGGTACATTCGTAATTGTTAATGCTTTATGACCTAATTTCTTAGTTTCAACTAATACTGCACGGCTATCTGCAGTTTCACCAGATTGTGAAATATAAATGAATAATGGTTTTTCAGATAATAATGGCATGTTGTATACAAACTCAGATGCCACATGTACTTCTGTTGGCACACCAGACCATTTTTCTAAGAATTCTTTACCTACTAATCCTGCATGATAGCTAGTACCTGCAGCAATAATATAGATACGATCTGCTTGTGATACGTCATTGATAATATCTTCATCAATTTTCAAGTTACCTTCATCATCTTGGTATTCTTGAATAATACGACGCATTACTGCTGGTTGTTCATGAATTTCTTTTAGCATGTAGTGATCATACACACCTTTTTCTGCATCTGAAGCATCAATTTCAGCAGTGTATGTTTCACGTTCTTGAACTTGACCATTAGCATCTTTAATAATTACTTCGTCACGTTTCACAATAACGATTTCATGGTCGTGAATTTCTTTATATTCATTTGTTGCTTGTAACATTGCTAAAGCATCAGAAGCAATAACATTAAAGCCATCGCCAACACCAATTAATAGTGGTGATTTGTTTTTAGCAACAAACATTGTATCTTTATCTTTTTCATCTAATAAACCTAACGCATAAGAACCATGTAATAATGATACTACTTTTGTAAATGCGTCTTCTGTTTCGAAACCTTGTTTAGAGAAATATTCAACTAATTGAACAATAACTTCTGTATCTGTCTCAGAAACAAACGTAACATCGCTTAAGTATTCACTTCTTAATTCTTCATAGTTTTCAATTACACCATTATGTACTAGTGTAAAACGACCAGTTGTAGATTGATGTGGATGTGAATTTTCGTAATTTGGAACACCGTGAGTTGCCCAACGAGTGTGACCGATTCCAACTGTACCATCAATATCGCTACTATCAGCTACTTTTCGTAATTCTGCGATACGTCCTTTTTCTTTAAATACTTTAGTACCTGCTTCATTTGCAACAGCAACACCTGCTGAATCATAGCCTCTATATTCTAATTTTTCTAATCCTTTTAATAATAATTCTTTGGCATTATCGTAGCCAATATATCCTACTATTCCGCACATATTTATATTTCCTCCAATTATTGAAATAACGTTAGTAACAATGATTTATTACCCATAATTTAGTTTAGTAATCTTCTATCATTATTATTTCGGTACTACAAGTGAACAAAAACTTATTTAAACCCACTTGAAAATAAGCGTGATATTTTATCACACTTAACATTCTAACGTCTTTCATTTTATATAATATTTATTGGCGATCTTATTAACTTTGTCCAATAGGTTGCCCTACTGTTTTACTTAATAAGCTAACGAATGAGCCACATCCGGGATAGCATCCGCCGATCTTTTCGATCACTATCCTCCTCGTCTACAAGATGTGCTTATAAGCTATAAGAATTTCAACATTTGAATTAAATTCTTAATTACTGCATTATAACAACAACTTGCACAGGCGCTTTGTAATATTTATCTTCTATCCCCCTTCCCATTAAGACCTATTGTACAATGACAAATTACTCAATTGCAAATATTTTCACAAGCTTTTTGTAAAAAACTCCTAGCGTAAATTGCATATGAAATTAATTGTTAACAAACTGTATATTTACATTCTCTTTACCTATATATAATAGAATTATTGTTGTCACGATTTATATGACAAATTCGAATTTTGTTCTTATTGTAGTAATGAGCTTCTTAGATATACAATATATATAGTCAAAATACTAATTTAAAAGAGGTGTAGAAATGGCACAAACACAAGAGAAAAAAGGTTTCGGCCGTAAAGTTCAAGCATTCGGTTCGTTCCTTAGTAGTATGATTATGCCAAATATTGGTGCATTCATCGCTTGGGGATTTATCGCTGCAATTTTTATCGACAATGGTTGGTTACCAAATAAAGATTTAGCTCAATTAGCTGATCCAATGATTAAATTCTTAATTCCATTATTAATTGCATTTAGTGGTGGTCGTTTAATCCATGGATTACGTGGTGGTATTATTGCTGCAACTTCAACTATGGGGGTTATCGTTGCATTACCAGATACACCAATGCTATTAGGCGCAATGATTATGGGACCATTAGTTGGTTGGTTAATGAAGAAAACAGATGAAATCGTTCAACCAAGAACACCACAAGGTTTCGAGATGTTATTCAATAACTTCTCAGCAGGTATCTTAGGTTTCATCATGACAATTCTAAGTTTTGAAATTTTAGCTCCAATTATGAAATTCATCATGCACATTTTATCTGTTGCAGTTGAAGCTTTAGTACACGCTCACTTATTACCAATCGTAAGTATTATTGTTGAGCCAGCTAAAATCGTATTCTTAAATAACGCTATTAACCATGGTGTATTTACACCACTTGGTGCAGACCAAGCTGCTACAGCAGGTCAATCTATTTTATACGCAATCGAATCAAACCCTGGACCAGGTTTCGGTGTGTTACTTGCACATATGATTTTTGGTAAAGGTACTGCAAAAGCAACATCTTATGGTGCAGGAATCATCCACTTCTTAGGTGGTATTCATGAAATTTACTTCCCATATGTATTAATGAGACCTATGTTATTCATCTCAGTTATTTTAGGTGGAATGACAGGCGTTGCAACATACCAAGCAACTGGATTCGGATTCAAAAGTCCTGCATCTCCAGGATCATTCATAGTATATTGTATTAACGCACCTAGAGGAGAATTCCTTCACATGTTATTAGGTGTTGTATTAGCAACATTAGTATCATTCGCAGTTTCAGCAATTATTCTTAAGTTTACAAAAGAACCAAAACAAGATTTAGAAGCAGCTACTGCTCAAATGGAAGCTACTAAAGGTAAAAAATCAAGTGTATCTTCAAAATTAAGCAGTAAAGAAAATAATCAACAAGCTAGTACAACTGGTGCTACTGCAGGTGCTACATCAACAGAAGAATCTAATAATAGCGAAGACGACGCAGATCAATTATTAGATAACTATAATACTGAAGATGTAGATGCGCATGATTACAGTAATGTGAACCATGTTATCTTTGCTTGTGATGCGGGTATGGGTTCTAGTGCAATGGGTGCTAGTATGTTACGTAATAAATTTAAAAAAGCTGGTATTTCTGATGTGAATGTAACAAATACAGCTATTAACCAATTACCTAACGATGCTCAATTAGTTATCACTCAAAAAACATTAACTGATCGTGCCATCAAACAAGTACCAAATGCAATTCATATTTCAGTTGATAATTTCTTAAATTCACCTAGATATGAAGAGTTATTAAATAACCTTAAAAAAGAAGAACAATAATTTTAAATAAATATTAAATGGAGGATACCGCCATGCTATTGAGTACACGTGAAAAAGAGATTATAGAACTATTAATCAAGTATCACGGTCAATATGTCACTATTTATGACATTGCTCAACAACTGGCAGTGTCCTCTCGTACTATTCATAGAGAATTAAATCATGTGGAATCTTATATTGATACTTTTTCTATAGAATTAGAACGTGTAAACAAAAAGGGTATACGTTTAAAAGGACTTAATCAAGATATTCAAGCATTAAAACTTGAAATGACTCAACAGCAAACGCTCGATTTATCCGTTGAAGAGCAAAAAGTTATTATTCTATATGCACTTATACAATCTAAGCATGCTGTTAAACAATATAGCCTTGCACAAGAAATTGGCGTATCCATTCAGTCATTAACAAAACTGTTAGACGACTTAGAACAAGATTTGGCATTATATCAATTATCATTGACACGTAAACGTGGCGAAGGTGTTATTTTAAACGGCACTGAATCTAAAAAAAGAGAATTCTTAAGTCAATTAATGGTAAATAACTTAAATAGTACAAGTGTGTATTCAGTTATAGAAAACCACTTTGTTTACCAATCATTACATCAATCTCAGCAATCACTTGTGGATTTAGATCGAATATTTAAAGTTGAGAGAATTTTAATGGATTATTTAGGACAGCTTCCCTATTCATTGACAGAATCTAGCTATTTAACATTAACTGTTCATATCGTTTTAAGTATTACAAGAATGCAAAACAATGAATATGTATCACTTAATGATGATATTTATCAATCTGTAAAGGATACATTCGAACATGAAATTGCTAGTGAAATCGCAAAACATCTAGAGCATCTCTATGATGTTCAATTTAATCAAGCTGAAATCACATTTATTACCATTCATTTGCGCGGTTCAAAACGTAAAGATACTAAAGACACTTTATTTGAAGATAAGAAAAGCGAACAAAAAATTAAATCTTTTGTACAGACAGTAGAAGAGATTTCAGGTCAATACTTTGATGATAAAGATACATTAATTAATGGTTTATCATTGCATATTAATCCAGCTATCAATCGCTTAGAATCAAATATTGAAACTTATAATCCGTTAACCGATATGATTAAGTACAAATATCCAAGACTATTTGATAATGTGAGTAAGGCGTTACGTGTCGTTTGGCCAGATTTGATATTCCCAGAAAGTGAAGTCGCCTTTATCGTGCTTCATTTTGGAGGATCTATCAAAAATCAAGGACATCAATTTTTAAACATTCTAGTTGTCTGTAGTAGCGGTATTGGAACAAGTCGTTTATTAGCAACACGTCTCGAACAAGTGTTTAGTGAAATTGAACGTATTACCCAAGCATCTGTTAGTGACTTAAATGTATTAGATTTATCTAGTTATGATGGCATTATATCTACAGTTAATTTAGATATTGACAGACCATTTTTAACAGTGAATCCTCTACTTCCTGATTCAGATATTGGTTATGTATCATCATTTTTAAATACCAAAGAAACACATCATTTGGTAACACATAAAGAAGTAGAGACTTTATCAACATCTAAAGATGATATTTTAGAAACCATGCGTGCAGGTTTAAAATTAGTTGATTCAGTGAAAATAGAATATAAATCAGTTGAAAATTGGAAACAACATTTAGCTGATTACTTGGTCAGTCAAGATATCATTAAAGATGGGCAGTCATTCGCTGAACAATTACAACACCGGTTAGAGGATAATCCAAGTTGGATATTACGTCCTTACCCTATTGCGATTCCACATATGAAAGATGATATGTTTAAGCAACCTTGTATTCTCATCACTATCTTGGAAGAACCAATAGCGTTGAGTAATGTTCAAAATGACAATCATTCAATTAAATATATGTTAAGTATGTTTATTCCAGAAAATGCAATCATGACAAAGTTAGTTAGTACAATATCAGAAACTCTTAGTGATCATTTGGAAAACTTAGATGATTTTATGCAAAATCCACAGGAATTTAAAACAATACTGGAAAAGCAATTTTTAAAACAAATAAAACAACAATTAATTTAGGAGTGTATTAATCAATGAGTGAATTATTCAGTAACGAAAATATTTTTATCAATGTATCAGTAGGTAGTCAAAACGAAGCAATCGAAAAAGCAGGACAAGCATTAGTAGATAGTGGTGCTGTTACAGAAAACTACATCCAAGCAATGAAAGATCGTGAAGATGTTGTATCTACATTTATGGGTAATGGCTTAGCTATTCCACATGGTACTGAAGAAGCTAAAGGTAACGTTATCCAATCAGGTTTAACCTTATTACAAATTCCTGAAGGTGTAGATTGGAACGGCGAAGAAGTTAAAGTCGTTGTTGGTATCGCTGGTAAAGACGGAGAACATTTAGACCTATTATCTAAAATCGCAATTACTTTCAGTGAAGAAGAAAATGTAGAACGTATTATCAATGCTAAATCTGCTGACGAAATCAAACAAGTCTTTGAGGAGGCTGATGCATAATGAAAGCAGTACATTTTGGTGCCGGTAATATCGGTCGTGGATTTATTGGTTATATCTTAGCAGATAATAATATTAAAGTTACATTTGCAGATGTAAATGAGGAAATTATTAATGCTTTACAAAAAGAGCATGAATACGATGTTATTTTAGCAGATGAGTCTAAAACAACGACTCGTGTTAACAACGTTGATGCTATTAACTCAGCCAAACCGTCTGATGAATTAAAACAAGCCATTTTAGAAGCTGATTTAATTACAACTGCTGTTGGTGTTAATATTTTACCAATTATTGCTAAATCATTCGCACCATACTTAAAAGAAAAAGAGAATCACGTTAATATCGTTGCTTGTGAGAATGCAATTATGGCAACAGACACACTTAAAAAAGCTATTTTAGATATAACTGGTCCTCTTGGTGATCATATTCACTTTGCAAACTCTGCAGTTGATAGAATCGTTCCATTACAAAAAAATGAAAATATTTTAGATGTTATGGTAGAACCTTTCTTCGAGTGGGTAGTAGAAAAAGATGCTTGGTATGGACAGGAATTAGATCATATTAAATACGTTGATGATTTAACACCTTATATTGAAAGAAAATTATTAACAGTAAATACTGGCCATGCATTTTTAGCATATGCTGGTTACAATGATAATAAAGCAACAGTATTAGATGCCGTTCAAGATAGTACGATTGAAGCAGGTTTAAGACGTGTATTAGCTGAAACAAGCGAATATATTACACGCGAATTTTATTTCACTAAAACTGAACAATCACAATACGTAGAAAAAATTATCGAACGTTTCAATAATCCTCATCTTTCTGATGAAGTTACTCGTGTAGGTCGTGGAACACTACGTAAAATTGGACCTAAAGATCGTATTATTAAACCATTAAATTATTTATATGAACATAATTTAGAAAGAGATGGCTTAGTTAAAGCAGCTGCCCTACTTCTAAAATATGATGACAAAGCAGATCAAGAAACAGTAGAGAAAAATAATTATATTCAAGAACATGGTGTTAAAGCCTTCTTACAAACATATGCTAAAGTTGAAGGACCATTAGCAGAAGAGATTGAAAAAGAATATAATGAACTAGTTGCAAAATAAGGTATTATAAAGAACCAGAAACTAAAGTTTCTGGTTCTTTTTGTAATATAAAAACAAATGCCACTTTTAAATGTGACATTTGTTTTTATCATTTATTTATCTAAACCCATTTTGTCTTCGACTACATCTGCAATTTGTTGTGCAAATCTTTGTGCATCTTCGTCAGTTGATGCTTCTACCATCACACGTACTAATGGTTCTGTACCTGAAGGACGAACTAAAATTCTACCTTCACCATTCATTTCAACTTCAACTTTAGTCATTACTTCTTTAACATCAATATTTTCTTCAACACGATATTTATCAGTCACTCTCACATTGATTAAAGATTGAGGATAAGTCTTCATTTGTGATGCTAATTCACTTAATGATTTACCTGACATTTTAACAATAGCTGCTAGTTGTACACCTGTTAATAATCCATCACCCGTAGTATTATAATCCATTAAAACAATGTGACCTGATTGTTCACCACCAAGATTATAATTGCCACGTCTCATTTCTTCAACCACGTAACGGTCACCGACTTTTGTTTTATTAGATTGGATGCCCTCATTCTCTAATGCTTTATAAAAACCTAAATTACTCATTACTGTTGAAACAATCATATTATTATTTAACTCTTGGTTTTTATGCATTTCTTGTCCAATGATAAACATAATTTGGTCACCATCAACAATTTGTCCTTTTTCATCTACTGCAATGATTCTATCGCCATCACCATCAAATGCTAATCCGAAATCTGCGCCAGTTTCAAGAACTTTTTCTGCAAGTGCTTGAGGATGTGTAGAACCGCATTTTTCATTTATATTATAGCCATCAGGACTACAACCTACTGTTTCAGTATCCGCTTCTAAATCACCGAATAGGAATGGTGCTAAAGATGATGTAGAACCATTTGCACCATCTAATACTATTTTCATACCTTCTAAATTCACGTCTACTGTTGATTTTAAATAACTTAAATATTTTTGTGCACCTTCAAAATAATCTGAGTAATGAACGATATCAGTACCAACGGGTCTTGGAAGACTTGGATCATCTTGATCTAATAATGCTTCTATTTCTTCTTCTTGATCGTCAGATAGTTTAAATCCATCTGAACCAAAGAATTTAATACCGTTATCAGCAACTGGGTTATGTGATGCTGAAATCATCACACCTAATCCTGCATCCATTTCTCTTGTTAAATATGCAACACCTGGGGTAGAAATAATACCTAAGCGCATAACTTCTGCACCAATAGAAATTAACCCTGCAATTAATGCAGCTTCTAACATTTCCCCGGAGACTCTTGTATCTCTTCCTACAAGTACTCTAGGATTTTTTTCACCTTTATTATGCGCTAATACGTAACCACCATATCTACCTAATTTAAATGCTAGTTCTGGCGTTAACTCTTCGTTTGCGACACCTCTGACACCGTCTGTACCAAAATATTTTCCCATGATTTACTCTCCTTTTATTTCTTTCAATTATTTAACCGTAATATAAGCCTTTGTTTCTTCAGGTTTAACCTTACTTACATTTTTAGGCAAATCAAATTTCACTGTCTTTTCAGTTGATTCTGAAATATGATCTAAATCAACTTCAGCTGTAATACTATCTATACCCTGTAAGTCTTCTCTACTACCATAAATCTCTACTTCATCATCATCTAATTTTATACTATCAACTTTTTTATTATCATCTAAATTTCCAGTAGTCTTAGTATTCACTTTTACCTTTTTACTAAAAGGCTTAACAGATACTTTCAAATCTACTTGTCCTGGATTAATTGAGACGTTTAATTTATTTAAATCTTTATCGTAAGCGTTAACTTCTGCAACATCTTTTGTATCTTTGCTAATCTTACTAGCATTTTTATATGTTGCTTTTAAGTAAGCAATTTGATTCAATTGCTCTTCTCCACCTGTTACTTTAACTGTTTCTGGTGAAATTTGTTGTTTATCTATTTTATATTCATTTGAAATATCACTTTGACTTACATCCGGTTGTACATGCATCGTCTTTGTAGTTTTCTTTTCTAATGTAATATTGGCTGCTTTAGGTTTTATATTGTAATTAATACCATTACTTATTCCTTTAACTTGGAATTTTTCATGATATTTACCAGCCTTTTCTCCAGACAAATCAACAACTACTTTTAAGTCATCTGGACTTTCAATTTTTAATAATTTAGATTGTGGCCCTGATATATTTACATCTACTGTATCTGGAACATGTGTTGCATGTAAATCTTTATGATTATAAACCACTTCCACTGGAACATCTTGGATTGTCTTCGTTGATTTCTGTGAAATATCATCTGAATTAAATATGTTACCAAAAACATTATTCACAGATAAGAAGAAGAATATCGCTAAAATTAATGCAACAAATCTTAATCCCCACTTGCTTTCTAACATATTAATTCACACCTTTCTTTTGAAAGTGTGTGCCAAACCAATGCTCAGCTAATAATTCTTCAAACACTTCATTTGAAATATCTCTTCTCAATTTACCATCAAATGTAACTGAAACATCACCTGTCTCTTCAGAAACAATGACTGTAAAGGCATCTGATACTTCAGAAATACCTACTGCTGCTCTATGTCTAGTACCTAGACTTTTAGAAATTTTAACACTATCTGATAAAGGTAAATAACTAGCGGCTGCTGCTATTTTAGTCCCTTGAATAATCATAGCTCCGTCATGTAAAGGTGTATTAGGTATAAATACATTTGTTAATAACTCTTGAGAAATTTTAGAATCCATAGGAATCCCAGTTTCAATATAATCTTGTAAACCTGTTTCTTTCTCAAACACTATTAATGCACCTATACGACGTTTAGCCATATACTGAACCGCTTTAGATACAGATTGGATTAACTTCTCTTCATCTTTAGTATAGGCATTTGTATAACGTTTCAAGAAACTTCCTCTACCTAATTGTTCTAACGCTCTTCGAATCTCAGGTTGGAAAATAACTATTAAAGCAAGTACACCCCACTGAATTACGATATCGAACAATTTAGAAGTCGCAGTCAAATTTAGCATTTTACTGATTTGTTGACCGATTACTATAACAACAATACCTTTTAATAATTGTATTGCTTTAGTTCCTTTAAAAACTGTAATAAGTAAGTAAAGGACATACCATACAATCAATAAATCGAGGACACTAGTTATGACTTTCAAAGTACTAAAATTTTGAAAAAAATTGGAAAAATCCATAACATCTCCTCCGATAACATTTTCCATATCATCCATTATATCAATCATTAGAACAAGTGTCATATGAACGGAGAGAAAAATGAAAAAAACTTGCATGTCAAAATACATGCAAGTTGCAATAAATATTTTATAATAATGTTTCTCCGAAGAATGTTCCAAGTAATGAAACTGCTTGTTCAGCTGTACTATTATGTAAATCAATTAATGGATTAACTTCAACTAAATCCATAGATGTTATCATATTACTTTCATGAAGTAATTCTAAAGCAAAATGGCTTTCCCTATAGCTCAATCCACCTAATACTCTTGTACCTGTTCCTGGTGTTTCAGTTGGATCTAAAGCATCTACATCTAAGGATAAATGTAATCCATCAACATGTCTTGATTTCAAATAACTTAATGTATCATTAATAACTGTTTCTATACCAAGTTTATCTATATCGGCCATAGTATAAGTTTTAATATTTTGTGCTTTGATATACTCACGTTCACCTTTATCTAAATCTCTCATACCAATTAAAACAATATTTTCAGGTTTAAGTTTTGGTTGAATGTCATTTAAATTAACAAGATCACTTGGACCTTCACCTAATAATATTCTTAATGGCATACCATGAATATTACCTGAAGGTGACTCTTCAGGTATGTTCAAATCACCATGAGCATCATACCAAATCACACCTAGATTTTCATAGTGTTTACAAATACCAGATATTGAACCCACTGCTATAGAATGATCTCCGCCTAAAACTAATGGAAATCTATCATTTATTATCGTTTGGTCTACTTTTTGGCTAAGCGTCTTTGAAACATTAATAATTTCATCATAATTTCTCAAGCCTTGTTGCTCAGAATTAAACTTTTTCAAATCTATAGCAGGAACGTCTATATTGCCTTTATCATGAACGTTAATACCTATATTTTCTAGTCTATCTTGTAATTCTGCATATCTTATAGCATCTGGACCTAAATTCACCCCTAATTTTCTTTGACCAAATGTTGAAGGCACCCCTATAATATCTATGTTTTTCATTTATATATCCACCTCTTTTTTTCGTGTTATTTATAGAATAATGTATCCGTTTACATAAAACAATAAAAAAAAACACCTTTCCGAAGAAAGATGTTAAGAGTGAGCCATAGAGGATTCGAACCTCTGACCCTCTGATTAAAAGTCAGATGCTCTACCAACTGAGCTAATGGCTCTTATGGCTGGGCTAGCTGGATTCGAACCAGCGCGTGACGGAGTCAAAGTCCGTTGCCTTACCGCTTGGCTATAGCCCATTAAGATGGTGGAGGGGGGCAGATTCGAACTGCCGAACCCGAAGGAGCGGATTTACAGTCCGCCGCGTTTAGCCACTTCGCTACCCCTCCAGCATATTTAATTAAAAATCAATGGTGGAGAATGACGGGTTCGAACCGCCGACCCTCTGCTTGTAAGGCAGATGCTCTCCTAGCTGAGCTAATTCTCCATTAAATGACTCCTACGGGACTCGAACCCGTGTTACCGCCGTGAAAGGGCGGTGTCTTAACCGCTTGACCAAGGAGCCATGGCTCCACAGGTAGGACTCGAACCTACGACCGATCGGTTAACAGCCGATAGCTCTACCACTGAGCTACTGTGGAATAATTATATATTTGCCTGGCAACGTCCTACTCTAGCGGAACGTTAGTCCGACTACCATCGGCGCTAAGGAGCTTAACTTCTGTGTTCGGCATGGGAACAGGTGTGACCTCCTTGCCATTGTCACCAGACAAATGGAATGTATTATACATTCAAAACTAGATAGTAAGTAAAATGATTTTGCGTCGCAAAACATAAATTTTGATTAAGTCTTCGATCGATTAGTATTCGTCAGCTCCACGTGTCACCACGCTTCCACCTCGAACCTATTAACCTCATCATCTTTGAGGGATCTTATAACCGAAGTTGGGAAATCTCATCTTGAGGGGGGCTTCATGCTTAGATGCTTTCAGCACTTATCCCGTCCATACATAGCTACCCAGCTATGCCGTTGGCACGACAACTGGTACACCAGAGGTATGTCCATCCCGGTCCTCTCGTACTAAGGACAGCTCCTCTCAAATTTCCTACGCCCACGACGGATAGGGACCGAACTGTCTCACGACGTTCTGAACCCAGCTCGCGTACCGCTTTAATGGGCGAACAGCCCAACCCTTGGGACCGACTACAGCCCCAGGATGCGATGAGCCGACATCGAGGTGCCAAACCTCCCCGTCGATGTGAACTCTTGGGGGAGATAAGCCTGTTATCCCCGGGGTAGCTTTTATCCGTTGAGCGATGGCCCTTCCATGCGGAACCACCGGATCACTAAGTCCGTCTTTCGACCCTGCTCGACTTGTAAGTCTCGCAGTCAAGCTCCCTTATGCCTTTACACTCTATGAATGATTTCCAACCATTCTGAGGGAACCTTTGAGCGCCTCCGTTACCTTTTAGGAGGCGACCGCCCCAGTCAAACTGCCCACCTGACACTGTCTCCCACCACGATAAGTGGTGCGGGTTAGAAAGCCAACACAGCTAGGGTAGTATCCCACCAATGCCTCCACGTAAGCTAGCGCTCACGTTTCAAAGGCTCCTACCTATCCTGTACAAGCTGTGCCGAATTTCAATATCAGGCTACAGTAAAGCTCCACGGGGTCTTTCCGTCCTGTCGCGGGTAACCTGCATCTTCACAGGTACTATGATTTCACCGAGTCTCTCGTTGAGACAGTGCCCAAATCGTTACGCCTTTCGTGCGGGTCGGAACTTACCCGACAAGGAATTTCGCTACCTTAGGACCGTTATAGTTACGGCCGCCGTTTACTGGGGCTTCGATTCGTAGCTTCGCAGAAGCTAACTACTCCTCTTAACCTTCCAGCACCGGGCAGGCGTCAGCCCCTATACATCACCTTACGGTTTAGCAGAGACCTGTGTTTTTGATAAACAGTCGCTTGGGCCTATTCACTGCGGCTCTTCTGGGCGTTAACCCTAAAGAGCACCCCTTCTCCCGAAGTTACGGGGTCATTTTGCCGAGTTCCTTAACGAGAGTTCGCTCGCTCACCTTAGAATTCTCATCTTGACTACCTGTGTCGGTTTGCGGTACGGGCACCTGTTATCTATCTAGAGGCTTTTCTTGGCAGTGTGAAATCAACGACTCGAGGAAACAATTTCCTCTCCCCATCACAGCTTGACCTTATGAGTGCCGGATTTGCCTAACACTCAGTCTTACTGCTTGGACGTGCAATCCAATAGCACGCTTCGCCTATCCTACTGCGTCCCCCCATCGATTAAAACGATACTAGGTGGTACAGGAATATCAACCTGTTATCCATCGCCTACGCCTGTCGGCCTCAGCTTAGGACCCGACTAACCCAGAGCGGACGAGCCTTCCTCTGGAAACCTTAGTCAATCGGTGGACGGGATTCTCACCCGTCTTTCGCTACTCACACCGGCATTCTCACTTCTAAGCGCTCCACATGTCCTTGCGATCATGCTTCGACGCCCTTAGAACGCTCTCCTACCATTGTCCTACGGACAATCCACAGCTTCGGTAATATGTTTAGCCCCGGTACATTTTCGGCGCAGTGTCACTCGACTAGTGAGCTATTACGCACTCTTTAAATGATGGCTGCTTCTAAGCCAACATCCTAGTTGTCTGGGCAACGCCACATCCTTTTCCACTTAACATATATTTTGGGACCTTAGCTGGTGGTCTGGGCTGTTTCCCTTTCGAACACGGACCTTATCACCCATGTTCTGACTCCCAAGTTAAATTGATTGGCATTCGGAGTTTGTCTGAATTCGGTAACCCGAGAAGGGCCCCTCGTCCAAACAGTGCTCTACCTCCAATAATCATCACTTGAGGCTAGCCCTAAAGCTATTTCGGAGAGAACCAGCTATCTCCAAGTTCGATTGGAATTTCTCCGCTACCCTCAGTTCATCCGCTCACTTTTCAACGTAAGTCGGTTCGGTCCTCCATTCAGTGTTACCTGAACTTCAACCTGACCAAGGGTAGATCACCTGGTTTCGGGTCTACGACCAAATACTAAACGCCCTATTCAGACTCGCTTTCGCTACGGCTCCACATTAGCTGCTTAACCTTGCATCAAATCGTAACTCGCCGGTTCATTCTACAAAAGGCACGCCATCACCCATTAACGGGCTCTGACTACTTGTAAGCACACGGTTTCAAGTTCTCTTTCACTCCCCTTCCGGGGTACTTTTCACCTTTCCCTCACGGTACTGGTTCACTATCGGTCACTAGAGAGTATTTAGCCTTAGGAGATGGTCCTCCCAGATTCCGACGGAATTTCACGTGCTCCGTCGTACTCAGGATCCACTCAAGAGAGTATATATTTTCGACTACAGGATTATTACCTTCTTTGATTCAACTTTCCAGATGATTCGTCTAATATATACTTTTGTAACTCCGTATAGAGTGTCCTACAACCCCAACAAGCAAGCTTGTTGGTTTGGGCTCTTCCCGTTTCGCTCGCCGCTACTCAGGGAATCGATTTTTCTTTCTCTTCCTCCGGGTACTAAGATGTTTCAGTTCTCCGGGTCTGCCTTCTGATATGCTATGTATTCACATATCGATAACATGACATAACTCATGCTGGGTTTCCCCATTCGGAAATCTCTGGATCAACGCTTACTTACAGCTCCCCAAAGCATATCGTCGTTAGTAACGTCCTTCATCGGCTTCTAGTGCCAAGGCATCCACCGTGCGCCCTTAATAACTTAATCTATGTTTCCATCCTACAGAAAACGCGTTATTAATCTTGTGAGTGTTCTTTCGAACACTAGCGATTATTTCTTATGAATTCAAGCTTTAAAACTCTAATTCACTCGGTTTTGCTTGGTAAAATCTATTTTACTTACTTATCTAGTTTTCAATGTACAAGTTCTATTTCCAGTCAAGCGTTTGCATACTGTTTTGTTATCATTACTTTAAATACTCATTTACTCTAGTAAACTCCGCTTTAAAGTAACTCAACGCATTGTCTGCGAATCGCTTTCTTTGAAAAAGAAGATATGTGAATGTTATATAAACATTCAAAACTGAATACAATATGTCAATGTTATTCCTCATCTTCTACGAAGATGTTCCGAATATATCCTTAGAAAGGAGGTGATCCAGCCGCACCTTCCGATACGGCTACCTTGTTACGACTTCACCCCAATCATTTGTCCCACCTTCGACGGCTAGCTCCATAAATGGTTACTCCACCGGCTTCGGGTGTTACAAACTCTCGTGGTGTGACGGGCGGTGTGTACAAGACCCGGGAACGTATTCACCGTAGCATGCTGATCTACGATTACTAGCGATTCCAGCTTCATGTAGTCGAGTTGCAGACTACAATCCGAACTGAGAACAACTTTATGGGATTTGCTTGACCTCGCGGTTTAGCTGCCCTTTGTATTGTCCATTGTAGCACGTGTGTAGCCCAAATCATAAGGGGCATGATGATTTGACGTCATCCCCACCTTCCTCCGGTTTGTCACCGGCAGTCAACTTAGAGTGCCCAACTTAATGATGGCAACTAAGCTTAAGGGTTGCGCTCGTTGCGGGACTTAACCCAACATCTCACGACACGAGCTGACGACAACCATGCACCACCTGTCACTTTGTCCCCCGAAGGGGAAGACTCTATCTCTAGAGCGGTCAAAGGATGTCAAGATTTGGTAAGGTTCTTCGCGTTGCTTCGAATTAAACCACATGCTCCACCGCTTGTGCGGGTCCCCGTCAATTCCTTTGAGTTTCAACCTTGCGGTCGTACTCCCCAGGCGGAGTGCTTAATGCGTTAGCTGCAGCACTAAGGGGCGGAAACCCCCTAACACTTAGCACTCATCGTTTACGGCGTGGACTACCAGGGTATCTAATCCTGTTTGATCCCCACGCTTTCGCACATCAGCGTCAGTTACAGACCAGAAAGTCGCCTTCGCCACTGGTGTTCCTCCATATCTCTGCGCATTTCACCGCTACACATGGAATTCCACTTTCCTCTTCTGCACTCAAGTTTTCCAGTTTCCAATGACCCTCCACGGTTGAGCCGTGGGCTTTCACATCAGACTTAAAAAACCGCCTACGCGCGCTTTACGCCCAATAATTCCGGATAACGCTTGCCACCTACGTATTACCGCGGCTGCTGGCACGTAGTTAGCCGTGGCTTTCTGATCAGGTACCGTCAAGATGTGCACAGTTACTTACACATTTGTTCTTCCCTGATAACAGAGTTTTACGATCCGAAGACCTTCATCACTCACGCGGCGTTGCTCCGTCAGGCTTTCGCCCATTGCGGAAGATTCCCTACTGCTGCCTCCCGTAGGAGTCTGGACCGTGTCTCAGTTCCAGTGTGGCCGATCACCCTCTCAGGTCGGCTACGTATCGTTGCCTTGGTAAGCCGTTACCTTACCAACTAGCTAATACGGCGCGGATCCATCTATAAGTGACAGCAAAGCCGCCTTTCACTATTGAACCATGCGGTTCAATATGTTATCCGGTATTAGCTCCGGTTTCCCGAAGTTATCCCAGTCTTATAGGTAGGTTATCCACGTGTTACTCACCCGTCCGCCGCTAACGTCAAAGGAGCAAGCTCCTTATCTGTTCGCTCGACTTGCATGTATTAGGCACGCCGCCAGCGTTCATCCTGAGCCAGGATCAAACTCTCCATAAAAAAATTATGATGTTTGATTAGCTCATAAAACTAAATTAATTGTTGTAACTTTCGTTACATTATTGGAATTAACGTTGACATATTGTCATTCAGTTTTCAATGTTCATTTGATACAATCTTCATCATTATATAACTTCTTTAACTCGAAGTCAATATTTAATTAAGATTACTTTAATAAGTTTAATAGATTTATTTTCGCTTTGCAATAGTAAGTTTTACACTTTCTTAACAAAGTTTTATTAAACTTAACTTGTCGTTTTTGACGACTTTTATATAATATCAATTTTATCTTTTGAAGTCAACAATGAAATCAAACTTTTTTTCAAACTTTTTTTAAATTGATATTTTCGAGTTGAATAACTCACAAGAAATTATTCTAACAGGATTTTTCTAAAATGCAATAGAAAAAGCGTATAAAATTAAAGTTAATTTTATACGCCAAATCACTTTTTGTTACTTTTGTGTAGTTGCGATTACTTTTTGAGCAATTGTCTGATAGATTTTACCTAATCTATCTTCAGGTTGATAGATGGACGGAGAAAAGTCTGTAGGGTTCCATGTTGGTTGTTCTAATGGCAATTCGCCGAATAATTGAGTTTCTAACTCATCTGCTAATTTCGTTCCGCCACCTTTACCAAATACATACTCTTTATTGCCAGTCTCTTTACTTTCGAAATAACTCATGTTTTCAATAACACCTAAAATTGAATGTTCTGTATGTTTTGCCATAGCCCCTGCTCTTGCAGCGACGAATGCTGCGGTTGGATGAGGTGTAGTGACAATAATTTCTTTACTAGAAGGTAGCATTGAATGAACATCTAGCGCAACATCACCTGTACCTGGAGGTAAGTCTAATAATAAGTAATCTAGATCACCCCATTTTACTTCAGTGAAAAAGTTAGTTAGCATTTTACCTAACATTGGTCCTCTCCAAATGACTGGTGCATTTTCTTCAACAAAAAATGCCATAGAAATTACTTTAACACCATATCTTTCAACCGGGATAACTTCTTTTCCTTCGATACCAGGTTTTTCATCAATGCCCATCATATCTGGTACACTAAATCCATAAATATCAGCATCTACTAGCCCTACTTTTTTTCCTTCTCTAGCTAAAGCAACTGCTAGATTAACTGCAACAGTTGATTTACCCACGCCACCTTTACCTGATGCGATTGCAATAAATTCAACAGGATTATTTTTTGATAATAATCCTTCTATTGTTTTAGGCTTTTCAGTGCCTTTACCTCTATATTGTTCAACTGTACCTTCAGGTAATTCTTCAAATCTGATACCTACTGTTTTTGCACCATTTTCTTTTAGCGTTTTAACTACAGCCATTTGTAGGTCTAGTTGAGGTTGCCCACCTAATTGTGCCATAGCAATTTTTACACTCACATGTTCAATTTCTTCTTTAATAGAAACATCCACTATTCCTTCAGTCTCTTTTAAAGGAACATCAATAATTGGATCTTTTATTTCTCCAACTAATTCTTTGACTTGATTTACCGTTAACAAAGTAAATCCCCCTTATTTATATTATCTCAACTAAATAACTAAAGTGTGCTATTACCTAGTCTATCTTTTTTAGTATAAGACTTTTTATGTAATAAAAAAAGAAGTTAGCTTTAAATTAATAGCTAACTTCTAAGAATTAATTGTATTTAAACTTCTCTAATATTTTTATTCTTATTTCTAGGTTCTTTGATAAATAATGCGAAACTAAATGCAACAACTACAAATAAAGTAACTAACGCAAATGACACATCTACACCTGCAGCAACGGTTTGTCGTTGTATCATTTCTTTACTTCCAGATGTAGCTATTGTAGATCCTAACCATTTTGATCCCATACTCATAAATGTGACCATTAAAGCTGTTCCTAAAGATCCAGCCATGACACGTCCGAAGTTCATAATGGCTGTGCCATGGGAAATGTTCTTATTTTCTAACGCGTTAATACCAGCTGTATTAATAGGCATCATTAATAAAGAAACTGCAAACATTCTTATCGCATATATTATAATTAAATACATATAAGATGTGTCTGCTTTTAAGAAACATAATAAAAATGTACATATCGTTAAGATAGTAAAGCCAGAAATGATAAGTGGTCTTGGGCCGTATTTATCATAAAAACTACCTGTAAACACAGACATTAATCCATTAATTATTGCACCTGGCATAATAACTAAACCTGATAATAATGCAGATAGTGCTAAAGCATTTTGTACATACAATGGAATTAATAATGCAGGTCCAACCATGGACATCATCACTATCATTGAAGTTATGGTACTAAAACAAAAAGTTCTCGTCTTAAATACTTTTAAATTAAGTAATGGATTAGATATTGTTAATTGTCGTCTAATAAATATTAATATAATTATCAGACTTATGATTAATGTACCAATGATAATTGGATTACCGAAGCCTAAACTACCCGCACTACTGAATGCATATAACATCATACCGAATCCAATTGTAGAATATAATATAGAACGTTTGTCAAGCTTAGTTTGCTTAGTTTCATTATAGCTTGAAATAAATATAAAACCGAAGATGAGTGCGATTAATGCGATACCAACAATGATGATGAATGGCACCCTCCAACTAACATGGTCAATAATTAAGCCTGTGAATGTAGGACCAATCGCTGGTGCAAATTGAATCACTAAACCTGCTAATCCCATTGCAAACCCACGTCTTTCCCTAGAAAACAGAGTAAACAATGTAAATTGCATTAGTGGCATTAGTACACCTGCCCCCATAGCTTGAATAACTCTCGCAGTCATCAACACACCAAAATTAGGTGCTATGGCTGCTACAATCGATCCAATTAAAAAGGTACCCATTGCAGATAAGTATAATGGTCTCGTTTTAACTCGGTCCATTAAATAAGCAGTTAACGGAATCATAACACCATTAACTAACATAAATCCCGTTATCAACCACTGAGATGTACTTTCATCTATTTTTAACTCTCTCATAATATGAGGTAAGGCTGTATTCAATAATGTTTGGTTTAAAATAGCTACAAAAGCACTAATTAGCATTACAGAAACAATTAAATTCCTTCGTCTTTTACTAATTTCTATATTGCTCATGAACATAATCTCCTTTATTTGATAATAGTACTTCATTCAAACAAATTAAGAAAAACGATTCAAATTTAGTGCTCATTACTTTTTGTTATTTAAATTTGTGCTATCTGGATAGAAAATTTCTTTACAAATATATAAGAATCCAATAATTACCATAATCACCCAAAACTTAATATCAATATATGTGTAATGGACATGTATTATAAAATAAAACAATATTGTAGTAACTGAATAACCAATTAAATGATAAGTAATTCCTTGGAAATATGGATTTTGTGGCAAACGTTTTCTAAAGTAATCCATAAGATGTTCAACTGCGAATAAAGTGAAGTATCCTAAAACAATATAACTACCATAATAGAAAATATTGTCGTAAAAGCTTTTATTATAGCCAAAATATCCTAATTTAAAATATATTAAAATCCTACTTAAGCCATATAATCCAAATCCTAAAAACATCAAAAAAATCGTTCCTGATATAATAAAAATAGTAAGAACAATAAGTGTAGATATTAAATTGTACATCTTATTTCTAAAAAACTTCATTACACTTATCCTCCTCCTATTTTGAATACATTAAGTATTTTACCATTAATCGATGACCTTATAAAATTATAAAAACGCCCACAATAAATGTAGGCGTTCAAACGAATTGTTAAGTTTGATTAGTTAGTCACCGGTTTGTTCTTATAAATGAAACTCCATAATGCAACTAATACAATTGCAATAATAATTGCTAAACCTAGTACATTATGCAAATTGCTACCGAACCAACCTGCTTTCATAGCATACATATAACCCATAACCGTTGATCCAATTGAAGACCCTAAGTTTTTAGTCAATGCGTAAAATGACATCATTTTTTTCATTTGATGTGGAGATGTTTCCTCTTGCACAATGACACTATCTTTTGTATATACAAACCCAAAACTCAAGCCAGCAAGAATAACGCTAAATGCTATAAGTAAAGGGGTTTTTATACCGAAAATAATAATGATACTTCCAATGATTAGGAAGGTAAATGCGCCAATATATAATGCTTTTCTTGAAAACTTCGCTTCTAATTTAGCTAGGTTAAAGTTTAAGATTATCCATGCTACAGATAATGGAAAAATAACAAATCCACTTTGAAGCGGTGATAAACCGATTTGTTCTTGTAGATATACTGGAATATATAAATTGAAGCCCATTAAACAAATGGCAATGAGTAAATCTGTAATAAATACTAAGGCAATGGATTTATTAAATTCTACCACTGGTAAAAATGGGTGATCAGTTGTTTTTTCAACTTTATATAAAATATACCCTATCAATAATGCAAGTAATAGTGATAAAACATTCAATAAAACTTGATTTTGATTAAGCAAGCTAAACATTAATAAACCAATAAATACATAAAATAAACTTAAACCTTTTACATCAAAGTTTGTCTTAGATATGATTTCTTCCTCTGGAAAATGGAATGTAAAAATGACTAATATAATCGCAATAATGGCAATCGGAATATTAATGAAGAAAAGCCAATGCCAAGTTGCTATTTCAAGTATACCTCCACCTAAAAGTGGACCTATAATACTTGATACACCCCAAACACTTCCTACTATGCCCATGATTTTATATCTTAATGGGATTTCAAATGCAAGTTTAGGAACAATTTGTGATAACGACATCATCACACCAGCACCAAATCCTTGAATGACTCTAGATATAATGAGCATCATAAAAGTTTCACTTGTACCTGACATAAAACTACCTATTGCAAATAAAACTAACCCTGTGATAGCGATATATATAATTTTAAATCGCGACATTAGTTCACCAACAATCGGGTTTGCTATAACTAAAGCAATAAAATATGCTGTAAATACTAAAGAAATAAAGCTTCCAGCATTTAAATCTTGACGAATGGTCGGCATTGCTAGTGAAATAATTGATGCTTCAATCGCAGCCATAAACATTATCAAAATTAATGCTAATACCGTTATCATCGATTTTAATCTCATTTAGTTGTCCTCCAACTTAATTTTTCTTACAACTCAATCTATATTATAGACTTTCATTTAATAAAACAATCATTAATTAGTATGACTTTTCGTTTTGTTATATTTTATTTCATCTTTCCAACTGTAATTGTAAATAAACGCTTTATTTAATTGATTCCTAATTAATTTATAAAAAAGGTAACTAGAGACATGATTGTAAAATCTCTAGCTACCTTTAGTTTTTCATCTAAGACATAAAAAATAATATGCCTATTAAATGGAAAAATGAAGCAATTAAAATAAATATATGCCATATCATATGAAAATATGGTCGGTTCTTTTGTGCATAAAACCAAGCACCAATAGTATATGATAAACCACCTAATACAATAAATAGTATAAATAACCATGATGTTCTTAAAATGATAATAGGTGCAAATATAACACCTACCCAACCCATAACTAAATATACTATTAGACTTAGCTTATGATTGACATGAGTGGCGATTGACTTATATAAAATCCCCCACACAGTTGTCCCCCATAATAGAATAAACACAGTCCAACCTAACCAACCACCAACTACATTTAACAATATTGGTGTATATGTACCTGATATCGCAACATATATCATACTATGGTCTATAATTCGCAATACATATTTTTGTACTGTATGATTCGCCATTGCATGATAGACCGTTGATGATATGAACATCAAAAATAAACTAATGACAAATATTGAAATACTTGTCGATAACAATGCCCCATGCTTATTAAAACTATGCACTGCAGCGTATGGTAATATAACCATTGTACAAAATGATGCAAAGCCATGCGTGACAGTATTTCCAACTTCCTCACCAAATGACAAAGGCATGATATCTTTAAAAGAACTATGATTTGATTCAATATGTTGTTCTGTGTTTGACATACTCTGGACCACCTTAGTTTAAATCATTCCCATTCGTTTCAAATCAGCTGTTGCCGTTTCTACACTGTCTTTTCCTTCTTTATTTTTCAATGGTGAAAACTCTTCTTCTCTAGGTACTTGTAACGTAATAAAACTAGTACCATAACGGAAGATATCAAAATAGAATAACTCGAATTTAAGTGTTGGTCGTTCAACTACTCCAAAGTCTTCATCTAGTTGTTTTAAATTTTTAATTGCTAAGTGATATGGTAATTCCCTATCAACTGCACTCATAATAAATCCTAATTTAAATGCATGAATACCGATGTTTGCATTATCAAATTGATTTGCAACATTAGGATCTAGTTCAGAATACTCAAGAACTGTATCTTTGCTATCTTTATTTACAAGTCTACCGACACTTTCACCTTGCTTAGGTTGTATTGTCTTAGACGTAATATCTTTATTGTTGGAAACTGTAAATCCTGCAAACATAGGATCTAAAACTTTAACTAAAACATTATCAATATTATTTAAAAATATATATTTAACATTATCTTGTTTCATTTTATCAAGGTAGCCAGCTTTTTTAAGTGATTTAAAGATACCGCCATTACCGTTTGGTGTCTCCATAATATGACCCGCTTCATTTAATACAAGTTGGCCTTCTTCACTTAATGCAACGATATTATCTTGTTTAAAGAAATGTATTTTATCTATATCATAATTAAAATATTGATGTTGTTCAAAATAAGCTAAAGTAGCTTCATGATTGGTATCACTAGTCATGATATACCAATCCATTGTATGTCCTGTTTCTTTCTTCAATGCCATCAATTGACGCGCTTGTAATTCAAACAAACTTACGCCTTCTATTTCAAATGATCCTTTTGGACCTGAATACCCTAATCTAGTCCCTTGACCACCAGCCATTAATACGACTGCAAACTGGCCATTTCTTATTGCTTCAATACCTTGATTTCTATATTCATCTTTCACTTGTTCATCAAGTTCAGACTTTACAGTATATTTAACTTCCGATACATCTGATGTATCATCAATGGTTTGTCTATTAACATATAAGTTTTTATACATTTCTTGAATTTCTTCTAAATCTAATGATTCAAGTTTATCTTCAAGCGCGTGCTTTTCATTACTACTCATCAATTTTTCATATTCGTATAAATGTTGTTGATTAAATTTCTCTAATTTATTTTTCTCTAACATTAATTTGTCTCCTTATGTAAATTATAATTTCACTCGATTGTATATTCGAATTTATGTATCTTGTTTTTAATATTGCGTAAATATGTATCCCCAATGATGTATGATATCATTTACTTCACTTTGAAAAAACACATAAATAGCTCCAACTGTTAAAGCAGTTGCAAGTGATAAATCTACAAGTCCACCTGTTTTAAAATTCAACGGTGTTTTAATTGTTATTGGCAATGGATACAATAATTTAACCCCTTTAGGTGTTACCATATCTAGTATAACATGTGAAATCAATCCTATGATAATTGCTACTTCATAATATATAGGTGCCTCTATGATATGAAGTAAAAATCCAATGATTCCTATAAATAGCAATGAATGGGTAAATGTCCGATGACCAAATAACAGTCGAATTAAAAAACTAAGTATTTTAAATTTCCTACCTATTTTACTTTGGGTATGACAAATATCAGGTAATAAACTAGAAATAACCGACAATACAATAACTGTCACTGATGAAAATAAATCTGTATGAAAATATTGAGTTGTTAGAGCACCTACTAATAAACCACAAGATGCATGTGTCTTTCCAGTCATAATTACCTCTCCTTTAATAGCAATATTTTATCATATTCTCCTTATTTATACGAACGTATTTTCGGTCTCTTCTATTTTTTAAATCATTATTAATTAGTATGACTTAATTTTAAAAAGTATCACATTATATCTTGAAAACGGTTACAAAATGATTTATGATATACTTACAAAATTAATTAAAGGATGTGTATTGGATCATGGCAATGACAGTAAAAAAAGATAATAATGAGGTTAGAATTCAATGGAGAGTAGCAGATATTAAAATTCCAACAAACGAAATTAAAAATATCTCTCAAGACCAAGATATTCACGCAGTACCTAACGTTGAAGGTAGAGAAGTTTCTAGAATCGGTTCTACATTCGGTAAAACAAATCGCGTTATTATCGATACAGATGACCATGAATACATTATTTATACTCAAAATGATCAAAAAGTATACAACGAATTAACAAAATAATCTTATTTTAATAGAGTTTTCATAAACTTTGAGACAATGATATTGCTAATAATCGCAATGCTCATTGTCTCTTTTTATTTTTAATAGTCCTAATGAAGGACTATAATTTAATTAGATAACATTTGACGAATAATTTAAATATATATAAGGAGTGATTTTAATGTTTGTTGTTACAAATCGCATTACTGTTAAACAAGGTTTCGCAGAAAAAATGGCACCAAGATTCACACAAGGTGGAAAAATTGAATCGCTAAAAGGATTTAATAAAATCGAAGTTTGGCAAGTCAATAACGAAGATGATGAAACTGAGGATATGTACGTTAATACATGGTGGGAAACTGAAGATGATTTCAATAACTGGGTAAAAAGCGATGCATTTAAAGAGGCGCATCAACGACCAAAAGATTCAAAAAGCGACGAACCATCTCCAGTTATTAAAAACCAAATCGTAAAAGCAAATGTACTATCTGTTTTAAATCCATAACAATATCAATATAGTTAGAATAGAAAAAAAGCCAAGATGTGCAGTTGTTAATACAACAAATAAGGCATCTTGGCTTATATATTATAAAAATAGATGTGCGATTAAAGTAATAATAGGTAATGTAATAATTGTTCTGATTAAGAAGATAACAAATAGTTTACCGATATTAACTGGTATTTTTGAACCTAAAATGACGCCGCCTACTTCTGATAAATATATTAATTGTGTAATACTCAATGCACCAATAACAAATCGAGTTAAATCACTATGTGCACTTTCAATTAATATAGATGGTAAAAACATATCTGCAAAACCAATTAAAATGGTTTGAGATGCGTGTGTAGCTTCAGGTATTTGTAAGAGTTGTAAAAATGGAACGAATGGTTTCCCAATTAATTCAAAGATTGGCGTATAGTTCGCAATTATAGTAGCAATCGTACCAATGCTCATCACTATAGGTAATATAACAAACCACATATCTACGACTGTTTTTAATCCGGCTTTAAAGAAGCCTTTCACACCTGGTGCTTTAATCCCTACTTCTGTAGCCATATCAAATCCATGACCAATTGCTGTTTTACCTTCAGGAAGTTGCTCTGTTCTTGCATCACTCGATACTTCTTTCGCATATTCATCTGGTATCTTATTCAAGGGCCATATTCTTGGCATGATAACCGCCGCAATTAAACATGAAATAATAACACTTAAATAGAATAAGAAAAATTGATCTTGCATTTTAACAGTATCTGCAATAATAATAGCAAAGGTAATAGAAACCACACTAAAAGTAGTTGAAATCACTGTTGCTTCCCTTCTTGAATAAAAACCTTCTTCATATTGACGACTAGTTATTAATACACCAACAGTACCATCTCCAATAAAAGATGCTAAATTATCAACTGTTGAACGGCCAGGTAATGTAAACAACGGTCGCATGACAGGTCTAAATAAAGGCCCTAACAACTCTAACAGGCCGTATTCCATAAGTAATGGTAAAAATAAAGCCGCAAATAAAAATACTGCTACTAAAGTTGGTAATAAACTAGAAAACACAAGACCACCAGTATCTTCTGAATATATCATTTTAGGTCCAACTTTAAGTAACGTCATCCATGCAAAGATTACTGCTAAAACCCTTAATATTATCCAACTTACATTCACATTAAACGCATTATATAATAATCCTTTTGGATCCAATTTATCTTTTAAAATCGTAGAACAAATGAGTGTTAAAATAGCTGATAAAGTTATAATCGTCACAATGATAAAAGGCATTGCTCCACCAACAATATCTTTCAGCCAATTAGCTAAAAATGCAACAGGTAGCGTCGTTTGCTTTTTACCATCTTGTTCTACTGGTATAGGAATTAAAAATAAAATAATGCCGATAAGTGACATCGTTATAAATTTAATTCGACCTTTAATGATTTCTTGCTTAGAATATCTATTCATCTTTCGTCATCCATTTCTTTCTATTTAAAAATACAATTATATATACTCAAATTACATTTATATTTGTTTCAAAACACTCTTTCATATATATACATTTTTATGAATAATTAAGTATTTAATACTATACGCGATTTACATTCAAAGTGCAATGGCTAAAAGTTAAATAATTTTATAAATATATAGTTACTCATTTAAATATTTTGTGACATGGAAAATGCACCAAGAAACACAATATCATGTATCTTGATGCATACAATGTCTATGAGTCGTATCACTAATTATTACATTTTTCTTAATAAGAATAAGAAGTAAGGTGCACCGATAATAGCAATAATGACACCTACTGGAATATCTAATGGCGGATGAATACCTCTCGCTAAACCATCACCAAATGTTAATAATATCGCTCCGATTAAACCTGACATTATTGCGACATGCATTGTTTTATGGCCAACTATTTGTCTTGCGATATGTGGTGAAATCAATCCTAAGAAACTTATACCACCAACAACTGAAATTGAAGCGCCTGCTAACATTACTGATAAGATGAGTAACACCATTTTTAATCTTTTAACTTTAGCACCTAATGCGACAGCGACGTTATCTCCCAATCCTAGGATATCCAATTGATGGCTCAACATTAAAATTATCGGAATAGTGATAATGAACCAAGGTAATATAGATAAGAAGTTTGAAATATTATGACCGTATAAACTACCAGTTAACCAAACAAGCGCATTATTAGCATCCATTGGATTGCGAATTAATAAAAACTGCACAATCGCCGTACATATTGCCCCTATTGCTAAACCAATTAAAGCTAAATTAGATCCTTTAACATCAAATTTAGAAATTAAAAAAGACAATATTAAACTAATCATTAACGCCCCAATAAACGAACCAATAGGTAATATCGCTAATGGTGCTGATGGAAATAGCATGATGATAATAACAGCAGCTAAACTGGCACCTTTAGAGATACCTATCACATCTGGAGAGGCAAGTGGATTTCGAACAACACCTTGGATAATTGCCCCAGATATCGCTAAACTGCTACCGATAATCAGTCCTAATAATGTTCTAGGGATTCTATATTCATTTAAAATAAAATTATCATGTGTGAAGATGCCTTTAATCGCCTCGATAGGATTCACGATTACTGAGCCAATACATAGGCTAAAAATGGCACTAATAACTAATAATATTGTAACAATACTATATCTAATCATATGCTTCTTCCTTGTCATACGCGTTTCACCCCTTTAACTGTGATAAATAAGAAGTAAAATGCACCTACGAAAGAAGTCACGATACCAACTGGAGATTCAAAAGGATGTGTGACAAGTCGTGATAAAACATCAGAAAATAATAATAAATCGGCACCAATTATAATAGTGAGTGGAATCATTAAGATATAATTATTTTTGATATAACGTTTTACAATATGAGGTACGATTAAGCCTACAAATCCTATTGGACCTGCGATTGAAACTGATAAACCCGCTAAAATAATGACTAATAATCCTAAGAGCATTCGAACAACTTGAATTTTTTGACCTAATCCTTTAGCAATATCGTCGCCTAGTTCCATTATTGTTAATTGACGTCCCATAAGCATTGTAACTATCATAGCCACAACTAACCATGGTGTAATAGCAATCACTTCTGGCCACTTAACACCTGACAATGAACCTACTAACCAAAACATCACTGATGAGTTGGAATCTTCATTTAACAATATTACTCCTTGAGTCATACTACTGAAGAATAGATGAATAGCCATACCTGCCAATGCTAATTTAACTGGTGTCATTGCCTTAGTTGAACCTGAAAGTGTATAGACCGTTAATCCACCTAAAAATGCACCAATCATTGCTAAAATCATGGAATAGCTTTCAAGTGAAGGTATCAGAACCGTTATTAATACAATAACGAAAGAAGCTCCAGCATTCACACCAAATATTTGTGGTGAGGCTAATGGGTTCCTCGTAATAGATTGCATTAATAAACCTGCAAGTGCCAATGCACCACCGATTAATAAACCTGCTAACATGCGTGGCATTCTAGAATTATGTATCAAGAATGTCTGTTTCGTATCAGTATGACCTGTTATATAATGAATGATATCTTTAAATTCAATATGAGAAGAACCAATCGCTAAATTTAAATAAATACAAATAAAAAGAAAGCACACACTCACAATATATGTGAGTGTAGTGCGTTTTCTTTTTTCTTGTAGTATAGCGGATTGACTACTTTGTTCCTTCATAGTCATAGTTTTCCACCTTACTTATCGTCTTTATTGTGATCCTTTTTAGAAATCTCAACTAATTCTTTCGCCATTTCTTCAGAAGAAATTAATCCACGAGCTCTAGCCCATAAATCACGATCTACAACGTCTACACGATCATTTTTAACAGCGTCAAGTTTTTTCCAGACTGGATCTTTTTGCATTTTCTTGAATGTTGGTTCATCTGGACTCGCTTTATCAGTCATAATAAACATACGACCTGGATTAACGTCAGACAATGTTTCTGAATTCATTTCTAAATAAGGACCTTTTAAGTATTTACTTAAACCTTTTGTAACATCTGGTGATAATGCTTCTTTAAATCCTAATTGTGTTAGGAATTGACCAACATATGATTCACTAGGATGTCCTAAGAAACTTGATTTTGCCGCTACAGCTGGTAATACTTTTTCATCTTTATCAAATTTGATGTCTTTTTTGTATTCAGCAATTTTCTTATCATGTTCTTTTAGACGTTTTTTACCTTCGTCTTCTTTACCTAATGCCTTAGAAATTGTTTTGAATGCATCGATATTATCATCATAGTTCCCATCGAAACTTTTTAGTTCGATCGTTGGTGCAATTTTGTTTAAATCTTTATAAATACCTTTATGTCTGTTGCTATCAGCAATAATTAAATCTGGTTTTAACTTACTAATCTCTTCTAAATTGGGTTGCTTACGAGCACCTACTGAAGTATAATTTCCGATTTTATCTCTTAAGGGTTTAATAATACGTTCTTTTTTATTATCATCTGCAACCCCTACAGGTTTAACATCTAACGCTGCTAATGCATCTACAAATGAATATTCAAGAACGACCACACGTTTAGGATGTTTAGGAACTTTAGTTGTTCCTTCAGCACGTTTAATTTCAACCCCATCTTTAGACGCTGATTTATTTTTAGAGTCGTCTGACCCATTATTACTTACGCTACCGCATGCAGTGACTAATACTAAAGCTAACATTAAGCCGAGTATGCTCAAAAACTTGATACCTTTCATTTTTCCACTCCTTAACTATGTATATGCTTACATATATAGTTTATTGATAACGATTCTCATTGTCAATATGATTTTTATAAATTTTATAATTAATATGAACCCTTCGAATACTTTTATCATATATAATGCGGAATGGTTTTAGCATATATTTGAATTTTAAATTTCCAAGATATTAAAAAGGAGCACCTTACATTACTCTCAAAATTAATTGAGATCACTGATGTCGGTGCTCCGTTGATTAGATATTTGAATTTATATGATACGTTGAACAAAATGGCTCATTAAATGAATGAATCATCGTTTCAACTTTCGTATCAGTTACATATACTTTTTCTAGGTTTTTATTATACATCGAGCGAGATAATGCTTCATAACTCAATTGAAATTGTATTTTATTACCAATTTGATAATGATCTTGATTATTTAAATCGATCATTAAATGATCACTTGATGCACCAATAATTTGGATATCATTGGCTATCGGGCTTATATGAGTTGTATCCGTATCAATGTATCCTATATCAACTATCGCTTGCAAATATGACTGTTTCGTATGACTATTCATACGTGGTTTAATTTCTAATATTTCTGCTTCCAATACTATCGCATCTTGATACAAATGTGAAACGGGCTTGTCTGTAGTTGTATCGACGCCTCTAAATAATGTTTCACCAATTCGTAATTCATTTATTTTGCCTAAGTCATTATACATCGTTAGCGGTAGCATACTTGAGTTTCCACCCGATACAATTTTCATGCGATAACCTATTTCTCTCTCAATGGCACTAACAAATTTGTTAATCATAAAGACATCATCTTCGATTGGTGAACTTGATTTAAAACACATAAAATTAAATGACACACCAACAAGTTGAATATGGGATAAATTCAATATGGTTTCGATATATTTAACAACATCGTAAGTTAGAACACCCTCTCTACCGTCTTTCCAATCAACCATTAATATCACTTGATGTTTTATATTTAAATGTTGCGCTATACGATTCAGCTCAATAATAGTATTTAATTCGGTTTGAATACTGATTTGTGTATCTTTAATCATATTATCTAACTGTGATAATTGTGTTGATCGTAATATCGTGAATGAACAATCAAAATTAGTTAATTGTCTTATATTCTCTAATCGAGAATCTGCAAAATGTGTGATACCTAATTCAATTAATTTTTGAACAATTTGTAGGTCCCCTGCGATAGATTTAATGACAGGTGTAAATTGTATGTGTTTAGCATCTAAAATGGTTTGAAGTACTTTGGCATTGTATTGTATTTTGGATAAATTTATTTTTATATTTGCCATGTACTTACACCTCTTTTTTTATTGGATTTTCCAATTCTGTATTTAAATATTTCTTCACTTTATTTTCCATTCGCATACTTAATAATGCTTTAACTGAAATTGTTGGTCCAAATAAGACACGATGTAAAGCTTGAGCATGATTTTTATTGGCATCAATCGCCGCTTCAATTTCTTGTTGTACTATTTTAAATAATCTCTCTTCATTCACCATGTCATATTGATTAAAATGATGAATTAACTCTGCCAATTGATTTTGGACAACGGCATGTTGAAACTTACCTATTACTGCTTCAATTGAATCTGCAATTAAACTTTCATTCGTAATTTTAACATCTGGTAGCTTATGTTTTAATGTTTGTAAATCAATACGGGAACCACCTAAATCTCGGACTAAAAAGTTCATTTGATAATTAGGACCAAGATTTACGATGGTATTTTGCATATGTGCTTCTAAAGCAATACCGTAATCTTGAATATACGCTATTAATGGTCTTACTAATGTGCTTGTATATTGTCGAATAAATTGTTCTATCGATTCTGTAGTGAGCTCGTTATTTATCCATTTAATATAACTATCAACTATGACGTCATCATCAACCGGATTGCGATTCACTAGACTTGCGCTAACTATAGTTGATCCTTCTTGAGCTAACACTGGCTTTTCTCTAACAATACACGCTAATTGACGTGCTAAATCCGCGTCCACATCGACATACTCGCCAAATGGCTCAGCAGACACTTTTAATTCAGGATAAATATTCAACATATCTTGCAGTGCATAACTTAATTTAGGACCATCAACCGTTGTCACAGTAGATACTGTTCGTACAGCACTTGTCGCTTGTACATTTACAGGTAATTTTATATGAAATGGATGATGCAATAACTCCATTGTTCTAAAAGACAATGTGGCTTTAGATTCGACTGTAAACGGTGTTGGAATTAATATTTTCTCACTAATCCATGTTTTAAAACGTTCACCAATCACATGATCATATTGCCATGGATGTACAAAGATCGCCCGATAATTATTCATTTCTAAATCGAGCGGTTTTAGAAATGATTGTAATTTATCCTTAAGTTCTGGAATAACTTGATTAACGATATACTGTTCATCATTTTCCATTGATGTTGTCCTTATATGTGAAGATGAAACTAACATAATATGTAATGGAATAATTTTTTCAAATTCTGGTGCATAGCGACGTATTTCCTCTGATGTTAATGGCAACTTGGTCTTAGTTAAAGGATGTGTAGGATGACCTTCTAAAACTAAACTTTCAGAGTAACTTAAATCGTTTGTAGTACCATTATCTTTGATATGTTGCAACCATGTAAAAAAATTAATCGTGTCTGGTAGCATTGAAAATGTCATACTTTGATGAATTAATGATGTTCTATTATTAAATTGTTTATATGATTCTACAAAGCTATCCCTACTATGGATAAGCTCATGATATAAACGCTCAGATATTTCAATATCAAAAGCATCATTCAATATGTTAAGTAAACTTTCTAAACTTGTAATTTGAATGCGTTCATCACCACATTGATATGTGAATGGTCCATCAAATACATATCTTTCTAACATACTTTTTCTTAAAACATAGGCAGTTAGAACTCGTCCATGATATTGTATTTCTATTTTATCTGTTGATTGATTTATTTTTGCGTCCTCAGGACATATTCGTTCTTTTACAATTGCATTTAACATTCTATGTTGAATATTTTTATCTGCAAGTAACCACTCATTGCGTGTCATTGTGAAATTCCTCCAATTTTATGAACTCGTTGCATTAAGTAAAATATGATCGAAATGGCTACTGTACTTATTCCCATAATTAAAAATGTATTTAATACGCCAAATTTGTCAGCAAAGAAACTCATAATTAAACTTCCTAACGGTATCATGCCTCGGTCCATCATTACAATACTTAATACCTTACCCCTTTCATAATCTTTAACACTATTTTGGAAATAAACGCGATTTGTTGTTCTCGCCCATTGGCTAAATAATCCAATTAAAGTAATACAGATAAACATCATTACTAAATTATGAACAATGATACCTAATAAGGCGATACCAAAAAGTAATGAACTAAGATAATACATTTTAACAGCATCGATATGATCTAGAATTTTAGGTAATATCACAGTAGCGATAATGCCACCAATAGCACAACAAGTCATTGCAATACCAAATATTTCAGATTGTCCGGGAAAAACATGATTAGTTAAGACCGGTAATATTGTTGTATATGAAAAACCGGTTGCCATAATTAGAAGTGAAGTAAAGAAAATCTTACTACCTTCTAAATTGCGTTTGAAATAATCCAACACTACTTTTAATGACATCTCTTTTTGGTGTTCCCCCAAATCAGTTGCTTGAATATGTATTGGTAAACATAAAGCTACCGCTATGAGATAACAAATAGCCTGAGCTAAAAATGTCGTTGGTGCATGATAAACTGCTAAAATAACACCTGCAATGGCTGGACCAATAGAACGACATATATTAATAATAAATGAGTGAAATGATACTGCTTGTGTTGTTGTGATTTTATCAGATAAATCTGGTAAGACTGCTTGTCTTACTGGTGTTTCAACAGCACTTAGCATTCCTCGTAATGTCGCATAGATTAATACAATATATACAGGAATTTGATTAAATGAGTACGTCATCACACACAGTATTGCTGTAACTAAAAATGATGAAGAGATTGTAATACGCAGTAAATTTCCTTTATCATATTTATCAGCTATAGAACCTGCCCATACACTTAGTAACAAAATGGGTACGAGCCGGCAAAAATTAACTAAACCTAAATAAACTGCGTTATGATATGTAGTAAGTACAAACCAGTTTAACCCGATTTGCCCAATCCAATTCCCTAAAAACAGTAGAAATGAACTGGAAAAGAAAAATTTAGCCATAAATTTCACCTGTCTTTTTAATTGATAATAATAATCATTATCATTAATATGGATTATACAAATCTTATTAATTTTTGTAAAATATTTTTTTAGAGGTGAATTATGAATTTAATTAAAAACACAAAAGAACATAATTTAAAACTGACCAAAGATGAGCAAAATGCTTATCAATTTTTAAGTCAATCTCATCCAGAATGGTCGCAATACTTTATTGAAAATATAAATATTGGTCGCGATAAAGTGACACAAAGATTAGTCACATCAATACATAGAGAAAATCTGGTACACGGCAAAGATCATAGTAGAATATTAAAAAGTAAAGATATCGAAGCTTTGTCCATCCATCGACCTGAAGTTTTAGAAATAGAATTTAAAGCATCACATAAAAAGTTATATGCACCTATAAGTGGTCAACACGCATTTAATCGTGTAGATGTTGAAGGTCCTTTTTATTATCAATCTATAAATGATTCATCTTTTTATCGAGTAGAACATCCGAATGATATATTAGAATGGGTTTTAATTGAAGCACCGGAGTTAGATAACGAGGCTAGCGATCAATTTAAAGATGATTTAACAAATAGCGCAGCAAATATGATATTTGCTATTAGTTATCAAGCCTATAGCATGAAAGGTGAGTCACAACCTTTGTTTGATATTATTAAAAATCATAATGATAGCTATTTACGTTCAGAACAAGCTGTTATCGAAGGTCACCCTCTACATCCAGGTGCAAAATTAAGAAAAGGTATGGATTCAAGTGAGACATTTAAATATTCTCCTGAATTTGCTCAACCCATTGATTTGAAAATTATTTTGATACATCATCAATTTAGTAAAGTGCAATCATTAGATAAATCTTATAATGATACGATCAACCAACTTTTCCCTAGTATGTATCAACAACTTTTGGATGAAATAAAACAATATGATGATATCAATATAGATGATTATCATGTCATGATAGTACATCCTTGGCAGTATGATGAAGTGCTCGATCGAGATTATAGTAAAGAACTAGATCAACATATGATCATTAAGACTCAATGTACATTACCGTATTATGCTGGATTATCTTTTAGAACATTGATGCCAAAAGCGCCAAATGAAGATCCTCATATTAAGTTATCAACTAATGTGCATATTACTGGAGAGATTAGAACATTATCGGAGCAAACCACACATAATGGCCCGTTAGTGACCCACATTTTAAATCAAATATTAGTTAATGATACGACATTCAAACCATATGCATCATCGGTCATTGATGAAGTTGCTGGTATCCATTTTTATAATGAAAACGACCTAGACCCAATACAAACTGAGCGTAGTGAACAATTAGGTACTTTATTTAGAACCAATATTAACACTCATCTCAAGCAAAATGGTTTAACTTCAATGATTCCATCTAGTCTAGTCGCTCAATATCCATATCACCCTGAGCCACCAATAGTGTCATTAATTAAGTTATACCAAAGTCACCATAAATTCACTTCATACGATGAAGCTGCTCTAACGTGGATGAAAGATTATAGTCATGCCCTATTAGGCTTAGTTGTACCGTTATTAACGAAGTACGGAATTGCACTTGAAGCACATTTGCAGAACGCAATTGTACATTTTAACGAAGATGGTTCATTAAATCATTTATATGTGAGAGACTTTGAAGGATTAAGAATCGATCAAGCAAGATTAAATGATATGGGTTATGCTACAGACCAATTTCACGAGAAATCACGCATTTTAACAGAATCTAAAGTTTCTGTTTTCAATAAAGCTTTTTATTCAACCGTTCAAAATCATTTAGGCGAATTAATCTTAACCATTGTACAATCAGCTGATCATAAGAATTTAGAAGATATAATTTGGAACGATATAGCAAACATCATTCACCAAATATTAGATACAATGACCGATGTTCCTAATGAAAGAATCTCTGAAATTCAAAATGTAATGTTTGCTAAAACAATTGATTATAAATGCGTAACTACCATGCGCTTAGAAGATGAAGCACACGAATACACATATATTAAAGTAAATAATCCCTTACATTCTTAATACTAAAACGTATGAAAAAATCCGTGAGATACATATTTAAGTATCTCACGGATTCTTTATTATAAAACTAAATAACTAAATGGACAGATTATTGTAAACCTTGTCTTTCGTTATTGTTGTTGTTTTGGTTGTTATCTTTTTCATGTTTTTGTTGCCATTCTTTTTTAGTCATAACATCGTCAACTTGCATGTTAACTTCTACAACTTCTAAACCAGTGATATATTTCACTTGTTCTTTAACTAAGTCAGTTACTTTACGGAAGATTTTTGGTGCAGATTCACCATATTCTAAAATAACTTTTAAGTCGATAGCAGCTTGTTTTTCACCAACTTCAACAGAAACACCTGTTGTTACATTGTTACCACTTGAGAAAGCGTTAGTAAAGCTATCAGTGAAGCCGCCTTTCATATCTAAGATACCTTTAACTTCGCGAGCTGCGATACCAGCAATTTTTTCAACTACTTCATCAGAGAAAGTTAATTTGTTTTCAAATTGAGGTTGTTGGTTTTCTTGTTGTTGCTGTTGTTTTTGTTGTTCTTGTCTTTCTTTTTCGTTAACACCTGTTTGGTTATCATACGCTTGTTTTGCTTTATTGTTATCTACTGCCATTTTGCATTCTCCTTTTTAAATAAAATTATTATTCTTTAATCTTTTTAAAACTTTAAATGAACATCTTAGAAATTAAAGTTAAATTAACTCCATCTATTTAGAAAATTCAAAAAGTCTTGTGTACGGTCTTTAATATACCCAATTCCTATTCCTATTAAACATAAAACAATAATTAAAATTGTTTTCCAGAAACCTAAAGTTAGGAATAATATAGCTATAAGTAAAAATGCTAAAAATCCGATGATTCTCCATTTGAAAGTTTTCAATATGTTAATAAGCTGTTGCGTAGAGTCTTGTCCATTTTGGTTATTATTATTAGCCATGATATCCCTCCCTTACAACACTCTTGGACCAGAAGTTTTCTGATCTTTGACGTTTACTTCTAATTTTCTTACTGGCATTTCAGTAAAGTGCTCAACATTTTGTTTAATATCAGCACGAATACTTTCTGTTAATGATGTTGCTTGAACATTGTTTGGAACAAAGTAATCTGCCTTAATATCAATAAATGATTTTTTCTTCTTGTTGTACATTTTTGTAACAACGTTAGGTTGTCTAACTTGATCATATTTAGCAATCGTATCATAAACTGTTTTCTCAACAGCTTTTCTTGATACATAGACATGACCGTCGTCAAATTCTTTGTACAATCCAGGTTTTCTATACGTAGGTTTAAATATGCTTAGTACTAATATTAAACCAATTAATATTAGCAATCCTGCTAGACCAATCAATAGTGGTTGGAACCAATTGAATTGTAAGAAGTAATCTTGATATTGAGAAATACGACTATCTTTAATATACATAAACAATAGGAAACCAACGATGAATACGATAAGTAGGCCAAGGATAAAGTTTTTAAGTCTTTTCACCTCGTATGACACCTCCTCAATTAGTATTATATTTTTTAGTATCACACAAAATGAGTACCCTATTATAAATAAATCAAAACCAATAATTTAAAATTTAATTATCAGTTTTTATATTTAATTAAGTACTACTTATATGGTTTATTCCCATTTAATTGTAATCGGAAACATTTTTTTCAAAAAATCTAAAAACTTTTTTTATCTTTCGAACTTTTATATTCTAAAACGTCTGAATCTCTATCTTTCACTAATATCTTGTTACTTGGTCTAGGTTTTTCTTCACCCAGTGATTTAAATAATGACCATATCATTAAAATAATGACAATTGAAAACGGTAATGCTGCGATAATCAGTAAATTTTGTATGGCTTGTGTTCCACCTGTATAAATCATAATGATAGCAAATAAAGCCATAATGATTCCCCAACTGACCTTTACAATTGAAGATGGATTAATATCACCCTGTGAACTGAGCATTCCTAATACATAAGTTGCTGAATCTGCAGAGGTAACAAAGAAAATCATTATCACAATTAACGTTAAAATGCTTAAAATAAATCCAAGTGGATAATGTTCTAATGTTGCAAATGTAGCGGTTTCAGTTGCTTCTTTCGCGATGTTAGCAATTTTATTGTCTTGTAAATACATTGCAGAAGCACCGAAAACAGCAAAGAATATAAAACAAACTAATGCAGGAACGAATAATACACCTAAAATAAATTCTTTAATGGTACGTCCTCTTGAAACACGTGCAATAAAGATGCCTACAAACGGCGCCCAGGATACCCACCAAGCCCAATAAAAGATTGTCCAATTTTGTAACCATTGGAATTTTTGCTGGCTGGATGGAATTCTTAAACTCATACTAAAGAAATTAGCTATATAATTCCCTAAACCATTCGTAAACGTATTTAAAATATAAAGCGTTGGACCCACAATAAATAAACCAACTAATACAATAAACGCTAATGCCATATTGATATTACTTAGTGTTTTAATGCCTTTATCAATACCTGACCAGGCAGACCAAGTAAATAACACTGTTGCAATCGCAATTAATATCACTTGCGTACCAAAATTATTCGGCAAATGGAATAGAAAATGAAGTCCTTCATTAATTTGTAAAGCACCGAATCCTAATGTCGCCGCTACCCCTGTCACAGTAGCTATCACTGCTAATACATCAATGGCGCCTCCAATCGGTCCTTTCATTGCTTTTTCTCCAAAAATAGGTACTAATGTTGCACTCACTAAACCAGGATAGCCTTTATGAAAGCTAAAATAAGCAAAGACAAGTGCAACAATACCGTACACAGCCCATGCATGAATACCCCAATGGAAAAATGAAAATTGCATGGCATCATTAATTGCAGTTTGTGTACCTGCTTTATGTATTGGTGTTAGTTTAAAGGCATGACTAATGGGTTCAGCCGTTGTCCAAAATACTAAACCAATCCCCATACCAGCACTAAATAACATCGCAAACCACGATGGTAATGAAAACTCTGGATCTTCACCTTCTTTACCTAAAGTAATTGTTGCATATCTAGAAAATAGTAAATAAACACATACAATTAATATAAGTAATACTAATAATAGGTAATACCATGAAAAATGAACCGCTATAAATGAAGTGATATTTTTAGTAACGGTTTCTAATTGTTTTGGCAAGATTGCACCATAGATAACAAAAAGAGTACAAATGGATAATGCAACCCAAAATACAATGCTAATAGATTTATTTTTCATATGTATAACACTCCCCTTTTTCTAACTTTCATATACCCTAGCTACTTACTTCCAATCATGTTTAATTATTTTTCAATTTATATCAATTAATATTTTAATAATTTATTGAAATAAGATTGATCTATAAAAAAAATAAAAAACCTGAGACGTGATATCCCAGGTTTTGACAATATATTTTGATTTTGTATATTAATGATTCCAGATAATATAGTGTTTACTATCCAGTATCATTTGCTTAATTAAATAAATGATTACTTGTTCTAAAACACTATTTTTCGAAGTTATTTTCTCACTAATAATTAAATGTTAATTACCAACTTTCCTATCATTGTATGACTTTCTAATGTTTGATGTGCTTTGTATAGATTGTCTACTGTTAATCCTTCAATCACTTTTGTAGTAGTTGGTTGGTAGATACCTTGCTCTATTTTCGTTGTAATATCTTTTAAGTAATCATGATGCTTAATCATATCATTAGTTTGATGAACAGGTCTTGCAAACATAAACTCATGAGAAAATGAAATACTTTTAGACTTAAGTAGATTTAAATCTTGTTTTTCATTAAATGCTACAATTGTCGCGATATGTCCTCTTGGTTTAATTAAATCAATCATCGTTTCGTAATACATATCAGAATTAAATGTACAGAATATATAATCTACTTCTTCAATACTTTGTTGATTTAATTGTTGTTTTAAATCTTTTTTATGATTGATAACGATGTCTGCCCCCATGTCGTAACACCATTTCTCTGTTTCATCTCTGGACGCAGTCGTAATCACTTGTAAACCATAGTGACTTGCAATTTGTGTTGCAATACTGCCTACACCACCAGCACCATTAATAATTAATATAGTCTTACCTTTATTATCCTTTGGGTTATCTGAAATATTGAAACAATCAAACAACGTTTCTGATGCTGTAAGCCCTGTTAACGGTAAACTTGCAGCTTGTTCATTTGTAATATTTTCAGGTGCATGTGCGACTAACTGTTCATCAATTACTTGATATTCAGCATTGGAACCATGTTGACTAGGAGAACCTGAATAAAACACTCTATCTCCTACTTCAAACATAGACACATTATTTCCAATTGCTTCAACTGTACCAACTGCATCAAATCCTAAAATTCTTGGTGGATGTGATACTGTCAATTGTCTTTGTTTAGTATCTACAGGATTTACACTAATACTTTTTACTTTTACTAAAATTTCTGTGCTATTTGGCTGCGGCAGGTCTATGTCATATGTTTTAAATTGATTTCCTTCGTCTAAGTTAAATGGTTGATCAAACCCTATTGCTTTCATGCTGCAATCACCTCAAATTGATTTTAAATAAAACTGTCTGCCTCGTAATTTAACATCTACTTTTTTATTCAGGATCTGCTACTTTAATCACTTGCTTACCGAAATTGTCACCTGTAAAAAGATTTCTAAATGCTTCAGGTACTTTATCAAACCCATTCGCCACAGTTGTTTGCGTTTTTATTTTATCTTCATGAACCCATTGTGCTAATGTTTCGCTCGCATTTTTAAAATCATTTGCAAATTCGGCAACTAAGAAACCTCTCATCATGGCTTGTTTTTTAACTAATGTGCCTTGTATTCTTGGACCAATGTCATCTTCCGGGTGATTATATGAAGAAATAGCACCACACACTGGCACACGTGCAAAGCGATTAAGATGTTTAAATACTTCATCTGCAATAGTTCCACCAACATTTTCATAATATACATCCACACCATCTGGTAATGCTTGTGCTAAATTCTCAGCGAATTGTTTATCTTTGTAATCAATACCAGCATCAAAACCCAATGTATCCGTTAAATAATTTACTTTATCAGGACCACCAGCGATGCCTACCACACGACAACCTTTGATCTTAGCGATTTGACCTACCAAAGAACCTACTGCGCCTGATGCTGCTGAAACCACAACCGTTTCACCTTCTTGTGGGCGTCCAATATCTAATAAACCATGATAAGCTGTTTGACCTGGCATACCTAGTACGCTTAAATATAATTCTAGTGGTACTTCTGTAGACGGCACTATATTAACTTTGTCACTAGTTACTGTATTATATTTTCTCCAAGGCAACATACCAGTAACAATATCGCCTTCTTGGAACCCATCCGCTTCTGAAGCAGTTACTTGAGCAACGATATGACTTACAATTGGTTGGCCAACTTCAAATGGTTGAACATAGGAGTCTCCTTGTGACATTCTGCCTCTCATATAAGGATCAACTGAAATATATAAAGTTTTTAATTGTATTTCACCATTTTGTGGATTTTTAATGTCTATTTCCTCGTATTTAAATGTATCATCCTGTGGCATGCCATCAGGATATTTATTGAAATTAATTTGTTCATTATTCATCGAATCATCCTTTTTCAATTTATAGTTATTACCATAATACCTCAGTTCAAGATGTCGCAATCATTTTGTTCGAACTGTATAATATGAATCAATAAATGAGAAAAAGTTGGAGATGTATTCAATCATGAAACTAAGTATTTTAGATTATGTGCCTATTTTTGAAAATAGAAATGCTACTGATGCACTGAATCATAGTATCGAATTAGCACAACTTGCAGAAAAGCTAGGATATGAAAGGTATTGGGTAGCAGAACATCACCAAGTTTTATCAGTAGCATCTAGTGCGCCAGAGATGATTATGATGGCTCTGTTAGAACAAACGACACATATACGTATTGGAAGTGGTGGTATCATGATTCCACACTATAGTCCGTATAAAGTAGCAGAACAGTTTAAAATTATGGAAGCACGACATCCTCAACGTGTTGATTTAGCTTTAGGCCGTTCTAAAAGCTACCCAAATGTTTTTGCAGCATTGAACGAAAATAAAACTCAACCACTACAATTCGAAACCCAATTAAACGATTTACAAAAATATTTTACTGAAGATGTTACTCAACCACATCGCTTTCAAACTTTAATTGCAACGCCACAAATCAATAGTTATCCTGAAATGTTTATCCTTGGAATGAGTGAACGAAGTGCGAAACTAGCAGGTAGAAAAGGCTTGCCTTTTGTCATAGCACAGATGGGTCAAGCATCACATCACCTTCAAGCGGCTATTAAAACATATAAATCTACTATATATCAGCACTATGGAGACCGAGTCAAACCATATGTCATATTAGCAACGTTTGTTGTTACCGGAGAAAACCTAGACAAAACCAATCAATTACTAAATGCCTTTCATTTGTGGTTAATTAGGATTTTTTATGCTAATCAGCCTAAATCTTACCCTTCAATTGATACAGTTATAAATCGACAATGGACTGATAGAGAACTTAAGAAGAAGTCATCCAACGCAAACCGTGTGATTAGCGGTTCACCATATCAAGTAGCTACCCAGCTAAAGCAACTGAAGAAGGATTATCATGTTGACGAAATAATGATCTTGCCGCATGTATATGGAGAAGCCAATCGTAAAAGATTATTAGAACTAGTAATGGAATATAGTAAAACATGAGAAATTATAAAAATAAAGGTACAATATCCAATTGAATACATTATCGAACCTTTCTACCTATAAATAGAAAGGTTCGATTTGTACGTATGGAAATTGTACCTTTTTCTTATTTAGACCAAAGAAAATCTATTATTTCATTGGCTACTTGTTTATTTTCATGTAATTGGCTATGTTGTGCTGACTTTCCAGTATATTTAGATTCTTTATAACTACTCACCGAATCTCCTATTAAATATTTTAAAGATTGAGATGAAGCATTTGAAACACGCCCATCAGAATGTGTTCCATCTTTTAAGTCTCCAAATATATTTAATACTTTAATATCTTTATTTTTATAACTATCTTTAAGAGATAATAATGCTTTGTAATTATCAGTCATTTTACTTGGCTTACCATTTTGATCAACCGTAATTTCATTTACCTTTTCGTTTAAATTTAAAACGCCATTGAATGTCCCAGCAATATTAACCTCTTTATTTAATTGAGGTAAGTCTTTATCTGTACCATACATTTTCATAAAGTATGCAAATGATAAATTCCCCATTGAGTGTCCTACAAAATTATATTTATCAATCTTATATTTGGATTTAAGATTTGCTAACACATTTTTGATATTTTTAGCGTTTTGTTCAGTGTCACCATTTTTATTATCTTCCATCTCTACTTTGATTATAGGATTTGAAGCATTGTCTTTAAGATTCCCCTTAAAATTGACATTGCCATCCTTTGATACCCTTGCTGTGATGACATTATTAGTTACACCTTGTTTGACAGCTTGGTTTACCATATATTTTTCTGAGTTTTCACTACCACCATAACCATGCACGAATATTGTACCAATATGTGATTGTTTAAAATGTTCTGTATCTACTTTTGTTGCGTGATGTTGACGAACGAATATCACTGATGCAACTATAATCAATGCAATGATTAAAACACTAATCATTAGTAGCCATTTTGACTTCATAAAGTTACCTCTTTTTCATATATTTCATTCAGTATATAGTATTTTTTCAAATTTCGCACATAAAAAACCAAGGTGCATCGCAATGATACACCTTGTAAAAAATACTCTATTTAATTTCTCTTGTTTCAGCTAATTGTTTGTACCAATAAGCACTTTTCTTTGGATAACGTTCTTGTGTATCAAAATCTACATAGAATAATCCATATCGTTTTTCATAACCATTTGACCATGAGAACACATCCATTAATGACCATAAGAAATAACCTTTAACATTAGCACCATCAGCTATTGCATCTGAGATAACATTTAAATGTTGTTTAATATAATCAATACGTGCATCATCATGAACTGTTTTTTCAGATTCTATAAATTCATCTTTATAACCTAAACCATTTTCAGTGATATAGATTTTATGATAATTTGGATAGTCTTTGACAACACGCATAATTTGGTCATATAAACCTTGTGGGTAAATCATCCAATCCCAATCTGTTCTTGGTACATCGACATCAAACTCTCTTTGTCCGACACCTTTTAATTGGTATTTTGATCCACCTTTATCTCCAGTTGAGTTATGTGTAATTAGACATTCTCCATCGTAAGCTTTCATCCAATCACTCATATAATAGTTAATACCTAGGAAGTCATTTAAATCTTTAGCTGCATCTAAAATTCGGTAATCTTCATCTGTGATATCTAATTTGCCACCGTTCACAGAAAGTATATGTTGAACGCCTTCCATAGTTTCTCTTGAATATTTACCTAAATATGTTGCATCTAAAATGAATTTATTATGAATGATATCTTCTAATTCTGCTGCTTTAACATCTTCTGGATTGTTAGGATCTAAAGGATATTTAGTTGGTAATGCATGTACAACACCAATTTCGCCGTTATATCCTCCATCTTTAAATAGCTTCACTGCTTTGGCATGTGCCACCATCATGTTGTGATGAGATTGAAATACTTTTCCAAAGTCATATGTTATACCTGGAGGGAACTTCCCAACTAAGTATTGACCATCTCCAATAGGACCAATTTCATTAAATGTTGTCCAGTATTTTACTTCAGGGAACTCTTTAAAGCAGAATTCTGCATAATCTACAAAATAGTCAATCGTTTTACGATTTAAAAAGTCACCATCTTTGTGAAGTACTTCAGGTGTATCGAAATGATGTAATGTAACAAATGGTTCTACATGACGCTTATGGCATTCGGCAAATAGTTTATGGTAATATTCAACACCTTTTGGATTTACTTCTCCATAACCATTTGGGAAAATTCTAGACCATGCGATAGATATACGAATACCATTCACACCAAATTTTTCACTTAATTCTAAATCCACTGGATAGCGATGATAAAAATCACTTGCAGGTTCTGCAGTATACCAGTAATTTTCTTCTAGATAAGTATCCCATGCGACACGCCCTTTACCATCCGTTTGAGTTGCTCCTTCAGCTTGATATGCGGCAGTCGCTCCACCAAAAATAAAATCTTCAGGTAATTTTTTAGTCATTATGAAAAACGCTCCTATCTAATCTTCAAATTGTTTTTGTACAAATGCTAGTGCTGCTTGTCCATCACGCGTTAAATTAATATACTCAACACCTTGAGTTTTAACTAACTTGATACCTAATTTGTCAGTGTCTTGTTTGATATCTTCATAGTTGGAAGCCACTTGAGGGGCTAAAATAATTAACTGATAATCTTTCATAATATCCATATGTGCACCGTAGCCACCAGCTGCAGCTTTGACAGGAACATTAAATTCTTCAGCTGCTTTATTTAAAGCATTAGCTAATAATCCACTTGTTCCTCCACCTGCACATAGGACTAATACATTTGTTTGTTCTTTAATATTGTTTGTTAAGTCTGCTTTAGTTTCAGTACCTTTATTTGAATGTGATGCTAAAATAGCGTCTGCCTTTTTAGTATCGAAATTAGCTGCTACTTTATCTTGTAACTCACTATTACTTTCCTTAATGCCGGCTTCTTCTTCTAAAATTTCATTATCATACACTTTTAAGAATGGATAATAGATAATGATATCAACAACGATTAATACTACTGCAAGAACAAATGATAACAGTGCAAATTGTGTACCCATGACGATACCTAAAGGCGCTGGAGTAGTCCATGGTAAGTTAACTGAGAAACTATTCATTCCTAAAACATCAACGAAGAATTTAAAGATCCATACGTTTACAATTGGTGTTAATACAAAAGGTATAAAGAATACTGGGTTTAAAACTAATGGAGCACCAAACAAGATCGGCTCATTTACACCAAAGAATGTTGGTACAACAGATGCTCTACCAATAGCTCTGTTACGTTTAGATTTAGCTACCCACATAAACATAAATGGAACAACTAATGTGGCACCAGTACCACCCATTGTTACGATAAACATTTGTGTACCTGATGTAATAACATTATTTGCATGTTCACCAGCTTGAATTAACTTAAAGTTAGCTTCAATATTTGCATATGTAATGGCAGCAATTGCAGGTTCTACGATGGAAGGACCATGGATACCTACAAACCAGAATAATGCAAAGGCACCAAAGATGATTGTTATTCCAATCCAACCATTAGCTGCTGTAAATAACGGTTCAAATACTTTAAGTACCGCTTCTGCAACATTCGTTTTAATAGTCGCTCTAATTGTTAAATCAATACCATATAAAATTAAAATAACTGCTGAAAATGGAAAAATATCTTTGAATACTTGTGAAATATTCGGTGGTACTTCTTTAGGCATTTTGATAGTAATATCACGTTTAATAAAGAAGTTATAAACAATAACTGTGATAAATGCTGATATAAAGGCAGTTAATAATCCTTTAGTTCCTAAAAATGCATTTAAAAATCCGCCTTCTTTAGCAGGATCGGCTGCTAAGAATAAGAAACCACAGATTGACGCAAGCATTGTTGAAATAAAGTTGATTTGGTTAGTACTTTCAAGCTTACGATTGTATGAATCTGTAAGTGATTTAGCTGTCGTTCCAGCTACGAGTAATGCTACAAGTCCCATTGTATAGTTATATGGTTTCATCAAGATGCCTTCCATCTCTTTATCCCATTTGAAACCAAATACGTTAGGTACAAAAGCGATTAGTAAAAATAAACTTGAGAATAAGATGACAGGCATTGCTGAAATAAATCCATCACGGATAGCTCTTAAATAAATGTTTCTTGATAATTTTTCAAAAAATGGTTTACCCTTCTCAATTTGAGCAATTAACTTTTTCATCAAGGTCTTCACCCTCTTTTATATAATTCTATTAAATGTGACATGACATCTTTTAATAAAATCGTTGTCATTAAATGGTCTTGACCGTGCATCATTGTCACACTATATGCGATATCTTCTCCTTGAGCTTCTTTAGCTAAAAGACTAGTTTGAGCTTTGTGTGCATCTGCTATAAGGCTTTTACCTTCTTCAATTAAAGCTTCTGCTTTGTCAAAATCTTTATTTTGTGCAGCTGTTAATGCTTCTAAAAACTTAGATCGTGCATCTCCTGCAAATGCCACAATTTCAAATCCAATTAATTGTACTTCTTCTCTATTCATGAGCGTTATACTCCCCTCAAATCAATATCATTTATTTCCAAGATGTTGCTGTTTTTGTAAGTACTTTGTTAAGATCGTCGATATTTTTAAATCCAGTTGTTCTTAACCACTCACGTGCTGCCGCTTCACCTTGCTCAATATATACTTGAACAGCACCTGCCCAAGTAGCACGTCCACAAAGTACACCATTAAATTTAGCACCTGCTTCATGTGCAAATTTTAATGTTTCTTGGAATAATTCTGCAGATACACCAGCACTTAAATAAATGTATGGTAAATTTGTTGCAGCCTCTTGATCTCTGAAATGTTGTGCCGCTTCTTCTTTTGTATAAACAACCTCTCCGTCTGCAAATCCTTCAACATATTTCATATTTACAGGTACTTCTACTTTTAATACATCAACGTTGAATCGAGGTTCTGAGAATAATTTCATAGCTTCGTTCACTTTTCTAGGTTTTACTTTTGCAAATTCAACACTGCCATTATCTGCAATATTGTCATCATATGATAAAACTTCTAAGAAGAATGGAATGTCTTCTGCTACACATTCTGAACCGATTCTTTCAATATAAGCTTGTTTTTGAATATTGATCTGTTCTTCATCATCAACGTCATAATATAATAAGAATTTAACTGCATCTGCACCTTGTTCTTTTAAGCGTTTTGCTGACCATTCAACTAAACAATCTGGTAAACGGCCTTTAGCATTTACGTCGTAACCAGTTTTTTCGTAAGCTAATAATAAACCACAATTTTTATTTCTTGCTTATGTTGCTGGTAAACCATACTCTGGGTCAAGTAAGATAGATGAAGCGTATTGAGTTAATTCTTCTGCTACTAAAACTTTTAATTGTTCAATTTGTTCAACTGTTGGCTCACCAGTTTGATATTTAGCCATCATACGTTTTAAAGCACCACGTTGGTCAAATGCAAGTGCTGAAATAACACCTTGCTCATTACTTAATTGTGAAATTGCTGCCGTTTTATTTTGAGTTTTTACCATTATTTACACCTCGAATAATTCAATTTGATGATACAAATCATCATAATTATTTAAATTGACGTATCCAGTACGTGATTCTTGAGCATTTAGCATACCTAAAGTATTCGCCTTTTTAAGTAGTTGTTCATCACTCTCATGATTTAACAATGCAGCAGCGATTCCAGCCACTGTAGAGTCACCCGAACCAACTGGATTTAATACTTCTATAGATGGAATATTAACTTTGTAATATTGATTATGATGCTTAGCAAACATACCTTTGGCACCTAATGACACAATAACCCATTCGATATCATTGAAAATTGGGTTATTTAGTGCTTTCTTAAGTCCTTCAATACTCTCATCAACTGGTTGGTTTAAAAGTTGATATAGTTCATCTATATTAGGTTTAATAACTGTTGGTTTAAATGGAGAGTGTATAGATGTCATCAATGTGTCTCCAAAGCTATCAAGTATGACTGGTAATTGATGTTCATGACATTTCTCAATAATCTTTGAATAATAATCCAGATTTAATCCCTTTGGTAAGCTACCTGATATCGCTACGACGTCCATTTTTTTAATTAATGTATCAACGTGATTTAAAAAATCAGAACTTTCTTCTTCACTTATTGTTGGACCTTGTTCTAAAATCTCTGTTTGCTTTCCTTGATGTAGTACAGCAATACAATTTCTCGTTGCATCATTAATTTTGAAAAACGAATGTTTAATTTGTGAATCATCTAATTGATTTTCAATAAAATCTCCTAATGGACCACCTATTAAACCACTAGCAGTAACAGGTTCACTTAATTGATTTAATACACGTGTCACATTAAGACCTTTACCGCCTGCTGTCTTATCGATATTTGAAACTCGATTAACTGTATCTAGATGAAACGCTTCAATTGCATATGAAATATCTACAGATGGATTTAATGTTAGTGTTAATATCATATGCGTCGTCCTTTAATCGTGATACTCGCCTTTGTCCCATTTTTCTAAAAATTCATCGAAGAAATGAGGATCTGCTTGATCTGCATTATGCGTTTCTAAATGTTTAATTTTTGCAATTAACTTTTCACTTTTTTCAGTTGGTTTATATTTAGCATCGATAAATGCTTCAATAATATCGCACATTAATAGTTCACCAATGATTTTCCCACCGAAACCAATAACATTTGCATTGAGTTCTTCTTTAGCGTATAGTGCTGATGTCATATCACGTACAAGTGCTGCTCTTACTCCTGGAACTTTGTTTACTGCATTATTTATTCCTACACCTGTTCCGCAAATACAAATACCTAAATCTGCATTCCCACTAGTGACTTGTTCTCCTACTTTTTTACCGAAGATTGGATAATGTGTTCGTGTAAAATCATAAGTACCAACGTCAATGACTTCATGACCTTTTGATTTTAAGAATTGTGAAACTTCCATTTTTGTATCAGTTACTATATGATCGCAACCTAAAGCTATCTTCATTTTTTATCCTCCTTTAATTAGCACATTTTATTAAGCATATCTACACGTATTTGATGACGTCCGCCATCATAATGACCATTTACGAATCCCTTAACTACATTTTTGGCTAAAGTATCCCCAACAATTTCTGAACCCATAGTGATCATTTTTGAATTATTATGACCTCTTGTCATATAAGCAGATCTTTCATCTGATACTTCTGCAGCAATCATGCCTTTAATTTTTGTAGCAGTCATAAAGCTACCTACACCAAAAGCATCGATAGCAATTCCTAAATTGTCATCGTTCTTTTGTACTTCTTTCGCTATGGCAAGTGTAGAATCAACAAAATCTAATTCTTTACCTTCTGTTACGTCTAAAATATCGAAATTCTTTTCAACTAGGTATGTTTTAATTAAATCTTTTAAACGTTTACCATCAACATCTGATCCAATAATGATTGTCATAAAAAATCTCCTTTTTGATTTATTAATTAAAAGCGACTTTCAAAAATTAGAGAAAAGGCTTTCAAATCTTCATGTTTAAATTATAAACGTAATCAAACATTAATTCAACATAATATGTTGCTATTTTGTTTGAATTCATAGTTTATTCAAACATTTATAATTAAATTGTGTGAATATCACACATTAATGTGTGAAAAACTACTTGAAAATGTTGAATTTATGAACAAAAATAAAAAACCTTGAATCGATTGATTCAAGGTTTTGGTTCATTTTAATATTATTCAACAACTTCAATATATGATTTAATTTGGTCTAACTTTTCAGAATCAGTTACGTCCATCACTACTGCTGTCAAATCATCTAAATGACAAAAAGATGTAAAGTCTTCTTTTCCAACTTTCGAATGGTCGATTAACAAATACTTCTCAATCGAATGTTCTAAGGCTAGTTGTTGCGTATATGCTTCATCCATTGAAGATGTCATGACAGCACCATTATTAACACCATTGCTACTAAAGAACATTTTACTAAAACGTAGCTTTTCAAGTATGGTATTAGTCATTTCACCTACAAATGCTTCGGTCAAATGTCGCATTTCTCCGCCTAATAAGTAGACACGAAAATTAGTTGTTTGCTTCTCTAATAATATTTTGTATACAGGCAAGCAATTCGTAATGATGGTTAGAGAATGATGATTCATTTCTTCAGCTAAAATTTCTACAGTAGTTCCAGGACCTAAAAATAAAGTATCTCCATCTTCTATTAATGAAATAGCTTTTTTAGCAATATATCTTTTTTCTTCCATCTGATGTGTGTGCTTTTCTTTATGTGACATCTCTTTATATTGAAAAGTAGAATTACTACGTGCACCACCATGTATTTTCGTCAAAATGCCTTGATTTTCAAGTTCTACTAGATCTCTTCTTACAGTCATATCTGAAACATTTAATCCGTCTACTATTTCATTGGTTCTTACAGTTCCTTTTTTATTTACTAATTTTGCAATCGCATCTAATCTGTCGTGCTTATTCACCTTATTTTGCCTCCTTAATTAGGCTCTATAATGTATCATTGATTGTAATATAATGATAGTTAAACATATATTACTCACTGTGACTCTACTAATGTTTACCATGCTAGTTTTATGTAAATTCCATCTTATATTGAACTTTATTAAATTACAGGTGTCTTCAATATCGATAGGTTTATTATTATAATATCATTGTAAAGTGTTTTTGTGATTGAGATAAAGTTAAAGTATAGATAAATTTTTATAAAAATGAGGTGTCTTTTTGAATAATAAAATTGAATCTTTAAAAAATATACTAAATCATTCTAGCAACATTGTATTTTTTACAGGTGCTGGCGTTTCGGTAGCAAGTGGTGTACCTGACTTTCGCTCTATGGGCGGATTATTCGATGAAATATCTAAAGAAGGTTACTCTCCAGAATACTTACTAAGTCGTGATTATTTACAAGATGATCCAAAAGGTTTTATTAATTTTTGTCATAAAAGACTAATGTATATAGATAAGTCACCAAATATAGTTCATCATTGGATCGCACAATTAGAACATGACGAAAAATCTTTAGGTGTCATCACACAAAATATCGATGGATTCCATTCGGACGCAGGTAATAAATATGTAGATGAGTTACATGGGTCACTAAACACCTTTTATTGTAATCAATGTCACCATCAATATTCTAAAAAGGATGTTATTGAAAGACAATTAAAGCAATGTGATATTTGTGGCGCTACAATTCGTCCTGACATCGTATTATACGGGGAAATGTTGGATCAAAATGTTATAATGCGTGCATTACAGAAAATTGAAAATGCAGACACATTAGTTGTACTAGGCTCTTCTTTAGTCGTACAACCTGCAGCAGGGCTCATATCCAATTTCAAAGGTGACAATTTAATTATTATCAATAAAGATTATACACCTTATGATGCTCATGCTTCTTTGGTCATTAATGATGATATGATAAATGTCGTTTCAGAATTAAATAAATAACAAACAAGCACTTCTCGAACTTTCGAGAAGTGCTTGTTCACTATGACAATTATGATAAATGATAGTTGATTGATTGAGAAATATACTCAGTTATATATGGATTTTCGTATTTTTTAAAATAATTATTAAATCTTTCATCGCTTTGATATGTATCTGCTATTAAACAAAGCAATTGATTATCCATAAGTCCAATTTGATTCATAAACTCTTTCCACTCATACACAACTTCATAAGCATCCTCAACATCTATTTTATTTAAAGATAGCTTATTAAATTTTTGGAAAATCTCTTCAAACTCTTTCATTTTTTCTTCTTTAAATAGATTTTCACCGTTTGATATGACGAATTCTTTATAAATATCTGTATGTCCATATTTTATTTTTGCTTCTTCCTGATATTGCTTAAAAGCTATATTATTCAATTCATTAATTTCTGTAATTGGAACATCTTTAATATACTGTTCAACTGCACTCTTTGTATTTTCTAAACTTTCTATTTTTCTATTTAAAATTTCTTTCTGCTTTTTTAATACCATTTTCAATTCGCTATCACTTTTATTGATAACTTTACTTATATCTTTAATACTCATATCCATGCTTTTTAATAATATTATTTTTTGTAACTTCACTAAATCTTTTTGAGAATATATTCTATGATTACTTCCATTCTTTTTAACTTTCAATAATGCAATTTCATCATAATAATGTAGTGTTCTTTTGGTTACCCCTGTTATTTTCATGATTTCTTTTAAACTATATTGGTATTCCAAAACGCTTCCACCTCACTTAAAATTTCATCAGCTGATTTGATTGTTGCTTTTTCAATACTACATTTTGTTTTTTCTAAATAATATTTTATTAAGTAATACCCACATGTATAACCAACAGCGTATGGTATCCCCATTGGTTCGCCTCCATATGATTTTGAAATTTCGTCACCGTATAAATAAGGAGTTGATTCAAAAATATTATTAATAGACAAATTATTCTTTATAAGATTTTTGATTAATTTTTGGTTCTTATTCCAGTCTGTTGATGTTACCCATGGACCTATATAATCTGTACCATATAATGATTCTACAAAATTTTCTGCTAAACCTTCAGCTACAATTAATTCTGCTAATGAACCACCATCCCAATCAACATATTGATATCTAATATTATGATTAATTTCATGAGCAATTGCACTTTTAACTCTACTTAATGTATAACTATTAGGTACTAATGATAGAATAATGTACCCTGGTATGCCCCCATCACCAACATAATTTTGATTCAAGAACATAGTGGGTTTATTTTCATCACCTAATAAAGCTGTAAATATATATTCTTTTATTTTAGGTTGAACATCAGACATTTCAAATCGATGTATTGCACGCTTTATTGAATGTTCACAATCATTCCAAAATTGGTTATCCATTTCTTTTATCTTGTCTATGTCATTTAATTTAATCTCACTAGGAATAATATGCGATTGGCCTAAATATGAAAATATATCAAAATTATTACTGCACTCTTTATCAAAAGGTATCTGCTGTATTTGAAACTTCATTTCAAACTCTCTAAGTACTTTCTTTTTAAAATATTTGTTTCTTTTATCTTTTTCCATACTAACAAGTTGTCTATATACTTCATCAGATCTAATTAATTTTATATTGTACATATGATTTTTACCTCCTTACAACTAACATAAGGGATAACGTAACGTTACTTTCAAGAAATATTTATAATTAATATTATCTTTAAACAACACAAAAAAGCACTTCTCGAACTTTCGAGAAGTGCTTTTCGCTCTATTAATGGTAAACCAATTTGTTTGCGAACAAGTTCGCAACAAGCTTGGCAATATTAACGTTTTGAGAATTGAGGTGAACGACGAGCTTTTTTAAGACCTGGTTTTTTACGTTCTTTCATACGTGGGTCACGTGTTAATAATCCAGCGCGTTTTAAAGAACCTCTGTATTCAGGATCTGCTTCTAATAATGCACGAGCGATTCCGTGACGGATAGCTTGTGCTTGTCCTGTGAATCCACCACCGTGAACGTTAACTAAAACGTCATAGTTACCTTTAGTTTCAGTAACATCGAATGGTTGGTTTAAGTCTAAGATTAATGATTCAAATGGTAAGTAGTCACGTACGTCACGGTTGTTAACTTTGATGTTACCTTCACCTGGTACTAAACGTACACGTGCTACTGAGTTTTTACGACGGCCTGTGCCTTTATATTCAACTTGTGCCAATGTAATTTCCTCCTTCTAATTAACCACGTAACTCGTAGTTTTCTGGTTGTTGTGCAGCGTGTGGATGTTCAGCGCCACCATATACAAATAATTTTTTACCTTGTTTTTCGCCTAAACGACTACTTGGTAGCATACCTTTAATTGAAGTTTCAAGTAAACGTTCTGGGTTAGTTCTTCTTAATTCACCAGCAGAAATAGATTTTAAACCACCTGGGTGATTTGAGTGACGGTAATACATTTTGTCTTGTTCTTTATTACCAGTGAATTGAATTTTTGAAGCGTTGATAATGATTACATAATCACCTGTATCAACGTGTGGTGTATAAGTTACTTTATTTTTACCGCGTAAGATAGATGCTACTTCTGATGATAAACGACCTAATGTTTGGCCTTCAGCATCGATAACATACCATTTGCGCTCAATGTTTGATTCATTTGCCATAAATGTTTGACGCATAATAATTGTCCTCCTAAAAATAAATGCTTCGTTTTAGACTCTAGACAAACTTGATTAACAATAGTTACTTCCGTAATGTCTATATTCTATTTGGTTTGATTTAAAAATTGTTACGATTTAAAGCGTAGATTTCATTTATTTTGTTAACTGTTGTTCTATTTTGCTTATATATCTTGTAACACAATAAGATTCCGGGGCTTATCGTGGGGTGGATATAAAACAATACCGTTAATAATCTTATAATTTCATAGGCCTTTTGTCAATGCAATTCAATCATTTTGTAATGATTTTTTATAATGTATTTTAATTTCGTCTCCAAAATCTTTAATTAATGCTTTATCTGATAAATAAACTTTTTCTAAATATAGCCCTTCAGATGGCGCAGTAAAAGGTATTTTATTTCTATTTTTCTCCTCTAGTAATTGTGGGATTTCTTCTGGAGATCTTTTACCTTTTCCTACTTCTATTAAAAAGGCGACTAGTACACGAACCATATTATATAAGAAGCCTGATCCAGTAACGATGTAATCGAAGCCTTCATCTGTTTTTACGATTTCACTTTGGTATAAGGTTCTCACCTTACTCTCTACTTCTGTTTTTTGTGAACAGAATCCAGTAAAGTCGTGAGTACCTATAAATCGTTTTGCAGCTTCATTCATCTGATTTAAGTCTAATGAATCTGCTATATAGGTTTTCAACCCACTTTGAAATGGATCCCGATGCTTAGCTTGATAAACTTTATATCGATACCGTTTGCCTACACAATCATATCTGCAATGAAAATCTTCATCGACGTGTTGAACAGATTTCACATATATATCATCTGGTAATGCACTATTCATTGCATATTGCCATTTACTATTTTCAATTTGTAATTCTGTATCAAAATGAAAATATTGTTGGTACGCATGTACACCTCTATCAGTACGACTAGAAGGGTGTATACGTATATGGCGTTTGTGCATTCTTTTTAGTATTTTTTCAAATTGCTGTTGCACAGTTCTACCTTGTTGTTGAATTTGAAATCCTAAAAATTGGTTACCTTGATATTCTATTTCTACTAAAATACGCAATCATTTACACTCCCATAAATTTAATTAACAATAATACACCTAATATAGGAATTAATAGTAACAATATCAATGTATCTCTCAGACGCCACTGAAGTAGTCTGTAGCTCGTTCTTTCTGCGTATGCATCATATCCCCTTACTTCCATAGCAATCGCTAATTCCTCTGCTCTTTGAAAGGCAGAAATGAACAATGGAATCATCAATGGAATGAATGCTTTAATTCTTGTAACAACGCCTCCAGAACTTATTTCAGAGCCTCTAGATTTTTGCGCTAAAATAATTTTATCAAGTTCATCCATAAGCGTTGGTATGAATCTTAATGCGATAGACATCATCATACTTAATTGATGTACTGGTAGTTTCAACCATTTTAATGGTGTTAATAATTTTTCAAACGCATCTGTCAAATCAATAGGACTTGTTGAAAGTGTCATTACAGTCGCTATCATAACAATGAAAATTAAGCGTAAGGAAATATAAACGCCTTCTAAAATACCATTACTTTCAATAGTGATAAAGTGCCAATGTAAAAGAACTGTACCACCTTTTGTAAAGAATAAGTGCATTAAAAATGTAAATATTAAAAAGACAAATATTGGTGTTAGTCCTTTAATTAAAAACATAAAATTAATTTTAGCCATTCTCACAATTAATAAAATCAATATAAACAACCATGCATATGTACCAAAGGAATGGCATAAAAATATAAAAATAATAAAAATAAATACAAATATCAGTTTTGATCTTGGATCTAAATGATGAATAAATGAATTGCTAGGAAGGTAGCGTCCAATTATTAATTTATTTTTCATTTTGCCACTCCTTGTACAACTCTACAAACTCTTCTTCTGTTAAAGCAGTGGTTGGTAATTTTGTATTATATTTCGTTTCAAAGTCATGTTGTAAACAAACAACATCAGGCATAGTGATATGCCATTGATTAAGTGTTTCAGGGCGACTGAAAAGCGTTCTAGGATTTTCAATAGCCTTTACCTCACCTTTTTGCATAACGATGATTTCTTCAGCATATTTAGCAACATCATTCATGTCATGAGTCACTAGTATAATTGTCTTATGCTGTTCAGTTTGCAATTTTTTAAGTAAAGTCATAACTTGAAGTCTACTTTTAGGGTCTAGACCTGCAGTTGGTTCATCGACAACGATTATATCAGGATCCATAGCTAAAATAGAAACTAATGCTAATTTTCTCATTTGACCACCCGACATTTGAAACGGTGATAAAGACATGACATTTCGTGAAAAACCAAGTTCTAATAACATATCAAAAGCTGTGTCTTTCACTTTTTGTACATTCATATTGAAATTTTTCGGTCCAAATTCAATTTCCTTTTCTACAGTATCTTCAAAAAGTTGTGATTCTGGAAATTGGAAAACCATACCTACATGTTTACGTATAGGTCTTAAAAATTTATCTTTCGTTTTTCTGTCTATACGCTTTTCATTAAATTCTATTGACCCATTTGTTGGCTTTAGAAGTGCATTGATATGTTGAATCAATGTTGATTTACCACTACCAGTTTGTCCGACAATCGCGTAATAATGTCCTTGTTCAAAAGTAAGTGAAATGTTATTTATGGCTTTAAACTCATATGGTGTTTTAGGTTGATAAATATAGCTCACATTATTCATATTTAGACTCATAATTGATCAACCAACCCTTCATATGTGACAAATGATGAACTTTCAAACAATAGTTGATTCATTTTCATAGCAAAAGGTAATTCTAGACCTATTTTCATTAATTGATCAACATCATTATAGATTTCATTGGGTTTACCTTGTTTATAAATTCTCCCATGATTCATAACAATAATATTATCTGCACTCATCGTTTCTGCTAAATCATGTGTAATAGAAATAATTGTAATTTGTTGTTCCTTTTGAAGTTCTTTTACTAATTGTAATAATGATGTTTTAGCTACAGGATCTAACATTGATGTAGCTTCATCTAAGATAATGACGGATGGATTTAATGCTAAAACACTAGCAATAGCTACTCTTTGTTTTTGACCACCCGATAAAGAATGTGGTTCGTATTCTGCTAAATCTAACATGTCTACTTGTTTCAATGCTCTTGTCACTTTTTCCTGCATTTCGTGATAAGGTACTGAATGATTTTCCAAACCAAAGGCAACATCATACTTTACAATTGCACCCACAAATTGGTTGTCTGGATTCTGAAAAACAATACCAATTTGTTTTCTTATTTGGGCTATATTATCTTTATCAATTTTATGTTGATTAAATAAAATTTGTCCTTCATCTGATTCTTCAATGCCTACCATTAGTTTAGTAACAGTAGACTTACCTGAACCGTTGTGACCAACAATACTCGTCCATTGGCCTCGAGGAATATGAAATGACACGTCATTTAAAGTGAAGGCAGAATCACTTTGGTATTTAAAAGATACATTTTTGAATTCTATAATATTTTGTTCTTCCTTCACTTTTATTCCCCCTTATTTTTAGTTACCTTTAACATTTTACATTATTTAATATCATATGTATACGTGTTCATTATGATTAAAAGCATTTTGTATTTCTATCAATGAAGTATTAAAAAAAGCTGAGGATATAAATATCTCAGCTTAAAATAAAAAAGCGCGCACCCCATCAGTTTTGTTGAGTTCACGCTTTAATTTAATATTTAGTTTGATGGGGTACTCTGAGCTAGACAATGTCTGTATGTGGCAGATATTATCGTTGCACTCATTTGCTTTATATATAAGTAGTTAGTGTATTTATAATTAAATTATACTAATTCGATAATTACTGATTCAGCACCGTCACCACGACGAGGGCCTTCTTTAAGAATACGAGTATAACCACCTTGGCGGTCTGTATAACGTTCAGCGATTTCACCGAATAATTTTTGAAGAGCAGTTTGAGTAGTTTCATCTTCGTTTAAGATTTCAACATTTTGTAATGTTTTAGCTGCATTACGACGAGAAGCTAAATCTCCTTTTTTACCTAAAGTGATTAATTTCTCAACAACACTGCGAACTTCTTTTGCACGAGCTTCTGTAGTTTCAATACGCTCACTTACGATAAGTGAAGTAGCTAAGTTACGTAACATAGCTTTACGTTGATCAGAAGTACGACCTAATTTTCTGTAACCCATGAGTTAACCTCCTTTATCAATCTTCTTTTCTTAATCCTAATCCTAAATCTTCTAATTTATATTTTACTTCTTCAAGAGATTTACGACCTAAATTACGCACTTTCATCATGTCAGCTTCAGATTTATCAGCTAACTCTTGTACAGAATTGATTCCTGCGCGTTTCAAGCAGTTATAAGAACGTACAGATAAGTCTAGTTCTTCAATAGACATTTCTAATACTTTTTCTTTTTGATCTTCCTCTTTTTCGATCATGATTTCAGCATTTTGTGCTTCATCAGTTAGACCTACAAAGATATTCAAGTGTTCAGTCATTATTTTTGCTGCTAATGATACTGATTCTTGAGGAGTGATTGAACCATTAGTCCAAACATCTAAAGTTAATTTATCAAAATCACTACTTTGACCTACACGTGTGTTTTCAACTGTATAGTTAACACGTTCTACAGGTGAATATAGTGAATCTACTGGAATTACACCAATTGGTAAATCACTAGTATTATTTGTTTCAGCTAATGCGTAACCTCTACCCTTATTAGCAACAAGACGAACTTTTAAATGTCCACCTTTAGAAACAGTAGCAATTTTAAGTTCAGGATTTAAAATCTCTACATCACTGTCGTGAGTAATATCACTTGCAGTAACTTCACCTTCATCCTTAACATCGATTTCTAAAGTTTTATCTTCTTCAGAATAGATTTTTAATGCTAGCTTTTTGATGTTCATAATAATAGTAGATACATCTTCAACAACATTATCTACTGCTGAGAATTCGTGTAACACGCCTTCAATTTCGATGTACTTAACTGCTGATCCTGGTAATGAAGATAGTAGGATACGACGTAAGGAGTTTCCTAGTGTAGTACCGTAGCCACGTTCAAGTGGTTCAACAACGAACTTACCGAATTTAGCATCTTCACTAATTTCAATTGTCTCAATTCTAGGTTTTTCGATTTCTATCATTTACAAATATCCTCCTTAAATACGTCGACTTGATTTATACTGTTTGCTCAGTGACCTGTAACAACACAACCATAAATTAGACGCGACGACGTTTTGGTGGACGACAACCATTATGTGGTACTGGAGTAACGTCTCTGATTGCTGTTACTTCAAGTCCTGCTGATTGTAATGCACGGATAGCTGATTCACGGCCTGGTCCAGGTCCTTTAACTGTTACTTCTACAGTTTTTAAACCATGTTCCATAGCTGTTTTAGAAGCTGTTTCAGACGCCATTTGCGCTGCGAATGGTGTTGATTTTTTAGATCCTTTGAATCCTAATGCACCAGCTGATGACCAAGATAATGCATTACCGAATTCGTCAGTAATCGTTACAATTGTATTATTGAATGTTGAACGGATGTGTGCAACACCACTTTCAATATTCTTTTTCACTTTACGTTTACGAGATACTTGTTTACGTGCCATTTATTATTTGCCTCCTTTACCGATTATTTTTTCTTGTTCGCTACAGTTTTAACTGGGCCTTTACGCGTACGAGCGTTGTTTTTAGTTTTTTGACCGCGAACTGGTAAGCCACGACGGTGACGAATACCACGGTATGATGAAATTTCCATTAAACGTTTAATGTTTAAGTTTTGCTCACGACGTAAGTCACCTTCTACTTTGTAGCTATCAACTACTTCACGGATGCGACCTAATTCATCGTCAGTTAAATCTTTTACGCGAGTGTCTGCTGATACGTTAGCTTCTTCAACGATTTTTTTCGCAGTAGAAGTACCGATACCATATACATAAGTTAAAGAAATAACAACGCGTTTTTCACGTGGAATATCCACTCCTGCAATACGTGCCATATACATTTACACCTCTCTTTTATTAACCTTGTCTTTGTTTGTGTTTTGGATTTTCACAAATTACCATTACTTTACCTTTACGTTTAATGACTTTACATTTTTCGCAAATTGGTTTTACTGATGGTCTTACTTTCATTTTAATACCTCCCTATATTATGGAGTGACGATTATTTATAACGATAAGTAATTCTACCGCGTGATAAATCATACGGAGACATCTCAACAGTTACTTTGTCGCCAGGTAGAATTCGAATGTAGTTCATTCTAATTTTTCCACTTACATGTGCTAAAATTTCATGACCATTTTCTAATTCTACTTTAAACATTGCGTTTGGTAAAGTATCTAATACAGTACCTTCTAATTCAATAACATCTTGTTTAGCCATTGATTAACTTCCCCCTTTTTGCAATAGTAAGGTTATCGTCAATAGACAACTTCAACGATACGAATCTATTAGTGACTAGCTTTAATAAGTTTAACAAAAATTACGGGAATTAATTATCGTTATTTGTCACTCATATTAAATTGTATATTACAGTGTTAGTAAACATTCACATCAACATAGATCGTAAAAGTTGATCTATTGTAATTGGTCTAAGATATCAATGACATCAGTAGTAACCTCTTCAATATCTTTTGAACCATCAATATTTTTTAATACACCTTTATTATCATAGTATTCTAATATAGGTTTTGATTGTTTAACATTGACTTTCAAACGATTTGAAACAGTTTCCGGATTATCATCTTCACGTTGATATAATTTACCGCCATCAAGATCACAAATACCTTCAACTTTTGGAGGATTAAATACAAGATGATAAGTTGTACCACAATTCTCACAGATACGACGACCTGTAAGACGATTCATTAGTTCTTCCTCTGGAACTTCAATATTGATGACAGCATCAATATTTCTATCAAGTTCAGCCATAATTGAATTTAAAGCTTCTGCTTGATCGATTGTTCTAGGGAATCCATCTAATAAAAATCCTTTTTTTGCATCGTCTTCAGAAATTCTTTCTTTAACGATACCCACAGTAACTTCATCAGGGACTAATTCTCCACGATCCATGTACGATTTAGCTTCTTTACCTAAATCAGTTTCATCTTTAATCGCTTTTCTGAACATGTCACCAGTAGATATGTGTGGTATTGGGAATTTCTTAACAATTTCACTCGCTTGAGTTCCTTTACCTGCACCAGGTAAGCCCATTAAAATGATATTCATAAGTGCCCTCCTACAAATTATCTACCACCAAAGCCTTTATACTCTTTTTGATTTACTTGCGCTTCTAATGATTTCATAGTCTCTATAGCAACACCGATAACGATAAGTAAGCTTGTACCACCAATTTGAATTGATCTTGGTAAGCCCATAAACTTAGTCGCTAATATCGGTAAAATTGCAATGACAGCTAAGAAAATAGAGCCAACAAATGTTAATCGATAAAGCACTTTAGTAATATATTTTTTTGTTTGTTCACCAGGACGAATTCCTGGGACATAACTACCTTGTTTCTTAAGGTTGTCAGCCATTTTTTCTGGATTAACTTGAACAAATGCATAAAAATATGCAAATGCAATGATTAATACAATATAGATAACCATTCCTATGTTGCTTGATGGATTTGCTGTATCAGCTATTTGTTGTGCCCATTCAGCTTTAGGGAAAAATAGCGTCAACGTTCTTGGTAATAAGAAAAATGCCATCGCAAAGATAACAGGAATAACACCAGCTGAGTTAACTTTTAAAGGTAGATAAGTTGCTTGTGAACCTAATCGTTGAGCTGTTTGTTTCTTTGCATATTGAATAGGAATTTTACGTTTCGCTTCAAGTACAAATATTGCACCTACTGTTAACAGTACTAATGCAACAATGAGTGCTACTATTTTCAACCAAGCTAAAGACGTATCTTCTTGACCTACAAATGCTTGTTGGCCTGCTTGAATGATACTTGATGGTAACGTTGATAAAATACCTGCAAAGATGATAAGTGAAATACCATTACCAACACCAAACTGAGTGATTTGGTCACCAAGCCATATCAAGAATGCAGTTCCTGCTGTTAAAGTTAGTGCAATCAATAAATAACTATATACAGAATGACTTACAATTAAGCGGCCACCATATAAGTTATTGAATTGGAACGACATACCTATTGACTGAATGAATGCTAAAATAATAGCGAAATAACGTGTTACATTGTTGATTTTTCTTCTACCTACATCACCTTGTTTAGCCCATTCAGAGAACTTAGGAACAATATCCATCTGTAATAATTGCATTACAATAGATGCGGTAATGTATGGCATGATTCCCATCGCAAATATTGAAAAGTTCTTCAAGGCTCCACCACCGAAAGTGTTAAGTAAATCAGTGACACCTTGAGAACCTTTTGCTGCTTGATCAAAAGCATTAGGATTTACTCCAGGAGCTGGAATATAAGTCCCAATCTTAAAGATCACTAACATTGCTAGAGTGAAGAAAATCTTGTTTCGAACTTCTTTAGTTTTAAAGAAGCTCACAAGCGTTTGAAACATTAGATCACCTCGTGTGCTCCACCTTTAGCATCAATAGCTTCTGCTGCTGAAGTTGATAACTTATGAGCTTTCACTGTTAATTTTTTATCTAGTGAGCCGTTACCTAGTACTTTGATACCAGATTTTTCGTTCTTAACAACACCAGATTCTACTAATAAAGCTGGAGTTACTTCAGTACCATCTTCGAATTGATTAAGTTGGTCTAAGTTAACAATAGCATATTCTTTACGATTTATGTTAGTGAAACCACGTTTTGGTAAACGACGGAATAATGGTAATTGTCCACCTTCAAATCCAGGTCTTACTTTACCACCTGAACGTGCTTTTTGACCTTTATGTCCACGGCCACTTGTTTTACCATTACCAGTTGCTGCACCACGACCTACACGGTTTCGTTCTTTACGTGAACCTTCTGCTGGTTTTAACTCATGTAATTTCATGTCGGCACCTCCTTAATTATTTTTCTTCTACTGTTAATAAATGTTTAACTTTGTTGATTTGCCCACGAATAGCAGGGTTATCTTCAACAACTACTGAACTATTAGTCTTTTTAAGACCTAAAGCTTCAACAGTTTTACGTTGTGTTTCAGGACGACCAATAACACTACGAGTGAGGGTAATTTGTAATTTAGCCATAACTTATTTTCCCTCCTTAATTATATAATTCTTCAACTGTTTTGCCGCGTAATTTCGCAACATCTTCAGCGTTTTTAAGGTTTTGTAAACCATTTAAAGTTGCACGAACCATGTTAATTGGTGTGTTTGAACCTAATGATTTACTTAAGATATCAGTGATACCTGCTAATTCTAATACCGCACGAACTGGTCCACCAGCGATAACACCAGTACCAGGAGCTGCAGGTTTCATGAATACACTACCTGAACCATAACGGCCAGTGATTGTGTGAGGTGTAGTACCTTCAACACGTGGAACTACAACTAAATCTTTTTTAGCTGCTTCTACAGCTTTTTTGATTGCTTCTGGTACCTCTTGTGCTTTACCAGTACCGAAACCTACACGACCATTTTTGTCTCCCACTACTACTAATGCAGTGAAACGGAAACGACGTCCACCTTTAACAACTTTAGCAACACGATTGATTGTAACAACGCGTTCTTCAAATTCTTTCGTTTCTTCTTCTCTACGAGCCATGTATTTGTCCCTCCTTTAAATTAAAATTCTAAACCGTTTTCTCTAGCAGCTTCTGCTAATGCTTTAACGCGTCCGTGGTATAAGTAACCTCCACGATCGAATACGATTTCTTTAATTCCTTTATCACTTGCTTTTTTAGCAATTGTTTCGCCAACTTTTGTTGATAAATCAACTTTTGTAGCTGATTCGTTAGCAATATCTTTATCTTTAGATGAAGCTTGAGCTAATGTTTCGCCTTTAACATCATCAATGATTTGTGCGTAAATGTGTTTGTTTGAACGATATACATTTAAACGTGGCTTTTCAGCTGTACCTGATAATTTAGTACGAACACGTGAATGTCTTTTCAAACGCACTTTATTTTTATCAATTTTACTGATCATTTCAATACTCCTTTCTGTAGAGTGTTATCTATTATTTACCAGTTTTACCTTCTTTACGGCGTACGTATTCACCTTGGTAACGAATACCTTTACCTTTATAAGGTTCTGGAGGTCTTACTGAACGGATGTTAGAAGCGATTGCCCCAACTTGCTCTTTAGATACACCAGAAACTTTAACAGTTGTGTTTTTCTCTACAGCGAAAGTAATTCCATCTTCGGCTTTAATTTCAACTGGGTGAGAGTAACCAACGTTAAGTACTAAATCATTACCTTGCATTTGAGCACGGTAACCTACACCAACAAGTTCAAGCGTTTTTTCGAAACCTTGAGAAACACCTTGTACCATATTATTTAATAAAGCACGAGTTGTACCATGATCTGTTCTGTCATCTTTAGAATCAGATGGTCTTACAACTTCAATTGTGTTTTCTTCTTGTTTGAATGTCATTCTTTCGTTTAATGTTTTTGATAATTCACCTTTTGGACCTTTAACAGTTACATTGTTTTTGTCAAAAGTTACTGTTACGTCACTAGGGATGTCAATAATTTTCTTACCAACACGACTCATGTTATGGCACCTCCTTATTATTTATTACCAAACGTATGCGATAATTTCTCCACCAACATTACGTTTTCTTGCTTCTTTATCAGTGATAACACCTTCAGAAGTTGATACTAATGCAATACCTAAACCATTAAGTACTTTTGGTACTTCGTTAGCTTTAGCATAAACACGTAAACCTGGTTTTGAAATACGTTTTAATCCTGTGATAACACGTTCATTGTTTTGACCATATTTTAAGAATAAACGAATAACACCTTGCTTATCGTCTTCTACGTATTCAACGTTTTTAATGAAACCTTCGTTTTTTAAGATTTCAGCAATTTCTTTTTTGATATTAGACGCAGGTAATTCTAATTTATCGTGACGAACCATGTTTGCGTTTCTTACACGAGTTAGCATATCTGCGATTGGATCTGTCATTGTCATTGATTGTTGCCTCCTTTCAGACTCTTGTTTATTACCAGCTAGCTTTGCGTACGCCAGGAATTTGGCCTTTGTAAGCTAATTCACGGAAACAAATACGGCATAATTTAAATTTACGATATACAGAATGTGGACGACCACAGCGTTCACAACGAGTGTATTCACGAACTGCGAATTTTTGTTTTTTTTGTTGCTTAGCAACCATTGAAGTTTTAGCCACTTAATTAGCCTCCTTTTAGAGATTATTTACGAAATGGCATACCGAAGTTTGATAACAATTCACGAGCTTCCTCGTCAGTGTTAGCAGTAGTTACGATAACAATATCCATTCCTCTTACTTTGCTTACTTTATCATAATCGATTTCAGGGAAAATTAATTGTTCTTTAACACCTAATGTGTAGTTACCGCGACCATCGAATGCTTTTTTAGAAACACCTTGGAAGTCACGTACACGTGGTAGTGATACTGAAATTAGTTTGTCTAAGAATTCATACATTCTTTCTCCGCGAAGTGTAACTTTCGCACCGATTGGCATACCTTCACGTAAACGGAATGTTGCAACTGATTTTTTAGCTTTAGTTACTAATGGTTTTTGACCAGTGATTAATTCTAACTCTTCAACAGCGTTATCTAACACTTTAGAGTTTTGAACAGCGTCACCTACACCCATGTTCACTACGATTTTGTCAATTTTAGGTACTTCCATTACTGAACTATAGTTAAATTTCTTTACTAAGTTCTCAGTAACTTCAGAATTGAATTTTTCTTTTAAACGGTTCAAAGTGGATCCTCCTTTCAACTAGTAATTAATTATTAGATTTAATTTCTTCGCCAGATTTTTTTGCAATACGAACTTTTTTACCATCAACAAATTTGTAACCTACACGTGTTGGTTCGTTTGTTTTAGGGTCTAATAATTGTACGTTAGAAACATGGATAGCTGCCTCTGTTTCTAAAATTCCACCTTCAGGGTTTAATTGAGTTGGTTTTTGGTGTTTTTTAATAACGTTAACACCTTCCACAACGACACGGTCACGTTTAGGTTCAGTAGCTACTACTTTACCTTCTTTACCTTTGTCTTTACCTGCGATAACTTTTACGTTGTCACCTTTTTTGATATGCATGTGGGCACCTCCTTATATATTTTGGTTAATTGATTTTATAGTACTTCTGGTGCTAATGATACGATTTTCATGAAGTTACCTTCACGTAATTCACGAGCAACAGGACCAAAGATACGAGTACCACGTGGGCCTTTGTCATCACGAATGATAACACATGCATTTTCGTCAAATTTGATATATGAACCATCGTTACGGCGTACACCTGATTTAGTACGTACTACAACAGCTTTGACAACATCGCCTTTTTTAACAACGCCACCTGGTGTTGCATTTTTAACAGTACATACGATAACATCGCCGATGTTCGCTGTTTTGCGACCAGATCCACCTAATACTTTGATTGTAAGAACTTCACGAGCACCAGAGTTGTCTGCTACTTTTAAACGTGTCTCTTGTTGGATCATTAGTTAAACCTCCCTTATCTCTAATCTTGAATTAAATAATTACTGACTCTTCAACAATTTCTACTAAACGAAAACGTTTTGTTGCTGATAAAGGACGAGTTTCTTGAATTTTAACAATGTCTCCTAATTTAGCTGAATTGTTTTCATCATGAGTTTTGTATTTTTTTGAGTATTTTACTCGTTTGCCGTATAATTTGTGTGTTTTGTAAGTTTCAACAAGTACTGTAATTGTCTTGTCCATTTTATCAGAAACAACTCTACCTACATAAACTTTACGATCATTTCTTTCGCTCACTTTTGTAACCTCCTCTTTCAATTAATTATTGATTAGCCTTACTTTGTTCAATTTCTCTTTCACGAGCAACAGTTTTTAGACGTGCAATCGTTTTTCTTACTGTGCGAATACGTGCAGTTTCTTCTAATTGACCTGTAGCTAACTGAAAGCGTAGGTTAAAAAGCTCTTCTTTTGAAGATTTGATTTGTTCTTCGATTTCTGAAGTGGTTAAGTCTCTAATTTCCTTAGCTTTCATTTGTTTCACCACCCAATTCTTCACGTTTTACAAACTTAGTTTTTACTGGAAGTTTGTGACTTGCTAAACGTAGTGCTTCGCGTGCAACTTCTTCTTGTACACCAGCGACTTCGAATAAAATTCTACCAGGTTTAACGACTGCGATCCAGCCTTCAACCGCACCTTTACCGGCACCCATACGTACTTCTAAAGGTTTTTTAGTATATGGTGTATGAGGGAAGATTTTGATCCAAACTTTCCCACCACGTTTCATATAACGAGTCATTGCAATACGAGCTGATTCGATTTGACGAGAAGTGATCCAAGACGTTGTAGTTGCTTGTAAACCATACTCACCAAATGTTACATAGTTACCGCCTTTTGAACGACCAGTTGTTTTAGGACGATGTTGACGACGATATTTAACACGTTTTGGTAGTAACATGATTATTTTCCTCCTTCACTAGTGTTCTTAGTAGTAGGAAGAACTTCTCCACGATAGATCCATACTTTAACGCCTAATTTACCATAAGTAGTATCTGCTTCAGCGTGTGCATAATCGATGTCAGCACGTAATGTATGAAGTGGAACAGTTCCTTCAGAATATTGTTCAGCACGAGCAATATCAGCTCCGCCTAAACGACCTGATACTTGAGTTTTAATACCTTTAGCACCAAGTTTCATAGCTCTTGTAATAGCTTGTTTTTGTACACGACGGAATGAAGCACGGTTTTCTAATTGACGTGCGATATTTTCAGCAACTAATCTTGCATCGATATCAATTTTCTTAATTTCAATTACGTTGATGTGTACTTTTTTATCAGTTAAAGCGTTTAATTTGTTACGAAGTTTATCAATTTCAGAACCGCCTTTACCAATTACCATACCAGGTTTACCAGTATGAATTGCGATATTAATACGGTTTGCAGCACGTTCGATATCTACGTGAGAAACTGATGCTTCTTTTAATTCATTATCAATAAATTTACGGATTTTTAAATCTTCGTGTAATAGTGAAGCGAAATCTTTTTCAGCATACCATTTTGCTTCCCAATCACGGATAATTCCAACACGAAGTCCGATTGGATTAATTTTTTGACCCACAGTATTCCCTCCTTAGAAAGTTATTAAGCTTCTTTAGCTTCTTCTTTACCGTCACTTACGACGATTGTAATGTGGCTTGTACGTTTGTTGATCGCACTTGCACGTCCTTGCGCACGTGGGCGGAAACGTTTTAAAGTTGGTCCTTCGTTAGCGTAAGCTTCTTTAACTACTAATTCATCTGTGTTCATGTCGTAGTTATGTTCAGCATTAGCTAAAGCGGACATTAATACTTTTTCGATAACTGGAGATGAAGCTTTGTTTGTTAATTTTAAAATTGCAATAGCTTCTCCAGCATTTTTACCTCTAATTAAGTCAAGAACTAATCTTACTTTACGAGGTGCGATTCTTATTGTTCTAGCAACCGCTTTTGCTTCCATTAGGATTTCCTCCTCTACTTATTAAAAATTATCTTCTTGTTTTTTTATCGTCAACAGCATGACCTTTAAATGTACGAGTTGGTGCGAATTCACCTAATTTGTGACCTACCATATCTTCTGTAACATATACAGGTACATGTTTACGTCCATCGTATACTGCGAAAGTATGACCAATGAAATTTGGGAAAACTGTAGAACGACGAGACCATGTTTTAATTACTTGTTTTTTTTCACTTCCGTCTTGTGCTTCAACTTTTTTCATTAAGTAATCATCGACGAAAGGTCCTTTTTTAATACTACGAGCCATTTGGGCGCCTCCCTTCTTATTCTGTGCGTGCAGCTGTTACGCCGCACACCCAAATAAGTTAATTTTATTATTTTTTCTTACGTCCACGAACGATAAGTTTGTCTGATGATTTTTTACCACGACGTGTTTTCTTACCAAGCGTAGGTTTACCCCAAGGTGACATTGGAGATGGTCTACCGATTGGTGCACGACCTTCACCACCACCGTGTGGGTGATCGTTAGGGTTCATTACAGAACCACGAACTGTAGGGCGGATACCTTTCCATCTTGAACGTCCAGCTTTACCAACATTTACTAGTTCGTGTTGGATATTACCAACTTGACCAATAGTAGCACGGCAAGTTGAAAGAATCATACGAACTTCACCAGAGCGTAATCTGATTAATACATATTTACCTTCTTTACCTAATACCTGTGAGCTAGCACCAGCTGAACGAGCGATTTGTCCACCTTTACCAGGTTTTAACTCGATATTGTGGATTACTGTACCAACAGGAATATTTTGTAATGGTAAAGCATTACCTACTTTGATATCTGCTTCAGCACCACTTTCAACTGTTTGACCTACTTGTAATCCTTTAGGTGCGATAATATAACGTTTTTCACCATCAGCATATACTAATAATGCAATGTTAGCTGAACGGTTTGGATCATATTGGATAGAATCAACTTTAGCGTTGATGCCGTCTTTGTTACGTTTGAAATCGATAACACGGTATTGACGTTTATGTCCTCCACCATGATGGCGAACAGTCAATTTACCTTGGTTGTTACGTCCCGCTCTTTTCGGTAGCGGTTGTAATAATGACTTTTCTGGTGTAGTTTTCGTAATTTCAGCGAAATCTAATGAAGTCATATTACGACGACCATTAGTTATTGGCTTATACTTTTTAAGAGCCATTGTCGTTTACCTCCTTATTGGTAATGTTTTTTAGTTGAATAAGTCGATTGAACCTTCTTTAAGTTTTACAATCGCTTTTCTTCTTTTATTTGTGTAGCCTTGGTAACGGCCCATACGCTTTTTCTTAGGTTTGTAGTTGATGATGTTTACATTATCAACTTTTACGTCGAAGATTTCTTCAACAGCAATTTTAACTTGTGTTTTGTTAGCACGAGTATCAACATCGAATGTATATTTATCTTCTGCCATTGCTTCTGAAGATTTCTCAGTGATTACGGGGCGCTTAAGAATATCTCTAGCTTCCATTATCCGAGCACCTCCTCAACTTTTTTAGCAGCAGCTTCAGTGATTACAACACTGTCAGCGCTTGTGATATCTAATACATTTAAACCTTGAGCAGTTGTTACTTGAACACCTGGGATGTTACGTGCTGATAATTCAACATTTACATCTTCGTTTTCAACAACTACTAAGACTTTTTTAGGTTGTTCTAATGTAGTTAAAACATTTTTGAATTCTTTTGTTTTTGGTGCATCGAAACCGAATGCATCTACAACTGTGAATCCATTTTCTTTAACTTTGAATGATAATGCAGAACGTAATGCTAAACGACGCATTTTCTTAGGCATTTTGTAACCATAACTTCTTGGAGTTGGTCCGAATACAACGCCACCGCCACGCCATTGTGGTGCACGGATTGTACCTTGACGAGCACGACCTGTTCCTTTTTGTCTCCATGGTTTACGTCCACCGCCACGTACTGCTGAACGGTTTTTAACAGAATGTGTACCTTGACGTAATGAAGCACGTTGTAAATTAATAGCTTCAAATAGAACGCTATTATTAGGTTCGATTGCAAATACTGCATCGCTTAATTCAACTGAACCACTTTTTGATCCGTCTACTTTTAAAACATCATAATTAGCCATTATGCATTTTCCTCCTTTCGCTTGTTAATTATTTATTACCTTTTTTAATTGATTTAATTGAAGTTGAAATTTCTACTAAACCTTTTTTAGGTCCAGGTACATTACCTTTTACTAAGATTACACTGTTTTCAGTGTCAACTTGTACTACTTCTAGGTTTTGTACAGTAACTGTGTTTCCACCCATACGGCCTGGCATTTTTTGACCTTTAAATACTCTTGAAGCATCTGAAGCCATACCTACAGAACCTGGTGCTCTGTGGAAATGAGAACCGTGTGCCATTGGTCCACGAGCTTGTCCGTGACGTTTAATAGCACCTTGGAAACCTTTACCTTTTGAAACGCCTGTAACATCAATGATGTCACCAGTTTCGAATGTATCAACTGAGACTTCTTGACCTACTTCGTATTCATCAACGTTAACGTTTCTGAATTCACGAATGAAGCGCTTAGGTGCTGTGTCAGCTTTTTTAGCATGACCTTCAGCTGGTTTATTAGCATATTTATTAGTTTTAGAACCTTTTTTGTATGCTTTTTTATCTTCAAATCCTACTTGGATTGCGTTGTAACCATCAACTTCTTCAGTTTTCTTTTGTAATACAACGTTTTGTCCTGCTTCTACTACTGTAACTGGGATTAATTCACCGTTTTCTCCAAACACTTGTGTCATCCCGATTTTTCTTCCTAAGATTCCTTTGGTCATCGAAAGTCCACCTCCTAAATTTTTCTATTATAATTTGATTTCGATGTCTACACCAGATGGTAAGTTTAAGCCCATAAGAGCATCAACTGTTTTTGGTGTTGGGTTAACAATATCGATTAAACGTTTATGAGTACGTTGTTCGAATTGTTCACGTGAATCTTTGTACTTATGCACGGCACGGATGATTGTATAAACTGACTTTTCAGTTGGTAACGGAATTGGTCCAGAAACATCTGCACCAGAACGTTTAGCAGTTTCAACAATTTTCTCTGCTGATTGATCAATCACGCGGTGATCATAAGCTTTTAATCTGATTCTGATTTTTTGTTTTGCCATAATTTTCCCTCCTTATTCGTCTACATTTAAGTGATAGACTTCTCCACGAAAACTATCTCACACAGCGCCATGGCAAAGCGGCCGGGTGTGTCAGTAACCTTTCGCTTCATCGCGTTTCTTAAAGTCCAACATTAGATATGTTACATGAAAAACACTGATAAATCAATGGTTTTCACTAACTTTTTTCTGTTTTGTCTAACACATACTTTGTTATTGTACTTTAAATGTATTGCTTATTCAACCGTTTTAGGGAATTTTTTTACTTTATTTCTATTTTCATTTTGTCTGTTATAAACTTTTTAATACTAACTTTAGTTTCTTTTTATTATAATAGAAGAGAACGGGGGTGAATTAAATGAAAAACGGTATTAAACTAACCCTAGCAATTATTGGAGTATTTTTAATCATTTGCGAATTCTTTTACGGCATTCCATTTTTAGGTGGCAGCGTTATTGTAAGCTTTGGATGGCAGCCATTATTATTTAATGCATTTTTATATCTAATTCTTACTATAATATTATTAGTAGATACTCAAAATACTATTAAACCTATGGTGATTATTCCGATACTTGGGATCATTGGATCGTTTGTCGCATTTATTCCTTTTGTAGGTATGATTATTCATTGGGCATTGTTTGTATTGATGATTTTCTTTGTCTTTATTGTACTAGCTGCGCCAACGTACATTCCGAATAAAAACGCAAGAGTCATCTATACACAATATAAAGATGGTCATAAATCTAAATAGATATCTTATTACTTCAATCTAAAAAAGACGTTCACACTCATGTTGGTGTGAACGTCCTTTTTATTTAGCCATGTACGAATACGAAGTATAAAATGAATAATACCATTAATACATACATAATCGGATGTACTTCTTTATGTCTTTTACTAATTAACATAGTAATTGGATAGAATATAAATCCACATGCAATACCAGTAGCTATTGAATATGATAAAGGCATCATGATAATTGTAATAAATGCTGGAACTGCAACTTCGAATCGTTTCCAATTGATTTCAGCAAAATTCGCTGCCATTAACACACCTACTACGACAAGTGCTGGCGTTGTAACCGCACTTGTAACTACAGCGATTAATGGACTAAAGAATAATGCTAATAAGAAACAGAATCCAGTTACAATACTGGCAAAACCTGTTCTAGCACCTACTGCTACACCTGAAGTTGATTCAATGTAAGATGTAGTTGTTGTAGTACCGAAAATAGCACCTACAATTGTTGCTAGTGAGTCTGAGAATAAAGCTCTACCTGCTCTCGGTAATTTATTATCTTTCATGATACCGGCTTGAGTTGCTACTGCAACTAAAGTACCTGCTGTATCAAAGAAATCTATAAATAAGAAAGTTAAAATGACAATTAAGAATTGTATCGTAAATAATTGTCCTGGATCTTTAAATGCTTCAAATGCAGCACCAAATGTTGGTTTGATACTAGGAATTTGACCAACAACGCCAGTAGGTGTATGAATTTGACCTGTAATCATACCAACTATGGCAGTGATAATCATACCAATAAATATAGAACCTGGTACTTTTTTTGCATATAATACTACTGTAATTACAATACCAAATATTGCTAATAACACTGGCGCTTTTGTTAAATGACCAAGTGTGACTAATGTTGAATCATTTTTAACAATGATACCTGAACTTTGTAAACCGACAAAGGTGATAAACAATCCTATCCCAGCTGAGACGGCCATTTTCATTTGATACGGAATCGCGTTAATGATAATCTCTCGAAGACCAGTGACGGTCAAAATCGCGAAGAAGATACCCGAGAATAAAACGCCTGTTAAACCGACTTTCCAAGGAATGCCCATTGTTAAAACAACTGTAAATGCGAAGAATGCATTTAATCCCATTCCTGGTGCTAACGCAATTGGATACTTAGCAATAAGGCCCATAAATAATGAACCTACAAATGCTGCTAAGGCAGTTGCTACAAAAATGGCTCCTTGATCCATCTTCATATCTGCAGATACACCCTTAACTCCTGCTAAACTTAAAACTTGTGGATTTACTGCTAAAATATACGCCATTGATAAGAAAGTAGTGATACCACCCAAGATTTCTCTTTTAAAGTTTGTACCATATTCATCGAACTTGAAGTATTTTTTCACGGCTAATGCTCCTTTTTTTGAAATACTTTAATATTTTAATACCAATTTTCTAAAAAGACAATACTAAATACGAACTTTCATAATTTTCGGCACGTTTTTGTTCGAATTTATTTATAATTTTAGATTTTTTAAAGCATCTTTAAACGGATTATTATCAAGTTCTTCTTGTTGATTCATATATTTTTTCATTTCTTTTTTGGATACTTTACCACTCGATTTTTCTTTCATACGTTTATCCATCTGCGCTTGGGTTTCTGAATGACCACATACACATCTATATGTTGCATCTTTTCCTCTACCAAATAAAGTCATTTTCTTTTTACAGTTTGGACAACGCGCGTTTGTTTTTCTTTGAATATTTTTTTTTGTTTTACATGTTGGATCTTGGCAAACTAACATTTGACCATTTTTGGTTTTGACTTTAATCATAAATTTACCACATGTAGGACATTCGGTAGTGGTTAAATTATCGTGTTTGTATTTCTGTTCACTATTCTTAATAATGTTTACAATTTCAGTCGTAAATTCCTTCATCTTTTTTATAAATTGCTGCTTATTATATTTTCCTTTTTCAATTAATAGTAATTTTTCTTCCCATTCAGCCATTAATAATGGTGATGTTAATTTTGATGGTGCAAGCTCTAAAATTTGTTTACCTTTTGATGTTACTTTAATTTTGCCATCTCTTGATTCAATTGCATTCATATTGAAGAGCTTTTCAATAATATCAGCTCGTGTGGCAACAGTCCCAATACCCCCCGCTTCTTTAAGTGTATGTACGTGTTTTTTATCATCCAAATGTATATAATTCTGAGGACTTTCCATAGCTTTTAATAATGTTCCTTCATTAAAATAATCTGGCGGTGTTGTTTGATGTGACTTTATATCGGTATGTTGTATATTAACTGTTTGGTTATTTTTAAAAGGATTCTGAGTAACAATTTCTGTTTCTTGTTGTTTCAATGCTTTAAACCCTAATTGAGTTGTGACATTTTCGTTTAATACAAATTTGAACTGACCTACTACTAAATGCACTTTAATATGTTGATATTCATATGGTGGCATTAAACTTTCAAGAAATCTTTCTACTATTAACATATAGATTTTCATTTCTCTATTACTTAATTGAGATAAGTCAGGTCTTATTTCGGTTGGAATGATTGCATGGTGATCAGAAACTTTTTGGTTATTAAATATATTCATTTTAGTAGAATAAGATTGAGACATTAATGCTCTTATATTTTCTTTATATTCTGTCGCCAATAATGCTTGTAATCTTTCTTTTATAGTTGACACCATATCGGTTGTTAAATAATTAGAATCAGTACGCGGATATGTAACTAATTTATGTCTTTCATATAAATTCTGTAAAGTATTTAACGTTTCTTTTGGTCCCATCTTATAGCGATGATAAGCATCTTGTTGTAAATCCGTTAAGTTATATAAAGATCTAGGGTAAGTCTTTTTATGTTTTGATACTACATTTTCTATTTGACCCTTTTTATTTTTTATATCATCTACTATTGATTTAAGTTCTTGTTGGTCAGTGACTCGACGTTGCCCAGAATCAAAATTAAACTCAAACCCGTCTACTTTAATTGTTAATGTATAGTATGTTTGCGGTTTAAATTCATTAATTTCATTTTGACGAGATTGAACCAATTGAATGGTAGGCGTTTGAACTCGACCTAAAGATAATTGTGCATCATATTTTGTTGTCAAAGCTCTTGTTGCATTGATACCAACTACCCAATCTGCCTCACTTCTTGCTAGTGCTGCTTCGTATAAGTGTTGATATTGACGGCCATCTTTTAGATGATTAAAACCATCTTTAATAGCTTTCTTAGTTACTGAACTTATCCATAATCGCTTAATAGGTTTTTTGTTTCCAACTTTATCTAAAATAAGTCTTGCAACGAGCTCCTCTTCTCTACCAGCATCTGTGGCAATGATTATTTCATTAACATTGTCTTTTTGCATTAATGACTTTACTGTTTTAAATTGTTTACTTGTTTTGCCAATCACTACTGTTTTCATTTGTTTCGGAATGATTGGTAAATCTTCAAGTTTCCATTCCTGAAAAGCCTTGTCATATTGTTCAGGTGTTGCATTCGTAACTAGATGACCTAGTGCCCAAGTTACAATATATTGATTATTTTCAAAATAACCATTCCTTTTCTGATTTATATTAAGTGCACTTGCAATATCTCGTGCAACTGAAGGTTTTTCTGCTAAAATTAATGATTGCATTTGTGATAATTCCCTTTCTTATTTAACTATAATAAATATAGATTTAAGCTTTTTTAATGTCTATAATAATTATGTTTAATGGATTACATTAATTGTAACATGTACATGTATCAATTAACTTTCATTTATTTGTAATTACCCATATAATTATATTAATCACTATGTTACGGAGGTAGGATTATGGACATTATTCAGTTGAATGACCCAAAAGAAATAAAATCTTTCATTGAAACTTCTGATTACCAAGTAACTTCCTATTTATATAAAATACCTCAACAATTTACTGAATTTGATCAATTATTAGAAGAAGCAATTAATCATCCTGGCGCATTTGCCATTATTGAAGATAGCCAAATCAAAGCACTAATTTTTGCAATTCCATATGAAACTTATAAATTCAAAGTTATTGGTCCATTTATAGAAGCAAATTACACATTGTCTCCGGAATTATTCCAACAATTATTTGACACTATGATAGCTGGGCAACCTGATTATGCGGTATATAATTTTTCATTCGAAGAAGGCGTACAAACATATAAACCTTTCGTTAAACAAATTCAAGCGAGTTATAATTTCACAGACTATTATTTAGAAGCTCATCAAGATATAGGCGATCTAGGAAGTGAACAAAATATTATTGAATACCAAAAAGGATTTTATCGTGCATTTTCACGTATGCATCAAAAAACATTCAAACACGATGCTATGGATGCAAATGACATCATAAATAGTATTGATGAGACACATCGATTATTCCTATTCGTTAGTGAAGGTTTATTAAAAGGTTATTTATATTTAGACGTTAATACGCAACAAGCTAGTGCTGAAATAAAGTATTTCAGTTCACATATTGATTATCGTATGAAGGGTATCGCCTTTGATTTATTAGAATACGCATTAAATTATGCATTTATTCATTTTGATTTGCGCAAAGTTTATTTCAAAATACGTAATAAAAACAGTAGACTTGTGGAACGATTTAACGAATTAGGTTTTAAAACGAACTACGAATACAAAAAATATAAATTAGAACCACAACATATACATGAAACAGTTAATAATACCGATAATTAAAAATGTCTATTATACATCTTCCTATAATTGGGGGATGTATTTTTTTAATGCAGCAAACCAATATTCGAGCGATGTTTTTTACTATTCTATCAATTTGTTTTAGAATTAACTCCAAGTGTTATTAAGGGGAGCACTTAATTCGTAATTTAGGAGAGTGAGAAACATATGCAGTTTCTTGATATTTTAATAGCATTGTTACCAGCACTATTTTGGGGTAGTGTTGTTATTATCAATGTTTTCGTTGGTGGTGGCCCCTATAACCAAATCAGAGGTACCACTTTAGGTGCACTCATTGTAGGTATTTGTTTACTTTTAACTGGTAATGCAGCATTTGACGATTTAACAGTCATTATAGTTGGATTATTCTCTGGTGCTCTTTGGGCATTCGGTCAAGGGAACCAATTAAAATCTGTTAATTTAATTGGTGTATCTAAAACAATGCCTATCTCAACTGGCATGCAGTTGGTCGGCACCACTCTATTTAGTGTTATTTTCCTTGGTGAATGGAGTACTATGGTACAAGTTGTATTCGGTCTATTATCCATGGTGCTATTAGTCGCAGGTATAGCATTAACATCATTAAAAGCTAAAAACGAAGGAAAATCTGACGATCCAGAGTTCAAAAAAGCAATGGGTATTCTTTTAATTTCAACAGTTGGTTATGTTGGTTATGTTGTATTAGGAGATATCTTTAATGTTAGTGGTACTAAAGCGCTATTCTTCCAATCAGTCGGAATGGCAATTGGTGGATTCATTTTATCAATGAATCATAAAACATCAATCAAGTCTACTGCCTTAAACCTTATTCCTGGTGTAGTATGGGCAATCGGTAACTTATTTATGTTCTATTCACAACCTAAAGTAGGCGTTGCAACTAGTTTTTCATTATCTCAATTATTAGTTATCGTATCTACACTTGGCGGTATCTTTATCTTAGGAGAGAAAAAAGACAGTCGTCAGATGACAGGGATATGGTCAGGTATTATCCTTATTATCATTGCTGCTATTATTTTAGGTAATCTAAAATAATTTATTTATAGGAGGCTCTTAAATGTTTAAAGACTTAGAAAATAAAGTAGTCATTATTACAGGAGCCGGTAGTGGTATTGGAAAATCATTTGCAGAAAACTTTGGTAAAGCTAAATCCAAAGTTGTACTTAACTATCGCTCTGATAAACATGATGATTCTTTACAAGAATCAGTAGATATAATCAAACAAGCTGGTGGAGATGCTTTACTTGTTCAAGGTGATGTATCAAAAGAAGAAGATGTGATCAACTTAATTAAACAAACCGTTAATCATTTTGGAACGTTAGATATTATGATTAATAATGCTGGTTTTGAAAAACCAACACCAACTCATGAAATGACGCTTGAAGAATGGCAAAAAGTTATAGATATTAACTTAACTGGCGCTTTTATCGGTTCAAGAGAAGCGATAAAACAATTCAGAGATGAAGATAAACAAGGTGTTATCATTAATACTTCAAGTGTTCACGACACAATTCCATGGCCTAATTACGTCCATTACGCTTCTAGTAAAGGTGGATTAAAATTAATGATGGAAACAATGTCGATGGAATATGCTCAGTTTGGTATCAGAATTAACAATATATCTCCTGGGGCTATTGTTACTGAACATACCAAAGAAAAATTCTCTGACCCAAAAACACGTGCAGAAACATTAGAAATGATTCCTGCCAAAGAAATTGGTGATGCTCAAGACATTGCTAATGTAGCTTTATTCTTAGCATCAGATTTAGCTCATTATGTTCATGGTACTACCATTTATGTTGATGGTGGTATGACAAACTATCCTGCATTTATGGGTGGTAAAGGCTAAATCAAAAAAATAAACCATGCAATATACATGCACAATATATGTTATTTAATAACACTATGTTTGCTTGTATTGCATGGTTTTTATTTTAGTTCTGTGACAAAATGACTATGAAACAAAGAATGCTTGATACATATATAATATAATAATACTAATGACAATCGTTAAATTAGTAACCATCCCTATTAAAGGTAACGTTTTGTATTTAAATTGAATTGAATAAGGTATAATCGCCACTCCTACAGGTAATAACCATGTGATTAATAATGTTGTTTTAATCATTTGATCAGATACCGGTAAGAAATAATGTACAAGAAGTCCTGCACCTAAGCCAATTCCGTAATGTAGACATAGGTATTTGATTGCAATAGGTAAATACGCTCGATCAATTGTAAAGCTCAGCATAACACCTAATAAAATCATAGACATTGGCATATTGGCTTTACCTAAAATTGAAAAGAAATCTATGGCTACTTTTGGTAAATGTATATTAGCCATATTTAACGTAAACATAACAATGTATGTAACTAGCGGAACCGATTGAATTAGTTTTAGTCCTAAAAATTTAAAGTTAAACTGGTCGCTTCCCTCACTATAGTAACTACCAACAAAGTAAGTTAGACCGAACATAATTACTGCTCCACCAATATCAACCATTCCAAAATAAACCATACCCGTTCCCGGCCAAATAGCATCTACAAGTGGATAAGCAAATAACCCAATATTCATAGAACCAATCATCATACCTACTGAACCACGCATTTGATTATTATATTTTCGAAAACACCAAATAACGATAATTTTAGCTAATACTCCGTAAATAATCATCATAACAGGCAATATCGAAAACGATGGATTTAAATCAGCATGATTCAAATTAACAATCACTAAAGAAGGTAGGGTTACATTTAAAACTAAAGTGGAAAGTACTTGACTATCCGTTGCTTTTAAATAATTAATTCGCTTTAAAAAGTACCCTAAAGCGATTAAAAGAATAATCATTACAAATTGCTCCGTCATACCAACCCTTCTTTCACGTATCTCAACTCTTACAATTGATAACTTTAACACATTTGCTATAAATTTTAGAACCACTTTGTTTCATGATATAATTTAAATACTCTGTAAAATTAAAAATAAAGGAGTTGTCTTTGAATGAATTTAGAATCTAAATTAGCTGAACTTAAATATGATTACACGCGCCTACAAGGTGATTTGGAAAAACGTGAGTCATTAAATCAAAATATCGATCCACTAGTTAATCAATTAGAAGAAATCGAAAAAGAGATGGCTATGGTGAGAAAGCAAATAAATGAACAATAGTGTTTGTGGTGTCACAATATCATTACATTTTTTATTAAAGACATCCTAGTCATAAGTAATAGAACGTGCTAATATAAATTCGAAATAGAAAGGATGTCAATTCATGAAATTATACTTAATCTTATTACCTTTACTATACTTAATTGTAAGTTACATAAGTATATTCAAAATGAATTCTATATTTACTAGAATCTTAAGAATAATCATGGCTGTGTTATTATTATTTGTAGTTGCTATTACTACAATGCAATTCCCAAATGAAAATTGGTGGGTATTCATAGTCTTATTACTGTTAGTTGGTAATGTTGAAGTAACAGCATTTAAATCACTAAAAAATGATGTAAAAGGTGTAAACATATTAAACATCTTATCCATTGGATTATTTGTTATTTATATTATTCTAACCTTAATTTTATATTAATAATTAAGCCTCTTATCCCTTAGTTGGGATAAGAGGCTTTTTACATACTATTTTCTGTTTAGTTTTCGATATATTTTATCTTTAAGTGTAAATAATATTTCATAAATTACCGGAACAACGATAAGTGTTAATATCGTTGAAGAAATAAGTCCTCCAATAACTGTTGCAGCCATACCTTTAGAAATTAATATAGAACTGTCTTCCCCAAAGAGTAATGGTACCAATGCACCTATTGTTGCAATGGCTGTCATTAAAATAGGACGTATTCTTGTGCCACCTGCTTCTATTAATGCAGATTTCATATCCATTCCAGATTTTTCGTTATTTATTACTCTATCTATTAATACGATTGCGTTGGTCACTACAATACCAATTAACATCAACATACCAATCAAACTAGGTACTGAAATGGTTTCGCCTGTAATTACAAGTGAAAGCACAACGCCAATAACCGTAAATGGTAACGAGAATAAAATGGTAAATGGTGCTAAACCACCTTTAAACGTAATGACTAAGATAAGATATACTATAATAATTGCTGCTAACATCGCTATCGCAAGTTGAGACATAGCAGAATTAATATCATCTGTTGCACCACCAACGTTCACTTTTACACCATGTGGTTTATCCATCTTATTGACTTTTGACATGACTTTTTGAGAAGTACCACCGACATCGCTATTTGTTATCTTACCAGAAACTGTTGTTGAATAGTCACCATCTTCTTGTGTTAGTTTACTTGGTGTTGAAGATTTTTCCAGTTTGGCAATCTCACTTAATTTAATTGTTCCACCCGTTGGTTTCTTCAATTTAATATTTTCTAATTTACTTTGAGACCAATCTGTCTGTTTGTTTTGTTTTACTTTCACATCAATTTTCTTACCATTTTCCTTTACTGTCGTAACTGTTTTTTCAGGTAAGTTTTCATTTAAATTCATAGCTAACTGGCTAGCAGATATACCATTATCAGCCGCTTTATTTTGGTCGACTTTGACTTCATATTGTTGATATGTTTCTGACAAGTCGGATTTGACATTATTGATGCCTTTAACATCTTTCATTGTACTTTCTATTTTATGAACTGTACCTTTAATCGCATCTGTTGAAGGTCCTTGAACTGTCACTTCAATAGAATCATTACCTGCACCAGTTCCTAAATCTTGGTTTTTCCATTGTCCTGGATGTTTAAAGGAATCGACATGCTTAAGGACCTTATCTGGTTCTTCCTCAAAGTTAGGTGTGTCTTTATCGTAGTCTACCATCAAGGCCATACTATTTGTACTTCCTGTAGGATCAGAAGGTGTGGGTCCACCTACTGAGTATTGTACTGTTTTTACTTTATTTTTTGTTTTAAGATATTTTTGAACTTGTTCACCATGTTCAAGTACCGATTTTTCAGTTTCTCCAGGTTTTGGTGTATAAGTTAACGCCATGAATTTATTATCACCTGATGAAATGTAGCTTGTACCTAGTTTAGCCGCGCCTAGACCAATGCTGCCTACTAGTAGAACAATACTAATGATAATAACTATCCATTTATGATTGAGAGACCAATTGAGTAACTTTTTATAACCAGTGCTGATTACACCTTGCGCTTGTTTCTGAGGTTTAGTTTGAATTCCTTTTCTAAACAATGTTGAACCTAATGCCGGAACAACAGTAATAGATACTAATAATGACGCTAATAAACTGAATGTGATAGCTAATGCAAATGGTCTGAACATCTCACCAACTGATCCTGATACGAATGCTAGTGGTAAGAATACAATGATAGTCACAAGAGTTGAAGATAGAATAGGTTTAAACACTTCCGTTGTAGCACTGACAATAAGTGAATCACCTTTAAGTTGTTCATTTCTATCTGATAAGCGTCTATATATATTTTCTACAACAACAATAGAATCATCAATGACACGTCCAATTGCTACTGTTAGGGCACCTAATGTCAATATATTTAATGATACATTAGATAATTTAAGTGCAACTAATGCTATTAAGATTGACATTGGTATTGAAACAATTGAAATGGCCGTTGTTCTTATATTTCTTAAGAATAAAAGTATAACTACTATCGCTACAATGGTACCTAAAGCTGCTTTTTCAATCATCGTATATAATGAATCTTCAATAGGCTTTGCTGTATCCATTGTTTTAATGGCTTTCATTTCACTATTATTTTTTTCAAATTCATCTACTTTTTTCTGTACATCTTTGGCAACTTGAACAGTATTAGCATCTTGTGCTTTAGTAATTTGTAAGTTAACTGCATCCTTACCATTTGTTTTAGAAATTGATGTACGTTCATCACCAACTGATATATCCGCTACATCTTTTAATTTAAATGATGGCATTGAGCTAGATGAACCTTGCTTTGAACTACTCGCTGATGATGGTTCAGATGGCATTAAACTTTCACTATCTTGATTATCAGCACTACCGCTTTCGCTACTTTGTCCTTGACCAGCAATCGTCGCTGGTATCTTTAGATTCTTAAATGCATCAACAGAAGTAAATTGACCATCTACAACAATTGATTTGTCTGTATCTCCAAATTGGAATAAACCTAAGGGTGTTTCCCTAGTGGCAGTCTTCAGATAGTTTTCAACATCGTCTGCCGTGACACCTTTACTATCTAACTCTTTTTGTTTGAATTTTAATGTCACTTCACGATTGGTTTGACCATTTAATTGTGCATTTTGTACACCATCAATTGTTTGTAATTTAGGAATAAGCTGTTGATTTAACTTTTTCGTCACCGATTTTAAATCATTATCTTTATCAGTTAAAGAATATGCGATAATAGGAAAGGCATCCATCGAATTACGTGTTAATTCAGGGTCACTGACACCATCTTTAAATTTGATTTTGTCTATTTCCTTCTTTAATTGTTCCTCTGCTTTATCCATATCTGTGTCATTATTATATTCAACAGTCACTATAGAAGCATTTTGAATAGATTCTGTTTTGACACTTTTAACATAAGCCATCGATCTCACTTGGCTATCAATTTTACTACTAATTTCATCTTGTGTCGTTTGCGGTGTTGCACCTGGCATTGTTGTTTGGACAGAAATCATAGGATTTTCAACATCTGGTAATAATTCAAGCTTTAATTTAGCGCTAGCATAAACGCCTCCTAAAATAACAAGTAATACCATAAGGAAAATTGCGAATTTATTACCAAGAGAAAATTGCAATAGTTTTTTTATCATTTATCAAGTGTCCCCTTTTATTAATTTCTAGTCTTAGTTCGATACGCATAAATTGCAATGTTCATTCAAAAAAATCTGAACGTTCTTTTATAGACAGAATCGTTCAGATAAAATGGTTAAATTTATTTACGTTTTAATTTTCGTGAAAGTTTAATTTTAGCTTTCGTTAATTTAGGTTTCACTTGTTCGATAAGTTGATACAATGGTTGATTTAAAACATAGTCAAATTCACCAATTTTTTCACTTAAATAAGTGCCCCATACTTTTTTGAACGTCCATAATCCATAATGATCAGACTCTTTGTCAGGATTATTATCAGTGCCGCCAAAGTCATATGTTGTTGCACCATGATCACGCGCATATTTCATCATTGTATATTGCATATGATGGTTTGGTAGAAAATCACGGAAATCATTAGATGATGCACCATATAAGTAATATGATTTATTTCCTGCAAACATTAATAATGCACCTGACAGATAAATGCCGTCTGGATGTTCTTTTTCAAGTTCTAACAAATCATTTTTTAAATCCTGAGACTTTTTAATTTTGTTATTTGCATCATTAATCTTATTTAATGTTTTTTTGTCTTGCTTTTTATTTTGAAGCTTTTCAATTTCATTTTCTAAATCTGTTATTTCTGAGTTTACCGTTTCAAGGACCGGTTTAGGTTCTAACTTAACTAAGAATAGTTCTGCATCACCATCATCATGTAAGGCATCATATATATTTTCAAAATAGCTAATGTCACGCGTTAAGAAACCATCACGCTCACCAGTAATTTGCATTAAATGCGCAAAAGTTTTTAAGCCTTCTCTGCCAGCTCTTTCAACCTTTGTACCACGTTTAAGGGCAAGTCTTACTTTAGAACGATTTCGTCTTTCAAAACTTTGGATAATATCTTCGTCTGATTTATCTATTGGCGTTATCATAGTCATTCTAGGTTGAATATAATCTTTAGATAATCCTTCTTTAAATCCTTTGTGTCTAAAGCCTAGGTTACGTAAATTCTTCAATGCTTCTGCACCATGTTCGACTTCAACATCTGGATCTATTTTAATAGCATAGGCTTTTTCGTCTTTAGCTACTTTTTTCGCTTCTTCTAATAATTGTGATAACGCATCTTTGTTATCATAATCTGTTACAAATCCTCTTGAAACATAACATAATGTAAATGGTAGTTTAGGAATCTTCTTAAATAATAATTGTCCAACACCTTTGATTTCACCATTTTCACCAACCGCAATCCTTCTTGAATACCATCCAGTCAATTTCTTAGTTTCTGCCCATTTCGTAAGTTGCAGTAAATCGCCATTTGGATGAGATTTTACAAATGCGTCATGTTCTTGATTAGTGATATTCATCTTTTCCATGGTTTATAATATCTCCTTTATATTAACAATACCTATAATTATACAACGTCTGAATATAAGTGTCGACAAAACACATTAACGATTAAACTTCAATATTTAACTTTATTTCCATCGATACTAGATGAGTATTTTTATCAAGTTTAATTCGTTTTTAAAGTTAGATTAATCTTGATATAATATACTATCTAATTCTAAAGGAAAGTAGTGTATTTAATGCGGCCAACACTCATTGTATTGTTCATTGTTTTTAATCTTGTTTCTATTATTACTACTGTACAAAGTGGATTTACCATTGACTATTTTAGTCTGAAAGTCATCATAGCAATATTCACTTTAGTATTATCTATACTATTTTTATTAATTAGAACGACTTCTTTGTGTAGTTGCTTAAGTGTTATATCTGTTATCGTTGTTTTTATTCATATCGCTATTATTATTCAAAGTGCCTATAATTATCTATATTAATGAATCGGCTCGAATCGATATTTAGCACCTCTAATATATAGTGAATATGGTGCCGTAGCTTCAGTATCCTTAAGCACTACGGTATGATAACCAGATTGTTTACCATCTTCAATACGAAAATATATCTGGTCTTCTTTCAAAATCAAATCCGTATATTTCTCAGTTTCTTCAACTATTTCCATATCAAACCAATTTTGCCAGTTCTTAACTGTCTGAGCTCTCTTACTACTTGAAACCATAATCATATCAATAGAAAATTGAGTTTGATATAACGACTTTAGTTGTTCATGTCGATTGGCGTCTCCTTGATCCCATTGAATAAAGAATGGTGGTTTGACCATATAACTTGGATCAGCTATATAGATAAGACGCCACGTTATTTTTTCACCTCTTTTAGTTTCTCTTTCCATATTTACAGGACCAATGACATCTATATTTCTATCTTCTAATGTCTGTTTAATCGCATCAATATTACTTGTTCTTAAACATATTGTTTTGAATCCTTGTTTAAAGTTATCTTGAGCTATTTTCGTCGCAAATGACACTCTACCCTCTTCGGTTTTAGCTAATTTTTGTAATTTCTCTTGGTCTTCTACATCTAAAAATTCTATGTAATTTTCATTTATATAGGACAATTTATTAAATGTTCCAAATTTATGATGTTTCCCTCCGGAATTGAGTTTAACAACTTCACCTGGAAACTTAAATTGCTCTAATTGATCAATATAATGAATGATATGATCAAATTTCAAATCCATGTTATGAGCTCCTTTTTACATTTCTTAATCCTTATTTTAACAAATGTATCGATAATTTACTTCTAAAACCTAGCAAAAAAGTATTGCAAAATATAGCTTTTAGTCCTATAATAATGCTTGCGTTTAAAAAGGTTAGCCAAGCTAACTAATTTATAATATTTTGGGGTGTACTCATGATTAGTAATGATTTTTTTAATAGTTTTATAAGTATTTATCGACCTTATATTAAATTAACACAACCAATATTGGACCGATATGATATCCATACTGGTCAATGGCTTGTATTAAAAGACATAGCTCAATTCCAACCGACGACTTTAGTTAACATTTCTTACCGTCGTTCTATAGAGAAACCAACAACACGAAAGTTTATCAAAGTATTGTTAGAAAAAGAATTGATCACATTTACAACGGGTAATGACAAGCGTCAAAAATGGTTGAGTTTAACAGAAGAAGGCATGCAATTATTTAACGCGATTAATAAAGAGGTTAATGAAATACAAAGTGAAATTATTAAGAAATCAGGTGTTAATGAGCAACAATTATCAAAAATTATCGAGTCAATGTCTATCATTTATGAAACAATACTAAAGGAGAGTCAAGAATGAATGAATCGTCAGCAACTAAAGCACCTATTTTTACCAAACGCTTCAATCTAAATTTCATCATAAACTTTTTCGTATACTTATGTATGTATTTGTTGATTGTTGTAATTGCTGGATATAGTAAGACTGAATATCATGCATCAGATAGTTTAGCAGGCCTTGTCGTTGGTTTATTTATTGTAGGATCATTAATAGGTCGTTTTGGAACAGGTAAATATGTAAATTTATTTGGTCCTAAAAAGATATTAATATTTGGTTTAAGTTGTTTGATAATAACTCAAGCACTTTATTTTATTCCAAGTAATATTTATTTCTTAATGTTTGTACGTTTAATAAATGGTATTGCGACAGCGATTGCTACTACAGCTACAGGAACTATAGCAGCATATGTAACGCCTCAAACTCGTAAAAGTGAAGGTATCAGCTTATTTTCATTAAGTTTAGTATTAGGTACTGCCGTAGGACCTTTCTTTGGTATTCTGCTGCTTAATGCCTTTTCAATCACTGTACTATTCACTTTATGTATTGCATTAGGAATCATTGGTTTACTATTATCTTTATTCATTAAAATAGATTTTGAAACTGTTAAACCCAGTCATAATGCTTCAGAACCTAAGGGGTTCAGTATCCATAACTTTATCGCCAAAGAGGCAGTTCCAGTAGCATTTGTGATGATGTTAGTTGGTGTAACTTATGCAGCTATATTAACTTATTTACAAGTGTTTGCGGAACAACGTGACTTAGTTAATGCAGCAAGTTATTTCTTTATTTTCTATGCTATCGCTTCATTAGTCACACGACCTATAGCAGGCCGTCTCATGGATAATAAAAATGAAAATGTTGTGGTTTACCCAGCATTCATTGCACAAATACTATGTTTTATTTGTTTAGTTTTCAGTTATAACAGTGGCTTATTATTACTTGCTGGTATTTTACTAGGTATAGGATATGGAAACCTTTCTTCATCTATGCAAGCTATTTCTATAAAAGTTTCACCATCATCTAAATATGGCTTAGCCACATCAACTTATTTTATTGGTCTAGATATCGGCGTAGGTTTTGGACCTTCATTCTTAGGATTATTTACGCATATGGTTTCATATAGTCAGATTTATGGCGCAATGGCTATATTAGGTCTATTAACTACAGCTGTATACTTCTTGGTACATGGTAAGAAAGTTAGACATACGTATTCTTATGAATAATGATTAAATCAAGCTAATTTTATTAAATTTAAAAAGCTAGAGAAACCTCATTAACAAGGCTTCTCTAGCTTTCTTTTTCATTATATAGTTAGTTTGCAATACTAATCGCTTCTATTTCATTAATCATTTTATCAATTAATTTCTTTTGTGACGCATTGAAGAAATAATAGACTTGTCGTTCGTCTGTTTCAGAACGTAGTTTTGAAATAAGTTCTTTTTTATAGATTTTACGGATAATGACATCAATTTTACTTGTATCCCAAAGCATTTCAAAATGTAATGTATCTCTTAATTCTTTTCCACTTATTTTCTCTCCTTCAAAGACTTTGTATAATACAACAAACTCTTCAATTGAAATACGATAAGTTGATTTCAACCAATGCTTAAGTTGACTTAGCTCTCTTTCAGATGCAATAAAACCTTGTACTTTATTTGTCATAATAAAATGCCTTCTATGTTGATTCTTAGATGTGATGTTTGTATTGTACAATTAAATTGCTTAACTTTATTATATAACATTGTTAGAATTTTATCTATTACAAATATTAAATTTAAGTCTAAAATTGGTTTGGAATTACATCATTTTAAAGTACGATTTTAATATTGAAAAGTAAATAAATGTAAAAGCACAGATATCACAAAACGTTTTAAATCCATTAATCGAATAATTGTTTCTAAAATATGAGTCTTCTTTTATTCATAATTAGTTTTATAGTTTAATGCTATCCGCCTATATAATTCATGTTTATTTTATTACGCTTTCTATTTTGAACGGTTTGTTCAGTTCGCTCATCAGAGTAACGATCATCTCTAACATGCCATAGTGCTTTAAATTGCTCTAATAACATTGCATCTGTTGCACCTGATCGCATTAAAGCTTTGACATCAAACCCCTCTACTTCTGCAAATAAACAACCATAAAATTTTCCATCTGAAGATAAACGTGCCCTAGTACAAGATGAACAAAATGACTGAGAAACACTTGTAATCAATCCAAATTTCACTTGATTATCTTTATGTCTATAGTACTTTGCAACCTCACCAAAATATTTTGGTTCTACTGGTTCTATATCAAAATGTTCTTCTATCATACTTAACATTTCATCTTTAGTTACTACTTTACTGAAATCCCAACCATTGTCGTTCCCAACATCCATAAACTCTATAAATCTGATTTCAATGCCTCTATCTTTAAAGTAATCTAACATCGGAATGATTTGATCATCATTAATGCCTTTTTGAATGACTACATTCACCTTAATTTCAAACCCTATTGATATAGCATAATCAATCTGTTCTAGTATTGTAGATGCTTTAATATTTCGGTTGTTAATAGCTTGAAAAACTTCATCATCTATCGCGTCTAGACTAATATTAATTCGTCTTAAACCTGCATTATATAAATTTTGACCATGTTTTTTTAATAGTAAGCCATTTGTAGTCAATCCAATATCTTCTATACCTTCAATTTGATTCAGTTGCTCTATGAGTTGGTAAAGATTTCTACGTAGTAGTGGTTCACCACCAGTAATTCTTATTTTTTTAACACCCAATTGCGCGTAAAGCTTAGATATTCTTACCATCTCTTCGAATGTTAATAATTCTTCTTTGGGTAAAAAGACAAAATCATCACCAAATATTTCTTTTGGCATGCAATAATCACATCTAAAATTACATCTATCAGTGACAGATAATCTTAAATCTCTTATTGGTCGACCTAATTTATCTTTAATTTGCTCTACCATCATGGACCCTCCTTATTAACTTAACTGTTGTTTTAAAGTGTCCAAGTCTTGTTGTGAATTGATATTATAATACCAATATGACGGTGCTTTGATGTCTTCTACTTTAATCCAATCTATATTCATTTGATTATATAATTGTTTAAAACTATAATCATCGGACTCTAGAATATCTTCTATAACGGCTTTCGTCTTAGGACTATAAAAACCTATAGTTGGAATATAACGCCCTGATGCTTTTACCGTTGCGATATCTATTTGATCATCTATTAAGTGTGACACCATAAATTGATAGAGTTGATTAATAGCTCTTTCACTGATCATAGGTGTATCAACTGACACTACAAAAAATAATTCTTCATCTGGATACTGTTGCATAGCTGTAAATATACCTGCTAATGGGCCTTTCCCTTTATGCTCCTCGGTATCCACGACCACGTTCGTATGGTCAAATTGATTTTTTAATTGATTATTTGTACTAATCAAAATGTCATTAAACATATTTGTTGATTCTAATACTTTGATAATACGCTGATAAAACATTTGACCTTCAACTTCGGCAAATGCTTTAGGACGTCCAAAACGTCTGGATTCTCCTCCAGCGAGTATAATTGCTTTCATTTATTTTATCCTCCGCTGACTGGTTGTATGAGTGCCACAGTATCACCAGATCCTATCATATCTTTGTCTTTTACAAATTCTTCATTTACCGCAATTTGAAATTGCTTATGTGTTAATTCAGGATGTCGTTGTAATAATAAGTCTTTAAAAACTTCAACAGTTACTTTCTCTGACAAATCAATTGATTCTGACTGTTGATTAATCATATCTTTAAGTTCTGCAAAGTAGAGTACTTTCATTTCACTTCCCCCTTTGACTTTCCTCGTAGCTACCTTTTTGGTGCCCTTGCCACTCCGATCCATCTTCCCAAATTTCTTTTTTCCAAATTGGAACAATTTCTTTAATTCGCTCTATGGCATATTCATTTGCCTGATACGCATATTTACGATGTGGAGAAGATACGACAATTAAAACAGCTATGTCTGAAATTTGTAATGGACCTATTCTGTGAACAATAGTTGTGACGGTTCCTGGCCACTTTTCTTCTATTTCTTGGCCAATTTGAGCCATTTTCTTCTCTGCCATTGGAATATATGCTTCATATTCTAAATACTCTGTTTTAACGCCTTTCGTCCATTCACGTACATGACCAGTAAACATGACCATTGCACCTTGATGTTCATTTAATGTGAATTCACGATAGGGTTCAGTTTGAATCGGTGTAGTTACGATTTCAAATTGCTTCATTTTGCTCAATCCTTATGTGTTACTTTATTTATTAACCATTCATCAAATTTTTGATATGCATTTGGTTCATTTAATTTTATCCTATAACATATATTGTTTAAATGATTTAACTCATGTAATTGTTTTTCATTATCGTAAACAATAATCTTGTCATAATTTTCATGTTTGAATCCTTCAACTAGTACAACATCACAATCAATTGTAACAGATTCCTTAATAATATTAGAAAGGCTTTGTTCAGTCGTTCTAGTGACTGTTTGACGATAGGCATGACCTTGTACAATACTTTGATCGGCACCTGATTGAAAGTGTTTCATATGGTCTACAGGCTGATGTTGTAATTGTATGTCTTCACCTTGATGACCATGATGTTTGATACTTGCAACTTTAAAATTTTGCTCTTTTAAAAATGATATTGCATGTGTCATCAATGTTGTTTTCCCAACATTTTTATATCCAATAATTTGTAAGATCATATATTTAATTCCTCTTCGTAAGCCGCTGACTCAGTGAGTATAACATCAACAGTATGTCCTTGTTTAAATCCACGCGTACCTCCTGGCAACATAATCATGGCATTGGCATGTGCAATAGCTACGACCGCACCCGATTTATTAAACCCGGAAGGTACAACAGTTGCACCTGCAGGAGTTAATGTTGCAGTAGCTCGTATAAATCTTGTAAATGGATTTGCTTTAGTAAAATCTTCCATAAGCGTTGCTTTTACAATTTGAGGATACACCGCTTTGGCATTCATCATATGATTCATCGCTGGTTTCACAAATAATTCAAAGCCAGTAAAACATGCAGACGGATTACCAGATAAACCAAACAAATATTTTTGATTAGCTACGGCTACGGTTGTTACACTACCTGGACGCATAGCGACTTTATTAAATAATACATTGGCATCTAAAGCTCGATAAATTTCAGGTAAATAATCAAAATCTCCAACAGATACACCACCTGTCGTAATGACCATGTCATGTTGCTCCATTGCATGTTTAACAACTTCAATACTACTTTGTAAATCGTCTTGTTGTATCTGATAGGATCCTACGTGGATGCCAAGTTGTTCAGCTAGTGCTTTAATCATTGGTCCATTTGAATTTCTAATTTTACCTGGTTGAAGTTCATCACTTACATCTAACAGTTCACTGCCAGTAGCTATAACTGCGATACTAGGTTTTTCATAAACTTCAACTTCTGTATAACCATAGGTTGCCAAAACTGCAATAGCACCTGGATTAATACGTTGACCAACTGTTAATACAATGTCTCCAGTTTGTGTTTCTTCACCTTTTAATGACACATTCTCGTGGTGTTCGAAAGATTTTCTAATAGAAAATGTATCTTCTTCCTCAACTGTTTGCTCAAACATCACCACTGCATCTGCGCCTTTTGGTAATTGGGCACCTGTCATAATACGTACCGCTTCGTATTGCCCAACTTCTTTATGTGACACTGAACCAGCCCCAATATGATCTATCACTTTAAATTTGATTCGATGGTCACCACGAGCACCTACAGTATCTTTACTTCTAATTGCAAAACCATCGTAAGGTGACTTATCAAATCTTGGAATATCATAAGTAGCTACAATGTCATTCGCCAATACATAACCAATACTTTCTTCTAATGACACAGTTATTTTATTTGAACGAATATTTTGATTTACAATTCGTTGAATAGCTTCTTTAACAGGAATTGGACTTCTTTTTTCAAATGGCATTTGATCATCTCCATAAATAATTTTTCATGATATACTTGTGTCGAAAAGGAGGATTAACATGTCAGAATTCACACACATTAACCAACAAGGTAACGCTAAAATGGTCGATGTTTCTAATAAGGAAGTTACTAAACGAACTGCTATTGCACACTCAAGTATTATAGTGAATGAAACAATTTATAAACAAATTGTTCAAAATACTAACGCTAAAGGTAATGTATTAAATACAGCACAAATTGCTGGAATTATGGCTGCTAAAAATACATCAACGATTATTCCAATGTGCCATCCGCTTCCATTAACAGGTATAGATGTTTCATTTGACTGGAATACAACACATTCAAATCATTTCGAACTGAACATTCAAGCTACAGTATCCACAACAGGTAAAACTGGTGTAGAAATGGAAGCCTTAACGGCTGCCTCTGTAACTGCTTTAACCATATATGATATGACTAAAGCAGTAGATAAAGGTATGATAATAGGTCAAACCTATTTAACATCTAAATCCGGTGGAAAATCAGGAGATTATCATCGATCCAATTAGTTTTAATTCGATAGTTAAGAGGCAGAAGGACATAAATAATCAAACATCAACTACGATCAACATATGATTTATACTAAGAATCTGACGTCCCTGCCTCCTTATCTTCATTTCGTTAGTTCATGTATCAAATGATTAAGTTCAGGTTTAATGAGCTTGTTAATAGCTAACTTAATGGCGCCTGTAGATCCAGGTAATGCAAATATTAATGCTTCGTCATGTGTTCCAGCTACTGCTCTTGATAATAATGACCTCGTACCTACATCTTCTGTATAACTTAAGTATCTGAATAGTTCACCAAACCCCTCAATTTCTTTGTCTAATAAAGGTCGCACAACCTCAATGGTTACATCTCTTTGTGCAATTCCTGTACCACCAGTTGTGATAATGACATCAATATTTTTTTGTTGTAACCAAGTTTGTAATTGGCTGTGTATAGCCTCTTGATCATCTTTTACAATTTGATAATTTTCCCTTTTGATATTTATATTTTCATCTTTTAATAGCGTTTGTATAAGTTGACCGCCCTTATCTGTTTCGTAATTTCTAGTATCTGAAACTGTAAGTACTGCAACTTCTATATTTCTATCTAATTTCACATTTGTGTGCATCATTTAAGTCCTCCTAACAATCATTATCCAAATAATTGATTAATTAATTTTGTTGCTTCATTAGGATTATTCATACCGTGAATAAGCAATCTTCCACCATTAAACGCAACGATACGATATCCATTGAATGTAAAAACAATCATATATGGATTCTGTTTATATTGAATATGGTGTGTCTTTAAAAATGCTTCTAACATTTCCTGGGAAATTGTCGAGTTATTGTATTGTACAGTATCTCTTCCACATAACGTTGTATATTGTCGTTGGTTGCGCTTTAAGAACGGATAATTGGGTGTTTTTCCACAAGTAGGACATGTGTCGTTATGCATATTTTTAAAACCAATGGCATGATGGTAACCTTCCCAAATGTCACCATATTTCAATTTAATATCTGTAGACTGATTGGTTAGCACTTTTAAAGCATCAGCAAGTTGAAAACTAGTTGTCATCGTTACAGCGGGTTGTATCACCCCTACTGTATCGCAAGTCAAATTAATTGAAGGCAATTGTGGGACTAGACAATTGAAGCAAGGCGTCTTACCAGGTATGAAAGTTGTTTGAGCATATGTACTTTGAACAACACCCCCGTAAATCCATGGTATGCACTTTTGATATGCAATATCATTAATGAGTTGACGCGTTTCAAAGTTATCAGTTGCATCAATAATTAAATCAATGTTAGTTGTGTAGATGTCTAAAAAGTATGCATCAACATGTGATACATAAGCATTAATATCAATATCATGACGAATCGCTTCTAAATGATTCTTAGCTGCTATGACTTTCGGTAACATATCTTTTGCGTCTTGTTCAGTGAATAAGGTTTGTCTCTGTATATTACTAAGCTCAATATAATCACGATCAACAATTGTCAATTGTTGAATACCCGCTCGAATCAAACCTTCAGCTACATGAGTTCCCAATGCTCCCATCCCTACAATCATGACATGTTTTTGACCAATAAGATGTTGTCCTTCTTCTTTAATATGTTTAAATAAGATTTGCCTTGAATATCTCTCTTGATCCATCTTTGAATCTCCCTTAAATAGTATTGCTTCTATTATAAAACTTGTTGGACAAAGTGACAAAAAGTCTACATAAAACAAGCGAAACTATATGATGAATATCATCTTAATATAGTTTCGCCATAATTATTTACGCTATTTTTAAGAAATCATTATTAATTCATGAGCAAGCGTATGTGCCTCTTCATTAGAATGTGTAACAAAGATAATTGGTATTTTCCATAAGTTATAAATTTTATGAACTAGGTTCATACTCTCATACTTAGTATGGTCATCTAAACTAGAAAATGGCTCGTCTAAAAGTAATAAGTCGGGTTTAATACTTAATGCTCGAGCTAATGCTACACGTTGCGCTTCTCCTCCGGATAATGTGATAGGATATTGATCAACTAAATGTGAAATATTAAGTGTATTCATAACATCATTGATATGTTTCGAAGATTGCGTCATAAATGTAATATTTTGTTGCACAGTAAGATGTGGAAATAGCTGATAGTCTTGAAATAAATACCCAATTCGTCTTTGTTGAATTTTGAGTTGTATTCGTCTAGATGAACTAGTAAGTATCCGTTGATTTACTTCAATTTCAGCTTGATCTGCTTTCTTCAAACCCGCAATCATATTTAATATAGTCGTCTTCCCTATGCCGGATGGACCTTGTATAGCATAAATTTTAGGGGCGTCATCGTTTATATGAATCTCGATATTACGTTGATTAATTTTATGTGATATATCAATTTTCAACATTTAATCACGCTCCCTGAACTTATCATAATTCATTAAATTGATCGTCATAATGACGACTATTGAGAATGCTACAAGCACTAGAACCCATAGCCAAGCTTGATTTTCTTTACCTTCAACTACTAAGAAATAAATTTCTAATGGTAAAGTATTGGTTTTATTTGGAATGTAACCAGCTACCATTAATGTCGCACCAAATTCTCCAATTGCTCTCGCAAAACTCATCACTATGCCAGATAATATATAACGTTTCGATAATGGAAGTACAATACGATAAAATATTTTACTTTCACTTGCACCCATTGTGCGTGCTGTATCTAACATACGTTTATCTATACTATTAAATCCTTGAATCGTATGTTGATACATAAGCGGAAAACTTACTATTACTGAGGCAATAACTGCACCTGTAAGTGTAAACACTACTGGCAGATGTAATATATTATTGAAGAATAGACCTATGATTCCCCGCGGTGAAAAAATAATAAGTAATATAAACCCCATCACTGTTGGCGGTAAGACGATAGGTAATAAGATGAAACTCTCCACTATTTTTACCCAACGCTTTTTACGATGGTATAGCCATTTAGATACAAGAATACCTAAAATCATGACAATGATGGTACTCATTGTTGCCACGCGGATAGATATCCAGAATGAAGTTAAGTCAGGCATGAAAGACAACTCCTATGCTGAGAACTGATAGTCTTTGATAATTTGTTTAGCTTTATCTGTTTTTAAGAATTCCATCCATTTTTTAGCTAATTTTTTATCTGAAGTAGCCCCAGCTTTATAAGTGATTGGTTTTGATAACTTCACTTGTTTAATTTCTTTTACATTGTCGATTTTTTTCTTATTTTTATATAAATCTGTTTTATAAACAAATCCTTGTTGTGCGTTACCCTTTTGCACATAATTTAATACTTGTTTAACATCTTTTGCATAAATGACTTTATCTTTAACAGTATTCCATAAATCATTCTCTTCTAAATATTGTTTGCCATACTTACCTGCTGGAACTGTCTCAATTTGGCCTAAAGCCAATTTATCATTTCCTTTTAAATCTTTAACAGAATGATAATCTTTGTCCTTTTCACCGATAAGTACTAAGTTATTTTTAGCATAATTATATGTATCATGCGCTTTCTTTTTATTTTTTAAGATATCAACATCTTTTGTATTAGCTGACATGATAACGTCAACTGGTGCACCTGATTCAACTTGTTGTCTTAAAGCACCTGAACCTCCATAGTTAAAGTCAACTTTAGCCTCTTTATGTTCTTTTTCAAATTCTTTTTTCAATTCTTTACTAACATCTGTTAAACTTGCTGCTGCTGAAATTTGTAATTCTTGTTTCTTACCATTATCAGCCTTGTCACTTTTTTTACCATTGTCAGAAGATGAATTCGAACATCCTCCTAACACTAGTAAACTCATTAACATTACTACAAAAATACTTTTAATTTTCATTATAAAACCTCCTTATTCTCTATTATACTTCAAGATGTATATCATTTATTATGACATTTTCGTGTAAACATTTGATAGCAATTTTTAATTTCAACCTTTTTCTTAATTATATAGTACATAATGATTTAAAATATATCATTAACCCTTTAATATATTAATTATAGAGATAAAGGGAGTAAAGATATGAATAGAGATATATCATCTAATCAAAATATTGTACGATATGAAAATGGACAACTTAAGGAAAGTGTTGACACATATGTGACTGAATTCCCGCTAACAATAATGGTAAATGGCGAAGAATTTGCCACTGTTATTTGTAGTCCCACTAATATGGAAGAATTAGTATTGGGTTTTTTAGCTTCTGAAGGTGCCTTATTAAAAAAAGATGAATTAAAATCCATTCAAATTGATGATAGTAAAGGCTTTGCTCATGTCGAATTAACAAAGTCATTAAATGATCGCTTCGAATATTCCACTAAACGCATGATTGCCTCATGTTGTGGTAAAAGTCGTGAATTTTATTTCCAAAATGATGCCGCTACTGCTAAGACATCACTATCGAAAATAACAATCACACCTCAACAAGTATTGAATATGATGACTCGTTTACAAAGTGCGAGTACGATATTCAAACAAACGGGTGGTTTGCATAATGCAGCAATTAGTGATGGTGATACATTTTTCGAACATCGACAAGACATTGGACGTCATAATGCCCTAGATAAGCTATATGGCTTTTGTATTCAAAACCATATACCTGTTAGGAATAAAGTTTTAATATTCAGTGGTCGTATTTCTTCAGAAATTTTAATCAAGGCTGCTAAAATTGGCGTAGGTGTTATATTATCTAAGTCAGCTCCTACTACACTTGCGATTCAACTTGCACATGATTTAAATATCACAGCTGTAGGTTTTATTAGAGATGGTAATTTCAATGTATATAGTCACCCTGAACGTATTAAAGCTGCTAAAGATTCTAACGAATAAGTCGAATCTTTAGCAGCTATTGTTATATTTTTTCTTTTAAAACTTGATATCTAAAACTGCGATATACATACCCTTGCTTCAAATACATGTCTTTAACTGTATCTTCACCATCGGCAACTAACATCACTGGTCTTTCACCGGCTAATTCACCCACAAATGCTTGCATCGTTTGCCCAATACCATTTCTTTGGTAGTCCTCTAAGACACCAAATCCATCTATTTCAACCGAGTTTTTATTTTCAATGATATCTACAATACCAACAGGTTGACCGTTTAAATAACTAACCATTGGTGTTGCTTTATTGATATTAAAATTTTGTTTAACATTCTTAACGCTTTGTTTCGCATATTTTTTACCAAAGGGTAATGAAAATTGATAATAAATATCAAGATAGTCTTGCAAATTTTCCCTATTAACTTTGATTAATGTGACATCGTCTCTTTTGTTTAATTGTGCTAAATCTTGTCCTTCTATTAAATAAAATTCTAAGACTCCCAGTTTAAATCCTAATTCTTTAAATAAATCAAACCATGCTTCATTAAGATATTCATTTTCTGGGAAATAAAAGGATAAATGGTCAGATCCTTGTGTAACATGCATTTCTTTTTGTGTTTCAATATCTGTTAGCCATTGAACTTGTGTCGGACACTGATGATATAACCATGTATTATTAGAATATTGCAATGCATCAGTCGGTGTTAAATAAATGGTTTTGCGTGCATCTTCAGATAGCATATTTCCTTCTAAATAAATGTCTGATATCGTCAAATGTTTCATCCTTATCCCATCCCTGCCGATAATTAGAATCGTTTATCATTCTTATATGAAACATTGTCTTATAGTCATTTTATTTAATCAACTGTTTGAATCGAGAATGATTCAAAATCGTTGCGCCTACTAAACTTGCTATGATCGCTTTAATAATGTCACCTGGCATAAATGCTAACGATAATTTAATAGATTCTTTTACTGGGATATTTGTAATGAACCCCATAATGATTGTTCCTAAAATATCTAAACCAAGGACACCTACCACTAAAGTTACAATTAATAAAATAATAAAATTGATTTTATGTAAATATTTATCTCTAACCCATCCGATAAAGAAAGCAACAAATGGATATAAGAATAAAAATCCTGCAGATGGACCTGCAAATGCGCCTATACCGCCACGTCCGCCAGATAAAACTGGTAATCCTACTGCAGCTAGTAATAAAAAGATAACTACGCTTAATGTACCTAATTTTCTACCTAAAATGATACCTGCTAAGAATATACCAATATTTTGTAATACAATTGGAACTGGCATGATTGGTAACGGGACACCAGGTACTAACCCTAATATACATATAATTGCTGCCATCAAGGCTGTGTAAACTAAATCTTTTGTACTCAATATGTTCATCCTCCTTACATGAAGATGATTATACCATTAATGTAAACCTAAGTGAATATATAGTTTACATTAGTTCGCTCGTTTAGCTAAGTCTCCTATATAGTTAAAGAACTTATTACGTTCTACGTAATTGATCATATTAATCTCTCTACCATTATCACGTTGAACAGTTCTGCCTTGACTCGGACCATGAGCAATCACATCTACATTTAGTTTTACTGATTTAGTTAATTTTGGATTTCCAACATAAGCTGTTGTCAGTACATCCCATAAGAAATAAGTTGAATTAGTAACAAAATGAGTTAATGGAGGCACCGCTGCATAACTCACTCCTAAGAAGTCAATACCCGTAAAATGACGTTCATCAGCCCATCGTTGTCTTACATCTAAAGTTAATGGGACTTGGTTTGTACTTTCTAGTGCAACCATATCTATTTTAATTTTACTATCAAATACTATTTTAACTGCTTCTGGATCCCAGAAAGCATTCCATTCTGCGGTACCATCATGTTCAGGTTCTTCAACGTTTCCTTTTTCTAAAAATGTACCACCCATCCACACAAGTTTTTCAATTTTATTTTCGATTGTGGGATCGGTTTTTAAAGCTTTGGCTAAATCTGTTAGTGGTCCTGTAAATAATAGAATTAGCTTATCGTCTGCTTTTTTAAGTTTATCTATAATATCTTCGTATGCTTCAAGTGTATTTTCTTTTGACTCAGCATTGGCCACTTTTTCATTTAGAATCGGTAATGCATCCATGAAAAAAGCATGCATTCTCCAATCTTTTGGAAATGGGTTTTTCCCTCTTTCATAAGAAGGTGCAACATTAAGTTTTTGCTTCGAAAATCGATTAATTATTTTGATAGATGCGCTTAAAGATGGTTCTAAGTAGCAATCTGCTCCTATTGTACTAACCCCAACTAGTTCTACATTTTCCATATGTAAAAGTAAAAATAATGATACTAAATCATCGACGCCACCATCATGATTAAAATAAACTTTTTTCATAAATAATACTCCTTTAATTGTATTTAAAATATTTTAATAATTATTAGCTATTTCATTATATCGAATAATTACAAAGATGACATAAAAGAACAAAAAGAAGTTGAACCATTGACTGACCATGGCTCAACTTCTTCATTATTGATATCGTTTATTTAGTATCCATTAATTTTTTCTTTAAATCTTTACGCATAAAGTCTAAGCTATACGGATCATTATACCAGTATGTTTCTGCTTTCACTTTAATCACTTTACCGTCTTTAACTGCTGGTAAGTTTTTCCACATATTAGTTTTTTCATAAGCTGGTGTTGCTTTGCCTTCACTTGTTGAAACAATGTAATCGCCAGCATATTTATCAACTTTTTCTTGTTTCACTTCAGCAAATCCTGCTTTTTTAGTTAAATCATCAACTGCTTTAGGCATTTTCAAACCAAATGCTTGATATAGAATTTCTCCACCACGGCCCCAATGGTCGCCATAAGTATATAATTTCTTATCAAATTCATCAAAGATAGTTACAGTTTTGTCTTCACCAATTTTATCTTTGATTTCTTTACCATCTTTAGCAGTTTGATCTTTCCATTCTTTTTCCCATTTTTTAACTGCATCTTCTTTACCTAGTAGTTTACCTAGTTCTTCTTGTTGTTCTAAATAATTATGTTTTGCATAGTTAAATGGCACAGTTGCTGCAATTTTCTTGTATTTTTTGATACTCTTATTTTGATCTAATACAATAATTAAATCTGGTTTTTCTTTAGCAACTTTCTCAACATCGTCGTCACCAACTTTAGTAACACCTTTAAATTTATCTTTTAAAACATCACTTTGATCAACTTGGTTACTTACTGCTACAACGTTACCACCTAATTTTTTTACGCCACCAGCATATGATGGTGCAACAACAGCAATACGTTTTGGATTTTTAGGAATATCAATTTTTTTCCCATCATCCGTTTTGTAAGATTTTGTTTCTGCCTTTTTATCAGACTCTTTAGAGCCATTCCCTGAATTGTTACCACATGCAGCTAATAACAACACTAATGCTATTAAAGGTAATAATAATTTTTTCATATTTTCCTCCTATTGAAAACGATTATCAATTTCATTAAAATTATACAAGATTGCATGTAGTTTTACAATAAGTTTTTATAATAATAAATTTGATATTTTGCTACGAATTTTAATCTAACTTACATTAAACCAGTAATACTTTTAGCAATATTAGTATATGCCATATCTTCCATTGGAGGATTATGAAGTCCTGCTCGCATGTCACGATAATATCTTTGTAGTGGTCTTTCCATCTCTAGACTCTTAGCACCAACAATTCTCATTGCTAAATCTACCACTTCCAAGCCTTGATTTAATACTAAGACTTTACTTGCAGATGTCTCATTCCAAATATCCGTATCTTTCTCATATAATTGATATCCATGAGCAGTACTCCATAGAAAATGTCTTGCAGATAATAAAAGTGATTCCATTTTACCTAGATTTTGTTGTACTGTCGGAATTTCAGCAATTGTGCCATCTATGCTATTAGGACTATATGTTTTTGCAAAATCTACTGCATAGTCTCTTGCAGCTTGAGCAATACCTAAATATACACTTGGAATATGCAATATCCATCCATTCAATGATGGCTTACGTTGATGTTCTACAAAATATTGTTCAGGTATCTTCACATCATTTAAAACTAAATCATGACTTTCAGTTGCTCGCATACCTATCATGTTCCAATTATCAGCTATTTCTAAACCTTCAAAGTCTCTAGGAACTAAAAAGAAACCTACTTGTCCTAGTTCTTCTACATAAGCACCTACCACAAAGTGCGTTAATGCCTTACTCATTGACGTAAATGTTTTAACACCATTTAAGACATATCCGTCATCAACTTTGACTGCGTTTGTGGCAGGACGACCACCACGTGTTGGGCTACCAGTTTCTGCTTCACTCACTGCACGATTAACGAGTGCACCCTTCTTCACTTCTTCAGCAAATTCATCTAACAAATCTTGTTCCCACAGTTGTTGTTCATAAAGTTGTCCCACTACACTTAAATGCCAACCAATAGAAAGGGCTGTTGCACCATCGATACGAGCTAAATGTGTTTGTAGAATAACCATATCTTCAATTGTTCCACCCTCACCGCCATATGCTTTAGGTAAGGTTAATAATGTATATCCTTCATCAATGAGCCATTGTACATTTTCATATGGAAAACGTGATTCGATATCATTGTTTTCTGCATATGATTTAAATTGCTCTTCTACAGCCTTAAATTTGTCTATCCATTTTCGTTGCAACTCAGTTTGGACTAATAATGATTGTCCCATTTCTTCACCTCATTAACGTATATCTTTTAGCTTAATTATTCTTAGTTTAACACTCGACATTATTAATTAAAAGTACTGAAATCACAGAATCCCTACTTTACCGATAAGAATTAATATGATAAGTTAATTTTAATGATAAAGGGAGGTTAGCAACTTGATCAAAGTAGAACATTTATCTCATTTTTACCATTCAAATCAAGTGCTTAAAGATATTAGTTTTTCACAACAAAGGGGATCAGTGACAGCTATTATAGGCCCTAGTGGTTCTGGGAAGACCACTTTACTTCGTACATTGAATGCACTTGCTATTCCGTCAAAAGGTCACATCACTATTGATGACTATCAGTTCAATGCAGAGCAGCACAATAAAAAAGATATTTCACACCTGAGACAACAATCAGCAATGGTCTTTCAAAATTATCAACTGTTTAAAAATAAAACAGTACTCGAAAATATAACTGAAGGTCTCATATATGGCCAAGGTAAGAATAAAAAAGAAGCTATACATATCGCTGAAGAACATTTGCGTATGGTGAATTTGATAGCACATAAGGATAAATATCCAATTCAACTTTCCGGAGGTCAAAGCCAACGTGTAGGCATCGTACGCGCACTTGCACTTAATCCCAAAGTCTTACTATTAGATGAACCTACTTCAGCATTAGATCCTGAGTCGATTCAAAGTATTTTAAACTTAATCAAAAATATCGCACAACAAGGTATGACGATGGTTATAGTGACGCATGAAATTAGTTTTGCCAAAGCGATTGCCGATCAAATTTTGTTTATTGATAATGGGGAATTGATTAAACAAGGCACACCTAACGATGTTTTACATCAGCCTAGTAATGATCGCATCCAACGTTTTATCCAAAGAATTAAAACAGAGGAGGATGCAACGTGAAACGTATAAAAATGTATCTCATGTTAACCGTTCTCGTATTAAGTGTCTCTCTTCTTTATTCATGCTCTAATGATAATGAGCAACATGCAACGAAATCACATCCAAAAGAAATTAAAGTCGCACTTTCAGCTGAAGTTAACCCACCCTATCTGTATACTGATAAAAACAATCATTTTATAGGGTTAGATATGGAATATATGAAACTATTAGAGAAGAAATTACCGCAGTATGATTTTAAATATGAGGTTGGCGAAGAAGAATCTAATTTAGTAGGTATTGGTTCTAATAAGTTTGATATGGGCATTAATTGGTTCTTTAAAACGCCTGAAAGAGAGAAGCAGTTTTTATACCAAGATGTGCCGTATAGTTACGCACTACCTATGCTCGCAGTTAATAAGAAGAATAATGATATACATCAACTCAGTGACTTAACTCAAAAAAGGTTAACACCTATGGCTCCAAGTGGTGGTTTATTTTCAATTTTAAAACAATATAATCAGACTCATGATAAAAAGATAGATATAGATACGATTCAATCACCTTCTAACGGTGACAACTTGAAGATGGTTGGTAATGGCCGTCGTGACGCTATGTTTCTAAATTGGAATACATATAAAGCTGTTCAAGACAAAGTTCACGAAGACGTTAAGATTGGTGGCATCGTTAAAAAAGAACCGCTTCATATTGTTTACAATAAAGATAACCAACAATTACATGATGATATCGATCAAGCGACACGTGAATTAAAAAAAGAAGGCAAACTTCAACAATTATCTCAGAAATACTTTGACATCAATGTATTCGAAGATTTAAACAAGATTAATCGACATAAGAATCAATTGGAGGTGCATTAGTTAAATGTCTGCTACACAATGGCTAGATTTATTTAATCAAGTCGTCCAACAATTGCCAATTACGTTAATCATGATTATATGTGCACTCATTTTAGCAACTATACTAGGTTTAATCCTTACTATAATACGTATAAAACAAGTGCCCTATCTATCAACATGTGTGAGAATCTACCAATCATTTATGAGAAGCACACCACTTCTCCTTCAATTATTTTTAGTTTATTTTGCATTACCTCAATTTCTGTTAATATTTCATATCAATATCAATCATTTTGATCGATTATTTTTCATTATTTTAGCATTCAGTCTACACAGCGCAGCCTATTTATCTGAAGTATTTCGAGCAGGTTATTTATCAGTGGATTATCGTCAAATTGAAGCTGGTCTTTCAGTAGGATTAAGTTATCCAAGAATCTTGAAAGACATCATTATACCGCAAGCATTAAGAAACAGTATTCCCAATTTAACAACCCAAATCATTGAACTAATTAAAGATACATCATTAGCTTTCACTATTGGCATTATAGATATGATGGGACAAGTTCAACTAATTATTGGAAATAATTATGGGTTAGGTATGTTAGAAGTCTATATTGTGATTTCTATAATCTATTGGTTACTAGCATTAATCATTCAGGGAACATTTACAATTATCAGTAAAATTTCAGAAAAGCCTTATCAAGTTTAAGGGGGATATACCAGTGACTTTTATTTTCCATACTATTATTGAAGTTTTAAAAGGTGTACCTCACACTTTAGCAGTAACTTTAATAGCCATGTGTGTAGGGATACTGATTGGATCCATATTTGCTCTGATTCGTTTACATCGAATTCCTGGACTATCTCAATTTGTAGTCATCTATAATTCATTTTTTAGAAGTACACCCTTAATAGTTCAATTATTTGTGTTTTATTATGGAGTCCCAGCATTCATTCTTTGGTTTAACACCATATTCAATACAAAAATGAATCCAGATATGGTCCCTCCTTTAATGATTGCAGCTATCACTTTTTCATTACATGCAACTGCATACTTATCCGAATCAATTAAAGGTGGTTTACTTTCAGTAGATACAAAACAAATCGAAGCTGCACAAACAGTAGGCTTATCCAATTGGAATGTTTATCGACGTATAGTATTTCCACAAGCATTTGGATATGCACTACCTAATATTGAAAACCAATTTATTATGCTATTAAAAGGGACATCGCTCGCTTTTGCTGTCCAAGTAACTGAAATAATGGCAATTAGTACTGAAATTGCTAATGAAGGCTATCAATTTGTACCAGTTTATACGGTCGCTGCACTATTTTATTGGGCTTTAGCGATTATTATTGAGCTCATCTTCCATAAGTTAGAACATCATACAACCCATTATTTAGTGTCATAAACTAAAACTCTGGAACACAACACTTTTAAATAAGCGTGAACCAGAGTTTTTTAACTAATTCTTGTTCTCGAGATTTCTATGAGGACGACCAGCAAATAACATAATCCATGTCGCTAGAATAAATGGCATTGTTAATGATGGTAATCCAATAGGTTCAAGCATCGTATTCAAACCCAAATGTAATAATACAGTTAATAATAACCCTAGGAATGTTGAAAAATATGTATTGATACTCGTCTTGAATGTGGTACCCAATGCAATTGCTGTTAAAATTAAATTATAACCAAATAACCCTTGATTAATGTCATTCACGTTACCACCTAACATTGCTACAATTACAAAACCGAGTATATTACCTAAAACGGCATATACCGTTGCTTTTCTAGAGCCAATTAAAATACCAATTAATATAAGCAAGCCTGCCCATACGCTAGGAATAATAAAGACTTCACTAAAGCCTTCTAAAGTGGTTTTAATGATATTTACATGTTCAGAACTATGGTTCTTCACAATGGATTCTACAGTTCCCGGAATGATATTCAACGGTGTTTTAACAGCTCTCACTTGTTCTGAAATTGAAACTGCAAACCAAGTTACAATAACAAATGGTGCAGTTAACATTGCTATACCATATGGCTTTAACCATTCTCTAATAGCTGAACCAACTGGTAAAGTTAGCACAGTAGCCACAATCGTTATCAAAATACCTGCCCAATTTTCATTTAAAAACAAAGTTAATGCAATTGCAGTTAATACTGGACTAAAACCAGCTAAACCATCATTGATCTCTTCATTAGAATAATTAACATGTGGTGCTAATACATATGCGATTATACTTCCAACGAGTGCACTTAATCCCACTTTCCAATTACCAATAAATAAAGCAATTAACACTAATAATCCTGTGTAATGATTATTAATTAATAACACTTGGGATATATTCTTTAAGATAATACTTACTGCTTTCATGACATATGCCCCCTAATTTCATAATTATCATGATACATCACTTTTTAAAAAATGTGTATAAATATGTTATTTACTCTTTTTATATAATATACGTATTAATAAAATTAAATGATTTTTATAATTGCATTCTAAAAATCAAATATTTTGTGCCTTTTATTTAAAATTTGAAACTTATCGACTCATTATACTTGTTAATTATTAAAAATCGTCCTAATATAAAATTTGCAAGTTTATTTTGCAATTATAAATATTTGAAAGAAGGGATTATTTTGCATTTTACACAACGAGAGCAAGATAAATTAATGATTGTTGTGGCTGCAGAAGTTGCTCGTCGCAGAAAAGCACGAGGCCTTAAACTAAACCATCCAGAAGCACTTGCTTTAATTAGTGACGAATTATTAGAAGGCGCAAGAGATGGAAAAACAGTAGCTGAATTAATGAGCTTTGGTAAAACAATTTTAAATGAAGAAGATGTAATGGATGGTGTTGCAAGTATGATTACTGAAATCGAAATCGAAGCAACATTCCCAGATGGAACTAAATTAATCACTGTCCATCATCCAATAGTTTAAGGAGGACGTTAATATGATTCCTGGAGAAATTAGAATTAAAAATACAGATATTGAAATTAACCCAAATTCACCAGAAACGGTACTTGAAGTAAAAAACACTGGAGATCGCCCTATTCAAATAGGCTCACATTTCCACTTTTTTGAGGCTAACTTAGCTTTGGATTTTGAACGCGACAAAGCTTACGGTAAACATTTAGATATTCCTGCTGGTGCAGCTGTCAGATTTGAACCTGGAGATGTCAAACAAGTCCAACTTGTAGAGTATGCAGGTAATCGTAGAATTTATGGCTTCCGCGGATTTGTAAATGGCCCTATCGATGGTTCCCGTGTATATCGTCCTACTGGCGAAGACGATAAATATGCAGGCGTATTCAATGACGAAGGCCATGATAATGTCAATAAAAAAGGTGGTACTAAATAATGAGCTTTAAAATGACGCAATCACAATACACAAGTTTATACGGTCCAACCGTTGGTGACGCTGTAAGATTAGGTGATACTAACCTATTTGCAGAAGTTGAGAAAGATTATGCTAATTATGGTGACGAAGCTACATTCGGTGGTGGGAAATCTATTCGTGATGGTATGGCACAGAATCCTAACGTAACTCGTGATGATAAAAATGTAGCCGATTTAGTTTTAACGAACGCAATGATTATCGATTATGACAAAATTGTTAAAGCGGATATCGGAATTAAAAACGGCTATATTTTTGCAATCGGTAAAGCGGGTAATCCTGACATTATGGATAATGTGAATATCATCATTGGTAGTACAACTGATATTATTTCTGCTGAAGGGAAAATCGTAACAGCTGGTGGTATTGATACTCATGTTCACTTTATCAATCCTGAGCAAGCAGAAGTCGCATTAGAAAGCGGTATTACAACACATATCGGTGGTGGTACTGGTGCTTCAGAAGGTGCAAAAGCAACAACTGTAACCCCTGGTCCTTGGCATATACATCGTATGTTAGAAGCTGCAGAAGCATTACCTATCAATGTTGGTTTTACAGGTAAAGGACAAGCAGTCAATCACACAGCACTTATCGAACAAATCCATGCTGGTGTTATTGGTTTAAAAGTTCATGAAGACTGGGGTGCTACACCATCAGCATTAAGTCATGCATTAGACGTAGCAGATGAATTCGATGTTCAAATTGCACTTCATGCCGATACATTAAACGAAGCTGGTTTTATGGAAGATACAATGAAAGCAGTTAATAATCGTGTCTTACACATGTATCATACTGAAGGTGCTGGTGGCGGACATGCACCTGACTTAATTAAATCAGCGTCTTATTCAAATATCTTACCTTCATCTACTAACCCTACATTACCTTATACGCATAATACTGTAGATGAACACTTAGATATGGTTATGATTACACACCATTTAAATGCTTCAATTCCAGAAGATATTGCATTTGCAGACTCACGTATTCGTAAAGAAACTATTGCTGCTGAAGATGTATTACAAGATATGGGTGTATTCAGTATGATTAGTTCTGACTCACAAGCGATGGGACGTGTCGGTGAAGTTATCACGCGTGCATGGCAAACCGCTCATCGTATGAAAGAACAACGTGGTCCATTAGAAGGCGATTCAGAATATAACGATAATAATCGTATTAAACGTTATATTGCGAAATATACAATTAACCCTGCTATTACACATGGTATTTCTGACTATGTTGGTTCAATTGAATCTGGTAAATTAGCTGACTTAGTATTATGGGATCCTGCTTTCTTTGGTGTTAAACCTGAGCTTGTAGTAAAAGGCGGTTTAATAAATGTAGCAGTTAATGGTGATGCTAATGGTTCTATCCCAACATCAGAACCAATGAAATATCGTAGAATGTATGGACAATATGGCGGTAATATTACTCATACAGCTATGACATTTGTATCTAATACTGCTTATGAAAATGGTATTTACAGACAACTTAACTTACAACGTATGGTAAGACCTGTTAAAAATATCCGTAACTTGACAAAAGCAGATATGAAGAATAACAGTGCAACACCTAAATTAGATGTTGATCCACAAACATATGAAGTTTATGTTGATGGGGAAAAAATTACGAGTGAAGCAGCAACTGAGTTACCATTAACTCAAAGATACTTCTTATTCTAGGAGGAAGCATATTAATGATTATCGAAGAAATACAAGGCAATATAGCCAATTTATCAGCTGAAGAAAAAAATAAACATGTCGAAAAAGTATATCTAGAAAATTCTGATTTAGTTAAACGTATTCAACGTGTCAAAACAGATCATGGTAACGAATTAGGTATTCGATTAAAACAACCTATCGACTTACAATATGGTGATATTTTATATCAAGATGAGAACAATATGATTGTCGTAGATGTTAATTCTGAAGATTTATTAGTGATTAAACCACGTAATTTAAAAGAAATGGGAGATATTGCTCATCAACTTGGGAACCGTCATTTACCAGCACAGTTCACAGAAACTGAAATGTTAGTACAATATGACTATCTTGTAGAAGATTTACTAAAATCTTTAGGTATTCCATATAGTCACGAAGATAGAAAAGTAAATCAAGCATTTAGACATATAGGACATTCCCATGATTGATCATCAAAATTTACGTTTATTTCAGTTCTGTGATTCGCAATTTCCAACGGGTGCTTTCAGTCACTCATTCGGATTAGAAACCTATATACAACGTGAGTCAGTCAATAATGATGACACTTTTGTACAATGGTTAAAATTATTTTTAAATGAACAGTTAACGTATTCGGATGGTCTTGCGATGAGAATTGTCTATGAGGCTCTAGAAGCAAATGACACAGAAAAGATTTTACGTATGGATCAACTTATATTCGTACAAAGTATTCCTAAAGAAACACGTGTTGGTGCAAAACAGATGGGAACACGTATGGTGAAATTAGCGACGGAATTATACGATAGCGAATGGATTAATTGGTATCATGAACAAATGAAAAATAAAAAAGCCAAATTGCATCCAGCTATCTGCTTCACTATGCTTGGTTATCATTTAGGTGTTGATATAGGAACAATCATTGATTATTACCTTTATCAAAATGTATCAAGTTTAACACAAAATGCAGTGAGAGCTATTCCTTTAGGACAAACTGCTGGGCAAAAAGTGGTTACACAAATGGTGCCTTATATCGAAGAAACAAGAAATCATATATTATCACTTGATGAAAGCGACTTTGGTATGACAGCACCCGGTTTAGAATTAAACCAAATGGAACATGAAAATGTTAATGTAAGAATCTTTATTTCATAGGAGGTATCAGTATGACTGAACCAATTAAAATTGGAATTGGTGGCCCTGTTGGTGCAGGTAAAACCCAATTAATAGAAAAAGTAGTTAGACGTCTAGCCAAAGATATGAGCATCGGCGTTATAACGAATGACATTTATACAAAAGAAGACGAAAAGATCTTAGTTAATACAGGTGTCTTACCTGAAGATAGAATTATTGGTGTAGAAACAGGTGGTTGCCCTCATACAGCAATTCGTGAAGATGCTTCTATGAACTTTGCTGCTATTGATGAGTTATTAGAACGTAATGATGATATTGAACTTATCTTTATTGAATCTGGTGGCGACAACTTAGCAGCTACATTCAGTCCTGAACTTGTAGATTTTTCAATCTATATTATCGACGTTGCTCAAGGTGAAAAAATCCCTCGTAAAGGTGGACAAGGTATGATTAAATCAGACTTTTTCATCATCAATAAAACGGATTTAGCACCACATGTTGGCGCATCGTTAGAACAAATGGCTGAAGATACAAAAGTATTTAGAGGCGACAGACCATTCGCGTTTACTAACTTAAAAACAGATGAAGGTCTTGATGAAGTGATTAAGTGGATTGAACGAGATACTTTACTTAAAGGATTATCATAATGTCTCAACAAGCTTGGACAGGTCAACTTGATTTAACCGTATTTAATAATGGAAGTCGTTCTGTTGCACGTGATATCTTTTTTGAAAAAGCATTAAAAGTTATTCGTCCAGTATATTTAAACGGATCAACCATCCCTACTTTCTATATTGTTAATGTCGGTGGTGGTTATCTTGACGGTGATCGTTATTCAATGAATTTTAATATTGAAGAAAATGCTAGTGTAACACTGACTTCTCAAGGTGCGACGAAAATTTATAAAACATTAAACGACAGAGTGGAACAGTATCAAACATTCCATTTAAAGCCAAACGCATACATGGAATATGTGGCAGATCCAATTATTGCATACGAAAATGCTAAATTTTATCAATACAATCGCTTTGACTTAGATCAAACCAGTGCCATGTTTTATACTGATATTCTTACACCTGGTTATTCATCAGAAGATAAAAACTTTTCATATAAGTATATGCATTTGGTAAATGAAATATACATCGATAATGAATTAGTAACTTATGATAACCTTATGTTAAATCCCGAAAAAAATTCAATAGATTCTATTGGTTATATGGAAAATTATACTCATTTAGGATCAGCTTATTTTATTCATCCTAATGTAAATCAAAGATTTATCGATGAGGTTTATGATCAAATTAAACATTTTGAGAAAGAATTAAATTGTCGACTTGGCATTTCACAATTACCAACACACGGGCTATCGATTAGAATTTTATCTAACCGTACACAGTATATTGAAAAGATCCTTGAAACAGTTCAAGCTTATATTGCTAATATGCTGTATGATAGAAATTTAAATTTCTTAAGAAAATATTAATGTGAATCAAGTGTCAAAATGATTAAAATTTAAAAAGGCTTGGTTGCCATTTGGTAACCAAGCCTTTCTTTATTTGAAAAATAAGGGGCGAAGCTAAATTATGTAATTAAGATGCTATTCAGTTTGTGGTTAATGGATCATTTTTATCGTATCTACAATAAGAAAACATTCATTAACCTTGAAACACACCCATTTTCCAATAAGTTTATAATGATAAACACCTATAATTCCCTAGCTACACGATAAAAGCGTAACAACTAATGCTCCACTTTCTTACTCAATTCCAAAACTTGCTTTCCATCACAATTAATTATCTGAATTTGAACCATTAAATATAAAATATAATAAAACAAGTCACTTAGATATATTGTTCTAATTCATCAATGAGTTGCTTAATTTTATCCTTTTGTTCTTTTGTCACAAAAACTATTACTGTACGTTCGTCATGCACGCTTCTCTTTTTAGATAATAAATTTAACTCTTTTAATTTTTGTAATGCTTTAGTTAAGTAATATGGTTTAAATTCAGAACATGTTGCAATTTCTTTAGAAGATATTTCATTAGACTCACTTTTTAATATGTAATTCAGAATATAAATTTCTTCATAGTTAAGATTATATTGCTTTTTTGTATCTCTAAAGAATTTTTTCACTTGAAATGTAGCGTCAACTAAATCATTAATATTTTTTATTTTTGCCATTCTAAAACCACTCCTCTGATGCACATCTTGTTGTAGCAAGGTTTACATAATTTCATCTTACTGAATTGATCTCCACCCATGTTACAAAGTTCATTTTAAACAAACAAGTTTAAAAATTCAATAATTTTATTACTCGAATTTGCATTTATATATTTATTTCTTTTCTCAAACATTTATTTAACTTTTTTCATGGTTATTAAAATATATATATCACAAATTTACCACTTATTCTGAAAGCGTATATTTTAAAATTTTTATAATTCCCATTTGATTAGTTGGATTTTTACAAATAATAAATTGCTAAGCAATATTAAAATAAAAATAACGATATGCCATAATAATACGTATTATCATGGCATATCGCTATATATCATTAGTAGTATTGACAGTTTCATTTCAAATATTTCTTATAACCGCTTGTTTAAGCCTGTATTTTATCTTTTACAAAATCAACAAACGCTTGAACTTCATTAGATTTAAAATCGTGCATCGGTATTTTACCAATATTAAAATTAAATATAATTGTTTCACCATCATATTCAATTTCATTCACTTCATCGTAGCCAATATTTCTATAATAGAATTGACCATTCATATCTACATTCATAATTAAACGTTCAGACGTAGCTATAAATGCACCCTCAAATTGAGATTGTCCTTGAACTTGGTAATCCATAATTCCTAACACTGAAGGACCTTTCTTTTCAGTTGGGAATAAATCATTGGGATTGACATTATCTAAAATCATACACAAACTCCTTCTATCTATAACTCATCTATTTATATATCTTTAATTCCCTTTTTTAAAATTTCATAACATGATTCAATGATAGAAACGACTAAGTTCATATTAGAATGTTTTATTTTAAGTTTGATCGTACGTTCATCTTCGACACATCTTTCTTTTATAATATAACCCTTTTGTTTCAACTTCTTTATATTGGGACTTAAAGCTACAACACCTCTTTGTGTTTGATATCTCATATACTTAATTGTCATTTCATTTTCATTAATAAGTAATGTAGCTAGTACATAGAGTTCTTCAATTGAAAGGTTATATTTATTTAAACATTGACTAATGTAACTAATCATTTCATTACAGGTTATAACATATTTAATAGAATGTTTTGTTGTAGCATTTATAATTAATTGATTTGAATTAAGCATTTCAAGAAGTTCACTAAATAAAAAATGTATTTTTTGTTTCTGTAGCTCTGTTATCGATATACTTAATTGTCGTTGGTCTTCATCCTTACGATCTTTCAAAATCCAATGTTGTTGATATAAGTATTGTAACATTTGTAGTATCTTTGTTTTTTGTTCGACCATTTCAAGTTGATTAAGATCCATATACTTTTCATTGTTTTTCTCATTAACTAAAAAGTAAAGTAATTTAATATGATCAAATGTTAAATGGTATGAATATTTTAAATAATCGTTAGCGACTTTAATAATCATGTAGTGCGCAATAAACGTCTTTATTTTTACATTTGGCATGATGAATCTTCCCCTTTACATACCAGTCATACATCATTAACTAAAATATTAATATGAACCATTGCTATACTTGGTAGTTGTATCGTGTTTTTACCTATTTCTTTTTTACAAATTTCACCAATCCAATATAAATTTTCTGTTTTAATCTCACTTGTATCTGATTTCCTATCTCCTTTAGTTGACTTCATAAAAGGCTGATAGTCTATCATGTTAATTTCAGCATGATTGATATTAGTTATATTTGCGAAATTGAATTGAACAAAATCAATATTAGGATTTTTAGTCATTGGTATATCTAGTAGTGCAATACACTGATATTCATTTCTATAATGAGACACTATCAAATTAGCATTCTCAAATATAACTTTACCACGCAATTGATTATAAATATCCAATAAAAACAATATGGAATGAGTCGATGTGATTTGAGAAAATTGTATATCTTTCATATCAATATCATCCCAATGTAAACAGACAGCATTGACATTTTTCAGTTGTTTAAAAATGTCTTTAAATTGTTTAAAATGCGACTGTTTGATAAAACAAGTATGATTACCCTCTATCAAATTACTAATCATTAATTTTTCATTTTTAATAAAATCAAATTGACTTACTTTATTTAAAGGAATCATGATCATGTCTACTAGTTTTTCAGCCTTATCAATCATATTTAATTGTTGTTGATAAGGAGACCAAATTAATTGATAATCATCAAAATATACATTCAATAATTGTTTAAATTCTTTAATTCTATCAATATTAATCCCTCGAATTAAAACTTCTAATTTTTCATTTTTAAATCGCCTTTTTATTTGAAATAAGATTTTGATTAATTTTTGGATGGCTATTTTTTCAATTGAAGTCAATTCATCTGAGTGTTCTGTTTTAATCTTATAAACTGGAATCATATTCACATCATTTAACATTTTTAATCGTTGATTTAAATGTTCTTCAAATACCTTGCTTTGTTTTATGAGTGAAGTTAATTCAACTTCTATAATGATATGGATCGGCTTACATCTATAATTCAATTTCTCTTTCAATTTCAACAAATCAAAATGACTGAGCGTTATTAATTTATCCACTTCTATATATAATTGATGAGGGACAATCCTTTTGCGCTGTTTACTTACTGGGAAATGAACATCAATCATCATAGATGATTGTTGATTATCTTTATTCACGTGGTTCAAAAGTCTTAATATACTTTCGTCCAATTTAATTTCTTTTGTTTTATTATTAGAGATAGACGTCTCTATATATAGTTTTCTAATTAATTTTGGCGTTTGACCATAAGCATCTTTAAATAATTTGATAAACCTAGAATAATGATTGAAACCATGATTTATCGCAATAAACTCGATTGATTGATCGGTTGATAAAATATCAATCAAACAAAATTTTAGTCTAATATGTTTTAAATATTGGTTAAAACTATAATAAGGTGTATGTTGAAACATTTGTGTTAATTGATGACTTGGCACATTAGTTGCATTTACTAATTCATTCTTATTTATTTTTCTTGAGTGATTGTCTACTAAATAATTATGAATAGGTTCTGAAATGAGTGAAATGCCCTGATTCCCTTTTTCATCTGAAGCGATTGAGCATAATTCAATACATAAATATTTGATAATTTTATCAATCATCATTTCTTCTGTTTGATTCATACATTTTATTTCGATTAACTTGGTTAGTAGATCAGTAATTTTTGAGTAGTTCGACGTTGGTATTTCTCCACCTATTAGTCTTGTTCGAGGTGTTACAAATCTCAAGAAATCCTTAGTTGAAACTTCTATTAAACAAGTTATAGCTTGATTTTCACTTTTAATTTGATATACATCATTCATCATTACGAGTAAAACACGACCAGGCCACATCTCATACTTTTTTAAATTAACGATCATGTTACCTGTCCCTTTTAACCAATAAATAAGTTTGATATTTGACTCTTTACTATTATTAATAATTAAATTCTGAAATATTCGGACTGAATAGTTTTCTATCATGTTGTTTCCTCACGCTGCTTACAATAACATCATCCACATAACTTCATGCTTTGATTTAATAAGTATCTCTTAATTAGATAACCTCTATCTTCACATTCAATTTTATAACGATTTAATATTCTATACTATCAATTCTTTTAAAGATTATATCAATTTTCATTTATATTTAAACAGCATGTTTTAGACTATTAGTTACTTTATCCATTTTTCAATATATTTTATCACTCGTTGATAACTATCATTTATTAAGAACAGTTCATATTTTACATATATTATTAAATGATGTTGTCCTACGCTTTAATTTATTATTCATCCTTTAAAATATAATACAATTTAAATTTTCTGTAAGTTTACAGATATGTAACACATTTTTTCGTAATATTTTAAATTCATTTAATAAATGGCATAACCATCATATTTCAACAAAATCATTGCCGTATTATTTTTATTTTAAGTTGTGTAACAATATTAGCAAAAAATTACAAATCCATAACAACGCCCACAAACCTACTTTTTTTTGGTAAAGTATTGCTTGTCGTTAAGAACGAATTCATTTACATAAAAACATAGCTTTTATGCTATTAAAATTATAAAAATAAATTGGAGGATATTTATCAAATGAAAAAAATCGCTACAGCTACAATCGCAACTGCAGGAATCGCTACTTTCGCTTTTGCAAATCATGATGCTCAAGCAGCAGAAAATAATAATGGTGGATATAACCCAAATGATCCAACTTCTTACAGTTATTCATATACAATCGATCAACAAGGTAATTACCACTACACTTGGCAAGGAAATTGGAGCCCAGACAAAGTAAACCATAATAACAGCTACGATTATGGTTACAATACTCAAGCTTACAACAATTACAATAACTACAATTATAATAATTATGATTATGGCTATAACACTCAAGCTTATAACACACCACAACGTACAGGCGGTTTAGGTGCTAGTTATTCAGCAACAAGCCATAACGTACATGTAACTACGACATCTGCACCATCTTCAAATGGTATTTCATTATCAAGAGCAACTTCAAATGGCGGAAACTTATACACTGCTGGACAATGTACATATTATGTATATGACCGTGTAGGTGGAAAAGTTGGTTCAACTTGGGGTAATGCTAATAATTGGGCAAACGCTGCAGCAGCTGCAGGTTACACTGTAAATAATCGCCCAGCAGCAGGTGCTATTTTACAAACAACTCAAGGTGGATTTGGTCATGTTGCTTACGTTGAAAGTGTAAACAGTGACGGTTCAATTCGCGTTTCTGAAATGAACTATGGACATGGTCCTGGTGTAGTAACATCACGTACTATCTCAGCTAGTCAAGCTGGTTCATATAACTACATTCACTAATCATTTTTAGTCATATTTAAAAAACCGAGTATTATGTTCACAAAATTGTGAATGTAATACTCGGTTTCTTTATATGATTGCAACTATTATATTAACGATTTAATTGAGAACAGTAACTAAATAACTGTCTCGTTAATAACCAAGTAAACCAGGTAATATCGCTACAACCTTACCCGGTTCTTGGTTACAAACAAATTCAAATAATCTTTCTTGATTCGCTTTTTCTACATAATAATTGGCAATTTATTAAATGTTGTTTAAAAGAATTCGTTTAGTCTAATATTTCATGATTAAATTCCGCTACAAAACTCAATCACTACTCTAATTAGAAGGATATTTATCAGTTAAAACATCATTCAGATATAATCGCTACAATTTATATCTATGTAATTGTTTTAACTTATTTAATACTTTCCACATTTTCATTCATTTAAACTTCACTTTTATTAATTTTTTTAATTCCTATTCCTGTAAAGCCATAAATAACTGCAATGATTGCACATATATAACAAGGAACGGTCCATATAAAGAAGTCATTAACACTTACATTTAATTGATGTGCATAGTATATACCTGATGTTCCCCAAGGTATTAAAGGCAATACCATTGTACTTGAATCTTCCAATGTTCGAGATAATACAGTTTGGGATAAATGTCTCTCTTCGAACATTTCTTTCATAAGTACCCCTACCATTATAATAACGATAGATGCGACACCAGCTGCAAAAACTAGCATGAGACAACATACTACTGTTACTAATATAAGTGTGCCAACAGAATTCACACCTTTTGATACTGTCTTTAATAAAACATCTAGACAACCGGCTTTTTCAACAATACCAGCAAATGCATACCCACAGAATATGGTCACGATAATTTCAGTCATACTCATCATGCCACCCTGTTCTATTAGTGCTTTGACACTATTTGAAACATGACTTTGATTTACCATAGTATGACTAAAACCATTAAATGTTGCCTTGAAACCATCAACAATATTGAAATGATTGTTAAATGTTCCTACTAAAAGTGCACTTAAACTTGATATTAACATCGCAGGTACAGTAGAAATTTTTAATAGTAAGCATACTATAATCACAATTAATGGAATCCATACAAATATATTAATATTGTATACCTGTGTTAATTCATGAAGTAGTTGTTTAATTTGCTTAGGATTCGTATGACTTTGATATTTTAATCCTGCAAAAAACCAGACAATTAATCCAATGATAGAAGCAGGTATCGTAGTCCACATCATCGATCTAATATGTGAAAAGATATTGACTTTTGTAACTAATGCGGCTAGGTTGGTCGTATCTGATAGTGGTGACATTTTGTCACCAAATACTGCACCAGCAATAATAGCGCCTGCAGCCATACCACTTTCAATACCTAATTGATTTCCGATTGATATTAACGCAATACCAGCAGTTGATGCTGACCCCCATGCCGTACCAGTCGCTACTGACGTAATCGCACTAATGATAAAAGCAGAAACTAGAAAATAACTTGGATTTAAAAAATTAAGACCATAATAAATAAGTGCAGGTACAGTACCGGAGAACATCCAACTACCTACAATAATACCCACAGCTAAAATAATAAATATCGCCGGCATCGCTGTATTCAATCGTTTAGATATCCCTTCTTCCAAATCTTCCCAACGTAATCCTACCCGATAAGCAATACATGCTGCATAAGCTGAAGATATAAGTAATAAAACTTGAATAGGTATATTAAAGATGACAAATCCTGTTGTTACTACGATTACCATAACTATAATTGTAGATATAGACTCTAAAAAAGTTGGTTGTCTTTTCATATATCTAAACCCCTTTACTTTTCTTTTTGAAACAAGACCTCTTTCCTTTCCATATTTTTAAATCACTATTCTAAATCTAATTTATCTAATCCTAGTTCCTCAACTGTTAGACCATCTTCAAAGAAATCACGTTCTAAAATAGTAGAAGCAATGACAATCACTGCATCAATATTAGGCGTAGGTACATCAATCACACGTCCCAAGCTAGACCATAGTACTAAGCCATATGCAATGTCTTCTGTTAAATATCTATTTTCTACATGATTAGGACCAGGAATTTGAGAGAATACTGGACTCGTATTAAATAAACGATTTAACGGCTCATCCTCATCTTTACGTTCTAAATAGCCTCTTTGAATTCTAGATTCTTTAGCAGTTTCTAATTCAAATCCTAATTTACGCCCTAAATTCAAACGTTCTAATTCAATACCATGAAGTAGACGAACAGTATGCTTTGTAATCCCTTCTTTATATAGTGAGAATTCATCTGCATAATCAATACGTCCAACATTTAATAAAGTAGGCCCTGGATGTACCTCTGGGTTACCATTTTCTAAATTGGTTTTAAGTAAACTTTCCTCTTTAACCAAATTCGGATAAATTTGTGAAACTTTATCATAACTGTCATTTAATTCTTCTCGATTAAATGTAGAGAAGTATACTCTACGCACGTTCAATGATAAATCGACACGTGCTTCATTAAAATCAACGCGTGTACCATAAGTTAATGTATTAGCTTCAGCAAAATGAGGCATTACATCAATATGTCTATCTTCAAGTACATTCATAAAGCGTATAGATGCCATTGATGCAGCGATATTAAAGAATATCAGTTGATCATTTGTGACATGATAAGACATCACTTTTGCATAATATTCGATAAATGAAGATGGGATAATGACTTGTATAATATCTGCATCCTTCATCACATATTCAATATCATCACTGATATCCGTGAACTGAATGAATTTTTCTTCTCCTTCATTATTAAAATCAAATCCACCTTTTTCTATTGGTTTATTGAATTTTTCTAGAGATTGGTTACGACAATACAATTTAACCTCATGACCTTTATCCACCATGTCTAGTGCAGCTGTTACAGCACCATTACCTGAACCAATAATTGCTATTTTCATTAAAATCCTCTCTCTTTCTTAATCTTTTTCTTTCATTAAAAAAGCGGGACTGAAATGACTTTTATAAAAAGATTTCTTAGCCCCACTCTATTTTTCAATCTTGCTACAACTACTAAATACTAAAATCAAACATTATAGATGTAACAATCATTTTTAATTGGACATTTATGTTTAAATACTTGAATTAGGTATGATTAACGTCTCAATTATTTTCAACCCATTAACTTGTAATAATTTTATATATCCTTATTTTAAATGAATTAAACCTTTAAATGAACAATAACGTATATCATGTTATAAGTAAATCTAAAAACTTATTTATCAATTTATAATTATTTGATATAGTAAAGATGTAATAAATTTAATTTACATATAAAATGGAGGTAATACCATGACAGAACACAATCAGAATGATGTTTTACATGATCAATCTTCTGAAGTAGTTGATTCAGATAACCAAGAATCTCGATTAATGGCTATGTTAATCTATTTATTAAGTTTATTCAGTGGTTTTATTGGTCCGCTTATCATTTGGATAATCAAACATAAAGAATCTCGTTTCGTTAATAAAGCTGGTAAAAATTACTTAAACTTTGTTATTTCCTATACAATTTGGACAATAATTATATTAGTTGTTATGTTAGTTCCATTTTTTATCGGGTTAAGTATGGGTACTGATACCTCTATGACTGTAGGTTTTATTATCTATATCATTGGCTTTATTATTATGATGGTTTTAGCCTTTGTTTCATTTATTTTTACTATTATTGCATGTGTTAAATACTATAATGGCAATGAATACCTAATTCCACTTAGCATTAGATTTTTCAAATAATCTCTAACACATTTATTACAACTCTTTGTAATATTTATGATTGATGGTCATTTATTAAATTAATTATAAATCAGTGTGGATGCACTTTGTAAGCGTTACAAACTTTTATTACCATGATTCTCGTTTATTACAGCGAGCGTCATGGTTTTTTTAATTTAATTACGATGCTGTAACATTCCGCACAAGGTAATGATTTTCTGTTAAAGTTACTCTTGTCGTAAAAACGATAAAACTTAAATTGGTAAATGAAGATGATTTCCGGTTCGCTACGCCGTATCTTCTTACATAATAAAACCAAACAAAATTCGGGAGGATATTTATCATGAAAAAAATCGCAACTATTACTACATTAACAGCAGGCATTGGCGCTGCATATTTCGGTACAACTGCTCATCACGCAGATGCTGCAGAATTTAATCAATCAAATAATCAATCATATAATTATAATACAGCTCAAACATCTACTAGCAATACTACATCAGAAAGATCTGCTTCTGGTAACTTATATACAGCTGGTCAATGTACTTGGTACGTTTATGACAAAGTTGGCGGAAAAGTAGGCTCAACTTGGGGAGACGCTAGAAACTGGGCATCAGCTGCACAACAAGCTGGTTATACAGTCAATCACACACCAAAAGCTGGATCAATTTTACAATCATCAGCAGGTGGTTATGGTCACGTTGCTTATGTTGAAAGTGTTGGTTCTGACGGTTCAGTTACAGTTTCTGAAATGAACTATAGCGGTGGACCTTTCTCAGTAAGCACACGTACTATTTCTGCAGGTGAAGCAAGCTCATATAATTATATTCATATCTAATTCATATATGAAATAGACATTTAAAGTCTGTAGATGCTTTTAATTAAGCATTTACAGGCTTTTTTCTTTCTATAAATTATTCCCCTATTCACATCCTTTTTTAGAATATGCTTCCCTAATATTGAAATACATATATAATAAAACTTATTTTGAAAATGTATCTTAACGACATCAATTTCAAACTTTGCCCTATATCTTTAAATTTGAGAGAATATTCTTATTGTTATTTGATAAGGAGGACCTTTACATTGAAATGGTTAAAAGTCATTCTAGCAGGACTAGTTGAAATCATATGGGTTACTGGACTGAATAATGCTGATTCAATTTTCAGTTGGTTATTTACACTTATCTTTATCATTTTAAGCTTTTATCTCGTCATCAATGCTACGAAATCTTTACCAGTTGGTACAGTGTATGCGATATTCGTCGGCATTGGAGCAGCTGGTACTGTGATCGTCGATATACTATTTTTCAACCAACCTTTTACATTTATGAAAATATTATTAGTTACTTTATTAATAATAGGTATTATAGGTTTAAAGCTTTCCACAACGGATGATGTTGAAGGAGGTAGCAAATAATGGCTTGGGTGTATCTTTTAATCGCAGGTTGTTTAGAAGTGATTGGTGTTATATTGATGAATGAATGGTCTAGAACTAAACATAAAATTTTCATTCTTCTCATTGGTATTGCCTTTGTATGTAGTTTTAGTACATTAAAACTATCAATGATAGATATTCCTATGGGTACTGCTTATGCTATCTGGACAGGTATTGGTACAGCTGGGGGTACGATGATAGGTATGATCTTTTATCATGAATCCAAAAATATTATGAGAATTCTTTGTATTCTACTTATACTAGGATCAGTCATTGGATTACGTTTAATCAATTAATATATTATTCAGCTCATATGTTTATTCATTGTTTAGAGTATTATCTTTTTATATACTGTTGATAAAAGGAGTGATTAGGATGGAAAAAGTATTTATCGCAGGTGCAATTCCAGAGGTCGGTTTAAACCTTCTCAAAGAACATTTCGAAGTAGAAATGTACGATGATGACGGATTAATTAGTAAAGATGCGCTAATAAATGGTGTTAAAGATGCCACTGCATTAGTAAGTTTATTATCAACTAATGTAGATAAAGATGTGATTGATAGTGCTAAAAATTTAAAAATCATTGCTAACTATGGTGCAGGTTTTAATAATGTAGATATTGACTATGCACGTGAGAAAGATATTGATGTGACAAACACACCGAAAGCTTCAACCAATGCTACAGCTGATTTAACCATTGGTCTTATCTTAAGTGTCGCAAGACGTATTGTTGAAGGCGACGAGTTATCACGTACGAAAGGCTTTGATGGTTGGGCTCCCCTATTCTTTAGAGGTAGAGAAGTTTCTGAGAAAACCATTGGCATTATTGGATTAGGAGAAATTGGTGGTGCAGTTGCAAAACGTGCACGTGCATTTGATATGGATGTTTTATATACTGGACCTCATCGTAAAGAGGAAAAAGAACGAGATATCGGTGCTAAATATGTTGATTTAGATACATTACTTGAGAATGCAGACTTCATCACAATTAATGCTGCCTATAATCCTGATTTACATCACTTAATTGATACTGAACAATTCAAAAAGATGAAATCTACAGCTTATATTGTTAATGCTGGACGTGGTCCAATCATTAATGAACAAGCACTTGTAAAAGCCTTACAAGACAAAGAAATTGAAGGTGCAGCATTAGATGTATATGAATTTGAACCTAAAATTACAGATGAATTAAAATCGCTTAAAAATGTTGTACTTACACCACATATTGGTAATGCAACATTTGAAGCAAGAGATATGATGGCTAAAATTGTAGCAAATGATACAATTAAAAAATTAAATGGCAAAACGCCGCAATTCATTGTTAATCCTCAAAAGTAAAACAAAAGGCAATCCAAATCACATCATTGATTTGGATTGCCTTTTTACTTATACACTATTTTTCTTTAGATTTATAAAGAAATTTAGTTTGGTTTGAAGCAATTTTATTCGGTAATATTTTCATCATTGTATTTCTGCATTTGATCATCAAACTGTTATGATATTGTGCAATCTTTCCAATTTTACGTGATTTTTTAATCACTTTTGCTGTATGATTTACTCTTAATTTATCATATCTTTCTAATGCTTCATTGAAGTCATATGATTTTAAACAGTTAGCTAATACAATTGCATCTTCCATAGCTTGTCCTGCACCTTGACCCATATTAGGTGTTGTTGCATGTGCTGCGTCACCTAGTAAAATAGTACGCTCTTTAACGAAAGATTTTAGTGGTTTCATATCATAAATATCGTTTAATATAATGCCTGTTTCACTTTGTTTATCTAATATTTGTCTTACAATATTGGGATAATGATTAAATCGTGCTTGTAAATGTGGCTTACCAAATGATTGGTATTTGACATCTTTTTCTTTAGCGTTGATTATGATAAACCAATATGCTTGGTTATCAATTAATGGCACAATACCAACGCGTCCTTGTTTGCCCCAAAATTCTTTAGCTACATCCGTTTCATCTAAATGAATATCATCGACTAGCCCACGGAAGCATGTATAGCCTTGATATTGAACCTTGCTTTGGCTATCAATAGCTTCTCTAACAATTGAATGTATGCCATCTGCACCAATACATAAATCAAAGGCTTCACTTTCTTGTTCCATGAAATGAAGAATGACTTTTGAATTACTATTATCTATTTTAGTTACGCCATGTTTTAAATAAATGCTGTCTTGTTGTACATAAGACTGAATAATACTGATTAGTGTTTGACGAGATAATGTAACATTAAGTGTATCTCGTTTTAAATGCGCAGTCATCAATGGTTTATTATGCTCATCAAGCGTTTGCATTGATGTTAAATTCTGACCCGCATTTTTTATACCTTTCGCTAAATCGTGGTTGTGTAGTTTTTGAATGACATTGTCACCAATACCTATACCCGCACCCACTTCTCTAATTGCATCATTTTTTTCAAAAATTTTAACTTGATGACCTTGTTCTTGTAATAGTGCAGCCGCTGTTAAGCCACCGATCCCTGCACCGACAATTGCGATTTTCATATGATTCCACCTCAACATTGTGATTCTTATATATTTTATCACATCTCATACATTTACAAAATTGAGTAAACTAAAGATATGCTTGCCACAATAAAAAGAGTATACCGCTCGCTTTCAAGCAGATACTCTTATCAATTTATAATTTAAATGTAATAATCTTTTCGAACTTTGTCTTTTTTGATTCCAAATTGTTCGTAATATTTCTTCATTATTTTTGCTATATTGTCAGCCCAGTGGATGTCACTTGCATATTGATTCTGTCCTGGTGTTTTCGGGTTCCATCTCATTTGATAAAGTGAAATTTGTTGATTTTCAAAATATTGATTCCTTACAAATTTTGCTCCACCTAATATTGCCTTTCGTGGCGATGTCCAATCTTCCTTTTTGGCATAACTTTTACCAGTATGCACCGCATTCTCATCAAATGCACCGATACCATAAAAATTATAATAATTGTGTTTACCATCTTTGATTCCATGTGCCAATTCAGAGTCACCATTTCCAGTTTCCACAATTGCATGGCTGATTAAGTATATAATATTAACTTCATATTTATCTTGAGCATCTATAAAACTTTGCCCTTGATTCTCTAAAATCCCTTTTCCTTTAAGCATTTTATTAACTTCTTCTTTTGACATAGGTACTTTTTCGGAAATATCCATATATTTGAGTTTGTTATCGCCATGATGAATTGACATGGCCTTTTTAATATCATTTTCATTTGCTTTTTTAAACTCACCATGATCTTCTTTCATATTAAGTACGCCTTTATTTTGTTGACGTGAGACCGCTTCGTTAAAAGACACACGTTTATCATTATTAAATAAATTAGTATCAAAAATGATATACAGTATTCCGAAAACAATCAATAGTAAGAGGATAATAATAGTACTTACACGGGACTTACTCAATTTCTTCATTCAATAAAAGCTCCTATTTTAACTATTTAGACAAAACGACATATGCGATTACAATTGCTATGACAACGATAAAGAATGATACGTTAATTGCAATCTTCATACCTGTTCTATCACGAAATAGTACATTAAATATTACTAAACTAATAGCCAACGATACCGTAAAAAATGTGATGGCTAATATCAACTTCAACATTATTAAAAAGATGATACCAATCACTAATAAAACATTAGATACGATAGCCATAGCTTTTAATATATTGGGATTAATCATATGACACCTCTATTCACTTAAAATAATACTTATCCTACATGATACATGATTTAATTTGTAAATGTCGACATAAAGAAATAAGGTCAGAACATGTGATGGAAAATGAATCATCCATCACGCTTTTGACAAACCTGTTCATCAAAAGTTGTTTGTTCTGACCTCTTCTTATATCTAATCTTCTCGAGACATACCTTTTAATAAATTAAGCATATAGGTGATACTTCTATTCATATCATCATCTTTAAGAACCCCTAGCAAGCTTCGAACACTCGTTTTGGAATGGCTACTTGCTTGATTGGCTACATGCATACCTTTATTCAGTCTATTGAGCATCTCACTTAAGTCTTTAACATTTAAGTCGCCAAGTAAAAATACTAATGATGCCATATTAGATAATAATCCAGTATAAATATCTTTATTTAATTCGACTGCAAATTTATTAATAATAACTTGTCTACCTTTAATACCACCAGATAGTGCGTCTAACAATTTCGCTTCGTCTAAAACTTTAACTAATCGAATTGCTTTCATGATACTATCTTTATTCTCAGATATTGCATCTAACACTTCATTGAGATTATCTGCTTTGACTTGTTCATCTGATTTTTCCATGCGTTTAATTTGAGTTATTCTTTCTGCCATCAGTCATTCACCTGATTTCCTGGGAAAATATAGTCTGGACGCGCCCATTTTTTATCAACTCTGACACTATATTGTGGATTACGTTGTTTGTCTACACGGAAGTTAGTTGGGTTTAGCGGTGATTTACCACGTTTAGTTATCACTTCCATTCTTGCACTTGTACGTTTATACGATGGTGTATCTGTGTATGGATCTACATCACTATTAGTAAGTAAGTTGATTGCACCCATATTACCATTTTCTAAAGCATCATTATTTAAAGGAATGTAAATTTGTTTTCCACTTACGCGATCTGTAACATGTACCGTTAATGTAGCTTCGCCAGTTTCAGAAATTAATTTAACTTGTGCACCTTCATGAATACCTCTATCTTCAGCAAGTTCTGGTGAGATTTCTACAAAGGCATTAGGCACTTTATATTTAATCATTTCAGTTTGATATGTCATGTTTCCTTCATGGAAATGTTCTAATAATCTACCATTATTAACATGTAAGTCATACACTTCATCTTCTTTGAAGAAATTATCGAATGTTAATGGATAAAGTTTTGCTTTACCGTTATCAAAGTTAAATCCATTTAAATAAAGTAATGGCTCATCTGTACCATCTTTATGCACTGGCCACTGTAAACTATTAAAGCCTTCTAATAAGTCGTAACTTACACCTTCATATAATGGTGTCACACGTGCAATTTCATCCATAATTTCGCTTGGATTTTTGTAGTTCCAGTTAAATCCTAAACGATTTGCGATAAGTTGGAAAATTTTCCAGTCTGGTTTAGAGTCACCTTTAGGATCAAGTGCTTGGTATAACCTTTGGATTCGACGTTCAGTATTAGTGAATGTGCCATCTTTTTCTAATGACGGACTAGCTGGTAATACAACATCTGCATAAGTTGCTGTATAAGTTAAGAATTCGTCTTGAACAACCATAAAGTCTAGTTTTTCAAAGGCAGCTTGAACAAAATTGATATTAGAATCAACTATTCCTGTATCTTCACCATATAAATATAGTGAATTAATTTCACCATTATGAATACCTTCTATCATTTGATGATTATCTCGACCTGGTTTCTTATTTAATTCGACGCCGTATTCTCTTTCGAATTTCGCACGAACATCATCATCAACTACTTTTTGATAACCTGTAAATTGGTCAGGCATGCTACCCATATCGCTACAACCTTGAACGTTATTATGTCCACGTAATGGATATGCACCTGTACCTGGTTTTCTATAGTTACCTGTTACTAGTAATAAATTTGAAATGGCAGTACTTGAATCACTTCCGATATCTTGTTGTGTGATACCCATTGCCCAACAAATAGATACTGATTCTGCTTTAGCTACTTCTTTAGCAAAGTTAATCAAACGTGATTGAGGGATGCCTGTAGCTTCTTCTGCAAATGCCATCGTAAATGGTGCTAATGATTCATAATACTTCTCAAAATCATCTACCCATTCGTCTAGGAATGCTTTGTCATGCAGATCATGATCAATAATATATTTCGTTACAGCACCTAACCATACTAAGTCTGTACCTGGTTTCGGTTGATAAAATTCATCTGCACGTTCAGCCATTTCATGTTTTCTAATATCAAATACATGTGATTTTTGTCCAAATAATTTTTGAGCTCGTTTCATTCGTGATGCAATAACAGGGTGTGCCTCAGCAGTATTTGTACCAATTAATACAGTCATTGCTGCTTTTTCAAGGTCTTCAATACTACCTGAATCACCACCGTGCCCGACAGTTCTAAATAATCCTTTAGTAGCCGGTGCTTGGCAATATCTTGAGCAGTTGTCAACATTATTCGTTCCAATGACTTGTCGTGCAAGTTTTTGCATTAAATATGACTCTTCATTTGTTGCTTTTGAAGAGGAAATGAATGCCAAATGATCTGCGTCATATTTGTCTTTAATTTGTTTGAAATTATCTGTAATAACATCTAACGCTTCTTCCCATTCAACTTCATGAAATTGACCATCTTTACGCACAAGTGGTTTCGTCAAACGTTGATCAGAATTAATATGTCCCCAAGAGAATTTTCCTTTCACACATGATGCAATTTTATTAGCTGGAGAATCATGTGAAGGTTGTACTTTCAACACTTCTCTATCTTTAGTCCATACTTCAAATGAGCAACCTACACCGCAGTATGTACATACTGTTTTGGTTTTGTTAATTCTCTCTTTACGCATTTCCGCTTCAGAATCAGAAATAGCAAATAATGGACCATAACCTGGTTCAGCCTTTTTAGTTAAATCAATCATTGCAGCTAATGAACCTGGTTCAGTATCTGTCATATATCCAGCGTTACCTTCCATATTGACTTCCATCATGGCATTACATGGACAAACTGTTGCACATTGGCCGCATGATACACATGAAGATTCATTAATAGGTACATCATTATCCCAAATAACTCTAGGATGTTCACGATCCCAATCAATACTGATTGTTTCATTTACTTCAATATCTTGGCATGCCTCTACACAACGTCCGCACAAAATACATTGGTTCGGATCATAGCGGTAGAATGGACCATAATCTTTTTCATATGGCTTTTCTTTATATTCATAAGTTTGATGTTGAAGCCCCCACTCGTCCATCGTATTATGAATTTCACAGTCTCCATTGTTATAATCACACACTGTACAATACAACATATGTTTTTCTAAAATACGATCTAATGCTTCTTTTTGAGATGCTTGTACATGATCCGTAGTTGTATTGACTGTCATTGGTCTATCAATAGTTGTGCCACAAGCTCTTTCTATTTTGCCGTCAATTTCTACAGTACAGGTATCACAAGTTTGAATAGGCCCCATTGACTCGTTATAACAAATGGCTGGTACGAACGTATCTCTCGAACGTATAAATTCAAGTAAGTTGGTACCTGGTTCAACCAAATAATCTGTACCATCTAGAGTGACGATTAAATGTTCTTTCATATTTTCACCCCATTATATATAGTTCCGTATATGCTAACGTTATAATGTCTAACTTCCATCTATTTAAAATGCCCCACACATATATGTATAGATAGAATCAGTTTAATTGTATAACTTTAACCATGCAATGTTAAGTATTTTTAAAATTTAATTGATTGTTTAATGTGAGTATTTAAACCAATACAAATAATCGAATTAAAAAAAGACAATAGCGACGATTTTAAACTATCGCTATTGCCCTTAATTTAAACTGGTTATTATTTATTATGATATCGTTATAAATTCAAATTGTCTTTAAGTAAATTCGTGTTCTCTTGAAGTGAGCTATCGCTAGGTACAAAGTAATATAATCCGTCATCTTGTATGCCGCCTTGACCATCTAATTGATGTCTACTCACTGTATCATTAGCATCTTTATATTTACTTCTAATTGTATTGAGTTCTCCTAATGACAGATCTGTTTTAACATTCTTTTGTATTTCATTCATTAACGGTGCAAAATGTGTAATCGATGACGCACTAGTCATTTTATTAGCCATAGCTTCTAGAATGAGTTGTTGGCGTTCTTGACGGCCGAAATCTCCACCAGCACCTTCTTCTTTACGACTTCTAATAAAGCTCATCGCCTCTTCACCATTAACATGCGTTTTCTTACCTTTTTCAAAATGTATTCCGTTTGTTGTAAAGGTATCGTTACTTACAACATCAATTCCACCCATAGTATCTATCATGTCATGTAATCCATCCATATCGATCGTTGCGTAATGATCAATGGGAACATTCATTAATTTTTCTAATGAATTGACAGCCATATTAGGACCACCATACGCATAAGCATGTGCTATTTTTGGTTCTGTTGCATAGTTAATTTTATAGTATAATTTTAACAAAAAGGAGTCTTTTGTATGAACTATTTCAGATATAAACAATTCGATAAGGATGTTATTACTGTAGCCGTTGGCTACTACTTAAGATATGCATTAAGTTATCGTGATATATCTGAAATATTAAGAGAGCGTGGCGTGAACGTTCATCACTCAACGGTCTATCGATGGGTTCAAGAATATGCTCCTATTTTGTATCAAATTTGGAAGAAAAAGAATAACAAAGCGTATTATAAGTGGCGTATTGATGAGACATATATCAAAATCAAAGGAAAATGGTGTTATTTGTATCGTGCCATTGATGCAGATGGTCATACATTAGATATTTGGTTACGTAAGAAACGAGATAATCAATCAGCATATGCGTTTATTAAAAGACTTATTAAACAGTTTGGTAAACCTCAAACAATTATTACAGATCAAGCACCTTCAATGAAGGTGGCCATGTCTAAGTTGAGGAAAGATTTTAAACTCAAATCTAATTGTCATTGTACATCTAAGTATCTTAATAACCTCATTGAACAAGATCATCGTCATACTAAGGTGAAGAAGACAAGCTATCGAAGTATTAATACGGCAAAGAACACGCTCAAAGGCATTGAATGTATTTATGGATTATATAAAAGGAACCGTAGGTCTCTTCAGATCTACGGATTTTCTCCTTGTCACGAAATTAGTTACATGTTAGTCAGTTAAACGAAGACTGACACAATAAAATGGTGATTAGCTATATTTTTCTAACTTTGCAACAGAACCCTATTTTTTCTGTTGTACCTTTACCAACCATTTTAGCTTGAGTATCTCTAGGTACACTTACAATCTCTGTTTTCTTCTCTTTTGGATTAATAGATAGAATCATAATCGTATCACTACGAGATCCGCCACCTTGCGCTTTACGTTCAGCATCCGAATCTACACCAAATAATGCTATCGTGAATGGATCACCATTTTTCAAATTAACTTTGCCGTTTCTTAAATGTGAATAATCTCTATTTAAAGGATTATGTATTTTATCTCCAGTAATAAATATCTTGGCAATGACATATATCATTGCTAATAGCGCTAATATAAATAATATGCCAACAAACCAAACTAAAATTTTAGCTGGTAGACTCATTCTATTTTTTTCTGTTCTGCGCACACCCATCATTCCTTTTCCATAATTACTTTACATGCTATATACCTTTATTATTATATAATAGAAAAATATTTTTACTATACTTCTAAAGTCTTATTATGCGAAATTTATTGTAAAATATTAATCCTAATGGAATATGGAATAATGATTTTAATATCGAACATTATCTTATCTTTCATAACCCATATCACTATTTAAAATTTCAAGTACTGCGGAGTAACATCCTTCATTACTAATAATAAATGGCGCAGCTGTTGATAAATCTATAGGTCCACCATTTAACGCTGTCATTTTCAGCCCAAGTTCTTTCGCAAATAAAAATTGTGCGGCAATATCCCAAGGTTTAGGATTAGTATTGATATGTGCACCAAATTGACCTTTAATCACCCTAATTGAATCTAAGCCACAAGAACCAATAATTCTATGACTAAAAGACGCATCATATAATTGATGAATCGTTTCATCATTCATGACTTGTGTATTGAACGATAATATGGCTTCTTCTATATCCATATTAGGTGGTTGTTTCATCACTTGCGCATTATCAAATGCGCCTTCATTTTCAATAGCCTTATATAAATGTTGATGTGGGTAATCATATATATATGAAAGCTTAGGTTCGCCATCTACAAAATAACCTAAAATAATACAATAATCTTCCTGTTGTTTCACCAAATTAGACGTACCATCTATAGGATCCATAATCCAAACATGTCCTTGTCTAGGATCTATCTCATCATTATTTTTTTCTTCTGCAAATAACCGATGACCTTCAAGTTGTGTTTGTAGGAATACTTGAAATTCGTTTTGAATTTGTTTATCCACATTTGTCACTAAGTCAAAGCGATTTAACTTTGTATCTGTTTCCATTTCCGCGATTAAATTTGGGATGATTTGGTCTACGTTTTTCAACCATTTTGTTATCATTTCATCTATCTTGTGCAAATCAATGTTATGCATTAATAACACCTTCCTATATATCTAAAAATATTAATGATTTTATCATAATTAATTAAATTAAATGTGTTAATAGCTATAGTAACATGCCAGTGTCCATTTGCATCTTTTTACATAAAAAAATCGGCTAGTCTTATGCTAGCCGACAAATAGAAAGGAAAGTAAGTAATAAATATTGAAGATGTTTTAGTGTAACTCGAACGATTACCAGCTATCTGTTATATAGCTCTACCCCTTTGTTAATCGCTCCCCCTGTTACAAATAATATATTAACATAAAGCGTTTTCTTTTGTAAGCGTTTTCCAAAATTTTTTTAGACCATTTTTTCACTTTTTAATCCAAAAATGCGCTATAAATGTCATCATTGTCGCTTATATGATATAATTATTGTAATATGTAATGTTAATTTGGAGGTGACTTTCATTGAATAAGTTAGAACGACAAAATCGCTTAATAACAGAAATACAACAAAGTAATAAAATAACTGCTTCTGAATTAGCCAAACGTTTTAATGTATCAAAACGTACCATTCTGAGAGATATTGATGATTTAGAAAATCAAGGTGTTCAAATTCATGCTTCTCATGGTAGCCAGGGTGGTTACAAAATTCAAGATGCACAAGCCAAAATTGCACTTACTTTGACTGATAGTCAATTGTCTGCGCTATTTCTTACCTTAAATGAAAGTCAATCTTATTCTACGCTACCCTATACTAAAGAAATTCAAGATATACTTAAACAATGTTTAACTTTACCTCAAACGCGTGTACGAAAATTATTAAAAAAAATGGATTACTATATAAAATTCGAAGATACCGCACAGATAACACTTCCAAATATCTTTTCCGATATTTTAATTTACTGTACTGAACGAAATGTCATGCTTGTAGATTTTTATGAAGACAATCAAACTATTGCGGAGAACGTTATCTTTATTGGTCTATTATGTAAAGATGGTCAGTGGCATGCTGTGGTATTTGAAATTGGACTAGGTTCTACACGAGAACTCCCTATTAAAGATATACAAGATATCTCCTACTCATTTGAAAAAACAATTAAAACGCATGATATTACGATTGATAATTATCAACAATTTTTAAACCCAACTGATTTACACGTGTAATCAGTTGGGTTTATTGTATATTACATAGAAATTGTATATATCGTGATTATAAATGATAATAGATTATTGAGCATATGAATCGTAATAGAAGACGCTAAATTTCTGTTTGACTTTAAATATACGAATACTAAAATAACTGCGAGTATAAAGTATGCACCAAATTCTAATGGTGATTTAGCATCACTTACATGAATTAGTGAAAATGTTACAGCGGAGATAATCCCCATAAAAATAAAATTAAATTTTTTTCCTAATTCACCTATAATGATATGTCTGAATACAATCTCTTCAACGATAGGCCCAACAATCACTATCAATATAAAAGTGATTGGTAAAAATAGAGGGGTCTTAAATAATTGATTTAATGCTAATTCATTCTGTGTTTCATTAAATTGCCATGATTGCGGTAATAATTCCATCATCCATTCATAGGCTTTTGACGCACAAATTGAGATAATGAACATCACAATTAAAAATTTCCAATGCTTTTTTATATAATTAATCCCATTCTTCAAGCGTTCTGAAAAGGAACTGATATGCATAAGGTAAAAACATAAAATGGCAATAACATAACTCATGGTTTGTGCAACGGTAGCAACCATCTCACCCATTAATCGATCTATATGTATATAATGCGTATTTAATATATTTACACCTATCCTTGAAAATATCATCATTGTTATAAAGATAATTGGTATTAAAAATAAATCTCTCCAAGCAATATCTTTAAAACGGTACCCTTTGTTCGAAAGTTTCATATCTATATTTCCTTTCTTTTTACATTTAACTACTAAGGAGGCTTTATGAATTCTCAAGAAACATTAAACCATATTGAATTAAAATTAACACAACTTATCACACATACTGAAATGCTAAAATATTACTTAGTATCACATTATAGCAAATTTGAACCATCATTAAATGAATTTAATACATTCATCATTAAAGAAAGTAATTGGATTAAGACAAATTCAACAAACCGCAACTGTACTTCTTTAAGTCATTTCACTCATTATCAAAATTTAATTGCTTACCTCGTCGAATACCCGCTTCATACTATTAATTATGGTGATATTTTTCATCATATTATCGAATACCAAAATATGATTTACCGTACACTTATTCAATTTAAAGATCACACTTTTTAATTCTACTTATTTCCCTCATTATATTTTTCGTATTTTATTCTCCAAAAGTACTATTTATTTTATTTATTAATATTTTTGTAAAAAACAAACCTAAATCTAAAATGTAAATTGTAAATGACTAATATTAGCGTTATAATCGGATATGATTAAGCTTATAAATGAGGAGGATGATCATGCTCGGTTTCTCGGTCTCGTTAGGAAGTAAATTAAATCAATCTTATATTCAATCAATGGTATCTCAGGGATACGATACTATTTTTACTTCTCTACAAATACCCGAAGAGGATGATCAACTTACACTGATACATTTTGGGGAATTGTGTCAGATATTATCTCAATATTCAATCACCTTTATTATTGATGTGAATCCTTCTTTACTTAATCACCACTTTTACAGTTTATTAGATCAATACGCTCATGGGGATTTTGTTATCAGAATCGATCACGACCTTAATATCAATCTTATTCATGATATACAGCAACACGGTTATCGATGTTGCATTAACGCAAGTACGATAACTCAAAGTGAATTATCCACGCTATATCGTCATTCAAATATTCAATCACTAGTATACTGTCATAATTATTATCCAAGGCCGGATACTGGATTAAGTGCGACATTTGTCGAACAACAAAATGCACTCATACATTCTTTTGATTCAATGGCAGATATATATGCCTTCATTCCAGGAACTGAATTAAGAGGACCCATTTTTAAAGGTTTACCAACTATCGAGGTACATCGTAATCAGCATCCTTGTTTCGCGGTTCATGAATTAGAACGTGTTGGTATCTCAAATATTATTATTGGAGATACTAGGTTTGATTTAAATTTAGCGCGTCAACTCTATCAAATGTGTGTCCAACGACACTTTGAACTGCGTGTTAATGTCACTGAAAATATCAATGATGACCTGTCAAATATACTATTTACTAAGCATCATTCAAGAATCGATTCGCCCGAACATATCATACGTTCTTATGAATCTAGACACTTAATTAATCAAACTATTGAAGCCGTTGGTATCGACCAAAGATTACCCGGAGATATTACTATCGATAATCATCTGAATGGTCGATATGAAGGTGAACTACAAGTAATTAAATCACCACTTCAAGGACATCCAAATATCAATCGTATTGCACGAATTTATAAACAGGATCAACCATTTATCCATTTGATAGCGCCAGGTGATACTTTTGAATTTAAATGTTTAAAGGAGCAATGACAATTGAATCATTTAACGACTGAATCACGTAATACAGAGACTATGCATTTAGATGAAATGTCAATTCAAGAAGCACTTCAAACGATGAATGACGAAGATCAATTCGTTCCCAAAGCTATAGAACCGATCATTCCTGAATTAACAAAAGTCATCAAAGAAGCGATATCTAAATTCAAGAAACATGGTCGATTGATATACATTGGTGCAGGCACAAGTGGTCGATTAGGTGTTTTAGATGCAGCAGAATGCGTACCTACATTTAATACTTCACCCGATGAAGTCATAGGTATTATTGCCGGTGGAAGTAAGGCTATGACAGAAGCTGTTGAAGGTGCGGAGGATAATGAAGAACAAGGGAAAGCTGATTTAAAGGCAATTCAACTATCAAAAGATGACATAGTGATTGGTATTTCTGCTAGTGGACGTACACCTTACGTTAAAGCCGCTTTAGCCTATGCAAACGAGGTTGGCGCCGTAAGCGTATCTCTTTCTTGCAACACAAACAGTGAGATGAGTAAGTTAACACAATATGTGTTGGAAGTACCTGTCGGACCAGAAGTATTAACCGGTTCAACTCGCTTAAAATCAGGTACAGCCCAAAAACTCATTCTCAATATGATATCTACCATGACGATGATTGGTGTAGGGAAAGTTTACGATAACTTGATGGTAGATTTAAAACCAACAAATCAAAAATTAATTCAACGTTCTATTCGAATTATTAAAGATATATGTGATTTAAATGACGAAGAAGCTAAGTTACTCTATGAAAAAGCCGATCAAAACATTAAAACTGCTGTTGTGATGTATTTATGTGACACAACTAAAGATGATGCACAAAACAAATTATTACAACATAATGGTGTGATTAAGCAAGCCATCAAAGGTTAAGGGGGCTAATTCTATGAGTAAAGAAGACAGACTCGCACAAGAAATCATCAATGCGGTAGGTGGAATGCGTAATATACAGCGTATCATGCATTGTATGACTAGAGTGCGGTTATCCATTAAGAATCCAGATATAGTTAATTATGATGAATTACATCAAATAGAAGGTGTCATAGGCATCGTTGAAGATGAAACACTTCAAATCATTGTGGGTCCCGGTGTAGTAGAGAAAGTGGCAGGACATATGGCAGATTATAGCCATGTACCGTTAGGTGAAGATATCTCCTATTCGGACAATCAAAGTTATCAATCTCAAGCTAAAGAACTTGCAAAAGAAAATAAAAAGCACTACCAAAAATCAAGAAAACATAGTAAATGGCAACGTTTCTTGAAATCAATTTCAAATATCTTTATTCCTTTAATCCCCGCTTTTATCGGTGCAGGTTTAATCGGTGGTATTGCAGCTGTGCTCAATAATATGCTTACTGCTCATATGATTTCTGGGGATTTTATGAAACAACTCGTAACCGTATTAAATGTGATTAAAGACGGAATGTTAGCATATCTAGCCATTTTCACTGGTATCAATAGTGCTAAAGTATTTGGCGCAACTCCTGGTTTAGGTGGTGTCATTGGTGGCACAACACTACTAACTGGTCTGACTGATGAAAATCCGATTAAAAATATTTTCACTGGTGAACCACTTGTTGCTGGTCAAGGTGGAATTATAGGTGTTATATTCGCTGTTTGGATACTGAGCATTATTGAGAAAAGACTACATAAAGTAACTCCAAATGCTATAGATATTATCGTCACACCAACATTATCCCTACTCGGAGTAGGATTATTAACTATTTTTATCATCATGCCAATGGCTGGGTTTGTATCAGATGGTTTAGTTCACGTCGTTAATTGGGTAATAGACGTTGGTGGTGTCTTTAGCGGATTTATCATCGGTGCATTTTTCCTTCCACTAGTAATGTTAGGACTTCACCATATTTTTACGCCAATTCATATTGAATTGATAAACAGTACTGGTGTAACTTATCTACTACCTATTGCTGCAATGGCGGGTGCAGGTCAAGTTGGTGCTGCATTAGCATTATGGGTTAGATGCCGACACAATCAACCACTAAGAAACACATTAAAAGGTGCCTTACCTGTTGGATTCTTAGGTATCGGGGAACCACTGATTTACGGTGTAACCTTGCCGCTTGGAAGACCATTCTTCACTGCTTGTATAGGTGGAGGTATTGGAGGTGCCGTCATTGGCGGTATTGGTCATATTGGAGCTAAAGCTGTAGGACCTAGTGGCTTATCACTATTGCCACTGATATCAGATAATATGTATTTAGGTTATATTGCTGGATTGCTGTCAGCATATATCGGTGGATTTATCATGACTTATTTATTTGGAACGACTAAAGAAATGAGAAACTCTAATAAACTGGGTGATTAAAATGACAAACATTTTATATGAAATAGATAACCAGTATCCCTATTTAACAAAAAATGAGAAAAAAATAGCAAATTATATTTTGAATGCACCGCACCATGTTGTGCAAATGAATTCTCAAGATCTAGCACAAGAACTTGATACAAGTCCATCTTCTATTATTAGATTTAGCAAAAAAGTCACTGAAGGTGGTTTTCACGAATTAAAAATTGGTTTATCTAAATATTTACCAAAAGAGACCACGGTCTACAATGTGGAATTAGTTGACAATGAAAGTACAGCATCATTAAAAAAGAAGATGCATTCTCGTGCTAAAGGTGCTTTGAATAATGCAAATGAAACACTAGACGATAAAACAATTGATCGTATTTGTGATCAATTTAAACAATCGAATCGCATTTTCATATATGGTTATGGCGCTTCATTTGTCGTTGCAACTGATTTATATCAAAAGCTATCTCGTATTGGAATGAATGTACAACTTGTACAAGAGACACATATTTTCACTACTATGTTAGCATCCTGTGATAGTCGAGATTGTGTTGTTTTTATTACTAATAATGGTATGCAAAGTGAAATGCAAGCCATTGCTAAAGTTGTAGTAGATTATCATATTCCAATTATTACAATTACAAGTTCTTCAAAAAATATTATTTCTCAGATGTCAGATATAGTACTAGATTATGGACAATCAGATGAAAATGAAATGCGAATGGGTGCGACTACATCATTATTTGCACAAATGTTTACGATCGATATCCTATATTATCGTTATATAGCTCTTAATTATCAATCATCGTTAGACTTCATTACACAATCAAAAATGGCATTAGATAATTATAGAAAACATCTTTCCAATATTGATTTCAAACATTAAAAAAGATACAGTTTAGACATTAATGAGTGTCTAGACTGTATCTTTTTCAATTCTATAGTTCGAAAGAAAAAAGAGGTTAGGACAAAAGCGTTTAGGATTTCCTACAGAAAATCCTACTTTAAGGACCCCGTTAATCGGTTCCCCAAAGCACAAAAACTTTATGTCTCAACCTCTTTAAAATCAAACTATTTTAATGTATTATTTTTTCTTGCCTGTTGTTCAGCTTTATTATATCTAATGAAGTAATAAATAGTAACGATAGCTAAGAAAATAATACCAATCACTACTGAAACCACTGTTTCTTTATTAAATAACATTCCAATTAAAACAATAACTAAAAATGCAATTGTTAAGTAACTTGCTACCATACCACCAGGCATTTTGAATGGATGGTTTTTCGTTTCTTCTGGATGTAATTTTCTAAAGCGAATATGGCTAAATAAAATCATAAACCAAGGAATCATACCAGGTAAAATAGATGCACTGTAAACATATACGAAAATGCTATCAGCACCTTTAATGAAAGTTGGTAATATCACATTTAATAATGCTCCAATTAAAATACCTGTAGAAATCGCTAATACTGTATATAATGGCACACCATTTTTCATTACTTTAGTGAATATCTTAGGTAATTGACCTTTACGTGCTAATGTATAAATCATACGGCTCGCACTGAAGATACCTGAGTTACAACCAGACATTGCTGCTGTTAATACAACAAAGTTAATTAATCCTGCTGCAAATGTAATACCTACTTTAGCAAATGTTGCTACAAATGGGCTACCGATGTTTCCTAATTCATCCCAAGGATAAACTGAAACGATAACGAAGATAGCACCAAGATAGAAAATTAATATACGCCAAATGACACCATTAACTGCTTTGACAATATTTTTTTGTGGATCCTTTGTTTCTCCTGCTGAAATACCAATTAATTCTACCCCTTGATATGAACCAATGACAATAGATAATGCAAAGAAGAATCCAACAATACCATTTGGCATAAATCCACCGTGTGACCATAAATTAGAAATACCAACTGGATGTCCGCCATTTCCAATTCCAAATAAAATTAATCCAAATCCTGCAATAATCATTAAAATAATTGTTACAACTTTAATCAACGCAAACCAGAATTCAAATTCACCGAACGCTTTAACTGACACTAAGTTAGCTGCTGTTAATAGAAGAACTGCTATAATTCCCGGTATCCAAGCTGGTAAGTTCGGGAACCAATAATTCATATATTCTCCTACTGCTATTACTTCACTCATACCAACAACAACCCATTGGAATATATTACTCCAAGCGGTCATATAACCTGCTGCTGGATGTATGTAATCACTTGCAAATGTAGCGAATGAACCCGTTGTCGGATTAATATATATCATTTCTCCCATTGCTCGCATAATTAAAAATAAAAATATACCCGCAATTAAATATGCAAATATTACAGATGGCCCAGTCCATTTAATGGTGCTTGTTGCTCCCATAAACAAACCTACACCAATCGTACCGCCAAGTGCGATCATTTGCATTTGACGTGCACTCAATCCCCTTTTTAATTCATTATTCTCCATAACAATAACCCACCTCTTTTTACTAAGATAAAATAATAATAATCTTATTTACGCAATTATACTATAAAATGACGAAATTGAAACAATATTTTAACAATTTATTGAAATCGCTTACAAAACTGGCATGGCAGTCTTTTGCAAAACCGCAATTTTACTACATTTGCAATAAACAACTGCCTTAAAAAATATTTAAAAAAAAGAAAATGATTCATGTTTTTTAACTTCGAAATAATCGTAATGGTCACTGTTTTTGTTTTCTAATATAGTTTTATTTAATCTCTAACTCATTTATGTTCTCAAGATTCTTTAACGTTTGTTCAATTATGGTTTATGATATACTTTTCATATCATCATTAAGGAGATCGTTATGAGTCAAACATTAATTAAAAAAGCACTAAAAATTTCAGCTATCTTTTTAATTATCTTTTTCTTACTCAATTATTTTTCAGTTAAAAACCCAAATTTACTACCACTCATTGGTAAATCTGTATTAGCTGCAGTTGCATTCTTTATCATTTATGTAGTTGCTTTTACAGTTTTAGATTCTCCAGAGAGAAAAATGAAATTTGGTACTACATTGCATATAGCAATCATCATTGGTTTAATTATTGGTGCATTGATATCACAGATTCAATTAGGTGTTTTAATAGGTATTGTTATTGGTATCATTGCTGGTTTTATTTGGGAATATATTGAAAAACGAAATGGAGGTCAACGTTAATGTCAGTTTTGATTGGCGTCATCATTTTAATACTATTAATTATCAGTTTTATACCGAATTATAAAGCCATGAAATTAGCAAAATCACAAGGTCAAAAGACAACACGTTTTGCCATAATGGTCGGTATCGATGCGATTTTAATCGTGTTAATTTTAGTTACATTATTATTAAAAATCATGTAATAATTTATTTCATATATGAAGAAACCCGTTTCAGATTGAGTTAATGATCTCAATCTGAAACGGGCATTTTTATAGTTTACCTTGTAATAATAGGAAATATCCAATTGTAGCTAAAATCAAATAAATCACTGTCCCCACTACAAATGATCTTACATGCACATGAAATGGAACACGTTTATTAAATATGGGTCCTAAGATTAAATTACCTATACCAATAATAAGTGGACCAGCTATAAAAAATAGTATCGTGTAAAACATGCCATACCTCCTATTTCACTTCAAAAAAGCGTTGCATAATGTCATCAAAATCAATATCTTTGGCAATATAGTTTACTGAAGTAAAATCTTGTTCTTCTGTCATGACATTCGTGTTGACGATAACATCCAAGCCAGCTAAATTGGCAGCAGTTGCACCATTAACTGAATCTTCTATTGCTAAACAATGGGTTGGATTATAATTCAACTGTTGCACCGCTGTTAAATAAGGTTCAGGATCAGGTTTGACATTCGAAACATCTTCTCTGCCTACAATGACATCAATATATTCGTCTAAACCTAATTTATGGAAGGTAGGAAGTATATCTTCTCTATGACTACTTGTTGCAATAGCCATTGGAATGTGACGTTGTTTTAAATATGCCATTAAATTTCCAATCGTTTCAACGATCGGAAGTTGGCTACTTGTATCATTATGTTCTTTATATATTGCTGCTTTCTTCTCTGAACCAAGTAATGATTCTAAATACTGATGAAGCTCAGTTGCTGCACCACCTATCGATCTACGATAAAAAGCTAACGATATAGGGGCTTCGTTGTGTTTTACTAAATGTTTATTGATGACATCGAAAAGATGTTTTTCTGTATCGATAATCGTACCATCAAAATCAAATACAACTGCTCTGTACATAATATATGTGCTCCTTTGTCTCTCTTAAGTTAAATATGTTCATTGATTCATATTTTAACATAATCAGACTTTCCATTTCCCTTAAAAGTGCATCAGAGACGTTTACTTTTAGAAGACCAGTATTTAGCAAGAATAGGACCTGAAATATTGTGTACTAAGCTGAACACTGCCCCCGGTACTGCAGCTAAAGGACTGAAATGAACAGTAGCCAGTGAAACTGCTAAACCAGAATTTTGCATACCCACTTCAATAGCAACTGCCTTTTTATCTGGATAATCCATTTTAAACACTTTAGCTAATAGATAACCAATTGTATATCCTAATACGTTGTGTAATATTACGACGACAAAAATAAGTAATCCTGTTTTTAAAATTTGTGCTTTACTACCTGCAACTACAGCTGCCAATATAAGTGAAATCGCAATAACAGATACAAGCGGTAATGCCGTCGCTGCTTTATGAGCAAATTGGCGCGCTACCTTTTGGAAAACAAATCCAATGATTATTGGAATCAGTACCACTTGAACAACAGACCACAACATACTTGTGAATGATACATTTAACCATTCATGCGCAAAAAGATAAATCAGTGCTGGTGTGACAAAAGGTGCAATCAGAGTTGAAACACTTGTGATTGCAACAGATAACGCCACATTCGCTTTAGCTAAGTAACTCATGACATTACTAGATGTTCCACCCGGACAGCACCCTACTAGAATGACACCAATCGCAATTTCTGGTGGTAAATGAAAACCTTTGGCAATCAGAAAGGCTAATGTTGGCATAATCGTAAATTGCAAAATCACCCCAATAATAACGGGTTTAGGTGATTGTAATACAATCTTGAAATCTTTTGGATCAATCGTCATCCCCATTCCTAGCATGACAATACCTAATAAGTAAGGGACAAATCCTCCTAATATAGCCATATGTGATGGAAACACAAAACCAATTATAGCTGCCACTAACATCCAAAATATAAATGTCTTAGTGGCAAATTGACTCATACGATTCAACATATAAACACATCCTTAATCGTTAATAATGACAAATATTATCACAACTCATAATTATGAACAATATTATTTTCAGAATTTTTCGATATTTTAAGGTGTATAAAGTCTTTGTAACGAGATTTTAATAAAATGCTAAACACCATGGTACACTTGATTTCGCTAGCTTTATATCCATATTCTTATTAACCTTCATTCAAAAGTCCTAGTGAATATCAAAAAGAAGCGTGGTACAATCAATTTAACGAAATAAAAAAACAAATATCCTACATAACTATATATTATTTGAGCCACGTACGAATGTTAGCAATTGGGAGGCATAACATGTTGATAGACAAATTTGAAACCTATATCATCAATATCGCAGATTTAAAATCGCGATCATCACGCAAATCTTTAACAAAGCTTTGTAAACAACTTAAGTTTTGTGAATCATTTCAATACCAAATCTTTAAACAACAAGGTATGTACGCTTTAGAAGTCAGCTTACCTAAACAACAACTACCTTACTTTATTAGCTTTTTAAGTTTCCATAACTTTACCATTTACCAAATTTTATCACCAAAGCAACTAGACGAATTACTTGATTCAGAACGTTTATACCAATCTGCTAAACGATTTGAATTATCTATCGATGGCTTACAAGACGCATTTATCAAAGACAAAGTGATTGATATTATGAATATGTATATGAATCACTATAATATTAGCTATACATTAAATAAAAATTGTGCAAGTATCATTTGTCCTCCTGATATTTTTTCTAAATTACTACATACTATAGCAACACGTAACATAGATATTCTTTCAGCAGGATATAAATCTAAAATGATAAATAAAGCAAGAATTTCATAATTCAACTATTTAAACACTAATTATAAAAGGGATTCCGAAACGATATTGTTTCGGAATCCCTTGTTTTAATTATTTTTCATCATTATCGTAAACTAAGTGTTCAAATGATTCTCTCACTTGTGGTACAGACATACCTACAACGACTTGTACACTTTTGCCACTTTTAACTAGGCCATGTGCCATTTGATTATGTGTAAAATAACTACTGTCTTCTACTTTATTTTCATCATTAACTGTTAATCTTAATCGAGTTGTACAATTAGTAACATCTTTAATATTTTCTTTACCGCCAAGTCCTTCTAAATAATAAGCTGCCTTATCATCATATTCATTTCCGGTTGACTGAGGTTGCGCCGTCTTGCCTTCGCCTTTTTTCTCTTTGTAATCTTGTTTAGAGAATAATTTAACTTCTTCTTCATTTTTACGACGACCTGGTAGTGGAATATCAAATTTCAATATTAAAAATCTAAATAATACATAGTAAATACCTACAAATATTAAACCAATAACCACTTGAATCACATATGTCATCCAATGTTCTTTGCCAAGTGGTATCCAGTTTGTAGCTAAGAAGTCTAAAACACCACCGCCCATGTTACCTACTAATCCAAATCCATACATAATTGTATCCATTGTAGCTGCCAGTAAAGCATGTAATACGAATAAATATGGTGCAATAAATAAGAATGTAAATTCTAATGGTTCAGTAATACCCGCAACAACCGCTGTAAGTGTTGCTGGTATTAACAATGCAGCCACTTTTTTACGATTCTCTTTTGGTGTTGTTGAATACATAGCTAATGCAATACCTAAACAGCCGAATACTTTTCCGTTACCTTGTAACATAAAGCCGTATGGGAATTGTTCTTTTAACGGTTTACTACTTTCTGCAAATTGGTTTAAATGTTGCAACCATTCCGCTTTGAGACCATGATTGACAACGACTGGACCAACTTCAATCGGTGCATAAATGAAGTGATGTAAACCTGTTGGGATCAACACTCTTTCTAAGAAATGATATAACCACACGCCTACATATCCTGATCCGATAATAAAGTGTTGTACTGACGCTATACCATGTTGAACTGTAGGCCATACGACACATGTAATTGCTGCAACAGGTAACATAACAAAGAATGAAATCGTCACTACAAATGTTAATCCTTGGAATACGCCTAACATTTCTGGAAGACGTTTACTATAATAACGATTATGAATCCATGTAATAATACCTGAGATAATAATACCGCCTAAAATATTAGTATCTAATGTTTCTATCCCGGCAATTGCTTTAAGACCAGTAACATTTTCAACGCCTTTTTCTAAATTGGCACCAAATGTATGTGGCCATTGCGTTAATATCGCATTAATAAATGTATTAAACATCAAATAGCCCATTAATGCAGCTAGTGCAGCATGTCCAGGTGCTTTTTTAGCCAAAGATAATGGTAAACCTACTACAAATACAATTTCCATATGGTTGAATATGACCCAACCACCTGACTCTATTACTGACCAAAATTTAAACCAAAATGTATGTTGGTCTGCTAAACCTCCCATAATTGTTGGGTTTTTAAATAATGTTGCAAACCCAAGTACAATCCCAAAGAAAGCAAACATCAAGACAGGTACAATCATTGCACTACCAAAACGTTTGATTGCATTCATTATAATTACCTCCACATCCCAATTTCGTTCTATTTCACATTGAAAATGAGTATTAAACCATTCCTTTCAATGTCTTATCTTGTTTCTAATATATAGTAAACGCTTACATCACTACAACGTCATTGACGCATTTTGAAAGTATTTTGTATAATCAGATTATGTTTTCTTATGATGAAAATTTTTTCAACACTAACAAATGAGGTGTCGTCATGTTTCTAGATGAACGTGTGAACGCGAACTTTAATCAACTCAATGACAATGATTTACAAATTGCAAATTTCGTTAATACCCATGTTGATTTATGTAAAAATTTGAAAATTCAAGACTTGGCGCAACATACACATGCATCAAATGCCACTATACATCGCTTTACACGAAAATTAGGATTTGATGGTTATAGTGACTTCAAATCATTTTTAAAATTTGAAAGTGAAAAGAAAAATCAATTGCCTTCTGACTCTATCGAATCATTTAGACAAGAAATTGAAAATACATTTAATTATTTAGATCGTATAGATTATGAACTATTAACTAATAAAATGAATGATGCTGGAACGATATATTTATATGGAACAGGTCGAGCTCAAATCAATGTGGCTGAAGAAGCACAAAGAATATTATTAACAATGCATAAAAACATCATTATTCTTTATGATGTCCACGAATTAAAAATGGTCTTAAACAAAACAGTATCGCAAGACCTTTTCTTTATCATTTCACTATCTGGAGAAACATATCAATTAAAAGAAGTGACTCAGTTATTACAATTGAGACAAAAATATTTTATCTCTGTCACAACGATGAAAGATAATTCGTTAGCCCAACAAGCAAATTATAATGTTTATGTATCTAGTAATACATTTTATTTAAATGATGGCACTGACTATTCAAGTTTCATTAGTTATCATATTTTCTTTGAAACGCTGCTCAGAAAATATAATGAACGCAAAGAGAAAGGCGACCTCAATTGATGCATTAGCCTATAAAGATAAAAAGCCAGTAAATGAGCTTTCTTAAGTTCATTTACTGGCTTATATAACTTATGTTTAAAACGAATTAGTTATTTTTTTGTTCTTCAATTTCTTCTAACACTGCATTCATTTTATCAAACATAAGTTCAAATCCATGTGCAGTGGAATCATGATATTCTTTCTTTTTCTGTTTGTATTCAAGGTTGGTTAATCTTCTTTCGCGTTCCATATATGATTGATAATAGAAGAACATTTGTGTGCCACCTGATTCACGTTCAAAGAATTCTACTTCTATAATATCCTCATCGTTACTTAAGCCTGGCATACCTATTGTCATTTTAATAAATTCATCCATGACTAATTCTTCGTATGTACCTTCGATAATATTTTGTTTGCCATTTCTACTATCAACGATACGATACTTACCACCTTCTTGGACATCTGCTTCAAATGATTTATTCGTACGTTTCGACGTCATAAACCATTGTTTAAGAATATCTTCTTTCGTCCAAGCTTCATAAATTGTTTCTGGTGAATATTTTAATAAACGTTCAATATCAATTTCTACATATTCATTTTCCACATTATACTTTGCCACTTTCAGTCACCTACTTTCACTCTTAATACTATTTTAACGTATTTGTTCAAACTTCCAAACATTTATACATTAAAAAAGATTGCGCTTCTACACATTTAGTCTAGTTTACCATTAAAACGCTGACTTAAAACATTTTCAATATTTATAATTCTATTTATCAACTAAAAAACCGAGACTAAAAAGTCTCAGTTTTTAATCATATTTATGCTTTATTTTTTAATTTCGGATACCCAATTAAAATAGCAATCAGCCCACATACTCCAAGCATGATTGGATAAATACTATAAGGTACAAGTAAGAATGGTGAGATACCAGCCACTCCTGCAGCTGAAATAACTTGAGGACTATATGGTAATAAGCCTTGGAAACATCCACCAAATATATCTAAAATACTAGCTGATTTACGTGGATCAACATCATATTCATCTGCTATATTTTTAGCTAATGGTCCTGACATAATGATTGAAATAGTATTATTAGCTGTTGCAATATCTGCTACACTAACTAAACTGGCAATACCTATTTCAGCCCCACGTTTAGATTTCACGCGCCCTCTAACTACATTTAACAACCAATCTATACCGCCATTATGTTGAATAAGTCCTACTAAACCACCAATTAATAGGGCAATCATCGCAATATCTTCCATACCTATAATCCCTTTAGATACAGCACTTAGTAATCCTTTCCAACCAAATGAGCCATCAATAAGACCAATGATTCCAGATAAAACTGTTCCACCAATAAGAACGATAATCACATTGACACCAACTAGCGCTAGAATCAACACCAATAGATATGGAATGACTTTAACTAATTGGAAATCATAACTTTTAGAATGATCCATGGAAATACCATTTGTTAGGAAAAATAGTACAACTATAGTTAATATCGCACCTGGTAAAACAATTCTAAAGTTTACTTTAAATTTATCTTTCATCTTCGTATGTTGTGTACGTACAGCCGCTATCGTAGTATCAGAAATCATAGAAAGATTATCTCCAAACATAGCGCCACCAACTACTGTAGCCATAGCTAATGCTGCAGAGACATCTGTTGCTTGCGCAAAGCCAAATCCTACTGGTGCAATAGCTGCTACTGTGCCTACTGATGTTCCCATTGAAATAGAAACAAACATACAAATGATAAATAAACCTACTATAATTAAATTTTCAGGGATGAGAGACAATCCCAAATTTACAGTAGAAGTCACGCCACCCATTTTCTCTGTAGTCGTAGAAAATGCGCCTGCTAAAATAAAGATAAGCATCATTAAAATAATATTTGAATGACCTGCACCTTTAGTAAACACTTCAACTTTAGTGGCAAATTTTTCTTTGCGATTCATCAACAAAGCAACGATTACTGTAATCGTTATCGCAACATTTAACGGCATCGTCGTGAAATCACCCGAGATGATACCTACACCTAAAAATAACAACATAAATAATAATAACGGAAATAACGCCCAAGCATTACCCTTTTTAGTTTCTTTCATCATTAGACCTACTTCCTTACAAAAAATACCTCTTTTCCTTATGATAAAGAAAAGAGGTCCATCTACAACGATTATCCCCTTATCTTCAAACCTAGACAGGTTACTGGAATTGGCACATGATTCAATGTTGCCGAAGCTTCATAGGGCCAGTCCCTCCACTTCTCTTGATAAGTGATTCATATTTAACGTTTACGTTACAAGATAATTCCTATGACGTCAATCATAAATTATAACTTCGTCGTAAAATATTTTTCATAAATAATTAATGCAACAGCAACTACGAATAACATTGCAATAGCTATACCAAAGACGATCCACCATTTTAAATAAAGTGATACAATCATTAAAATAATAGAAATGATCGTCATACTAATCATCAGTATTTTAAATTGTCGTTCACGTTGTTGAGAGATCACTTTATAATCTCGATGATTTTTCCTTTGTGTATCATCATCAATTTGTAATTTAGTTTCTATATAAAAAACAAACGCCATAGTTACCATTAGGATTAAGAAACCAATCCATACATGGGATTGTGATATTAGCACTATTCCGGCATAACCTAAATACAAACACCCCGCAATAATACCTAATAACCGGTCGATTGTTTGATTAATCCATATGATATTATTTTTAATATTTTTATTAACAAAATACAGATTTTTTAATGCATTGGTTAAAGCAAATAAAAGTATTAAAATGATTAAAAACCATTGATTTTTAGTAAATAACGAAAATATAACTATAGCGATTATACCTATTATGAACGGAGCAACCCTTATAAACCTATCTTTCACCATGTCATAACCTCCTTTAGATATAAGATTTAATTTGCATGTCCTCGTATAAAATGCCAATCCCTTAAATATATAGGGTATTTTTTAATTAAATTTCATTCTTCAAAAAGGTTAATAATTTTATATTTTTATTTTACATTAAACATATTTTTATTCCAAATTCATAATAAAATTGGATATAGTTATCATATAATTTGTCACAAAAAAATAGTCGATAAAGTATTAACACTTTATCGACCAACTTATATTCATTAGTTAATTTGAATACCGCCTGTCACACCGAAGACTTGTCCAGTTGTATAACTTGATTCTTCAGATGCTAATAGGACATATGTTCCTGATAATTCAACAGGTTGTCCTGCACGGCCAAGTGGTGTTTCCTTACCAAATTCAGGAATATTTCGTTGTGGTTGTCCACCAGTAATTTGTAATGGTGACCAAAATGGTCCTGGGGCTACACAATTGACACGAATACCTTTTGCGCCAAGTTCTTCTGATAAACTTTTTGTTAATGAGATAATTGCAGCTTTCGAAGCGGCATAATCATGTAAAATAGGACTTGGATTATATCCTTGAACAGATGATGTTGTTGTAATTGATGCACCTGGTTGTAAATATTCTAACGCTTTTTGTACTGTCCAAAATATAGGATATACATTGGTTTCAAATGTCTCTTTAAATGATTGTGTATCAAACCCTTGTATATCGTCATGGTATTGTTGATGTCCAGCTACTAATGTCACATTATCCAGCCCACCAAGTTGTTGATGTGCTTCTTCGACCATGTCATAGTTAAATTGTTCATCACGTATATCACCAGGCAGTAACACTGCTTTTTGTCCCGCTTCTTCAATCACTTGTTTAACTTCTTGTGCGTCTTTGTCTTCACTTGGAAGATAATTAATAGCAACATCTGCGCCTTCTTTAGCATAAGCAATAGCTGCTGCGCGTCCAATGGCAGAATCGCCACCAGTGACTAACATTTTATATCCTTTTAATCGACCGTGTCCGACGTATGATGTCTCACCGCAATCTGGTTCAGGTTTTAATTGGCTTTGCAAGCCTGGAAGTGGCTGCTCTTGTTGTTCATAGTCTGTTGATTTGAATTTATTTCTAGGATCTTGTGCTGACATTTCAAATTCATCTCCTCAATTTGTATATGTTCTCATATACCCAAGGTTATCCAGATGTTAATCATACTATCTTTATACAATTTATGGAGACTATTGATTCAGAAGACGTTTAGTGAGTGTCACAAAATATGTCGGCACTTTTTCTAAAATACGTTCATCAGGATCAAATAAAGGATGATGTAGATCATACTCACTATTAGATCCTATGAATGCAAATACGCCGGGATACGTTTCTGTATAACCAGAAAAGTCTTCACCAATTGTTAATGGTAAATCCATAATTGATACATGATAACCAACATCTTCTGCTACTTCTATCGCTATATCAGTTAATTCATCATCATTAATCACTGTTCCAGGAAGTCGTGTATATCGGCAATCAACTTGTAAATTAAATGTTTGTGCTAAACCATCAGCAATTTCATTCATTCGTTGTTCGATATACGCTCTATGCTCAGGTTTAAATGAACGGACAGTACCTTGTACATAGGCTTGATCCGCAATGACATTCCATGTATTTCCACATGAAATTTCACCAATTGTAACAACGGCATTATCAAATGCAGATAAATTTCTACTAACAATCGTTTGTAAACTATTAATCAGTTGACCTAAAGCCACCGTTGGGTCATTACCTTGTTCTGGTTTAGCAGCATGCGCGCCTTTTCCTTTAATATCAAATTCGAAACGGTCTACTGCAGATGTAATAGGACCTTTTTTAATTGCAAAGTCACCAATGTCCATCGTTGGATAATTATGGAAACCTAAAACTGCTTTTACACCGTCTAATACACCTGTAGCTACTACTTTTTTAGCTCCATGACCTAGCTCTTCTGCCGCTTGGAAAATGATTCTCACTCGACCATTTAGTTCATTCTCTTGGGCTTTCAATTGTGTTGCAACGCCTAATATACTTGCCATATGAATATCATGACCACATGCATGCATGACACCTTGATTGGTTGACGTAAATTCATGTTCGACTTGCTCATTGATAGGTAGCGCATCTATATCAGTTCTAATCGCAATCATTTGGTCCCCTTGTCCTATTTCTGCAACTAATCCTGTATCTAAAGGTAAATCTAAAATTTTTATCTCATGTGCTTCTAAAATACGTTTAAGTCGTTGTGTAGTTTCATATTCTTTCTCTGATATTTCAGGGAATTGGTGAAATGTTCGTCGCCAATTCACATAGTCTGTATAATCAGTCATTGTTATCTCCATCCCTTTCAACCTAAAAACTATTTTTCTATATATAGTAACATAATTGTCAAACTTTTCTAAAAATACACTGATCCTTTTACTATAAACAAAAAACCGTACCGACAATGTCGGCACGGTCATTTCAATGAACACTTTGTCTTAATCTAATGAAAATTCATTATCTACAATTACTCTACCATCTTTAATCACTTTTTGAGCATGGTTGATACCAAAGTGATAAGGAATATATTCATGGTTTGGCGCATTCCAAATAACGATATTAGCTTTGTCGCCTTCATTAATTGTACCTGCGTCTAAATCAATAGCTTTTGCTGCATTAACTGTTACCGCATTCCAAACTTCATTTGGTGATAATTTTAATTTCAATGCGGCAATGGCCATAGCTAATTGTAAGTTATTAGTAACACTGCTACCAGGGTTATAGTCTGTTGCAATAGCGATAGCACCATCATTATCTAGCATACCTCTCGCATCTGCATAATCATTTTTATCTAGATAGAATGTCGTAGCTGGTAATAATACGGCTACTGTGTCACTATTTTTTAATTTTGCTTTACCTTCTGCACTTGAAGCAACAAGGTGATCAGCAGAAATTGCATTTTCGTCAATAGCTAACTCTAGACCACCAAGTGGATCAATTTCATCAGCATGAATTTTAACTTTAAATCCTGCCTCTTTCGCTTTTTGCATATAATGTTTAGATTCTTCAACTGAGAATACACCCGTTTCACAGAAGATATCTGCAAAGTCTGCATATTCTTTTACTTCTGGTAAAAGCTCAATCATCTCATTTAAGAACGCTTCATTAGACTCTGCTTCTTTAGGAACCGCATGTGGTCCTAAGAATGTATGTCTCATATCTAAACCGTATTTCTCTGCTAAACGATTAGACACTCTTAATTGTTTAAGTTCATTTTCTTTATCTAAACCATAACCACTTTTACTTTCAACGCCTAAAACACCATGTTGAATCATTGTTAGTAAATCGTGTTCAGCTTTTTTAAATAAATCTTCTTCACTAATGTCACGTGTGGCTTTAACTGTTGATAAAATACCGCCACCAGATTCTAATATCTCTAAATAAGATTTACCTTGTCGTTTTAATGACATTTCATGTTCTCTTGAGCCACCGAAAACTAAGTGCGTGTGTGCATCAATCAATGATGGTGACACTACTTTACCTGTAGCATCAATCACTTGTTCAGCATCATATTTATCAGTATGTGGTCCTGAATATACAATTTTACCGTCGTTCACAACTACCGTACCATTTTCAATCACATCTAATTGATCAAGTTCCGCACCTTTTAAAGGACGATCAGTTGATTTTGGTAAAATAAGCTCTTTAATGTTTTGAATAATTAAATCGTTCATTATTTATCACCTGCTTCATCAATCATTGGAATTTTGATGCCTTTATCTTTAGCCGTTTGAATGGCGATGTCATAACCGGCATCAACATGTCTTACTACTCCCATACCCGGATCTGTAGTTAATACACGTCCTAATCGACGATCTGCACGTTCTGAGCCATCTGCTACAACAACCATACCAGCATGTAATGAATAACCCATACCTACGCCACCGCCATGGTGGAATGAAATCCAAGAACCGCCTGCTGCAGTATTAATTAATGCATTAAGTACAGCCCAGTCACCTACTGCATCACTTCCATCTCGCATACCTTCTGTTTCACGGTTTGGACTTGCTACTGAACCAGAATCTAAATGATCTCGTCCGATAACAATTGGTGCAGAAATTTCACCATCACGCACTAATTTATTAAGTGCTAGTCCCATTTTGGCACGTTCTTCATAGCCTAACCATGCAATTCTTGAAGGTAAACCTTGATAAGAAATTTTCTCTTCTGCTAGATCTAACCAACGAATTAATTTTTCATTATCCGGGAATAATTTTCTCATTTCTTCATCTGCACGTTCAATATCTTTTGGATCACCACTTAATGCTGCAAAGCGGAATGGTCCTTTACCTTCACAGAATAATGGTCTAATATATGCAGGCACAAATCCTGGGAAATCAAATGCATCTTTTACTCCGTTATTATATGCAACTTGACGGATATTGTTACCATAGTCAAATGCAACGGCACCTTGTTTTTGGAATTCAAGCATTAACTCAACATGTTTAGCCATTGAAGCTTGAGATAATTCTACGTATTTTTTTGGATCTTCTTTACGTAGCTTTTTAGCTTCTTCAACTGAATATCCTTGTGGTACATAACCATTTAATGGGTCATGTGCACTTGTTTGGTCAGTAATAATATCAATTTTAAATCCTTTGTCTAAAATAGCTTTGTGAATGTCTACTGCATTACCTACTAATCCTATAGATAAAGCTTCCCCTTTTTGTCTAGCGTCTTCAGCTAATTTTAATGCTTCATCTAAATCGTTAGTCTTGATATCGCAGTATTTTGTTTCGACACGTTTATCAACACGACTTTCGTCGACATCTACACAAATAGCTACACCATTATTCATAGTCACAGCAAGTGGTTGTGCACCACCCATACCACCTAATCCAGCAGTAAGTGTTACTGTACCTGTTAAATCACTTTGATATTCTTGATTACCAAGTTCAGCAAATGTTTCATAAGTACCTTGAACGATACCTTGTGAACCAATATAAATCCAACTACCTGCTGTCATTTGACCATACATCATTAAGCCTTTTTTATCTAATTCATTAAAATGATCCCAGTTCGCCCATTCAGGCACTAAAACTGAATTGGAAATTAATACTCGTGGCGCTTCTTCATGTGTTTTAAATACTGCCACTGGTTTACCAGATTGTACAAGCATTGTTTCATCTGCTTCTAAATCTCTTAATGTATTTTCAATTGCTTCAAAGGCTTTCCAATTACGAGCAGCTTTACCAATACCACCATATACCACAAGTTCTTCTGGGTGTTCCGCTACTTCTGGATCTAAGTTATTATATAGCATTCGTAGTACTGCTTCTTGTTCCCAACCTTTACATTCGATATCTAACCCTTTTTTTGCATGAATTTCTCTCATTACTATCTCTCCCATCCGAAATAATATCAAAATCCAAAATATATTAAGTTTCTCTTTAATCATTATCTTCTAAATATTCGTACTATTCAAAAGATAACAATCACTATTAATCAGGTTGTTACAACCATATTATATTATGCTAAGATATAGATAACAAATATAAATAAACTAATTATTTATAGATAAAAACTATGATATATAGGAGATGACCTATGAAAATCATTCAATTAGAATATTTTTTAGCCGTTGTAAAATACAATAGTTTTACGAAAGCCGCTAATTTTTTACATATTAGTCAACCTTCCTTAACTGCAGCTATTAAAAAAATGGAAGCTGATTTAGGATACGACTTATTTATGCGTACTACCAAAGATATTAAAATCACTGAAAAAGGGATTCAGTTTTATAAATATGCTGAAGATCTAGTAGAATCCTATCGTTCAACAGTTGAAAAAATGTATGATTTAAATGTGTCTTCGGAACCCCGTATTAAAATGGGCATTTTAGAATCCACGAGTCAATGGATGGCCAATGTCATCCGTGCACATCATAAGCGTTACCCTAATCAGCAATACCGAATTTATGAAGTGCATGATCAACATCAATCCATTGAGCAACTTACCAACTTTAATGTTCATTTTGCCTTAACAAACGAAGAAATACGCCATCAAGATATTACATCGATCGCATTATATAAAGAATCTTATATATTATTAACACCTAAAGATGCATTTCCAAAGCAAAAAACGATTCAATTGGATGACTTACCTTTAATTTTGCCGAATAAAAATTCTCAAGTTCGTAAACACTTAGATGATTATTTTAATAGAGTAGGTATCCACCCTAATATCATTATGGAATCTGATCGTTTTGAATCCGCTACTAATCTAGTCCATTTAGGTATTGGTTATGCGGTTATTCCACGATTTTATTACCAATCATTTAATACACGGAATTTAGACTACATTAAAATACGCCCTAATTTAGGACGCAAAATTTATATTAATTATTTAAAAAAGAGAAAGCACTCTGAACAAGTACTTTCTCTTATTGAACAATGTATTGATTATTGGAATTTATAATAAGAAGTGATGCACTAAATTCGCAATCAGTTTCGCTGTACGATTGTCTTGATCGTATTTAGGGTTCATTTCAGCAATACTTACTGATTTAACCTTTTCACTTGGGACAATGCGTTTTGCTAATTCAAACACTGTATGTGGATAGATGCCTAAGACTGCTGGAGCACTAACACCTGGAGCAAAGGCACTATCTACAACATCCATACAAATCGTAAACATGATTACATCATGATCGTGAATAAAACGTTCAATCATATCTTTAATCGGTGGTGATACTTGATGTAATAATTCATCAGCATAAACAAATGATACGCCTTTTTCTTTAGCATAGTCGAATAAACCTTGTGTGTTACCACCTTGAGAAATACCTAATACCATGTAATCTGCATTGTCGTCTTGTTCTAGTATTTGTCTAAAACTCGTACCTGAAGTGGATTCACCTTCATCACGTGTATCAAAGTGGGCATCAATATTAATAACCCCAATTGACTCATTAGGATACACTTGTCTAGTCGCTAAATATTGTGCATAGGCGATATCATGCCCACCACCTAATAAGAATGTTTGCTTATGATTATGAATAGACTTAGCTGCTAATTCTGCAAATTCCTTTTGAGTATCAATTAGTGCGTCATGATCATGCTCGACATTTCCATAATCAACGATTTGTTCACATTGATTCAAAATTGGTAAGCCAGCGAACGCTTTTTTAATCGCATTAGGCCCCTCTTTTGCACCTACACGCCCTTTATTTAGTTCGACACCTTTATCAATCGCATAACCTAAGATACCAACACCTTTTTGTTTAGATGCTAATTCTACTTGTCTTAAGTCATTAAATTGGATAGTTTGAAAATGTCTAAATTGTTTGGCATCTGTTTCACTATCTAATCTTCCAGTCCATAAGCTTGGTTCAGCTAGTTGATACATTGTTCTTCCCCCTTGATTTCTTTGCTTTATCCTTATAATTAAAGTATAACTTTGGCTCACACTTAATTCAATGTTGTTCTTATATTCCCGTTTAACCTAAATTTAATTACGTTTATAATTCATTACTATTACATTTTGATGATAATTAAAATAGACAATTTATCTATCATCTTTTAAGATGTATAATTGTAAATAAAACAATAATTGCTTGTTTCCGTAATGGAGGTTACATAAAATGAAAAACAATCGAATTTCTGGGTTTCAATGGGCAATGACAATATTTGTGTTTTTTGTCGTGACAATGGCCTTATTCGTAATACTTAGAGATTTCCAAGCAGCAATAGGCGTGAAACGTTTTGTATTCGACATTACAGACCTTTCTCCATTTATTGCAGCTATCATATGTCTACTTGTCTTTAAACATAAAAAAGAACAAATGGCGAGTTTAAAATTCACTTTTAGTCTCAAAGTTATTGAGCGTTTATTACTCGCATTAATCATACCTTTATTTATTTTCATTATCGGTATGTTCTGCTTCAATACATTCGCAGATAGTTTCATCCTACTACAAGCATCTGATTTATCTGTGTCAATATTCGCAATTTTAATCGGTCATTTAATCATGGCGTTTGTAGTAGAATTAGGTTTCCGTTCATATTTGCAACATATCGTTGAAACAAAGATGAACACATTATTTGCGAGTATTGTTGTAGGTATCATTTATTCTATCTTTAATGCTAATACAACATACGGTCTTGAGTTCGCAGGCTATCATTTCTTATATACATTTGCTTTCTCAATGATTGTAGGTGAGTTAATTAGAGCTACTAATGGTCGTACCATTTATATTGCTACACTTTTCCACGCAGCAATGTCATTTGGTTTAGTATTCTTGTTTAGTGAAGAAATTGGCGATTTATTCTCTATGAAAGTCATCGCCTTAGCTACGACTGCTGTTGGTTTAATTTATATCATTTTAAGCTTAATCATTCGTGCTATCTTTTATAAAAAGACGAATCAAAATTTAGATGAAGTAGAACCTAATAATTATTTAGATCATGTTAGCGATGATAATGACAATGATTATACTGAAACTAAGCATGATAATAGTAGAATTTCAGATAACCATGATCGTCATAAAGATACATTAGATGCTCAACATCAAGACAATAAGTATGACGCTCAAGATCATGGTCATGACTCTGAGTCAACTGATCATTTAAAAGAACATACATCATATAAACAAGATCGTCGTTCATCCGTTGTTTCTGATTTACAAGATGAAATCAAACAAACTGAAGAACATAGCCCTAACAACAAATATTAATTAATCAAGCCCGTCACATTCATATTAATGAGTGGACGGGTTTTTTTAACGTTTAAATGTCGAACCTAAATGGGTAAATTTAGTCAGGCAAAATTATATTTATTAGGAATGTTAAGATACTATAATATATTTCCTCATTCTTTAAGGAGTGGTTTGATGAATTTAGAAGAAAATAATAACCCTATTACAATAATTGGTGGTGGCATCGGTGGTTTAACATTAGCACGTGTACTATATGTGAATGGCATACCTGCTAAAGTGTATGAATCTGATGCATCACGTGACGCACGTACACAAGGTGGACAGTTAGATATACATGAATATAATGGTCAAGTTGCACTGGAAAAAGCAAACTTAATGGATGAATTCCGTTCTATTATTCAAAAAGGCGCTGACGCAACACGTATTGTAAATCAAAATGGTGAATTACTATTAGATTTACCTGACGACGAATCCAATGGCCGACCAGAAGTTTTACGTGGTGATTTAAGAAATATTTTAATCGACTCATTACCAAAAGACATGATTGAATGGAATAAAAAAGTAGACCACGTAGAAAAATTGGATAAAAAACAATATAAAGTTGTATTTAGAGATAACACATCTGTAACAACTGCTCAACTTATTGGTGCAGATGGTGCTTGGTCTAAAGTACGCAATATATTAACTGATATTAAACCACATTATTCTGGTTATACCTTTATTGAAACCTATTTATATGATGTTGATCGTCAATATCCTAAAACAGCTAACAAAGTAGGCAAAGGTGCAATGTATGCTCTATCACCAAATAAAGGTATAGTTGCTCATAGAGAAGCAGGCGATATTTTACACACGTATATTCAAATGAATTGTGATAGCGAATGGATAGATAGCATTGATTTTTCAAATGGCCAAGAAGCAACTAATACTATAGCTGCAGAATTTAAAGGTTGGTCACCAGAAGTCACTGCTTTAATTACTCAAGCGGATAGTTCTATTACACCTCGTAAAATTAATGCTCTACCTGATACACATCGTTGGAAACGTCAATCAGGTATCACATTAATTGGTGATGCTGCACATTTAATGGCACCATCTGGTGAAGGTGCTAATTTAGCAATGTTAGACGGTGCGGAATTAGCGGAATTAATCGCTGAACATCCAAATGATATTGATAAAGCTATTGCTTTATACGAAGAAAAAATGTTCCCTAGAAGTGAGGAAGAAGCTAAAGAATCTCATGAATTATTAGATATTTGTCTAGGTGCAAATAGTCCTCAAAGTTTAGTCGATTTATTCAACAGTGCACAATAAAAGTTGAATCATATTAAAATAAGCGTCTATAGTCGTTCTCATGAACGGCCATAGACGCTTTTGTTATTGAGTAAGAGTTAATTTTACTAGATATTATACTTGTCGATTCATCTTTTTAACACCTTGTTGTGTGCCGATAATTGCTTGGTCAGCCACATCAAGGAAATAACCTGTTTCTAAAACACCTGTGATGTGAATTAAAAATTCATGCATTTCATAAGGATCAATACCTTTTGGTAATGCACAATCTAAAATATAATTACCATTATCAGTCGTAAATGGGACATCATCCGTAACACGACGTTCTGTTGTCACGCCGTCAATTGTTTCTATTTTCTTAGCAACTTGATACCAATTAAATTTATCTACTTCAACCGGTAATTTAAATGTTTCACCTAGGTAGTTAACAACTTTGTTTTCATCAGCAATAACCACAAAGCGGTCTGCCATTTCATCGATTACTTTTTCTCTAAATAGCGCTCCACCGCCACCTTTAATAAGGTTAAGCTGAGGATCTACTTCGTCAGCACCATCAATAGCTAAATCGATTTTATCAATATCGTTTACATCAACAATATTAATATTTAATTCTTTAGCTAAAAACGCCGTCTTATTAGAAGTACATACTCCGATAATATTATAATGTTTTTCATCAATAAGTTGAGCGATTTTAGGCACTAATAATTCAATTGTACTTCCTGTGCCAATACCGAGCGTCATACCATCCTCGATTTGACTTAAAACATCATCTAGCGTCATCATTTTGAGTTGTTTTACATCATTCATCACGTCATGAGCCCCTTTTCTAAATCGTTTACATTTCTTATTTTACATGACTTTTTCAATTTAACATACCATAATCAACGTTTAATTTTTAATATATTTTAAAATCTTTCATAAAAATGAAATTCTATAGTAAAATACACTTCAAACAATAATTTAGGGGGGACCATGATGATACCAGTGTACGCCATTTCGACAGGAAAAATAGAATCACTTCAATACAAAGATGCCAAACCTATGCAATCAGCAATCAATAAACAACCTTTTAAAGATCAAATGTGGCTATCAAAATTAGGATTTGTTGATGATGAACAAGCTTATAAAGATCATGGTGGTCCAGATAAAGCCGTATGCTGTTTTAGTAAAAAGAACTATGACATGTATCGTGGTGATTTACTTGATATGCCAGAGTACGCCATGTTCGGTGAGAATTTGACAATTGAAGATTTAGATGAAAATGTCGTTTATTTCGGTAACCAATATCAATTAGGCGATGCAATTATCGAAGTTTCTGAAATTAGAGAACCCTGTTGGAAAATCCAAGCAAAGTACGGGCTTTCTGACTTGGTTAAACGTATGTCTCAATCAGGCAAAACGGGCTTTTATTGTCGTGTCATTAAAGAAGGATATGTCAGTCAACATCATCACTTAGAATTAATAAAGGAAGCCGAATTAGATACACAACTATCCGTCCAAACATTAAACGACATTTATTATAATGACAGAAAAAATGCAGACAGAATCGCATCAGCATTGAAAAATCCATATTTATCGTCTAAAAGATATGAGAAACTTGAAAAAATGTATCAACGTGCAACAAAATAAACAAAAAAATAAAACAATAAAAAGAGTAGAACAATTACATCGTAAAAAACGATGTTTATTCTACTCTTTAACTTATTTCTCATGAATTTGATAGCTCGTTTGTGAATAAAACATTTCATTCGCTTTTAATATTGATGAAGCTTGATCACCATATAAGTTAATATCATTTGGCAAATACTGTGCCTCGATTGTCAAACCCGAATGTGCTTTATAAATATTTGCATAACTTTTCCAGTTTTTCGGTTGATTAAATGTATATAATATGACGTAAGGCATATCCGTTTTAACATCTAATTGAAACTCATCATTATCTATTGATAATTGTTGTTCCCCTACTTTGAACGGATGATCTAAACCATTAAATTGAGACACTTGTTGTGATATCGGCTCATGGCTACTTTCAAAAATGTCTTTAAAATATATGGCGTCCTTATTAAATATCTGTTGTATATCTAACGTGTTGTCTGAACTAATCATATGATCCTCATTTAATGGATACATATTCAATTTAGAGCTAGACACTCGATGATTATCAATAACGTTATTATCTCGATTAAGATTAAAATAAACGCGGTTCATAGGGTTAAACAAAGTAGTTTTCGTTGATATAGCTTCATATTGAATTGTCCAACAATGATTCGCATCATATGTATGAGTGACTTTAATTTCCATATCCCCTGGATAATGATCATCTGCTTCTTTTAACGTTGTTTTGAAAATGATTTTGACATGTCCTAAATCGTCTACAACTTCATAGTCAAATAATTTAGAATCTAAACCATGACTACCACCGTGAATATGATGTTGGCCATCATTAGCTTCTAATTGATATGTTTCTCCTTCTAAATTAAAAGTCGCATTTGAAATACGACCACCATATCGTCCAACAGTCGCCCCAAATCTAAATGGATTATCAAAATAAAATTCATCCGCTTCAACAACATTCCCTAATACAATATTGTTGTCATGATATTTCCATGACACAATTCTCGCACCATAATTTGTAAATACAATTTTGGTTTCTTCATTATCAATTTTAATTAAGTCTACACCATATCTTTGATGCTCAATTTCAACATTCATTACATACTTCTCCCTTTCAAACACGTTTATTATGCCCGATGTGGTAACAGCATAATTAAGACGCCTATTAAACAGACGAATGCACCCAGTATATCGTATTTATCTGGCATATTCTTATCAATAAGCATAGACCAAACTAAACTCATAACGATGAATACGCCCCCGTATGCAGCATATACTCTTCCAAATGTCGGAAATGTTTGTAGTGTTGCTATCACACCATACAAGATGAGTATCACGCCGCCAATAACACCTAGCCACGATGGTTGGCCTTCCCGAAGCCATAACCATATTAAGTAGCCGCCTCCAATTTCACATAAACCCGCTAATATAAATATAAAAAAAGAATAAACCATCACAAACATTACGCCTTTCTGTTCATTATCTATGAAGCTTCACTTTATACAACATACATGAGTTCATATGAATTATCTACCTCTTAAATCCAAGACATGAATCTGATTGTCATTTCATTAAAACCTTAGTTATAAGTAACTCGGGGTAAAGAGTCACTGAATAATATAAAAAAATGTCGCTTGTGATGCCTATTTATCTTCTATTGTATTATATTAATTGGCTTGCTAATACATACATATTGTTACACTTTTTCTACTAATATGCCATAGTAAAATACAAATTAAAGAGGAAGAACGTTTTGTAAACTCTTACAAGTTTAATTTAACGCGCTTCCTCTTTTTTAATTATTTTTTCATTACCTTTTTAATGGTATTAAATAGTCCTTTTTCAAAAGTTAATACAGAATCTTTATATGTTTTAACGGCGATCCATAATAAAATAAACATCACTACAACTGATATTAATATACTAACGATGATTTCCCAAACTTGTAACTCAGTCGATTGGGCACGTACTAACAATTCAAAAGGTGCTAAAAAAGGTATAAAGCTAGTTATTTTTATTAATAAAATGTCAGGTTTAAACATACTGAATATCGCAATATAAAAAGCAATCATTGCAAATAAAGTTAATGGCATTAATGTTTGGTTAATATCTTCAATTCTTGTTGCTAAAGAACCTAATATTGCCGCTAGCAACACGTATGTTAATATTCCGATAATCATACATAACAATCCTACGATTAAAACTTGCCAAGTGATATGACTCATGGATACATGAAAGTCTTTTAACATTCGTTTTAAATCAAAGGCAAAGATACAAATGATAGCAACTACAACAATCATTACAATTTGTGTTAAAGCGACAGCGATAATCCCTGCAATCTTAGCCATAATATGAGTGATTGGAGATACACTCGTAATAATCATTTCAATGACTCTTGATGTTTTTTCTGTGGCAATTTCCATTGCAACTTGTGTTGCGTAATTGAAAACAATAAAGAACATCAACATTAGAATCGCATATACTAGAACTAAATTAAGTAGTTTTTGACCTTCATCCAGTTGCTGATCTTTCTTATCTGAGAGGACTTGACTGTCAACCTTACTTTGGGACTGTAATTTTTTCAAATCATTGTTACTTAAATGTAGTTGCGATGCGACTAGTTTAGATTGAATCGATGTCAGTACCCCATTTATTTTTTGCTCTTTTTCTTGTGAGACACTTTCTTTACTCAAGATAGTTGCTGATAACTGTTGTTTATCTTTCACCTTAATGATATAGGCTTCTTTTAACTTTTCATTTTTCACTTGTTTCTTCGCTTCTTGTTTACTTACCTTTTTAAATGAAGCATCTTCATCAATCACATTTCCTTGTTGTTTAATGGCTTTGTATATTGGCTCACTATTCGTTACGATACCGATTTGATCACCGTCACCTTTAAACATATCCATGATTTTGTCAGCATTGGATAATGCTATCATTAAAATAATGACAATCGCCATGAAGATGATAAAAGATTTAGATTTCACTTTACTTTTATATGTGAGTCCAAATGTAGCCCAAAATTTATTCATGTAAATCACCCACCTTATCAATAAAGATGTCTTTAAGGGAAGGTTCTAGTACTTGGAAGCGACGTACATAGCCATGTGAGATGACATGATGATATATTTTTTCTGCAACGGATTCATCTTGTATCGTCACTTTGATATGACGTTTATTTGTTTCAAAACCTATCACACCTTCAATATCAGCTATGTCAGGCATTGATTTATCAGTTTCAATGATAACTTGCTTATAACCATGTGAGGCTTTCACGTCATGTATGTCACCTGATACCACAAGTTCACCATGGTTCAAGATACATACATCGTCACATAACTCTTCAACATGTTCCATACGATGAGAACTATAAATAATTGTTGAACCTTGATCATTTAAATCTTTTACAGCTGATTTGAGTAATTCAACATTAACAGGGTCTAAACCACTAAAAGGTTCATCTAATATCAGTAATTCTGGTTGATGCAACATACTTGCTAATAATTGAATTTTTTGTTGATTACCTTTGGATAAGGCATCAATACGTTTATGACGATTTTCTGTTATAGCAAATCGTTTGAGCCAATAATCAATATTTTTCTTAATATCTGATTTAGACATCCCTTTAAGTGTTGCAAGATAAGTCAGTTCATCTTCCACAGTCATTTTAGGATGTAAACCACGTTCTTCTGGTAAGTAGCCAATTCGATTATACATTGACTGATCAATCGCATGACCATCATATGTAATGTGTCCTTCAGTAGGTTCGCTTAATCCTAATATCATCCTAAAGGTGGTTGTCTTACCTGCACCATTACGTCCTAAAAAGCCAAGCATTTTCCCTTTTTCAAGATGGATAGAAATATCATTGACTGCCGTAAATTGATTGAATTTCTTCGTCACATGATCAATATGTAATGACATGTTTACCTCCCCAAATAATATTTTTATTATTATTTAATATAACATTATTAGTTCTATTAATGAATTTAGATTTTGCAATATGTCAAACTTTACAATTATTTATGTAAGCACTATCATTAATTTTATCATAGAAGATTAAATTAAAGTTAACTTCTTAAAGATGATTAAACACGACATCAAATTTAAAGGGGATATATAGAATGAGTTATAGTATTGGTATCGATTACGGCACAGCATCAGGACGTGTCATTTTGGTAAATACATCTGATGGAAAAATTGTTTCAAGTTATGAAGAGACTTATCAACATGGTACCATCGCTGAAGAATTAGGAGGAGAAACTTTACCCCATAATTACTTCTTACAACATGCTGGTGATTATCATCACGTACTAGAAAATGGTGTTAAACACGTTTTAGAAGAAAGCCAAATTAATAAGGATGAGGTCGTAGGTATTGGTGTTGACTTTACTAGTTGTACAGTGGTCTTTTTAGATGAGAATTCAGACCATTACATATGAATGAAGACCTATCTCATCATCCTCATGCCTATGTTAAATTATGGAAACATCATGGCGCTCAAGACGAAGCAACTCAAATGGTTGAAGCCAATGAGAAAGCTAATCAAAATTGGTTAGATTATTATGGCCATAGTGTAAACAGTGAGTGGATGATTCCTAAAATCCTCGAAGTAAAACATAAAGCACCCGAATTATTAGAACGCGCCCATTATATAATGGAAGCTGGAGATTATATGACAAGCTTACTCGTCAATCAAAATATCCGCTCTAACTGTGGTATAGGATTCAAAGGATTCTATGATGAAGTAAATGGCTTTAATTATGATTTCTTTGAAACCGTAGATCCAGAATTACCACAAATCGTCAAAGATAAATGCGAAGCACCTGTCATTCAAATTGGTGATAGCGCCGGGTCATTATCAGAATACTATCAAAACTTATGGGGACTATCTTCCAATGTACAGATTTCCCCTTACATGATTGATGCCCACTCTGGCGTTTTAGGTGCAGGTGCAATTGAAAAAGGTGAATTCACACCGGTTATAGGAACAAGCACATGCCACTTAATGTTAGACCCGAAACAAGAACCTATCCCTTCTATTACAGGTTCAGTTAAAGACGCTATTATTCCAGGGTTATATGCTTACGAAGCGGGTCAAGCAGCTGTAGGTGATTTATTTAGTTACTCTGAACGAATGGCCCCACAACATATCGTTGAAGAAGCAGCCAAACAAGATAAGAGCGTCTTAGAATATTTAGAAACACTTGCATCACAAATTCCTGTTGAAGACCAACACGTAGTTGTCTTAGACTGGCACAATGGTAATAGAAGTATTTTAAGTGATAGCCATTTAACAGGTAGTGTCTTTGGCTTAACATTGCAAACACCTTTTGAAATGGTTCATCGTGCTTACTTAGAATCTACTGCTTTCGGTACTAAAATGATTATGAAACAATTCGAAGATAATGATATTCCAGTTCATACTGTTTATGCTTCTGGCGGTATTCCTAAGAAAAGTCAATTACTCGTCGACATCTATGCTAACGTATTAAATAAAAAAGTTGTCGTCTTAGAATCTTCAAACGCAACAGCATTAGGCGCTGCTATGTTGGGCGCAAATGTGGGTGGTGCATATGATACATTAAGAGAAACCGTGCAACACATGAAACAGCCTGTTTATTATGAAAAACAACCAGATCCAGAAAAAGTAAAACATTATGAAAAATTATTTGATAAATATCAAAAACTACATGATTTATTAGGTCGTGAACATCCAGAATTATCATATATCCACGAAACAGAATAATTGTTATTAAATATAAATAGCTATACTTGTCGTTGATCATATTGATTCAACGCAAGTATAGCTATTCTTTTATGATTTAAGTTTTTTTATGAGTCAAATATATACGACACTTACTTTGAAATAAAAGCTAGCGTCATTATCGACACTAGCCTTTGAAGTTTAAATTTCATTTGTTGTATTGCGATATAACTTCGCTTTGTCAACTGGATTTTAATTCGGTTCGTTAACCGGTTCATTCACTTCATATTTAGGACTTGGCCCATATTGGTTGCCTTCATTTTTACTATCTAAGCAACTCACCACAATATTATAAACACCTAATACTAGACAGATTAAAGCGATAATATAATATGTGATTAATACGCCTACATTATCTATTAGACCACTAGCGTTAATAACAATATTAAATACATTCAATAATACCCCAATGACAAACGCAATGATTGGAATCAACATTGAACGAGAAGTATCATGGAATCGACGTGCTAAAATGGCCAAATTAGGTATTATAGTAGCCAATGAATAAATAAGGATATAAATAGTCCCTATAAATATACAAATAATTCCAATACCTAATGCGCCACTACTTTCATTAAATGCACCTAAGAATAAACTTGGGTAACCAATAATCATAAGTATAATGGCAGGGCACATAAAGATTAAATGCCATAATTGCATAAACCAATACTCGCTACGTCTAGATCTCCCTTTAAAATTAAAATAATTTGACCAAAATAATTTAAATGATGCTTTAAAACCAACTTTTTCTCTCATATTAGTGGCTCCCTTCAGATCATCAATTCAATTTATTTTATTACTCTTAATAACTCTGATACATTAATTAAGTAATAATATTGTTTCTATTGTCATTGTATCAAACAACAAGACTTTTAAAAATATAAATCAAAAAATATTTTAAGAAATTTTAGAATAAATTCTTATAACAAATATTTTTATAGAGGTGCCAAATTTATGGATTTTAAACAACGTAGCACAACGGACATAGCTAAAGCATTACTCGGCGTTCGCGTTATTTACCAAGATGAACACCAAACATATAGTGGCTATATTGTGGAAACAGAAGCTTACCTAGGTATTAAAGATCGTGCTGCTCACGGATATGGTGGAAAGCGCACGCCTAAAGTAACTTCTTTATATCAAACTGGTGGTACGATTTATGCACACGTCATGCATACGCATCTATTAATTAACTTTGTTACAAGAGATGTTGGTGTTCCTGAAGGTGTGCTTATACGCGCAATCGAACCTGAAGATGGTATTGAAGCTATGAAAATCAATCGTGGCAAAAGTGGCTTTGAAGTGACTAATGGCCCTGGAAAATGGACAAAAGCCTTTAATATTCCACGTTCAATTGATGGTGCTACTTTAAATCAATGCCGACTTTCCATCGATATTAAACATCGTAAATACCCTAAATCAATTATTGAAAGTGGACGTATAGGCATACCGAATAAAGGTGAATGGACTAACAAACCACTTCGTTACACAGTTAAAGGGAACCCTTATGTCTCTCGTATGAAGAAATCAGATTTTCAAAATCCTGACGATACTTGGAAATAAAACGATAGAGAGGTTGAGACAAAAAGTTTTGTGCTCTTGGAAACCGATTAACGGCGTCCCAAAATGAGCTTTTTGTCTTGACCTCTCTTAAAATATATCTTTATTGCACGTTGATATCCCCAGAGTCATTAAACAACTCGACGTTATTGTCCCCTTCTCCAATTCGATGACGCTTAAATTCTTTGTTATCTATGTTAGAATCTCCAGAATCATTATGTGCAATAAATGTAGTATTTTTAGGATGCTGTTGATAATTCAAAGTAATATCTCCACTATCATTTGATACATATAAGGATTGATCTGGAACACACTTACTCAATTCTATATCGCCTGAATCATTTTCTATTTTGCCGTTGGTGAATTCGATATGACTTGTTGATATATCTCCAGAATCATTGTTTACTTTTAGTTTTCCTAGTTTACTATCTTTTAAGAAAATATCTGATGAATCTACCGTAACATCTGATTTCTTACTTATTATATTATCGATAGTGACATCACCAGAGTCACCTTTTACAGTTAATTGATCAATCGCTTTTGGAACTGTGATTACTAATTTGTGCTTTGTCATGTAACCAATTCTAAAATTAATATTTGATTGATGGTCTTGATCACTAATATGCCATTCACCATTTTTTACATCACTATTTATTTTCTTATCTGAGTTGCCTTTTTCTTTAGTTGAGAACGTACTACCACGTTTGATTTCAACATCACTGTTATCAACATCTAGATCTATACTATTAATTTGTGCTTTATAAACTTTATTTAACTTAGTGGCATTGTCTTGCTTTGAAGCTAATGTTTTCCATTCTGAAAAAACGCCTATACCAAAACCAATACTTAAAATTAGTCCAAATATAAATAACGTTAAAACTAGCTTTTTCATGAATGAACACTTCCTTTCACAATTGAGATATTCCATTTTAAATACATAATCGTTAATTTAAGAATCCAATGACATAAGAAAATGCTAATAGCTAACAGCATTAAACCAACACCAAACATGAGACCACTCATATAAACATCATATAAAATAATAGAATTTACACCTTCGGTAATATATTTAATAATTAAAAATACTGGTGCACTTAAGAGTGTGATTGTAAATACAACTAAAGTAAGCAAAAACATAAAAATAAAGAATGCCGGTACTAATACAATAAAGAAATTAAGTAATCCTAAACCCATGACCGCTAAAATAGCACTCAAAATATTTTTTGCATTCTTTTTCTCATCAACTTTATCAATAGCCAATGAAGCATTTAATTCTTTAGCAATCATCTTTGGGTTTCCTAAATGTTTGGAAATCTCTTCTTCTGATTTACCTTCATTTTTACCACTTATAAAATGTGTTTCGTATTCATTATAGATATCCTTTTCCTCATCTTTATCCATATGTCTTAAATGACTTATGAGTTGTTTTAGATAAGTTTCTTTATTCATTGCGTTCACTCTCCTCTACAAAGGTATTAACTGCATTTGAAAACATTTGCCATTCTTCTTTCAATAATGCTAATCTTTCTTGCCCTTGATCAGTAAGCCGATAATATTTTCTCGCTGGTCCTTCGGTTGATGGTTGATAATACGTCGATAGTTCTCCGTTCTTTACCAATCTTCGTAACAAAGGATAGACAGTACCTTCTGCAATCGTCATATAGCGAGAAATATTTTGTACTAAAGAATAACCGTACTGATCTTCTCGTTTGATGATAAGTAAGACTATCAGTTCTAATGCACCCTTTTTAAACTGTGTGTTCATAGCTAGACCTCCAAAGTGTAATAATCAGTACTGAACATTACACAGTAGTAATTATCTATAATATAGCACTTACTACTGTACATTGCAAGGTACTAAATAATAGATAGTTTCAAATCATCATATTCTCTTCTTTCACATTTTTAAATTAATATAGATAAAAACTATTTTAGATTAATGATTAATAGGTATAAATATAATTGATATTAATTTCAAAACTAGATTTATTGTACACATATATGTATAATGGATATTGTGGCTTTTTATAACGCTTACATATTTTAATTGAATAGCACATAAACATAGGTTTTGGGATAACTTCTAAGGGGGAGTTAAAATGATTGAATTAGATGCTATTACCACACTGTGTTTAGCATGTATTTTATATCTTATTGGTCAAACGATCATTAATCATGTCTCGATTTTAAGAAGAATTTGTATTCCAGCACCAGTAATTGGTGGTTTAATTTTTGCTATTTTAGTAGCTGTCTTAGATTCATTTAATATTGTGAAAATTAAATTAGATGCCTCATTTATACAAGATTTCTTTATGTTGGCATTCTTCACAACGATCGGACTCGGTGCATCTCTTAAACTATTTAAAGTTGGCGGAAAGGTCATGCTATTGTACTTTATGTTCTGTGGCATTATGGCATTCTGTCAAAATGTGATTGGTATTTCATTAGCGAAGTTATTAAATATTAAACCTTTACTAGGTTTAACTGCAGGGTCAATGTCAATGGAAGGTGGTCATGGTAATGCGGCCGCTTATGGTAAAACCATTCAAGATATGGGGATTGATTCCGCTGTCACAGCCGCCCTTGCAGCTGCAACATTAGGCTTAGTATTTGGTGGTTTAATTGGTGGACCAGTCGTTAAGTTCTTAATTAAACGTTATAACCTAAAACCTGAACATAGTGACGATTCATTTAAAAATTATGGTGAAGTTGAATATAATCAATCACTTCATGAAAAATATAAACCTACTCAAATTTTCTTTATACAGTTCACAATCTTAGTTTTCTGTATGGCACTCGGTACATATATTGGTAATACATTTACTAATTTAACAAACGTGAATATTCCGATGTATGTAGGTTCAATGTTTGTCGCAGTATTCGTTCGTAATATTTCTGAAGCTGCTGGTTTCAACATTGTGGATCTAAAAATTAACGAACAAATCGGAGATATTTCGTTAGGTATCTTCTTATCATTAGCTTTAATGAGTATTCAGCTAACTGAAATATACTCATTAGCTTTACCATTAATCATTATCGTTCTTGTACAAGTTGTATTTATGATCTTGTTCTCTATTTTCGTTCTATTTAGAGGTTTAGGAAAAGATTATGATGCGGCAGTAATGGTTGGTGGATTTATAGGTCATGGTTTAGGTGCTACACCTAATGCGATGGCAAATTTAGATGTGATTACTAAAAAATATGGCAATTCGCCAAAAGCCTATTTAGTTGTTCCTATAGTCGGAGCTTTCTTAATCGACTTAATAGGTGTCATCATTGTTATGGGCTTCATACAATTTTTCCAATAATAAAATACCCGTACGTAATACATGCTCATGTCTTACGTACGGGCTTATTTAATTTGATTCAGTTAACCTCTTTGGATATCTAAACCACGTTGCTCAATCCAAGATAACAATTCAGTATTAAATATCATATCTTTATGGGTTAATTCATTGATATCTTTAGCATCTAGCATTGTCATTATTTTCTTCATATGATCTAAAAATGATTCAACGTATTCAATCGTTTGTGTTATACCGGCCTGCTCAACTTGATTTAAGAACGGACGTGACATACCTACTGCTTTCGCACCTAGCGCTAAACATTTCACAGCATCTAATGGGGTACGTAAACCTCCACTTGCAAAGACATTTAGTTTATCTTGAAAATCAGAACTTTCTAATAGTGATTCAACTGTTGATTGTCCCCAATTAGATAAATAGTCCATATCTTTATTTGAACGTCTCTCATTTTCAATATCTACGAAATTCGTACCACCACGTCCGCTGACATCGACATAAGTAACGCCTACATTAAGTAGTGATTTATATGTCTCTTTGCTCATACCAAATCCTACTTCTTTCACAATCACAGGTACATCTACTGCATTAACAATTGCTTCGATATTTTCCATCCAATTAGCAAACTCTCGATTACCTTCAGGCATAACTAATTCTTGAGGTGAATTAACATGAATCTGTAGCGCCTGTGCATCTAATAGTTCAACAGCTTTAACTGCTTTGTCTACGGGTACGTCAGCACCCACATTACTAAAGATAACACCGTCTGGATTCGTTTCTCGAACAATCGTAAATGATTCTGCCATTTTAGGATTTCGTAATGCAGCATGTGTGGAGCCCACAGCCATTGCAAGACCCGTTTCACGTGCAACAATCGCTAATTTTTCATTAATTTGTTTTGTCCATTCACTACCACCAGTCATGGCATTAATATAAACTGGGTATTTCAAATTAAAATCGGATGTCTTTGTCGTTAAATCTACATCATCCACATCAATATTTGGAATCGAATGATGAACAAACCTCACTTTATCAAAATCAGATAATGTAGTATCATGTTGCGCCATCGCTATTTCAACATGTTCATTTTTTCTTTGCTCTCTCTGAAAGTCACTCATTACTATACCGCCTTTTCCAAATGATTCATTTTATAATTACAAGGTTTAAAACCATTTTTTTCTTTTGAAGAAGATAATTAAAATAATTGAGATGATTAGCATGACAAATAGGCAAATAAAGTAGCCATAATGCCAATTTAATTCTGGCATATACGCAAAGTTCATGCCGTAGATACCTGCAATAAAAGTTAATGGTGAAAATATTACAGATACTAATGTTAAAATTTGCATAATATTATTCATTCTAAATGAAGTATAGGATTCGTAATTTTCACGTATTTCATTTGTCATTTCTTGGGATGTACGAATCACATTACGTTGTTTAATTAAATGGTCATCAATATGTTGTATGTACATAGAATGCTTTGTATCGATAATTAACTTACCTTCACTTTTAATGGTATCAACCAATTCTTGCATTGGAAATAATACTCGCTTTATCTTAATTAGATCAGAACGTAGTTGGAATACATTATCCATCACGCTTTTACTATAGCGATCATCTACATGTCTGTCCTCAAATGTATATACCTTATCTTCAATGTCATAAACAAAATTAAAATATTTATCTACCATGCTGTCTAATATATGTATCACTATATCCGCACAGTCCAAATCGGAAACATGATGTCTTTGATTATCTTGAACTACTTTTTTAAGTGATTCAAAACGTTTATGATGATATGTTACCAATGTATTACCTTGCAAGAATACATTTAACGCAATAGCTGCATAATCATGTGTTAATATACTGTGAAACACAATATATTGATAGTCATCATAAGCTTTATATTTCGCTCGAGGAATGCCATTAATCGCATCATCGATTTCTAAATAGTTAAAGTCAAAATGATTTCTTAAAAATTCATTTTCTTTCTCTGTTGCATCTTCAAAGTCATACCAAACAATGGTCGCTTCACTCGGAACATCTTCTATGCGACTCACCTCTGTTAATGGTTGGGAAGCGGTTTGGTATCGAATGGTCATCGTCATCTCTTTACCCCCTGATAAGCAATTCTTTTTTATTTTATCATGAATTGAATTACGTGTATGTCTTAATTTAATTTAGTAAAATAAGTATCAAGCAAACAATAAAGGAGTAATAGTCATGTCTCAAACATTTACTGTAAGTAAAACAGTGACAGAAGATTTTATCGATCACAATAATCATATGCATGATGCATATTATAATATCATTTTTAGTGATGTCATTGATGATTTTAATTATAGTCACGGTCTTTCTTTAGATGAACGTGCACAATATGAATACACAACATTCACAATTGAAGAACATACTAGTTTTTTATCAGAACTAACTTTAAATGAACAATATCATGTTGAGTTATATGTTTATGATTACGATTATAAACGCGTTCATTTCTTTTTAAGAATGGTTCGTCAAGATGGTGAAATTGCTGCAACCAATGAAGTCATGATGATGGGAATCGACCAAAATAAACGTCGCTCTGCTGCATTTCCTGAAGATTATTATCAACAAATCGAGCGCTATGCTCAACAAGAACAACAAACAATCGAATGGCCTAAGCAATTAGGACATCGTATTGGTATTCCTCATAAGGGGGATCAATCATGAGTGAATCTATCCGCTATACCATTCAAAACGAATTACTAGATTTATATGATGATGTCAAAGTAGGATTAAGTGATTTAAATGAACAAAAAGCGCTAACTATCAATGGTCCTGCTTCTAAGTTATTCAAACGTGCGACACGCATGAGTTATATACAAGGACAAAAGCAAGCCATAGATGAAATGAATCAACTACTTGAAACATATGATATTGATGAACAATTCCTTGAACACTATAATCAATTAGCTAGTCGTATAAGAAATGACAATATTGAAAAAGTCTTTTCATTTAGTAATTTGACTGATATTCCGAGTCACTTTGAAGAAACTATAGCTGATCTTTACTTTTCAAAAGGACAAAATTTCATTATTAAACATATCAATTCTATTATGGAATAAACAAAAACGATGAACAACGCCATTTGTTGCTCATCGTTTTTGTCATTTTAATTATTTTTAAGTGCTTTGGTAATTTGTTTAATCACTTTATGTGATTCTCGTATTGGATACAGTGGAAAATCATGAACCATTCTTGGATATTCATAGAACGTAATTTCTTGTCCCATCATTTCTAGTTTTTCTTTAAATAAATGCATATCTGGATTGATAATTTCTCTTCCTCCACCGATCATATAAACTGGTGGTAAGCCTTCTATAGGACCATATATTGGAGACACACGTTTATCGGTGAGTGATACATTGTCCGCCCAACGTTTCATAATCTCATTGACCCCGAAACGACTAATTAGGATATCTTTCCCTAAGAGTTCATCTGTGATGTCTTTATTAGATAATGTAGCATCTAATAATGGCGAGATTAAATATAATTGGCGTGGTACTTGTTCATTATTTTCAATGAGCGATTGAACTAAATTCAATGCCAATGCACCACCAGATCCATCACCCATCACAATTATATGTTCAGCTCCTACTTCATCCACAAGTTGATGATATACATCTCTTACTGCTTTTTCCGTATCTTCAATATGATAATCTGGCGCTTTAGGATAAATAGGTAATACAACTTCATGTATTGTTGAAAGTGTTAATTTATCAATAAATCTCCAATGAAATGGTGAGGGTTGTAATGTATTATAGCCACCATGTAAATACAATATTTTTCTTTTTGACTCATGTCTAAAGTTAAATCGAAATACTTGCATGTCCCCTAACATAAGTTTATCTAAATTCGCTTTAACATTTAATGTAGAGGGTTGCTTATGTTTTTTCTCATTTTCAACTTGTCTTTTTTCAAAAAACTTATCCACTGCTTCATCATTGTCGAAAAATATTGAACGATTGTGTAGAATATACTTGTTTACCACTCGGTTCATAAATCGATTCTTCATAAATAACTAAACCTACCTCTTTGCAATTTTTAAAATTAAAAAACAATTTGATTAAAAACCTACATTCGTAACTTAAAAAGGGATATAATTTAAAGTATATTTTAATTTAGTCATGAATTTCATTTTATAAATTGTCTAATTTTTATTGTCTTTGATTATTCATTATTATAACAAAATAAGACTGGAAATGATAAATAAAGATATGACTATTTTCAAGGAGGCAACGTTATGACTAATCAACAAAGAAGATTAGAAAAATTTGATGATGCATTTCAAAATGAACAAATGCATCGTGGTAAGCAATATGGCAAGAAAAAACGTTCTTGGGTTAGTATGATCATTCAAATCATCGTACTAGTTTTAACTGCAATTACAGGTTATAGCATGTACAATCAACCTATCTTTAATATTGTATTTGCTAAACAAACTATCGATTTCCACCAACTTAAAAATTTCCAAGATACTGTAACACAAGTTGGTAATATTAATATCAATCTAGGTAATATAGATCAACTACAACAATCAATTGATCGCTTATTACTAGTGTTTTATGCCTTTTTCGCTTTATGTATCATTAGCATGATTATATCTATATTAACGATTATCTTTAATCGAAGTGCTTTAAAAGTTATTAACATGTTATTCTTGGCTATTATGTTAGTCATTACAATGTATTTTAGTTATATTATTCATACTTTAGCTGAAAAAATAGCAGATTCATTCAAACAATACTATTTATCTGTATCACCGGATCAAGTTGTGACTGAAGCTGATGCCATTCATAATGCATTAATTTTATTAGCTTGTAGTATTGGTTTATTAATCATTAGTCTATTCTTTAGAAACCGAAGAATTCGTATTAAATAATTAAAAAGAGCCAATGGAGTCATCTATAATAGGATAACCTCATTGGCCCTTTTTTAGGTGGTTTGAAAATTCACTACAACAAACTTCGTTTCCCTTTTCGGTTCGCCTTAGTTTTCCTAAGGCATAAGTGGCCCTAACAAACTTCGTTTGTAAGGGCCACTAAAAAATGGGATCGATATCGAAGTCGATACCGATCCCATAAAAATCATGCCCCCACAACACAATTTTTATCATCTTCTATTTATTACTTTTATTCATTAAGTCATGTCTCATTCAATTTGTCTTAGTCTTCTGCTCTTGATTTTGCTGCTGATACATCTGCTTTTTTCTTACTTTGTAAGAAGAAACTTAAAATAAGCGCTACTAAACTTATAATAGTTGCAATGATAAATGCATCGTTAATGCCTTCTACAGAAGCTAATTTGTTTACATATTGTAATAACACTTTCATGGCACCTTGTTCGCCACCAAATTGTTGTGCTAATTCACGCATATGGTCTTGAACCATTGGATTTGTTTTATCCAACTCTTCGCCAAATGCTGCAACATGATTTGTTGTTTGTGTAGTCATTACAGTAACAAGAATGGCAGTACCAATTGAACCTGCTAATTGTCTCATCGTATTCACAAATGCGTTACCATGAGAAATTAAACGTGCTGGTAATGCGTTCATACCTGCAGTCATGATAGGCATCATGATAAATGCCATACCAAATGAACGTAAGACATAAATACCCATGATTGATAAGTATGGTGTATCCATATTTAGCTTAGTTAATTCCCAAGTTGCATATGTCATGACACCAATACCAAATATAGCTAATGGTTTAATACCTATTGTATCAAGTAATTTACCTGCAATAGGACCTAAGGCACCCATTACTAATGCACCCGGAAGCATTAATAGACCTGAATCCAACGCTGAGAAACCACGTAGATTTTGTAAATAGATTGGTAAAAGAATCATACCACCATATAAACTCATCATAACAATCATGTTAATCACTGTTGTTAGTGTATATGTTGGGTATTTTAAAACTTCTAAATTTAACATTGGTGCTTTCATTCTTAATTCTCTAATAACGAATAAGGCAATGAAAATAATACCAATGATAAACATTGAAACAATTTCAGTTGAACCCCAACTTTTATTACCGGCTTCAGAGAAACCATATAATAATGCGCCGAACCCAATTGTACTGTAAATAATACCAGGTACATCGGCTTTAGGATTCGTTGTTCTTTGATAAAGTCTAAACCAGAAGAAACCAACTGCAATTGCAACAAGTCCGATAAAGAACATACCATAGAACATTAAATTCCAGTCATAATTTTGAACGATATAACCAGATAATGTTGGTCCGATTGCTGGTGCTAAAATCATAGCAATACCCATTGTTCCCATTGCTACACCACGTTTTTCTGGAGGGAAAATCGTAACAATAACATTAGAACCTAATGGCATTAAGATACCAGCACCGATAGCTTGTAAAATACGTCCAGACATCATCACTGGGAAGTTCATTGAAATCGCACAGATTAATGAACCGATTGTAAAGAGTACTAAACCTATTATAAATAACTTTCTATAAGAATATTTATTAAATAGGAAGGCACTTATTGGTATTAAAATACCGTTAACTAACATAAATCCTGTCATTAACCACTGACCAGTTGATGCAGAAATATTAAATTCAGTATTAATTTTAGGTAAGGCAACATTTAATAACGTTTGGTTTAAAATAGCGATAAACATACCAAATAACATTGCCGCTAAAATCTTACCTCTTGTGATACCTTTACCGAAGATAAAATCAGATTGTTGATTTTTAATCTTCTCATTAACTCTAGCCTCTTCTGAGTTAGGGTTGATTGGTTTATGAACTTCGTCAACTCCGCTATCCTCATCTGATTTATGAGAAGTGTCTTCAGAACGACGTAACGTCCCATGTTCATTCTTTGTTGAATCATCCGATTCATTCATAGATTCGAAATGATGTTTTCTTTTATCATCTTCAATGTGATTAGAAGTAGAACTAAAATCGTTTGGAGATGATGTTTGTGACTCAGATTTTTCTAAATCACTTGCTTTAAATTTAGATTGATATGATTGACTCTCAGAACCTTTTGTTGAGCGTTGTTCCACTTTTTGGTTTTTCGTTTTTTTCTTACCTTTAGAAACGAAGAAATTAATCAAACCAAGAAGTATGAGCGCGATTAAAATATAAACAATAATGAAGGTCGTTGTCATTTAATGACCCCCTTAATTTTTATGAATTTTGACTTCAGCGTTCATACCTGGAACAACATTTTTAGATGGTTCAGAATCTAGAGAAATTCTAACTGGTACAACTTGTGATACTTTAGTGTAGTTACCATCACTATTAGATGAAGGCATTAATGAGAAGCTAGCTGCTGTAGCATCACCGATTTGATCGACTTTACCACTTACAGTTGCTTTTTGTCCGTCGATATCAACATCAACGTCATTACCTTTTTCAATATCAGCAACGTCTTTTTCATCAACGTTAGCAGTAATATATAGATCATCTAAATTGTACGCATAAGCGATTGGGTTCCCAGCTTGAGCCATTGAACCTTCCATACCATCTGTTTTAACGATTGTGCCATCTTTAGGCATTTTGATGCTCATCTCTTTAGATTGACCACCTTCGCCTTGAGCTGCTACTTCAGCTACTTTATCGCCTTTTTTAAGTTTCTCACCTTGCTTAACGTCAAGTGATTTAATTTCACCTGAAGCTGGACTTGCTATTTTCATTTGATCGCCATCTACTTTGGCGTTATCAGTACTAACATAGCTCGTTGCATTGTTCCAGAAGTAGAAACCTACTACTCCGATAACAATTAACACAATGATAGTAATGATATTAATTAATACCATTTTCTTCATGAATATATCCTCCTATTTGCTTTTAAAATTCACTTTATCTATTATAGATACATGTAGATAAAAAAAACACCGACACTTTAAAAAAATGTGTCGGATTGATGACTAAGGTGACTGCTTATGAAACGAAGAGCTAAATTTAAAATTATTCAAAGTATGATAAATTTATTAGATGAATATCCATTCGATGAAATTACGATTAAAATGATTTGTGCATATAGTGGCGTTAACCGCTCTACTTTTTATGATAATTATAAAGATAAATATGATTTATTGGAACAAATTCAAAATTATCATCTATCTAAATATTTAAAGTTACTCAAAACTTTATATAATAATTTCGAAAGTGTGCGCGTCGATAAAACTAAGTTATATAAATTCTTTTTAATTGTTACAAAGTATATAAAGCGCAAAGAATCATTCTATCGAGCTATATTTATTACATATCCTAATAAAGGATTAGCAATGAAATATTTTAATGCTACAAAGGTTGCTTATGAAAATGTGATTGAAGATTATCCAAATTCAATTCAAAATAAATCATTGTTCATCACCTATTCAATTGGTGGACAGGTTGGTGTCATATTTTATTGGTTACGCAATGGTTGCAAAGAATCTCCAGAAGTAATTGCTGAAAACTTATTAGCAAATACAATTAAATTACAAAGATAATTAAATTAAGCCAGAAAATGAGCATAAGCAACTCATTTTCTGGCTATTTTTATCTTATAAATCAAACCCATTCTTAAGATCGACGTTGTAGTCTCGTATAAATGGTTTGTAAAATAATCATAATCACTGCTGTCATACTAATAATCACCACATAAGGTATCACATTATGTTCACCCATCACATTAACTAATGATGACATAAGTCCTCCTAATAGAAATTGTACCAATCCTAATAAACTAGAAGCACTACCTCTCCCTCTTGTACTTTCATCCATAGCAATTGAAAAACCTAAACTTGCAACGGCTGTAACCGGTGCAACTAAAATAATAAAACCAATGACTAATATCCAAAAACTCAAATGATTTAGTAGTGTAATAGCAACTATCACAACGCCAAGCACTTGAATATATGTCACAATTTTCAACAGTTGTCGTCTCTCTATTCGATCGACAAGCACACCTACTAATTGGCTTGAAATAATTAATGTAATACCAATTGCTGCAAACATAATACTAAATTGTAGAGCTGACATACCATATATTTTTTGAATAATGAATGGTGATGCTGAGATATAAGTAAATAACATAATAAAAGAAAAGCCTTGGATTAACATAGGCAACACAAACTTAGGTGTCTCTAATAAATGTTTAAAGTTTTTAAACATTTCTTTAATACCATCACTATCTTTTTCATCGTCCTGTAAAGACTCAGGCACTTTGGTTAGAGAACCAATAACCATGAGTATGCCAAAGACAGTTAGTATAATAAATACCATTCTCCATACGGCTAAGCTTAAGATAACACCACCGATAGCCGGAGCGATAACAGGTGCAACACCATTTACTAACATGAGCAATGATAAAAATTTAGTTAACTCTTTGCCTTTATACATATCACTGGCAATAGCTCTTGAAATGACGGAAGCCGCCCCACCTGTTACACCTTGAATAAAGCGTAATGCAATCATTATTTCGATATTCGTGACAAAGACAATACCTAAACTTGCTAACGTATAAATGAACATTGATATCCATAACGGTTTCTTTCTGCCGGTAGCATCTGATATCGGACCTGCAAATAAGTTTCCTAACGCTAACCCAATCATAAATAACGATAATGTGAGTTGTGCATTAGACGTTGTGGTATGAAAGTCATTTTTGATTTCTGGTAATCCCGGTAAAAACATATCTATCGATAATGCACCAATAGCTGTTAGTGCACCTAAGATGATTACAAATATAGGGGATTGTTTTTTTGATTGTACCTTTTGATTCATTTTTGAAACCACCTTAATATTTTTTAGCAAATGGCTTTATTTTTACATATATCAATATATTACGCTATACATTCTATTTTATGCAATTGGATTTTTATCCCTATAAAAAACAGAAGCAGAACAGTGCCCGCTTCTATAATAAGATCACTTGTCCTACGTCCATCATTACTATTATTCATTTGATGCTTTAATTAAATTAAAATCATTACCTTTAGATGTTTCTTCTAATTCGTAGTCTTTATTAATCAATTGCCCATTTTCATTTATTTGTTGGATTGTCGCTTTAACTTTATCTCCACTTTGACTTGCACTTATGACTTGAGATGTTTGAAATGATACTAATTGATTATTCTCTAATTGATGTTTCATCGTGTCATATAATGATGAATTTTTCTTAAAGTAACTTGATATTAAGTCAAAGTTATTCTCATTCAATGCTGAATTTAATGCTAAAGAGTATCCGCTAAAAAATTGAGTAAGTTTGTTTTTCAAACTATTTTCTTCTTTTTCTTTTTTAGCCACGTATTTATCAATTTCATCACTATCGAAGTCTAAGGTAATTGTGGTATTATCTTTGAGTTTTGATGCTTTGATCGTCTTAGTTTCTGATTCGAAAGTTTTATCTTTAGCTGAACCTTCCGCGGAGACGGTAATATCTTTATTCTTAGGATATGGTCCATATTCTTTAGAATTTGAATATGATAACGTACGATCATTAATGATTACTTTTTTCGATTTATCTGTAAGTTTAGAAGCACCTTTTAATTTAATATTGAGATGTGCTTCATCAAAATCTTCAGTCACATTGACGGTCTCACTATTGGTAGCTTTAAAATCAAAGTCAAGTTTCCCACTAAACACACCATTTTTAGTTTCTTTAGTAGCATCTATACTATAATCACCTGGAATAAAATGGCCTAATGGCGTTGTTTTATCCGCTTCTGCAATTACTTTTTTACGTTTACCACCGGATTTAAATTCATATTTTGTATCTACTTTTGGTTTGACAACCGGTTGTTTCGTCGGTGCATTAAAACTCATATTATCAAATATAAGATATCGTGTACCATTTTTACTTACGCGTAACACATCTTGGCCATCTCTTGTTTGAATATAAGATGCCACGCTAGAATGACTCTTATTTAATTTATCAACTGTATTTCTGACATCTCTAATAAAGTTTTTAATTCCTACTTCTTTTTTAATATATTTAATATATGCAGAAGCTTCATCAGGATCTACCTTATTATCTTTAGTACTGAGTAATGTAGCCACTTTTTGATTATCGTCATTGTCTATCGCATTGACTAATATTTTTGTTTGAGCATTAGGTGAATTAAAATTTCTTAAAAGGAAGAATAAAATGACCAATAAGATGATAATAAAAAATATAATGGCAACTGGTACAATCTTTCTAATCTTTATATTTGTTGTTTTATCTGAAGATTGATTTGTGTTGCTTTGATGCTGTTCACTATTATTTTGCTTACTTTTATGCTTTGTTTCTGTTTTTATTGACTGGCCACAATTTTGACAAGTGTGTGCATCCTTCTCCACAGAAGCACCACACTGAGGGCACTGTTTCATCTTATCACCTCTACTCAATTTCCAAACACTCGTCAGTTTAAAATAATTTCCATCTACGATTTATATCTATTGTTAAAAACGATTAATTTATTATTAATTTCAATAATTCAATCAATATACATTCTATTATTACAGATAATTTCATTATATAACTAAATGATTTCCAACAACATACATATTTAGTCTTATGACTAATCTACTATCAAATTATATTCCTAAAACTTCTATTATGTATAGTGTAGATTTAATGATATTTAAGATAATTTAGAACTGTAATTTGTCATTCTATAATTAATAACTTCTAAGACATGTCTAACTTGATCCAAATCTTCAGAAGAAAAATCTTTTGTAAAATCCATTGCGATATCATTAATCAATGTTTTACGCTTCTCCATGTATGACTTTCCTTTTTTAGATAAAGTTATAAACTTAAGCCTTTAATCGATATTAGCATTAGGCTTTTCTAGAACAACTAATCCAGCATCTAATAACTTACTAATTCTTCTACTCACCGCCGCTTTATTAACACCTTGCTTTTCTGTAATTTGACTTATTGTCATGGATTCATTATTAAGCATAGCTAGTACATTGGATTGTTCGACAGAAATGCCATATTCATTTTGTAAATCTTTCAACAATTTAGCCGTTAAAGTATTTACATTATTAATAAACATTTCTAAAAATGCGATATGATCTTCTAATTGTCTAGTCATATATATCTCCTCAAGACCGTGTTGATTTATATAAATTATTTATTTTTCATCCTATAAATGATATCAAGAAAAATTATAAAATGAAACCTTTAAAACAGTTTTATCACAATATCTTTTGAGTTGCTTATTTATTTACTATCAACTACATTTATATGTACATACAATATAGAGGTGTGCGCATGATTCCATTGATTTTAACGTTAGTAATCATCTTGATAATCTTGTCATTATTGATCAACCAATACATCACATTAAGCGTGACAGGATTTATTTCTACTATTATATTAGGTTTCTTTAATTTAATATTTCATCTCATTACCTATAGCATTCCGTATGAATTAATTATCCTTATGCTCATTTTAATAGCATTTTGTTTATTAAAACATCATGCTATTCTGTTTAATCAGCGTGGTCGTCATTTTATTAAGCAAATGTGTTTAAGCATCATGCGTTTAATATTATTTATGAGTGCTTGCTTCTATATTAGCCTGTCACCTTTAGTTATTATTAATGGCATTGCATTATGGCTAAGTTTGATCGGTTTTACAACATTATTTGCATTTCTTTGTTATCTCACGTGGTCATCCACATTTGGTTCACGTCATTTCAATCAATCAGTGGATTTAATTATTGTATTAGGAGCAGGTATATTTACTGAAGAAGTGACACCAATGTTAAAAGAACGATTGGACCGCGCACTTGAAATTTATCATTATTCTGAACATAAGCCTAAATTACTAGTATCAGGTGGACAAGGTCCAGATGAACCTATACCAGAGTCAATCGCAATGCAACGATATTTGATTAAACAGGGTGTACCCAATGACAATATTTTATTAGAACAACAATCTACCAATACACACACAAACTTTGTATATTCTAAAGACATTATTCATGACTATTTCGTTAATATGCCAAAGATAGTATGTGTAACAAGCCAATTTCATATATTGCGGGCACTCAAATTAGCAAAAAATTTAGATATTCCAACTTATGGTGTTGGCAGTCATACGCCCTATCATTTCTTCCATATTGCTTTAATTAGAGACTTTTTAGGTGTGATGTATCAATATCGATTACTTTTAACAATATATTTTGCACTCACATTTTGGATAAGTATCATCATTTTATGGATTAAATAAAAAGTGTCTTATATACGTTACTTTTATGACGTACATAAGACACTTTTTTTATAAATATCCTATAATGTTATATGTTTTACAATCTTACCATCATCAAGATAAATCATTTTATCAGCATATTCAAATAATCGTTGGTCATGTGTGACCATAATCCCACACATATCATTATTTATAATTTCCTTTTTAATCATTTTTACAACAGATATTGCTCGTTGAGCATCTAAACTAGCTGTTGGTTCATCTGCTAGTAACAGTTTAGGATTATTCATCAATGCTCGCATAATTGCAACTCTTTGTTTTTGTCCACCCGATAACATATGAGGAAAGGCATTTAATTTGTCTGATAATCCAATGTCACTCAATAACTTCGATGCACGTTGATTTGCTTCCTTTTTTGACATTCCTGCTTCTCGTCCTACAATTGTTAGTTGGTCCAACACTGATAAATAAGGGACTAAATGTGATGATTGGAATATAAATCCAATATCCGTTAAACGGCGTTCAGTATTACGTTGAGTATTTGAAAATAATGGCTTTCCTTGATAATTAATCTCTCCTTTTGTTTGAGAAAGTAAACCACCTAGAATGGATAAAAGCGTAGATTTTCCTGAACCTGAGGCACCTGAAAGTATAATAAACTCTCCTGGTTCCACCGTGATATCAATATCTTTCAATACCTTTGTTTCAGTCTCTCCCTTACCAAATGTTTTCACAATATGGTTAACTTGTAATGACATTATTCTCCACCTCCAATTGCTTCTATAGGATCAACTTTAATAACTTTAATGAATGATAATAACGCACCGATAATAGCGACGATGATAAAAATACTAATTACTAAAAGATAGTTAATAGTAGTTAAGTGAAACGGCATTGTCACAGGTAAAATCATAGCAATACCAGCAATTATACCGACTGAAATGACTACGGATAATAATGTCACAATTAAAATTTGAAGTAATAAAGACGTCAGTAAATGTCTAGTTTTGATTCCAATTGCTTTTAAAATGCCAATTTCTGATATTTTTTGAATGGTCATGACATAGAAGAAAGCACTCAGAACGATTGCTGTAATAACGAAAAGGCTAATCACCATCATATTTAACGGTGCTTGTTCGGCTTGATAACTTGCAATGTTTGTTTTCAATTCGTCGGTATTCGTCACTTTGATGCCTGGAATATCGTTTAATTGTTTTTCTTTCTGTTGAGATAAAGTTTTAATTGGATAAAATGATGCATATTGTTTATTAATATCCTGGAATCCCTTTTGATCCATCAATACGATAGAGCTATGTGCATACATTGCATCATCAAGAATACCTGTGACTTTATATGTTTGTTGATGGTGCTTGAACTGAATAACATCCCCTATTTTAATACCTTCACCTGTCAGTTTTTGATTCACTGCAATTTGATTGTGCTTTGTAGGTAGTTGCCCTTCTTTCAAATCAAATTGTTGTTCTTGTGGAGAATACATTGTGAGTACATCTTCATCATTATTACCCGCCACTTCTAAACTTTGTAAATTCATTTGAGTAGGCTTTATGTTAGTCTCCTTATTAATTTTCATTTGCTGTTTTGGAGATAGTTGAGATTTTTCAATCTGAGGTTCTTTCATATCTTGAGTTATATAATGTGTTGATTTAAATTGATCGAACAAAGAAACATTTTCTCTAGCTAGTCCTTGTGCTAAACCACTAATAAATAGCACCATTAAGCTTAATAAGATTATGATTAACATGATTAATACATATCTAAACTTATAAAATTTAATTTCATTCCATGCTAATTTCATTCATACTCGCTCCTATACTGTGTTTGTTGATAGTTGTATCATAAGGAACATTTGTGAACTGAATATGAACTCAAGCATACATTGTTTTATAAAATTTATTCATTGTATAATAAAGTAAAAAGGAGTGTGGATATGAATCGTTGCCTAATTGTAGATGATGACCCTAAAATATTAAATTACGTCTCAACACATTTGGAAAGAGAACATTTTCATACATATACTCATACCAATGGTGAAGAAGCACTTCATTTTCTTGATAATCATCAAGTTGATATTGCAATCGTGGATATTATGATGCACGGAATGGATGGATTTGAATTATGTCATATGATTAAAGAAGATTACGATTTACCAGTTATTATGTTAACGGCGAGAGATGCACTAAGTGATAAAGAACGTGCATTTATAAGTGGAACGGATGATTATTTAACTAAGCCTTTTGAAGTAAAAGAGCTAATATTTCGTATTAAGGCTGTCTTACGTCGGTACCATATCCATACGGATGAAAAATTAACGATCGGGAATTTAACCTTACATCAAGCTTATATGGAAGTTGTTGTAAATGGTAAAACGATGACATTACCTAACAAAGAATTTCAACTTTTATTTCTATTAGCTTCAAATGAAAAGCAAATATTTTCTAGGACACATCTTATCGAAAAAATATGGGGTTATGATTACGAAGGTGATGAAAGAACTATTGACGTACATATAAAACGATTGCGACAACGATTACAGCAATTAGATTCAAACGTGACAATTAAGACAGTGCGTGGTCAAGGTTATAAGGTAGAACACCATGTTTAAAACGTTATATATCAGAATCGCTATTTATACCATTACCGTCATATTATTCAGTGCCTTTATTAGTTTTATTTTCACAAATATCTATTACCATTTTAATTTAAAGGCGTCTAATGATACGAAAATCATGACAACGTTAAAAGAAGCAAGAGATTTTGAGGGTGACAATCATAATAATCATCTTAATCATTACTTTAAACATCTTGGTCAAATGAATTATCAAATTATGACAGTTGATCAGGATGGTAAGAAAACATTCTATGGTACAAAATTTAGAAAAGATAACTTATCGCAATATCATATTAAAAGTGTGTTAAAGGGCAATGAATATCATGGTATTAAAAATAAGCCTTTCGAACTTTTTGTAACTGGCTTTTTCGATAATGAAACAGATAATACTGTAGGATTACAATTTAAAAATCATCACGAGAATGTCGCTGTCTTTATGCGCCCTGATATTGGAGAAACATTTAGTGAATTCAGACTATTTTTAGCAGTGCTCTTAACTTTATTATTATTAATCTCTATTTCACTTGTCATCGCTTCAACCTATGCCATTGTTAGGCCTGTTAAACAATTAAAACAAGGCACAGAAAGATTAATGAATGGAGACTTTATCACCCCTATCAAGCAGACCCGTCAAGATGAAATAGGTACACTACAATATCGCTTTGATACGATGCGTCAATCTTTAAAGCAAGTTGATGAAATGCGACAACATTTTGTTCAGAATGTATCACATGAAATTAAAACACCGCTCACACACATTAGACAATCATTAGTAGATTTAGAACATGCTAAGAATCAAAACGAACGTCAACAAAGCATAAATGATATCTATCAAATTACAAACCAGTTGAGTGAACTTACAAAAGAATTATTATTACTATCAGAACTCGATAATGCTCAGCATTTAACTTTCTCGGATCAAATTCAACTCGATCAATTAATCAATCGTATTGTGCGACATGAACATTACGCTATCGACCAAAAATCACTAATGTTGATGTCAGATTTAGAATCCACTTATTTCCTAGGAAATGAAAGATTGTTACATCAGGCCATTAGTAATTTAATTATCAATGCCATTAAATATTCAAATGAAGCATCACTGATTAATATCGAATTGAAACAAATAGCTCAAGGCATTCAAATAAAAGTTACAAATCAAGGTGATGTCATCGACACGTCAGAGCAATCTCATTTGTTTGAACGCTTTTACAAACGTAGTACAGATGACAATAGTAACGGATTGGGTCTAGCTATTACACAATCTATTATTCAACTCCATCACGGAAAGATACATGTTACAAGTAGCCATCAAGATGGTACAACCTTCACAATTATTTTGCCTAAAAATATATAATAATTTCAAAATCAAGAATTAAAGCTATGTGGTCAATCAGCAAAGATAATAACCACATAGCTTTATATATTAACCGTTTATCTTTATTTATCCTTTTCCAAATAATTATTATGTTTTAATGATTAATATAGAGGAGGTTACAACTGTGCAATTAAAATTATTTATTAGCCCTACTGAACAGAAACAATTTGTAGAAATCCATTCACCACAAATGGATAAAAATGTACAAAAAATAATTCAAACTGTTGAAGACATTGATCGTTTAACTGAAATAAATGGCAAATTAAATGAAGATATATTCCAACTAAAAATCGAACACATCACTAGCTTCCGTACTCAACAAAAACATGTTGTAGCAATATCAAATGGCAAAGTTTTCAATACTAAATACCGACTATATGAGTTAGAAGAACAACTCCCAAACACTTTTATTCGTATATCTAAGTCAGAAATTGTTAATCAAAATGCCATTATTAAACTACAGTTAGAAGCAAACGGATTAATACGTATGTATTTAAAGAACTTAGACGATGATTACACTTATTCCTCTAGAAGATATTTAAAATCAATAAAGGAGAGATTATCATTATGAAAAACATTTATAAGTCACTTTTCATTAGTTTAATAATTGGGTTATTGATATCTAATTTTTTCAGTTATCTCCATGCTAATGGACACTATCATCCATTGTCACCGTCTTCAACTATGGGAACCATTTATTACCATTATCTTTCAGAACCTATCATTATGTTGATATCAATGTCTATTTGGATGCTGATAGGTCTTTTATTTTCATTTAATAGTCTAATATTTAATGCTACCGATTGGAGTATTACAAAATCTACATTTATTCATTTTATTTGTAGTTATTTTCCATTTACTATCCTTGCAATCATAGCAGGTTGGTTCCCCTTAGAAATGATGAGTTTAGTTTCATACACCGTTATTTTTATAGGCATCTACATCTTGATATGGTTTATAAGTTACTTTAAAACTAAAAGAGAAATCAAAAATATTAATGAAAAAATTTACCAAATGAATTCTAATCATTAATAATAGCGCCTCACTTAATAGTAGTAAACTACTTATAAGTGAGGCGCTTTCGCTATATTATTTAACTTTTAAATGTTTAACAATTTCTTTATTTACTGCGTGATATACATCTTCATGTTCTGATAAGTTTAAACCGAATGAAGGTACCATTTCTTTAATTGCTGGCTCCCATGATTTAAAGTCATCTTTATAACATCTTTGAAGTACGTCAAACATGATATCTACAGCTGTTGATGCTCCTGGTGATGCACCTAGTAATGCTGCTAATGTACCATCTTCTGATGTAATTACTTCTGTACCAAATTGTAGGTTTCCTTTGGCATCTTTAGTATCTTTAATCACTTGTACACGTTGACCTGCCGTAATGACTTCCCAATCTTCATCTTTAGCATTTGGTAAGAAGACACGTAAATCGTCAACTCTTTCTTCATTTGAAAGCATTAATTGAGATACTAAGTATTTAGTTAAATCAAACTCTTTAACACCTGCTGATAACATTGTTATGATATTGTTTGGTTTTACTGATTTAATTAAGTCTAAGTATGAACCTGTTTTTAAGAATTTAGGTGAAAATCCTGCGAAAGGTCCAAATAATAGTGAACGTTCACCATTCACAAATCTCGTATCTAAGTGAGGTACAGACATAGGTGGTGCGCCCACTTCAGCTTTACCATACACTTTCGCATGGTGACGATTAATCACATCAGGGTTTTTACATCTTAAGAATAAGCCACTAACTGGGAATCCTCCGATATGTTTAGATTCTTTAATACCTGTTTTTTGTAGTAATGGCAAGCTTGCACCGCCTGCACCGATAAATACAAAGTCAGTTTCATAAGTTGTTACTTGATTATTCGTTAAATTTTTCACTTCAACTAACCAAGTCCCATTACTTTGTTTTTTAATATCTAATACTTCATGTTTATATTGAATTTCAACATTCTTTTGTTGTAAATTACTAAATAATTTTTTAGTTAAGGCACCGAAGTTAACATCTGTACCAGTTTCATCATAAGTAATTGCAACTGGTTCATCATCTGTTCTACCTTCCATCATCAATGGTACCCATTCAGCAATTTTGTTTCTATCTTCTGAAATTTCCATTTTACCGAATAATACATTTTTTTGAAGACTTTCTACGCGTCGTTTTAAGAATTCAACATTGTTAGTACCTTTTACGAAGCTCATATGTGGTACTGATTGGATGAAGTTTTCAGGATTTTCTAACTGACCTGTTCTAACTAAATATGCCCAAAATTGTTTAGAAATCTGGAATTGTTCATTGATTTTAATCGCTTTACTAATATCTACAGATCCATCTTTACCTTCTTTAGTATAGTTCAATTCACATAATGCTGAATGCCCTGTACCAGCATTGTTCCATACGTTTGAACTTTCTTCGCCAGGTTGATTTAACTTTTCAAATACTTTAATTTCTTTGTCAGGCGTTAATTCTTTTAATAATGTTCCTAGTGTTGCACTCATAATACCGCCACCAATTAAGATGACGTCTGTTTTGCTATGTTGTGTACTCATAACAAATACAGTCCCCCTTTTTAGTTGATTAATGAAACATCAAATGATCTAGACTTATATTAAAGCGCTTTTTAATTAGATAAAAAATAAAATCAATAATGTTATTCTTTTCTAAACATCATTTTGTCTTAGTTTTATTATTCATGAAATCTAGTCATAATCACTCAATCCATTACCTAAAACATGACACTTAAAACATTTTATATTGTACCATATCATGACTATTTTAATGAATACAATCACCTATTGTACAATATAATTACAATTAATCATCTTAGGTTAATTCAATTGAAATTAATATTTATCTATATTTCAACCAAATAGATGTTTTCTAAATATTGGTAATATATCTATTTTAACATATTCGTTTATCTATTTTGTAAACTATGTCATGATATAATAATTAAAAATTCACAAAACATAAGAGGTGTTCAAATGAAGTCGTTCACATTTTTCATGCATAATATCTATGCCATGGGCGGTACAGTTAAATCGATTTCGCAGCTAGCTAACACATTAGCTGAAAAGGGTCATCCTGTTACGATTATTTCAGTCTTTAGAGGCAAGGATCATCCCTATTTCAAATTACACAAAGATATCAAAGTACAAGTTTTAGTTGATTATCGTTTAAAACCAACTCATTTCAATGCTATTTTAGCAAATCGTATCAAAAAATATACACCCCTGTTAAAGCCTAAACGCATATCTCAATATGAACCTGGATTAAATCAATTTTCGAGTTACGTTGAGAAAAAGATGATTAAAGCGATCAAACGTGTATCAACAGATGTCCTAATTGGTACAAGGGCAAGTTTCAATATCTTAATTGCTAAATATCAGAATAAAAATGTTACTACCATTGCTATGGAACATATGAATTTCAATGCACATGATCAAAAATTCCAAAATCAAATCATTAATGCCTACCGCAATGTTAATAAAGTGACAACGTTGACTACAGCTGATCAAGCTATATATCAATCTAAACTAAAAACGCCTGTTTATGTCGTACCAAATATTGCTAATAATAAACGCATCGCTGCTCAAAAGAAAAATATTATTCTTGCAGCAGGCAGATTAGAATACGAAAAAGGATTTGATCTCTTATTAGAAAGTATCAGATTAATTCAAGATGATTTAAGACATTTAAATTATGAGTTACATTTATATGGTGATGGACAAGAGAAAGACCATTTAAAACAATTTATCGACCAATATCAATTAAAAGATATCGTACAACTTTATCCTGCCACACCATCCCTTAATCAAAAGTTAGCTCAAAGTAAAATCACTGTCATACCATCTAGAAACGAAGGGTTTGGTATGGTGATATTAGAAGCTATGGCACAAGATAACGTAGTTATAAGTTTCGATGGGAATACTGGCCCTGATTCAATCATTAAAAACGGTAAGAATGGTTACTTAGTTGCTCATGATGATACATCACAACTTGCGAAACGTATCGATTTAACGATGCATAATGATGATGAACTACAACACATTCTTCAAGAAGGACATGAGACACTTCAATCATATTCTGCAGAAGCCGTATATCACGACTTCATGAATATGTTCAATTAGCTTTCATTCATTAAATATCTTGTACTAAAAAAACTGATTTCTCGATCATCGAGGAATCAGTTTTTAAATGCTTATTTAATTTATTCTTACAATATCACAGATAATATAAATGTCCAGATACAAATGAAGATAAGTAATCCAACACTGTATCTTAAAGTCATTTTTAATAGTTCTGATTCTTTACCTACTTCTTTAACGGCTGCAGTTGCAATAGCAATGGATTGAGGAGAAATCAATTTCGCTGCTACGCCACCGACTGTATTAGAAGCGACCAATAATGAACCACTTGTACCAATTTGTTGTGCTACAGATGCTTGAATAGGTGCAAATAGTGAGTTGTTATTCACAACTGAACCGGTCATGAATACACCAATCCAACCTAGTATTGGAGATAATAATGGGAATACATCGCCTGTTTTTGCAATTCCTTGACCCATAGCACTACTTAAACCACCATATGTTGTAATTTTAGAGATAGCTAAAATAAAGCAAATTGTTAAAATCGGTAACCATAACTCTTTAAATGTTACGCCAAATAAACGCCCTGCGTCACCAAATCCAACTTTTTTAGACATTAATACAGTAATAATAATCGTAATTAAAATCGCTGTACCCGTTTGTCCAATCAGGTTCAATGATAATGTGATTGGTTTATGTGCGACTTCACTAAATGTTCCTGGCAAATTAAAGTTCAATACTAAGCTTGATAATTTACCTTTAGGCAAGAATAAATTTTTGAATGATGGTGAGCTCCAAATCATAACTATAATCGTTAAAATGACAAATGGACTCCACGCATATAATATTGATTTAGCACTGTGATGTTTAACTGGTTCAGGTTCTACATCTTTTTGAACTCTAAACGTATGTTTAGGTTGGAATTTTCTAGAGAATAATGCTAAAGCTAACATTGATGCTAATGGTGGAATGATATCTGCTAATTCCGGTCCATTAAATACGGTTAATAAAGCTTGTAATACAGTATAAGTAATTGATACAACTAAGATTGAAGGTAACGTTTCTTTAATTCCTTTGAATCCATCAATGATAAAGATTAATAAGAACGGAATGAAGAAGTTGATAATAACTAAAGTAAATACAGATGTTTGAGAAACGCCCATAGCTGATACATCACCAGGTAAATGTAAAGTATCTATAACACCAACTGGTATACCAATAGCTCCAAATGCACCTGAAGCCGCGTTTGCAACTAAGCATAACATAGCAGCTTGTAATGGTCTGAAGCCTAATTGTGCTAATAATAATGCACAAATCGCAATAGGCACCCCAAATCCAGCAGCCCCTTCTAAAAAGGCATTAAATGAAAATCCAATTAATAACAATTGAATACGTTGGTCTTGCGAAATACTCGTGATACTATCTTGAATCGTTGAAAACTGACCAGATTCTAGTGTGATTTTATAAAGTAATACTGCCATCATAACAATATAACCAATAGGAATAATACCTTGGAAGAAACCTTCCACAACTGCGCCTGAAGCAATACCTACTGGAAGTTTGAAGAACGGAATTGCGATTAACAGTGTTACAACTAATGTTGTCACTGCCGCATAAATCCCTTTCATTTTAAAAACAGTTAAGCATAATAAAAACAGAATAATAGGGATTGCAGCAATAATGCTAGATAACACTAAGTTATCAAATGGATTGAATGAATTTACTAACATAGCTTGACTCTTCCTTTACTATAAATTTTGTTGTCTCTAGCTAGATTTATATCAAAAATTAAATTATTAATATCTATGATTGTGACTTTTCATTAAATTATATTCATTTATTACTTGTGAACTTTTTCACAATTAAAATATATCATCTTCTAGTTAAAATTACAACATTGTTTTTATAGTTTTTCTCAATTATTTAATAATATTCTCAATCACTCATTCTTTTAAATTGTATTCGAATGTGAAAACGATTTTTTCATTAAAGATAAGTGCCGCATGATGTATTCATTCGACTCACGTGATAAAATAGGAAGAATAAATTTAGTCTAAAGAGGTCAACGATATGATAAAGCAAATTAATATTACTAATTTAGAAAATATAGATATTCAACTCACGAAAGCTTTAGATGAAGGCTACACTCATTTTGCCCCTTATTCGAATGACATGATGATTCATCAAAAAATGCTCGAGGCTGTAGAGTTAAAAAGTACTTCAATCATTGTTGATTATACAATCGACAAATCATATCTAAATGATTGCCGTTATTTTGGGCTTGAAACCATCGATTTTATAGACTGGGTGAAAAATATTAATCATTATCCAAATGTGATTTTTGAAATTAAATCAGCCTTGTCGCATTTAGAAAAATTCAATATTGAAACTATATTCGATTTAGCTTTAGTTACAATTTTAAAAGGCCAACTTGCTGTCGATGGACATGTCGTCTATGATTTCAAAGCACCAATGCAAACAAGCACAGAACTTTGGTCATCTATTGATAAAGATAATATAAGTAAAATCAATCAATTCTATTTAAATACGTTAGCTTATGAACATCGTCAAAAAGTACCTTTTCCTAAATTCACTTTTGATGACCATAGTGACTTAAGATATTCAGATTCAGTGTTATTAAGTACAAAATTCAAATTACCAAAATGGATGTTCAAACCATTTAAAAACCATTCATTAAAAAAGCATAGAGAAATAAGTTATATCTACGATAAAGATTCAACGGTATTGAAAGATCATGTTGTCTTTATTGGCTTTGATTATGGATATCGTGGCAATTCTAAATATTTATTTAGTTATTTTGTTAAGCGTAATCCAACTATCAAAACTTATTTTGTGACAAATGATAGACAAGGACCACATTTTATATCGCCTGATGATTCAGAGACCCAAGCGATGATTGAAACAGCTCGAGTTGTAGTTACTGAAAGCTATATACCAGATAACATCAAACCTAATGGTACTATTATTCAACTTTGGCATGGTACACCAATTAAAAAGTTATTTTTAGATAGTCGAGAACCTAATCAAAACTTAAATATTTATAATTACAGAGCTCGTAAATATAATAAATTAGCTAAACAAGATTATTTAGTTTGTGACTCTAAACTAGCTATGGATAAGTTCCATTCAGCTTTTCCAACACATCATACTGACGTGTTACCAATTGGTTATCCAAGAGTACAATATTTATTAAATAAACTGGATGAGTCTTCATTTCATGAACAACTTAAACGTGAATTGGAATGTGATTTAAATAAACCTGTGCTATTATATGCACCGACATGGGTTTCAGACCATCATGATGATGCATTATTACCGATTTCAGAACAATTATTAGCTAAATATAATGTCATATTTAAAGGACACGTTGAAAGCGAGCATATAGCTCATTTACCTGATGGCGTGATTTTACCCCAAAAAGGTATTGAAACACAGGACCTATTACTTATTTCTGATGTTGTTTTAACAGATTATTCTTCAATTATCTTTGATGCTTTAACAATAGATAAACATGTGTGTCTATACACACCGCATCATACTGAATATGTCGAAGAACGTGGTGTTTATAAAGACGTTATTAAAAGCTTATCTAATGTTTGGTATACCGATGCTGATTTGTTAACACGCGATTTATTAAATGATATGGTTCCTAAAAATCACAATCCATACATCAATAAGGATAACCAATCATTACAATACTTAACTCAATTAATTCAAGATGAACTAAAATAAAATTGGTTTTGATAAAAAGCGTACCACAAATAATGAGAGTTTGTGGTACGCCTTTTTCGTAATATATCTATTCAGATTTTTAATCTATTTTCCATAAGCTGGATCAACAACAACAGGTTGACCTTGACTATTTACTGTAACAACAGAATAAACACCATTTTGTTGTGGATCTTTGAAACTAAATACGTATCTGTAATTACCATTGTTACCTTCAATACCATAGTCATTATACGTTTTATTATGATTACCATATAAATTAGCTTCTTGTTTAGCAATATCTAAGGCAGTTTGGAAGTTTGGTAATTGTTTAAGTGCTTCTGATTGGTTCACATTGTCTCTTGTTAAGCTTCTTGCAACATTTGCTGCATTGGTACCATGATAAGGTGCTACATAACCGTTAGTACCTTGTGTAGATTGTGTACTTTGGTTTGATGAGCCTTGATCATTATTATTACTTGGTTGCTGATTATTGTTTGTAGCACTATTATTATTTCCATTCGCATTTTGTGCTTGTTGATCTGAACTGCTTCCATTATCATTGGATGTTGCTTGTTGGTTATGATCACTATCTTGGTTATTACTTGTTGAATTGCTATTGTTTGAAGCTACGTTATCATTTTTATCTTTGTCTTTGTTTTTATCGCCTTTATCTTTTTCTTTATCAGACGATTTATCCTTTGAATGATCATTAGACGCTTTATCTTTCTGTTCTGTTTTCGACTGATCATCTTTAGAACTATCTTTGTCCTTACTACTATCATCATTCGAACAAGCCGCTGCGCCTAAAACTAAGGATAAAGCTAACAAACTCGTATACAATTTCTTCATTAATAAAACCTCCTATAGTATATTAATAAACCATTCAAACATCTTCAGCCCATTATCAATGCATTTACATTGATAATTAAAAACATAAAAAAGGGCATAATATTTAATTACTTATAAATATTATACCCTAATTTTATTAATTTTTCGTATTATTTTAATAAAGATTAACCTTCTATATCTTTATGAATTAAATCTCCAATATATTGAGATGCTGTACCTTTATCAATTGAACAGAATCGATTATAAAATGCATCAATTTTATCTTGATAGTCATGTTGCACCTTATCTAAATCTTTAAGTTGTTTTGCTAATTCATAAGGTTCTGTGAAAATAGGACCTGGTAAATCTTTTTTATAATCCATATAGAAGCCTCGTAATCCTTTGTCATATTTATCAATATCATATGCAAAGAAGAATTGAGGGCGTTTTAAAATACCGTAATCAAACATAACTGAAGAGTAATCTGTAATGAGACAATCACTCACTAAGAATAACTCTGATACATCGTTATAATTAGAAACATCCACAGCAAAGTTTTCAAATCCTGTTAAATCAATCGCATTTAAAATTAAATAATGCATACGTAAAAGAATAACATAGTCATCGCCTAATTCTTGATATAAATTATCTAGGTCGATTTTTAGTTCAAATAAATACTTACCTTTACTTACGAACTCGTCATCTCTCCAAGTTGGTGCATACATAATGACTTTTTTATCTTCAGGGATATTTAAGTTCTTTTTAATTTCATTTTTAAACTCTTCATCATCTGCTCTATTTACTAAAATATCATTCCTAGGATAACCAATTTCTAACATTCTAGGTTCATCCATCCAAAATGCACTTTTGAAAATTTCAGTAGAATATCTGTTTGGAGAAATTAAATAATCCCATCTTGATGTTTCACGATTAAAGTTACGTTTATATTTAGGTGTCGTCGTACCTGGCATACGCACTACTTTCATATCGTTCGCTAAGCGTTTCAATGGTGTGCCGTGCCAAGTTTGAATGTACGTTTGATTTTCTTTCTTATTTAAATATAATGGTAATCGCGCATTTGAAACCCAATGACTCGCTTCCGAATACGCTTTATAATATGCCTCTGAATTTCGTTTAACTGTTTCCGCATTACCTGGAACCACATGGTTTTTCGGATTTTTAAAAGACCATACATAACGGTAATTTGGATAATATTTTTGCATATATTCATAAATATATTTAGGACTATCGCTGTAGTTTTTACCACCGAAAGATTCAAATACAATCGTTTCTGGCTTAACATTGTCTTCTTTATCTGTTAATTCATAAATTGAACGGTCTTTGTTCTTATTACGTAAAACAACATTTTTAACGTGTCTTAATGTTTTTCTGAATTGATTCACTTGGAATGCTTTTTCAGTATCTTCATTCATTAATAAAATCGTTTCAATTTTATTGATTAGATGTTGATGTTTAATCAAGTTCACATTTAAATAACGTGCAAGTTCAACAAGTGTTTCTTTATGTGCAGCATATCGTTTCTTAATATCATGATGTGTAGGATCAAAATCTCTCGCAATTTGTTGTTCTAATTTATTAATAATAAATGATTTAGTCTCTTTATGAGTGACACGTGCCATTGCATCGTAGAACATTTTGACATAATCTTCGAATAAGATGTCAAAGTCTTGTTCACTCAATGTTTTACCATCAAATGGATCATACACTTCTCCACGATAATAGAATGAGAAATTCGTAATTCTCATAAATTTATTAACATATTTTGAATACTCAATAACGAATGACCAGTCTGTATACACATTTAAATCTTCATTAAACTTTAAATCATGTGCTCTGACGATGGCCGTTCTAAAAATAATGTTACAAGCAGTTTGCTTTCTTAAAAATGAGTTAATGTTACGTTTACCATCAAAATAGTTAACTTTTACTTTGTCTAAGTCAACATATTGTGGCTTTTTAAGCATAAATGAATGCACAGGTGCAATTAACCCATCTGTATAATTAAATTTATCTAAGTAAAAAGTAATTGCATAAGAAGCTAATTCGTCATCTGCGTCTAAGAACATGAAATAAGGGGTTTCTACTTCCTTCATTGCAACATTACGTGCGTGGGCATGTCCTTGGTTTTCTTCTAATTTAATGTAATTAACTTTTTTATCATAATCTTTAAGAGATTCTTTCATCAACGCTTCTGTTTGATCTGTAGAACCATCGTTAACTATGATAACTTCAAAATCTTGAGTACGTTGTTGCTTAATACTTTCTATACAACTTTGAATATACTCCTCTGAATTATAGTAAGTGACAATAATCGTCAATGAATGCATCTAATACGTCCTTTCCAACGTTAAATCTTTTTATATTTATCTAATTATTTTAATCATAATTAAAAAATTAACGTCATCATTATATCTGACTTTGAACTGATATGCGAATAATTCAATATGTGATTTGAAATCAAATCATAGAAAGTTTAAATTATAATTCTTTTTCCATGATAATATCTCTATCTACAACATCACCTGTAATAAACTCATGGTGTCCTGTTTCAACAAATCCTCTTGATTCATAAAACTTAATGGCTTGAGGATTATGTTCCCATACGCCTAACCAAATTTTTGATTTCCCAAATGCTTTCGCCTTCTCAACAGCAAGTTCTATTAATTTTTTGCCTCTGCCTCCACCTTGGTGTGATTGATAAAAGTAAATACGTTGCACTTCTAAATAATCGGGACCATGTGGTTCAGTTTGTGCATCATCAACATTAAATTTTGTATACCCAACAATGTCGTCATCTTCAGTAAAAAAATAATAAAATGAGAGTGGTTCTTGTAATTCCTTTTTTAAAGTCTCAATATTAAACGCACTATCAAAGTACTTTTGTAAATTATCATCTGTATAATATGGTCCAAAGGTTTCATAAAATGTATCTATTGCTACTTTTTGTAATGATTCAACTTCTTCAATACTTACTTCCCTTATTTGTTTCATGATTACATAAATCCCCCTTTAATCGTATAGATTAACAATACTTTATCTTATTTCTTAAAAAAATTCATCTATTATTAATTATTTTCATAATCAAAGCAATAACTTTGGACTTCAAACATCTCGTTTTGATTCTAACGGTATTTAGCTTAAAAAAATCTTTTAAAAAGTAAAATACTTATTGATAATCTTTATCAATAAGTATAAAGTTATAATTAATCAATCACACTCATAAAGGATGGAATTAAATGGAAAATTTGTTTGTATTAGGAATTACTGGACCTACAAGTCTTGTCATCATTAGTATTATTGCCTTAATCATTTTTGGACCGACGAAATTACCACAATTTGGACGTGCTATTGGGTCGACTTTAAAAGAATTTAAATCCGCAGCTGAACACATGGATGACGATTCTACAGACACACCCAGTAAAGCATCAAAATCACAACGTGAACAATCAAAATAACTCGACATTATTAGACCATTTTACTGAACTACGACAACGATTAGTACGTATACTGATTGCCTTTATTGTCGCAACAGTGATAACTTATCTGACGTCACATTGGTGGGTTAAACCCTTTTTACATTATATAAAACGGTCTAATGTGACGTTGCACACATTCTCGTTTACCGAAACTATACAAATTTATATTATGATTATATTTACGGTCGCACTTTGCATTATTGCACCACTGATTTTCTATCAACTATGGGCATTTATCGCACCAGGCTTACATCAACATGAACGCAAATTCATCTATAAATATAGTATCTTTTGTGCAGTTCTTTTTATTCTTGGCGTTATATTTGCCTTTTTTATTGGTTTCCCACTGATTATTAATTTTTCAATTAACTTATCAGATGCCCTTAGTATCGAACCAATCATAGGTTTAAAAGCGTATTTAGAAGAACTCATAAGATGGCTACTTGTCTTTGGGTTTTTATTCCAAATACCAGTACTATTTTTAGGATTAGCACATTTTGGTTTAATTGATCCGCGCCAATTAGGTACTTATCGTAAATATATTTATTTTGCATGTTTTGTAGTTGCTAGTATCATTGCACCACCTGATTTAGTACTTAATTTATTATTAACGTTACCTTTAATTCTTTTATTTGAATTTAGTATGCTCATCGCCAAAATCACATATAAACAACAAAACATCTCGAACGAAGTCTAATATCTTCATTCGAGATGTTTATTTATTTCTTACGATTGTATAAAACAAACCCAAGGATAAGTATGATTAATATGACTTGAGCAATAATTGTTTCAACGCTTGGGTAGAAACCAATCCAACTTAATGTTGGTAATCCTTCAATACTATGCTGAGGCATATAGCCTAATAATTGTAATTTTTGAATACTTACACCTAACATTTTAAATGTCATGACAAATATTAAGATAGACAGTACTCTAAATATGAATCGTACAGGAATAAGTTTCACGATAAATCTAAATGCAAATGCGAAGATAATTAATATTATGATTGCTAATCCTATACCAAGAATAAAATCTTTTGTAGTAATACTACCAATCATTCCCATATAGAAGATAATGACTTCGACACCTTCACGTAATACTGAAATTAATCCAATAGTACCCAGTAATATTAAATTACCGTTACTCATCGCATTGTTATACATGCTCTGAATCATTTCATTCCAACGTTGGGCATTTGATCTTCGATGCATCCAAATACCAACAACATACATTAATACCACTGCTACGATACCTAAAATAGCTTCCATACCTTCTCTTACGACGCCATTATTACCAATCGTATAGATAAAGGTAATACCTAGTCCAATACTTAAAATAAGACCTAATAAGGCACCGCCTACTACACTTGACGTTCCTTTAACATCCTTAACTTTACGTGTCATCGTAGTTAAAGTCATGATAATTAATAATACCTCGATACCTTCACGTAGGAAAATAATCATGACATCTACAAATGAATACTCACCTTGTCCGACCGTATCTTTGATTTCTGAATTTAATTCTTGTAACCCTTTTTTCACACGGTCTTTATTAGATTGATCTAAAATACTTTGGTAGTAAGGAATTTTATCTTCTATTTTAGTATATAAACTACTATTTTTAGTTTGAATTTTACCTTCGACATATGGCCAGATTTTAACAAATTGCGATAAGGATGCATCTGCTTTATCTAAATCATTGTCATTGATACCAGCAATCGCTTTATCTAATTCTTCATTGAGTTGAGTAACTTTATACTTATCTGAGTCTGAATCTGATTGCTTTTGATCAACGGTATCAATGCTGTTCTTAAACGTTGACCATGCAGATTTAACTTTGTCAGTATCTAGTGGCTCTTTTTGAATGGCAACTCTTAGTTGCATTAAATTAACTTCAATTTGACCATATTTACCATCATCATAATTTCGAATGACTGTTTCATTACTCGTCCATATCGAATTTAAATCATTGTTTAATGATTGTAGTTCTGAGTGATTTTTATCTTTGATGGCTTTTTTCATTGGTGCGTCTTTAGCATCAACTGCTTGTTGTAATTCCTTAATCTTTCCTGAAGCGTCTTTAGAAGATTGTTGGTTTTCATAAGCTATAAGTGCTTTAGTCAGTTCACCAAGTTTGTCTGCTTTAGCATCGTCTGATGAAGCATGTTCTACTTCTTTCAACTTACTATTAACTTGTTTGCCTTCTTTGCTATCATTATTAATCTTTAACGCTTTAATTTCTTTTTTAACGTCTTTTAATGCTTTAGCTTTATCAGATTGGCTTTTATCTTTATCTGCAATTGTCGATTTCGCATCAGTAATCGCAACATATGTTTCGCTCATTGAGGCTGATTCGGCGTGTGCAGGTGTAAATCTGAAAATAGATAGCCCAATCATTAATATCACAACTATTTTAATTAAATAGTGTTTCACCTAGGTAGCCTCCCTTTTGTACGCCTGGCAATACGATAAATGTAGCAGTACCTCTATGCGTAATATATTCATTCAATTTGTCTTTATGACCTAGATGATTCTGTATATCAATAAATTGTTGTGGTGATTTTTGGAAACTAATAAATAATAATCCTGTTTCTAAATTGCCAGTTTTTTCGTTAGTACCCGCAGTATAATTATACGCACGTCTTTTAATTGAAGTTTTCGCTTCTCTTGCCAATCGTGCATGGGCGTCTTCTGGAATGACATATTCTCCTGTACTATCTTTAGCTTTTAAATCCAACTCATCAAATTCTTTTTTACCTGTTAACGGTGCACCTGAACCTCTTTTTCTACCGAAAGTAGCTTCTTGTTCTTCTAATGCAGTACGATCCCATGTTTCGATGTGAATTTGAATACGTCGAATGATACAATATGTGCCATTTTTAGCCCAACCGTCATTAATAAAGACATAATCTTTGTATTCATTCGTTTTACGCGGATTAACTGTACCATCCTTAAACGCCATTAGATTTCTTGGTGTTTCTTTACCTTTGACTGATACAAATCCGTTTTGTGACCATTTTACTTTGACTAAATCCCTAAACGGACGTATTAAGTTATGTACAGCATGAAATGTCACTTGCTCATCATTAGAACAAGCTTGAATCATGATGTCACCATCACTATAGTCTTCGTCTATTTGATCATTTGGAAAATGTGGTAAATCTTTATAGTCTTTTCGTATTTTGTCAGAAAGACCTAGCTTTTTCATAAATGATTTACTCACACCAAATGTTAAAGTCAATTTACTAGCGCCTAAACCAATTGCTTCGCCAGTATCAACGGGCGGTAATAAAGGATTCTTACTATCCTTTTCGACTGCATCGCCGTCAGTCATATTTGCCGCCATTTTAGTCCATTGTTTAAACATATCTTTAATGGCGCTTTTATCTTTAGATTTAAGTTCTAATGATACAAAATTACATGTTTTTTGAGTTGGTGTTGTTATGCCTGCTTGTACTTTGCCATAAAATTCATATGCATCTTTTTCTTCATCTTCTGGTGTATCAAACATTGACTTAAATGAAAATACACTTCCTGCTCCACTTGCGCCAATGACAACGCCAGCTCCACCAATACCCATCATTTTTAAAAATGAGCGTCTTGAAACAGATGACGATGATTGATTATCTACTTTACTCATTCTGTAACCACAGCCATCTTACTTAGTGGTTCTCCTAAAGAATTCACTGCATCTGAAAGTGCTTTTCTATCTTTCTTAGTTACATCGTTATAAGATTTGTATCCGTCTCCGTCTTTATATTTATCAAGTAATTCATTCACTTTATCAAAGTTCTTTTGAATATCAGCACTTAATTTTTTATCTTTTTTCTCTAATGTTGGTTTGAATAATTCATAAATCTTTTGTGCACCTTCGATATTAGCTTTGAAGTCATATAAATCTGTGTGAGAATAAATTTCTTCTTCACCAGTAATTTTAGACGTTGATACTTCATTTAATAAATCTACTGACCCCTGTAACATTAACTTAGGTGTAATATCTAATGTATCTGCCTTAGCGTGTAGCTCTTTAGCATCTTTTAATAATTGTTGTGCATCTTTCTTAGTTGTATCGTCTATTGTGTTATCTTGATATAATTGTTTCTCTATTTTATGGTAACCAGACCATTCTTTTTCTTTCTTTTCTTCTTTCATATCTGCCAAACGTGCATCAATTTTGGGATCTAAATCACCAAATGCTTCTGCAACAGGTTCTGAACGTTCATAATACATACGTACTTTAGGATATAATTCTTTCGCTTTATCCATATCATTATTGTCAATCGCATCTACAAACTGTTGAGTCCCTTTTAAGAATTCATCTAATTGTTTATCAGTATATTTTTCATATTTTTTAGTAGCTTCTTTTAATTCAGCTTTGTTTTCACTATTATTACTACTCTTACTAGAATTATCTTTACCACTGTCACTGTTATTGCCACATGCTGCTAAAAGTAAAGACGACGTTAATAAAATTACTGGTAATTTCTTCATTCCTACACCTCTTCAAATTTTTCATTTACCACGCTGATTTGACGCGCTATATATACAGAATATTTTTATCTATGTAATATCAATTGATAATCATTATCAAAATAATTATATGGGTCTATTTTAAATGTGTCAACAACAATTCTTTTCAATTTTTATGAGACAGTTTTTTTAACATTTTAATTTCTAAAACTTTATGCAATTTCACTTCGTTTTATATTAAAATAACTATGGCAATATTTTGCTAAATATAAATAAGGAAAGTAGTAATCATTTTAATAAGTAGAGGAACAATTTATAATGAAGGTCAATAATATTGAAGGAGTGACATGTTTTGACAGAAGAATTTATGGCTTATGTCGTAGATAGAGATGATGAAGGAAAGGTCTCTGCAGATTTTAAGCAAATCACTATAGATGATTTACCTGAAGGGGATGTGCTTATCAAGGTACATTACTCCAGTATTAACTATAAAGATGCATTAGCTACCCAAGATCGAAATGCGATTGTTAAACAATATCCAATGGTGCCAGGTATTGATTTATCGGGGGAAATTGTAGAATCTAATGCCCCAGGTCATTATGTTGGGGATAAAGTTATTGTGACAAGTTATGATTTAGGTGTGAGTCAATTCGGTGGATTCAGTGAATATGCTCGTGTGAAGAGTGAATGGATTATCGATTTACCTGAAGATTTAACTTTAGAAGAAGCTATGATTTATGGTACTGCTGGTTACACAGCTGGTTTAGCTATTGAGCGTTTAGAAACTGAGGGATTAACAATAGAAAAGGATAATGTATTAGTTAGAGGTGCCTCTGGTGGCGTTGGTATGTTATCAGTCCTAATGTTAGATAAATTAGGTTATGATGTTGTTGCTAGTACTGGGCGTAAAGATGCAACTGACAAATTGAAAACATTAGGTGCCAAGGAAGTTATTGATCGTTTACCTGAATATGATGGTAAAGCATTAGGTTCAAGAACTTGGCAGGCTGCTATAGATCCAGTTGGTGGCGAAAGTTTAGCTAATATCATCAATAAGCTTGATAATAATGGTAGTATAGCCGTTATCGGAATGACTGGTGGCACTCAATTCGAAAGTTCTGTCTTTCCACTTATTTTAAGAGGTATCAGTATATTAGGTGTTGATTCTGTCTTTACTCCAATTAAACTACGCAAACTCGTATGGCGTCGTCTTGCTAAAGATTTAAAACCAAAACAATTACATGATATTAAAGAAGTTATTGCGTTTGATGACTTACCAAATGGTATTGAACGCGCAATGAATCACCAACACATGGGCCGAATTGTTGTCGATTTTGGTGTTAAATAACATAATAGTATTACAAAGAAAAGGCGTCCTCGCTACATTGTCGCGGACGCCTTTTTACTATGTTTAAAATAAAATATACATTCCAGTTGAATGTGGTTCTGTAGATTGAAAACCAAATTTTTCATACAATTTATCAGCGGGATAATCCGCCATTAAACTTACATAAGTACCTTTCACTGCATTATCATGAACGTATTGCATTATGTGTTCCATAATTGTACGACCATACCCTTGTCCTTGATAATCTGGATGGACAGCAATATCCACAATTTGAAGTGCTGTTCCTCCATCTCCAACGATTCTACCCATACCTATTAATGACGAATCATGATATAAAGTGACATTAAAACAAGCATTAGGTAGTCCTCTTTGAGCCGCTTCGATGGACTTGGCACTCAATCCCGCATCTATTCTTAATTTTAAATAATCTTCTACAGACGGTGCTAAATGTTTAATATCTACCATTATGACTCCCCCAGATTTTTCATTTAAAATAAATATTGATTGATAATGTCTTTATTAGATTCTTTGAAAATATCATTATGACTTGAAACATAGCCTTCCGTTGGAGCGTCTGGTTGAATATATGTTTTAGCAAGATTGGCCGCGTTACCTGCATCACTAAAAGCACTCGCAATCAGGTGAACCTTTGCCTCGTGATGTACAATGTCACCACACGCAAAGATACCTGGAATATTAGTAGTTGTATTTCCAAAACCTTTAACACGATATTCATCGTATAGTTCAAATTGCGATGTACAATCTTTTAATAACGGATTCTCATGATCAAAGCCATGGCTAATAATGACGTCATCAAATGAAGCTATTGAAATATCACCATTCTCTACATTTTCTAATTTAACTTGGTGAATATACTTATCTTCTTCGTTACCTATTAGTTCACTAATTTGTGTATGTGGTATCAATCTTACATTTAAATCCTCTAGGACTTTAGTCATTGCTTCATATCCAGACACTTCTGGTTTTCTAAAAATAACTGTCACACTGTTCGCAATTTGAGCAATATCGCGTGCCCAATCTAATGCAGTGTTGCCACCACCAGAAATAAGAACATCTTTCCCTTTGAATCTAGCAAATGATTGCACGACATAATGTAAGTTCGTCAGTTGATATCTTTCTGCCCCTTTGATATTTAATGGTTTGGGATTTATAATGCCACCACCGATTGCAAAAATGACTGATTTAGAATGGAAGATGTGACCTTTTTCAGTTTCAACTTCAAAATGTCTTTCCTCCTTTTTTCTAATATCTATGACACGTTCATTTAAATTCACTTTAGGATTAAAATGTAACCCTTGTTGAATCATATCTTCTATAACTTGATAACATGGTTTCGGTGCTACACCACCTATATCCCATATGATTTTTTCTGGGTAAACTTGCATCTTTCCACCTAATTTATCTTGCACGTCTATGATTCTCACAGACATCCCTCTTAGACCAGAGTAAAAGCTTGCAAACAACCCTGCTGGACCGCCACCTATAATTGTAACGTCTTCCATTTTGCTTCCCCCTAAAATAACACTGTAAATAACATACATTTATACTTTAACTGAAAATTATTATCATTTAATACTTTTTCATTATACTACACGACCTATAACATATGAAGCAAATCACTCCATAAAAAAACTCGTGAGTCTGTATACTCACGAGTTCGCTTTAATCTCTCGGTTCTTTAATAATAGCTTGTCTTAATAAGAAAAATAGTATTAATAATGCGGCTAACATTGCCGTATGTCCCATTCCTGCAAAACCAGGGAAAGATGCTGGAACAGTTTTACCAATGACTTGATATGTACCTTTGACCGTCATCATACCAATTGTAACTAATACACCAATATGGTAAATCACGAAAAACCAATTAAATAAATAATAACTACTTAATTTAAAGACCTTTTCTAAAGGTAGTAATAATAAGAACATGAACATACCTAAAATTAATGTATGTGTATGGACTAATGATAATTGTGTATCACCCGTAAAATGATGAGCTTTAGTCAATTCTCTATAATAAAAACCACTAAATAACCCAATAATCATATAAATTAAAAATGAGTATAATAATCTGCGCATGATGTTTCCTCCCTCACATCTATATTATAGAACATATTTATCATTATGAAAGTGACAATACAACAACATCATGATTATTTTAAAATTTAAGTTATATTAAAAGAGGTAGAGAATTAACGTTGAAATATGTCGCTATGTCATTTAGCGATACTTCAATGGTTAAATACCTCCACCTCTAATTGAAATGATTATTTACGTGATTTCTTAAAAATCGCAATTAATGAAAGTAAAATTGCGACAATAGATACTATCCATAATGCAATCGTACTACCACTTGTAGTTGATGATTGATCACTATGTGAACCACTTGGATTTGCACCTTTTTTCACAGTTGTAATTGGTGCAGGATGTTCACTATCTTCTTTTCCATCCCATTTAACGACGTCACCGTTATCATACGTTTGAACAGCTTTCCATTTAAAACTGCCTTCTTTGTCAGGATTAGCGGCTACAATTGGAAATTCTATAAATTCATTTGGACCTATACCTTTTCCAGTTGCTTTCCATGTTACTTTTGTGATGTTTCCCTTTTTATCTTTTTCAAAAGAATGCTTAAACCCATCAACCGGCGCTACATTTTCAAGATTCACACCTTTGGGTACTGTTAACTCTACTTTAACTGTGTTGTCATTCTGTTCTACAGGAACACGTACGTCATATTTATCATATGATTTAGGTTCACTCTCATTAGGATTTAATGTGACATGTGCATCTGCTACTTTAAATAACCCTAATGCAAAAAATAAAATAAAACTCATTGATATTAATTTTTTAAACATAATTTTGCTCCTTAACCTGGAATATTAATTTGACTCATCATAACACCTATAAAAATAAGTATGATCCCTATTACCAATTCTGTAATCAATGTCATGCGGTTGACTTTTTGACGTTTACCAAGTGCTTTTGAAGTTTGATAAAATCCTAATGCCATCATAAGTATAGTACCGATGATTTTAACTAACATTAATGTTGTCCATGTTTGCATATTTGACCAAATCGCCAAAATATTGGTTTCATCAATTGCCATTAACACACCTGAAATGATAATCATCGTTACCGCAATCACATTTACTTTAAATAGCATTGAGCGAACTGTCTTCATTTGATTTAACGATTTCTTAATCATTGCATACCATACGAGATATACAAGTGCGCCTAACCAGAGCGTCATACCTGCTATATGTATCGTCCTAATCACAATGGACCAAATCGGAAATGTTTGTGACCACGCATGACCTGACATCGCTATTGTTAAAATCATTACAAATGAAACAAGTACATACCATATGCGATCCATATTTCTAATTATGATTAACGCATATAATAATATCATTGCAATTGAGCTTAAAATAAATGGAAATTGCATTAAAACCTCCATATTAAGCGACAAAATATCATCTACTACGTCAGAAGTTAAAGTCATCATGTAAAGCAATAATGCCATTACATATGACATCATCAACATAAATGCAATACCAAACTGTTTTGGAAATAGATCAAACGACTTCAATTGCTTTCGTTGGGCTATACGATTCAACCAAAAGAAACCAACTAATATAATCGTAGCGCCTTCCGCAATATATCTCATAACACCAAACCAGAAACTTGGTTCTTCATAAAAGGCATTAGATGTATCTATATCTTTCGCAGTAACTTTACCAACTGAAAATTCAAATTGGTCTCCAACTTCATGTCCATCGGCCGAAATGGCTTGCCATTTAATTGTATGTGTACCTTTGCCGACTTTGTCAGTTGAAAATGCTAACGTTTTAGACCATCCAGACGTCGATGGTTTCACTTTACCTAATTCTTTTCCTTTATCATTGTATAATGTGATATTGGAATACTTAGAGTTAACAGGTTCATTAAACTCTAATTCAATCTCATTAGGCATGTGTTTTACAACGCCATTTTGTTTAGGATTCGTCTTTTCCAAAGTTGCATGAGCTGAAGCTTCATTCATCAGTGATGGCATCAACGAAAGAAAACAAATCATTATTAAAGCAATAACGATTTTTGGGTACCTTTTAATATGTACCATCGAATCCCCCTATCTTTATTACTTCAACTTTCTTTCCACATTACATCATAACGATTACCATTATCATTCACAATAATATTAAAAATTGTTCACGAATTAGACAAAAAAGAGGTCAGGACAAACGCGTTTAGGATTTGAGCAGAACCGAACGATGATAAAGAACTACTTCCTTATTCATAGGTTAGTAGTTCTTACAAACTCAATAGTTGAGTTTGTTCATTTGAATTGTTTTCCAAATTTTGTCGAATCGTGAGCGTTTGCCCAACTTGCATTGTTTGCAGAAATTGGAATACCAATTTCTCTATGTTGGGTCCCTTCTGCCGATAATCCTGCTTTTGGGACGCCGTTAATCGGTTTCCCAAAGCACAAAAACGTTATGTCTCAACCTCCAATTGAATACTAATGATTATTCTTCTAATAAAGCTTCTTTATCTACTGTTAGTTTATTTCTTAATAAATATACAATTAGCATTGCTGCTAAAGCACATAATGTCTCAGCAATTAATAATGACCATACTACACCAGTTAGACCGAACAAACTATTCATAACGAATAACACTGGAATAATGACTGTTCCTTGTAAAATAGCCATTATCGTTGCACCACGTCCTTGTCCAGTTGCTTGTAACATACCAGTAAATAAGAATCCAATACCATTTAATAGTAATGATGTCATTGTAACTTGTAGCATAAATGTTGCTAGACTAACAATGTGTGGATCAGTACTAAATAATTGAATAATTTGGTGTCCAAAGATGAACACAACTACCATACTTACTGCAAAGATTGCAAAAATAGATACTATAACTGCTTTAACTGTATCTTTCATTCTTGATTTATTAGCAACAAAGTTATAAGCAATTAATGGTACAACCCCTTCACTTAACCCCATAATAATTAATTCTGGGAATTGTACTAATCTAAATTGAATACCATAACTAGCAATCGCATAGTTACCATAAGTAGCTAAGAATAAGTTCAATACTAATCCAGTTACACCCATAAGTACTACCATTAAGAAAGCAGGAATACCAATTTTGAAAATTTCTGCCATCATTTCTTTTGTAGGTTTGGCAAATTTAATATTTACAGATAAAGAATCAATTTTTTTCATAAAATAAATGATAAAGAAGACCGCAGCTACTAAGTTTGAAATTGCTGTTCCTAAAGCTGCTCCAACCACATTTAAATCAAATCCAAAAATTAATATTGGATCTAAAATCATATTTAATACAACACTTGCTAACATACCAGCCATTGATACAAATGGTGCGCCAACAGCACGTGCAAATTGTTCTAAAATAAAGAATACAATAACAAATGGTGCACTTAAGAACATAATTCTTAAATATTCACTTGTGAAATGAATGGTTTCACCATGTGCTCCTAATATTTGAGCAATTTGATCTGTAAATGGTATTGTAATTAATGCGATGATAATACCAAATAGTAATCCACCATATATTGAGAAACTACTTACATATTTACTTTTACTATAATCTTTGGCACCCAGTAGTCGTGAAATATACGTTCCACCACCAACTCCAAATAAATTACCAAATCCCATCAAAGCTGCAAAGATTGGCAATGTTAATGAGATAGCTGAAATCATATGACTATCATCTAAAAATCCTATGAAATATACATTTAAAATCCCATAAATTACACTTAATAAACTTCCTATCATCATTGGCAATGAGAAATGCATCATTGCTTTAAAGATTGGTGCTTTTTCAAAAAAATACAATTGTTCGTCTTTCATTATTCTTACTCCCTTTTTCGTTAGATGACTAACAGTTAGATTTCTAACTATATCTTGAAAAATAATGTGGTTATTATCAATAGCAATAACCACGCATTATTCTAAGTTTTTCATCATCTGTTCTAAATATTCTTTTAATTTTATTTTATCTTCTTCGGCAAAATTTAAAATCATTCGCTCTTCAATTTCATCAAAGACCTTTGTAAATGACTCGACTAACGTTATACCTTCATCAGTTAGTTTCAAAATTTTACTTCGTGTATCTTCTGGATTTACCTTTCGATATACTAAATCTCTCTTTTCGAGATTTTTTAATATACTACTAACTGTTGAGCCTTTTCTATCGAACGTCTTCATGATGTCCTTTTGTGAAATGCCCTTTTCTTGATGTCGATAAATGTAACCTAATGTATGACTCTGTTCTTGAGTAATTCCAAAATCATCTAACCTTCGATCCGCATAGTTTTTCATTTGGTGCGCTAAGCTTCTTAATAAAAATTGATACGTTAATTCCATCGCTTCACCTCATTTAGTTAGATATCTAAGTAATATAATAACATGCTTTTTCAAATTTACAACCGATATATTAAAGTTCTAATTTTCTGATTATTAAACAGGTACATAGACCTATAAATAATAAAAAAGCTAACTCAAAAATGAGCTAGCTTTATAAATCTTCATTATTATAATGCAGTGTAACCACCATCAACAGTAATGACTGATCCTGTAACGAATGATGACGCATCTGAAGCTAAGTAAAGCGCAGCACCTTGTAATTCTTCAGGAACACCTGGACGATTCATTGGTGTCATGTTCATCCAAGTATCAATCATGTCGCCACCTTTAGCGAAATAATCTTTAGTTAATTCTGTTTTCATGTATCCTGGTGCAATAGTGTTGACACGGATATTATGTTTAGCCCATTCGTTAGCTAAACTTTTAGTTAACATGATAACAGCTGCTTTAGATGTATTATATGCTGCTTGTGGTTGTGGTGTGTTAACAATAACACCTGACATTGATGATGTATTAACGATAACACCGCTTTGTTGTTTACGGAATACTTCTCCTACAGCGTTCGTTACTAATACCATACTATTTAAGTTAACATCCATCGTTTTTTTCCAACGTTCGTATGGCATATCTTCAAAATCAACATGTTCATTAATACCTGCATTGTTAAATAAAATATCGATATGACCAAAAGTATCCATTGTTTCTTTTACCATAGCGTTAACTTGATCAATATTTGTGACATCTACTTCACAAGCGATTGCTTTGTTACCTGTTTCTTCTTCGAATTCTTTAGCTGTTTGTTGACCAACTTCTAAATTCATATCAGCAATCACAAGATTAGCACCCGCTTCAGCTAATGCTTTCCCCATGGCTTTACCTAAACCAGACGCACCTCCTGTTACAATTGCAACTTTATTTTCTAATTTAAATTTATCTAATACTGACATTCAATCCATCTCCTTATGTTTGTATATATGCTCATTTTAGAATAAATCGAGTTAAATTCATAGTGCAAACGCTTACTTTAGTCGATAAATATTTTTCATATTACACTTATGAGATAAAATTGAAATTTATTTTGCATAAATGAACACTCATATTTACTCGACAGTATTTCCAAAGGTTCTTCAATTTATTCAAAATTTTACATTTACATAATCTTAATATTCACAACACAATGACTTAAAAATTGATTACTACCCTTTAACAAGACATAACTATACTATTAGAAAACTTTGTATAGTTATGTCTCTTGAAATCTTGCTTTACAAATACATAACATCTAGGGGGATCATATGGTTATTTCAAAAAAACTCGCTTCAGCTACTTTAGGTATTCTTATTGTTGTTTTATGTGCTGCAACGTTTTTAGATCAATCTATTTCTAAACATTTAATGGATCAAAACTCTTTATTTGGCACTATTTTCCAAAATTATGGACTCTTCCCACCCACATTTGTACTTATTATATCTATGATTATTTTTAACTATTATGTGTTTAAGACATTTAAAAATAGATTGGCACAAGCTATCATTTTAATTGTATCTTTTGGTTATACATTAATTAAGACTAATGCATTGGTATCTGAAACAGTTCAATACATGATGTCTACATCAGAAAATATTAAAAAGCATAAACCTATGGGTATGGCAAATAACGAAGGAAACACTGGTGAAGCTTTATCAATTGGATTAAGTTTCTTAATTTCATTCATTATCTTAATCATTATTGCCTTAATTTGTTATCAATTTTGGTTAAAACGTATTGATATGTCAGAATTAGAAAGACTATTTAAAGTCTCTATTGTTAGCTTTATGGTATTACTCATTGGCCTAGAACTTGTAGATAATATGAAAGAACTGTGGGGACGTGTTAGACCATATGAAATTGAGGATAAAGCTGGTCATTTTACCAATTGGCTTACAATTAATGGTAATACGGGACATAGTTCCTTCCCTTCAGGTCACACTGGCAACGGTGCTTTCTTCATGTTCTTTGCATTTTACTTTAAAAAACTATCAACAAGACAATGGATGTTTATCATAGGATTAATCTATAGTGTATTGATGGCTCTAAGTAGAATCAGAATAGGCGCTCACTTTACAAGTGATGTCACTATGAGCTTAATCATCATGTTTAGTTTAATGTTAATCGCTGATTTCCTAATCAAAAAGTTAACAGCCAATCATATAGCGGAACACCCCGATTAAAGAACAGTATATTTTTGATAGTAGCTTGAGACACTTAAATGATGTCTCTGGCTATTATTTTAGTCCCTATAAATTGACTTTGCCATTTCTAAAAATGCATTAGCACCTTTGGATAAATGATTGAGTTTGTCATATTTATAAGCTAAAACAACATGATTTGCATACTTAGATGTATCGAGTTTGATAAATTGTCCTTTAAACTGAGGCATGCTATTTTTAACACTTTCGGGGACATATGTCATGCCTAATCCTTCATTAACTAATCTTAATGCATTATCCACACTCATTGTCTCCATCACTATGTGTGGTGTTATACCATCATTTTCTAGAATTTGATCTGTAAGATGTCTTAACGCCATGTTAGGTTTCAATAAAATAAAATGGTCACTTTTGATAACATCATGTATGTCTTCCACATTTTTATCCTCACTTTGATGACTTAAATGCGATGAATAATCAGGTGGTAATGCTAAATAAATCGCTTCTGAATATAAAACATCATATTTAAAAGTCCCTTGATAAAACGGTAATATCGTTAATGCGATATCTATTTTATTATCTATAAGAAGTTGTTCAATTCGATGTGACGGCTCTTCTATTAACTTTAATTCTATACCTGGATACGCTTTTATAAATTCAGGCAATATATCATATAACGTGTGCGCTGCTAATATAGGATTCACACCTATTACTAATCTTCCCTTTTTCAATGCTGAGATGTTCTGTAATTCTTGTTTCATTTCTTTATATGTATATTTGATTTGATTCATATAATCCAAATAACGTTCTCCTGCATACGTTAATGTAATTGGATTACTATCTCTATTTATCAGTGTTACCCCTAATTCTGATTCTACTTCTTTAATAAATTTACTCAAATAAGGCTGAGAAATATATAAATGTTTGGCTGCTTGAGAGATGCTCCCAAAGCGTCCAACTGCCTCTAAATATTGAACTGAATTTGTATTCATCATTTAACTCACCACTTTCTCTGTATAACCATTTGGTTATGGTTTTAATATCTCAATAAGTCTTTTACAAATCACACTTTCAGGCAGATAATAGTAATTGTCATCAAATCGACATAAATTAATACTTAAAACAATTGAATAGTTATCTCTAAATATACACAACTTGTAGTTCTTCTTTAGAATTGATTTTCAACACTTCAGTTAGGCGTATTATTTATTATAACTTCTTTCACAATTTATTTACTATTAAAACAATATTCGACCTATTCTAGGTCAAATATCACATTTAGGAGGAATTATGTATGAATAGAAATGTCATCGTTACAGGCTCTGGCCAAGGTATTGGTTATGCTATCGCACAAGCATTTGATCAACAAGGTGATCGTGTATTCATTTTTGATATGAGCAAAGACGCAGCTGAATCAGCAGCACAATCATTAAAAAAAGGTGTTGCCTATCAAGTAGATGTTACGGACGAAGCGACTGTTAAAAATGCTATTAATGACGTAACTAATCAATATGGTGCTATCGATGTTTTAGTTAACAATGCAGGTATTCAATATATCTCTAAAATTGAAGACTTCCCATTAGACAAATGGAACCAAGTTATTGGAGTTATTCAAACAGGTACGTTCTTAATGACTAAACACGTATTACCAAGCATGAAACAACAACAAAAAGGCCGTATTGTAACTATTTCATCCGCACATGGAGAAATGGCTGATCCATTCAAATCAGCATATGTAGCATCTAAATTCGCACAAATTGGTTTCACAAAAACGATTGCGCTTGAAACAGTAGATGATGGTATCACTGCAAATGCTGTATTACCTGGTCCAGTTCGTACAAAATTAATCGAAAATCAACTTGCAAAATTAGCAGAACAAGATGGTACTTCTGAACAAGAAGCAATGGAAAAACACATTACAAGTAAATCGCCAATGAATCGCTTATTAGAACCTTCTGAAATTGCGGATACTGTTGTTTTCTTAGCATCAGATGGCGCATCTGCTATCACAGGTGAAACAATCAGCGTATCTGGCGGTTCAAACGCATAATTCATTATTAACATTTAAGAAAGAAGGAATTTTAATATGAGTCAATTACAAGAACAATTAATTGGTACATGGGCATTAGTAAGTTATCAAGATGAAGATGAAAATGGTAAAATTTTCTATCCCCTAGGTAAAGATGCAACTGGTTTTATTATGTATAATCCAGATGGTTATATGTCAGCTCAATTGATGCAACAAGGTCGCCCTGCATATGCATCTGGTGACCTTCACACAGGTACTAAAGATGAAATGGCAGAAGCTGCACACGGTTATTTAGCTTATGCTGGTAAATATGAATTAGATGAAGAAAACCAAACCGTTTATCATACGATGAATGTAAGTATGAATCCAACTTGGTTAGGTGATACACAACCACGTGTATTCAAACTTGATGGCAATACACTTAGCATTGAAAATGGAAACAACCCTAATCAAAAACTCGTTTGGCAACGTGTTAATCATTAATATTCAGAACATAAAGAGCAATCCCAGTAATAAGGGATTGCTCTTTTATATATATACATAAAAACACTGTCAATAAGCTTTGAAAGCTTATCGACAGTGTATATTTAAAGTTTAACTTTATGATGGTACTTCAGTACGTTTTGTACTATGTTTTCTAATTGCTGCTGCTAATAAACTAGACACAGTACCGAAAATCATAAATCCAATAAGCATCCACATTGTTGAATTTAATTCAATATGGTGATTCATATAAATGATTTCTTTTAAGCTTGTAGCATAATGTACGAATGGATTCCAATCTACAATATAACGTTGATAGAATTTAGGTAACATTTGTTTTGGTAACATTACCATTTGCATACTAAAGAACATTGCAATGAAGAAGATTGGTACTGATTTCATACCTAACCAAGTCATTGTTCCTAGTATTAAACCAACAAATCCCATAATCGCTAACGCTACGAAGATTGCAACACGGTTTGGATGATCGAAATCAAATCCAAGTGCGCCTCCCATAAAGTACACATATGCAAAGCTACCAGCAAATGCTGCAATCGCTGTAAATACAATTTGTCCTACAGAAGCAATTAAACGATGTGCAATTTTAATATTGCCACTTGTTCTAAATGCGAAGAATAATAGTACTGAGATAACAATTGATCCCATCCAGATTGGCATAAACATTAAGAATGGTGCGTTACCGCCACCTTGATGATCTTTTACTTTATTGATTTTTTCATTATCCACTTTAACAGGGTTAGTTACAGAATCAATATCTTTAGCATCAACTTTAACATTTTGTTTTTCTAATGTTTGAAGACTTTGTTTTGTAATTTGTTTATTAATATTGTCGCCCATACCTGACAATACATTTGTAGCCATTTGAGAACCTTGTAAACTTGATCCTTGGCTCACAATTGTTTTCAATTGTGCTTGTTTGACATCAACACTTTGATTGCCCATTTTTTTAGCCATCATTTGTGCTTGTTGCGCTGGCACTTCACCAGATTCAACTTTTTCTTTCATTTCAGCTTTTTTGCTGTCCATGACTACTTTTTGAGTTTTACTCATAGCATGTTTAGAAAAATCTTTTTCAAATATAGCAGCGCCATAATATTTTTCATTTTCCATGCCTTTTTTAGCATCTTTTTCACTATCTACTTTGACCCATTTGATTGCTTTAGAATCACTATCTAATAATTTATCTTCTAGTTTGTCACCAATATTCATCTTTTTACCTTGAATAGATGTACCTTCATCGTGGTTTACAATTGCGATAGGCATATCTTTAGGTTTAGGGTTAAACGCTGGATAAAATGCAATTGCAAAAATCATTAATATTAAAATGATTGCGATTGGTGTCAACCATAGTAATTTGCTTTTAAATATATTCATAACTTTTCCTCCCTTGAAGCAATTCAACATTGTGTTGAATATTTATCACTTTTCCAATTATAATGAGTTTAAATAAATAAACAACAATCAATTAATAGAAAAACGTCCGTTATTGAACACAATGATGAATATTGTCTATTAACTAAGGGAGGTTTTACATTTTTGAAAGAAGATAGACGCGTTCGCAAAACCAAATCTGCAATTAAGCACGCTTTTATACAATTATTGAAAGAACGAGGCCTTGAAAATATTACAGTTCAAGATATTGCAGATAAAGCTGACATCAACCGAGGTACTTTTTATTTACATTATGAAGATAAATACCTACTTCTCACTGATATGGAAGATGAATGTATTGATCAAATTTCTAAATTCACTCAATTCTCAGAGATTCAAGGCGATAATGTTGAAATGATAGCGACATTATTTATCGATAAAGTGTTGCGTAACATTATTCAACATGTGTATGATAATTTAGACTTTTACAATACTATTTTGAGTTTAGAAAGAAAAAGTCGCTTAGAAGAAAAAATAAGTGATTTGATACAATATAATATGAAAAATCAAATCAGTGTTGATAATGAAATTGAAGGTATTCCTGAAATGTATTTTCATAGTTACGTATCTGGTGCTACAATATCTATCATTAGGTATTGGGTATTAGACACAAACCGTATCTCTGTTGACGAATTAGTTACACACATCTTTAAGATTATTTATTATGGCCCACTAAGGATTATGGCCGAACAGAGATATAACCATTTGAATTAAACACATTGCTCGTTAAACATAGTGATGCGTTTGAAAAAAAGCTTTGAAAGGACTTTAACAAATGATCACTGCATATAAACATTCAAATCAAATGAATAATGAAATTATTGAAACACCTATAGATCAACAACCATTATGGATTAATGTCGTTGAACCTGATAGAGAAGAAATCGAATATTTAATGGACCACTACAATTTACCTGAAGATTTTATACGAGATCCTTTAGATTCAGAAGAAAGTGCACGTATCGAATATGATGAAGATACTGGATATTCTCTCATTATTATCGATTTACCATTAATCAATTCTACTAATCGTAGTGTTTTATCTTTTATTACGATTCCGCTTGGTATCGTCATTGGAAATGGTATCGTTATGACAATTTGTGATGCTGAAAATGAATTCTTAGAGAACTTTTCAAGACAAGATAATATTAATCTAAAATTTCATAGTCGCTTCGCTCTAGAAATATTAACCACTATTGCGAACCATTATAATAGAAACTTAAGATTACTTAATAAATCAAGAATCCGTATTGAAAGAGAATTAAAAAATAATATTACAAATAAACAACTTTTCAAATTAATGGAAGTCGAAAAAAGTTTAGTCTACTTTTTAGCCGCATTAAAAGGTAACGATACCATTATTAAAAAATTATTCCGTTTACCTGCTATTAAACGATTTGAAGATGACGAAGAGTTACTTGAAGATTTAATCATTGAAAATAACCAAGCCATCGAAACTACTGAGTTACATCAACGTATTTTAGAAAGTATTACAACATCCTATGCGTCACTATTATCTAATGATATGAACACCATTATGAAAACTTTAACCATGTTTACGGTTTTACTAACCCTACCTACACTTGTATTTAGTTTCTTTGGTATGAACGTTCCATTACCATTAGATGATCATAGTTATATTTCTTGGATTATCGTTGTTGGTATCTCACTGATACTTGTTGCGATTGTCAGTGTATACTTATGGCGAAAACAGAAGTTATAACCAGTTTTAAATATAAAAAGATGGACAGTACTAGAGGTCAATATACTCTAACTGTCCATCTTTTTTATGTTTATTGAACTTCTTTATATTTTTTTCTTTTAGATAAGACAAACGTTACAACTACAGATACTACAAAGGCAATGACCATGCCAATTAGATAATGTAACCAACCACCATGATTAGGATTGATTGAAATAAATCCTGGTATACCTGCAGTCCCCAATGCAATCGCTTTAACTTTAAAGAATGAAATATATGCCGCACCTAGTCCAGAACCAATGATTGCACCAATAAATGGATATCTTAATTTTAAGTTAACACCAAACATTGCAGGCTCTGTGATACCTAAAACTGCTGAAATACCTGCTGCTGAAGCAACACCTTTTAATTTTTTATTATTTTTTATAATAAAGAATGATGCTAAAGCTGCCCCACCTTGTGCCATATTAGACATCGTAGCAATTGGGAAAATAAATGAACCACCCGTTTTAGCTTGATCTGCAATCAGCGTTGTTTCCACTGCAATAAAGCTGTGATGCATACCTGTAATAACAATAGGTGCATATAATAAACCGAAGATTAATCCTCCAATAGCACCACCGAATTCATATAACCAAGTTAATCCATCAGATAACCAATAACCTAGTTGTCTTGTAATTGGGCCAACAAATAAAAATGTTAAAAACGCTGTCATAAAGATAGATAACAATGGTGTTAATAAATTGTCCAATACAGTTGGTACTACTTTACGCAACCACTTTTCAATTGTTGCTAATATATAAGCTGCCACAAGCATAGGCAATACTTGTCCTTGATAACCCACTTGGTTAATATGTAATCCAAATACATCCCAATGTGGAATCGCCTTACCTGCTTCTACTGCCTTGGGAAAATCATAGGCACTCATTAAACTTGGGTGTACTAAAATCATACCGAGTGCAGCCCCTAAAAATGGATTGCCGCCAAACCTTTTAGCAGCACTAAATCCAATTAATATAGGTAACAATGTAAATGGCGCATTCGCAAATATATTTATCATATCTGCTAATCCTGCAAATTGACTGTGTACCTCAATTAAAGATTTACCCGCATAAAATAAATCTTTTGCAGTTAATAGATTGTTTAATCCCATTAATAAGCCACCGGCTACGATAGCTGGAATAATCGGTACAAAAATATCTGATAGCATTTTGACAAATCTTTGTATTGGATTCATATTTTTAGTCGATTTGTCCTTCACTTCAGATGTTGTAGATGCTTCTTTACCTGTGATATTTTCCATTTCGTTAAATACTTTGTTGACAGTTCCAGACCCTATAATAATTTGATATTGTCCACCAGTTGAAAATGTTCCTTTAACAACATCCATTTTAGATAATGCTTCTTCATCAACTTTACTCTCATCATTCAAAATTAATCTTAGTCTGGTTGCACAGTGGGCCATTGAATCTAAATTTTCTTCACCACCAATGGCATTTAGTATCTCTTCTGCAGATTGTTTATAGTTCATTTGTCTAATCCCTCCCATTTTTAGAACCGGTTCCAAAATAACTACTTTAATTGTAACCGGTTCCAATTATTAAATCAACACTACCTTTTCACTTTTTGCGTAAAGGGAGTGGGACAGAAATAATAAAGAACCACTAATCATTGATTATGTAGTGGTTCTTACGCATTAGCCATAGCTAATGTGTACTTTAAAATAGGAATACATGAGTGAAACTCATGCATAAGAAATACTAATTTCTAAAGAAAAAGAATGACTTTACAGTCAACTACTGTCTATATATAAATGTAACTTGAACTATATATATTTATGTCCCAGCCTGTAATGTCGTTGACTAATTATGATTAAGGGTATATATGAAATACTAAACGTATAGGAGGGTACAAATTGAAAGAACGCGGACGCATTGAACAATTATGGCGAGAAGAAAAATATCGTGTTTTACTACATAGTCAAAAACAATATGACGCTATTCGAGAAAAGCTAAAGACTCAAACCTCTTACGAGGAAATTCGTATGATGATTGAACACGCTATCACTATTGATCCCAGTCAAGGTAGTGTCATAAATGCATATGATCATATGTGGGGATACTTTAAAAAGTTGGCTACTGACGAAGAAAAGCAAAAGTCTCAAACATTGAAACAACAATTTGTTAACCATGAGGTGTCCATTCATGATTTAATGTCATTTTTAAATGTATTAGCTAATAAATATGAGGTACATTACATACAACAAAGTACTGTATTAAAAGAATAAAAAAACAAACGTTCCATTTTTTAAGGAACGTTTGTTTAATTTTGTGTCGAAAAGGTACGTCACCTTTAAGACACATTAAATGTACATTATGTTTAAATTCTAAAGAAAGATTAATTCTAAGTTGTATCACCAAATAATAATAAACAATAAATAGGACTTAATGCTATAACATCCAGTGAAAGTTATTGTCATGCTTCATATAATTTGTTTTCACTTCGGGGGGAGTATTTCAAATTAATGATTATAAATTATCGCTACTTAAAAATTGATGCTTCATCATACTTTAATTTTCAGAAGATGTGATTTCTCAGGATGCTACCTATTTCTTTATTGGTTAATATCAGCTGCACATTCTAGTTGCTATATCATATCGATTTCAAACCAATGTCATAATGCCTTAACACATATGCTATATGTGTTATGAAGAAATAGGAATTGTATGCGTTAAATCTTGATGTTTATTCTTATTTTAAGTTGATTATTTATTTCACTAAATATGGCGTATGTGATTCTGTGTTGTCTCTCTCTTTTGTTGTTATATCTAAGATGTGTATAACGTACATTTAAAATCACAGATTAACAATCCAGGAATTAAATTTTTTAAAATTCTGTTGGATTGAAATCTATTATTATTATCTACTAAATATTTCATTCTCACTCTATTTAAAATTTCCAAATACTCTCTACTACATTTCTAATTTCTCATTTGTATTGTAAACAACACAAAATTGACTACGTTTTCACAAAAATTGCTATAATAACTTTTATTTTTAACTATTACTATTTGAATGAAAATCTATTATAATAAATATTATTATTCAATCGCATATTAAATGACTTAGACTATGAATATTCTCATATATATTCAAATCGAACAATTTATAAGTGATTATTATATTGTGATACTAAAAAATAAGAGGAGTCCCTTCACATAACATGTCATGCCATTTAACCCTATCCACTCAACATCAAACGCAGCCATGTCGTAATATTAATCAAATCATCATACTGTTTTCATTAAGTCATGAATTGAGCATTAAAATAAATGGTGAACGTAAAGATTTAGATGCTCATATTGCAATTATTAACCATGGAGACATATATGAAATAGAAAATGCGACACATTTAGTTCAATTAAGCATACCTATTTTTTATTTCTACATCGAAGATACATCGTTTTTTCAATGTTACTTTGACAGACATTTATTGCAATCAAGTGACTATATCAAAACATTATTACTTCAACTTTTACAACAAGATTCGAAAAATAATATTGACCAACAAGTGTGCCCTAAAATCATCCAAACATTATATAAAGAAGCAGTAGTAAAATTAGAAGACGATTATATACCTAATATGGCAGTCAACTATCCTTTATTTGCAAATTGTCTTCAATTTTTAGAAGAACATTTAAGTCAACCTATTTCTTTAAAAGATGTCGCTACTCACAGTAGTATTTCTGAGTCTTATTGTTCTAATTTATTTAATCGATATTTGAATATGAATTTTAAAGACTACTTTACAAGTCTAAAATTATGTCATTCTATTCAACTACTTATGACCTCTCATTTATCAATTAACGCTATATCCGAAATATCTGGTTTTACTAGTCATACCAATTTTACGAATCAATTTAAAAATTATTTACAATTTAGCCCTAAACAATACCGCACATATATCAATCAAATTGATACTATGCCACAATTAAATATTGGCGATTATGATCATGCAGCTTTTTTACCACTCATAGAAAAGTTTAATTTCAATGATCAATTAACTACAGAAATTACGAAAATTGATATTGAACATTTTGATCCTAAAGATCATTCAAAAGCTTCCAAAGCATTTATTCGACTCGATAATTTCAATGAATTGTTTCACTTCACCTTTAATGATTATTTCGATATAGATTTTTCATTTTTACCTGAACCGGTCATACTTATCAACGACATTAAGGACTTAACAACCAATCAAATCAATTATCATTTATTATATAGATGCTTTGATAAATTATTCGAACGACATATTGGCTTAGCAATGACCATTAAATCCAAAGTGGACTTTAAAGCAGTTAATCAATTCATCTTAACATTTTTACAAGGTCATACCGACTATCAACTCAATAAAAAGACAGTCAAACTAATGCTAATTTTTGATTCAGCAACAATGACGATACATGATATTCATCTATGTCATTTGAAGATTAAAAATAAAAATAGAGATATCAAATATGGTGTAACTATAGATGGATTATTGCATCAACATCAAACTTTAGATAAAACATATGATATTTTAAGACGACTACATTTTGATTATTATTTACTCGATATCGAAAATATAGAAACGACATCCTTGCTGATTAACAAAAGTAAAACATATAATCGAACGACTTCGCATTTCGATAATTATAAACAATTTATAATAGATTCAGGTATAGAATCTACACGTTTTGTGTATGATTATTTATCTTTAAAATGTTTTAAATATACTAACAATGGTGTAAATCCATTACAACTCGCTGACTTAGTTTGTCATATTATTGCACTATTACGCTATGGTGGTGGCATTAGTTACCAATTGATTGCCACTGGTTCAATTTATATTTCTCTTTTTAATGAATTCGGTAATGCACTACCCCTCATTCACATTTATAAAATGGCACATGCATTTGTGGATGAACCTATTCAAATTTCTAATAATTACATCATGAGTCGAAAAGATGGCAATTATCATTTTATTTTATTTAATAAAATCAACGATCGCTATTTATCTGTTACACATCTAGAATTCATATTAAAAAATAACTTAAAAGCAAATTCATTAATTACAGTCCAAACGTTAAATAATGAACATGGCACTATTGATAATTTATTACCTCAAAACAGACAACAACTGTTTCTTGATAAGGAGATGATTGAACAATTAGACCGTTCTAATCATCCTAAAACTGAATTATCACTCCTAGAACTTGATAATCAAGACATCAAGATCATTTTAAAACACGACGAAGTGAAGTATATCTGTATTAAACCCAATTAATGATTTAAATATAACTATGGCTAAAGTTTAACAATGATGATTTATGGTTATAGTTATCATTAAGGAGATGATTATATTGGATAATCAAAAAGCAACTGAAGCGATTGAAAAAGTATTAGATCATTCTAAAGTAGGTGTACTATCTACAGCTTATAATAACAAACCTAATAGTAGATATATGGTGTTTTATAATGATGAATTAACGCTTTATACTAAGACAAATGTCAACTCAATTAAAGTTGAAGAAATTGAAGATAATCCTTATGCGTACATTTTATTAGGTTATAATGAAACAACTAATCACAGTTTTGTTGAAATTGATGCAACGATTGAAGTTGTCAAAGATCAAAAAGTCATTGATTGGTTATGGGAAACGCAAGATAAATCATTCTTTGATTCTAATAAAGATCCTGAATTATGTGTATTAAAAGTAACGCCTAAGTCTATCAAACTTATGAATGACAAAGATTTAGATACACCTTTCACAATTGAATTATAATTATAATGTGAGTTTGGGACACAATTCCAAAATAATAGCACAAAGATGATTTAAAGTTTAGAATCATTTTTGTGCTTCTTTTATATTTATTATGAGGTTTACACATGTAATTTAATCCATGCCACTAAACTCATTTAATGAAGTGCTTATGTAAAAAAGGAATCACATGACTTAATACGCACACCAATGGAAGCTCAAATACTTATTTGTCAATATTTTTACGTTAATGAACCACAAATACGTATATTTTATGAATTTTTCAATTAATAATAAACACTTATATTTTGAATTTAATTGCAAATTACTCTAATTTTCTGTATAAATGAAATAGAAAACAACAATACTAAAGGAGAATATATAAAATGAAGAGTAAAAAAGGACTTGGTTTTGGTCTTATCGCAATTATGTTAATTGTATGTATTGTTTTAGTTGTCGTAATGATGGCTGGTGGCAAGAAAGAAACATACTATGGTGTTATGAAAAATGATACTACAATTGATAAAATGATTAGTGAAAAAGACGAAAAAATTGAAAAGAATGTTAAACTTCCTTCAGATGCAAAAGTATCTGTTAAAAAAGAAGATTTCGTTATGATTACTAAAAATGAAAAAACTGGCAAAATTGCAAAAGTGAAAAAAGTAGATCATGATGATGTACCTCACGGATTAATGACTCAAATCCATGATATGGGACATATGCATATGTAGTTAAAAAGGAAGCAAGTCCTGATGACTTGCTTCCTTTTCTTTGTATATATATTTGTCGTATTCTCATAAGTCTAACCATTAAAATGGAAGTACGTTTAAGGATCACAGTAGCTTGCGCTACTGCGTAAGAAGTACTAACCATTAAAATGGAAGTACTTCTTTAAATGCATAAGGGCCCCTAATCGCTAATGCGATTTTCTTCTTCGGTTCGCCTTAGCTTGCGCTAATGCATAAGAGCCCCTAATCGCTAATGCGATAAGGGGCTCTAAAAATGTCAGATTTGTTATTTTATAGTGATTTTAAATACTCTTGGCCTTGTTTCTTATCATATAAGTTTTCCCATTTTGCGATAACTACAGTTGATAAAGCGTTACCCATAACGTTAACGACTGTACGTACCATGTCTAATAAACGGTCAACTCCTATGATTAATGCAAGTCCTTGAGCTGGTAATCCCATTGCACCTAATGTTGTTAATAAAACAACGATTGAAGTACCTGGAACTGCCGCCATACCTTTTGATGTAAGCATTAATGTTAACATTAACACAATTTGTTCTGTTAACGTTAAATGCATACCATACATTTGTGCGACGAATAAAGCAGCGATTGACTGATACAATGCTGAACCGTCTAAGTTAAATGTATATCCAATTGGTATAACAAATGATGTAATTTCTTTTGGTGAACCAAATTTTTCCATCTTTTTCATCATTACTGGTAATACAGCTTCTGAGCTTGATGTTGAAAAGGCTAAAAGAATTTCACTTTTTAGTATTTTCATAATTGAGAAAATACTTATGCCACACATTCTTGCTACAATTCCTAATACTACAACTACAAAGAATACCATCGCGAAGACGACAACTAATACAAGTTTAAGTAGAGGAAGTAAAGCTGATGCACCAAATGTAATAATTGTTGTACAAATAAATGCAAAGACACCTAATGGTGCTAATTTTAAAATTTTGTTAATCATCCAGAAAACTGCTTCTAATGTACCATTTAAGAAAGATTTAACTGGTTCTGCTTTTTCACCGATGGCAGCTAAGCCTAAACCGAAGAATACAGCAAAGAAGATGATTGGTAATAATTCTCCTTTAGTTAAAGCTTCAAAAAAGTTTGTAGGTACAATGTTTACAATGGTATCAATAAAATGGTTACCATATGTAGATTGTTCTGCAGCGTGTGCAGATGATTGATATTTAGAAATATCGCCCTTTGGTAGTTTTGATGGATCAAGTCCAGAACCTGGTTTAAACAAGTTACCGAAGATAATCCCAAGACCAATAGCGATTGTTGTTATAATCTCAAAGTAAAGTATTGTTTTCCATCCATAGCGACCTACGGTTTTCGACTCCCCTACGTTCGAAATAGATAACGCTAAAGAACAGAACACAACTGGAATAACGATCATTTTAATTAAATTTAAAAAGACGTCTCCAAATGGCTTTATGTAGTTAGCCGCTTCTTCATTTCCATATAATATAAGTCCAACGACAACACCTAGAACCAACGCAATTAATACTTGCACTGGAAGGCTAATTTTTCTCTTGAATAGAGCCATATTGCAAACTCCCCTTCATCTGACATCACTTAATTATATCAGATAACTTAAAAATAGCTATAATTTTTTAAATAACAAATACAAATAATTGTGTTGAAATTTCTAAATAATTGTGAAACCAGAGTATTTTACTACGGTTATTTTTTTCACTTTCATTGTTATAATCATAATTCTAGCCTAATATCAAACTTACACAATAAGAAAAAAAGGTTACCGATTTTTTCAATCGATAACCTAAAATTATTTAGATTAATTTGAAGGTTTATAATTTTTATTAAAGTAATTGTGTTTGGCACTTTTTAAACTTTTCTTAGTTTCAGTATCAAAACCTTCTGCAAAGATACCTTTTCTTGTACTTATCGGCTGTATGACATAAGTTACTTTAGGCTCGTCTTTATAAATAACTTCCTTATAATAGACACCTTTTTTAGCGCTATACAAAGTTTCTTCTTTTTTTATCTTATCTTTTAAATGATGTTCTTTAAGATAACTATCGACCATTTCAATATTTTTATGGCCTTGATATGTTTTAAGTGCGAAGAAAAATGCAAATGCTAAAACTAATGAAATGATTAATATAATAGCGATTCTAATTAATTTCTGTTTCCTACTCATTTTATAGACTCCTTTTGCCTTATCTTAATTAGTATGAACGAAAAGCATACATTTTTAAAGTCTTATAAAACTTTTGTAACAAAATATTCTTATCTGAATTTTGCACTTAAAAATTTTGTTCAAGTTTATTATAGATATTGTCTAACATCTTCAAGTGGTAAACGTACTGAGTCATGTGCTTCTTGTGCACCTTTACCTACTGCAATAGCTACCACAGGTACAAAACGCTCACTATCTAAACCTAACACGTCTGCAATATTAGCTTTATCAAATCCACCGATTGGATTCGTATCATAGCCATGAGATTTAGCTACAAGCATGAATTGCATAGCCATTAAACTACTATCAATATTGACGATATCTTTCATACCTTCTCTAGATAACCCTTTATAATGAGGAAGGACCCAACTTAACATTTTATCTTTAATTTCTTCAGTCATATGTTTCTTACTTACTGCGTCACTATAAATTTGTTCAGCTTTTTCATAATTTTTCAAGTCACCAAAAACAATAATCATCGCGGACGATGTATTCACTTGTCTTGAGTTCATCCCAAATGAGGGTAAGATTTTTTCTTTACCTTCATCCGAATCTACTACCATTATTCTCCACGGCTGCATATTTACGGATGATGGTGCCTTAGTTGCTTTTTGAATCATTTCATCCATTTCTTCGTGACTAATTTTATATTCAGTATCAAATACTTTTACAGATTTTCTTCCTTTTAATACATCATCAAATTTTGAGATTCTTTCCATTAAGTTCTCCTCTTTCTTTATAAGTCGTTTGATATTTCAAAACAATTAATTTTTATTATAATTTTGTAATTTTTAAATGAAAAGCAATTTGCCTATATCACTTCAAACGGCACTTGACAAGTCATACACTTCATAATATTGTTAGCTTAACAAGGAGTGATTTAATGTATGTAGAAAATAGTTATTTAAGCAAACAATTATGCTTTTTATTCTATGTTTCATCAAAAGAAATAATCAAAAAGTATTCTAGTTATTTAAAGGAATACGAACTCACGTACACTGGTTATATAGTGCTAATGGCGATTGAAGAAGATGAGAAACTTAACATCAAAACTTTAGGTGATAGAGTTTTCTTAGATTCAGGCACTTTAACACCATTACTAAAAAAATTAGAAAAGAAAAATTACGTTGTTCGAACTCGTGAAGAAAAAGATGAAAGAAATCTTCAAATTTCACTGACAGATCATGGTAAAAGTATTAAAAAACCATTATCTGAAGTGTCATTAAAAGTATTTGGCGAATTTGATATCGACGTTAACGAAGCTAAAGAATTAATCAACCATCTTCAAATGTTTGTTTCTAAAAACTTTGATAAATCCACGGAAAAGTAATACTTCTATAGAGAAAAAGACAAAAGTAAACTTTCCCTCAACATTCATATCTTTCTTTTATTCATGTAAATCCAAGTTATGTGAACCAATGTTTCATATTGTAAGCTTTTGTCTATATTCTCTAGAACGAGTAATCACTCCATGAATCCTTTTTACTTTACCTCACCCTAAACAGTACATATAATGAATTTACAATTAAATATGATTCAAATTTAGTTAATCAAAAGGAGCGAATAGTATGCCTAGTAACGACTTCTTTAATAATTCATTTTTGAAAAATGACCCTACTGATATGTTTAGAGACTTAGGTAAACAAGTTTTTAATCAGTTTTCAACACAAGCATTTCCAGCTAATTTATATAATGAAAGCGATCATTATTTAATAGAAGCTGAACTTGCAGGCGTTAAAAAGGAAAATATATCATTAACTTTTGATCATCATACATTAACGATTAAAGCTAATAAGTATTTAGAGCCTCATAATGGACAAGCACAATTGAATGAACGCTCTAACGGAGAACTTGTGCGTCGATTTGAATTTGAAGATGTAGATAAAGATTTAATCAAAGCAACATTTGAAGATGGCGTCTTAAACATTCGCTTACCTAAACAACAACAAGAATCTGAAGACGCAACAACTATTTCTATATTATAAATCAAAATATAACACCCTCGTCACGGTATAACCATGATGAGGGTGTTATTTATTTATGCTTCTTTTTTATTTAAATGAACCATTGTGATTAATGCGATAAGTCCAAAAACAGCTAAAAAGATAAATGCTAAATGACTTGAACCAGTCATACCTGTAACATATGTGATTACTAATGGTGGGAAAAAGCCACCAAGCCCCCCCATCATTGATACAATACCATTTGCTGATCCAGCTTCTTTCGCAAAATATGAAGGTACTAATTTAAAAATAAGACCATTACCAATACCTGCACATACACTTATCATTAAACATCCAATGGTAAATAATGCGATGTGATTAGAAAATCCTAAAATTAATGCACCTATAATCATAATGACAAAATCTACCATCAGAACTTTAACTGCATTTAATTTATCACCTAGTATACCTCTGACTGGTCTCAAGAAAGTCGCTAAAGCAATAAATATACCTGAACGAATACCTGCATCTACTTTATCTATACCAAAATGTTGTACAAGATAGTTTGGCAAAAATAGTCCAAAGGCTACAAACGCACCAAATGTAATAAAGTACCAAAGACTTGTATAGTATAGTTTATAATTTTTAAATAAGATTTTCATTTGAGCTATTAGTGGCACTTTTACTTTAGGCTCACGATTATCCCCAAATATAAACATTAATACTGCAAATATAGCAATAATAACCAAATAACTTCTAACCGTTGCTTGCCAACCAATAATCCCTGCAATTGGCGGTGCTAAAAAGGATGAAATGGCTGTCCCTATATTTCCCATACCATAGATACCATTTGCTAATCCTACTTTATCTTTTGGAAAATATTTTGGAATTGATGTAACACCTACAGAGAAGATGGCACCACCAACACCAAGAAAGAATCCAGATATCATCATCATTTTTGGTGATTGTGCTTGTCCTAAAAAGTAAATTGGAAATAAAAGCACTATAAAGCTACAGAAAAACACCCATTTGGCTCCAACAATATTAGTTAAATAACCAAAAGGGACACGTAATATTGATCCTAAAATTACGGGTATTGCTAAAATAATGGATAGTTGTCCCGCTGATATTTTAATGTCTTGAGAAATAAACGGCATTAATGGAGAAATAATACTCCAAGCCATAAAACCAACCACTAAGCTAAGTGTTTGTAATGTGAGTTGAAATCCACCTTTTGTCTTGTCCATATTTTCACCCTCGTCGAATTCATTTATTTATTAGTACTATGTGGGCCTGCCTTTTAATAGCAGTATTAATGAACATAGAACTAATCTTAATTTGATTTTATCTACTTTGTGAAAAACTGAACATTAGGATAATCCCTTATTTATATAAGTAATTCCCCTATTAATAGGATCACAGTAGCTTTCACTACTGCGTAAGAGGGTGAAGAACAGAAATTTTACATTTCGTCTTTCTTCCCCGGCACATGATGACTAGGTGAGTTACAAGTATCACGTAGTAACTTACCAGTCATCCACTGCCCCTAACCATTAAAATGGAAGTACTTTTAAGGATCACAGTAGCTTTCACTACTGCGTAAGAAGTACTAACCATTAAAATGGAAGTACTTCTTTAAATGCATTAGAGCCCCTAATCGCTATAGCGATCATTCTCTTCGGTTCGCCTTAGCTTCGCTAAGGCATAAGAGCCCCTAATCGCTATAGCGATAAGGGGCTCTAAAATTCTAATAGTTTCTTTTTCATGGCGTATTCTACGAGTTCTGGTTTTGATTTTAATTCTAGTTTGTTCATAATGTGTGTTTTATGTGCTTCTACTGTTTTCACTGATACAAATAGTTTTTCTGCTATTTCTTTATTACCGTAGCCTTTTGCTATTAATGGCAATATCTCTAATTCCCTTTTGGATAACACTTTGAATGGATCTGATGTATCTGTATATTCCTGATTACTACTGTTTACAAATTCATTGACTAATGAGGTTGTTAATTTCATATCCACATATGTCTCACCATTATAAACCGTTCTAATAGCAAGCAATAGTTGTTCATCAGGTGCGTTTTTCAAAATATAACCTTTCGCACCGTTCCTCAATACATGAAATAAATACTCTTCATCATCATACATCGTTAAGATTAAAATCTTAGTTTCAGGAAAACTTTCATGAATTTTACTCGTTGCGATAAGTCCAGATTCACCTGGTGGCATACTTAAGTCCATTAATAGCACATCAGGTTTAAACTCCATGACTTTTTGATAGGCTTCTACACCATCAGCAGCGGTAGCAACTACTTCCATATCCTCTTGATAATTCAATATCATAGAGAAACCGGTTCTAACAACTGCATGATCATCGGCAATAACTATTTTCAACATTATTCCCCCAAAAATTAATTTACAGTGGTACTTCTAAAGTAATAATCGTTCCTTTACCTATATGCGTTTCTATGTTTAAATTCCCTTCAACAAGTTCTGATCGCTCTTTCATTCCATATAACCCTAGTCCAGATCCTCTTGGCTTGGAAGATGGATCAAATCCTTGTCCTCGATCAATAATTTCAGCGATTAAAGTCAATTCATTTTGCTGAATAGTGACTTCTACTTCACTAACACCAGCATATTTTAAAGCGTTATATACAGCCTCTTGAACAACTCGATAAACGACTGTTTCCACTTCACTATCAAATCGATGATTGACAATGTTAGAAACATAATTGATTTGCATACCATAATTTTCTTCGAATTGTTTAAAATACGATTTAAATGCTGCCTCTAGTCCTAAATCATCAAGGGATGCAGGACGCAATTCAACTGATAAATGTCGGACATCATCAACGAGTTGTGACATTAATCCTTCAATATTTTTAACATCATCTAATATCTTCTCTTTATCTTGTTGATATTTTAACAAACGTAATTGAACATCAATATTCAACATTTCTTGAATAACACTATCATGTAATTCTCTAGATATACACTTACGTTCATTTTCTTGTGCAGAAATTGTTTTTCTCATCATTCGACGTTGATTCATTTTTTCTTGTCGTTCAATTTGAGGTGCAACATCTTGCAAAGTAAATGCGTTGATGCCTTTAACCGGATCAATTGTAATGTAAGAAGCTGTAAATGGTGCGATTTTTCTGTTTTTTGTTTTCATAAATACTTGGAATTGAGAGTGATGAGGTTGTTCTACATCTAAAAAGCAATCTTTGCATGACTGTAAGTCATACTCATTCGTGTAACCCTCGCATCGTCTGCATATCGCATTTGTCATCGCACTATAATTTTCTTCTTCCGAAATGACCTCTTTAGCTGCTTCATTCATTGCTATGACTTTTCCGTTATTATTTACAAAAACAATCTTCTCATTTGTACTTTCAAAATAACGTCTTAACAACACTTCAAGTTGTTCATTATTAACCGTCAAGTTAATCACCTAAATTTCTTCATTAAATATCCCTAATTGTTCATAAATATCTATATCATACACATTTATTGGTAATGGTTTATGATTTCTTTGGCCAAACAACATGACACCATACACTTGTTGTTGATACCAAAGTGGAATCGCTATGACCGCGGTTAAATTTTCACTGAGTAATATAGGAAACTTAACCTTTTCATCAGGTGTTAAAGCCATGTCTACATTAGCAATTACCATTCTCTTTCCCGTTTTCATCACATTACCAGCTAGACCTCGCCCTTTACGCAAAATAATCAATTTATATCTATCATTCTTATTGCCTGACACATATTGCCATTTTATAGGTGAAAAGGTGCTCGCTGATTCATAAAAAGCTAACGCTGCAAAATCAAAACCTTGTTCTAATCTAATTCTATCAATATTTTCTTGAAAATTTTGGCTTTCAAACATTGAATCTGGCATCATACTATTTCCACCCTTGAATTACTATAGTTTATTTTTTCGGTAAATAATGTACCTTCTATTTGTATATGATAAGGGTACACTCCATACATGAACTAAACGCGTAAATGGCCAACACGCAAAAATGGTAAACCCTAATAACATATGCAATTTAAATTGCAATGGTACATTGGTCATCAAATCTGCATGAGGTTTAAACATAAAGAGTTGTCTAAACCAAACTGAAATGGTTTCACGATAATTAAATTCGATATGCATCATATTCGTAACTATTGTAGAGTAACATCCCATGAAGATAATGATTAATAAAAGAATATTAACAAAAATATCTGAAAATGAACTTAAACGTCTCACATTTTTGATTGTAATTCTTCTAGCGGTAAGTAACAACATACCTATTAACGTCATTATACCAAAAATACTACCAATATATACTGCCCCAAAATGATACATATGTTCACTAACACCTAATGAATCCATCCAATATTTCGGTATGACAAGACCAACGACATGTCCAAAGAAAACGGGAATTACGCCTAAATGAAATAGTAAGCTTCCCCATTTCAATCTCTTTTTTTCAATTAATTCGCTAGACTTTGCAGTCCAAGAAAACTGGTCATACTTAAATCTAGCAATGTGTCCGATGATAAATATAGCGATACATAAGTATGGATATATGACCCATAAAAATTGATTAATCATGCAGAGCCACCCCTTCTGGCACTTGTAAACATAATTTCAACGTCTTTCTTAATGCTTGAATGACATAACCATATGGATGGTTGAGTTTTCCAAGTTCATTTGCCATGACATATGTTCCATCTTCAATAATCATAATGACTAATTGAATATTTTCTTCTGCCCTTTCATCACCACGCCATTCTATAGTTTGTAAAAATTGTAGCATCAACGGTAGATAATCTGACAGTTCATTATCTACCATTTTCAAACCAAACATTTCGTACAATACTTTAAGTTTTGCTAACATTTGCCCTCGCTCTTTTTGCGTATCAAATTGATTATATGTCATATATAAAGGGGCTTTTTTGCTAAAATCAAAGGTATCTGTATATATTTGTTGAATTTCAGATAACGTATATTGCATCATCTGTTCTCTAAATGCTAATAGATCTTGATACCCCGGATGACTAGGATCGATAACTTCGTTAAATATATTTTCATTAAATGTCTTTTTCTCAGGGAAGCATAATTGCATTGCGATATATCCTAAACTGTCTTGATATCGATATAAATTGTCAAAGTTAATCACGGAAAATCCCTCCATAGAAACGCTCGTTATAAATGTCTTGACCTGACTTGTCCGTAGCAACTGCGACGCCGCATCCTTCACAATTCACACCAAAGTTTTCGCCACCATAACCTTGCGAACCTTGAGCGTGATACGTATCTAAATAAGTTTCTTTATGTGTTGTCGGTATCACAAATCGTTCTTCATATTTGGCTAAACCTAATAATCGATACATATCTTTCGTTTGTCGTTCAGTAAGACCTAGTTGCGTTAGACGTTCAACATCAAAATCTTTTTGAGTCACCTGTGCTCTCATATAACTTCTCATCATAGCCATTTTTTGTAGTGCTTGTTTGACCGGCTTAGTGGCACCTGCTGTAAACATATTCGCTAAGTATTCTATCGGTAAGCGCATTTCTTCTATGGCAGGAAAAATCATATCCGGATTTTGTTCTGAATTTTTACCTTCAAAGTAACTCATAATTGGACTTAATGGTGGACAATACCACACCATTGGCATTGTTCTATACTCTGGATGCAATGGGAATGCTAATTTATATTCAATGGCTAATTTATAAATCGGTGACTGTTGTGCCGCTTCAATCCATTCATGATTAATACCATCTTTTTCAGCTTGTGCAATGATTGCTTCATCAAATGGGTCCAAGAATAGTTCCAATTGCTTTTCATATAATTCTTTTTCATTTTCAGTTGATGCCATTTCTTCTACTCTGTCAGCGTCATATAATAATACGCCTAAATATCTCATTCGACCTGTACAAGTTTCTGAGCAAACTGTAGGCATGCCTGCTTCAATTCTAGGAAAACAAAATGTACATTTTTCAGCTTTATTCGTTTTCCAGTTAAAATAGACTTTTTTATAAGGACATCCAGTCATACAATAACGCCATCCACGACATGCATCTTGATCAACCAAAACGATGCCATCTTCATCTCTTTTATACATAGCACCTGATGGACAAGACGCAACACAGCTTGGATTAAGACAATGTTCACATAATCTTGGTAGATACATCATAAATGTTTCATCAAATTGAAACTTGATATCTTCTTCTATCTTTTGAATATTAGGATCTTTAGGCCCAGTCACATGACCACCAGCTAAATCGTCTTCCCAGTTAGGTCCCCATTCAATATCCATATTTTCACCAGAAATAACAGAGTAGGCTCTTGCTACTGGAGAGTGTTGACCTGCCTTAGCTGTTGTTAAATGCTCATAGTTATAATTCCAGGGTTCATAATAATCTTGAATCAATGGCATATCAGGGTTATAGAAAATCTTTCCAAGTGCTATTTTAGACCACTTACTACCAGATTTAAGTTGTAATTTCCCTTTCCGATTCAATACCCAGCCGCCTTTATAGTGCTCTTGATCCTCCCAACGTTTGGGATAACCTGTACCAGGCTTTGTTTCAACATTATTAAACCACATATATTCTGCACCAGGTCGATTTGTCCATGTGTTTTTGCAGGTAACGCTACAAGTGTGACAACCTATACATTTATCTAAATTCAACACCATTGCTATTTGCGCTTTAATCTTCAAGCCAATTGACCTCCTTCATCTTTCTTACTGCTACATATACATCTCTTTGATTTCCAATTGGTCCATAATAATTGAAATGATAACTAATTTGAGCATAGCCACCTATGAGTTGTGTTGGTTTCAAATGAATTCGTGTTGGTGCATTGTGTGAACCACCTCTAGTATCAGTAATTTCAGAACCAGGTGTTTGAATATGTTTATCTTGTGCATGATACATAAACATAGTACCTTTAGGCATTCTGTGTGAAATGACAGCTCTCGCTGTAACGACACCATTTCGGTTATATACTTCTAACCAATCGTTATCCTGAATGTCATGTTCAACTGCATCCTCATCAGAAATCCATACTGTTGGTCCACCTCTAAATAACGTCAACATATGTTTATTGTCTTGGTACATAGAGTGAATATTCCATTTGCCATGCGGTGTTAAGTATCGCAATATTAAAGTGTCAGTACCGCCTTTAATTTGCTTATCCTTAGTACCAAATACCATTGGTGGTAATGTAGGTTTATAAATAGGCAAACTTTCTCCAAATTGTTGGAAAATCTCATGATCAATATAGTAACTTTGACGACCAGTTAACGTTCTAAATGGTACGAGTCTTTCTATATTTGTTGTAAATGGTGAATAACGTCGTCCATTTTTATTTGAGCCAGGGAACACTGCTGTTGGAATAACTTCTCTAGGTTGAGAACCAATATTTAAAAATGTTATTTTTTCAGACGCACGTTCACTTGAAATGTCAGTTAGCGTCATACCTGTTTGTTTTTCTAAATCTTGATAAGATTTTTGTGATAATTTGCCATTTGTAGCTGATGAAAGATTTAACATTGCATCTGCTACATTTCGAGCAGAGTGAATTCTAGGTTTATCATTTTTGATAGATTTAGGATCTTTATCATTCCAAGTCCCTAGCATACTTTTTAATTCTTCGTATTGTTCCTTCACGCTAAAACTAACACCATGCGCCCCTACTTTATCTGTCTCTAATTTCGGTCCAACAGAAACATACTTATCATAAATTAATGTGTAATCACGTTCTACGATGGTAAAGTTAGGCATTGTTTTACCTGGTATGGCATCTATCTCACCTTTAGACCAATCTTTTACTATACCTAATGGTGTGGCTATTTCTTGTTTAGAATCATGACCTAATGGTGTTGTTACGACATCTTTATATGTACCTGGTAGATAATCCTTCGCCATTTCTGACACTGCTTTAGCGAGTGTTTTATAAATATCCCAATCGGATCGAGACTCCCACAATGGATCTATGGCTGGATTAAATGGATGAACATAAGGATGCATATCAGTAGAAGAAAGGTCATGCTTTTCATACCAAGTTGCTGCTGGTAAAACAATATCTGAATATAATGGCGTCGCTGTCATTCTAAAATCGAGCGATACGAGTAAATCTAATTTACCTGTTGTTTCTTCTCTCCACTGAATTTCATCAGGTTTATCATCTTCGTTTGGTGATGCTAATAATCCTGATTTTGTACCTAATAAATGTTTCATAAAATATTCTTGTCCTTTAGCAGAACTAGAAATTAAATTAGAACGCCATACGAATAATGTTTTAGGATGGTTTTTTCTTAAATCAGGATCTTCTACTGCAAATTTTGTTTCCTTCGTTTTCACTTCATTAATCGCACGTTGTAAGATGGCTTCATTTGAATCATCACCATTTTCTTTGGCTTCTTCAGCGAATAACAAACTATTCTTATTAAACTGTGGATACGAAGGCAACCAGCCTAATTTAGCTGCTGTCACATTGTAATCAGCTGGATGTTGATGTTTTATATGCTTCGCTAAAGGTGATTTCAATTTATCAACATTTGATTCTTCATACTTCCATTGATCTGTTGCGAAATAGAACCAACTTGTCCCATTTTGTAAGCGTGGAGGCCCTTGTCAATCTTTAGCAAATGCAATCGTATTCCATCCTTCGATAGGTCGACATTTTTCTTGTCCAACATAGTGTGCCCAACCACCACCATTGACACCTTGACAGCCACATAACATAACTAAATTTAAAATAGAACGATAAATTGTATCGGAATTAAACCAATGGTTGATACCAGCTCCCATAATAATCATTGAGCGTCCTTCTGTGTCTATAGCATTTTGAGCAAATTCTTTTGCAACTTGAATGACTAGGCTAGATTTTATACCTGTAATGTTTTCTTGCCAGGCAGGCGTATATTTAGAATGTGCATCGTCATATCCCGTTGCTTCTAATTCATGATTAAAACGTTTGATACCATATTGACTTATCATCAAATCATATACAGTAGTAATATATCTTTCATCACCATTAGCTAATTTAATCTTCTTAGTAGGTATAGGTCGTTCAAAGACACCGTCGCCATTGCTATCAAAATATGGAAATTGAATTTGTTGTAATTCAAAATCACTTTCATCCATGGATAGACTAGGTTGAATATCATTGCCTGCTTCATCTTCTAATTTAAGATTCCATTGTTTACCATCTTCCCAGCGTTGCCCCATCGTGCCATTTGGAACAACTAGTTGATTTGATAAGTTATCAAATAACACAGGCTTCCATTCTCCGTTTGTTGTATCTTGTCCAAGATCACTTGCTCTTAAAAATCGGCCTGCTTTCAAACCATTTTCATCTTGATCTAACATTAATATAAAAGGCATATCTGTATATTGTTTAGCATAATTAATAAATCGTGAATTAGGATTATTGATATAATATTCTTGTAAAATAACATGTGTCATTGCTTGAGCAACTGCAGCATCAGTACCTGGATTAGGCGCCAGCCAATTATCTGCAAACTTTACATTTTCAGCATAATCTGGTGCGATAGAAATGACTTTAGTTCCTTTATATCGTACTTCTGTCATGAAATGTGCATCTGGAGTTCTTGTTAATGGTACGTTTGAACCCCACATAATCATGTAAGCAGCGTTATACCAATCACTTGATTCAGGGACATCTGTCTGTTCCCCCCATATTTGAGGTGATGCTGGTGGCAAATCGGCATACCAATCATAAAAACTCAACATTTCTCCACCCAACAAATTAATGAATCGTGCACCAGCTGCATAGCTCACCATAGACATCGCTGGAATAGGCGTGAATCCTGCTATTCTATCTGGACCATCTTTTTTAATGGTATATAGTAATTGAGCAGCGATAATATCAGTTACATCTTTCCAATTTGATCGTACATGACCACCCATACCACGCGCTTGTTTATAACGTTTGGCTTTTTCTTCATCTTCTACAATAGATGCCCATGCAGCAATTTTGTTTCCATGATTTTCTTCAAGTGCTTCTTGCCATAATTCTAAGAGCTGCCCTCTGATATAGGGATATTTAACTCTTAATGGACTATATTCATACCATGAAAATGAGGCACCTCTTGGGCATCCTCTCGGTTCATATTCTGGCATATCTGGACCACAACTAGGATAATCTGTTTGTTGATTTTCCCATGTTATGACGCCATTTTTAACAAAAACTTTCCATGAACAAGACCCAGTACAATTCACGCCGTGGGTAGTTCTCACTTCTTTATCGTGACTCCAACGTTCACGGTACATTTTTTCCCATTCTCTGCTTTTACTTTCAAGTACTGACCAATTACCATTAAACTTTTCAGTTGGTTTAAAAAAATTCAATCCAAATTTGCCCATAAATATCCTCCTAGACCTTTACTTCATCTATGCGTTCCAATCTTTTCAATTAGATTGTACATTTTTTCACAATATTTATATATTAGGGAATGTCCTAATTGCACTTATAAATTCCCTACTACAAAAAAGCAGTGCCTATTCTAGATAGACACTGCTTTATCATTAATATTCATTTTGTGCTTATAATTCAATAAACTGATGTGTATACTGCTTTAACACTGATTTGTATAATGCTTGTTGAGAATAATGATACGTCTCATCTACTTCTATCATGCATCCATAACCTTGCTCATATAGTAATTCACATTTTTCTAATGCTTGGTTTCTATCGCCTTTTACAATATATATTTTTTCTTTATTCTTAGTCTTAATTTGGGGTTGTGAATAGCTGATGATATCTCCAATGATACAAATGCCTGGTAATCCTTCTACTTTATACTGGTTTAACTTTTGTTCGATATTACTTATATTTCCAGTCAATACTTGTTCATCAAAAAGTGAGGCACGGAAAACAATTGCGATTGGGTAATCATACGATGTATACTGTCTGATTTGCGAAATAATTCTAGGTAGTCGTTTAACCCCCATATAAACAGCTAGCGTTCCTTTATTTATTAATGTACTGATATCAATGTCATTATCTTTTGAATCCTTAAAATGACCTGTTGAAAAAGTAACGTTTTTAGCTATACTTCTCATTGTTAGACCTAAGTTCATGGATTGTGCTGCTGCACTTGCCGATGTTATCCCCGGCACTATTTCAAAGTTGATATTTAATTCAACTAAAGCTTCTACTTCTTCTTGGACACGTCCAAATATAGCAGGGTCGCCTCCTTTAAGCCTAACCACATGATGATGTTTACTTGCCGCTTCAATCATTTTTTGATTAATGGCCTCTTGTTGAATATGTTTAGTATATGGTTTCTTACCAACATCAATGATTTCTATATCTGGTTTAGCATATTGCAATATAAAGGGATTAACCAATCTGTCGTATAATATAATATCTGCATTTTCAATGAGTCTTTGCGCTCTTTTAGTTAATAAATTAGGATCACCAGGACCTGCACCTACTAAGTAGACAGTTCCGTATCGATTTAAAGGCATATAAAAATATCTCCATCTACGACTTCTACTGGATACGTTTCTACACAACCAGTATCTGGTTCCTGAACATCACCTGTCTTAAGATCAATTTTTTGGTCATGTAAAGGACAATAAACATAGTTTCCACTAACAGTACCTTCTGACAAAGGCCCCTCTTTATGAGGACAAATATTATTGACTGCAAATATCTCTCCTTCATTTGTTAAAAACAAACCAATCTCTTTATCGTTTACGAATACTTTCTTACCAATTAATGGTGTTAACTCATCTATACGGGACACTTTAATTTTCTCCATATGTTTCATGATTAAACCCTCTCAACTTCAAAGATTTTTTGTGATGCTTTATCATTTACGATTGCTTGCCAAGGTTCCTCTTGGATCGCTTGTTTCGCTTCCATCACTCTATCGAAAAGTGCTTGTTGACGTTCGGGGTCTAACAATACTTCTTTCACATTTTCAAAACCAAGACGTTCTAACCAAGGCGCAGTTCTTTCAGCATATATTCCAGTTTCACGATAATATTGCATCAATGCACCACAAATACGAATCACTTCATCTTCTGTTTCTACAGTAGTTAGTAATTGTCCTTTTGTTACTTCAGTACCGCCATTACCTCCGATATAGAGTTGGAAACCATTTTCTACTGATATCACACCAAAATCTTTCACACCAGATTCTACGCAACTTCTAGGGCATCCTGATACACCCATTTTGAATTTATGTGGGGTATCAATATATTCAAATGTTTTCTCTAATCTAATACCAAGTTGAGTCGTATATTGTGTTCCAAATCTACAGAATTCTTTACCAACACAACTTTTAACTGAACGTGTTTTTTTACCATAAGCTGAAGCAGAACGCATGCCTAAGTCTTCCCATACGCTTGGTAGTTCTTCTTTTTTCAATCCATATAATCCCACACGTTGAGATCCTGTAACTTTAACAAGTGGTACATTATATTTTTTAGCGACTTCCCCTAGTCTAATAAGTTGATCTGCATCTGTAACACCACCGCGCATTTGGGGGATGACGGAGAATGTACCGTCATTTTGAATATTTGCATGATAACGTTCATTGGCAAATCGTGATTCTTTTTCATCTTTATGCTCATATGGATATATCATGTTCAAATAGTAGTTGATAGCTGGACGACATTTTGGACATCCATTTTTATCTTTGAAGTTGAGTACATGTCTCACTTCTTTAGATGTTTTGAGTCCTTTTGCTCTAATTTGAGTAACAATTTGATCTCGTGATAAATCCGTACAAGCACATATACCAGTTGGTTTAGAGGCTATAAAATCATCACCTAATGCATATTGTAGAATGTCTGCGATTTGGCCTTTACATTTCCCACATGAATTTCCTGCTTTAGTCATTTTTGTAACTTCAGCTACAGACGTTAATCCATTTTTAGTAATCGCTTCTACAATTGTGCCTTTATTGACACCATTACAACCACAAATTGTTTCGTCATCTGCCATATCCTCAATAGATACATTGGCAGCTTCTCCACCTTTTGTTAATAAAGAGACCAACGTATAGTCTTCGATAGATTCGTGCTTTTTCATCATGTTATAGAAGCGAGAACCATCATCTGTATTCCCATATAACACTGCACCGACAACTTCTCCATCTTTTAAAAATACTTTTTTATAATTATTATCGATACTATTAAATATCTCTATACCATGAATATCGTCAGTTTCTTCAATAATACCTGCACTATATAAATCACACCCTGATACCTTTAAAGAGGTAAATGTAGTAGAGCCATGATAACCATTAGTTTCCTTATTTGTTAAATAGTCTGCTAAAACGATACCTTGTTCATATAATGGTGCAACTAAACCATATACTTTACCTTCACATTCTGCACATTCTCCCACAGCAAAGATATTTGGATCATTTGTTTGCATAAATTCATTAACGATAATACCTCTATTAACGTCTAAACCAGCCGCTTTAGCTACCTCAGTATAAGGTCCAATACCTACCGCCATAACAACTAAGTCCGCTTCTAACACACGTCCATCTGCTAATCTAACGGACTCAACATCTTCATGACCGAGAATTTCTTGGGTATTCGCTTGTAATTCAAATCGCATACCTTGTTGTTCCAAATCATTTTTTAGCATTTGACCTGCTTTTCGATCCAATTGCATTTCCATAAGCCATTCTGCTAAATGTACTACGGTTACCTCCATACCTTGGTCTAATAACCCTCTAGCACATTCTAATCCTAATAGGCCCCCACCTATAACAATTGCTTTATGTTTAGTTTGAGCTATCTCCATCATGCGTTTAGTATCATCAATTGTTCGCCACCCAATAACACTTGGTAAATCAGATCCTGGAATAGGTAAAACAAATGCTTTTGAACCTGTGGCAATTATACATTGATCATATTCAAAGGATTGCCCACTCTCAGTTAAAACTGTCTTTTTTTCTCTATCTAATATCGTCACTGGATCGTTATTAACCAATTTAATGTCATGTTCTGCATACCAGTCATATGAATTCATGATTGTTTCTTCTACAGTCATTTTATTTTGTAAAATATTAGATAACATGATTCTATTATAATTTGGATAGGCTTCTTTACCGATAATGGTAATTTCAAAACGTTGCGGATCTCTATCCAAAATTTCTTCGATAGTTCTCAAACCAGCCATGCCATTTCCTATCATCACTAATTTGTTTTTAGTCATATATATGCCCCTTTATCACTATAGATAAGTTATTTAAAGGATTGGATATAAAGGCACATGTTGTTATTTTTAAAATTGGAGTGCTTCAAGACGTTCTCGTATAATAAGTCTCAATGCGTCATCAAAATTGATTGACGGTGTAATGTGTAGTTTACAATGAATATCCATGTCATCAATGAATCGTTTTACTTTATTGACCAATCTTCCATCAAATAAAAAGAGTGGCACGATAATTAATTCATCATATTGTTTTGATATCTCGTCTAAATCATTCCTGAATGTTAAAACGCCATATAAAGCTCTTGCATATACAGGTCGCTTCGAGTCGATGGTTTCCACAAATGCTTTAAGTTCATCATGTGCTTTTGTAAAACGGCCGCTACCATTACCGTGTGCAATAATAACCGTTGCTGTCTTGGAGGCTTGATCAGCAAGATGCACATCCTCTATTCTTCTTTCTACTAGTGATTTCATATAAGGATGTGTGCCTAAAGGTTCACTCATTTGACTCGAAATTTGAGGATACTTTACTTTCATCTCTGATAGTATGTTAGGAATATCGCCAATATAATGCATCGCTCTAAAAATAAGTAACGGCACAATTCTAAATTGTGTGATTCCTTTTTCGATCATCTTTTCCATTGTTATTTCTAAACTCTGTGTGTCACTCTCTAAAAATGCTAATTCGTAATGGTACTCTTCATCTTTTAGTAAAGTTGTAATGAATTCTTCTAAGGCTTTATTTTGATTTCCTTTTCTCATTCCATGTGCCACTAAAATGTTGCCTACCATAATACCAATCCTTTCAACTTGAATTGTAAACTAATTCGTAGAGTTTTTGTGATTAATTTCACATTTTTAGTGAAAATTAGGGAATCCCCTTATACAAGTTATATACACAACATATTAAAATATTTAACTTTGTAAAAAGAGATGTATAAAGATTTAAATTACATGTAATAAGATATATAATTAAAATATTAGTGGTTAATATATGTACTACTTCAACTAGCACCAATTTCAAATACATAACGAACGATGCAATATGTACGTGCCATATTAACGACTTAGTAAATTTTCATGATTAGACAATGGAGAGGAGTAAACGACATGAAAAGATTTACTATTCTGATAATTATAGTATCCTTTATTTTAGCAAGTTGTAACAATAATGCAACAAATAAAAAAGATACGCTTAATGTTGAAATCCCATTAAAAACAACATCAATTGCGCCATATGAAACGGATGTACCTGTGAAAATCGGTGCATTAGAATCTTTATTCAAAATGTCTAAAGATGGTAAAGTTAAACCCCTATTGGTTAAATCCTTCAAACAAAAATCTGATGATACCCTTACCCTAAAAATTAAAGATGACATTCATTTCCAAAATGGTCATAAATTAACTGGAGATGCTGTCAAACGTAGTCTAGAACAAGGTGTTAAAAAGAGTGACTTATTAAGTGGATCTCTACCTATTGATAAAATCACTGCAAAAGGCCAAGAAGTGACAATCAAAACCAAGGAACCTTATCCTGAATTAAAATCCGAATTAGCGAGTCCATTCGCAGCTATTTATGACACACAAGCGAAAGGCAAAGTTTCGGATCAACCAGTTGGTACAGGCCCGTACCAAATTGACAAATATCAACGGTCACAAAAGATAGAGCTATCAAAATACAAAGATTATTGGCAAGGTACACCTAAATTAAGTAAAATCAATGTCACATATCATGAAGATGGCAATACTCGTGTCAACCATTTATTATCTGGCAAATCAGATTTAACAACAGATGTACCTATCGCTCAAATTAATGATGTTAAAAAATCTAATAAAGCGAATATTCAAAGTACATCTGGTTTCAGAACTCATTTATTACTTTATAATCACGACAGCAAAAAAATGAATAAAAATGTTCGAGAAGCATTTGATGCAGTTATTAATCGTAAAGAAATTGCTAAGAATGTGTCCAAAGATTATGCCAAACCAGCCTCTGGACCATTTAATGATCGATTGAAGCATATTAAAGGTAGCGAGGTTCAGCCACAAGACATTAATAAAGCGAAAAAGCTATTAGCCAAAGAAGGCTACACTAAAGATCATCCTTTAAAAATCAATATGGTTACTTATGATGGTAGACCTGAATTACCTAAGATTGGACAAGTTATTCAATCTGAAGCTAAAAAAGCAAACATTGAAGTAAAATTAAGAAACGTAGATGATATCGAAGGATATTTGAAAGATAAAGATGCATGGGATGCTTCTATGTATAGTTACTTAACAGTTCCTAGAGGAGATACAGGTTATTTCTTTAATACTGCTTACTTACCAAAAGGCGCAAATAATAAAGGTAATTATGACAATAAAGAGGTTACTCAACAAATCAAACAATTAAACCACACATTCGGTCAAACAGAACGTGAGCAACTAACGAATCAAATATTGAAAACGTCAGACAAAGACATTCCAAATAGTTATATAACGTACAATGACCAAATTGACGGTGTAAGTAAAAATGTGAAAAACTTCAATGTAACACCAGAGTCTATTTATCTAATTGATTACAAAGTAGATAAAAAATAATAAATCCTCGAACTTTTAATAAAATTAAAATAGCCAGTAAATGAATGTTTCAATTCATTTACTGGCTATTTTTAACTCTTTGTGATGACTTTTTTAAAATGGTGGTTGTCCTAGAATCTTTTCTTCAAAGCGTTCAGGAATTAATATTTTCCTCATAATCACACCTAAATCACCGTCATCGTTTTCATGTTCAGCATATATTTCATATCCTCTTTTTTCATAAATACTTAATAACCAAGGATGTAATCGCGCGGATGTTCCTAATGTGACTGCTGAGGCCTTTAATGTATCTCTTAAAAAATCTTCTTCTACGTATTTTAACAATTGACTACCATAGCCCTGTCCATCGAATTCTGGTTGTGTGGCAAACCACCAAACGAACGGATAACCAGAAATACTTCTGACACTCCCCCAAGGATATCGTACGGTAATCGTTGAGATGATTGTATCGTTCAATTCTAATACAAATGTTGTATTATGTTTGATGTTGTCTGCTACCATTTCCTCTGTGGCATTCACTGATGGCCAATCAATGCCTAATTCCCTTAATGGCGTAAAGGCTTCATACATAAGTTGATGAATCGGTACAACATCATTTTGATCTGCAATTCTTATATTCACGTTACTCATTCTCTTCACGTCCTTCGTTTTCTCTATTCATGACATTAAGCGTAAAAAGAAAAACGACAAGAGTCAATCAACTTGTTTGATAACTCGTCATAAAAATTAACAGGCTAGGACATAAATATATTTCAAGTTACATTCATATTTAGGCAGTAGTTGACTTACACATATGTGTTCCTATTTTAAAGTACACATTAGCTGTGGCTAATGCGTGAGAACGACTACATAATCAATGATTAGTGGTTCTTTATGATTTCTGTCCCACTCCCTTACACAAAGATCATTATTTTAATTGTGAACGTTGACCATTTAAATAAGCATAAACTAATCCAACAAAGATACCGCCACCAATATAATTACCTATTAAAGCAAATACAATATTTTTCAAAACGCCTAAACCTGACATTCCATCAATATTGAAAAATAGCATACCTGAGAATAAACCGGCATTAAAGACAACGTGTTCATAACCCATGAAGACAAACACAACTACTCCACAAGCAATAAAGAATGCTTTGGTTAATCCTTCTTTAAATTGCATAGATACAAAGATACCTATATTAATAAAGAAATTACAGAAAATACCTTTTACTAATATATTTAACCATGTTGATGCTTCTGTTTTCTTTTGTACAGTTTCAGTTAGTGCATCCGTCATTTCTGGAGTCATTACATGTGCATATTCCATTAAGAAAAATAAGATGATTCCACCCAGTACATTACCGATAAAGCAAAATGTAAATATCCATATGACTTTATTCAAACGTATTGCTTTATAATACCAACCTACTGTTAGATACATAAAATTACTTGTTAGTAATTCTGAATTCGTTAATACAATTAATACTAAGGCTAAACTAAATGCAATGGCACCAAGCAAATTAATTAAGCCATCAATTTGTGTAGCAGCAAATTGTGTTTTAATAGCTAGCATAAATACCGTGACAATAGATAACAAGAATCCTGCCATCATTGCTTTTAACGCATAACGCATAGGTGTTTGATCAGCCATGACTTCTTTCATTTGCGCTTGGCTTACTACCGCTTCCATAATAGACTTAGTTGCGTATGTATCTTCGGTAGTTTTTCGATTTTCCATCATATTCTCAATTACTCCCATCTTTTTAAAATCATTTATTTCATATTCATTATATGAAGAAATAAAGATGATGAATAGTGGTAATTTTTTAACAAATGATAAAATGCTTTTTAAGTTATTTATAAATATTTGATAGAATCAGTTTTACATTTCAATTTAATGATTGTCTCATCTAACATTTCCCTTTTGACTTTACCAATTAATCTAATAAAAACTAAATAAAAAAACTGAGGCAGACACTCAACCATTGTCCCCACCCCAGTCCATATTTAAATATTAGCGATCCCATTATTTTCGTTTTAATTTTGAAAAATAATGTAATCCTGATGCAAAAATACTATACCCTAATAACGTTCTTAATATAAAACGTACATATTGGTTAGCAAAACATTTGGAATTAATGACAACCGCCGAAATAAAATGAGTTATTGAGTATAATCCCAACACGATTAAATATCGTCTTTTCATCAAATCAACCTCTTTTAAATAAGATTCCACTTCAATAATACACCCATTTACAAATCCACAGTTGGTACAATTTATTTACAATTATGATTTCAATAGTTTTTCTAATTGGTCCAATGTTGAATTCATACCTTCTTCGACGCCCATATCAAGCGCTTGTTGAGCAGCTTCTTCCGAAGGTAATACAGAAGTTGACGTCACTGTAGTTTGATTAGGTTGCTTTTCCTCAAATTCAATTACAATATGCATACCTGGCATATTAGGATCTTTGTCGCCATCTGGTGTAGCGAAAAAGTCTAAGTATTCAATGTAATTAGGTTTTTCAATTTTTTTGTATTCTGAACGCGTGTAACTTGTCATATCGGGCGTGTGTATAGCAAAAAATGCATGTCCTCCTTCTTCTACATTAAATTCAAATACTTCCGTAGAAGCACCTTCTGGATGAAACCATTGTTTAAACAAATCTTCTTGTGTATATGCGTTAAATAGTTCATGAATCGTTCCTGTGAATGTTCTTGAAAAGATAATTTTATTTTTTTCAACTTTAATAGTCATAGATATTCTCCTAAATTTTGATAATTTAAAACAAATCTATCATAGCAAAATAGAATAGAAGTTACTAAAGATTGAACCATAAAAAGCACCTCAACATGCTAGAATCAAGTTCTAACATCTGAAGTGCTCTGTATTTCTCAATATATTATTTAGTGTTCATGTTCGTGTTCATGCTCATGGTCTTCATCTTTTACTTTAATTTTACTATTTAAAGCCTTTTTAATGTTTTTAATGTTTTCTTTCATTAATGATTGGTATGAAAGACCTTTTTCATTTTGTTGTTCTTTAGTTACAGATTCCATATTGTTGAATTTTAATGGTTTCGCATCTGTTTCTTTTCTAATTGTATCAGTAATCTTATTTGATACATTTTCTTCATATAAAATGTATTCTACTTTATTCTTTTTAATTTCTTTCACAATGTTTGTAAGATCCTTTTGTGATGGATCTTCTGCACTCATATTTTGAACGCCTACTTGTTCGAATCCATAACGATTAGAAAGATAACCTAAAGATTCATGAGAGATAAATACTGCATTACCTTTTTTACCTTTAGTCGCGTCTTTCATGTCTTTATCAATATTCTCTAAATCTTTGTTTAATTTTTTATAGTTCTTTTCATAATATTTCTTATGATCAGGGTCTTTTTTCACAAGTTGATCTTTAATTTCTTTAGCGAATGTTTGGTCCATCTTAGGATCTAACCAAATGTGTGGGTCATATTTACCATGATGGTGATGTTCTTCTTCGCCATGATGTTCTTCTTCACCTTCATGATGATGATCTGCTAATAAATCATTTTTGCTGATTTTATCTTGTAGAGATAATTTTTTATCATCTTTTTTAATTGTTGAAGCCACTTTTTTAGCTACTGGGTCTAAATCGTCACCAGTATAAATGAATAAATCAGATTTTGCCGCACTCATCATATCTTTTTGAGTAGGTTCATAACTATGTAAATCTGCGCCCGCTGGATAAATTGATTTAACATCTACATATTTACCACCAATTTGTTCTGTAAATGATTTTAACGGATATACTGTTGTATTAACTTTTAACTTATCTCCTTTTTTATGATCATCACCGTTGCCACATGCAGCAAGTGCTAATATCATAAGAGGAATAAGTAACAATAAACTTAATTTTCTTTTCATGTCGTTCCTCCTAAATAGTAATTATTACGATTAAAAATTATATACCTTACTCTCGTAAAAAACAAGCCTATTCAGACAACTTTTTTATCATTCATATCTTTTAAATATTCAAAATTATTTCATCTTATATGACCATACCCAGTGTCACCTTTAACTATCTAGTTATCCATCATCTTCATCAAATTTTTACAATATCCATAAAAGGTCGAGATTTGATGCTATTGCATATTGGAAAAACGATTCATCGTCGTCCAAAATGCAGGCATAAATCCCGACCTCATTATATAAATGATTTATTTTGATTGAAGTAATTTATCATATTCTTTAAAGTGATATGGATCTTCCACTTTTTTGCCATTGATAAACACAGTTGGCGCTGTCTTAATATGATGTGCTTTTGTATCTTTCTTATCTTTATTTGCAGCTTTCCATGCGGCACTATTTTTAGTTTTATATTCTGACTTTATTTTTTCTTTTTGATCTGCAGAAATATTCAAATGATCAATCTGTTGGTCAACTACTTTTTCAGTAATCCACGCTTTCTTTTCATCTTGTTGATGCTCAAACATTAATTTTTGAAATTGTAAATAAGAACGAGGTGCAATATTTTGAACTGCATGTCCTGCTCTTGACCCTATAATTGAATCTTTACCTAAAAATGCCATATTAACGTATTTAATTTCCGCTTTATGGTTGTTTAAATATTTCTCTTTAAGTTTAGGCATCACATTCTTTTCAACCTTTTTACAATATGGACATTTAAAATCACCATAAATAACAATGAGTGGTTTACCGTCTTTAGTAGCTTGAGGCGATTTCACATCTTCTTTACCACAACCGCTCACTAACACGATGATGAAACACAAACATATTATACTGATTAATTTTTTCATTGTTGCTCCTTATCACTTATAGCAGGCTAGCGCATATTTTCTTCTTTGTAATCTGGATCATGTTCTTGATAATAACCTTTTGAGTTAAAGTTTTCTTTATATTTAGCCTTTTTCCCCTTAAACTCATAAGTGTAATAATGGACTTCTTCATCATCACTTAAAGGTTTATACGCTAGGATAACGTATTTTCCTTTATCATAAACATAGATATTAGCATCCTTTTTATCAAAGTGCTTCACTTCGTCGCCAGCATCTCTTTTTGCTATTTTAGTTTGTTTCTTTTCTTGTAACTTAACCGCTTTATCAATTTTATCTGTATATTTTCCACTACTACATCCGACTAGTACTAGTGTTAATACACTGATCATCACTACGAATTTCTTCAATATGTTCACTCCCGATAATATGACTCATTTGAGATGAAATCTTATTTTAAATCATGTCATCTTTCACTCTAGATTTTATCATAGAATCCAGAGTATCACAGTATCAATTCATACAAAAAACACAATTTTAAATTAATTTTAAAAATAAATAGAATCTATGATTTTATCACATCATACAAAAGTATGACGCTATTTTTTATGATATGATGTGTAATGATAGTAGTATTTTGATAATATAATTATTGACGATTCATTAATTAGTTTTTATTTCTAGAGGGGAAGATATATATTGAAATTTGTAAACTTAACATCCGAAGAATTCGGTAAATTTACTACAGAACATTTTTCACATTACACACAATCAAGCATTCATTATGACAATCGACGTGAAATGCGTGGAGACGTTCATCTTGTCGGTGTTAAAAACGATAAAGACGAGGTCATTGCTGCTTGTCTGTTAACTGAAGCACGTACATTAAAATTCTTTAAATATTTTTATACACACCGTGGTCCAGTCATGGACTATAATAACTTATCACTAGTACATTTCTTCTTTAAATCTTTAACTTCATACTTGAAGAAACATAATTGTTTATATGTACTTGTTGATCCTTATATTCTTGAAAATTTAAGAAATGCTGATGGTGAAATTTTAAAATCATACGATAACCGCGCTGTTATCAAAACTATGGAAGATTTAGGCTATAAACACCAAGGTTATACAGTCGGATATGATATGATGAGCCAAATTCGTTGGCTTTCAGTCTTAGATTTAAAAGGTAAATCAGAAGATCAATTAATGAAAGAAATGGACTATCAAACACGTCGTAATATTAAAAAAACTTATGAAATGGGTGTAAAAGTACGCACATTATCTATAGAAGAAACAGGTACATTCTTTGATTTATTTAGAATGGCGGAAGAAAAACACGGTTTCAAATTCCGTGATGAACCATACTTCGAAGAATTACAAAAGACATATGGCGACAACGCTATGCTTAAATTAGCCTATATCGATTTACAAGAATATCTCACTACTCTAGAAGACAAACACAAGGATTTATCAAAACAACTTCATGACGTAGAAACAGCTTTAGAAGAGAATCCAAATTCTAAGAAAAATAAAACGAAGCATACACAAATTAAACAACAATACGATAGCAATGAACGTAAGATAAACCAAACTAAAGATGAAATTGATAAAGAAGGTCAAGTATTGAACTTAGCCGCTGCAATATATATTTATAACGACCATGAAGTATATTACTTATCTAGTGGTTCTAACCCAAGATATAACCCTTATATGGGCGCTTACCGTTTGCAATGGGAAATGATTAAATTTGCCAAAGCACATCATATTGATCGTTATAATTTCTATGGTATTACTGGCGACTTTAGTGAAAACGCTGAAGATTATGGCGTTCAACGCTTTAAAGAAGGCTTTAATGCTAATGTATACGAATATATCGGTGACTTTGTTAAACCGATTAAACCATTGTTTTACCATGTAAAAGAATTAATTGAAAACAGAAAAAAATAAGTATACTAAAAATCCCAGTGAAACTGAATTCACTGGGATTTCTTTATCTTATAAATACTATTGAATGACATTTAAGAAACGCTTAAGTTCATCTGTTTGTGGACGATTAAATATATCGTCGGGTGTGCCCTGTTCACCTATTTTACCTTCATGAATAAATACAATTTGGTTAGATACTTCTTTAGCAAATCGCATTTCATGTGTAACGATGACCATCGTCATACCTTCTTGTGCTAAATCTTTAATCACTTTCAATACGTCATTAACAAGTTCAGGATCAAGTGCAGATGTTGGTTCATCAAATAGCATGACTTTAGGATTCATAGCTAAAGCTCTAGCAATTGCTACACGTTGTTGTTGACCACCAGACAATGCATGTGGACGTTGATCTTTCACATGTGTTAAGCCAACCTTTTCTAGTAGCTCTAGTGCTTTTGTTTTAGCTTCAGACTTACTTTGCTTCTTAACAGTAACTAAACCTTCCATGACATTCTCAAGCGCAGTCTTGTGTGGGAATAGATTATAACTTTGGAACACCATCCCAGACTGTTTACGTACTTCAATCTGTGATTTCTTGTCCTTAGCTGTATACGTTTTACCATTAACATAAACTGTACCTTCTGTTGGAATCTCTAAAGCGTTCATCATACGTAAGAGTGTTGTTTTACCTGAACCAGAACGTCCAACTAAAGTTACAACTTCGCCCTTATCGACTTTTAAATCGATACCTTTAATCACTTCTGTTTGATTAAATGATTTATGAATATTCGATAATTCGATCATGAGCGATACCCTCTTTCAATGTATGATTCATAAAAGCTTTGAATAACTGAAATGATGAAACAAACTACCCAATACATTAATGCAACTAAAAGATAAATCGTTAAATATTCATAAGAAGTTGAAGCAACTTCCTGTGCTTTACGGAACATTTCAGCTACTAAGATAAATCCTAATAAAGATGTATCTTTAATAAGTCCTAAGAATGTATTACCTAATGCTGGTATTGATACGCGAATGGCTTGTGGCAGAATAATACGTTGTACAGTTTGGCGATAATTCATTCCGATTGAATAAGCCGCTTCTGTCTGTCCTTTTGGTATAGAAATAATACCACCACGAATAATTTCAGATGCGTACGCACCCACATTAAGTGATAGCCCTATAATAGCTGCGATAACTGGTGCCAATGTCCATTGATTATCAGCATCGTTTGTTAAGAGTCTTCCTAATTCTGGAATACCGTAAAAAATAATAAATAATTGAACAATCATAGGCGTTCCACGAATGATTGATACGTATACTCGTGCAATACCTTTTAATATTTTACTTGTAGAAATACGCATTAAGGCTGTAAATAAGGCAATGATTAAGCCTAATACAAATGTTACAAGTGTGATTGGGATAGAATATTTCACTAATCCTTCTAACATAGGTCCAAATGCTTGCTTTGCAGCGTCTAAAGCATGAAGTTGTTCACTATTCAGGTTTAGAAACATCTTGACCAAACCATTTCTTACCTATTTTTTTAAGTTCGCCATTCTCGTCAATTTTCTTCAATCCATCATTGAATTTTTGTACTGTTTTATCATCAACTTTTTTAGAGAAAGCGAATGCTGATTTATTTTTCTCAGCGTCACCTTTAATTGCTTTGATTTTAGCGTTAGGCTTTTGCTTTTTATAATCTAAATAAGAGAGGCTATCGTTAAATGTAGCATCTACACGATTAGATAATAATAAGTCCATTGATTGGTTAAATCCATCAACTTTTGTGATTTTAGCGCCTTTATCTTTAGCTAATTGACCATAGTTAGAAGTAAATGTTTGTGCTAACTTTTTACCTTTAACATCATTGAATGATTTAATATTTTTTTCATTTTCACGAACGACTAATACCGCACTTGAATAAGTATAAGGATTAGAGAATTTGTATTTTTTCTCTCTATCTTTATTAATACCTACTTGGTTGGCAATGACATCAAAACGACCTGCATCTAGACCTGCAAACATTGAGTCCCAAGATGTTTCGTTAAATTTCAATTTAAGTCCTTCTTCTTTCGCTACTGCTTTAATAACATCAATATCGTAACCAGTTAACTTATCTTGCTTATTGTGGAAAGTGAAAGGTGCGTATGTACCTTCAGTACCCACTCGAATTGTATTGTCATCTTTACTACTTGATTTACTATCTTTGTTTGAATTGTTACCACATGCTGCTAATACAAATACTAATGCAATGACACAAAATAAAAGTCTTTTCATTAAACTATTCTCCCCTAATCTTATTATTCTAATCGGAATAAAAACATTTTAATCCTTAATGGGTAGTAAGTCAATAACTAGTTACTGGCTTTTGACTGTCATCACAACTCTGATTAGCTATTGTTCGTCTGTCGATTTTGTATTTTTCTTTAACATAAATGAACATAAAAAGCTCACTACTGTAATTAAAACGGCAAATAAGAAACCAGCGTGATAACCATGTAATAACGTATCTATTTTAATCTGTCCTAACATCTCGCTACGTTTCATGCCATCATAATCACTCATATTAGGTGAATAGTGTTTACTTGCTTGCGTTAAAATAGTAATTAAAATTGCTGTACCAATTGATCCCGCAATTTGTTGTACTGTATTAGTCATGGATGAACCATGCGCGTTCATTTCATATGTTAATTGGTTCATTGTATGCGTCATCACAGGCATTAAACCTAATGCGATTCCTATCATACGTATGCCATAAACTGTTGCTAACATCACTGAACTTGTATTTTCATCCATAATGACAAAATAACCAGTAGTAATGATTACAATCATCATACCGATGAGTGCTAAAGGTTTTGCACCGAATTTTTCATAAAGTCCCCCTGATGTGAATGACATAATCGCCATCACAATGGCACCAGGTAGTAGAATTAATCCGGAGTCTAAAGGCGTACGATTTAATAAATTTTGTACGAACATAGGTAACACTGTTTCAGAACCAATCATGGAAACCATGGTAACTGCCATAATTAAAATACCAATGGCAAATTGAGTGTTTTTAAACACACCAAAGTTTAATAATGGCGTTTCAAGTTTAGATTGTCTCCAGATAAATAAGGCAACAAGTATCACACCACCAATAATAGTAGTTAGAACGATAGGATCATTCCAACCATCGTGAGAAATTGAACTTGTTCCATATAACAAACCACCAAATCCTAAGACAGATAAAATGATTGAAATGATATCAATAGGTACTTTGATTGTTTCGCCCACATTTTTCACTGTAAATAGGGCAATGATAAATGTGATGGCAGCAATAGGAGCAACCACATGGAATAGTGATCTCCAATTTAAATACTCAACTAAATACCCTGATAATGTTGGTCCAATAGCTGGCGCAAGTCCAATAACTAAACCAAACATTCCCATATATTTACCACGTTCATGTGGTTCAAATATATTCAAGATGGTTGTCATCATGAGGGGCATCATGATACCTGAACCTAATGCTTGAATAATTCTTGCTATTAATAAAATAGTAAAGTTAGGACTAAATCCACCTAACATAGTTCCTAAGAAAAATATAAAAATACCAACTAAGAAAACTTGTCTTGTCGTATATCGTTGGATAAATAATGCTGATAATGGAATCACTACCCCATTAGTTAATAAAAAAGCTGTTGTCAGCCATTGTACTTGTGAATATTCAATGTTGAAATCTTTCATAATACTAGGTAGTGCTGTCGCTAATAAGGTTTCATTAAGCAAACCAAAGAACCCGCCTAGTAACATCGTAATCATCATTACTAATTTTGCTTTAAGAGACACTAATACTCCTCCTTACTTTCCTTTTCTTTTATCACAACATTATACAGTTGTTGAATGTAATATGCATTTTTTTAGTTCAAAAGGTTCTATTTGTACAAATCGTAATAATTACTATTTACATTTTTGAAACTTTCCGCCATAATATAAAAAGATAAAGGAGGTCATATTATGAAAACAGATTTACAAACCGCACGACGTAATTTGAACAGTCCCAATATTAAAACAAGAAAACGTGCTTTGAAAATTATCAAACAACATAAAAGAGCAAAGTAATCCTTCCCTATTTCAATATATACATTTACAAGAAAGATGATACTTTCATTTGATGCAAAACATCATATTGCTAGACATCATTAATTCACATTAATATTACTCCACAAAAAAGGTCACCTATTGATGCAAGCATCAACACGTGACCTTTTATTTTTGACTATAAATAGTATTTGTCTTTCACTTCTAAATCATCTGTTAATTCGTATACTAATGGTGCTCCTGTTTTAATTTCATAACCGATAATGTCTTCATCTGATACATTTTCTAAATACTTGATTAGTGCTCGGATTGAATTACCATGTGCTGAAACTAATACAGTTTTATCATCTAATAAATGTTGAGAAATTTGATCTGTCCAAATCGGTACCACACGTTCTAACGTATCTTTCAAACTTTCAGAATACGGCATCATTCTATGATCTAAATGACGGTATCTTCTATTTTTCAAATATTCATTACGTTGTTCTTCACTTTCTGCAGGCGGTTGAATATCGTAAGAACGTCGCCATTGATGAACTTGTTCTTCACCAAATTGTTGTCTTGCATCATCTTTATTTAATCCTTGCAACGCACCATAGTGACGTTCATTTAAGCGCCAGCTTTTATATACTGGAATCCATTGTTGTTTTGATTGTGCTAAGATATACTGCGTTGTTTCCAATGCGCGTGTTAATAATGAAGTAAAGGCAACATCTATTTCTAACTGATTCTCTAATACTTTCTTACCTGCTGCAGTTGCTTCTTCAATACCTTGCTCAGATAAGTTAACATCTGCCCATCCTGTAAATAAATTTTTCGCATTCCATTCACTTTGACCATGACGACATAGAATTAATTTTGGCATCATTTAACACCTTCCTATTTATATAACAAACTATCTTGAAGGATAGCTGATATGTATATTCAATTAAAAAAACTCGTTTAATAAATCGATTTATTAAATTTTATATCTTCATTATAGAACTACCATATAAAATTTCAATCATTTACAGTTGCTATTATGTTGTCATTTTTTGACATATTTTTATTTCTATTGCAATGAATGTATTCTCACTAACATGTATGTCATCATTTTTTTATTTTCATGTAACCTATGCAAACAATTGAGGTGTTATAGTATGCATTACATCTTTAGAACATCATAAATTCAAATGATACATTCAGACTCATATCCTTGGGGGATATCAATTTAAGTCGAATATTATTCACTAACTAAAGGAGTTAACTATAATGAAAAAATCTATTTTAGCAATTATCGCTACAATTTCTATAGGTGCTACAGGTATGGAAGCACATCAAGCTCATGCAGCTGAAAACAACCAATCGTCACAACAAAGTTATTCAGAAAGTAATGAATCTACAAGTAGTGTTTATCAAGAGTTCATAGATGCAGGCGGTACTAAAGCATTGTGGGACAGTATTGTTATACCAGAATCAGGTGGTAATCCTAATGCATCAAACGGACAATATCATGGTTTAGGTCAAACGAACCAATCTTGGGGCTATGGTTCCGTTGAAAACCAAACTAAAGGTATGATTAATTATGCTAAAGAACGTTACGGCTCAATCGATAAAGCTATTTCATTCAGAGAAGCTAACGGTTATTGGTAAGCTGTATATATTAAAAAAGCGTCGAATAGAATCTTAATTGATACTATTCGACGCTTTTACTATATTATTTTATTGGTGTGATTGATGTATTTCATTTTCAGTAGCTTCATCTATTTTTGGTTCAGGATGTACATATACTGATGATATACCTTTCTCATGAAGATGTGATTCAACTTTATCACAAATTAAATGTGCTTCATTAATAGATAAATTAGGTTCAACTACAATAGTCACATCTAAAAAGATACTACTACCATGATAACGTCCTTTAATACTTCGAACGTCTAGCACGTCATCCACTTCTAAAATATCATTACGATATTCTTCTAAATCCTTTTCATTAAAACCATCACTTAATGTAAAGATAGATTCTTTAAATATTCCAAAGCCAGTATATATAATTAATAAACCTAATATTGTTGCTAAAACAATATCAATAATAGGAAATCCGATTTGTGTAAATACCAAACCTACTGCAGTACCAATACTGACTAAGCTATCTGATAAATTATCTTTAGCAGCAGATTTTAACGAACTACTATTTGTTTTCTTTGCTAATTTATGATTAATGACATAAACGCCAAGCATGATGAGACCACTGACAATACTAACTAGAATTGTAATCGGACTTGGTACATGTTTATCATGGGTTAATAATCGAGGTGCATTTTCAATGACAACTTGTATCCCCACAAACATAATAATAAATGATACTAATAATGTTGAGATATTTTCAGACTTTAAATGACCATATGGATGATTTTTATCTGCTGGTTTAATAGAAATTTTCAGTCCAACAATAACAGCAATAGAGACCACTATATCTGTCATATTATTCAATGCGTCCGCTCTGACTGCTGCAGAATTATATATAAATCCTGTCACGTATTTAGCTATTGAAAGAATAATATAAACAACTAAACTTAGATATGCCCCACGTTGTGCAATTTTCAAATTTTCATTTTGAGACATGACAATAGACCACCTTGATTTCCTTTAGTAATCATAGTATGAATCATAAAAAATGTTTTTACAACGTTTTTTAATTTCTATATTTTTTATATAATTAAGCTAATTATTTTTTTAGATTTGCCTAAAAATCAACCTGCTAATCGCTAAGAAAAAAAGTACTTTTTCAACTCAATTTCAAATTAAAAACCCATCAATTTATATTTGATCACATAAAAAATCTCACAAATGATATTCACTACTCATTTGCGAGATTATAATGTTATGCATGATTGAAATAATGATGATTACTCAAACGTCAATCTTTTAAAATCCATTTTGATAATATGAATGTAATAGGTATCGTAATGATCAAGCCAGCGAATGGTGCAATTTCTGATGGTATATTGAACCACTGTACAAATACATATAACAATACAGTCTGCATTCCCATATTAACGACTTGTGTCAAAGGGAAGCTAATAAATTTACGTAGTGTAGGTTTAACTTTATATACAAAGTAACAATTTAAATAGTAAGAAATGATAAAGCTTACTAAAAAGCCAGTAACATGACTAACTAAATAATTTACATTTAAAAGTTTTAGTAAGAGTAAATACACTACATAATAATTAAATGTATTCACCCCGCCTACAATAATAAATTTTATTATCTCAAAGTGCGTTTGAGTCAATTTCATACTTAATCTCCTTCAAGTTTTGCCATGTTCGATCCATACGGTACAATTTTCAATTTAACATTCTGTGGTATATCATAATATATTTTAAATAAATTGTGTTGTATATCATTGCGAGGCGTTGCTTTTTTAAGCATATTTTCAAACGGCAACTTCTCAAGTACGACCACATGTTTAATATGTTGTGTATCTAATTGATGTTCAATAGAATTTAACCGTTGTATATGTGTAAAATATATCATACTAAAAGTCACAATAAATATCATAGATAATCCTAATGCTAGTGCTCTTATCCCAATATGTAACGATTTCATATTAATTCCGCTCTGAGTCATTAATAGTAGTAAATACAAGGCCCATAATATATAAATAGTATAGAAGTTACCTGCCGTTATCGGAGACACTACAAGTAATGGCACAGTGACTAATAATATAGATCCAAGTGTATAGTAACCTAACATTCTCATAAACTGTGCTTTAAAAATGATATAAGTTGCAATAAATAACGCAATGTAGAACCATCCACAAATCATTAAATTTAATAAAGCGACACTGAGTGACCCTTTTAATTTATAAAATTGAAGAAAATCATATATAAAGAATTTATAGAAAGGCAAAATAGCGATACTGACTACCAAAACTACTTTCCAACGTAATATCCAATGATTGAAAAAGGTATTTTTAAATAATAAATATATTGTTATAAACGCAATCACGGTTAATATTAAATATTGATTAATGAAAATATATTCCGGTAATTCCTTAAATATAGTATGTAATATCTTATGTTTCAAACCTTGATTATCTGAGAACCGTAAATATTCGTTGCCACCTCTGTAAATACTGATATATATCGGGTTAATAAACATGAGCATACCGCCTATTAAACTTAACATAAAGCCCATGATTAAATAATAATTGATATGTCGATTTCGAATGACAAAGATGACATTCCCAACAATCAAAATCAACATATTATAAAGTGTTAAATTTTCAACAAACAATTGCCCTATTAAAGTGGATATTAAAAACAAACTTATCCACGTAGTATTGAGTTCTTCCCATTTATATATAGATACTACAACTACAAATAATATCAATATCGATAACACTGTACTAGGTACATAACTAAAGAAACCTGCGAAGTTACCATACGTATCTCTATAAATGATTCTTGGCATCATTAAAATGACTATAAACGCAATGATAATATACGTTCTACGTTGATATTTGCCAGTCATGATAACTAATAAATAGACCATACTCATTGATATAACGGCATAGAGAAGATATCTTAAAACACTGATTTTCATAGCTATTAATTCTAATAAGTTATCTAAGTATCTCCCATTCGTGTATTCAATCAGTCCTTTATACACCGTTAAATTATGTGCAATTGCCCATTTGAAATCATCTCCTGACAAAGGTGTTAGAATACTAATTAATAAATAAAAAAGAAAAATGAAAGTACACCATACGTATAATTCATTCAATTTAAAGTTGATCTTGTTGTTCATGTCTAAGTTGTTCACCTTACCTATATAAATATTACGTTATATTATTATACTATTATAAATTATATTTTCCATATATAATGTTGTATCTTTCATCCATGATTAATTGATCACTGATAATGTTTTATCTTTTGTTTTCAAGTTGACTCTTTTACAATAAAGATAATCAAATCGATGAGGAAGTGTCGTCCAATGAAAATAGTCATCGCACCAGATTCATTTAAAGAGAGTATGTCCGCAAAAGAAGCAGCGGAAGCGATACAAGAAGGATTTTCCACAATATTACCATCAACCATTGAATATGATTTAATTCCCATGGCTGATGGTGGCGAAGGTACAACTGAAGCCTTGATAGATGCTTTAAACGCTAAAATAATAACAACAACCGTAAAAGATCCACTCTACCGAGACATTAACGCTAATTATGCTTACTCACCACATCAAAAGATAGCAATAATAGAAATGGCCGCTGCATCCGGCTTAGATTTGTTATCAAATGAAGAACGAAATCCATTGAAAACCACTTCTTTCGGAACTGGGCAGCTTATTAATCATGCTTTAGATCAAGGTGCTCAAAAAATTATACTTGGTATTGGTGGCAGCGCTACGAATGATGGCGGCGCAGGCATGTTACAAGCATTAGGCGTAAAATTTACAGATAGCAATGGGCACTCTATTGAACCAGGCGGAATACATCTTCTTGATATCCAAACCATTGATACAACACAGTTAAATTCAAAATTAAAAAACATAGATATGAAAGTAGCTTGTGATGTGACTAATCCATTGTTAGGTGATAATGGTGCTACCATGATATACGGTCCACAAAAAGGCGCCACAACAAAGATGATACCAAAGTTGGATACCGCTCTAAGCCATTATCATGATAAGATAAAATTACAACTAGATAAAGATGTTAAAGACATACCTGGTGCAGGCGCAGCTGGTGGCATGGGCACAGCCTTATTAGCATTCTTGGACGTTCAATTATCTAAAGGTATTGATGTGGTTTTAGAAGAAACACATTTCAAATCTAGAATTAAAGATGCAGACTTAGTCATTACAGGTGAAGGCAAATTAGATTACCAAACGATTTTCGGTAAAACGCCAATTGGTGTTGCTCAAGTTGCTAAGCAATTCAATCTACCTGTTATAGCCATTGGTGGTAGTTTGGGCGAGCGATACGAAGCAGTCTATGATCACGGTATAGATAGTGTCTTTAGTATCATGAATCAACCTATGGATCTACAATACGCACTGGATAATGGACCTACCCTTTTAAGTCAAACTGCACACAATATCGCCCGTTTATTAAAATTAAACATGTCTTTTGATTCATAAATAAGCTAACCCAATAATGATGAGGTGAATGAAATGAAGAGAACTGATAAGTATAAAGAATCGTATCGTTATGATGACCAATACCAAAATCATCGTAGCCAAAGTGAAGAACGTGAATACAGAAATCAAAGTCAATATCGTGATCAAAATGAATTTAACGATCCAGAACAACACCCTGAACGCTATTACAATGGTAGAGATTATAGAAGAGAACAAGAGTTACAAGAAGAAAACCAAAAAACACGTAAATCTAAAAAATGGTTAATCGCTATTATCGTTATATTATTAATTATCGTGGCTATTTTCGTAACGAGAGCAGTGTTAAATCACAACAATAACAAAGTAAATAACGACCCTAACGTCTCTCAAAACTATAAAAAAGAAGTCGAAAATCAAAACGACGATATTAATAAACAAGTGGATACAGCTAAAAACGAAATTAAACAAAATAAAAATAGTCAAACTCAAATTAATCAATTACAACAACAAATTAATAACTTAAAACAAAAAGAAGAAACTAATGCAGATTCAAAACTCACACAATTTTATCAAGACCAAATCGATAAATTAAAAAATGCAAATAATGCACAACAAAACAACGAGAACCAAAACAAAGTAGATAGCATGCTACAAGACATCAATACAAAATTTGATAGCATTAAAACTAAAATTGACGAACTCCTTAATGGTTCCGGTAATTCAAAAAATCAACAACAATAGTCATCAACCATAACAGGCTTACATGTACTTCCATTTAGAAATACATGTAAGCCTGTTTTTGCCATTAAATTTTAAATATTGTTCTGTTTCAGTTTATTAATTTTAAATTGTAAAACTATTACTATCGATATTAGTGAAATAAATATTAAATGAAATGACAATCTCATTAATGCAAATGGTAATTCAAATAATATAGCTTTCCACATTAAATTTTTAGGCATATCCCATAAACCTGGAGTTAAAAATAGTTGGAAAGCATTTTGATGTTGAAAAATGTTAGATAAGTAAGTAGCTAAATAAATGATACATACAGAAGTTATTAGATTAACTATCCTTTGATAAAATGCTAATTTAGATTCATTATCCGAAAATAATTCATCATTACCATCCCGTTTCTTTTCCCAGTACTGATTGTTAACACCATGTGGTCTACCAGAAATATGATCCCATCCACATTCCTCATGTAAAGTGACATAATCATAAAAATCTCGCTTTTTTAAAGAACGATAATCTACCCTGACTACGTAATTTTCATCAGTTTCTATAAATTTATAAAATCCAAAAGTTGAAAAACTAACTAATTTATAGCCTTCATCAAGAATATTGTTAATCCATTTTTCTTCTTTAATTGGGTTTAAAAACATTCTGAATTTAGTCATTTTTTTCAATTTGATCACTTCCTGATTCATAAATATTCACCATTCTACGTAACCTATCATTTTCAATTTCTAAAATTTCTTTGCCAAGCTGAGTTATTTTATAAACCTTTCTACGTTCCTTTGATTCGCTAATCATGTTTATATATCCATTCTTTTGTAAATTTTCTAGTGCGCCATACAAAGTCCCTGCTGCAATATTTACATCACCATTACTCATTTCGTTAACTTGTTGCATAATTTTATAACCATGTGCTGGCTTGACTAATGATAATAAAATATAATGCATCGTTTCTGATAAAGGTAGCAGTTTGTATCTTTTCATAATAATCTACCTCACTTTCATTATATAGTTCTACTGTACAGTTAAACTATATAGTTAAACTGTATAAATGTCAAATACATAAAAATTTAAATTACTACATACAAATATGGTTAAAACATATATAATTTGTTCTATAACTTCTTTAAAAGGAGAATGATTATGCAAAATACAAGTGCCAAGCACTTCCCTTTCATATTAATTATCATTTTCGGTGTAATGACTACCTTTGGTCCTTTATCGATTGATATGTATTCACCATCGTTACCGAATGTGCAACATGCTTTTAGTTCAACGACATCTGAAATTCAATTAACGATTTCTTTTGCAATGATTGGCTTAGCACTTGGACAATTTTTCTTTGGTCCGTTATCAGATGCATTTGGTCGAAAAAAAATTGCTTTAACGATTCTAGTTATATATATGCTTGCATCCTTAATTGCGGTATTTACGACAGACTTATATTTCTTTCTATTTTTAAGATTGCTTCAAGGTTTAACAGCAGGTGGCTCTATTGTTATTGCAAAAGCATCTATCGGAGATAAATTTAGTGGTGACGAAATGGCTAAGTTTTTAACGTCACTTATGGTCGTTAATGGGATTATTACTATCATTGCACCATTACTCGGTGGATTCGCTCTAACCATATCTACTTGGAGAAGTATCTTTGTCATTCTGACAATAATCACAATCATCGTCATTATCGGCGTATTGATGAAAATGCCATCAACAGATCAATCCGAACGTAAAATATTAAACTATGGACGTATTTTTAAAGATTTTGGTCAGTTGTTAAAGAAACCATCATTTGTGATTCCAATGTTGTTACAAGGATTAACTTATGTCATGTTATTTAGTTATTCAGCCGCATCACCATTTATTACGCAAAAAATTTATAGCTTATCGCCACAACAATTTAGTATGATTTTAGCAGTCAATGGAATCGGCTTAATTCTAGTAAGTCAAATTGTGGCACTATTAGTTGAAAAGTTGAGTCGATACACGCTATTAATCTATTTAACACTAATCCAAATCATTGGGGTCGTATTGATTATTTTAACGTTAACAATGCATTGGCCTATTTGGATGTTAATCATCGCTTTCTTTTTAAATATAAGCCCGGTTACGTCTATCGGACCGTTAGGCTTTGCACTCGCTATGGAAGAACGAACTGGTGGTAGTGGCAATGCTTCAAGTTTATTAGGCTTATTCCAATTTATTTTAGGCGGTGTGATTTCACCATTAGTTGGTCTTAAAGGTCAATTTGACGCTTCACCATACCTAGTAATCATTTCAGTAACGGCAATATTATTAGTCATATTACAAGTCATTTATTTCAAACTTAATCCAACTAAATATCGTTCATAAAATAAAAAACGCAAGTGTGATGCTTTCAGACCTATAAGTCTGAAAGCATCTAACACTTGCGCTTTTTTATGATTTATTTTGTTCTATGGGTAACCAAATTTCAGTAATATAATTGTCGTCTTGCGTATCGCCTTCAGGATACAATTCGAAAAACGGTGCACGCTTTAACTGAATATTCTCAGTTGGAATCAATTCCTGATGAATTTGACGCATCGCTTGTCTAATGGATTGAGGTACTTTCCCTTTCGCATTGACCACAAGATAATCATTATCCTCTAGTTGATACGTTTCTAAACCGTCGTTTGGATTGGTCTCACAAGACACCCCAATCATATAATTCATTTTACCATCTTGTTGTGGTAAACAAAGACCAAGCAACCCATTAAGTGCTAGGTCACTTTTTTCTGCAAGTCTACGATCTAATCCCATAGACGTCACATCTTCCCAAAAATCAGGAATATTACTTTGAGCATGACCGCCACTTTTAAATTGACGTGTCACGCCAATAATATGTGTCGCTTTCATACTTTTAATTTGATAATCCATCTTTGACTCCCCTTAAAAATTTCTACTCCCATTTATTTATAACCTATCTTGGGATTGAATAACATTAAAATGATTATTTCTAAACATATCATTATCCAAAAAATGGTGCACGGTATATAATATTGAATATTATTTAAAGTGTATTTAAGTCGAAGGAGATTAACGATGAACCAAACTATATTACCTGTTAAACCGATGAGTCAGTTATTTCCAATACCAATGATTATGGGCTGTGAAGGCGTATCAGCGTCTATGATGCTTCACTATAATGAACAACCTGTTAAAGCTACAGACATTATGAAAAATTGGCCCACCCACCCAAACAATCCATATAAAGGTTATGTTGGTCATCATTTACTTGTTAAATTTGGCTATCACCAAACCATTTTCCCAAAAGCCTATGTTCCGTTTTTACAAAAATACAACTCACATATCATTGACGGCACAGGTACTAGCTTGGCTGAATTAGAAAAGATCATTGATAAACGACAACCTATTGTGATTTATCATACGAGTTTAGGTGCTCGACCAATGCGTCGTAGCTTCAAATTTGATGGTCGTAAAATTCGTCTGGTTTCGAATATCCATGTCACATTACTAATTGGCTATGATGATCAACACTATTATTATATAGACCCACTATGGAGTCATATAAAGAAAGGTGTTATTGTTCCAGCTATCTTCCCTAATCAAAAACAAATCATTAAAATTAAGAAATCTAAAATGGAACGCAGTTTTAATGCCCCAGGGCGCATGTGTTTATACGTTGATCCTAAATAATCAATATCAAAAACACTTCGCTAACACCCACTATTATTTTGAGTGTTAGCGATTTTTAAATGATAAAGTCCATTAGTGCATGATTCATTTCCTGAGAAATATCATCTGTACGCCATTGACGTTGATATCCTAAACATGGACATAAATAGTGTATACCCTTATCCATCAAAGTTTTTCTAAAATGAACGTGCCCCATAATACTATATTGAATATTGTTAGTTTGGTATATATGATTGAAGTCTTTGGTTCCGATATAAGCATTAAAGAAATCAAAAATACGATGTGGTGTTGGCACTACGAAAGCAGGATGTGTAACAACATGTGTTACTAAAATAATCTTACGTGTGCCAACTTGTTCTATATCCGCTTCCACTTGTTGCGCCGCTTGTAATGACAAATCTTTATCCGTCATATCACAATCCATTCTCACTTTATCTTGCCAAGTTGCACCATAATGTTTACCTCGTTCTAATTTCTCGAATGAAAATTGGTCATTAGCAAATGAGTAATCATACCATCCTGTATGCCCCACTATTGCCCAATCATCATTAATAATATACGGTTGTTTAATCAAACACGTGTCTTGTTGTGTATAAATGTCGAAAATGTCTTGTGAACTTTTATCTGTACCATCAGACCATAAATCATGATTCCCAGGTACAAATAATATTGGGATATTTAGCGTTTCTTTTAAGTCATTGATAAATTGAATCACTTGTCGATAGTCATTTGAAATGTCACCTGCAATGACGAGTAACTCTATATTTCTTTTGATTACCACATCAACTAAACTATCCAAATAATGTTGCACGGTTAATTTGGGGTGTCGATCAACATGTAAATCTGAAATCGCACCTATTCTCATTTTACATTCCTTCTTCACATATTATTTATCATTGTTAATCATTATTACATATCTCTTTTTTGATTCAAAAAACTATGATTGATAATCATTATCACCATATCATTTCAAAAATTATTATTTTATCTTTATAATAGTTATGTTTTCGAAAATTAATTACTATTGAAAGTACCCCTATTTAACAGAATTATGTGATTATTCAAAAAAGTCATAAGTAATATTTATCATACAAAGCCTAATAAATGTATTTACTTATATTTTGAAAATTAATTGCTTTATTACAACTATTTCTATAGTATTAATAAAAAGAAAACGCTTTCACAAAAAATGTTTATTTTGCTTTCCTGAGGAGGAACATTATGGCAAGACAACTACATAGAGAGTTGAATAACAGACATATCCAATTAATTGCAATTGGGGGTGCAATTGGTACGGGGCTATTCTTAGGTTCTGGACAGACGATTTCACTTACAGGACCTTCTCTGTTATTCACATATATGATTATCGGAATGATACTTTTTGCTTTTATGCGTGCTTTAGGGGAATTATTATTAAGTAATACGAAATTCAATTCATTTGTTGATATAGCCAATGAATACATCGGACCTTTCGGTGGTTTCGTGATTGGTTGGACTTATTGGATTTGTTGGATTGTTTCGAGTATGTCTGACTTAACAGCAATGGGACAATATTTCGCCTTTTGGTATCCACAAGTACCTCACTGGCTAACAGTATTATTCATTGTATTAATTTTAATTTCGTTTAACTTACTCGGTGCAAGACTATTTGGAGAATTAGAGTTCTGGTTCTCAATTATTAAAGTAGTTACAATTGTCGCTATGATTATTGTAGGTTTAGTATTGATATTCTTTTCTTTCAAAACACATTACGGGCATGCATCATTTACTAACCTAGTTAAACATGGCGGTATGTTCCCACATGGTGCATTTGGGTTCTTAATGTCATTCCAAATTGCTGTGTACTCATTTATAGGTATAGAATTAATTGGGGTTACAGCTGGGGAAACAAAAGATCCTCAGAAAACGATTCCTAAAGCTATCAATAACGTACCTATTCGTATTTTATTATTCTATATTGGTGGACTACTCGTTATCATGTCCGTCATTCCATGGAATGGTATCGATCCAGATAGCAGTCCATTCGTGAAATTATTTACATTGATTGGTATTCCATTTGCCGCTGGTATTGTTAACTTCGTAGTATTAACAGCTGCCGCTTCTGCGACAAATAGTGGTATTTATTCAAACAGTCGTATTCTATTCGGCTTATCTAAACAAGGTCTAGGACCAAAAGTGTTAAGTAAAACCAATTCAAATGGTGTTCCTTACTTATCAATGTTCGTGTCATCATTTACTTTATTGGTCGCAGCACTACTTAACTTTATCTTTCCAGATGCCATTCAATTATTTATATATGTCACTACGCTATCGACAGTATTGTTCTTAGTTGTATGGGCAATGATTATTGTTTCTTATATTATTTATGTTAAAAAGAATCCACAAGAACATAAAGACAATAAGTTTAAATTGATTGGAGGACAAGCTACAGCATACGTTGTATTAGCATTCTTTGCGTTTGTATTCATTTTATTATTCTTTAGTGATGATACTAGAGCTGCTATCTTTATTTCACCATTCTGGTTCATCTTCTTATACTTCTACTATAAAAAGTATAAAAATAACGCTAAAGACTTAGCTGATAAGCAACGCTTATCTGATCAAAAACACGTAGAAAACACATAATAATTATATTATTATAAGGTATAATCGATTTTGTCGATTATACCTTTTTTTGTCTAATTTGTTTAAATTGTAAATGTGAAAATATAAGGTAGAATAATATATATCATTATTACAAGGAGATTTCTATGGAATTATTAGAAGCTTTTATTATCTTTATAATTGCAGTAGTGATTAGTTCGATTATACATAATCGATTTCCTAAAATCCCTACTGCTTTTATACAAATCGCGTTAGGTGTGGCCATCTTCACCTTACCTATCCCCATTCATTTTGATTTCGATTCTGAGGTCTTTATGATGGCTGTCATTGCACCTTTACTATTCGTTGAAGGTACGCATGTTTCAAGAACGAAATTACTTGAATATAAAAAACCAATTATTCTAATGGCTATGGCTTTAGTATTTACTACCGTTATTGGTGTAGGTTTCTTTATTCATTGGATCTGGCCTAATTTACCAATGCCAGCTGCCTTTGCTATTGCAGCAATTCTATGCCCAACAGACGCAGTTGCTGTATCAGCTATCACAAAAGGGAAAGTCTTACCTAAAGGATCAATGTCCATACTTGAAGGTGAATCACTTTTAAATGATGCTGCCGGTATTATTTCATTTAAAATTGCTGTTACAGCTTTAGTCACAGGTGCCTTTTCAGCTGTAAATGCGATAGAGCAATTTATCGTGTCTACAATTATTGGTATTTTAATTGGAATTATTGTAGGTTCAGTGGTTGTCAGATTACGTATTTACTTAACTGCTAACAAAGGTATGAAAGACAATAATACTTTAACATTCATTCAATTACTTACACCATTTGCTGTTTACTTTATTGCAGAGTTGTTCCATGCATCAGGCATTATCGCAGTTGTTGTTGCAGGTCTTTTACATGGTTGGGAACGCGATCGACTCATTCGTGCACAAACTGAACTACAAATGAGCTACTCGCAAATTTGGAATACGTTGAGTTATGCCCTAAACGGATTCGTATTCGTGGTATTGGGATTCATCGTTCCTGAAGTTGTCATCCAAATCATCAAAGTAGAACCAGATAATATTAAATTCTTAATATTGATTAGTTTGCTTATTGCACTAGCTATTTATGTTGTTCGTTTTATCTGGGTGTTCTTACTATACAAAGATTTCTATTATCCAAATCACTTACAACGTTACTTGGAAGACACGGATATCGCTGAAGAACAACCACCAAGCCGTATACGTTATTCATTTATTATGACAATGTGTGGTATACACGGAACAATTTCATTATCCATGGCCTTAACATTGCCAACGATTATCAATAACCACCAAACCTTCGAGTATCGAAATGATTTATTATTCATCGCTTCATTAATGGTACTTATCAGCTTAATAATGGCGCAAGTGGTATTACCTTTCATCACAGAATCAGAGAAATCAACAGAAAATGAAGGTATGACCTATCAATCAGCAAAAATTTTCATTATGCAAGCGGTTATAAGTCGCCTTAAAGAACTATCTGAAAAGAATAAAGACATTGATTATAGACCTGTATTAACACAATATTATGGAGAAATGTCATTCCTAATTAATGCAGAACCAGATAATCAAAATACTAAAGAATTACATCGTTTAGCAGAAATTGCTGAGGAAGAAGAAACTGCCACATTAGAATGACTTATCAATAAAGGCAAGATCAATTCACAAGAGTTGAATAACTATAGAAATGTTAAAGAACTTACTAATTCCTATAAAGAAGCTTCTTTTGTAAAGAAAATTTCACGCTTCTTTAAAATGTTCTATCTTCGTTTTAAAGCAAGAAAGAATTTACGTAAACAAGAGTATGATCGATTTAAAAAGGAACATGCTCATAAAGATCATGTCTCACCAAGCAAATCAAATCAAACTGAAAATAATTCGCAACATCACAATGAAGAAGCACAACTTGACCGTACAGAAATGTTAAAAGTTTATCAAAATGATTTGAAAAAGGTGCAACAAATTTTACGTATCGTTAATCATCATATTATTTTACGTATGCAAAAAGAGCAAAATGCTTCAAACGTGTTAGAAGTAAGTTTAGTTGTTGATCAATATCACACCTTATCTCGTGCCTTACGTAATCGACGTAAAGGTAATAAAAATAAAGATAAATCAAACCAAACTTCTAAAGAATTAACAACTGAAGCGCAACAAAATATTCACCTCCAAGCTATTTATGCTGAACGTGAATATTTAGATGCTTTAATTAAACGTAATCAACTATCACGTAAAGTGGCAAGTCAATTACGGGAAAATATCAACTACAATGAAATAGTATTTGCAGAGAAATATTAACTATATGTCTCAAACTAAAAGCCGTCGCACTTATTAAATAATTGATGAGTGCGACGGCTTTTTAATTTATTTTTTTAGTTTAAATGGAATTGTACATAATATCACGTTCTTTTGATAAATTAAATGCATTTTTAATCGTAAACTCGTTTGGTTGTGTAATAAATGATGCCAAGGTTTCTTAGGAATAAATTCCGGAACAACCACCGTGATTAAATAATTTTGATCTTCGGCTTTACGATGTATTTTATCAATAAATCGTGATATCGGTCTGATGATACTTCTATATTCTGAATGTAAAATAATAAGTCTAACGTCAGGAAAGTGTTGCTTCCATTTTTCTTGGAATGCTTTTTCATCTTCATCACCAAATGAAACGTGCACTGCAATCACGTCATTATTCGCTAACATTTGTGCATAATAAATTGATTTATCAACCACAGTCGTAATACTCATAATCGGTACAATCGCTAAACTACGATCTACTACTGGTACGTCATGGACATCTAAATCAGAACGTAATTGCTCTGCGACATTACGATAATGAATTTTAATTCTTACAAATACAGATACGAAGAATGGTAAGAATAATAAAATGGGCCAAACATGACTGAATTTAGTAATCAAGAATATCATAAATACTACAAATGTAATCGTACCACCTAATGTATTAACTGCTAATTTAGCCTGCCAACCTTTTGGTCGTTCTCTAAACCATTTTAATACCATACCAAATTGCGCTAATGTAAATGGAATGAACACACCTACTGCATATAATGGAATTAAATTTTCAGTTTTACCTTTAAATAAGATAATTAATATAATCGCAAAAATACCTAACACTAGAATTGAGTTAGAATAACCTAATCTGTCCCCTCTAACTGTAAACATTCTAGGCATGTATTTATCTTTAGACATAGATGCCGCTAACATTGGAAATGCTGTAAAACCAGTATTTGCTGCTAATACTAAAATCAATACTGTTGTAGCTTGTACAAAATAGAATGCCACATTGTCACCAAAGATTTGTGTTGCTAATTGTGATAGAACTGTAGTCTCAGTCTGTGGCATAATGCCATATACATAAGCTAATCCTACGATACCTACTAATAGGAATGCTAAAATACTACCCATTGTGACTAACGTTTTTACAGCATTTTTAGGTGCTGGGTCTTTAAAGTTTGTCACCGCATTTGAAATAGCCTCTACCCCTGTTAAAGAAGAAGCCCCTGAAGAAAATGCTTTTAATAGTAAAAAGAGTGTCACGCCGTGTACTGCTGTTCCTACTGAAGATTGCATATGGGGTTGAATGTCACCTGTTGCAACACGCCACGTTCCCACTACAATTAATGCAACCAATCCAATTATGAATAAGTACACTGGATAAGATAACACAGTAGCCGATTCAGTTAGACCTCTTAAATTTAATATCAAAATAACTAATACTAATAAACATGCTATGAGTACTTTGTAATCATATAAATTTGGAAATGCAGCTACAAACGCATCTGCACCGGAGGATATACTAACTGCTACGGTTAAAATATAATCGACCAATAACGAACCACCAGCAAGAAGTCCCCATTTCTCTCCTAAGTTCGTTTTTGATACCATATATGCTCCGCCACCTTTAGGGTAAGCATATATCACTTGGCGATATGATAATATCAATGCAGCTAATAAAATCAGAACGCCTGCAGCAATAGGTAATGTATACCAAGACGCTACTGCGCCTACAACAGATAATGTAATTAATATCTGTTCTGGACCATAAGCTACTGATGATAATGCATCTGATGATAAAATGGCTAATGCTTTAAATTTAGTGATTTTTTCGTTTTTCAAGTCCCTATTCTTTTTGGGACGCCCAATTAAAAGTCTTTTAATTTGATTAAACATAACACTACTACCTCTTTGTATGTTGATGGATAAACTATACTCCCAACATTGAAAATTGTATAGGTTAACACTATATCTTTTTACTAACTATATACTACTTTAGAGTATTATAACACTTTTTATTCATTCATTTTTCTAATCATCTGTTATTCATAAAATAAATCCTTTAACTCGCTAAAACATTTCAAAACCTGCTATAATAAATTACACAAAATTAACAACGACACAACATTAAATAATAAAGGATTAGAATCATGAAAAAGAAACCATTCATCATCACTGTTTTAATGATGATTGCCATACTCATTGCTGTGATCATTACGAAACATTTTTGGGCATATAATAAAAATGAAACATTACTCACTCAATCGTCTCAAAATTATATTGATACAATTGTAAAATCAGACATGAAATCTGGCGATATACCTGGCGCTTCAATATTAATCATAAAAGATAACAAAGTCTTTTTAAATAAAGGTTACGGTTATGCAAATGTCGAGAAGAAAATTAAAGCAAAGCCTACAACACGATATGAAATTGCATCAAATACCAAAGCATTTACAGGATATGCCATTTTAGAATTAGCTAAAAATGGCAAACTTAGCCTTAATGATCATGTATCTAAATATATTCCAGGCTTTTATATGAAATACGATGGTAAAAAACAAGACATCACGATTAAACAATTGCTTGGTCAGAAAAGTGGTATACCCGAAGATATTACAAGTGAGGATCAAACCGAGGTATATGGTGACTCTATCAAAAATTTAGTTCAAAGTATCAAAGGCAAGGAACTCAATCATAAACCTGGAGACACATTTGAATATTCCAATATGAATTACGATGTATTAGGTCTCATTATTCAGAACGTATCTAAAGAATCTTATAACACGTATATTAAAGATCATATTTTAGAGCCGCTACATATGGAACACACAACATTTAAAAAGACAAACTCTAAAAATAAGCACGAAGCCGTTGGTTATGAACAATCAGGTGGAACGATTAAAAAAAGTGCACCTTCATTCAATATTGGCGATACACCTTCAGCCTTTTTAATGTCTAATACAAAGGATTTAGAACATTGGATTAAAATGCAATTAGCACCATCATCTAAAACAAAAGATATTGTTAAAGCCTCTCAAATAACAATAAATGAATCACAAGGTGAAGATGATGCCAATGGTTATGCTGCTGGATGGTTCACTAATTCACACGCAGATTATGTATACCATACCGGTACACTTGATAACTATTCATCAGTTATATTGCTCAATCCTAAAAAATCATATGGTATCGTCGTATTAGCAAATATGAATTCTAATAAAGTAACACAACTCGCTGACCATTTGAATGCACAAGTCATGAACCACAAACACTATACAACGATTGAGACAAAAATAGATCAAGCTCACAATATGAACGTCATCATCTCTATCATATCCATGATAGGCGTTATTATAAGTCTCTACTTTATCTTACGTCGCTTATTTGCCATCAAACACGGCAAATACATGGTCCAAAGAAGCAAAGTTTCACTATATGCTTTTATTTTAGTCATGGTAGTATTCGTATTAATAAGTGTTGCGATTTATTTATTACCGTACTTTGTCTTAGGCAATAATAGTTGGTCGTTTGTGATGACATGGTTACCTGCACACGCAAAATGGGCTTTATTTAGCTTTTATAGTTGTATCATCTTAATTACTATATTACTTGTAATCATCATTTTAAGTCAGAAACGCACACTTCATTCTAACTAACATTTATGTTTAAAAAATGAACAGTTAAGAATAAGTAACCAAAACGATGTTCAAAGTTTGTTATATTAGATTAAAATTGTATGTAATGATTGATTTCATACCTTTAAAACAAAGATATTTCATATGAAAAGGAAGTCAATGATGGCCAAACGAATTTCTCTATTATTAATCACTGTTTTATGTTTATCAGGATGTGACTATTCAAAATCTGATAATCGTACAGGATTGTTTTATAATACATTTGTACAACCTATGGATCGGTTATTACATTTATTTGGCCGATTATTTAATTATAACTACGGTTTAGCTATTATAGCTATTGTCTTAATCGTGCGTTTTATTTTATTACCATTTATGCTTATTCAAGTAAAAAATATGCATATCATGCGTGAGAAAACGAAGGTCGTTCAACCTCAAATTGATAAAATTAGAGAGAAGATTAAAGAAGCAGATTCTCAAGAGGAACGAAACGCAGCAAATCAACTATTGATGAAAAAATATAAGCAATATGGTATCAATCCATTTAAAAATATTATCGGTTGTTTCCCTGTCATTATACAAATCCCTATCCTTATGGGATTATATATGAGTTTAAAATATCCAAGTAGTGATGGTATTACAAAATATCCACACTTTTTATGGTTTAATTTAACCGAACCGAATATTATGATGACGCTAATAGCAGCACTCATGTATTTGATTCAACCTTTAGTGAATTCAATTCATTATCCTAAAAATGAACGTAAAACGTATTATGTGATGATGATTTTATCACCTATCTTCATTACTTATGCATCTTTACATTCCGCTTCAGCTTTAGGACTATATTGGTCGTTAAGTGCGGCATTTCTAATCATCCAAATGCATTTTGCGCATCGTCATTATGCCAAGGTTGGACGGTCAGAAGCACAACAACTAAGACAATCATTAGAGCAACATAAAGAACAACGTTAAAACTCATTCATAGTAAAAAGCACGACTTAAACCATTAGGCTAAGTCGTGCTTTTTCATATACGCTATTTAATTGGGTTCATTCCATCTTTCCAAGTTGAGTAAATTAATTTACCACCTTGTGCTTTGAACTTATCGTTAGTAATACCACGTTCAAATGGTTGTGCAGGTTGAATGTTAATTTCTGGATCAACATTTAATTGTTGTTTATACCATTCTGCAAAATCTGATCCTTTAACAGGCTCGTCATCTGCCACGTTATAAATACCATTATCAAAGTTTAAAGCTTGAATTGACGTTTCAACTGCATCATCTAGATGTACAAATGATGTAACACCATCTGATAATGTAACGTTACCATCTACGAATTGATTGTATATCATACCATCTTTACCGTACCATGTACCAGGTCCGTATAACCAACCAAATCTTAATACAACATATTCATCCATACGAGATGTTTCTTCCTCAAGTCCAATTACACCATCAACTGTTACTTTACGGTCACCACTTGATTCTAAATCTAATGGTGTTTCTTCTGTAGCAAGGCCTTCCCCTGCTTCGTACATAAAGCCTATACTTTGTGCGATGACTTTTTTAACATTGTATTTCTGAGCTGCATCGATTAAGTTTTTAGAACCTTCGACACGAACTTTAGTATTGGCTGCCATATCTACATTTTTTAAATCTGTAATTTGATTAATAATAATCTCTGGTTGGAAATCCGCAATTGCTGATTCAATCGTATCGTATTTCAAAATATCTCCGACATACGCTTTGACATTTGCTGATTCTAATTTATGTTTACCATTTTCAGATGTTGTAAAGCCAGCTACATCGTGACCTTCTTCTAATAATCTTTTTGTTAATTTGGTACCGATTAAACCAGTTGCACCAGTTACAAATATTTTACTCATAGTCTCACCTTTTCTCTATTTATATAGGGGGTATTTAATTACTTGCTAGACGAGTGTACAAAATCTATCGTATTCATCCAAATAATATGCCCAAGCAATTCTGAAAACCTTTCTTCTTTAGGTAAATCTTCTACTTTAGGTGTTAATGATAATTTTGGTAGTAGGTATTCATGAAAGGCTATGTTTACTAACACACCAAAAATACTTCCTCTTAATACTTTTACTTGAGGACATTTTTCTGCAAGTAGTGCATATCCTAATGCATTCGCTATAGAAAATCCATAATGAACACCCATTATTGTGAGTGGAATCTCATTACCGTTATAATGATAACTTGCATGTTTAACATTCTCCGGTAAATCTAATTGATGAAGCATTGTCATTGGTGGTGGCTCTTCATCACGCTCTGGCGTTCTAGGTGGTAATAATGCTTCCCAACCCATTTTAACAGCGCCTCCTAAGAAGCCACCAACCAGACCAGTCATAATTACTTTCTTGTATGATATAGACATACAAACATCTCCTTAAACTTATCTTTCCTTTTATCATTACCCTTTCATATATACTTAAGACACAATTTATAAATCCTTTTTAAGTATTTTCATGTCTTTGAGCAATTTTCCATTGTCATAAATAGGCTGTTCATATTGGCTAATAAAGAAATTTTTTCTAATATCATAGTCTTCAAAGCCTAATCGATAATAAAAGTTGAGCGTACTTTCAGTGTCACTAGTACCAACATACATTGTCATGTTTCGATATTTATTAAATAACCATGTCATTAGGTAAGTACCTTGTCCTTTTCTGCGATATAAAGGATGAACAGCAATGTTTTTCAGCTCTATCTCTGCATCAGATAATTTTTCTACTGCTGCAATAGCTAGTGTTTGGGATTGGTGATGATCACTAAGTAAATAGACCTGACATTGATTAATATATTGTTCTATTGCCTGTTTTTCAGGATCTGCTAATAATAGTAAATTCATATATTTTTTGACCACCGTATTTTCTAATTCATTAACGATCATATACTCACCTCAAATATTAGAATGTCACACGTCATTTTTCAGTTTAAAAAAGCTTATAAGCAATTCATGGATTTTGCTTATAAGCTTAATAAAAGGTTTCTTACATTTATTGTGCATCTAATTGTTGTTCTTTAGCATGAATCATATTAGCTACGAAATGATTGACTGGTGCATCGATATGGTGTTCCATTCCCAAACGAGCAACCGCACCATTAATATAGTCAATTTCAGTTTTACGATGATTGTTTATTAAATCTTGGTACATCGAAGGATAATGTGGACCTACTTTATCATTTAAGTCGATGAGATATTCAAACACTTCATCTAAGTTCAAATGTACATCATCAATCGTTGCTACGTGCACAATTTCCTGGGTAATTTTATAAATAAGGTTTTTAGCATCATCGCTTTGATTTAACGTTGCTAAATTACATTCTAAAATTGTACATAGTGCATTGGCTGTCCCATTCACACAAATTTTCTTCCATATAGATTGATGTAAATCATCACTCAATACACCATTTAGCTCTGCCTGATTCAAAATGTCTACGATTGTTTTTACGTTATCAGTACCCTCTGTAACTAATGCACCTACTTCAACTGGGCCACTACCCATTAGATGCGTATAACCTGGACTTTCGATACCTGCTGTCCAAGTTGTTACACCTCTCACAATTTGTGGTAATTCGACATATTGCTCAATCAAACGCTCATGTTTTAGCCCATTCATCGTACATACTACGATGGTTGATTGATTTATATGTGTTTGTATATAATCTAACACCTCTTTAAGCTGCATTGATTTTGGAAATAAAAATACAACATCATATAACACATCTTCAGGTATGTCTCTAGAATCATACATTGGTATTTCTAAATGACAATGTTCACCATTAATATCTATGTGTAATCCATTCGTTTGAATTGCCTTAACATGTGATTCCCAACTGTCTATTAGCGTTACATCATATCCATTTTGGAATAATTTAGCACCAAATCCACTTCCTAATGCACCTGAACCTGCAATAGCTATCTTCATTCCAATCCCTCATTCCTCGATAAAGTTACCTTTAAAATACTATTTAAGACTAACATCGTCAATGAACATAACTTAATTTTCATAATTTTCTAACATTAAAATTAATGCTATAAAAAAGGTCGAAACTTTTTCGTTTCGACCTTTCACTAGTAATTATAAATTTCTTGCTTTCTTTGGAACTAATAATAAAATGGCGAAGAATGCAATGATGGCAATGACCGCATTTAAAATCACACCCATAAAGCCGCCTAATTCCATATTCATTTGTGATGCAAACACACCATATATTGTTCCTGAAATAGCAACACCAAATGCATTACCTAAAGATGATGCCATTTTATAAACACCTGAAGCAACACCCACTTTTTCGTCAGGCGCTTGTGCTACAGCTGTATCTGTAGATGGAGTGGCATAGATACCTAGGCCAGTACCAAATAATAAATAACCAATGACACTAGACGTAATATACCAAGGTTCTGGTAAAAACGTTAATGACAGTAATACTAAACCAAGTGCAGTAATTCCGCTACCCATTAATAACGGACGTTTAGGACCAAGTGCTTGTAGTATTTTTTCACCTACACGAATCATAATTAATACTGCTATCAAATAAGTTAATGAAATCATACCTGTTTGTGATTCATTAAAATCTAATTGTTGTTGATAGTAGGTATTAACAACAATGAGTGTCCCACCTGCAACACCATTCAACATAAAGTTAGAAACTGTTGCACCACTATATCCTTTATTTGAGAACAAACTAAAATCTACTAAAGGATATTTAATCTTATTTTCATAGATAATAAAGCCGATAAGTGAAACAATGAAAACCACGATTAGACTTAAAATAATGGGTGAGAATAAGCCTAGTTTAGATGTTTGCGTAATAATCACGTTGATACTTAACATACAAATAATCAAGATCATTAAGCCAACAATATCGAATTTCTTTTTCTCACCATTTTCAGTGATAACTGGTTCAGCTTTTGTTTCAGGTGTATGTTTAATTAAATACATTGATAATAATGTTAATACAATAGAAACGATGAAGATGGTTCTCCAACCAAAGTGCGTTGACATTAAGCCACCAAAGAGTGTACAAATACCACTACCACCCCATGATCCAATTGACCAATAACTTAACGCTCTTTGTCTCGCTGTACCAATATAATATTGGTTAATAATAGCTAGTGTTGCTGGCATAATACATGCAGCAGACAACCCTTGGAATATTCTTCCAGCAATTAAAAATGGTGTAAATGGCGTGATAATAATTAACAAAGAACCAATAATATTTAAAATTAATCCAATATATGTGACTTTCACACGACCAAATTTGTCCGCAAAGTCACCGGCACCTACAATAAATAAGCCTGACATTAAAGCTGTAAGACTGACTGCTATGTTAATCGTACCGATATCACTTTGATATGTAGATTGCAAAGGGACAACTAGATTCACAAGTGTTTGTGCGAATAACCAAAAGGTAATCACACCTAAAATGATACCAAGAAGAAGCCTATTATCTCCTTCAAATTCTCTTGAAGCTTTGTTCATAAAATATCAATTCCTCCTACAAAAAACACTTTCCAACTTTTACTTACTTGGTTTTAAATCGACTTAATGCTATGACCTTTGATTTAATAACAATCTCTTTCCTTCTATTTGTCTAAATTATTAATCTGTTTATATAAATCGATTTAATACTTCTTTACCTTTACCCTTTAATTTCTTTTAATATTTAGAATATTTGTATATATAAATCTATATTTTACACCAATTACTTTTATTTTTCCATAACGTCTTGAACTATACAAATGATAGTATTATCGTTAAAAATAGGTAAGCGTTTTCGATTTGATAATACGAGGATTTGTTAAATTGATAACGATGATCCCTATTAATTATTTTGAAAATTGTCACTGAAATGACGAATTCAATATACAAATTAATATGAAATGTATTGTATAATCACTTGTGAATTACTTCACAAAAGATTCGTTTGAAATTTGCAATTTAAGCTTTATTTATTTTTTTAAAACCTAATAACAAGTCAGTCGCTTTTTTTGTTTTAAATGAGTAAGTGAGTCGTATTTTTGACAAATCCAAACGTTCTTACCAAATCATTTTATACAAATAGAACAGGAGGAATGTATGTTATGGCTAACTCACCTTCTCAAAGTGAACGAGTTCAACATACATCTGGAAGAGTGTATCATTTCTTCCAACAGGCTTTAACACTTGCAGTTATTTTATTTATTTCCAAGATCATTGAAGCAGTCATGCCTATCCCAATGCCCGCTTCAGTAATCGGTTTAGTTTTATTATTTATAGCTTTATGTACTGGCATTGTTAAATTGGAACAGGTTGAATCCGTAGGAACTGCTTTAACGAATAACATCAGTTTCTTATTCGTTCCAGCTGGGATTTCAGTTATCAATTCATTACCGATTTTAAGTAAAAGTCCAATACTGATTATCTTACTTATTATTATTTCAACTATTTTCTTATTAGTATGTACTGGTTATGCATCTCAGTTACTTGTGACTAAATCACTATTCCCAAGTAAAGAGAAAAATGAAGAAACTAGTCGTATAGGAGGTTAATCATGGCGGACTATTTAGGTATTAATACACCCTATTTCGGTATTTTATTATCATTAATCCCATTTGTTATAGCTACATATTTTTATAAAAAGACAAATGGCTTTTTCTTACTTGCACCTTTATTTGTAAGTATGGTTGTAGGTATTGCTTTCTTAAAATTAACAGGTATTAGCTATCAAAGTTACAAAATCGGTGGCGACATTATATATTTCTTCTTAGAGCCAGCGACAATCAGTTTTGCTATACCTTTATATAAAAAACGTGATGTGTTAAAAAAATATTGGTTACAAATATTCGGTGGTATCGCATTAGGTACAGTTGTAGCTTTAATATTAATTTACTTAGTTGCTTCATTATTCCAATTTGGTAATCAAATTGTTGCATCAATGTTACCTCAAGCTGCTACAACAGCGATTGCTTTACCAGTATCTGAAGGTATCGGTGGAGTAAAAGAGTTAACATCATTAGCTGTTATTCTTAATGCTGTTGTTATCTCTGCGCTCGGTACTAAGATTGTACAATGGTTTAAAATTACCAATCCAATTGCACGTGGTTTAGCGTTAGGTTCTAGTGGTCATACACTAGGTGTTGCAGCCGCAAAAGATTTAGGTGAAACTGAAGAATCAATGGGTAGTATTGCCGTTGTTATCGTTGGTGTCATCGTCGTCGCAATTGTGCCAATATTAGCACCTATTTTATTAGGTTAAATCATTTGATATAAGATAAGAGGCCTGAACAAAAATCATAGTTCAGACCTCTTTTTTATATTTTATTTGATTTGTTGTGGTTGATGTTCCAATTTCTTTTTATTTTTACGAGTAGGATCTAATCGTTTTTCTAAAAATCTTAAACCTAAATCAATTAAAATGGCTATTAATGCAATAGGGATTGCCCCTGCAAGGATGAAAGTCGTACCGTCTGTTGAATTGGTACCTCGGATGATAATATCACCAAGCGTTGGCGCTCCGATAAATGAACCAATTGCCACAATTCCAATTGCTACAACGAGCGCAATACGTATACCACCAATGATGACTGAAAGAGATAGTGGTAATTCAATCATACGTAAAACTTGGTTTCTCGTCATACCCATGCCTTTACCAGCATCTTTAATATTCTCATCTACATCTACAATGCCCGTGTACGTATTCTTAATAATTGGTAATAATGAATATAAGAATACGGTAACAACTACTGTAGTTGGACCAAGTCCCATCGCTAACATTAAAATGGCCAACATGGCAATGGCTGGAACAGTTTGAATGATATTAGCAATCGTGATGATTGGCCATGCTAATTTTTTATATCGTGCAATGACAATACCAATCGGTATCCCAATGATACATGCAAAGAGCACACCATATACTGACATAAGTAAATGTTTAAAGAATAGTTCCATTAGGTAGCCAAAGTTTAATGAGTAATATTCAATAATAGATTGGAATAAATTACCTTTCATGATTATTGACCACCTTTCTTACTATTTTTGTCGTTTTCGAAATAGTTATGTTTTTTCAAGTATTCTTCAGCAATGATAGCTGGTTCTTTACCTTTACCATCTGCTTCGTAATTTAATTTCTGCATTTCTTTTGTTGACACTTTACCTTCTAACTTTTTCAAGGCCGTATCAATTTTCGGATTATCTTTAATCACTTTTTCAGTCGCTAGTGGACTACCATCATATGGTGGGAAGAATTTAAGATCATCTTTTAAGATTTTTAAATCATATGCTGCAATACGACCATCAGTAGAATATCCTACAGCAACATCTAATTTTTTATTTTTCAGTGCATCATATACTAGTCCAATTTGCATTGGTCGTGCACTAGCAAATTTGAATCCATAATCTTTAACGAATGCTGGATAGCCATCGCCTGCTCTATTCATCCATTGCGTATCCATACCTAATCGTAATTCGTCTTTATGTTTTTCTAAGTCTGATACTTTTTCTAAGTGATATTTCTTAGCTGTTTCTTTTGTCACCATAAACGCATACGTATTCGCAAAACCTAATGAATTATAATACTTTTGATCATATTTTTTCTTAAATAGTCTTTGTGACTCTGCCATGGCTTTTTTAGGATCTTTCGTCGGTTTGGCATCCAATACACTTGTTAATTCGGTACCTGTGTATCTTACCGCAGACATATTGACGTCACCGCGCTGTAATGCGTTATGTTGAATAATACTAGAACCTAAGTTACCTATAATTGTAGGTTTAATTTTGCCTTTAGTTTCATGTTCAATCATTAATTTTTCCATATTAGCAATGATTTTAGTTTCACTCGTCTCAGTTGTTGTAATTTTTACATCATTCTTTGAATTGCCGTCCCCTAAACCTGGCAAACTACACCCAGATAATACTAAGAGGGACAACGCAATAAGAATCACTGTATATTTGATATGTTTCTTCATATTGATAAATCCTCCCTTTTCTTATCTAGATACTTTTAAACCTTTAGGTACTGCCCATTTTTCAACTAATGATAATAAAAAGTCGACAATTAGTGCTAGTAACGTAACTAATATTGCTGCACTAATAATCATTGGTGGTTGATATAAATTCAATCCGTTAAATACTAAATCACCAAGACCACCTGCGCCGACATAACTCGCTAATGTAGCCCAACTAATAACATATACACTTGAAAGGCGTATACCACTAATAATCATAGGTAACGCCAATGGCATTTGAACATCTTTCATTAATTGAAATTGTGTCATTCCCATACTTTGTCCAGCTTGTATTACATTTTTATCAATGTTTTTCACGCCGAGTACCGTATTATTTAATATTGGTAATAAAACATAGATAAACAACGCCACAATCGCTGGTGTCTTCCCTACACCAAAGATAGGTATCATAATAGCTAATACTGCTAATGTTGGAATAGTTTGTAAAACACCCGCAATAGTTAAAACTACATTGGCCGTTTTCGTTGTTCTAGACAATAGGATGCCTACCGGAACAGCTACGACGATTGCAATCAGTAAAGCAATGATAGAAATATAGAAATGTTCAATCGTCTTAGATACGAGCTGACTTCCATATTCATTCAAGAATGCTTTCATTATCGCTCATCTCCCGTTTCATGCTTATTCGCCTCTTCTGTAACACTAGCATCATTTTGTTGATGAGCTTGATGTTCTGAATTTGCTATATCACTATTAACAGATTCGTCAGAAGGTTGAGTTAGTTGTGTGTCGCTTGCTTCACCCCAAATAGAGTCATAAACGATGTCAACTAAGTTAGCACGTGTAATCAAACCAATGAGGATATTGTCGTCATCAACAACTGGAATATTTCTAACATTACGTTTTAAAATTGTACGTACTGAGTCTTGTAATTTCGAATCGATATGTACTTTATAAATATCACGTTGCATCGTATCAATCAGTTCTTTTCTTGCACGGAGTCCTTGATTGATATCCTCTATGTCTAAAAATCCTAATAATTTGTGATGGTTGTTTACAACAAATATGGTATCTACACGTTTCTCTCTCATGATATTGACCGCATCATTAAGTGAATCATCTGCGTGTACTGTGATCGGTTTAATCATTGCGCCTTCAACCGTTTTCATATTTGGTCTATCTTGAATCAATCTATTCTGACCAATAAAGTCTTTTACAAAATCATTTGCAGGATTTCTTAAAATATTGTCAGGTGTATCGAATTGTACGACTTTACCTTTCGACATAATACAAATTTTATCGGCCAATTTAATAGCTTCATCCATATCATGTGTCACAAAAATAAATGTTTTACCTAATTTTTGTTGAAGTTCTTTCACTAAATCTTGCAATGTATCTCGTGTAATTGGATCAAGCGCACCAAATGGTTCATCCATTAAGATGATGTCTTGTTCAGCCGCAAGGGCTCTTACTACCCCAATACGTTGTTGTTGACCACCAGATAGTTCAGCCGGATAACGGTCTAAATATTCGACTGGTAGGTCTACAAGTTTTATGAGTTCTTCTGCCTTTTGGTCTTTCTTTTCTTTAGACCATTTTAGTAATTTCGGTACAAGTACAATGTTTTCTCTAATAGTCATGTGAGGCATCAAACCAATTTGCTGAATGACATAACCAATACTTCTTCTTAATTCAACTGGGTTCATATTACGTACATCTTTGCCGTTCATTTGAATTTGGCCATCTGTTGCTTCAATCATTCGGTTAATCATTCTTAAAGCAGTGGTTTTACCGCTACCACTTGTCCCAATAAAGGCGATAAATTCACCTGATTCAATATCAAGCGTTAAATTATCTACTGCCTTTTTATTCCCAGAGTAAATCTTGGTTAAATTCTTAATGCTTAACATGATTGTTTTCCCCTTCCATATTGTAAAAAATGACGAATTAATACGATGACAATTAAAAAAGGCCTACAGAGCAGTTGTTAACAAAATAAAATATTAGTTGAACAAGAGCACGAAGGCCTTTCTTTTAAAATTTGTAACTACGATAAAATGCGAATCACACTTCATTAATGTTGTGCTCCCAACACTTAATGCTATTTTAATTGCACGCATATTCGACAACGATATAAATATATACCCTATATAATTTTAGTAAACCTATTGCATTTTTACAAAATTTAACTGTTCACCCTTAACATTTTTATAAAGTTCTTATTTCAATTGATTAATTATATAAAAGGATAAATATGCTTAGTATTTTATAACCTAATGAATTATGAAAATTATTTTAAGAAAAATTGACAATACATTGAATTATACTTTTATGTTACACATTTATAATTTTTTATTTCATTTTTGTGCTATGTTGAGCTTGTAACCAAAATATAGACAAAGAAGGGTTTTATATGAGTCAAGAAAGCAAAGTATCAGTTGTAACAGGCGGTGCACAAGGCATTGGGTATCAAATCGTTAAACGTTTATTTGATGATGGATTCAAAGTTGCCATTGTGGATTTCAACGGAGAAGGCGCAATTCAAGCGGCACAATCTTTAACACAAGATGACTCAAAGGTTTTAGCCATTAAAGCTGATGTAGCCAATCGTGATGATATATTTAGTGCTATAAATCAAACAGTTGAACATTTTGGTGATTTCCATGTTTTAGTGAGCAATGCTGGTTTAGGACCCATGACACCGATTGATTCCATTACTCCTGAAGACTTTGACAAAGTATATGGCGTCAATGTCAAAGGTGTTTTATGGGGGATTCAAGCCGCACATGCACAATTCAAACAATTAGGTCATGGCGGAAAAATTATTAATGCTACGTCTCAAGCTGGCGTAGAAGGTAATGCAGGCTTATCACTTTATAGTAGTAGTAAATTTGCTGTGCGAGGTTTAACTCAAGTTGCTGCACGTGATCTAGCACATGAATCTATTACAGTAAATGCATTTGCGCCTGGTATTGTTCAAACACCAATGATGGAAGGTATTGCTAAGAAAACTGCTGAAGAAGCTGGACAACCTGAATCTTGGGGTTGGAAACAATTTACAGATCAAATCGCTTTAGGCAAACTTTCACAACCTGAAGATGTATCAAATGTTGTTAGTTTCTTAGCTGGCAAAGATTCAGATTATATTACTGGCCAAACGATTATTGTTGATGGTGGGATGAGATTCCATTAATCCTCTTTATTAAATGCTTAAACACTCATAAAAATAAGAAGAGGGACAGAAATATATATTTCAAGTTACATTCATATTTAGGCAGTAGTTGACTGTATAGTCATTCATTTTCTTTAGAAATTAGTATTTCTTATGCATGAGTTTCACTCATGTATTCCTATTTTAAAGTACACATTAGCTGTGGCTAATGCGTAAGAACCACTAAATAAATGATTAGTGGTTCTTTATTATTTCGGTCCCACTCCCTCTTGCTATTTGTCATGCATACCTTTTCCTTCTAAAATGTGATTAATATATTTGTCCACTCTTTTTTGTCTGGTATCTGCTCGTTTGGCATCACCAATATGATGCAAGTATTGACGTTGTCTTCCAGGTGTTAATTGATCGAACGCTTCTTTTAATTCTGGCATCGCATCGAATTGTTGTTGTAATTCCTCTGGCACCTCAAAATCTTCTGTTTTCTTTAATTCAACTTGTTTACCAGACTTTTCAATGTCAATAGCTTGTTTCACATAATCAATAATTTCTTCTTTACGTGATTGAATTTCCTCTAAAGTTGTAAATCGTAGCTGTCTTGCGGCTTGTACATTTTTAGTTTGTCTAATTAAAGTATTTTTAGAATCTTCAATAAGTGCACCTTTAAAGAATAAAAGTGCTACATACGTTTTAAAACCATGAATAAGAACCACATTTTTATTATTAATAGTGTAACAAGGGTGCATCCATTTATAATCTTCGTCCAACTCGTCAAAATCAACTATAAGTTCTCTTAAATAGTTATATTCTTCTTTCCATTGACTATCTTTTTTCAAAAATTTTTCTACTTCCAAATTGTTATTTTTCTCTACCATGTCATTGCCCTACTTTCTATTGATTCTGCCATTTCTCCACTATTATAAACTATAATATTAAAAAAACTAATTTTATACATTTAAATAAAAATTACAATATACACATTTGACTAATATTTTAACTAGCGTATAATAATGGCGTAGTATTTTCAGAATATAAAAGAATGAGGAGTCAATATGGCAAATAAAAATGAAACAGAATCGAATAACAGTAAGATTAATCTGCCCCAGTTAGTGTTACTCGGATTAGGGTCATTAATTGGTTCAGGCTGGTTATTTGGTGCTTGGGAAGCATCGTCAATTGCAGGACCAGCATCTATCATTTCTTGGATTATTGGATTCGTCGTTATAGGAACCATCGCCTATAACTACATTGAAATTGGAACTATGTTCCCACAATCTGGTGGTATGAGTAACTATGCTCAATATACACATGGTTCATTACTCGGTTTCATAGCCGCTTGGGCAAACTGGGTATCACTCGTAACAATTATACCTATTGAAGCAGTTTCAGCTGTTCAATATATGAGTTCTTGGCCTTGGGATTGGGCTAAACCGATGGGTAGTTTAATGAAAGATGGTTCAATCAGTACAACAGGTTTAATCGCTGTTTATGCTATTATTATTATCTTCTCTTTATTAAATTACTGGTCAGTTAAACTATTAACTTCATTTACAAGTTTAATTTCATTCTTCAAACTTGGAGTTCCATTATTAACAATTATTATGTTAATGATTTCTGGCTTTGATACAGGAAATTATGGTCACTCAGTAGGTACATTCATGCCTTACGGTAGTGCACCAATATTCGCAGCAACAACAATGTCAGGTATTATTTTCTCATTTAATGCATTCCAAACAATCATTAATATGGGATCAGAAATTAAAAGCCCTGAAAAGAATATTGCGCGTGGTATTGCTATTTCACTTACAATTAGTGCTGTGCTTTATATCGTGTTACAAAGTACATTCATCACTTCTATGCCACAGTCAATGATTCATGAACATGGTTGGAGTGGTATTAACTTCAACTCTCCATTTGCTGACATGGCCATTTTATTAGGTTTAAATTGGTTAGCCATTTTACTTTATATTGAAGCTGTAGTGTCACCATTTGGTACTGGTGTATCATTTGTTGCTGTAACTGGTCGTGTATTACGCGCCATGGAAAAAAATGGGCACATCCCTAAATTCTTAGGTAAAATGAACGAAAAATATAAAATCCCACGTGTTGCAATTGTGTTTAACGCAATCATCAGTATGGTAATGGTTACACTATTCCGTGACTGGGGTACGTTAGCAGCAGTTATTTCAACTGCAACATTAGTTGCTTATCTAACTGGTCCAACGACAGTTATTGCATTACGTAAAATGGGTCCTAAGATGACACGTCCATTTAGAGCTAGAATTTTAAAATTCATGGCCCCATTATCATTCGTTCTTGCGTCACTAGCTATTTATTGGGCCATGTGGCCAACAACAGCAGAAGTTATATTAATCATCATTTTAGGTTTACCAATTTATTTCTTCTATGAATATAAAATGAATTGGAAAAACACTAAAAAACAAATCGGCGGAAGCTTATGGATTATTGTTTATCTCGTCGTACTTTCATTCCTATCATTTATTGGTAGTAAAGAATTCAAAGGTTTAAACTGGATACATTATCCATGGGATTTCTTAGTTATCATCATCGTTGCACTTATTTTCTATCAATTAGGTGCAATTAGTTCATTCGAAAGTGTCTACTTCAGACGTGCTAAGAAAATGAATAGTAACATGGGTGATAAACTTAAGAAACGTAAACGTCGTGAGAAACGCGAAAAAATCGCTGAAAAACGTCAAGAACAACAAGATAAAGAAGAAAAACGCCAAAACAAAGAAGAATAAACTCATAAATCAAATTAAAACTGCTAACGATTGTAAACATCGTTAGCAGTTTTTTTATACATATAGCTGACTTTAATCATTTATTATATAGTGTTATTAAAGATGACTTTGAAAGGACGATTGACAATGATGGTTAACATAACTTTAAATAACCGTATCGTTAAAGGTATTTATAATAATGAAAATGATATTGACGCATTCCTTGGTATTCGTTATGCCGATCTCAAATATGGTCGATTTAAACATTCTGAATTGATTACATCATTGCCTAAATCGGTAGACGCAACCTTTTTCAATAACATCCCCCCACAACCGTATAACCAACTTGAAGATTTTTTCTCAAGTGGTGTTTACTTTCATTTCAATCAATTTACACAAGATGAAGATTGTTTATATTTAAATATATGGCGACGTCATCACTCTCAAAATAAAACTCGACCTGTCATCATCTATTTTTACGGTGGCGGATTTGTCAATGGCCACGGTAGCGCTGAACTATATCAACCTCAATCTGTCGTCGAACAAGAAGATGTGATTGTCGTCACATTTAACTATCGATTAGGTTCTTGGGGATTTTTAGATTGGTCCTTTTTCAATTCAAATTACGAATGTAATAATGGGCTTTCTGATCAAATCAATGCGATCAAATGGGTACACCACCATATTAAAAATTTCGGTGGAGATCCTAATAACGTTACGTTAATAGGGCAATCTGCAGGGAGTATGAGTATCATGGCTTTGATGCAATTGCCAGAGACAGAATCCTATTTCCATAAAGTCATGTTATTAAGCGGTACATTGCGCTTAGACAGTCGAAAGATAGGCTATGAAAAAGCACAAAATTTTAGTGAAATCATAGCGGAAAACTACCCTAACTCAACCATAGATTCATTAACTACAGAAAATATCATGAATATCATGAATTTAGACCAAACAACTCGTGGCCAGTCCAAAGGTTTAGAATTAATTTACGCACCTATTCAAACATCATCAATGACAATGAATAATCCCAATTTCTCAAAGCCGATATTTGTTTCTTATACTCAAAATGAAGGTGATATTTATATAAAAAATGAATCTCGAAAGTTATCACCTGATCGCTTTGTTAAAGCTATGGCTTTTAATGGTGTAGAAATAGAAATCAGTGATGCCATTAGTGCGCAACAACAATCTACATGTATTACTGACTATATTTTTCAACAACCCGCACATGACTTTTTGAAAAGCATCAGTCATAATCCCAACAGATGGCTAGCTTCCTTTCAATGGCACCAACCAAATAACACTTATTATCACTCTGCTTATCATATATTAGATATAGTCTTTTGGTTCGGTCATTTGGACATTTTAAAAGCTAATGGCTTAGATGTCACGACTCACGAACGTGAATTAAGTATGAAAATGATTCACGACCTTGCATACTTTGCAAGATTTAGTAAGATGCCGTGGCTACCATATCAAGTGGGTCATACAACACCACATATTTATGACTAAAAAAGGAGTAGGACAGAAATAAATTTTTAAGAAAATATTATTTCTGTCCCACTCCCTTTCATTATGCTTCTTTTTTAGCAAAGTGAATATTCTTTAATGTAAGGGTAACGACTAATCCTAGAAAGCCAATCAAGGCACTTGTGTATGTCACTGCATGTACTGATAGATGTGATACGACTAAACCACCGATTATACCACCCATTCCGATACCTGCGTTTAAGCTAGACATGTTCCAACTCATCACCTGGCTTGTATCTCCTTCAACATGTTCTATAAGACCACTCTGCACTGCAGGATTCGTACTCCATTGCATAATATTCCAAACAAATAATCCGATTAATAACATGATCGTACCTGATAGAATGAAATTTAAGACAAGCATCATAACGATAAATATCGTAATAGAGATGATTAACCAACGCTTACTTGTCCATTTATCTGCAAAGATACCTCCCAATGATGTACCTATCACACCAGCAACACCATTAATTAGTAATGCCAGTGATACAAATGACATTTCATGGCCATTTGATAAAATCAGTGGATTAATATATACAAATGTGACTGAGTTCGCTACTAAAATTAAAAATGTAATTATAATGAATTTTGCTACTTCAGCTGGACGTAATACTTTAGATATTACCTGATTAGAATGGTCAGCGTCTGTATGATTAGCATGACTCAGTTCATGTTCTTTAGGTAAATACAACATCATTAGTATACCTACAATGACACTGACAGCCACAATAAATATAAAAGTAAAACGCCAACCTACCCAATCGCCTATTAATGTTCCAATAGGTACACCAAATACATTGGCACCACTAAATCCTGAATAGACAACACCAATCATCTTACCTCGATTTTTAGGTGAAGTTAACATTGCAGTCAACGCAAGTACTTTAACAATAATGAGTGATGCTGCTGCAGAGGACAGAATACGTCCTATCACTAAAATAGTGAAATTAGGCGCTATTGCTATAATTAAATTCCCTATAATAAAAGTCACTAATGTCCAAAGTAATATCGATTTAGCTTTAAAACGTTGCGTCACTTTAACCAGAATCGGTCCACAAATGGCAAATGTTAAAGCATATAACGTAACAAGTTGGCCAATGACGGCTTCAGATACATGTAAATCTTGGCTCATTAAATTCATAATACCTGCTACCATCATCTCGACCATACCAACGATAAACACACTAAAAATGAAAGTAACGATACGCATCATCGACATTTTTCATATCCCCCTTTCATAAATTTTTCAATGTTTATAGCATAAAAAAACAGCTACAAACCCATTTAACTAAGATAAGTAACTGTTTCATTATATAATATTTTTTCATTATTTTGTTTGTCAGGAAATCAAAAGTTTAAAACTTTTCTTCATTAACTTGACTTAATGTCTGTATTTCTTGCTATTAATTGGTGTCTTGCATTAAAGAATTGGCCGTAGCTCATGTATGTAGCAAGGAGTGCAGACATAATCGTAGCTGTTGTATGGATAAATACCACTAACAATTGAAATTTAATAGCTTGTAATGGCGGCACCCCACCGATAATCAATCCTGTCATCATACCTGGTATAGACACAAGCCCATATGTTTTAACGGAATCAATCGTTGGCACGATAGCTAATCTAATACTTTCTCTAATTGATGATTTAGAAGCAAGTTTCGGTGTCGCTGCTAATGTTAATTTCGATTCTATTTCGGAAACATCTTGTACAAATGCACGATCTAAATTTTGATAGGCTAAATTAATCGCAATTAAACCATTATTGGCTAACATCCCACCTATTGGAATCACTTCATTAGCAGTAAAATCAATGGCCCCTGTTGCAATCGTACCTGCTAGTGGCAATGCAGTACCTACAAATATTGCAACAAATGAAATCCAAAACACATGATGCATCACTGGGGATGCACGTTGAATGGTATTCCAAGATGCATTAATGATTATCACTAACACACATAAGATAAGTAACCATTTATCATTTATTTTAAAAATATAATGTAGTAAGAAGCCAAGAATGAGCAATTGAATGGTCGCTCTTATCGTTGCTACCACTAAATCTTTAATAATATGTAAGCCTTCCTTATAAGAAATGAGGATAGGAATAAACAGTAACAACGCTGTTAAACATAATGCCGTATTACTCATGTTGATTCAACTCCTCTATCTTAGCAATTTCACCATCAATGATTGTCATTCTCTTTTGAAAATGTCTCATACTTTGGTCATCGCTATGTGTAATCCATAAAATCGCTATACCTTCTTCAGCCATTTTAAAAATAATATCTTCTACGCGTTCTTTATTATGTGTATCTAAAGCACTTGTCGATTCATCTAATAATAAGACTTCGGGTTCAAACATTAATTGTCGTGCAATTGTGATACGTTGTTTTTCCCCTCCTGACATATGTTCAATTTCTGCAGATAAATCATAGTCTCCTAGGCCTACTTTTTCTAAAAGGTTAAGTGCTTTATCTTTATCAAATGCTTGGTTTCTCGATTCTGAAGGAAACTTCATATTATCTTCAATCGTTGTACCAATCATCTCACTTTGTTGCATTAAGTAACTCACCTTCATACGAATACTTTCAGGTGTGTAGTCATGATAAGGTTTGCCGTTTAAATACAATGTGCCCAATGTAGGTTCAATCAAATGATTAAGTTGCTTTAAAAGTGTACTTTTGCCACTTCCTGAAGGGCCAATAATCGCTATAGTATCACCTTTATCCACCTTAAAATTAATATCCTTTAAAATTGTTCGGTGATCCGCTTCGTAAGTTAAATGTTCAATTTCTAATAACATGTTACACGCTCCTTTAAATCCCATTACACTACTCATTCCCGTTTTCCCACGTTAAATAACAATATAATTAATTTTTATGATAATTTAAATTATAAAAAAAGAGAATGTGCTTTTATACACATCCTCTCATTATTTATTTCTAAAATTTTATAAAGTAAATAAAATCACAACAAAAGATATCGCGTTGTTAATCATATGCAGGGCTATTGAAGCTGCTAAATTACGTTTCGTAAGATGATAAGCAGCTACGAAACCACTTGCCATAATTACATAAGGTCCTAATTCAAATGGAGATTGCGCTTCTGTCACATGTACCCCTGCAAACATCAGAATCGAAACCACATACATCAAACCATATGTTAATTTCTTACCTAACTCGTGAATTAATAAGTGTCTGAATAACAGTTCCTCTACTATAGGTGTCACAATGACAATATCTAAAAACAATACCGGCCACATCCATGCAGAAGTAAACATTTTTTCTAACATTTTATTATTTTCTGTATCACTAAACTGATATTTCTCTGGTAAAAATTCAACCATTATACCATACAACATATTCAATATGTACATGATAACGATAATGATGATTAAAGTTACTATATATTTTTTAAGATCTTTCACTCTTTGAATAGCTAATGGAATAAGTGTCTTTCGATGCATTAAATAAAATAATAATAGGACTAAACACATTCCAATGAAACCAAATACAGTAGCAAAATTGATACCAATCTCATTAATCCTACTATCAGATTTGATTTCCAGTGACATCGCAACGATGGCACCAATCATCATACCAATCATCGGAAATACGTATTGTCCCACAATGAGGTAAGCAACTATAAGCCAGAAATCTCTTTTAACTATCTTCTTGGACGCAAATTCATTTTTGTGTTGCTGTGAATCTAAGGGTTGTTGTGTGGATTGGTTTTCCATAAAAGACTCCTTTTCACTCTTGAATTAGTTTTACATAATTAACATTTTGAATACCATGATGATAAATAACACGCCTTGTATCCCCGACTGATAAAGATATGCGGCGGCTAGATTCATACCTGATTTAATATAAATCAATGTTGAACCTATTGCCATTATTAAAAATGGTAACATTTCCCACACACTCATCATATCGTACACATGAACCAAAGTCTCAATCATAATAGAAAGTATGATAGTCACAGTAGTAGGCCATATCTTACTTAATTCATGTATGATGAGATGCTTATAAATGATTACCTCCACCATTGGACGTAAGATAACCATTGAAATCATGGTAAAACATAGCGCTGATGGATAATGAAATAATCCCTCAACTCTTCTTTCGTATTGAGTTGGCCCTATACCCAATATGTTAAAGAGCCATCGCAATATACACATTACTATCATTACACCGATAATCATTAACAATATATGTAAGGTCTTGTTTCGTGCAAAATGAAATTGCCTTTTCATGACTTGAGCAATATCAAATTTATGCATCGCAAAAAAGATAAATAATACTAAAAATTGAGCTAAGACAAATCCTATGCTCAAAGATAAGTTATATAAAAACTGGGCTGGTGGCTTTTGGGTGATCATAGCTGTTAATCCTAGTGTGCCAAACACTACGATAATAGGTACCACCATTTGAAATAATATGTATAACGGTATCATTAAAAAATCTTTTTTCATGATTTTGGGTTGGTTCCAAATGTCATGTTGTCTTTGTTGTTGGTTCATGTGTCACCTCCTCCATCGCATTCTATCATAATTACTTTATCATTTTATTATTCATATTAATACATTATTTAAGTTAAATTTCCTTATATAAATATTTCATAAACTTATACAATTAAAATTCTACAATATAAATTTAACCGGTTTCATTGTAAAACATAAAGAAAAGTGTATCATAGTGTTGGAGTAATGATTAAGGGGGGCATTTTAATGAGTGTATTGACTACAATGCAGTTTATCGTCAACATCATTATTATGATTTTTTTATTGGGTGCATTATTGCTAGGTATCATCTGGCTAATCAAAGATAAAAGACAAACACAACACAGTGTGTTAAGAAACTATCCACTATTAGCACGTATTAGATACCTTTCAGAAAAAATGGGACCTGAACTTAGACAATATTTATTTTCTGGTGATAATGAAGGCAAACCATTCTCTCGTACAGATTATAAAAATATTGTATTAGCGGGGAAATATAATTCAAGAATGACTAGTTTTGGGACAATGTCAGATTATAAAGATGGTTTTTACATACAAAATACTATGTTTCCATTACAAGCGAGTGAATTAAAAGTTGATAATACGACACTACTTTCAACTTTTATTTATCAAATCGAGAATGAACGCTTATTTAGTCGTGATGAGCATCGTAAAGGCAAACAGATTGATCCGTTCTACTTAACTGATGACAATGCAGTGGTTCTTGGTGAACATCTAGAACATCCTTATAAAATTAAGCGTTTAGTCGGCCAATCAGGTATGAGTTACGGTGCCTTAGGTAAAAACGCTATCTCAGCATTATCTAAAGGTTTATCTAAAGCTGGTACATGGATGAACACAGGTGAAGGTGGCCTATCAGATTATCATCTTAAAGGTGATGGTGATATCATCTTCCAAATTGGACCTGGGTTATTCGGTGTTAGAGATAAAGAAGGTAATTTCAGTAAAGAACAATTTAAAACAGTTGCCGAACGTAAGAATGTACGTGCTTTTGAATTAAAATTAGCACAAGGTGCAAAAACTCGTGGTGGACATATGGAAGGTAATAAAGTAAATGAAGAAATTGCTAAAATACGTAATGTAGAACCATTTAAAACCATTAACTCACCAAACCGTTTCGAATTTATTCATAATGCTACAGACTTACTCAATTGGGTAGACGATATACAACAGTTAGGCCAAAAGCCTGTTGGATTTAAAATTGTTGTCAGTCGTGTTGAAGAGATCGAGACACTAGTCAAAACCATGGTGGAACTCGATAAATACCCAAGCTTCATCACTGTTGACGGAGGTGAAGGTGGCACGGGGGCAACATTCCAAGAACTTCAAGATGGTGTTGGATTACCTTTACTAACCGCCCTACCTATTGTTTCTGGCATGTTAGAGAAATATGGCGTACGAGATCGTGTGAAAATTTTCGCATCTGGTAAACTGATCACACCAGATAAAATCGCTATTGCTTTAGGATTAGGTGCCGATCTAGTTAATATCGCGCGTGGTATGATGATTAGTGTAGGTTGCATCATGAGTCAACAATGTCATATGAATACATGTCCTGTAGGTGTTGCTACAACTGATCCAAAGAAAGAAAAAGGATTAATTGTTGATGAAAAGCAATACCGTGTAACTAACTATGTCACTAGTTTACATGAAGGTTTATTTAATATTGCTGCAGCTGTAGGCGTATCAAGTCCAACAGAAATCACTGCAGACCATATCATTTATCGAAAATTAGATGGTGGCACACAAACCATCCACGATTACAAATTAAAATTAATTTCATAATAAAGTGTATTTATAAGGCGATCACTTAACAAGTGGTCGTCTTTTTCTGTGCTTTTATCATAGACACTTATCTATATAGATGATAATCTATATATGTTTTGGAGGTCATTATGTCATATCAACAATTAGCATCTATATTAAAGGTACTATCTGATGAAAATCGATTGGAAATTCTAGATATTTTATCATGTGGTGAATTATGTGCGTATGATTTACTACAACATTTTCAAATTTCCCAACCTACCTTAAGTCATCACATGAAAGTTTTAGTTACATATCAATTTGTCTCAATCAGAAAAGAAGGCAATAAACGTTTTTATCAATTAAATCATGAATTTTACACACAAATCATTGATAATTTAAAACTTATTAATACAACACATGATCAATGTGTATGTCAGTCAGTGAAACGAGGTGATCAATCATGATGACCATTCTTGCTATCGTCATATTCCTTATCACACTCGTCTTTGTAATTTGGCAACCTAAAGGATTAGATATTGGTATTACTGCTGTCATTGGTGCCATCGCCGCAATCATTACAGGTGTTGTTAGCCTTTCAGATGTGGTTGAAGTAACTCAAATTGTTTGGAATGCCACATTAACCTTTGTTGCAATTATATTAATATCGTTAATTCTAGACCAAATCGGCTTTTTCGAGTGGGCAGCATTGCATATGGTGCGAGCATCTAAAGGTAATGGTCTCATGATGTTTGTTTTAATCATGGTTCTCGGTGCAATCGTCGCTGCTTTCTTTGCCAACGACGGAGCCGCATTAATCTTAACTCCTATCGTTTTAGCTATGGTTCGTCATTTAGGATTCAATGAGAAAATGGTCTTTCCATTTATTATTGCCAGTGGATTTATTGCAGATACGACGTCGCTACCAATGATTATTAGTAATTTGGTTAATATTGTCTCAGCCGATTACTTTGGCATAGGTTTTGGTGAATATATGAGTCGTATGATGATACCTAACATATTCTCATTAATTGCCAGTATCGTCGTTTTATGGATTTATTTCAGAAAATCAATTCCAAAACGTGTCGATACCACTCATATCAATCATCCGTCATCTGCCTTAAAAGATTTACGTCTATTCCGAATCTCTTGGATTGTCCTTGTAGTATTGATGATTGGTTATTTTGTAAGTGAATGGCTACAAATACCTGTTTCATTGATTGCAGGTGCCATTGCTATCATATTTGTATTACTCGCAAGACAATCGAATGCTGTTCATACGAAACAAGTCATTAAAGGCGCACCATGGAATATTGTCATCTTTTCAATTGGCATGTATTTAGTCGTTTTCGGCTTGAAAAATGCCGGTATCACAACTATATTAGCTCATACACTTTCAAACATTTCAGTTCATGGTTTATTCGCTAGTATTATGAGTATGGGCTTTATTTCAGCTATTCTTTCTTCAATTATGAACAATTTACCAACTGTCTTAATTGATGCGATTGCAATTGGTCAGTCAGGCGTATCTCATTCACTCAAAGAAGGTATGATCTATAGTAATGTGATTGGTTCAGATTTAGGTCCTAAAATCACACCAATAGGTTCACTTGCGACATTATTATGGTTACATGTATTAGCACAAAAAGGCGTCAAAATTTCTTGGGGAACATACTTTAAAACAGGTGTCGTAATCACCATTCCAGTCTTATTCTTCACGTTATTAGGACTATATTTAACACTAATCATTTTTTAATAAGGAGTTCTAAGCATGGCAAAGAAAATCATTTATTTCATCTGTACTGGTAATTCGTGTCGTAGTCAAATGGCTCATGGCTTTGCTGACAATATATTAGATTCAAATTGGGATGTATATTCAGGTGGTATTGAAACACATGGTGTGAATCCAAAGGCTATCGAAGCGATGAAAGAAGTCAATATCGATATTTCACATCATACATCCGATTTAATACAACAAGATATTCTAGATCGTGCTGATTTAGTTGTTACATTGTGTAGCCATGCAGATCAACATTGTCCAACATTGCCACCTTCAGTTAAGAAAGAACATTGGGGTTTCGACGATCCAGCTGGTAAAGATTGGTCAGAATTCCAACGTGTTAGAGATGAAATTAAAGCCGCTATTGAAGACTTTAGTCAAAAGCAATAGAACAAATAAAATTAAGAGCCAGTACATGCGTTGCCATTTGCATGTACTGGCTCTTGTATTTTAATCATCATGATCGGTCATATTACTTTTTTCTTTTAAACCGTTACGTTTCATTTGGCTAACGGTTTTATCTAAACTTACTTTATTATTTTTACCTTTAACTGATACAAAGCCTAATTTTTTCTTCAATTGATCGATATCGGCTTTTTCATAATCGATATCTATATGTTCAACTGCTTTATCATCTTTGTAATCAATTTTGAATGATACACCTTTGTCACCTTTAAAGGCCTTCTCATCTTTCTTTAACATGTCTTTGGCTTGATCTTTATCAATACCTAAATCATCATATTTCAAAGTACCTATTGTAGATTGTTTCAGTACTTCGTCTCCTTTATATGTGAGCGACGTAATAATCTGTTTACCATTAACGTCACCCTCGAACGTTTTCGTTTGCTCTTTACTACAAGCAGCTAGTGTGATTGCGCTTAATGCGATAACCACTATAAGTGAAACTAGTTTTTTCATATGATCGCCTTCTCTCACCTGTTTGTTGGGGCAATGGTACCATTACCTGATTTATTATTGATATTAATATACCCTTATTCCATAAACATTTCCATCAATACATATCAATAAATGTGCTATGTTAAACTATAAGTAACTAATGATTGGGAGGATGATGGTATGACTGATTCAATACAATTACTGAAAGAACTGACTGCCGCCAATGGTATTGCAGGTCGAGAAATGCAAGTTAAGTCTATAATGAAAGATTATTTATCACCAGTTAGTGATGCGATTGTAGAAGATAATTTGGGTGGCATATTCGGTAAAAAGACTGCAACAAATGGTTCTAAATCTATTTTAATATCAGGACATATGGATGAAGTGGGTTTCTTAGTAACCAAAATTGATAAAGATGGCTTTTTATCTTTTAATCCAATTGGTGGTTGGTGGAACCAAGTGATGCTTTCTCAAAAAGTCACTGTTACAACAGATGATGGTAAAGCATTAAGAGGTATTATTGGTTCTAAGCCACCACATATTCTTTCACCTGAAGAACGTAAGAAAACCGTAGATATTAAAAATATGTATATCGATATTGGTGTGAATAGTAAGGAAGAAGCTGAACAAGCCGGTGTGTCTGTTGGCAATATGGTCACACCATACAGTGAATTTGAAACACTAGCGAATGATAAATATATGACTGCTAAGGCATTTGATAATCGATATGGTTGTGCATTAGCTATCGATGTTCTCAATGAATTAAAAGATGAAGCTATAGATATTAACTTATATTCGGGTGCCACAGTACAAGAAGAAGTTGGATTACGTGGTGCGAAAGTGGCTGCACAAACTATTCAACCTGACTTAGCCATTGCAGTAGACGTGGCAGTCGCATTTGATACACCAGGCATGTCTGGTCAAACAAGTGATAGTTATTTAGGTGGTGGCCCTGTTGTCATTATGATGGATGCTTCAAGCATTGCGCACGAAGGATTGCGTCAACATGTCAAAGATGTCGCCAAACAACATCATATCGACGTTCAATGGGATACAACGCCAGGTGGTGGTACAGATGCAGGTAGTATCCATGTTGCGAATGAAGGTATACCTACTATAACACTGGGCATCGCCCTGCGTTATATGCACTCTAATGTATCAGTGATTCATAAAGATGATTATGATCGTTCGGTACGTCTAGTTGCTGAAATTGTACGATCATTAAATGATCATACTTATAACAATATCAAATGGTAAGGTAATCCTTTGGGAGGTGACTTTATGAGACTATTTGGCGCTTTAAAATGTTCTCATTGTCAACGTGAACTTAAAGAAGATGAGCCTATCTATATTAAAGTTAAAGGTAATGATCTTCATGGATATACTCACTTAAGCGGTTGGGCCGACCAACAATATAAGTTATGTGAAGCATGTGCGAAACAACTTAAATAGTATTTAAGCCAAGATGTCTGCTATTTCCTGGGACATCTTGGCTTATTATTTTTAATAATTTTGCTTTATTATTTGATTGATTTTTTCCAACTATCATCACTTAACATTTCACCTGGCCATGTGTACGCCATCACGCCACCGTCAATACGAATCGTTTCACCTGTAATAAATGAACTATCATCAGATGCTAAGAATGTTACTAATTTACCTACTTCATCTGGTGTACCTAATCGTCCTAATGGTGTCACCCATTTTTGATTTTCACGGAATGTTTGACCCGCTTCATCTTGAGCCGTACCAGCTAAATTATCTACTAATGGTGTTTCTATTGTGCCCGGTGCAATCGCATTAGCACGGATATTGTCACGACCATATTCAATAGCAATGGATTTCGTAAAGTTAATCACTGCACCTTTAGCAGCATTATAACCAGAACGATAAAGATCTGCTGCTTGCCCAGAGAATGAAGCTGTATTAATGATTGAACCACCATTATCCATCATTAACGGTAAAAGGAATTTCGTTACTAAGAATGTACCTCTCATATCTACACCCATAATTTTATCAAATACTTCAACTGGGTATTCATGAATACGTCCTGCACCATTATCAACACCCGCATTATTAAATAGTACATCTACATGCCCGAATTCTGATTTAATCTGATTAGCAAACGCTTGAACTTGTTGTTCATCAGAAATATCTACTTGAAATGCAGTCGCTTGTCCACCTTGTTGTTTAATATCTTCAACTGTTTGATCTAATTGATCAGAAATGTCTAAAGCCAAGACGTGTGCACCTTCTTGGGCTAATACATTGGCAGAAGCTTGACCAATACCTGTACTTGCACCTGTCACAACTGCGACTTTATTCTCTAAACGTTTCATATAACGTCACTCTCCTCAATATTTTGCTAAAATGAAATCTTACTATTGTTGTTCCACTTTCATAATAGGACTAAACGCCGTTATGACAATGATAGCGTTTTAATTCAAAATGAATATTTCATATCTCGCACATACACATCGAATTTACATTTACTAACGAATCATATATACTTCTTTTTAAATTTCAGAAAATTCTTATCATTATATGTAATATTTGCTATACTTTTAGATAATTTAACTAAGGAGTGGTTCATGAATGGCAACAAACTCAAAACAAAAACCATCAATCGTTAGTAAATTTTTAAATGGGGTCGAATGGGTAGGTAATAAATTGCCTGATCCGACGGTACTCTTCTTCTTAATGTGTGTCGGCCTTGCTATTATTACATGGTTCGTCTCTTTATTTAATGTTTCCGTTAAACATCCAGGTAACGGTGAAACTATTCATATCAAAAGTATTCTCAGTCATGATGGCTTTGCCATGATTATGAATGATGCTATTAAGAACTTTTCTGAATTCCCTGCACTTGGCCTCGTATTAGGTGTCATGATTGGTATTGGTGCCGCTGAAAAATCTGGGTATTTCGATAAACTCATGATTTCAGTAGTAAACAGAGCACCAAAGAAGTTAATCGTTCCTACCATCATTTTAATTGGTATTGTCGGAAGTACAGCTGGTGATGCAGCAACGATTATCTTACCACCTTTAGCGGCTATGCTATTTATCAAGATTGGTTATCACCCTATCGCAGGTCTAGCAATGGCATATGCATCAGCTGTGGGCGGATTTGCTGCCAATTTAGTCGTAGGTATGCAAGATGCGTTAGTCTATTCATTTACTGAACCTGCCACAAGAATCGTCTCAGATCATATTAAAACCAATGTGGCTATGAACTGGTATTTCATTGCGGCCAGTGTAGTTGTGTTATTACCTACCATCCACTTAGTGACAACAAAGTTAATTATTCCTAGGCTTGGTAAATATGATGATTCAGATGCACACGATGACATGGAAGAGACGTCTTCTCACATCACACCTATAGAGAAAAAGGCATTATTTTGGGCAAATATGAGTTTTATCGTCTTACTTGTATTACTCATCATTTGCGCTATCCCAGAACATAGTTTTTTAAGAAATGCTAAAACAGGTAGTCTACTTGATGATGCACCTTTAATTAATGGTGTCGGCCTCATTATCTTAGTCATCTTCTTAGTACCGGGCGTGATATACGGCGTCTTAAGTCATGAAATTAAAAATACTAAGGATTTAGGACAAATGATTACTGATTCAATGTCATCTATGGGTTCATTCATTGTCATTGTATTCTTTGCAGCACAACTACTCGCATTCCTAGAATGGAGTAACCTTGGTGTGATTACAGCAGTCAAGGGTGCCAAATTACTACAACATCAAAATGGTATTGTACTGATTATTGGTGTCATCTTCCTAAGTGCACTCGTCAATATGCTAGTGGGTAGCGCCTCTGCTAAATGGGGTATCTTAGCACCTATCTTTGTGCCAATGCTCATTTTAGTCGGCTTCCACCCTGCCTTTACACAAGCTATATACCGAGTAGGTGATTCCATTACCAATCCAATCACACCAATGATGCCTTACCTACCGTTGTTGTTATCTTATGCTCAAAAGTATGATAAAAACATGAAACTCGGCACCCTACTTTCAAGTCTAATGCCATATTCAATCGCCTTAACGATTGTATGGACACTATTCACACTCATTTGGTTCTTACTAGGTATTCCAGTCGGACCTGGTGGACCACTACATGTAAAATAAATAGAATGCATCATCTTAAAGCCACTTCCAACAGACATGGAAGTGGCTTATTTTCAAGTACAATTAATAAAGAAAACATGTTGAACTTAGACAATCTTTTTTGATTTACAAAAAGATGAAATTTTCTTAGAAAAATACCTTAAAATTCTTTTCATTTTATATAACTCATGTAAAATAAAATTAAACAGGGGTATGACAATTGTTCCCATAAAACATAGGAGGCAGTGATGGAAGAACGTATTGGTTTAATAGATATTGGTTCAAATACCATTCGTCTTGTTATTTTTGGATTTGATAAAGACACAGGCTTGAATGAAATACTGAATATTAAGACACCCGCACGTCTAAGTCAGTATTTAACTAAAGATAACGACATGAACGATGAAGGGATTCAAGTACTTACAGACGCGTTAAGTAGCTTTAATAAAGTAGCAACGAAATTCAAAGTAGACGAATTACATCCAATTGCAACAGCAGCGATTCGTCAATCAAATAATCAACAAGATATTATCAAAAAAGTTAAAAAAGACACAGGGGTAGAGATTAAAATTGTCCCTGAAGAAGATGAAGCGTTTTACGGTTATTATGCCATTTCGCATACAACTGATATTGAAAATGGTGTCTCCGTCGATATCGGGGGCGGATCTACAGAGGTCACTTTATTTAAAGATAAAAAATTAAAGGCTGCACATAGCTTTCCATTTGGTGTTGTCTCACTCAAACGTCAATTCTTTGGTGATAAAGATCATAATGATAAATCAGCGATTAAAAGTATGGAGAAATTCTTATCAGAGCAATTCGGTCAACTTGACTGGCTTAATGATCAAGATGTCGCACTCGTTGGCGTAGGTGGCTCAGCACGAAATGTAGCTCGAATTCATCAATCAGAACATTCTTACCCTATCGGTGGCGTTCATAACTACACGATGTCCGATAGAGATATCGAGGAAGTCTATGATTTAATTCGAAAAAGCTCAAGAGACGACTTAACAAATCTAGACGGATTAAGTCGCGACCGTGTAGATATTATCCTACCTGCCGTTTCAGTCTTTAAAACACTATACAAGAAAGTGGATGCGACACAATTTACATTCTCTAGAAAAGGTATTCGCGAAGGTTATGTAATGAATCTCATTCGCCAACGTTATCCAGAAGAATTTTCAAAAGATAATGTAAGACAAGATGCTTTACGCCATTTAGCAAACGAATATCACATTGAAGAAAGCAGTGCTAATGGTCGTCTTAAACTAGCAGAATCACTATTATCACAACTATTAAAACGTTCAGATCTTAAATTAAGCGACAAAGATAAAGAGCTCTTCGTTGAAGGTGCGTATCTTTATTATCTAGGTAGCTTTATCGATTCTGATTCAAGTTCACCACATACCTACTATCTAATTGCTAACTCAATGATCAACGGCTTTTCACATAAAGATCGTGTGAAGTTAGCATTACTTGCAAGTTTTAAAAATAAATCACTACTTAAGTTCTACTGCAAAGAAACACATTGGTTCGGTAGTAAAGAGACCGAAACGATTCAATCCTTAGGTGGTATTATCAAATTTGTGAATGCACTCAATATTTCTCATACAAGCTTTGTTGAAGAAGTTGAACTCAAAGCGAAGAAAGACGATAAATATGAGCTTCACGTGTTCTACAAAGGGGAACCCATCGCCGAAGAATATCAAGCAAATCGTCAGAAAAAGCATATTGAAAAGATATTAAAAGGTAAAGTAACGATCGTCTTTACAAAATCTTAATAATTGTATGATATTTTTAAACTATATGAGTATATAAAAAACGATGAGGTGTTTTAAGCGTATGCAAACTCAATTGGGAGAAAAGGATATTAATTTACCACAATACTATAACAACCGGGAGTTAAGTTGGTTAGACTTTAACTATAGAGTTTTAGAAGAAGCCTATGATTTTAGTAATCCACTACTCGAGAAATTAAATTTCGTATCAATTTTTAGTTCAAATTTAGATGAATTTTTCATGGTGCGTGTTGCAGGACTCAAAGATCAGGTCAAAATGGGCTATGATAAACCTGAAAACAAAGCACAAATGACACCTCAAGAGCAATTAGAAGCTATTAAAAAGAAAAATACAGAGTATGTTAACATTCAATACAATCGCTACAATGAATTAATTGAAGAGTTGCGTAACTATGAAATTGAAATGGCTCAACCTGAGGACTTATCAGAATCTCTTTTAACTAGACTAGAGAATGAATTTAAAACGAAAATTCTACCTACATTAACGCCATTAGGTATAGATGCCTATCATCCATTTCCAAAATTGAATAATAAAAGTTTAAATATCTTTGTAGATATCGATACGGAAGATGCAATTAATTCAGCAATTGTTCAGATTCCATCATTAATACCTAGATTTTTAACTTTAAACGAGGGGTATAAGCAATATGTGTTAATGGTTGAAGATGTTGTTACATTCTTTATTAATCAACTGTTCGTTGGTTACGAAGTATTAAACACATTTGCTTTCCGTATCACAAGAAATGCAGATTTAACAATTCACGAAGAAGGTGCAGAAGACTTATTAATTGAAATAGAACGCTTCTTAAAAGAACGTAAAAGTGGTTCGGCCGTGCGTTTAGAAGTGGATGGTCGTACTGCTGTACGTGAAGATATTGGTTGGATTATGGATCAACTCGAAGTTAAAGATGACGACGTCTATTTTGTAGACGGTCCTTTAGATTTAACTTTCTTATTTGGTTTAGTTGATCACTTATCTCACAAGTTAAGTTATTTAACTTACGATAAATACACACCGCAAGTGCCTCGTTCACTTGGCTATAACAACATTTATCAATTAGCTTTGGAACGTGACATTTTCTTCCATCATCCTTATGAATCATTTGAACCTATTGTCGATTTTATTAGAGAAGCTGCCGAAGATCCTAATACCATTGCGATTAAACAAACGTTATATCGTGTAAGTAAAGATTCCCCTATTATCAAGAGCTTGAAAGAAGCTGCCGAAAAAGGTAAACAAGTAACGGTACTTGTAGAATTAAAAGCACGTTTCGACGAAGAAAATAACGTTCATTGGGCACGTATGTTAGAAGATGCGGGTTGCCATGTGATTTATGGTATGACTCATCTGAAAACACATAGTAAAATCGCATTAGTCGTGAAGAAAATTGCTGGTGAATTAACATCATTTGTACATCTTGGTACAGGAAACTATAATGACAAAACTGCAAAATTATATACTGATATGGGTATTATTACGACGAACAACGAAATTGCAGAAGATGCGATTAACTTCTTTAATTACTTAAGTGGCTATTCGGTTAAACCACAATATAACAAGTTGATTGTGGCACCATTTGATATACGAGATGTCTTTATTGATCGCATTGATAAAGAGATTAGTAGTCATTTAGAACATGGTAATGGGAAAATCATGATGAAGATGAACTCATTAACAGATAAAGCGATTATTGAAAAATTATTTGAAGCATCACAAGCTGGTGTGAAAATCCAATTAATTATTCGTGGTATTTGTTGTTTAAAACCAGGCATCCCTGGCATCAGTGAAAATATTGAAGTTGTAAGTATCGTTGGTAGATTACTTGAACATTCTCGAATTTATTACTTCCATAATAATGGAGACGAACGTATCTACCTATCATCAGCCGATGTAATGACACGTAATATGATCAAACGTGTAGAAATCTTATTCCCTGTTGAAGATAAAAACATTGCCGCACGTTTATTAGACTTTATGAACTTACAGTTATCAGATAACCAAAAAGGTCGTTATCAAGATCAATATGGTAATTATCATTATATCGAAAATAATTCGTCACCATTAAATTCTCAAGCCTACTTGATGCAAATTGCACTTAAATATGGACAAGAATTAAAACGTCAAAGCGCGCAACCATCTGGTCGTGCCGTGCGTTCTAAACGTGGTGGCAGTTGGGTCAGTCGTTTACGCGATACGCTCAAACGTTAATATGATATATAAATTAAGGGTTGGAACGTCGTCGTTCCAGCCCTTTTACTTATTTTTCAGGATATTCATACCAATGTTTTAAAAATTGATATAGTACTTCACTATATTTTTTAAGTTCTTCATTTTGTATTTTTTCATTAACGCTATGCGCTTCTTCTAGACTGCCCGGTCCATATAAGATGGTTGGAATATCAAAATGTGCAATCCATCCACCATCAGTCACTGTCGTACTCATACCATGTCTTAATGGTGCTTGATGTACTGTTTGGTGTGCTTGTTGTAATTGATGAAAACCAGGGTGATCTACTGGGACGGTAAAGCTAGGGAATATTTCTCCCTTATCTTCAATCATAGATGTACCGCCCCACTCAAACTCAAGTGGATTGTCCTTTAGCCACACATCAGCTTGCGCCACACGATTTAAATAATCTTCGATCTCAGTTACTACATCTTCGTATGACTCATTTGGTAAATAATGTACTGTAATCCATAATCGACATTCATCAGCAATAAATGCTGGGTGTCTGCCACCTTCAATCACAGCAGGGTTAATGGTATTGGCCCCTGCTGGCATATCTGGATAATGCTTCATTACAGCCCAATGTCGTTCGAGTTCATTCAATGCTTGGATGATTTTAGTCATTTTTTCAATGGCACTCGCACCAAATAATCCACCACCTGCGTGAATAGTTTGATGACGGGCACCATCATGTATTGTATTTTTACTTTTAACTGTAATCCAACCTGTAATGACACCACCCTGTCCTAGCACTTGATTCTCACTAGTATCTAATACAAGCGCTAGATCACCTTTAGGTCCTACTTCACACGCACGTTTAGTACCTGCTTCACCTACTTCTTCACCAACCACTGACTGAACAATAATGTCACCTTTAGGTCGATGTCCTTCTTGATGTAATCGTTCTAAAACATAAAATAAAGATGACATGCCACCTTTCATATCACTGACACCTCTACCATATAACCAATCTTGGTGCTCCGTAAGTTGGAATGGTGGATACGTCCAGTATTGATCATCTTCTACAGAGGCAACATCGATATGACCGTTTAAAATTAATTTAGGTGCTTGGGCATCTGTGCCTTTAAGCGTGCCAATGACCACACTATCATGCTCATACATTGCTTCACGTTGTATGGTAAAGTCAAGTTGTTTTAACAATTGTACGATATCATCTTGTAATGGATCTGTGTTCCGACCTGGTGGACTTTCCGTATGATAACTGACTAACCATTCTAATAACTCAAATTGAAGTTGATTCAATTTACATCCCGTCCTTCATGTAAAATGATTTTATAAAAACGTTTACAATTTAAGTCTATCATGGTTAGGATTTGAATTAAATATTATACAGGTCGTACAGTTACTTCGTTAACATTCACATGACTAGGTTGTGTTAATGCATAAATGGCAGCATCAGCAATATTTTGCGCTTCTAACTTTTTACGACCATTAAAGTCGTAATGCTCTGTTAATGGTGTTTCAACCATACCTGGTGAAATGCTAGTGACTTTGACACCTGTTTTAGCTAATTCTTTTTCTAATCCTTGAGTGATTGTATGCACTGCCGCTTTCGTAGCACTGTATATCGCACTACCTTTCGTTACTTCAAATCCTGAAATAGATGCGATATTGATAATATGACCACTTGATTGTTCTAATAATGTTGGTAATGCCGCTTGTACTGTATATAACGTACCTTTAATATTCACATCAATCATTGAATCCCAATCTTCTACTTTATAATCTGTGATTTTAGAGGATTTCATTTGACCTGCGCTATTTACAACGATGTCTAATCCACCAAAGCTTGTTTTAGCAGTATCAATTAATGATTCTACTTCACGTTGATTAGTTACATCTGTAGCTACCACTTTAACTTGATTGCTATCAAATTTTGTAGCAACTGCATTGAGTTTATCTGTATTTCTTCCAGCTAAAACAACTTTAACACCTTGATTTCCTAGAGCAGTTGCGATTGCTTCACCAATACCGCTTCCTGCACCTGTAACGACTGCAACTTTATCTTTTAATTGATTCATCTTCAAAACTCCTTTTTATTTATCATTATTTTATAATTACCAATGACACTACTAAGTTAAACGTTTGTGAATTCTTATCATTACTTAGCATGTTTCAAACATTTGAAAATCATGATTGTAAAAATCATTTATAAGTTATAAAGTTAATATGTAACTATCATACATGTTTTGGAATTATAGGGGGCAAATAATGACTTTTCATGATCGTATATTAAAATTAAGAGAACACAATCACCGCACAGCATTTGAATTTCGTTTCGAAGACTTATTTAGTAAAGAAGAATGGTTAGATATGTCTATCGCTGATCAAAAATCTGCAGAAAAGCAATTCCAACGTGACATTAATCAAATGAGTGATGTCAGAATGCCATTCGCTAGTGCAGATAAAGCAAAAAACAAAATGTTCAATCTTATCTATGCCTATAACGGTATCAAAAAGAACTTTAAAGTCGTAGAAGACCAACAACATTCAAAATAATTCAAAAAAGACCGTACCTCATTTGAGATACGGTCTTTATAAACATTTCCAGAATTATACGGGGGGTATAATAATGATGCCTTCAATTGCTCACCAATGAAGGCAAGGTGTTAATTTACGATTAGGAGTCAAAATGAATTAGTTTGTCACTAATGTTTTTCGTTCTAAGCCATAGTAGTATAGTCTTTCAGCATCGATATAGGGGATTGAATCGATAGTTAAATAGCCATCTTTAATGTCGCCAATAATACCTTGGTTCACACCGGTATTGACATAGATTTCATAGCTACTTACATCAGAGAAAACAAGCTCTTCAATTACTTTTCTCACTTTTATCACTCCAACATGTCTTATTCCTTACAATTCATATACTACACCATTTTTCAGAAAATAAAAGGTGTTTGTGATTGTTTTCACAAAAATATCACTTTTTAAAGATTGTAAAAATAATGTCAACTTTCATATAACCTCTACCGTTGCAAGATCAATCGTGATTTGAATGATTCATTTCTATTTTTTACTAACTACTATCTCTTTATTTTTTATTCAATCCTCATTATTTAAAGTCTATTCCATAACTGAAGTGAAAAAAGCTGTCATTTGTTCTGCAGCGTCTTTACTAAACATCACTTCTAAATTATCTTGAGATTCTTGAGCACTTTCTTTGGAAACAGCATACATCTCTTGTTCATATTGTGCAACTGCAGTATCTAAATCTTGAGATTCTTTGATTGCATTGGCTAATAAATAGGCATCATATAAAGCCATATTGACACCTTCACCTGCAAATGGACTCATTAAATGGGCTCTGCATCACCAATCAGTGTGACGTTACCAATACTTTCCCAAGTAAATCCTATTGGCAATTTATAAATGCGTCGTAATAGCATATCATCACTAGCATATTCGATATAATGTTTTAATTCTGGTGACCAATCTGCAAAGTCTTGTTGTAATAATTGTTGTTTAATTTCATCAGAAGACATCGCTTTATATTGATCCAATTGATTCACATCCATTAAATATGATACATAAGCTTTAATACGTCCGTCACCATTCAATTGTCCTAATATTGCCTTATGATCACCAAATGCCATCATTTTTCCATTTTTATTGAATTGAGCTAAATCTGGATGGTCTTCTTTAACATTATTAATATTTAATTCAACCATTGATATATCATTATATTCTACATCTACATCTGTAATATGGTTTCGAACTTTAGAAAAGGCACCATCTGCACCTATAACTAAGTCAAATGTTTGTGATTGTCCTTCTTTAAACGTTACTTCTACTTGACCATTATCAAGTTGATTTAAATGACTAAATGTATAGCCATATTGTACCGTAGAAGGTGCCAATTGATTCATGATAATATCACAAAGTTCTCCACGATCGATTTCAGGACGTGAGCCTTCACCTTCAGCATCTTCTTCAAATAAGATAGTACCATCTTTGGATACGACGCGTGTGTCTTCACCTTCATAACGTGCTAAATCTTTAAATGCTTGATAAATATTCGCTTCCTTCAAAGCAAGTTGACCACTATCATCATGAATATCAAGTGAACCACCACGATCTTTGTTTACATTAGGATCTGCTTTTTCATAAATAGCAACTTCGTGCCCTTGTTGTTGTAATAATAGACCAAGCATTAATCCTCCAGGTCCGCCACCCATAATTCCAATACGTTTTAACTCTTTCATATTCAACACTCCTTAGCATTTTTGACTATATTTAATATTGCTCGTTGATTGCTTATCTTTGTTTGTTTATTTAGTTAGATATCTAACTATTTATTGGATGTTGTCATTCTATTCCTTTTATTTGTAAAGTGCAAGTATTAAATACAAATTTTTATATTTAATATTAAAAAGGAGAACTAAGCTCAATAGATAGCTTAATCCTCCTTGCTCTGAAAGTATCTTTACTCTTCTTTTGAAAAAACATCGGCTATATTTGTATCATTTTTAATTATATTTTGAGCTGTTTCCCAACTATCATGTTCGATATCAAGGATATGTCTCAAATATGCCCATGTCGTATGTTGTAGTAAATCAATTCTTTGTGGGTTTTCGTCAGTAGTTTCCTTTGCCTCATATCCAGCAATACCACCAAGTGAATGTTCTGCATCATATAATTTTAATAAACTTTTCTTCCCTGGACTTAGGTAATAAGGATCTTCCATCCATTCAGGTCCTAAATGAGTTAATGGCGATTGATCTTTATCACCGACCACAACAAGTGCTGGTTTCGTCATATATTGAAATGTTGGATTTAAAAACGGCATATGGTCTTTTGCAAATTGAGTTAAATTGTCGCCACCTTCTCCAGCTGTCGCTAATAAAATCCCTCCTTTTACTCTATCATCTGATAAGTCCGTCGTCTCTTTAGTATCAGGGTACATGACTTGTAAACCTAGTAAGTTTCCAGCCGTTTGTCCACCGAATGAATGACCAATTGTAGCTATTCTATTCTTATCTAACCTTCCACTTAAACCTGGAACTTGCGCTTCAATATATGATAGATGGTCTAAAATTGATTTTAAATCTTCGACTCTATGACGCCAAATATCTGGTTGTCTAGAATCATCCTGAGCTAAACCTATTGTTCTAGAATCTAAATGTGTCCCTTGAATTACGACAAATCCATGTGATGCCCAAAAATCAGTAAGTGGTTCATATGCATGCATAGATGAACCAAATCCATGCGCAAATAAAATAATAGGTAAATGCTTACCTTCAGATGGCATACTCACCTTAACCTGTAATTCCTCTCCACGATTAGATGGGGTAGGAATAGAAATTGGCTTAATCGTCATCATTGGCACTTCATTATTTATGTCAAATTTAAATTCATTCATTTTAAATACCTCTCGATTTATCTTGATTTTCATTATTTTGCAATAAGTATAAAAAATATACTTATAATTGGAGTTTAAATTCATATTTACCTAAATGCAAAAATTTTACCTTCTTATATATTTTAAAGTACAAAAAGAAATGTCTTGAGGTTTCTATAATAGATAACATCAAGACATTTCCTTATTTTAATATCAAGTTTTCTAATTTTATAAAATGAGTAAATATGGATTTTCGATATATTTAGCTAATACTTTTAGGAATTCTGCTGCGCCTGCACCGTCTAATATTTGATGGTCGAATGTTAAACTTAGTGGAATTCGAGACACTTGTTTAACATTGCCGTTATCCATAACAACTTCTTGTGCTAATGCGCCTATACCTAAAATACCTGTTTCACCAACATTTAATATTGGTGTGAAGTATTCAATTTCACTTGCCCCCATATTCGTAATCGTAAACGTAGCGCCTTGTAATTGTATATCATTTGTTCTACCTTCACGCACCGCTTCAGAAGACTGTTTAATTTCATTGGCAAGTGCACCAACACTTTTAGTATCTGCTTGTGTGATAACGGGTACCATTAATCCATCTTCAAGTGATGTTGCTATACCTAAGTGGACGTCATCATATTCCGTTAATGTGCCATTTTCATAACGTGCATTAATAGCGCCATAATCTTTAAGGGCTAAGACCACTGCTTTAGCAAGTAATGTTGTGACAGTTAATTTAACATCTTGCCCTGCGTTTTGTAGCTCACCTTTTAATTTATCTTTAAATTCTAATAGGTGATCAGCATCTACTTTACGATGTAACGTCAACTGAGCAGTATTTTGAAGACTTTGTCTCATATTTTGAGCAATATTTTTACGCATTGGACTTAAGCCTTCACCGACATTTCCTGCTGCTAAGTTTGCAGTTTCAGATGTATCTTGTTGCGATTCGCTAGACTTATGATCTGCTTGATCATAACCATTTTCAAGTACACGTTGGATATCTAATTTAGTTATACGTTGATTACCACCTGTACCATTAATACGTGTAATATCTAGGTCTTCTTTGTCAGCCATTTTACGTGCTAATGGAGAAATAAATAGACGTTGTTCTTGAGATGCGTCTTCTTGACTAGGCTGCTGAACTTTGACTTCTTGATTTGCATTTCCGTTATCTGCATCACTTTCTTTTGCTTCATCATTAGTTTCATCTTTAGAATTATTTTCTTCAGATTGTTGCTGCGTTGATTCGCCTTCTTCTCCAATAACACCAAGCACTGCTTTAACTTTTGCTTCTTCTCCTGCTTGTACATTGATTTTTAATAATGTACCTGATGCTGGTGCTTCTACGTCTTGTGTTAACTTTTCAGAACTAATTGTGACAATACTGTCTCCTTCATTGACTGTATCACCTTCTGATTTAAACCATTCTTCAACAGTTCCTTCTTTCATTGTCATTCCTAATTTCGGCATTATAATATTTTCACTCATGCTTCACACCCCCCATACTTATGATTTAGCTTGTTTCAAATCATCGATTAATTCTGATGCGACATCTAAAACTTTATCTGTATTTGGTATATAAGCTTCCTCTAAGTTAGCTGCAAATGGTACTGGTGTGTCTGGTGCAGTGACCTTTTTAATTGGACCATCTAAATAATCAAATCCAATATCACCAATCACTGATGCCACATCACCAGCTACATTACATTGTGGGTTAGATTCATCGATGACGATAAGTCGCCCTGTTTTCTTAACTGAATCTAATACTGTATCTTTATCCCAAGGTGATACTGAGCGTAAATCAATCACTTCAACAGATACATTGCTTTCAGCCAATTGGTCTGCCGTTTCTAAAGCGACAGCTACCATTTTACCTATAGCTACAATGGATAAATCGCTACCTTCTCGAACAACATTGGCTTTACCAATTTCTACCTTATAATGTTCTTCTGGCACCTCGCCTTTTTGACCTAATAGTGTTTTATCTTCAGAGAATACGACTAAATTGTCATCCTCAATGGCAGCATTTAATAATCCTTTAGCGTCGTATGGATTAGATGGCACAACGACCTTAACGCCTGGAATTGCAGCAAACATATTATATAGTGATTGTGAATGTTGTGCCGCTGCACCTGCGCCTGCACCATGTACAGTTCTAACAACTAATGGAATTTTAGCTTTCCCACCAAACATATAGCGCATTTTTGCCCCTTGGTTCAAAATAGGATCCAGACCAAATCCAATAAAGTCATTGAACATTAACTCTGCGATTGGTCGTAAACCAGTAGCTGCCGCACCAACTGCTGTACTTAAGGTAATATGTTCTGCTATCGGTGTGTCAATAACACGATCACGACTATACTTTTTAGCCAAACCTTTGGTTACACCAAATACACCACCAAATGTATCATCATCTTTGATATGTTCCACATTGGCACCACCAGATACATCTGTACCAATTAAAATGACATTGTCATCCTTTTCCATTGATTGATCGATTGCTTCGTTGATTGCTCCCATAAATGTTAACTTACGATTTTCACTCATAATGATATCCCCCTTTGCTTATGCAAATACATCTTTATATAGTGATTCGACATCTGGTAACTCACTTTGTTCTGCGTATACAACTGAATCTTCAACTGCTTGTTCTGCAGCTTGTTCAATTTTCGTTGCTTCCTCTTCCGTTAACCAACCTTCGTTGATTGCTACTTTTCTAAACTCTTCTGTAGCATTTTTATCTGCATTACGATCATTAGGTGATTTAACCTTTTGTTCATCACCTTCAAAGTGACCATATTTTCGATACGTATCACATTCGATCAGTGTTGGTCCTTCTCCATTTTTAGCTCGTTCAACCGCTTCTTTAGCAGCATTTCTCACTTCAATCACATCCATGCCGTCCACTCTAACACCAGGCATGTTATACGCTTTAGCACGTTCTGCAATGGTTTCAGACGCACTAGCATAATCATGTGTTGTACCTTCAGCGAATTGGTTATTTTCACAAACAAATATCACTGGTAAATTTAAAATAGATGCAAAGTTTAATCCTTCATGGAAATTACCTTCATTAGCTGCACCATCACCAAAGAAACATACGGCAACATTTTCTTTTTTCTGATTTCTAATGGATATACCTGCACCCGTCGCAAGGCCAAAGCCACCACTTACAATTCCATTGGCACCTAACATACCTTTGTCGATTTCGGCTACGTGCATAGAGCCACCTTTACCATGGCCAAGTCCATCTTTCTTACCCATAATTTCAGCCATCATGCCGTTTAAATCACAACCTTTAGCAATTGCATGACCATGTCCACGGTGTGTACTTGTAATATAATCATCATCTTCTAACAATGACATGACACCCGTAGCAACTGCTTCTTCACCCACATACAAGTGAACGAATCCTGGAATTTGACCATCACTAAAAATTTTATGCACTTTTTCTTCAAAGTATCGAATTTCATTCATTGTTTTATAAATCCAACGTGCTTGTTCCTTTTCCATAGTCATTTCCTCCCCTTTAACCGATTCAAAACATCACATTTTTGTCACAAAATTCAGAAATTTAAATGTAAATTACATGTGTATAGCTTTTTTAAATAATGCCTCTGCACCTTCACCTATTGCTTCTAATAAAGATGGATGAGGTTGGATAATTTGAGATAGTTCATTCATTGTACCTTCTGAAGCTTTGACACCTAAAACCTCACCAATGAGATCTGTCGCATGCGGTCCCACTATAAATGCGCCCAAGATTTCATTGTATTGCATGTCTGACACTATTTTAATAAATCCTTGAGGCTCGCCTTTAATCATTGCTTTCGCATTACCTTGAAAACTTGATTCAGTAACTGCTACATCATATCCTGCGTCTTTCGCCTGTTGTTCTGAAAGCCCAACGGATGCCGCTTCAATTCTTGTATAAATACATCTTGTAATTTCATTCGGATTAACAGGTTTTGGATTTAAACCAGCTAACTTTTCGGCTACTACCACGCCCTGTGCACTTGCAGTATGCGCCAATTGGTAACCTTTGACTAAGTCTCCAATAGCATAGATATGGTCGTTACTTGTCTGATTAAACGCATTCACTTGAATGAACGAACCATCCATATCGATATTAAGTGCGTTTACGACTTGTGTATTTGGCTTTCTACCTGTCGCAATTAATAATTGATCGAATTCAACTGCGTCACCGGTTTCAAGTTGAATAGCAGAAGATGTTACTTGTTTAATTTGCGCTTGTGTAATGATATGAGCACCTTGTTCTTCTAGATGTGCTTTCAAATATTCACGTACTTCTTCAATTTCAGTCAATAAGATATCATCAGCTACTTCAATGATCGTCACGTCTACGCCTAAATCAGCCATGGATGATGCTAATTCAGTAGCAATCACACCACCACCAATAACGGCTAAACGTTTCGGTAATGACTGTAGATTAAAGAAGGTATCTGTCGTTAGATAATTTACATCTTCGATACCTTTAATAGGCGGAACAAATGGTTGACTGCCTGTTGCTAATATGATGTCTTTCGCCTTCAGTGATTGTTGATTCACTTCAATTGTTAGTCCATCTTTAACCACAGCTTCTCCTTGAATCAGTTCAACGTTATTCTTCTTAAGCAATTGTGTTACGCCACCGGTTAATGTATGAACGATATTGTTCTTATGTTCAAATAAACATGAATAATCAATATTCAAATGATCCGTTGTGATACCTAAATCATTAGCAGCATGGATTTGATGTACTTGAGACCCAAACTCAAGTAACGTTTTAGAAGGAATACAACCCACATTCAAACACGTTCCCCCAACATGTTGCTTTTCAACGATTGCGACTGATTTACCAAGTTGTGCCGCTCTAATTGCAGCCACATAACCACCAGGTCCCGCACCAATCACTACAAGATCATAGTTACTTGCCATATCACATCCCCCTTCCATATCATATTCATAAAAGCCATTTAATAATGAAAAGAAAACCCAAAAGAAACAAGAAAATAAAAAGCAAAGAAAATATTATAGATTGTGTAAGCGTTTTCTTATTCCTTTAATTACATATTACAACTAAAAGGATATTTGAGCAAATGAGAATAATAAAATAAATATTATTTAGGAAAATAAAAAAGTAAGATGAACAATTCGTTCACCTTACTTGGAATGATAAAACTATTAATTTTCAGTTATATATCTATAAATATCGTCTTTAACTGCTTGATGCATAGAAATTTTCATTGTTACCACGGAATTACCATTAGGCATTATATCTTCTTCTTCCGTACCTTCAATATAATTTGCTGTACCTAAATAATAGAAATACTTGCCATCATCATCTTTTTTCTTAACAAAAATATACATCGTTACATTATCTTCCGCATGTTTCAGTATATTTTGTACTTCAGGAGAGGTAATCTTTCTTGGAGAGCGCGTATACCATTTCAATTCATCCTGACTCAAAAATTCATCTTCATATTTTGTATTATCACTTATATCTTCATGTTTGTCATAAGTTATAAATATAGGTAATGTCTGATGTTTCATTTTATATCCATTAATTGTACCTGACTCATCACTATCCCAATTTAACAATTTCACGAAATCTTCTCTAGAATATTTGTTGTAAATAATCATTTTATTTCCACTATCTTGATATCGCATATTATTGTATTTAGATAGATCGATCAAATCTAAAAAGTATTTCTTAAATAATGGTTTCTTTAAGGCACTAGAAAAATCATTTGTTAGCTCTACGTTTTTATCATTAATAGCTATAAGGGGACTTCCATAAGTATCTCCAATTGTTGCTTTAAATAATGTAAAATCTAAGACTTTTAATGATGTCATCACATCTTTTTCAGTTATATCATCATTTTGATATCTCATACTTTCAATTAAATTATCAATTGAAGTTTCGCCTTCGACTAAAGTTTCTAATACATCAATATCCACCTTTTTTAATCCTGGTGTTAACTGTCTAGATAAAAATGTTAAATTCTTAAATTCATTAATACTTAATGTATCTTCAATATATTTATTTTTAGTTAAAAATTCATGATAATTTTTGTATTTAGAAAAAATAACACTTGGGTCCACTGAATTTTGTCTAATGAAATCCATTAACATAGGTTGCTTACCTATTCTTTTCTTAACCGTTTCATATGCTTCTCTTAATAATTTTGGTTGATTAAGTTTAACAGCATCTAAAGAATCATAAATTCTTTTTTTAGCTATTTCTTCAAAGTTAATTGTAGAAACACCATTCAGTTCGCTATTAGTTGTTAAGAATCTTTTATAATTATCCTTATTTTGAGATTGATCACCTGATAAAGCAACCGGTATTAAGTAATTTGTTTTATAGTTTCCTATAAAATCAATTACTGTAACATAATCCTTATTAGAACTTTTTCTTAATCCTCTACCTAATTGTTGAATAAAAATGATGCTTGATTCTGTAGGTCGTAGCATTACAACTTGATTCACTTCCGGTATATCGATACCTTCATTAAATAAGTCGACAGTAATAATATAGTTGATTCCCCCATTTTTCAAGCGATCAATTGTAGTACTTCGTACATTGATATTATCTTTACCAGTCAAACCAACAGAAGGGATGCCGTAGTTAGTTAGTTTTTCTGCTAACTCATATGCTTCATCTCTCCGACTAACAAAAATCAGACCCTTTAATTCTTCTCCAGAATAACCATAGTAATCTGTTTTTTCTAAAATGTTATTTAATCTTTCATCAGATGTTAAGTTCTTTAAATCAGTAACATCCTCATTTATTTCTCCGTTAAGTGAATAATCCGTGACCCCAAAATAATGGAATGGGCATAAAATTTCACTTTCTAAAGCCTCTTGTAATCTAATTTCAAAAGCCACATTATAATCAAATAATTCATATATATTTAAATCATCTGTTCTTTCTGGAGTTGCTGTCATACCTAACATAAACTTAGGTGTGAAGTATTTAAATACTTTCTGATAACTGGCTGCAGCCGATCTATGTGCTTCATCAAAAACAATATAATCAAAATGATCCTTTGCAAATTCTTTATAATTTTCATTATTAGATAATGTTTGAATAGTAGCAAATAAATATCTCGCTTTGATATCTTTATGTTTCCCAGTTAATAGTCCAAATTCTTTTTCATCAATATGAGGCATTACTTTTCTAAACTCTTCTTTAGCTCTATTTAAAATACCTTCATTATGTACTATAAACAAGAACCTATTTGGATTGAATGCCCTAACATCTAAGGCACATAATATTGTTTTACCAGTTCCTGTAGCCGAAATAATTAAGCTTTTTTCTTTCCCTTCTTTTCTAAGAGCCTCTAAACATTTTAATGCTTCTTTCTGCATTTTATTAGGCTGAATATCTATAGCATTTTTATAATTTTCTGTAGATATCAATTGTTCCTTTTGTATTTCTAATACTTTCTTTATTGACTTATACTCAAACGTTTCTTGATATTCTTCAACCCAACTTGGTGTCAGTGGTATACTTTCGTCCCACAGATCATTAAATTGTGATTTCACATTATGAACTAATTCACCATTTCTATGCGTTGATAAAAGAATATTGTGCTCATAGTTAATTTTCAATGCATTGGAAGTTAAATTTGAGCTACCAATGATCATCGAAGAATAATTGTCATGATCAAAAATATAACCTTTGGCGTGAAATCCTTCTACATCTGTTAATCTTACCTCAACATTTTCTAATTTAAGTAGCTCATAATACATTTTAGGACTATTAAATCCCAAATAATTTGAAGTAAGTATTTTTCCTTTTATTCCTTTTTGGTTTAAATCATATAAATAAGATTTTAAACTAGCTAAACCACTTTCAGTAATAAAAGCCACTGATATACTAAAAGATGAGCACTTTTTTAATTCTTGTACTATTGTTGATAAAACATTTTCTTTTTTATTATTAATTAATAGCTTAGGCGTAAAGTTACCCTGATGCGATACATCTTTATCGATAAAACCTTTATATAGCGATTGTGTAAAATCTTCGATTAGCCTATTCATAGCTATTCCCCTTCTATTAATAATTTAACTGCTGGAACATCAGCTGGAGCCCATTCTATTGAATCAAGTTGATTAATTAGTAACCACTTTATCTCCTTATGTTCTGTTAAAGTAGGTAATTGTTGATTTAAATGACATTTAAAAGTTGTTAAATTAACAATACCAAAATCATATTCATGTTCTGTAGTTGTCAATTTTTCTTTGACTGAGATATCACACTTCATTTCTTCTTTAATTTCTCTAATTAACGCTTCTTCTTCTGTTTCCCCTTTTTCAATCTTCCCACCAGGAAATTCCCATAATAACGGGAGACTCATATTTTCACTTCTTTGTGCACATAAAATTTTGTTATCTGAATATATTACTGCGCCAACTACATTTATTACTTTTTTCATAACTATCACCTTTTAAATTTGTTTATATATATTCATTCTATCAAATAAATTGAATATAGTAATTTATCTAATGAAAATTTAAGATCAATACTATATTTAATCATAAAAAACTGGACAGATTGTCTTATCTAGGTTTCTGTTTGTTATTTTTCAATTATTACCAATCTATCATTTTTTCTTAACTTTTTAATGTAACTTGCAATAAATGTACTATATAATAAAGTTAACTTACATGCGTACATTACAATGTTTATACACGTTACATGGTATATTTAATTTTAAATTAAGCATTCAATTTTATATGTCGCATCATTATTTTTTAAAGGGGAATTTATATTTATGAAAGATAATTGGATTAATGTCATAGACGACAGTTTAGTTAAAGACTTTTATAATCAACAATCTTCAGAGGAACAACAAGAAGGATTTGAAACAACGCTTGCTTTTGGTACAGCAGGTATCAGAGGTAAATTAGGTCTTGGTGAAGGACGTTTAAATCGATTCACAGTTTCTAAAGTTGCTCTTGGTTTAGCGCAATTTTTAAAATCAAAACATGACTCACCTGTAGCAGTGATTCACTATGATACAAGACATTTATCACCTGAGTTTGCTCAAATCATTGCGACGATTTTAGCAAGTCACGATATCAAAGTTTATTTATCAGATACGTATCGTACAACACCTGACTTATCATATGCTGTAAGATTTTTAGAAGCACATGCTGGTGTCATGATTACTGCAAGTCACAATCCTAAAGACTATAATGGTATCAAAGTTTATGGTGAAGATGGTGCACAACTATCTACAGAGCCTTCTAATGTATTAAGTGATTACATCAATGCTTTAGGTGATCCACTTACGATTGAATTACCTCAATTATCGAATGAACAACAATCATTGATTTTATCTGTACCAGATGAAGTAAGAGCATCTTATTTTAAGGAAATTCAATCATTAGTTGGTGACATACCACAATCTGATTTACAAGTGGTATTCACAAGTTTACATGGCACAAGTGTACCTGTAGTCCCTGAAATATTATCTCAATTAAACTTCAATCAATTTAATTTAGTCGAAGCACAATGTAAACCAGATCCTAATTTCAGTTCTGTCGCTAGTGCTAACCCAGAAGATCACAAAGCATTTGATCAATCTATCGCGCTTGCAAATCAAGTCAATGCAGATTTATTAATCAGTACGGACCCTGATGCAGACCGACTAGGTATAGCTGAACGCGATCAAGAAGGCAATATCTATTATTATAATGGTAACCAAATCGGCGCTCTTTTATTAAATTATCAAATCAAAGCAACTTCACATTTAAATAATAGATTGATGATTCAATCCATTGTAAGTAGTGAATTAGCTAAATCTGTGGCACGCCATCATGGTGTCGCATACAAAGAAGTTTTAACTGGGTTTAAATATATTGCTGAAGCAATCAGAAATATGCCTGAAGACCAAAATTATTTATTAGGCTATGAAGAAAGTTATGGTTTCTTAGCAGGACCTTTCGTTAGAGATAAAGATGCCATTCAAATCGTTCCACTTATCATCAAATATGCATCTGAACTTAAAAATGAAGGCAGAATGTTAAAAGATGATTTAGAAGACATTTATCAACAAGTTGGACGTCATAATGACCAATTATTCTCACATAAATTTGAAGGCGCTAAAGGTAAAGCCATTATTGATGACATTATGAAATCTTATAGAAACAACCCACCACGTACAATCAATGGATTAGATGTTGTTGCTATTGAAGATTATGAAACTGGTGAAAAAGTTGATTTCCAAACTAATGAAACAACACCAATCACGCTTCCAAAAGCAAACGTTCTTAAAATATATTTCAAAGAAGGTTTTATTGCCCTAAGACCATCTGGTACTGAACCTAAAATTAAATTATATGTCTCATTAACGATTGATCATTTCGATGATGTAGCACAACAAATTAATGAAGAAATATTTAATTTAAAATAATGCTTTAAATATCAAAAGTATATTATTATTTATTAAACCCAAATTAATGTACACAATATTTATAATGCTTTATAATTGGGTAATATTTTAATCAATGCATTAATTTGGGAGGTCTTACCATTAATAAATTAATTTCAATTGTGGTATCAGTTTATAATAAAGAAAAATTTTTAGATAAGTGTATTCAATCTATTATTGATTTAAATATGGATAAATCACAGTTAGAAGCCATATTTGTAGACGATGTGTCGACTGATAATTCTTATAATATTTTAAAAAAATATGCAGATGAATATGATTTTATTCGTTGCATTCAGCTAGAAGAAAATTCTGGTGGTCCTGCCGATCCCAGAAATTTAGGTATACAAGAATCTAAGGGTAAATATATTACAATTGTTGATGCAGATGATTGGTTAGAACCTAATGGCTATCCAAATCTAATTAATCAAATGGAAGAACATGGCTCTGATATTGGATTTGGACAAGCTTTTAAAAACAGAAACAAGGATATTGTCAAGGTAGCCAACTTTGCTTCATATAAAAAAGCGAATGGTCTAGTCCCATATGAAATCTACAAAATCTTTAGAGGTATGGGACCTTGGGGCAAGATATTCAAGCGTTCCACAACTATTGACCATAACATTAAATTTAGAAATTTAAAATTCGCTGAAGATAAATTATTCTATGCAGAATTAATAAGTAAATCAAAAAGTGCTTCTATGACAGATGAGCACGTATATCATGTAAATAGATATTCAGATAATATTTCTTTAGTAAAAGAAACAGATGATATTGAAAAAGCCAATTTTAATATTGAAGTACTTAAAGATTTAATTAAAATGGATTTACCTGAATATGCTAAGAAGCAAATCATTAGTCGAATTGTTGAAATGGATTTTATTTCTAGAGTGTTTATTAAAAAATCATTTCTCAAATCAAATAACAAAGATGTTTACTACAATATGTTCGAAGAAGTTCAAAATATCATTAAAGAACATGGATATGACATAGAAGACTTTTTAGAAAATGAAAGATATACAAATGCTTTCCATGCGTATCAGCATAGTAAAGAACATTTTGAAGAATATATCAAATTTATGCTTTATAATGCACATGCTCATAAATACATTAAAAACAATGTTGTGCATTTCAACTACCCGGATAAATTTAATTACTTACCAACATTAACTTCGAAATGTGTAGCAGTTCATGATGGTACGCATTATATGAATGAAACATTTTATGAAGTACTTCATGTATATAAAAAGCCAAACACTACTATTGAAGGAGTAGAATTAGTAAAAATCAATGATGAAAGCACTCGTAAGACATTAAAATATGAAATTCACGATAATCAAATTTATTTAAAAACAGATGATTTACATCTAGATAATTATGATTTTAATATTGTGATTAAATTTAATGACTTTGAACACTCAACTGTTTATGCTTCACACCCTATTGATAATAAAAATAGTAAATTCAAAAATAAAAGTGCTAAATTAGACCTTGAATCAATCAATAAAGCTAAAAAGGCGCCTAAAAAACCAAGTTATTTAACTACTCCACCTTCTTATATCGTTACAATTAAAAAAGCTAATTTATACCATGACGTTAACTTTACTAATCAAGTGAAATCTGTGGCTAAAGGAAATATAGTAGAAATAGTTTCAATTGAAGAAACAGTAAATAAGACACCAAGATTAATCACTAGAGATGGCTATTATATCTCAGCAAATACTGATATCGTTACACCTGTTAACCTTGAATCATTTATTAATGAACAGTCTAAACAAACTACTGCTGACAAGGTAAATGAGAATAGTAAAAGTAACAATAAATTTTCCAATATAAAAAACAGATTATTAAAACGTTAAATAAAAATGAACGTACAGAAATGAAGTGCATCCCAGAAGATAATCTTTCTTTAAAGGATGCACTTTTTTTGTGAAATATATTTGAAGTTTTCGGGTTTAAACAATGGTAATTCAGGAATATTTAAAATGTAATTACATATAGACATTTAATGTTCACCAATCATCTATAGTTGAAGTATATTTTGTTTTACAAAAAGCTAATAAAGTGACTTTTCTATTTATTATATATACTACTATACCCAAATGAAATGTGTTACTATTTGATTGTGTAATATAAATAAATGATTTTAAAAATAAAAATGGTAAATAATGTTGGCAATTAAAATACTTATAATTATAGATATCTATTGTTTAATTTTAGATTGCTATCATTTTACAAATTAAGGGGATAATAATGAAAATAATTACAGAAAACAAAAAGTCTAACAATGTCAAAGTTAGTATTTTAATAAGCACGTATAATAAAGGGAAATTTATTAAAAAAACATTAGATAGCATTTTAAATCAAACGTTCGATTTAAAAAAGCTAGAAGTCATTGTTGTAGATGATTGTTCTACTGATGATACTTTAGAAGTCGTTGCTTCAAATTTAACTAATTTCTACAACTATAAATTAGTCCAATTAGATCAAAATTCAGGGACACCTGCTCAGCCTCGTAACCTATCTATTGATCTAAGCAGAGGGAAATATCTGATGTTTATTGATGGTGATGATTGGTTACCTGAAAATGCTGTTGAAACCTTATATAATCTTTTGAAAAAGAACAAAACAGATTACGCTACCGGTCTAACAAATTATGTATTTAATGATAAAGTAGCTCGTGCTGGTGTCGCTTTATCTAAAATCGCACATTCAAAATTAGATTTGAATCAAAATAGTAAATCATTTTATCATTTAGCTCCTCATGGCAGAATGGTTAAAGCAAGTATCATTAAAAATAATAATATTCGCTTCCCTGAAATGATTTTCGCTGAAGATTTACAATTCTTTGCTGAAGTCTTTTTCCATGTAGACAAAATTAGCACTACAGAAGATGTTGTTTATTTCACAAATAGATATCAAGATAATGTATCTTTAGTAAAATCTAAAGAATCTACGATGCCAAATAGAATGAAACTTCAGATGGACGCATATAAATATCTATCTAAGAAATATAAAAATTTAAAAGTATTTAGAAATTTACTTATCCGTCTTATCAACAAAGATATATTAAATGGTAAATTTTATAAGAAAACATTCATTAGAGAAATAGACGTTATGTTACCACTATTACAAGATGCTATCAATACAATCGAAAAAGATTTTGACGTAAACAAGTATGTAGATGACGAACTAAACAAAAAAGCAATAGAATTAATTAAAAAAGGTGACAAAGCGGAAATCATTACCTTTATTAAATGGTACTCAGATAAAGACGATGAACAATTACAGTTCAAAAGAAATAAAGCGTATTATTCATACAACAATGAACTTTTCCTAAAGCATATGCACGTGACTTTACAAAATATTATTCGAAAAAATAATAGTATTACATTAAAACTATATTCTAAAAATTCTCATATAGAATTTATGGAACTTAAAAGCAGAAAAAATCCTGAACAGTATCAAATTTTAAAGATTAAAAAGAACAATTTAAAACCAGGTGAATACTCTGTTAAGTTTGATACTAGTCACCTTCCAAAAGGAAAATTAGCAATTACTGTATTAGATGCAGACTTAAATTCTACTGTAGTTAAAACGAATGACCAATTTAATCTTTATGAAACGGTTAATGGTAACCTTGGATATAAAAGTTAAACAAACCTCATAACTTTATCGATATATATTTAAAACACTTTCTTATGGCTCAATTATGATGATCCTTGGGAAAGTGTTTTTCTATGCTTAAATCTCTAAATTCAGTAATTATGTAGGCAAGCAACCGAGTCAGTTACAGTCATTTCAAAACAACATTCACTTTAAACATAATGACTTTATGTCTGTCTTAACGTATAATGATGTTAAGTTATTTTGAAAGCGTTTCACTTATATAGAATAACTTACTACCACACTTATATTTTCATGAGATTTTTATTCTTATTAAAAACGGAGATGACTAGACAAACATGAAACAATATCTTACAGAAACACCTCAACATATTGTCGTATTAAAAAAGATTAAAAAGTATGAAGATGCCAATTTCACTAAAGACATAGCTGTCATCAATAAAGGACAATGCATAGAAGTAAGTAGTATGGAAAAGAGTGACAAAGGAACGCCTAGATTGGTAGCTAAAGAGGGTTACTATATTACCGCTAATGAAGATTTCGTTGCACCTATTAATCTTGATAGTATCCAAGGCTATATTACTCATGCACCTAAAGCGATTGAAATTGTTAAAAAGTGTAAGTTATATGAGGATGTCGGATTTAAGAAAGATCCTATTAAATCATTAGAATTAGGTACAAAATTAGATATTATAGATATTGAATTTACGAGTAAGTTAACACCTAGATTAAAAACATCGGATGGACTTTACGTCACTGCTAATCAGAGTTTCGTTAAAGTAGTAAAATAAAGCAAAAGCACCAACCATAAGATTGCTATGGTTGGTGCTTTTTGATTTTATAAGTCTAATTGCTTAATAAATGCTTTTAAGTCATCTTTCATATCTTCGTCTTTTAATGCGTATTCAATCGTTGTTTTAACGAAGCCTAGTTTTTCACCGACATCATAACGATCACCTTCGAAATCGTATGCGTATACTTGGCTTTCGGCGTTCATACGTTCAATTGCATCTGTTAATTGAATTTCGTTACCTGCACCTTCTTCTTGTGTTTCAAGATAATCAAAGATTTCAGGTGTTAGTACATAGCGTCCCATAATCGCTAAATTAGATGGTGCTGTACCTTGTTTTGGTTTTTCTACGAATTTCTTAACTTCATAACGTAAACCCGATTTTTCTAATGGATCGATAATACCGTAACGATGTGTGTCTTCTTCAGCTACTTCTTGAACACCAATTACGGATTTACCTGTTTCATCGTAAACATCCATCAATTGTTTAATTGCTGGTGTGTCTGATTCCACAATGTCATCACCTAATAATACAGCGAATGGTTCATTTCCAATGAATTGACGTGCTGTATGAATGGCATGGCCTAAACCTTTTTGCTCTTTTTGACGAACATAGAAGATGTTAGCTAAATCTGTTGAGTATTGAACCTTTTCTAATAGGTCATTTTTCCCTTTTTCTTGTAATACCATTTCTAATTCTTTTTGGTTATCGAAATGATCTTCAATCGCACGTTTATGTTTACCTGTAACGATAATGATATCTTCGATCCCTGCTCTTGATGCTTCTTCAACAATATATTGAATTGTTGGTTTATCTAAGATAGGTAACATTTCTTTTGGCATTGCTTTCGTTGCTGGTAAAAATCTTGTCCCCAAACCAGCTGCTGGAATAATTGCTTTTTTTATTTGTTTCAAAGTCTCTACTACTCCTTTAAATTAAAGTATGAAGCTTAATTATATTTACCTTATCTTATCATTAAATAAACATTGTGCCTAGTTTTAGCCATATTATGAATAATCATCTATTTTAATATTTGATTTTAATTGTCTAAAACTTATCATTGGTTTTATTTCATTATCTGTTTATTGCAATCAAATCGATGGCTTAGTATAATTGAAGCATAAAAATACACCTAGCAACCATTCGACTAGTCACTAGTTGGAAAAACTAAGCAACATATTTTGAGCGTTAACTCAATTCATATGTTTTACATAAACAGCTTTTAAACTCGTCTTATTCACAGTAAGACGGGTTTATTTTTTCGCTCGAATGTGCTTGATAAACAACATAACAATACATGTAATAGTCATTACTAGTGGTATATACACAATAATGTGTAAAGAAAACTACCGACTGTTTCCAGCCGGTAGTTACATCCCCAATGTTATACAAATAAACTAATAAATAAGATAAAGATGATGCCTGAAACTGAAATGATTGTTTCGAGTAATGACCATGTTAAAAATGTTTCTTTAACTGTTAGTCCGAAATATTCTTTGAACATCCAGAATCCTGCATCGTTCACATGAGATAAAATCACACTTCCTGCACCAATTGCTAGCACAACAAGTGCGACATTGGCATCTGAAGCTTGTAATAATGGCATCACAATACCTGTCGTAGATATGGCGGCCACAGTTGCAGAACCTAGTGCAATTCTTAGTACTGCAGCAACAATCCATGCAAGTAGAATTGGTGACATGTGTGTACCTTCGAACATTTTGGCGATCGTATCACCTACGCCACCATCAATAAGTACTTGCTTGAATGTACCGCCACCACCAATGATTAATAACATCATGCCTATTGGATAAATTGCTTGAGTAACTGATTCCATGATATTTTCCATTTTTCTATGTCTTAATACACCCATTGTAAATATAGCGAAGATAACTGCAATTAACATGGCTGTACCAGCATTCCCAATTAAATAAATAATTGATTCGAATGCATTTTTAGGAGAATCATGTCCTGTGATAAGTTGTACTAATGTTGAAACAAGCATTAAGATGACTGGTAATATCGCTGTTAAAATACTAATTCCAAATCCTGGCATTTCTTCCTCAGTAAATTCCTTTTGAGCACCTAATGCTGAAATATCTCCCTCTCTACCATATGCAGATGGAATGATTTTTTGTGCGATTTTATTAAATAATGGACCTGCGATTAAAGTAACAGGAATTGAAATAATAATACCGTAAAGGAGTACATGACCAATATTCGCTTTTAATTCTTTAGCTATAACAACTGGTCCTGGATGTGGCGGTAAGAAACCATGTGTCACTGATAATGCTGTAACCATTGGTAATCCAAGTTTAAGTGTAGATACATTCGCACGTTTGGCTACTGTGAATACTAATGGAATTAATAACACTAATCCCACTTCAAAGAATAAAGCGATACCGACGATAAATGCAGCAACGAGCATCGCCCACTGTACATGTTTTTGGCCAAATTTGGCGATTAATGTATCGGCAATACGTGTTGCGCCACCTCCATCAGAAAGTAACTTCCCTAATATGGCGCCTAGTCCAAAGATAAGTGCAATATGGCCTAATGTACCACCCATACCTTTTTCTACAGTTTCCATAATTTTATCCAGTGGCATACCTAATAACAAAGCAGTAACAATTGATGTAATGATTAAAGAGATAAATGTATTCAGTTTTAAAAAGATAATTAAACTTAATAAGATCACAATTCCTAAAACAACGCTAATTAATGGCCAAATTTCTGCAAACATGGCATTCCCCTTCTTCCTATAATATGTCTGTTCTCATTTACAAAGTTGCTCGAATTCGAAAGTGGCAAAGTGACGTTGTGACTTAACTATGCAATACTACATTTGTCTGGCACTGCTTAAAATCAATTCATATGCTGTCGTTGAAATGCGGCAATCTCACTATACGTGTCGGTTAAAGAGCGACTAATATTGATAAAGATACTTACAAGTTGTTGATAAATATCGACTGTTTCTGAATCAGGTTGATGTTCATTTGTCGTACCTACCATTTGTTCAATTACTGAGAAGTCATCAATTTCACCAAGTGCTTTCATACCTAACACGCATGCACCTAAGCATGAACTTTCGTAACTTTCTGGCACACTTAAATGCGTGTCAAAGATATCTGCCATCATTTGGCGCCAAATTTCACTTTTAGCAAATCCACCTGTCGCTTTGATTGTACTTGGTGTTTCATTCATCACTTCTATTAAAGCTAGATAAACTGTGTATAGATTGTATAAAACGCCTTCTAAGGCAGCACGTATCATATGTTCTTTCTTATGAGATAGTGTTAAGCCGAAGAATGACCCACGTGCATCGGCATTCCATAATGGTGCACGTTCTCCAGCAAGATAAGGATGGAAGATTAAGCCATCTGCGCCTGGTTTAACACGACTGGCGATTTGAGTTAATACGTCATAAGGATCAACACCTAAGCGTTTGGCTGTTTCGACTTCACTTGCTAATATCTCATCTCGAAGCCATCTTAAGATGACGCCACCATTATTAACTGGTCCACCAATTACGTAATGTTCATCTGTTAGGACATAACAGAAAATTCGACCTTTATCATCCGTTCTTGGTTTATCAATGACGGTTCTAATAGCACCAGATGTCCCAATAGTAACGGCAACTTCACCTTTTCGGTAACTGTTCACGCCCAGATTAGATAACACACCATCACTCGCGCCAATTACTACAGGCGTATTCTCATCGACACCCATTAATGTGGCGTAGCGCTTTTTCATTCCTTTTAAAATATGTGTTGTGGGCACTAATTCTGGTAGCTGCTGACGTGTGATACCTAATAAATTTAATACGTCGTCATCCCAATCAAGTTGTTCCAGATTGAACATACCTGTAGCTGAAGCCATGGAGTGGTCGATAACATATGTCTCATATAGTTGATATAAAATATATGTCTTAATATCAGCAAACATGGCAGTATGATTGAAAATATCTGGTTGCTCATGTTTCATCCAAAATATCTTCGATAATGGTGACATTGGATGAATGGGTGTACCTGTTCTTCTATAAATATTAAAACCATCATGTTGTTGATTAATTTGGTCTGCATATTTACTTGCTCGATTATCAGCCCAAGTAATATTCTCTGTTAAGCGATGATGTTGTTCATCCATCGCAACTAAACTATGCATTTGGGCACTAAATGAGATTAATTTAATATCTTCTTTAGCGATATTGGCTTCTCTGATGACATATTTGACGGTCATCAATACTGCATCAAATAATTCATCTGGATTCTCTTCAGACACATCGACATTAGGTGTATGCAATTCGTACCCAATGTTATGCTTCATAATGAATTGTCCATTTTCATCATAAAGTACTGATTTGGTGCTTGTGGTACCAATATCGACACCAATCATATATTTCATATCTTATCCCTTCCTTTCTAAAAAATTAGCGTAACCAAAATCCTTCTATATCTTTACCTACATCATCAAAGTTTAAATGAAAGGCTTGTCTTAACGTTTCAGCATTTTTATTTTCAACTGCATCTACAAAGACATTGTGATTTCGATGTATACGTTCAAAATCATTAGGATCTTCTAACATTCTGCGTCTCATCGATAGGAGAATTAGTGACTCCATCACAGGTTTCAAATGATTCCAAAATGTTCTGAGGTATTGGTGGTCTGAAGCTAAAATCATGGCTTCATGAAATTCAAAATCATGTTTCGTAAACGATTCAGCATCTTCAAATTGTACTGCTACTTTCATCATTTCGAGTTGCTTTTTCATTTCTTTAGCTATCGGTTGTGTATCTTGTGATCTCAATCTAGAAAAGGCAAAAGACTCTAACATTAAGCGTAAGTCATAAAGTTCTCTTTTTTCTTGTTCACCAAAAGGTAAGACTTGCGCCCCCATTCGTTCTAAATGAATAAGTTGATCTGTTTGTAATAGCTTGAATGCATCTCTAACAGGAGAGCGACTCACATTGAATTGTTTAGCAATTTGATTTTCAGTCAGTAGTGTTTCTGCTTGAATATCACCTTTAATAATGCCTAATCTAATTTCTGCAGCTATCGCCTCACCTGTAGTTAAATGTCGTTTCCATTGTTCTGGATAGCCATATGTCATAGCTCACACCGCACTTTCATTCGTCGTTCTATACTTGTATACAAGTATATTAAAACATGATGCACATTTTTGCAAACGCTTACTTTAACTAAAATAATAAAAAGCCTCGATTATTTTAGTCATCGAAGCTTTAAAATCCTTACGAAATTATGAAGATTGAGCAGGTGTTTCAATACAATAATTAATTTTGTGACAATTTGGAATACATTTTACAAATAACATACGTAATTATTCTTGAATCCATTGTTTGATATGATCTACAACACCTAATTCTTGTTCTGACTTTGTTTCTAATACACTTGGAAAATCAAGATGCCCTATTCCTTCATATACGATTTCTTTTGTTGTGCCACCATAAGCTTTGAATTGTTCTAACGTAGCTAATGAATCTGTATATGGAATAATTTGATCCTCTTTACCAGACATGAATAGTATCTTCGGAAATGTTTCTATTTCTTCAATATCTGGTAGGTAATCAGCATTAATCGTATACAAAATATCTGTGATAATTGTCTTGATTGGTGCGACGAATTGAAATAGTTCAATCGCATTTTCTTTTTGCGCAAAAATGGTTTTATCGAGTATGTATTGTGGTAAATTTTTCACTGCATTAATTTCATCCTTCAAAATATCTCGCTTACTATCTGACGTAAATAAGCGTGCTAACATACTACCATCTGGTGTGATTTTTGCAGCACTGTTTAGGTAAATCAAATGAGAAATGGGCAGTGTATTAAATTTCAATAAACGTGTAGCAATCATACCTCCCATAGAATAACCAACTACTTTTATTTCTGACAATTGTTGCTCGCTCACAATCTGACTTAATACATCATAAACACGTTCTGAATAGTCATCTAATGTGTGATTATCCCTTTCAATTTCAGAACTCTTACCTCTACTAGGACAGTTGATAAATATCAGTTTGTATTCTCTCATGTATGGTTCAAACATGGTCATAATCTTATACGTAAGTAATGCACCATGAATAAAGACAATGGCCTCTTTAGAATTGGGATTACCTGCATATATCACTTCACTTTGTTCATTTTCATAATTATTTAATTGGTATAGTTGTGTTTTAAAATTTTGCTTATTCATCTTAACCCTCTAATTCTCAAAAATCATATTATATATATTAAATATTTTATCATATTACTTTAATTAAAATCCTTTTTACATAAAAATAAGTAGTAAGTCGTCATGCTTTAGTAAATTGGCGACCTACTACCTTATTCATCTTTCTTTAAGGGTGACGTTAATCATCCTTAGATATTTCAGTATGAATCTGTTGCATCTTACTTTCTACATCGGTAATCTCTGTAGCACATTGTTCTAATAAACCTTTATATTTTTCAGTATCTGCATTATTTTTATAACGGATTTTATGTTCTAGACTCGCCCACATATCCATACCAATGGTTCTAATTTGAATTTCTACTGGAATAATTTCTACAGAATCTGCTAAGAATACTGGAATCGATACCACAATATGTAAGCTGCGATAACCATTTTCTTTAGGATGTTCAATATAATCTTTGCGTTTAATTAATTTGACGTCTTCCTGTTTTAATAACATCTCTTCAATAACATAAATATCATCCATATAATTACATATCACTCTAATACCAGCGATATCCATAATATGATCTCTAGCACTTTGTGCACTAATGTCTAAACCTTTCCGTTTAAGCTTCTTAACTAAACTCCCCATCTCTTTAACACGTCGTTCCATATGGTGTATGGGATTATGTTTATATCTATGATTGAAATTATCATCTAAAATGCTTAACTTAGTACTTATTTCTTTAAGTGCGGATGAATAAATATGATCGAGTTCAACAAATCCTACTAAAATATCAAATGCCTCATCACCATTTTGAATAGCACTTAAACTATTTTTAAATTCGTATCTCAAGTCTTCAAGGTATAATGATGGTTTTCTCTCTACATACATATGATTTCCTCCATCTCTTTTATCCCCTTCATTATATCGAAGTTCAATGAGAATAAGAAATAATTGCATTACCTACTTTAGTCGTAAACAATAAGAGGTCGGGACAAAAGCGTTTAGGATTTGAGCAGAACCGAACGATGAGCAAAATTGTTTTCCAAATTTTGTCGAATCGTGAGAGTTTCTGCCGATAATCCTGCTTTTAGGACGCCGTTAATCGGTTTCCCAGAGCACAAAAACGTTATGTCTCAACCTCTAGTCATTCTATTCATCTTTTTGATGTTCAACTACTTTAGTGTCTTTATTGTCTGCAATATGTTTGGCACGCTTTATAGCATCTTTTTTATATGTGAATGTATCAGATGCTTGTTTTGCATCTTCTGTTTTCACTTTCCATTCATTATCTTCGAAATATATATGAACTGGCTTTTCATTTAATTCTGGTTGCGCTGACTTATCTTGTAGATGCTGTGTGATGTGTTTATTTTTGAGTTCTTCTAGTTCTTCTTCAGATGCTTGTTTATACCATTTTTCAGCTTGTTGTGTTGCTATTGGAATCACATCTGACTCCTTATAACCATCTTTTAGCATAGCATTAGCAATATCAATTGCTTTTTTTCGTTCTAATTTGTCTAAATTCTTTAGGCTTTGAGGATAATCTTCCATAGTCCAAGGCATTGCATTTCATCTCCTAGTTAATGAGTGTGATACTTTTCTTTACCACTCTTTTCAACTATTCAATCACCATGACCGGACTCTGAAGTTAGACAACCCTCAGACTGCCTAATCATTCGCAAACTTAAGCAAATGCTAGTGTTTCACTTGCATCTTTACGTTCTTTTTGACTATTATTCTGAATCTTCATTAAACCTGACTTAATATAATTATATTGCGGTAAATCTGTTAAGTCTTTAACTTCTAAATGAGAGTGGAGTTCAAAGTGCTTAGCAATATTTTCAAAGATAGCTAAGTATTCACCCATTTGTTGATCGTCAATTCTAGTTCGATTTTTATCGTTTAAAGCTCTACTCAACATAAAACTAATTTCTTCTAAGGCAAATATACTTGGATAGTAATATTGAATAACTGACTTATTACTAAATAATTCACCATTTGCTGCGTTGTACATTTGCGTCATATTGTTTAATCTTACTGACAAGCTTAGACTTAAATGTTTTTCTTGTTCTTCATTTTTGTATTCATTGTTGGAGAATAAATAATGGAAAAATTTCGCTTCTTGTCTAACAACATCTGCAATAGTGTTAGGCAATAACGCAGACGCTGTACGTTGTCCTAGTATAAATAAACCGAGTAATGCAATGGCAACCCCCATGGCCACATCGACAATACGTGGGAAAGCAATTGAGATGGATAAATTCTGTGATGCCAATCCATTTAATAAGATAACTTGTATCGTAATAAAGATAACTGCAAAAGTATAGTTAACACCAACAAATGCTTCTGTCATCATCGCACCGAAGCCCATTAATACAACTGCTAATGGGGCTGGTACTGTAAATGCTAAAATTCCTGAAAGTACCACTACACCGAGTAACGTACCTAAGCTTCTGGCCATTCCTCGTTCTAATGTGTGAATCGTTGATGTACCTAATAATAATGTATGTGCGGAAAGTGGAATCCAATAAGCTTTATCAAATCCAAAGAATAAAGCAACAAAGATTGCTACTGCAATAATGACTGTATATCGTAATGTATTTCTAAATACGAGCGAATCTAATGTTAAGTTTTGTAAAATACGTTTACTGTATAATGGTTTTCGAATGTTTGCCTCATGTTCAAGATGTTCAGAGTTTGCATGAGCAATTTCGTCAATTTTTAATATATGACTAATTAAGTTTTCGAATTCTGGGCTCACATCTACTTCTTTTCTCCATGTTTTACCATTTGAAGATGGATGACTTATTTTATCAATGATAAAGTCTAGCATTTCAAGCAGTTCATTTGGTAATGGACGCACACCCTTTTCATTTAATTCAAGTAATTCTGAGTAAATACCTTGTGCTGACGTATGTAGTAATAGTAATTTTTGGAATCTCGTACTTAATTTACCATTACTAGATGATGATGTGATCAATAATTTATCTGATGCTTTAAAAGAAGACACTGCAGATGTTGCCACTTTCTTAAATGATTCTGGATCATTATAATTTTTCATTAAATCTTGAATCACTTTGAAGTCAGAATTAATGGCACTATCCTCTGTTTTTTCTTTCTTCATATAGATAGTGATAAGTACAACTAGTGTCGCAAATGCACCACCAATAAGAATACCAAGTCCTCTCACTAATGCTTGATCAGGTGCAATTGGTAAGTTCATTGGTAAACAAAATGTCACTATAAAGAAAGTTGATGATGGACCCGCAATTTTTAAAGCTGTGAATATATAAAATGGCACCACCGTTACAACTAGAAGTAAAATACCAAAGATGAGCGGTTGTGCAGCTGTCAATGTCCCTAACATCATACAAACTGCGAAAGCTAACGAACAAAGCACCACCGTTCTAATCATAGATTGTGGTGAACCTTTAAAAACATAAATATGTGCCAAAGTACCAGTGGCAATAAGTAAACCAAATGAGAAAAAGCCGAAGTAATAACCTAATAATGCAGGTATTATCATAAGCAAGCCTTGTCTGATACCTTTGAACATATCAATCTTAGATCGATTAAAATAAAATACTGTCTTTAAGAAACTCTTCAAAATATGCTCTCCTTTCTTTTTTATTTGAACATAAATAAGAGAACGGAATGGTTCTCATTTCACTTTTGAAATCAGCTTTATCCCGCTCTCTATAGCGTCAATTTATCGGATGTATTGCTTGCAATTCATCAAAACACAAAAACTATTATAACACTTTTCTTTTTGTTTGATGACTAATTCCCTTTATACCGATATAAATATTTATTTGACTTGTTGAGCCACTTCAATCACTGGTGCTTCTACGACAAAGTTACCAATTTCATTTTTGAACATTTGTAAATGTTCAGACTCATTATGTGATTTAATAGCCGCTTCATCTACGTAGTTCTCCACTACGATAAACGTATTTCTATCTTGCACATCTTCATAATGGCTATAGAATAGTACGCCCTCTTCTTTTCTTGATTCAGAAACTAAATGTTTCATAAGTTTTAAATATTCATCACGTTTTTCTTCTGATATTTTAATTTTAGCATTGATTATCATCATTCGAATCACACCTTTCTATAATATAATTATGCACCTAGTAAAATTAAAAAAGCAATAAATGAGTTTGAAGCATGATCTTAACGACCTGTCTATCCTCATTTATTGCTCGTATTTGATATTTACAAATTATTTAACTGATTGATGTTCATCTATCACTAATGGTTGATCAGGTTTAACAAAGAACCACATGATAATCGCTAATACTGCTGGAATAATTAATAATTGGAACGTCATACTCCAACCAAGTTGTTCAACAAAGGCACCAGCTAAGAATGGACTCGTTAAGGCACCAATATTCCCCCATAAGTTCATCCAACCAGATACTGTTCCAGAGAAGTTACGACCTAAGTCTGTCGCTGCGGCCCAACTCATACCCATAGACATACCAACGCCACCTAAGCCAAGAGATAACCAGAATATAGTGACATATAAGTTTTCAGTATGTACTGCAAAAAAGATTGATATTGAGAAGACGACAAATCCTAAAATCGCAATGACGCCACGTGCGACGAAACGAGATTTACCAGTATTTAAAATCTTATCTGAAATAGCACCACCAGATAAAATCAAGAAGAACATTAATAACCATGGTAATGAACTAATTGACATATCTTTGAAATCAACATGGTATTGTTCTGTTAAATATGTTGGTAACCAAATTAAGAATAATGTAATGACAAATTGTACTACAAAGTACTGAATCGCAATCGCATAAAAACTAAAGTGAGTTAAAAAACGTTTCCAAGGTGGTAGTGATTTATCAGTTTCAACAATGTCTCTATGCACAGTAATAAATTGCTTTTCAGCTTCATTGACCATTTTATGTTGTTCCGGCAAGTCTTTAGCGATAATTGCCCATAGAACTGCCATCACAATACCAACCGCACCAAAAATATAAAAGACTGCTTGCCAATTAAATGCGTTAACAATCGCGATGGTTACAATCGGTGCTAACACAGGGCCGAAATATGAACCTGCTAATAACGCACTTGATGCTCTTCCTTTTTCATTTTTAGCAAACCAAAATGAATTGAACACTGCATTAGATGGATACATAGGCGCCTCTCCCACACCAAATAAAAATCTAACAAAATATAATAAACCATGATGCTTAATCATACCTGTGAGAATTGTAAAAGCACTCCACCATACTAAAGCTATTGTAATCATTTTACGTGGTCCAAATTTCTCTGCTAACATCCCTGACGGTACTTGCATTAAAGCGTAACCTAATGAGAAAAATGACGCTAATAAACCAAATTGTGTTTTTGTTAAATGTAAGTCTTCCATCATTGGTACAGCAATATATGAAATATTAGATCTATCCATATAAGCTATAACACCAATAAGAAAGAATGCAATCGCAAAAAACCAACGAACGTTACTTCTTTTTTTATTCATTTCTTTTCCTACTTCCCATAATGATATGTTGTTTCTATGTGTTGTCGTTAAGTTTCAGAAATTCCTAATGATGACTGTTTAACTTCTAATCACACATCTTTTCATTTCTTGTAGCACTACAATTTTTATTATAATAGCACGAAATGGAAACGGTTACAATATAAAATTTAGAAAATATTCACAATTTATTCAATAAAAATTAACAATACTTACATTTAATTTTCAATATTTAAATAAGCTATTCATGTTCATTTGCGTTTTCGTCTAAATTGGTTGTTTCTTTCTTGCCTTTATTCCAAAAAAAGCTAAATAAAGATAGTTGTCATGTTTGATACCGTCAATAAAAAATAGTAAACTGTATGTAAATTGAAAGCGCTATTCCATTCATACAATTTAATAATAAACCCACTGGAAGTGCCTTTGTTTAAGGCTGAGAGTAAAGATGTGACTTTATAATTCCTAGAACCTGATCCAGTTTGTACTGGCGTAGGGAAGTGGCATAGCTATGAATTTAAAGTACTCATTAGCAATTTAACGCTATTTCCCTACTATGTGGAAATAGCGTTTTTTGTTGAGGTGATGTATATATTTATTGCGATAACTTTTTATAAAGAATTGTCACAGCAAGATTTAAGGCATTTTTTGACTATAGAGCCGGCCATTGATGGCTTACTCTTTAGAACACCTATGTCTGCTTTTGAGTTACAAGGTTTTATTGTACAGCTCATTGAAGCTGGATTTCCCAAAGATAAAATAATCATTCATAGTCATTTTAAATTACTTAAAGCTTTAAATTTACAATGTATTCATTTTAAAGAAAATGACGAAGAAGCATTTTTAATCAAACAACAACATCCTGAGTTAGTTGTCGGTATGTCAACGCATAATATTGAAATGGTTAAGCAATGTCATGAGTGGCAATTAGATTATGTCTTTTTCGGTCACATATTCCCTACATCGTCGCACCCAGATGAACATCCACGAACAATTCAAGAGATTCATGACGTACTCGAGATTGATATTCCTATTTATGCTATAGGCGGAATTTCCCCGTCCACCATTTCTCAATTACCTACAGCATTTGATGGTCTATGTTCAATTTCATTTTTCATGACCTCTACCGTTAGCGAAATTAACTCTTTAAAAAGGAAGTGGCACGCTCATGCATGATGTTCTTATTATCGGTTCTGGTGTGATAGGTATGTCGATAGCTCGACAACTTAATCAATCACATTTAGATATTGCTATTGTAGACCGAGATATACCAGGTATGCATGCCTCTTATAAAGCCGGTGGCATGTTAGGCGCTCAAAATGAGTTCACAACTGATAGTGAATTATTTCAATTAGCAGTAGCGTCTAGGTCATTATTCCCAGAATTAAGTGATGCCCTCTATCATGAAACTGGTATTGATATTGAATTTCAACAGTCTGGATTAATTAAAATGGCATCATCAACCAAAGACGTAAAGTGGTTAACTCAACAATATGCCTTTCTTAAATCAAAAGACCCAAGCGTTGAGTTACTCTCAGATGATGAACTATTTAACCTGTCAAATGGTCATGTCGAACCAACTGACTTAGCCATATATATTCCAAAGGACGGTCAAATCAATGCCAATCACTATACTAAAGCTTTATTACAATCAATAATTCAGCGCGATGTTCATCGTTATTATCAAACAGAAGTAAAACACATTCATCACAATAATGGTTTTTACACAGTTACAACAAATAATGCTAATATCTACGCTAAAAAAGTAATTGTGGCAGGTGGTGCTTGGTCTACTCAGCTATTAAAAGATTACGCTATACCAAGACAAGTGATTGGTGTTAAAGGTGAGGTATTATTAGTTGAACAACCTTCACTTAAATTAAATCATACTGTGTTCATGACGAATGGTTGCTATATCGTTCCAAAGGAAAAACATCGCTACTTAATTGGAGCGACAAGTGAATTCAATAATTACAGTGTCGGTAATAGTGACCTAGGTATTTCATGGCTACTCAATCATGCTCAACAACGTATACCTGGACTATCGAATGGCCATATTCTAAAACAATGGTCAGGCATAAGACCTTACACAGAACATGAATTACCTATCATGGATCAAATCGATGACGGCTTGTTTATCATCACTGGTCATTATCGTAACGGTATACTGTTATCGCCTAAGATCGGTCAAGATATTGCCAACTGGCTATTATCCGGAATTAAACCAGTAAGCTATTCAGCATTTAGTTTATCAAGGAGTGAGCAAAATGAAGTGCATCATTAACGGAGATTTATTTACCTTTGAACAAGAAGATTCGATTACAAGCATATTAGAATCATTAGAATTAGACCCACAACGTGTCGTAGTTGAGCATAACCAATCTTTAATTAAGCAAGATGATTTTGACAATCAAATAGTCAGAGAAGATGATCGTTTAGAATTATTAGAATTTGTAGGAGGCGGATAAAATGTTAAAAATAGGTCAATTAGAATTGAAATCTCGTTTATTATTAGGTACTGGTAAATTCGAGGATGAACAAACTCAATCCGAAGCAATTAAAGCAGCTGAAACAAACGTATTAACATTTGCAGTAAGACGTATGAATTTATATGATAAAAATCTTCCAAACCCACTAGCTAATGTGAACTTAAAAGATTTCATTACATTTCCTAACACTGCAGGTGCTAAAACTGCTGATGAAGCCATCCGTATCGCAGAAATTGCAAATCACGCTGGTGTATGCGACATGATTAAAGTTGAAGTCATTGGTGATGATGAAACCTTATTACCTGACCCGTTTGAAACGTATGAAGCTTGTAAAGTGCTATTAGAAAAAGGGTATATCGTCTGTCCTTATATCTCTAATGATCTTGTATTAGCTAAAAAGTTAGAAGCCCTAGGTGTCCATGCGGTAATGCCATTAGCATCACCTATTGGTACAGGTAGGGGTATTAATAATCCACTTAATTTAAGTTATATTATTCAAAATGCTAACGTCCCTGTCATTGTAGATGCCGGTATTGGTTCTCCTAAAGATGCCTGTCAAGCAATGGAATTGGGTGCTGATGCAATATTATTAAATACTGCTATCTCTGCAGCTAAAGATCCTGTCAAAATGGCCGAAGCAATGAAGTTAGGTATTCAAGCCGGAAGATTGTCATATGAAGCTGGTCGTATTCCCGTAAAATATACAGCACAAGCATCAAGTCCTACAGAAGGCTTAGGCTTCTTATAATGTCACGTTATGAAAGACAAACACGCTTTCAACCTTTTGGCGAAACAGGACAGGCTCAATTAGAACAAACAAAAATCATGGTACTTGGTGCTGGTGCATTAGGCAGTCATATAATAGACCAATTAGCACGCATGGGCGCCCATCATTTAGCCATCGTTGATATGGATATTGTAGAATTATCCAATTTACATCGACAAACTTTGTATGATGAGCAAGATGCACAACTTATGACATCTAAAGTTGAGGCACTTAAACAGAAAGTCCATACTATTAATCAACAAGTACATTTAAAGACCTATTATCAAGAGTTGTTATCTACAAATATCGAAGACATCATTAAAGACTTTCATCCAGACATTATTTTAGATGGTATGGACCATTTTAAAATACGTTATTTGATTAATGAAGTATGTCATAAATTAAATATTCCTTGGATTTATGGTGCAGCTGTCGGTAGCAAAGGCACCGTTTATGGTATTGATTTTACTGGACCATGCCTTAAATGTTTATTACAGCAAATTCCTCAAACTGGTGAAAGTTGTGCTATCAATGGCGTCTTGCCACCTATCGTTTCGATTGTAGCGAGTTACGAAGTGGCTGAAGCTATACGTTATATTAGTGGATATGGGTTTTCACAACAATTAATCACATTAGATGCATTTAACATTCAACATCAATCATTAAATATACGTCAATTAAAGGATGATCAATGTCCAGTATGTCATTTTCAAAAATATGACGTATTAAATGATAAACAGAATCATACAATCGAACCATTGTGTGGAGATACAGTCAGATTTAGATTGCCTGCCCACAGTTTCGATTATGCATCAGATTTCCCAGGACATATGATTAAATCCACACCATTTGCTAAATTAATCCAACACAAGGATTTGGCATTCACACTATTCAAAGATGGCCGTATGAATGTACACGGTATTACAGAAGAGACAGATGTTCATGCACTTTATCATCAACTCTTAAAAGCAATAAAATGATAAACTGACCCCCCTTTTACAAGCATTTACTTATTATTTTTATTATAATGGTTTTACCAAACTATATTACTTAAGTAATATGCTTCAACGCATAAAGGAGTCTATTCATATAAATGGAACAAATTATTACGAATTTTATTAGTCAGTGGGGATACACGGCTATCTTCATTCTCATCTTGTTAGAGAATGTATTACCTGTAGTCCCTTCCGAAATTATTTTAACCTTTGCAGGTTTACTGTCAGTTAAATCTCATTTATCCATTTGGACATTATTAATCATTGCGACGATTGCGTCATTTATCGGATTATTAATTCTATATTATATTTGCCGTCTTATTTCAGAAGAAAAGCTATATCGTTTTGTCGATCTTCATGGTAAATGGATGAAATTAAAAAGTAGCGATTTAAAACGTGCTAATGACTGGTTTAAACGCTACGGTGCATGGGCAGTCTTACTTTGCCGCTTCATACCGGTATTACGTGTATTAATTACTATCCCTGCAGGTATTAACCGTATGAATATTGTGAAGTTCACATCACTTTCACTTCTTGGTACAACAATTTGGAACTTCGCATTAATTTTACTAGGTCGTCTTTTAAGTGATAGCTTTGGCGCCTTAATGAATGGTATCCATACGTATTCTAGAATTATGTATGTCATTATCATCATTGCCGTTATTTACTTCGTCATCAGATACTTTGTCAAACGTAAACGCGTAAAATAATGAATTAAAGCTATCCCAAGCCAACATTGTGCACTCACTTTGTTGGCTTTTTTGTGTTCTCCTCCTTCTAATTCACAAAGCTTATTTTTTACAAGTTTAATCACATCTATTAGAAATGAGTGTTATTGCTATTTCTCATTGTTTGAAATGATAACGATATTTCTAAATTTAAAAATATCTTTTCAATTAATGCTTTGCTATTGAAAATTGTTAAATTTTTATTGATAATCAAATGTAAGCGCATTAATAATTGCAATAACTGGCTTTGAACGGAATTAAAAAATAGGAGTGACAAGACATGACACATATTACTGAAAATGAACTAAAGAAAAAATACTTAGACTTACTATCTCAACGATTTGATAGTGCTGAAAAGTTAGCAACTGAAATCATTAATTTAGAGTCAATCCTAGAACTTCCAAAAGGTACTGAACACTTTGTAAGTGATTTACACGGTGAATACGAATCATTCCAACACGTTTTAAGAAATGGCTCTGGTAATGTAAGAGCTAAAATTAATGATATATTTGGCGAAACACTTAGCGAAAAAGAAATTAATGATTTAGCCGCCCTTGTCTACTATCCAGAAGATAAACTAAAACTTGTTAAAAACCAATTCAATGCCAAAGGGCAACTTAACGTTTGGTATATTACAACCATCGAACGTTTAGTTGAATTAATCAAATATTGTTCTTCTAAATATACACGTTCTAAACTTCGCAAAGCTTTACCAGAACAATTCGTCTATATTATTGAAGAATTACTTTATAAAAATAATGAATATCAAAATAAAAAGACGTATTATGAAACATTAGTCAATCAAGTCATCGAGTTAGAACAATCAGACGATTTAATCATTGGTCTCTCTTACACAGTACAACGCCTCGTTGTCGATCATTTACATGTTGTTGGTGATATTTATGATCGTGGTCCTAAACCCGATAAAATCATGGATACATTAATCAATTATCACTCTGTAGATATTCAATGGGGAAACCATGATGTGCTATGGATTGGTGCTTATGCTGGCTCTAAAGTATGCCTTGCTAATTTACTTAGAATCTGTGCGCGTTACGACAACTTAGATATTATTGAAGATGCATATGGCATCAACTTAAGACCGTTACTCACTTTAGCTGAGAAATATTATAGTGGCGATAACCCTGCTTTCAAACCTAAGAAGCGTCCAGATAAAGAAGCAAGTTTGACACAACGTGAAGAACATCAAATTACTAAGATCCATCAAGCCATTGCGATGATCCAATTCAAACTTGAAATGCCAATCATTAAACGTCGCCCGTCATTTGAAATGGAAGAACGTTTGGTGCTAGAAAAAATCGATTTTGACAACAATGAAATCACTGTTTACGGTAAAACGTATCCATTGAAAGATACATGTTTCCAAACGATTGATCGCCAACATCCTGAAGTCTTACTGGAAGAAGAACAAGAAGTCATCGACAAATTACTATTATCATTCCAACAATCTGAGAAATTACGTCGTCACATGTCATTCTTAATGCGAGAAGGTAAATTATATTTACCATACAATGGCAATTTACTTATACATGGTTGTATCCCTGTAGATGAAAATGGTGAAATGGAATCATTTGAAATTGACGGGGAAATGCATAGTGGACGTGAGCTATTAGATGTCTTTGAATATCATGTAAGAAAAGCTTTCGATGACAAAGAAGTCACTGATGATTTATCAACAGATTTAGTGTGGTATCTATGGACGGGTAAATATTCTTCATTATTTGGTAAACGAGCTATGACAACATTTGAACGTTACTTTATTGAAGATAAAGCATCTCACAAAGAAGTAAAAAATCCATACTACTATCTTCGTGAAGATGTAGATATGATTCGTAAAATGTTAAGTGACTTTGGTTTGAATCCAGACGAAGGCCGTATCATTAATGGACATACGCCAGTAAAAGAAATTGATGGTGAAGACCCAATCAAGGCGGATGGTAAAATGTTAGTTATTGACGGTGGTTTTTCAAAAGCATATCAATCAACCACTGGCATAGCAGGCTATACATTATTATATAATTCCTTTGGTATGCAATTGGTAGCGCACCAAGAATTCAATACAAAAGAAAAAGTACTATCAGATGGTACTGATGAATTATCAGTCAAACGTGTTGTAGATGAAGAACTCACACGTAAAAAAATCAAAGATACGAATGTTGGTCAGGAGTTACAATCACAAATAGATATTCTCAAAATATTAATGCATGACCGCTATTTAAAATAAAAACAACACAAATGATTACACATAAACACCCCCCTTACTACGAGTTCTAGTGAGGGGGTGTTGTTGATATTCGAGATAATCCTAATCATAAATTAGCATTTTTATTTATCATATACATTTTTCAAGATACCATAAACACCGTGATCTTCTTTTGGTAATGTGCGTTGACTGCGTTTAAATGTCACTTTTTTACTATCACTAATATAATAAATCAACATATCTTTATGCGTAATTTCATCATATCTTTCTGCTGGCACTTCAATTATATTATGTTGTGTTATATATTGGTCAAACCATCTTGGTGTATGGTTCTCATCAAATAATATATGGTTTCGAATTGGACCATTCATATTATTGCGGGCTTGTTCATCATTGAATGACACAGGCATCATATCAACGTTATTCAAACCAAACTCTGGTACAAGCTCATTGAATGCTAAACTATTAAAAATAAAAGATTTAGTCATTAAGATACATTTGTTATATCTCAACAAATCTGAATAAATTCGATCATTACTGGATAATAAGTTGCCTTTAAAGACTTCAAATCCCTCTTGATGGGCTTTGTCAGATGTATTCTCAAATAAGTTAAATATCATAACTGGGATACCATGTTCTTTAAGCATACTACCTATGTGGAATGAAAATTCACTTTCTCCAACGATAATCACACCAGGTGGTTCATTACTGGCAACACCTAATAATTTACTTAATGGTGTAAAGCTAAATCCATAAATCACAACGGTAATAAATACGAGTCCAAATGTTACTGGCGTGATATATTGCGCCATTTTAACGCCATCATCCATGAATAAACTTGAGAAGAATTGTGCTACTGTTAAAACAACAATCCCTCTTGGTGCCATTAACGTTACACTTGCACGCTCCCGTTTTGATATTTCGGTTCTAAATGTAGAGACAATGACGGATATCGGTCTTACAAGTAAAATCATCACAATACTAAACACCACAAGTTGCCATGAAAGTACATTTAATAAAACATCTTTCGTTAAGGATGATGTAATAAGAATAAATACAGTTGATACTAGTATAGTTGATGCATTCTCAATGAAATGATCTGATTCTTTAAACATTAAGTCATGACGTTTATTTCGAGCCATCATCAGTCCAAAAATAGTGACTGAAAGTAATCCAGATTCCGCTAAGATTTCATCACAAATACTAAAAATTAATAAAATAAATACGAGTTGAATCGGTGGCATTAAACTTTGTGGAATTAAATCATGTTTTATTAACCAATTGAATAGGAAAGATGCGCCAAATCCAATAACAATGACACATACAATTTTCAAGAAGAATTGTACAATCACTAAAAAACTAATACCATCATCGATAATTTGGAACACATAAAAGACAGTTAATGCCAACATTGGCCCTATCGGATCTAAAATAATACTCTCCCACCGTAATATCGAATCAACATTCTTCTTCACTTTAGCTTGTTTTAATAGTGGTTGAATGACAGTTGGACCTGTAATTAAAAATAAACCACCCATTACTAAAGATACTGATAGTGGGAAGTCTAAGATGTAATGTAAGGCAACTGCACCTAGAACCCATGCAATTGCTGCTCCTACTGTAACCATTCTAATAACCGCTTTAGAGATGCCTCTAAGTTCCCTAAAGTCTAAGTTACTACTTCCTTCAAATAAAATAATCGCTACAGCGAGCGATACGATAGGACTAAAGACATCTGATCCCATCGCTTCTTTCGGATTTGCAATGCCTAGCACTGGACCTACTAATAGTCCTACTATAGCCATCACGACAATCGATGGCCATTTAATTTTATTGGCTAACCATTGACTAAAAATACCTAACGCTAAAAATACAACAATCATTAACATTAAAGGTAAATCAAAAATCATAACTACACCTTCTTCAATTATTACACTTACTTCACTTTCAAAAATTCAATATTTGATAATACTATCAAAGTATTTGTACGAATGCATTACCCTTATTTAAAATTCTATAGTTTATCATTTATCTTTGCTACCGCTTCGCTTTAGTTTTATAATCTTTGTCACAATATTAGTACACCATGTTCATACAATCGTCCATATAAGATGTACTGAGGTGTTTATTTTTTATGTTAATTCGTCTAAAATAAAAAGATACGCATTTTCATGATAAAAAAATTTAAAATTATAATAAAATCAATTTCGACATGAAGGGATAAGAACGACAATGAATATTTTTAAAGAATCCATCATCGTGGCGTTTGCATTTGTAGGCGTCGTCGTAGGTGCAGGATTTGCGACTGGTCAGGAAATCTTTCAATTCTTTACGAGTCATGGCATATATAGTCTTGGTGGTATTGCCATCACAGGCGCTATCATCACAGTTGGCGGTATTTTAGTCTTAAAAACAGGATATCGGTTACAATCAGGTAATCATTCTGAATCCGTCCATTACTACCTACATCCAACAATTGCTAAAGTATTTGACTTAATATTAACCGTTTTTTTATTTTCTTTAGCGATTATTATGACAGCAGGCGGTGCGTCCACGATACATGAAAGCTTTGGACTGCCCTATTGGCTAAGTTCACTGTTACTTGTCATATTAATACTATTAACATTATTTTTAAAATTTGATCGCTTAATTGCAGTCCTAGGTGGTGTCACACCATTTCTCGTTGCAGTCGTGACAATGATTGCAATTTATTACTTTGCATCAGGACACCTTAACTTTGAAGCAGCTAATCATTATGCACATCATCATCCATCCATGTCACCAGGTTGGTGGTTTGATGGTATCAATTATGCTAGCTTACAAATAGCTGCTGCATTTAGTTTCTTCTCAGTGATGGGGGGCAGATTAAAATATCGTCAATCTGCCACGTACGGTGGTTTAATAGGCGGTTTAATCATTACATTTTTACTATTAATGATTAATTTAGGTTTAGTTACAGAATTTGATCAAATTAAGGATGTCGCACTCCCTTCTTTATTATTAGCTAAAAATATTTCACCTTCGATTGGCCTTATCATGTCAGTTATCATGATTTTAGTGATATACAATACCGTTGTTGGTCTTATGTATGCTTTTGCCGCTCGATTTAGTACGCCTTTTTCAAAGAGATACTTTATCTTGATTATTTCGATGGCTATCGTGACTTTCATATGTACCTTTGTAGGTTTCATTTCACTTATTGGTAAAGTCTTCCCTATCTTGGGATTATTTGGTTTTATTCTATTGGTTCCTATATTTTATAAAGGATTTAAAAAACATTAAATTCAGAAATGACAGGTTGGCATATTTCCATGCCGACCTTTTTTATATTTAATCATCGTTAGTTTAGGGAATATAAATTATGGAGGTGTTTGAGATGACGAATCAATTATTTATTAATAACGAATTTATTGAAAGTAACTCGAATGAAACTATGGATGTGATTAATCCAGCTACTGGAGAAAAGATAGATACTATCACATTCGCGACAAAGGATGAAGTCAATCAAGCTATCGAAAAATCGAAACAAGCACAATTAGAATGGGAAAAAATCCCACAACCTACCCGTGCCGAACATGTTAAATTGCTTATTCCTCTATTTGAACAAAATAAAGATGAACTAGCTCAATTATACGTTAAAGAACAGGGTAAAACATTAGCTGAAGCTCAAGGCGAAATCGATAAATCCATACAATTTATTGATTATATGACTAGTTTAAGTATGAGTAATAAGGGAGAAGTATTACAAAATAGTGTAGAGAATGAAACAATTCAACTCACTAAAAAGCCTATTGGTGTCACAGCTGGCATTGTACCTTGGAATGCACCTATTTTAGTATTATTACGTAAGGTGATTCCTGCTATCGTAACAGGCTGTTCTGTAGTTATTAAACCAAGCGAAGAAACAACGTTACTCACATTACGTCTAGCTCAACTATTCAAGGCATCTACCATTCCTGCAGGACTCGTTCAAATTGTACCAGGCACAGGCGAAACAGTAGGTACGCAATTAGCACAACATAAAGATATCCAACTTATTTCATTAACTGGTAGTATGCGTGCTGGTAAAGCAGTATTCGAAAATGCAGCAAGTACAGTTAAAAAAGTCAATTTAGAACTTGGTGGCAATGCACCAGTGATTGTTACACCTAATGCTAATATAGATAAAGCCGTAGATTATATTGTCACTGCACGTATTAAAAATGCAGGTCAAGTATGTACATGCCCGGAACGCATTTTTGTGCATGAAGATATCCATGATACATTTGTAGATAAAGTCACAGAAAAAATGAAATCTCTTACAGTCGGAGATCCATTAGACGATAAAACTGACTTCGGTGCGATTATCAATAAAACCCAATTAAATAGTATTGATGATAAAGTACAAGCAGCAGTACAAAATGGTGCTGAACTTGTATTAGGTGGTCATATACTAGATCGTCCTGGTTACTTCTATGCACCAACAGTACTTGATCATGTTAAACAAACAGACGCTGTCTTTAAAGAAGAAATATTCGGACCTGTTTTAGCTATCACAACTTATCAAAACTTTGAGCAAGTCATTGATGATGCTAATGACACTAATGCAGGACTATCTTCATATATCTTTTCTAATGATTTGTCAGAAGTCATGACAGCTACGGAACGACTCAAATTTGGTGAAGTATATGCCAATTGTGAAGCAGAAGAAGTCGTGAATGGCTATCATGCCGGTTGGAGAGAATCTGGCCTTGGTGGTGCCGATGGTATTCATGGTTTCGAGGAATATTACAACACGACAGTGTCTTATATTAGATATCAATAATAGTTCATGAGCACATCAATATGTGCTCTTTTTTATTGCTTAATATACATTTACATAACTTTATCCTTTGCAATTTGCATAGGTCTAATACCTGTAATAAGATTTAAAATAAAGGTATAATGAAATTATATTAATTATCACAACAAATAAATCAAACAAATGATCTATAAATCAATTACCTGTCTCTCTCAAATAATATATTGAGAGAGGCTTATTTAAAACGAATCTTAACATTTTCAATCCATCTAAAAGGAGGTCCTACATGGAGTTATTACATTTAAAATATTTTACTTATGTTGCCGAATATTTAAACTATACTGTAGCAGCACAAAAGTTATACATTAGCCAACCAGCACTTAGTATGACCATTAAAAAATTAGAAAATGAATTAAATACGCAATTATTTATTAAAAAAGGACGTAGCATTCAATTAACAGAAAGTGGTCAACTTCTACTTGAGTCGGCACATACTATTTTTAATGAATTAAGCCAAGTCACTGATGTCATTAATGAGAATGAATCAATGCGTCTACATACCGTTCGTTTTGCAACATCTAGTAGTCGTTTTATGATGACTATATTTGACCAATTTATCGATCAATATCCAGATAATAACTTTAACATTGATATTATTAGTAACAGTGAAATGATTCAAAAATTATTATTTCAACACATTCACTTTACATTAAATACTATGGCGCTGACACATCCTCAAATTCATTGTAAACAAATTATTACTGAAGATATTGTACTCACATATCCTAAATATTTAGATGGTCAATACATTGATTTACGAGATTCTAATTTGTATAAATCATTTTTATTTTCTTCTCAAAATACAGAATTTAATCGTATGTTTAAAGAAATCTTATCTTATAAACATATAACCGTTGATAATGAAAATTATGTAGATGACCACTTCATATCCTCAGTATTATCAAAACGAAATAACTTTTCCTTTCTACCTATTTCATCATGTAGAGACCTCAACTTGCCTTATATCGAAGATGAAGAGTTTATTTTCAATCAACCTATTTATCTTTCAACTTTAAAAGATACGACCCTCAATCCGGCAAACGAAGCCTTTTTCAAGTTTATTGAAAACTATTTAATCAAACATGAAAGCTACTTTAAAATATAATAAAAAGGGTGAATTCAAACAAACTGTTTCATGCCTGTTTCAATTCACCCTTTTATTATTTATCTTCTTTTACAGTGATATAACCTTCTATAATTATATTCGAGTGTCCCCCTATTTTTAATGGTTGTTCTTGTTTTACATTAATTTTTCCATTTCTAACGATACAACAACCTTGAGTATTGGTATATTCATCGTCTTTTACTAAATCATATCGTTCAACCATCACTGCGACACAACCATTCCCACTGCCACATACTGGATCTTCATTCACTCCTTCATTAGGTGCAAAAGAACGAACTTCAAATTGAACGTCGTCTTCAGAGTCATATGAACCAAAAACTGTAACACCTGTCGTACCAGGGTAAATAAACTTACTCATTAATTCAAAATTAGGCTGTAAATCCCTTACACTTTGTGCATCTTTCAACTGAAAAGTTAACCATTCAGCACCGATATTCACTTTTGCAGCTCTTTCAATATCTTGTTTTGTAAGGTCTAAACTTTTAATAATACCGTCTAATTGTTTCACTTCTATTTGGGAAACTTTTGGTTCAGGAAGACTAAAGAATGTTTTATCTTGATCTATATCTATTTTCACTAAACCAACGCCACTCTCTTGGATTAAATAATGCTCATTTTTAGGTATCGTACCATTTTGTAATACCGCAAATGATGCCCCTACTGTGGGATGTCCTGCAAATGGTAGTTCATTATTAGGCGTAAAAATACGCAAACGATAATCTGCCAATTCATTGTCTGGCTGACACACAAATGTCGTTTCAGATAAATTCGTCCATCGTGCAATATCTTTCATTTGTTGATCCGTTAAATGATCCGCTCCAAATACAACTGCTACAGGATTTCCTTTATAAAATTCATTCGCAAATACATCCACTTGCATATATTTTAACTGTGTCATAACATCCCCACCTTAGTCATTTAATTAAATTTAGATTAGCAATTTTATTTAATGATGTAAATGATCAACAATTGTGCTTTATGTCCTAAACCGTATTGTAATATGTTTATCTTTTCCATTTAGTGATAAATATATACTATATATTCAAAAAGGAGCGATGCCTCATGGCTGAAGAAATTAAACAAGGCAATCAACGATTTTATGTTGGTGAAGATGAAAACAATGCACAAGCAGTTATTACTTTTAAATCTGTAGATAATAACGAAATTGATATTGATCATACTGGTGTTGCCGATGAACTTGGTGGTCAAGGCTTAGGTAAAAAATTAGTATATAAAGTTGTAGATTACGCACGTGAAAATAATTTAAAAATCATTGCATCTTGCCCATTTGCTAAAGCAGTTCTTGAAAAAGATGAGCAAGTACAAGATGTATATTTAGGTTAATTTTAAAGAATACTCAAATAGATGTGGGATAATAGCACCATTTACATTATTCCACATCTTTTTTTGAAAGTTTTACTTGAATATACTTTTTATACCTGTTATAATAAATATATTACAAAAGAGAAAAGCGGGGATTTAAAATGGCATTTCATGACACTACTGCAACACAAATTACAAATATCAATTTAAACGTTAAAGACTTAGATACAATGATCACTTACTATACAAATATTCTTGGATTTACAGTATTATCACAAACAGAAGATAAAGCAATTCTAGGTATTGGCAACAGTGGCCATACACTTACGATGAATGTACTTAAAGATGGTAGACAACCTGCCGCTTCAGAAGCTGGTTTATTCCATATTGCTTATTTATTACCAACAGATACAGATTTAGCAAATTTCTTATACTTCGTAGCAAATAAAGGTATGCGCATCGGTGCTGGTGATCATCTAGTGAGCCAAGCCTTTTATTTCAATGACCCAGAAGGTAATGGTATTGAAGTATATAGCGACCGCCCAAGTGACGGTTGGACTTGGAATGATGGCTTCGTTAAAATGGATACACTTGAAGTTGACGGTCCTAAATTATTATTAGAAAGAACTGAAGATGGTTGGGACGGTGCGCCTGATAATGCTAAAATTGGTCATCTTCACTTAAAAACACATAATATTGAAGAAGCTAAAGATTTTTATATTAACCAAATTGGTTTCCAACATGTATCTAAATTACCTCAAGCTTTGTTTATGTCTACAAATCAATATCATCATCATTTAGCAACTAACACTTGGCAATCAAGTAAAAAACGCGAAGATAATGAAAATAGTTACGGTTTAACTGGCTTTGATATTTATAAACCAAATCAAACTGAAGAGACTTTAACTTCACCAGAGGGCTTGACTGTACACTTGCACTCAGATCAAACTAAAGTACCTCAAGCATAATAAAAAGGTAGGACACTTTGTCCTACCTTTTTTGTTATGCTTTATTGATTTTGATTAAATTGTTGTTCTGTTACTTCTTCATTTGCCCCTTGATTAAAGTGCTGTTGTCCGTTTTGCGGTTGCGCTTGATTAAATTGACCTTGTTGTGCATATTGGTCTTGGTATGGATTATAGTTGTGATTTGAATTGTGATTCATCATTGATACTTCTTCTGTCGCATGTCGTCTAACCTTTTCCTTATTTTCCTCAATCATCCCCGGAATAAGACAAGCATCAATAATGAGCCAGATAATGGTTGGAATACCAAATGTAAACCATGCTGTCGTTAATGTTAAAATTAATAATCCTACTGCTGAGCCAGTCTTACCTAGATAAAAACGATGTCCCCCTAATCCACCTAAGAAAAACCATAAAATATACGCTACACTCATTTGCTTAGACCGATTGGTCACTTGATTCTCGATATAATTTTTTTCTTCTAAATTCATAAATGTAATCTCCCATTAATTAGTATATTGCCTTTTAATTACTTCTAAACGATTCACAAATTGATCGATTAATTGTTGTGGTCCTAACATTCTTGCTAGCGGAGCTAATTGATAGGATATGTAAAATGCATCTAAATCGGTACAATTCACTTCTACGATTAATGTATCTTCACGTTCTTCAATCATGTTTTGAATTGAAAATTGTTGCTTAAATTGTTCCCAAATTTGTTTATTAATTTCAAATGTAATAGGTGTCTTCGTATGAACATGATTAAAATGTGATTCTAATACATTGATATCGCTTATCGAACGTACAGAAATTGTTGATACTTCCTTCTTATATTCGTACGTTAACCAATAGTCATAATGCATGTACATTAGAGATAAAGGTTTGATTACAATTTTGTCGTTTTGACCCTCGATTTGAAATCTAACATTGCGTTGTTGTGTAATCGCCCTTTGTAAAGTCATTAATTGATATCCTGGCAATGATTCTTCCCTTAAATTAAAATGATTTAACACTGACTTCAACACTTTCTGATTTTCTACATTTTGGCTATTAATTTCCCTCTCGAATAAGTTAAAAATTTCCTTGTGTAGTGTTGGTGTTAAACTTTTAATCTTAATCAATAAACTTATGAGTCGTAAGCTTTTTTGATTATATGCGTCATTAATTAACTGATATCCATTAAGACGTCGATTATAAATCACTTTTGTTTGTTGAAATCTCCAAAAATCACTTTCATAAAAAAATAAATTGATCGTATTTATATCTCTTTGAATGGATTTTGAACTCACATCTGTTAAGTCTGTTAAATCTGAGGTAAGCACAACATTTTCATTTATTAATCGAGTAAATAAATTGAGTACTCGGGTCGCTTTATCCAAAACAATCAACTCCTAGTAAAATTATAAGAAATGCCATGGACACATATTGTCTGTTTGTTCTTTATTTCTAAAAAATGATATAAAAATGAGAGGAAAGTCGTGATACTTGATTCTTTAAGAACAAAGTATTGCGACCATTCCTCTACATCATTTCAAATATTTCAATGATTGAAGCGATAATACTTATGCTTGTTGCTTAAATTTGCGGCTAATCAATAACACGGCACTACCGATGACGCCTAAAATACTACTTAATATAACACCGCTATTTGAAGTTTGTTGTCCAGTTTCAGGTAATACAGTTGCTTGGCTTGATTGCTCCGGCTGTTGCTGAGCATTAGCTACAGTTTGTGGTGTTGATGATTGATGATTCATGTTTGTATTATTTTGATTAGGTTGTTGTATGTTGTTTTGTTCAGCGTCTTTAGGATACACATATTTAATTGGTAATCCAGAATGTTCGGCATTATATTGACCTTCTTTAACACGTTGTAAATACTGTTGGTACGTTTCATTACCCATTACCACGCCTACATCTGAACCTGGTCCCCCACCAAATCCTTCAGTTTCACCTGTTCTATGTTCATTAAATTGCTTTTCCGTAAATACATAAATCGGTTGTTTTTGTTCTGCAGCATGTGCTTGTCCAGTTAACACACCTGTCGCTAAAACTGTTCCTGCTAGTGTTGTTGCAATTAATCCTTTTTTCATCATCCATGACCTCCATTTGTTTAATACGCTTACAGTTTAATCAATGCAGTGGTCATGTAATGTCCTTTTGCTAAAATTTAATTACTATCTATTTTCTGTCTATATTCTCTCACTTTATCAAAGTCTTTATCATGTGCTTTTTCATAGCCTTCATGTCCATAAATTTCACTTATTACTTTTTTACCTTTATGGGTTTCACTAATATGCATAAACGCATTACTAATTTTGTCTTTCCAAGATGGGCTCATGTCACTTCTAGTAGAAATAGTATCATTAGGAATTTTATCACTACGATAAATGACTTTGGTATCTTGATATATTTGAGGATAATCTTTTTTCAAGTCTGCACGCGCATCTTGGTATGTAGCAACTGCATCCACATCATTATTTAATAAAGCAATTAAAGCTTGATCGTAACCTTTAATTTGTTTCGTGTGAATATCATTAAGTGAGATGCCTTTATCTTTTAAGCTTGACAAAGGATAAATATAGCCCGATGTTGATTCAACATCCTGTAGACCTACCTTTTTATGTTTTAAATCTTTTAAATCCTTAATATCACTATCTTTCTTTACTACAATTTGTGAGCGATAGTAGTCAACAAGCTTTTTCGTTTTATTACCTTCTTTGTCTACCAAGTAACCCTTTGATTTTAAAAGTACATCGGCAGCACCTTGATCATGTGCAATAGTATAAGACACAGGTGATATAAAGGCGACATCAACTTTTTTCGATTTTAATGCTTCAACCATGGTATTATAGTTCGTTGAAATATGTACTTTTACTGGAATACCTAATTCTTTAGAGAGTAATTTTTGTAATGGTTTCACTTTTGCATTGAGTGTCTCGCTATGTTGAGATGGAACAAATTCTACGTTTAACACTTCTGGTTTATAATCTTTCTTTTGCGTTTGTTGTTTAGAATGACTACAACCAATCAGTATTAGCATTAACGACATAAACATTAATACTAATATAATCATTTTTTTCATTTTCACTTTACTCCATAATTCATATTAATATATAAATATATTAATTGCATTATACATTATTATTAATTAAATATGTGCCTTTCTCAAAAATTTAATATTCGTTGTTATTATCATTTTAAAAATATAAATAACCCTTTCATCTACTTTGATGAAAGGGTTATCGCATGATTGATACTATGTCCTATTAATAAAGACCTTTTGTTTCGTTTGAAGTATCAATATAGATATTTTTAACTTGTTGATAGTTTTTAATGGCATCTTTGTACACTTCACGACCAATACCAGATTTTTTATATCCACCAAATGGCGCGCCTGCTGGAATTTGGTTGTACGTATTAATCCAGATACGTCCTGTTCGAATCGCTTTAGCAACATTTAATGCGCGGTTTAGATTCTTTGTAAAGATACCACCTGCTAATCCATATTCAGAATCATTGGCAATTTGAATAGCCTCTTGTTCGTCTTCAAATTTCTCAACAACAACAACTGGTCCAAAAATTTCTTCTTGTGCTAGCTGATGGCTATTGTCATTTAATTCAATAATCGTTGGCTCGAAGAAGAAGCCTTTATCTCGACCATTATCAGTAAGTCTGTGACCACCTGTAAGAATTGTTGCATTTGGATCATCTTCAGCTAATTTTACATAGCTTTGAATTTTTTCCATTTGTTCTCCACCAGTTTGACTTCCCATTTTAATATCATCTGCAAATGGATCGCCAACTTTAATGTTTTCAAAAGCTTCTTTTAATTTTGGGAGTAATTTGTCATAAACTGATGATTGAACGAGCAATCTAGAACCGGCACTACATACCTCACCTTGGTTGAATAAAATACCTAATTGCACACCTTCAATCACTTGATCAATATTTGCATCGTCAAAGATAATATTGGCACTCTTACCACCAAGTTCTAATGTTGTAGGAACAATGCGTTCCGCACCTGCTTTTGCTACACCATAACCTACATCTGTAGAACCAGTGAATGACAATTTATCGACACCTTCATGATTGAAAATCGCGTCTCCTGATTCAGAACCTTTACCAGTTAATACATTAACAACACCTTTTGGTAATACTTCTTGGAAGATTTTAGCTAATTCAATTAGTGTTAATGGTGTTGATGATGATGGTTGAATCACAACAGTATTACCTGCTGCAAGTGCAGGACCTAACTTCCAAGAAGCTAATAAAATTGGGAAGTTCCATGCCACAACAGCACCTACAACACCTACAGGTTCATGTACAACTAAACTCATCGTATTGTGATCAATTTCATTTACTGAACCTTCATCAGTTGTTAACACACTTGCAAAATATTTAAATTGATTTGCTGCCATTGGTACATCAATTGTAGATGTTTCTCTATATGGTTTACCATTTTGTAATGATTCAATTGTCGCGAATCGTTCTGCATTCTCATGAATTTTACGGCTAATTTCTAGTAAATAGTCTGCACGTTCTTCTTTTGAAATTTTACTCCAACTATCAAACGCGTTTGTAGCCGCTTCAACTGCTTTATCCACGTCTTTTTGACTTGCTTTTGCGACTTCCGCTAATTCTTCACCATTCGCTGGGTTAGTCACTGTCAGTGTTTCTCCAGTTTCACTTTGTTGGAATTCATTGTTAATAAATAATCCGTATCGTTCATCGATATAATCTCTTACGTTAATATTTGCCATAGTATCCCTTCCTTTTTAATTTTATTTGAAATACTTTCGGAAATGTAAACGTTTACTTTTTCTTATTAACATTGTAACGACTTCAATTATGAAAATAAAACAAGATGCTCATTGTTTCAAAATTTGAATCAAAAAAGACTTCTTATACTATATAAATCATAGTTTAAGAAGCCATGTGTATTTTTAGTTAATCCATTTAACTACATCATCTTGTGTTTGACGAACTTTACCATGAGGCGGTTCACCTGCACGATAACCAAATGCTGCCATAACTGAAATGCCGAAGTTTTCAGTATCTAAAATACCTTCATCTGATAAGATTTGAGTCACTGTATCTACATCAAACCCTTCAATTGGACATGAATCTATACCTAATAAAGCTGCACTTGTCATCATATTACCCAAGGCAATATATGTTTGTTTACAAGCCCAGTCATATAATGTACGTTCGTTATCATTGATATGGAATTCTGTTTGGAAGTCATCATACTTTTTATACACTGCAGGGATTGTACTCTCTTCATATCCTTTAACATTTTTCACTAAATTTTGTACATATGGTGATTGGGATGTCACATTTTTACGTGCAAAAATAAGCATGAAATGACTAGCGGAATCTAATTGTTTTTGAGCACCCCAACTATATGGTTTTAACTTATCTCGAAGCGTTTTACTTTGAACTACTACAAATTTCCAAGGTTCTAAACCTAGTGAACTTGGAGATAATCTACCTGCTTCTAGTATTGTTTCAAAATCTTCGTTTGAAATAGTTTTAGATGCATCAAATTGTTTTGTTGCATGTCTAAAATGAAACGCATCAATGATTGTTTGATTCATATCGCTCATTTATATTGCCTCCTATTCATTTCTTTATACTATAAATTATAGCTTAGTTGACCTTTCTGAAAAAATATTTGAACTGAACCCATGTGTCTTAATAATTGATTAATTAAAAAAATGTAACATCTTAATCCTTAATTTATCTTATTTAAAAGAAAAATTAATATTTCTCTTGATTTGTGAAAAGTTTCACAATATAATGTGATTGTAAGTTTCAGTCTTACTTATATATTTTATATTATTAGTTATTTTTAGTTTTCTTATATTTGAGAAATGAGGTAAACAATGATGACAAGAATTATGTTTTTCGGTACAAGAGAATATGAAAAGGATATGGCGTTAAACTGGGGTAAAAAGAATAATATTGAAGTTACTACGTCACCTGAGTTATTAAGTAAAGAAACCGTTGATCAACTTAAAGATTATGACGGTGTTACTACAATGCAATTCGGTAAACTTGAAGAGGAAGTTTATCCTAAACTAGAGGAATATGGCATTAAACAAATTGCACAACGAACTGCTGGCTTTGATATGTACGATTTAGAATTGGCTAAAAAGCACAATATTATTATTTCAAACGTGCCTAGCTATTCACCTGAAACTATTGCGGAATATGCTGTATCTATCGCATTACAATTAGTACGTAAATTCCCTGCAATTGAAAAACGTGTACAAGATCATAATTTCACTTGGGCTGCGCCTATTATGTCACGTCCAGTTAAAAATATGACTGTAGCCATTATAGGGACTGGTAGAATCGGCGCTGCAACAGCTAAAATTTATGCTGGCTTTGGAGCTAAAGTTGTGGGTTATGATGCATATCCAAATGAATCATTAGATTTCATTGAATATCAATCATCTGTTGAAGAAGCTATTAATGGTGCTGATATCATTTCATTACATGTACCTGCTAATAAAGAAAGTTATCACTTGTTCGACAAAGCGATGTTTTCTAAAGTCAAAGAAGGTGCAGTACTAGTAAACGCCGCTCGTGGTGCTGTGATCAACACACCAGATTTGATTGATGCTGTTAATCACGGTCCATTATATGGTGCGGCTATTGATACTTATGAATTTGAAGCACCTTATTTCACATTTGATTGGACAAATAAAGAAATTGAAGATGACACATTATTAGAACTCATCGATAATGAAAATATTTTAGTTACACCGCATATTGCATTTTTCTCTGATGAAGCTGTACAAAACCTTGTTGAGGGCGGTTTAAATGCATCACTATCTGTAATTAACACAGGTACTTGTGAGACACGTTTAAACTAAAATCACATATCAAAGACGCGTTGTAGTGATCTAAACCGATGATCAACACAACGCGTCTTTGATTATTTAAGATTAAGTACTACATTTTCAATTGTAGTTAATACCCCTTGGTCATCATTACTTGGCGCGACGTCATAAGCTATATCAAACAACGTTTTATCCTGACTATTTTTCATCACATAACTATATTGAGCTAACTCTAACATATCCTTGTCATTATTCGCATCACCAAATGCCATCAATTCTGAAGGTTGCATTTCCCAAACGTCCAATAGTCTGGCCAATGCTTGTCCTTTCGTCATATTGGGCATAATGATATCGATACTATCATGCCCACTCGATACTAACTTAATTGTATTTGGAAAACGTACTTTTAGTTCTTCATCTAAATGTGGATGTGTCTGCCTATTAATATTTAACGCGATTTTTACAAATTCATCTTCAGGTAAATCTTCTAATTGCGTAATTTCATTTAATTGATGATAGTAGAATCGTGTATCTTCTTTAAATGCTTCCGGTGTATCTTCTAAAATATAAGCACTTTCTAATCCACATATTACCATTTGATCAATCTGTCTATCTTTATGTAGATAATCAATCACATCTTGGTAATCTTGATGATTAAAACTGCGATATTGATATAATGCATTGCCTTTATAAATAACAGCACCATTTTCTGAGATAAAGAACATATCCCTTTCACCAAATATTGACTTCAATTTAGCATATTGGTTTCCACTCGCTGCTATAAATTCAATGCCTTGTTCCTTCAACGCTTTAAATACACGTTCGAATCTTTCATGATCATATTGTTTATTTGAGTCTAAAAATGTCCCATCCATATCAACTGCAATTGCCTTAATCACGTGTAGTCCCCCTCATCCAATCTTTACGTTCATTATAGACAACAATTCAAAAGTGATGAAGATTCACGGTACATCCTGAAACTATATTCAGACTTTGAAATTTCTTTCAAGACAGAAAAAATATAAAAACTGAGACACCATTTGTTGATGTCCCAGTCTATACTAATTGGATTAATTAATCTGTTTAGCTACAAATATTTTACGTTTTTCCCAAACGCCTGTATTTTTGTTGTAATTATCACAAGTAATTAATGTTAATTGATTTTTCTCGCCTTTATGTTCGTCTAAGACTTTAACATCAGATGGATCAACATCACGGATACTTGTCATTTTATATTTTCGAGTCTCATTTCCTACTTTGAAATACACTTTGCTGCCTTTTTTAGCTGCTTTTAAATTTGTAAACTGATAATGTGGGCGATCGGTAAATGTATGTCCTGCAATAGAAATGTTTTGATCTGTTAATGATTCGTTACCTTCAGCAAAACTTACACCACGATTTAATTGTTCAGGTGTAGCAGGTCCTGGGTAAACAGGTTCCTCAATTTCTGCATCTGGCACTTTAATATAACCTGCCATCTTTGATTTATCTTTAGGGATTTCGGGTGCTTTATCCTTAGATTGACTACTATCGTTACTTTCTTTTTTATCATAATTTTCGATTTTATCGTTATTATCCTTTTCATGTAGATAATTATCGATATGAGGTTTAGCAAATAAGTAAATTGCTACTAATATTAATACAACACCAACTATAGTTAGTAATCGATTGGTCCATTTCTTCATATATGTTACTCCTTTAGTTAAATACAATGAAAATCATTTCAGATTTAGCTATTTCTATATTTTGATATCAGTATATCATTAAATATTCATATTACATAATCTTTGAATAAAGTATTCAATTCATTGAATGATGTAAAATCCATTAAATATTCTTATAAGGATGTCATTACGTATGTCTTGTTTTTAGTTTTAAATTAGTATCTAATAGTTATTGAGGTGACGAACATGATAAGACAAGCACAACAATCGGATTTAACTTCAATACTAGATATTTATAATGACGCTATTATCAATACGACTGCAGTATACACGTATCATCCAACTACTATAGAGGAAAGACAGGCATGGTTTAAACATAAACAACAAAACGGTGATCCTATTTTTGTATTTGAAAAAGAGGGTATCGTACAAGGTTTTGCAACTTATGGCCCTTTTAGAAATTGGCCTGCTTATTTATATACCATCGAACATTCTATTTACATTCATCCAGAATATAGACATCATGGTATTGCATCACAATTGTTATCAAAACTGATTGATGAAGCTAAAGACAATCATTACCGCATACTAGTAGCAGGTATTGATTCCTCTAATAAAGGTAGTATTAAATTGCATGATAAATTTGGCTTCATTCACTCTGGCACAATTAAACATGCTGGGTATAAATTTGACCAATGGCTCGACCTTGCATTTTACCAACTTGATTTGTACAACGTAAAAAGAGATTAAGTAGGAATTGACTTCCATGACTTAATCTCATTGATTACCTCTGTTTTCAATAACAAAACGAATATAGTAAAACATGAACACAATGATCATACTTAGCGATAATGATTTGAATAATAAATTCACCCAAGTTCCCTCTGTCGTCCACAAATACGTTATCGTTGTGTTAATGATGAATGCTATAAAAATTAATGTTAATCGTAGCATTGCATCAGCCCCTTTTAAATTATTTTAGTGATAGGGCTGAACTTTTGCAATGAATTTTTTTAATTTTTAGAAAAATAAATTTATTACTTTCCTGCTCATTAACTCTATTATATGAAAAAAGCACTCAAGAGCTTATGTACTCTTAAGTGCTTAATGATACAAAATATTATTTGTTTTTCACCATATCTTCAGCTTCGCCAAAGATTTTACGTTTAATTTCTTCACCAGTTGGCGTACCTGCTAGACCACCTAAACCAGTTTCACGTAATGATGCTGGTAAGTTTCTACCAATTTTATCCATAGCACTGATAACTTCATCAACTGGAATTCTACTTTCTACTCCTGCTAATGCAAGGTCTGCTGAAATCAATGCATTGCCTGAACCAATGGCATTACGCATCACACATGGGATTTCAACTAAACCTGCAACTGGGTCACATACTAGACCAAGTAAATTACTAATTGCTAAAGCCATAGCATGGCCTGAAGCTTCCGGTGAACCACCGAAAATTGATACTGCTGCAGCTGCGGCCATTGCAGATGCTGAACCAACTTCTGCTTGGCAACCACCTGTTGCTCCTGCCACACTTGCATTATTAGCTACGACTCTTCCGAATAATGCAGCTGTGAATAAGAAATCAATCATTTGATCTTCTGTAATATCATGTGTTTTTTCTAATTTAAATAATACACCTGGGATAGTACCCGAGGAACCAGCTGTAGGTGTCGCACAAATAATACCCATTGCTGCGTTAACTTCATTTGTAGCAACTGCACCTTTAACCGCTTCAATCATTTCATGTCCCGATAGTGCATGATTATTTTCATTATAGTCACGAAGTTTTGCTGCGTCATGTCCTGTGTAGCCAGTTACACTTTCTACACCTTCGCCCGTAGTACCTTTAACAACAGCATCTCTCATAACATCTAAGTTTTGTTTCATGTTGGCACGCACTTCATCACGAGTAAGACCTTTAAGTTCCATTTCTTCTTGGATCATGATATCTGCAAATGCCATATCTTTTTCTACTGCATAATCTATTGTTTCTCTAATTGAATCAAACATCTTGAATCCCCCTTAATTAATATAGGAAACGTTAAAATCACTGTATTTTTCTCTAATTGTGTCTAATGTTGATTCTTTGATTGATTTATTCAATGGCAGAACCACTAAACTTTTATCATCATTAACTTGTGTTAATTCATCTTTGTATTCAATTTCCATATCGTTTAAGTCATTAATCAAATGATTAATTTGTGCTTTATCAGCAGGACCATCAACTTCTAAAATAGGTAACCCGTGGTTCATTTCTACTTCTAGTCCATTCACATGGATACCTTTAAGCTTGATTGTTCCGCCACCAATTGAAATACCAATGACTTCGATATGACGTCCATTTGCATCATCAGCTTTAATGTAGGCACAGTTTGGATGTTGTCCAATACTTTCACCTTCATCTTCAATAATTTCAACAGCGATGCCTTCGTCTTTAGCGATGTCTAATGCTGATTTAATTCTGTTATCAAATGTACTGTAGCCCATTGCACCGCCAACTACAGCTACGTCTGTTCCGTGTCCTTGATGTGTTTTAGCAAAAGATTCATAATAACGAATTTCTAAGCTTTTAGGCACATCACCTAAAACAGCTCTTGCTGAGTTACCGATTTTTACTGCTCCGGCTGTATGAGAACTTGACGGTCCCATCATAACTGGACCAATAATATCGAATGCACTTTGATAATCATAGCTTTTAGCCATCATTAAACACTCTCCTTAACTTGGTTCTTTCTGCTCGGTACATTTAAACTTAAATTCATTAAGTTAAATTTCTTGATAATTGTACTCATGATTAATGCCAATATGATACTTACGATTGCAACAATGACAATTGTAATAATTGCTTTCATTGGTTCATTAAATCCAAATAAGACAATCGCGCCGGCAATTGGTGTGGCCATACCTTTTACGCCGATCACTACGCCCATAAATGTTACGATACAAGCATTTACCATTCCAATTAATGCATTCGTTCCATATAGTTGTACTGGATATTGAGCAATTAAATCAATTTGTGTTAATGGTTCGATACCTACTGCAAATGCTTTAGATTTACCACCAATGTGTAATCGACTAAATAAGACATAATTGACGAATGAACTTCCCATACATGTCATTGCACCGATTGCCATTGGTACTCCTGTTAAACCTAATAAGCTTGTTAATACCATTGAACTTAATGGTGTCATACCTGTAACCGGTATAACTAGTCCTAAAATGATTGCTAGTGCATAAGGGTTATTGTCGCCAACTGAAGTAACCGCACTACCAATTTGTTTAAGTGTTGCCATAACTCCTGGTGTGATCACGCTTGCTAAACCAAATGTAATTGCTGGAGCCAATAAAATAACAACAATTAAATCTAGTCCTTCTGGAACTTTTTTCTCTATTAATTTAATTCCAAAAGCTACAATATACGCTGCAATAAATGCTGGTAATAGTTTAAAATCATGTAACACTAAACCAACGATAACTGCGAACACTGGAGATACGCCTAAGTTTAAACAAGTAAGTATCCCTACTGCTATACCACTTAAACTTCCTGCTAAATCACCGATTTCTTGTAAAAATTTGATGTGGAATACGCCACCAATTGCATAACTTAAAAACGCTTGAGGTAAAAACGTTGCACATGCAGCCCCCGATAAAGCTTGCAATCCTTGTTTACCGTAAGGTGCAAATTTTAAGAATAGCGTCATGATGATAAGTACTAGTACAAGTGTACCCACTCCTAAGATAATATTCATTTCCCCAAAACCTCACTTTTTTATTTTTAGGCCATAGTTATCGTACACCCTTAAGAAAGCGATTTCAATAATTAAAAAGATTTAAATAAGACTAAATTGTGAAATGTTTCACGAATTAATTGTATAATTCATATTTAAAATGCAAATATACACTTTATCAGTAATTTCCCTTGTATGTTGCATTCTACATGAAAAATCCCGGCGATGTAAACTTACTCTTTTCAACTATATTCTCTCAATTATTTCGACGACCTTTCTATTCTAACGCTTATACACTTATTTTGTAACAAATCGCTCACAATTTTTTAGGGTTTCTTACCATAAATTTGTGTAAGAAACCCATAAATATGAATGTTATAAATTTGAGTGAGGTTTTACATCAATTACACTTGATGTTTTTGAGTTTATTCAATTACTGTAATCCCTTAACTATGTCAAGATTGTCATTAACTGGTGGCCCTCTTCCCCTTTTTATATCATACGTCATATTCGGATGCTCCTCTCTGGCAAATTAAGGATCCTTTTGTAGAAGATTAAGGATAGTGGTTGTTGGAATAGTATTTAAAAATTTCAAATTTAAATTTAAAGATGTGAATGTCTATTAGATAGCTTGAGTAGAAAGGATAAGTTTTTAAATGTGGATAGAAAATTGTTACTGTATTAAAAATGAGTGGTGTAAAGCAATTCTAATACTGAAGTTGTAAGTGATAAAAAGGAGTCTATTTAAGTTGATTGATACGATTTTCGAGGAATAATGTAGTTTTAAAATAAAACGAAGTATTTTTATATGTATATTAAACGATTTTAAATTAATTTTGTCAATATAAAATTTCAGATTTTTCTAATAATTACACAACACGCTTCTTTAGTATAAAAAAATAGTAGATTGGAAGCCGTCTATTTGTTCCAATCTACCTCGTATTATTTGATAAGTTTAGCCGTCATATCTTTAGTATGCTTGTACATATCTTTATAAATATTATGGTAATACTCGTATTGTTGATGCTTATCCGTATTAGGTTTAAATACATTCTCTACCTGAATGAAATCATTAACGCACTCTTCAAATGTTTGATACCAACCTAGACCATATGCCGCTATGATGGCTGCCCCCATGCTAGGCCCTTCTTCATGTTTTAGCTTCTTAACTGATGTATTAAACACATCTGCTTGTAATTGTAACCAAAAATCACTTTTCGCGCCGCCTCCAATAGAGATGACGGTATTAATTTCATTGCCTGCTTGTCGAATAAGTTGTATAGAGTCATATAATGAATACGTGATACCTTCAATCACTGCTCTAACGAAATCTGCCTTAGTATGTTGACCACTTATGCCTATGAAACTACCGCGAATCGTTGCATCACCATGAGGTGTACGTTCACCTGCTAAGTATGGTGCAAATAGTAAGCCGTTCGCGCCTATCGTAGATTGACTTGCCAACTGTATTAGTTGATCAAAACTTTCTTCTTCAAAAAAGGTATGTTTTAACCAATTAAAGCTATATCCAGCAGCTAAAGTTACACCCATTGCATAGTAAGTTTGCGGTATCGCATGATTAAAGAAATGTAGATTATTATCATATTCTGTTACGCTTTGATGTTCGACATTTAAAATCACACCGGATGTCCCAATACTACATAAGGTCTCTTTATCATGTATCACACCAGCACCTATGGCTCCACATGCATTATCACCACCACCTGCAAATGTAGCTACATCTTCATTTAAACCAAGCTCCTCAGCAATTGTAGGTAAAACGTTACCTGTAAATGCATGTGAATCAACAAGTGGAGGATATATATCACCAATTTCAAAAGTATCTCCTAAATCTTTAGTCCATTGATTCGTCTTTGGACTCAATAATAATGTACTTGCAGCATCACTATATTCCATGTGTATGTTACCTGTGAGACGAAAACGTAAATAATCTTTCGGTAACATAAAGTAATCTACATTTTTCCAAATTTCAGGCTCTTGTTGTTGTACCCAAAGCATTTTAGGTAAAGTAAATCCTTCTAAAACTGGATTTTCATTAACTCTATGACCGAATTTATCGATGATTTGTCGACATTGTTCAGAGTTTCTAGTGTCATTCCACAGAATTGCATTACGCAAGACGTGTCCCTCTTTATCAACAATGACTAAACCATGCATTTGACCTGAAAATGACATTCCTTTGACAACATAACCTTCCATTTTAGATGATGACATTAATGCTAAAATCGCTTTTTTAGTTGCTTGGAACCAAGCTTCAGGATCTTGCTCACTATATCCACTTTGCTCTTGGATTAATGATAATGGCGCATTCTCAGACTCAATGACGTCCCCTTGTTGATTAACAGCTATTACTTTGATTGAACTTGTTCCTAAATCGATACCTAATACAACTTCTTTCAAATGGCACACTTCCTTTATCTATAATCATTTGTCCATTATGATATTCATCAACATATGTCAGTCTTATAACTACCTTATTCCAGTACTCATCACTATCTTAATATACACCTTTCATACTGTCTATTTTAGCTTTTTTATGATTAATTCTTTATATAAAGGGGTAATTTTGTAATTATTAAATAATTAAAGGGATGAATTATAATGACCAATCAATATAAAGATAATCAATCACAACCATATAATCAATTACACCAAATTGCTCAAGGACTTTATGCAACGCCAACAACTCAATTACCTTTTGATCCTCGTTTTGAATTTAAATCATTTATTTTAGAACGTGAAGGTGACAATATAGTCATTTATCACTCTGGTCATTTAAAAGACGTTCAACCAGACATTCAACAATTGGGAGGCGCTGCTAAAGTTTTAATGAATCATGATCATGAATCTTTAGGCGGCCCTAATCAACTTGATATACCGTATATCATACACCAAGATGATGCCAAGGCACTCACGCGCTCAATAGCAATTCAAGATTATTTCAATGAACGCCAAATGTTATATGATGATTTAGAAGTGATTCCTACACCAGGACATACACCTGGTACGACGATGTTTCTATGGGATAACGGTGAGCATCGTTACTTATTTACTGGCGACTTCTTATGTTTCGAAGGTGACTCATGGCGTACTGTTATATTAGGCTCTAGTGATAGAGAACGCTCGATTCAAAGCCTTGAATTGATTAAAACGTTAGACTTTGATGTGCTCGTACCTTGGGTTTCTATTAAAGAAGGTCCATTTGCTTATTTTGTTGAAAATGAAGAGGAAAAGCAACAACAAATTCAAAATATTATTGACCGTGTCCGTAATGGAGAAAATAGTTAATATTGAAAAAAGACGTGGGCCTTTGCCTCACGTCTTTTTTAATAGTATTGCCTTATCTGTTACCAACGTCAGATCCGACATCTACCTTTTTGTTTTTCTTATCATACACAGCGCCTTGAACACTACCAAAGTTTGGATCGTTACGCTTTTCTTTCACAGCATATCCCATACTCTTGAAGATGTCTAAATCTTTATCATCAATCGAATTTTCATAGTAAATCGTGCCACCATCATTATAGAAACGTGGTTTATCTACTGCTTCTTGTAACGTACCGTCACCTCTTAAATAATCGACTATGACTTCATTTAACATCGTTGGAATCTTGTTACCACCTGGTGTACCGATACCCATATAGAAATCTGTACCAACGATGATAGATGGTGAAATAAATGAACGTGGTGCTTTATGCTTTTCACCATAGTTTGGACTTGATGGTGATTTAGAGAAGTCGCCTAATGAGTTATTCATATAGAAGCCTTCTTTCATAAAGTCACCAGAACCAAAGTAACTTGATAACGTGTTTGTTGTACTTGCAACTTTACCTTGTTTATCAATCACAACAAAGTGTGTTGTACTGGTGTTATCTGTTTGGATAGGATTGAAATCACTACCACCTTCGCCTGCTGTACCAACATTGACTTTATTAAGTTCACCTAATAAGTAGTCATCAGATAAATGTTCTTCACTACTTGGCTCTGCGCCATTAACAACATCACGGTTACTATACATGATATCTCGGGATTCCAAGATACCTTTAATATAGCTATTTCGATCAGCGGTATCTTGATTTTCCTTTTCATCAATTTTCAGACCTTGTAGTGTTAATGTCCCACCTAGTGGATTAGATGCTGAATAAACTTTGTTACCTAAATAATCTGTACTTACTGGTTCTTTCTTTTCAGTCTTAAATGTCGTAAAGTCTTTTTCAGTTAGTTTATTATCTAGTTGTTTAGAAACGCTTTTACCTACATCTTTGTAGAAGTAATCGGGACCTTTGTCACGTATTTTAGTTAACGTATCTGCTAGTTTTTCCTGTTTTACAACATCGCCTTCACGCACTGTTTGTTTACCTTTAAAGAATGGTGAATTTCGATCAATTTTAGAACCATATATTTTCAAGCTACGCTCTAACTCTGAATCGACTTCAAATCCATCTTTAGCAAGTGGAATAACGTAATCAAAGAGTTTCTTCTCATCCATCTTACCTTCTTTTTCATGCATATCATGCATCCCTCTTACAAACCCAGGGGTACCGATTTTATCACCTTGTTTAAAGTTATAAGAAGAATACGTTTTATATTCGTATAAGTTTGGTACTTGGCCATCTTTACCATCGTACGTTAGCGTTGCGCCACCGCCACCTAATCCAGATGAATGTGGCTCAGTCACTGCTAATGCATATGACACTGCAAATGCTGCGTCTGTTGCATTACCGCCATCTTCTATTACTTTTTCACCTATTTTTGTAGCAATTGCATTATTGGATGCAACACCATAATTTTTAGTTCCTGGCTTTTTATGATTAGCTATTTTATTTTCATATAGCTTATCTTTATCTACCTTTTCATCTGAGGTGAAGTAATAAAAGACAAACGAAATAATAATGGTAATAATTAAAATGACAGTCAAGGTTGCTTTATTATATATGTTCATTCCTAACTGGCCCCTTTTGAAAGATATTGCTGTTCTCCATTTTTCAGTTCTTGTTGTTCATAACTATCTAAACCTTCATTCGCTCTTGCAAATATGACGAGTAGGAAAATGATGACGACTATAATAACGACAGTAATGGGTAGCCAATGTTTTTTAATATTCAAATGTATAACCTCCATCGTCAGCTTTTTTAAGATTGATTGACTGATCTTTAATATTATTATGAAAACGTTTATGATCCATCTTATTCATATCATCTTGTGAGATTTTACCGTCTTTAGATTGTATTGGTGTAAGATGGAACTTATGTTTTTTACCTTTCCAATCATCTTGAACAACCATACCTTTTTGGTTTTTAGATAGGAAATCATCTGAAGTCGTATTTCCTAGGCTATAAAAAATAGGTGTGTTTTTATATTTTTCAACTTTTTGAATAACTGAATTATGACCGATAATGACATCAGCACCTGCTTTTGATAACGCATGTGCATATTCTCTTTGACGATCTGTAACATTTCTTTCATTAGGAATGCCCCAATCGACATTAACAACGACGTAATCATTATTTTCTTTTAACTTTTTGATTAATGGATAAAAAATATCAGGATCTAAACTAATAGACGTCGTATTTTTTAGCGGCTCTGCATAATTGGATTCAACATCTGTAAAAGATACATTCGCAATTTTCTTACCTTTAATATTTTGTTGAATTGTTTTACTGTTGATTGGGTTTGAACCATTACCCGTTAAGAAGTTGTATCCTGCTTGCGATTCTACTTTTTCCATTAAGTCTCTAGCTGTAACATTGTCGGCTGTTTGGTTAATTAAATTGACACTTTTAATATTTTGTTTCTTTAAGAACATGATATTTTCTAAATTCTTTTCAATTTCTTTCTTAGGATCATTTGAAAAGTCATTAACTAATAGCGATGCTGTTGAGAAATCACTATTTTTCAACGGATCTTGCAAACCAGAAAAGACGCTATTGAGATTATTTTGGCGAATATGTTTATTTAATGTAATGTTACCTAAATATGTCATTCGGATACTACTAGGATCTTTCGCATCACTCTTAACTGGTACTACTTTGACCGCGCGAATAGCGAAGACTATTAATACTAAAGCGATAAGTAGGACGATGGCTGTATACAACGTATTTCTACGCTTATGTCGTTTAGATTGTTTGAGCAACCATTCGCTTGGCGTTAATCGTTTTTTCTTTTTCATTGTTATTACGCGCTCCTTGTTCTTGATTAATTAATAAAACTGTATAAGAACAAGATGACATATGTAATACATGTTAATAACATAGTAGATGATAATGTTATTACAACACCTTGTTTTTGAATTGTGTTAGCGATGATACCAGGAATTACTACCCCAATACCGGACACTTCGACCATTTCAAATGGGGTCAATGGATAAATCAAATCAAATATAAACTTCAATACCATACCTGTTAGAATCATGGCTGCGAACTTTCTTCTACCATATAAAATAACCCATTTACTAATACCATTATTTACAATGAAGAATGTTAAACAACTAATAATAAGTACTGATAACAGCATGATGGGTTGATCAAAAATTAAAGCTAAATAACCTGGTACAACCAGTCCTGCAGGGTTAATACCAAATTTCTCAGCAAAAATAAGACTGAGAACGACACCTACAAATAAGGAGAAATATAATTCTGAACCTATCATTTTATTCTATCCCTTCTATGAATTCCGCTATTCTTCCACCTGGGCCGTGGATATTACCTACACAAAAGACAAGTGCATTGTCCGATTCTTTCATAATAGCTTTTTCAATTTCTGTAAAATCTTGTCCTTCAAAGTTCAAATATCTTTTGTCTGGTAAACGATGCATTAAATCTGATACCATCTGTGTACTTTTTCCGGTACAAATCAACGTATCGTAATCAATATCTTCTAAGAAATTATCAACAAATAGTTGTGTTCTATCGATTCTGTCAGATCGACAATTTAAAATGACCACTTTTTTCGTATAAGGATAATTGTATGATTCCACCTTATTTAAAATAGCTTTAGTGGATTGTGGTTCGTTGGCAGCAAACGCATTAACAAATACATTTTTAGTGTTATTGGCATGGAAGTATTTAATTCTTACAGCACCTGGATCTGCTGGCGCATTTAACATACCTTCTAAGGCTGTCTCACTGTCAATGCCAACTGCTTGAGCAATACCTAATACGATAGCTACATTATCTGGAAAAACTAAATAATCAAACTTTCTTAAGTAAGACTCTGGTATTTGTTCTTTGTCCACAACGATTAATTCTGTTTTACGCTTTTTGACTTCTTTAGCGAAAAATTCTGTAAATTCATCTTTCATTACTACTAATTTACCTTTATATGGAATAGTTGCCGTGAATGATTGAGCAACATCTTGTAAAGTTGGACCTAACACATCCATGTGGTCTTCCATAACATTGACAATAACGCCAATATTCGCTTTTACTAAATCCTTTTGGAAAGTAATTTGATAATCTGGATTAACAGCCATACATTCGTTAACAAGTGCATTCGCCTTTTGTTTAACAACTTTACGAATGATATCACGTTGCTCACCAATATTGGCGCCTTGAGGTTTTCTAATCACTGGGTACTCTTTTTGGGTAAACCAGTACATCATTCTTGCGTCAGTTCCTGTTGTCTTCCCTATGACTCTATAGTGGTCTTCTCTAAGCACACTATACGCCATTCGAGTTATTGTTGATTTACCTCGAATACCATTAATGTTGATACGTATAGGGATTTTCTTAAGTCGATTCGCATGGCGGTTTTTCTCCTTAATGCCTAGCCATAGAATCAACACGACACATACTATTATGAGAATCACGCTGTAATCCCTCTCTTTTCTATGTATATTGAATTATAAATGGAACAATACATGTAGATTTACATTTAAATAAAATAAGATAAATACAAATTATTCAAACGTTTCCATCACTATAAAGTCTATAAAAGTTATTAATTAAAAGTCAATATATTTTAAATATTAGCTTAAAATTCTTTGTCGAAAATGCTTAATCTACTACTTACTAGTAGTAGCCTATCATTTGGTTATTGACTCAGTTTTAATTCTATTAATCAAAGATTAAAAATATGTAAAGGAATGTAAAGGTATAGTTCGTGATTTAACAGATAAGCTTACATTATTAGCAATATCAATAGATGCACGTGTTTGTGCCAACATTTGCTTAAGTTATATATTTTTTACTAGGAATTTACACTATCTTAAAAATTAAGTGTTACATTAAGAGTGTAGTTACTCAGACCTTAGGAGGAGAAGAATGCAAAAGTCAGTTAAATTCGCTATCGGTATTTATTTGGCGATTATCTTAATTGTGACAACTTTATACTTATCATTCATTCTAATTGGGAGTTTACAAGGGAAAGACATGACTAATTCTGTATTAGATACAGATCATACGAAGATAAACAATAAAACTCGTAATAGCGATGAAGCCGTCAACACTTCTCTAAAAAATGAAGAAGCTTCATCAAAATCTCATTCATATACAGCAACAAATTATAAAAATGTAGATACAAATGACAATAGTAAGCATCAAAATGAACATATAGATAACAAAACAGCGAATTCAAATTATCAAACATACTGATAAATGAATTCGCTGTTATATTCCAAACAAACCCTAGCAAAAATAATTTGGCATAGGGTTATTTTTTTATGATTTCTTGAAGTTGCTTTAAGAAACGCTCGCGTTCTGGTAGCGGAAATATAGGATAAATATGAAACAGATTATAACCTTGTATAAAGTCATGTGCAATGCCTTTGTCGTTGAGCATATGAGAGAGTTTGAGTGCATCAGGATACAACGTTTCTTTTGTACCTATCACAATCGTAATATGACCGAGTCCTTCTATCTCCCCATTAATAGGCGAGATTCTATAATCCTCTAAAGGCGTATCGCCTGCCCATAATGTAGCTAAATATTTACTACCTTCTATACCTAACATAGGGTCTTCCTGTTCATACTTCTTGGCTTCTGGATTACTAAATGTAGCATCTAGTACTGGTGATAAAAGAACAATGTGTCCTGGTTGAGGTAATTGTTTTTCTTTTAAAGACTGTGCAAATGATAAAGCAATTTGACCGCCTGCAGAATCTCCCATTATCACTATTTGTTCAGCATCTTCAACTTTTTGAAGTAAGTTTTGGTATAAATGATGCAACAATACATCTGTTGTCACATAGTCTCTATGTAGCACTTTCGGATAGACAGGCATTACCACTTTGGCATTTAACGTTTCCGCAAGTAAATCGATAAATTCGAAGTGATATGGCAATGGATCTTGGAACCAAGCACCTCCGTGTATATACAATACCGTTTCTTGCTTACGGTCGCTTTGATCATTAACAATATAAACAAGTGAACCAAAATAATCTCTTATCTTCACATGATGTTTAAATTCATACGGTGTACCACCGTATTTACCAGCCGTTTCTTCTTTAGTTCGTTCAAGTGCTTTTTTCGCACCTTCAACATTATCGAATGACTTTTTCATACCATTCAATCGCATCATTTTCTCCTGCACAAAACTACGGTAACTTCTTTTTTCTTTAACTTTAGCAAATAATATACTTCCTAAAACAGTTGAGCTAATTACAGCAAGTGCTCTTTTAAACAATGACATGCACCTCCTATATTCTTTACTACTATCATATAACAATTTCTCGTGATTAGTCTTAATAACGCTCATCACGTCCTATTATTTGATATTCATAAAGCCATTACCTAAAACATCTCTAACATCATGGATAACTAAAAAGGCTTGGTCATCATAACGATTGACAATCTTTTTAACTGTCGCTATTTGTGTTTGAGATACTACCGCGTATAATATATCGGTATTATCAAGTTGATAAGCGCCTTTACCATCTAATAATGTTGAACCTCTGCCAGTCGCTTGGTATATTTCAGAACTAATCTCTTTATTGTGATCAGAAATAACGGTCACCGCTTTTTTAGGATTGAAACCTTCAACGACAAATGCCATTGCTTTCTCGACAATGAACAACATCACAATCGTATACAGCACATTAGTCACTGGTAATACGATTAAGAATGATAATACGACAAGTGCATCTAGAATAAATAACGCTTGCGATGTTTTTACTTCGGAATATTTACTAATAATTCGTGCAATAACCGATGTACCACCTAGCGTACTTCTAGAAGCGATGACTAGTCCTGAACCTACGCCAATAAATACACCTGCAAATACCGCATTAATAAAGTTTTCATCGATTCCTAAACTTAAAGACTTTGTTAAATCCAAGAAAATGGAACTTGCAGTAATAGTAATGACTGTATATATGGCTGTTGTTTTACTTAAATATTTCCAACCAATAACTATTAAAAAGGCATTGATGACGAAAGATGTAAGTGCCGGTGATAAACCAAGTGTATACTTCAGCACTAAAGACATACCGATAGCGCCACCTTCACCTAAATTCCCTGGAATAACAAAACAGTTAACTCCAAGTGCAATTAACAATGTACCTAATAAACAAAAAATAGTATTTTTAATATGATAACTACGAGAATGTTTTTCCATTTGAGCCTCCTTATTACACAAAAAATATTTAAAAGCATATTAATAGGTGCTGAAAAGTATACATAGGTGCCATAAACTGTTTAATCACGACTGTTTTTCTTTTATTAAATGTTAGCTTTAAACATGTTAAATAATGATTAATAACGCCATATCATAATACTATCTAAAATTTTCACACGTTTTTTATCATAACATTTATCATATCTATGCCCCAACAACTCGGGCTAAATTCATATTGGTTTTCCATAAAAAAGAGCCCCAAATTGAGTCATCAATTTGAGGCACCTTCATCATTTTCTTATTTAATCATCTATTTGTTCATACATTGTAGCTAATTGTCTTTCGAATGACTGCATATCAATAAATCTACCTTGTCTATGCATTTCTTTGCCATTCATAAATATTAAATCAACAGGTACTGTAAAAATAGTTAGCTCTCCTGCAATCTCGGGTACTTCACTTTGGTTTATAATTGCCAATGTCACTTTTGGATATGACGTGTCTAATATATCCTTCAATTGTGGTAAAACAGCATGACAAACACTACAATGTTCTCTCATTACATGTATCACTACTAAAGGTTTTGTATTAATTAATGTTTTAAATTGGGCTACATCACGAATTGATTCAACTATACCATACACCCTCTTACCTTAAAATTGGTATATATCATAAGGTATGCAGTTCACTCTCGTCAATCAACTTCCACTCTATTTTAAGATATCTTGGAAAACTTGTGGCAATTTTGTTATCTTTTGTTTTTCTAAATCATAAAAGCCACCCGTTTGATAGCCAATACAGTGAACTTTTTCGTTAGTTGCGATTTCAAATTTAAAAATCCATTTCATTTTACTCGCTTTGATCATCCAACAACGCGCTCTTGGACGATCATGTATCGTCACAGGTACTTTATAATCTACTTCTGTTTTCATTAATATAGGCGAGATGCCTTGTGTCATCATTTCAGAATAATTCATATATTGATTGATAAAAATCGTACGTAAGTCTTCAAACCATTTAATAAAAACGATATTGCTCACAATCCCCATTGCATCAATATCGTAGCCATTGACTTCTATTTCAGTATCTACCACTAATTTCCCTTCATTTGTATCCATTACTCATAACTCCTTTATATCTATGTTCAATTCTATTTTACGCTATTTAATCAATATTTTCATTGTTTAAAAACTTTGAAGTTTATAAATAATTGTACATTTATAGGTAAAGGGTTTTATAATTTTCCTTCTATATTTTTTGATATTAAATTATTATTCTTTATTTTGTGGTATAATATTTGTGAAATAATTCACAATATCATTGGAGGGATTTATATGAAAGCCTATAACTATGCAAAGCCTGGTGTGGCACAATTAATCGATAAGGAAAAACCTGTTATTACAGAAAGTACTGACGCCATTATTCGTATGGTTAAAACGACAATTTGCGGTACTGACTTACACATTATTAAAGGAGATACACCTGAAGTACCTGAAAATACTACACTTGGTCATGAAGGTATTGGTATTGTAGAATCAGTAGGATCTAATGTGAACAATTTTAAAGTTGGCGATAAGGTTATTGTTTCTGCCGTTTCTTCTTGTGGTAAATGCTACTATTGTAAAAAAGGCATTTATGCGCATTGTGAGAACGATGGTGGATGGATTTTAGGCCACTTAATTGATGGTACACAAGCTGAATATGTCAAAGTACCATTTGCTGATAACTCTTTATATCACGCGCCTCAATCATTACCTGATGAAGCACTTGTAATGCTTTCAGATATTTTACCTACTGGATACGAAATTGGTGTGTTAAAAGGAAAAGTAAAACCTGGTAGTACAGTGGCCATTGTGGGTGCTGGACCAGTCGGATTAGCGACATTATTAACTGCTCAATTCTATTCACCTTCTAAAATTATTATGATTGATTTAGATGACAACCGTTTAGAAACTGCTAAATCATTAGGTGCTACACATACGATTAATTCAAGTAACGTTGAACAAGCGATTCAAGAAGTATACAAACTTAATCATCGTGGTGTTGATGTAGCAATCGAAGCTGTTGGTATTCCACAAACATTTGATTTATGTCAAAAACTCATTGGCGTTGACGGTACAATCGCTAATGTAGGTGTTCATGGTTTACCTGTTCAATTTGATATCGACAAATTATGGATTAAAAACATCAACGTTTCAACTGGATTAGTTTCTGGTAATACTACAGAAGAACTTTTAGAAGCACTTAAAAGTAAAATCATCCAACCAGAACAATTAGTGACACATTATAGTAAATTAAGCGATATTGAAAATGCATATGATTTATTTAGAAATGCTACAGATCATAAAGCGATTAAATTATTAATCGAAAATGATATCACAGAAGCTTAATTATTCTTTTTATCTTAGATATTGAAAAATAAAGGGTCATATTATTGATTACACATTTAATCGATAATATGACCCTTTTAAATTAAAGTAAAATACTTTTTAATCTATTAGAAGAGATGATTTGCTATTATTTAAAGTAAATATATAAGTATGCTAAAAACAAAGGAATTGTCGTAATAGAATTGTTTAACATATGTACCATCATACTATCTTTAATATTTCGTCTTCTATCATAAGCAACATATAGAACACATCCCATTAAAAAATATAAACCAAATGAGAATATATTTGTTGATAAATGTAGCGAGCTAAACGTTACAGACGAGATAATTAAAGGTAACCAAAATCGGCTTTTCATAAATAATGTTTCTTTAAAAATCCCTCTAAAAACGAGTTCTTCAAGATAAGGACCTATGAAACATAGACATATTATTGTTACTAGTACAATAGAAAGATGAGGTAAATGACTTTTATCCATAAGTGAATCGAGACTTTCATCAATCACTTTTTCATTTTTGGTGTCTGAATCACCTATAAAAATGAACATTAAAGCATTACTAGTGATGCTACAGATAATAGCTAGAAAAAAGAATCCAATATTTTTAAAAACATCTTTCATACTCATTTTATGACATTGGTTTTCATATGTACGATATAAGTAATACGACCTTATAGCCCAAACAATAAATAATGCTAAACCAAGAATAAGCATACTTAATGCGATAGTATACCAATCGTTGATTTTCAATGAAAATGGCAGTGCAATAATAGACATAGCTGCAGGAATTTGTATCATGATTGTCAAAACAATGATAATAAGAATATTAATAATTTTATTCCCATTATGTCTTACATCATCTTTCTTTTTCATTTTGGAATCTATCATACTTTAGACCTCCAACAGTTTTAAACGTATTAATGTAATATACAATTTTATACTGCTAGTCATTATTACACATGTCAACCCTATTAAAAAGTGCACATTTTAGAAATTTAAAATGTGCACTTATATTTATTTAACTTTCATAATGCGTTGGCTTGGTTCAACACTGCTTGTCTTTTCAACTGTTAATGTTTGATCACCTAAATTAGTAATTACTAATGGTGTTACAACACTTGGTGCATGTTCTTTAAGATATGCTAAGTTCACTTTCATTAACGGTTGTCCTTGTGTTACTTTCTCATCTGCTTTAACTAAACTTTCGAAACCTTCTCCATCTAGTTTAACTGTATCAATACCGATATGAATCAATAATTCAATACCTGTATCTGATTCTAAACCAATTGCATGTTTTGTTGGGAAGATTGTTTTAACAGTACCATCGAATGGTGCTACAATTTCTCCTTTTTCAGGAATAAATCCAACACCGTCGCCCATCATTTTTTCTGAAAATACTTTATCAGGTACGTCAGATAATGGAACAATTTGACCAACACCTGGTGCGTAAATTTCTGTTTCTTTAATATCTTCTACATGAACTGGCTCTTCAGAGTCTTCCTCTGTCACAGTCGTTTCACTTGGTTTAGTGATTTCACCATTCATAATTTTCGCCATATCATGTTTAATTTGGTCTGATTTTGGACCAAAAATCGCTTGCATGTTATTACCAACTTCAAGTACACCAGAAGCACCTAAAGCTTTTAATCCTGGAACATCTACTTTAGCTTTATCATTTACTTCAACTCTTAAACGTGTAATACATGCGTCTAAATGTTTGATATTATCTTTACCACCCATTGCGTCTAACACATCAAATGGTAATTTAGCGACACTTGAATCTCTGACCTCTTGTTCTTTATCTTCTCTACCCGGTGTTTTTAAGTTAAATTTACGGATAGCAAAGTCGAATAAGAAGTAATACACGACCGCGTACACGATACCAACTGGAATCACAAGTAATGCATGCGTTCTGTCCCAGTTTAATAAACCGAATAATACATAGTCGATAAATCCACCTGAGAATGTCATACCGATTTTTACGTCTAATAAATGCATGATTAAGAATGAAGATCCTGCTAATACGACATGAATCGCATATAATAATGGTGCTACAAATAAGAATGAGAACTCAAGTGGTTCTGTAATCCCTGTTAAGAATGCTGTTAAACCTGCTGATAGCATTAAACCACCAACGATTTTTTTACGTTCTGGACGTGCATTTTTATAAATTGCAAATGCTGCAGCTGGTAGACCAAACATCATGAATGGATATTTACCAGTTGTAAATGTTCCTGCAGTAAATGGTACGCCATCTTTTAATTGCGCCATCCAAATACGTTGGTCACCACGTACAAGTTCTCCAGCATGGTTTGTATAATGGCCAAACTCGAACCAGAATGGTGCATAGAAAATATGATGCAAACCAAATGGAATTAATGAACGTTCTATAACTCCAAAAATAAATGTTGTTAATACTAAGTTCTTCGTTAGTAAGAAGTTAGATAAGTCATTTAATCCCGTTTGAATAGGTGGCCATATCCAACTTAATACAATACCTACAATAATTGCAGCTACTGATGTTGCGATTGGTACGAAACGTTTACCTGCAAAGAATCCTAAAAATGCTGGCAATGTAATATTATAATACTTGTTATAACACCATGCGGCTACTGCCCCCATGATAATACCGCCAAACACACCCGTTTGTAAGGTTGGAATACCTAACACAAGTGCATATTCAGGTTGTTTTGCTGCTTGACTTAATTCTTTAGCGCCTTTTGCATAAGAGAAGATATCATCAATTGTAATATTTAAATATTTACCCATTGTCGCGTTCATAATTAAATATCCAACTAGCGCTGCTAACGCTGCTACGCCATCTCCTCCAGCTAATCCAAGTGCTGTTCCGACTGCAAATAATAATGGTAAATTATCAAAGATAACTTGCCCTGCTGCTTCCATGATAGAAGAAATCATGACAAATACATGGTTTGTTAACCATGGTGCAATTTTGACTAACTGTTCATTATGCATTGCATTCCCAAATGCAAGTAAAATCCCAGCTGCCGGTAAAATTGCGACAGGTAGCATTAATGCTTTACCTATACGTTGCAATTGCCCAAAGAGCTTTTTAAACATGTAAAAACATTCCTCTCATATTGTAATCACTCGCATGCACATAAAAAATGGCATGAACAAACAAGACCATATTAAATGATCACCTGTTTGCTCATGCCTGCTTAACCAGTAACACGCAAATGTTTTATTAAATTTAAATATAGTATACACATTTGTTTAAGCGTTTACAATAGGAATTCCAAAAAAACTCAGCCAAGTTATTTTGGCTGAGTTTATGAACTTTGCTTCTATTTATATTATAAGAAACGTTTAGTTGCTACTGAGATTGGTGGGATTTGATCTAAGTCTAAGTGTTTATCTTCAGTGATAGATCTGTATGCCCATTTACCATAACCAAGTGCTTCTGCATTAACAATTTTACCTGGTAATGGTGCAGCGTTAGGGTCTACATGTACGTCAACGATAGTTGGTACGTCTTGTGACATAGCTTCTTCTACAATATCATCTAAACGACTAACGTCTCTAACTGTATAACCTTTACCGCCTGCAGCTTCAGCGAATTTAGCGTGATCCATATCAGAGAAATCAATGGCATATTCTAATTCACCAGCAGCTTGTTGTTCATATTTAATGAACGCTAATTGTTTATTGTTTAATACGAAAATTGTTAATGGTAAATCGTATTGAACTGCTGTTGCAAAGTCTTGCATAACCATTTGGAATGCACCGTCACCAGCAATAGCTACAGCTTGACGATTTGGGTATGCAATTTTAGATGCCATAGCACCTGGAAGTGCACAACCCATTGTACCTAACCAACTTGAGATGATGAATTTATTATTAACACCTAAGTTTAGGTAACGTGTTGACCATACAGTTGATGTACCAACATCTGCAGATACAATTGCATCTTCTTTTAAGTTATCATTGATTGCTTTCATTAAACGTTCTGGACGTAATGGTGAGTTATTGTTGTTTAAGTCTTGTTCCATCCATTTATCCCAAACAGCTTTACGATCTAATGCTTTGTCTAAGAATGGACGTTTAGCAACATGTTTAATATTTTCAGTTAATTGTTGTAACGCAATTTTACTGTCGCCTAAGATACCAACATTGATGTCGAAACGGTGACTGATGTTTTCTTCTTTAGTATCGATTTGGATCGCTTTAATATTTTTCTTAGGTAAATATTTAACGAATGGGAAGTTAGTACCAATCATGATTAATAAATCTGCATCTTGAATTGTTTGATAAGATGCTTTAGTACCAATTTGACCTAGGTTACCTAAGTTATATGGGTGATCATCAGCAATAATTGCTTTTGCTGGTAATGTGTGAATAACTGGGATTTTAGCCATTTCTACAAATTCACGTAATTCATCTTTCGCATGTTGTGCACCAACACCGAAAAGTACAACTGGTTTTTTACTTTTATTGATTAATTTAGCAGCTTTTTTGATGTTTTTGAATTTAGGTGCAATTGCTTTTGGTTTAGTTGTGTTAACTGGTTTATCAGTTGTATCTTTAATGTTTTGAGTTAAAAGATCGTTAGGGCAAATAACAACAGCTACACCTTTTTTCTCATAAGCAGTACGGATTGCTTCGTTAACAACCTCAAATACATTGTCGCCTTTTTGAATTTGGTGATTGTAAACCGCTACATCTTCACATAACTTAGATAAGTTAGTTTCTTGGAACGCACCTGTACCTAAAAGACTATCGTTTGTTTGACCAGAAATAATCAATTGAGGAACGCTATCCATTTTAGCGTCATACATACCATTTAATAAGTGAACTAAACCAGGACCACCAATACTTAATGCTACCCCAATTTTACCTGTGATTTTTGTATAACTACCAGCAGCTAAACTTGCTACTTCTTCGTGACGTACGTGATAGAATTTGAATTGATCTCTAACTGTACGTAAAGAGTCTACTACTGCGTCGATTGAATCTCCTGGGATTCCGTATAAGTGATCGATGTCCCATGCTTGTAATGCTTTAACTAATGCTTCATTTGCTTTGATTTTTGCCATTTTTTCAAATAGCCTCCCTTTCTATTTATATGAGTTTCTTCCCTTTAATAGAACAATAAAATAAGAATTGGTATTAAAATCGAACTGATTACTGCAGTTAATATCATACCAATAGAACTAAATGCGCCTGATTCTATATCTAATTCTAGTGCTTTTGCCGTACCGAAAGCATGAGAAGCGTTACCATATGTTAAGCCTCTCGCGATAGATGACTGAAAGCCTCCCATACGCAATAGCATTGAACCTAGAATGCTGCCTATTAACCCTGTAGCTATTATAAAGAGCACTGTAATCGTATCTGTACCACCAAGTTCATTGGATACTTCTATCCCTACGGCTGCCGTAATAGACCTTGGTAGCATTGTTACAATGGTTTCTTTGGAATAGCCAAAGATTTTCAACGTTACGTATACTAACATAAAATTAAGTACTACACCAGTTAACACGCTCGTGAAAATCACAAATAGATATTTCTTTATCTTCTGTCTATTTTGATAGAGGGGATAAGCCAAACAAACGACTGTTGCGTTTAAAATATGGTTTATCCATTCCCCACCTTTCATGTAACCTTTATAACTAACGCCAAACATAAGCAGAATCGCTATAATGAGTATCGATGAAATTAATGCAGGGTTCAGAAAAGGATTGTTGTATCGATCTTGTAGTCTTCTAGCTATGATATATACCACAATCGTCAGCAGAATCATGATAGTAGCTTGTAATATATTCGTCATAACTCATCCGTTCCTTTTCCAACATCATCTCTTTTCACTAGCGTTTCAGCAATATAGCCTGAAGATAATGCCACTAAACATGTTCCTAAAATAATAATTAAGAAGAACAATATGTAGTTTAGTGTAATATCTGATGCTACATTCATCACGCCAACTACAGACGGGATAAAGAAAAACACCATTGTTTTTAATAGGAAGTTTGCACCTTCGTCTACCCATGATACAGGAATGATTTTAAACTGTAACAATAGATAAAACATGAGTAGGCCAACAATACTACCTGCTAAAGGAATGTGTAATAAGCGCTGCACTTCGGTACCGATGTATGAAATAAGTAATATAAGAATGATTTGTACAAAAAGTTGTAGTAAATCTCTCACCTTATGCATGCGATCTATCCCTTCTAAAAAATTTGTCCAAATTGTTACAACAATTTTTTAGTGATACTTGTAATTATAGTCTCCATCTTTCTATTATTAAAATACATTTTTCGAATATTAAACATTCCTTAAATCTATGGAAGCGCTATCTTTATAGTAATGTAAAAAGTCCCCCCGCATTAACGGGAGAACTCTACGCTATCTTTGTATTTCAACTTTCATAAAATTGATATCATTGGAACTTTATTACGCTCTTACCCTAAGCGTTCTCTTAAATAATCAATCCACTTATTCGCTGCATAACTTAATCGTTTCCCTTTCTTCCAAACAATACCTAACTCCCAGTCTACATGCGCATCTTCAATATTAAGCACACGTACATTTTCATTCATGAGTTGCGTAATAGAATAAGGTAATATAGCGATGCCAAGTTGATTACTGATTAAATTTTCAATGACGTTCCATTGCGAAATTTGAGAGACCATATTGGGTATAAAACCTGCATTTTTAGCTATTTCCATAATTTTATCATTTAAATAGAAATCATCGTTAAATAATATGAAGTCCTCTTGAATTAATTCTTTCATTTTCACAGATTGGTGTTGTGCTAAAGGATGTTCATGATGGATAACTACACATAACGATTCTTTATTTAAAGCAATGGCTTCAAATCGTTGTTGATCAACAGGTAATGTTGTAATACCAAAATCCAATTCATCATTTAATAGTTGCTGTTCAATGTATTTTCCACCGTTCTCCACAAAGTTAAATGTTACATTGGGAAAATGTTGATGAAAATCACCAATCATATCAATTAAAGTCTGCATGTTCATGACTGCTGAAAGCCCTATATCCATATGACCTGTTTCCAATCCATATAAACTATTGATTTCAGATGGCAAGTTTTCATAAAGTGCAATGATTTCCTTACATTTATTAAAGAAGATCTGGCCTGCATCTGTTAATACAAGTTGCCTCTTCTCTCTATCAAACAACGGTACTGCCATCTCACCTTCAATATCTTTAATTGCCTTACTAATAGTAGGTTGAGCTATGAATAAAGACTTCGATGCATTAGTCATTCCGCCTTGCCTCACAACTTCAACAAAATATTTCATATGTTTAATATCCACGCAACTCACCCATTCAAAAACTGTTTCTTTTATTATACAATATCACTTATTTTTATATGTATGAAACATTAGTATACACATTACTGTATTTTTATTTAGCCATTTATCGCATGTCACTCTGTTAACTATGTTATAATTTAATCTGGCTCAAATTGATTATTCGAGGTGAGGAATTGAGCTTTTACGAATTTATGCAAAATTTTCTTGGTGATGACACACCATTAGGCGAATTGGTTGATTGGATTAATCAAGATAACAATTTTCCTAGACAAGTGAAGAGCCAAAGTGAAATATTGTCATATTTTCGAACTAATCCGTGTCCTGAAGACTTATCAATGACGATTGTTAAAAGAGCATTGTCAGTCTTCAACCAATTCACTAATGTATGATCTATGTTAATTGTTATTTAGCATTCATCTAACATAATGAATACATGGAGTCTATCATCTCGAAAACGTCTTAAATGACGTCGAACGCTGCTAATAAAGTTTCGTACTTTATTGGCAGTTTTTTATACTTATAAATCTAATGTAAAATGATGAAAATTGCATACAAATATAAATATTATTACAAATACCCTATTTTTATTTCAGTAGCGTTACAGTTACTTGTATAATTCGTTTCTAATGTTGTATTCTATCTTTTTTACATCTATTATGAATACGGTTACTAAATAAAAAAACGATTTTTGGGAGAAAACAATGAAACTAAAACAATTATTATCTCGTGTCATAATCGCTACTGGAATCTTGTTAACTGGAACTATTGCTTATCAAACAGCTGAACAGACACACGTGTCAGAAGCAGCTTCATATAAAAATTATTACAACAAAGGTCAATGTACATGGTGGGCTTATCAACGTCGTGCACAATTAGGTAAACCTGTTTCTAATCGATGGGGAAATGCGAAAAATTGGTATTACAACGCAAGACGTTCTGGGTATGCTACTGGTCATACACCAAGACGATATGCTGTTATGCAATCAACAGCAGGTTATTACGGACATGTTGCCGTAGTAGAAAGAATATATAATAACGGCAATATCAAAATATCAGAATACAATTATAATCGTCCGTATGGGTATGGGACACGAATTATAAGTAAAGCATCTGCTCGTAATTATAACTACATTTATTAAAGATATAAAAAGGACATTGGTACTGCAATTGAGTTTGCAAACAATGTCCTTTTATTTATATTTATTGATCTTGTCTTATTTGTTCTAAAATGGCTTTTGCTTTTGCTGAATTGGCTTTGTCTTCTTGTTTAAGTGCATCTGCTACTTGTGCAATTTCATCACCTTTTGCACCTACGATAATAGCTAATGATTTATACTGCAAACTCATATGACCTTGTTGTATCCCTTCTGATACAAGGGCTCTGCATGCTGAGAAGTTTTGTGCCAAACCAACTGCTGCCACAACATGACCTAATTCTTGTGCAGATTTAACATTCAATAAATCAAGTGATGCTTTAGCAATTGGTAATACTTTCGTACCGCCGCCCACTATTGCAAGTGTCATTGGTACTTCAATTGTACCTATAAGACGTTGACGTTCTTGATCATATTTCCAAGTCGCAATGCCTCTATATTGACCATCTCGACTTGCATATGCATGTGCACTGGCTTCTGCACCACGTGTATCATTACCTGTTGCTAAAACGACTGCATGTATACCATTCATTACACCTTTATTATGTGTTGCCGCTCTGTGGATATCTACTTGTGCTAATACTGAAGCGCGTTCCATTCTACGAGCGACCGCTTCACCATCACGTCCACCTTTATTAAGATCTTTGATGTCTATTTCACCTTGCACCTTAACTACTGACGCAGTAGCATGATTTGATAATATGCTCATTAATACATCTTTATCTGGGAATTCATTTTTTAGGTGTGCTGTAATCGCTTCTAAAATTGTATTTAACATATTAGCACCCATCGCATCTTTAGTATCAACATATACTTTAAGTGATAGCAATTGCTGTTTTGGGAATGAATCTATTTCAATCTTTTGATAACCGCCACCTCTAGCTTTAATAGATGGGTATGCTTCATCTGCTATTTGATGGATTTGTGCTTCTTTATCTTGAATGGCTTGTGATAGACTTTCCGTATCTGTCACGCCATCAAATACAATTTGTCCAATCATTAATCGTTGACTTGAAACAGTTTTAAATCCACCAGTATTGTTTACTAATTTAGCCCCGTAACTTGCAGCTGCTACTACGGATGGTTCTTCTACCATCATTGGTACCACATAAGGTTGATCATCAACTTTAATTTCGGGTAATAATCCCACCGGTAAAGTACCTTGTCCAATTACATTTTCTATTAAACTATTTGCAATATCTTCATCTATCAGTGGATGATTTAAAAGAATGTCATGATTGTCACTAGATAACCAACCATATGACTCTAATTGTTCTAATTTATCTTCTCGTGAAAGATGTCGGAACCCTTTGTCTAACTTTTTCATTTGTGCTTCTCCTTTATTTAACATTTTTAGTTATCATCGCTACTCGCATTCAAACGTGTTTACATTCATCTAAAAACTTGAAATATATGATCCATAAAGGCGTCAGCGTTTTTAGATGATACTGTCTATATGTTTCCTCAATCTTATAAAACATTCTAAAATTTTTAAATTATAACAACATTGCTCACTATGTTTTTTAATTTCTACTTGATTCAATAAGCTATTTAAAGCAATTATTAAAACGCTTACATAACTGTTATACATTGAGATGAAAATCTGTTATATTCATTGTATATCACTAAATTATTTTGGTATGATGCTAATGCTACTTTTAAAACTGAAAGGATGTACGCCTTATGAACATAGGTATAGATAAAATTAACTTTTATGTACCCAAATTTTATGTAGACATGGCAAAGCTTGCAGAAGCACGCCAAGTTGACCCAAATAAATTTTTAATTGGCATTGGCCAAACGGAAATGGCTGTAAGTCCAGTCAATCAAGACATCGTATCAATGGGAGCAAATGCTGCTAAAGATATTATAACAGACGAAGATAAAAAGAAAATCGGTATGGTTATTGTTGCAACTGAATCTGCAATTGATTCAGCTAAAGCTGCAGCCGTTCAAGTGCATCATTTACTAGGTATTCAACCTTTTGCACGTTGCTTTGAGATGAAAGAAGCTTGTTATGCTGCTACACCTGCCATTCAATTAGCTAAAGATTATCTTGCAAATCGTCCAGAAGAAAAGGTATTAGTTATTGCAAGTGATACTGCACGTTATGGCTTACAATCTGGTGGAGAGCCTACACAAGGCGCTGGTGCCGTAGCCATGATGATTTCACACAATCCTAGCATCTTACAACTTAATGACGATGCTGTCGCTTATACAGAAGACGTCTATGACTTCTGGAGACCAACAGGCCATGCTTATCCATTAGTTGATGGCGCATTATCTAAAGATGCTTATATACGCTCATTCCAACATAGTTGGAACGAATATGCTAAACGCGAAAATAAATCATTAGCTGATTTCGAATCATTATGTTTCCATGTACCATTTACAAAAATGGGTAAAAAAGCATTAGAATCAATTATTGATGACGCTGATGAAACAACTCAAGAACGTTTAAGAGCAGGTTATGAAGATGCGGTTTATTACAATCGCTATGTAGGTAATATTTACACTGGTTCATTATATTTAAGTCTTATTTCATTATTAGAAAATCATAAGCTTTCAAGTGGACAAACGATTGGACTATTTAGTTACGGTTCAGGTTCAGTAGGTGAATTCTTTAGCGCTAATGTAGTAGATGGTTATCAAAATCACTTAGATATAGAAGGTCATCAATCTGCGTTAAAACAACGCAATGAAGTGTCAGTTGAAGACTACGAAACATTCTTTAAACGTTTTGATGAATTAGAATTTGATGAACAACAAGATAAAGTTGAAAATGATCAATCGATCTTCTATTTAAAAGCAATCAATGACAATATTCGTGAATATCACGTTCCAGAATAAACTTTATCAGAAATATCACATCATTTTTTAATATAAATAAGCCTAGATGTATCGGACCATCATCATTGATGTCCACATCTAGGCTTTTTATTATGGCTTTGTTGTGTGTTTCGGTGTAAATAAATGCGTCATGTCTATATTTTCTATTTCTAATAATTTGATTTTATTAGGCAACGTCCCACCATACCCTGTCAAGCTACCATTTTTTCCAACTACGCGATGACATGGGATAATAATTGATATCGGATTACTACCTACAGCACCACCTACTGCTTGTGCTGACATCTTATCTTTATTCATTTTCTTAGCAATACGTTGAGCTATATCACCATACGTCGTTAATTCACCATATTCTATTTGGTTTAATTCTTCCCACACATATTGTTGGAATGCTGTTCCTGATGGTTGAACAGGGACAGTTTCTTGTGGACGTTCTCCCTTAAAATACGTATCTAGCCAGGATCTTGCTTGTTTAAATATTGGTAACGATGCTTTGTTTACTCTTTCAGTTGGTTGTTGTTGATTACTAAATAATAATTGAGTTAAATTTTGACCATCACTGACCAATTCTAATTGGCCAACTGGGGATTGATAAAAGCAATTATATTCCATTATGATCACTCCAAATTTCGTCTATTTCTATTTCAAGTTGTTTGAAAATGACTACCATTATATAATCAATTGGGGGTGATGATTGTGAAAAAGCATCCTAATGATGTTGATTTACATTTCAATACAAATAACCAACTTAATAGCAAAGCCACTGAAGCACATGCGAATCAAATCACTAACTTTTATAAAGCAATTTATCAAGTTAATGATATCGTATTAGGACTTGTCTTTTTAGTTGGTAGTTTCTTATTCTTTAGCGATAAAACCGTAACAATTGGAACAGTTCTCTTTGTTATCGGTAGTATACAAATGACGATAAGACCTGTCATCTCTTTCGTCCATGATTTGAAACTCGCCAACTTTTATCATAAACAATATTTAAAAGACTTGAATCAAAATACTAACAATAAAGACTAAAGGTTCTGTCACCTTTAGTCTTTATTCATTCAATCGCTTGATATTCTGAATTCTACTAATTATTGAAAATTGTATAACTTCATATTTTCTTGTTTCGCATATTCTAAAGCTAAAATTTCTAAAATATTAATAAATGCTGGTTCATCTTTGACTTTAATATATTGGAAAGTTAATCCGTATTCTTCTGCAGTTACACCTTTTAAATCTGATGTATCTTTTTTCTTACTTTTCGCAAGTTCTCGTCTAAATTTGGTTGTGCCACTATCAGATTTAGAATTATATTGCGCTAATTTGCTATTTAAATCCTTTTGAATCGGTTTATATCCAGTTGAATAACCACCAGTTTGGCCTACAAAGACAGGTTTTTTGCCATCGAATATCACATATACACCAAACTGATCCTCGACTTTTTCTCTATCTTCTTTCGTGAATGACAATGCCTCTTTCTTATCATATTTAAATAATTTCTTTAACTTCTTCTCATTGTCTTCTAATAACTGATTTAATTTCTTACTACCTTTCATGATTAAAATCCCCCAATAGTTTTTTATTTTTCTGCTTATTGACTATATATCACTATTTAAAAGTTTTAATCATTTTTCTAGTAAATTAATATTTAATCAATCATTTCTTAATATATTAAAAATCAGATATTGAACTTTTTCATTTAAAAATTTTACTTTGGGTGCTTTTAATTTGATCATCACAATGACATTTAGAACTACATGAGCCGCATTGTCCAGACTTGGATTGTTTGAAGTGTTTAATTAATACATATGCTGTATAGCCGAATATTGCTAAAAATATCAAAATATTAATGATAATTGTCATTACGCCACTTCCTTAAACGATTAATCTAGCAATTTGATAAAATGCTAGTGCTAAAATATAAGCTGTTGCTAATGGATAAACCATTGAAAATAATGTCCATTTAATTGAATATGTTTCTTTACGAATCGTCGCTACTGTTGATAGGCATGGAATATATAATAATATAAAAATCATAAAGGCATACGCTGATAAAGGTGTGAATTGTTGTTGTAAAACATGTACGAGACCACCTTCACTTGATGAATAAATGATTGCCATTGAACTAACAATGACTTCTTTAGCTAAAAACCCTGGAACGAGTGTTGCACCTGCTTGCCAAGTACCAAATCCTAATGGATGTAGGACAGTTGCTACGATTGAACCCACAATGTGTAAGAAGCTTTGATCGATACTGACATTAAATCCACCTGGACCTGCATAACTTAGAAGCCAAATCACGACTGACCCACCAAAAATAAATGTACCTGCTTTTTTAACAAAGCCTTTTGCCTTTTCCCATGTACTTCTCCATAATGTTTTAATTGATGGAATTCGATACGTAGGTAACTCGATAATAAATAATGAATGCTTATTTTTAAGGACGGTCTTAGTTAAAATAGTACTTGCAATAAGAGCAATGACAATACCTAACACATATAGACTGAGTACCACTAAAGATTGATGTTCTTTAAAGAATACCCCTACAAACAAAGCATAGACGGGTAGTCTTGCTGAGCATGACATAAATGGCGCAATTAATATTGTCGATAATCTTTCTTTCTCATTTTCTATACTACGTGCAGCCATAATACTGGGCACATTACATCCAAAACCAATGATCATTGGTATAAATGCTTTACCACTTAAGCCAAAATGTTCCATTAATTTATCCATTAATACGGCGATTCTAGCCATATACCCTGAATCTTCAAGCAATGAAATAAAGAAGAACAATACGATAATTTGTGGTACAAATACAAGTACTGAACCTACGCCTGCAATGATTCCATCTGTAATTAAATCTTGCAAAAATGGTACGACGCCTATTTGATGCATTCCCGCTTTAACCCAATCGGTTAAAGTACCTCCGATAAAATCATCTAATTGATCAGATAGTGGTGTACCAATCCAGGTAAAAGTAATTTGAAATATCAACCACATAATACCTAGGAAAATAGGCATACCTATATATTTATTAATTAGTATTTTATCTAATTTTGATGAGAAGAATTGCTTTTCTTCATCTGGATATGTCACGACGTCTGTTAGTATTTGTTCTATATATTGATTACGTTTTTGTTCTATATCATCACGGATAGATAATGTGAGTTGTTGTGAAAGTGCTGATTTAATTGGTTCTAATTGTTGAATCAATGTCTGATTTAACGTTTGACAAATTTGCGCATTATCTAACAAATATTGAATTGCGATAAAACGCATTTGCTGCGACGTATAATGAGTACCGTCTTTTAAACATGCACAAATATCTTTGATAGCTTTTTCTATTTCTGTTCCATAGTTTAATTTGAAGTGTGGCACTTGAGCTTGATCTAAATATTGTAACTCTTCAAGCATATGCGCTGTACCCTTACCATTACGTGCAATGACTGGTAATACTGGTACTCTTAAACGACGCATCAGTTTATCATGATCAATCATAATACCTCGTTTGGCAGATACATCGATCATATTTAAACCAATCATCACTGGCACATTCAGTTCTAATAATTGAATTGTTAGCTGCAAATTCCGTTTGAGTTGGCTCGCATCAACAATATTAATCATTCCTGTATAATCATTTTGCAATAAATACTTTGTCACAACTGTTTCGTCTTTAGATATTGGAGATAAATCATACATCCCTGGTAAATCAACGAGGGTTCCTAATTCTTGCTTTAATTTTCCAACTTTCTTTTCAACAGTGACACCGCTCCAGTTACCTACATACTCATAAGAACCTGTTAAATTATTAAAGAGGGAGGTCTTACCGACATTGGGATTACCTAAAATACAATAACTTTGACTCATGATCCTATTCCTCCAAAGCTATCTGACAAGCATCGCAATGTCTAATGCTCACTTGTTGTCCGCTAATCTCAATCACACATGGTCCATTGAACATACAACGTTGTTTCACTTTAATATCTGAACCTACTCGAATACCAAATGCATTCAATCTATAAATCATGTCCTTATTATTGATATCAATTTGTTTAATCTTATATTTTTTATTTTTTAGTGCTGATTTAATATTTAACATTTACCTCACGCTTCCCCAAATAATATTGATAATCATTATTAATTAAAGTAAGCGTATACTTATATCCTTTGATATTCAATATCATTTAATCCAATATTATTAACAATTTATGACAACTTAATTTCTCACTCAATTTTTACGAAAAACAAAAACGTTGTTTAAGTCATAAAGCGACTCAAACAACGTTTCTTATCTTTTAATTACTATATGAATTAGAACATTTCAGAAACGACTTTTTGTTCTAAGAAGTTTAATAAGTAATCTGGGCTACCTGTTTTGGCATCTGTACCTGACATTTTGAATCCACCGAATGGGTGATAACCAACGACTGCAGCTGTACAACCACGATTTAAATATAGGTTACCTACATCGTATTCATTAACAGCTTTAATCCAATGTTCACGGTTATTTGTAATCACTGCACCTGTTAGACCATATTCAGTATCATTAGCAACATCGATAGCTTCATCAAAGTCTTTCACTTTAACAAATCCAACAACTGGTCCGAAGATTTCTTCTTGCATGATACGATCTGAAGATTTTAATCCAGAGAAAATAGTAGGTTCAATGAAATATCCAGTAGAATCATCAGTGCCGCCACCTTGTTCTAATTTACCTTCTTCTTTACCAATTTCAATGTAATTTTTAATTTTATCAAATTGTTTTTGGTTAATCACTGGTCCCATGAACGTGTTGCCAGTTGTATCACCTAATGATAATGCTTTCGTTAATTTAACTGCTTTTTCTAAAACTTCATCGTACACATCTTTATGAACAATAGCTCTAGAACAAGCTGAACATTTCTGTCCTGAGAAACCAAATGCTGAGGTAACAATGGCTTCTGCTGCTAAATCCGTATCGATATTTTCATCGACAACAATCGCATCTTTACCACCCATTTCAGCAATAACACGTTTTAAGAATGTTTGTCCTTCTTGAACTACTGCACTTCTTTCATAGATTCGCGTACCTGTCGCTCTTGATCCAGTGAATGTCACAAAATGCGTATCTTTATGATCAACTAAGTAGTCACCAATTTCTTTTGGATCGCCCGGTACAAAGTTAACTACACCTTTAGGTAATCCTGCTTCTTCTAAAATTTCCATTAATTTATATGCTGTTAATGGTGTATCTTCTGCTGGTTTTAATAATACTGTATTCCCTGCTACTACTGGCGCTAATGTTGTACCAGCCATAATTGCGAATGGGAAGTTCCAAGGTGGAATTGTAACACCTGTACCAATTGATTTATAGAAGTATTTGTTATGTTCTCCTTCTCTATCTAATACTGGTTTACCATCAGCTAAATCCATCATTGAACGTGCATAATATTCAATAAAGTCAATACCTTCAGCTGCATCGCCAACTGCTTCATCCCAAGGTTTACCCGCTTCGTAAACCATTACTGCAGAAATCTCTTCTTTACGACGACGAATAATTGCAGCAACACGTAACATTAATTCAGCACGATCTTTATGAGACCATTTTTTCCATGTTTGGTATGCTTCGTTAGCAGATTGAAATGCTTTTTCTACATCTTCTTTTGTTGCTTTTGAGACTTTAGCAATAGTTTGAGATGTTTTGGCTGGATTGATAGATTCAAATTGATCTTTTTTGCTAATTTTTTTACCATCAATCACTAATGGAATATCTTGACCAAGTTGTCCTTCAACCTTTTTTAAAGTCTCTTTAAATTTATCTACATTCTCTTGAACCGTAAAATCAATACCTGGTTCATTTTTAAAATCTACTACCATTATTGCGTACCCCCTATGAAATATTAAAGTGAGTTCTTCAAACCCTTTGTTTAATGATATTGAGGTCTAGATAAATGCCTATTGATGTTACTGTCTTTCAGTGTCATTTTATCTCAACCTTTCTTACATTCTACTATGTACTGTTACACTTTTGCAATCGCTTTCATTTAAAAATCTTAATATTTCAAAAATTTAATATGCGGATTAATCAAACCTTAATATTTTTTGATTCTGACAGTTAAATCGCCAACCTCAACTCGAAATAAAATAAGTCCACAAGAAGCAAATGCATTGAACCACTTTTACTTCTTATGGACAACTATGTGATTAATTATCAATTTGACGTATGACTTTACATGGATTTCCTACTGCTAAACTATTAGGCGGGATATCTTTCGTTACAACACTACCTGCACCTATCACACTACCTTCGCCGATAGTAACACCTGGTAATACCACTACATTACCACCAAACCACGTATTACTACCAACACTAATAGGCTCAGCTAATTCTAATCCCTTATTTCTATCTTCATACTTCAATGGATGTGTCGCTGTATAAAAGCCACAATTAGGACCTACAAATACATTATCACCAAATGTAATACCTCCACCATCCATTAAATAACAATTTGTATTAAGAAATACATTTTCACCAAAGTTCACATTCCATCCGTAATCAGTATCAAATGGTATGGCAATATCTATATTTTCAGGATTTGATTGGAACAGTGACTTTAATATTTCATTTCTTTCGTCTTCATGACTTGGTTTTGTATGATTATAGTCAAAGCATAAATCTTTAGCTTTTTTCCTATCATTGATTAATTCCGAATCGAAATTGGCATCATACCATTGATGCGCTAACATTTTTTCTTTTTCTGTCATTTATTACGTCATCCTATCATTTAATTCGTTTAACTATTTGTTAAGTGGTCATGAAGTCTCCACCATTAACATGAATCACCTGTCCAGTGATATATGAGCTATCTGCAGGTGTTGCTAAAAATACATATGATGGTGCTAGTTCAGCTGGTTGACCACGACGCCCCATTGGTGTACCACCGCCTTGATTTTCAACTTTCTCTTCATCAAATGTTGCAGGAATCAACGGTGTATAAATGGGGCCTGGTGCTACTGCATTCACACGAATATTTTTCTCCATTAATGTCGTAGCTAATGAACGTGTAAATGATACGATAGCACCTTTTGTCGCTGAATAATCAATCAAGTGACCTGAACCTCTATATGCTGTCACACTTGTCGTATTAATAATTGAATCTCCATCATTTAAATACGGTACTGCTGCTTGAGATAAAAATATCATTCCGAAAATATTTGTCTGGAATGTCTCTTTTACTTGTTCTGGTGTAATCTCTTCAAAATGATCTCGAGGAAATTGCACGCCACCATTATTAACTAGGATATTAAGTCCACCAAAATCATCGACAACATCTTTCACAAGTTGCTGCGATTGTGTCTCGTCTTTTAAATCATGTGCATATGCTTTAGCCTTAACACCTAATTCTTCTAAACGACGAACTGTCTCTTTAGCGTCTTGATGCTCATTATAGTAACCAATGGCTACATTGGCACCTTCTTTAGCAAATAATATCGCAACTGCACGTCCAATGCCTGAATCACCACCAGTTATTAGTGCAACTTTGTCTTTTAATTTTCCTGCAGCTTGATATGTGTTTAACTCAGCTATTGGCTTAGGTTTCATTTCCGCTTCAATACCTGGTTGATTACTTTGCGTATAACCTTTAATTTGTTGATGAAATTCTAATAAATTCATAACATGTCCCCTTTCCTAATCAATATTCAACTTCCCTATAAAGCTGCTTTCAAAACGATTTAAATACTTTTTCCATGCCTATTTTTAAACATCATACTGAAGTACGAGGTAACATCAATACCATAGCCCCATGTATTCAAGTACTTTATTTTCTATAATAAATAGTATCAAAACCAAAAGGAGCCGATAATAATGAAAAGGATATTAAAAACTGTTATTGCAGTCCTAATCCTCTTAGGTGTCGTTAAAACAGTTCAAACACATGATGTCATTAACGAAGCCGACCAATACTATCAACAAATGAAAAATGGACAACTTTTAGAGAACTTTTCCAATTATGATATTAACCAACTTAAAGATATTGATATCAAACAATTCTCTCCATCAGATTTCTTCTAGATACTTAATAAACCAATGACTCATATAAATGACAATACCAGCGAATCAGCTGTTAATATAGATGATTAAAGTACAATTCTCATGTCTTACGCATGGTTGAATTGTACTTTTTGTTATTCTTACCTATTTACTGACAATACCTCAGTTCATACGATTGACTTAAATACCTATAGGGGGTATATTAAAAGTGAATAGAAATGGAGGCTTTCGCATGGATAAAAACAAAAGAACAACTTTAGACATCACTGGCATGACATGCGCTGCGTGTTCCAATAGAATTGAAAAGAAATTAAACAAACTGGATGATGTTAAAGCTCAAGTTAACATTACAACTGAGCAAGCCACTATTGATGATTTTAAAGGACAATACCGAACTAATGACTATGTCAACGAAATCCAGCATTTGGGATACGATGTAGTAAAAGACAGTATTGACTTAACTATTTCTGGTATGACATGTGCAGCATGTTCAAATCGTATAGAGAAAGTCCTTAATAAAATGGATGGTGTCGTTCAAGCGACGGTTAACTTGACTACAGAACAAGCAACTGTGACATATTATCGTGGCGTCGTTAATAGTGATGATTTTATTTCTAAAATCCAGAATTTAGGTTATGACGCTGAAGTTAAAGAAGGACAACAACAATATTCAAATAAAGATAAACAACTGAAGAAACAGTTCCATAAATTAATCTTTTCTATCGTATTATCAGTACCACTACTGATGACAATGTTGGTTCATTTATTCCATTTACCTTTGCCCTCCCTATTGATGAATCCCTGGTTCCAATTCATATTGGCTACACCAGTACAATTTATAATTGGTTGGCAGTTTTATAAAGGTGCTTATAAAAATCTAAAAAATGGCTCTGCCAACATGGATGTATTAGTCGCTTTAGGTACAAGCGCAGCTTATTTTTATAGCATTTATGAAATGTTTAAATGGCTCAATCATTCAACGCATATGCCACACCTTTATTTTGAAACGAGTGCTGTATTAATTACGCTTATTTTATTTGGTAAATATTTGGAAGCAAAAGCTAAAACACAAACGACCAATGCCCTAGGTGAATTATTAAGTTTACAAGCTAAGGAAGCGCGCATTGTTAAAGATGGTATAGAAAAAATGGTTCCCATTAAAGATGTTCTAGTTGGCGACCATATTATTATTAAACCTGGTGAAAAAATCCCAGTTGATGGTGTCATTATTAAAGGTATAACGTCTATAGACGAATCTATGTTAACTGGGGAATCTATCCCAGTAGATAAAAATGCGGATGACAAAGTTATTGGCGCAACGATTAATCAAAATGGCTCAATCATTATGGAAGCAACACAAGTCGGTAATGATACAGCATTAGCTAATATCATTAAGGTTGTCGAACAAGCACAAGGTTCCAAAGCACCTATTCAACGATTAGCTGACCAAATATCTGGTTATTTTGTGCCAACCGTTGTCGGTATTGCATTACTTACGTTTATGATATGGATTACAGTGGTTCATGTCGGAGAATTCGAACCCGCGCTTATGGCAGCTATTTCAGTACTTGTAATCGCTTGTCCATGTTCATTAGGCTTAGCTACACCTACATCTATCATGGTGGGAACAGGACGCGCTGCTGAAAAAGGTATTTTATTTAAGGGTGGTCAGTACGTTGAAGAAACACAACACATTGATACTATTGTTTTGGATAAAACGGGTACCATTACTAATGGGAAGCCTGTAGTAACTGATTTTGACGGTGATACACGTTCACTACAATTACTCGCTAGTGCAGAGAACGCTTCCGAACATCCATTAGCAAAAGCCATTGTAGACTATGCTAAAGGAAAAAATCTCGAATTAGTGGATACGGATGAATTTAATGCTATGCCAGGACATGGTATATCCGCAACTGTTGACCATTCAACGATTTTAGTTGGTAATCGTCAATTAATGACAAAACATCAAATTCCTTTGAATTCTCATATAGATGAAAAAATGACTCAGTGGGAACTCGATGGTAAAACGGTCATGCTAATTGCCATCGATGATATATATCAAGGTATGATCGCTGTGGCAGACACTATTAAAGATAATGCTATTGAATCAATACAGAAACTACACAAAATGAATATTGATGTCGTGATGTTGACCGGTGATAATAACAATACCGCCCGAGCGATAGCACAACAAGTCGGTATTGATCATGTCATTGCCAATGTACTTCCAGACGAAAAGTCCGACAACATCACACGTCTACAAAAAGAAGGTCGACAAGTAGCTATGGTTGGTGATGGTGTCAATGATGCCCCTGCACTTGTTACTGCAGATATCGGTATTGCCATGGGTACTGGTACCGAAGTTGCGATTGAAGCAGCCGATATTACAATATTAGGTGGTGATTTATCATTACTATCTCAAACAATCAATATCAGCCAACTAACAATGCGCAATATCCGTCAAAATCTCATTTGGGCTTTTGGCTATAATATCGCAGGTATACCTATCGCCGCTTTAGGTCTACTTGCACCATGGATTGCAGGCGCTGCGATGACATTAAGTTCTGTTAGCGTTGTAACCAATGCATTAAGATTGAAACGAATCATTAAATAAAACAATCCAATTAAGTTGTATCAATTACTTTTAAGTCATACAACTTAGTTATAAAATGAAGATAAGATATTAAATAAAATGAGGTGAATTAAAATGGGACAAGAAATTATTAATGTAGAAGGCATGAGTTGTGATCATTGTAAAAATGCTGTTGAATCTGCTTTAGCTAAAATAAACGGTGTTTCAGCTGCAGAAGTTGATTTAGAAAAAGGACAAGTACGTGTGGATTATAACGAAGATAAAGTTCAACTTTCTGACATGAAAGATGCGATTGAAGATCAAGGCTATGATGTTAAATAAAAATTAAAACGGGAGCGACCTTAATGGGTATCGCTCCCGTTTTTTAATTTACTCGCAAATGAGTTGTTCCTGTTTGAATAACCTCCATTGTTGCATCTAACGCATCAACGATTAAATTTTCCACTGCTGCTTCTGTATAAAATGCAATATGTGGTGTTATGATGATATCTTCTCTATCAATCAGTTGTTGAAGTAACGTATCATTCATCTTTTTATCTCGTTGATCACTAGGGAATAAGCCACGTTCAAATTCATAGGTGTCCAGAGCAGCACCTTTAATTTGACCACTATCTATACATGATAGTAACGCATGTGTATCGACTAAAGTGCCTCGTGCACAATTGACAAATACTGAACCTTTTTTAAAATGATTAAATGTATATTGATCAAATAAATGATGGTTATATTTAGTTGCTGGGACATGCAAAGTAACAATATCTGCACCTTCAATAGCTTCTTGTAAAGTGGTTTGATATGACACTATATCTTTAATATGCGCATCAGGAAAAGGATCGTATGCGACTACCTCGCATCCATAACCATTAGCAAAAATTTTAGCTACAATACTTCCTATTCTTCCAGTACCTATGACTGCCACTTTCAAATCACTGATTGATTGTGACAGTATTGATGGTTCCCATCTAAAATCATGTAATTTCATTTTAGTTTGAATAGCATTAAAATGTCTGACAACATTAATAGCTTGTGTTACTGCAAATTCTGCAATTGAACTTGGTGAGTACGAAGGCACATTAGAGACGATAATGTCATATTTTGATGCTAACTCTAAATCGTATGTATCAAATCCCGCACTTCTTTGAGCAATTTGTTTAATACCGAATGATTTTAATTTAGCAAACACCGCTTCTGAAATAGGTAGTTGTTGTGATAATGATAACCCATCAAATCCTTTAACCTCATCGACATTATCCTCTGTCAATGGTGACTTAGTTAACTCATATTCCACATTGTTTTCCTTAGCCCATGATTCAATATATACAATATCCTCGTCACGCACACTCATTATTTTAATTTTAGTCATAATAACTTCATCCCCTATGTACTATTTTCCATATAAATTTGCTAAAGTTGCTAATCGTTCTGCTGCTGTTTCAAGTTGTTCATCTGGTAGTGCTAAAGATAGCCTTACATAGTTTCTACCATTTTCACCGAACGGGATACCAGGTGCCATTAAAATGGAATATTCTTTTAATAAGAACTGTTCAAATGATTCACTCTCATATCCGGGTGGTGTCTTTAACCAACAATAAATACCACCTTTAGAATGTACAAATGGCAACCCTGCTTCACTTAATATACGCTCAAACATATCTCGTCTTCGCTTGAATGTATCATTTTGTTGTTCTAAAAATTCGTCATAATGATTTAACGCATAGGTTGCTGCGTCTTGTAAGGCACCAAACATACCTGCATTCGTATGTGTTTGATACTTTTTCAAGGCCTGAATCATGTCACGATTTCCTACTGCAAAGCCTACCCTAAATCCTAACATATTGTATCCCTTTGATAACGAGAATATTTCAACAGCTACATCTTTTCCATTCTCTGATGATAAAATACTTGGATTTTTAGCATCAAAACCGAATGCACTATAAGCGAAATCATGAATAATTTTAGTATTAGTATCTTTAAATCTTTGAATCGCTTCATCAAACACTGCTTTGGTAGCAGTAGAGCCTGTTGGATTATTTGGATATGTTAAATAAACTAGCTTTGTATTATTTAATATATTTTTATCTACTTTATCCCAATCTGGCAGATAGTGCGGTGGTTCTAAATTTAATGAGACAGGGCGAGCATCCGCAAGCATGACCCCCGCTAAATAATCTGTATAACCTGGATCCGGTAATAGCACATTTTCCCCAGGATTAACGAGACAAGTTGGAAGTGCAACAAGTCCATTTTTCGTACCGTATAATATACAAACTTCATCTTCTGCATCTAATTCAACATCATAATGTCTCTGATAAAAATCAACGATGGCTTGTTTAAATGATGCTTTACCATGAAAAGCACCATATTTTTGATTCTCAGGTACGTTCAATCTTTTAGCAAAATGATTAATAATACCATGTGGTGTTTCACCATCCGGAATACCAACAGCCATATTAATTAAAGGAAGAGGCCCATATTCTATTTTTCTTCCCATAGTTTTGCCAAAATAACTTTCAGGAATTGCCGCCAATCTCTCTGACATTTTCACGTCTCATGCCTTCTTAATCTCCAATGTTCTATGTCATGTTTAGATATTATCATTCTATCAAGCGGATTAATATTGTCAATATTAACAATATTCTGATTTTTAATCTTAGTGTTTAGTATCTAATATAAATAAAACGTGAGAATTCGTATTGATATGAAAGTCATAGCAATTCTATCTCACGCTCTACGCTAACGAATTATATATGATTGTTAATATCTTTGATGATTTCATCAACGGTGATTTTAGCACTTGTTAAAACAATAGGTACACCTGCACCTGGATGTGTACTCGCACCAGCAAAGTATAAATCTTTGTAATCTCTAGATACGTTCGGAGGTCTATAATAATTACTTTGTGCTAGCGTGGGCATTAACCCAAATGCTGTACCAAACTTAGCATTAAACGTTTGTTCAAAATCTTTAGGTGTAAAAATCGTTTCGGAAATAACATAATCTTGAACATGTTCAAGTGCAGGTATAGTAGCTAATTTACGATAAATATGTTCTTTAACACTTTTTATAAACTGTGGATTTTCCCATTCTAAAGGGCCTGTTTTAAGCTCTGATGTTGGCATTAAAACATATAATCCTGTCTGTCCCTCAGGCGCTAACGTGGCATCTCCTACTTTAGGTACATATAAATACAACGATGGATCTTCGGAAATATCCCCATTAAATATTTCATCTATATTTTGTCTGAAATGATTTGAAAATAAGACATTATGCAACAATACATCTTCCGTAATATCTTTATCAATCCCTATATACATCATAAAAGCTGAACATGAATAATCTAATTGGTCTATTTTTTGAGGAGGATATTTTTTAACGGGTGCATGTTGTGGCATTAATTGTTGCGCAGCATATGGAAAGTCTGCCGTACAAAGTACCTTATCAAATCGTTTAACTAGGCCATTCACTCTTACGCCGTCTGCTTGCTTATACTTAGGATCAATAATAATTTCTTCTATATTAGCATTACATTGTATATCCACACCTAGCTTAAGGTTTAGTTGTTCTAAACCTTTCACCATGCCATACATACCACCTTTAATAAAATGAACACCAAACATCATTTCAATCATTGGAATAATTGAGTATAATGAAGGGCCTTGTTTAGGATCAATGCCTATATACAACATTTGAAATGCTAACATTTTTTGAACTTTTTCATTTTGGACATATTGACCAATTAAGTTATCCGCATGATTTAGTGTTTTTAATTTATAACCTTGAATCAGTGATGTTAAATTATAAAAGTCTGATGGTTTTCTATATGTTCGTTCTAAAAAATATTTTCTAGCAATCTCATATCTTCCATATACATCTGCTAAAAATTTCATAAATCCATGTGTCGTTCCAGGTTCAATTTGTTCTAAAGCGTCATGTAACTCAGCTAAATCGGTAGGCACTCTCACTTTATCATCTTTATTAAAATAGACATCATAGATATATGGTAATTGTTTCATTTCTACGTAATCTTCAAAGCGTTCACCACATTCTTCAAACACGGCTTTATAAACTTCAGGCACCATAACTATTGTAGGTCCCATATCAAAGGTAAAGCCATCTTTCGTAAATTGGTTCATACGTCCACCAATCTGTTCATTCTTTTCATATAATGTTACTTGATGACCATGTGCAGCAAGCCTAGCTGCAGAAGCTAAACCTGTCACACCCGCACCTATTACAGCAATATTCAATTGACATTCCACCTATTTATTATATTTAGCTTTAACTTGTCTGTATATGTTTAACTTATCCAACCTTGAGACATATACTCTTCGATGTAATGGATAACCATGTACACGAACTTCATCTATAATACCTTTATAAATACGTGCCGCTAGTTCGATAATTAATCTTGCTTCAGGTTTAAAAACATTTAAATGATCTAATGCAAATTGATAATCCTTTTCTGCAATTTGAGCATAATGTTCCCATAAATTAATATAATTATCAGTTAACTGCTGTTGATAAACGTCTTCAATATTTACATCATATTGATTTAACATCTCTCGACTAAAATAAATACGACCTTTTTCAAAGTCTTCGCCTACATCGCGTAAGATATTAGTTAATTGCAATGCTTCTCCTAATTCTCGAGCCACTTCATATGTTTCATGACTTGGCTGTTCAGTCAAAATAGGTGATAGTACTTCTCCAACTGTCCCAGCTACACCATAACAATATCTCATTAATTCCTCGTCTTTAACGAACATTTCAAAATGTTCATCTTCAAATACAGATTCTATCAAATTATAGAAAGATTGATACTCCATTTTGTAATTTTGAGATGTATCGTAAAAAGCTAACATAATACGTTGATTACTCTTGAATTGAACCGTAGAATCAACTTGTTGTGACTCAATCAGTTGAATATCTTCTTTAATAGCTTGTAATTTTTGAGGATTTTGTTCTTCATCAATACTATCATCTATAATTCTACAAACCGCGTATACTGCCCAAACAGCACGCCTCTCACTTTCTGGTAATAAGTCAAACGCATAAGAAAAACTTTTAGAATGCTTTTTCATTATTTGATGACAATATTTATAACTCTCATTGACCGTTGTCATTCATGGACCTCCTGTTACACATAACCTTTTATACGTTAATATCAATTCTAGACGTATAGAATGATATTTATGTAATGAATATATAGAACTTTCTACCGTACTTAGCCTATATCTATATCATTTGAATTGAATGTTTCGTCACCCAATTCAATTGATTAAAAAACTGAATGATATGCTATATATAGTTTTTCTTAAATTCCCGTATTTAATGGTAATCAAACACTTTACACGAAATATAAATATATTCTAATCGTTCATTTTTACGCATAAAAAAAAGAGGATGACATTGTCATCCTCTTAATCATTTATAACTCGAAGGGCTTTCCAGTTATAAATTAAATCCTACCACCAACCGTGGCTTTGACGGAAAGCAATTGCATTGCTTAATGAACCGTAACGGCTATTAGCATAGTTAAGCATACCTTTAGTTTGGCTAGCTACTGAACCAGTTCCCCATGATTCCATAGTTTGTCCTAAACCTCTGTAACCAGCTGGGTTTACTGCGTTAGGGTTACCACCTGATTCTGGCATAACGATAGCGTTCCAAGCTTCTTCAGTACCACCATTAGCTAAGAATTGTGCTTTAGTTGATCCACCTGTTGAAGCACTTGAAGTTGATGGTGCTGAGTATGAAGTTGTTTTAGTGCTGTAGTTGTGGTTTGAACCATTGTTTGATGTAGTTGGAGCTGAAACAGCTTCTACATTAGTGTTGCTTGATTGTTGGTTAGAGCTTACTGATTGAGTACCAGCTTCTTGATTGTAAGAAGTTGTGTAGTCAGCTGATTGAACAGCAGTGTTTGATGTTTGAGCTGAAGTAGAACCAGCTTCTTGGTAGTTCCAAGAGAAGTTAGTACCATCTGAAGTAAAGTTATATTCGAATCCACCACTTACAAAGTGAATGTCATAAGCGCCTTCTTGAACTGGTGCAGCGTTTAATTGTTCTGGGTGGTTATGAGCTAAGTCTACTAAGTGTGCTTGATCTACGTTAGTAGTTTCTGAAGCGTGTGCTTCGTGTCCTGATACTGCGTAACCTGTTGCGCCTAATGTTAATGCTAAAGTTGATGCGATAAATGTCTTCTTCATAATTGAAAAATCCTCCAAAAAGTTTTTTGTTTTTTATATGTTTTAAAGTATTAAATTTCGTTGTGCAATATTGAAAATGTTTTTGTTTAACTTTCGACGGTATTCACTATACCACAAAAATCCGCTTTGTATATTACACGTTCCTTACAAAACATTACAAACAAAATCAAGTTTTGTAACTTTGAAATATTACTGACGTCCTTGTAACATTAATTTTTGCATGATTTGGTTTAATTTTTCATCATAAAGCCTTATATTACATTGAATTCCTTTAAGTTTTACTCAACTTTTACATCCATCGTAATATTACAGATTGCAATGTAGTTACATAATTGTAATAGTTCTAAAAATTTTAAAAAGATCTAAATACACGAAAAAAGATGGATATATTCAAATTTTTGACAATAATTTGATATATAACCACCTTTAATTTTTACTATTTAAGATATATTCAAGATGCTAATAATCTTTGACACCCCATAATACCTTCTCACACTGTCTAATGATATATTTTAAAACTTCAATCCTTGCTGTCTTTTTATGATCGGCTGGAACTATAAGCCAAGGTGCATGTATTGTATCTGTTTTTTCTATCATATCGTGACTTGCTTCTAAGTATAAGTCCCATTTTTCACGATTGCGCCAATCTTCATCTGTAATTTTCCATTGCTTATTTATATCTTGTTCTCTATCTTTAAATCGTTTAAGTTGTTCTTCTTTGTCTAAACATAAGAAGAATTTTAATAATATTGCTCCTTCATCTGTCCACATTTTTTCAAAATGATTGATTTCCTCATAAGCACGTTCCCACTCATCTTTATTTGCAAATCCTTCTACTCTTTCTACTAACACTCTGCCATACCAACTACGATCAAATATTTCAATGTGCCCGCTTTTTGGCATTTCTTTCGCAAAACGCCAAAGGTAGTGATGTGCCAGTTCAACGTCTGTCGGCGCACTTATACCATTCACTTCATAACCGGTTGGATCTAATTTCTCACGAATACGTTTGATATTACCACCTTTACCCGCTGCATCCATGCCTTCAAATGTTAAGATAAGCGGAATTTTTCGTTCATATAATGCAAATTGAATTTCCCTCATCCGTTTTTGTAAAGGTTCTATCAGTTCTTTATATTCTTTTTTAGATACTTCATCTAATGTTACATCAAATTTAGTAGTTGAAAAATCTTTAGTAAATGCCCCGTCTTTATTACCTTTTGATTGATTTGATTTTTGGATAGCTTGTTCTAATCTTTCTATAATATGTTTATACATCTTTTCAAATGCAACTTCTCGTTGTGTATAGTCAATAACTTCCCATTGTTTATCAGAATGCGTGAACTTTCTCATTTCTTTCAAATAGATATCTTTAGGTATGATTTGTTCATACTCTTGTACTTTCCAACTCATTAATGGATTATCTTTGGTTTGTTGAATATGCTCTTGTCGTTTTTCTTCACTGACTTCAATATAGAATTTAATTAGCTCATAACTATCATTCTGAAGCATCTCTTCAAAATGTTTGATTTGATTCACGAGTTTATCATCGTTTTTATAATAATCTTGCTTAATATTATTTTGTTTATAATCCAAAAAGTGAGAATACCAACTTCTAAAATAGATATTGATATTTCCTTTTTGAGGCAGTGTATTCCAATATTTTTGTAAAAATTGATATCTTAAGTCTTCGGCATCCGGTGTTTTTGTTGATATAAATTGTGTGTATTTCGCATCAAACGTAAGTAATAGTTCATTGGACAAGCGCGTCTTACCTGAGGCAGGTACACCTTCAAACACGATCATGACCGGTATACCTAAATCATGTGTTTGTCGTGTTAAACTTGCCGCTTTTAGTTTTAATTGTTCTATCTTTTTATTCATCTTACCCACCCTTTATAGATAGCGATTTTAATAAAGTATAGCATAATAAAATATAGACGCCTCACTTATATGTAAGACGTCTATATTCTATTTAGCTTTACGCTAAAAATTTAAAAATATCGTTCGTATATATTTTAAAGACCTTTCTTAGAAGAATATCTAAAATCCATGCAACGAAGAAAGGCACAATGAAGAATGCGATGATAATCAATAATAAACTCAACCAAGCTGAGTCAATACCCATAAATTTAAATGCATTAATTGGTCCTACCATTCCTATAAAACCAAATCCTGCAGATTCTTTTGTACCTGCGATACCGACAATGCCGGATGCAATGCCTGAAACTGCAGCTGTAATCAATATAGGCATCATGATAATAGGATAGCGAACCATATTAGGCATCATCATTTTAACTCCACCAAAGAAGATTGAGATTGGTACACCTGCTCTATTAACTTGGCTCGTACCAATTAACAACACCGCTTCTGTAGCTGCTATACCGATTGAAGCTGAACCAGCTGCAATACCGGAAATACCAATTGCAATCGCAATGGCAACAGTTGATAGTGGCGATATGATAATAAAGCTAAATACCATCGAAATAAGCATACTCATTAAAACAGGTTGTAACTCTGTAAAACTATTGATCATATTACCAATACCAGTAGTAATCATATGTACGTATGGAAGTATCAACACACCTATAGTCGCTGAAATACCACCTACAATAGTTGGATATACAATTAAAGCCATACTTCCTACGCGATGTTCTATTAATAAAATCAATAATACGGCAATCGATGCTGTAATCATTGTATTAATTAAATCCCCAATTCCAGCTATAACCCATGTGCCATTTTTAAATTGTGCAGCACCACTACCAACATACGAAGCACTTGCAACTACTGCCATCGCTAAAGGTGTCAGATTAAATTTCAATGCTATCAAAGCACCAACAAGTGCCGGAACCGTAAATTGAATTGCTTGAACAACACCTAGTAATGTTTTAAAAATGGGATGAAACTGCATTAAATATTTAAATATCTCCCCTAATATCGCATTGGGTACTAATCCTGCGACAATACCAACTGCTACACCAGATAGCACTCTAAAAATAAATTCTTTCGGTCCAATTTTACTCAATGTTGTCATTTCTAGCGCCTCCAATATCTAAATACGATAAATCAAACATAAATAAATAGCCTTAATTGAACTAACTATACACATGATGAAATCTAAGGTGTGTTGGTAATTCGTTGATGCAATCATTTGTTGTGTAAAGTTGGGCCAATTAAGACTATGGAGAATAGTATATCACATTATTAGAATTTTCAGATAAATATATTTGTAAAGTCATTAATTTTACAAATTTTCTTTTAACACGACTGCTATTTAAAAAGCACCGCCAACAAAGCTTTCTTGTTGGCGATGCACATTCATTTATTCATCTGGAATCTCTGCTTTTCTAGATTCTTTTTTATATCTTAAATACATTAATCCTAAAATCCCCATCCAGAATGGTGCAATGATTACTGCAAGTCTCGTACTTGGATTAATCAGTAATACCACAAAGATAAATATAAAGAATAGTACAATAGCATATGCCATCCATTTGCCACCTGGCATTTTATATTGACTCGCTTTATGAAGTTCTGGATTATGTTTTAAATATCCTAAATAAGCAATCATGATGATTGACCAAATCACTATATTTAAAACTGTTGATACTGTCGTAATATATACAAACACTTGAGTCGCATCTTTAAAGATGGCATTTAGTATCACAGAAATACTTAATAGTGCACATGTCACTAATATCGCATAATATGGAACGCCATTGCGATTAGTTTTACCAAGAATAGGTGGTGCTTGTTTACGTTGAGATAAACCAAACATCGTTCTACTATTCGCAAACACACCACTGTTACACGCAGATGCCGCAGCTGTTAATACTACAAAGTTGATTAAACCTGCTGCAAATGGAATACCAATTAAACCAAACAATTTCACATAAGGACTATCTGAAGGATTTAATTGATTCCATGGCACCGCCGCCATAATGACTGCAAGTGATCCAATGTAAAATATCAAAATGCGATATGGTACATTATTAATCGCTTGAGGTATCGTTTTATGAGGATTTTTAGTTTCTCCTGCAGTAATACCAATTAATTCAATTCCTATAAATGAAAAAATGGCCATTTGGAAGGACATGAAAAATCCTGAAGCACCATGCGGGAATATACCACCATGACTCCATATTTGAGATACGCTAGCAGTGCCATAAGGTGTCTTCATTGCAAAGACAATCATAATAATACCTACAATTATTAAAGCTAGTATTGTTAATACCTTTATAATCGCAAACCAAAATTCTAATTCTCCAAATAACTTTGCACTAAATAAATTGAGTGTCATTAATACTAACAATGTAAATAAAGCTGTTAACCAATTAGGCATTGCTGGATACCAATATTCTATGTATTTAGCAACTGCCGTAATTTCTGCCATTCCTGAAATAATCCACGTTAACCAATAAGTCCATCCAACCACAAAGCCTGCTAATGGCCCTATATGTTTATGAGCGATATCTGCAAATGATTTGAATCCAAGGTTAGATAACAACATTTCCCCCATTGCTCTCATAAACATAAATAATACAAAACCTACTATAATATAAGTCAACAATATCGATGGTCCTGCCAGATGAATTGATTCACCTGCGCCTAAAAACAATCCTGTACCAATAGCACCACCAATAGCAATTAATTGTATGTGTCTATTGCTTAATTCACGTTGCAGTTTATCTGCCATATCCGTCTCCCCGTTCTGTTTCTTTAACAGTTTCTCCCCTAAAAAGATTACAAACTTTGTTTGAAAGTAAATTCACTTTCTATAAAACTATATTTACCCATAATTTAAATTTACAATCACTATTAAATTAGTTCATAGACACTATTTTTGACATATATGACATTTAGCAAGATAATTTATATTAAGATAAACAACATTTGTTAGGTAGGTGCAAACATAATTGACTGACAAAATTGATCCCCGTGTCACACGAACAAAACAACTACTTGTTGACGCATTTCAAAAAGTATCAAAAGAAAAGAAGTTAAGCCAATTAACAGTCAAGAATATTACTGATGAAGCAACTGTTAATAGAGCTACGTTCTATGCACATTTCACAGATAAATACGACATACTCGATTATTCTTTAGATGTCACTATTCTTAAAGATTTAAATGACACACTCAACATTTCAAATATTATCAATGAAATCGTCTTAAAAAATATATTCATCACAATGACTCAATATATGGAACAAGTACAAGCATCTTGTGAAATGAACCAAGATGTATTTTGTGAACAAGCGCACAAGAGAATTAATAACGAATTAGAGGATATCTTTTCTATCATGTTAGAAAATAGTTATTCAGATATTGATAGAGACATCTTGGTAAGTAGTGCTAGTTTTCTTGCGGCAGGTATGAGTGGTCTGTGTAATCATTGGCTTTCTACAAGTCATGATACAGCTGAAAACTTTATAGACAAAAATCTTCCATTCTTAATTCATCACATCGCGCACCTATAAAGATTTCAACATTTTATTATCTAAAACAAATGATGACCCTATGTACATTAATAAAATAATGATGCATAGGGTCATATTTTTTATTTATACAACAAACTGATCAATATGTTGCATAGACAACATATGAATTGAGCATGTCTATTGCTATATCATGCATATGCGAGTATATTATGTTTATACAACAAGTGTTGCTTAGTAAATATTTGTTGGAAAAATGAATTGGAGGTTGCGATGATGCAAATTTTAGACAGAATTAACGAATTAGCAAATAAAGAAAAAGTACAAACATTGAGTGTAGAAGAAAAACAAGAACAACAAGCACTCAGACAAGACTATTTAAAAATGATACGAGGACAAGTACTTCATACATTTTCTACTATGAAAGTTGTTGATCCACTTGGCCAAGATGTTACACCAGAAAAAGTTTATGATTTGAGAAAAGAATATGGAAATATTTAAGTTGATCTTAAATCCAAATTAAAAGGCACTCAGCATCCAAACTTGGAAACTGAGTGCCTTATTGTATTTAACAAACTAAAAAGTTAAATTTATGTCCATCTGGATCAGCAAACATAGCACCATAATAGCCTTGTTTAACTGTCGGTTGTTCTAAAATATGACCGCCTGACGCTTCAACTTGTTTAACAAGTTGATCAACTTCTTCATTCGTCTTTACACCTAGAGAAATAATCGTTTCATTAGCATTTGCATGAACTTTATCCTGAGTGACCGCTTCAAAATGTTTATTTTCAATTAAGATGACAATGGTCGATCCTATTTTAATTCCTACCATTTTGTCAAGCATGTCAGGATTATGATTAATTTCAAATCCTAAAGATTGGTAAAACTGCTCACTTCTTTTTAAATCTTTAACATGTAAATTAAACCACATCGACTGAATCATAACTATCTCTCCTTATTAACATAGACCATTACTAAAATTGTACTTTCTCAATCCATTGGGCTAATGATAGTTTATCTGGATTAATTTGATTCATTAAATCAAAATCGACAACATAACCTTTTTCTTCTAGCCAACTTCTTTCGGCTGTACCACTAACAAATTTACCTTTAATTTCTGTTGGCATGCCAGTAACAGTAGCAAACGTTTTAACGACTTCATTAAGTGTTAACTCATCTGAAGCAATTTCAATCGCTTGATGATTATATTGTTCAGGGTCTTTAAATAAATTTGCAGCAATTCTAGCAATATCAATTGAAGAAATCATCGCAAATTTAACATCTGGACTAATAAATTCAGGTATTACAATTTGTTGATTTTCTTTTTTAGCTATTCTAAGGAAGTTATCCATAAAGAATGAAGGTTTGATAATTGAAAAATTCAATGATGACGCTTTAAGTGTATTTTCAATATCTGCTAAGGCTTCAAAGTGTGGTCCTTTTCTATCTCTATTTACACCACCAGCTGTACTATAAACCACAAATTCAATGTTTTGCTTTTCAGCAAGTTGAATAATCATTTTTCCTTGTCTTAATTCTTCAGCAATATCATCTTTAACAATAGGTTGAACACTGTACAATCCGTATTGTCCTTGCATTGCTTGTTCTAAACTTTGTTGATCGCTTAAGTCACCTTCTACAATTTCAAGTTTGTCACTATCAATAGACGTTAACTTTTCATTATTCTTATTACGTGTTAGTGCACGTACATGCCATCCATCTGATAAAAGTTGCTTAACTACGGCATTACCTTGTTTACCTGTAGAACCGATTACTAAAATGCTTTTCATTGATATTCTCTCCTTCATTACTGTTGTAAAAACCAATAATCATCCTTTTCACCTTTTAAATATGTATATTCTTTTGGTGATTTACCCGTATGCCAGATATTTTCATTCATTAGGTCTCGAACGTCCCAAACTAAATGTATAAATTGTTGCAAATGATTTCCAAATAATTTATTTGGCGCTTTCATTTGTAATACATGTGACACATCATTGATTGAAATGTTCAATTCGTCTGCTATATTTTTTAAACTTAACGTTGTTTCGTCAAAATGCTCTTGTAGTTCTTTAGCTGTGATTTGTCTTTGCTCTTTATTTAATGACACTTATATCACTCTATTTGTCTTTTTGTATGATAGGCTTTATAATAAACGGATAGTTGTCCGTTTGTCAACAAACTTATTTTAAGAAGGTGATGTATTTGCGACGAGACGCCCTCGAGAACCGGCAGCGCATTGAGAATAAAGCGATTGAACTCTTTAACCAATATGGTGTTCAACAAGTGAGTATGAATCGCATCGCAAAAGAATTAAATATTGGAATGGGAACTTTGTATCGTCATTTTAATGATAAGAGTGCCTTGTGTGCGACGATTATCGAACATGACTTTACTGACATTATCAACCAAATGTACGAAGTGAAAGAAAAACATCACGATACTAAAGTAGTCATGGCAAAGTCGCTTGATATCTTTTTAGATTTCAAAACCACCAACAGTGACTTACTTCACTGTATTGAAGAAACAACAGAAAAAAATGACTTTTACCATAGTGATATTTATTTACAGTTATTTAAGTTTTATAGTGAAATTCTTGGCAATAATAAAAGTACAACATGGACAACTTTCAAAGTAGATATGTTCTTGAAATCATTATCTACTAAATCTTTCGAATTACAAAAAGACGAACGCGGACTATCAAATGAAACAATCAGAGATTATATAATCAAACTATATTTTGATAAAGAGGAGTAATATCATGACTAAAATTACATTAATTACAGGTGGCAATAAAGGCTTAGGCTTCGAAACTGCCAAAGCACTTATCAACGAAGGACATAAAGTCTACATTGGTTCTAGAAATGAATCACGTGGACAAGAAGCAGCTAAAGAAATTGGTGCACAAAGTGTACAATTAGACGTTACTGATGAGACATCTGTACAACATGCTTTCAACTACATTAAAGATCAAGAAGGTCGCTTAGATGTACTTGTTAACAATGCTGGTATCTCAGGACAATTTGCAAAACCTGCAGATATTACTGTTGAAGACATGGATAAAGTCTATCAAACAAACGTATACGGTATTGTAAGAATGATGAACACATTCATTCCATTACTAGAACAATCAGAACAACCTGTCGTTGTTAATGTAACAAGTGGTTTAGGTTCATTTGGTATGGTAACAAATCCTGAGTCAGAAGAATTTCATGTTAATTCATTAGCTTATTGTTCTTCTAAATCAGCTGTCACTATGCTAACAGTTCAATACGCTAAAGGTTTACCTCAAATGCAAATCAATGCTGCAGATCCAGGTTCTACAAATACAGACTTAGTTGGTGACTTTAGCAATAATTCTAAACCAGCAACTGAAGGCATCAAACCTATTGTAGAATTAGCAACAATTGATGCTGATGGACCAACAGGTACGTTCATTAATGGTGACGGCAAAATGCCTTGGTAATTTCCAATAATTAATGAGTAGTATTCCCACTATATAAATAAAAACGCACTATGATGGAGGATTTAAAATGAAAAGTATTACTTTCGAAGAACATTATGTGATAGATGACATTCAAAAAGAAACAATGAGTCAAGTTTCTGCTGACCCTAATGGCGTACCCATGAAAGTCATGTTAGAAGGATTAGAGAAAAAATCAGGTTTTACTGACGCTGATGAAATCTCTCATCATGATAAACGAATTAAATTCATGGATGAACAAAATGTACAAATGCAAGTATTATCATACGGTAATGGTGCACCCTCAAATCTTGAAGGTCAAAAAGCCATCGATTTATGTAAAAAAGCTAATGATCAATTAGCTGACTATATCAAACAAAATCCAGATCGTTTTGTAGGATTTGCTACATTACCAATTAACGAACCTGAAGCGGCTGTTGAAGAATTCAAACGTTGTGTCAACGAGTTAGGGTTTAAAGGCGCACTCATTATGGGTCGTACAAAAGATGGTTTCTTAGATCAAGATCAATTCGACGGTATTTTTGCAACTGCTGAAGAATTAAATGTACCTATTTATTTACATCCCGCACCCGTAAATAGTGATGTATACCAATCTTACTATAAAGGAAATTATCCAGAAATCACTGCTGCTACATTCGCTTGTTTCGGTTATGGCTGGCACATCGATGTTGGTATTCATGCAATCCATTTGGTACTATCAGGTATCTTTGATCGTTACCCTAATCTAAATATGATTATCGGACACTGGGGTGAATTCATTCCATTCTTCTTAGAACGTATGGATGAAACTTTATTTGCTGATCATTTAAAACACCCTGTTAGTTATTACTTTAAAAATAATTTCTATATGACACCAAGTGGTATGTTAACTAAACCACAATTTGATTTAGTTAAAAAAGAAATGGGAATTGACCGAATTTTATATGCGGCAGACTATCCTTATATCGAACCAGAACGTTTAGGCGTATTTTTAGATGAACTTGGTTTAACTGATGAAGAAAAAGAGAAAGTAAGTTATAGAAATGGCGCTAAATTACTTGGCTTAGAATAATATTATTTATAAATCATGCTTTAACTCAATGGAGGTATTTCATATGAATACAATAGAATTAAAAGGTGCTAAATTACGTTATCATCAAATTGGACAAGGTCCGGTATTAATATTCATCCCAGGTGCCAATGGGACTGGCGACATCTTTATGCCATTAGCACAACAGTTAAAAGATCACTTCACTGTAGTTGCAGTGGATCGTCGTGACTATGGTGAAAGTGAGTTAACAGAACCACTACCAGAATCAGCAGCAAATCCAGACGATGATTACCGTGTAAAACGTGACGCAAAAGATATTGCAGAATTAGCACAATCACTTAGTGATGAACCTGTCTATATTTTAGGTTCAAGTTCTGGTTCAATCGTTGCTATGCATGTACTCAAAGAACACCCTGAAGTGGTTAAACAAATTGCTTTCCACGAACCACCAATCAATACATTCTTACCAGATAGTAAATACTGGAAAGATAAAAATGATGAAATTGTAAACCAAATCCTTACAGAAGGTTTAGAAAAAGGTATGAAAACATTTGCTGAAACACTTAATATTGCACCGATAGATGCTAAAATGATGTCTCAGCCTGCAGAAACAGAAGAAGCTCAAAAAGAACAATATCAACGTGTAATGTTCTGGTCTGAATACGAAATTCGCCAATATACACATTCAGATATTACTTTAGAGGACTTTAAAAAGCATGAAGATCAAATCACATTACTAAATGGTACTGATTCTAAAGGATCATTTCCACAAGATGTTAACTTCTATATTAATGAACAAATCGGTTTACCAATCTTTGATATTCCTGGCGGTCATTTAGGTTATGTACAAAAACCTGAAGGCTTTGCCGAAGTATTATTAAAAATGTGGCATCAATAAGTTGATTAAAAAAGCACGCGTTGAAAAATAATTCAACGCGTGCTTTTCTTTACCCTAATATTGTTTCCATTGAACGATTAACACTACTCGCATACATTCCACCGAATTTTAATAAATGTATCATCAATAAATATAATCTATAAAATTCTAACCGTTCATACGCACCCTTAGCCAACGGGTAATGCTTTTCATATTCATCATAAAATTCTTGAGTAAAACCACCAAATACGGTTGTAATACCTAAATCAAATTCACGATCACCGTACAACGGTGCTGGATCAAATAAAGCTGGACGACCATCTGTTAAAAACATATAATTACCACCCCATAAGTCACCATGCAATAACGATGGCTTACTTTGGTGTTGGTCTAATGCATCTAGCATCACCGCTCTCACCTGTTCATATACTTTATTATCTTCTTCATTCCATAGTTGTTTACGTAATAATTCATCTCGAATATGATCCATACGGCGATAAATAAAAATGTCTTTCCAATTGTCCGTCCATGAATTATCAAATGAAATATCGCCACCTTCATGTGGCAATCTGAATCCAAATTGACCATCTTCTTGTTGTTGACTATGCATTTTAGCAACTAATTGTCCCAAGTCTTTTTGACTGCCAGTTGGTCCTTCCTCAAGATAGCTTAAAATTAAATAAGCATCACCATTTATCTCACCACTTGCAATGACTTTAGGAGCAGTAATACCTGCATTTTCGAATTCATTTAGTCCTGCTATTTCTGCAGCATAAAATGATTCATCTCGATTACGTTGTACTAATAAGAAGAACGTATCATCTTGCTGCGTGGTTACTTTAAATGCTTCATTCACATCTCCACCACTTACTGGCGTAATCTCTTTAATGTAATCTAGCGGTAAATGTTCTTTCCAATCTATAGCCATGATGTCACCTTCCCTATATTACTGAATACTATTTATATTACCTCATTTCCAATCGCTTAATCGTTAAAGACGGTATCAATATGTAGTCCTACTTTATAAAAGTTCGTCTATTTTTTTAATTTTTATAATTTAACTAGGAAATTGCAAATGAAAATGCTAGTCTATTAAAAGGAAAAGTTTCAAATATATTAAGTTGAGGATAGTAAGCCTCAAATATAATGAACTAGGAGCGTTAACATGTATAAATTAATTAAACCCCTTTTATTTAAAATTGAACCTGAAAAAGCACACGGATTAACTATCGACGCATTAAAAATTGCACAAAAGCAATCCTATGTATTACCGATTATGAAAAAATTATTCGATTACCAAAATCCAATGTTATCTCAAGATATTCACGGTATTACATTTGAAAATCCAATCGGCCTTGCAGCTGGTTATGATAAATCTTGTGAAGTACCTAAAGCTTTAGAAAATCTTGGTTTCGGCGCATTAGAACTTGGTGGTATCACACCAAAACCACAACCAGGTAATCCACAACCTCGTATGTATCGCTTATTAGAAGATGATGCCTTAATTAATCGCATGGGCTTTAATAATATCGGTATGAACAAAGCACTTAGTCATTTGCGCCGCTACGCTTACCATACACCTATAGGTCTAAACGTAGGTGTTAATAAAATGACTTCTTATGACGAGCGATATCAAGATTATATTAAAGTCATTGATACATTCAAAAATGATGTTAATTTCTTCACTGTCAATATAAGTTCACCTAATACTGAAAACTTACAAAATTTTCACGATAAAGATGAATTTTCAATGTTATGCAATGCGTTAGAAACGTTTAAAGCAAGCAATGAAATCAATGTACCTATTTTCTTAAAATTGACCTCTGATATGGATGAAGAAGGTTTGAAATCTCTATTACCAACTATTCAGACACACTTCGATGGTGTCATCCTTGCAAATACGACACGTAAACGTGATGGCTTAAAATCAGCTAACCGTGTTGAAGATGGGGGGTTAAGCGGACGTCCATTATTTGAACGTAATTTAAAACTTGTTAAATTAGCCTATCAAGAAACTAAGGGAGAACTCTTAATTATTGGTACAGGCGGCATCTTTAATGCTGAGGATGCTATCCAAATGTTACGTAATGGAGCCTCTTTATTACAAATATACTCTTCATTAGTTATGGAAGGTCCAGGATTAACTAAAAAAATAAATAAAGATATTGTTCAATATTTAAACCAAAACGGTTATCATCATATTAGCGATATCATCGGATTAGATGTAAAATAATTAAAAAGCAAGTTAACGATGAATCAATGACTTTACATCAAGTATAATCATTAAAAGTATGTGTCATGAATATAGGAGGCATTATACAATGCGAGAAGATATCAAAGATAAAGAAATGAATCAGTCCACACAACAAGACACAACAGAAAACAGTAAATCACATCCTTCAAATGATGAAGATGAAAGAAAAGGCCTAAATGGCTATCGAAAAACAGATCTCGATTTAGAAATCGAACGTGAATTACAAGAAATGATGCAAAATGAAGACAAAGAAATTAAAAAAGAAAATAAACGATTTAAATTCTTTTCTTTTGCAGCAATGCTCGTCATAGCTATTATGGCTATCGTACGTTTCATTCATAGAATGATTTAATTAATATGATGATCCAGAGTAAAAGATATAACATCTTCGCTCTGGGTCATTTTTAAAATTGCTTTAAAAATTCATTGGCTTCTTTATTAATTTCTTTAAAGTCAATCCCTTGTTTCATTGCGGCAAACACACACCCACAGTAACACTGTCTAAAAATATGATAATCTTTACACATTTCAATGGAACGCTCATATCCCCTATTTTTCTTGAAATCACTTGGTAAATATTTAATATTATAAATTTGTTGAACATCCATACCAAGTTGATTAATTAATTGCGCATTCTTCTTTGGCGATAACGTGATTGCACTACCAAAGTAATCATAACCATATTTAACAGCTGCTTCGGCAACCATCTCAAGCCTCATTTCAAAACAAGCTGTACATCGAAGACCACCTTCTTTTTCTTCAGTAAGTCCTCTTGATTTAGCCATTTTCATAAATTCATGTGGTTGATAAGCTGCTTCAATATATTTTACATTAGCTCCTGTCTGTTCATTAAAATCATTGACAAACATTTCTTGAACTTTAGCGCGTCTTAAATATTCACTCCTAGGGTGAATATTGGGATTGGCAAAATATATCGCGATATCAGCATATTGTGCTAAAAATTCTAAAGTATAGGTACTACAAGGTGCACAACAACTATGTAATAAAATTTTAGGTCGCTCCCCGTTTTGTTCCCATTGTTGAATCATTTTCCTTAAAACTTTGTCATAATTGATTTTTTGGTTCTTCATTTTCTTTAAAATTTCGCCCGCTTCAATCAAAAGAAACCCCTCCCTTTTAATGCATAATATAATTTATGAATATTATACAATAAACGATACATAAAAAGTATATTTCTAGTTTCCTAATATATCCATATAAACGATACAATTGAAAACTAAGTCTTATTTCCATTATTAATAAACTAATCATACATAATTCTATTCTTTTTACATAAAACATTGTATGATGTGGTTAGCAATAAAATAAAAATAACAAGGGGTATTTTATGACTCAATTATCACCATATTTAGCTTTTCCAAATACAAAAGAAGCACTTAAATATTATGAAGAGGTTTTTGGCGCTACAAATATTAAACGTTTAGAGGTTGGCGAAGATCAAGCTGAACATTTTGGTATGACTAAAGAGCAAGCCAAAGAGGCAACAATGCATTCTGAATTTGAAATTGTTGGGGTGAAAATCTTAGGCGCGGATTCATTCAGCCGAATCCAACCTATCAATAACGGCATTTCATTATTAATTGATTTTGATATTAATGATCAAGCTGATGTAGAAAGAGTCGAAGCTTTCTATGATAAAATTAAAGACCATGATTCTATCGACGTTGAATTACCATTATCAGAGCAATTCTGGGGCGGTAAAATGGGCGTATTTACAGATAAATACGGCGTAAGATGGATGTTACACGGTCAAGATTACAACGCAATGCCACAGTCATAATTTATATAATAAGGTTGAGACATAAAGTTTGTGTCCCAACCTTTTGCTTTTATTCTCCTCTTCTAATTATCGTAGCTGGTCCATTGTTAACTATATCGTAAAAATGCTGTATCAAATCATCTTTAGCAATGCGATTGGGATCCTCGACCCAATGTCGGATAAATGATAATCCAGCACCTGATACATAACTCATAAAATAAGAAAACGGTATATCATCTATTTTATTGTTTTCATTTTTAAAATGATTTAAATGACCTGTGATTAATTCATATAACTTTTCATGTAAATTCGAATCTTTCCCCATCGTAAACATTAATTGATAAAATTCCATATTCTTTTCTATATTTCCTATTAAAAATTCCATAATCGTGCGGATACTTTCAGCAGAGAATGTTTGATTTTTATATACATCTCCCTCTTCAATAAACGTTCTTATTATTTCTACTTGTTCATCTTCCATCTTTTCTAATAAATCATATTTATCTATGTAATGAGTATAAAAAGTACTACGATTCACATCTGCCAAATCTGATATTTGCTGAACCGTGATTTGTTCTAAGTCATATTTATGGAGTAAATCGATAAAAGCATGTCTAATTGCTGCTTGTGATTTTCTAACACGTCGGTCTTGTGGCATTATGTCACTTCCTTATAGCTTTCTTTCCAACAATTATAAGGTGTTTGTTGGTTAACATACAAATCATCTACATTGATGATTGGAATTAACCACATAACCCTTTACGATAAAAGTGTAAAGAAAATAAACCAAAAAGGGTGATTCAAATGACAAGAAATTTATTAGGTAATCCTCAATTAACTGTCACAGATGTTAACGATGTTAAAGAAGGTCTTAATCATATCGTTGTAGATAGTGTACAATTTGGTAATCAAGAAATGATTATGGAAAAAGATGTGGCTGTAGAAATGAAAGATGGCGAAAAATTATACGTCAATATTTTCCGTCCGAATAAAGAAGGTCAATTTCCTGTTGTCATGTCAGCCGACACTTATGGTAAAGATAATAAACCTAAAATCACTAACATGGGCGCACAATGGCCTACATTAGGTCCTATTCCAACTTCTAGTTTCACACCAGAAGAATCACCAGATCCAGGATTCTGGGTACCTCAAGATTATGTCGTAGTTAAACTTGCTTTAAGAGGTAGTTCTAAATCAAATGGTGTTCTATCACCTTGGTCAAAACGTGAAGCTGAAGACTACTATGAAGTCATCGAATGGGCTGCAAAACAAGAATGGAGTAATGGTAATGTGGGTACCAATGGTGTATCTTATCTAGCTGTTACTCAGTGGTGGGTTGCTTCATTAAATCCTCCTCATTTAAAAGCTATGATTCCTTGGGAAGGACTCAATGATATGTATCGTGAAGTAGCCTTCCATGGCGGTATTCCTGATACAGGTTTCTTCCGTTTCTGGGTTCAAGGTATTTTTGCAAGATGGACTGATAATCCAAATATTGAAGATTTAGTTCAAGCTCAAAAAGACCATCCATTATTCGATGATTATTGGAAACAACGTCAAGCACCGTTGCATCAAATTAAAACACCATTACTAGCTTGCGCAAGTTGGTCAACACAAGGTTTACACAATCGTGGTTCTTTTGAAGGCTTTAAACAAGCAAGTTCAGAAGACAAATGGTTATATATCCATGGTCGTAAAGAATGGGAAAGCTATTATGCTCGAGAAAACCTTGAACGCCAAAAAGCCTTCTTCGATTATTACCTTAAAGAAGAAGATAATGATTGGAAAGAAACACCAACTGTTACTTATGAAGTAAGGGATCAATTCTATAAAGGTGAATTCAAAACAGCAACAGCATTCCCATTACCAAATACAAACTACACACCTTTATATCTAAATGCTAAAGACTTAACTTTAAATCAAAATGCTGTCAATGAAGAAAGTTCAACTCAATACGATTCTGAAAATGAACAAGATGATGTGCGCTTTAGCTATACATTCGATCATGACACAGAATTAGTAGGAAATATGAACTTAAAACTTTGGGTAAGTACAGATGATGCAGACGATATGGACTTATTCGCAGGTATTAAGAAACTAGATCGTCGTGGTAACGAAGTGCACTTCCCAGACTTCAACCATATTGAACAAGGTCAAGTAGCTACAGGTTGGTTACGTGCATCTCATCGTGAGTTAGACCAAGACAAATCAACTATCGCTCAACCTTGGCATAAACATGAACAAGAGCTCAAACTTAATAAAGGAGACATTGTTCCTGTTGAAATCGAATTATTACCATCTGGCACACGTTTCAAACAAGGTGAAACATTAGTCGTTGTTGTCAAAGGTAGTGAAGTAGTTAAAGGTAATAGTACGCCTGGTATGAAAACACGCTATGAACATGAAGAACGCGTTAACAAAGGTCTTCATCATATTCATACAGGTGGACAATATGATTCTCAACTTATCGTTCCAGTTACAAAATAATGTTATATATATTTAAGAAAGGACCACTCATCAGAGTGGCCCTTTCTTTTGTTTAACTAGAATATTAAAATGATAACTTTAAAGCATGGTAATCTTAGTAACCTGAACCGACTTTTTCGCCGTCTTCATCATATTCTGTTACATAGCCATCATCTGTGTCAACTGTATATGACCCGGCTAAGTCTCCATCTTTATCTTCAAATGAGAAGCCCCATTTGCCGTCATCCGTTTTTTCAGGTTCTTTATACGTATACGTATCTGTATCTAATTTATGACCTTCATATGATTCTACTTTGTCGATAACATTACTTCTTGTCACTTCACCTGAGTCGCTACTGTCACTGTCATCGTCTTCATCCATTTTTTTATCATATGCGTCATCAATCGCGTCTTCATCAAATTTCAATGTAACTTCAGATACGCCATCATCTTCATTACTTGCACTTGAGACATTCACTGAACTTGATTTAAATGACTGACCATCTAATGTACCTTGTGCATAAACAATTACCTCTTCATCAGGATCATATGGACCATACGTTTTTGATTCATCTCCTGAATTTTTATCGTTCACATAGATTTTAATATCATCTAACATTGAGCCGCCTTCAGTTGTCACAGTGAAACGCTTTTGTTTAAATGATTCCTTGGCAGTAGCTTTATCTTCACTCATACTAATGTCAAGCGCACCATTAAACGTTTTGCCATCCATCTTCTTAGATGCTTTTAGATTATAGTCGCCTATTGGGAACGCGCCTAACGTTTTTTCTTCTTCTTTCTCAACAGAAATATGGTGTTTCTCTCCATTAAAAGTATAAGTAATGTCACCACTATCATTAGGATAAATGGATACCGTTTGTTGCGGAATATTAAAGTTATACTTATCGAAGAATAAATATTTTTTACCATTCTTCTCAATATTCAAGACATTATTATCATTCGCATTGACTGATAAACTTTTATACTTACCTTGCTTGATTTCTTTAGTATTATTTTTAATTTGATTGGCAACGTTAGTTAAATCGTCTTCAGCTTTAATGTAATTTAAATATGCTCTTGCTTCTTCTTCACTCAATTTATGATTATCTGACGTTACTTGTTTTGCTAGACCTTTAGCATCATCTTTTTTCACTGCATGTGCGATATTGTCCGCTTGACTTTCAGGTGAAAATTGATGTTTCAAGATTGCAAAAATGGCAATTAACATAGCCAATACCACTGCAATAATCAAAATAATTAAGATAACCTTTTTCTTACTTTTCTTAGGTTGTGGTTCATACTGTTGATGTGTATTCGCATTATTATAACCTTGTTGTCGTTGTGCATTTCCTTGACTTTGAGTTGATTGTGATGTACTTGATGATCCATTAACTGGTGCACCACAATTTGTACATATCTTTACGTCTGGGCGTAAAGGATTACCGCAATTACTACAATATTTCATTAAAACGTACTACCCCCACCAAATAAGCTGTCAAATAATGAATCTTTTGTTTCATTGAATGATTCTAAGATACTTGAGAATGTTACTTCACCAAATATTCTCATTAAAATGAAAATAACAATTAAATAAATAATAATACCGTAAAAGCTAGAAAATCTAGTGTGATTAATACCACTATATTTAGCAATAAGATAAACACCTGACGTAACAAGTATAACGAAAGATAAAATGAGAACGACTGTACCAAACGTATATGCTTCCATTATTAATAAAATAATTGATAGTAATAATGTCGCTACTGTTACACTGTTAATAAATACAAAATCTGAAAGTACTTTTTTAAATGGTATCGCTTGGACTACAACTAATCTAGTAATAGCAAACGTTGCACCTACAATTGCAGCTAATAAAATAATTAAGCTAAAAATGATAGAAAAAACAATTTTAGATTCTGAAGTAAATAAAGATACTTCTTCTGGAATAGCTAAGAATAAAATAATCGCTATTAAAATTAATCCAATTGCTAAAAGTGACCCTAATAATTTGAAACTAAATGTATGTATACTTTTAATTTCTCTGTCTGGATCTACAAAGGCACTTTTGAAAAACCCTTTACTTTCAGCTGTAACCTCTTTAGCTTGTTCACTAAATTGGTTAGGTTGCTTTTGATAACCATGTGGTTGTTGTTGATATTGCTGGTTTTGGAATTGTTGATGTTGTTGCTGATATTGCTGGTTTTGGAATTGCTGTTGATGAGTATTGTTTGACGCTTGTTGCTGTTGACTATGATTGAAGTTTGAGTTTGAACTACTTTCTGTAGATCCAGTATGTTGATTCATAGAATTAAATGAAGCATCTTGGTTCATAGATTGTGATTGTTCATGTGAGGCATTGCTAGTTGAATTGATCGTGTGGTGACTAGATGGTTGTGTTGAATGATGAGACTGTGTATTAGAGTCTGCTTTTTGAATATCATTTTCAGCGGCTGTGACTGCTTTAGATTGACGGTCTAATTTAGTACCACATTCTCCACAAAAAACGTCATCTTGTTCGACTTGATGACCACAATTTGGACATTTCATAATGTTACCCCCAATTTCTATTTTTAATCTTTGCAAAGTATAACATTATATTTATGTTGTTTTCTATGGATTTTTGAAATATTTATAAAAATCTTTATTAAAGTTAGTTATATTTTTAGATAGACCAAATACCTTTATAGATATTTTTGCTAAAATTATTTTATTTTAATATCTATCAAAAACCTTCTATCGTTATCAAATCAATAAAAAAAGAGAAGTGCTTATCGCCTTCTCTTTTATATCAATATGATTTAATTTTTTGTCATACCATGGTTATCTTTATTTCGAGTCTGATTAAAGACTTCCGACTCATTAAATTTAAGTACAACATTAACTGGACTTTCATCGCTATTAATTGAAGGTACATTCACTTCATTGGATTTGAATGATTGATTCCCTATATAACCTAATCCATATACAAGTAAATCTTCTTCTCCACTATACGGTCCATATGTGATGTAATCTTTAACTCTACCCATTTGCTTATCGTTTAATACTAACTCTACTTTTTTAAACATATAACTATTTTTAGTTGTTACTTTAAATCGCTTTTCACTAAAATCTTCTTTAGCCATTGTGCCGTACTGCTTTAAATTTAATATGATTTCGCCATCATAGGTACGATTACCCACTTTTTTAGTTGCTTTTAATTTATATTCACCTAATGGTACTGCTTCAAGACTCACTATATGACCTTTCACTAAACGTATTTCATGCTTTTTGTCATTTAATTGATATGTCAATTTACCATTATCTTTAGCATCTAATATAAAACGAAATTGTGGTATTTCAAATTGAAATTCTTTGATATAACCATATAATTGCGTTTTCTTTTTAATTGTTAAAATTGTCACACCATCAATGTTGATATCTTGCGATGTAGCTTCACTCTGATCTAGATGGCGGATGGCAGATCTGATTTGTTTCATATATCTATCCGAGCCACCCATTGTTTGAATTAAAGAAAAATATGCTGACGCTTCATCATCTGTCAATGATTGATGATTTGAGGTAACTAATGTGGTTAATTGATCTTTATCCTTATATTTCATTGTATCTGAAAATGCTTGAATTCTTTTATCAGCTGAATTTTCATATCTAAAATAGTATACCCAACTTACTAATGCAACGACCATGATCATCACTAAAAAGACAATCAGGAACAATGGTTTTCGTGGCTTGCGAAAACGGTATCTATGCGATTTACGTGCAGCATGTATTTGATGCAAATGATTATTATTATATTTTTTGTTCGACGCTTTTGAATGATACAATGAACAATTTTGAATTAGATTATAATTGATAGGCATATCGCATCTATTACAATAAACCACTAAAACCACTACCAAACAACTTCATCAGGTAATCATTAATGATTTGTTGTATAATCATATGCCCTAATAAATAAACCATTACCATCATGACAAATTGGTAAATGATAATGCCATATATACTCGCAATTTTTGTAGGATAGACACCGCTATATTTTACTAATATATACGTTGGGGAAATCATATATAATAGAACAAATGCTAATAGTATGATAATCAATGCTAATTTAAAGATAGATAAAATACCTAAGACTAGACCCATCAATAATGCTAATACTGAAAATGTATTAATTACGATATAATCTGAAAATACTTTATGAAATTCTATCGCTGTGGTTAAAGTATATTTCACAATACAATATAAAATATTCACTGATAAAGCCAAACTACCTAGAATGATAACTATCATGTAAAAAATAGCTTTGAATGGTGAACTTTCTGGAAATAATAAAAATATATCAGATGATAAAATAATAACTAATAACGTACTTAAAAATAATCCAGCGCACATTAACGTCACTAATAATCGATAACTATATATCACATCGTTTTGATCCGATAATTTAAATACATGGTTAAAAAACTGTTTACTTTCGTCTTTTAAATCCTTCATTTTATGTTCAAAAGATGCCGTTTTGTCTTTCATAATTTCTTCAAAATGCGCATCGTTTTCACCTAGCGTAGATAACTTTCTCTTTGTGCGATTTGATGTTGTGTCTTGTTTGAAGTTTTCTTTATCCCTTCTACTTCCCGTATTTTTACCGTTAGTTTTCGTAGAATAATGTTGAGTCTCTTTCATTGTAGATGCTGTTGTACTAGTTGTTGTATGGTCATTTTGACGTGTTAATTGGTAACCGCAATGACTACAACATTGATCTTCTTGTTGATAATTCTGACCACAATTTGGACATTTCATGTCTATTCAATTCCTCCGCTATACTTACTTAGCTAAATTATATCCCATTTGACCATCCTATTCTATATTATTTTTATTTTATTCATTAAAATTTAAAAGTCCTAATAAAACGCATCTTGCGATTTACTAGGACTTTATTTTCATATTGAGTTATACGACTTATAAAACAACCGTATTTTCTTTTTCATGTATCATCTCAATGATTTCATTATGTTCATTCATCACTGCAACTTTAGGTGCATGATACTTTAATTCTTCTTCATTTAATTGTGCATAGGTCATAATTATGACTATATCGTCTACTTCTACTAATCTTGCGGCGGCACCATTCAAACAAATTTTGCCACTACCTCTTTCGCCCGCGATGACGTATGTTTCAAAACGTGCACCATTATTGTTGTTAACGATTGCTACCTTCTCATTAGGTAGTATATCAACGGCTTCTAAAATATCAGAATCAATCGTGATGCTTCCAACATAATTCAAGTTGGATTCCGTCACTCTTGCTCTATGAATTTTAGAATTCATCATTGTTCTAATCAACTTATTCAGCTCCAATTATTATATTATCTATCAAACGTGCTTTAGAAAATTTAACCGCTAATGAAATAAAGATTTGGCCTTGAATTTTAGATTGCTCTTCTAATTCTGGGTAACTATAAATGGCTACTTCATCAACTTGACCACTTGTATAATCTAATAAATACTGTGTAATTTCATCTATTATAACAGAACTATTGCGTTCACCATTATTATATAAATCACGTGCTAATTTCAAACTTTTACTTAAATGAACGGCTTCCTGACGTTCCTCTTCTGTTAAATATACATTTCGTGAACTTTTAGCTAGTCCATCTTTTTCACGAACAATATCAACTCCAATGATTTCAATTGGATGATTGAAGTCTTTAACCATTTTTTCAACGATAGCCAATTGTTGTGCATCTTTTTTACCGAAGTAAGCATAGTCTGGACTAATAATATTAAACAATTTATTTACTACAGTTACGACACCTTCAAAATGTCCTGGTCGTTGAGCACCTTCTAATACATGGGCTAATTTACCCACCTTCAAAGTTACGCCTAATTCATCAGGGTACATTTCTTCTACACTTGGATAAAAGACATAATCCACATCAATTTCTTCCATCATTTCAACATCTTTATTAATTTGACGTGGATACGCATCGAAGTCTTCATTTGGACCGAATTGTAAAGGATTAACAAATATACTTACTACAGTTATATCGTTAAATTCTGACGATAATTCCATCATTTTTAAATGCCCTTCATGTAATGCACCCATAGTTGGTACAAAACCAATCGTTTGACCATGTCTCTTGTATTCTTTAGCAATACTTTGCATTTCACTTACCGTTGTAATCACTTTAGTCATTTTTATTTACCTCGCTCATAATTTTTTTCTTATACGTGTGTGCTTCGGATGGAAATGCGCCTGATTTTACTTCTTCATTATATTGTTTTAAACCATTAATACCTATTGAAAAATCACTATATTGCTTAACAAATTTGGCATGACGATCGACACCATAATTTAACATGTCATGATAAACCAATACTTGTCCGTCAGTATCTTTCCCTGCGCCAATACCTATCACTGGAATTGATAGCTGTTGACTAATCTCTTGCGCCAGATCACTAGGAATCGCTTCGAGTACAAGTGCAATTGCACCAGCTTCTTCTACATGATGCGCATCTTTAATTAACTGTAATGCAGCTTCTTTTGTACTACCCTGCAATTTATATCCCATAACGCCAACACTTTGTGGTGTTAACCCTAAGTGTGCAACAACAGGAATGCCTATTTGAGTGGCTTTACGAATAAATGAAGTTAAATGTGCACCTTCTGCTTTAATAGCGTTTGCTTCTGTTTGTTGATATAACGTTAATGCATTTTTCAAATCTAATTCATCACTGATGCCCACCGCACCGATAGGCATATCTACGACTACAAATGTATCGGGCGCACCACGTCGAACTGCTTTACCATGATGAATCATATCTTCTATTGTAACTTGAACTGTACTTTCATAACCTAACACAGTCATTCCTAAGGAATCTCCTACTAAAATCATATCTATATCTGCTTGTTGTGCTTGCTTTGCACTAGGAAAATCATAAGCAGTAACCATTGAAATTTTATTGCTTTGTTCTTTCATTTCTACTAACTGAGCTATAGTTTTCAATTCAATTCATCCTCAATTTCCTATATTATTAAGCAATAGTATAATGAATCTATCCCAGAAAGGAAAGAATAATATTATGACAATTGGTGTTATTGGTCCAGGTGCCGTTGGAACAACGATTGCTATTGAACTACAGCAAGCATATCCTGACACTTTACTTATTGGAAAACAAAAAAACACATTAAATTATTTCCCAGAAAATGGACATCAATCTAAAACAATCTCTGTAACGCCTTATCAAGATATAACACAACCCCTTGATATTGTATTTATTGCGGTTAAAACATATCAATTAGAATCAGTTATTACTCAATTATCGCCTATTATTCATGAAGAGACTATAATCATTCTCGCTCAAAATGGCTATGGACAATTAGAACATATACCTTATCCAAATTCATATCAAGCTGTTGTCTATATTAGTGGTCAGAAAAACAACAATGATGTCACTCATTTTAGAGACTATCGCCTTCACTTGAAAGATACACCAAGGACTCGAAAATTACAAAAGTTAACTGACCAAACGAATATTGAAATCATACTCGAAGAGAATATAGAAGAAATAATATGGTATAAACTATTAGTTAATTTAGGTATCAATTCAATTACTGCGTTGGGTCGAGATACTGCTAAATTATTACATTCATCACATATTCGGGACATTTGTCGTGGAATCATTTTAGAGGGAATTGCCGTAGCACGTGCTGAAGGACTCAATTTCGATGTGAATACACTCGACTCTATTATGACTATATATGAGGGGTACCCTGATCAAATGGGAACAAGTATGTACTATGATATCACATCTGGAAGACCTTTAGAAATGGAGACTATCCAAGGATACATTTATAGGAAGGCTCAAGAATATCATATAACGACACCTTACCTTAATACGGTTTATGCATTTTTATCAGCCTATCAATCTCAATTTTAATAACTTTTCTAATAATTTAACAAAGCCTGAGGCAAGACATGACTTACCTCAGGCTTCATTTATAATTATTCGGCTTCTCTTATTTCTTCCGCAATATCTTTATAATCAATAGTAGCATTATTAAATGTTTCATCATGAGCTGGAAAATGTTGTTCGAAAGTTTCAAAGTTCTGAATCTCAACTTTAACATCTTCAACTTCAAAATCTAATACATGGCCACCAAAGTTGCGATCATCATTAGCAAAGTGCACATGGAATCCTGCTGAACCTACACCATGGAAAAGTTCCGGTGTGAAGAATCCAACTACAGATCCTTTAATATATGTTTCGGTTTGTTCAGGCTGTCTGCGTGCTGAATCGATTAAACGAGTGTATGGTGGTTCTTGACCAGGCATCATACGTACATGCATCATTTTAAACAATCCAGAAATTTTCACTGCTGAAAATAAATTTTCACTAAGCATTTTTTCCTTCACTTCATCAAAAACAGCTTCAGAAGTTTTATCTTTAGTTTGGTATGTTGTATCTGCTGTGAATTTTGTCACCGTTGCATAAGGTGTTAATTCATCACCTTTGAGTTCAACGAATTCTTTATGTTCGTTGGCATGATAAGCTTTGCCATCTACAAATATCACTTCTCCATTAGAACCTGTTAGCGTCGCAATACCTAAATCACCATGTTCTAATAGTTCATTAATTGATGCAGTACCTTTTAATAAACCTGCCATCAATGTTCCTAATGTTCCGTGTTGATATAAGACATTAGTCATAAACGATTTCACTCCTACTTTGTGTTCATCTTTATTAGTTAAATGCATCAGGTAACATGTTTGTTGAAAGCTTCATGTTATCTTTATAGTTAACTGGAATATCTATCAATACTGGGCCTTCTGTTTCATAGCCTTCTTTGATAGCCGCTTCTAATTCTTCTTGATTTGTGACACGCATACCTTTTGCTCCAAAAGCTTCTGCATATTTCACATAATCAACTGAACCAAAATCTACACCTGATGAACGTTCATATTTCATTTCTTCTTGGAACTCAACCATATTATACTTACCATCATTCCAAATTAATTGTATGATATTTAGATTCTTTCGAACAGCTGTTTCTAAATCCTGTGCTGAAAATAGGAATCCTCCATCACCAGCCACTGAGACAACTTGTGTATTTGGACGTACAAGTGCTGCAGAAATCGCCCATGGTAATGCAACACCTAATGTTTGCATACCATTACTAAATAATAAATGTCTTGGATTATAACTTCTGAATTTACGCGCCATCCAAATATAATGACTTCCAACATCAACAGTAACTGTTGTGTCGTCAGTTAATATCTTCTGCATAGATTCGATAATCTCGATTGGATGTAATACACCCTCTTCATGAGTTGCTTTAATACCTGTTTCTTCAATGATATGTGCTCTTAACTGCTCTAATTCATCTAAATGTTGTTGGTTAATAAATGGTTCATCTACTTTGTCAGATATCATTTCAATAGTTCCTGCAATATTACCAATTAATTCTTTAGTAGGTTGCATATAATTTGTAATTTCTGCTGGAACTTCGTCAATATTGATCACTTTCGTGTCTAATTCCTTATTCCAATTGCTTGCTTCATACTCAATTGGATCATAACCAATTGTGACAACTAAATCACTTTTACGAAGTAATTCGTCTCCTACTTGGTTACGGAACAATCCTACACGGCCAAAGAAGTGATTTTCTAATTCGCGACTAATGACCCCAGCACCTTGGAATGTTTCTACTACTGGTAAGTTTGTTCTTTCAACTAATTTACGGATAGCATTTGTTTCATTTGCACTTGAACTTCTCATACCAGCAAGTAAAACAGGGAATGCTGCATTTTTAATTGCATCAATCACATCATTAATATCTTGCTCACTAAGAACACCTAAATTAGGCTTTTGACATAGTGCTATTGCTTTTGATTCTACTGGTGCTGAAATCACATCTTGTGGAATACTTATAAAGCTTGCACCATTTTTACCTGATGTTGCTGTTCTCATAGCATTAGTCATTACTTCTGATAAAGATTCAGGATCTTGTACTTCTTCACTGTATTTTGTTGAGTACTTTAATAAAGCCGCGTTGTCTATACTTTGATGTGTTAAACGTAATAAATCATTACGCTTAACTTGTCCTCCTAAAGCTAATACGGGATCTCCTTCAGATGTTGCTGTTAATAGTCCAGTCGTTAAGTTACTTACACCTGGACCACTCGTTACAAGTGCGACACCAGGTTTACCAGTTAGTCGTCCTATACCTTGGGCCATCATTGCTGCGTTTTGCTCGTGACGCGTAACAATAAGTTCAGGTCCATCGTCTTCAAGTGCGTTAAATAAATAGTCAATTTTTGCACCTGGAATACCAAATACGTACTCTACACCATTATTTTTTAACGTGTCTATGACCATATCGGCTGCAGTATATTTTTTGTCTGCCATTATATTCATTTCCTTCCAATGCTCACATTTTATTTTATCTTGACGATAACATCAGTGTGAAAACAATTCCCCGTTGCTCATTTATACATTAAAGATTATTATTCATGTTCTATTGGTCTAAAAGATGTTTCACTGAATCATATGAAGCTTCTAATGCCTCAACAGATTGTTTAAACAATTCTTTTTCGTGATCGCTTAATGGTGTTTCATAAATTTTACTTGCACCATTTTCGTTAATTAATGTTGGTACACCAATGTATACATCTTTAAATCCATATTCTCCATTTAATTGTGAAGAAACTGTTAAAATTGTGTTTTCGTTGTTTAATAAAGCTTTTGAAATTCTTAATAAGGCTAATGCAATACCGTAGTATGTTGAACCTTTAGCTTGAATAATTTCATAAGCAGCGTCTCTAGTTTTTTCATAAATTTCTTGTGCTTTAGCTTCACTACCTGTTTGCTCTTTAAGCGTATCGAATACTGAAATACCAGCGATATTTGCTTTAGACCATACTGCTAATTCTGAGTCACCGTGTTCACCAATGATTGCAGCATGCACACTTGCAGGAGCTACATTTAACTCATTACTGATTAAATATCTAAGTCTTGCAGAGTCTAATACTGTACCTGAACCGATAACACGTTCAGCTGGTAAACCAGTTAATTCTTTAACATAACGAGTTAAGATATCTACTGGATTTGCCGCAATTAGGAAGTAACCATCAAAACCACTATCCATAATACTTGTCACAATGCTATGCATAATTTTTGTGTTTTTCTCTACTAATTGTAAACGTGTTTCACCTGGTTTTTGTGGTGCTCCAGCAGTAATAACTACTAAATCAGCATCTTTACAATCGCTATATTCTCCAGCTTTAACAACAACTGGTGAATCACTGTGAAGTGCACCGTGGTTTAAATCTTGAACGTCTGCATTCACTTTATCTTTAGCAATATCAATAATTACAAATTCATCTGCAATACCTTGTGTGACCATTGCAAAAGCATAACTAGAGCCTACAGAGCCATCCCCAACTAAAACAACTTTTTTACCAAATTTTTTCATATTGAAAAACTCCTTCACTTTGAAGAGATAAAGATTAAAGTTTACGTTTTTATCTCATTCATTTATAATAAATTACAATTAAATCCGACTTCATTTTAAATATACTTTATTAAATTTTATGTGTAAACATACAAGGGGGTGAATGATGTTAACGTCACCAATTTGTCGGTTTTATGTGCCTTACATCATTCATTATAGCCTCTCTCGAAGTATTAATAAAATACATATTTTCGATTAATTACATTCCTAAAAGGAATACATTATATATAGAAAAAAGTAATAAAAAATACTTTGATGCGCTTTGACATCAAAGTATTTTTAAATTTAAGCATTCCTTTTGATATTTAAGGATGACTACTTCTCTCTTAAATCCCTTATAAATTGTATCCATTCGCGCGTTACAAAGTTAAGGTATGCATCTCTTCTCCAGATTAAACCTAAATGCCATGATAACTCTGCATTTTCTAGTTTCAATGCTTTCACATTATCTCCCATTAAATGTACTAAACTTTCTGGTACGACACTAATACCAATGCCTTGACTAATCATATTCGCGATAAAACTAATCTGAGATATATTCGCTACAGTTTTTGGATAAAATCCTAATCGTTTACAGTTCTCGATAATTTGATCTTTTAAGTAATAATCATCATGAAATAGCACAAACTCTTCTTCTTTTAGTTCAGCTAAATCTACTTTTTCTTGTTGTGCCAAAGCATGGCCTTTACTCACAACAAGTAATAGCTCTTCATTATACAATGGTACCGAATGAAATAAAGTTGCATCAACAGGTAACGTCGTGATACCTATATCTACTTCATCTGTTTCTGTGAGGTTTTCTACTATTTTACCTCCACCCTCCATTACCTCATACGTGACTTTCGGATAGAGTTGATGAAATTGATTTAAACTGTCTGTAAATAATTGAACATTCATCATGGGCGATAGGGCTATTCTAATATGACCTTTTTGTACATTCATCACATCGTTCATTTCTAGTGATAGTTTCTCGAACAATGCTAAAAATTCTAAGCTGTTATCATAAAATGTCTGACCGATGTCTGTCAGTTTAATTTGCTTTTGTGAACGGTCAAATAATGTAATATCATATTCGTTTTCTATACTTTTGATTGCTTTACTGATGGTTGACTGTGCAATATATAAATGTTCTGATGCCTGCGTCATACCACCACGTCGAACAGTTTCAACAAAATATTTGATCTGTTTTATTTCCATAGCGCTAACCTCTTATTTTGAATTTTGAAAGTTATTCCACCGTATGCTCTCTTCTATAAATTAAAATACTATAAAAGATAAATATCACTATTAGAATCATTGCTGCAACTAATATGGCATAAGTGCCTATATATTTTTGAACTTCTGCTGAAATAATAGCTCCAATAATAAAACTTAATACTATTCTAATGTAAAGTTTAGCCTTTCTCAATTGGGCAGTATCGCCATTTAATATATATTCACTCAGTGCTATCACACCATTTTTAATGTTCCCCGTTGAAAAGGTATTGTTATAACCTTCCCCTTCTATTTTACTGAATGAGGTTGTAAGCATTGCCATACCAAATGCTAGCGGTGGTAAAATATACAAATTAGGTATACTAATTGGTAAAAATCCTACAACAAGACAACTTATTGTAATAGGCAATAATGAGACTAATCTCCAATACCGTGTTGCCATTTGATGATGAATTAAAGACACAAACATTACGCCAATCATAAAGGATACAACTGAAGCAATCTTCAATATACCACCAGTTAAATCTCTATGTGATACCTCTGAAGCAAGAAATATAATATTTCCTGTTTGACCTGCTGCTAGTGTGCCTCCTCGACTTAAAAAGGTATAAGCATCAATATATCCACCAACAAAGGTTAAGAGTATAGCCATTTCCTTACTCTGATATATATTTCTTCGCATAAATTTTTCTAAAGCCATCGTTATCGCCTCAACGTTTTTTTATTATAGTAATATGGAACATATAGTCCATTGGTATGTTTATATACCTTCATTGTATAGAATATGTTGTAAAAAGCTAAAATATCGTTCACATTTATAAAAAAATACTTCTTATCCCGATATTTTCTGTTATAATCAAGTTTATCCTTTTAAATTTGAGCGTGAAACAGAAATAACTGCTAACTTTATTTCTTAGAGTCACCTCGGCAAGGATAGCTCTAATTGTAATACTTTATTTCAAAGTATATACAATTTGGATAGCTACTGCCATTTTGTAGACATATTACATAATGCTAATTTATGTCACGTATAACAGAATTGAACAAGAAAGTTTTGATTTTTCAGAATTTTTAGACAAAACATGCGTTTTTTATGCTATGATATAAATTATTAAAATGACAGTTAAATATAACTCATTGATATACGGAGGTTTATTATGTCTAGTTTTTTTAAACGATTAACACAAAAAGAAGATCCATCCATCTATCAAAGTAAAGATGGTCATTTAAAAAGAACTTTACGTGTTCGAGATTTTCTTGCTTTAGGTGTAGGTACTATTGTTTCTACGTCTATATTTACTTTACCTGGTGTTGTAGCAGCTGAGCATGCTGGACCAGCGGTTGCATTATCATTCTTACTTGCAGCCATTGTAGCAGGATTAGTTGCCTTTACATATGCTGAAATGGCTTCCACTATGCCATTTGCAGGTTCTGCTTATTCTTGGATTAACGTACTATTTGGTGAATTTTTTGGTTGGGTTGCCGGTTGGGCGCTATTAGCTGAATACTTTATTGCCGTCGCCTTTGTGGCCTCTGGTTTTTCCGCTAACTTACGAGGATTAGTTAAACCCTTAGGCATTGAATTACCAAAAGCATTATCCAATCCATTTGGTAGTGATGGTGGCGTCATTGATATTGTAGCAGCCATTGTTATTATCTTAACTGCTTTACTATTATCACGTGGTATGAGTGAAGCTGCACGTATGGAAAATATTTTAGTTATTTTAAAAGTATTAGCAATTATCTTATTCGTCATTGTAGGACTAACAGCTATCAACTTTAGTAACTATGTACCATTTATTCCAGAACACAAGGTAACTGATGCAGGTGACTTTGGTGGCTGGCAAGGTATTTATGCTGGTGTTTCTATGATTTTCTTAGCATATATCGGATTTGACTCTATCGCTGCCAACTCTGCTGAAGCAATTAATCCTCAAAAAACAATGCCAAGAGGAATTTTAGGATCATTATTAGTCGCTATAGTATTATTTGTTGCAGTTGCTTTAGTATTAGTAGGTATGTTCCATTACAGTCAATATGCTGACAACGCTGAACCAGTAGGTTGGGCATTACGCGAAAGTGGTCACGGTATTGTTGCAGCAGTTGTGCAAGCTATCTCAGTTATCGGTATGTTTACTGCCTTAATTGGTATGATGCTTGCTGGATCAAGACTGTTATACTCATTTGGTCGTGACGGTTTATTACCATCATGGTTAGGTAAATTAAATAACAAACATTTACCTAATAGAGCATTAGTTATTTTAACAATAATTGGTGTCTTAATCGGATCAATGTTCCCATTTGCTTTCTTAGCTCAATTAATTTCAGCAGGAACATTAGTAGCATTTATGTTTGTTTCATTAGCAATGTATCAACTTAGAAAACGTGAAGGTAAAGACTTACCTATCCCATCTTTCAAACTGCCATTATACCCAGTATTACCCGCAGTCACTTTTATACTAGTTCTATTAGTATTCTGGGGTTTAAGTTTTGAAGCCAAATTATATACACTCATTTGGTTCATTGTAGGTATATTTATCTATTTACTTTACGGCATGAGACATTCTAAAAAAGATCGTGATGATGCCTACAAATCTCCAAAAAAACCTTAATAAAAATATAAATAGAGTCGTTCCACAATGATTATCGTTTGTGGAACGGCTCTTTTATTTATATTCTACAATCTATTTACCAGCCTTGACCTTCTATTTCATATTGATCTAATTCCCCTCGATTTAACGCTCGAATCGCATCCTCAAGCGTCGACAATGCATAATCTAACTGTTCATAGGAAATGACTAGTGGGGGTTGAAATCTTAACACATTCCCTGCTACTGCTATGATAACAACGCCTTTATCAAAGCAATAGTTACATATTTTTAATGCTGCTTCAGGATCACGAGTCTTTTGAATTGGATCAGATACTACATCGATACCAATTGATAATCCTTTACCACGGACATCACCAATACATTCATAATCAGTGACCCATCTATCCATCGTTTGACGTACATACTTACCTTTTTCTAGACTTGCTTCGAGTAACTGTTCTTCTTCGATCATCTCAAGTGTAGCTAAAGCCGCTTCACAACTAACTGGATTCGCACCAGTAGTAAATAGATGTGCTGGTGCTTCTAACGTCTCCATGATTTCTTTACGTCCGACGATAGCTGACATAGGCAATCCCCCGGCAAGCGACTTACCAAACGTAATTAAATCTGGTGTAAAGTTGAAGTGCTCTACTGAACTCCATTTTCCAGTACGTCCTAATCCTTGTTGAATATCATCAACCGCAATTAAAATGCCATGTTCTCTACAAATACCTTCTAAAGCTTCAAAGTATCCTGGTACAGGTTCTAATAGACCACCATCCCCTTGTATCGTTTCTAATACAATACATGCTACCTCGTCAGCCGGAACATATTTGTCAAACATTTCTTTAAGCGGTGCTAAATATTCATCTACCGTATTCGCATTAGGTTGTTCAAATAGACCTCTATAATTGTCAGGAAACGGTATATGATAAAAGCCGTTCAAAAGCGGACCGTATTTTTTCCTCATATTCAAACTTATTGCGGACATAGAAAGTGAACCAAATGTTGAACCATGATACGCATTTGTAAAACTGATGATATAAGGTCGTCCTGTATATGCACGAGCAAACTTAATAATACCATAATTGGCATCTGAACCACTCAACCCATATGTCACTCTTTTTTCATAGTCACCGGGTGAAATATCACATAACTTTTTAGATAAGCGAATTAATGGCTCGTGATACATATACGCTGGCGTATAGTGGACAAACTTGTCAACTTGCTTTTTAATCGCTTCGGTTACTTTTTTAGGCGCATGACCCACGTTTTGTGAACTTGCACTGGCTAATAAGTCGATGTACTCTTTTCCATCAACATCTACTAGCGTTGCACCGTAGCCATGATCAATGGCTAAAGGATAATATTTGATTCTTCCAGATTTAGCAAAATATTGCTCATCTTCTTTTATTAAGTCTTGTGCTTTACTCATGATCAAATCATCCTTTCTTAATTAAACTTCACTTCATTACTGACGATTAAAAAGATGATTCATATGCTTCAGTTATAAAATGATTTCGATTTGATGATAGTACTCAATATACTAATAATTTTCAGATTTGTAAATATTTTCCGAAAATTCTAACTAAATAAAATAGATATCTTTTTTGTATGTATATGTTATCCGTATTAGGGAATAAAATATACATCAAACGTGGACTAGGAGGGGTATTATTCTAAGACTGACTTACCACTTTTTAAGTGCTGTTGCTTCATCCTTTGTATTATTACTCAGTACTATGATTTTAGATGTTCTCATACAGCATACTCATCTAACACAGCTATTATTAAATATAGATTTTCTAGTTAACCCTAAACTTGTACCAACATGGATGGAAGTCATCATACATCTGTCTATAGGTTTGATGATTTATCTCATCTTCATGGTACTTTACAATATATCAAAACTACTCTATCACTTAGCCTATCTACCTTTACTAGTGATATTTATCGGTATGTATCCTTTCCTCATTGCCATCGCTCAAAGATCATTCTTTGTATTTAATGCGACAGAATGGATTTGGTGGCTCATTGCACATATGATCTTTGTAGTATTCATGTATTTCTGTATCTTTGCTATTTCAAAATTACATTTATAAAACAATGGAGTGGGACAAAAACAATAAAGAACCACTAATCATTGATTATGTAGTGGTTCTTACGCATTAGCCACAGCTAATGTGTACTTTAAATTTAGAAATACATGAGTGAAACTCATGCATAAGAAATACTACTTTCTAAAGAAAAAGAATGACTTTACAGTCAACTACGACCTAAATATGAATGTAACTTGAAATATATATTTATATCCTAGCCTATCGCTAATTGAATGATGATTATTCTTCGTCACCATTTTCATCGTATTTCGTTACATTTCCATCTTCATCAATAATATAAGAGCCTGCTAAGTTACCGTCTTTATCTGTGAATGAAAATCCCCATTCTCCATCGCTATTTTTCTCAGGTTCTTTATACGTATATGTTGATGTATCCAATTTATGACCTTCATAGTCTTCAACTATATCAATAACATTATCACGAGTCACTGTTGTATCACTAGAATCTGAAGACGTGTCATCATCTGAATCGTCAGATGAATCGTTTGATACATCATCATCAGTCGCGGGCACTGAATCTGATTCATTAAAGTAACCTTTAACTTTATCAATTTCATCTTGACTCGCATCATATAACTTAATCGTATTAGCATTATCTAAAATACGTTTTGTTTCAGATTTTGTATAATCATCTTCCATCCAACGACGGTCTTGGAAATGAGATGGCGTGCCATAAGTCGTTATTGTACCATCCCCATTATTTTTATATATAACATGGCCAGCAGCTGTTGGTGTACCACTTATAATTTGAACGCCATCTGGATATTTTTCTGATGCCTCTTTATTGTATGGGTTAATTGCTTCACCACTAACATCAGTATGAGACATAGCTGATATATGATTCTCTACTTCACCACTTCCACGGTAGTCTTTAAATACTGTAAGCCAAACTTTAGCATAATAATCTTGAGTATTGGTATTTTCTTGTTGTGCTTTTGAACTCTTTGAAGATGATTGACTTGAACTTTGATTCGATTGTGATGAGTGATTATCTTTATTATCACTGCTTTGATGACTCTTACTTGTTGAATCATCAGATACTTTAGAACTTCCTTTATCATTGTCATTATTCCCTAACCCACAACCTGCTAATACTATAGATGCTGTTAGTAATGTGCCAGCTAATTTTTTCATTAAAGAATCCCCTTTATTTATATTTTGTATATACATTACATTATAAATTTATTATAAACTATCTTATTTCAAAAACATATATCTAATTACACAATAATTGTAAATAAGTAATTTGTTTATCTTCTAATCTATTGGGTTTATCTATAACATTTAATATCCATTTCTAAATCATTTATTAAGTTCTTTAAATTAGCTTTAAGTTTGAGTATTGATTCATTTAAAAAGGCTTATTCAGAAAAAAATGGTGGTACACTATTAATGTAAAAGGAATTAAATCATTCTCTAATTGGAAATGGGGTTTTCATTGTGAAGAAACGCTCTATAATAGCAACAACTGTTTTAGCTAGCACTGTTTTATTTTCAGCATCTTTCGTAAGTGAGGCCAAAGCTGAAGAAGTCACTGCAGACAATGCCATCAATGTTGCACAACAAGCTATGAAAAATAGCGGCGGTAATCCCGACTTACAAAATTTCAACAACGTCAAAGATAAAGGATCTTATTTTATCATTAATATTAATAATAAGTCTGGTGCCGGCGTTGGTGCATATAAAGTTTACAAAAATGGAGAAGTTCAATATAAAAGTGGTAATTTCGGAGATTATAGTTCTTTAAATTCATCAGATAACTATACAGGCCAAGGTATCAGTGCCAAAAGCTATGAAGAAAATAATGAAAGCCAACAAGAGAATGCCTCAGTAGATAGCACTAAAGAGTTAAATGCGTATTATGTTGGTAAAGTGAAATCTAACGAATTACCAGAGTCAGGTAAGGATGACACAAGATCTACTGATGCATTAGCAGTGCTGTCCCTAGTAGCAGGCACAGCTTTCATTAGCCAAAGACCATTAAGAAAAATTTCATAATTCATATATTCAAAAAAGAGGTTGAGATATAAAGTTTTTGTGCTCTAGGAAACCGATTAACGGCATCCCGAAAGCAGGATTATCGGCAGAAGGGACCCAACATAGAGAAATTGGTATTCCAATTTCTGCAAACAATGCAAGTTGGGCAAACGCTCACGATTCGACAAAATTTGGAAAACAATTCAAATGAACAAACTCAACTATTGAGTTTGTAAGAACTACTAACCTATGAATAAGGAAGTAGTTCTTTATCATCGTTCGGTTCTGTTCAAATCCTAAACACTTTTGTCCTGACCTCTTTTTTATGTTTTCAAAACCGTTAATCATGACAAATTTTTGAACATTGCCTCTAATTGCCGATTATGTGAATAAAAAATAAATATAGTGGTAAACATAATTTGTAGACGAAATAAAATTATTTTCATGATTATAAACCATTCTAATAGGAGGTAATAGAATGAAATACATTATCGTTGGTACATCTCATGCTGGATATGAGGTCATCCAAACACTACTTAAAGAAGACAAAGACGCTGATATACACGTATATGAAAGTGGTGACAAACCTTCTTTCCTATCTTGTGGTATACAAAGTTACTTAGAAGATGTATCACCATCTCTAGATTCATTACACTATGCGAATGAACAATCATATAAAGATCAAGGTGTTAATATTCATGTTAATAGCACCGTTACTGATATAGATACTGAACAAAAAGTCATTACAGTTGATCAAAATGGTAATACTGAGCAAGTAAATTACGACAAACTCTTCTTAAGTCCAGGAGGAAAACCGGTCACACCTCCAGTTGAAGGTATCGATCAATACAATCATGTTTTATTCATGCGTGGCAGAGATTGGGCTAATCAAGTAAAATCACGTATGTCAAACGCCAAAAAAGCAGTTGTCGTTGGTGGTGGCTATATCGGTATCGAAGCAGCAGAAGCCTTCGCTAAAGCTGGTATTCAAACGAAAGTTATTGATGTCGCGGATCGTATTTTAAGTACGTATTTAGACCAAGAATTTACTGATATTCTTGAGGATAACGCTAAAGAACACGGATTAGAATTTATAGGTGGCGAAACAGTTCAATCCTTAAACGGTGATGAACAAGGAAATGTAACTAAAGTCATCACAGATAAAAACGAGTACGAAGCAGATACAGTACTATTTGCCGTAGGTGTTCAACCAGCAACAGATTGGTTAGAAGGTAAAATAGATTTAGGCAAAAAAGGCGTCATTAATATTAATCATCAACAACAAACATCTGCTAAAGATGTCTATGCTGGTGGCGATGCAACACTTGTTCCATTTGCACCAGTTGAAGAAGATCGATATATTGCTTTAGCAACCAATTCACGTCGACAAGGTGTAACAGCAGCTAAAAATATGTTAGGCCATGATATGACAATGCCACGCGTTTCTGGTACATCTGGTTTACAATTGTTTGATTATAAATTTGGTCAAACAGGTGTTCATGGTACAGAACAAGATCATTATGATGGAAACTTAGGACAAAAATATGTCAAAGAACTTATTCGTCCAAAATTCATGCAAGATGAAATCCCTGTACACATGAAAATTATCTATGATGAAGATAGTCATAAAATTTTAGGCGCACAACTTATGTCTAAAGATAATATTACTGAATCAATCAACACCATGTCCATTGCCATTTCAGCTGGTTATACTTTAGAACAACTCGCAGTACAAGACTTCTTCTTCCAACCTGACTACGACAGACCTTGGAATTACTTAAACGTACTTGCTCAGCAAGCATTAAATGACACATTTGGTAGTGATCAAATGCTATTTTAAATTACTTTGAAAGAAACACCTCTAGTGCATCGTATGCATTAGAGGTGTTTTTAATTAACTATTTATCTTTTTTCTCTTTTTGGTAATCTTTATCTTGATTCTTTCCTTTTTCAGGATTGAAGTTGGCACCTTTAGTATAGTCATTGCCAGCATTCCATAATAAGAATTCGTTAACGCCATTATCTTTTAAAGCCTGTACTTGATCAGATAATGTTTTTGCATCATATTCTTTATAGTTACCTTCTCCAAGATATGAAGCAGTAAAGTCTTGAATCCATGGACGAGAAATCGGTTTTTGTTTACCTAATGAATCTAATATATTATTTTCTTTTTGGATATATCTATTAACCGTTTTATATGGTTCAGTATCAGGTGCTTCTAATCCAAAATCTCCTGGACTCCAATGTGATGGATAAATCATAGAAGAAATAGCATCTACGTTTTTAGAGATTTTAGGGAAGCTTTGACCAATACCTGGTGCATTTTTCACTAATGCGGAATACCCAAAGACATCTGCTGATATTTTCACATTGTATGGTTTTAATTCTTTACGTGCATATTCTAAATAACTTGTAACAGCATCTACACGCTGATCGCCTTTACTTAATTTACTATTTTTATAATCACCTTTATCGTAATCTAATTGATCAGCTTCATTTTCAAATCCTTCTGGGAATCTAACATAGTCATACTGAATATCTTGGAAACCAGCTTTGGCTGCTTCTTTAGAAATACTTACATTATATTTCCAAACATCTTTAACAAATGGGTTTACAAAACTATCCCCTTTACCATTTTGCCAAACAGAACCATCTTTCTCTTTATATGACCATTCTGGATGTTCTTTAGCTAGTTTAGTATCTTTAAATGTAACGATTCTTGCGATAGGATAAATGTCATTATCTTTTAACTTTTTCAATAATGGTTTAGCATCTGCAATATCCATAGTATTTTTATCGATTAATTTATTTCCAGTATTAAATTTCATAGTGACATTACCTTCGTCATCTTTGACATCGATAACCATTGCATTTAATTTGGCATCTTTCACGTATTTAATTAATTGGTCAATTTTATCTCCTTGTGTTGAATTACTTGTAACGTAGATGCCTTTCACACCATCTTTAGGATAAGCGACTTTATTTCTTTGATTAGCCGTTTGTTCTGCTTTATTATCTTTTGATTTATCATTCTCATGACCGGAACTACAACCAGTAATTATTAATGCACTTGCTGCTAATGTAATCCAAATTTTCTTTTGCTTCATCCTTAATCCCCTTTTATGTATTGAAAATGATTTTTACAGACAATTTATGTAGTGGTACAAAATTTTAAAAATCATTAATCTTTTCTTATATTATATATTATCATATTTCATACATAGCATGTACATTACATATATTTAATCTCTTTATTTGATAATCCATAATTTCTCTGGGTACTTATGTTGTAACTTCTTTATTTGTTCATTATTAATCTTTGGAAAATCCCAAATAAATTTTAAAAACGCTAGACTCATTGTTTTAGGATTCTTTCCAATCGTTTGCTTACAAATGACATGTAGGAAATATCGTTTTAGTACTCTCCATATACAAGTCACTCTTTTTTCTTGTAACCAAATAACAACTTCAGCATGACTTACTCTCAGTTCTAATGTGTCTATATAATTACCATCAATAATCCAATATTGTTGTATCAAGATATCTTTGATTTCGTTAATCAATTCATCTTGTTCTATGGTCTGATTATCATCTTTCCAATTGATTTGATCCAAATGATAAAGAGGCAAGCTCATATATTTAGACAAATGAGTACTTAACGCAGATTTACCGCTCCCTGGACTACCTATAACTAGAACTTTGTTATACATTGTTATCCTCCTTCAAATCATCACATTATAAGGCGATTTTTTGACTTTATACTATTATAGTGTAATTTTCTAGGTAATTATAAGTTGAATCGCTTGAGAATAACAATATTTTTTATCATACTGTAGATGAAAGTTAAGTTAAGGAGTGGAAAGTATGAATAAAGAACAATTAGAAAAAATGAAGAATGGTAAAGGATTTATCGCTGCATTAGACCAAAGTGGCGGTAGTACCCCTAAAGCACTTAAAGAATATGGTGTTAACGAAGATGAATATAGCAATGACGATGAAATGTTCAAACTTGTGCATGACATGCGTACTCGCGTGGTAACTTCACCATCATTCTCAGCTGATAAAATCCTAGGTGCAATTCTTTTCGAACAAACAATGGACCGTGAAGTTGAAGGTAAATATACTGGAGACTATTTAGCTGATAAAGGCGTTGTTCCTTTCTTAAAAGTTGATAAAGGTTTAGCTGAAGAACAAAACGGTGTTCAATTAATGAAACCAATTGACGATTTAGACGAGACATTAGATCGTGCTAATGAACGTCATATTTTTGGTACTAAAATGCGTTCAAACATTTTAGAATTAAAAGAACAAGGTATCAAAGATGTTGTTGAACAACAATTTGAATTCGCTAAAAAAATTATTGCAAAAGGTTTAGTACCAATTATTGAACCTGAAGTAAATATCAATGCTAAAGATAAAGCTGAAATTGAAAATGTCTTAAAAGATGAACTTAAAAAAGGTTTAGATAGTTTAGACAGTGATCAATTAGTAATGCTTAAATTAACTATCCCAACTCAACCTAACTTATATAAAGAATTAGCTCAACATCCAAATGTTGTACGTGTTGTAGTACTTTCTGGTGGTTACAGCAGAGATGAAGCTAACAAATTATTAAAAGATAACGATGAACTTATCGCAAGCTTCTCACGTGCATTAGCTAGTGACTTAAGAGCTAGCCAATCTCAAGAAGAATTCGATAAAGCATTAGGTGACGCTGTAGATTCAATCTACGATGCATCAGTTAATAAAAACTAATTTCCACATTAAAAAAAGGTCGTGCAGTTTTCCTGCACGACCTTTCTTTATGTCATTTTTATTTTTTATGCTTCATCAAAAGCTTGGTTGAAAAAATCACCAAATTTTTGTGCACTATTTTGACTAAACATTAATTCTAAGTTATCTTGTGACTCTTGTGCTCTTGGTGCCGAACTTTCATACATTGCTTCTTCATACTGTTTCAATGCCGTTTGTAAATCTTCATTGCGTTCTATAGATTTAGCTAGTAAATAAGCATCATATAGCGCCATATTAACACCTTCACCCGCAAATGGGCTCATGACATGCGCTGCATCACCAATTAAAGTAATATGTGGATGATTGTCCCATTTGAAACCAATAGGCAATTTATAAATTCTTCTACACATCACGTCATCGCTAGCATATTTGATATATTTTTTAAGATCTTCATCCCAATCAGAGAAATCTTCAAGTAATTGTTCTTTCAACTCACCTACTGATAACGCTTTGTAATCATCAAGCTTTTCACTTGGCATGCGGAATGCAACATATACTTTAATACGGCCATTACCAGTAAACTGGCCTAATATACCTTTATAATCTCCTAATGCGACTAAGCTACCATTACTATTGATTTGAGCTAAGTCTGGATGTTTATTGACAACATCGTCAATATTCAATTCAATCATTGAAATATCATTATAAGTTACATCTACATGTGCAACATCATTTCTAACTTTCGAGAACGCGCCGTCAGCACCGACAACCATGTCGAACTGTTGCACTTCATCTTCTAAAAATTGTAAAGTTACTTTACCATTATCTAATTCTGTTAAAGATTGATACGTATAGCCATATTGAATCGTATCTTCTTTAAGCTTTTCAATAATAATGTCACATAGTTTACCTCGATCAATTTCAGGACGATCGCCTGTTCCTTGACCAATTTCTTCAAAATAAACAGTGCCATCTTTACCTAGCACACGTGTATCTTCCCCTTCTACACGGGCTAATGCTTGGAATCGTTCGAATATATCCGCTTCTTTCAATGCTAATTGGCCACTTTCTTCATGTATATCAAGAGAGCCCCCTCTTTTTTGATTTGAATCTGGACTCGCTTTTTCATATATTGAAACGTCATGTCCTTGTTGTTGAAGTAGCAAACCTAACATTAATCCTCCTGGACCTGCACCTATAATTCCAATTCTTTGTTTTTTCATTGAAAAGACCTCCTACACGACAACTACATCTCTATTTAGATAATTGTTCTAATTTCTCTTTTGTTTCTTTTATAATCTTATCTAACTGTTCTTTTTTATCATTGTCTTGCATAGATTCTTTTGATGCTTTCATAAATAAATGGAATAAATCGTGTAACTTTTCGCGTGATTGTTTCATTTCTTCAAAGTCTACATTTTCAAATTGCGCCATGCGTTCTGAAAAATCACTATTTTCTTTGTTTTCATCAACAAATTGTTGACCTTCTTCTGTAATTGAATACACTTTTTTATTGCCATCTTTAGTGATTGTGACAAAGTCTCTATCTTCTAACATTTGTAAAATAGGATACACTGAACCTGGACTTGGAGAATAAAAACCTTTAAATTTTTCTTCTAAATCTTTAATAATTTGGTAACCATGTCTTGGTTCCTCTTTTAACATTTCTAAAATTACAAATTGTAAATTTCCTTTTTTGAAGAATCTATCTCTACCATTCATTTGTCTAAAGTCTCCAAACTGACCTGGCCCTCTACCTTGGCCTCTGTTCATATCAAATCCTTCAAAATGTCTCATACCTCTATTTATACGATTATTATTTCTATTAAACATGTTAATCACCTTTCTTTTTTCGATATATCGATATATTAAACGATATATCGAAACTTGTCAACGATATATCGTTAATTATTTTAAAATAAAAAAATGGCACTATGATTTTTCCTTTCATAGCACCATTTTTATTGATTAATCTTCTTCTATAGGACTAGTTATCTCGATATTTTCTGGCTTACCAAACATAGGTGTCCATTGTTCTATCGAATAATCCGCTACTAATCCTTCTTTCCAAAACGGATCAGCTTTGAGTAATGACATTAATTGGTCTTCATTATTTGCTTTAAGTACTAAATACGCCTCCAATTTACTTTTATCCTCATTTTCGACTGGGCCTGATACTAATAAGTCACCAGATTCAACGAGCTGATATAAATAAATAGCATGATCACGTATGTGCTGTTGCCAGCCTTTCATATCTGTATGAACAAATTTCACTAAATAATAAGACATAGTATACTCCTTTTTATTAATACATTTTTGATACTCTTATAACCGTTCTCCATTAGATTCAATCACATTTCTATACCATTCAAAAGAATCTTTTTTCGTGCGTTCGAGTGTACCTTGTCCTCTATTATCTCTATCAACATGGATTAAACCATATCGTTTTTTCATTTCTCCAGTAGTGAAAGATACAATATCTATAATACCCCAAGGTGTATAACCCATTAAGTCAACACCATCCTGGTCGACTGCATCAATTGCGGCTTCAATATGTTCTTTTAAATATTGAATACGGTAGTCATCATGTATATTTCCTTTTTCATCCATTTCATCAACTGCACCAAATCCATTTTCGACTATAAACAATGGAATTTGATAACGATTATATAATACATTCAATGTGAATCTTAAACCTACCGGATCAATTGCCCAACCCCAATCACTAGTTTGAATATAAGGATTTTCAACTGAATTAGGTAAGCCACCGTTCACAACGTTATCTTCTACACTACTATTACTATCATGTTTAACTACTGTAGACATATAATAGCTAAATCCAATGTAATCGACTGTACCTTCTTGTAAAATTTGGTCGTCTCCTTCAAGCCAACCTATGTTAATATTTTCTCTTTCAAACATTTTCGTAGCATAACCTGGGTAATACCCTCTAACCTGCACATCTGGGAAGAAGAAACGCATTCTACCTGCAATTTCCGCTTCCATCATATCTTTAGGATTACAACTATATGGATAAATAGGTACATGTGAAATCATTGCGCCTATTTCAAATTCAGGATTAATGTCTTTACCAATTTTAACAGCTTTGGCACTTGCGATGAGTTCATTATGTGCGACTTGATATAAAACCTCTTCTTTATTATCTTCTTCGGATAATAACACACCAGAGTTTGTCCATAAAAAGATAGGGTTATTCAAATCCATCTGGTTATTAATTTCATTGAATGTCATCCAATATTTCACTTTATCTTTATAACGTTGAAATACTGTTTCAGCAAAATGCGCAAAGAAATCTGCTACTTTTCTATTTTTAAACCCACCATATTCTCTAGCAAGATGTAATGGCATTTCAAAATGTGATAACGTAATGACCGGTTGAATACCATATTTTAATAATTCATCAAATAAGTCATCATAAAATTTTAGTCCTTCTTCATTAGGTTCTTCTTCATCTCCATTAGGGAAAATACGTGTCCAAGCAATAGAAGTACGGAGACATTTTAATCCCATTTCACTAAATAATTTCACATCTTCTTTATAACGATGATAGAAGTCAATACCTTCGTGATTAGGATAATACTTGTCTGCTTCTACTTCTTGAGTGATTTCACGTGCTTTCCCATGTTCACCTGCTGTCATCACATCAATCACACTTAGTCCTTTTCCACCTTGATCATAGCCACCTTCAAATTGGTTAGCCGCTAATGCGCCACCCCATAAAAAATCATTAGGTAATTTAGACATACTACAACCCCTCATTTCTTTATCTGTTACATTCATTATATCAATTAAAAGTTCAAACTTTATAACAAAACAAAAAAACTCAACCAAGGCTCATTTACGCTTTGGTTGAGTTAATTTTAATTATTTTTCTCCATAGAAACCTAATTTAAGGTCTTTTGAAGTTTGTTTACGGATTTTTCTCATTAATTGTTCATCTTCAATTAATGATTCTCCATATGATGGAATCATTTTCTTAATTAATGGTTTCCATTCATCAGCATATTCAGCGAAGTTTTTCTCAAGAACTTCTAATGCTACAGATACTGAAGTTGAAGCCCCTGGTGATTCGCCTAATAATGCAATCACTGAGTGGTCTTGTGAATTCACTACTTCAGTACCGAACTGAATATAACCTTTACCATGTTCTTCTGTATCTTTAATAACTTGTACACGTTTACCTGCTGTATAAACTTGCCAATCTTCATCACGTGCTTCTGGATAGAACGTACGTAAATGATTCATACAACCTTCTTTAGTCATAATCACTTGGTCAAATGAATATTTAATTAATGGTAAGTTTTTAACCGCAGATGCTAGTAAAGTTGTAATATTGTATGGTTTTACAGATTTGAATAAATCTAAGTTTGAACCATTCTTAAGGAATTTAGGACCTACGTTCGCAAATGGTCCGAATAATAATGTTCTTTCACCATCAATATAACGTGTATCTAAATGAGGTACAGTCATTGGTGGTGTGCCAGGTGGTTCTTTACCATACACTTTGGCATCGTGTTGTTTGATGACTTCTGGGTTTGTACATGCAATGAATTGTCCACTGATTGGGAATCCACCTAAATGTTTACTTTCAGGGATACCTGTTTTTTGTAATAGTGGAATTGCGCCACCACCAGCACCAATAAATACATAGTCCGTTTCTTGTTCAAACACGTCACCTGTGTTACGGTTTTTAATTTTTACTGACCATTTACCATTTGATAAACGTGTAAAATCAACCACTTCATGATTGTATTTTACTTCTACATTATCAGTTTCTTGAAGGTGTTGTGCCATCTTACGTGTTAATTCACCGTAGTTTACATCTGTACCTTCATCAATTTTACTTGCTGCCATGTAGCCACCATCATTTTGGCGACCTTTCATCATTAATGGAATCCACTTTCTCATTACTTCGATATCTTCAGTGTATTCGATATTATCGAACATTGGGAAAGCTTTCATTTTTTCATAACGATCTTTTAAGAATTTAACGTTATTTTTACCTCTTACAAAACTAATATGAGGTAATGGATTAATAAATGCGCGTGGGTCTTCAATATTTCCTGATTTAACTAAATGACCCCAAAATTGTTTAGAAATCTCAAACTGTTCGTTGATTTCTTTCGCTTTTTCGATATCAATTGAACCATCAGGTTGTTGAACAGTATAGTTCAATTCACAAAGCGCAGCATGACCTGTACCTGCATTGTTACGTTCATTAGAACTTTCAATACCAGGACGGTCTAAGCGTTCATACAAATGAATATTCCAGTCTGGCGCAATTTCTTTTAACATTGATCCGAAAGTTGTACTAAGTACACCGGCACCAATTAAAATCACGTCTTTTTTGTCAGACTTTGCCATGTTGTTCACCTCTCCAAAATAAATACTTACACCAGTCCACTAAAATTGCATTTTATTGACTAAATCAGGATTTAATACAATTTTTCTAACATTTCATCTCGTAAACTAGTCTTCTATTCTTATGTTAAATCAACCATTGATAAAAGTAAATTATTATTCTTTATAATAATAGAAATTGATTTAGAAGGTGATTATATTTTATCCATAAATACATGAAATTGTATATATGTCACATTAAGTCACTATAAAATAACATTTAATATGATTATGTTTTAATCGTTTTGTTGTAAAAACTTTTCAATATAAAATGCTGATTCTTCTATAGATTTATATTCTGTGTTAATCACGGTTGTATTTAATTTATTGAATATTTCTTCGGCATAGGATAATTCTTTTTTAATTCTGTCTAAACTGTTGTATGTTGACGTTTTTGAAATACCTAACGCCTCAGCACGATTTTTTCTAATATTAGCGATATAATTGGGACTTGCTGTTAAACCGAATACCTTTAGTCCTTTATGTTGAAATACACTTTCAGGAATCGTCACTTCTGGCACTAATGGTATATTCGCTATTTTATAACCTTTATTGGCTAAATACATACTCAATGGTGTTTTAGACGTTCGAGATACGCCAACAATTAGGGCGTCCGCTTCTCCAATATCCGTGAAGTGTTTACCATCATCATATTTAACCGAATATTCTATAGCTTCAATACGTTTGAAATATTCTGTGTTCATTTTTCGTAATGCGCCACTTTCCATCAGTGGTGTAGATTGCGTATGTTGCTCAATCATCGTGATTAATTCCGACATATAATCTATATATGATATTTGGTGTTCCTGTGCATATTGATGACCAAGTGCATTGAAAGATTCACTAACCAGTGTTGTAACCACTATCGCGTTTTTTTCATGCGCTAATTCTAATACATTAAGAAATTCATTTTCATCCTTAATATATGGGAACTTCTTAATTTCTATTTGTGTTAAATCTGGAAATTGGGTCAGTGTCGCATGTATCATCCGTTGTGCCGTTTCCCCTATAGAGTCAGAAACGATGTAAATCGTTAATTGTTGTGCTTGTTGTTCTTTCACATTATCTCTCACTTTCTTCAGCTTGACTCTGAGCTGTAGCTAGGATTGCTCCAGGTACACGGAATGGTGAACATGAAACATAATCAATGTCCAATTGGTTAAATCTACGTATTGATTTTGCATCTCCACCTAATTCTCCACAAACACCTATTTTAATGGACGAATTAACGCGCTTAGCATTTGTGACCGCTATCTCTATCAGTTGACCTACGCCATCATGATCTAACGTTTGGAAAGGGTCAAGCTGTAATATATTACTTTCAGTATACACATTTATAAATTTACCTGCATCATCTCTTGAGAACCCATATGTTAATTGCGTCAAATCGTTCGTTCCAAAGCTAAAGAAGTCACATTGTTGTGCCAATTGGTCCGCAATCAAACATGCTCTTGGCGTTTCTATCATAGTGCCAATCAAGTAATGTACTTTATCTTTCATATCATTTTCTAAATCCTGAATCGTTGATACTAATTGTGATTTTAATGTTGTAAATTCTTCAACTGTAGATACAAGTGGAATCATGATTTCTGGTTGAGATGTAATACCTTCTTTTTTAAGGTTAAACACGCTAGTCATGATTGCCTCAACTTGCATTTCATAAAGTTCAGGGTAAGTAATAGCTAGGCGACATCCTCTATGTCCTAACATTGGGTTAACCTCATTCAAATCATTGATTCTTCGTTTTAGATGTGCTGTAGAAACATTTAATTGGTCTGCAACCATAGCAATATCTTCTTCTGTTGATGGTAAGAACTCATGTAACGGTGGATCTAATAATCGGACAATTGTTGGTCGCCCAGATGACAATTTAAATATGGCTTCAAAGTCTTCAATTTGATATGTCTTGATTTTATTTAATGCTTCTACACGTTCATCATAATTAGAAGCTAATATAAATCGACGCATTTCCACAAGGCGTTCCGCACCGAAAAACATATGCTCTGTACGCACTAAGCCAATACCTTTAGCATTAAACTGATAACCTGCTTGTATATCTTGTGGTGTTTCTGCGTTCATTCGTACCTGTAATCGTGCAATTTCTTCTGACCATTGCATAAATTGTTCGAACTCATCACTATGTTCAGCGCTAACTGTTTCAATTTCTCCAAGATATAAATCTCCAGCGCTACCATCGACAGAAATGATATCTCCTTCATGTAACATATCACCATTAGGGTAATGTACTGTTTTGTTTACTGTATCAATTTCGACATCAGAACAACCTGTCACACAACATTTCCCCATCCCTCTAGCGACAACTGCAGCATGTGATGTCATTCCTCCATGTGTAGTTACAATAGCTTCACTCGCCACCATACCTTCGATATCTTCCGGAGATGTTTCAGGTCTCATTAAAATAACACTGTCACCATTCTCTGCTTGAACTTTAGCTTCTTCAGCTGAAAATACAACTTTTCCTGTCGCTGCACCTGGACTTGCAGGTAGCCCCATTTTCGAAATAACCGTCGCTTGTTTTAATGCTTCTTCTTTAAAATTAGGATGTAATAATGTCTCGATTGATTTTACATCAACTTGTGTCACAGCTTCTTCTTTAGTAATGAGCCCTTCATTAACCAAATCAACAGCCACTTTAATAGCTGCTCGAGCCGTACGCTTACCATTACGCGTTTGTAATAAATACAATCTTCCATTTTCAATCGTAAATTCAATGTCTTGTAAATCTTTATAATGCGTTTCTAATTGTTTCGTCACATTGACAAATTGTTGATGCACATCTGGCATTTGTTCCTTCAATGTATCAATATCCTTGGGTGTACGAATACCTGCTACGACATCTTCACCTTGAGCATTTAATAGATATTCTCCAAATAATTGATTCTCTCCTGTCACAGGGTTTCTAGTAAATGCCACGCCTGTACCACTTCGTTCACCACTATTACCAAATACCATTTCCTGAATGTTCACAGCTGTACCAATATCATGTGGAATATCATTTAAATCTCTATAGACACGAGCACGATCATTATCCCAAGACTTAAATACAGCTTCAATGGATTCTTCTAATTGTTGAAGCGGATCTTGAGGGAAGGGTTTATGACCATGTTCTAAATAAATCCCTTTATATTGTTCACAAATTTCTTTTAATCCTTCAGCAGTAATATCAGCATCAGAGTTATATTGATGCGCTTTTTTATATTGTTCAAAATATGTATCAAAATGAGTCATTGGTACGCCATATACAACATCACCAAACATTTGTAATAAACGTCTATAGCAATCATATGCAAATCGAGCATCATCTGTTTTAGTGGCAAGTTTTTCTACATTCTCATCATTTAATCCTAAATTTAATATGGTATCCATCATACCTGGCATAGATATTTTCGCACCACTTCGTACTGATACAAGTAATAAATGATCCTGAGATGAAAAAGATTTGCCTGTTCTATTTGAAAAAGCAGTTAAGTGGTCATGTAATTGTGACTTTACTTCGTCTGATAAATGTTCACCTTGCTTTAAGTAATCTATACAAGCTTCTGTCGTAATCGTAAAACCGTCTGGAACAGGTAAACCCAATCGTTTCATTTCCGATAAATTAGCACCCTTTCCCCCCAATAAGTCTTTCATAGATTTTTGTCCTTCATCAAATGCATAAATCAATTTTGTCATAAGTAAGCACCTCTTTTTATTATGTCATACTAATTAATTTTGAGTATGTCATAATAAAAAGAAAAATACAAGCATGATATGAAAACGATTACGCAAAGTTTTTATTATTGTCACAATTCATCTAATATTTGTACTAAAAATCTATAGTTGTTTTAGCCATCTTTTTACAAACAATGTGTCATACTAATAAAAAACCTGAGCATGGATCCAATGCTCAGGTTTTTCTCACTTTATATTTTATTCATGTTCTTGGTTATATTTTTCTACTTCTGCATCTCTTAATTCTACACGTCTAATTTTACCTGAATTTGTTTTTGGTAATTCTTCTACAAATTCTATTGCACGTGGATATTTATATGGTGCAACTTCATTTTTTGTAAAGGTTTGAAGTTCTTTAACTAGCTCGTCATCACCTGTGTATCCATTTTGAAGAATTATAAACGCTTTAACAATATTACCTCTTAATTCATGTGGACTTGCTACGACAGCACATTCTTTAACAGCAGGATGATTTGTCAATGCATCTTCTACTTCAAATGGTCCAATCGTATAACCAGAACTAATAATGATGTCATCTTTACGACCTTCAAACCAGAAATAACCATCTTCGTCTTGATGAGCTAAATCTCCAGTCACATAATAATTGCCTAATCTTGCAGCTGCAGTTCGTTCTGGTTCTTTGAAATACCCTTTAAATAACGCTGGTAAGTCTAACGGCACAGCAATATTACCTTTGACGTTAGGTTCCACTTCATTTCCATCGTCATCAATAATAGTTGTATAACTACCTGGAATAGATTTACCCATCGCACCTGGACGAGATGCTGTATCTTTTAAGAAACCAATTAATAATGTACTTTCTGTTTGACCATAGCCGTCTCTCACTGTGATATCAAAATACTTTTTAAATTGTTCAACGACTTCCCTATTTAATGGTTCACCCGCTGACACTGCACTATGCAGATGTTCTAAATGATAATCATCTAAATTTTGTAATTTAGCCATCATACGATATTCTGTCGGCGTACAACATAATACATTGATTTGATATTCTTGTAATAATTCTAAATATGTTTCTGGTTTAAAACGACCGTTATATACAAACGCTGTTGCCCCTGAACCTAAACTTGATAAAAATGGACTCCATACCCATTTTTGCCAACCTGGCGCTGCAGTCGCCCAAACAAGATCATCTTCTTTAATACATAACCAATGTTTAGGTGCCATTTGTAAATGCGCATAACCCCAACCATGTGTATGAGTAACAGCTTTTGGATTACCAGTAGTGCCAGACGTGTATGATAAAATCGCAACATCTTCTCGAGAAGTATCAGTCACTTCTAGTTCATCACTTGCATTGGGTTTCTCTTCTTCAATTGAAATCCAATCTGGATGTGTATCACCAACAATAAATTTAGTAAGGTTTTGATATTCTTTTAACCCTTCAAATTCCTTAATAAATTTCCCAAATGAAATAACCGCATCAATTTCACCGTGGCTTACTCGATATTGTAAGTCTTTGGTACGTAACATTTCAGAACTTGGAATGATGGCAATCCCTAATTTTAATGCTGCAATATATAATTCATATGTAGCTATAGCTCTTGGCATCATAATTAATACTTTGTCTCCATGTTTCAAGCCATGCTTTTTGAAAATATTACCTACTTTATTCGCATTTTTTATCAATTCTTGATAAGTCACTTCAATATGATCATGTTCTGAATCTTTGTAAATAATTGCTTTTTTAGTTGCATCTGTAGCATATTGTTCTATTGCTGATGTAATATTATACTTTTCAGGTGCAAGTAAATCTGTTTTTTGCATATTTTTACTCCCTTTCCATGTCATTCATTTCAATTTTATCAAATGTATTATCACATTGATATATTTTACTCTTTATTGACAGACGACCAAACTAATATGACTTTCATATTCATCAAAAAACGGTACAGAAATAATTTCTGTACCGTTTCTTTATATATTAGAATATATCTTCATAATTTAGAAACTGATTGGCCATATCTTCAAGTTCTATTCTAATATTATATGACAAATCACGATTGACAATTAGGTTATCAACGCCACGTTTTGTTCCACGTTTGCGATGTGTTTGTGCGTATGCTGATGACTTTTGCCAATCATAAAAGGCTTGTCTCGATTGCCATAAAGTCACTATAATATAATGTTTATGTTTAGTTTGAGGTCTAAGAAAACGTAACGCTTTAAATCCTGGTACATCTTGCAAATGCTTTTGACGTCCTAAAAATTTATCTTCAAATTGGGTTTCTTTATCTTCATTGACATATAAATGATTGAGCACACAAAATGTATCATTTGATAGCTCATTAATCGATTCTAAGATGTCATAATACTGAGCATCATTATTTTTCTCGATCATAAATGTATCGTCTGATTCATTCATCTTATATGTTTTATAGTAATCATTTAATAACATGTTATTCCTTCATCCTAATTCATTTTTACTTTTCTTTATACAGCTTGTTGGTATAACGAGAGTGATCTTTTAACTATTTCTAATATTTCATCGTCTAAATTAGTCACTTGCTTAAAATATAATAATATATTATCAGCTAGTTTTTCTTCTTTTGGAAATTGTATATCCTTATCTACCCATGCCGCAAGTTCGCCTAGAGGTGTCTGGTCCCCCGTAAAACTTTGTATAAATTCATAAAACGTCACGCTATCACCTCATCTTACTTATTGCTACTATACTATCACGAAACGCGCAATAAAACATCACTATCAATCAAATAGCATTAAACTTTTTTTCATTTTCAAAATTATATCAATTCACATGTAAGTCGTTTTACATGATTGATATAATTTTGAGCGACGTGATAATTTAGGCAAAGCTACACAAACTACTAAAAATGAACTTAATGCCATTAAAGCATTAAACCAGAAGCTTATCATAGCACCAGTAGCAATAGAAGATGTACTTGCCATTACACTATAAATCGTACCGGCTAAAGTAATACCGAATGCACCACCTAAAGATGAGGCCATTTTATATATACCTGCTGCCACACCTACTTCTGATTCTGAACAATTGGAAATGGCAGTATCTGTGGATGGTGTTGCAAACAAACCTAATCCCAATCCAAATAACAAATAACCTAATACACAAACTACAATGTAACTTGTAACCGAGAGCATAGTCATCGACATGAATAACACGCCTAACATGGTTGAAAACGTACCAAGTAACATTGGTTGTCTGGGTCCCACTTTTCTTAAAAACATTTCGCCAACTCTTATCATAGAAAGCACAGCAACTAAATATGTGATTGATAACATACCTGCTTTAAAAGCAGAAAATCCTAAACCTTGTTGTACAAACGTATTCGCAACAATGAGTGTTCCTGCCACTGTATTTAGTAAAAAGTTAGCTAATGTTGCAACCGAATATAATCTATTATTAAAAAGATTAAAATCTATTAAGGGATACGATGATTTTCTTTCAAAGTAATAAAATATGATAGCCATCGTAATACAAAAACATATCAAACATATGATAAATATAGAAAGCCATCCCATCTTTGACCCTTGCGTAATAATAATATTGATACTGAGCATAATTAAAACAAGCAACCCTACACCTATAACATCAAAGCGTTTCTTTTCTTTGCCTAGGTATGCAGTTGTTTCTGGTGTGCCCTTAATAAGCAACAACGCAATAAGCGACGCGATAATAGAAAATATAAATATATATTTCCATCCTAAAAATGTAGTCATTACACCACCAAATATAGATGCTAAACCTGAGCCACCCCAAGAGCCTATGGACCAAAAACTCAATGCACGTTGTCTATCTTTACCGTGATAGTATGTTTTCACTATTGCTAAAGTCGCCGGCATAATGGCTGCTGCGGATAAACCTTGAATTGCTCTTCCTATTAATAGTAATGGCACAAAAGATGTAGCAATAACAAGTAATGATCCTATGATATTAAGCCACAAACCGATATTCGTTAATTTGACACGCCCATATGTATCAGCAAGACCGCCAGCACCTACAACAAACATTCCACAAAAGAGTGCTGTTAGACTGACGGCTATACTGATTGTCTCTAAACGACTATGAAATGCTTGCGTCAATGTAGGAATCACGTTAACTAATGACGTCGCAAATAGCCAAAATGTTAACACCGATAAAACAATACCAATTAATAATCTATTATTACCTTTAAATTCTTGTTGTTGATTCATAGTTGTATTAATCTCCTTTAATTCAAGTAATCTAGCACAACAGTACCCACTGCTTCAGCTGCAACTAACATAGAAGATTCGCTAATATTAAATTTAGGGTGATGATGCGGATAAATCTCACCGTCTTCAGGTGCAGCACCTGAGTAAATAAATGTACTTGGTAATTCTACTGCATAAAACGCAAAGTCTTCAGACGGTGGTTGTGGTTCACACTCTTCAACACCTTTAATATCATTGTCTCCTGCATTTTTAATTGTTTCAGCAACGTAAGATGTAAATTCTGGGTTATTGTATAACGCAGGATAGTCTTTATTAAATTCAAAATCACATGTCACACCGAATGTACTTTCTAATCCTTCTACGAGACGCGTTAATTCTTTTTCAATTGTATCTCTAGTATCATCTGTTAATGCGCGCACGTCACCTTCAATTTCAATACTATCTTTAATAACATTAAATTGACCTTTACCGTCAAATGAACCAATAGTTACAACACCTGTTTCAAATGGACTTAAACGTCTAGACACTACAGTTTGTGCTGTTGTCACAAAGTTAGCCCCCGCAACGATCGCATCATTTGCCATGTGGGGTGATGACCCATGACCACCTTTACCATGAACAGTAAGTTTGAAATACGCACGTCCTGTTTGAACAAATCCTTCTTTATAAAAGACTTTACCAGCTTCCATCGTACTCATGACGTGTGCGCCTAGTACATGATCAACATCTTCTAAGACACCGTCTTTAATCATACCTTGCGCACCACCTGGAGGCATTTCTTCAGCTGGCTGATGAATAACAATAACTTTACCTTTAAATTGGTCTTTCATTTCGATAAGTGTTTCAGCCAAAATTAACATATAAGCAGTATGTGCATCGTGTCCACACGCATGCATAACACCTTCATTCTCAGAGGCGACTGGTAACCCAGTTTCTTCTTTAATTGGCAACGCATCAAAATCAGCACGAATTGCAAGTGTTTTACCAGGTTTACCACTATCAATCGTTACTTTTACACCATTTTGTCCTACATTCGTTTCTACTTTACAATCTTTATCTTTGTAAAAGTTAGCGATGTATTTAGGTGTTTCTACTTCTTTAAATGACAATTCAGGATGTTGGTGAAGATATCTTCTAATCTCAATCATTCTATCTTCTTTTTCACGTAGACGTTCAACTAAAGTATTACTCATAAAATCCTCTCCTTTTATCTATATTATAATACGTTATTCCCATTTATTGTTGTGTCACACTTTACATTGTTAAAGACATCGTTATGAAAATATAAAAAATCACTTCGATATGAATATGTCATACCGAAGTGATTAATTGAAAAGATTTAATGTTTATAAAATGGATCGTTTTCTTTAGCGCCAGCCATTTCATCATGAACACCATGTTTATAATAATCAACATATTGAGGTTCTAATGGCTTTCTACCACGAATAATATCAGCAGCTTTTTCTGCTAACATTAGAACTGGTGCATGAATATTTCCGTTTGTTGTTCTAGGCATTGCTGAGGCATCAACAACACGTAAATTTTCCATACCATGAACTTTCATTGTAAGTGGGTCTACAACTGCCATTGGATCTGATGCAGGTCCCATTTTCGCACTGCATGATGGATGTAACGCTGTTTCACCGTCTTTACGTACCCAATCTAAAATTTCTTCATCTGTTTGAACAGATGGTCCTGGTGAAATTTCTCCAGCATTAAATGGGTCCATTGCTTTTTGAGATAAAATGTTTCTTGCAACTCGAATAGCTTCTACCCATTCACGCTCATCTTCTTTGGTTGATAAATAGTTAAAGACGATACTTGGTTTTTCAAATGGATCTTTAGATTTAATTTTTAAGCTACCGCGTGAATTAGAATACATTGGTCCAACGTGAACTTGGTAACCATGTGCGACAGGTGCTTTTTGACCATCGTAACGTACTGCAATTGGTAAGAAGTGGAACATTAAGTTAGGATAATCTACTTCATTATTTGAACGTACGAAACCGCCACCCTCGAAGTGGTTAGAAGCTGCAGCACCTTTACGTGCGAAAATCCATTGTAAACCGATAAATGGCATGCGTTTAACATCTAAACTAGGTTGTAATGACACAGGTTCTTTACATTCATGTTGAATATACACTTCTAAGTGGTCTTCAAAGTTTTCACCAACACCAGGTAAATGAACACGAGGTTCGATACCTTTAGATTTCAAGAATTCTGAATCACCAATACCAGAAAGTTGTAATAATTGTGGTGTATTGAAAGCACCACCTGATAAAATAACTTCTTTGGCATTAATTGTTCTTTCTTTACCATTTTTCTTGTAAGTAACACCCGTTGCTCTTCTACCATCGAAATTAATTTTAGTTACAAATGCTCTTGTTTCTACATCTAAATTTTTACGTTTCATAGCTGGTCTTAAATAAGCTCTTGATGCTGACATACGGCGTCCATGGTGTACTTGACTATCGAATGGACCGAAACCTTCTTGACGGAAACCATTCACGTCAGGGGTTTTATGATATCCTGCTTCAACACCTGCATCAAAGAAAGATTTGAATAATGGATTGGTTGCTGGACCACGTTTTAGTTTGATTGGGCCATCATGTCCTCTATATTTATCATATGGCGCTGAACCATAAGTTGTTTCTAATTTTTTAAAGTATGGTAAACAATGTGCAAAGTCCCAAGTTTCCATACCTTCAGGTTCTGCCCAACCTTCATAGTCCATTGGGTTACCTCTTTGATAAATCATACCGTTAATTGAACTTGAACCACCTAATACTTTACCTCTTGCGTGGTCTACTTTACGTCCCATATGTGGTTCTTCTTCTGTTTGATAAATCCAATCATATAATGGATTACCAGATGGGAACATTAACGCAGCTGGCATTTGAATAAATAAATCCCAGAAATAGTCACTACGTCCTGCCTCTAATACTAATACATTTTTATCTTTATCTTCACTCAGTCTTGCACCTAATACTGATCCTGCACTACCGCCACCAATAATGATGTAATCGTATGAATCATGTTTTCTACTCATCACGTATAACCTCCGAAATCAATTTTTATTTGTATGCATCTCTTTCATTGTTATCTTGAATCGTACTTAAATATGTAAGAGGTTGAGTAACTCATGTCATTTACGTCACTCGAACCTCTGTTTCATTACTATGTTTTATTTACTGAAAAAGTTAACTGGTTCTGGATTAGTATTTGTTAAGATGTGTTTTGATGTTAAATACTCTTCTAATCCTTCTTTACCAAGTTCTCTACCGATACCTGATTGTTTATATCCACCCCATGGTGCTTGTGCGAAATATGGATGGAAATCATTAATCCAAACAGTACCTAGTTTTAATTTGTTAGCAACACGTTGTGCTTTTCCGATATCTTTACTAAATACCGCACCTGCTAATCCATAAATAGAATCGTTAGCTAAGCGAATAGCTTCTGCTTCATCAGAAAATCCTTCTACTGTAACAACTGGTCCAAATACCTCTTCTTGTACAATACGCATTGATGTATCACAATTCGTAATAACAGTTGGTTCGAAGAATAAACCGGCTTGTAAATCTTCTCTTTCAGGACGTTTACCGCCAATAGCTATTGTAGCGCCTTCTTCTTTGGCAACTTCCATATATTTCTCAATTTTATCTCTATGTTCTTGTGAAATGACTGGACCCATTTCTGTATCATCATCAAATCCATTACCTAGTTTAATTTTGCTAACACGGTCGATAAGTGCCTTTTCAAAGTCTTCTTTAATATCGTTATGCACTAATATTCTTGAACCTGCTGAGCATACTTGTCCAGCGTGGAAGTAACCACCATTCAATGCTTGGTCAACTGCTAATTCAAAATCTGCGTCATCAAAAATGATGTTTGGATTCTTACCACCAAGCTCTAAAGCTACGTTAGTCACATGATCTGCTGCTTGTTTCATGATATGTTTACCTGTCTTGATACCACCTGTAAATGAAACAAGATCCACTTCTTCGTGACCTGACATAACATCACCAATTTCTGAACCGGCACCTAAAACTAAGTTAATTGTACCTTTAGGGAAACCTACTTCTTCCATCAATTCGAATACTCGAATCGTTGTTAGTGGTGTAATTTCACTAGGCTTCATAACCAATGAACATCCAGTTGCTAATGCTGGTGCGATTTTCCAAGACGCTTGTAATAAAGGATAGTTCCAAGGTGTAATTTGTGTCACCACACCGACTGGTTCTTTAACGACTTTACTTTCTGAATTAGGAATTGGTGTATTAATTATTTCGCCACCGTCTTTATCAGCTAATCCTGCAAAATACATAAATACATTATGAATATCATCCATATCTGCATAAGATTCTTCTAATGTTTTACCTGTATCTAATGTTTCTAATTTTGCTAATTCTTCACGATGTTCTTTGATTTTATCTGCAATGGCTCTGACTTTTTGACCTCTGACTTCACTTGTTTCTGAGGACAACTCACCATCTTCAAATGATCGTCTTGCCGCTAAAATTGCACGTTCTACATCTTCTTTTGTACCTTCAGCTACCGTGAAAATAACTTCTTGATTATAAGGATTGATTATATCTCTCGTGTTTTTATTTGAGCTATCTACCCATTCACCATCAATGAATTGACGGTTTGACAAGCGCTTTACAAGTTCCATCAAAATACCTCCGTTAAGTTTGTTAAATTTTTATTTAACGAATTTTACAGAAATATGTTAGCATATAAAACGAAAACATGTCAAAAGGTCTGAAGAAAAGCGCTTAGGATTTGAGCTGATTCGAACGATAAATAAAATTGCTTTTCAAATTTTATGCATCGTGAGTATTTCAGCCGAAAATCCTGCTTTTCGGAAGCCGTCAAAAGGTCTGAAGAAAAGCGCTTAGGATTTGAGCTGATTCGAACGGCTCTAGTACAACGAGATAAAGCAAAATATTTCCGCCTAATATTTTTCTAAAACCTTGCTTTTCATCTTTTTAAATAAAATTATATAATTGATTAGCATATAAAAGATGAAATCATGTTAACTTTATGTTGAGACGTGGTAAAATGAAATAATTCTTTTTGGAGGTACAGTCATGACACGTTCAGAAAACTACACATCTCAAGTCGAAGAAGCCAAAGACTTGGTAATTAATTCCATTGGCGAAACAATGGATTTGTATGGCATTAATCGTAGTGTTGGTAACTTATACGGCATCATGGTGTTTGAGGGAAGCATGACACTAGATGAAATGAGACAACAACTGCAAATGAGTAAACCTAGCATGAGTGCAGGTGTAAAGAAACTACAAGAATATGATATTGTTAAACAACAATTTACAAGAGGTAGCAGAAAACAACATTTCATTGCTGAAAAAGACTTCTTTACTTTCTTCCGCAATTTTTTCACTAAGAAATGGGAACGAGAAATCGATACAAATATGGAAGCAGTCAAAGATGCTGAAGCTATTATTAACCCTATCTTAAATAACAATGATTTAACTGATGAAGAACGACAAGATATTGATAAAGTGAAAGCTCAACTCGATCATTCAAAGGTGTATTACGAATGGTTAGCACAACTTAGCGAAGCTTTAGAAACAGGAGAAATCTTTAAGTACTTCCCTATTCCAGAACACGAAGATAAGTAAAAGGCTAAAGGATATCAATCCTTTAGCCTTTTTAATATGTTATAAATTATCATCTTGTTCTTCTTCTTTCACTTGAACAATTCGAAGTGAACGTCTTTCAACCTCTTTTAATTTCTCAGCACGTGTTTCCAATTTGATTCGATCTCGTCCTAAGGTAATCAAGAATGAGACCATCATAAATATGAATATGACGATTAATGGTACACTCGCAAGTATCGATGCAGTCTTAAGTACATCTAGTGCTCGTTCTCCACCTACTAACATGAGTGAGAATGGCAGTAAACATAACGCAAATGCCCAGAATAATCTGTTCGCTCTTAATGGCTCCCCAATCACTTTCTTTTGGGAAGCAGCCGCTAAAATATATGAACCAGAATCAAATGTTGTCGCTAAGAATAAGAATGCTGAAATTAAGAATAGGACAATCGTTATAGTTGGGAATGGTAAATGATGCATTACCTCAATGATAGTAGCCTCTGTACTGTGATGATTTAAGAAATCAACCACATTAAATTGACCAGAAATTTGTAAATAAACAGCATAGTTACCGAATATACCAAAGAATAATGCACAACCTAACGTACCATATATCATCGTACCAAGAACGACTTCTTTTAAAGTTCTACCTTTTGAAATTCGAGCAATAAATAAACCGATAAATGGTGCATAAACTAACCACCATGACCAATAGAATATCGTCCAATCTTGTGGGAAATGTGTCTCTTTACGGTGACCTATACCACCAAATGGCTCAACCCAAGTTGCCATATGGAAGAAATCTCGCATCATGTTCCCTAAACCAGTCACTGTAGTTTCCATAATAAATACAGTTGGTCCAATAATGAAGACAAAGGCTAATAAGATGAATGATAACCATACATTGACGTCACTCAACTTTTGAATACCTTTTTTCAATCCTGTATATGAACTAATGGCGAATATAACTGTGATAGTTAACAAAATGATTGAACGCATAACCATATTCTCACCATTTAAACCTGTAAGTCTTTCAATACCTGCTGATATTAAAGGTACACCTAAGGCAAGTGATGTTGCCGCACCACCTAATAATCCAAAGATAAATAGGATATCAACAAGTTTACCTACAAACTTATCTGTTTGTCCTTTTAATATAGGTCTACACGCTTGGCTAATTTTATATATAGGTTGTTTTTTAACGAACACTAAATAACCAATTGGTAATGCTGGCAATACATAAATCGCCCATGCAATCGGACCCCAGTGGAACATTCCGTATTGCGTCGCATACTGTAGTGCTTCATCGGACATACTTTTAGCGCCATTAGGTGGCACTTGATAATAGAATGCCCACTCAATTACACCCCAATATAGAATATCTGAACCAATACCTGCACAGAATAACATGGCTGCCCAAGTAAATGTGTTAAATTCCGGCTTGTCACTCGCTCTACCTAGAGTAACATTACCGTATTTACCAAATGCTATGTATAAAACGAAACAAAAAATAGCTAATCCTAAGAATAAATAAACAGAACCAATCGAGTTAGAAATTGCACTATTGATATCTGTAATAATTGTCTCACTTGCTTTCGGGAAAACCATCATAGGTATAACAGCTAAAAGTAACACTATGACTACACCTATAAAGGTCGTCCAGTCCATAACTTTTTCTTTTCTCAATCGTGATCCCCCTAATACTAAATGATTTATGAATCTTGATGTTCTTAAGTTCCACGTTCAAATATAATTGATTCACAAAATTGACAATAACGAACATTTAATAATAATGCAAATTACATACAAAGAAATACAAACCCATTATTGAATAATTATATAATTTCTGACGATTATTCTTTCACAATTGATTGTTGTGACAACAGTGTTAAATTTAGATTTAACGAATTAAACAAACTTAACTTCATTAAATATATGAATTTTTATGCATTTAAACAGAATTTTTATTTATTTTACTTTTTTTCATTAATTTTGCTTAATTACAACAAAAAAACTATCTCCCACTTAATTCGTGAAAGATAGTTGATTTCATTACTTGTTAGTATCCTAATAATAATTTTAATGTAAAACCAATTACAACTGAGGTGATTATGACAAAGAATCCCGGAATAATAAAACTCGTAGGCCTTGTTCTGCCTGTTTCGTCCAATTCAACTGCAAATAATAAAGTAGGTTGTGCTGGAATCACAAAGTTAACGTTAAGCGTCTGAACCATGGCGACAAAATATATGGGCGGAATGCCTAGACTCATAACAATTGGCACCATAATTGATGCAGTCGCTGTTTGAGAAATCACAATCATCGCTACTACTGATACGAGAACGATCACTAGCCAAGGTACACTACTAATAGCTTGGCCAATATCATTCTTTAATATTTTCAAATTATTAGGTGCGTTAAAAATAGTAGCGCCTAACCAACCAGGACCTAATACTGCAAACAATGCGCCAAATGCTGATTGAGAAATATGTGACGTTAAAATATCTGACGTATTAATTTTTGATAATAATAGATTAATGGCAGCACTTAAATACATAAAGAATTGAACAATATCTGTCATTTCTACATTAACAGTTTTGCCATTTACATTAAATGATGGCATTAAATGAGGGAATATCCCAAATGTTAATATGCCTAATACACATATTAAGAATGCTAATACACCGAATTTTACATTTTTTGAAAATTCACTAGGTAATGTCTCTTCTGGTAGTTCGACTAACTTTTGTGATGGTATGGGATTATTTTTTCCAACAAATGTACAGAATACACTTAATAAAAGCATACTCATCATCGCAGTTGGTAATACAATACTTAAATATTTTCCCATAGAAATATCGTAACCAGCTAACACCGATATGATATAAGCTGTCGCTGACGCAGCCGGACTACATAAAAGTGCTAAATTCGCAGTAAGTACTGATGCAGTAAGTGCTTTTTTAGGTTGTATGTTTGCTTTTTGAGCTGTCTTAGCAATAATAGGTTCTAATGATAAAGCAATATTAGCAGTACCAATGCCAAAGACAAATACAAACACAATCATTGGTGCAATAAAAATAATTGATTTTGGGAATCTCTCGATGATTTTAGATGCGATATATACAAGGTAGTCTATACCGCCAGTAGCTTGCAACGTACCACCTGCGATTCCTATTGATAGAATAATTAACACTGCTGTGACAGGTGCAGAACCCGGTGGTAATTGAAAACCAAAAATCATAATGAGTTGCGCTACAATAGCAAATATGCCGCAGCCAAGTGCACCGGCTGTTCTTAATCCTAATAACACAGCTAAAATCATAATCATAATTTCTATTATAAACAGTAGCAATTTAGGGACTCCTAACTCTCTTGTGATGTTAATTTTTAGTAACATTGATATTTTATCACTTAAACATGTGATAAGTATATATTTTCATATTTGATTACAAAATCAAATGTATTATTTTATCAATATAAATGAGCGTTTAAAGCTGATATATCTAGTATTTAGACATCGTCAACAAATGTTAACAATTACAAATTAGATTAATATTAAAAATAAATGAGCAACACTACACGTTGTAGTGATTGCTCATTCGATTCATTATCTTACTATGATTGTTGTGTTTTACGTGTTTGGCGTCGTTTTTTATAAATCGTTTCTTCAATAATGGAACCTACGATAAGACCAATGGCAATCATCCATTTACCTATTAATAACCACATATTGTCTCACCTTCTCTATATTGAATCTTTGCTCTTAGTATTACATTTCCCTTCTATAACGAGTTATAACATGATTAAAAGCTATTACTCGTTGATGGGCCACTGCAAATGTATTCACTCAATTGTTGTCGTTGTAAAGATGTGGATACATCAATCACTCTTTGATTTAATGACCCTTTGTAAGGTAGATTAGGACGATATAACTGCGTGATAAACATACCATCAACTAACACATCCACAGATTCTAATAATTCAAAGCGTAATCCCTTATCTTGTGAAAGATATTCAAATTGGAATCCAGTCCACACCCATATTGTTTTGGTCTGTCCAAATCTATGTCGAAATGCTTGTACAAGTTTCAATGTCACGTCTAAGTTACAAAAGGGCTCGCCTCCTAAAATACTTAAACCACTAATATAACTCTGTTCACAATATGAGATAATCTCTTGTAATATTTTCTCTGTAAATGGTTCACCATACTTAAAATGTTGCGCCGCTTTGTTATAGCAATCCAGACATTGGAATGGGCATCCTGAAACATACACACTACATCGTACACCCTCACCATCTACAAAGCTATGTGTTTCAATCTTAGCTATATACCCCTGTCCTTGTTCTATTTCTAATATAGGATTCATTGTCAAGATTCCTTCATATGCTTCACACGCGCACACATTTCTTTATGACGTCCTTCAATAACTGGACGTTGAACTGGATTACCTAAATAACCGCATGTCCGTTTAACAACATCAACCGTTTCAGGGTTATCATTACCACATTGAGGACATTGATAGCCGTGTGGTGTTGATTTAAAATCTCCATCAAATCCACATTCATAACAATGATCTATTGGAATATTGGTACCTAAATACCCTACCTTATCATAAGCATAATCCCATACCGCTTCTAGCGCTTTAATATTATGATTCAATTTAGGATACTCACAATAGTGGATAAAACCACCACTCGCATAATAGGGATAATCTTTTTCAAAATCTAATTTTTCAAACGGCGTAATATCTTTTCTTACATCATAATGAAATGAATTTTGGTAATAGCCTTTACTTGTAATATCTTGAATATCTCCAAATCGTTCTTGATCTAACCGACAAAAACGATCGGTCAATGATTCACTAGGCGTACTGTATATGCTAAACCAAATATCATATTGATTTGTCCATTGTTTTTGTAGACGCTGCATTTCTTTTAATATTTCGATTGTAAATGCTTTGGCTTCGTCATTATGTTCCCAATTAGGTCCATAAAATACTGTAGCAGTTTCATATAATCCGATGTATCCCATGGAAATCGTAGCTCTTTTATTCTTAAATAGCGCCATTACATCTTCGTGATCATCGAGTTTATATTTAAATGCACCGCTTTTATATAAGATTGGTGCATTATTTACTGTCGCTTCTTTTAATCGCTCTATTCTATATACTAAAGCATCGTGCATTAACGACATTTTGTTATAAAAAATTTTCCAAAACGTTGTCATGTCACCTTTTGATTCAAGCGCAATTCTTGGTAAATTTAAAGTTACAACACCTAAATTACAACGTCCATTATTCTCAAATTCACCTTGTTCATTACGCCAACTTGGTAAAAACGATCGACATCCCATCGGTGCTTTAAAATCGCCTAATAATTCTGCAATTTTATCGTAATTTAATATATCAGGATACATGCGTTTTGTTGAACATTCTAATGCAAGTTGCTTGATATCATAATTCGGATCTTCTTTTTTCAAATTAATACCATCTTTAATAGAAAATACTAACTTAGGAAAAATGGCTGTGACACGATCTTTACCTAATCCTTTAATTCTCGTTTTTAATATCGCCTGCTGTATTTTACGACTTAATGTATCTGTTCCTAAGCCAAATCCTAATGTGACAAATGGTGTTTGACCATTAGAGGTATACAGTGTATTAATCTCATACTCCAAACTTTCAATGGCGTCATTAATATCTTTAGTCACTTGTTGCTCTACATATGTTTCAATCTGTTCATCTTTAACATAAACTTGTGCTATTTCACGATGATGTCGCTCATTATATTGTGCATACTCACTCAATAATTCATCTACACGATCCACTGTACATCCACCGTATTGACTACTAGAGACGTTCGCAATAATTTGTACAAGTTGTGCTGATGCTGTCTGAATTGATTTTGGAGATGTAACATTGGCATTACCTATTTCAAAGCCATTTTTCAGCATGCTTTTTGCATCAATTAAACAACAATTTGTTAATGGTTGAAATGGGTGATAATCTAAATCATGAAAGTGAATATCACCATTTTGATGCGCCTCAGCAATATGTTTAGGCAATAAATAATTTAAAGCATATGATTTTGAAACAATACCTGCCGTTAAATCGCGCATAGTCGAAAAGGTATTGCTATCTTTATTAGCATTCTCATTTACGATAGTTGGATCCTTCTCAATCAAACCAGTTAATGATTGTTCTAGTTGATTCATCTTACCACTCTTTTCTATATATAGTGTTTATTTAAAATTTAAAACACAATATATAGTATTACAATGTATAATCGATGACTTAACTAAACTGTCATAAGTTTATTACTAATTCATGAACAACTATAAAAATAATCATTCAATTTTTGAAATCATTGTTTTGAAGATTGAAGTATGTCAAATAATAATAAACCCCCATGGAGGCACGAATTTAATCACAACCCTGACAAATATGTCACACCCATTCAAAATTTAATCAAACACAAAAAAGAACTCAAAATAATATTTAATATTATTTCGAGTTCTTTTTTGAATATAAATCATTATGAAATGTAGTTGTATGAACCAGCTTGGCTAGCTGAAATAGTACGTGTTGAAACGTTACCTGGTCCACCATTATAGTTCATTTCTGAAACTTTGATTGAACCATCACTATTTACATTTTCAACATATGCAACATGACCAAATGCACCTTGTGATGTTTGCATAATTGCACCTTGTTTAGGTGAATTACTTACATTATAACCATCTTGTGCTGCAGCGTTTGCCCAGTTACTTGCGTTACCCCAATTAGAACCGATTTTACCGCCAACTTTGTCATATACATAATAAGTACATTGACCAGCAGTATACGCATTTGAACCAGAGCTTGATTGTCCAGAAAATGCAGTTGAATTATTTGAAGATGGCGCGTTTTGTGTAGTCACTTTGATATTTTTATCTGATGTTGAATAATCAGCACCTAATCCGCCACCTTGATTATTTGTATTATCAGTAGTATAAGATTGTGTATTTTGATTATTGTTTGTAGCATTATTTGAATTGTAGTTTTGAGTAGTTTGGTTACCATATGAATAACTATTGTTATTACCTTGTTGTTGGTTAGGACTCCAATTACCTTTCCAATCATAGTGGTAGTTACCTTGTTGGTCAATTGTATATGTGTATTCATATGAATAAGGATCGTTAGGATTATATCCGTTATTGTTTTCTGCTGCATCTGCATCATGTTGCATTAAACCAAATGTTGCGAAACCTGCTGTTGCAATTGTAGCTGTAGCGATTTTTTTCATTTTAAATATCCTCCTAAGAATGATAAAGCTTTTTTGTTTACTATCTCGTGGCTACCTTCAATTTTCTATAAACATATAAGTTTCTTCTTCGTTAATTAACGACAAGACACACTCTAACAAACAAACAAGCTTTTGTGGGCGATGTTAAGATTTTGTAAATGAATCATAATAATCCAACATTTTTTGTAAAATTGTTGGATTATGGTTGTAATGGCTTTCAAAAGGATAGCTACGCAACTTAATCATTTTGTTAATATCAATTATTACTATGTATGTAATTTATCTGACAATTTTCTACATAAAAAAACTAAGATTATTGCATTATCCACGCAATAATCTTAGTCCATTTCATTTGGTTTTATTGGGTTTTGTTTAAATAATTCAACATTACTTGTTGATACATATCTGTATAGTCTAAATATCTTGATTTATAAACATATTCATCTGTTTTGTGTGCCATAGTCATATGACCTGGGCCAATAATAGCTAAATCAAAGTCTTCATCTTTATCTACTAATAATTCTGCTGCATCAGTCGCCCCAACTAAACCAGATACTTTAAATTCATTATTATAATCTAAAAAGCTTTGTACTAACGTGTTATCTTTTTGAGAATATACTGTTTGATGATCGACAGTTACTTCTAAAGAAAGTCTGTCACTATCAACTTCTTCTATCGTATCTTTAAATAATTTTTCAATCGCTCGATTATCATATTCTGGTACGGTTCTCACATTAAATTCAGCATACGCTTCTTCCGGAACAGTATTAAATTGTTCTCCACCTCGTATAATCGAATTCACAATAACAAGTCCTGCAGCTACGTCTTCAACTTTTTCTTCCGTCTTATCGTCAACTTGGTCGCCAAAGAATTCATCAATAAATGGGTGCACATCAAGTGCATGTGTACCTTCGTTTTTCTTGATGTCATCATACTTTTCTTTAATTTTTTGAATAAATTCAATGAGGGTATTAATCGCATTATGTCCCAGTGATGGTAATGAGCTATGTGCGGGCACGCCTTTAGATGTTACTTTTAATCCGATGGAGCCTTTTGAGGCGTAAAATACAAAGCCATCTGACGGTTCGGCAATAATTAAACCATCTAAATCATCAACATAGCCTTGTTCTTTAAGTTTCTCTGCCCCTGACATTTCTCTTTCTTCTGCTGTAGTAGCCATTAATCTAATTGAACCTTGTTGTAGATCACCTGACGCTTTAATTTCAATCATAGCAATAACTAATGCTGCTAAACCGCCCTTCATATCAGTCGTACCTCGACCGTACAATTTACCATCTTCTTCTGTTAATTTAAATGGATCATGCTCCCATTCATTATGATCCCCAGCATCAACAACATCCATATGCCCTGAGATACCTAGTTTCGGTGACCCTTCACCAATTTCGGCAATTAAATTCGCTCGATTATCGTCAACTTCCTGAATCTTAGAGTCTATATCATATTTGCTCAATAATGATTTAAGATATTTACATACTTCAAGTTCATTATCATTTTCAGTATTTATCTCAACCATATCTGACAATATTTGAATTTTATCCTCTTTAGAAAAGACACTCATGTTATCACCTTCATTTTATGTGTATAATTACTTATTTATTATTTATTATTTCACAATCAGTAGATGTTCAAACATTAATTTAATTTTTAATTCATATTGACAACTATCTTATTTTCAAAAAACAAAGCGTGTATGGATATGAATTAATTCCATTACACGCTTTATCTCGTATTTTTAAATATAACGATGTTCTTTTAAATAGTTTAATATTTGATTAACCGATGACTCAACACTATTATCTTCAGTATTAATGATGATTTCTGGTTCTTCTGGTGGTTCATATGGCGCACTAATACCTGTGAATTCAGGTATTTCACCTGTACGTGCCTTCTTGTATAAGCCTTTAGGATCACGTTGCTCACAAGTCTCAATACTGCATTGTGTATAAACTTCGATAAATTCTTGTTCCTCAAATAATTGTCTAACATTATCCCTATCTTGTTTGTACGGTGATATAAAAGCTGTAACTGTAATTGCACCTGAATCTACCATTAGCTTACCTACTTCACCGATGCGTCGAATATTCTCTTGTCTATCTTCAGGAGAAAAGCCCAAATTTTTATTTAAACCGTGTCTGACATTATCTCCATCTAAACGATACGTTTGTTTGCCATCTTCAAATAATGCCTTTTCTAAAGCAACCGATACCGTAGATTTACCTGACCCTGATAAACCAGTAAACCAAATTAATACACTTTGATGACCATTACGTGTTTGTCGTTGTGCTTTTGTGACTTCAGATTCGTGCCATGTAATATGTTTTGTTTCACTCATTTAACATCACCCTTTGTCATTTCTCTTTTAATCCTTTGATCAGCACATTTGCCACTTCTGGTCTTGAAAATTTTTCTGGTAATGATTCTCCGTTGCGTAATTTTTCTCTTACTTTTGTACCACTTAAATGTAAATGATTCGAAGCATCGTGTGGACAAGTTTTAGCTGTAGCCATATTGCCACATGCTTCACAGTAAAAGGCATGCTCAAATTTTAAAATTTGTATATCTAATTCATTTTCAAATTGAGAAATAAATTCCTGTGCTTCATAAGCGCCATAATAGTCACCAACACCTGCATGGTCTCTACCAACAATAAAGTGTGTACAACCATAGTTTTGTCTTACTAGCGCATGTAAAATGGCTTCTCTTGGACCTGCATATCTCATCGCAGCTGGATAAATGACTAAACGTGCTCGATTTTCTGGGAAATAGTTTTTAAGTATGGCTTGATAACTTTCCATTCTTACCTCTGCTGGAATATCATCAGATTTAGTTTCACCTACTAATGGATTTAATAGTAATCCATCTACAATTTCTAATGCTGATTTCTGAATATATTCATGGGCACGATGAACTGGGTTTCTAGTTTGAAATCCTACAACAGTCTTCCAATTCAATTTATTAAATAGCTGTCTCGTTTCTAATGGGTCAAGATGGTAATCTACAAATGCATCATGTTGTGGACGATTAATCAATTGTATTGGCCCCGCTAAGTAATACTCACCTTTTTCGTAAACCTTTTTCACCCCTGGATGTGCATTATCTGTTGTACCATAAACATGTTGTGCTTCCTTTTCTTTATCATAAGTATATTTTTCTTCTAAATCTAACACACCATACAATGTACCATCTTCTCCATATAGTGCTACCTGTTCGCCAATCACTAAATTGTTAGCCTCTGTTTGACTTACTGGCAATGTAATTGGCACACTCCAAACATGACCATTTTTTAGATGAACATGTTCTACGACACTTTCATAATCAGCTTGATTCATAAAACCAGTTAATGGACTGAACCCACCAATGCCTATTAATTCTAGATCCGATAAGCTCCATTGATTTAATATAATTGAATGTAAAGACTTCGCATTTTCAATCAGTTGTTCTCTTTTTGTACCTTCTACAATACAATTGACCAATGTTCCACCATGTGGGCGAATAGTATCATTTGTAAATGTTTTATGCTCTGACATATTTAAATCTCCTTTTCCAATTAATTATATTTGTTTACTCGGTTTTTCTTGTAAGAAAAACTTAGCATTCTATTTCTAATGACCTGGATAACAAGTAGACTTAAAACAACAACGATAATGATGACTCTCACAATGTTAGATAGCACCTCATCCTTAACAAAGTAACTAAGCAATGCATTACTATTAGTAAAAATAATTAACCCCCCAACACATATTGCTAAAATATTAATCGGTAAGATTTTAACTAGATATGCGGAAATAGGTGCTGCAATCAGTCCACCTGCACTAAGTGCTATTACAGCTAACCAATTGATATGCGTCATACCTAAGAAAATGATAAAACTTAACGACGCTGATAGAGTAACGAAAAACTCGCTTGCTGAGACTGTACCAATCACGTATCGTGGTTCCATCTTTTTACTAGATAAAAGTAACGGTGTATTAACAGGTCCCCATCCGCCACCGCCTATAGCATCTAAAAAACCTGCGATAGCACCTTGTGTCACCATTCTTATCCGGCCAAATTGACCTGAATAATGATGTCCATCGTTCATATGCTTAAATATAAATTGATATAATATATAAACGCCCATCGACAATAGAAATAAAGCAATCAGTGGTTTAATTGCATTAGCATTAATGCTTGTTAATACTGCTGCACCTAAAAATGCACTGATAGCACCTGGAATAGCTAATTTCAACATCGTTGGATAATGGACATTTTCAAACTTCCAATGTGAGGTCCCTGATGCTGCGGTAGTCGCTATTTCTGAAAAATGAACTGTAGCTGAGACAATAGCGGGTGCCACGCCAAAGGTTAATAGAATGGAGGATGATGACGCCCCAAACCCCATTCCAAGTGATCCATCTACTAATTGTGCTAAAAAGCCTGCTAGCGCAAAAATAAATAATTTCCGCATATTTTACCTTGCCCCTATCTGGATGAATCCAGTGTTTTCAACCAGTTTATAAAAGACTGCTGTGCGTTGGGATGTTTATATTTCTCAGTTAAAATATCTTGAAGTAAGCTTTGCTTTTCAGATGATGTGAGTGCCTTTTCTTTAATAAGTTGTCTAGATTCATATAAAAAGTCAATGTAGTCTTCATAAGATTCATCATAAGTTTGTGCCAAATTTTGTATGATTTGCTTAGCTAGTTTAGGACTTGCTCCATCTGTTGATACACTTATTGTGAGTTTGCCTCTTCTAAGTTGATTAGGAAATGTGATATTACCCTCTTTTGCATTACCTACATGATTAAATAATGTATGTGACCCTAGGTGATGTTTAATCTCATCATTCACTTGGTCATTATTTGTAGCAGCAATGACTAAGTCTGCATTTGCCACATCTGAGGGGTCAAATTCTTTTTGATGCCATGTTACCTGTTGTTGTTGGATAAGCCCATTTAAATATTCTGTTATATGAGGGCTTACTACGCGAATGTGGCTAGCATACTCAAGTAGCAATTCGACACGTCGTGTGGCTATTCGACCACCTCCGATAACCACAACATTCATTTGTGATAAATTAATCATGATTGGCATTTGCATGTGCCTCGTCACCTTTCCTATCCAAAATAATTATTTTAATATTCTAATAATTAAGTGTATCTTACTTAGCCAAGTTGACATTTTCTTTAAATGCTTGTTCTTCAAACCAACTGATTTTTTCTCTCATATTCACAACGTCTCCAACTATAATCATCGCCGGATTAGTAATTTCCTTTGCCTTATTTGTGATATCTTGCAATGTACCCGTTACTGTATGTTGTGATGTAGCTGTACCCATATGTACAAGTGCCACTGGTGTTTGAGGATTCTTACCAAATTTCACTAGTAATTCACAAATCTCCGGTAATCGTTTGACGCCCATATAAATACATAAGGTTTCAGGGCCTTGCGCTAAATGTTGCCAATACGCTTCCTTATCCATACCAGGTTTATTTACAGCAGTGATAAACGCTACAGATGAACTATAATCTCGATGTGTTACTGGGATACCTGCATATGCTGGTGCCGCTATCCCTGATGTAATTCCCGGAACAATTTCAAATGGAATATGATGTGTCGCCAATTGCTCCGCTTCTTCTCCGCCACGACCAAATACAAATGGATCTCCACCTTTTAACCGTGTGACTGTATGTCCTTTTTTAGCCAACTGTATCATCATACGATTTGTTTCTTCTTGAGGTAACGAATGTCTGTATGGGTCCTTGCCACAATAGAAAAACTTAGTGTTTGGCTCAGCATAGTCTAATATGTCTTTATTAATTAACCTGTCATACAAAATGACATCTGCTTCTTTAATTGCTCTAAGCCCTTTGATCGTTAATAATTCTGGATCTCCAGGTCCTGCACCTACTAAATAAACTTTGCCCATAGATACTCAACCCCTAACGCCATTTTTCTTTTAACTATGGAAATCTCTTCCATCATTCACTTTTGCTACCACCCCAGTGCGTATCATAAAATCACCAAAATGTTCATCCGGTAATTTTTCTTTTCCGTACTGTATGAGTAGCGGTCTTAACGTTTGTAAAATTTCGTTTTCATCAATATTTTCTTTATATAATTTATTGAGTCTTTCTCCTTTAAATCCACCACCTAAATACATATTGTATTTTCCTGGCGCTTTACCAATAAATGCGATTTCTGCTAAGGCTGGGCGAGCACACCCATTTGGGCATCCTGTCATTCGAATCGTAATGTCTTCTTCTTGAACCCCCGCTTCATCAAGTAAATTTTCAATTTTTGAAATGAGTGAAGGTAAATAACGTTCTGATTCTGCCATAGCAAGACCGCATGTTGGAAATGCTACACAAGCCATTGAATTACGTCTTAATCCAGTATAATAACTACCATCTGTAAGTTGATATTTATCTATAATTTGTTGTATGTCGTTTTTCTTTTCTGGAGAAATGTTAGCAATGACCAAATTTTGATTAGGTGACAACCTGAAATCTCCAGTATGTGTCTCTGCAATTTCACGAAGTGCTGTTTTAAGTTGATAATCTTCAGTATCTTTTACACGTCCGTTTTGAATAAATAGCGTATAGTTCCAGTTATTCTCACCCTCTATCCATCCAAGACGATCGCCATTATGGTCAAACTCATAATCTTTTGCAGGTTCAATCTCCCAACCTAAGCGTCGATTTAGCTCTTCATTCACCCAAATTTCACCTAAACGATCAACTGTATATTTAAAACGTGCATTTTTACGATTTTCTCTATTACCATAATCTCGTTGAATCGTTAATAGTTTTTCACACACATCAACTGCTTTGTCTTTAGGAATGAAACCAATTAATCGACCTAACTGCGGGTATGTCTCTTTATTACCATGCGTCATACCCATACCACCACCAATAGTAATGTTAAAGCCAATTAATTCACCTTGCTCAATGATGGCAATCAAACCAATGTCTTGAGAATAAACGTCAATATCATTAGACGGTGGTACTGCAATACCAATTTTAAACTTACGAGGTAAATAGGTACTTCCATAAATGGGTTCTGATTCTTCACTTGAATCTAATACTTTTTCACCGTCTAACCATATTTCGTGATATGCTCCAGTACTAGGAAGTAAATGATTACTGATAGCTGTAGCATAATCATTTACTTCAGCATGTACTTTAGATTGATATGGATTGGGATTACACATTGTATTTCGGTTAACGTCTCCACAGGCTGCTATCGAATCAAGTACAGATTGATTAATATCTTTCATAGATTGTTTTAAATTTCGTTTTAAAATACCATGAAATTGGAATGCTTGACGCGTTGTCAATTTGATGGTCTGGTTAGCATATTGATTCGAAATATCATCCATGGCTATCCATTGTTCTGGCGTAGCTTTGCCACCTGGTACACGTACACGAATCATAAAACTATAAGCAGGTTCTAATTTCTGTTTACGTCGTTCATCTCTTAAATCTCTATCATCTTGCATATAACTACCATGAAACTTTAATAACTTCGCATCATCTTGAGAAATCGCACCAGTGATAGGATTAGCTAATCCTTGTTCGATGGTACCTCTCAAATACTGGCTATCTGCCTTCAAATATTCCATTTGATCTAAATGATCATCTAATTCATCTGACAGTTTTTGATTTGATTTAACCATGTTTGACACCCTTTCCCGTTAATAGACGTCTCTTTGATATCTTTTCTCTCTCTTCATCTGCTTAAGATACGCTTCAGCATCTTCTTCGGATAAACTTTGTTCATTCATCAATACTTCCTTAATCGTTTGGTGTACATCTTTAGCCATTTGCTTTTCGTCCCCACATATGAAGATAGCTGCTCCATTTTGTATCCATTCATTAAACTGTTTACTATTTTCTAATATACGGTGTTGCACATACACTTTATGCTCAGTATCTCTAGAAAACGCAACATCTAGTTTCGATAAATAACCATTGTCTAACCATTCTTGCCAATCTGTTTGATAAAGAAAATCGGTTGTGAAATGTTGTTCACCGAAGAACAACCAAGTATTTCCTTTAAATCCTAATTCTTCTCTTTCCTGCATATAACTTCTGAAAGGTGCGACGCCTGTACCAGGTCCAATCATGATGACAGGTACTTCGCTTTCTTGTGGAAATTTAAAGTTTGGATTACGTTTTAAATAAATCGGTACCGTATCGCCGGGTTGCACACGTTCTGCAAATTGAACTGAGCAAACACCTGTTCGATCTCGACCATGAGAATGGTATCTTACCGCACCAACTGTAATATGTACTTCATCAGGCGTTGCTTTATAACTACTTGAAATAGAATATTCTCTAGGTGGTAACTTTCTCAATAGTTGATATAGGTTATCGGGTTGAAGTTCAGTCGTATTAAAATCGTTTAATAAATCGATAAGGTCTCGTCCTTCAATATAATTTTGAACCCATTCTTTATCTTGAACTTTTCCTTTTAATTCATCGTTATCAAATAGTGCTGATGCATTCTCTAATAATGGTTTCGTTAGTTTAGTAATTTCAAAATGCGATGTTAATGCCTCTTCAAGGTTTAATGTATCGCCATCTTCATTGATAAGCACTTGTTCTTCATAATCCCATCCTAATGTGCTGATTAATAATTCAACAATAGATGGATCATTTTGTGGTAATACCACAATACAATCGCCTGGTTCGTATTCCTCTCCAAAATTATCTAATAGTAATTCAACATGTCTTGTTTCTTTATTAGATCCTCTACCATTTAAATTAATGTTTTCTAATACTTCTGCTTCATATGGATTGGATTTAGAATATTTACGCTCCTTTGCTGATTTAATCGATTCGCTTACAACTTGCTCACTATCAGTATCTTTGGGTTTGGAGCCTATAGCATTAATGACGTTGGTCATCCATTTTTCGGCATCTTCTTCGTAATCGATATCACAATCTACACGGTCATATAATCGCTCAGCGCCTAATTCGGCTAATTTAAAGTCGAAATCTTTACCAGCTTGACAGAAATATTCGTATGATTGATCACCTAACGCAAGTACCGAAAATCTCAGACCTTCTAGTTTCGGTGCTTTACGCCCATGTAAGTATTCATGTAATTCAATAGCATTATCAGGTGGATCACCTTCGCCATGTGTCGATGTGATTATAAATAAATCTTCAACTTTTTTAATATCTTTAGGTTTAATGTCTTCCATAGATTTCAAGGTCACATTGTTACCCATATCTACAAGACGTTCTTCAAAGATTTCTGCTAAACTTTGGGCATTTCCCGTCTCTGACCCATATAAAATTGTAATGGCACGAGATTCTGGTGTAACTTCAGGTTCTTTATCAGCAAGCATTGTTTCAGTTTGTTGGTCTTGTTGTGCTATTTGATTCGACGTCACTGATTCATTGGTCTCAGCTTGTTGACTCGCTGTTAAATAACCACTTAACCAAAGCTTTTGTTCAGGTGTTAAAGTTGGTAGTAATTCATTAAGTTGTTTTGCTTGTTCCTCATTGAAAGGACTATTTGTGATGTTAATATTCACTAATTTCCACCTCTTGTCTTCAATCCTAGATTTTGAAAGTACTGGGTATCGTATGCTGTCATCTATCCTAGATTTTGACCTCATCATACTTGTTCAATCCAGTCATCATTTTAACGATGCGCTATTTGTATTCTATTAGCTTCATTCATGACGCTTGCACCCAGATCCGATTACTTTAATTATGTACCAAACTCTTAAATGAGTAAACGAAATATGATGTCATTAGTCTCTGTTTAATTCTTATCGGAATACTAGGTTTTATACGTAAAATTTTTAACCCTATTTAAGGTTTGTCAGGAACATGTAACCCGCATTCAGTTTTGTCAAAATTTGACCAACGTCCTGCTCTGGAATCTTCAGAGTCTAATACTGGTGATGTACAAGGAATACAACCTATACTAGGATAATGATGATCATGTAACTCGTTATATGGTAATTGATGTTGTTTGATATATTGCCATACATCGTCTTCTGACCAGTATATTAGTGGGCAAACTTTGATTGAATGAAACCGTTCATCTTTATTAATAAAGTTAGTATGCGCTCTTGTTGGAGATTGTGCACGTCTCAGTCCTGATACCCAAGCTTTCGCCCCAGATAAGACCTCTTCTAGTGGTTTAATCTTTCTGATATAACAACATTGATTAGGATTATTTTTCCATAACGCAGGATTATATTGATCAGCTTGTTCTTCCAATGTTAAATCAGGTTTCTTCATTTCGATACGTAATTCAGGATATGTTGTTTTTACTTCATCAATTAAGTTATATGTTTCTTGAAAATGCAAGTCAGTATCCAAAAAGACAATTTTGGCATTCGGTTTGATTTGATAAATTAAATCAATCAGCACCATACTTTCTGCACCAAAACTACATGAATAAACTAATTCATCTTCATATTGATCATATGCCCATTTTAATATTTGATATGCGCCCTTAGTGTCGTTATCAATGTTGAGGGAGTGTATAAAAGGGTCGCCCGTAAAATTATCGTATGTCATCGCTTTGACTGACATCTCTATCATCCCCCTATCAATTTTTATCCATTCTCTTTAAAACCTATCTGAATTGTCAGAATAATATGTTAATACATTAACTTTTTTTAATTTTAAAGTCAACCCATTTTATAAAAGTTGTCAGAAAATTAATATTTTAAATAAAAAAACGACCAGTATTAACTGATCGTTTCTTCTCTTTATAATTGGTCTATATTTTCAATTAAAGTAATCTTACCTTTTTTACTGTGAGCTATAACTGAGAAGTCATTATCTTTGTTGCTATCATAAATCAACTCATCACTTTTACGTTCGTCAGGTTCATAGTAGTGATCTAAAAATTCATCTTCAGTCACATTAGAAGGTGCTACACCTACACGATCTACTTTATCTCCAGAATAAAGTACCGCTAAATCACCATATTTTTCATAATATGTTTGACCACCATCAACCTTGCCTGAGGATTTACCAAATTTAGCTTCGACTTCTTTTCTTGTCATATCCTTATAAATGCCTTTATAGCCTTCAGTTGATGCAGATTTCATATACCCTTGATCAAAGTTACTACTAAACACATCAATCGTTGGTGCTTTCTCTGATGAGTTAGCCTCACTAGACGATGACTCTTTTGACTGACTATCATCTTTAGATTTCTTTTGTGTTTCAGTAGTTTGGTTATCACTATCATTGTCTTTAATTACATTATTGTAATAGTAGTAAGCACCATAAAGTAATGCACCAATTAATAAAATAAAGATAATTGAAAGTATTATAATCCAAATCGGTTTCTTATCTTTTTTATTTGGTTGAGGGGTATATCGATTACGATCTGGGTATGTTTGCTTTGATTGAGTTGCTTGAGTCTCTTGTTTTCCTTGTGATGACGGTTCCGCTTGTTTGATTTCTTTTTTTAATGTATTACCACACTTGTTACAAAATGCTTGTCCTGGTCTTACTTCATTGCCACAATTGGGACAATATTTCATTTCCCATCATTCCCTTCATAATGATTGTTTCATATTTTTCAGATTCTAAAAATATTGTTAACCAATATTTTAAATTACTTTTATAAAAAGACTATCTTTTCTAAACAATTTCTAAAATTGATTATTTTAATATTTAAGGAAATAAATAGGAACTGGCTCGGAATAATTGCTTATGAATTACTAGATTATTATTTTCAATACAAAAATAACCTAGGACGTACCAATTGTCCCAGGTTGATATATCATTAAAGATTATTGATTTTGATGTGTATCTTCATATCGAATTCGCTGTCGATATCCATACGTACTTTCTTTGATTAGTTCCTCATCAAGTAAACCTGCACCAATGGCACCTGCTACAGTTGAAATTGATGCTGCAAACCAAGGAATACTTAGATATAAATCAGGGCCGGCTGGTCCTTTAAGACTAATTTGTTGGCCTAAGAAATCGGCTGGTAAAAGCACTAATTCTGCAAATAAAAACATTAAGTACAAGATAATATAATAAATGATAACTGCAATAAATAACGTCATCACCGTGGTTAAATTATATAATAGTGTAATCCTCTTATTACTACTTTGCTTTGTGGACTCCCATAAATCATGTGACATCATAATCCATAGCAACATACCTAGTATCGCTATAATAGAGATGCCAAATAACCGCCACATCGAGAAATTATTAGCCATTTGCCACATGGTTGTAAATATTAAACCAAAGGCACCAGTAGTAAAAGCAATGGCAACAATGTTACTTAAACTCGCCATCATATTTAATGGATTGTTGGCAAATGTCATCCCACTGACTAATCTAAACATGCCTCTTGATCTAGAACTAGATAAATAGCGTATATGTTTTGACTCTGTGTCATCTAAATACACATGTGTCTTGTCTATTTTAGAAAGTGGGAACTGTTGTTTAACACTTTGTTCGATAAGATCATTATTATCATAATTACGGTGGTCTTGCTCTGCATGATGAACTTCATTAATGATTGTCACAATCGCGTTTTTAAATCGTTTTTTAACCGGTCTCCAACCAAACGCAGGGTATGAAAAGATAGCTGCACCATTTCTCATATTGATATCCAGTGCCATCACACGTCTATGGTGAAATATCGGTAAATCTGTAATAGCTAATACATAATCCCATTTACGTTCATCATGATACTCTTGAACCTTTGTAAATATTTCTTCTACTCTCTCCGCATAGCCAGTTAGAGGGTCAACAACTAAATCAATTTCCCATTCGACTTGATTATCATGTTGTTCTGATAAAATGTCAGGTATATCTTCCATTAAATTCTCTGCTAACTTTTCAGTAACACCAGGTGCTACAACTAATCCTATGACTTTTCTTTCAGACATTAATGACCCTCCTCTCTATGATCTTGTTTTTTCTCTTCATATTCATCGTCATCACTATCATCACTAGTAGACTGTCTTTCAACCTCTTGTTGTGATGGCTCATGTTGTTGTTCTTGTTCTTCTTTTTCTTCTTGTGCTTCCTTGTAACGATGGTATTGACGATATGAATACGTAATCTTTCTTATTTTCTCTTCATCTTCTACTGTAGATCCCATTGCTCCCGCTAATAAGCCTAGTGATGATACAAACCAAATTAATTTGACGTAATTCATAAACGTAAATTCTGCTTGTGCACTGGTCCAACTATTAAATAAACTTACTGGCACAAACAATGTAATACTCACAATTAATAATAGATACAATATGAAATAATTGATTAGCGTAATCACTATCAGTGTCAACATTGTTGTGGCATTGTATATCCATCTATACGTTCTTTGTGATTTGGCTGTTTTTCTTTCGATTAATTTATGTGCATATAATAACCAACATGCCATACCAACAATAGAAATAATCATTAATATAATAAATCTGATCGGTGAGTAAATGACACTAAGCTCCCACGGCATAGAAAAAATAGACACATATGTCCCTGTAGCAAAGGCAACAGAAATAATTTTTTTGAAGTTAAAAATATTTTTCCATGGTTTATTAGCACGCGTTAAACCACAAATTAACTGAATCCAACCTATAATCATAAATGGATTAATATATCGTCTTTTGGGGGATTCGTCTTCTTCAGGTTCTACCGATTTTAAATGGATGAATGGATGGGTGCTGGTCTTTGATAGTGGTTCGTTATAATATAGTTGTTCAATCATCGTAGTAATACTACTAATTAACTTTCTTTTTAAATCAATCACACCCAAGGAAGGTAATGATAACATTGCAACTTGCTTTTCATTATTGAAATCACTAACGACAACCTTTTTGCCAGAAATACTAGGAAGGTCTGTGACACATATTGCGAAATCCCAATGTTTTTCATTTTTGATTTGTTCTGCTTTATCAACACTCTCATGTACATCTTCGGCAGAACCAATAATTAAATCCTCTTTAACTTCAAAGTTCCATTGACTATCATCATTAATCCTTTGTGTCAGCAATTGCTTGATTTTGGGAATAATCTTCGTCACATGTTCATGTGCAACGCCAGGTGATGGTACTAATCCTACTGTATACATCGGTGAAACCTCCTTTCTTTAATATAATTAAAATAGCAATACAATGTTCTAATTTTACAATGGATCACATCTTGTCATCTATCTTCGATATATTCAAAATAATTTGCACGCAAATTATATTATAGACTCATAGAGAAATTTCAAACCTTTTCAATAAAAAAATCAATATCAATCCATAATAACTATATTGATTATATTTGACAAATAACATGTATCCATAATTACTTTTTATAAATAATTAATTGTGTATATAGGTTTATTTCTCAAATAAAAAAACCTTGAAAGGAACGGATTATTGCTCCTTTCAAGGTAAAACACCAATTTTATTTTATATTATTATTTCTTATCATCATTCTTGAATCGACGTGTTACTTTATCGACAAAGTTATCTTTGTTATGTGTTTCATTTTCAAATTGGCTTTGAGAATGTTCTGTATCATGACGGTCTACATCATGATGGTCTGCTCTATGACGGTCGTCTTCTCTACGATCTGCATCGAATCCGTTACGCGCGTCTCTTCCTTCTACGTTACGATTATCATGTCTGCTTTCTGTATCTTCAAATCGACGGTCTGTGTCTTGGTGATTGGTATCATGACGGTCTACATCATGATGATCTTCTCTGTGGCGGTCGTCTTCTCTACGATCTGCATCGAATCCGTTACGTGCGTCTCTTCCTTCTACGTTACGATTATCATGTCTGCTTTCTGTATCTTCGAATCGACGATCTGTGTCTTGGCGATTAGCTTCATGACGGTCTACATCATGATGGTCTGCTCTATGGCGGTCGTCTTCTCTACGATCTGTATCGAATCCGTTACGTGCGTCTCTTCCTTCTACGTTACGATCATGTCTATCTTCTACATCGTGATGATGTTTACGATTGTCATCATTTATATGTTCTGCTTTATCATGATGCTTATCCTTTGAATGTTTGTTATGGACGCTGTCTTTATCCTTGATATCATGCTTATCTTTATTTTTTCTAACTAATAACATAATACCTGCAATAATCCAGAATAAAGCCGCGATCCAGTTCATTACTAATGAAAGTACAGCAGCAATGATGAGTAAAACACCTGCTAATTTAGCCTTTTTCTTAATTAATAATGTCGCAATTAGTGCAATTACTAAAATAACTAAACCATAAATAAGTCCAACTTTAAAAATAGATGGTAATAACTCAGACATATGTGATGATGAGTCTACGGCTGGATTTGAAGCTGCCTGCTCTTTAGCTTGTCTTTTAATTTCTTTTTGTACTTCACTCGTACCACCAAACATGGCACCAATGCCTAAACCTAATAATATAAATAATTGAGTAATGATCCCTAACCAAGCAAGAATCCGTTCAATTGTCCTTTTCATTAAATGACACCTCTTTCTTTGTTTCTTTATCATTACCCAATTGAAATACCATGTATGCTTAAATTATAAAATTAAATTGATAATAATTTTATTTTTCCTATTATGCCAGTAGTTTATAAGTTTTATTTTTTTAATTGATTTACATATTTTGAGTATAAATAGGACGTCATTTTATACGTCAAGAGGTAAAGAACACTTACCATTATTATCACACTTATAAAACTAGTTATAAATATACCTTTGCTAACTTCTCCAAATAATCCGAGTACATTATATATTATTTTAGAGGCAACCACTGTATGGAATATACTCACAATAAACGGAACGCTAAATAACCAAATTAACTGTTGATCTAATATATGTTTGATATCATCATTATCTAGTCCTAGATGTGCCATCGTTACATAATGATTAACATCTTCTTGCGCTTCTGATACTTGCTTATAGTAAATGATCAAGAATATACCAATCACTAAAACGAAAGAAACTAAACTTCCCACAAATATTAAACCGCCATTGAAGTTATAAAACATCTTAATAAATGATTCATAACTAGTAATATTGATATGATGTTTTTGTTCAAGTTTATGAATATCGGGCGTGTCTTTCCCTTTTGAATCGTACGCATTAAATTCAATCATCGTGTGTGTGACTTGATCGTCAGCTTTGGCTGATGTTTTAGTATAATATTGGATGATTTGATCGCGTTCTTTGTCATTTTTAACAATTAAATTAATGTTTTCGCTAAATCTTATAGAATTCACATTGGTTTCTTCAACAGGTTTAATATTAAAGGATTTTCCTCTTAGTACTAAATTGTCATTCAAATCTAGCATTTGCATGCTCGTGTTCACACCGATTTCATTTGATTTTAAATGTAGCGGGCGATTAAATTGGTTATAATCATTCAATGTCATAATCGTAATAAATACATTTTTAGTACTCCAAGGATCAATATTGAACTCGTTTGGTGAATCACTTGGTTTGAGTAAACGTCGATAATCTGAACGATTGTCTAAAAGTACATTAAACATGGATTGGGTATATATTTTCGGTGTATCTGAATGTATATTTTGTTTAATATCTTCGGTTACTGCTTTAACCTTTTGAGCTACCTTTTTATCCTGATGAAAATCACCTTCAATACTGGTAAGATATTGATTTTTCCACATATTGCGAACATTCTCACCCATACTTCTGTATGTCGTGACGGTCATCCCTAAAGTAACAATCAAGAACGTACATAATATCGCGATACTTGCTAACCCTACTGCATTCGATTTCATACGTGCTCTTAATCCTGATATCAAAAAGAAACGTTTAGGTCGATAGTAAAACTTAGACAACTTTTGTAACCTTTCAATGAGTAATACACTCAATGATATAAATAATAAATATGTACCTATAAATACAAAGAATATAGCAACAAATAATGCCAAAATCGACTCTGCTGGCGTATTATTTTGTAAAGCTATACGATAACCATTACCAACACATAACATCCCGATAATTAACAAACTATAATTGAATACCTTTTGAAATCGATAATTACGATACGCTTTCTTATTCATTAATTGCATAGGATTTTGCATAGTGATTTTAAATACATTAATCATTAATAATAATATCATGACGATTGATAATAATAGCAATGTTATCCACATGGCTTTAAAATCAAATGGATAGGCACTTAGGTAACCTTCCCGCCCTGTCGTTACTTTACGAATAAACATAAATAATAGTGCACCGAATAAATATCCTCCAACGATACTCAATAATGCGATAATACAATATTTTACTATGGATTCTATTAATATTATGATGCTAAGATGACGTTTTTCCATACCTAAAATAATATAAAGTGAATAGGTCTTTTGTTGTTGTTTTATGACAAATTGATTAGCATAAATGATAAAAATGATAGCTAATAATGACATGAATACATTTCCAATTATTGCAAAAACACCTAGTAATTGATGATGTTGTTGAATATATGTATTAGTGGTTAATGATAATAGTATGTATTCAATCGCAAATATCGTACTTGAAGACAAAATAAATGGTATGATGATATGCCGTTGCGTTACAAAATGGCGTTTAACAATTGTCCAAATCATTGTTAGGGGCACGTTAACTACTCCCTTCCATTTATAATTGCTAAACTATCAGCAATACGCTTTTGATATACTATCTGGCTCTCTTCTCCACGATATATCTCATGATATAAACGACCATCTTTAATAAAAACAACACGATTAGCATACGAAGCATCAATAGTAGAGTGCGTAACCATTAAAATCGTTTGTTGTTGTTGATTGAGATATTGAAATAATTGCATTAACTGTTTCGAACTTTTTGAATCAAGCGCCCCCGTTGGTTCGTCTGCTAATAATAGTTGAGGATTCGTAATAAGCGCACGTGCTATAGCAACGCGTTGTTTTTGTCCACCAGAAATTTGATTTGGAAATTGATTTAAGATGTCACTAATATTAAGTTGTCGACTCACTTTGTCTAGGCGTTCTTGCATCGTATGAACAAATTGATTACTTAAGATAAGTGGCATTAAAATATTATCTTTATTTGTCATTGATTCTAAAATATTAAATTCTTGAAAGACAAATCCTAGTTGTTCTCGTCGAAACTGAGCAATATCTCTTTTTTTCAATGACGCTAGGGATTGACCATTCAATTGAATGGTACCTTCCGTTAATTGATCAAATGTAGCAATCAATTGTAATAATGTAGATTTACCAGATCCTGATTCACCCATAATGGCTACAAACTCACCAGTATCAACTAATAAATTCATATCACTTAATGCTTCAGTTCTATTTAAACCCTTTCCAAATACCTTTTTGACATGTTTGACTTCTAGTAACATATGGACGCTCCTTTCTAATACCAACTCTATTTTATATTAAAAAGGGACCAACAACATTTATAATTTCTTACAAATCTTGTTGGCCATCTTACAATTTTGAAAGTTAGCTTTGCGTTGGAAAGCTAATTGTAAATTGTGTACCTTTATTCAAGTCTGATGTTACTTCAACATTTAAATTCAGATGTTGCGCAATATGTTTAACGATAAACAATCCAATGCCGCTTGAGGATTCATTAAGGCTACCATTGTAACCAGAATATCCTTTGTCAAAGATTTTCGGCAAGTCTGCTTGACTAATACCAATCCCGTTATCTTTAATAGATAATTGTTGAGACGTTGAGTCAAAGTCAATCCAAATATCTTTTCCACGTGCATATTTTAATGCGTTATTCAGTATCTGTTCTATCAATATTGAAGTCCATTGTGCATCTGTTAAGATACTATCATCATTAGATTGATAATGAATTTTAGTATGTTGTTCAATAAAGTGAATTCGATATTTCATAATTAAAGGTTTAATTAAATCATCTATGTTAACCTCTGTGATTGTCATATCCGAGGCTTCATTAAGTAATTTTAAGTAACTTAGTGCTAAACGAGTATAGTTATCAATTTGTACAATTTCTTGTCTCACTTGATTGGCAACATTAGGTTCATTACGTTCTAGCAATAGTTGCGATGCAGTGATTGGCGTTTTGATTTGATGTACCCATGTTAAGAAATAACTTTCAACATCTTTACGATATTCAATTTGTTTGTTTTTCATTTCAAATAGTTCTTCTTCGAGTGATACTACTTTTTCTTTAAGTTTTTCTTGTTTTTGGAAACCTAAATAACTGATCCACCAATAAATGCACATAATAAATAAAATAATTGCTACACCAAGCATTAGCGCACTTTGGGGGAGTGAAAACACAAAGAAAATGAGTACAAACAGTAAGGATATAAACGTAACAATCGCTATTTCATTTTTAATTGATTTAATAAACGTTAGTAACATCTTATTTACACCCTATATCCCACATTTTTCTTCGTTTCAATAAAATCTGTTAAGCCAATTTGACTTAATTTTTTTCGCAATCGTGTCATATTTACAGCCAAAGTATTATCATCAATATAATTCTCTGATTCCCAACATTTTTCAATTAAAGCTGTTCGATTTACAAATTTACCTTCATTTTGAAACAACAGTTTAACGATTTGAAGTTCTGTTAAAGACAGTTGTGTCACATCATCTTGAAACATTAACTTAGCCTCATCAACGATAAGTTTACATCCCTTAACATTTAATTCATTATTAGATACAGCTAAATCATAAGTTCGTCGTAATAAAGCTTGTACTTTAGCAACTGTTAACGATAAATTAAATGGTTTCTCAATAAAATCATCGCCACCCATTTGAATCGCCATTATTTGATCCATATTATCTGTCCTTGAACTAATAAATATGATAGGTACGTTTGAGATTTTTCTCATTTCTTGGCACCAATGGAAGCCATTTAAAGTTGGTAAATTAATATCTAGTAGTACTAGGTCAGGTAGATAGTCTTTGAAATCATCTAAAACATGCGAAAACTGTTTTGCCATCTTAACGTCATAGTTCCATTTCTTAAGTTCACTTGCTAAACTTTCTGCAATGACTAAGTCATCTTCTACTATCAAAATCTTCATTGAGATACACCTTTCGTTGCGTTACATTGATTTATCTTGATGTTCGACTTGATTTTCATCAGTTTGAGTGTCATTTGATGCCTTTTTAGCAGCTTCATTTTTCTTTCTTCTTTTTTCTTCATAAATACTTAATGCAATAAAACCTATGATGAATAATGGAGATAACATAACAAATATCATTTTTTTCACCTCGTTTATTTTAAGCATGAGTTTCCATGGTGGCAAAATGGCTTCCAATTTCTCTCTTGCTATACTCTATTTAATATCTATTTTACATGTTTATTATTAAAAGTACATTTGTTAAGAGTCATCCATTAATAAAATCCTCTTTCACCTATGTTTACAATCTATTTACAAGAACCACACATCTAATCAAAATGCCTTGCTTATACTTAAATTGTAATGCATTTATACATATATTAGGGGGCCATTTTAAATGAAATTATTTAATCAATATACTAAATACTTATTGTCAGGTAGTATCATTGCTGCAACATTATTAAGTAGTACGAATGTATCATTAGCTTCTGGGACAAATACAGAGGACAACAAAAAACAAAGTAATGATGAAGCTATTGCTCTCGGCAATACTAAAAACCCTAAAAATGTCATTTTCTTAGTTGGCGATGGAATGGGTCCTTCTTTCAATACTGCTTATCGTTATTATCAAAATGATCCTTCAGCTAAATCGATGAAACCCACTACATTTGATAAATATTTAAAGGGTACTAACCGTACTTATCCTAATGACCCTAAAGAAAACGTGACAGATTCTGCGGCAGGTGCTACAGCATTTAGTTCAGGTCATAAAACGTATAATGGTGCCATTGGTGTCGATGCTAATAAGAAAAATGTTAAAACTGTGTTAGAAAGTGCAAAAGAAAAAGGTAAATCTACTGGTCTTGTATCTACAGCAGAAATCACTGATGCAACTCCAGCAGCCTATGCCTCACATGTCGATTCTCGTGATAAAAAAGATGAAATTGCGAAACAGTTTTATAATGATAAAATTAATGGCAAACATAAAGTAGATGTCATTTTAGGTGGCGGTTCTAAATATTTTGGTAAAGATAATGGGAATTTAGATCAAAAATTCAAAAAAGATGGTTACGATGTGGTTTCTAATAAAAATGAACTGAATCAATCGACTAGCAATCAGGTATTAGGTTTATTCTCTGAGAAAGATATGCCACTTCAAATTGATGCGCCAGAAAGCAACCCATTATTAGTAGATATGGAAAACAGCGCTTTAAGTAAACTTGAAAAGAACGATAAAGGCTTCTTCTTAATGGTAGAAGGTGCGTCTATCGACAAAGCTGCACATCCAAATGATGTTACGGGTGTAATGTCTGAAATGCAAGGGTTTGATAAAGCTTTCTCAAATGCGATTAACTATGCTAAACAACATAAAGATACACTTGTTGTAGCAACAGCAGATCATTCTACAGGTGGTATGACCATTGGTAAAGGTAAAGATTACAAATGGAATCCTCAATCAATCCATCAAATGAAACATTCTGGCATGTATATGACAAAAGAAATTGCTGCTGGTAAAGACCCTGAAAAAGTAATCAACGATGGTTATGGTATTGACTTCCCTAAAGAACAACTTGATAAAGTTAAAAAAGAAGCTAAAAAGCTGAAGAAATTAACAAAATCAGTCAAGGATGAAAAAGATCCAAAAGTTGTCGAACAAACTACACGTCTTCAAGATGCAATTCAAAAACCAATCAATGATGCATCACATACAGGTTGGACAACTTACGGTCACACTGGTGAAGATGTAAATACGTATGCATATGGTCCTGGATCTAATCAATTCAAAGGAAATAAAGAAAATACAGATAGTGCAAAAAATATCTTTGATTTCTTTGCTAATGACGTAAAATAAACTTTGATATTAAATAATCCGAGATGAGCGTGACTCATCCCGGATTATTTTAATGTATTCATCTAATTACTTATGATACATATTAATATTCAATATTAGGCGCTTGGTTTACATGGTTTTGATATTTTTTAAATGCATAGTAACCTGCACCGACTAAAGTTAATAATATAGCGAATTTTTTCATCATAAAAACTCCTTCTTCGATTATTCATTTCAACTATCGCTTTGAAATTCTTATGACATAATTATACACTTTTTTTCAACAATTTTAAAAACCTTATTATCAATGTGTTGAAAAAACATAAATTAATTTTAATATACTTCATCGGCATTCTTTTTTTTCAATAACACACAACACGTCGATTTTAATGTGTTGATGTCTCCGTTGTTTGTGATATTGCTATATGCAATGCATCTACAAATTGATACATTAATGGAGACCAATTATTTTCATTTTTTCGTGATGTTGTACTCATATCTTGATTAATAAATAATGCTTTGCGTAATGCAGTTGTTAACTCTAATTGCACACCAGTGCTATTTTCATTTTTATTAATAAAATTATCCTCATTTAATCCGCCTAAATATTCAGGCGGCACTTGTACAGCAAAGCCTCTACTTTCCAATTGTAATTGAATCGCATCTCTTAGGTCAGACTTAGCGCCGCCTAAAAATACAATTTGGTCGTCTCCTTTAGCTCCATGAATAGAAATGGTAGCCGCACGTCCTTCAATCATTTGATGTAAAGTTGGATCATCATAATGTGTAGACGTCACATGCAATTGTGTATTGTTAAATGGTCTAGTGGCTTCAAATGAAAAATAATCATAACCGCCTTGTTGTGCAAGTAACTTTGTTAACTCAGACGTACCTTGTTCTATATTACCTCCATGAGGCGCAACGATCAGCACTTGGTTGTCTTGGTCACGTGTTTCCTTCTTCCAATCTATGCCTTCTTTAGTTTCTCGTTCAAGCTGAGTCATTGAAGCGTAATAATCTTTATGCGCATTTTCAACCGGTATGATTGGTTTAGCATCTGAATGAGCACCTGTTGATGGTAGGTTAGTGTCTTTCGAACTTCCGCTCGTTTGGGTTGTAGTTGAAGTTGTCGGTGTTACTAGTTTCGTTGAAGAAGCAGTCGTCGTTGATGGTTTAGTACTTGGCAGTGACGTTGATGTCGAAGGTGCTTTGGCAGTACTAGTTGATGTCTTGGATACCGTCTTCGATGTCTGGCTCGGTGGACGCGTCGTTGTAGATGTTTTCGTCGATGTTGTTGATTTTGATGGTGTCGTAGTCGTATGTTGTGTTGTGTTCGTTGGTTTAGTTATTGATGTCTTAGATACCGTTGCTTTTGTTATAGGTGCTTTTGTTGTTGTGGTATGGTTTGTCGATGTCTTAGTCGTTGTTGTACTGCTTTTACGGTGAGTAGATGTAGGTGCCTTAGCAGATGTTGGTTTTTGTGTATGACTCGTGCTTGTCTTAATTGTAGATGTTCGACTTGTTTTAGGAGCTGAAACAGATACCGTTTTCACTGTTTGAGTTGGTTGCGTAATAGTTGCTACTTTCGTCGTCGTTTTCACTGTAGTTGGAGCCTTAACTGTCGTTGTGACACGTTTCACAGGTGTCTTCGTTTGGGATATATGAGGTGCTGTCGATAGTGTTCGTGTTTGATTATGAGTGCTCGTGTGGTTGTGAGTCGTTTGTACAGTAGAGGCATGGGCAGTGGCTTGTTGAGTCACGACACTTATCGTTCCTAAACTAATTGACGCAGTGATTAAACCTAACGTTATTTTAACAATTGGTTTAGTTTTTTTAGTTACATATCTTTTCATTCATAAACTCCTTAAAATAAAATACTTTTATCCTATGTTAACTTATCCATTGGAAATAGCAATATTTTTATTTAATATATCAACTATTTATTACATTATTAACAAAAATTTTAAAAATACTATGTAGGAGTTTAATATTTTTAACATCATTACTTAACATTCACCATTACTTCTTTAATATCATAAAAATCCCCTGTTACATCATATGCAACAAGGGCCTCGCAAAAGTATTAGTTACTCTTGTCCTTTTAAATGTTCAATATGTTTGAAGCCATCTCTTTGGTTGGCTAACGCTTCCATTATATCGTACCAATTGTTTCCTACTTTTTGTTGAATCGTTTGTAACAAGTGATCTTGTGCGTAATTGAGCTCATTAATTAACGCATTGCCTTTATCCGTAGCAAATAACTGCTTAACACGTCTATCTTTTTCTGATGTTTGCTCAATGATAAGTTCTTTTTCTTTTAGCGTTCTCAGTGTGGCATGAGAACCTTGCTTTGATATTTCCAATGTTTGAAGTAACTCTTTTATTGTAATTCCAGGTAATTTATTGATAAAAAATAAAAAACGGTGATGTTGGCGACTCATACCGTATTGCTCAATAATGTCATCCGCTGTCGTTACAAAGGTTTTATATGCAAAGTAAAATAGCATATGCTCATAATCGTTTTTATTTGTCGACATGTACTTTCTTTCCTTTTCTAATATTTAAGGTTCATTATAATAAAGTTTCCTTTTTTCGTCATGTTAAACTTTCTTTAAAAGGTCAAGTTAATTGACTTTCTTTTTACAAAAAGTTATCTTTTAATTGTAAAATGCAAATACATAAACAAAGGTGGAATGCATAATGAAACAACGTGTAGGACAATATTTAATGGATGCAGTTAATGCTGCTGGGGTAGATAAAATATTCGGTGTTCCTGGCGATTTCAATTTAGCCTTTTTAGACGATATTATTTCTCATGACCAAGTAGAGTGGATTGGTAATACTAACGAATTAAATGCTAGCTACGCCGCTGATGGCTATGCTCGAATTAATGGATTAGGTGCATTAGTTACTACGTTTGGTGTTGGAGAATTAAGTGCTGTTAACGGCATTGCCGGTTCTTATGCTGAACGTGTACCAGTCATTGCGATTACTGGTGCACCTACTCGTGCTGTTGAGTCAGCTGGAAAATATGTTCATCATTCTTTAGGTGAAGGTACATTTGATGATTATAGAAAAATGTTTGAACCTATAACAACCGCCCAAGGATATATTACGCCAGAGAATGCAACGACTGAAATTCCTAGACTTATACAAGCAGCGATCAACGAACGTCGTCCAGTTCATCTACATTTGCCAATCGATGTTGCAATGACTGAAATCGACGTATCTAAATCTTTCCAACCTGAAGCACGTGATGATCAAGATGTATCTCACTATATTCAAATGATTGAAGATAAATTAAATTCTGCTAAACAACCTGTGATTATTACTGGACATGAAATTAATAGTTTTGGTCTTCATTCTGAATTAGAACAATTTGTAAATCAAACGCATATACCTGTCGCTCAACTTTCTCTTGGTAAAGGAGCTTTTAATGAAGAAAACGAACATTATCTTGGTATCTTTGATGGTAGTATCGCTGAAGAAAATGTTAAAAACTATGTCAATCAAAGTGATGCTATTTTAAATATTGGTGCGAAGTTAACTGACTCAGCGACAGCTGGTTTCTCATTTGAATTTGATATCGATGATGTTGTTATGATTAATCATAACTATTTTAAAATGAATGAAACCATCTCTGAACAAGTTGCACTACCTCATCTTATAAAAGGTTTAATGTCAATTTCTTATAAAAATAAATCAGAATTTCCAAAGTATCAACGACCAAAAGAACATGACTATCAAGTTGATCATGAACCATTAACTCAAGCAACGTATTTCAAGATGATGCAAGATTTCTTACAACTAGACGATATTTTAATCGCTGAACAAGGTTCTTCATTCTTTGGCGCTTATGATTTAGCTTTATATAAAGATAATACCTTTATTGGTCAGCCATTATGGGGGTCTATCGGTTACACTTTACCTGCAACATTAGGTACACAAATCGCTGCACCGCATAGACGTAATGTCTTACTTATCGGAGACGGTTCACTCCAACTGACAGTTCAATCGTTATCAACAATGATTAGACAACAATTGAAACCGATTATATTTGTAGTTAACAACGATGGTTATACAGTGGAACGTTTAATTCATGGTATGAAAGAACCGTATAATGATATTCATATGTGGGATTACAAAGCGCTCCCTGCAGTATTTGGCGGAGATAATGTAGTCGTCCATGATGTTAATACATCACATGAACTTAAAGAAACATTTGAAAAGATCAATGCACATAGTGATTGCATGCACTTTGTTGAAGTAAAAATGGCAATTGAAGATGCACCAGCTAAATTAAGTGATATCGCTAAAGCATTTGCTTCACAAAATAAATAATAAATCATAAAAAGAGGTTGAGACATAAAGTTTTAGTACTCTGGGAAACCGATTAACAACGTCCCAAAACAGGATCATCTTCTTCTGGTCCCAGCAGAGAGGTTTTCATTTTGAAAACCTACCGGCAATGCAAGCTGGGCATGGGACTCTCACGATTAGACTAAAATTGGAAAACAATTTTGTGTATCGTTCGGTTCTGCTCAAATCCTAAACACTTTTGTCTCGACCTCTTCATTTATCTATGATTAATTATCTTTTCAAATTCTAACTTTGCTATAACATCATTAATCGTTTGGTTTTGAATCTCTGTCTTCATATCTTCGTGTATTTCATTTTCTATCATAGGATAGATATGATCAATAATTTGCTTACTCGCTATTTCGCCTATTTCTATTTCATAGTTTTCATAAAGAAATGACTTTAATGCTTTAGAGACTTCTATAATCATGCATAACACCTCATTTGTAATCTCTTATTTTATGCCACCTAAAGTTAATGCCATTATGGCTTTAATAGAATGTAAACGATTTTCTGCTTGTTTAAAAACAATAGAATAAGGACTATGAAAGACCTCATCTGTGATCTCCATTTCTGATAATCCATATTTTTCGTAGACATCTTTGCCTACTTGCGTTTGTGTATTATGGAAAGCTGGTAAACAATGCAGTACTTTCACATCAGGATTTTGTATCTTTTGAATTAATGACATATTGATTTGATAAGGTTGTAATGCCTTAACTCTTTCTTCTATAACATCTGTTGGTTCTCCCATTGAAAACCAAACATCCGTATAAATAGCATCCGTTTGATAAACAGTCTTTTCAATATCACTACTGATTTGAATCGTTGCGCCTGTTTGTTCCGCATAGTCTTTAGCCATCGCTACCACATGCGATTCCGGCAAGCGAGATTCTGGTGCCACAATATTCATATTGACGCCTAATAACGCCCCTGTAACTAATAAGTCATTCGCTACATTATTTCGAGCGTCTCCAATATATGTTAAAGTCTTACCTTTTAACGTCCCCCACTCTTCTTTGAGTGTCATAAAGTCCGCTAACATTTGTGTAGGGTGCCATTCATTAGTTAAACCATTCCAGACAGGTACATTAGCATGTTGTGCTAGTATTTCAATATCGTTATGATCATGTCCTCTAAATTCGATACCATCATACATACTTCCTAGAACTTTCGCCGTGTCATAGATGCTCTCTTTTTTACCTAAATGAATTTCTCCCTGTCCAAAGTAATCTACTTGAACACCTAAATCATGTGCTGCAACACTAAATGCTGCTCGTGTACGTGTAGATGGTTTTTCAAATATAATAGCTATATTTTTATTTGTTAATAATTGATGTGATTGGTTATTTTTCTTTTCTGCTTTTAATTGTTGTGCCTTATCTATGATGTAATTCAATTCATCTTTAGAATAATCGGTCGACTTTAATAAACATTTACCTTCAAAGTTAAACTTGCTCATGTCATCAACTCCTTGATAACATCTTACAACATAGTAAATATAAATTCAATATATTGTTTATTTATGCATTATATAAAATAACTTTCCTGCATTTTTTACTTGTTTTATCGACATCATAGTGATACAAATCATTCAGTATTGTATACATTCTTAAAATGGTAAATATCATTTACGATGTTTCTCATGAAACATTTAATGATTATGTTGGGGAATACTAGTAGAACATATATAACTTCTAATCATTTTAGAAACTATCATCATCTAAAAACGTTTCGTTAATGACTTCTTTAGTTATTTGTTTTAATCGTAATTGACTCATATCAGAATTCGGGTCATAATATCGACCATGTTTACGAATTAAGCGTTCATCCATATCCTTTAATGGATAAATTTTAAAGTTTTCTTTACTGTTTTTATTATATACATCACTTAATTCATAATAATTAACCATACTTCGCCATTTAACGTTTTCGATTTTTACTGCTTTAGGCGTTTTCATTATTTTAAATTCTATTCTACCGAGTAGGTCATTACTTTCATTTCCAGTTTCTTGTCCATTCAAGAAATTTCCTAGGGAATAAGCGACTAAGGTACGATGATGATCCTTACCTTTAATCCATTCAACTGGTTGTATAACATGAGGATGTGTACCTAATACTACATCCACCCCTTCATCAGCAAATAACTTTGCATATTTTCGTTGTATTGGATTAGGTTGATGAGATCCTTCATTTCCCCAGTGTGCCGATACAAATATGACATCTGCCACTTCTTTAGCTTGTTGAATATCCTTCTTAATTTGTTTGTCATCAAAATAGTTGATTTCGTATTGATGTTTAGGTTTAATTCCATTCGTACCAAATGTATAACTCAACATAGCTATATTGATACCATTTATCTTTTTGACAGCCACTTGATCATGAGACTTTTGCGAATCGTAAGTACCTGTAAGCAACACTTTATTTTTATATTTATTCCATTGTTGAATATGATATTTAAGTCCTTCATCACCTTGATCTAATGCATGATTATTAGATCCATTAATAAAATTAAATCCGGTTTGCACTAAACTATCTGAAATATCACTAGGTGTGTTAAATCTTTTAAACCCATGATAAGGACGATGATCACCACCTATTGGAGATTCTTGATTGATGAATGCAATATCTGCAGATTGAATATCTTTTTTTATATTTTGGTACATAGGATTAAAATTGTATGTATCACCATCTGATTCAAGTGCATCCCTATATATGTTAGGGTGTATTAAATTATCGCCTACTGCTAAAACTTGTGCCTCTTGCTTTAAATCCATCCGATATGCCAACATGCTAACTATCAAAAATAAAATAAAAGACAAAATCGATATTAAATAATACTTTTTCAATGTTGTATCTCCTTATATACAATATACATACAACATTACTATATTCACACACAAAAACAATATATTTTATTTTAAAATTATGTAAAATATTGTTTTCCAAAATAAAATATGATGAGTCAATTTAAATCGTACACTCTTAACTTTTTAAATTAGCCTGCTCGTTGTCTAACGTTAGACAACCCTAAGTGTTCCCACATAAAACAAGCCTTTCACTGTGCTTATCTCAGTGAAAGGCTAGATAGATTAAACGCCAACATCTTCCCATGATTGATTAACTTGATCTGCTGTGGATTTATCATATAAATCAAGCGCAGCTTGGTGTAATGATTTTTTAGCATCTTCGAAATCTGAATTAGAAGATAGATAATGTGTTAACGTTCTATAATAAATTTGTTCAGCTTTATCTTTACCAATACGTTTGATTGTTAAATAGGCAGCTTTATTAGGGATACCAGAATTGGTATGTACACCACCATTATCCTCTTGTGTTTTAGAGTAATGTTTCATATGTGCAGGTTGATCATATTTTTCAGGATTAGACATACTTCTTAATGCATCACCTTTAACGTTGGGTGTATATATATCCTCACCAATTAAGAAATTATCACTATCAATAAAATAGGCAAAGACATCTGAGAAACTTTCATTCAATGCACCGGGTTGATTTTCGTATACTAAATTGGCTGTTTCCTGAGTTATACCATGTGTAATTTCATGTGCTACCACATCTTTAGCACCAGAGAATGGTAAATAATTGTCATTATCTCCATCTCCATAAATCATTTTGTCACCAATCCAAGCAGCATTGTTACGATTATCTTCATTTTCAAATTGATTCACATGAGTTAATGAATCGATAGGACTTCCCTTATCATCGTATGATTCTCGACCAAATTTATTTTTATAATAATCATACACATCTTTAGCATAATCGTTCGCATCAACAGCAGCATGTTGCGACTTGTCTACAAATTCTTTATCTTTATCTGTCATCAGTTTCGAACTGCCATCCTCATCATTATAGTCATAAGCTGAAATATTACCTTTATGCGTCACATCCTTCAACTCATATCCTTTATCCTTACTATTAATATTAATTTTTTTCGTTTTGTTTAATACGCTTTTTCCCGTACCTTCAGTATGCGCATGTTGGATATTATTTATCTTATCAATGACTTCCCCAGTTTCAGCATCAACTTGAATGTTCCAATGAGATATTTTAGGAGACGTTGTTACAATTTCTACCTGATAAACATATTTGTTATGTTGTCCGCTAATTTGAATTTGATTCTTTTTAATGACATCATTTTTAAAGTTTTTAGCATTATCTGAAGACATTGAAATAGCTTCAAAAGCTTTATTGATGGCCTCTTTTTTATGGATTTGGACAGTATTACTAGGTTTTATTTCACTACCACCTGTGTCACCATTGATAAGTACAACCTTACCTTGAGGATTAGTATGTATTTTAACTTCTCTATCAGGAACATATGCATTTTTAAACTTTGGTTGTAGTGTATAGTGCGTGTAGCCTAATTGATCTGTATTGACGTCGACTGTTTTATAGTGCTTAAATTGCTTTTTAGCATTTTTATCATTGGGTAATAATTTTAATGCCTGAAATGCTTTATTCTTATCCTTAACTTCTAATTTGTTTTGATTTGCTGAATGATCATTCTTCGCATCCACTTCTTCACTATAAAATGTACTACTTATAGTTATTACTGAAATACCGGAAATGATAGTTTTAGACAATCGATTCATGTTAATCCTCCGTATATGTATAAATTTTAATCTCCCTTCATACTATTTATATTTTTATAAAAAGTAAATGAAAATTACATAAAATTCAATAAATATACGTTGTGTATTGTAATATAATATATAAATTTTATTAAACTATTTTATCGACAAATCGTTTCACCTTTAACGGGCATCCTATTATTTTTAAAATTAATTTTGAGTGATTGTCCTTCTATTAAACTAGGTTGATTACTAACTTGAAAATGAACATGAGGCTCTGACGAATTACCTGAATTTCCACAAAGACCTATCATATCGTTATCTGTTATTTCATCTCCAATGTTCACTTTGACCGAATGCTGTTTTAAATGTCCAATTAGACTAAATTCATTTGTCGAATGCTTTATCACGACATAATTGCCAAGTGGTTGTTTTTGATTCGTTTGTCCTATACGATTATCTTTTATATTATTCTCAATATCGACAACAACACCATTTAATGGTGCATATACTTGAGTACCATAAGCATAATAATGTTCACATCGCATGCCATCATCAATGTAGCTCATTCCAGAGTCTTTATTTATCTTTATAAAATCATATGCATACCTTTGTGTTTCTGAAGGATAATGATAATTGAATAGTTCGTTATCGCCACCCCAATATACAAACCATTCATCATAAAACGGAAATTGATAAGTTAAAGTTGTTCGTTTAACTTTAAAATAATACAAAGGTTTAAATAAAAGTGAAGATATTTGGCCATGAGTGACATGGATTGAAATACCATAGTTTTCAAAAGCATCTAACCATACATTCTCACCATACTTTTCAGTCCCGATGTCTACATAACACTTGTGTTGATGCGCAAATCTATTGTAGTCTTGCATCAACTTTTTTAATGCTTTCTTAGAAATCTGTTTCTTCATTTCTTTAGTAAAGTATGAATAAAGTGTTTTATAATCATTTTGTTCAATCATATTCATAAAGCCGTTATAAATCACTAGACGTAACCTCCTTCGTAGTTATCATTAACTTCAATCTATCATAATTGAACCTATCAAAAAACAGACATCCTCTATACGGACGTCTGTTCATGTCGTTCTAACTTATTTAATTTTATTTAATGTTTTATCTTTTTGAATTGCTACTTTAGTTTTTTCATAACCAATGACAACGCGGTCGATTTTACCTTTTGATGCATCGAACCAAACCGCTTCACCATTTTTCTTAGGTTGGTAGTAATAAATTCCTGTTGTATCATTTTTACCATTATCTACTTTTTTCAAATCTTTACCATAAGATTTTTGTAAATCTGTTAGCTTCAATTGCTTTTTCAATGGAATATCGACTAATGAAGCTTTTTTAGATTTTTTATCATATTGACGGAATAATTGATCTGATTTGATTACTGTTTGAGTTGATTGAGTTGGCGCAATTTTAATACCATTAAATGTAACGTTGCCAGCTTTGATTGCATTTTTGAAATTTTTATCTAAAACAAACTTCGCATCATAACCTGCGTTACCTTTATAAGTATAATAAACAGATTGATGTTCTTGGGTTGTTGCTGCATGTGCCGTATGATTGATTACTGGCGCTACACTCGCTGATGCACCTAATAATGTACCGAAAGCTAATGTAGACGCAATGATTGATTTTGTCTTTTTATTCATAACGTATCCTCTCTTTCTTTACCCATAGCTTCTTTGCTTAATAGGTCTTCTAAATTATACGTCATCAACTAAAGACATACAATTAAAAGTAATAGCCCTTACAGTTTTGTCATATCTAATTTATGCTTAAATTTAATATTTTATATTACACGTCTTATCATTTTTCATTTAAATATGTTAGCAATAATTCAATATAGTAATCGATAAATTTTAAGTAATGATTTTTATTAACACATTCATCAACTTGATGAGGTCCTTGACCTGGCCCTATCATTAAGAATGGAAAGTCTTCGCTTTTATCTTTTAATAAATTAGATGCATCCGTAACGGCCACTGTTGGTGTATCTATCAATGCCGAAGGATCAAAATATGTTTGAGCCAGTTGATGGCCTAATTTAAATAAGTGATTGTCACCCGTTGTGACAACTGGATCAAGATCTAAATATATGTCATGAGTCAAATGTGCTCCTCTTTGATTCGCTTCATCGATATATTTATTAAATAGTGCTTTAACTTTTGTATTATCATATTCTGGAATCGTGCGAACATTAAACGTTGCAGTTGCGTAATCAGGAACAGAATTGACTTGAGAACCACCATTAATCATACTATTGGTCATCACAAGTCCTTGAATTCTAGTTTGAACTTCATCTTTACTAACAAAACTAGGCAATTGATCAGCCATTTGATTGACCATATTGCCATAATCTAAAGCCGTTCCTTTTATTCTTTGTGTTATTTCTTCATATGCTTGATTGATATTTTGAACCAATTCAATAAGTGGTGTAATTGCATTTTCTCCCATAAAAGGTGTAGAACTGTGACTTGAACGCCCCTGAGATGTGATTTTAATATCCATTGATCCTTTGTGAGCATATACAATGCTTGGATAAGATGGTTCTGCGATGACTAGGGCGTCAACATCAGCCATATAACCTTTACGATATAATTGTTCTGATCCTGCTTGTTCCATTTCCTCTCCAGCGGTTGCTAATAATCTAATGGTACCGTGTTTTAACTGTCCGCTCGCTTTAATTTCAATCATTGCAATCACCAGTGCAGCTAATCCCGATTTCATATCAGCAGCACCTCTTCCATATAAATGACCATTTCGTTCAGTCAATTCAAATGGAGGAGATGTCCAATCATCATGGTTCCCTTCATTTACTACATCCATATGTCCTGAAACTGCAACGACTGGTTTACCAGACCCTATGGTAGCAATTAGATTTGCACGTTCTCCTGAAATGTAATCGATGTGTGTGTCAATATCATATCGATTAAGCCATTGCTCTAAATATTGTGCTACTGCTAATTCATTGTCATTGACTGAAGGTATAGCCACTATTTCTGATAAAATTTTTACCTTTTGTTCATTAGTTAATACACCCATATATTTCACTTACTTTCCTATTATTTTAAAATATCATTAAATGTTGTGTTCTTATTCAAAAATTTGATTATAATATAGTTAATAATTATCGTAGTTAATGGAGGACACACTTTTGAAGAAATTATTAGCAAGTATTGTTATTTTTGCACTTGTATTAGCTTTAGGATTTTCTGTTTTTGCAGCTTTAACACACCAAAACAAAACATCTCATCATAAAACTGAACACAAAACTGAAGAAAAAGATAAAAAGAAAACGTCAAAAGAGAAAGCGAAAAATAATACAACAGATCAAGAAACTGTTCAAGCTGAACCTACGAATTCACAACAAAATAATGTAAACAAATCCAATCATTCAGCTAATCAACAACCAACTCAAAAATCATCTCAAGCTACTCATCAGACATCACCAAGTCAATCAACTCAAGCTAAACCGTCCAACCAACCAGCACAAAAAAGTAATAATCAACCTGCGCGTTCACAACAATCGGAACCAGCCAATAAACCAAAGGCAAGTACTGAATCATCACAAGGTCAAGGCGGTCAAGGTGGTCAAAGCTCTAATAACAATAATAATGCGAATCGTTCAACTCAGAACAATAGCACTTCAAACAAACAAAACAAATCAGAATAATAAAAAGACAGGATTAAGTCATTCTCATTGGCTCTCACTTGAGCTGAATGTCGTATCCTGTCTTTTTTATTTAACACTCAATGATTCATGAGTCTGATTTGAATCAATTTTTCAAATTTCTTCTAAAACTATTTCACTAATCTAATGGAATCTCATACCACCATCAACGATAATTGTTTGTCCTGTAATATAATCTGAATCACTACCAGCTAAGAAACTAACAACATTAGCAACGTCTTCTGGTTTAGATAAACGTTTTAATGTAATTTGATCTGTAAATTGTTTCCAACCCCATTCTTCAGGTTGATTATTTTCTTTAGCTAATTTAATAGCGATACCTTCCATCATTGGCGTTTCAACAATACCTGGTGCAAATGCATTTACTGTTATACCTTTATCAGCTAAATCACGTGCAGCTACTTGTGTTAAACCTCTAACTGCAAATTTCGAACTACAGTATAGTGATAATCCTTTATTACCTTCTACACCTGCTTGAGACGTTGCATTTATAATCTTTCCACCGTGACCTAACGCTTCAAATTGTTCGAGTGCTGCTTGAATACCCCAGAATACACCACCAACATTTACACCAATAACTTGATTGAATTGCTCAGTTGTTACAGTATCTATAGGTGTCATTGGGCCTAACCCAGCATTATTCACTACTACATTTAATTCTCCAAAGTGTTTAACTACTTGACTAAAAACGTGAAAGACTTCATCACGATTAGCGACATCAGCTTTAAAGGCGATAGCTTCTTGGCCTTTACCCTTTAATGTGGCAGCCGCTTCTTTCGCACCTTGTTCATTATAATCCACTAATGCAACATTAAAGCCATCATTAAATAGTCGTTTGGCTATTTCAAAACCAATACCTTGTGCTGCTCCTGTTACTATAGCCACTTTATTTTGATGTGTCATTCTACACACGCTCCTTAAATATATTCACTTATTATAATATCACTCAAGAATATATTTTGTGTGTAGAACTCGTGTCTTAATGTATCTTACATAAAAAATTCTAGCACTTGAGGGATACATGTTATGCCCTAAGTGCTAGAAACTCATTCACTTTATTCAGTTACATTACTTTCATCAACTTTAGATGAAACTTTTCTCATCAATGGATCTGTGATTGGTTTCAAAATAACACCAACTATGATAAATCCTAATCCAAATAATGCTAAGATAATCACTTTCGTAATTAATATTTCCGGAACAATACCCCCTACCGTTTCACGTAAAGCATCAATCGCATACGTAAATGGTAAATACGGCGATATCGTTTGGAAAAACTTAGGCGTCGTTTGAATTGGGAAAGTACCGCCACCACCTGCGATTTGTAATACTAAGAAAATAATCGCAATGGCTTTACCAGGGTTTCCTAATAATGATACACAAGTATAAATAATTGAGTTAAATACTAGTGAGCAGAATACTGCTATCGTCACAAATAATACTGGCGACTCGACGGCTGCCTTTAATATAACTAAGTCTCCAATTGATACAATTAATGATTGTACTATACCTAATAGGAAGAAGAAGCCTGCTTTACCCAGGAAGACTTCTCTAGGACTAAGAATTGGTTTTAATGACTGATGTTTGTTATCTACGGATAATAAACTAACCATTAACAATCCGCCGACCCATATAGATAAGGCTGTATAAAACGGCGTCATTCCAGAACCATAATCTTTAACTGGGAACACATCGGTGGTCTTTTTATTTATTGGATGTGCGATGACATCAGCTTGCTTTTTCAAATCATTTTTCAATACATCGATTAAATTATCTACGGCATCGTCTTTATCTAATTGTTTAAATATTTTATTGGCTTTCTTCAGATCTTTCTCAACACCTGGCAATTTATTTTCTGAGAAATCCGCTAAATTAGACAGGGCTTCTTTAGCTCTTGGTTGGTTCTCATCTAATAAATTCACCGCGTTATCATATTTACTAAATAACGATGGTAAATTATCATTGACTGCTTGAGTAGCATTTGCTAGGCGTTGTTCTAAGCCAGGTAAATCATTACGCACAAAATCTGCCGCTTTGGCTACATCTTTCTTCACAGTTGGGAAGTAATCTTGTGCTGTTTTCATTGCATTCATATACGTTTGTTCTATACCTGGCAATGCTGTTTGAATACGATCAATACGCTTTTTACCACTATCTAATATACTTTGTCCTGACTGAATCACTTGATTAATTGAATTTAATTTAGATTGAACAGTTGATAATGCTTGTTGACCTGATGCCAATTGTGACGTAATATCATTCGAAATGTTTAATAAACTTTGATTTAATTCTTTCTTAACATACGTACGGAATTGACTTAACGTCTTATTCGTGTCATTGATTTTGTTCAATACATTAATCGCTTCTGATTTACCAGAACTACCGTTTGATAAAGCATCAATTAATTGGTTGGTTGTTTTTAACTGATCATTGAGTTGATTATTAGCTGTTTTTATTTGCTTAATTTCTTTTGATAAATCAACATCTTCATTTTTTTCAAGCTCTGATAATATATCAATAAATTGTTGATTATATTTCGTAGCATTTTCTAAACGAGATGATACATTTTCTAACGGTTCTTTAAACTCAGTCGGTTTGTCTGATGCCAATATACCGTATGAGATATGTTTCAATGCATCCATATCTTTTTGAGATGCCTTGGCCTGAACATCACTTAAATTTGAAAGCGATAATAATGATTCAGTCAATGCTGTATTCATTGATTTAACATCATTTGAACTTACTAGCTCATTTGACTGGTTATTATCTTTATTACCTGAAGTACTTAAAGATTGCGTCTTGATCCCAGTTTGATAACTATGTCCTTCATCACGTTGCTTACTATGAGCACTTTGTTGACTCGTACCTGATTGTTGACGTAAATCTTGGTTAACATCATTATTTACATTTTGGGCACGTCCTGCTGCATCTTGATAATCACCAACTCGATTTTGAACTTGTGTTAAAAATCCTTTAGCATCTGTGAGTTGGTCATTCGCAGCATCAATACCTTGCCCCGCTATAGAGACACCTCTATTGATTTTAGGAAATTGTGCCGGTACATCATTAGCTGCTACATTTAGTACTCTTTCAATATTAGGCATATAATTATTCAGCGCAATTATTAATTTAGCCTTTTCATTTAATGCAGGTATTGATGAATTAACTTGATTTAATCTTTCTTGTGCATCTAAAATATCACCTTTATAATTACCTAAATTTCTAAATTGATTCGCATAGCGATCAAGGTCATCTTGGTGTTCATTTAAATAGATGATTTTATTTTTAAACTTATTAATTTCTGGCAGAGAATTATTTGCTGCATAGACCGCATTTTTGATTTTATTAATTGTTGGCACTTCATCTTCAATTTTCAGACCTACTTTATTCGCCTCTGAAAGTAATGCTTTCGTCACGGTTTGATTAAATTGTTCGTTAGCTTTTTCTACCACTAATGAAGAACCTGTATCCGTTAATTTCGCAGCAACAGCATTAATTTTCTGATTGACTTTGAAATCGACATCCGCCTTTTCAGGGTGCTTCCTTAATGTTCCTGTAATTTGATGTGTAAACTTGCTCGGTATGTATATGCCTGCATAATATTTCCCCATTTTAATTTCATGATCTGCTTTTTCACGGCTAACAAATTGCCAATCAAAGCTATCATTTTTCTTTAGGGTTTGCACCATCTTATTACCTACATTAATCTCTTTCCCTCTAACTTTGTCACCTTTATCTTCATTGACAATCGCTACTTTAATATGGCCTGTATTTCCATATGGATCCCACATTGCCCATAAGTTAAACCATGCATAGAATGAGGGTAATATGGCTAATCCCGCTAATATGATCCAAACTGCTGGCGTTTTAGCAATTTTCTTTAAATCTGTTTTAAACAGCTTTAGTGCGTTTTTCATTGTCACACTCCTAAAAACGATTGATTAACTTTCCTATCTATATTTATATCGCCATCATATTTATACCTATTTTACCAAATGTTAGATTACATTTTTCAAAAACAATTTATTTTTCTGATAAAGGTTAGTATAATTAAATTTACTAGATTGATTCAATTCGTTGATATGTATCAACTATAAATGTCATAAGTTAAATTATAACAAATGTCCAATAAGTATCTCAATCATTTTTCAAATTTTTAAGGGAGCTAATCATAGATGTCTAAAGAAAAATTCTTAACATATTTACTTACAACTACATTAATTGTGCCATCTTTCTCAACAGCACCCATAGCTAATGCTGCAGATGACCACTCAACAACACCATCTTCATCACAACAGCGTGATACGCAAAATAACAATGATTCAACAAACAGTGATGATAAAAGTACTAAAATCACGCAAGAAGAAGATGAGATTAACACATCAGAACACAAACATGAAAAAACGAAGCAATCATCACACCAAAACACTAAAAAGGAAAAACAAGACAAAGCGCACCAACAAAACCATCATGGAACACAAACATCTGTAACAGATGATAATTATAAACAGTCACATCAATCAACTAATTTAATTAATCAATTTTATGATGGATTATCCACGCATCAATCTGACTTTAATCGATTATGGTCTCCAGACCAATATGATGATAGCTTTAGTTTAACGACGTTAATTCAAAACCTATTTCATTTTGACTCCGATATTTCAGACTATGAACAACCTTCTCATGAAGAAGATGATACAAATACAAACTCTAAAAATAACCAGTCTGATGATAATGATAAGATAACTGACAATGATCAAAATGCAGACAATAGTGGTCATTCTGAAAAGTATCCACAACAAGACGAGACTAATAAAGGTGATCAATCTATTAATCGTCACGATAAGGAAAATAGTGACCTATCAAACCAAGACAATCATTCACAAAGTGACGAAACTCAAGATCATCAACAAAGCGACAACAATCAACAAGATCATTCTTCAAATCAATCGAATGGTTCGAACAAGAATGACAAGTCATCATCTAATCAAAGCATTTCCGACTCAGCCATCGATTCCATTTTAGATGAGTATAGTGAGGATGCAACGAAGACGCAAAAGCAATATCAAACATCTAAAGATAAACACACTCAAGATGATAAACAACAAGATACAAAGCAAAACAATACAAAAAAGCAAGACGTCAATCCTCAACTTCCAACACCGGATGAATTAAAACATAAAACAAAGCCTGCACAATCATTTGAAGGTGATTTTAAACAATCGAATACACGTGCCACTGGATTGTTTCAACAATTACCTAAAATAGAAGATGGTGCTTTAACAGATGGCGATATCAATATCGTTGATAGTAAAAGCACGAGAGATTTTATTAAATCGATTGCCAAAGATGCACATCAAATAGGTCAAAAAGAAGACCTCTATGCCTCAGTAATGATGGCACAAGCTATTTTAGAATCTGATTCTGGTAATAGCGCTTTAGCACAAAAACCTAATTTTAATCTATTTGGCATTAAAGGAACTTATCAAGGACAGTCTGTTTCATTTAATACTTTAGAAGCTGATAGTACAAATAACATGTTTAATATTACAGCTGGTTTCCGTAAATATCCTGATACAAAAGCATCACTCGAAGATTACGCACGTTTAATTAAAAAAGGTATAGATGGTAACCCTAACATTTACCGTCCAACATGGAAGAGCGAAGCGTCTACTTACCAGTCAGCAACTTCTCATTTATCACGTACTTATGCGACTGATCCTAATTATGCTAAGAAATTAAATAGTATTATAAAACATTATCATTTAACTGATTTTGATAAGAAAGAAATGCCAAGTTTGGATAAATATAATCATACGATTCATAGCGATGATCAATCACAATCAAGTTTCAAACCATTCGTAGAAAACAAAGGAAGTTCAAGCTATCCACAAGGACAATGTACATGGTATGTGGATCAGCGTATGAAACAATTTGGTCAATATATTCATAGTAATTTAGGCGACGCACATCATTGGAATAATCGTGCAGCACGGGAAGGTTATCAAGTATCTTCAACACCTAAAAAACATACAGCAGTCGTTTTTGAAGCTGGTCAATTAGGTGCGGATACACAATATGGTCATGTTGCATTCGTAGAAAAAGTTAACGCTGATGGTTCAATTATCATTTCAGAATCAAATGTGAAAGGATTAGGCGTTATCTCATATAGAACGATTGATGCTGATGATGCATCACAATTGGATTATATAACGGGTAAATAAATCACTCGTATTACACCATTAAAAAGAGCGAGACAAAGTTAACTTTGTCTCGCTTGTTTTAATTTATTTTGATCTTTTACGTTGACTATACCAGATTATACTACCACCGATAATGGCTATAACTAATGCTATAGGCATCCAATGTTGCTTAACTGCCTGACCTGCATCAGGTAATGATAGATTACCATCATCATTAAACAATCCATCTAGGAATCCATCATTAGAACCAAGCGTTAGGCCTTTTTCAGGTGTTGGCGTTGGAATATCAGGAATACTATCCAATAGACTACCACCAGAATTAAGTTGATCTAATAAACGAGAGCCTTGATTGGATTGTTGATTAATTCTATCAAAAATGCTCGGTCTATTTTTGATCGGAGAAACAATATAGTCTAAATCTTTCTTAGCACTGTCCATCTTATGTTGCAATTGCAATAAATCATTAGCCTTACCGTTAATGGCAGACTTGATTAAATCTAAAGCACTTGCTTTATCACTTTGCATACGATTAATGATATCTGCTAGCACTTTTGCTTTTCCTTGTTCAATTCTCGTTGCTAATATAGTTTCAATCGCTTGTCGTTTATCTTTTGCATTATTTAATACATCATTTAAAATGTCATCCGCGCTCACATGTCCTTGTTTATCAATGTGTCGTTTGAGTTGCTCTACAATTTGTTGGTTTGATAATTGTCCATTAGCTAATTGTTTCGCAATACGTTGCGCTTCCTTATCCCCCAATCGTGTAGCAAGGAGTTGTTTAATTAATTGTTGCTTATCTTCAGATTGATCTAACATTGATTTTAAAATATTATCTGATGAAGTATGTGTAAGACCATCTAGCTGTTTATCGATTTGATTGGCAATTTGTTGATCTGTCTTTCCTTTCGTCTTTACGTGTTTCATTGCTTGTTTCGCTTCATGTTGACTCATCACTGTATCCAAAATGGATTGAGCCGCTTTATTTTTATCTTTGGATTGTTGCAACTGATTAAGTATTAAATCATGTTGTTGATTCATACGTTGTTCCGTTTGACGAATGTCTTGTTTTAAAGCTTGTTTACGTTGATTGTTAAAATCGCTTTGTTGATTGACATCCTGTTCTAATGCCTTAAGTGTATCTCTTTTATCATTAATGTAGTGATTGCCGTTCATGTTATTAGAAGATAATTGACTAGAAATCGCTTGATTTATTTTGTCACTACCCTCTAACTCTTTTGTAATCTTTCCAACGTGTCCATCTTGTTTTTGATCTGATTGTTTCACATCCGCTTCGTCAGCAATGTGTTTTAAATCATCTAATGTTTGTTGTTCTTTGGCGTTAGAATGTGGCAGTTCTCTAGTATTAGATTGTGATTGATTTTTAGAATCTTGTTGTCTGTCTTGACGTTGATTAGATGATGAATCGGAACGCTTTTGTTTTTGTGTCGTATCGGCATCTTCATCTAATGATGTATCTTGCTTTATTTTATCTAAATCATCCAACACTGACGTTTGTTTATGATTTAACGTTTGTTGCTTATCGTGTGGCTGAGCTTGTTCCTGTGCCTGACTCGTTTCACCATCTTTTTGTTGATGGTTATCAACATTTTCTGAAGATAAATCCAAATCAGCTAAAATTTTGTCTAAGTCTTTAGTAACATCATCTTTATCTTTCACATTTTCAGCATTCTTTTCACTAGGCGTTTCTTCAGCTGAATCTGTTGAATGCTGCGTTTCTTTGTCTAATGATTTCAATTTGCGATCTTCTTTTTTAGCATCTTCAATTATCTTATCCAATGTTGCATTATCAGATACATCATCTAGTTGTTTGTGGTAATCCTGTCTTGAATCTTCTTTTAAATGTGTAAGTCGATCAATATCATATTTAGCGTCATCGATTTTATCTTGCAATGACTCATCTTTTGATTCAGATGTATGATGTGAAGTTGAAGTTTCTTTAGCTTGTACTGACATATCACTAGCAAAACCATAACCTATCATTGATCCACTGATTAAAAGCGCTGAACAAGATAATTTCAAACACATGCTGACTTTGTCGAATTGTTTATCTTTCATGTTTTCAATCTCCTTTAATCAATTGCCGTTTTAAAATTCATCTCCATTATATAACAAAGCACTTTAAAATTACACTTTGCATTTTAAATAGAAGCTATTTAATCTATCAGTAAAATGAAATAAACAAATAATTTGTAACTATATGTATATACCTTTATAATTCAATCAAGTTAAATTAGTTAAATTCGCAATATGATTTAACTTAATTTTATATTAAAAGGAGTTTTTAAAATGGCAGAATCAATTTATTCAACTACAATGATTAGTAATGGTGGCCGTGATGGTCGCGTATTTAGTCCAGATAACACGTTTGTTCAAAATTTAGCAACACCAAAAGAAATGGGTGGTCAAGGTAGTAACGATACTAACCCTGAACAATTATTTGCAGCAGGTTATAGTGCATGCTTTAACAGTGCATTATCATTAATTTTATCTCGACATAAAGTTAATGACGCAAACCCTGAAGTTGAAATCACTATTGAGTTAGTGAAAGATACTACCGATAATGGTTTCAAATTAGCAGCAGACATTGAAGTTACGTTAGAAAATGTATCTCAAGAAGAGGCTGAACAGTATGTAGAACAAGCGCATCAATTCTGTCCATATTCTAAAGCAACACGTGGTAATATTGACGTTAACTTAAAAGCCAACGCTCAATAATGGAATTCAATTATTGAACCCTTGCGTTTGATTAATGAACAACTCCTAAATACCTATTAAGTGGTGGTGAGTATCTAACTCTCCCCACTTTTTTTATATAAATTTTTATGTATCGATACACCAATGGGGGTTCATGCCATAGTCATCCCTATTTTGATGTTTTTTATTAAACTTGCGCATCGGTTTCATATTTAACTGAATAAAGGGAATATAACTTATATAAAGCATTTTTTAATTATTTCTTTTCATCTTAGTTTAGCCGTACCACAACTGTAAGGAGGCATCCACATGGATTTATCTATCATACTTATAATATTAGGCGCTATTTTAATCATTATTTCCAAAATAGTGATGTATGCTGATGAAAAACGCCATGAATTAAAAGAGAAATTTTATTTACCCGGTTTATGCTTAGTATTGATAGGTATTTTAATTCTCGTTGGACATTTTGTCACAAGTTAACAGTTGCTATCACTGCTCATAAAGCACACTTCTGAGTTATCTTTTCAATAAAATGTCCAACAATTCTTACAATCTGTTTCATTTTTCAACGACTCAATAAAATTAATGGTGTTTCAAGCAGTTGAATCTTGTTAAATTAATAACTGTAACTTTAAAACACCATAGATTTTTCTCAATTAAATTGAGTCCAACTTCATAGTTCCGTCACAAGTTAACGAATAAAAAACAAATAGGAGGAAATGTCTTGGCAAAACTTTTATACAAATTAGGCAAATTCATTGCTGAGCACAAATGGGTCAGTATCATTGCGTGGCTTTTGATTCTAGGCGTTATCATCACACCATTATTAATTAGCGCACCTAAATTTGATAGCAATATTACAATGAATGGTCTTAAATCATTAGATACAAATGACAAGATGTCAAAAGAGTTCCATCAAGATAGTGAAAAGGCATCGATGAAAATTGTAATACATTCTGATAAAAAGGATGGTATTACAGATAAAGACACTAAGAAAGATATTGAAAAAGCACTTGATAATATTAAACAAGATGATGATTACGTACAAAACGTAAGTAATCCATATGAAACAAATCAAGTCAATGATGATAAAGATACTGCAATTGCGACAGTCAATTATGTAGTTAACCAAACATCATTAAAAGATTCTTCTAAGAAAATTATCGATCGTGAAATGAAAGATGTGAAAGATAACCACAATGTTCAAATCGAACAAGCACAAGGTGGTAGCGGTGGTTCTGAACCAGGAGGCAACTCAGAATTAGTAGGTATTGTCACTGCATTTATCATCTTATTAATTACATTTGGTTCATTAATTGCAGCAGGTATGCCAATTGTCAGTGCCCTCATGGGACTTGGTTCAAGTATTGGTATCATTGCATTATTAACAAACGTATTCGATATTCCAAACTTCACATTAACACTAGCCGTAATGATTGGATTAGCAGTTGGTATCGACTATTCTCTATTCATCTTATTTAGATATAAAGAAATTAGGAAAAAAGGTACCCCACCTGTTGAATCAATTGCCTTAGCTGTTGGTACAGCAGGAAGCGCAGTTATATTCGCCGGCTTAACAGTTATGATTGCTGTTTGCGGTCTTTCATTAGTAGGTATTGATTTCTTAGCCGTTATGGGATTCGCTTCTGCAATTAGTGTTTTATTCGCGGTACTTGCCGCTTTAACATTATTACCTGCATTAATTAGTGTTTTCCATAAACGTATTAAAATCAAAGACAAACCAGAAAAAAGTAAAGACCCTAAAAATCATCCATGGGCTAAATTTGTAGTTGGTAAACCAGTACTAGCTATTATTATTAGTTTAATTATTTTAATCGCAGCTATCATACCAATTTCTGGAATGCGTTTAGGTATGCCAGATGATAGCTTAAAACCTAACGATTCATCCGCACACAAAGCGTATAATTTAGTTACTGACAACTTTAGTGCCGGATATAACGGTCAAATTGCGATGCTTGTAAATACTAAAGATGGTGGCAGTAAAAAAGACATTGAATCTGATTTAAATAGTATGAGAAAAGATCTTAAAGATATCGATAATGTCGATACTGTCGAAAAACCTCAATTAAATGATAATAATCATTATGCATTAATCTCTATCATTCCTGAAGATGGACCTAATGCGCAATCAACAAGCAATTTAGTTTATGATTTACGTGATTACAATAAACAAGCCAAAGAAAAATACGACTTTAATACAGAAGTAACAGGCCAAAGCGTAATCAACATCGATATGGCTGAAAAATTAAATAATGCTATTCCAGTATTTGCTGGTGTTATCATATTATTAGCATTTGTATTATTAGTATTTGTATTCCGTTCAATCCTTGTTCCATTAAAAGCCGTTCTCGGTTTCGTATTATCATTAATGGCTACACTCGGATTCACAACCTTAGTCATGCAAGATGGCTTCCTTGGTGGTCTATTCGGCGTAGAAAACACTGGTCCACTATTAGCATTCTTACCAGTTATTACAATCGGTTTACTATTTGGTCTAGCCATTGACTACGAACTATTCTTAATGACGCGTGTACATGAAGAATATAGTAAAACTGGTGACAATGATCACTCTATTAGAGTAGGTATTAAAGAAAGTGGCCCTGTTATTGTAGCAGCTGCATTGATTATGTTCAGTGTGTTTATCGCCTTTGTATTCCAAGACGATATGCAAATCAAATCAATGGGTATCTCTCTAGCATTTGGTGTACTATTTGATGCCTTTGTCGTACGTATGACATTAATTCCAGCATTAACGAAATTATTTGGTAAAGGATCATGGTACTTACCTAAATGGTTAGGCAGCATCCTCCCAGAATTAGATATCGAAGGTAAAGCATTAGAACAAGATTCACATCAAGCTGAATCTCATGCATCTACCGATGAAGATCGTCATGGTGCTTACGCTACTGATCGTCGTGGAAGAGATGACAGAGACTTTGAAAGTGAACACCCTTCCCGTTTAGATCGTCAATATCATCGTGATGAAGATGAACGACGTTATCAAGATGATACACATCGTTCAACTTACACAAGCGAATCACACGTATCACGATTTGCATCCAATGAACCAAACGACGATGTAGATTATGAATCTTTATATAATAAACAAGGTAATGGTCACGATAATTATCCAAGACGTGACGACAGATTAGACGACCATTCTGAGCGCAGTCATTCATACGCACGTCGCTCTCAATCTGGTCCACAAAGTAACGAAGCACGTACAACTGATTTATTCAAACAGTTATCAAATCAAACGAATGATCAAGACATGCTATTTAATGCATTAATGTTATATGCAAGAGAAAATAGTAAAGATGTATACGATCAATATTCAAATCATACTGACAACAAACATCGTACCGATTTCAATCATGACGATGACAGATATTAATTTTAAAAAGGAGGATATGCTGAATGTTTAAAACAAGAGGTTTCAAACTGTTAGGCCTGTTTGCCACTATTGCCTTAGCCATCGTGCTAAGTGCATGTGGTAACGGTGGCGGAAGTTCATCAAAAGATGACAATACTTCCCTAGGCAATAAAGAAATCGAATTACCATATATTGCTAGTGATAACTCAGCGCCACGTACATTAGTCATAGCTGAAGTACTTAAAAAAGCTGGTTATGACGTTACAACTACACCTGTACAAGCAAGCGGTCCATTATATGCATCTGTAGCTGAAAATCCAGATTCATTCCATGCGTCAGGTATTTTCCCATCTACAGATAAAAGTTACTATAATAAATACAAAAGTAAATTATCCGTTTATGACAAAAAGAACCTTGTCGATGATGTTAAAGTAGGCTTAGCCGTACCAAAATACGAACAAAATATCGACTCAATTGCGGACTTAAAGGATAGCAAGAAGTTCGATAAAGAAATTCAAGGTACAGACGCTAGAAATGGTGTCATGAAACAAACTAAAAGTGAACTTGATGAAGATAATCTAGACGGTTATAGTCTTAAAGAATCTTCTGACCAAGATCAATTTAAAGCAGTACAAAAAGCTTATAAACAACAACAACCAATCCTATTTACAGCAATGGATTCTAGTTGGTTCTCTAAAGAATTAGGCGTTAAAATGTTAAAAGATCCTGACAAAATTTATGGTAAAGAAGATCAACATATTAACTTAGTATTTAATAAAGAATTCAAAGCTAATCATCCAGCAGCATACACAATTGCAACACGTATGTCAGACGACTGGAGCAAAAAAGATGAAGATCAATTAGCTAAGAAAATCTTCAAAGACCAGAAAAATCCAGAACAAGTTGCCAAAGACTATGTTGATGACAACGATAATAAAGTAGATGAATGGTTAGAAGGTATTGATCATTAATTCTTCTAGTAAAATCTAATAACTCCGAGTAACAATCATGTATGCAGGACTTGAGAATATACAGCTCAAGTCCTGCTTTTTTGTATTGTCTTCACAATCCAGTAATGTGTATTTCATGTAAAAAGCATTTATATTTGGTAAAATAACAACGTCTATGATAAATTATCAATCAATATTATCTTAATAAAATGACTATTCGGGGAGTCCTGCTTATGACGACATCTACACAAAAACGTATGATAAAACATATTAATCAAACAGTTTTTGAATTATTAAATGACTATCACTTTGATGAAATCACTGTACAGAAAATATGTGATGCTGCTGAAATTAATCGCAGTACATTTTATCGATATTTCCAAGATAAATATGACTTACTATACTCATTAACAGAATATATGAAGGAAGCACTCGATTTAGATTCTTTACATCAGCACGGTTCAACAGATGCATTAGAATCATTTATCTCTTTCATCAATACACATAAACCAGTATTTAAACATTTACTTGTCGCATCAAGACAAGACGATGTCTTTCGTAGTTTGACTCAATTCTGTAGTGAGAAAATATTAGAAGGTGCTGAGTGTAATAACGATTTATTAGCACATAAAATTATGAACAGCGATCATCCACAATTAATTGCTGATTTTTATAGTAGTGGACTCATTGAAATTATAAGAAGATGGGTTGAGAATAATTACAGTTACTCAGAAGAAGAAATTTTATCAGCATTACACGATACACTTGATTTTTCTCGCCCTGTTGATCATGTTTCTACCAACTAAATCTAGAAATGCGATAATCGACACCCATTGCCATCAATCGCAAATCAACACTTTGACAGCTAGTAGTAAAACTGTTAATTTTAACTAGAATGACTATTCTATTTTTAAATGAGTGATGATAATGTCCAAGAAAAAGCAAGATTTATTAGAAGTAGCAGAACGCTTATTTTACGAACATGGCTTTCGTGGTGTCGGATTAAAGCAAATTATTCAAGAAGCCAATGTAGCTACTATGACACTCTATAACCACTTTGACTCTAAAGAAAAACTAGTCGAAGCCGTGCTTCAACAACGAGAAATGCGTTACTGGCAATACTTAGAAGACGGTGTTCATCAATCCCCACAACAACCATTCATTGCTGCAGTAGATGCACACTGTAAGTGGTTGAAAGATTATTCGTACACTGGTGATATGTTTATTCGTGCGATTGAAGACTATAGCGATACCGATAATAATATCGAAGCTATCGCACGTGGACATAAAGAACGATTATTAACTTATCTTGAAAATTTAGCCAACCGTTCTAATTTTAAAAATGGACGCGATTTAGCTATTAGATATACCTTGCTAATGGAAGGTACAACCTCTATGACTACCCTTTTAGGTGTCGATGAAGCAACCAAACATGCACGCTACGTTGCCCACCTATTTATCGATGAAGCAACTAAATATAATTAATCCAACGATGAGATTGATAATTAAATCAATCTCTCTCATTTTTAAACTAAAATAGAATGAACGTTCTATATAAAAAGGAGTTGTTACTATATGAATTTCTATAAATTAGTTTTTCCTGGCATTGCCATGATTGCCACCATTTATGGATTAGGTCGATTTAGCTTTGGGCTATTTCTTCCTGATATATCTAATGATTTAAAACTTAGTGCTTCTAGTGCAGGACTCATTTCATCTTTATTCTATTTGTCATATTGTTTTACTATCGTCTATGCAACATTGAGAACTGCCAAAACGGGGCCAAAATACATGATTATGTTAGCTAGTATGTTAGTCATATTAGGTTTATTTATGATAAGCATTTCACCTAATGCCTTAACACTGTCATTAGGTGTTTTACTCGCTGGCGCAAGTTCTGGATTAATCTCTCCACCTTATGGTTACGCCATTTCTTTATGGATTAAATGGGAAGAACAAGGTAAGGCCAATACTTGGATTAATTCTGGTACGAGTTTAGGCTTAGTATTCACTGGTATCACTGCGATGTTAGTATTTATTGATTGGCGAACAACATATTTAATCTATGGTGTGATCGCCATACTCATTACTGTTTGGAATTTTTTCGTTATTCCATCTTTAAAACATAGTTTAAAAATCTATCCAGGTTCTTTAAATATTTTAGATATTAGTGCAAGTAAAAGAATCATTATGGCTTCCACTATATTAGGTTTTTCAACTGCACCATTTTGGACTTTCTCAAAATCATATGTTCAACAAACAGACCATTATTCTCCAATCGCCTTATCAATTTTTTGGATTCTAATCGGTGTAGCTGGCATTTTTGGTGGGATTTCTGGCCATATCATTGATCAATATGGTATTCAATTTGCCTACTTTTTTGGTGTTATCTTAATGTCAGTTGCTTCTATTCTCTTAGCCTTAACACCTATCGTGTGGATAGTGCCTTTCCTTTCATCATTAATCTTTGGTGTGAGTTATATTTTTATTACAGGTGTACTACTCGTTTGGGGTGTGAAGATATTTGTGAAGAACGCCTCATTAGGAATCGGAATACCATTTTTAATGTTAGCTGTTGGGCAAGTGCTAGGATCTATGGTAGCAGGACCATTTATTGAAGATTTAGGTTATACAATGACCTTTATTATATATGGTTTAATTGGTTTAGTCGCTTTATTACTATTTCCAAAAGTTGAGGTACAACCTCCAAAAGTAAACATTGATGGCGACTATACAGAACTACAAAAAGTAAATAAAGATTTACTATAGATATAAGGATTTCAAAATCCGATATTGAATGTCCAAATTAAAATAGCCAGTCAATGGGGTTCTAATACCACATTAACTGGCTATTATTCTACATTAAATGGTTGATGACTAAAGTGTTTTAAACCTTAGTCATCATTTTTATTATCGAAATTTCTACCTTCTAATCCTGCTAATTCTTCTTTAGAAGCATAAGGTGCTTTCATTTCGAATACTTGATCAACAACTGTATAATCATAATATCCTAAACGTGCAATTGGACGAATAGATGGAATATCTAATTTTCCATCTTCAGTGATGACTTTATCATCGATATGCACTTGGGCAACACGCCCAATCACAATATCCACTGTAGATACAGGATCACCAGTTGGTATGCGAATTGTTTGAACATATTCACATTCGAAATGCACTGGAGACTCTTTCACTCTGTATCCGGGTGCTTCAATACATGATTCTTTAGTAACCCCAGCGTAGTCAAATTCATCTTCGTCGGGTGCTAATGCTTTAGATGATAAATTAACCGCTTCTCTTAAATCATATGTCGCCATATTCCATACAAACCAACCCGTCTCTTCAGCATTTTTCACAGTATCTTTACGTTCGTGATCACCTAATACTGACTGATTCGCCGCAAACATAACCATAGGTGGGTCCCAAGTTAAATTTTGGTATTGGCTATAAGGTGCTAGATTATCTTTACCATCTTTCGAAACTGTAGATATCCAACCGATAGGTCTTGGTACTGTACTACTTTTAAATGGATCATGTGGCAATCCATGAGATTTAGTGCCTTGCTTTGGTGAATAATTCATCGTTTCTCACCCCTATTAAATATTTGTATTTCTTCAATCATATAATAGCTATTTGCATAATTCTAATACTAAAAAACGATTTACTTATAGCTATACACTATAAATAAATCGTTTAAATATATATCGTATCTATTAACTAAATCATTCGTTATGCTTTTTATTTAATATACACTTTCATCTTTAGGCATTAATAACGATACAATAAATGAAACAAAACCAATACATGCGATTGAAACAAACATTAAGAAATATTGTGGTAACTTAGCGATATAAATCATTAAAATGGGTGCAATTGCTGTTCCCATGAATAATATGACAGTATTGACTGATAAAAAGAATCCTTGATTATGTTTAACAGTCATACCTACCTTCGAAATGACTGATGGAATCGCAAATGCAATACCAGCAACAAATGTAACACTAAATAATGTGATACAAATAATATTTGTCGTGATTCCCATCAATATAAGTGATAACGTACTTGTAAGTAAGGCAAGTGAGATCACACGCTTAATACCTATTCTGCCACTTAAACGGCCTCCTAACAACGATACCAACATCCCTATCACACCAAATAATTTTACTAATGATGCTGTAGACATATCTCCATTTACTTTATCTGATAAAATGTATAAATTTAAAATGGCATACATACTGATAAACATAATTAATAATGTAAATGAGATGAATAAACAGTATAAAACTTTTAGATTATCACGGAAATCTTTAAAGTTATTAAAGAATTTAAGTAATTGTACATCCGCATTTCGACGTGGGCTTTCTGGTACATAGCGGTAAATAACAAATATTAAGCACAAATATAATACAGTTAAAGTGAAATATACCCAATGCCAGTTAAGATGATGAACAATGAGTTCACTTAAGTTCTGCCCTAATACCCCCGATAACATGAAACTAGTACTAATAAAACTAATTGCAGTCACCCTTTTTTTAGCAGGGTATGTTTCTGTCGTATACGTGATTGCTACTGGAGAAAAGGTTGCAGCGAATATACCTTGTATTGCACGCATAATGAGTAATAGTGAAAATGATTGTACAAATCCGATAATAAAACAAATGATGGTCAATCCACTCAAACCTATTAAAATGGTTTTAATTCTTCCATATTTGTCGGAAATCGTTCCATAAAACAAACAACTTATTGAATACATAATTGAAAAAATGACACCATTTAATGTGGCTACCGATTGGGGTATATGAAAGGAATGTGCAAATGCTGCTGTAAGTGGAAGTGCAGTATATAAACTACCCATAACGATAATTCCTGAGAAAAATAGAATCGTAGTGATAAGATTATAATGACGTTGTTCCTCCAATGATACCGATGCTCCCTTCCTATTAATAATAACGTTAACTATTATTACACTTTCATCAACAAAACTAAAGAACCTATTTAATTTTCAAAAAGTTTTAAATTTACCGCAAATTAAATTGCTATCACAAATATGCTTTTTTATCCCCGAAAATAACCTCAATAATAAGACGAATAAATAGTATTGACTTTCAAAAACCAACGATATATAATATACCCAGTATAAAAAATATATTGTAGGTGGCAATAATGAAAATTGAATTAGGATTAACTTCATTTGCCGATAATAGTGCGATTCATATGCCGGAAGGATCAGAACTTCCTATCTCAAATGCACAACGAATTAGAAATATCGTAGAAGAAATAGAATTGGCTGATCAACTAGGCTTAGATATCTATGGCTTAGGCGAACATCATCGTAAAGATTACGCTGTGTCAGATCCAGTAACTGTGTTAGCTGCTGCAGCTGCACGTACTTCACATATCAAACTATCATCAGCTGTTACTGTTTTATCATCTGATGACCCAGTCAGAGTATATGAGCGCTTCTCTACATTAGATGCTGTATCTAATGGTCGAGCTGAAGTAATGATAGGTAGAGGATCATTTATTGAATCTTTCCCATTATTTGGTTACAACTTAAATGACTATGAAGATTTATTTAATGAAAAACTTCAAATGCTATTAAAAATTAATAAGCATGAAATCATCAATTGGGAAGGTAAATTACGTCCTAGCGTTGAAAACACAGGTGTTTATCCTAGAATAGAACATGGCGAATTACCGATTTCTATCGCTACAGGTGGTACACCTGAATCATCATTACGAGCAGGTGCATTTGGTTTACCAATCACTTATGCTATTATTGGTGGTAATCCTAAACGGTTCGCACGTAATATAGAAATTTACAAATCTGTTGCTGAATCATATGGACATGATCCATCTCAATTACCAATATCTGTACATTCTTGGGGATATATTGCTGACACTGATGAGCAAGCTAAACGCGAATTCTTCCCTTCATTAAAAGCCCATCAAGATGTACTTGGTAGAGAACGTGGTTGGCCACCTTTCGATGAACAAGCCTTTGAAAGAGAAATTGGAAGTGAAGGTGCGATATACTTAGGTAGCCCTGAAACGGTCGCACAAAAAATTATTGAAACTGTAGAAACTCTAGGTCTTAATCGTTTTATGATTCATACACCAGTTGGATCAATGCCTCATGAAAAAACAATGCATTCCATTCGTCTTTTCGGGGAAAAGGTTAAACCTATAGTAGATAAATATTTTGAAGATAAATAGGAGGAAATATTTTTATGATTTTACGTTATGCTACAAATTTAAAACTTGCTAAAGAACTTTACGATGCATCAAAACCAAAATTACAAGGTGACCAAGGTATGTCAGATACATTCACAAATGTCTTCGGTATGCCTGAAAAATCAGTTAAATTAGCTGGTACGATTGAAGCAGCTGCTGCAGGCTTATTCGCAGTAAGCTTCTTAAGTAAAACTGCTTCACGTTTAGGCTCATTAGCTACAATTTCAGTACTAAGTGTAGCAGCTTACAAACACTTCGAAGCTGGACATGGTAAAAAAGGTGCTCAACATGCATTAGACTTATTAGGCTTAGCAACATTAAGCTTATTCGATACTTTTGACGGTAAACGCAAATAATTAACACGGAGGTCACATTAAGTGACCTCTTTTTTATTTGGGAGTAGGACAGAAATAATAAAGAACCACTAATCATTTATTATGTAGTGGTTCTTACGCATTAGCCACAGCTATGTGTACTTTAAAATAGAAATACATGAGTGAAACTCATGCATAAGAAATACTAATTTTTAAAGAAAAAGTATTTCTTTATCGTTGTCCATCCCCAACTTGCATTGTCTGTAGATTTTCTTTTCGAAATGCTCTATGTTTGGGGCCCATCCCCCCGGCAAGGTTGACTATATATGAATGTAACTTGAAATATATATATTTATGTCCCAGCCTGTTTTTTATTTATATTTATTTAACATATGCATAGGTATATGACACATATGATAATCTTCAGGATAATGTTCCAATCTATCTTGATGTTCGGGCGCGCTTTTCACATAGTTAGACAGAGGTAAGACTTCCACTACAATATGAGCCCTATCCTCTCGCTCATTAATAAAGGTTTGCGCTTCATTCAAATGTTTCGTATTTTCACTATATAATCCTGTTCTATATTTCTCACCTATATCTTGACCTTGCTGATTCAAACTATACGGATCAATTACCTCAAAAAGATATGACATAATGTTACGAATAGTTAAACTATCCGGATCAAATGTTAACTTTACACATTCAGCATAACCATCGTATTCACCATTCAAATTCGATGTTATTCCATTAGCCCTTCCTGCTTCAGTTGATACGATACCTGGTATAGTTTTAAAAAAAGCTTGAACACCCCATAAGCAACCTCCAGCAACATATACTGTTTCCATCGTCTTCACCTCTTTATTCGTATTCTACATAAAATAAAGCCTTATCAAAAGTACTTACTATACTGGATAATATTAAGTATTGATTCATGATTGATGATTAGAGTGACAAAACTGTTATTTCATTGACACCTGATTCATAGGGCTTTCAAATGATTTGATGCTATATTTAGATTGTACATAACGAAGTTTTGATAACTAAACATTTAACTTTATGAGTTAACTACAATAACTTAGATAAAATTTCTTTACTGTATAAATAAATATATTCAAGGGGAGATTTTTTTGACTCATCATTCTATCAAATACTTAATCGGCGCAACTATCACTACTTCTGCTTTATTTCTTACATCACATCACGAGGCTTCAGCTTCAACTATAGAAAATAATCAAGTAGACCAAGGTTTTAACCATCAGTCGAATGGTAATGCCATCACTCAAGTTAATCAAACAGATTCAACTTATAATCACGACGAAAATGGTAACCCTATTACTGCGGAAAATAACATCGATAGCAGTTTTAATCACGACCAAGACGGCAACCCTATTGCTTCTGATAACAATATCGATAACAACTTTAATCATGACCAAAATGGCGATACGATCGTTTCTGATGATAATGTGGATGCTGGCTTCAACCATGACGAAGACGGTAATCCTCTAATGACAGCTAATAGCGTAGATAGCGACTTCAATCACGACCAAAATGGTAACCCTATTGCCGTAGACAACAACATTGATAACAATTTTAATCATAATCAGAATGGCGATGCGATCGTTTCTGATGATAATGTGGATGCTAGTTTCAACCATGACGAAGACGGTAATCCTCTAATGACAGCTAATAGCGTAGATAGCGACTTCAATCACGACCAAAATGGTGATGCTATCGTTTCTGATGATAATGTGGATGCTGGCTTCAACCATGATGAAGACGGTAATCCTCTAATGACAGCTAATAGCGTAGATAGCGACTTTAATCACGACCAAGACGGCAACCCTATTGCTTCTGGCAATAACATCGATAACAACTTTAATCATAACCAAAATGGTGATGCTATCGTTTCTGATGATAATGTGGATGCTGGCTTCAACCATGATGAAGACGGTAATCCTCTAATGACAGCTAATAGCGTAGATAGCGACTTTAATCACGACCAAGACGGCAACCCTATTGCTTCTGACAATAACATCGATAACAACTTCAATCATGACCAAGACGGCAATCCTATTGCCTCAGACATTAATATAGATAACAACTTCAATCATGACCAAGACGGCAATCCTTTTGCCTCAGACATTAATATCGATAACAACTTCAATCATGACCAAAATGGCAATGCGATTGTTGCTAATAAAAATGCGGATGTTGGCTTTAACCATGATGCAGTTGGACAACCTATTCATGCTAACAACCAAGCAATGATAAGTCGTTCAATGCAACAATCACATGATACTACAACACCGCAATCAGCTATAACAACTCATCACCAATCAAATTCATTACCTGCAACAGGTCAAGACAGAACACGCGCGCCATACATTGGCTTTGTAATCACACTCGTTTTAGGCGTAGCTTTTATTTTATTAAGAAAATCATCTGCTAAAAAATAGGCTTATCATTAAAACACTATTAATTTCATTACAATTGATATAATACTAAGAAGCACCAGCTAATTACTATTTTTATAGTTTTAGTCGGTGCTTTTTATATAGTTAAAATCCATTTTTTGTACAATTAAATAATATAAAATGATATTTAATTCAATATTATAGAAAACATTTCATAAAACACTATTTTCTACAAAACTTTTTTAATTATTTTATATATTTGTATTAACTTAAAAATTTTTGGTGTTATATTTGTGTTGGAAATATAATTTTTAGGAGGTTTTAAAATGAAAGTTAAGTTTTTTACAGCAAGTTCTTTGTTAATTGCTACTTTGACATCAGCGACATTAATTAATCCGGTACATGCAGAAACGACATCATCAACCGATAATCACCAACAAACCACACAATCTCAACAACAAAAGACACCGAAGATTGATAAAGGTAATAACGTCAAACCTGTTGAAAAGAAAGAACGCGCAAATGTCATACTACCTAACAATGATCGACATCAAATTAATGATACAACGTTAGGTCACTATGCTCCTATTACTTTCGTTCAAGTTCAATCAAACGAAGGTACATTTATCGCATCAGGCGTTGTTGTAGGTAAAGACAAACTTTTAACTAACAAGCATGTTGTAGATGCAACTCACGGAAATCCACGCGCTTTAAAAGCCTTCCCTTCTGCAGTTAATCAAAATAATTATCCAAATGGCGGTTTTACTGGAGAACAAATCACTAAATATCCAGGTAATGCAGACTTAGCCATCGTTAAATTCTCACCTAATAACCAAAATCAAAATATTGGTGAAGTTGTTACACCAGCCACTTTAAGTGACAATGCGGACACAAGTCAAAATCAACCTATTACTGTAACTGGTTATCCAGGAGATAAACCACTTGCTACTATGTGGGAAAGTAGAGGTAAAATTACTCAAATTCAAGGTGAAGACATGCACTATGACTTAAGTACAACTGGTGGTAATTCAGGTTCACCTGTATTCAATAGCCGTAACGAAGTCATTGGTATTCATTGGGGTGGCGCAGCTAATAGCTATAATGGCGCTGTCTTTATCAACAACAATGTTCAAAACTTCTTAAAACAAAATATTGAAGATATTCATTTCTCAAATAGCGACAATAATGACGACAATGATAACAATAATGGCACAGACGATAATAACAATAATAACAACGATAATCCAGACGCAGCGTAACTTGCCAAACATATTAATATAAAAATTCAGAATAAACAGACAACGTATACTTATAAATCAATCATCAAACATTATCGGAGGTTGTTAAATGCATCATTCATATAAACATATATCGTTTAAATTAATAAGTATTCTCTTATTCGCCATACTCTTATTATCAACCATTGCTTTTACTGACCTTAACAAATCTTATGCTGCACAGAAGTCCAATCAACTAGAAATTAATGTTAAAAATGATAAAGTCCCTCAAAAAGTTCAGAATCTAGCACAACAACAATATAAAGGCTATGCTCAAGCACTAGATAAACAAAAAAATAGCCAAACTGGTGACTATCAATTAGGCGAAGCATTTAAAATCTATAAATTTAATGGTGAAGAAGATAATAGTTATTATTATCCAGTATTAAAAGATGGCAAAATTATTTATACATTAACGATTAGCCCTAAAAATGAAGCTGATTTAAAACAATCTAAAGAAAATGCAAACTATAGTGTTAAAATCTCAAATTTCATCGCTAAAGATTTAGAAGAAATTAAAGACAAACACACAAATATAACGATTTTAACTGATGAAAAAGGCTTCTACTTCGAAGAAAATGGACAAGTTAGATTAGTTAAAGCCACACCGCTTCCTACAAACATCAAAAATAAAGAAAATAGCCAACATATGTCATCTCATCTTAAACAACAACTTAAAGCCACATCTGAGCCAACAAAAATAAATGAAAATCAAGCAGCTGAAGCCAACCAAGACAATCAAGTTCAATATGAAAACACGTTAAAAAACTTCAAAATAAGAGAACAACAATTTGATAATTCATGGTGTGCTGGTTTTAGTATGGCAGCCCTACTGAATGCCACTAAGAATACAGATAAATATAATGCACACGATATTATGAGAACACTATACCCAAATGTTAGCGAAGAAGAATTACCACAATTCTCAACTAACCCACATCAAATGATTAAATACGGTAATTCACAAGGTAGAGACATTCAACATCAAAGTGGCATGCCTTCTTATAATCAAATTGATCAATTAACTAAAGATAATAAAGGCGCTATGATATTAGCTCATAGTGTTGAGAATAATCCTAATGATCCTCATCTTGGTCACGCTATGGCAGTTGTCGGTAATGCTAAAATTAATAATGAAGACAAACTGATTTTCTGGAATCCATGGGATACTGATTTATCTATTCAAGATGCAGACTCTAATTTACTTCATTTATCATTCAACAGAGACTATACATGGGACGACACAATGATAGGTTATTAAACATAATATAGATATTGATTGAAGGCAGGCGACACTATGTATCAACTCCACTTTATTCATATTAATGACGACGCACTTACACTCACAAAGTCAAAGCAAGACACCATTCACTTATTTTTAGGCAATTGGATTAACCCATCAGCCCAAAAATCTATTAGCATTCAAACTGGCGTTGATACGAATCACAATCAATATCAAATTCTTCAAATTGATACCGAACATCAACGTATTAAACTGACTTCTGAAGAAGATCCTCAACTCGTGTATATTTTAGACTACGAAGATACAAACCATATATTCATACAAACATCAGTTAAAAATTCGTATGGCACGTCAAGACCCATAAGATACGAAAAATTCTAATACTACATTTAAAGCGTCGTTCAAAGTCATTGAACGACGCTTCCCTTATGAGTAATTAATCAATTAATAATTGAATCCCTCTAACGATATTAATAATAAAAAGTGCTCCAGATCCTAAGATAAATGCGATACCCAAAATAAACAAAATTACCATTAACACTGTACTTTGATTGTATACTGCAGGTGCCATTGCAAAACAAATAATGGCTAAAACCATACAAACCCAAGACATGACATGGTTTAATAACGCTTTTTTAGAATACGTAGATGCAGGTGGCTCCGCAACGATCCAAACAATAATTGGAAAAAGTACAGGTGAAAAGAATATACTTAAATAACTTAATGCCCCCAACACATTATTTGTTCTGTCATTAACTACTTTTTGATTATCTTCCAACTTTATCACCTCTTCATTTTAAAGGTTAATTCATTTCCCAGGTTATTCATCCATACCTCTCTTCACTTGACCTTACACATTACTTTTACAACTATTGTCTAAATTATTTTCATTATTCATTCAAATTCATTTTTAAAACCATCTTAGAAATCGTCTCATCATCTCCGGCTCACATGGTTTATCCGAATAAACAGCTTCATTGTTCACGATAGCTTTAGCATTTTCAATCATTTCTTCTATTTTATTTCTATAAGGCATTAACTTACGTTCATCAAATAATTGTTTTAATACAAAAGGTCTATGCTCTACAGAATGTGCATCGGATGCTATAAAGTGTGCTAAATGGCATTCAATAAAACGTAATGATAATTTTTGAGCACTTCTTCCGAAATCACCTAACAAAGAACTTGCTGTCAATTGACTCATTGCTCCGTTACTAATCAACTCATACAATAGATACGGATTTTTGGCAATTGCTTTATTACGTTCTGGATGCGCTATGATTGGTATATATCCTAGAGTTTGTAATTCATTACACAGTCGATTAGCATTGTCTGGTACATCACCAAATGGTAGTTCAATCAATAAATAACGTGCTTTATTTAATCCTTGTATGCTGCCATATTCAATTTCCTTAATCATTGCTTCTGTTAGCCTTACTTCTTGACCTGGAAATAATTCGATACCTAAGTCTTTAATTTCTGGTACTTTTCTCATTTCTGCTAATGTCAAAGAAACATCTTGAAAGCTATTCTTAAATTTAGGATTTAGATGGTGTGGTGTAGCTATAATGCCTGTGATACCTTCTTTTTTAGCTTGAGTAAGCAACTGAATCATGGCTTGTTTCGTTTTTGGTCCATCATCCATATTAACCAATATATGGTTATGAATATCGATCATGATTTGTCATCTCCATCATTGAATCATATATAATAGTGTTTAAACATTTAGGATACTCGTACAATGCCAAACATATTATATAAAATATTTATTTAATATTATTATACCACGATGACTTGTGAATATATATTCGATTGCTAACTATATTTTCATCCTTAAAATGAGATTTTCTATTAAAAAATGCTTCCTAATAAAAAAAGAGTTTCCCATAATGAGAAACTCTAGCCTATCCGCTTAATTAAACGATGCGTTTACGTATTGCGCCAGAAATCAAATCAACGATTGCTACCATGACTACAAGTCCAATTAATATTATACCTACACGGTCCCAAGAACGAGTTTGAATTGCAAAGATAAGTGGTGTCCCAATACCACCAGCACCTATTAATCCAAGAATCGAAGCAGAACGTAAATTCAATTCAAATCGATAAAGGATTAATGATAAAAATGATGGTAAAATCTGTGGAATAACTGCAAACACTAATGTTTTCATTTTATTAGCACCACTGGCTTTTAATGATTCTACGGCGCTAAAATCCAAACTCTCGATATCTTCTGCCAATAATTTCCCTAACATGCCAACTGAATGAATACCGAGTGCCAAAACACCTGAAAATGAACCAGGACCTACCGCTTTAATAAAAATTAATGCCATCACGATTTCTGGAAATACTCGAATAACACTTAATATAAATTTGCTTATGCCTGAAACAGGTCGTAATTTCACCATATTTTGAGCACCTAAAAATGCAAGTGGAATACAAATAATAGCTGCTATAAAAGTACCAATTACTGCTATAGCAAATGTTTCTAATAGCCCTTTTAATAAATCTTCACCTTCAGGAATATAAATATATTTTAAATCTGGGTGAAACAAACCATTAAAAATAGCTTTTAAAATTTCAATAGATTTACTTTTGAGTTCTAAACTTGGCACACCTGAAAAAGCCCAAATAATTATACTCACTACTACAATTGCAATGAGCCATTGTTTAATCAACTTTTTTCGATGATTTTTAGTGTGTAATGGATATTGCGTTTCTTTAGTCGTCATGCGAGTTGTTCCCTCACTTTCGTACTAACGTAATCAATGATGACTACGATAACCAACGTGAATAAAATAATGCTAGCGGTTTTCGGATATTGAAATAGACCTAATGTTTGATCGTAAAACAATCCAATGCCACCCGCTCCTACTAAACCTAGCACGGCTGAAGCACGTATATTTACTTCGAATGCATAAAGTACATATGAGGCAAATGATGATATCGCTTGTGGCACCACACCATAAACTATCCATGTCACCTTATTTGCACCTACCGCCGTCATCGCTTCCATAGGTCCTGGATCTATCGTTTCTAACGATTCGTATAATAGCTTACCTATGATACAAATCGTTAAAATAAATAACGCTAAAATACCTGGAATTTGACCAATACCAAACACAGCAACAAATATCGCCGCAAGTAGTAAATCTGGAATCGTACGGACAATATTCAATACAAATCGTGCAGGTATATTAATCCATTTCTTCTGTACTATATTACTGGCGCATAATAATGCGACTAGAATAGACACGATGCTTCCTAATACAGTACTGACAATCGCCATTCTAATTGTGTCTAACATGGGTTGTGTAATTTGACTTAAGTAGCTCATATCAGGCGGAATCATTTGGGCAAACAAATCACCTATTTGAGGTAAGCCAACCATTAAGTCCCCAACATTAAAGCCTGTATAAATAAAACTCCAAACAATTAACGCGATGAGTAATACAAATGTAAAACTTGTCTTGAGCGACATTTTCCGCTTTAAATATGTATCATATTTTTGTTGTACTGGTGCGGTCATATTAATTCACTCCCAGCTTTTCGTCTTCGCTAATTGAGCGTCCATAAATGTCACTAAACACATCATCAGTCGCTTCAGAAGCAGGTCCATCATAGACTACTTCACCATCGCGTAATCCAATAATACGAGTACCATATTCTCTTGCTAAATCGACAAAGTGTAAGTTAATTAAAATCGTAATGCCTAATTCTTGATTGATGTTCTTTAAATCATCCATAACCTGTTTCGTTGTTAATGGGTCTAACGATGCTACAGGTTCATCTGCCAATATGATTTCAGACTCTTGGCATAATGCACGTGCAATTGAAATACGCTGTTGTTGTCCGCCTGAAAGTTCATCCGAACGTTGATCATACTTATCTAAAATATTTACGCGTTCTAGTGCATGCATTGCTTTAATTTTATCTTCTTTAGGAAATAACCCAAGTACCATTTTCCAAGTCGGATGATATCCCACTCTCCCACTTAATACATTTCTCAAAACACTAGAACGTTTAACTAAATTAAAATGTTGGAAAATCATACCAATGTTACGGCGCATTTCGAGTAATTCTTTGCCTCGTGCTTTCGTTATCGATTGGCCTTGAATGAAAATCTCACCAGATGTAATATCATGGAGACGATTGACTGATCTTAGTAATGTTGATTTACCTGCCCCAGATAAGCCAACTATAACCGCAAATTCTCCCTTTTCTATTTCTAAATTAATATTTTTTAATCCTACATGTCCGTTAGGATAAACCTTACTGACATCTTTAAATTCTATTTGACTCATGTTTGGCACCTTTCTTTTACAAAGAAATACTAAGGCGAATTGAATATCAAAATCTCCCAATATTTCATCCAATTCAACACTTAGCATTTCAAAGTCATGTACTTTGTTTAAGTCATTTGAACTTTATTTAAGTAGTTGTTTTTTGCATTACTTCATATCTTTAACTGCTTTTTCATTTTCTCTGACAACATCAAATTTAGAATCATCTGTATCAGTATAACCTTCATGTGAGTATACTTCTTTAATTATTTTATGTCCCTCTTTGGTTTTTGAAATATCTTTAAATGCTTTTTTCAATTTATCTTGGAATTTTTTATCCATATCGGGTCTTACAGAAATCGTATCATTAGGAATCGCATCCGTAAGTTGTAAAATTTTAGTATCTTTGAATACATCTGGTTGATCTTTCTTAACAATATTACGTGCATCGTTAAATACGGCTGCTGCATCTACATCACCATTTAATAATGAAATGATTGCTTGGTCATGCCCTTTAACGTTGACGATTTTCATATCTTTAGTTGCATTAATACCCGCTTCTTCTTTTAATGTAGCTAATGGGAATGTGTAACCTGCTGTTGAAGTTACATCTTGTAAGGCAATTTTCTTACCTTTTAAATCTTTTAAGCTTTTAATATCTGAGTCTTTCTTCACTAAAATTTCTGATTTGTAGTCATCCACAAGTTGCTTATTAGGTGAACCATCTTTGTTCACACCATAACGTTGTGCTTGTAATAATAAATCTGCTGCTTTTTGATCATGTGCTAATGTGTAAGCTGTAGGAGGTAAGAAGCCGACATCTACTTTTTTAGATTTCATGGCTTCGACAATTGTATTGTAGTTGGTAGAAACGGATACTTTAACTGGCATATCCAATTCTTTAGACAGAAGTTTTTCAAGTGGCTTCGCTTTCGCTTCTAATTTATCTGCATTTTGTGATGGTACAAATTGTACCGTTAGTTCTTTTGGTTTATAATCTCCAGATTTAGAATCTGAACCTTTGTCAGAACTCTTTTGATTATCTAAAGAGCTTGAATTTCCACATGCTGCCGTAAACATAATGACTGATAAAACAAGAATCAATAAACACTTCAACTTTTTCATCTAATAACTGTCCCTTCTAATACGTATTTGGTGTAATATGTATATAATAAAATTACACTTATAGATTACCACATATTAAAGTTATTTTGTATTATATTAAAATGAATTTTAATAACTTATTTTTAAATACAGTTGAAGGTTTTGTAAATTTTATTTAATAATACACAATGTAACAATATTGTTCTATAATTCATGATGAGTAAAGAGGAGTGATATTTTATGGAACAACTTGCGTTTTACGTAGTGAGCGATATACATGGTTACATATTTCCAACAGATTTCTCCAAAAGAGACCAATACCTACCTATGGGCTTATTGTTGGCTAATCATTTGATTGAAAAAGACCAACAACATTACGCTTATCATATTAAAATAGATAATGGTGATTTTTTACAAGGCTCACCATTTTGTAATTATCTCGTCTCTCATATCAAGAATAGTCAGCCTCTAGTCAATTTCTATAATCGTATGTCCTTTCACTTTGGTACACTAGGTAATCATGAATTCAATTACGGGTTACCTTATTTGAAAGATACATTGAAACGTCTAAACTATCCGGTGTTATGTGCTAATATCTTTGAGAATGGTGAATTACTCACGCATCAGGGCATTCACTATTTCGATGTTAATGGTAAAACAATTGGCGTGATTGGATTAACGACGCAGTATATCCCTCATTGGGAACAACCAGAACACATCCAATCACTCACCTTTGAAAGTGCCGTAACAACATTACAACGTTGGCTACCCGAAGTACGCCGCCAATCAGACTTTGTTGTTGTGAGCTATCACGGTGGCTTTGAAAAAGATTTAGAAACTGGAGACGCTACCGAAGCACAAACAGGTGAAAATGAAGGTTATGCAATTTTAGAACACTTCTGTGATGATATTGATATATTCATTACAGGTCATCAACATAGAGATATCGCAACGTTATTCAACCAAACGGCAGTCATCCAACCTGGTACACGAGGTCGATCTATAGGCAAAGTTGTTCTGAATTTGAACGATGACACTCATGAACGCATTGCGTCATGTAGTTTATTACCGGTTAGCGATGATGATGATTTTGTTGTTAATGAAGATGATCGCTATTTAAGAAGTCAATTAGAAGACTGGCTCGATACTCAGATTGCTGAACTACCTAATGAAATGATTGTGGATGATGCATTTGAAGCTCGTATAGCACCACATCCATTTATCAATTTTTTAAATTATGTCTTATTAGCTAAGAGTGGTGCCGATATGGCATGTACAGCCTTATTTGATTCAGCAACTGGTTTTACAAAACACGTTACAATGCGTGATGTCATTAACAATTATCCTTTCCCAAATACATTTAAAGTATTACGTGTTAGCGGTGCAGATATTAAAGCTGCAATAGAACGCTCTGCTGAATATTTTGATGTTATTCAAGAAGAAATCACCATCAGTAAAGATTTTATGGAACCGAAACCTCAACATTTTAACTATGATATATTCGCCGGTGTAAGTTATACGATTCAAGCTAGTCAGCCTAGAGGACAACGTGTGTCACATATTCAATTCAATGGTGAACCATTAGACTTTGATCAAATGTATACAATTTGTGTGAATAACTATCGTTCGGTGGGTGGCGGTCAATATGATATGTACGCCAACGCACCAGTTGTTAAAGATATCCAAATTGACGGCGCACAATTAATTATCGATTACCTTCAAGCACATTCAAATTCTCATATTCCTCAGGTCGTCAATTTTAAAGTTAAAAAGTAATGATTAAATATGAGAAACCCTGCTCGATCACGTGTCGAACAGGGTTATTAATTAATTATGAAATTGTATGTGCTTTTTCTCGTAAACATTATTTACTGTATTGAGTATGATACCTAAAATAATAATACCACCAGATATGAATGTAATCGTCATATATGGTAATCCAATTGATAATAATATTGAACCCAGTATAGCACCAATAAAGTTAGCTACATTAAATATAGAAGCAGCTAGCGTACTTGCTAGTAATGGTGCTTCATGTGCACTTAATATAATTTTACTATTTAACAGCGGTGTTGTACCAAATGTTCCAAATCCAAACAAGAAACAAATGAGTAATGCTAATACTGCATAATAAACAAAAATAACGAATAAGATAATAGTAATAAATAATAAGAAGAACGTATAGAATAAATATTTAGTTAAAGCATGTTCTGGTACACTACCTGTCACTAAATTACCAATTACACCACCTAGCCCAAATAAGAATAAACATACGGTTAATCCAATTATTTTAAAAGGTGCATAGTCATGAATCATTGGTTCCATAAACGTATAAGTTGTAAACACACCTGAATAACCAAATACGATGATAGAAATCACAATTAAAATGTGTGGGTTCTTAAATACGGTTAATTCTTTAGAAATATTGGCTTCTGCGCTTAATGAAACGTGTGGTGTAAACTTCATCATACCTAACATCGTTATCACTGCTAAGATAATCATGATACCAAATACAACTCTCCAATTAGCCAAGCCACCTAAAAATGATCCGAACGGCACACCAATCATGACTGCTATCGTTAGACCCGCTTGAACTAAGGCAATTGCTTGCGGTTTCTTAGCTGGTGGTGCAACAGCCGCTGCTACACTCATACAAACGCCAAAGAACGGCGCATGCATGGCTGCAGACATTAATCTTGATAATAAGAGCACATTAAAATTAGGCGCTAACATTCCTACTAAGTTACTCACGATAAATATAGCTACAAGCACAGATAACAAGCGATGCGCATGGACTTTCATCGTAAATATACGCATGAATGGACCAATCACTGCCACACTAATCGCATAGACACTCACAAGCAGTCCCGCACTTGAAATAGATACATGCATGTCATCAGATATTTGTGTTAGTAATCCTGTGACAACATACTCAGCCATACCAACAGTAAACGTACCTAACATAAAAATAAAAAACATCATTTTATTTTCTCTCATCACTGCTTCCCCCTTTTCGTTTCGTTCAAAAAATCAACATGAGTGATATACTACAAAAGATTTTGAACAACGTGAAGAGGTATATAGAAATTTTTCGAAATCTTCAATACGAGTTTTCATAAGCTTTCATTTCATTTTCATTATATTAAAATTAAGACAATTTTGGATTAGGCATTCTAGAGCATTATCGTTTTACTATCATATCTCTATTTATTGAATTTCTATACATCATCATGCATATGATTTATTTTTGACAATCATGTGACAAACTTGATATTGATTGGGCTAACCCACATAACCCTATTATATTATGATAGATACTAAATGAACGTTATAATGAAATGGAAGAGCAATACGATCATGAATATGGAGGTAGCTACAATGACATCCCAACAAGACCAGAAAGACGAAAAAGTAATTGCTGAAGATGAAAAACAAACTAAAAACTCATTTTGGGCAGACGTATTTAACTTTTTACCTGAAATGGTAGGTGGTCTTATGCGTCTAATTCGTTCATTGTTTTAATGTGTGCATTTAACTTTTGTTATTATGGTGCTTAATCGGAGGGATAGATTTTGGCAACAAAAAATAAAAATCGTAAAAGAAGTAAAATGGACATTCTAAAAGAGACAACCAATGAAATTTTATTTCAAAGTATACCTGAAATCATTTATGGCTTGATTCGTATAGTTAAAGGATTCATTTAACTATAAAATTAAATTGATTCTTTTAGAATATTGCACGTCTTTACAAATTTTTAATTTTTTAATCCATTTATCTTTACATTTACTATAGATAGTTATATACTGTTCTTTGTTAATTGATTTGGAGGGATACTCAAGTCTGGCTTAAGAGGCCAATCATTTATGATTGGTAGGAGCTTCGTGCTCGCGTTGGTTCAAATCCTTCTCCCTCCGCTACTGAATATTTATTATTGTAACCTGAGGCATTTCTTTATGTCTTAGGTTCTTTTTGTTCACCAATAAAGGCGTCCCGCATTGTGCGAGACGCCTTATTATTTATGAATTATTGATGTGGATGGAATGTTTTTTGCGGTGCATGAATAGTCACGTCATATTTATCAGCGATGCGTTGTGTTTCTTTATCCACTAATTGATTATATTCTTTAGTTGATACTTCACTTGCTTTTGGTAATCTCTTTTCTAATTCTGCATATTGTTTCTCTGACATACCCTTAGGTGCAATTCCACCATAAGGACGGTCACCTTGAGTTGTTTGATGTTGGTGTTTGGCAGTTTTATGTACTGAGCTTGCGTCCGCCACACCAGATACACCTGCAACTGCGAGTGTGCCTGCTAATACTGAACCTGCTAACATTGTCATTTTTTTCATTTTTAAAATCTCCTTCCAAAAGTGAATCATTGACACATCTATATCATAACAACTTTTTATAATTAAATCATTTATTTTTATATTTATTTACATATTTTTTACTTTTATAAATTTAGATATTTAAATTCAATTGTTTTTTTACATTAAAAAAGCACCTCACATGCTCATAAAGCATGTGAGGTACTTTACTTATATATTACTTAAATAATTCTTTTAATACTTTGAAGAATGATCCGATTAATTGGAAGAAATCCGCAGTCATAGTGCATGCTCCTTTCTTTATTAAAGATATAGTATCTTAATTATGCTTGTGCTTTTTGCTCTGATGTTAACTTTTCACTTTGTACTAAATCATCTGCTAGACTATGCCAGAATTGTTGTAATTCTTCTCTAGTTCTTACTGTATCAGAACTATCTTGTCCAACAAAGTCAACATGATCCCAATCATGTTTTGTAGGTGTTACTTGCCAAATACCTTTTTGGTTTTGATCTGTTGCTTGTGTATATTTTTGATTAAATGGATGTTGTGAAGAAATCACAGATACAAGTCCATCATTTTCTCTCCATTCTTTTTCGTTAGCTTTACAGATCACATTTCCAGTTAAAATAAATGGTAAGAACATGTTTAAATCTGCTTTTTGTCTACCAAATAGTGATGGATGTGTTGCTTCACCAGTATATGTTTTATATACAATATTTGGATTTAATGATGTTTTACGGTTTAAGTCTGTTGCACCATCTCGAGTTAAATCATAGAAACCATTGTCTTGTGATTTCCATAACTTAGAGTTTTTCACACGTTTAGCATAATCGATATATGATTCATTTAGTTTTTGTTTTAAGCCCCATTGAGATAAACCAAAGTCGACTCTTGAATCTTTATTACCAAATGCTTTACCAATATCATAAACAACCTGTCTTACAACCGCTTCATTACCTAATACATCTGAAGCGTGAGTACCATTATGTGGTGTACCAAGTGTTGTAATTGAAGAAACCATATTATCATTATTACCTTTGAATAATGGTGAAATTGTGCCACCATGTTTCTTCTGATATTCAATTTCCTCTTGGTTACCATTTCTTAAAAGTTCTTCAAGTTGGCGAATCGTTTGTCCACCCATACTATGACCAACTAAGTGCACTTTTTGACCTGGTTTCCAATCTTTATATACACCTTCATATGTTTTACCATATCGCTCATGACCATATTTCGCAGCATGTGCTGCACCGTAATCTACACGACCACCCTTGATATAGTAGTATAGTTCTACCGCTCTGTCATAGTTACTACCGAAGGCACTGATACTTGCTTCATATGATTTGTAGCCGTTTTCTTCTAAATCTTGGCGAATATTCATTTTATCGCCACCCCAATAATGTGATAAAACAGCTGGGTTAATATCATCAGTGAATCCATTAAATCCATGAACGAGAATGATAGGATCATGATTTTTATACTGTTGTTGTTTAGCTTTCTTATTTGTTTGATCTTTATCTGCTACGGCTACTTTATTTTTAGACTGATTATTTAATGTGGCAACTGAATTCGATTTTAGCGCTTGTAAACCGTCTTTTTGTTCTTTATCTTTTTTACTTGGATTATCTTTTGATAATAATGGTGAATCTTTTTCTAATTGTTCAAGAGAGACAGGTTGCTTTTGTTTTGATTTTTGAGATGACTCAGTTTGATTCGGAGCTGTAGCTTTTTGATCAACTGATTGTGCTGTCACTTTTTGTTGGTCTTTTTGATTAATTGTGGCATCTGCTTTTTCTTTATTCACAGTAGCATGAGTCGCTTTTTCTGTAGCATGACGTCGAGAGAAATCTGGATCGACCTGTTGCGCTTTATGATTTTTATTGAACTCTGAATCTACATCCGCTTTCTTTTGCGCTTGCTTATGACTAAATTCTGGATCTACATCATGTTGATCTGTTTGAGTTGATGATGCTTTATCTTGCGCCTTTGGACTAGGTGTTGGCGTTTCTTCTTTTGTTGCTTTGCCATCAGCTTTGTCCTTTTGATTTGGCGTTGTAGCATCAGATTTTTCAACAGACTTTGTTGCTTGATCTTCTGTTGTTTTTTCTTTAGTTGTTTTAACATCTTGTTGCACTTGATCAGCTGATTGCTCAGTTTCTACTGTTGCATCTTTTGTTTGTTTCTCTTCAGTATTGTCTTGTGACGTTTGTGTAGTATCTTTCTCAGATGTTTCTTTATGTAAGCTTGTTGGTGTTGCATCTTGTTGATTGTCATTTTGTGCTTCAACGCTATCGTTACGTTCTTTTAATTCACTAGATTGATTTGTTTGTTCATTTTTAACATCATTTCCCTGTTGTTCCCCAATAGATTGTGCTTGTTGTGCTTCTGAATCAACATTTCCCTTATCTTGATTTTCAGCTGCTTGAGCAGAACCTCCACCAATAAATAATAATGCTGCAATTAAAATGGAAGATGTTCCTACACTAAATTTACGAATACTATATTTATTTTCTCTATTTTTCATATTCGGCACCTCTATTTTATTTTATTTTTAAATCAATCCTAAATGACTAGATGAATAAATTGACAATTGCACGTGGTAAAAACTCAATTAATTTTGTAAACCAAGCTTTCATAAGAACCATCCTTTCTTTTTTAGTAAGCGCTTACAATAATATTAAAATAAAAAATTTCGACATCATCACTTACACTTACTTTAACTAGTAATTGATTAAAATGTTACGAAAATTTGTCTGAAAAGTCAATAATCAAATCCAATTCTATACAATTTTTATTTTTTGTAATTATACACACTTCATCTTATGGCGAATAAGCGTTATTAAATGACTATTCATAACGAATTGAAAATACATATTAGGGTAATACCGTATTAAGAGGTGAAACACATGTCAGAAATCAAAATCATTGGTGCCAAGCAAAATAATTTAAAAAATATAGATGTAACCATTCCTAAACATCAATTAACTGTTTTTACAGGGCGCTCCGGTTCAGGTAAGTCTTCCCTAGTATTTAATACACTAGCAGCCGAATCTGAACGTTTACTCAATGAAACTTACTCGAGTTATATCCAGCATCAATTAAGTCAATATTCCAAACCAGAAGTCGATCAAATTCAACATCTACCTGTAGCGATGATTATTAATCAGAAACGTTTAGGTGGTAATTCGCGTTCTACAGTAGGCACGATTTCAGATATTTATGCTTCTGTACGTTTATTATGGTCGCGTATTGGCGAACCATTTGTCGGATACTCCGATGTCTTTTCATTTAATAATACACGAGGCATGTGCGAAACATGTTCAGGATTAGGCTATGTCGAAGATATCGATTTAAATGAACTGCTTGATTTTGATAAGTCCTTAAATGAAGATGCGATTAACTTTCCATCATTTCGTCCTGACAGTTGGAGAGGAAAACGTTATTTATATACAGGTTTATTTGATAATGATAAAAAATTAAAAAATTATACTAAAGAAGAATTAGACACGTTTTTATACACAGAACCAACAAAGCTTAAAAATCCACCAGCAAATTGGCCTAGAACCGCAAAGTTTGAAGGATTAATTCATAGATTTAGACGTTCCTTTTTATTAAATGATAACTTTGAGAAAAAACGCTTTGCGAAAGATATTGAACGTGTTGTAACTAAACATGCTTGTCCGTCATGCCAAGGTAAACGACTTAATGACAAAGTATTAAGTTGTAAAATCAATGGGATGAATGTTGCTGATTTTACCGATTTACAAATCGATGATGCTTTAGCGTTTTTAGAAACGATTGAATCGACCAAAGCACAAGTTATTATCGAACCACTCAAACAACAACTTAAATCATTGAGCTATGTTGGTCTTAACTACCTAACTTTATCACGGGAAACGACATCTTTATCAGGTGGTGAATCACAGCGAATTAAGCTCATCAGACATTTGAATAGTCCACTCAGTGACCTTGTCTATATTATCGATGAACCGAGTGTGGGACTTCATCCTGAGGATATTCAACGGATTAATGACTTAATACAATCTTTAAAAGATAAAGGCAATACAGTACTTGTTGTAGAACATGACCCTGACGTTATCAAGACTGCCGATCATGTTATAGATATTGGACCTTTAGCTGGTAAAGATGGTGGCGAAATTACATTTGAAGGCACTTATAGAGATTTACTCAAATCTCAAACGAGTACCGGCCAAGCACTTCATCGTACGCATACTTTAAAAGATGGCATTAGATCAAACAATGATATGTTAGAGATTAATGATATTTCTAAAAATAATTTGCAACATATCACTACTCAATTGCCTAAACATGCAATGACTGTCGTAACAGGCGTAGCAGGTTCAGGTAAAAGTTCATTAATCACATCAGCATTTGAAAAAAATAGCCATGCGATTTTCATAGATCAAAAACCTGCCCACGCATCAAACCGTTCAAACTTACTAACTTATTTAAATATCTTTGATGACGTGCGCGCGTTCTTCAGTCAACAAACTGGGCTTAAGAAAAGTATGTTCAGTTATAATTCTGAAGGTGCATGCCCTGAGTGTCATGGTAAGGGCATAATTAAAACTGAGTTGGCATTTATGCCTGATTTCTCTCAAACATGTGAAATGTGCGGTGGTACAAGGTATCGTCCCGAAGTACTTGAAGCCAAAGTTGATGGCTACTCAATTGCTGATATTTTATCATTAACTGTCCAAGAAGCCATCGAAAAATTCAAAAATGATAAGCACATTGTTCAACCATTACAAGCTTTAGCAAATACTGGCTTAAATTACATGACACTAGGACAATCTCTAGATACGCTTTCTGGTGGGGAGATACAACGTGTTAAATTGAGTAAATATTTAACAGAAACCGTACATGATGCAATATTTATTTTTGATGAACCTACGACTGGTCTTCATGAAGACGACCTTCCCATACTCATCGAATGTTTCAATCATTTAATTGATCAAGGTAACACAGTAATCCTAATCGAGCATAACTTAACAATGATGACACAAGCAGATTGGTTTATTGATATCGGTCCCTATGCAGGTGATAAAGGCGGACAACTCCTTTATAGCGGCGAACCACAGGGCTTACTTGATGTTGAACAATCTGTAACCGCCAAACATCTAAGAAGATATATCGAACAATAGTATATTGATGGCAGACGAAACCAGTACGTGAAGACAAAAACGTACTGGTTATTTTTAGACAACATGATTTAATTACAGCTTAGTCAGAGGGATTGAACTTCATTAATTCTCAATTATTTTTTCTTTGAAAATGTTAATTTTTCCTCATTATTTTCCATAATTAATGTTATGCTTAATTTGTTTGAAATTATATGTATATTTATTTATAATTATTCATTAATAAAGTATGTATAGGGAGGAGATTGAATGGAAACGGAACACACGATGAACGATGGTCATACATCTTCACCAAAAAGAAAGTTTAAGTTAAAAATGCCTGGTGCATTTGCAATTTTATTCATCTTAACGATTTTAGCTGTTTTAGCAACTTGGATGATTCCTGCAGGTTCTTACTCTAAATTATCTTATGATGATCATGTATTAAAGGTCGAAAGTCCGCAAGGTAAAGTTGAAACACACAAAGCTACACAACATGAATTAGATAAGATGGGTGTCAAAATTGATATTGATCAATTTACTTCAGGTGCGATTAATAAACCTGTATCCATTCCCAATACATATGAGCGCTTAGATCAACACCCTGCTCATTTGTCTGATATTACGAATAGTATGGTAAATGGTACGATTGAAGCTGCTGATATTATGGTATTCATTTTAGTACTCGGTGGTTTAATTGGTGTCGTTCAAGCTAGTGGTGCCTTTGAATCTGGCTTACTGGCGCTAACTAAAAAGACCAAAGGCAGAGAATTTTTATTAATCTTCTTTGTATCTATATTAATGGTTCTTGGTGGTACCTTATGTGGTATTGAGGAAGAAGCTGTAGCTTTCTATCCTATACTTGTCCCTATCTTTTTAGCTATGGGTTATGACTCTATTGTTTGTGTGGGGGCTATCTTTTTAGCAAGTTCGATGGGCTCAACATTCTCTACGATCAATCCATTTTCAGTAGTTATCGCATCTAATGCAGCCGGCACTACATTTACTGAAGGTTTGTATTGGCGTATCGCTGGTTGTATTATCGGCGCACTATTTGTTATTGGTTACCTCTATTGGTATAGTAAAAAAATTAAAAAAGACCCTACCGCGTCTTATAGTTACGAAGACAAAGACGAATTTGATCAACAATGGTCTGTGATGCAGCACGATACCACACAACAATCATTTACAATGCGTAAAAAATTAATTTTACTACTCTTTGTGATACCTTTCCCAGTCATGGTATGGGGTGTGATGTCACAAGGTTGGTGGTTCCCAACAATGGCTTCTGCATTCCTTATCTTTACCATTATTATCATGCTACTCACTGCAACTGGTCCTAATGGTTTAGGTGAACAAGGTGTCGTTGATGAATTTGTCAAAGGTGCTTCCAGTTTAGTTGGGGTATCACTCATTATCGGATTAGCACGTGGCATTAACTTAGTATTAAATAATGGTCGCATTTCAGATACGATTTTACATTTTTCTTCTTCACTCGTAGAACATATTCAAGGTCCATTATTTATAATCGCTTTATTATTTATCTTCTTCTTCCTAGGATTTATTATTCCATCATCATCTGGATTAGCTGTGTTAGCGATGCCTATTTTCGCACCACTAGCTGATACAGTTGGTATTCCTAGATATACTATTGTATCTGCATATCAATTTGGACAATATGCAATGCTATTCTTAGCACCAACAGGTTTAGTCATGGCAACATTACAAATGCTTAATATGCGTTATTCTCACTGGTTCCGTTTTGTTTGGCCTGTTGTCGTCTTTGTACTTGTATTTGGTGGTGGCATGTTAGTCACACAAGTTTTATTACATTAATCGTTTGATATAAAAATAACCGGGATAAGTGCATAGCTAGCACTATCCCGGTTATCATTTTATTGAGATACATTATGATTTAACCAGTCTACTATTTCCTGGAAAATACTTTGATTATATGAAGCCTCATTAAATATTTCATGTTTCAGTCCATCATAAATATGGATTGATTTATGTTCGGAACTAATGTCATTGAACAATTCAAGTGAATCTTGATAACTCACAAGACCATCTTCCTTACCATGTAATATTAATATAGGATCAGTAAACGATGCTGCTTGTGCTTTTAATAATTCTACGCCATCAAGCAATGTATAAATTAATCCAAAAGAGATATCTTTCGCTACTAAATCGTCTAATTCATACTTTCGAATCGTATCTTCATCTGAACATACACCGTCACCAAGTTCATTCGGTAAATATTTATCTTCTGGTTGACTACGGTCAGGTTCTCCAAATAATTTCAGGTTATACCGTGTCAATGCCCCAGAAGTGATCATACCATCGACAAGACCAGGATGTTTTGTTCCATATAATGTGACTGTGTATCCGCCCATGCTATGTCCAATAAGATAGACATTACCTTTGTAGGTTTCTTTCACAAATTGAATCATCGCATCTAAATCTTCAACAATTTCATCTTTATTACTATAAAATACAGGCTTTCCTTCTGAACGACCGTGTCCACGTTGATCGTATCTAATGACGTTAAATTGATTATCATTTAAAAATGTAGTGATATGATCATAACGTTCAAGGTGTTCAGCTAAACCGTGAACAACAATGATATTGGCCTTTGGTTCCGATACCTCGTTGACCTTCGCATATAGGTTAGTACCGTCTGCTGATTGAATGTATTTAATATAATTCATTGTCATCCCCCTTTAGTTCACTTATACCCACTTTCGAACAATAATGACATCATTCATCAACTTTATTCGGAATAAATACATCAGCTTCACTATCAGGAGGATAATAATAACCATTTGGTATCGTTTGTAACTCAATTAAGCTTCCCCACGGCGTCTTAACATAAACCGTTTGATTATCTTTCGTATCTTCATAACGTGTATTTAGATGTGGTTCAGATATGGGTTGCCCACCTGCACGTTTGATTTGTGCCAAAGCTTTCTCAAAATGATCTACATAGAATGAAAGATGCGTGAAACCTATATCTTGTAATGATACAGCATGTTGTTGTGTCGCATCTTTAAATTCAAAAAGTTCAATATTTGGACCATTACCAAAAACCATCATTCGTTTTTTAATAATTTTGGCACCTTTCTCAAGGCCTAATACCTCTTCAACAAATTCGCCCTCTCTAGGACTATCTTTTTGTGTTTGACTGTCATAAGCCACTTTCCCGTCTAATCCTTGTTTGAAAAATTCTGTCGCTAGTTCAATGTCTGGAACAGTCAATCCAATATGATTGATACCTCTTGTAATGCGCATCTTTGATAACTCCTTTGATTAAAATATTTACCTGTCTTTTTATTTTCTATTCCCAATATGTTTTCATTTGACACATTTAGAAATTAAATCTACTTTTAGAGTAGAAAAGATATAAACTTTTGAAGATTTAATAATAAAAAGTTTGCTTTTCTAAAATGTACGTGGTATATTCTTTATATCAAATATAAATTATATATTTGAAAAGAGAAAACGGAGGAGTTAATTATGACTCAATTTACATTCGATAGCGTACACAGTGCATTAGATTTCCAAATCAAACATTTAATGGTTTCAAAAGTGAAAGGTGCATTCGAAAAATTCGACGTTAACGTTGAAGGCGATATTAACGATTTAAGTACTTTAAAAGCAACTGCAACAATTGATCCTGCTTCAATCAATACTGGTAACGAAGACCGTGACAACCACTTAAAAACAGGCGATTTCTTCGGTACTGATGAATTTGATAAAATCACTTTCGTATCTAAAGAAGTAAGTGAAAATAGTGTTGTTGGCGACTTAACAATCAAAGGCGAAACACACGAAGAAAAATTCGACGTTGAATATAATGGCGTAAGTAAAAATCCTATGAACGGTGAACAAGTAACTGGTTTCATCGTAACTGGTAAAATCGATAGAGAAAAATATGGCATTAGCTTTAACCAAGCATTAGAAACTGGTGGCGTAATGTTAGGTAGAGAAGTAAAATTCGAAGTTTCAGCAGAATTTTCAATCCAAGACTAATAAATATTAAAAAGCGGTTTTCTACATATACGTAGAAAACCGTTTTTTTCATACTTTTTTTAATGAAATTGGAAACTATGATGACCTTTAGCAAATCCATTTACCGTATATAACATCGATCCGCCACCCATTTCGATGTCATTTGAACAAATAATAAGTTGATTTGTATCAGGAATAAATTGTGGATGCGTAGAGCGTAGCATATGACCTTCATCTCGACCTGGAATTAAAATTTGCCCAATAGGATAGCCTTTTTTATTAAATACTAAGACTCTCCCTTGTCCATACATTGCAACATACAAATTATCATCACTATCAATACAGCAAGAATCTGGACCTTCATGACCAGTAAAATAATAAGGAATCGTCGCGCCGAATGGTGCAATTGTCACACCATCTTCTTCTAATTCAATACGATGTAATCGGTTCGTAGTCGTTTCAGTCACCCAAAGTACACGTTCATCTGTACTTAAGGCCACACCATTTGCGACACTAATATTTTGAATCACAGATGTCACCTTTTGAAAATCTGGTGATACATAATACACACCGCCTAGAGGATGAGTTGAATAACCTCTAAAATCAGTAAAATAAAAGCCACCTTTACGATCAAATACCATATCGTCAATACAATATTTCGTATTTAATTCTGAAATAATCTCTTCAAATTGGTCCCCTTTGTCAGTTGTAGCAAATATACCACCTGTCGATTTGAAATCACCTAAATAGCATATAAATAATCGACCGTCTTTATGAATTTTGATGGCTGCTGGATTTTCTTTTTTCGATTTAAATGGACGTGTCACTTCTTTAGTATCAGGATTAACTTTAAAGATATTACCTTCAAAGACATCGAGTAAGAATAATTGCCCATCACGATCAAAGTTTAAGCCCTCAAGTTGTAATCCTTTATCCGAGATTTCCACCCATGGTTCAGCTATTATCGTTTGCAATTCACTTTCCGAAACAATCGGCGCCACACTAGCCGATAGCCCCTCATACTTTAATGTTGGTAAACCATTATTTCCCATTTTCATACCCCTTCTTTCATATATAATGATATCATCACTATTTTATCTGAAATTAAATTTAAAGTCATTGAGAGATATAACCAATTTGCTGATTCTGTGACATAAGCACATTTCCAAATCATTATTGCCTTATTTTGTCAGTTTTATATCTTAGTAAAATACATTTAAATACTCAGTCACTTGAATGATTTATAAGCTGAGATATTGAATCATTTGCTAATTTTGGTACAATATTATAACGGTGTAAAAATACGTAGACATTAACGAAACGCTTAACAATGCATAAATAATGATGTAAAACACATAGATTAATAGATTAGAGGAGAATAGAAAATGGATTATAGAGTACTTTTATATTACAAATATACAACGATTGAAGACCCCGAAACATTTGCTGCAGAACACTTAGCATTCTGTAAAGAGAATAACTTAAAAGGACGTATCTTAGTATCAACAGAAGGTATCAACGGTACACTATCAGGTACTAAAGAAGATACAGATAAATATATTGAACATATGCATGCAGACGAACGTTTTAAAGACATGACATTCAAAATTGATGAAGCTGAAGGTCACACATTCAAAAAAATGCACGTACGTCCAAGAAAAGAAATCGTTGCACTTGATTTAGAAGAAGATGTAGATCCACGTGAAACAACTGGTAAATACTACTCACCAAAAGAATTTAAAGAAGCACTTGAAGATGAAAATACAATCATCTTAGATGCTAGAAATGATTACGAATTTGATTTAGGTCATTTCCGTGGTGCTGTGCGTCCAGACATTACACGTTTCAGAGACTTGCCAGATTGGATTCGCGACAACAAAGACAAATTAGACGGTAAAAACATTGTCACATATTGTACAGGTGGTATTCGTTGTGAAAAATTCTCAGGCTGGTTAGTTAAAGAAGGCTTCGAAAACGTTGGTCAATTACACGGCGGTATCGCAACTTATGGTAAAGACCCAGAAACCAAAGGCCAATACTGGGATGGTAAAATGTATGTCTTCGATGAACGTATTAGCGTAGATGTTAACCAAGTTGAGAAAACAGTTGTCGGTAAAGAACATTTCGACGGCACACCTTGCGAACGTTATATCAATTGTGCCAACCCAGAATGTAACAAACAAATCCTTGTTTCAGAAGAAAATGAAGAAAAATATCTAGGCGCATGCTCATACGACTGCGCTAAACATGAACGCAACCGTTACGTTGCAACACATGATATTAGTGATGAAGAATGGGAACGTCGTTTAGAAAACTTCAAAGACGTTCCAGAACATGCACACGCATAATTAAAATATATAAAACAGGCCGTAAAACGATACGTTTTACGACCTGTTTTTTTATTGAGTCATTGGGTTTAAATGATACTATATAAATAAATCATATTAAGAGGTGGACGTATGAAGATTCTAGTTACTGGATTTGATCCATTTGAGGGCAATCAAGTTAATCCTTCTTGGGAGGCGGTTAAGCAATTGCCTGACCATATCGGACAACATGATATTACAAAGTTAGAAGTGCCAACTGTCTTTCATAAAGTGATGAATGTCATACAACAAGCGTTAGATTCTGAACAATATGATGCTGTCGTTGCAGTAGGTCAAGCCGGTGGGCGTGCCGAAATCACCCCTGAACGTATCAGTATCAATATAGATGATGCCAGAATAGCTGATAATGACGGACAACAACCTATCGATATTCCTATACAACTTAAGGGTGCACCAGCTTATTTTTCAAATTTACCTGTTAAACGAATGACAGAAAATATCAAACAACAAGGCATCCCTGCAAAACTATCAAACAGTGCAGGTACGTTTGTATGTAATCATATTTTATATCAACTCGGTTACTTAAATGCTACACGCTTTCCTAACCTGCTATTTGGATTCATTCATGTGCCTTATATTCCAGAACAAGTCGAATCAACATCTCAATCACCCTCATTGTCATTGGACACAATTGTTAAAGGGTTAATTGCAGCAATCGGAGCAATTGACAGAAATGATGACATCAAAATTGCTTTAGGTGAGACACATTAATTCATATAAAAATAGCCAAGAATGACCTACTCCTATCATTCTTGGCTATTTTTTATATCGTAGGCGGCCCTATCATTGACCATCCTTTATGGCGTGTATAGACATGATTCACTGCAAAGATATGAAGTATCGCAATGCACAAGATCTTATGATCTTCAAAAAAGCGGTCTTCTCCACCACGTATTTCTGCGTAGTCCCCAACTTGTTTCCAATATGCAATATCACGATCTAATTTAGCATCTTTAATGTGCGTCTGATTATTTTCATCGGCATATATATTTAAAATTCGATTATCTAATTTAATAATGCCATACGTATCCTTTGTTCCACTACTTTTCTTATCAAATAAAACCTTTTGTGTGCTGCCCTTGTCATGATAATACAATTCAAAATGTTTACCCTCTAACACAGACTTTGCACTAGCTTCGACAACGATTTCTCCTGCTGAATTCCTCAATTCATATCTTCTAAATCTTAAAGATAATGTGACAATACTTACGATTCTTTGAAATGGATTACGAAAAACTTTCTGTATATCAACAATATGTTGGTTCCCTTCATCATAAACTGGAGATGATTGGGTAGAAAAAGGATTCCTCTTTTTATACTTATACATCTTACTGCCACCTCTTTTAATACTGAATTGTTAACGTTTATCTTCTTTTCTTAATTTCCAAAGCTTATAAATATAATAACCTATGAAACCCCAACTAATCACTACAAGTATCACCGAGGAAATAATGATAAATGTTTCTCGATTACTACTCATACTTCCAGTGAAAAGGTGCGCAATTAAGTTTGGTGCAGACACTATTAAAATAATAAATGCGAAAATCTTTTGTTTAACTATAAAGCAACCAATCATTGTCAAAATGAGTAAAATGATTCCAATCACTAAACTTTGTATATTAGATAATTTAATCATAGTATAGATTGGATAATGCCTTAATAAATATTCGCCAGCTATCATCAATAAATAAACAACAATACCAAATCCTATGATCACAATGTAAGACTCTTTCTTATCTCCCCATCGAACTAACGCTTTCCTCATCACTACGAGTTGTACAACCACACCTAAAACGAATACACCTATAATATAAAGCAGGAGTGATACTGACACATCAAACGTACCTTGATCAAGCATTCTAGGTATCATAAAAATAGCCAATAAGAATACTATAAAGTACATCACATATTTATATAGTCCCTGTGTCAATGTCATTTCTTTAGCGAAACGATCTGCATATAATTTTACAGGCGTCTGAATAATTGGCCGTACATCTTCACCATTTTGTTCAGCAGTCAGTAAATGATCTCGCAATTCATCGTCTATCTCATTCACTTCATCTTCGTCTTTTCCTCTAAAAAGAAGTTCAACTCTTAATTTGTCCAAGAAATTTTCCGATTCTTTACTCAACATAACTATTCACTCCCGAATAAATTATTCATACCTGAGTTTAAATACTTCCACTTCTCTTGAAATGCTGCTAACTCTACTTTGCCGCTTTCTGTAATCGTATAATATTTTCTTTTAGGCCCACCATTATCAGATTTACGAACTGTTGTTTCTACGTATCCTTTTTTACTCAAACGTAAGAGTACAGGATAAATACTTCCATCACTAATTTCAGGAAATTGATGGGCATGCAATTTTTCTAATATTTCATAACCATATGTTTCACCTTTAGCTATTAGTCCTAATATTGCGCCATCTAGCAGTCCTTTCATCATTTGATTTGATACTGACATCATCAACGCCTCCGACTACTATCTTATAATATAAGATAGTCAATAAATCTATTCTTGTCAACTATCTTACAATAAAAGATAGTCATTTCATAATATTCGCTATCAATCGCACTCATTTGATAATGTCTAAGATGCGATGATTCTGGGTAAACACAATTAGAACGATTAAGTATATTTTTTATACAGAGGAGAGACGAACGATGACGAATACGGTTTATGATGTTATTGATACGGGTGTTCATTATTTAGTAAATATGTATGATAGTTGGAAAGTTGAAGATATTTTAGATCAAGATAGTGATGTATTTCCTAATAATATACATTGGCAATTCGGTCATGTATTAACTGTTTTTGAAAATGCATTATCTAAAGGTAATCAACATGTGGTTGATTTAGAACGTTATAGACAACTATTTGCACCAGGATCTAAACCAGCTGACTGGCCTCAAATTGAAGGTGGTGTGCCGAATATCGATGAGATTTTAAAAGATATTCAAACTATTCCTGAACGTGCAAGACAATTAACAGAAGAACAGTTAACACAAACACTTGATCAACCCATTGCAGGATTCTCCACAGTGGAAGGATTATTAATGTTAAATGCTATTCATATACCGCTTCACGCTGGTAAAATTGAAGAAATGGCACGTGTCATAAAACAACAATAATTCAACAATGCTTTTTGATAGTCTGGTTGTTAAAACAGTATCTTAGGCTATCAACATTTAAAGGATTTCACTTGTAAAGTGAGGTCCTTTTTTATGTCCTAAATCATCGAAAATGATTCTCAATTAATTACTCAAACCCTCTGTACATTCACTATAAATAGGATTATCCTAGTGGTGTATTAATGAATCTCCTAATAGAAAGAAAGAAGGAAACTCATTTTGGAAAATAATGTAAAATACAAAAAGTTTATTCTTCCTATTGTAGTTGGTTTACTCATATGGGCATTAACCCCTTTTAAACCTGACGCACTAGATACTCAAGCATGGTATATGTTTGCGATATTTGTCGCTACGATCATCGCTTGTATCACGCAACCTATGCCAATTGGTGCCGTATCTATTATTGGATTTACATTAACCGTTTTGGTTGGTGTTGTAGATATTAAGACCGCTGTCCAAGGATTCGGAAATAATAGTATATGGCTTATCGCTATGGCATTCTTTATTTCAAGAGGCTTTGTTAAAACGGGTTTAGGTCGTCGAATCGCACTGCAATTCGTCAAACTATTTGGGAAAAAGACCTTGGGCTTAGCTTATTCATTAGTGGGTGTCGATTTAATATTAGCACCTGCTACACCAAGTAATACTGCACGTGCCGGTGGTATTATGTTCCCTATTATTAAATCATTATCTGAATCATTTGGTTCAAGTCCTAAAGACGGTACAGAACGTAAAATGGGTGCCTTTCTCATCTTCACTGAATTCCAAGGTAACCTCATTACAGCAGCAATGTTCTTAACTGCAATGGCAGGTAATCCACTAGCTCAAAACTTAGCCGAAAAAACTGCGCATGTACATATTACGTGGATGAATTGGTTTTTAGCTGCACTTGTACCTGGACTAGTATCCTTAATCGTCGTTCCATTTATTATTTATAAAATGTATCCACCTACTGTAAAGGAAACACCCAATGCCAAACAGTGGGCTGAAAATGAATTAGCCAATATGGGACCTATCTCCATTGCTGAAAAATTCATGACAGGTATCTTTATCGTGGCATTAGCATTATGGGTAACAGGTAGCTTTATCCATGTTGATGCAACATTAACAGCGTTTATTGCGTTAGCATTACTGTTACTTACCGGTGTCTTAACATGGAAAGATATTTTAAATGAAACAGGTGCATGGAATACATTAGTTTGGTTCTCAGTACTTGTACTCATGGCAGATCAGTTAAACCAACTAGGATTTATTCCATGGTTGAGTCAATTGATTGCACATAGCTTACATGGTTTAAGTTGGCCAATTGTCATTGTGCTACTTATACTATTTTTCTTCTATTCACATTATTTATTCGCAAGTGCAACTGCACATGTCAGTGCGATGTATGCTGCATTATTAGGTGTGGCAGTCGCAGCCGGAGCACCTCCATTATTCAGTGCTTTAATCCTTGGGTTCTTCGGTAACTTATTAGCGTCAACAACACACTATAGTAGTGGTCCAGCGCCTATTCTTTATGGCTCAGGCTACATCACACAAAAACGTTGGTGGACAATGAATATCGTATTAGGATTCGTCTACTTTATCATCTGGATTGGCTTAGGCTCATTATGGATGAAATTAATCGGTATATTTTAATCAATTCAATATCAATTAAAAAATCATCACCTATACCACATATGCTTGGGTAAGGGTGATGATTTTTCTTATTCTGTAATTGGTCTTCTTTTCATTTTTAAATATTGAGATGTACTGTATAACACAATACCTATCCAGATAAAGATAAACGTAATCAATTGATTGATATCAAACGGTTCGTTAAATAAGAAGATACCTAAAACAAACATAATGGTTGGTCCAACATATTGGATGAACCCTGTTAAAGATAGTGGAATACGTTTTGCGCCTGCTGAGAATAGTATTAAAGGAATCGCTGTAATCGCACCAGAGAATAACAACCAGAACGATGACATGTTCATACCAAAGCTAAGTTGGTGCTGTTGCCATAAATAACCAACATAGATTAATCCTGCAGGAGCTGTGACAATACATTCTACTGTAATACTACTAATCGCATCGATATGGACAACCTTTTTCAATAATCCATAAATTCCAAATGAAAATGCCAACATGAGAGACACGATTGGGAATTCTCCTACTTTCAATGTCATGTAAAGTACACCAATAAATGCAAATAGTATCGCTAACCATTCAAATTTATTAAATCTTTCTTTTAGGAAAATGAGCGCTAATAAGATACTCACTAACGGATTAATATAATAACCTAAGCTAGATTGTAATACATGTCCATTCGTCACCGCCCATATAAACGTCCCCCAATTAATCGTTATCACATAACCAGCAACGACGATGGCTACAAGTTGTATAGGATGTGTCACCAATTGATTCACATCTCGAATAAATGCTTGTCTCTGATTCTTGCCAATCAATAAAATAAAAATCATGAATATCGCTGAAAAGATAATTCTAAAGGCTAAAATTTCAAATGCACCAATATGATGAATCAGTTCCCAATATATAGGCAAAATGCCCCATAAAACATATGCACCTAGTGCGAAAAATATGCCTTTTTTATATTCATTATTCATCAAAGTCCTCCCTTCACACGTCTCAATCGTTATAATAATATCAGTCTACTAATAAATGAATCAGAAAAACAATAGTTTGTTTATAAAAATACATCCCAACATATTGAACGCTTAATTCAACAATTGGGATGTTCATTCATATACTCATTATCAACGATTAAAGATAGTTTATTTAAGGACTCATAGTCAGTCATTAGCCACCGAAAAAGAGATCAATGATATCTGATTTTCTATTCTTATCATCTTTATAAAATTCCGTATAACCACAATTTTTACAAGTAATGGTTATAAAATTATTATGTTGTAAATCAAAAACTTTTGAGAGCCCTGAACCAGTTGCAGAAAGTGTGCCCTCTTCGACTTCAGTATGTCCGCATTTAACACACCCTTGATGTTCAACCATTTGTCATCTCCCCCTTTATTTAAAAACTTGTCATTAATCTATACCTGACAATATAATCATTCAAACGTTTAATCTATTAACCTTATTTAATTGAAATATTAATTAAATAATAATTAAAACTAATTTATTTTCGGCATAACATTTTTGTTACACCAATAAAATTTTCTATGCGTTTATCATCAATCGGAGTATGATTAATTATTATGTTTATCAGAAAGAGGGTATTATTTTGAAATCAATGCAACGACAATCATTAAGTTGGTTACCATACATAAGCATTGTCATCTTACTACACATTATTGGATTTAGCTTTTTATGGTTTGCAGGTAAAGATCATCATATTTTATTTGGCATGGGTATATTGGCATATACGTTAGGTTTACGTCACGCTTTCGATGCCGATCATATCGCTGCTATCGATAATACAGTTAGAAAGTTATTACAACAACGTCGCGACCCTGTAGGTGTCGGCTTTTACTTTTCAATCGGTCACTCTACCGTCGTATTTTTAATGGCAGTATTACTAGGCATATCAGTCAAATGGGCTAAAAGTGAATTACCCCATTTCCAAGACATAGGTGGTACGATTGGCACGTTAGTTTCCGGATTTTTCTTAGTTTTAATTGGTATCTTAAATTTAATTATTCTAGTATCTCTAGTTCAATTATTTATGAAATTACGTAAACAAAAAGGCATAGATGAAGAGGAAGTGAATGAACTTTTAGAATCTAGAGGCTTTATCACTCGATTTGTAGGAACTTACTTCAAAGTCATCAGTAGAAGTTGGCACGTATTACCATTAGGTTTCCTCTTTGGTTTAGGGTTTGATACAGCAAGTGAAATTGCATTGCTCGCGTTGTCATCTGGTGCTTCTCAACAAGCTATTTCATTTATAGGTATCTTATCATTACCTATTTTATTTGCAGCAGGTATGAGTTTATTAGATACCTTAGATGGTGTAGTGATGAAATCTGCCTACAACTGGGCATTCTTTAATCCTATTCGTAAAATCTATTACAACATTACAATTACAACCATTTCAGTTATCGCAGCTTTAATAATTGGCCTAATAGAATTGTTACAAATTATGGCTGATAAATTGGCGTTATCAGGTGGCTTTTGGTCACTAATTCAATCCATTCAATTTGACTATTTAGGTTATATTTTGGTTGGTTTGTTCTTAATCACATGGTTGATTTCAACATTGATTTGGAAATTCGGAAAAGTTGAGCAACGTTGGTCTTAAATCTTTGCTATTCCATTGATAACCACGTAAACTTAGCGCAACTAATCATTTAAATAAAAATAATCGGGGTATTCGTTCATGAATAAAAAAATCGCATTAATTACTGGGTCTTCAACAGGCTTAGGCTTAGAAACTGCTTCACTACTTGCTAAAAATGGATATAAAGTATACGCAACGATGCGTCATTTAGAAAAGCAAGATGGACTCATACAATTATCACAGCAAGACGGTATAGACTTAGAAGTCAAACAACTAGATGTTACAAACTTAGATCATATCAATCAAGTCGTTACTGACATTATCAATACTGAAGGTCGTATTGATATCCTTATTAATAACGCAGGTGCTGGCTTTGTTAAAACAACGGAACTCGCAACAGATGATGAAATCATGTGGCAATTGAATTTAAACTTAATGGGCGTCATACGTATGACAAAAGCAGTCTTACCATATATGAGAAATCAAAGAGAAGGTCGTATCATTAATATATCTTCTGTTGGCGGTCTTGTAGGTCAACCATTTAACGAAATTTATTGTGCAACTAAATTCGGTGTAGAAGGTTATACGGAAGCGATGGCTAGTTACGTTCAACCGGAATTCAATATTAAATTTACTCTCATTGAACCAGGTGGCATTCAATCAGAATTCACAAACAATGTGATGGCACAACTACAGTCTACGGGTGGTCTTAAAGATGATGAGTACAAGCCAATCCTTGATTCATACTTAGGTGGTCTTAAAGAGAATTATGGCGCGGGGTCATCTCAAACTTCTGAAGAAGTCGCTACCGTCATACTTAATACGTTAGAAATGGAAGAACCACCTATTCGTACTCGTACATCAGACTGGTCTGAAGCATTTACTGAACTTAAAACACAAGCTGATCCAACGGGTAAAGAACAACAACGTCGCGTTGTTAAATTATTAGGAAAATAGATTTACAACATAAAAGCAGTAGTAAGTCATTTTAAACACTGACCTACTACTGCTTTTTTAATTTATTTAATCAAGTTATATTTAGCCATACTATCAAGCGCTTCTAGAATTGCCTCTTCTTGTGTTCCAATTGGGCGCCAACCAAGTATTGATTTAGCGTGTTCGTTACTTACATTTCTATTCATATCAAGTAACAATTTACCTTCTTTAGCCTCTTTATTAAACTTCGCACCTAAACCTAATACAAAGTTAGGCAATTTCTTTGTAGATGTATGAGTAGCTAATTCAGGACGTTGATGTTTAATTAATTGGGCAATTTCTGGCATTGAAATTTGTCCGTCTGCCGTGGCGATAAATCGTTGGTTATTGGCCTCAGGTGTAGTCATCGCTAAAATGTGTAAACGCGCCACATCTCTGACATCAACTACATTTAATGGGATATTAGGCACACGTTTCAATGAACCATTAACGAGATTTTTAATAATATTAAAACTTCCGGATACGTGGCTATCTAATGATGGCCCTAACATTGCTACAGGATTAATCGTCGCAAATTCTAAATCATTATCCTTATTCTTAACGAAGTCCCATGCCGCCTTCTCTGCTAATAACTTAGATTTTTCATAAGCTGACAATCCCGGTTCATCTTGGTTTGTCCAGTTTTCTTCGGTAGTGACACTAGATTGATCTTTATTACTAAAACCAACAGCACCAAAGTTTGACGTCATCACTACACGTTTCACATTCGCTTTCTCCGCTGCTCTCAAAATTCGTTGAATACCTTCAATTGCTGGTCTAATGACTTCCGTTTCATCTTCCGGAATATCAAAAAATACTGGTGAAGCGACACTCAATACATATTTACAATCTTTCATCGCTTCATTCCAATGTTCATCCTTCGATAAATCCGCTTCTACAAATGATAATTTTTCAGTTTTTATGTGGTGATCATTTAATGTTTTAATTACTTGTTTCTTTTTATCTAAAGAACGTAACGTCGTACGTACCTCATAGCCATCTTTTAATAGTTCACTAATGATACGCATTCCTAAGAACCCGCTACCACCTGTGACCAAGACTTGTTCATTCATATTTAACCTCCTCAGGTTAACTTATTTGAGCTTTGATTATAACAGGTTATATGACATTCAACTAATTATATGAATATTACCAATGTTTTGTTATCATTTTAAATCAACCGAAATTTTATGAAATAAGCGTAAAAAATGGTATCTTAAAGTAATCTAATCACGATAAGCTATACAATGGCCTTATCTATTTACAAAGGAGGATACAACCTAATGTTCTTAGCTTGGAATGAAATTAAAAGAAACAAACTTAAGTTCAGTTTAATTATTGGGATTTTAGTACTCATAAGCTATTTATTATTTTTATTATCTGGACTTGCAAATGGGTTAATCAAAATGAATACAGAAGGCATTGAAAAATGGCATGCTGACGCTATTATTTTAAACAAAGATGCCAATCAAACCGTAGAACAATCTGTATTTGATCAATCCAAAGTGAAAGACAACTTCAAAAAAGCAACATCCTTGAAACAACAAGGTGTCATCGTTTCTAATAAACAAAAAGAAGAAAATGCCTTACTCTTCGGTGTGACATCTCATTCATTTTTAGTGCCAAAATTAGTTGACGGGCATCAAGTAAAAAAGACTAATGAAGTGGTGATTGACCAAACCCTTAAAGATAAAGGATTCAAAGTTGGCGATACATTATCAATGTCACAATCAGACGAGAAATTGAAGGTCGTTGGTATTACAGAAAGTGCGAAGTACAATGCATCACCAGTGATTTTTTCTAATAACAAAACGATTGAAAAGATCAATCCAGCGCTATCAAAAGATAAAACCAATGCCATTGTCGTGAAAGATAAAAATTGGAAGGATCATAAGCTCGATAGTGATTTAGAAGGCGTATCTATCAATGCATTTATTGAAAATTTACCGGGTTATAAAGCGCAAAATCTAACTTTAAACTTTATGATTTCTTTCTTATTTGTAATTTCAGCAACGGTTATCGGTGTGTTCTTATACGTCATGACGCTACAAAAGACTAATCTATTCGGCGTCTTAAAAGCACAAGGCTTCACTAATACCTATCTAGCTAAAATGGTATTAGCACAAACCTTTATATTGTCACTGATTGGTACGGCAATTGGACTGGGACTAACATTATTAACGAGCACTATCCTGCCTGACGCTGTTCCAATACAGTTTAATATCATCACACTACTTATATTTGGTATAGTACTCATCATTATTTCATTATTGGGAAGTCTATTTTCAGTCTTATCTATTAGAAAAATTGATCCATTGAAAGCAATTGGATAGAAAGGAGTATGCAAATGTTACAATTTAAAGCTGTCACGAAATCATTTAAAGATGGTAACCAAACCATAGAAGCTGTTAAATCAACTGATTTGTCGTTTAATCAAGGCGAACTCATCGCCATTGTAGGGCCATCTGGTTCTGGGAAAAGCACTTTTTTAACAATGGCAGGCGCATTACAAACACCTACTACGGGTGACATATGGATTAATCAACAAAATATTACCCAATTAAAACAAAAGGCCCTTGCCCGTATTAGAATTCAAGAAATTGGATTTATTCTACAATCCACTAATTTAGTGCCATTTTTAACGGTTAAACAACAATTTCAGTTACTTAAAAAGTATAAAAAAGATGTACTCAATAAAGATGAATATAAAGATTTACTAAATCAATTAGGCCTGACCGAAATAGAGAACCAACTCCCTAGCGAAATTTCAGGTGGTCAAAAGCAACGTGTTGCCATTGCCAAAGTAATCTATACTAACCCATCAATCATATTGGCCGATGAACCCACTGCTTCGTTAGATACAGACAACGCGATGGCCGTTATGAAAATCTTAGAACATCAAACAAAGCAACGAAACAAAACATGCATCATCGTTACTCACGATGAACGATTAACCCAATTCTGCGACAAAGTCTATCACATGCAAGACGGTGTGTTACAAGCCCAACAACAATCATGGTTCTGATTTAAAATCATTTCTACTATTTCAAACAATGTTGTTATAATAAAAACAAATTAACTATTGTGAGGTTTTAAAATGCTACGTACAATTGAAATGTTAGCGTGTGTGGTCGTTTGTTTATTAGCAATTGTCATGATTGTTTGGAATATCATCCATGGTTTTAGTTTATCTGTATTTATTCCATTTCTTATTATCGCATGTATTAGTATTTATTATTTTGTTAGAGCGTTTAAGGACAATCATAATTAAAACGAATCATTTTTCATATAAAAGTTGGACACATCATTAAAGTGTGTTCAACTTCTTTTTGTATATTAAATGTTTTTACATCAATTAAGTATTATTATTTTAATAAGTTGCTACAAAACTATTTATTTAATTTGTTTAATAGTATATATTAAAGTTATGAATAATAACGAGGTGACATAATGAATAATTATCAGTTTGAAAGACCAACAAACCGAGTTGTGGAAATGATTCTAGGCATTATGGGAAGTATTTTCGGTATGCTTGGTGGATTATTTGCGATTATGGTGGGTAGTATCGGTAATGAATTTGAGGCATCAGATAGTGGACAAGTTTTCGGACTAGGTGTCGCTGTCATCCTTACATGTATTATCACTTTAATCTTAAGTTGTATCATCAATAAGAAAAGAGTTTTAATGGGTGTTTTATTAGTAATTGGTGGCCTGTTAAACTTCATCTTTATCGGTTTCTTTGGTATCTTATCAGGTATTTTAATTTTAGTTGCTGGTATTCTGGCTTTAATTCGAAAATAGCAACGCACTGACCTTCATCATTCTATCGGATGAAGGTTTTATTTTTTATATTAAATTAATATCCCCTACAACATCAAATGTAATCAATAGCACAAATCACTTCAATAGCACTACTTTTTTATTTATACCAAATGATATTTGGTCATTTTTTATAATTTTGTGATATTATTTCATTAATAAGTGATATTTTAAGGGGAACATAGATGATCAGGGAACAATTAAGACCATTTCGTAATAAAAATGTCGTAGTCACTGGTAGAGTTGAATATGTAGGTTATAAAAATAAATTGAATCGCGATATTCCATATTTGCGCAATGTCAAAATCTTATTAAAAGATGTCCAAATTAATGGCGCTATGATTGACCATATATGGCTTTTTGAAAGGCAAAAATATTATGACATTGGGTTTTCACTTCTTTATAAAAAAGTAAAATTCAGAGCAACTGTAGTACCCTATTTAAAAGTGGGAGAACACTGTTTCAAAGAAGATTACGGTATCCAACGAAAAAGTCGATTGATGACTGAAGCAGAATATAATGACAACAAACCTTTTATTAAATAACTTCTATCATACATTAATGCGCATGTTATCTAAGTACTTCACGTACTCCTAGATACATGCGCATCTCATTATTCTTTCATTTTTGATTTTCTAGCTTGTTGTGCACGTTGCCATTCTCCTAATAACATAAATAATCCCATAATTGTTAAGAAGATGATAGGCATTAATCCTAATTCAAAATAATTCATCATATAACCATATGTGACACCTACAACTAATACAACTGGCATAATTAAACCTAATATTTTACTACCTGTTCGAGATAAAAAATATTGCAACGCTAAAATGATGACATAAATAATAACAGGAAAGAAAATACTCAAAAATTTCAACGTGCTATTCCGTCCTTTCGTTAAAATTTAAAAATACTTCATTCATCTCTTTATTCATCATTACATTTATATCATTTCACATGCAACCCTCTATAGCGATTCAACGTACCTATCAGTTCTTGTTTACGTGGTAAGGCTAAATTACCTGGATGACCTTGATGATGTGACATCGCCTCTAACCCTTGTTCGTCAATCAATTGATAAATAGCATCGACTATCTCTACAATCGTCTGCTCGTTATTCACCTTATGACGTTGCATATAATCTAACATCATTGCCAAACAATTAGTCTGACTATCATCTACTAATTGTTCTAATCCAGATATATCAATCGCCTCTTTACCATACATCACTGCATGTTGGCCTTTTCCTTTTAATCGACCGTCTTTACCCTTTTTAGTAAAACTTGACGTAAGTGGGACTCTTGACGGGATGTTACCAAATGATTGTTGTGAAATCATATCTCGTTCATATCCAGTGGAATGTGCTATTGCCTTAGCTTCTTCAGTGACATCTTTGAGTACATATTCATCCATCATCAGTACTTGATCAGCCACTTCAAAGTAATCGCCTGATCCACCTACAATTAAAATAGTCGATACATCATAGTCATCATATAATGGTTTCACTTTATTTGAAAATGGTGTAATGGGTTCTTTCTCGGGCGCTATTAACTTTTGCATACGGCCATCACGAATCATAAAATTCGTAGCCGAGGTATCTTCGTCAATTAACATTACTTTTGATTGTGCTTCAAGTGCTTCCATGACATTGGTGGCTTGTGATGTACTACCACTTGCATTATCTGTTGAAAATTGACTTGTGTCTTTTTTACCTGGTAGGTGATCAATAAATGGTTGTATATTAACTTTTTCAACGCTACGACCGTCTTCAGCGCGAATCTTCATTGCACTGTCGTTGGTAATAACATATTCTCGTCCATCACCTGCAATATGGTCATAGACACCTCTCTCTAATGCTCGTAATAATGTTGACTTACCATGATAGCCACCACCCACAATAAGGGTAATGCCTTTAGGTATTCCCATACCCTTCACCGCTTCACCAAACGGCACATGCATAGTCGTCTCAAATGACTTAGGACTTATAAATGATTTAGCCTTGGACATTGGTCCATCAGATATACCACTTTTCCTCGGTAATATGGCACCATTAGCTACAAATGCGATAAGTCCTTGTTGCTCGAGTTGCGCTCTAATATAAGTTTGATTTAATTTTAATTCAACCTGTTGTTTTAAAGATGCTTGATCAATTTGTTGATAGTTAAGTGCTTGAGATACAAGCTGAGGTAATAGTTCGGTCAGTGTTATTGCTGCAGCTTTGCCTAATATTTTGCGTCCTGCAGCTGGAAGACCTACCTCGAGACGCACTTCTATATTATTGTTGTTAATTACTACTGATGTTCTTTTCAACATTTCTTGACCACAACGATCGATCAATAGCTTGTGTTGTCCTTTTGATTTAGAAACTAACGATTTCAATACATGTGTGACATTTCTTGTTAAAAAGTCAGCAACAGCTACACGCTTTTCTTCAGTATCTAAATATTTATCTGGTATCTCTACAATATCTCTATCAATGATTAATCTTATTTTAGATGGCGGCGCATATGGATCCACTTGTATATGATCAATGGCTAATTGAAAGTCATTAAAATCATAGACATTTTTAATACGTTTATAAGCACCGTACTTTTGACCATCTAATTGAAATAATGTCTTTTTTAAGTCTTGTGCTTGTTTCATTAATCATTCTCCTTAGTATTTGAATCATCTATTCATTCATACTACCCGATAGCCATTTTCCACTAAACACATAAAAGCCATCTTTAGCTATAAAACTAAAAATGACTTTTGTTTTGACTCCATTATTCTATTTTAGACTGACGTTATTCTGACCAACCTGCGTTAATAATGTCGTCTGTTTTACGTACACGCCCCATGAATGGGAATATATAGTTTACTTCATACTCATATTCTTGTGCTGATAATGCGCCCATCGCATCTTCAGCAAAAATAATATGATACCCATGTTGATACGCTTCTCTAGCTGTTGTATCTACACCGAAACCTGTCGCAACACCACTTAAGACAATGGTATCTATACCACGACGTCTTAATTGTAAATCTAATTCCGTACCATAAAAGCTACCCCATTGATGTTTTGTAATACGGAGCGCGTGCTTAATGTCATCTAATTCAGGTGTTAACTGATCAAATTTTTGACGGTCACCCATATCAGCAGCTCCTTTAGCCACCATACTTCTATCGGCAATTGGATTTAACATATCCTTACCATCTGTAGTACCAACTTTGAAAAAGACATTCAATGCACCTGCTTGTTCAAATGCACGTGCTAATTTACCTGCATTTTCAGTAATTGTAGCGTATGGATAAGGATGATACGTCATCGGTAAATCTTTCTGTAAATCTACAGCTATAAATGCTACTTTTTTAGGATTAAGTGGTTCTAATTGATTATCCATTAATATCATACTCCTTTATAAATTAAATAATTGCTGCACATTTTTGTATAAAATCTTATCTTTATCTTCCTCACTGATATCTAATTGATCAACAAAATCTAATGTATCTTTCATAGAAACATATGGATAGTCACTAAAATATAAAATATGATCAGCACCTACTTGTTCATACATTTGCATAAATGGTGGTGCATAAGTATAACCAGAAATTGAATAATAAATATTCTCTTTAAGATAATCACTGACTTTTTTCTTTAGATGAGACAATTGTGGTGGAATTAAAGTATCCAATCTTTGAAGTGCGTATAATACACCTTCCCCATTATGTCCTGTCACTATTTTTAAATCGGGATACTTATCAAATGTACCACTCAACACGATGCGAATTAAGTGAATAGCTGTTTCGATGTGCCAGCCCCATCCAGCAGAAGCAAATTGCATTGCAACATCACTTGAAAAATTACCTTTGTAATACGTATCAATCACATTGTCAGGTGGAATGGCTGGATGTAAATAGATAGGTACATTTAATTGTTCAGCCTTTTCAAAGAGTATTTCAAATTTAGGATGGTCTAAATAGTCTCCTAACGTATGCCCATTTATAATCGCGCCTTTAAATCCAAATTCATTCACAGTACGCTCTAATTCTTGTGCGGCTAATTCTGGCTCAATGGTGGGTAGCGTTGCAAATCCAGCAAGTCTTTCAGGATGCTTTTGAACTGCTTCACCAAGTAAATTATTTGCCTTAGTAGACAGTTGGATTGCCTCATCTCTCTAATTGTTGTGTACAAGGTGCAGTTAGAGACACAATTTGCTTTGCCACTCCCGCTTCATCCATTTCAGCAATACGATTGTCACCTAAGTTCTTCAAACGGTTCATGATAGGTGCTACCGCTTTCGCATGTGGACCATTAGGATCTTCATCTTTAAAAGAATCTAACTCCTCTATAACAAAATGTTCTTCAACAGCAATGACTGGTTTAGATTGAGTCATATAAAAAAGCCTCCTTACAGCAAGAGATATAAAACATCTCAAACTACATTTATATATAAATCAAATGAATTATAACGCTTACCGTATGACAATGCGAATAATTGGGTTGATTTAATTTTCAATACTTTACTAACTGATAGTAATCCATATTATTGGTCAAATCATATTTATAACGATTGAAATCCGTTATAAAACCATCAAATATAAAATGATGCATTAATACAAATATATATTTACACTCCTTGAATTTAATATAAATTTACAAAACATTAACTTAACAATTACTTCAAATCAATTTAATTATTTTATTCTATTAATGTAACAATTATATATAATATTGGGAGGAACGTTTGTATGTTTTTAAATTCAAAATGGGGAAAGATGACTATCGCAGGTTCAATTTTAACGATGACTTTATTTAGCACAAGTCATCCAACACTAGCTTCAGCAGGTGGTCAAGCACCCGATAGTCAAAATACTAACAATAGCGAAGCCATTGCCATGGGTAATACTAAAAATCCTAAGAATGTAATCTTCTTAATTGGGGATGGCATGGGACCATCATTTAATACAGCCTACCGTTACTACGCTGATAATCCTAAAACTAAAGAGATGGATAAAACAGCTTTCGACAACTATCTTAAAGGAACAATGCGCGTACATAACGATGATGATAAAGAAAATATTACCGACTCAGCAGTTGCTGGTACAGCACTTAGTACTGGTAAGAAAACATTTAATGGTGCTATCGGTGTAGATAATAACAAACAAGCTCAAAAAACAGTATTAGAACAAGCAAAAGAAAGCGGTAAGTCTACGGGATTAGTTTCGACTGCGGAAATTACTGACGCTACACCCGCTGCATATGCTGCACATGTTGACGACCGTGATAAAAAAGATGAAATCGCTAAACAATTTTACAATGATAAAATCAACGGCCAACATAAAGTAGATGTACTTCTTGGTGGTGGCTCTAAATACTTTGGTAAAGAAAATGGAAACCTAGATAAAAAATTCAAAAAAGACGGTTATGACGTCGTATCAAATAAAAATGAATTAGCTAATTCTAAAAGCGACCAAGTATTAGGTCTATTTGCGGAAGAAAATATGCCACTACAAATTGATGCACCTAAGAAAAATCCAATGTTAGCTGATATGCAACAAAGTGCATTAAAGAAACTTGAGAAAAATAATAACGGTTTCTTCTTAATGGTAGAAGGTGCTTCAATCGATAAGACAGCCCACGCTAATGATGTCATAGGTGTCATGTCAGAAATGGACGGTTTCAACAAAGCATTTGAAAATGCGATGTCATACGCTGAAAATCGTGATGATACTTTAGTTATCGCAACGGCAGACCATTCAACTGATGGTATGACAATTGGTAGTGGCGAGGAATATAAATGGAACCCAGATGCTATCCATAAAATGAACAAATCAGGTGCACATATGACAGAACAAATTGCAGAGGGTAAAGATGTAGAAAAAGTCATCAAGAACGGATATGGCTTTGACATGAAGTCTAAACAAATAGATAAAATCAAAGACGAAGCAGATAAATTAAAAGATGTAAAAGATAAAGCCAAAAATGAAGACGATCCTAAAATTGAAAAACAACAAGGCAAACTTCAAGATGCTATCCAAAAACCTATTAACGACAAATCAAGAACAGGTTGGACAACATACGGTCATACTGGCGAAGATGTTAACACATACGCATATGGCCCAGGTTCAAACTTATTAAATGGCAATATCGATAACACCGATCAACCTAAAAACCTATTCGACTTCTTTAGCAGCGACGTCACATCATCATAGAATGAAATAAAGCAACATAACTTACTCTCATGCCACAATATCATTGTGAAATAAGTCTTAATCATTATATATATCCTTTGTTAAATATCAAAAATGCCAACTACCATTGATTTATTGTGGTAGTTGGCGTTATTTGATGTATTTATTAAAATTAAAGTATGTCATCTAATTTTCCTTCTATATTTTTTAATTCAATCTTTGCGCTATCAACCCAATCTCCCTTAGTTGAATCTTCCATTTTATTAATAAATTTTTGTGTGTTCTTATAGTGCACGTCTTTAGGAGTAATACTGTCAAACACTAAGTGTGCATCTGCACCAATGTCTTTATATACGTCATTAGCCTTATTAGTACCAGTCATTCCTATCGTTACTTTATTTGTATTCTCATCTTTAAAAGCGACTGATGTAGTTCCTGTTGACTTATCTGTATAGCTATCGATATATTCCAAGTTATCAGGAAAATCCCCACCATCTTTCAATTTACTCATTTGTTCTTCAACCTTGTTATAACTTAAATTCTTAAGATTAGCATTCTCTATCTCATAACTTATTTTTGAAATAGCCGTTGTTTCTTCAGTATCACTATTGATATATGTACTTAATTCACTATCTTTATTATTCATTTGATATTCACTACTCAATTTAATTCCATTCCTTTCTTGAAATTTCAAGATTTTTTGTTTTTTTAAATTAAGGTTTACTTACTTTTTTAGTAGGTTCATACATTACTCTGTCTGTAAAGTAAATATCGTTATGTTTATCTTGTACAAATGTATACTCTATTGATTTATTACCTATAGAAGACCCCTTTAAATCACCGTTACCTTTTAATATAAGTTTAGGCTCTTTATTTGTAGGAATATTAAAATGTTTTCTTATTTTTTGCACATTACTATCTTTATTAGAAAGTTGATATTCTGCGGAATAGCTAGGGACTTCAGAATTATATTCTATATGTCCATTTTTATAATTTGTTAAATCATCAAAATTAGCAAATTGAGAGAAAAATTTAAAATCTTTTATTTTTTGTTCTAATTTCTTATTTGTAATCTTTTTATTTATTTCTATACTCTGTTTCTTAATTTTAATAGGAATTCTTGTTTCATCATTATGTCCTTTTCCTTCGCCATCTTTATAAATTTTTCTTATATAATAGTGTCCATTAGCTTTTTTGGTATTTCTATTAATATATAATCATTCCTTCTGTAACTAACTTTCCTTTTTTATCAGTTACCGAAATATCAGAACTTACTACCCAAGTTCCTTTATCATCTTTATCAAATTCTTCATCTCTATAACCTTCTTTATCATACAAATCTTCTAAATTTTTAATTGGATACATGTTTAATGTTTTTGAAAAGCTTTCTTTAATTTCATTCTCTTTTTTAAGTTTCATTGAATACCAAATCCCTCCTATGATTAGTACAATTGCTAAAGGTATGATGATGACTAAAAACCATTTTTTAGATATATTCATAGATTCACATCTTTCTATAAAATAATATTCTTCATTTTTATTTTAATATAAATTAACATGTTTTTCATTGAAAAAATTTGACATAATACAATTATGTTATATAAATAATTCTATCTTTCTATGTAATATAATCTTTATTAGCTTTACCTTTTCGAATATTTGTTAAAATCATATCTATAATTATTACTCATGTTTATAAATTAAAGAATGACTAAGCAACTTTTACATTGCTTAGTCATTCTTCAATTCATTTTACTCTTCTTCTTGTTCTTTAATGAACTGTTCAATTTCTTCCTTTGCATAATCAAATTCAGGTACAATACAGAATTTTTTGTATCTATAATAATTAAATCCAGTAACTTGTCCAAGGGGTGCTACAGATGCTTTATCTGTATAACTATCAATATAATTTAAATTTTTAGGCAGTTCTTTATTTTTTTCTTAGATTTACTCAAGTTTAATCCCTCTTTTTAAAAATTAATATGTGGGTTGATAACTTATACTATCAGAAAATTTAACCATTTCTTTTTTATTACGCACAAATTCATAATCTATTGTTTTGACGTCACCAGATTCACCACTTAATTTCCCTGAGCCCTTTAGTATTAATTTAGGTTCTTTATTTGTAGGAATATCAAAATGATCTCTTATTTTTTTCACATTATTATTACTATTGGATAAATTATATTTTAAAGAATAACTTGGAACTTCCGGATTATATTCTACTTTTCCATTTTTATAAGTAGATAAATTTTTAAAATTACCAAATTGTGAAAAGAACTTAAAATTTTTGATTTTCCTTTCTAACTCCTTATTATTTATTTTTTTAGTTAGTTGTAATTTGTTATTTTTTAACTCTATAGGATATCTCCTTTTTTCTTCATCATCTTCATAATTATCAGGATTATTTTTATACCTGTTTATAAAATAGTAACCTTTTGCTTCTTTTTTGTTTCTGTTAACTTTCAAAAGCATACCTTCTGATGTTAAATCTTCGTTCTTTTTTTGCAATGACAGAGACGATTGTAATATCCATACTCCTTTATCATCTTCATCAAATTCTTCATCTCTATATCCTTCTTTATCATACAAGTCTTCTAAATTTTTTATTGGATACATCTTTAATGTTTTTGAAAAGCTTTCTTTAATTTCATTCTCTTTTTTAAGTTTCATTGAGTACCATAAACCTATAATAATGATTACAGTGCTAATAGATATTGTGATGACTATCAACCATTTTTTGGATATATTCATAAATTCTCAACTTTCTATAACATATTATTAATTATTCTCATTTTAATATATGTTGCCATCTTTTCATTAAAAAATTGGATATTCTTCACTTCATTTTTCTCTCTTCTTGCTCTTTAATGAATTGTTCTATTTCTTGAATTTCTTCTTTTGCATAATCTAATTCAGGAATCATACCGAATTTTTGTATCTATAACAATTAAATTTATTTTGCAGTCGGTTGGAATTCAATAGAATCTGTAAAATAAATATTATTTTTCTTTCCTTCTTCAAAAGTATATTCTATTGACTGATTTCCTAAAGAATCTCCACTTAGTTTCCCTGTACCTTTTATAGTAAATTTAGGTGCTTTTTTTGTTGGTACTTTATATATTTCTCTAATTTTTTTCACATTAAAATCACCATTAGATAATTGATATTTTGCTGAATAACTTGGAACTTCAGGATTATAATCTATATCACCATTTTTATATTTTTCTAAATTTTTAAAATTAGCATATTGAGCAAAAAATTTGAATTTTTCAATTTTATTTTTTAACTTTTTATCTTTGATTTCTTTATTAAGAATAATTTTATTTTCTTTAAATTTAATTGGGACTTTAATCTCCTTATGTTTAAGTCTACCATCTTTATCTTCATAAACTTTTTCAATATTGTATGATCCCTGGGTTTCTTTAGTATTTCTATTTATGTAAATAACCATGCCTTCTGATACTAATTCACCACCATCCTTTTCAACATTCATTGTTGATTGCAATATCCACTCACCCTTATCATCTTTATCAAACTCTTCATCTCTATATCCTTCTTTATCATACAAGTCTTCTAAATTTTTTATTGGATACATCTTTAATGTTTTTGAAAAGCTTTCTTTAATTTCATTCTCTTTTTTTAGTTTCATTGAATACCATCCCCCTACAATTATAATTACAATAAAGGGATTATGATTACTAACAACCATTTTTTAGATATATTCATAGATTCACATCTTTCTATAAAATAATATTCTTCATTTTTATTTTAAATAAATTGACATGTGCTTCTTAGTATCTATAACAATTAAATTTATTTTGCAGTCGGTTGGAATTCAAGAGAATCAGTAAAATAAATATTCTTTTTCTTGCCTTCTTCAAAAGTATATTCTATCGATTGAATTCCTAAAGAATCTCCGCTTAATTCTCCTGTACCTTTCATTGTAAAAGTTGGTGCTTTTTTAGTGGGTACATCGTAAGTTTCTCTTATTTGTTGTACATTAAAATCGTTATTATTTAATTGATATTTTGCCGAATAACTTGGAACTTCCGGGTTATATTCAATATCACCATTTTTATATTTTTCTAAGTTCTTAAAGTTAGCATATTGAGCAAAAAACTTAAAATTTTCAATTTTATGTTTTAATTTTTTATCTTTTATGTCTTTATTGATATTAATCTTATTGTCTTTTAACTCAACAGGGTACTTTGTAATTTTCTTTCCTAAATCATATTTATTAGAATCATTACTGAACTTATTCACAAAATAATATCCTCGAGCTGTTTTTGTATTTCTATTAAGTTTTAACAGCATTCCTTCAGAAACTAACTCGCCGTTACTATTAGTTGTAGTCATATCTGAATTCAACACCCATGTCCCTTTATCATCTTTGTCAAACTCTTCATCTCTATATCCTTCTTTATCGTACAAGTCTTCTAAATTTTTAATTGGATACATGTTTAATGTTTTTGAAAAACTTTCTTTAATTTCATTCTCTTTTTTAAGTTTCATTGAGTACCATAAACCTACAATTATAATTAAAATAAATAAAGGGATTATGATTACTAACAACCATTTTTTAGATATATTCATAGATTCACATCTTTCCATAAATAATATTCTTCATTATTATTTTAATATAAATTAACATGTTTTTTCATTGAAAATTTTGATATTATCCAATTATGTTATACAAATAATTCTATTTTTCTATGGAATATAATCTTTACTAGATTTACCTTTTCGAATATTAGTTAAAATCATATCTATAATTATTACCCATCTTTTTAAACTAAAGAATGACTAAGCAACTTTTACATTGCTTAGTCATTCTTCAATTACTCTTCTTCTTGTTCTTTAATGAACTGTTCTATTTCTTGAATTTCTTCTCTTTCATCTTCAAATTCAGGTATGATTCCAAATTTTCTGTATTCGTAATAATTTTCTCGAGCTAAAGGTCCAAATTCAGAGTTTTTCCAATCGATATAATCAAAGGTCACATTTAATTTACCTTCATTATTAAAATCAAATTCACATGATGTCCATGGTTCTTGATTATTTTCTATGAATAGTTCTCTGAGGCTTTTAAATAGTTTATAGAGAGTAAAAGATAACTTGCTAAATATCTTTTCTGAAACATTATAATCTTTAGGAATATCAGTATAGTAATGTAAATCGTCACTTCCAGGTATAGTATAATTAAAAAATACTTCTCCTCCTTCTTCATCTATATAAGCCATTGTATAAATCTGTTCCCATTCTGTTGGTATCATCTCATTAATATGATTCGCAATTTCTTGATACATTTTATTTAAGTTTTCTTCAAATGCCATTTTTCTCACTCCTAAATATTTTTAATACTTTTTATGTCTTTTTCATTATTTATTTCATATTCAACTTGAAATTCTGTAGGTCTTTGACTGTTCCCTCTATATTTCACTTCAATTTTAATGTTTTTTTACTTCTCTGCCTTTGTCAATGGCTTTTTGCCATTCTTTCTCCATCTTATACCATTGCCCATTCTCTTTAAATGGTCGGTTGATGTATTTACTTTGAGGTACGAGATTGTCTATATCTTTAGACCCTCCGAATGCTCGTGCTATTAAATGACCACCGTCATCATCTGGTAATCGGTCTTCTCTTCCAACTGTTCGTTGCGCGTATGGATTGCGGCCGCCATCATGAGGTGTAAAATCTTCTGCATATACTTCTTTTATACGACCTTTGTGATCCGTTCGATACACATGTCCATGCGATGTTGTATATTCGATATTGGCTTTCAATTTTTTAGGTTTCATAAATCTTTTTTCATAATGGTCACCATACTCAACCTTTGTAAGATTTGGGTCTTCTTGATAATGAACATGGTTGGAACCATGACTTTGACTACTACTTACATGCTTACCTTCACTCTTTACCATACTATCTTTTGGTGTGTGTGTCACTTGATGATTTGGTGTGAAAGTACGTTGAATATTCTTTATAGATATTCGGAATTTTATAACAAAAAATGGAGTAGATGACTGGTTTTTAAATTAAAAAACAGGCTGGGACATAAATATATTTCAAGTTACATTCATATTTAGGCAGTAGTTGACTGTAAAGTCATTCTTTTTCTTATAGAAATTAGAATGACTTTCACATGCGTATTGACTCATGTGTTCAAATTAAGCTTTAGCGGTATACATGAACTAAAGTTCATGCATAAAACCGTCTAAGTAATACATTACAAAGACGTTCTAAATGTTCCAAGCTTTTTCATTTCTAGTCATCCTTGCCGGGGGGACGGGCCCCAAACATAGAGAATTTCGAAAAGAAAATCTACAGACAATGCAAGTTGGGGATGGACAAAGATAAAGAAATACTTTTTTCTTTAGAAATTAGTATTTCTTATGCATGAGTTTCACTCATGTATTTCTATTTTAAAGTACACATTAGCTGTGGCTAATGCGTAAGAACCACTACATAATCAATGATTAATGGTTCTTTATTATTTCTGTCCTACTCTCTATAACTATAAAAAATAGCTATGAAAAATCTATCGTCATAGATTTCTTCATAGCTAATCTTAGTATGTTTTATACGTCATCATTTGATTAAAACTTTTTGTAATAAATTTTGATACCTATGATGGTCAACATACCTAGTAATACTAGTCCGGCAATTGCCATAAATACGTATAGAAAAATCATACCCCAATGTGTCGTAGGTTCGACTTCTACGGTAGGTGCTTGATGTCCTTTCGTAAATTGACGATCGTAATCGACATATAATTGATTATCGTCAGACACTTTTAATTGATATTTACTTTTATCTTTAGGTACTAAATCATATAAATCTTTTTTTACTTCATATTTTTTACCGTCTATTTCATGTTCACCTTTTGAAATGACTTTACGGTAGTCGTATTGCTTAAATGCATGTTCAGTTAAAGCATTCGCCAGTTTTTGACGGGCATGCTTCGCTTGTTCATCAGGGTACGGCTTAACATTGAATATGCCTGTTACGATTCTTAAATGATTTCGTTTGGCAGTTAATTCTAAATTGTATCCATTGTCACTTGTCCCTGTTTTTAAACCATCAACATCTTTCATACCATCTGCTTCATTAGGTGATGATGTATTGGTATTATGTAATTCTTGATTTGACTGCTTATCTTTAGATAGTTTTGTAATTTTTAAAACATCTGGATGTGCATTCAATATATGATTACTTAATAATGACATTTCACGTGCAGTTGTATGCGAAATCGTATCATCTTTATAACTTTTAGGCTCATATGGTTTTAATATTTTATTATTAGCTCCACTTGGATTCGTAAACTTTGTATCCTTCATGCCTAAGTCTTTAGCTTTTTGATTCATTCTATCTGTAAATTTCGAAGAACTACCATCAATATGTTCTGCCAATACTAATGTCGCAGCGTTACTTGATTCTAATGCCGCTTGCTTCAATAATTGATTGATTGTAACGGTTGTTCCTTCTTTAAGTGGAAATGTAGTTAAATTAGGTAATTCTGACATTTTTTCATATCGTGATGTTATTTTCACTTTATCATTCATTTTAATTTTGCCTGATTTAATATTGTCATAAACCAAATTCATCGTCATCAATTTAGTAGTAGATGCTGGATCTACTTGAGTATTTGCATGATAATCATAAAGTATTTGACCATCTTTAGTTGTTACTATCATCCCTTTTGGATTGTATTGCTTATCAATATCTTGATGTTCTTGTTTAGCAATATCGACCGGAGACTGTTCAGCAAAAACAGTTGGCGATATTAAGACTAAACACATCATAATCATCATTAAACTAGTAAAAACTTTTTTCAACGATGCTCCCCCTTTAGTTTGCTTTACGCAATCATTCTTAAAACTAGATGTAACTTGCATTAATATACATTGCTGAAGTCATTAACGTTTTTCGCACAAAACACTTTTAAATCCTCAAATTAAATTAATTATATGTATATTGCATACGCATAAGTATTATAACGCAAACTTATATCCAATTTAAAATCAAAATCAAATTTATTCGTTTTTATTAATTTAATCATTTGAACCGGACATCATGTGTCCTCTTAAAAGCTTTATTACTACTTCTATATGTAATGCCTTTGAATTTATTTCAAAAAAAATCAAATACGTGGTTGCATTGAAAATAATCTTATAGTAGTATACTAACAATATCAAGTATATAAAATATATTTAAGGGAAGGTAAGTATTTATGCGCTTAGGATACTATTAATTAGACTGATGTTAGGTATTACATTTACAATACATGGATCACAAAAGGTATTTAGCGGATTTAAAGAGCCTATGGAAATGATGTCTGGGTTAGGATTTCCTGCATTTTTAGGAATTATATTAGGATTATTTGAATTTATCGGTGGTATTTTAATGATTATCGGATTATTTTCAAATTACGTTGCTGCTGGATTTATCGTCATTATGTTAGGTGCCCTATTTACAGTACACTTATCACAAGGTTACATGGCTTCTGAACTCGTCATCTTATTACTAGTTATGAGCATTGCGGTTATGGTTTCTTATAACTGGAAGAAATTATTGGAAATATATTAAAAAAATTGAAGCCTGAGACATTTTAATTATGTCCCAGGCTTGATTTTCATATAGAGGATTTATTTTAATCGTCTTTTTGATTGTCTAATACTTTTCCAGTTTTAGCATCGACAGTCACTTCATGCTTTTCTTTACCTTTTTGTAGATCAAAGTTATAAACTAACTTGCCATCATCTTTTGATAATGACCACTCTTTCACATCTCCATCAAAGTCTTTTTGCGCTGATTTAATAGCATCTTTATAATTCTTCACATCACTGTATTTAAATGTGTCATTAGACTGATTAGATTCACCTTTTTCAGTTTCTTTGTGAATCACTTTTTTATCTTTATCATTGATGATAACTTCTGACTCTTTATTATTTTTCGTGTCTTGTTGTTCTACTTTATAGACCCAGTCACCATTTGATTTCTCATAAGAAATATCTTTTAAATCTTGGTTTTTATATGTTTGTTGTGCCTTTTTAATTGCATCTTCAGGCTTTGTCTTAATATCTTTAACCGCTACAGTGGCGTCTTTCGTACCTTCATCTTTCTTATTTGAAGCAGAATCACTGCCACCATTACCGCACGCACCTAATAAAATGGCTGCTGATGATAATAAAGCTATTGTTTTAGTATGTTTCATTACTAATCTCTCCTTTATATTAGATAATTTTTCATTCCCGCTTCCAATATAAAGAAACCTCTTTTAAAGTTTTGTTAATATATTGTAAAAATATCGTTAATAAACAAAAAATAATGAATTAATATTCACTATTTGATTTAAACTCTCTTTTTATTACCCTTATACATTTTACTAATCTCTTAAATTATACAATTAACACTTATATTAACTATGTATATATGTGTATAAAATTAAATTTATTTATACATTTGAAATTGATGTAATTGTTTTGTAATATTGTCATTGAATCGTAACATTTTACTTTTTTAACGATTCAACTAAAAATGAGAGGGAGATTCGTATGAATAAAACTGCCAAAGCAATTGTCTCATCAACTTTAGCCATCGGAACAGTATTCGGAGTCGGAGCCTCATTAGATGTAAATCCTAATCAAGATGTACATGCCGCTACAACACCTTATTATAATTATAAAGGTTATGTTAATAATGACGGATCATTCTTACTAAATAAAAGCTTTAAGAATGCCGTAAAATATGGAAATGTTACTTTCAATGGTACAAAAATTGTTAATTTAAGTGGCACTTCGTCTAAAATTAATGATTTTACTAAATATGACCAATCTTTTTCTTCTATTAAACCTGGGAAAAAGCAAGCAACATCTGTACACATCAAAGTCAATAATATTACTATTAAACAATTAAAATCTGTTTATGGTAATGATCTTCAAGAAATGAGAGATATACAAGGTAATAAACATCCAAACACTGACTCTTATCAACTTAAAAGTCCAAAAACAGGTTTTTACCATACTCCGGTAACCATTTCACAAAAAAATGGACAAGTCACTTCAGTAACAATAGGTTTTGACGGATCAGGCGCATAATTAATATATAAATAGTAAAATAAATGCATATAAAAATGGGGCATCCTCATTCTCAGGATGTCCCTTTTTATATATATTATACGTCGAGTCTTCTACTTGTTAATGCTTTGATCATTTCTGGATCGGCATGTGAGAAGAATTGACTATCGTTACTATCTAATGTTGCGATTTGTGCTTTATCTTCATCTGTTAGTTCAAAATCAAAAATATCTAAGTTTTGTTTCATTCTTTCTGGATTAACTGATTTTGCTAAGACAACAATGTCTCTTTCTACTAACCAACGTAGTACAACTTGTGCGATTGATTTACCGTATTTGTCACCAATATTTTGTAACGTTTCGTTACTAAATAAATTATTTTTCCCTTCAGCAAATGGTGCCCAAGCTTCAACAAGTACACCTTCTTTTTGCAGTGATTGTACTTCATTTTCTTGTTGATGGAACGGATTAATTTCAATTTGGTTTACTTGAGGTTGCACTTTGTTATGAATACCTAGATCAACAACGCGATCAACACCAAAATTAGATACCCCAATCGCTTTGATTTTTCCATTTTCTTGTAGCTCTTCTAATGCTTTCCAAGATCCGTAAACATCATTATATGGTTGGTGAATTAATACTAAATCAATATAATCTAATTGCAATCTTTCTAGAGAACGTTCGATTGATTTTAATGTATCTTCATAGTTAACATTTTCAATCCATACTTTTGTAGTAATAAATAATTCGCTTCTATCAATACCAGATGCTTTAATACCTTCGCCTACTTCTGTTTCATTCATATAACTTTGTGCTGTATCTATATGGCGGTAGCCTGCTTGAATCGCATTAACTACGGCGTCTTTTGTTTGTTCTTGTGGAATTTGAAACACACCAAATCCTAATGCTGGTATTTCAATTGTTTCGTTTAGTTTTATTGTTTTCATATGAAAACCTCCTACTATTTATAACTACACCTTACACTATAGAGTTCACTCTATAGCAAATTTATTGTCTTTTATTTTCCCAAATCTTTTTCAAATTATATTCTTGAGCCGCTTCATCATTGATTTTAGCAATATGGTCATCATATGTTTCAATTTTATATTTTAATAATTCTCTTGCATTATGAATGGTCTTCAAATGTTCATCTAATTCTTCAAGTTGTTTGTTGAGTACTTCTTTCTGTTGGTTTTGAACCGCCTCATCTTTAGGTAATTGACCTAATCTGCAAAATTCAACGAGCAATTCAATCGTTACACCAGCTTGTCTTAAATGCTTAACTAAGTATATCCAATTTAAATCTTTCATTTGATAGATGCGATATCCATTTTTATCACGTTCAACTGGTGGAATTACGCCTACCTTTTCATAGTATCTTAAAGTATCTTGAGAAATATCCATCAATTCGACAACTTCTTTTGTATTCATGACTACGACCTCCACTCCTGTTACAAACATTGTAAACCATGGAGCGTGCTCAAGGGCAAACCTTTTTTCATACAAAAAGCCATATCATAGTGAATCGTGATCACTACAATATGACTCAATCAATTTTATAAATCCAAGTCGAGTCTCTGACCCTTAAAATAATCTATCACGTAAGGATCGTGTGAGATGATAATCATTTGAATTTGTGTTAATTCCTTTAGCATGTTGAGAATCGTTTCTTCATTAATAATGTCTAAATTCGTAGTTGCTTCATCAAGTATTAATATTTGCGGCTCTATAATAAGTGCTTTAGCAATCCAAAGTCGCTGAAATTGGCCACCACTCAATGTACTTACACGTTGATCTAAAATCGACTGAGGTAGAAGACATTGTTTAAGCACTGCCGCGATTCTCTCTTGATAAGTTGAAGGATCAAAATGATAATTTTTTAACGGGGCTAATAAGATATCACGTACTCTTTTTCGATAATCTAATGTATTGCTTTGATATTGTGGTACATATTGAATCTGTTTCATCCATCTTTTCATTTGAGTGTCTTTTCTTGAAATGCCATTGTACTTGATTTGGCCAGTATAATCTAAATCTAATCCAGCTATTATTTTCGCTAAAGTAGACTTCCCGCTACCACTTTTTCCACATATCATTAAATGACCTTCTGTTAAATCTAATGTTATATCTTTTAAAATTGGTTGATGTTGAATACTTTTAGACAGTTGTTTGATTGTAAGCATATTGCTTTCTCCTATGCGCAATGTCGATTAATTTCTTCGTATAATCATCTTTGGGATGTTGAAGTATCTCCTTAGCAGTACCATTTTCTATGAGATGACCTTCTTTCATAATACTAATATGTGTCGCATCATCTTCTACTAAATTAAGATCATGTGTAATAAATATCATCGTCATCTGCTTTTCCTTCATTAACTTAGAAAGATAACGCATTACCTTTTGACTATTTTTCTGATCAAGTGCACTTGTAGGTTCGTCTAAAACTAAACATTGAGGCTTGCTAATCAATGCCATCATTAGCGCAACTCTTTGAGCCATACCACCACTCAATTCGAAGGGATAAGATTTTAATAAACGTTGCGGCTCTTCTAAACCAAAGGCTGTCATCATTTCAATCAACTGCACACGTCGCTCTGGCTTGGTCAACTTCGATGATTGTGCTTGATATAACATATCAAAGTGTTTATCAAGTGTAATATTTTGAAACATGTTACTCGTTGTATCTTGAAACACTGCATCAACATTGGCCAAATTGATATCAATTTGCCCTTGATACGATAATTCTGAAGAAGTCATATTTAATATTGTACGAATTAACAAAGACTTCCCACTACCACTTTCACCTATAACACAATGAAACGCACCCTTTTGAATATCTACAGAAATTGAATTTAATAATGTGCGCGCATTGTTAAAAACACTTAACCGATCGACACTCACAAAGGTTGTTATTTCATTATTTTGTTGTTGATCATTTGAAATAATAAAGCATAACCTCCTAATAGTAGTCCCGGAAAGAAGAATAACCACGGCGCCGCACTAAAGTAACTCTTACCATCAAATAATATTGTCCCTAATTCAGGTGTGGGTGGCTTAATCCCTAGTCCTAAAAAGGCTAACCCTGAAATGCTTAACATAATTTTACCTATATCTGCAGTAATTAGGGCTAGTATATTACTCATTAGATGAGGAATAGTATGCACCAATGTTGTTTTCATCTTAGAATTACCACTTAATACTGCGTAAGTAATAAAAGGTTGTTTTTGTAAATCTCTAGTTAAATTTCTAAAGTAACGTAAATAGCGTCCTAACCATCCTATTGTGAGTGCAAATAGTAATCCTAGCATTGAATCACTCACTAAACTTAAAACAACTAAAGCAATAATAAACGATGGGATAGCTAATAATAAATCCGCTAAAAACATACAACTTTTATCAAACCAACGTCCCTCTATACCTGCAATTAATCCCAGTATTAAACCGATACCGATACTTAACACGATTACTGTCATCGTTAATCCAATCGTCACGATACTTCCCTGAATAAGACGCAATAGAAAATCTCTACCTAACTGATCTGTTCCTAATAAGTGATTGAAATTAGGTGGACGTAATCCTAATGCCTCATTCAACTGTTGTGGGATCAAACTAACAACTATAGTTGCAATCATCATGAATATAAAACCTACTATTATATGTACAGATTTATGCTTATTCATGATTACCCATCCTTTCTAAATTAGGTTGAGTTAACTGCTTGTGCTGAATTCGAGGTTCATTCTTGATCATTAGTATATCTCCCAAGTAATTCGTGACCATAATTGCGACAATCACTATCATGATAATGCCTTGAATTACTGGATAATCACGTTGATTGATTGCAGTAATCAATAATTTGCCTATACCTGACATACTAAAAATCACTTCTAAGATAACAACCTTACCAAACAAATGAATCATACTATTAATCATGATCGTTATTAATGGTGCGATAATATCTTTAATCTGCACATAGATTCGATGTTTTAGTTTAAAACCACGTAATAAGGTTAATTGGTAAGCATCACTTTTAAGCGTTCCTTCTATTAAATGTGCTGTCATTAGAATAATATGACAACCTTCTACTATGACTAGAACTGTAACAGGTAGCACAAAGTGTAACCACGTACTGCTTCCTACAAAGGGTAACCATTGCAAACGAATGCCAAAGTAATACACGAATAATATCGCCAACCAATATTCCGGCATTGAGGTTAAGATTTGAGCGATACTTCTAAGCATTACCCCCCATTTATGACCTGGATTGACGCCAACCACATAACCAATAGCGAATCCTAACGGTAATAAAATAGCCGTTGCAACTACCATTAATGTCAATGTAGGCGTTAATGATTGAATAATCATAGAAGTCACTGGCTCACGAGTACTAAAGCTATAACCGAGATCGCCTGTAAAAGCATGCGAAACCCAGTCTAGATACCTTAATATCACATGATGACCTAGACCTAGTTGATGTTGTACTGCTTCTATATTTTCCTGGGAAATATGTGTGTACCCATGCCTCTGTAAATACAAGATGGCTGGATTTCCTGATGTCTTTTCCACTAACAGAAATATAATGAATGAACTCATAAATAAGTACAGCAATAATTTCAACGTACGTTTAAACATTTTATTGCTTAACTTTCAAATGTTTATAGTCGATAGGCGCATCAGTTAGACCTGAGAATTTAAATGATTCAATTTTATGACTCGTCACAAACGTTTCATTTGGATAAGCAATTGGCACACCATAATAACTACGATTAAAATGTTTAAAGATATCATCCATTGCCTGTTGTTGCTCATCACGGTTAATCTTTTTAGGATATGCATCTAATTTCTCTGATAACACTTTATCGTTTGCAAGCACCCCTGATTTACCATCAATATTTTTAAATACTGAATTCATAAAGTTATAAGGCATTAAGGCATCTGAGTATGTTCTATAGAAAATGAGATCAAAGTCTTTTTTTGTCCATAATGTATCATAATACGATTGAGAATCTAATGTTTTAATCTTTAATTCGATACCTGCTTTTTTCAATTGATCTTGAACTTGTTCTGCTTTATCTTTCCAATTTGGAAATTCTGCAGTTTGAATGACAAGATTGAATGATAATGGTTTACCATCCTTTTCATAAATGCCATTATGATTTTTCTGATAGCCTTCCTCTTTAAGAATTTTTTCAGTATCTTTAATATTATAGTCATGCTGTTGTTGGTTCTTATCATTTACAAATTGAACATCATTTTGGAAAATGCCGCGCATATGTTGATCTGATAATTGATTTGTATTGATGGCTTTACTTATTGCTTCTCTTATTTTGTCATCTTTTAATGTCTTATGATCTGGATTAAAAGCCATTAAATGACTGACTGTACTTGGTCGGTCTTCTATTGTTAAGTCTTTATTTTTCTTATCTTGTTTTAATTGTTGGTCTGATAACATTCCTAACGAACCACCAGAAATATCTACAGAACCACTCTGTATAGCTGAATCTCTAGAATCACCATCTTCTATCGTTTGGAAAGATAAGTCGTATTTAACTGGATGCTCGTGATTGTAATACTTATTCGGTTTCATTGTAGTTTTTTCCTTTCCTGCTTTGTCTACAACGAATGCACCCGTACCAATTGCCTTCTTAAACTTGCCATCGACCTTGCCACCTTCAACTGCATGTGGACTCATAATACGAAGAGGTCTCACTTGTGTTAGTTCATTCAACACCTGATTAGACGGTTGTTTCAATATAATCTGTACTGTATGTGAATCTTTTACTACCACTTGATCTAATTGCTTTAATGTTTCAACAGTCGTTTCTTTATTCATCTTTTTAGCACGTTCAATTGAAAATTTAACTGCTTTCGCATCTAGTTTAGACCCATCAGAGAATTTCACATTATCTTTCAAATGAAATTCATATTCTTTTCCTGAGTTATCAACTTTCCAACGATCTGCTAGACCCGCTTTGATGCCTTTCTTCTTATCGTACTGAACAAGTGAATCATATACTGCGCTATAAACCGGCATCGCAGCATCATAACCTTGTGCATCTAATTTATCTGCTTTCGCTTCTGTTGGTAATGACACATTAATATTGTGATCCTCTTTAGTATGACTTGAACAACCCGCTAATAGTAACGTTGTTGTTGCAACTGATAATAATATTCGCTTTTTCACTATTTTGTTCCTTCTTTCAATGTAGCTTTAATTAAGAATGATTCTTCAAATAATGTACGTAAGTAGTCATTCGGAGATAAATAAAAATCACTATAGTTTGTAAGATTGATAACGTCAGGTACGCTTTCTTTTATCACTGCTACTTCAAAACCTTCTGCGACAAAGCTATCAACGATATGTTTTAATGAATGATCTTGAGATGGCGTCGCACCATATTTATCGATAGTTTCTTTCATAAAATATCTACTTGGATTATTCGTATGATCTGCAAATGTGGCGTAATAAACACCCTTTTCTTTTAAAACTGCTTTTAAATCTCTTGCATGTTGAGGCACATCTTCAATGAGATATAACACTGACGTACTTATAGCTGTATCAAACTTATATCCTGTTGTTTGAGGCTTATCCGTTAAATAGTATTCGAGGGGAAGTTGTTCTTTTAATGTGTTCGCCTTTTCTAATGAGTTGTATGCTAAATCGATGCCCACACCTTTATCAAATTCATGTGTCTGATACAGTTGTCGTAAAAAACCACCCTGATTACAACCAAAGTCTAAAATTGTTTGTCCCTTAATATGGACTGGATCAAGCATCTGAATGATTCTTTGCCAAGATTCTTGATGGTCCCTTGCCATATCATCATCCGTTTCTTCTCCCTTTTTCCACCAAACATCGTATGTATTTCCCATATTATTATCCTTAACTTTTCAAATCGTAATTATTTCGTTTTAAAGATTACTATAAAAAAGTAAATAATACAATATAAATTTATAGCCACAATTAAATTAATTAAAAAAGCCTAAGTGATAGCATGACAGCATATCAATTAGACTTTGAAGACTTATTAAGCTCATTTATCTTTAACCTACTACTATTAAGACGGATGTTAGTTTGACCTCAGACAAACCGAAGTGTACCCTTATCAAATATCTTTCATTATCTCTTTTTATATTGAAGTCGTCTTCACCCTATTTACTTGCAAAGTTATAAAAATAAGATTTCTCAAAAACATTTAACTTAATTTTAATTGCTTTCTAACTATAATTGTCGACAAAAATATTGCAAACACAATATTAATTAATTTAGCTCTATTCGTTACTAAAAAGTAACAAATTCATTTTCCTCTATTCGTTACTAAAAAGTAACAAATTCATTTTCCAAATAATATTATTATTTATTATTCTTTATATGTGGTATATTTGTATTGTAATATTGAAGTTATATATTAGTGTATTATTACATTGAGACTAACCCATTCTTACAAAGCAACATTTAAAAGGAGTATGGTTCAATGTCAAAAAGACAAAGAAATTTAAAACACAGTTTAGAAGAAGAAAAATCACGGGTTAAATTATATAAATCAGGCAAACACTGGATTAAATCAGGTATCAAAGAAATTAAACTCATGCAAATCATGGGATTACCTATCTTTTCTAATCACACAAGTGAAGGTCCTGATGAAACACAAGACAAAGGTAATTTCGTAAAAAGAAATGCTATAAAAGCTACAACCATAGCTGGTGGTGCTTTTACAGTGAACATGTTACATAATCATCAAGCTATGGCGGCTTCTGAATTGCCTATAACTTCAGAACTTTCCACGCAAAGTGAAGCTGTTGCAAATCAAAATTCAACAGAACTTAAACATGCAAGCACCAACGAAAATCCTTCAAATAGCGAATCGGTTTCCTCAGAAAAAACACAAAGTTCAGAAAAAAATGACAATGCTGATAGTACTCAATCTACAGATAGTCAAAGTGATCAATCAAACACACAATCAAGTGAGAGTGTGAAAGATCAAACTGAACAACAAAGTGAATCCGATCAATCACATAACGACAGCCACTCAGAACAATCATCCAAGCAAGATCAATCAGAACATAATAGTACGACATCTAGTGAAAGTGATAGTAAAGATGCTAAAAGTACAACATCTTCTACTAACGACAAATCAACTGATGCACAATCATCACAGAAATCTACATCTAACTCACAAGACCAACAACAAAGTACGTCTAGTAAATCTAAAGTAGATACTAATGAAGGTCAGTCTCAATCATCAACACAAAGTAAAGATAGTCAAACACCAAACAATGCTACAACTAGTGAATCATCATCTAATCAAAATAACATTGTTAAAAGTGAATCGATTACAAATCAAACATCCTATGTGAATGAAAGAATGACACATACTGCTTCTGAAAGTGTAGTCACAACACCTGTTGCAAGTGAGTCTACTAAACCAGCTAATACAACTAAAGTACGTGCGTTTAGTCGATTAGCAGTCAATCGTTTAGCAGCAACATCACCTACACCTATTGCACCAACAACATCACAAGTTGTTGTTGATAAAAACAACTTTACTGATCATTTCACAACAGTAGGTTCTGCAACTTTTGATAAAAACACTGGTATCGCTACATTAACACCTGATGTAGGTAGTCAAAAAGGTGCCATTTCACTAGGTACTAAAATTGACTCAAATAAGAGTTTCCATTTCACTGGTAAAGTTAACTTAGGAACGCGTTATGAAGGTTTTAGTCCTGATGGGGTTACCGGTGGAGATGGTATTGGATTTGCCTTTTCACCTGGTTCTGTAGGACAAATCGGTAAAGAAGGTGCTGCTTTAGGTATCGGTGGCTTAAATAATGCATTCGGATTTAAACTAGATAGTTATCATAATACATCTCAACCGAACGCATCAGCCAGTGCCAATAAAGACCCTGCGAACGTATCAGGTGGTGGCGCATTTGGTGCATTTGTAACTACAAACTCAAGCGGTGTCGCATCAACATATACGGATAACACAAAAACAGCCAATGCAGCGAAATTAACCACACAACCTAATGGTACCTTCCAAGATTTTGTCATTGATTATAATGGTGATACAAAAGTAATGACAGTCACTTATGCTGGACAAACATGGACAAGAAATATTTCAGACTGGATTAAAGCAAGTAAGAACACAAACTTTTCACTATCTATGACTGCTTCAACAGGTAGCGCACGAAATTTACAACAAGTTCAAATTGATCAATTCACCTATACAGAAACTGCTACAGCACAAGTGCACTATGTTGACGCTGATACTGGGAAAGAAATCGTTCCACCTAAAACATTGGCTGGAGATGTTGATAATACAGTTAACATTGACGATCAACAAAGTACAATCACACCTAAAGGCTATCAGTTAGTCAATGTAGATAGTACATATGCACCGACATACAATGCTACAAATAAAACTGTTAAGTTAACTAATGCTGGTCAAGCTATCACCATCTTCTATAAAGATGTTAAAGCGCCAACAATTAATATGACGAACCAAACTAAAGAAATTAATAGTCCTATTTCACCAATCACAGTGAATAGTACAGATAATGGTACCGGAACAGTTACTAATACTGTCACGGGATTACCTGCTGGATTATCTTATGATTCAACATCAAATACAATCACAGGTACACCAACTCAATTAGGCAATAATACGGTGACGGTTACTTCAGTAGACCAAGCAGGTAATTCATCATCATCTACTTTCACTATTAATGTCGTAGATACTACTAATCCTGTGATTGATATCGGTAATCAGTCTAATCAAGTGTTCACACCTATTAACAATGTCACTATCAATACAAGTGATAATAGTGGTTCAACGACTGACACAGTAACTGGGTTACCACCAGGATTAACATATGATCCATCTACTAAAACAGTAAGCGGTACACCATCACAATTAGGTAGTTATACTGTGACAGTTACTTCAAAAGATGCAAGTAACAATACAACAACTAAAACATTTACATGGAATATAGAACGTAATGCAGCTAGTGATTCACTTTCCAACTCTCAAAGCACGTCTACTATAACTAGTACAAGTACCTCTAATAGTACATCAAATAGTAATAGTATTTCGGCTTCGAACAGTACAAGTACGTCATTGAGCGATTCGAAAAGCAACAGTTTAAGTGCATCGACTTCGACGAGCGCTTCGACTTCTAATAGTACAAGTGCGTCATTAAGTGGTTCTCAAAGTGCAAGCACATCTGCAAGTACTAGTAGTAAATTAAGTGATAGCGCAAGTGCTTCAACAAGTGCCAGTGATTCTACTTCTTCTAGTACGTCTGCGAGTGATAGTGCATCCACTTCTAGCAGTACAAGTGCGTCATTAAGTGGTTCTCAAAGCGCAAGCACATCTACAAGTACTAGTAGTAAATTAAGTGATAGCGCAAGTGCTTCAACAAGTGCCAGTGATTCTACTTCTTCTAGTACATCTGCAAGTGATAGTGCATCGACTTCTCGCAGTACAAGTGCGTCATTAAGTGGTTCTCAAAGCGCAAGCACGTCGACTTCGTTAAGTGATAGTACGTCGACAAGCGACAGTACGTCTTTAAGCGACTCTCAAAGTAAAAGTGCTTCAACTTCGTTAAGTGATAGCTCGTCTACGAGCGGTAGCACATCATTGAGTGACTCTGAAAGTACAAGCACGTCTACATCACTGAGCGGATCCGAAAGTACAAGTACATCCACTTCTTTAAGTGATAGTACTTCAACAAGCGACTCAACGAGTACGTCGCTTTCTAACAGTTCATCAACAAGCGGTAGCACATCATTGAGTGACTCTCAAAGTACAAGTACGTCGACTTCATTAAGTGACAGTACTTCTACTAGTGACTCAACAAGTACTTCACTTTCTGATAGCTCATCTACTAGTGGTAGTACGTCATTGAGTGATTCTGAAAGCACTAGTACATCCACTTCTTTAAGTGATAGCACTTCGACGAGTGACTCAACGAGCGGTTCAACGAGTACGTCGCTTTCTGACAGTTCATCGACAAGTGGTAGTACTTCATTAAGTGATTCTCAAAGTACTAGTACGTCGACTTCACTAAGTGGATCCGAAAGTACAAGCATGTCATCATCATTAAGTGATAGCTCGTCTACGAGTGACTCAACAAGTACTTCACTTTCCGATAGTTCATCGACAAGTGGAAGTACATCACTAAGTGACTCTGTAAGTACAAGTACGTCAACTTCTTTAAGTGACAGTACTTCAACGAGCGATTCAACGAGCACTTCACTTTCTGATAGCTCATCGACAAGTGGTAGTACTTCATTAAGTAATTCTCAAAGTACTAGTACGTCGACTTCACTAAGTGGATCCGAAAGTACAAGTACGTCATCATCATTAAGTGATAGCTCGTCTACGAGTGACTCAACAAGTACTTCACTTTCCGATAGTTCATCGACAAGTGGTAGTACGTCATTGAGTGATTCTGAAAGCACTAGTACATCCACTTCTTTAAGTGATAGCACTTCGACGAGTGACTCAACGAGCGGTTCAACGAGTACGTCGCTTTCTGACAGTTCATCTACGAGCGGTAGTACTTCATTAAGCGATTCTCAAAGTACTAGTACTTCAACTTCATTGAGTGACAGTACTTCAACTAGCGACTCAACGAGCACTTCACTTTCTGATAGCTCATCGACAAGTGGTAGTACTTCATTAAGTGATTCTCAAAGTACTAGTACGTCGACTTCACTAAGTGGATCCGAAAGTACAAGTACGTCATCATCATTAAGTGATAGCTCGTCTACGAGTGACTCAACAAGTACTTCACTTTCCGATAGTTCATCGACAAGTGGTAGTACGTCATTGAGTGATTCTGAAAGCACTAGTACATCCACTTCTTTAAGTGATAGCACTTCGACGAGTGACTCAACGAGCGGTTCAACGAGTACGTCGCTTTCTGACAGTTCATCTACGAGCGGTAGTACTTCATTAAGCGATTCTCAAAGTACTAGTACTTCAACTTCATTGAGTGACAGTACTTCAACTAGCGACTCAACGAGCACTTCACTTTCTGATAGCTCATCGACAAGTGGTAGTACTTCATTAAGTGATTCTCAAAGTACTAGTACGTCGACTTCACTAAGTGGATCCGAAAGTACAAGCACGTCATCATCATTAAGTGATAGCTCGTCTACGAGTGACTCAACAAGTACTTCACTTTCCGATAGTTCATCGACAAGTGGAAGTACATCACTAAGTGACTCTGTAAGTACAAGTACGTCAACTTCTTTAAGTGACAGTACTTCAACGAGCGATTCAACGAGTACGTCTCTTTCTGACAGTTCGTCAACTAGTGGTAGTACTTCATTGAGTGACTCTGAAAGCACAAGTACGTCTACTTCAGAAAGTAGTAGTGATTCAACGAGTACGTCACTTTCTGACAGTTCATCTATGAGTGGTAGCACGTCATTGAGCGATTCTGAAAGCACAAGTACGTCTACATCACTAAGTGACAGTACTTCTACTAGCGACTCAACTAGTACGTCGCTTTCTGATAGTTCATCTACCAATGGTAGTACTTCATTGAGTGACTCTGAAAGTACAAGCGCTTCTACTTCATTAAGTGATAGCACTTCAACAAGTACATCGCTAAGTGATTCAACTAGTACGTCACTTTCCGATAGCTCATCTACCAGTGGTAGTACTTCATTAAGTGGTTCCGAAAGCACAAGTACATCCACTTCATTAAGTAATAGTACTTCAACGAGTGATTCAACGAGTACTTCACTTTCCGATAGCTCATCGACAAGTGGTAGTACGTCATTGAGTGATTCCGAAAGCACAAGTACATCCACTTCATTAAGTGATAGTACTTCAACTAGCGATTCAACTAGTACGTCGCTTTCTGACAGTTCATCTACGAGTGGTAGTACGTCACTAAGTGATTCTGAAAGCACTAGTACTTCGACTTCACTAAGTGGATCCGAAAGTACAAGCACGTCATCATCATTAAGTGATAGCTCGTCTACGAGCGATTCAACGAGTACTTCGCTTTCTGACAGTTCGTCAACTAGTGGTAGTACTTCATTGAGTGACTCTGAAAGCACTAGTACTTCGACTTCACTAAGTGGATCCGAAAGTACAAGTACGTCTACTTCTTTAAGTGACAGTACTTCTACTAGTGATTCAACGAGTGCATCACTTTCCGATAGTTCGTCGACAAGTGGTAGTACGTCATTGAGCGATTCTCAAAGTACTAGTACTTCGACTTCGTTAAGTGACAGCACTTCAACAAGCGACTCAACGAGTACTTCACTTTCTGACAGTTCATCTACAAGTGGTAGTACATCATTGAGTGACTCTGAAAGTACTAGTACGTCGACTTCATTAAGCGACAGTACTTCTACGAGTGACTCAACTAGCACATCACTTTCTGACAGTTCATCAACGAGTGGTAGTACTTCATTGAGTGATTCCGAAAGCACAAGTACATCCACTTCATTAAGTGACAGTACTTCTACTAGTGACTCAACTAGCACGTCGCTTTCTGATAGTTCATCTATGAGTGGCAGTACTTCACTAAGTGGTTCTGAAAGTACAAGTGCATCATCGTCATTAAGTGATAGTACTTCGACGAGTGACTCAACGAGTACGTCGCTTTCTGATAGTTCATCTACAAGTGGTAGTACGTCATTGAGTGACTCCGAAAGTACAAGTACGTCTACTTCAGAAAGTAGTAGTACTTCTACAAGTGATTCAACTAGTACTTCACTTTCTGACAGTTCATCAACGAGTGGTAGTACTTCATTGAGTGATTCCGAAAGCACTAGTACATCCACTTCGTTAAGTGATAGTACTTCGACGAGTGACTCAACGAGTACGTCTCTTTCAGATAGTTCATCGACGAGCGGTAGTACATCAATGAGTAGTTCTGAAAGCACAAGTACTTCATCATCATTAAGTGACAGTAATTCAACTAGTGGATCAACTAGTACTTCACTTTCTGATAGTTCATCGACGAGCGGTAGTACATCAATGATTAGCTCCGAAAGCACTAGTACATCGACAAGTGGTAGTACTTCAACAAGTAACTCAACTAGTACTTCACTTTCTGACAGTTCATCTACAAGTGGTAGTACTTCATTGAGTGATTCTCAAAGTACAAGTGCTTCAACTTCGTTAAGCGACAGCACTTCGACAAGTAACTCAACTAGTACGTCACTTTCCGATAGCTCATCTATGAGTGGTAGTACTTCACTAAGTGGTTCTGTTAGTACTAGTACGTCGACTTCGTTAAGTGACAGTACTTCAACAAGCGACTCAACAAGTACATCACTTTCTGACAGTTCATCTATGAGTGGCAGTACGTCATTAAGCGACTCTGTAAGTACTAGTACTTCTACTTCAGAAAGCAGTAGTATTTCTACAAGTGACTCAACGAGCACGTCTACTTCAGAAAGTAGTAGTACTTCAACAAGTAACTCAACTAGTACTTCACTTTCTGACAGTTCATCTACAAGCGGTAGTACATCACTAAGTGACTCTGTAAGTACAAGCACTTCGTCTTCATTAAGTGACAGTACTTCACTAAGTGGTTCTGTTAGCACTAGTACGTCGACTTCAGAAAGTAGCAGTATTTCTACAAGTGACTCAACGAGCACGTCGACATCTGATAGTGCAAGCATGTCTACTTCTGATAGTCAATCACATAGCCATACAAATAGTATTTCTATTAGTGATTCAACAAGTAGCAGTGACTCAAATAGTAATAGCATGTCAGATAGCGCTAGTGTAAGTACATCGGATACGCCAAGTCATAGTCACTCATTCAGCCAATCAGTAAGTAGCAGTGGTTCAACAAGTAGCAGTGATTCAAACAGTCATAGCGCATCAATGTCTACGTCCGAAAAACCAAGTGAAAGTATATCTCATAGTCAGAGCACAAGCGCTTCTACAAGCGACAGCACATCTCAGTCTATGTCACATAGCATGAGTGCATCATCTAGTGAATCAACTAATGTTTCACCAATGCATCCAACTTCTGAGGCACAACATCATGACAACAACAAACCTCATTCAGAAGCATTACCTGACACTGGTGAAGATGACAATCAATCTAAAGGTTTACTATCAGGATTATTATCATTAATTTTCGGTCTAGCTATATTTAGAAAATCTAGAAAAGACAAAAAAGATCGCAAAGAAGATAACAATAATTAATTAGAATAAAATAGAGGCAGAAGCATTGTTATTTCTAAAGTACTCAATTGATTACTCAAAAAATAATGGGTGCTTTTGCCTCTTTATAATCATTTAAAGAAAAGGATTAGTGTGGGAAATTGATGAATATTAAAAACATTAAAAATATCGAATATAAAATTTTATATAAACGTATTCTTTTCACTCTAATGATCATTTTCATATACATATTGGGTAGTAATATTAAAATTGCTGATATGAAATCATCAGCACAACATACGAATCAATTTCTTGATTTAGCTATTTCAAATATCGGCGGAGATATTACAACACTCAACCTATTCTCATTGGGTCTAAGTCCTTGGCTTACAACGATGATTATTATGACATTACTGACCTATCGAAATATGGAGAAAGGTCAAAAACAAACACGTCTAGAACGTAGCTACAAAGAACGTTTTTTCACTATTTTATTAGCATTAATTCAAGGCTATTTTATCTTAAGTGAGTACATTAATAAGGGTATGATTCATCACGCTAATTTCCCTTTAATGTTACTTATCTTAGTAGCCGGCACAATGTTACTCGTGTGGTTAGCTGATCAAAATACTGTTTATGGTATCGCAGGTCCAACGCCTATCGTATTAGTTAGTATTATCAAATCTATGTTTCAAAATAAGCATCTTCAATTGTTGGATACCCAAACAATGATGATCGGTGGAATTATGATATTAGTCGTGTTGATTCTTTTATTATTCATAGAAATGATTGAATATCGCATGATTTACAGAGATATTATGAATATCAGTACATCTAAAAAAGACACTTATGTATCTTGGAAATTAAACCCTGCTGGTAGTATTTCAATCATGTTTAACTTTTCACTGTTCTTCTTATTAGGTGTCTTAATACATTTAGTTGGAAGATGGATCACTGGAGATGCTCAATATCGACCACCATTTTTAGAATTAGATAATCCGATTGGGGTATTGATATTCATCATCATGTTGATCATCTTAAACTATTATTTATCCCGAGTTATGTTGAATACGAAACGTATTGCTAAAGACTTTCAAAAGAGTGGAAATTATTTCGACGGCATTTATCCTGGTGATGATACAAGACATTATTTAGACCGTAGAGCTAAAAAAATTAGTGCAATCGGTGCCTTAATAATTGGTTTTATCATTAGTCTGCCGTTTATTAGTTCTATATTTATATCTGGTATTTATGATCAAATTTCAATTTTTACGCAGTTTATTATTTTAATTTACATTACGATAAATATTACAGAAACAATTAGAACATATTTATACTTTGATAAATATAAATCATTTTTAAACAAATATTGGTAAGGAGTAAGGTATGAAATATTTCGTTCCAGCTTGGTACAACAATGATCAATGGTGGCGTAATTTGAATCAACCATTTTATATAAAAAACGCAATGATAGAGTTTGATGATTCCATTAGTCTCATGTCGATGCATGAAAAAAATGACGAAGATTTTAAACTACTTCATTTAAGTTTTAATCCCAACTTACGTTTATTTCTGCATAAGTATGACTTATATGAAGCGAATATTTGGTCGTTATTTGACGAAATTCAGGGATTCGAAGACATTCCACCTAGATCCTTTCAATTTGAAGACTTAGAGTGGCCTGATAACACTGAATTTTTCTATTCACCTTATTTAATACAGGCTATGAAAGCACATTACGTATCCAAAATTTATTTTAATCAAGACGGTTATTTAATTGTAGTGGCCGATTTTGAACATGATATTCATCAGCGTCGTTATATCTTTGATGAACGTGGTTATTTGAGTGCTATCCGCTATTACAACGAACTCGGTCACGAACAATATCAAGATTATTTAACCGCTTCGGGTGATGTTGTTTTACGTGAAAACCTAGAGACCAATGTTGTTCAAGTTATGGCAGATCATGCGCACCAATTTCATTCCAAGACCTATCCATCAATGGTTGATTTAATTAGAGAACGTTTAAACACATTTTGTAATCAACATATGCAAGCGAATGATAAACTGATTGTTTCATCACATATTGCTCATAACGGCATTTTTAATACGATTAGAAATGACGTGCAAGTATATTACTCCATTTTTAGTAAACGTAATCGTACGATTGACCAACCATTGATTAAGAGTATGGCGCATAGCAACAAATGGCTTGTTGATACACATGAAAATGAACATATCTTACATCAACTCATTGAAACACTAGATACTAAACCTGAAATATTGAGATTTACACCATTCGATACACAAATCTTAGAAAATCTAAGTAGCCAGTTAGATGAAACTTACATAGGTGTTTGGATTGATGGTCTTAATGATGATTATTTACAAATATTCATCAATGATTTAATCACTTATATTAAACGTCATCCATCGTATCGCCTAGTCATTTTAACGAAAAATAGCGCTACACAATTACAACAATGGCTATCTCAATTAATACAAAATGTCAATGAAACGTTCAACGAAGAAGATGAGGAAGATTTAGCCAAATCAGAATTAATCCAAGCAAAATCATCGGAAGACTTTGAGGAATTAGTACAAATTCAATCGGTGCCATTTGAATATGACATATTAAAGGCATTATCCCGACTAAGAATTGTCATTGACCTTAATGATGAGCCAGATTTATTCTTACAAATCGCAAGTATCAGTGTCAGAATTCCACAAATAAATATGCATCAAAGTAGTTATGTTACTCATTTAGAAAATGGCTATTTAATTAATAGTTATGCGGATATTACGACTGCGTTAGATTATTTCTTAAGTACCTTGAAACATTGGAATGGTGCGTTTACATTTAATACCAATATGATTGAAGATTTAAGTTCAGGTCACATTATTGAACAACTTGACCACTTTTTAGAAGGTGATAACCATGCCACGTAAATTTAAAGTATTACAAATTGGTGGAACAGATTTAGAATATCTATTCACGCATAAACCAGAAGTCGCTTGGGACTATTTTGATACACAATTATTTGAATTTGATAGTGGGTATATCGATAGTATTAAAGAGATTGTCGAGGAATCTGGACAGTTTGATTTAGTATTTATACAAGCGAACCTGACAGATGCATTAACACAACTCTTGCATATTGTGAGTCATCCATATAATACACTTGTCGATGCACAATATTGGCCAAGTGGCTATGATGAACTTGATTTAGTACAGAGGTATCTCATTCGTCCTATTCATTATGATACGACGGATGATCTTCATGATAAATTGATATCTATTTCATTTCCTGGGCAATACGGAGATAAGGTGAGTCCAGCTCGAACGCATATCCAATCGCCATCACATATCGAAGTGATTCATTATGGTAATAGAGAAATTCAATTGAAAGGTCATTTCGGTGATGAATTGATTCCGGTGCTCAATTGGCAGCAAAACCTCGTATACGATAAAGATAAAGTGATTGAAGTTTGGCCGGAATTCCGAACTGAAGGTGATGTCACCTTAGAATATACGTTTCGATTAGTATCTTTAAATCCAGAAGAAGGCGTCCTTGAAAAGATTGTTCTAAGTGAGGAAGAACTTGCCGAGCCACTTTATTTACAACGCAGACCCTATACGACATACATTTCAACATCAGTCAGTGTTAAAGGTAATGGTACCGTTCATATCGGCGCCGTACATAAACGTTTGTCACATATTGAATTCGGTCATTTATTACTCGGTAGTCATCGTTTTGTAGATGAAAATCGTGAAGAATTCTTTTATTACTTTAATCCTGGAGATTTCAAACCACCACTTAATGTTTACTTCAGTGGTTATCGTGAAGCTGAAGGGTTTGAAGCTTATTTTCTAATGAATCAATTAGGTGCGCCTTTCTTACTGATTAGTGATCCAAGAATTCAAGGTGGCGCATTTTACTTAGGTTCTGATACGTATGAAAATGGTATTAAACAGGTCATTACCGATACACTAAAACAACTCGGGTTCAAAGAAGATGACTTGATACTATCAGGTTTATCTATGGGATCATTTGGTGCTTTATACTACGGTGCCCAATTAAATCCTAAAGGCATTAACGTTGGTAAACCTTTAGTCAATGTCGGTACTATAGCTAAAAATATGAAATTATTACGACCTAATGATTTCGAAACATCATTAGATATCGCCCTATCACCCGAACATACAATGGCCGAGTCATCACAAACTAACAACGATTTGAAGCATATTAAAGACTTAGACGACAAATTCTGGAATGTCTTTTCAAATAGTCATATTAGCGATACATCCATTGCTATTACTTATATGAAAAATGACGATTACGATCAGTCTGCATTCGAAGATTTGCTACCAGTATTAAGTCGACATCATGTCCATCTGATGAACAAAGCCGTACCAGGTCGACATAATGATGATACATCAACCGTTGTGAATTGGTTTATGAACTTTTATCATATTTTATTAAAAGATCATTTTGGGAGAGACAATCATGCAAAGTAATCAAACATTAGACGTAAGATGGCGCAAAGTGACACGTCATACTTACAAACATGGCGCAACAATACAATTTCACGATGACTACACATATTATGAAAATCAACTCATGCCATCAGGCTTGCAAATTAACTTATGGGAACCAGCCACTACATTTGATAAAGATGGCCATCCGCCTGAACTCCCTATGTTAAAGAGAGGTTATCGTTATGATATTCATCTAGATATTACTGCCACGCCAGCACAAAGTGTTTATGTCATTGTGACCTTTTATTTAAAAAATGGTAAAGCATTCGACCACTGTATGATTAAAGAAACTGATAGCTATTTTATTTATCCAAATGAGGCTTATAGTTATGATATTTGCTTGATGAACGCTGCATGTCATCATCTTATATTTAAGAAAATCACCTTAACTGAACGATATTTTGTAAAGGATAAAGATAAAGAAATCGCCGAATCTATCGAATCATCAACCAATGACATTTTAACGAGCTCTGATGATATAACAGAGACTCATTCATCAGAGGACGGTCGACCACGTACACCACAGGAGAATGTTAACTTAGTCAATCAAATCATGAAAACAACACGTCCAAAACGTGATCATAATTAAAATCCATTAATCAATCAGAAAGGAGGATAACTATGAATCTCAATGTGAATACCGCAATTAATCATATGAGGTTAAAAAAACTTTATAAAATATTAAATAAAATCAATCGTTATAGTGAAGACATGCGTCAATATTCAGATGAACAATTACAAGACAAAACCATAGACTTCAAACAGCAGCTGCAAGATGGTAACGCAACGTTGAATGATATTTTACCTGAAGCCTATGCTGTTGTCCGAGAAGCGTCACGTCGTGTATTAGGTATGTATCACAAAGATGTACAGGTACTAGGTGCAATAGTGATGCATCAAGGAAATATTTCAGAGATGCAGACAGGTGAAGGTAAAACATTAACTGCCACATTACCCTTATACTTAAATGCGCTATCAGGTAAGTCTGTCTTTTTAATCACTACAAATGATTATTTAGCGAAACGTGACTATGAAGAAATGAAACCTTTATATGAATGGTTAGGTCTTACAACATCACTGGGATTTGTAGAGAATCCTCAAGGACCTATATCCAATCAAGAAAAGCAGACGTTATATCATCACGATATTATTTACACAACCAATGGTAATTTAGGTTTTGACTATCTTATCGATAACTTAGCCGATACGAAAGAAAGCAAGTTCTTACCTGAACTACACTATGCCCTCATTGATGAAGTGGATTCTATTATCTTAGATGCAGCACAAACACCACTCGTCATTTCTGGTGCACCAAGAGTACAATCTAATTTGTTTGAAATTGTAAAAGCCTTTGTAGCAACACTTAAAGAAGATCAAGATTTCAAAATGAAAAAGACAAAGCGTGAAATTTGGTTAACTGAACAAGGTATCGAAAAGGCCAATACATATTTTGATGTGTCTAATATCTATGATGCCCCCTACTTTGATTTAGTAAGGAATATTAATCTTGCATTACGTGCCACTTATTTATTTGATCTTAATCTAGATTACATTATTATGGACGGCGAAATCATGTTAATCGACCGTATCACTGGACGTATGTTACCAGGCACTAAAATGCAAGCCGGACTTAACCAAGCCTTAGAAGCTAAAGAGCATTTAGATATTTCAGATGATATGAGTGTCATGGCTACCATTACCTTCCAAAATCTCTTTATGCAATTTGAACGCTTTTCTGGAATGACGGCGACAGGTAAACTTGCGGAGAAAGAATTTTTCGACCTTTATTCAAAAATCGTTATTCAAATTCCAACATCTAATCCTGTGATAAGACGAGATTTACCGGATAAAGTATTTGTGAACGATGATGATAAAAATGTCGCTATTTTAGATACAGTGATTGACTATCATCAAAAGCATCGTCCTGTATTATTAATTACACGTACAGCTGAAGCAGCGGAATACTTTTCAAGTGAATTATTTAATAGACATATCCCGAACAATTTGCTGATTGCACAAAATGTCGCTCGTGAAGCCCAAATGATTGCAGAGGCAGGTCAATTGAATGCCGTTACTGTAGCTACAAGTATGGCTGGTAGAGGTACAGATATTAAACTATCTAAAGAAGTTCACGAACTCGGTGGTCTAACAGTACTGATTAACGAGCACATGGAAAATAGTCGTATCGATAGACAATTAAGAGGACGTGCCGGTCGTCAAGGTGACCCAGGTCAGTCTCAAATTTTTATTTCATTAGATGATTACTTAGTCCAACGTTGGAGCGATTCCAAGTTAAAAGACAATCCATCATTGATGAAACAAGATACAGCATACCTATCTGATAGCCCTACCTTTAATAATAAAATCAAACGTATTGTTAAAAAGGCACAACGTGTTTCTGAAGAAGAAGGCATGAAAGCACGTGAAACGGCAAATGAATTCGAGAAGAGTATTAGTACACAACGTCAATTAATCTATAGTGAACGTAACCGTATACTTAATAGTGAAAACTTAGATGACTTAGACTTTGAAAGTATTGCTCGTGATGTCTTTAATCATGACTTTAAGACTGACGGTAGTATGACAAGAGATCATATTGTTCGTTATATCTATAAAAACTTGAGCTTTAGTTTTGTGGATGCTAATTTTGAATTTAATCATCAAAATCACGATGAAAATATTGAGTTTTTAATAACACAATTTAAAGACCAACTGGCCACTAATAAACAGAAAATTAGTGACAACGAGTTATACCAACAATTTTTAAGAAAAGCAGTACTCAAAGCCATCGACACATCATGGATTGAGCAAGTAGACTATTTACAACAACTCAAAGCGAACGTCAATCAGCGTCAAAAAGGTCAACGGAATTCTATATTTGAATACCATAAAGTGGCATTAGACTCATTTAATGATATGGAACATGATATTAAACATCGTATGATTCGAAACTTATGTTTAAGTATCATTGATGAACAACAAAATGGTGATTTAACCATTCATTTCCCTTAAAAGGAGGGCTATTTATGACAATTTATAACATCAACTTTGGCATTGGTTGGGCAAGTAGCGGCGTAGAATATGCACAAAGTTATCGCGCACAAATGCTACGACATTTAAAAGAAGATGCAAAGTTCATATTTTTAGATTTTATTGCGTCAGAAAATATACAAACCTTAACAGCTAACTTGGGGTTTCAAGACAATGAAGTCATTTGGTTATATCAATACTTTACAGATATCCCAATAGCACCAACTACATATACCATTGATCAACTTAAACTTGATGTCGGAAATACAGTGACACGGACTGAAGTCGATCAACAAGGCAAGGTACAACGTCTCTATTTAGACCATCAACCTCAAACATTTGTAACCTGTTATATGAAAAATGCCGACCAACCCTATGTTGACCGTGCTGAATTTGTCGTTAATGGTATGTTAATTCGAAAAGATTTCTATAGCTACGTTCGTGTCTTCTCTGAATATTACGCACCTTATGATAACTATGCCAAATTGTATATGCGTCAGTTCTACAATGAAAATGGCTCTATCGCCTATCAAGAAATCATAGATGGTGATGCGCATTCCTATGTATTTAACGATGCACGTTTGGATAGTAAAGAAGCCTTTGTTGCTTACTTTATTCAACAATTACATTTAACGCATAACGACATTGTCATATTAGATCGTGCCACTGATATCGGCCAAGCAGTTCTGCAAAATAAAGGCCAAAGTCATGTCGGTGTTGTGGTACATGCAGAACATTATAGTGACAATATCACAGATGGTACGCACATTTTATGGAACAATTATTATGAATATCAGTTTAATCATGCACCATATATTGATTTCTATATTGTGGCTACCGATTTACAAAATCAAATTCTGTCACAACAATTTGCGCAATATACAAAATTTCAACCACGTATTAGAACAATACCTGTGGGTAGTCTCGACCAATTAACAATGCCAAGTGTAGAAAGACAACCATGTTCTATCCTAACCGCTTCACGTTTAGCGTCTGAGAAACACGTAGATTGGATCGCACTAGCAGTCATTAAAGCCAAACAAGCCGTACCACAGCTATCATTTGATATCTATGGACACGGCCCAGAAAAAGATAAAATTCAACAAATCATCAGTGAGCATCATACCGAAGACTACATTCACTTACGAGGTCACGTCAATCTTGATGAAATTTACACACAATATGAATTATTTGTATCAGCATCACAAAGTGAAGGCTTTGGCTTAACACTTATGGAAGCAGTAGGTTCTGGCTTAGGTATGATTGGTTTCAATGTGAACTATGGGAATCCCACTTTCATCTCAGATGGTCAAAACGGTTACTTATTAGATAAACCGACTAAGGAAGAATCTATCGAGGAGATTACAGATCGCATGGCTGATAAAATAGTTCAATACTTTAACAATGGCCCTACATCTCCTCAGCAAGTTTCATATGATATTGCTACACCATTTAAGACAACAGAAATGATTAACAAATGGCAGAATTTAGTCGACGAGGTGCTCTATGATTAATTTATTTGAATATTATAATCAACCGACTCAGTTATTACATCAAACACTTGAACAAGCAGATTATCATAACTTCACCATTTGTATTGAAGATGATGGTTTCTTACCAGATGAAGTGACGTCCCCTTATCAATTCTTTGCGGCTAATCTATTACATGATGACGATCAACCTAAATTCTTTAATGCTGTTGACGTCCCACCATTTTGGGAAATTAGTGGCGATGGGCAATCAGCTCAAATTAAAGATATGGGACATATTAAAGGCGAAATACGTTATCGCCCGCATTATAAAACGCGCATAGTTAGTCATGTGCGTTGGTTCGACGATAAAGGTCGTTTACGTTCTGAAGATCATTATTCAAAACATGGCTTTAAATTTGCTGAAACGATTTATGATTTAGCTGGAAAAGCTATATTAAAGAAATATGTAACCCGAGAAGGTAAAGAAGTGATATATGAAAACTATGTCACAGGGGATTATGTATTAGACTGGCAAGGACAATCCTATTTCTTCCCTTCTAAAGTGGTGTTTATAACCTTCTATCTTCAACAAATTCAAGTGGATTTATCTGAGATCATTATTAATTCTTTATCAACACCGTTCTTAGTCTTACATCATATGAATACAGAAGGTAAAGGCTTATTATTCTGGCAGGAAAGTAGCAACGGTCATGTCCCAGGAAATATGTTGTCAATATTAGATGGTACATTACAACGTCAATTCTCTGTGATGATACCTGATTACAGAGAATATCATACTGTGATGGCACAACTTAATTCTGATCAAGCATCGCATGTTTATCAAGCCGGTTATCTGTATGACTTTGATAAATCAAATCAATATTCAAACCATGCACTCATCCTGACAAACTCAGATGAAATACCGCAGCTTGAACATATTATAGTGGCCCACTCTAATATACAATTCCATATCGCTGCATTAACTGAAATGTCGTCCAAACTCATGGCGAACGATCAACATCAACACGTACATTTATATCCAGCAGCAACTAAAGATATATTTGCGGAACTATACCAACGCTGTGATATTTACCTCGACATTAATCAAGGCAACGAAATTGAAAATGCAGTAGCACGTGCATTTCATCATCAACACGTTATCTTAGCGTGGGATGAGGTTGCACATCAGCGTCCATTTACTGCACCAGAAAACACATTTACATTAGAACAGTTGAACCAGTTTAACCAAGTGTTACACGATATCACTACTAACCATCAACAGTTCGACTTACATCGTACTTACCAAGCTAGACACGCTAACCAACTTACAACTGATACATTCGTGAGTGTAATGCAACAAGCACTGTATGAATAAGTATATAAATAAAAAAAAGCAATTTCTATCCCTTTCGAATAGAAATTGCTTTTTCTCATGTTTATGATGAAATGTAAAAATTAATAGCTATCGAATTAATTAATATATTTCACATCATCAATTATCTAAATATTCCCTTTTAAATCAACTGGTTATGGTTAATCTGACTTAGCTCGGAAATAATTTTTCTACTATCTGAATTTAACTTTTTCACATAGACGGTATTATGTTTGGCTTCGAATTTCTGTACGATAGTATCAATCGCATTCACTGCTGAATCATCCCATAAATGTGCATGGTTGAAGTCTAATTCAATGACTGAATGGTCCACATTAAAGTCAATTTGGTTCATCATGGAATCAATAGATACAAAGAAAATTTGGCCTTCAAAGTATACATGTAACGTCTCATCAAACATCTCTGATGTCACATTCACGTTAGAAATCTTAGTCGCGAAGAAGAGTGCACTAAATACTACACCTACGATAACACCAATGGCTAGATTATGTGTCATCAATACAATAATAACTGTTAGAATCATCACAAAGGCATCAGTTTTTGGAGCATTTTTAATATATTTAAAGGAATGCCAGTCTACTGTTCCAATAGATACCATGACCATAATTCCCGCTAAAATAGGCATTGGAATTTGCACTACTAAATCCCCTAATACAATAATCATAAATATGAGTACTACACCTGCAGTTAATGTCGATAATCGACTTGTCGCACCGGATTTCACATTAATGACAGATTGTCCGATCATCGCACAACCACCCATACCACCGAAGAATCCTGTAATGATATTTGCGATACCTTGTCCACGAGATTCCTTATTTTTACTACTATAAGTATTTGTAAATTCATCAACAATTTTAGCTGTGAGTAAACTTTCTACTAACCCTACAATCGCCATTGAAACAGAAAATGGTAAGATGACTTGTAACGTTTCCAGTGTGTACGGTACTTGTGGAATAATGAAATGAGGCAATGCTTGCTTAATCGTACCTAAATCATCAACAGTATGCACATTGGCACCTGTAAACATATATAATGCTGTTAATAAAATGATCGCAATTAATGGTGCAGGAATTGCTTTAAAGAATCTAGGTACAATATATACGATTAACAAAGTAATAATGACATAAATGTAAGTCGCAATGGATATATTAAAAATATGCTCAATTTGAGATAGAAAGATCATAATACCTAATGCATTAACAAAGCCAATCATTACGGATTGTGGAATGAATTTCATCAGTCTTCCTACTTTTAAAATACCTAAGACAAGTTGAATCAAACCCATTAAAATCGTTGCTGCAAATAAATATTCCACGCCATGTTCTTTCACGAGTGGTGTCACAACAAGTGCAACAGCACCTGTAGCACCTGAAATCATTGCCGGTCGTCCACCAACAATCGCTGTCACTGTCGCTATGATAAACGCCGCATATAAACCAATCATCGGGTCTACCCCCGCTATGATTGAAAAGGCAATCGCTTCTGGAATTAAAGCAAGTGCCACTACAATACCTGCTAGTATATTTTTCATCGGTTGATTAAACCACTGTACTTTCCAACTATCTACCATAACATCCACTCCTTTTCATACTATTTAAATTCAATATTGATAAAGCGCTCATTACGTCCCTATCGTATTTAAAATATGCATATACTTGCACTTTGCATACATATGCCATCACCACTTTTTCCGCAATAAAATAGAGCGAGTAAGAAACCATTGTGTCATTCAACTTGGTTTCATCACTCGCCCATGAAGGTGGCTATCTTATCATCTCATTAGTATTGTTGTTTATTGACTATCCTACGTGCCACTCACTATATGACATATATCAATTGAATCGCGTTTTATTTGTCGAATTGAAACCTTACGCATTATAACATCAAGCACGCTTCAATGGCAAAATTCATTTTGATACTTGCCATCGACTTTTAATATACATCACGCCACATGAATCATGACTTTAGTTCTTCTTGATACGTCTGTCCAAATAATTGATAATGTACAAATTCAGTAACATCGGCTGAACTAACTAATATCAATATCGTATCATTACCGCCAACTGTTCCTAATACCTCATTTAAATTGAGTTGATCGATATAAAAGTTCACACTTTGCGCAAATCCTGGCGATGTTTTGACAATAAGGTATTGATCTTTAATTGTGACCTTTTCAATCTCATCATTGTAAAAGGCTATAAGTTTCGTTTTCGCTTCGTTTTGAGCATTATCATTAAACTTTCGGTAACATCGATCATTATTGGCGGTAGGCATTTTATATATTTTAAGTTCATTTAAATCTCTACTAATCGTTGCCACACTATATTTGATACCAAAATGTTTATCAAGATAGTCAACAATTTCGGCTTTTGAACGTATGTCATTATCTTTCACAATTGTCGATATTAAATCCAATCGTTTACTTTTTCTCATATTTATTTACTCCTTTATCTGCATATTTCACAAAATACAGACAAACTTCATCACAAATACCATATCAAATTTCTTTCATACAATATGTGAAGTATTTCTCATTTATAACAATTTTTATAAAAAGTTTTATATTGATGTATAAAAATCTTCTTAAAATATAGATAGATTTAACATTTATAGTTAATTAATCATGCATGACTATCCATACATTCAATCGAATAAAAAATCATATTATATTAATTATTTATTATCGTATTAACTTAATATACATGTAGTTATAGGTTTTATGCGTTTATATTGCATAATCTATCATCAAATTGCATTGAATAAATATTTTATATGAGATATTCGACATTATCATTGTGAAAAGATTCTCAATCTCTATGTTGAAAGCGCTTTATACTCTAGATGTATTAAATCAAAGGAGGAAATAACAATGGAAAAAGGACCTATCCACGTAAACAGTGAAATCGGCAAATTAAAAACGGTATTACTTAAACGACCAGGTAAAGAATTAGAAAATTTAGTTCCTGATCATCTAAGTGGATTGCTATTTGACGATATTCCTTATTTGAAAGTTGCTCAAGAAGAGCATGACCATTTCGCGCAAGTACTTAGAGATGAAGGTGTCGAGGTTGTCTATTTAGAACACCTAGCTGCAGAAGCCATTGCAGATGCCTCAGTTCGCGAACAATTTATCGACGATATTTTAAAAGAATCACAAAAGACTGTCCTCGGTCATGAAAAAGAAATTAAAGAACTATTCGCAACATTAAATGACCAAGAACTGGTAGAAAAAATTATGGCTGGTGTACGTAAAGAAGAAATTCAATTAGAAACGAATCACCTCGTAGAATATATGGATGACCGCTATCCATTCTATCTCGATCCAATGCCAAACCTTTACTTCACTAGAGATCCTCAAGCATCTGTAGGTAGAGGAATGACTATCAACCGTATGTATTGGCGTGCCCGTCGTCGTGAATCTATCTTCATGACATATATTTTGAAATATCACCCAAGATTCAAAAACGACGATGTCCCAGTTTGGTTAGATAGAAATTCACCATTCAATATTGAGGGTGGCGATGAATTAATTCTATCTAAAGATGTACTTGCAGTTGGTATTTCTGAACGTACCTCTGCACAAGCTATCGAACGCTTAGCAAGACAAATTTTATTCGATGATCAATCTACATTTACTAAAGTACTTGCCATCGAAATTCCAAACAGCCGTACATTTATGCATTTAGATACAGTATTTACCATGATTGACTACGACAAATTTACAATGCATGCTGCGATTTTCAAAGAAGAAGATAACATGAACATCTTCACCATTGAAAAAGATGAACAAGGTCAAGACATTAAAATTACGCACTCAAACAAATTAAAAGAAACATTAGAAGATGCGCTTAACATCGACAATATTGAATTTATCCCAACAGGTAATGGTGACGTTATCGATGGTGCCCGTGAACAATGGAATGACGGTTCTAACACATTGACTATCCGTCCAGGGGTTGTCGTAACTTACGACCGAAACTATGTATCTAACCAATTATTACGTGATAAAGGCATTAAAGTTATTGAAATTACAGGTAGTGAATTAGTACGTGGTCGTGGGGGCCCAAGATGTATGAGCCAACCATTATATAGAGAAGATATTTAATTCAGTATACACATGCACTTTAATAATACATTTTAAAGAAATGAGGAATGAATCATGTCAGAAATTCAACAACCACTTAACTTAAAAGGGAGACATTTATTAAAAGAAGATGACTTTACGAAAAAAGAATTTAGCGATTTAATCGATTTCGCTATTACTTTAAAAGATTATAAACAAAAAGGGATCCCACATCGTTATTTAGATCATAAAAATATCGCCCTATTATTTGAAAAGAATTCTACACGTACACGTGCAGCCTTTACTGTAGCCTCTATCGATTTAGGTGCACATCCTGAATTCTTAGGAAAAAATGATATCCAATTAGGTAAAAAAGAATCTGTTGAAGACACAGCTAAAGTACTAGGAAGAATGTTTGATGGTATCGAATTCCGCGGTTTCTCACAAGAGATGGTTGAAGACTTAGCTAAATATTCAGGTGTACCTGTGTGGAATGGTTTAACGGACGCATGGCATCCAACACAAATGTTAGCTGACTACATGACAGTTAAAGAAAACTTTGGTCATTTAGATGGCATCAAACTTACTTATGTGGGTGACGGACGTAACAATGTGGCTAACTCACTACTTGTGGCTGGACCAATGCTTGGTGTAGACGTAACAATTTGTTCTCCTAAAGCACTCTTCCCATCTCAAGACTATATTGATATTGCAGAAAGACGTGCCAAACAAGACGGTGGTTCAATCACAATTACAGATAATATTGACGAAGGTGTTAAAGATGCCGATGTTATCTACACTGACGTGTGGGTATCTATGGGTGAAGAAAGTGAGTTTGAATCACGTATTAAATTATTAAAAGACTATCAAGTTAATAGAGCTATGTTCGATAAAACTGGTAAAGATAGCACGATTTTCTTACATTGTTTACCAGCCTTCCATGATACAAATACCACATACGGTCAACAAATCAAAGATGACTATGGTTTATCTGAAATGGAAGTCACTGACGAGATATTTAGAAGCAAACATTCTAAAGTATTCGATCAAGCAGAAAACCGTATGCATACGATTAAAGCTGTGATGGCGGCTACGCTAGGATAGTTTGCAATTAAAAAGAAGACGCAGGTTTGGTTACGATACCCTCATATCACTGAACTCCTATATATGAATCACAACTGAACCTGCTTATTTATTCAAAGGAGACATGACATATGAGTGAATCAGATGGAAATAAATTAAGTAAAACCTCCTTGATTGGTCTCGTCATTGGTTCAATGATTGGTGGCGGTGCATTTAACATTATTTCAGATATGGGTAATCAAGCTGGTGGTTTAGCCATCATTATTGGTTGGATTATCACAGCAATTGGTATGATTTCCCTAGCCTTTGTCTTTCAGAACTTAACGAATGAAAGACAAGACTTAGACGGTGGTATCTATAGTTATGAACAAGCCGGGTTCGGTGATTTTATTGGATTTTCAAGTGCTTGGGGTTATTGGTTTGCAGCCTTTCTAGGCAATGTGGCCTATGCCACATTATTAATGTCAGCGGTCGGTAACTTCTTCCCGATCTTCAAAGGTGGAAATACCTTACCAAGTATTATCGTTGCTTCTATCCTTTTATGGGGCGTGCATTACCTCATCTTAAAAGGTGTAGAAACAGCTGCGTTTATTAATAGTATCGTTACTGTTGCCAAACTCATCCCTATCTTACTTGTCATCGTATGTATGATTGGTGCGTTTAACTTTGAGACCTTTAAAGCTGGTTTATACGGCATGACAAGTGGCGATACTGGCATATTCAGTTGGGGTGACACATTAGGCCAAGTGAAAAGTACAATGCTTGTAACGGTCTGGGTATTTACAGGTATTGAAGGTGCAGTTGTCTTTTCAAGCCGTGCTAAAAGTAAAAAAGACGTAGGTACTGCAACTGTGATCGGTCTTATCTCTGTATTAGTCATCTATTTCTTAATGACTGTTCTCGCACAAGGTGTCATTCAACAGAATCATATTTCAGAACTATCTAACCCATCTATGGCTGCAGTCTTAGAACATATTGTAGGACATTGGGGTTCAGTACTAGTCAACATTGGTTTAATCATTTCAGTATTAGGTGCTTGGTTAGGATGGACACTACTCGCAGGTGAATTACCATTCGTCGTTGCGAAAGATGGCCTATTCCCTAAATGGTTTGCAAAAGAAAATAAAAATAAAGCACCTGTCAATTCATTATTAATTACGAATATATTAGTACAAATCTTTTTAATCAGCATGTTATTCACAGAGAGTGCTTATCAATTCGCCTTTTCACTCGCATCCAGTGCGATCCTTATCCCATATATGTTCAGTGCTTTCTATCAAGTTAAATACACTTACTTAACGAAGGAACGTGCTACAACGAAACAATGGGTTATTGGTATTATCTCTTCTGTTTACGCGATTTGGCTCGTTTATGCAGCGGGTATAGATTACTTACTATTAACCATGTTGCTCTATATCCCAGGCTTATTCGTTTACCAAACCGTCCAAAAAAATAACCGGAAACCTTTAAGCAAGGTTGACTATATCTTCTTTGTATTAATCACAATTCTAGCAATCATCGGCATTTTTAGATTAATCACTGGTGCCGTAAATGTATTCTAATTAAGGAGTGAACGATATGGATAACAAAATCGTCATCGCGTTAGGCGGTAATGCTCTACAAACTGATGATGGCTCAGCTGACGCACAAAGAAAAGCAATACGTTCGACAATGCAAGCACTCAAACCTTTATTTGATACTGATGCAGACATTGTTATCTCTCATGGTAACGGTCCACAAATTGGTACGATGTTAATCCAACAAGCTAAAGCAGATAGTCCACAAACCCCTGCCATGCCGCTTGATGTTTGTGGTTCCATGACCCAAGGTATGATAGGATTCTGGATAGAGACGGAAGTCAACAGAGTACTTGCTGAAATTAAGAGTCCAAGACGTGCAGGTACAGTAATTACTCGTGTTGAGGTCGACGAACATGACCCCCGTATGTCTAACCCAACTAAACCTATTGGACCATTTTACACTAAAGAAGAAGCTGAGCAATTACAGCAAGCCAATCCAGAATCAACTTATAAGGAAGATGCTGGACGTGGTTACCGTAAAGTGGTACCTTCACCTTTGCCAGTGTCTATTTTAGAGCATCAACTCATTAGTACATTAGTAGAGAATCAAAATATCATCATTGCATGTGGTGGCGGCGGCATACCAGTTATTAAGCGCAACGACACATATGAAGGTGTCGAAGCTGTAATAGATAAAGACTTTGCCAGTGAACGCTTAGCACAACTCATCGACGCTAATACTTTAATGATATTAACGAACGTAGAGCATGTATATATCAACTATAACGAGCCTAATCAAGAGGCATTAACAAACGTTGACGTTGCAACGTTAAAACAATATGCCAAAGATGGTAAATTTGCCGAGGGTTCTATGCTTCCTAAAATCGAAGCTGCCATTGATTTTGTTGAAAGTGGTGAAGGCCGACGCGCGATTATCACTAATTTAGATAATGCATATGAAGCATTCAAAGGACATGTTGGCACACAAATTGAGCATTAATCACTAAGGTGGTGACTTTATGACAAACAACCAATCACGAGGCATTGCAATCGATAATTCAATAATCACAAATCATAGTGATCAGTGTCTTGAACGACTTGCCCAATTGATTCACATCCCTTCTGTTGCTTTACAACCTTACAAAAATGAATGTATCGTTAGACAATATAACAAAGGACAAGTCATTTACTATTCTTCTGACGAATTAACACATATTTACTATTTGATTGATGGTTATATATTAAGAGAACAATTTAGTATGAATGGTGATGTATACCGCATCTTAAACAAGGATGATAAATTATTCCCCATGCATAACCTCTTTCAAGAGAAGACGACGAATGAAATGTGTACAGCCATTACAGACTGTATCATGATTGCCGTTCCCATTGATCTTATTGAATATCTATGTAGAAACAATGACAAAGTGTTTATTAGAATTTACCAATTGTTATGTAACAATCAGAAACAACAAATTGAATATCATATGGCACTCAGTTCTAAAAGTGCAAAAGAACGCGTGATTAAAATATTAATTTATTTATGTCACATGATTGGTTATGATAACGACGAATTTTATGAAATCAAATCATTTTTAACAATTCAAATGATTAGTGATCTTGCAAGTATTTCACGTGAAACAACTGGCCATATTATTCAAGAATTGAAAGAGCAAAATATTTTGCTTAAACACCATAAAAACTGGATTATCAGTAAACAAATTTTAGCGTAATCATTTTATCCCATAAACCCATATTCACCTCATCCCATGGTTAATCAGCATATGAAGACCTCCTTTTATTAAACTAGCATGGTGATTAACCGACTAAAGCTCGACAAAGATCAATGTAGCGATCGCTGTCGAGCTTTTTTGATACGCTTAATCAATAGCAACCCCCCCTTTACTACGGCGGATAGTAAAGGGGTCTGGGGAAATTATTTATATGTCATCTATTGAATGATTTTAATTGTTAAAGGGAACTGTCACTAATGAATCTTTACATCTACTAATGCAGAATGCTTATTTTAAGAAATCTGGTTCTAAATATGGTGCACCGTTTGAATAGTCATAGAAACCTTTACCTACGCCACGGCCTAATTCACCTTTATCGATTTTACTTTGTAATAAATCAACAACTTTACCATCGATTTCATCGTTAGATTCTTGGTAAATAGCATTTAAAATGTGATACATCGTATTTAATCCAATGATATCTACAATAGCTAATGGACCATGAACCGCATGGAATCCAATCATCCATGTTTTATCAATTGTTTCAACATTTGCAATGTCTTTAACTAATAATTTAAGTCCAGCATGAAGTAATGGAATTAATAACGTATTTAAGATATATCCTGGTTGTTCTTTGTGAATTGGAATCACTACTAAGTGAATATCACGTGCAAATGCTAAGATTTTATTAAATGTGTCTTCTGTTGTTTTGCTTGCAACCATGACTTCACCAGTGTTTTTAAGCCATACACCATTTGAGAAGTGTAATGCCGCGAATTTTTCTGGACGACCAGTTAAGTCTTCAAAGTCACTTGGTCTTAATGTAGAAGAGTTTGTAACGATATACGCATCTTCATTTAAAACTTCGCTTAATTGTTTATAGAAATCCTTTTTAATATCAGTGTTTTCTGGTACAACTTCAATAACTAAATCTGCATCTTTTGTTGCTTCAGCTAAATCAGTATAGTAGCTAATATTTGATTCAAATTTGTCTACAGTTGCGTCATCCACATTCATATCTGATTTGTAATCTTGTTTGATTTGTTTTACACGGCCTTTAGCAGCTTCAATCGCATCATCACTAATATCATAAAGTGACACGTTAAAGTCACCAGACGCAGTTTGGAATGCGATTTGACTACCTAAGACACCGCCACCTGCTACAGTAATATTTTTGAATCCATGTGTTAAATATTTAATTTCTTTTGGATTATCAAAGAAGTTGTCACTCTTGAATTCAGGGTTTGGATAATTGTAGAAACCTTTACCTACAGATTTACCAAGACGACCTTCTTCTACCATACCTTCTAAGAATTTAAGATAGTTTTTAGCCCATTCTGGTGAATTTTCATCCATTTTTGATTTTCTGATATTTAAATGTGTCGCGATACCAACGATATCATTCATACCAAATGGTCCATGTTCATCGTTTGTCGCTTTCATCCATGTTTTATCGATCATTTTATAATCTGCAACTTCGTTACCTAGTAAGTAACCTGCTTGTGTTACTAAAGGTACAAGTAATGAATTTAAAATATAACCTGGTTGTTCTTTTTGGATTGGAAGTGGTACCATGCCGATTGCTTTCGCAAAGTCTAATACTTCATTAAAGATTTCATCTGAAGTATCTTCCGTACGCATCACTTCACCTGTATTACGTAACCAAATTTCATTAGCAAAGTGTAATGCTAAGAATTTTTCTGGTCTACCTGTAACATCTTTAAATTGACTTGGCGCAAATGTTGAAGAATTTGTTGCGAAAATTGTTTTTTCAGGTGCACTTTCACCTAATTGTTTATAGAAATCTGTTTTAATTGAAACAACTTCTGGAATTGCTTCAATAACAATGTCAGCATCTTTCGCTGCATCAGGAATACTAGTACTAAATTGGATTGATTGATACGCTTGTTCTACTTTCTCTTCAGTCGTATCTAAATCATCTAAATAACGTCCTTTTAAGATATTCAAACGTTCTTTAACTTTTTCTAAAGCCTCATCATTAATATCATATAACGTTACATTAAATCCGTGGAATGCACTTTGGAAAGCGATTTGACTTCCTAGTACACCGCCACCTGCGACTACTACGTTTTTAAAATTCATCTCTTATGCCCCCATAATTCTAATTGCTTACAATTCAAGTATACGCTTAAAATTTATTTATTTGAACTGAATGCCTTTGGATAATATATAAATAATTGGATGGAATATGCAAAGTTATATAAGTGTATGTATATGGATGAAGAATTAGGATGAGAATGAATCATTGAGGAGTTATCAGAAGATAGATATGGATAGGTACAATTTGAAGATATGTATCACCTTTTCCGTAGTTGAATATATAAAAGAGCTCCCTTCAACATAGAGATGATTGCGAGTACGTTGAAGAGAGCGTTGTGGGACGAAATATTTGTTCAATATGATTAGCTATAAAAAATGCGACCGATTGTGACTACGATTAAATCATTGTTTTACGTCAGACGTAAGTATAATAACTATCACTTTTTAGTTTTAACGGTAACTCCTATAATTATTAATAAGTAATTAATAAAAAAGATCATATAAATCAACCTATTTCCAATGTTACTTGCTATGACCTGATCAGTCGATATTAATATTACATTTATAATAATTAATACAATGATGATTGACATGTATACTTTATTTTTAATAAGGATAGGATCAAACCTCCCTGTAATCTATTATGAAGTTAAAACTTATAATACACATCTCTTTTCGCTTTTTTACCAAGTTGCTTCATTCATTTTAATGTGAAAAATATAAAATTATATTTTAAGATTGATGTTTATCAATCATTTGTTCAAAATGAAATTTAATTTTTTGTACAGTTTGTTGTTGTTCCATTTTCACTGCAGCAATTCTATAAGTCCCATCAAATGTTTTAATTTTTGTTACTGCATCTGGCATAAATATGGTTGCTTTACCTGGGTAGCTTACATAGATAGCTTTTTTTACGTCTTTGTAATAGCCAATATATTTCTGCTTACCTACATGTAATTCATATTGATCCCAACCTAATTGAATTAAGGTAATCTCCCTCATAAAGATCTGATTATGGAGATACTTAAAAAGTATGGCAGGTACAAAAAATCCCACAATACAACCTAAAATATTTATAAAAACTAGATCCACTAGAAATGCTAGATTAATAATAATCACCATCACTACCATTGCTAGGCAAATAAAAATAATACCAACTATCACCGGTAATATTAAAAATTTGTTATATTTCAAACGTTCATGATCAACAACCACTTGCTTACCACTTATAGTCCCTTGATAAATAGCATTCTTTATTTGCATATAAGTCCCCCATTTTAAACAGCTACATATAATTTGAATATCTATGTAATAATACATTTAAATCCGAAATGTCTTCATTAAAATTATACAATTATTTCGTTTTTATATAAATGATATATTTAAATATCTTAGATGCGATTTCTATATAAAATCAAAACCAACAAGTACAAAACAATCAGCCATTACAACAAAATCCTCAACAAGCACAAACAAATACAAATCCAACTCAAGATAAGTAACTGCAAGATATAGAAAATTATGAAGCTTATTTAAGAAGTAAAGAGAATATGACCGAATCTGACTTTAAGAAATATAATGAGCTAGTTGGAGATAGACAACTACCTGGTGATGTAGCACAACGCACTGGTCATAATGGGGTCTTATCTGATGATTTAGCAACAGAAAATGACGAATAAAATACATTATAGAAAATCTGAATTTAGCTTTTGTCTTTAAATTTTAATTTAAGGTTTGTTTCCTATAGATAAGGCGACAAACTTTTTTATTTTGTTTTAATATAATGATCAAAACCAAAAAATCAAATAAATATATAATCAAATTAAACTCAATATTTTTATATAGCTTAGACATTTACAAAATATTTAAAATTATCCTTTTTTTATTTAGTGGTCTGTGTTAGAATTTAGTTGTAATTTTCAAAATATTTATAGATGGGGGATTTTTTATGAAAACAACTAAAATTTTAGGGGCAACAACATTAGCAGGTGCATTATTATTTACAGGAGTAAGTTCACATAATGCAAGTGCTGCTGAATCATCAGTAAATGCAAATAACGCTCAATCAGTAGCTACTCAAGTTTGGAAAGAAGATGGTTATAAGCCTGAACGTGTTAATTTCCAAAAAGCCGAAGATAAAGGGGACTATTATTTACTAGGTTATAATAATAAGTCAGGTGTAGGCGACGGTGCTGTTAGAGTATATAAAGATGGCACTGTAGAAACAGGAGAAGGTGTTTTAGCAACAGCTGATGACGGTAAATTTTATAAGAATGGTAAATATCAATTTGATAATTCAAACAATAATGAACAAGGTCAACAACAAGCAACTGATAACACAGTAACTACTCAAAATAATAACCAACAACAAGCAGTTCAAAATAATGCCACACAAGCACAAGAACTACCAGCTACTGGTGAAACAACAAACAATGGTCTAGTAGCATCAATTGCTACGGTATTATTAGCTATTGGTTCATTACTTACTTTCAAACGTTTTTCAAAAGAAAAATAGTTCTAATAATATGCAAAAAGAGTACAATTTTGTACTCTTTTTGTATATATTGATTTAATATTTACTTCTAGGATTATGAGGATTCATATCAGCTAATTCATCATGTATAGCTTTTTGATTTCTTTGTACTTTTTCATAACCTCTGTTGATATCATTAGTCAACTTCTCGATGTTATTGTTTGACTGTTGTATCCCTACATTAAGTTCATTTAATAACCTTTGTTGTTGCTGACCTTGATGATTGATTGCTTGAATAGTTGCTTTTTGATTGTTACTCATACTATTTAATGTATTTTGAATATCATTGATATGAGATTTCAATTCATTCATATTTTTTTGATCTCTATATACATTGATGATTTCTTTCCAACTGTCACCAAATCCAGCATTTAAAATTGCAAATAATGTAGATAAAATATCTAGACTTCTAAACTCAGATGGAAGATATGTTTCTAATTTTTGCGCTTCATTCTCAAAATGGGTATAAATCGATTGATAATCATTCCTTATTTTACTATCAAACCTTTTATGTTCAGATAAAATATATTGCTTGTCACTTTCAAACTGTGCCTCACACCTAGCAATCTCTCTATTAAAGTAATCTTGATCTAGCGCTCTTGCTACAGTCCATTCTCTATATTTAGCTTTGTATATTCTTCTTTCAATAAATCCACCAACAAAACTTAATATCAAATCTACCATTTTATAAGTAACAAAACATAAAATAGTAGCCAGGATTTTTGAAATAAAAAAGAGATTAAGAAATACTATTACTGCAATGATTACTGATACCACCTTACAAATGATATTGATAGGTTTTACAATCGAATCCCTACGCTGCTTATATTTAGCATCAATTTTATCAGTCTCAGGCGTATAATATTTTAATGTTTCTTGCCTTTCATTGTATTCACTGGTAATAGTCTCTATTTTTCTTATCATTATTATTTTTCAATAATTTATTATATTGTGCTTGTCCTTGATTAATAGTATTTCTTATATTATATAACATTAAAAAGTATGATTCTAATTCATCACTATTCATATTTCGCAAGACTTTATTATCGGGTACGCTTTTGTATTTACTTTTGAAACTATCTACACTTTGGATACTCAAATTTTTCATTAAACCCCCACTTTTTTACTATTTAAAGTGCAACTTATACAAATATGATGAGTTAAGTCGCTTAAACTAAATATTAAATTTTTAACCTTCTCTATATATTTATGCATTTTAACTAGACATTAAGATGTATTATATACATCTTAATGGACACCATACGTCCGTCATTTAAAATAATTTTTAAGTATTCTACCTTTAAATCTCATAGTTACTATTTTAAAGTCCCATGTCCTCATTTTTTCGTCTATTTCACATATAATGATTATTCATAGAAAAAGGACAAACACTGATACCACAGTGCTTGTCCTCTTTCATGCTTATATTAATATTACATTTATGTATACTTAAAATCTCATCATCTAACTTCATAATATTTTTCAATTTAGAGTTTTCTATTTACAATCCAATGGAGTGCACCTAATAATATTAAAATAATTCCTGTCTGTATTAATATAGACCCCATTAATTGGTCTTCTAATTTCAATATAATCAATGCTATATCACATATTACGAAAACGACTGAAAACATGGCACTATATTTAAATATACTCTTGTTATACTGAATAAATAAAAATTGTGCTTTAAGCCATATTTCATCATTTTTCATTGATTTTTTTGATCTAAAACCATACCATCGATTTCTTTCTTTTGGATAGGTTTTACTATATGAAATACCTACCACAATCATAAAAAGGCTCATAGGAAAGAGTAACAAGTATATCTCCTCTATTCGTAAAAATTTCAAATAAACATCATTTAGTTTATATCAATATACTATATATCCATTCAGTGAAGTAAGTTTCTAAAAATGCTGCAATAATATATAAAGGTAGCGCAATTAAGATATATGTTTTAATTAATTGAATTAACGCTTGTTTAAATGAAACATTTTGCCTTTTCTCTTTTCTAAATAGATTGCTTATTTTTCTAACAATCGCTTGATTTAATTTATATAAACTACTTACAACAAAACACATCGCAAGTATTTCAATAATGATATGTGGAATTGAGGATACAATTATTATCAAACCTTTATGAAAGTCAAAATTGATTACGAATCCGAACATAATTCCTGTAATTGTGCTTGTAGAAATTAAATTTACGCAATATAAAAATGGAATAGGAATTAAAGAGAGTATTAGCATTTGTAAAGGGACTCTAAAACCATTATTTATGATGAATTCCCATACTTTATTTAAACCAGTAGCTTTATCTAAGCTAGATGGTATTTGGTCTCCCATATTTTTAAAAGTATCGAGAGATGGACTAAATATACTAGATAAAATAAAGCTTATAATCAAAATAATCATCGCAAATACAAACCATTTCCTAGTCCTTTGAAAATAATGTTTATCGCTTATATTTAACATAGTCTTCTCCTTTAACTATTGATGAAAATTCATGAAAAATACAAAGAAATTTGCCAAATCTACTATGATTAATTTCAGTCTAACATTAGAATATCAATAAATACAAAAACACTTTTATTCAAAAATTAATGACTATATAAGTAAATTTAAAATAAGAAAGGAGAAATAATAAATGAAAAAGTCTTAGTTACTTTGTATTAGTATATTATCAATTTTACCTTTGGAATATTTAGGAATTCTAATAGATTATCAATTCCAAAATATATTAGGTTATATACCATTAGTAATCGTTTCTATATTATTAGTATTAAACATTAAAAATTATGTTCTAGTATTTTTATTCAGAACATTAGGAATAGTAATTTCTCTATTTTATACGAATATCTTTATGAATTTAGAACAATCAGCATCCTATTTTAAACCTTTTTATGCATAGTGATAAGTTGCCTAGATTTTATTGAATTCAATTTCAGCACCTTTTCTCTTATTCTCTAATTTCAATTGTTCTACTTCTGATAGTTCTTCCAATCTCTTACTATAATCATATAGTTTACCGTCTTGTTGGTTAAACCTATGCCTTTCACTCTTCTCAATATCATTGACATCAAGTTTTCACTTGTTTTCTATTCCTAATATTTAATGCTTTCATAATTCTTTTGTCATATAAACAACTACTTTCATTTCAATCACTTTATTTTTAGTTGCTAATGAATAAACTACTCTTTTCATAGAAAAAACACCTTCGCATGATTCATTTTAATATGAATTCAACGAAAGTGTTTTTAAGTTATTTCCCAAATTTTGGGTCATTGCAGAGTCCCTTTTTATTATTGATTATTTCTTCTTTTTAATTGTTTTTGCTTTCTGTGACTTTTTATCATTTTGTTTTTCAAATGATTTTACATACTCGTCTGCAATTTTTGAATAATATTGATTTGAAAAATACATTTGAATGATAAGAAATAATGCATTGATGGACCAATATAGTCCTAAAGCAGATGCTGATGTGAATGAAATATAAATAATAAATATAGGTGAAATTACCATCATCATATAGCCCATTTGTCTTTGTTCTTGGGGCATGTTACCTAAACTTACTAGAGATTGGATAAAATATAAAATACCCGCAATGAGTGTTATATAAATATCTGGATTGGATAAATCAAACCATAAAAAGTGAGGATATTGTGATAAATGATTATGTACTGGCCATTTTAGTGATGCATATAGACCAAATAATATTGGCATTTGAATAAGCATAGGAAGACAACCTAACATGCTTTTCATTGGATTAATATGGTATTTTTTATATACATCCATCATCTCTTTATTAGCATCCATTTTTTCTTCTTGTGTGCGCGCACGTCGCACTTTTTCTTGAATAGGATCTAACTCTGGTTTAGCGATTTTCATTAGTTTTCTCATAAACTGGCCATTTTTAGTTTGTGATAACATAAATGGCAACATTATTAATCTAATCGCTAATACGATAATAATAATAGCTAGACCATAATTATGATTAAGATGTTCTCCCATCCAATTTAAAAATAAATCCATTGGTTTAGCAAAAGTATTATAGAAAAAGCCATTTCGATTCTCTGGTTTAGAATAGTTACAAGCTGATAAAAATACAGGTGCTAATAATACTAAAATCACATATTTTAGTTTCATTTTTATGTATCCTTTCAACAAAATAATTAAAAAAGCAACCATATAGGTTGCCTGTGAATATTACAATAAAGTGTAAAAAAATTACTAAAGTCATCTTACTAAAAAAAGAATTTAAATTAAAGTGAAAATATATAATTCATACAAATTGACTTTACATAATTATTAATTAGTTTAATCATATTTAAATGGAGAACACTGACATCACAGTGCTTGTCCCTCTTTCACTAGCTTCACTTAAACTCTTACCTAAATTTATGAGTAACTTATAATTATTTCTAATTTACCATCAAATAGGATATTTTGGTCTTCATTTGTAATGATAAAATGTCTACCCTTTTGTATATCGTGTCTTTCATCATCTATAATCACACTACCTGTCCCATCGATGACTGAAACTAAGCAATAAGCATATGGTTTTTTGTAATTTAATTTCCCATTAATTCCCCATTTTTCTACTGTAAAAAATTCGTTTGATACAAATTGAGTTACTGTCTGTCCTTGAACTTCACTTTGTTGAGGTACCACATTAGGGTTCTCTTGATTAATATTGATGACTGCTTTACTTTGTTCTAAGTGTAAATCTCTTAAATGCCCATGTTTATCTTTACGATCATAATCATATATACGGTAAGTTGTATCAGAAGACTGCTGAGTTTCTAATATCAATATACCTGAACCAATAGCATGAACTGTCCCCGCAGGCACATAATAGAAGTCACCTGGTTTAACTTTCACCTTTTTAAATAACCGATCAAACTCTCGATTATTAATACACTCAACCAAATCTTCTTTATTATCAACATTAATGCCGTAGATGATTTCTGCATCTTCTTTGGCATCTAAGATATACCAACATTCAGTTTTACCGTATTCACCTTCATACTTTTGAGCATAATCGTCATCGGGATGAACTTGTACCGATAATTTATCATTAGCATCTAAGATTTTAGTTAATAATGGAAATTTATCTCTTTTATCATTTCCAAATAATGAACGATCAATTGACCATACTTCATCTAACGTTTTACCTTTATAATGACCATTTTCTATCACATTGGGACCATTGGGATGTGCTGAAATGGCCCAACATTCTCCAACATTATTGCTAGGTAAATGATAATTAAATGATTCTAATGCAGTGCCACCCCAAATTTTTTCCTGAAATACTGGTTTTAAAAATAATGCCATGTTTTATTTCACCTCTATATCTCTTTTAAAATGTCGTAAATATCGTCTTTTGATGGTGCATTAATAAGTGCTTCTCTTGTTTTGTCATCCATCAGACTTCTAGACAGTCTTTGTAGTAATTTCAAATGTGTATTATTACTGTCATTTGGTACGACAATCATAAAGAGTATTTTCGGAAGTGACTCATCTAAACTAATCCAATCTACGCCTTCTTTATTTTGTAAAACGGCTACAGTAGGTTGGTTAACTGCATCAGATTTAGCATGAGGAATTGCCACATTCATACCAATGGCTGTAGTTGATTCCGCTTCTCTATCTAAAATAGCTTGTTTAACAACATCTTCATTGTCGATAAAGCGATGTTCTTTTAAATTTTTCACCATATAATCAATAGCTTCTTCTTTAGTTTTCACATTAGTGTTGATATTGATAACATCTTTTTGAAATACGTTATCGTCATGTTTAACACTTTCATCCACTTTAGACTCTGAATATTTGCTTCCTTGACTACTATTTGTACTTCTTTCTAAATGCGTATCTTCTTGATCCTCTTCTACATCAGTCACAGGTGTATTTCTTTTTAAAATTAAAATTGTAATCATTGTTACCAAGCTACCGATAATGACTGCGATAAAGAACCAAATAATATGATCGATACCACCTAAAACAGCAACAATAGGACCACCATGCGCAACTCTATCTCCAACGCCACCCATAGCAGCAATGACTGCAGCAACCATTGCACCAATCATATTAGAAGGTATGATACGCAATGGATCTTGTGCAGCAAATGGTATAGCACCTTCAGTAATACCAAATAATCCCATAGTAAATGAGGCTTTCCCCATTTCTTGTTCAGCATGATTGAATTTATGTTTTTGAACAAATGTTGCTAACCCTAATCCAATTGGCGGTGTACAAACGGCAACTGCTACCATTCCCATCACAGCATAATTTCCTTCTGCAATAAGAGCAGATCCGAATAAGAAAGCTACTTTATTCACAGGACCTCCCATATCAAATGCAATCATTGCACCTATAATAAGGGCTAATATAATAATGTTAGCGCCCTGCATACCCTTCAACCATCCAGTTAAAGCTGTAAATATACCTGAAATAGGCGCTCCTATAAGGAATATAAAGATAAGTCCTACTATTAAAGATGCAAGTATTGGAATAATGATAATTGGCATAATAGGTGCCATTGCTTTAGGTACTCTAATATTTTTAATCCATTTAGCAACATATCCTGCTATGAAACCTGCCACAATACCACCTAAGAAACCTGCGCCAGCTTCACTACCGTATAAGCTTCCATCAGCTGCAATAGCACCACCAATCATACCTGGGACTAAACCTGGTTTATCAGCAATACTATATGCGATATAACCTGCTAATATTGGAACCATAAAACCAAATGATAATTTACCTATATTCTCAATTGATTTCCAAAATGAATCATCAGGAATTTTGAGACCTTCAGATGTAGGGTGTTCTCCTAAAGTTAAAGCGATTGCTATCAGTAAACCACCCACTACGATAAACGGAACCATGAATGATACACCATTCATTAAATGTTGATACACCATCTGAATACCGCTTTTTCGATCTTCTTCGTCATCCGAATCATTAGATTGTGTTGTTGCATTTTTATCATGATAAATTTTGGCATCTTGATCTATAATTCTTTGTATTAAGGTTTCTGGATGATGGATGCCTTCTCTTACATTTTCATTTATCAATCTCTTACCATTAAATCTTGATAAATCCACTTGTCTATCAGCTGCAATAATAATGCCATCAGCTTCTCTAATTTCCTTTGCAGTTAAAACGTTCTCTGCACCTACGCCACCTTGTGTCTCAACTTTAATATCTACTCCCATTTTCTTGGCTGCTTGTTCTAACTTCTCTTGAGCCATATAAGTATGAGCGATACCGTTTGGACAAGATGTTATTGCTAATATTTTCATCGTCTTCACGCTCCTTTAATTATAGTGTAAGCGTTGTCATGCGGCTATAAAAAAAGATAATTACCGTTACTAGTGGTAATTATCCTTTGATTAGTTTTAATATTTTATTTTGAAATGTTGTTTCTTCAAGATGTGCTAATTGATGAATATCTTCTTCATCTAATAATGACAAATTTTGCATCATTTGTTTCATCAAATGGATATCTGGTTTAGCAATTGCTAAGAAAAACACTAATTTTATCTTATGCTCTTTCCAATAAAATCCATTATTACTCTTAAATATAATAATATTTGAGCTTAATACCTTTGTAGGATCACCATGGGGCATTGTCATGCTATTACCGATATATGTTGAGGAGGCTTTTTCTCTATTTAATGCTGTTTCTATATATCCACTACTAATCGCTTTATAGTTATTCAAAATTTGATGCGCCGTTTCAAACACACCTGGTATGGTTTGTATAAAATCATTGTTAACGATCGTAACAGGTATCTCATTTAATTCATTATTTTTAGCTATCGGGTTTAATTTACCTTTAACGATTCGATTCAATTTAAATTGATCATCTTCTGAAAATAGTGGAGAAACTTTAATTACATCTAAAACTTGTGGTAATTGCATATGAATATCATGCGTTGTAATAAGTATATCTATATTTTCAAATGCATCATTTTCAATATCTTCAAATCTTAGTATATCTGTAACCTTAACATGCTGGTTAACTTTCGATATTTTGGTTTCTAATAATTGAGAAATACCTAATCCATAGTAACAACAAATAGCTATATTAACCTGTGATACTTCATTTCTGTCTATAGATGCTTGAAAATGAATCGTCAAAAATGCAATTTCATCTTCACTTAAATTGATTCCAGTATCTTTAGCAAGTTCATGGATAATATCATATAATACGTTAAATACATATGGATAAAGTATTTTTATTTCACCTGTTAATGGGTTATTTAAGTAAACTTCTTTCATAATTCTTAAATATGTACGGCTAAAATGTGCAAGTAAATTGTCCTTTAAAACATTATCCGAACCAAATTTAAGATGCATCTTTTGTTCCATTTTTGTAATCAACTGTTGTATGTAACTTTCAATGAAAACTTTCTCAAAACCTAAATCAAATTTATTAAAATGATAGCTAATAAAAAATGAGAATAACTGTACCGTTTGCGTATTTAAATGATATCCTAAGCGCTGATTGATGTCTTTTATAATTTCATTTGAAATAACTAGTGATTCATCATTAATATTCCATGATTCTTCTGATATGGATTGCCTTTTTTAAATTAATATTAGGTGTATGACAAGTTGTTCTATTTGAAGATGTGAAGTACGAATATCATGAACGCTTAAGTTGTCTTCAATTATTTGTTTAATCATTTGTATATGAGCCTTGGGCAATTCATTTAATATCAAATCTTCAACTCGGTGGTGTTGCTTTGATAATTGATTCAAATGTAAAATCGCATTATTAATATCTTTTTCATTACCTGTTACCGTAATACCTGTCTTTCTCTTGATAATGATATTAACTTCATATTTCTCACACCACATTTGAATTCTACTCATATAATCCAAAATCTCTTTCTTAGACAATTGAAATTGTTCCATTAATTCACTTATTAATACTGATTTACTATACATGAGTAATTGATATGCTATTTTAATCAATAACTTACCATCTTGATTTAAATAATTGTTTAGTTGATGATCAATGTCTTCAAGTGAATAACGTGTCGTATTTAAGAAATACCCTTTAGATTTAATATTCCCAATCACTTCTGGCATAAATTGATTATTAATGATTTTGATATCGGTTCTAGCTGTCCTATTTGAAATATTTAAATAGGCCGCTATATCATCAGATTTTAGATAATCACTCCGATTATTACGTAATAATTCTATAAGCTTAATTTGTCTTTCAATCATTAAAAACCCCCCTTTCATCTAAAATTCATTTGAAATAACGCTTTCAAACCATATTTTAGAATTAAAAGGAGGTTTCGGCAATTAAATGTACTATTGAGTAATTTAATGAAATGAGTAATTATAATTCATTGTATTTTGAATTATTATCTTTACTTTTATCTACAGGATACTTTTCTGCGTTTTTAACAAGTTTTTGCTCTATAATTTCATTGATATCGAAATCTAGATTATCGGCAAACATATAACTATATATTAAAATATCAGCCAATTCTTCTGCTAATCGTTCTCTTTTACTTTCGACAACATCTTCTGATGATTTCCATTGAAATAATTCTAGTAACTCCGAAGCTTCTAGTGTTATAGACAACGCCAAGTCCTTTTCATTATGAAATTGTCTCCAATTACGTTCATCTCTAAATTGATTAATTTTTTCCATAACACTGTTTTCAGTTCTCATTTCTATCATCCTTTCGAAGCTTCTTTAAGTGCATTTCTTAGTTCATCATCAACCGCATAAATATATAAACCATTGACTCCTCTAGTAAGCAGAACGTGCAATTCATTTCTTAATAATTCTTCGCCAAAATTTTTCATAGTATCATCAGAAAGTTTTCGGTTTTGTGTTACCTGTATATTTTTACTTTCACTTTTATCATAAATAATCTTACCATTTCGAAACTTCACTGATGGTCCAATAATTACACCAGCATAATTTAAATCAAATCCTTGAATTGTAAATGTTGATCCTATTTCATTAATCGTTTGACTCTGTTCTGGCCATGCTAAATTTTTCTCACCTCTAGGACATTTTAATTGTAAGTTCCATGGTCTAGACCATTGTCCTATTTTAACTTCCCAAAATAATCCATCATTCGGTGATTTTCCATTTTTAAATTCCCAATCAAATGTCGCAAGCATTCTAGACAAACCTGATTCAATATTTTTAGATTTTCTTAAAATCGCTTTTTCTAATTCTGCTGGTGTATCAAAAATTTTAATATCGTATCCTTTGCTATCATGGGGGATTGGGTCAATTTTATGATCATCTATTAAATGTCTTAACCAATTCATTGTTTCAATGCTACTATTGATTCTTAGTTGGTTCTTAAGTAGTAAATGATTATTTTGATCTTTAGAATACTGTATTAATTTATCTAGTGTATCAAATTCCCATATTTGTTGTTTACTTAATATCTGTTTTTTATCAAAGACTGCAACAACGACTTTAGCTCTTTTTTGAATATCTTTTAGATGTCCTTCTCCTCGATAAGACATTTTACCTTGCGTAAGCAGTAAATGTGCTTCATCAATAATAACAACATCCGCTTTATCTTCAACATCTCTATTCAAAATAAAACTAGTGGGTTTATTGATTATATTCTGATTTTTTCCTTCTAAACCAAGTTTATTAGCAATTTGCTTATATACCTTTAATTGTTGATCGTGGTTAACCAATAGATGAATATCTAAATTCTTCATCTCATCTAAATCCATCATTTGTTTTAGCTCAAAAAACAATGTGCTCATTAATACAGTTTTACCAGAACCAGCTTCTCCTTCTACTAAAATCAATTGATTTTCTTCACTTTCACTTAAAATAGCATGTTCTATTTTATTTAAAATTTCATCTTTAACTGATTGTTGCTCATTCGTTAATTTATGAAATGGAGATGCTTTAAAAATCGCTGAGTCTTTAATTACACTTTCAATAGGAAAAAGTTTGCTATTCTCTTTATGTAATTGTTGCCAAATATTTGTGAATATTTCATCTAATTTTTCAGAAGTATAATATTCATTTTGCTGATTTGTTCTACTATTAAATATTGAAGTCACAGCATCTACACTAGACAAATACTGCATAAACTTGTTCTCTATATCTAAAGTTAAAGACTTATTAAAGAACGGATGTCCGATGACATACATTGAAGACGTATCAGAACTGTAAAATGATTTCCAATAGTCTTTAAGCTTCACATCATTTTTCAAATGTTGAATAGTTCTATTTTTGATATCCGTTGTTTCACCAACATACAAATTAAAGTGATCAGACTTATTTTTATCATTTATAATATAGACAGTGGGATATCTGAGTAAAAATTTGGAATCATCACTCTGTTGCCACTCGCCTAATGAATTAACTAGCTCTTCATTAGAATAACTAATATTTTTTATAATCGGCTTCCTCATGCTACTCATAAATATCCTCCAATCTACTTCATACCTAAAATTACAGAGTACTAAAACCTCTAGCATATAAAACTTTACTACTAAAAATTTTAATAATCCATTTTTCGTATTATCTACTTGATAATCTAAATATATATCTTAAACAAATAAAAATCTACTTTTATAACCACAAATAAGCACTCGCCGTACTAGCGAGTGCTTTTATATTGTATTTTATATTTCTCTCAATTGGCTTTCAATCTCGTCTCTTTTGCCCTCTAGGAAATCGGGGAGGTTGAGTTGTTGACCTAGTTTATCGACGGGTGTATCAACGGTAAACCCTGGCTCTGCTGTCGCAAATTCAAATAGGATTTGGTTATGTCGATAGTATAATGATTTGAAGAAGTATCGATCGATAATGCCGGAGTTAGGGTTGGGTTGTCGTGCTATTTTCTCATAAATGTCATTTAAGTCTGTATCTGTAGGTAGATTGACTGCTACATGATGTACATAGCCTTGCCCTGGTCGAACACGATGACCTTGTTGATTAACAATGACGAAGTCTGTATATAACCCTTGTTCGTCCAATGTCATGATGGTTGTGTTATCGTCTACTTCTAAATCATTACGTTGATGATAACCTAAGATATATTCAAGAAATTCAGTTAATGCTTCTGGCTTTCTACTACGTAATTCAACTGGTCCCATTCCCAGTATTTGAACATCTTTAGGTATGTCTGTATCATCATTGGCTGACCATTGTTTTGGCGTTTGATAATGATCGTTGACTAATAAAATGATTTCAAGTTCATCCGGATCTTTTAGCAACACCGCAGACTGACCTACATAGGTGAGTGACGTCCATTCCACATTGTTTTGGTCTAATCGTTGTTTAAAATAGTCCAATGCCGTTTCTGATGGTACGAGTAATGTTAACCGATGAATCGAATCTGTTCCAGGTCTATGTTTACCAACATTTTCAATTTCAAAAAATGTCAATAATGTACCAGGATGACCTGCATTATCACCATAAAATAAATGATACATTTTTGTATTATCTTGATTAACTGTTTTCTCTACTAATCTTAATCCAAGTAACTCAGTATAAAACGCCTTATTTTTGACCGCATCTTTGGTGTACATCGAAATATGATGGTGCCCTACTATTGTCATAACAACCACTCCTCTAACTCTATCTTTTCATCTATTAAATAGTGTTTGTATGTATTTAGCAACTTATCTGTTTTAAAATCAAATCCTATAATCAAGCTTATTCAATTCTGGTATCATTTACATCGATTTAAACCTAATAGTAGGACGAGAAAAACAACATATTAAATGCCATTCAAGCACAACTTAATCCTTTGTTGTAAACTAAAGGGTAAATTGCATTTCTATACATCAGAATTTTATAAATGATTTAATTAATTCATAAACGTTGTATTATGATACCTAACGTGATATAATAACAATGTAATTACATCGCTTAAAACGCACCAAAGCCCCTTACTACTGCAATAGTAAGGGGCTTTATTAGTGTTGGCTACCTGTCATCCTTTTTATTATTGCGATGACGTAGCCAATTCGTAAATATCGCAACAATACAACCACTAATGATTGTGGTTGTTAAATGTATTATCACATCGCTCATTAAGCAACGCACCTCCTCTCTACGTCTTTTTGACGTCTGAGAGATAGACGACTCTTATATTATACCACTCTAAAATAAAATTATATACATTAATTTTATTATCTATCATTTTAAAAATATAAATAATTGTTATTAAGAATTTTGCGATATATAATATACATAACAATAAGTTTCATTGTTAAATGCTCACTGTCCCTACTATTAAGGTTATTTTGTGCTGACTACTTATCGTCTATTTTTTCTTATTGTTTCTAGTATGTAGCCAGTATGTAAATACTGAAACAATGCAGCCACTTATTATAGTGACAATGGTACTTACAATAAATGTTATTGTTGCAACACTAAAGCCTTGGCTATTGAATCTTTAGTGTTGACTACTTGTCATCCTTTTTATCATTGCGATGACGTAGCCAATGCGTAAATATCGCAACAATACAACCACTGATGTCTGCGAGTATATACATCGCAATATACAAGTCCCCCTTACTCGAATAAAGTAAGGGGGATGCTAATGCTTCGCTTTACATTCACTTATTTTTCTAACTTACAAATTACTTTCCATAACCTCAACACTGTCGACAATTATTTTTGTCGTATACCTTTGAATGCGCTCATTAACATCATAACTACAACAAGCATACCGCAAATGGTATACATCCAGCTGAATCCTACTAAATCGGATATAGGTCCCATCAAACTACCGCCTAATGAGACGCCTAAATCTGCACAGGCTATAAATAATCCTAGTAGCATATTTCGACCTGCTTTGGGTAAGACGAAGCTCAAATATGACGTAAGTGTTGGATATACTAAAGCTTGTGTGGCACCAATCAATATTGCACTACTGTAGAATATAAGTACGTGTATATGTGGCCCTATGACTACAAGCATCGATGCAATGACAAGTAACATCAAAACACTGACCATATAAACCGGATGCCATATACCATCTGAAGGAATGTATTTACGTAAATAAATACGTGCTAACACGACAGCTATAGCTTGAATGGTTAGGAAGATTCCGGCATCTGCAAACCCAAATTTGACTGTGTATAACGGCACAAAGGTACTCACTGCACCAAAGACAATTGATACTACAATCATAATGAGTCCGCTATTAAATAATTCTTTATTTTTAAAGAATTGTGCAAAGACTGTAACTGCATTAAATGGCAATGGTTCAACCTTTTTACGCGTGTCAGGTTCTTCACTAGCAAAGGTGACACGGTAACCGAAGAATGTCGTTGTTAAGGCAATCGCAATCATCACTATAGCAAATATTGATATGCGATCTAAATGCCAAATGCCTACTGCAATAAGTGGCCCAACCAAATTAGGTATTGTAGAAAATAATGAATATAGTGACACACCTTCTGATCGATGTTCTTCAGGTAAAGCATCTATAATACCTAATTGTAGCGACATTGAGAAGAATGCCGTACACACACCTTGCATCACTCTAGCTATGAAATATCCTTCTAATCCAGTCAGTCCATATAGTATTAACGCACAAGCATTAATCAATAAAATAATACGTAATACTTTGATAGGTCCGACACGGGCAATAATTTGGCCTGCCCAGGGACGAAAGACCATTGCTGTTAGCATGTAAGCACCCATCACAATACCAATGGTTGTATTGGTTGCCCCTAAATCATGTCCTCTTAATGGAATGAATACATTTAATATGGCATTCGCACTAAAAAACATGAGTGTGAGTATATATAATCTTAGAAATAGCCAAGCCATGGCACCTTTCATTGTCTCACTCCTTAGAATGATAGTTGTTTGTCTATCAATGCTTGGGTATAAGCATTGGTTGTTGTATGTAAATCACGTGTTGCAATTTGTTATTCAATTTGACCGTCTTTAAAAATAACTAAACGATTACACAGATATGTAGCGGCTTGAATATCGTGTGTAATAAAGATATAGCTTAAATGATGTGTATGCTTTAACCGCTTCAACACATCTAATATTTGTGTTTGTATCGACATATCTAGCGCACTGATTGCTTCATCGAACAAGATATAAGTTGGATTAATACATATCGCTCTGGCAATAGCAACGCGTTGTGCTTCGCCACCTGATAACATATTGGGATATTTATCTAGAAAATCTTCTGATAATCCCACTTCTTCTAATAGTGTCTTAGCTGCTACTTCCATCTCATCAGTGCTTTGTTTATTACATTGACACATCACTTCAAATAGAATATCTCGCACAGTTTGAAATGGATGTAGTGAGGAGGTGTAATCTTGGAATACGGCGCCAATTTGATGTCGTCTGACCTTTGTCTTGTACATCGGTTGGTCATTTAATGTCACTGTACCTTTATCTGGCCTTTCAATCCCTAATATCATGCGACTCAATGTCGATTTACCACTACCACTTTCACCGATAATGGCTATCGCTTCGTCTACAGGGCAGTCTAAACTGATATCTTTAATAATCGGTTTAGGTTTAGGTCCTCACAAACTACGCTTGCCGTAATGTTTTTCAACATGATTGATTTTAATCATGGCTATCACCTCGCATGACACGTTGAAAATGGTCATTTACTTTTTGTTTCGTCGATAATAAATATTGCGTATACCTGTGATGTGGATGATGTAAAACCGCTTCTGTTGTTCCTTCTTCGACTAATTGCCCTTCTTTCATAACAATGACACGATCAGCCACTTTATGAATAACGGTTAAATCATGTGAAATGAATACCATCGCGCAATCAAAATGTTGTTTAATATCTTCGAATGCTTCTAACACATCAAACTGATTAATCGTATCTAAGGCTGTGGTAGGTTCATCTGCAATAATCAATTTAGGCTTTAATGCCAATGCTAATGCAATCATCAATCGTTGCAACATCCCACCTGATAACATATATGGATAAGACGCCAAAATGTTTTTCGGGTCTGTTAAATTCATATAGGTCATATAGTCCATCAATGTTTGTTCAATCTCTTGTGTCGATAATGACGTATGTACCTGCATGGTTTCTATCATTTGTTTTCCGACTTTGTTAGATGGGTCAAAGGCACGTGCACCTTGCTGCATGACCATCGCAATCGCTTGTCCTCTGTATTGGCGTAATTGCCTTTCTGATAATGCTAACAAGTTATGCCCGTCAAAATGGACTTTCCCTGTAACCTTGAGGCGACTTGGATTAAGCCCTACTAATGCCTTACATGTAATCGACTTACCACTACCACTTTCACCAATAATGCCTAATGTCTCACCACGCTTAACTTGGAAGTTAATATCATCGACAAGTGTTGTATCTGTCCATTCATCGCGAATCGTTAACTGTTGAACTGTTAATAAGGTCATTCATGCATCACGCCTTTCTTTACTGCACGCATTTTCTCTTTAGAAGAGATACGTGGATCCATCGCTACTTGTAATGCATCTGATAAGAAGTTAAAGGCCATAACGATAATGACTATGACGATACCTGTCGTGACCATCATTTCAGGATGAGTGAACATCACTTTACGTGCTTCATTCAACATCATGCCCCATTCTGCAGTCGGTGCCTTTACACCTAAACCTAAAAATGAGAACCCTGATATTTGCAATATCATCGAACACATAGCACTACTAGAAATAATTGCGATATCTCCTAAAGTTAACGGTAAAATATGTTTGCGAATGATTGTAAAATCACTCATGCCAATCGTTTTAGCAAATTTAACATGATCAGCTGACGTGTACTGCATCACACTCGTACGTATGACACGACAGAACCATGCCCAACGTGTGAGTATAAAAGCTAAAATGATATTTTCCACACCCATACCAAATAATGTAATTAACGCCAAAGTCACTACATAACTTGGAAATGCAAGCATCACATCACAACATCGCATAATCAGTGCATCAATATAACCCCGGAAATATCCGGAAATAAATCCCAGTATGGCACCTATCGCAACTGATATGACTAATGCGATTGAGACATAGAGTAAACTTGGTCGAATGGCATAAATCAATCGCGTCAATACATCGCGACCCAAATGATCGGTACCCAACCAATGTGTCGCACTTATACCTGCAAATTTATGTGCCGTGTCGATATGATTCGGCTCATGAAAGGTAATCACTGGTGCTAGGCATCCGAGCAAGAAATAAGTCGCAATAATCACTAACGCAACGACTGCCCCTCTATCTTGTAATAATCGTTTTACAATCATCATCGTGATGCCTCCCTTAATCTAGGATTTAAAAGCGCATTGATGATATCGGCTAATGCATTAAAGATGATGAATAACACCGCCACGATTAACACATACGTTTGTACTACCGGAAAGTCATGCTCAACTATCGCTTTAATACTCAACTGTCCTAATCCCGGCCACGCAAATACATTTTCAATAACGACAAGGCCGCCCATAATCATTGGTATCGACATACAGAAGATAGACACTGCCACTTGTAATGCATTTCGTAAGACATGTCGCAATAAGGTCATGGTCTTTACACCACTTGCTTTTAAATAGAGGACATAGTCTTCATTAAGTTGTTCAATCATGGCGCGTCTTACATTTCTAAAGTAAATACCTGCATAGGTCATCGTGATTACAACGACTGGTAATACGTAACTTTCTGGGCCTGTTAATCCAGATGTTGGCAATAGATTTAACTTAACTGATACATAAATAATGAGCATGGATGCGACCCAATACGAAGGTAACGCCGTTAAAAAGAATGCGACAGAACGAATCACACGATCTGTACGTTGTCCTCGTGTTAACGCACTTACTACACCGAGACATATGGAGGTCACCATGACTGATACACTTGAAATCAATGTTAATTTCAATGTATTCATAAATGCAGGTCCGATACGTTCTGATACTGGATCGCCTGTAATATAACTCGTCCCAAATTTAAATTGAACAGCTTGTTGCAGCCAATCCTTATATTGAACAAGAATCGGTGCATCGAGCCCATACTTTTCTTTTGTCTCAGCTATTAATTGAGGTGTCACATTCGGTGTACCTTGCGCATGTAAAATGGTTATCGCTGGATCTTCATTTGTTAGATACGTCATCATAAATGTCATAAAACTCACTACAATCAATAACGGAAACATGAGTGCAATACGTTTTATTATTAATTTGAACATTGAGACGCTCCTTTATTTATATTGCATTTCGTTAAATGGTAGTTCGTATTGTGATTGAGTAAATGACACATTTTTCAGATCTTTAGGTGCAACGACAGTCATACTGCCATGTGAAATAGGTATGAATACACCTTCATCATCCACTTGTTTTAAGATTTGTTGATAAGCTTTAGAACGTTCTTTTTCATCTTTCATCTTGAATGCCTCATCGATATCGTTATATAACTTTTTCTTATCTTTAATACCTGAGGTAGCACTTTCATAGCCTGTTTTGGATTTAAAGGCTGCAATGGTACTTTGTGGATCGTATAATAATCCCCATGTCTGATTGAACATTAAGTCATAATCGCCAGAGGTACGACGTTCTGCAATCTTATCTGACGTTTCTCCATTGATATTTAATTTGACGCCAACTTTTTTAAATTCAGCTTCTAAAAATTCAGCTTGTTCTTTCTGACTTGTAGAACCTTTGTCATAGTACATCGTCATCGTTAAATCTTTACCATCTTTTTGACGAATTTGTTTGTCTTGCTTCATTTTCCAACCGGCTTGATCTAATAGCTTTTCAGCTTTCTTCGTATCGAATTGACGTGTTGGCATATTGAAATTAATATCTGTGACATTCTTCGCAAAGAGCTGCGTTGCTGGCTTCTCTTGACCATCTAAAATGTCTTTCGCGATTTTGTCTCTATCAACCATATGTCCAATGGCTTGTCTAACTGACTTATCACTGACAGCACTATCTTTGTTACCGGCATTGGCAACAATCATTTTCGTATTCATAGGTTGGCTACGTTTAACGTTATAATCGCCTGTCTCTTTAAGTTGTTTTAAACTGTCTTTATCTAAGCTATCCGTACCACGATCGTCCGTAAAAGCAAAGTTGGTTTCACCTTTCTTCATTGATAAGAATGCTGTTTCGCCAGCTGGTTTCACTTTGGCTTCTACTTTATTTAATTTAGCCCTTTCACCCCAATAGTGTTGGTTCTTATTAAATGTGGCCGACTCATCTTTCTTATGTTCGCCCATTTTAAACGGACCTGTACCATCAAATGCTTTGACACCATCTTTCGTTGTACCGTGCTTGAAGTCTTTAGGAGATACAAAGACATAAGGACGAGGCATTGCTAATTCAGCTAATGCTGGTTGATAGGCTTCTTTTAAGTGAATCTGTACAGTATAGTCATCTTTCACTTTGACATCATCGATTAATGTGGAGATCTTTAACCATGAATGTAACTTTTTATTTTGTTGCACAGCATCGATATTTTTCTTCACTGCCTCTGCGTTAAATTTTGTACCGTCATGGAATTTGACGTCATCTCTTAGATGGAAAGTATAGGTCTTACCGTCTTTTGAGATATCCCACTTCTTAGCTAATAACGGTTTGATACCATCTTTCGTATTGCGTACTAACGGTTCATAGATCATACTTTCCGCTGACATAGATCCTCCATAGACATGCGGATTCATATCTCCAATATCCTTAACCGTGGTATAGGATAAGGTCTTCTGTTCTTTCTTATCTTCTAATCCCTTGTTGCCACCGCATCCTGTTAATATGATTCCTGAAGCTAGTAAAACTGCACTCATTTTTGTTAGTTTATTCATTATTTTTCCTCTTTCTATATGGATTGAAAAATGTGTTGCCATGTCTCAAACGACATACGAATTACTTATTTGAACTGTTTGCTAAATACGTTGTAACTAGTGATATATCTTCTTCAAAATCATCAAGGTTGAATTGTGACGATACAGATTGTTGTGGGTGCTCGATTTGATAACGTTCGCAATAGCCGACGTATCGATGTAATAACGTATCGATCATTGGTGTCGACACACCTAATGCTTTCCCAATCGCTTGTATGACCGTCGTACGATAATAATCTTCACTTGGCATCCTTGGTATATGAACGACACCTTGTTCATTTTGATAAAGTGACTTGAATGGTACCGCCGAAAAGTCAAAATAACGTCCATCTTTATCTGGCTTAGAAAATGGATCAATTAAAATTGCCGTATACCTGACGTAAAGTAGGTATTCTTGATGTATAGCAGGTAACTCTTCGAATTGATGGATATCCGACTCACTTATCGTTTCTGAACGTACGGGATAGTTTTCCTTAACCATAAACTTCAAAAGATTGACGGAGGGCACACTTAATTTCTGTAATATCGTCATCATTTCCTGCCACATTTGGCGCATTTCTCGAATTAAAGTCATTGTTATAGGACCTTCTGGAAATAATTTGTAGACATATACCGGTACGTCAGTGCCTACGAAAATCGCCTTTAATGCAAAGTCATTCATAAATAATGGTGGGTGAACGTATAACGAACTATTATGTATCTCGGCATGTAAGGGTGTGTCCATCACGGCAAGTTGAATGTGTAATGATTCAAACCAAGTTTGTAATTGTGGAATCAACTGGGACGATGGCTTGTTAGATCCAACGAATAATTTCGATTTCACAGCCGTTGTTAACACACGATGTGGTTGAGACATGTCAACCACTCGCGTATCTCCTAAATATGTTGAAAATGAAATGACTTCAACATCAGTATTGATGTCTGCCAATAATTGCTCAATCATCATATGTGAACCAAATGTTGGTGATACTAATATAATGTGTTTCACATGTTGTAATATCGTAAGTGCCAACTGCTGTAGCATCGGTCGATAAGCATCTGCAGTACACGCCAAAATGATGGTGTCATAGCTTTCGTCAATCTGTTGAATATCTTGATAAAAATGACGTATTTGAAACTGACCAGCAAATTGATGATGTGTATCATTCTGTGTTGTAACTGTAAATGTACCTGCTTGTTGGTAACTTTGATAAACATCCAGTGATTTCTTTGAGGTCGACGCTCTGCCAACCATGTCGATATGATTTTTCGATACACGGTTACATAATTGAGCAAGTTGAATAGCGACAGGCCCGCTTCCAATAATCAAGATATTAGACATAAGTGATCCCTGCCTGTGATAACGCTTTTTGATAGAGTGCCACATCAAATATTTGGTTGGGTTGGACGAGGTGATGTACACATTGCCATTGATCTGACGCCGTATGTTGAGAAGGATAATTAAAGATAGCTTTCATCCCATCTCCATAACGCATAGCGACTACTACACGATCATTGGTTAACTCAAATAATTGCGCTAAAATCTCATACTTAACTGGAATCGTAGAACTAAATATAATATGCGTTACCTCTTTAATATCTGATAACTGATCTACAGTTTGATTAGAAATATGGATATCTTCATTAGGTGCTAACACATTGACCACGCGTTGACCTAAATCAACTGCCTGTGAATCAATATCAATACCAATGACTGAAGCACCAGTTTCTTTAGCTACTTGAATTAATGTCATTGGATACGCGCCCGATCCAACGAGTAATAACTTGTCCTCTTTACCAATATGACACTGTCCAAATTCCTCATCGATACAGTGTTCTATGTTGTCAAAGTAACCTGACGTAGACGTCTTACCGTCTAATAATCGTCTTGCTCTAATCATCTCAACTTGTTTCACACATTGCGCAGTGATATCTTGCAGTTGTTGTGTGATTAGTTGTTTACGTGGTTCGTCTTGCCATAAATCATATTGTTGTTGATATGTTGGATTTAATATCAACTGACTATAGTCATCAACTAATGTTTCTAATGCGTCAATCGAATTTGGGTCACTTAAAACCTGTTGATATCGTGCTTCGAATCGCTCTAAATATTGTTGTAAAAGTGTTTCTATGTTTGTATTTGAATGCATCAATGGGTCATCGTCTCCTCTTCTATATAAGCTTGTCCTCTAGCAACAGTTGATACACGACCTTTAATAGAAGTGCGATATCCGTTTTCAGAACAATATGTAGATGTCACTGAAATACTGCCACCTGGTTGATAAACGATGTAATCTTCGCATGACTGTTGACTTTGATAATTGTGAAATACACCAATCGAAGCTGCACCAGAACCACAACTATTTTCCCAAATCAGACTCTTTACTTCTGGTATGTATATTAACGGGTGTAAATATTGAACTTGAACATTAAATAACATGATACCAATGGTTTTATACTGTTCGTCCCATTGTTGTTCACGCACAAATTGTGCCACTTGTTGTTTGAATGTTGCTGTGATCTCTTCGATTGGAATCACATAATGTACGTATGATTCGTATGTAATCTTGATCGCTTGCCACATATGCTGTGCAATATGTAAATATTCAGTTGTGACGTGTTGTGCTTGTGGCATGCCTACCTCGTACTGCTGGTGACCATGGATAGTACAAGGCACTACATCATCACAACCAGATACATTCAAATGACATTGTTGTGCCGTTAATCGTTGATGCTCTTGTAAATAATGCATGTATGACATAGTCGCATTACCACAAAATTCATTTCCGCTCATTACTAATCGACAATCATCCCCATGATTTAGATTGTTAAATTCAATAAATCCTACTTGCTCACAACATACATGTGTCGACGCCATTAATCGATTCGCAATCTTGGCGTAGTCGCTTGGATGATGTTGTGAATGAACAAGTATGGTCATATTCCCTGATGGATTATACTTGGAAAATTCAATCACTTGTCGATTCATACGACGCTCCTTAATGTTGTATATTCTTTTGAATTTCGATGGATATGTTGGTTTTCAAATCAACCTATCCTAATTCTCAAAACAATTGCACAAAACAAATCGTAACGGTTACGATTTAAAGAAGATAATATACGAGTAGAATCATATTGTCAATATAAATGATAATAATTTTCATTTAATAAATCATGAATGGGGATAAGATGATATAAAAGTGGGATTATAAATAATTTTAAAAAATTAAAAATCGATAATGTTTCATATACAATGAAACACTACCGATTCACTAAAATAATGTAAAAATGTGTTAAACAAACACCGTATTAAAAACCTTATCTATCATGAGTGATATTTCTTTTGGCGATTCCTGTCTCCCTCTTTGCACCCAATCTTGTAACACACCAAAGACCGCATTACTCATAAATATAATTAAAAAATATTTTTCTTTATTTGTAAGTGCTTGAGTATTCATAATAGGCACCAAACGGACGTCAATGTTTTGTTGTAAATTCTTTTTTATGGCTTGGTGGACAATATAAGCGCCATTATCCCTTAACAATAAAAGTAATAATTCTCCTTCATTAATCCAAAAGTTTAACGCGTGTTCAAAGAATTGACGTCGTTCCTCAAATTGAATTTGTGTCAATCGACGTTTCCCTTTTTTCATCATGGCTTTTTGATATTGAAATAAAAAGTCATCTTTATCTCTATAGTGTTGATAAAACGTTCCCCTACTAATGCCACTTTCATCACAAATATCTTTAATACTGATGTCATCATAAGATTTAACGTTTAGTAGTGTAACCATACTTTTTTCAATTTTGGTTAATGTTTTATACACACGTTTATCCATGGTTTCTTCGTTCATTTGTGTCGCCTCCATAACATTATTGAACATTTATATCTCATGTGTCTGATTATTCCAAATTGACACGTGCAATTGTCGAAAATTGATTTATATTGAATATACAGTAATTAAACACAGTGTCAAATAAGGAGGTACACAGTATGGCGCATACGATTGCATCACTCACAGACGCAGTAAAATCCTATGATAAACATAAAGTTTTAGACCAAATCAGTCTAGACATTAACAAAGGAGAACTTTTGGGACTAATAGGGCCTAGTGGTTCAGGTAAAACGACGACCATTAAATGTCTGCTCGGTATGGAAACATTAAATGCAGGTAGTACGGAAGTCTTCAACCATAGTATGCCTAATCGAGGCGTATTAAGTCATATTGGTTACATGGGACAAACTGATGCTCTATATGAAAATTTAACTGCTAAACAAAATCTTACATTTTTTGGTCATTTAAGTGGTTTAAAAGGCCAACAATTAGCACAAAGTATTGATCAAAATATGAAATTAGTCAATTTAGAAGGTACACTCAATAAAACCATTAATGCATTTTCTGGTGGAATGAAACGCAGATTGTCGTTAGCAATTACTTTGTTATCTAATCCAGATTTAATTATATTAGATGAGCCAACTGTCGGTATTGACCCTAAACTAAGACAACAAATATGGTCACAATTAAAATCATTAACGCAACAAGGGAAAAGTGTCATCGTCACAACACACGTTATGGACGAAGCTGAACGTTGCGACAAAATTGGGCTAATTGTAGAAGGGCGGCTTTTCGCATTAGGCACACCTGATGAGTTAAAACAACAATTCAATGTTAACACAATTGAAGAGGTCTTTATTAAAGCAGAGGAGGTTAAACATTAATGAAACTTTTAGCAATGATTCAACGTGTCATTATAGAATTACTTAGAGACAAACGTACACTAGCGCTTATGTTTTTAGCACCTTTATTAGTACTAACTTTAATGTACTTTATCTTTAATTCTGATGAAGACACTACTTTAAATATTGGCATCGCCAACTCTGTATCCACTAAAATAACTGACCATATGAAAAATGATGATGTGTCATTCAAGCACTTTGATTCTAATCAAAATGTTAAAGCTAAAATAGAAGACAATCACTTAGATGCTTTTATATATCAAGATCATCAGACTTTACATGTCACTTATACCAATGAAGATCCAAGTAAATCTGGTTCAGTTAAACAGTTAGTACATCAATCTATTCAAAAAGATAAAATGAATGATATTAAAAAAGTAATGAATTCAATGCCACAAGCAGCCAAAAATAAAGATACTAATGATATCCAACTAGATCATAGTTATTTATATGGGGATAAGGATAGTAACTATTTCGATAAAATGTTCCCTATTTTGATGGGATTCTTTGTCTTTTTATTCGTCTTTCTTATTTCAGGCATCGCCTTATTACGCGAGCGCACAACCGGAACGTTAGAACGCGTGCTTGCTACGCCAATTAGACGAAGTGAAATTGTTTTTGGTTATTTACTTGGTTACGGTATCTTTGCTATTATTCAAACATTGATTATCGTTCTGTTCTCAATCTATTTATTAAATATCAACCTAGCGGGTAGTCTTTGGTATGTCTTACTCATTAATATTTTATTAGCCATTACGGCATTAGTGATGGGCATTTTCATCTCAACATTTGCTAATTCAGAGTTTCAAATGGTTCAATTTATACCTATTGTTGCCATTCCACAAGTGTTCTTTTCTGGTATTTTCCCTCTAGAAAATATGACACCTTGGTTAGCTAACATTGGTTATTTATTCCCATTACGATACGCAGGAGATGCGTTAACAAACATTATGATTAAAGGACAAGGTTGGTCTGATATTTGGTTTGATGTTCTAATTCTTCTCATTTTCATTATAATATTTATCATTTTAAATATCCTCGGACTTAAACGTTATCGCAAAGTTTAACAATCTATCATACGACTTATAAAAATTGTAGCCTGGGACATAAATTAATGTCTCAGGCTACAATTAAATTTAAGGGCTATCTATATTTCTGTTTCACTCAGAAGCTTTTGTCTATCCTATAAATATATCTAATAAACGGCTTAAAAATTGGTCTTTAGTCAGTTGTTGATCATGTTTGGCAAAGTAATAGAAATCTGATGAAAATGAGTTTAGCATCAAATTAATCTTAAACTCTAAATCTTGGGTCTGTTGCTGACTAGTGAACTGGTCTTTAATCAATTCTTTCAGTTGTTCATAAAACAGAATATTAATCATTGACTGATGTTGAGAATTTGATTTCTCAATAAAATTTAGGACATTAAAGTTTGCCTCTTTTAAATCTAAATAAATAGATAAAATACCATATATTTTATCCCTCACAGACGCATCTTGATGCTGATGAAGGAACGTATCCATTTCATCAAACATATCATGAACCTTTTCATCCATCATCGCTTGGCATAGTAACGATTTACTTTCAAAGTGACGATATAAAGTGCCTACACCCACGCCAGCTTTCTTCGCGATTTCCGACATATTCATCTCACTAATATCTTCACCCTGTGCTAATAATTGGGTCGTTGTCTGTAAGATGATTGCTTTGTTATGCGTTGCATCACTACGTTTTTTCCGTTGATTGGTCATCTTATCCCCTTCCAAATGATGTGCTCCCTTTTATGGTTCTAATCTATTAATTTTAACATCTAAATTGAATTCTTCTTTTAAAAATTGACGATAATTTTCACTTGTCACATCATATTTTTCTTTATCTCTTTGTTTCGTTAACGTTAAATTATTTTGAGACATTGTCGCACGACCATATGATTTAGACATTGTAACGAGCAAACGTTTAACGAATGTAGAATTAGGATTAGTTTGATTGTATTCGATATTGTAATCAAAATAATGAATGTCTCTAGGTTCTAACTCAGCTTCGTATTCTGTATCCCACTCATTGTCTTTCCATTTTTGAATGTAGAATAAGTTATCATTTACATAAATGGCACGATATTCTCCGTTAATATCCTCAATGATTGCATCACTATCTTGATTATTAATTGGCATAGCACTTATTGGCAAGTCACCATAACCGACATCAGCGACATAATTGACACCATCAATCGGCACGATTAATGACATATGAGAGCCTTTAAGACTACGTCCGCCCCCTGGTGTATGAATAGTTGCAGATACCATATTTGCTGTGAAGCCTTTTGCTTCTAAGTACGCTTTGAAGAAGTGATTCATTTCATAACAGAAACCACCACGTTGGTGATTAACGATTTTTTCATAGATATCATCTACTTCTACTGATATTCTCACACCATTTTGAACATCTATATTTTCAAAAGGCACTGTTAACATATATCGTTTTAAATAATAATTTAATGCTTCTAAGCTTGGTTCATTATATTTATTTGGATCTATATTTAAATATTTTTCAAGACCTTCAATATTCATTACTAAGCATCTCCTTTTTACTTTTTTCGTTTTTTAACACTATCTATATTATATTGAATTCATAAATTTGACAAACGGAACGCATTCCGAATAAAATAAGTGATAGTTGATTCCATTTAAGAAAAGAGGTGAAATTATGACTCAGACACAACCATCACATTTAAATATAAAACAACGTAATTTAATGATTGCGGTCATGATGATTGGTGCTTTTATTGGTGTCTTAAACCAAACGTTACTTACAACGATATTGCCAGAGGTCATGAAGGACTTTGCGATATCAAGTAGTACGGCACAGTGGTTAACGACCATCTTTATGTTAGTGAACGGTATTATGATTCCTGTCACAGCCTACTTAATTGAGAGATTTTCATTACGTACACTATTCTTTACGGCTGCGACCTGTTTAATACTTGGTTCTTTAATCTGTATGTTGGGTGTTAATTTCCCATTATTATTAGTGGGTCGTAGTATTCAAGCGTTAGGTGCAGGTATTTTAATGCCATTATCTCAAACACTATTATTCATTATTTTTCCTGTTGAAAAACGTGGTATGGCAATGGGTATCTTCGGTCTTGTCATAGGCTTTGCACCTGCGATTGGTCCTACAGCAGCAGGTTGGTTCATCCACCTATTCGATTGGCGCTATCTATTTTTAGTCGTGCTCTTAATTAGTGTGGTTGACGCTATTTTCGGCTTTTTATATTTGAAAAATATTACCGAGACACAACAACCTTCGTTAGACATCTTGTCAGTCATCATGTCTACACTAGGATTTGGTGGTTTACTTTACGGCTTTAGTTCAGCCGGTAACCTTGGTTGTTCACATCCATCCGTTTACGTGACGATCATCATTTCCATCATTATACTTGCGCTATTTATACGTCGTCAGTTGAAACTACCTTCACCGTTACTCGAATTTAGAGTATTTAAATACCGTAGTTTCACCATTTCGATGACTTTAATTGTATTAATGTTTGTACTCTTTATCGGTAATTTGACTATTTTACCTATATACATGCAAACCATGATGCATTGGTCACCTTTAGAATCTGGTCTCATCTTATTACCTGGTGGACTCGTCATGGGCTTGTTGTCGCCTGTTACTGGTAAATTATACGACCGTGTTGGCGGCCGAAGTTTAAGTATCACTGGCATGTTATTGATTATGATAGGTGCCTTATTCATGGCACAGTTCAATCCACAGACATCAGCATTGTATGTCATTGTGACATTCTCCATCTTGATGTTAGGTAATTCTATGATTATGACACCAATGACTACACAAGCATTAAACGCTTTACCTGTATCCTTGATTGCGCATGGAACGGCAATGAATAATACAATTCGCCAAATTTCAGCAGCTATCGGTACAGGTATACTTGTAACACTCATGACTGGTTTCGGTCACCTTTCACCATTACACGGTGCAGCCGGTCTTATCCATGGCCTAGATATAACATTTTATATCGTTGCCTTTGTAGCACTGATAGGTGCATTCATTGCACTTTTCTCAGAAAAAAGACAATCAAATACAACACACTAATCTTTAATATTATTTAATAGGAGGTGTTAAGCATGTTACTAAGACATGTTATTAACGCATATGTAGGAAAAGAAATTTTTAAAAGTAGTTTACCAAAAGTAAAAAATGACGATGCTATGGCACAACAATTTAAAGAAGGATTCGGATTATCACGTCGTTCAATGCGATTAGCAGGATTATTCGAATTTGTAGGTTCTATCTTTTTATTTAGCTCAATTTTAGGCAAACTTGGCCAAAAATTAGTCGTTATGGGTACTTTAATGATTAACATCGTGATGGGTACAGCAATCTACAATCACTATAAAGCAGGACATGGTCACCAAGGTGCCAAAGCCGCTTCTAAATTCTTCATGTTAAATGTCCTTAGCTTAATCGAAGTTTTAAGTTTAAATCGTCGTCAATAAAAGATTATATTTTTTAAAACTGGATAAATATTTAATATAGTCATTTAATTAAAGGAGGACAATCATATGTCAAATGCAAAAGCGATTGATACACATGCACATTTATGGAGTGAAGACTATTTAGAGAAATTAGGCAAATTAGGTAGTCAAGGAACAGAAGTTGCTAAAGGGATTAATCAATCTGCCTCTAAAGAAGATCTAGACAAGCGCTTTAAAATGATGGACGATGCTGGCGTTGATATGCAAATCATTTCTGCCACACCACAATCACCACAATGGGGTACAAAAGAAGAAGCACATCAAAGTGCACAAGAGATTAACGATTTATATGAATCATTGGTTCAACAATACCCAGACCGTTTCTTAGCATATGGTGCAGTGTCACTTCCATATGTCGATCAAGCTATTAAAGAAGCACAAGAACTACTTAAAAAAGATGCCTTTGTAGGTATTGCGATTCCAACTATTGTGAAAGATAAAGTGTCAGTTGCCGATAAACAATTCGAACCTTTCTTCGAAGCTATGAACGAATTAAATGCAACACTTTATATTCATCCAACTGGTTGCGGTGCCCAAAGTCCACTCGTGAACGACTATCAATTAGAATGGGTGATTGGTGCACCATTAGAATCTACATTCATTACGTTACAATTAATTAAAAATGAGATTCCACAAAAGTATCCAAATATCAAATTCCATATTTCACACTTAGGTGGCGCTTTACCATTCTTCATGACTCGTATTAAAGACAATTACGAAGACTGGAATGCCTTTAATATTGATCCATATGAAGTATTAAATCGCCAATTTTGGTATGATACTGCTAATTTCCATGAACCTTCTTTAATCAATACCATTGATACATTCGGTAAGGATAAGCTCATGATGGGGTCAGACTTCCCTTACTTCCAAGACGAGAAATATACACGTGGTGTAGACTATATTAAAAACAGTGATATTGATCCAGACACAATTGACGGTATTTTAAGAGGTAATGCTATTGAGTTTTATCAGTTAAACCATCACCACTCTTAATACAATTACTTTAGTGATTGACTAGCGATACATTTTGCGATTAAATTCAAATATAAATGAAACAATCCCTTTTGATAGATGGTCGATTCGATACGACGATGCTACCAAAAGGGATTATTTATGCTTTTGCACTAAAGAATCCCATTCTAACTGAAACCAGCTGGAATGGGATTTATCATATCTATAATTGAACTTCTTCTGCTAATGGTATAGAGGCTTGTGCCCCTGACTTTTGAACTGTTAGTGATGCGGCTTTATTGGCAAAGTCGATAGCCTCAACTAAATTACGTTCTTTCATATTAAAGCGACTGACAAAGGCACCGATAAACGTATCGCCTGCTGCTGTTGTATCAATAGCTTTTACTTTTTGCGCTGGTACTAGGCCGGAATCATTTTCAACCGCATAGTATGTGCCTTGTTCACCTAATGTAATAATCACGACTTTGGCACCTAAGCTTAAGAAGTAATCTGCATTTTGTGCCATTGATTTTTCATCTGTGACTGGTACACCTGATAATATTTCAGCTTCAAATTCATTTGGTACAATCACATCGATTAATTCTAATAACTCTTGAGGAATCTCTTTGGCTGGTGCGGGGTTTAAGACGGTCGTCACACCTGCCGCTCTCGCAACTTTAAATGCTTCTATAATTGCCGGAACTGGTACTTCTAATTGTGCCACAATGAAATCTGCATCGACAATTGCTGCTTTCGCACTTTTCACGTCATCTGGTGTCATCGCCATATTTGCACCACCATAGACATAAATCGTATTTTGGCCTTGTGCATCCACTGTAATATAGGCTTGGCCAGTCTTTTCTGTTTCGGATTCTAAAATATAGTCAATATTCATACCTGCTGCTTTAAAATCTTCAAACATAAACTGTGCTAATCCATCATTGCCCACTTTGGAAATGAATGTCGTATCAGCTTTCATACGTGCCGTTGCAATGGCTTGGTTTGCTCCTTTACCGCCACCATATGATTTTTGTGCCTCTTCTACATGTAATGTTTCCCCTGGTTTAGCGTAGCGCTCAACTGTTAAAAATTGATCCACATTGGTAGATCCTAGAATAACGACTTTATTTGTCATAACAATGTCCCCATTTCTATATGTTAAAATGTCACGTTTGATTCCAAAATAATGTTAGAAAATGGCGTAATTTCACCTGTACGAATGTTACCTTTATTTAATGGATGACTTAAATATGCTTTCATTTCACTGTGTGGAATAAATTCAATTTCAACATCATCGTCAATTAATGCTTTGATCTGTTTTAACTGAGTTGCATTATTGGTTTTAATTTCTTCAGCTAAATAGATTTTTTGGATTTTCATTTCTGAGAGTACTATTTCTAATACATCAATAAATTTAGGTAATTCTTTCGTTACTGCTAAATCAATTCTTCTATCGTCATTAGGAATAGGCATGCCTGCATCATTGACAGTTAATAAGTCATAGTGTCCGATTGTCGCAATGGCTTTAGATACATGACTATTGAGTAATGCTGTTTTCTTCATTTATATCACTCCAGTTGATTATTTAATAAATACTGTAACTGTCGCAGCTACTAAGATGAGAACTAATCCAATCACTGTGACTAACATTTCTTTAGATGTTTTACGTTGATTTAAGAAGTAAATACCAGTTAATGTCGCAAGTACTACAGATGTTTGTGATAATACGAAACCAGTCGCTAAACCGTTCATATTAGGTTGTGCAGAAATGAGATAAGTCAATGCTGCAAAGGCAAAGAAGAAACCAGAAATAATTTGTAACCATGTCACTTTATTAGTAAATGGATTGCCATTTTTCATTTTCATTAGTCCGTAGATAACTGCAACAATCACCATACCAATCGCTTGTGGTAAGAAGGCTGCTTTACCACCGATGTCTGTAGCTTGTGGTGCTGCTGAATATAACCAATAACCAATTTCACCAATGATTAAAATCACTACCGCTTTACGTAATAAGTTTTTATTTGTAGCTTCAGGGTGTTCACTCCAAACTGTCATCCAAGCACCAATCAAGATAACTACTAACGCTAAAAAGCCGATGATTTTATTTGTAACACCAGGCCAGTTACCTAATGCAAAGACACCCCAAAGTGATGCCCCTAATAATTGGAAGGCCGTTGTAACTGGCATGGCACGTGATGACCCTACATATTCAAATGCTTTAAATGTCATAATTTGACCGAAACTCCAACCAGCTCCTGATAATAATGCAAAAAACAAATCCATGCCTGTTGGGAAGCCGTGTCCTGTGGAGATAAAGAAGACAAAGGCAAAGATTAACGTACCGACTGTAGCACCTATAATTTGGTTAACCGGCTTACCACCAAATTTGGATGTAATCGTTGGAAATAGACCCCAACCGATTAATGGCCCTAAACCAATTAACAATGCAACTAAATTCATGATTCAACACCTCTATTGATATATTTTTTATCTGTTGCGTTTAGTAAAACGTTTTACTAAATTATAGCACTTCTATTTGTAAATGTATACGCTTTCTCAAACACACTGTAAAAAAGCCATACCTATCAATAACTGATTGTATGGCTTATTTATAAACGTCAGTATTTATTTGGGGGCAATCAAGATAATTGTCGGGTCGTTTCACGTTGCATCAATTGCGTCGGAAGTTCTACTCTTTTATTTTCATGCGGTCTGCCATTGATTTTATCGGTAATTAATTGCAGTGAGATATGAGCAATATCGTCGACCGATTGGGCAATGGTTGTGAGTGCCGGTGTCATGTAACCTGCCATATCTATATCATCATAGCCAACAACCGACAAATCATCCGGCACTGATTTACCACATTCTGTTAAACCACGTATACAACCAATCGCTAATTCATCATTAATGGCAAAGACACCCGTAACGTGATGCTCAACCAGTTTTGTAGCAATATCACGTCCTCCAGCTTTAGACAATTCAGTACAAATTCTGACAGGGGCCGGCAACTGATGACTTTGACACATTTGCTCAAATCCCCTCACTCGATCTTTCATATTAGCCATCAACTCATGAGGTTGAATAATCGCTAACTGTTGATGTCCCAATTCGATAAGATGTTGTGCGGCAGTCTGACCACCCTCTATTTCATTCGTTCTAATTATATCGGTATAACCATGGTCTTCACTTTGATCTAGTAAGACATATGGTACATGATGTTTACTAAGATAATCATTTAAGTGATGTGGGTCATTCACATATCGTCCGATAACGAGACCATCTATGCCACGTTCTACAAGATGCTGAATATTATCTTTAAAGTCTGTACTTGATGTTGCTATAAAACATAAATCAACGTCATCTGCTTTACAATCATCCATCCTTTGCATCATCGCCGAGAAGAATGGATTGGTTAAGTTAGGCAAGACAACACCTATTAACTTTCTTGTTTGGCCTCTGAGTTGTTGGGCATTTTTATTGGGAATATAGCCTAAACGGTCTTTCGCTAATAATACCTTTTGAATGGTTTCTTTAGAGAACCTTGTTTCATTTTGATTTAAAATGTGCGACACCGTCGTTACTGATACGCCCGCTTCTTTCGCCACATCTTTAATTGATACTCGTTTCATACGTTCTTACCCCTTACTGACACGTCCTATATCACAATATATTGCTTACATCTTATCACTAAACAGAGTAGCTGAATAGACTTATATCCTCTTGACTCTACTCTAATAAACGATACATATATCATTGCATAATGACCACCGCTTTATTAAATAACCAAAAATCATTGTTCTACATTTTCAAACAATATGTTGATTTTCCTACAATGACATTTAACTTGTTTGTTGTATCTATAACATCAGTCTCTTTATAATGTACAAGAAATTTTATATATTTTGATTTTTCTTTTGAAAACAAAATCATTTTTAAAGAGAGGTAAATTATGACGAATTTTAATAAACAAGAACCAGTCATAATTATCGGTGCGGGGCTTGGTGGCCTTACACTTGCTCGCGTACTGCAATTAAATTCTATCCCAGTGACTATTTATGAAAAGGAACCGTCAGCTGAATCACGAACGCAAGGTGGGCAGTTAGGACATCCATGAACGTGACGGTCAAATCGCCTTGCAAAGAGCTGGGCTTTTCGACCAATTCAAATCAATTATCCATGATGGTGGTGCAGCTGCTAAAGTACTTGATAAAGACGGTAATACTATTGTAGATATCCCAGATGATGGTAATCATGGACGCCCTGAAGTACTTCGCGGTGACTTACGACAAATACTACTCCAATCTCTTAAACCGAATACCATCCAATGGGATAAAAAGTTAACAGACATTCAAAGTTTAGCGCAAGGTCAACACCGACTTTCCTTTGCTGATGGAACAACGGTAACAACCCAAATCCTTGTAGGCGCAGATGGTACTTTCTCTAAGGTACGTCCTTTAGTCTCTGATGCTAAACCTCAATACGTGGGTACATCATTAATTGAAACGTATTTATATGATGTAGATAACCAACATCCTTCCGCAGCCAATATAGTAGGTCAAGGTGCTATGTATGCTCTTGCACCTGGTAAAGGCATCCAAGCACATCGTGAACCAGGAAATGTCATTCACACTTATATTGCTTTAAGACAAACAGAGGAAGCATTAGATCAAATCGATTTTAATAATTCTAACGTTGCACTTAAACAATTAACTTATCAATTTGACCAATGGCACAATGACTTATTAGCACTGATCAATGAAAGTGAAAAAGGTCCAATTTTACGTAAAATACATGCCTTACCTGTAGGTCATCAATGGGAGCGTGTGCCTGGAGTTACGATTTTAGGTGATGCAGCACATGTCATGACACCAGCTGGTGAAGGTGCTAATTTAGCGATGTTTGACGGATCCGAATTAGCACAAGCAATTATTGAACATCCTAATGATATTGAAACAGCCTTCGCACAATACGAACAAGCTTTATTCCCACGTAGTGAAAAAGCTGCTGCAAGAGCCGACCAAATGTTAGACAAACATTTAAGTGATCGTTCACCGTATGACTTTGCGGAGGTTCTTTCTAATAAGGAATTAGATGGCACCAATTAATATAAAAAGGAGCGTTCCAATTGGAACGCTCCTTTTTTAGCTTTATTTTAAAATCCTAATAATTGACTCGCATTGCGATGTAAGAATTTTTCTTTTTGCTCTTCTGTTAGTAAATCTGTAGATTCAATATCTTTAACTAAGTGCTTAATGACTTGATCTGTTGTATAAGGCGCATCTGCACCATATACGATTTTATTTTCATCTACCATTTTTAATAAGGTGGGAAGTTGATGTGGTAAAACCATACCTGCTAAATCAAAGTATAAACTTTGCATCACTTGTTCAATATCATCTGGACCATTTTCAACGTTAAACATTTTATAACCAATATTAACACGTTGCGCAATGACAGGTAATAATACACCACTATGCGGTACAATCCATTTAATATTAGGATACTTACTAAACACATTGTTTTGACTCATAAAAATGATTGTACGTGTAGTATCGAAAAAGAATTCCATTAATGGTGATAAAATTTGTGCTTTAATGGATTCATTCACTGGTTTAGGCTCATTAGGATGAATTGCTACGGTCGCTTGTCGTTCATTCAATTTCGCTAACACTGGGTCTAAACGGTCATCTCCTAAATAAATACCACGTGCATTCGTTGGCAATGTAAACCCAAGAGCGTGTTGTTCATCTAATACATGGTCGATCATGCGAATACTTTCATCAACTAATGGTAGTGGTAATGAAGCAAAGTAACCTAATTGATCACTATGTGCATGATGTAAATCTTCAGCATAGGCATTAACTTCTTCTGTGAGTTCAAGCATCACTTCATCTGGTGCAGCACTCAAATGGGGGCTTGAAATAGAAAGCACACTATAATCAATGTCTTCTTCTGCCATTAATTTCAAATAGTCATCGACAGAGAATGCTGGCGTTGGTACACCGTCTCCTTTACCATCAAAATAATCATCTAAAAATTTCACAAACCCAGGTGATAGGTAATGTGAATGTAAATCTATTTTCTTCATCATTAATATACTCCTTTTATATAGACTCTGCTTGATACGTCAACCATTGATCCAATCGATTGTAAAAGTCATTCAATTGTTCTGGTCGATCAATGCCTTGTAATTCATGATTAACACTGTAACCAATGTAATTAAGACAGAAACTTAAACATGCGTAGCTAGTTCGATATTGATTCAACGCATTAGCTGGTAACGAAATTGTAGATGGGACAACAGGTGCCAAGCTATCCTTTTCATATACGCATTCCATAGTATTGATATACCAAGTATCGTCTTGTTTAACCAATCCATAAACAATTTTCGCATCAGAATTAAGTTGCATCTGAACCTCGTTAATCGGTAATCTTGTTTGAATCGTGGCTTGCATAATCGCCACTGCTCTATCTTGATTTATCCATATTTGCGAATTGTAAATTTGATGTGGTGCATAGCGATTCATTTCTCTAGAAGCATCCACAAATGCCTTACCTGAACCTTTAAACCATGAAATGTTTATCATTGAGTCTTCAGCAAAGCATTCATACATACTGTCCCAAAGACTATTGTCGCGACAAAATCTCTCAAACTGAATGAGCTCTAAAATATCTTCCTTATCTAGCAATGTATCCTGTGTGTAAGGGCGATTTCTTTCAAATAACATATTAAATCTCCTTTAATATAACTTGCTCATATGTCCTTAACAATATTATTCGGACACCTATCCGTTTATTATGAAAAAATTTTTCTAAATTACAAAAGATTTGATTTCTAAAGTAAAAATAAACAAGCCCATTTGAATGACTGTTTTAGCACAAAAAATACCTATTCTAATTAGGAGCAATATCCGTATTAGAACAGGCATATTTTCGACTTAGCATTTATGAATGTTGTTTATGAAAAGGGATTACCCATATTAAGATATTAAGTAACAATCCAATGAGTGCATACGGTGGGAAGAAAAATGAAATGATCAATGTGATAACATTGTTAGCAAATGAAATCATTTCTTTGACTCTCGTTTCACTCAAATGATGATTTTGCGTTTTAGGTGATAATTTAATTACTTGGTTTCTTAGTAACATGAATGACAAGTTAAACGCGATAATATCTATGTTATACAATAACGCTGCTTGCCATGACATAATATCATGACCAAACCATGCAGTGATGGTTGGTAGTAGTGATAACCAAAATAGGAAATTAATGTTCGCTCATAATATTTTATTGTTGATTTCACTAATTTGGTTTAATAAATGATGATGACTAATCCAAATTGTTGCAATGGCTATAAAGCTAACTGCATACGCTATAAAGTTATATTTCAATTCTAAAATAGCTTCTAAACTATGGTGATGTTCTGGTAATTTAAGTTCTAATACTAATATCGTAATAATAATGGCTATAACGCCATCACTAAACGCTTCAACTCTACTTTTAGACATTCATTTCCAACTCATTTCTCATCTTTATGTAAGAATCAAAAGTTACCTTATTCTATAAAAATAGTCAATATATATTTGTATTTTATATACGATTTACCAGCTTACAACGTCTCATTTCAAACTAAATTTTCACCTACTGTGTTTTCCACCGTATATCGAGCATAATTTGATATTTTCTCTAAATATTGGTCTAATTCATTATTGTCGAAATGGGCTAATACGATAAAACAAGCTTCTCCACTCACTTTATAAAATTGTTCAATATGATCAAAATCCATCGTTATTTGTTTTATTTGATCAAAGCATTATCTAACTTTGCAGTAGTTACTACTACAACTGAATTTTTATCAAACTTAAAATAATCTCGCTTTATTCTCATAAGTTAAGGGAGTGGGACAGAAATAATAAAGAACCACTAATCATTGATTATGTAGTGGTTCTTACGCATTAGCCACAGCTAATGTGTACTTTAAAATAGGAATACATGAGTGAAACTCATGCATAAGAAATACTAATTTCTAAAGAAAAAGTATTTCTTTATCGTTGTCCATCCCCAACTTGCATTGTCTTTAGATTTTCTTTTCGAAATTCTCTATGTTTGGGGCCCGTCCCCAAGCAAGGTTGACTAGAAATGACTATAACTTGAAATATATTTATGTCCCAGCCTGTTTTGGATTACATCATTAATTTTATTCAGGTTTAACATGGATACGTCGACCTTTACCTAAGAACATTTGAATTATAGAAGCGATTAATAGAATGATGTTAAAAACAATCATCATCATAAACACGTTATCATCAGCATCAATTGTGATATCTTGCATTTTTTTCGATAAGATTAATTGGTTCTGTACTGGGTTGTCTATATGAGTCGTGAAACTACCATATAATAATTGAACACCTTGTTGAATATGATCTTTCATTGTATAAGCAATGATAGGTACCAGTAGTGCCGCAAAGAAATTACGCATCGAATGCATTGTCGTTGAACGATTAGAAGCAAATTTAATTTCTCCATCTAATAAAGTGGCCATCGCACCACTTAGTAATGCCATAGATGCGCCAAATCCTAAGCAAGCCGCTTGCAAGTATAATAACGGCAAATTAATCACATTACCCATCGCTATCCAGTGCACACTGACATATAATAATGCTACCGAACCAAGGGAACCTAATATACCTGCCCCAATCGCACTATAAAAAAACATTTTAATAAAACCAGCTATGACGACACCTATGAAGAAGCATACATAAAATCTTGCTATATCTTCAAAAGGTAGCTTTAATATCTTAGTAAGAAAAACATTAATACCTGCTATCCCAGTCAACAATGTTAAATGTGATGATATCGCCATCACTGCACCTACACTAGGCTTTTTAGCAAATAATGTTTTAAAATACACTAACGGTGAAGATGAATGCATGTTTCTGTATATAAAGTTCACTAGGAAGAACATCGCTAGTAGTAGAAATGGCCATACCCATAATGAGCTATATCCTTTTTGCGTTAACATAGCCATTGGTATCACAAAACATAATATAGTTAAAAACAATAAAATAATAAGCACATAATCAATAGAATTCGAAGACACATGTTTGTGCTCTTCTTTATTTAAAAATACTGTCCCAAATATTAAACAAACGATAGCTGAAACGATATTAAGTACAAATACCCAATGCCAACTATCAAGCTCTAATGAAACACTACCAGATAATCCGCCTAACGCGTTGGCACCAAACAAGCCTACGATGACAAATAATAAAAATACATTGCGGAATCTTCGTGGAAAGTTACGAAATAATTGTGGTAATAAAGTAAAAAATAGAACACCTGTACTAACGCTTTGTATAATTTTAGCAATACTTAATACTATTAAATCCTGTGATATGAGACCGATTATTGAACCGATTAAAAAGAAAGAAACAAAAAGTAGATAATTTTTCTTGAAACCTAAACGATGTGTGAATACATGTCCTAATGGAATACCAAATGCAAACGCAAAGTTCGCTATAACTGACGGTATGATTAAGTACTGTGAACCAGTACCAAAAGAAGTTTGAAGTATACCTTGATTTAAACTATAAGCTAAATTGGAAAAATATTGCGACCCAATGCCAAATATTGTAATGACTGTGAGCACAAAAATTTCTAACATTCGTGCGCGACGCGACCATAAAAAACCCATATTATCCTTCTTTCTATTTAAATTCCGAATTATAACAATATATCATTTTACCACTTTTCAAAATAAAAACATATAAAACTTTCTCGAACAACAACAAAAATTGTACACTATCCATTTTAAACTACCAATATAACTCATATTTAAACGTTTGATAAACGAACCTTTTACTGGTGCTCAGGTTACAAGACAAGCTGTGGCACAACTAGTAACTGACATAGTAAACCAACCTGAGCTTTATTCTAGAGAAAGTATTGGTGTTAACGAACCAAATACTAATTTCGATAAACCAAGTTTTTATTAATGGTATATTGACGTCTTTCAATGCAAACAACCTCCACGACTTATCTAGGTCGTAGAGGTTGTTTTGAATCAAATTTAATGATCTGCCATCCATGGTCTGCTTTGTTTGGTTGGCCTTGGTGTCATTTTCGGTAATTGATCTTTGGACATGATGCGAGGTGTTTGTCCTCGTTCAATTCTTTGTTTCAGTTTGCCATCCATTTTATAGGTTTGGAATGTCGAGAATACGCGCTTTGCATCATGATGACATTGTGGACATTCTGCCATATCATGTTGTTCCTTCATAGATTGGCGTAAGGTAAATTCGCCACATTCTTTACATTCATAAGTATATTGAGGCATTATTGATCAGGCTCCAAATTCGGTACGATGTCATCTTTGAAAATTTCTCTTGGAATCGCAATCGTAAAACATGCATTAGGCACGTCCACTATACCTGCGACTGTACCTTGTACCGGTGCAGTACCTAATAACATATAAGCTTGTTCACCTGTAAATCCACGTGTTTTTAGGAATTCAATCGCATTTAATACCGCATTTCGATACGCTGTATTGGCATCTAGATATGTTTGTTTACCACTAAATTCATTTACAGAAATACCTTCAAACACAATATAATCTGTATAATTCGGCATTACTGGTCCTGGTTTAAAGGCAGGATTCTTTTTAATATGATATTTTTCCATACCATTTTTAATAACGTTGACTCTTAAATCAATCCATCCTGGCATTTCAATACCACCACAGAAGGTAATTTCTCCATCCCCTTGAGAGAAATGTAAATCTCCAACTGAAAGTTTTGCACCTTCAACAAATACTGGGAAATAGATACGAGAACCTTTTGATAGGTTTTTAATATCACAGTTTCCACCATTTTCACGAGGTGGCACAGTACGCGCACCTTCTCTCGCTACTCTATCAAAGTCTTTACCAGTTAAGGTACCAGCCACCACTGCATCCGTATCAGGTAAGTTAGCTAAGACTGGTTCACGATTTGGATCCGTATCCACTAATTCTTTCTCGCGACGATTCCATTCATCTAGCATCTCTTGAGTAGGTGCCACACCAATCAATCCTGGATGAATCTGCCCTACAAATTCAACTCCTGGAACATGTCTACTCGTTGCATAAATACCATTAAAGTCCCAAATTGATTTCTGTGCATTTGGATAATGATCAACTAAGAAGCTACCACCATTAGTTTTATCGAAAATACCATTGAACCCCCATTGATGTTCATCAAAAACACCAATATCTAAGATATCTACTACAAGTAAATCACCTGGTTGTACGTTGTTTACGTGTACTGGACCGCTTAAAACATGTACACGATTTAAGTTCACGTGTTTAATATCATTCGGATCATCATTATTGGCAACTTGTCCATCTGTCCAATCTAAGCATTCCATTCTAAAGGATTCCCCTGGGTCTACTGAAAATGCTGCTGGAATATCTGGATGCCATCGATTGTGTCCTGGATGTGCTTGTTGATCCATCTTCTTGTTTAAATCAATACTAAATAACTTTTTAGGCATATGCCCTTCCCCCTTACATATGAAAGTTAATTATGACTGATTATTAAGTTATCTAAATATTAACACAATTAAAGTTACAAAATATATTAAAATGTGTATATTTTTATTAATTGGAATTATTACGATAAACAAACGATATAAGCGGAATGTTTGAATATTCAAGTGGAAATAGGGGAGGGGAGTTACGCAGGAACATTCTAAAAATAAGACGTCCGTTTGTCTTACTTCAGACAAACGGAACACTTACCTTCAGTTGCATAAACCTGTCATAGCAAACTTTATAGCGGGTTGATACAATTATGTCATTATTATAGATTCACTTTCCACCCTATATTTATATTATTCATTTTCAACATTTTTACCGACCGGTTCCCATTTCAATACAAATGTAATGACAAGACCAATCAGTGGTACGATACCAATCCATAACATCGTTTGGTTTAATCCAACTGCCGCTAAGATAATCGGGAATACGAACGTTCCAATAATACTACCAGTTCGACTCACTGACTCTACAATACCTGTCGCTTGTGAACGTAAATGTGTTGGGAATGATAATGCACCAATCGTCTTACCTTGCGTTCCTGGTCCACCTGAATGACCGAATAAGAACAATGCAATTAAACATGTATTCATTACCATTGGTAAATTATTGTAAAATAGTCCTGTTACAACCATAACAAACAAGACAATGCCGAAACCTATCATTGTAAGTTTTCTCGTACCCAATCGATATGTATACTGTGCACCTAAGTACGCACCGATGATACCTGCAATATTGACAATTGCTGTACCAAATAAGACCCTAGCTTATCCTCACTTATCATGTACTTCGCTATAATTGGAATATATAATCCCACTGCGTAGTACTGCATACCTTGCAATGTTGATATCGCTGTTGCTAAAGTTAACCTTTTTAAATATGGCTTTTTAAGCAGTGCTTTGTAAGATTGTTGATTGGCTTTTGATTGATATTCTTCTTGTCTTTCTTCTAGCTTCAACTGGACATCGTAATGTTTCTGAATATAGTTTGTTGCCTTTTCGAGTGAAAAATGATTAATAATCCAAGTTGGACTTTCTTGTAAATACTTTAATCGCATGATGTATAACACTAAAGCAATACAAGCCCCAAATCCAACGGCCATACGCCACAATGTTTCTCCTGCTCCCATTAAGAAAAATGCAATGACCACTAACGACGATGTCACAATCGCTATGTACCATACGACTTGCCAGTAGTTAACATTACGACCTCGTTGCACTTTATTACTAATTTCTGCAATAAACGTAAATGCAACCGGACTATCCATACCTATCGCAATCCCCATCAGAAATCTACATATCAATAGAATCATTATATTAGGCGAAAGTGCTGCACCTAAAGACGTTACAATTAATATTAATAATGACATTGAAAGGATACGCTTTCTGCCAAATCGATGCGCCAGCGATCCTCCAAAAATCGCACCAATCAATGCCCCTACAGGTAGTGATGTCATCACGAATGACAACATGGTTGGCGATAAATTGAATTCTTTCGTGATTTGGTCTGTCATTGTTCCTAAAATGGTAATATCATATGCATCTAAAAATATCGTTCCTAATATCATCAATAACAACATATTAGATGTATGTTGCTTGTCCGCATCATCAATGATTCGATACAAATCTTGCTTTGACTTCACAATTTCCATATTAATCATCCCTTATTTTATTTTAGATTAAGCGTAATTAATGATTATTAACTCATTGTTAAGTGCAAATAAATATTTATTTAAGTCATATGCTTTCAGCTCCGTCATAGTTTTAAAAAAATAGCGTCTATCTCAAATGTAAGATAGACGCTATATAGTTAATTATTCTGTCGTCGTTGACTTGTTTGAACGGATTTTATAAACAATTAATCCAATGATAAATCCAATTAATGCCGGTAGAATCCAACCCATACCAATATCAAAGAATGGTAGGTATTTTTCACCTAATGAAATGATAAATTTAGCGAATGATGTTTTCAAAAATGGCTCTGGACTAGCCTTAATACCATCGATAAATGACGCGATCATTGTGAAGAAAATCGTAAATCGATATACAATTTTCGAATGATTGAATAATGGACTTACTAAAGTTAATAAAATAATTGTAATGGCCAATGGATAAATGAACATCAATACTGGCGTTGAATACATAATGATTTTAGTTAAACCAACATTAGCAAAAATACATGCTAAGATACTGACCACTGTCGCAAACATTAAGTAACTACGTTTCGGGAATAACTCTGTAAATGTTTCAGAGAACGCAGTGATTAAACCAATCGCTGTTTTTAAACATGCGACAATTACGATCAGAGATAATACGATAATTCCGTAATCCCCAAGATAGTGTCTCGCAATTTGAGCTAATGCAATACCACCATTTTCACTCACTTTAAATTTACCGATACTCATCGTACCCATAAACGCAAGTAAACTATAGATAATCCCCATTAAAACAATACTGATTGTTCCAGATTTAAATGTTTCTTTGGCGATACTGTTAGGATTTGTGATACCTAACTTTTTAATCGTAGATACAATTATAATACCAAAGGCTAATGATGCCAACGCATCTAACGTGTTATAACCATCAATGAATCCTTTAAGTAATGGACTCTTATCATAATCAGCACTCACAGGCGCATTCGTTAACCCACCTAATGGATGAATGAACGCTAAGACTACGACAATACCTAATAAAACTAAAAAGACTGGATTTAAAAATTTACCTATGTAATCTAAAATTTTAGACGGCTTTCTCGCAAAGAACCACGCTAATAAGAAGAAGATAATACTAAAGATGGGTAAGTAAATCTTCGCAACATCAGGTGAAATGAATGGTGAAAATGCAATTTCAAAAGATGTTGTCGCTAACCTAGGTAACGCAAAGAATGGTCCAATGACTAGATATAATCCAATCGTAAATATGTATGCATACGTTTTACTGACTCTTGATGTAATTTCAAAAATACCGTTTGTTTTAGACATACCGATAGCAATAATACCTAAAAACGGTAATCCAATAGCAGTAATTAAAAAGCCTAAATTAGCAATAAATACGTTTGACCCTGCTGTTTGTCCAAGATGAATTGGGAAGATGATATTCCCAGCACCAAAGAATAAACCAAATAGCATTGATCCGATAAAAATGTTCTCTTTTAAAGTCAATTTGTTTTTCATCATGTCTGTTTATTCTCCTAGTTATTTTTTATTCATTATACATGATATTTTGTAAAGGAAAAATGTAAATAACAAGAAAATTTTAAAAAATTAGACAATAATACATCATTATCACTTTATAAATTGTAAAATAACACATTAAATTATATTTAAAAAAAGTACTATACACCATCTGCATAGCACTTTAGTATTTTTTAATAAAAATTTACACTCATCTTTGTGTAATTAATCAGTTATCAAACTATTATTCTTCTAATTCTTTAATAACTTTAGCCGGTACACCTGCTGCAAGGGTATTATCTGGTATATTCTTTGTGACTACGGCACCTGAAGCGATCACTACATTATTTCCAATAGACACTCCAGGAGTAATCGTGACTTTGCCACCTATCCAAACATCGTCGCCTATATTTACAGGACTTGCTTGAGCTAAATATTCTCGTCTTCCTTTTGCGCTTAATGGATGGTTAACTGTATATATATCAACATTAGGACCTATCATCACATGATTTCCAATGTTCACTGGTGCTATATCTAGAATGGTAAGGTTATAGTTTGTTAATACGTCATGTCCGACATGTATTTTTTTCCCGTTATCACAATTGAATGTCGCTTGGAATGAAATGTTTTCACCAGCAGAACCTAATATTTGGCGGATTTTACTTTCTTGTTGTGCCGGTTCTGTAGCAGGAATGGCATTAAATTCTTGGCATAATTGCGCTGCTCTAGCTTTACGTTCCGCCACTTCTTTATCATCAAAATGATATGGCATACCTTTATCTAATTTTTCTATTTCTCTCATTGCTATCTAATCCTCTCAAGTTCATATTATTCATGGTTTTTATAAAATAACGGCTTAATACTTCTCTATTTCTTTAGCAATTTTACTTTCCTTTTGATTGACCGACGCCTTTAATTGCTTAACAATATTCACTTTTTCCTGCTTACTTTTATTTTGACTAAGTTTGTATGCGGCTTCTATATCATTTACTTTAACTTGAAATCCGACAATCCCTTTGATTTGTTTCTTAGTATCATCTGACAAATGATTCCATGTTGCACCATCATCTTTGTGACCTTCATAGTGATTCAATAATTGCTTCAAATCAGATACTAGTTCATCATGATTCAATAATCGCCCTTCACCATATACATGTATACTTTGATAATCCCATGTCGGTACGTCTTCTGTTTCATACCATGTAGAGGAAATATAGGCGTCTGGTCCTTGGAAAATCACTAATACCTGTGCGTTATGTTCTATCGTTTGTACCAATTCATTTTGTTTTGCTAAATGTCCTGTAATCACTAATTGATCATCTTGTTCTGAAATCATCACTGGAATATGTGACGCGATGGGTTTTACGTCGTTACTCGTTACAATTGTCGCAAAATTATTATGCTGTATAAATTGTTTAATTTCTTCATAATCATTGATTTGTGAATGCTTTCCAATATACATGATGTCACACACCCTTTTAATGAATTCGTCTTATTCAACATCGAATCTTTTTTATATTCAAAAAGCTGTAGATGAATGATCCACAGCTCCCCGTTTTAATGCCTCATTTGTCGTATTACAACATTATAAATATTGATCTGCATGCTCTAATCTATAATGTTCTGTCACTTCTTTTTCATGTTCGAATTCTTTTTCAGTTAATTTCTTAATATTTTCTACCGCATACCCTAATTTCTTTGCGAATGCTTCTACTTCATCTTTGTCTTTCGCAAGAACAAACATTGTTAACACATTATCATCAACAATATCTTTATGATGTTGATAATCTAATTTAAAAAATTTCATGACAATCTCCCCCTCTTTACGTGTTTATTATATACCCCAAATCATCATTTTATTCATGTAAATTGCCATCTTTTTTGTCTATATTGTTAAAAATATTATTTTGAATATTGAAGTATATTGCTTCATTTATATTCTCTCAATACAACTCTAAAGGAAGGTAACAACCATTTCATTTGAATTTTCAAAAAATTAAATATTGATTAACAATGTTTTGTGGGCGATTTAATTTTTTGAACATTATATTACAATTGTCAAATGATTTTTTATAGAACAATTCTTATTTCTACTAAAGGGGTTTAATGACATGAATATTATATTAGGCGTCGGAACACTCGTTATTGTGTTGGTCATTATGACATTGTTCCTTAAATTCGCACCATACGGTAAGGAAGGATTACAAGCTTTATCTGGTGCTGCTTGTGCCACATTCTTACCCCAAGCATTCTTAAGTTATGCAATCGGTGGTATCTTACATATTAAATTCTTACAAGACATCGGGGACCTTGCAGGTAGTCTAGGTGGTATTGCGGTAGGTATACTCGCATGCATCAATTTAGGTGTATCACCTGTCTTCGCTATTATCGTCGGTCTTGTATTAAAGGATTTCAGTTTATTACCAGCATTTATCGCTTCATATATAGTTGCATTTATTATTAAATTGATTCAGAAGAAAGTGCCTGAAGGTTTAGATTTAATCGCAGTGATACTCATTGCACCGGCATTAGTATATGGACTTGCATCACTGATTAATCCAGGTGTTACAGCCGTATTAAATCAAATTGCAGGTGCCGTGAACTCAGTTGGCGACAGTAGTCCATATGCTCTAGCGATCATCTTAGGCTTAATTATTCCAGTTACAAGTATGACGCCATTAAGTTCAATGGTTCTCGCAAGTATCTTAGGCCTTACAGGACTCCCAATGGCCATTGGTGCTATTACTTGTACAGGTGCGTCATTTGTAAACTTCACATTATTCAACATTTTGAAAATTGGCGAGAAACCAAATCGATTTGCAGTCTTTATCGAGCCTTTAACACAAATTGATTTAATCGTTAGATATGCGCCCGTTTTATATGGTACGAATGCTCTTATCGGTATGGTCAATGCTTGTATTATTGCATTTAGTGGACTTAAAATTGGTGTCACTGGTATGGCAACACCTATCGCGGGTGCGATTGTCTTATTTGGCTTTAACAATCCAGTTTCATCAGCGATTACAATCATCGCCGTAGCTATCACAAGTCTAGTACTCGCCTTTATTATTGGTACACTTATTAAAAAATTCGATTTAATGCACTTACACATACCAATGCCTTGGCAGAAACATACTAAACACTCATAACACATAAATAACTCCCAACCATGCGATTATTATCGCGATTGGGAGTTATTTTTTATATCTAGTTAACAATCAAGACATACATATAGTTTTACATATTTAGCGGACTTTTCTAATTTAATTCAAGTCCTAATATCCTGAACCGATTTTGTCCCCGTTTTCGTCATATTTAGTTACATAACCATCATCTGTATCAACAGTATATGAGCCGGCTAAATTACCGTCTTTATCATCATATGAGAATCCCCATTTACCGTCACTTGTTTTTTCAGGTTCTTTAAATGTATACGTATCTGTATCTAACTTTTCACCTTCGTAAGATTCTACTTTGTCGATGACATTATCACGTGTCACTTCTTCAGAATCTGAACTACTATCAGATGAACTATTGTCGTCTGAACTTGAATCATCATCACTTTCGTCGTCAGAGAATGTTGGCATTTTATCATAAATATTAATCTTATTGGCTATTTGCTTAAATTCATTAGAATCTTTGTATTTATCATAGACTTCTTTCGTATCGTGCTCTTCTCCATTTTGTAAAGCATCTTTATAGGAACGAAGTTCACCTTGCGTCCCTCCTAAATAAATTTTGTCATTACTTACACCAATAACAGATGCGAATTGGTCGATTGAAGGTGAAACAACATAAAATTTCATACCTTCTGGTGCATTGGGAATAGGTTTCATATCTCGAGTTATAGCAAAATGTTTTAATTCTTTCGTCTTTTTACCATCCGACATTTGTGTCGTGTATCTTCCTGTTAAAATATCATTTTTAGTTATGGCATACTCACCAGATTCATTTGCTAAAAATACTAACGCCAACTTTTCCTTTTCAGATAGATTCGAAATATCATTCGCAGATGATTGTTTAGAATTACTTGAGTGGTTTGAACTTTCTTTACTTGATGATGACTTAGAATCGTTCCCTTTTTTACCGTCTTCACTCTTTTGTGTATCTTCTACTTTCGATGCTCCTTTTGAATCACTAGATGAATCGCCATTGTTACACGCTGACAAAAGTAATAATGCTGTTCCACTTTAAAATAAAAATTTCTTCAATGATAAATCCCCTTTGTTTAATGTTTTTTAAAATTCTAAAATATATATTATTATTACTTCTTTATACGAGGCAATTATACTATATTTTTATAAAAATATGGCCAACAAAGAGAAATTATTTATATTTATACCGTATATGCAAAAATGTATTTTTTAAATTAATAATTCCTACGCTAAAATCGACAATCATTTTATACTTTAAATTTGAATCTTTTATAAATTTGTTGTACTTTAAAGTTGGTAGCGTTTTCACTACCAAAAAAATTATACAGGAGTGATGCTTTATGAAGAAATTAACTAAAACTTTTGTTGCGGGAAGCATTGTATTAGGCACAGCACTAGGAGTAAGCGTTTCTACAGATAATGTATCATCTCACCAAGCACACGCAGCGTCATCACAGTATTGGTATAAATATAACGGTTACACTGCTTCAGGAGGTAACTTTTTATTAAGCCAATCATTCTATAATGGTTTAAAAGCGGATAATTTAGAGTTCAATGGTGTTAAAGTTAGCGGTAAATATCAAGCACCTACTAACTCTAAAGTCATTTATGATCAAACATTCCAACAGTATAAAAATCACAAAGCAAGCAATGTAGATATTAAAGTAAAACCAAACTCAATTAGCTTAAAACAAGTGAAACAAAAATATGGTAATAACTATGATTATCAAAATCCATTAACAGGACCTGCTAAAAAGAAAGGCGATGGCATTTATAGTTATCAAGTAGGCAAAGGTCATATTGCGTTTGCAATTGAAAACGGATATGTCACTAAAGCCAACGTATCATAAACGTCTTTGAGCTAGTTTAATATTATACCTTCCATATATAAAAGAGAAGCTAGGACAATATCAAGTTGTCCTAGCTTCTTTATAACTGTTAATACACATTTATAGCACTTCTAAAATTACATTCAATTTATTTAACAATCTTTTTAAATGCTTCTGTTTGTTTTTTAATTCCATTTTCTGCTGCAAATCTCTCAATACTTGAAGCACCAAAGAATCCTACAATTCCATCTACTTTAGAAATAATATATTCAGCGTCATCTGGTTCTGCAATTGGTCCGCCATGACAAATAACTAATACATTTTCATTTACTGATTTTCCGGCTTCAACAATTTTTTGTATGCGTTCTACACAATCATCTAGTGTCAATGCTGTTTTAGCACCAATACTACCTTTAGTAGTTAATCCCATATGTGCTACTAACATATCCGCACCTGCATTAGCCATATCTTTAGCTTGCTCTTCATCAAAAACATATGGTGCTGTAAACATATCTAATTCGTGTGCTTTACGTATCATTTCTACTTCTGTATCATATCCCATACCTGTTTCTTCTAAATTTTGTCTAAAAGTACCATCAATCAGACCAACAGTTGGGAAATTTTGTACGCCTGCAAAACCTTGTGCTTTTAAATCTTTAAGAAAAACATCCATAACTCTGAAAGGATCACTGCCATTCACTCCTGCAAGAACAGGTGTGTGATTAACTACTGGTAATACTTCATTACCCATTTCTTGTACAATTTGGTTAGCGTCTCCATAAGCTAATAACCCTGCTAATGAACCACGACCTGCCATTCTGTATCGTCCTGAATTATATATAATTAATAAATCAGCTCCACCCGCTTCACTGCTCTTAGCAGTAATACCAGTACCTGCACCTACACCTAAGATAATATTATTATCTTTAATTTTTTGATTAAAATTTTCTTTAATATGTTTTCTATTCATACGTATCTCCCTCTCATTTCTCAATCGCATTGATTAATATTCTAGAAACCTCATTTGAAAATGTCTTATCATTAATGTGATAATCTAGTTCATGAATTGTAATATTAGAGTTCAGATTTTCTTTAATAGTATTGATTAATGCTTGAGTCGCTTTCTCATCATAAAATATTTCACCCTCTTTATCTATAGCAGAAATACCCTTAACTGGTATTACTAAAGCAGTATTTGTATCTGCCCTGTTCAATTTTTCAGCTATTTTGTGTCCTATTTTTATATTTTCTTCTACCGTTGTTCTCATTAGTGTCACTGAAGGGTTATGTTGATATAACAATCTATTTTTATATTGTTCGGGAACTGTTTCTTTAGGACCAAAATTCACCATATCTAACGCCCCTAATGAAACTACTTGAGGTATATTATTTTCTATAGCAGCATCTAAGCGTGATTCACCTGCAGATAATACACCACCACATAACTGGTCTGCCCATTCTGTTGTTGTTAAATCTAACACTCCTTCAAAGTAACCACTTCGAATCAAATCCTCCATAGCTTTGCCACCTGTACCTGTTGCATGAAATATAACAACTTCATAACCGTGCTGTTCTAGTATTTCCGTTGCCTGAGTCACAACAGGTGTAGTTACACCAAACATACTTGCTGCAATCAATGGTTTGTCTTCGTTGAAATCAAGTTCATAATCAGACAACATCCCTCCCAGAGCATTGATAGCATTCATGAAAATTTGTTTTGAAATTTTATTTAAACCTGCTATGTCTACTATGGACGGTATCATAAATATATCTGAAGTACCTACGTATTGGGAGATGTCGCCAGAAGTCATAGTAGATACCATTACTTTAGGTATTCCTATAGGTAATTCTTTCATACCAGCAGTTGCTATAGCAGTTCCACTAGATCCTCCCAATGATATTACACCATCAAACTTCTGTGCTTCGAATAATTTTAATAATAGTGATTGCATACCTTTTGCTAACATATCCGTAGCATACGCTCTATCTGACTTTCTGATTAATTCCGTTATGTGTACATCTACTTCATCTAAAACCTGTTGATTTGTAATATCTACTGAAATTAACGAATCATACACGCCTGTATGAATCATTAGTGTGTTAAAACCGAGTCTTTCAATTTCATCCTTAACATAGCTAAATTCTTTTGCTTTTGTATCAAATGTACCAATAATTGCGACTGTTTTCATTTATACTACAACCCCCTTTTAAATGAACTATCAAGGATATTGTAGCGCTTTCATTAATTGATAAACATGTGTTTAAGTATTCTCAATTTGTTGTTTTGTAATGAGTAGGTGACAATCCATATTTTTGCTTAAATAGTTTACTAAAATGTGCATAATCATTGTAACCAACCGAATCTGCAATTTCTTTAACCGACTGATTTGTATTAAGCAACATATGTTCAGCTCTGGCTAAGCGGTACATCACTAAATATTCTTTAAATGATTTACCTATGACTTGTTTAAATAATTTACTCAAATAAGGGCGTGATATATATAAAATGTCAGCAAGTTCATTTAAAGAAATATATTCATAATAATGTTGATGAATGTATGCTTGCACAAAATCAATATACTCTTCAGGACTTTTATCCTTCTTATTCATAAACGAAATCATATGTTCGTCACTTGAATATTTAAAGTTATCAATTGCTACTTTTAAGCCTTCTTCAGTAGGAATACGTTCAAATAATGAACCTCCAATATAACCATTAATAAATTCATTCTGATCACATAAATATTGAAAATCTTGCTGAGTTTTAATAGGTCCGCCATATAGCATAATCATTTTTTCTTGGAGAATACCTTCATTAAATGAATGAAATATTTGTTGAATCAAATGATTTGTATATTGAAGTGATTTAATTTGTTTTGTTCCCAAATCACCTCCAACTGACAACCCAAGATGTAAACATATGATATCAGCTCCCGCATCAAGCATTTTTTTAGTTTGAATTTCATTAAAAACAAATGCAGTAGTAAACATTCCCTTTTGTTTGGCTATCCCAATTGCCCTAACTTCTTGATCGTAACCTAAATTATTTTCTTCTAAATAATTTCTAAATTGACCATCAATCAAACCAACCGTTGGATAATTATTAATACCAAATATACCTCTATCCTTTAAACACGAAATAAAATTTTCTATATTAATAGTAGGATCCGTTGCCATTAAACCAAATATGATTGGAGTATCTATTTTTTTAGTAGCAATGTCTCTATCAAATATAGACAAATTCAAATCATTACTGTTTGATGCAGCTAAGTATGCTCCTAAAGAACTCACTCCTCTGTTTCGAAAAATACCAGAACTTAAAAAGAGAATTAAATCTGCATTATTTTTACTAGCATTAACTGCCGATATTCCAGATCCTACACTGACACCTACCAATTTTGTTCCCTTCTTAACCTTATTTAATAATTGTGAATGAATGTTATTATTCGTCATAAAAATACCTACTTTCAAGGTTCATTTAGAATAATTATGATGTATATTCTACATGTCTCCTTATTATAAAGCGCTTTCAAAAATATTGGAAATTTATACCTTCCATATATAAAAGAGAAGCTAGGACATAAATATATACTTCAAGTTACATTTATGTTTGGGCAGTAGTTGACTGTAAAGTCATTCTTTTTCGTAAAGAAATTAGAATGACTTACACATGAGTATTAACTCATGTGTTCAGATTAAGTTTAAGAGGTATACATGAACTTAAAAGTTCATGCATAAAACCGTCTAAGTAATAAATTACAAAGACGGTCTAATGTACCAAGCTTTTTCATTTCTAGTCAACCTTGCCGGGGTGGGACAACGAAATAAATTTTAAGAAAATTTTATTTCTGTCCCTCTCCCTTCTTTATCACTTTATTTTCCCTATTATTCCGAATGCCATATCTCTTATGAAGGCACTATGATTGTGTTGTGCCTCTGCTTTTAATTCTTTTTTGAACGTTTCTATTGAGAAGGTCTCATCCACAATATGATGTGCCTTCATTCTTGGTAGCATAATGCCTACAAGCCATTCTAAATCATTGTTGTCGGATGTATGAATGATCGCTTCCGCAAAGTAATCAGTGTCTTTCATACCTATTTCGTTCAACAAATTGTATAACTTTTGGCCGATATGAATATCGCCACCTTCTTGTGCTACAGTTTGCCATATCCATTGTATCGCTGTTTGATGTAGAGGTAGTTCATCTGCACCCGTACCGCCATTAATAGCATCACTTTCCTGAAAGCAGAATATACCTTCTGGTTTTAAAAAGTCCTTTAATATGCGTAACGCTTGTACCACATCTGGCAAATACATGAGTACCCTTCTACCAATAATGACATCGAATTGGCCTAATGTTTCTGGTAATTGATAAATATCATGTTGTTGATAAGACACATGATCATATTGATTATTTTCAACTGCTTTTTCCAACAGTGTTTGATTCATATCAATACCAATCACTTCACCTTGTGATCCAACACGTTCAGCTACTAATTGAGTGACTTCCCCAGTCGCACATCCGATATCTAATATGCGCATGCCTGGTTTAATATTTGCTCTATCTAGCAACTTGATGATAACCTCATTACGTTCATTCATAAATCTCTCTCCCTTTTTAAAAATCCCGTTTTCCTATAACCGTAGCGACTTTTATATAATTTAATAATTAAATTGATTTGAAATTTGAGTTTTAACTATATATAATATGATATAAATATAACTACATGATTAGAAAGGATAAACATCATGATCAACACCCGCTCACTCTATGTCACTTCAATTATTTTAACAGTATTGAATCTTTTTATCGTTTATACGACCTTTTTCACGAACTTGTTTAACAATTCTACATTCTCTTTCTGGTATTGGCCAGGCGCTATTCTCATTTTCATTACTATAATTATCCAATTAACCTTACTTTCAAAATGTAAACAAAAATTAGTCACCAGTTTATTAGGTATTTTAAATATCATCTTACTCATTCTATTTTCTACACCACTCTTATTATCATAATATAAAAGGAGTAGCCTCTGATCATTCGTGCATCACGCAATCAATAGCTACTCCTATACATCTTTATTTATACTTCATTTAAATATGATGTTAATAATTCAATATAATAATCAACAAATTGATGATATGTTTCTTTATTTACATGTTCATTGATTTGATGTGGTACGGTACCTGGACCAAACATTAAGAATGAGAAATGTTCATCTTTATCACGTAGTAAATTAGATGCGTCAGTCACACCAACTGTTGGTGTTGCAACGACATCCCTCTTGAAAATATGAGCTGCCACTTGTTGACCTAGCGCGATTAAACGATTTTCCCCTGTTGTAAGCACTGGATCTAAGTCTAGGTACATGTCTTCTTCTAGTTGACCGCCTTCGTTATTAATCTGTTCAATATGTTTTTTAAATAAAGCTTTCACCTGGTCATTATTAAACTCTGGAACGGTACGAATGTTATAGTCTGTTGTTGCCATATCAGGCACAGAATTGACTTGATTACCACCTTGAATAATTGTATGGTTAATAACCAATCCATTAATGACGCGCTCGATTTCTTCTTCCTCAACTTTGTCGCCCACACGTCCTTTTATTCTCTCAATCACATGTTTGAAATCAAATTGTTCACACTGTAATTCTTTTCTAATGTCTTCATATTCCTCATCAATATTTCGTACAAAATCTAGTAACGGCTTAATCGCATTTTGTCCAACCACAGGCATAGAACTGTGTGCTGCTTGTCCGCGAGATACAATTTGATAATCCATAGAACCTTTATGCGCATAGACAATACCTGATTCGGATGGTTCAGCAATGACTAATGCATCCACATCATCCATATAGCCTTCTTTATATAATTGTTCTGAACCTAGTTGTTGCATTTCTTCTCCAGCTGTCGCCATTAACTTGATAGTACCTTGTTTTAACGCGCCACTTTGATAGATTTCAATCATTGCAATGACTAGTGCAGCTAAGCCTGCTTTCATATCTGATGTACCACGACCATATAAATAGCCATCTTGTTCTGTTAATTCAAATGGTGGGAATTGCCAATTATTAGGATCGCCTTCTGATACCACGTCCATATGTCCTGAAATCGCCACGACTGGGTGACCTTCACCAATGGAAGCAATTAGGTTAGCACGATTGTCATGACCTTTAATTTCATCGATATCTGCTTTGATGCCATGTTTTTCTAATAAATCTTTTAAATATCTTGCTACTTCTATTTCATTATCATTCACTGTTTTGATTTCTACGATATCTTTTAAAATTTGTAAATGGTCCTCTTTTGTAAATACACTCATGTCAAATACTCCTTTATGATTTTATTATTTTCTAGAAGTTTTTGTCTTATCTTTGATGAATAAACATAGAATAAATGCAATCACAATCAAGATGGTTGTAAATATAAATGCTGCATCTACACCATGTACAGTAGCTGCACGCATCATTTCAGTTTTAGACTGACCGGTATGACTACCTGCTAAATCATTTTTAGATACAATGGAAAGAATCGTAATACTCACTGCGGTACCCATTGCCCCAGCGATAATACGTAATGAATTCATAATTGCTGTACCATGAGAAATTTCTTCCGATTGTAACGCATTCAGTCCTGCAGTATTCAATGGCATGATTAATAAACCGACTGAGAACATACGAATCGCATAAATAACGACTACATACCAAAATGGCGTATCTGTTGATAAAAATGTATGAAGAATCGTCATAATAATCAACAGTGTGAAGCCAGGTATCACTAGGACACGTAATCCGAAACGGTCAAATACCTTACCTGTATAAACAGAAATAAATGCATTAAACACAGCACCTGGTAAAATCACAAGCCCTGATAATACTGCTGATAGTCCTAAACCTGTTTGTACATACATAGGAATGAGTAATGCAGGACCAACGATACCAATAAATAGCAACATAGATGCTACTGCTGATAAGGTAAATGTCTTACTTCTAAAGACACGTAAATTTAACAATGGATGGTCAATTTTTAACTGACGGAATGTAAAGATGGCAATCACGATTACACCTAATATAAATGTAATGATTACAGCTGGTGACGTGATACCCAACGTACTGATACTACTAAACGCGAATAAAATGAGGCCGAAACCAAAGGTAGAATATACAACAGAAATCTTGTCTAAAGCAGTATCTTTTGGAGAACTATGGTTTTCAACGAAGAAGTAACCAATCACGAAGGCAATAATAGCAATCGTTGCGACGACGTAAAACGGCATTCTCCAACTAAACGCATCAATGAGCAAGCCCGTTAACGTTGGTCCAATCGCAGGTGCAGATTGTGCGACTATACCTGTTAGTCCCATCGCAAATCCACGTTTTTCTACTGGGAATAAGGTGAACACTGTAAATTGCATGAGCGGTAATAAAATACCTGCACCAATTGCTTGAATCACACGAGCCACCATTAAAATACTAAAGTTTGGGGAAAGTGCTGCCACTAAAGATCCAATTAAAAAGGCAGCCATAGAGAAAATATATAAACCTCGTGTAGAATATCTATCCATTAAAAATGCAGTAAGTGGAATCATAACACCGTTAACTAACATAAATCCTGTAATCAACCATTGTGCTGTCGTTTCAGGAATACCTAAGCCGGAAATAATCGCTGGTAAGGCAGTATTTAAAATGGTTTGATTTAACATAGCTACGAATGCACTGATTAACATCACTACCACAATCGTATTTCGTTTTGCTATTGTCATTTCACTACTCGACACGACACCCTACTCCTTTCTTAAAATTGTCCACGAAAAACTGTATCATTTTTAGTTAGCTTAGCAAACCATTTTACTTAAAAGACGCTAAATTATTCCTAACTGTTGAAAATATTTGTGTGTGTTGAAATGAAATGTGTGAAATTGAACGATATACATGGGAGACAATGACTAAATCTAATCTTTTGACTTATTTTATCTATGGATATATTACATCTATAGAAGTAAAAGGAGATAACTTTAAAACTTATATGTTCTAACACTTATTAGTACATTGTTTTACTTTTCTTTCTTCTTTTTATTACATTACACAATAAAAATAGACCAACAAAAATAAAGGAGGTCTTTATATGAATAATAAAAAATTAATAGCAACATTGTTATCAGTAGGTATAGGTGCACATCAATTAAATACTTATTTTAAAAATAAACATATTGACGGGGCAGGTAAATACGCATTAATAACAGGTGCTTCAAGTGGTTTAGGTGAAGCATTTAGTAAAACATTTGCACGACATCACTTTAATTTAGTATTAGCTGCAAGATCTGAAGATAAATTAAACCAATTGGCTCATCAACTAAAAGCACAATATGAAATTAATGTAATCGTCATTCCTGCAGATTTATCTAAAACTGAAGATATTTATCATTTATATGATAAATTATCCGAAAAAGGCATTGAAATAGAGCAATTAGTTAATAACGCGGGATATGGAAAAAGTGGTAAGTTAGTGGATATCGGTACAGAACAATTAATTTCCAACCTTAAATTAAATATTACTAGTGTGACATTATTATCACGTTTATTCGGAAAAGATATGGTTGAACGAAACAGTGGGAAAATTTTAAATGTAGCATCTCTAGGGGCTATGACACCTGATCCTTATTTTAATGTTTACGGACCAAGTAGAGCTTATGTGATGAAATTAACCGAAACTATGTATGGCGAATTATTAGATACTAATGTTAATGTTAGTGTTTTATGCCCTGGGCCTTTAGATACCAATTGGGCTGCTAATGCCGGTAAATCTTCATCTGCCTTTGCAAGCAATCCACAAACCGTTGCTAACCATACATTCTATAAAATGCAAAATAATGAACTTGTGATTATACCAACACTATTACACAAAATAGAAAGACAGTTTTTAAATGTTGTTCCTAATAAAATGCTTGCTAAAATTATAGGTAATTGGCAACTACGCCTTATTAATAAATAAACTATAAGATGAGATATCCCCAATTATTAATTGGATATTTCTTATAAATTTACCTGTTCCAATTTAGGTAATCATAAAACGCTATAACAATGATTCGGAGTGGCTCTATTTGATATCCACTCCTCTTTTATGTACATTTACTTTCAAAAATAATAATGCAGATTATAGTCTTTAAACAGATAACCGTGTATACTTGTCATATTACATACAAAGGAGTATTTAACTATGAAGACGTTACTTATTAACGCACACCCTGATTTTAATAATGACAGTACCTATACTGCTCAAATGAATGCTATGTTTTTAGAAAAATATAATGAAGCATTTCCTAATGGAGAGATTGAAGAACTTAACTTATATGAAGGTTTATTACCTCGTCTTGATAGCGAGCAATTGTTAAACGTGTGGAATAAACTTGGCGCGGGTACACCATTATCTGAGGAAGAGCAACAAGTTGCTGACAAATCTACATTTTTAGTACAACAATTTAAAGCACATCATCGTATTGTGATTTTGACACCATTACACAACTTCAATATCACATCTCGTTTAAAAGATTACATCGATAATATTATGATTCCTAGAGAAACATTTAAATATACAGACGATGGCTCAGTTGGACTAATGACAGATGATTATAAAGCATTACTATTACAAGCAAGTGGTGGTATTTATACCAATGAAGAGCGTTATACACCACTTGAATTTTCATACCATTATTTAAGAGAAATGTTCAAAGAAGTTATGGGCTTTGATGAATTCTACATTGCACGTGCACAAGGTACATCCATTTTACCTAAAGAAGATATTATCAAAGACGCAGCTAAAGATATCAATCAAGTCTTTGACGCATTTTATTCATAATATATCAATGACCATATAAATCAAGCGTAGTACTTAACAATCATGTTCTGTACTACGCTTATTTTTTAGACTGCCTTAACACTTCCCTGTAGTTAAAAGGCTACTGTACCTATTAACATTGCAATAAGTAACAATACAATAGCAAAGCCCCATACCCAGAAGAAGGCATATTTAATATATGTGCCCATGTTGGCTTCGGCTAAACCAAGTGCAAGCCATACTGCTGGCGCAAATGGACTTACGAAGGTACCTATAATATTACCGATCACCATTGAGTAAGCAGTAGACACTTGTGATACGCCAAATTCAGCAGCTGTTTGTTTAACAATAGGTAACAATGCGAAATAGTAAGCATCCGTACTTGTTAATAAATCAAGTGGTACACCAAAGATACCTACAATAATGTGAATATACGGTCCGACTGGTTGCGGAATAATATGAATGAAACTTGTAGAGATTGCTTTAAGCATACCCGTCTCATCGAGAATACCTAAGAACATCCCTGCTCCTACAATGACAACAGCCATCATTAATGCATTAGGTGCATGTGCTTTTAAGCGATCCATTTGCTCATCTACACTCTTATAGTTAATGATTAAAGCAATAGATACACCTATCATAAATGCGAATTCTGGCGGAGCGATATTCGTTAACATTGCAACCATAACTAATAAAGTTAACAATGTATTAATCCACTTAATAGACCCATGCTCTCTGGCACGACCTCTTACTGGAAACTTAATATCTTGTTCATGTTCATAATGCGCAACAAGTTTATGTATATCAATATCTTGAGTTTGTTCAATTTCTCCCTTTGCGATCCCTTTTTGAATACGTTTCTTTTCTCTAAAACCTAAATACACTGCAAGTAACATAACGAGAATAAAACCAATTATTTGAATTGGTATTAAACCATACCATAATTCATTGACACTTTTAGCTTTTAAAACGGTTGCGACACGCGCCATTGGACCACCCCAAGGCACCATATTCATCACTGCTGCACTGAGCGCTAATAATAAAATGAGTAAATAGCGACTCATATTTAATGCTTTGTATAATGGTAATAAGGCAGGAATACATAATAAAAATGTCACCGCACCTGCGCCATCGAGTTGTGCAATCGTTCCAAGTAATGCCGTCATAATACAAACGACGACTACATTACCACGTGTCATCAGTAACAACCGCTTCACAAGTGGTTTAAACAGACCACTATCGTTCATAATACCAAAGAAAATAATCGCAAAAATGAACATAATGACAACGTTCATCACTTGCGCTAACCCTTTATCAAAGAACTTAACCAAATCGGCAACACTATAGCCTAAAATTAAAGCACCGATACATGGAATCAATGTCATACCCACAACCGGACTAATCTTCTTAGCAATTAGCAATCCTACAATTGAAATAATAATTGCTAAACCAACAATCGTTAACCACATACTATCCCCTTGCATGATTAACATCCCCCTTTAAATAATGAAACGACGATATTGCATTTGTTTACAAAATACTAAAATACCAAATCGTTTTAATTTTTAGAAAAATGTAAGCGCTTTAAAATGTTTTATCATAACATGGTTTATGAGGAAATATGTAATTCGTATGGGAAATAGATTGGATCATTACACATCTATATTAAAACAGTCTAGGACATAAATATATATTTCAAGTTACATTCATATTTAGGCAGTAGTTGACTGAAATGAAAATGTGGTTGTACCAAGCTTTTTCATTTCTAGTCACCCTTGCCGGGGTGGGACAACGAAATAAATTTTAAGAAAATATTATTTCTGTCCCTCTCCCTTGAACTCAAATACATCAATCTGTTGTTTAGAGACATAGTAAATTATTTAAAATAATGATATTTACAAGAAACAATAATTATTTCTGAATCATGTACTTTATAAACTAACCTATGTTCAAAATTGATTCTTCTACTATAATATCCTTTAAAATTACCTTTCAAAGCTTCAGGTTTTCCTTCACCTTCGAGTGGGCCATTACGATTTATACATTTTATCAAATGGTTAATCTTTTTTAATAATTTTTTATCATGAATTTGCCAATATTTATAGTCTTCAAATGCATCAGGTGTAAATAAAATATTTAATCTACTCATATGATTCTAAATCTACCTCTATTGTATTTCCACGCTCAGCATCTTCTATAGATTTAGCCAAGTGTTGGGCATTAGCAGGGGATTGTTGGAGGTATAATGTCTCCATCATCGCATTGTAATCTGACTCCGAAATCAGTACAGCATTGCTATCATTAGTTGTTATAGTCACCGCATCTGAATCATTGTTAACTTTATCTATTAAACTTCTAAAATTTTTTCTAGCTATTGAGTACGATACTATTGCCATAATCTGTACCTCCTTTCAATAAATTGTACAAAAACCTGTACAATAAGTAAAGCGTATTGTTACTCACCCCTACCTTTGTTTGATGGAACTTTAAGAAGTTGTAAAGAGAAATTTATATTACGTTCATAATCTTAATTTATGATGGGGGTGTCGTCGGATTTTCTGAAGTACGTTGTTAATCTGTCGGCATTTCATATTAAATGTTGCTCATAATCCAGATTTAACAGATAGAGGTGCTAATAACATGAAAAACAGAAAGAATTCTTATAGTATTCGTAAGTTAAGTGTAGGTGCATCTTCAATCATCGTTGCATCTATGTTATTTGTCGGAGCGGAATCTGCACAAGCAGCAGAAACTGAATCACAAGATCAAACTACTGTACAAAATGTTAAAGAAACAACTGAATCATCTAACTCTAATCAAACACAACAACAACCTTCAGAACCAACAAAAGCGAAAGATTCTGATACAAATAATACGAATGTTGAACGTCCTGAATCGAATTCGACACAAACATCAAATCAAGACACTGACAAAATGCAGGATACATCAACTAATCAAACAAACGAAAATTCTAAACATATTATTGATAAAACTAATGACGTTTCACATGAAACTACAAAGACAAATGATACAGATCAAACGTCATCTCAAGACAATTCAGAACAATCTCTTGAAGTCGACTCAAATGAGGCACCAGCTTCAAATGACAAATCAACTCCAACCAAACAAGAACCTACTAATTCAAAGCAAGATATTGATGAAACATCTAAACCTAATGAAGATTCAAAACTTGTACCATCAAAGTCAAATATAACATCTAAAGCAGATAAACAAGAACAGTCTTCTAAAGAACCTGGTGAGGATAATGCTCAAAAAGATAAACATGTATCACAAGAAGATTCATCTATAGAGAAACAAGGTACACAAGAGAGTCCGCAGACTGACTCACATAAAGATGTAAATGTAACACCATCAAAGTCATCATCAACACAACATCCATCTACAACACAACATATCACGGCTAAAGATTCTAGTACTTTACAAGAGGTGCCAGTTCATTCACTAGATTCATCTAAACAAGATCAAACAACATCGACTGAGAGCCATATCAATTTAGATAACCTAGATAAACAAGCGACTAAAGATAGTACACCTGCAGATAATGACGATGATCAATCTAAAGATGGTCTAAATACATTAACTAAAAATGCGGTAGCCATACATAACAACAAATCCAAAGCACAGGCTACTCAACCTACTAAAGATCAGACGAATAAGGTAGCGCCTCAACAACAATATAAAAATCATGACCCTATTATACTTGTTCATGGATTTAATGGTTTTACAGCTGATAATGGACCTGGTTTAGGAGATAGTAATTATTGGGGTGGCGATCGTCTTAACATCACACAAGAAGCACGTGCAAAAGGTTATAACGTGAGTGAAGCTAGTGTAAGTGCATTAGGTAGTAACTATGATCGTGCGGTTGAATTGTACTACTATATCAAAGGTGGCACTGTAGATTATGGTGCGGCACATGCAGCTAAATATGGTCATGAACGTTATGGCAAATCTTATGCAGGTGCCTATAGAGATTGGAAACCCGGCCAGAAAATCCATTTAATTGGCCATAGTATGGGTGGACAAACCGTTCGTTTATTAGAAGAAATGTTACGTAATGGAAATCCTGAAGAAATCGAATATCAAAAACAACATGGTGGTGACATTTCACCATTATATAAAGGTGGACAAGATAACATGATTTCTTCCATTACTACGTTAGCGTCACCTCATAACGGCACACACGCCTCTGATTTACTAGGTAATGAAGCGATTGTAAGACAAGCTGTTTATGATTTTGCGAAATCACAAGGTAATAAATTCTCTCGTGCCGATCTTGGTTTAACTCAATGGGGATTAAAACAGAGACCTGATGAAACTTATATAGACTATGTAAAACGCGTTGAAAATAGTAACTTATGGAAGACAAAAGATAATGGATTCTATGATTTAACAACTGAAGGTGCACAAGAGTTGAATAATCATACGTCACTCAACCCAAATATTGTTTATAAAACATATACTGGCGAATCATCTGACCCAGATAACAACGGTATCCATCATCGTAATAGTCATATGAATATTAAGTATTTACCAACAACCAATGTAATTGGTAAATTAGACGATAAAGCTTGGCGAGAAAATGACGGTCTAGTATCAGTAGTTTCGGCACAACATCCATCTAATCAAAAATATGTCGATACTACAGATCAAATTCAAAAAGGCGTATGGCAAGTCACACCTGTCCAACACGATTGGGACCATGGCGACTTTGTCGGAACACAAAAAGATGAAAACGGCATCTCAATCGAGCAATTCCAAGGCTTCTGGGATAACCTATTAAACGATGCTATAAGAAACGAAAAAGTGACTGATCAATAAACATTTATAAAAATTAAGACCCCTTCTATATTTAAACAAATAGCCAATATAGAAGGGGTTATTATTCTATTTTAAAGATATATTTAATGATTTACTTTTAATCTTGAAACTATCTAAATGCTTTATCTAATGAACGGTTTCTCCTGGGACACCACCTTGGTCAACATCCCCAGCTGGACTACCATTAATCGTTTCTGGTTTACCATCTCCGTTATCATCCGTATAGTCATAAACCTCTATTTCAGGCATCGTTTCATCAGAATGTTCTTCCTTTTCATCGATTTTTCTTTCTGTTTTAGATTGAGTATCTGCTGTATTTGTTACAGGCTGTTGAGGTTGGCTTACTGGTTGATTAACAGTATTTTGATTATTTTGCATTGTATCTTCAGGTGTTTGTTTATTACTTTCTTTAGTTGTTTTCTTTTTAGATTCTTTATGTTCTGCTTTATGCACTTCTTTCTCTTTAGTTATGATATTTTTATAAGAAGAATATCCCCATAAACCAGTTGCCAAGATTATAATAACTAAGCATACACATGCTAAGATAGACAAAAATATTTTCATCGTTTCCCCCCGTTTATTTTAATTCTTCCAAAACCCTATTCATATTGTTGCAAACTATTACAGTACCTTCATATGGTGTAACTTTAAATGTCGCCGAACTAGCTATATTTCTCTATAAAAAAATAGCTATACTATTCATTGATAAATTTTCATTGTTTTTCTTTATTTTCAATATATTCTTTCTGCAATACATTTACTTGAGTCAATCCAGATTTCATTAATATAAATATAAAAATCCATGCAATAACTATTAAAATAATTAATTTTAAGTTATAACTTCCTAAGAATGTGATTGGTGCATCCCAAATAAAATGTAAAACAACAGAGATAAAGAAGAAAAATAGAAATCGTTTATCAAGGATATTAGACCAAGTAAACTGACTAGTATTTTTCACAATAACCACTGCTGCTCCAATAATCGCTGCCCATACTAAATGACCACCTAAAGCAGACCATCCTCTTGAAATGATAATTTCAATCATTACATTAAGATCAACTGTTTGATCACTCATGAAACTAAGGTTCAATATATATCCTGCCGTTTCAAATACAGCAAAACCAGCACCAATAGAAGCACCTATTAATATACCATTCAAAATTTTATTGGTTCTTTGATAGTTAATAAATAAAACAACTATAATAGCTTTGCCTATTTCCTCAACTAATCCAATTAAAAATGCATCACCCGTTGTCATAATTCCATACATTTCAAGATCATCACTAAAAGATACAAATTGATATAGCACAAGCGTGCTTATTAAAGAAAAGACCCCACCAACAAAGAACATTTTCAAGACTTCAAAAAAACTAATATTACGAAATGCATTGGATTCAAAGAAAAATATTACTCCAGAAATAGGAACGATTAGTGCTCCAATAAATATCATACCTGGAATACTATTTTCATTACCAAACATTTTTGCTAAAAACCACAAGCCAATAAAAGTAATTAATAGTGATATGAATACGCGTGAAAATACCCATGGTTTTCCCCATTCTTCTGAAACCTCTGTAATATGTGGTGTAGTACTTTGTGTACCAGCTATAAACACATCATCTGATTCATGCTTTGAATGAAACTTAAACACTTGGGAAAACATATCTCTCAAATTTAATTTAAGAATTTCATCATTTCCAGCTAATCTACCTATTGATTTTGTCGTATTATTGAATAGATTTTTAGCTTCCTCAGTAATATTGGTATTATTAGCAACTTCTCTTTCAATATGTTGATGACTATGATTATAGGTTTCATTAGATGAATATTGCATAGATTCATTTAATTTAAATCCACAATTAATACAGAATTTATCATTAGATTGGACGTTTTCATTACAATTAGGACATGTTAAATTATTATTTGTATCTACGTTTTCCTTCATAATGGGCTTTTCCACAGTTAAATTGGTACCACAATGTTGACAAAATTTATCATTCTGACCTACTTCATTTGCACATGATGGACAAATCATTTAGTTGCGCTCCTTTTTATAAATATAATTCTAATAAAAATATATTAACTTATTTTGTCACAACTTACTACATATTTTTTAAAGTTATGTATAAATATTTCTTATAATTCAAACTTTTTTATTTACAAATTAAAAAGGTTCACATGTTGATATATAAACCTTTTGCTATATGTTATAAAAACGATGTTGAAAGAAATTAAAAAGTGACTGTTCAATAGTGTGAGTTGTAGAAAGTCATAATATAAAACAAATGCCAATCCACCTATCATTAAAGGTGAATTGGCATTTTTACTATTGCACGTTATCTATGCGTTACTTTCTTGGATAGCCTCATATAATTCTACAAATTTTTTACCTTCTTTACGTGACACGTAATCAAATATCCAATTTTCATTATTGTTTTCGGTTATTACTATTCTATACGGACTAAATGATAAACCAAATTTCAAACTCTTTATTTCATTAAAGTGAAATTCGTTTTTAATCTCTGAACCTTTCAGTAATCCATCTGCTTCAAAATAAATCACGTCTTTTAGTAAATATAGTGTCCCGGGAACGCCTTGAGATGTAAGTAATTTCATTGAAACTTGAACTTTATACACTGGGTGCTCTAAATTAATTTCCATCCTATCTCTCCTATCATTAATTTATTAACTATGCTTAATAATATTCTGATCAGACTGAAATTTTAAACTATTTATGATTATTTGTTTCTTAATAAAACTATATCCTAAAATATATTTGAAATAGTCATTTTATATAGAAAAAAGGCAACTTCTATCTCATTCATAGAAATTGCCTTTGGTTTATATAAAGTTATTTAAAAATAAATACATCTGGTTTATAGAGTTTCAATATTTTCACAAATAGATAATTGAAAAAGATAGCTGATATGATTGGTACGATGACATAAGTTATCGCAATCAGTAGCAAGCCACTACCCATACTAGTACCTAATAAGTTTAATGACTTAATTGGGCCTACTAATCCGATTAAACCAAACCCAGCCGAATCAGGTGTACCTTTAATATTAAGCAACCCGCCTATGAGTCCTGATACTGCAGCGGTACATGTAATTGGTAAAAATATAATAGGATGTCGAATGGTATTAGGCATCATTAATTTAACGGCACCGAGTAACACTGAAATCGGAACACCTACTTTGTTAACACGCCATGCCCCTAGTGCTAGCATAATAGCACTGGCAGAGACACCTACAGCGGCTGAACCTGCTGCGAGCCCTGAAATACCAATGGCAATACCAATACCAATCGCAGATATCGGTGACACAATAAGAATAGAGAATATCACTGCAATTAGAATTGTCATAATGATAGGTTGTGTATTCGTTAAACTATTAACAACACTTCCTATGCCCACTGTTATCAATTTGGTATAAGGCAGTAATAATAATCCTAAGAGACCAGGAATACCACCGGCAACGATGGGTAAGATAATCATATTTAAACTGCCTGCACGATCTCCGATGATTAAAATAATACCTACTGCAATCGCTCCGGTAATCATGGTATTAATTAAATCTCCGATACCTGTAATGACCCATTGGTGATTTGTAATTGTCGTTGCGCCAGAACCGACAAATGTTGCTGCACCAACCACAGCTGTTTGTAATTGTGTTAAATTAAACTGTATCGCAATTAAGACACCCGTTAAAATTGGAATCGTATATTGAATGCCTTGAACTACAACTGCTATTTTTGAAAATATCTCATTATACTGACTTAAGTATTTACTCAAATCTCCTAAAATCGCGTTAGGAAGCATACCTACAACGATTGCTATCGCTAATCCATTTAATATATTAAATAAAAATGATCTGGGTGTAATCCATTGTTTTTCGCCCATAATTCAAATACCTCATAGTTTCTTTCTTTATTTTAAAGTACGTGACAACGAACCTTTTAATAAAAAAACACTCTCGTCGAACTCATACAGAAACGTATGAATTTATACGAAAGTGTTTTAAGTTATGATTATAATACCATGATTTTTTAGAATAGCAACAGTTATTTGATATGATTGTTTGAGCTATATAATGTATGTTGTTAAAAAGCCCCATACTACAATATGAAAGCACCTATTACATAGACTATAAGTAAAAAATATATGTTGAGTATCAACGCTCTTCGAATATGTTAAATAAATTTTTCAACTACTAAATTGGATTAGGTGTTTGAATTGAAATCCTGCATCATATCATCAATGACTTCCTTAACGCTTCGAATAGATTTAATAGAACTTATGCCAGTTCCTACTGATACATATCCATTCTCTGTATCTCCTTCAACCATGCCTAACCTCATATTTTTACCTGCACCCATATGTTTTGCCAGTGCTTCGTTAGTCGCTCCATTTTTGTCCATTTCTTTAAGTTCTCGTGCTAATTTACCTGGAAGTGAGCGATAATAGGCTGGCAGATTTCTAAACAATATTAAGTCTTCTGCCTCTGAATCTACAATATACTGTTTCACATTTTCAGCAGCTGGATTTTCTACAGTAGGAATCAACGCACTACCTACATATACACCTTCAGCTCCTAAACTAAATGCTGCTCTAACACCTCTCACGTCACTCACACCGCCTGCAGCAATTACAGGGATATTAATCACATCGACAATCATTGGCACTATTGAAAAAGTACCAATGATATTTTCTGGTACAGACCCTCCTTCATCAAAACCAGTTGCCACAAAAACATCAGCTCCTAATTTTTCAGCTGCAATTGCATTTTCAGTTGTCGGCGTATTAGGTCGAAATATAATTTTAATATCATTGGCTTTTAATTTATTAAATATATTCTCATCCAATAGGCCGTTAATTAACACTGCATGAATTTGCTCCTCTATCAGCATATCAATAATATAATCCGTAAATGTTAGATTTTCATTTACCATAATGGTTGATGCAAATGGTTTATCTGTTAATGCTTTTATCTTTTTAATTTCTTTTCGGATACGTTCAGTCGTTTCAATAGCTGATTGCGTGTTTCTCGCTTCACCAGAATTAGGTCCTAAAATACCTAATCCTCCCGCTTCACTTACTGCACTTATAAATTCTGGATTAGTTAATGAATTCATCGCGCCTTGGAGTAGCGGTTTTTCTATATTCAAAATACTAGTTACTCTATTTTGCATATTTATAGCCCTTTCTAACTTGATTTGATTTAAATTATATTAATACATCTAAAAAAGTTAGAGAAGTAGGAAATAAATATTGCCTTAGTACTAAAAATTGTACTTTTGTAGCTTATCGAATGTTTTAATAACGCGTCATTTTATTATCTATCACACAAATTTGTATGATCTAAATTAATCATTGCCATATTTAGCACCATATTCTTTCATCAACTCAATAATTGGAATGATATCTTTACCCATTTCAGTAAGTGAATATTCCACTTTGGGAGGAACTTCCGGATAGACCTCTCTATGAACAAGTCCATCATATTCAAGTTCGCGCAACTGTTTCGTTAATGACCCTTGAGAAATACCTGATAAAAATCGTTTAATATCACTATATCGTTGAGGTTCATCTGATAAATACCATAAAATGTTTCCATCGACCTTCAAGTAAATTTTGTGAAAAGCCTAAATGATAAAGGTCGCTTTTATTTTTTATAAAGGATTCATCAAATCCATATTTACATATTTTAGCCATTATATCTTATCCTTTTACAAAGGTACGAAATAATATACCTAGTATTTTAAAATTGCCTTCTTTTCAAAACATATTATCATACATATACTCATTAACATATTAACTAAACCTCAAAAAGGAGCGTGTCTATATGAAAAATGCAAGAGATAGAAAAATGAAAATCGTACTGCAAATGGTCTCAGGATACGGTGGAGAATTTAAATCATGGCGTATGCCAGGTGCCGTTGTGGATGCTTATACGAATATAGATAATTATGTTGAAAAAGCCAAAATTGCTGAGAGAGGTAAGATACATTCTTTATTCATAGCAGATACACCATCTCTTACAAATGATATAAGCATAAATTCTCCTATGCATTCATTAGATCCACTTTTACTTTTAACAGCTGTCGCTAGAGAAACGAAACACATTGGGTTAGTAGCTACTTACTCGACTACTTTTAATGAACCATACAATTTAGCACGTCATTTAAAAACATTAGATATCATGAGCAATGGTCGAGCAGGTTGGAATGCGGTTACCACATCTAACCCCACTACTGCATTAAATTTCGGTCAACATTTACCAAGTCGAAATGTCAGATATGATATGGCGCATGAACATATTAGTGCTGTTCAATCACTATGGGGAAGCTTTGGTAAAGACGCTTATAAACTTGATGCTACTTCTGGTCAGTTTATAGATACTAATGAAGTAAATCTTGCAAATTATAATGGACAATATTATCAAACAAGAGGTCCTCTACCCATACCTCCATCCCCTCAATATCAACCTCCTATATTCCAAGCAGGTGGTGGTGAAAAAGGTATTGAACTTGCGGGTAGATTTGCATCAGGTGTATACGCAAATCCATTTACTAAAGAAGAAGCTCTTTTACAACGAACATTATTACGGGAAAGTGCAGAAGCACATGGTCGTAATCCAAATGATATTAAAATGTTCGCTGGATTTATGTTTTCAATTGGTAAGACCAAAGAAGAGGCACTAAATAGAAGACGAATGCTACTTGATTTTGCACCTAAAGAAACTGAACAACATGTAGCTTATTTGGGACAAATGGTTGGGTTATCTTTTAATATTAATACTATAGATATCAATCAGCCATTACCTGAAACATTGCTCAGTCAAGCTCGACCTTCCTTAATGGATCCACGTTCAAATAGAGCACTTGAATTGTTACAAAGTGGACTATCAATTAAAGATGTCTTGGCACATGGTGTGATCAATTATCACCCTGTAGTTGTTGGTACTCCAGAAATGATCGCAGATTTTCTAGAGGACTGGTATCTATCTGATGCTGCCGATGGATTTTCTATTGTTCCAGATAGCACTCATGATGGTGTAGAAGACTTTGTTGATAAGGTTATTCCTATTTTACAAGAAAGAGGGCTTTTCCATTTAGACTATGAAGGAGAAACTTTACGAGATGAACTTGATGTCTCTTATGAATACGGATTAAATCGTTAAAATTGATTAGATATAAAGGAAGTGGGACAGAAATAATATTTTATTAAAATTTATTTCGATGTCCCAGCCTGTATTATGTTCTTTATTTATCATATTTGGTGTTATAGTAATTATTCGTTAAGGATATGATTTTTATCCTTAAACAAAAGGAAGATGCATATGAAACGAAAAACAAGAAAGCGTATATATCTTACACTTATGGCTATAGATTTAAGTACCGTACTTATAATTATAGGGTTCACTGATATGCCCTATAGCGGCAGACAATATTTCGGCTATGCTTTTACAATATTACTGACACTATATTGTTTAGTTCCAAGTACGAAAGACAAACAAAATGACGATGATAATTAAGTTTATTTAATACTACCTATGCCTTTAAGCGCTTCATGATATGGTAATGTTAATTCGTTACATGTCATAACTTTTCCTTCATCGTTAAATGTAAACTCTGCATACACTTCTATGATGCCTTGGTTTCCGTTCTTTTTCTCTACTTCTACGTCATAACGTAGAAACACTGCATTTTGATCTTCATCAATGATCATCGTTTTAAAATGACTGATTTTCAAACTTGAAACAACTTCTTTTAACTTTTTAAGATGTGCTTTAAACTCATCAAAATTAGTGGAAACATGATCTGTCGTTTGTACGTATGTGGGCGCAAAATAGTTATTTATTTTATTCAAATTCAAATCAATTAAGATGTCATTATAAAGTGATTTTATCGTAGTTTTTAAGTCTATTTTGTTCATGATAAAACTCCTTTAATCAATTATTATATAATTACAATTGAAATAATTTCATTTCAATAATAGTGTAACAATAAAATAAATAATATACATCTTTCATCTTAAAAGTATCGTATATCGCTTAGTTCCTTAAATAAAAAAGGGAACAGTGCGTTCACACATGCTTCCCTCTTAAAATTTAATATTTGATTTTAATCAATCGTAAATTTTCGTAAACAGTACAGTGAAATCGTTAGTATAAATATACTAGCGACTAACAAGATTGTCTCAGTAGCATCGCTATGTTCTACTATAATAATTCTGACAATCGCTGTAATACCGATATAAATAAAGTACTGTAACGAAAAATGATAATTGTGTTTGAAATATTGAATAATGAGTAGAATAAACTCAATATACATGAACGATACCAATAAATCTTCAATAACTTGGCTATATTTCAAGTCTTTATCTTGTAAAAATAAGTTTTGAAAGAAACCAAAACATTCGGTAAATAAAAATATAACAAGTGTTACCGCAATGAGACCAATACAAATATTAACCGCTAATAACAACAATTTCGAAAACTGTTCACTTATCTTTTCAGGCGTAAATTTCTTCATCTTTTCTCCTTAATGAACCCTTCACTATTTAACTTATAGTAAATAGATTATTCAATTCATTTTAGCATAACTAGTGAACTTCATATATATCATTCAATTCTTTATAAATAATTTCATAATATGTTTTGAGGTGGATTCTATTTAAGTCTCCTATAACGTAGAATTCCTTTTTAGCTCTTGTGACCGCCACGTTAAGCAAATTAGGTTTTTCGCATGACCAATTTACTGCCCCATCTTGTGTATTATCTGTACCTACTACAAAATATACTTTCTGTGCTTCTTTACCTTGAAATGTATGAACAGTTCCGATTGACTTATCTATCCATTTATTAATTTTACTTTTTTCTATATTTAAGCATTTAGGTAATTCTTTCTTAGCTAAAGCTTTTACTCGTTGTTGAACAGCTGAAAACGGCGATATTACAAATGAACTCGGTTCATTTTCATTATTGTTTAGCGCCTCTTTCCAGTCATTAATTAGTAATTCAACTACTTTAATACCCTGCTCTTTTACATATTGTTTATTAATACTTTTTCCAGTAACATGATACCATCCTGCTTTACCTGGCTTTTGCATGTATTCTGGTAATACCATTTTGTTAGTATAAGCAATCTGATTTGCAATTGTAAACATTGGATTTAAACAACGTCTATGTACCCACAAAGGAATACCTATCCATGTTTTTTGTTGTTCTTCTGAAGTATCTTCTTTCCAAAATCCGTATTGATTAGCATAATCGGCTACAGATTGAACGGAAGACACTTTAGATAATAATCGTTCTGGAATGTTATAACTTTTTCTAATGTTATCAATAAGATGACTTTCTAATGTTACTACTGGTTCGATTTGTATTGGATCTCCAACAGCCACTACGTTTTTGGAACGGTACAATGCTCCAACCGCTGATTGTGGAACGGCTTGACCTGCTTCATCAATAAACAAGTAATCAATAAAATCTTTTGGAATGCCTTGATACATAGACTTAAAACTTGCGAACGTAGTACTAACAATTGGGAATATTAAATGTATTACATTCCATGCGTTACATACTACTTCAGGCTTGGCATCTATTAATTTACGTCGATTTTTAAAGTTATTTAAATTTGCAAATATGGTCGTAGAATTGGCAATCAACAATAACTTGTGCAATATCATTGATCTTACGAAAAGCATAGCTCTTCTATACTGTAATTCATCACTTGTCCATAAATTTGACATCTGTCTCTTAGCATAAATTTTTTTCCCATTATTCCAAAAATCTTTTGTCGGCATATCAATACTAGTCTGAGTACAGAATTCATTATATCTTTGAACAACTTCATTATAACTTTTTTGTTGTTTATAAACTTTTGCTAATTCGTTATTTAAATAATCCTTTTCTTTAGATTTGTTAGCAATATCATTTTCTTTATCTTGTTTATATTTTTCTAATTCAATTTTTCGCTCTAAAATTTGCTTTTTCTCTTCTAAATATTTTTGGTACTTTTCATCAGTTTCGGAACTAAACATTGACTTTATCTTATTCATTAAGCTATGTTGTCCAGATGTATGCAAATATTCATTTATTATATCAATCTGTTTATCTTTATCGTTCATTTGTTTATTTAACTGATTAATTTCTTCTTTATATTCCTCTAATTCATCTTCTATTTTCTCTAATTTTTCACTTGATTTTTGTTCTCTTACTTTTAAATTTTGATTTTCAGTTAAAGCTTTTTCATATTTTTTGTATACCTTATATGCTTCAATAGACTTCTCTTTTAATTTTTTTACATTCTCTAATTCATCTAAAAATGCTTTCTTATGATATTTCCATTCTTTCTTGATATCTTCATTACTTAATTGATTATTTTCATTTTGAAGTAACTTAGCAAGTCCCACATTATCTTGATCATTTTTTAACAAGTGGTTTAATACTTTATTAATATTTTCATTTTTTCCAAATACACCAGAGAATAATCCCCACGCATCTTCACCAATCAAATCATTCGCTATACTAGCAAAATCCTGTAATTCTTCTATTAATTCTGCATAATCTGTTTCATACTCCGGAAACGCACATTCTTTTGGGTTTCTAATTATTTCATCTATTTTAGGTAAATCTTTAGAAATATTTTCAACAGCTCCGTTATTACTTGAAGCAACAACCATTTTATGTCGAGCAATCGAATCTTTAAGTAAATATACCGGTTTCTCATCAGTTTCATGTATTTTAGTTGGTTTAAATGCTTGTTTAGGGTGGCTTAATTGAGCTAATTCTTTACCACGTTCAACTACAAAATGTGCAAAAATATCTTTTAATAGTGTAGTCTTCCCAGTCCCAGGAGGGCCATTAACTGAATTAATTTGTTGACTGCAACTTGTTATTTGATTAACTGCAACTTGTTGCATTAGTGAAAGTCTATGTTCAGTTTGGGAAGGCCAACGTCCGTCAGGAAGATTTGATGGATGTAGAAATTTCTCAATTTCTTCTTTATTTTCATCAATTTCTACCCGTTGTTGCTCACCTATGCCTTCTATATATTTAATTAACGTTTGATTAGGAGATTTTCTAGCCATTTCTATATCTGTTATAAAGAAACTGTTAAATTCTGGTTTTGGTAATTCATCTTTTCCAATAAATTCAATTGCAACATAATTAGGAAACAAGCCACTATTGTCACTATGTAAAACTGAAAAATACTTATCATATACTTTATCTATTTGATTAAGTTTTCGTTCATTGATAGGTTCATCGGCTAAAATCTCATTTACCTTTTGCTTAAATTTTTCTACTGAATCCTCAAACTTTTTTTCAATATCAGCATTTTTATCTTTTTCAATTTCCTTTAAAGCACTCATAATCATTGGAATGTGTATACTATCCATCAAAACATAGCCATTCTCATCAGTATTAAATGTATAACCATAACAATGTGTTGAGTTAGGGTTATATATTTCAGAATGGCTATTAAAGATATCTTGAATCTTTAAATTAATTTCGTTATAACGAAAACAGTTTCTATAGAACTTAAAGATTATTTCCCCACTTTTTCTCTTTTCATCTGATATAACAAAACGTTCTTCATTCCAAATATCAAAATATTCATTGAAAGTTTGTAACTGAGTTTGCTTATTACCATTCTTAAAATGTTCTTCAGATAATGTATCTTCTGTCGAATAATCTACCTTTCCCGGACTTAAAGATTCGATTAATAACCATGAAGATAATGTATCTTTAACTAAATATTTCATATGACCCCATCCTTAAATATTTAATTTATACTTATCGCTATTTTAACAAATAAATTAAATATACTAATAGACTTTCAAAATTATTATCAACAGTTTTACCTGAGCCTATCTTTCATGGTATATAAAAGTAGTTGCTACAACGAACATTTTTGAAGGGGGTTTTTGTACAATCATTAAATCATACACCCCTTTCACACTCTACAATTAGTCAACTTCACTTTGTATATCTCCCCCCTTTGTGGTAATATCATTATGCGTAAAAATGCGAGATACTAATAAAGAAGAAGGTTTAAATATATTATGAAGGAAAATTTTTGGAGTGAATTGCCACGGCCATTTTTTATTTTGGCACCTATGGAGGACGTGACAGATATTGTCTTTCGTCATGTGGTAAGTGAAGCAGCGAGACCGGATGTGTTTTTCACTGAATTTACAAATACTGCAAGCTTTTGTCACCCTGAAGGGATTCACAGTGTGCGTGGTCGCTTAACGTTTAGTGAAGATGAGCAGCCTATGGTAGCGCATATTTGGGGCGATCAACCTGAACAGTTCCGTGAAATGAGTATTGGTTTAGCGGAGATGGGATTTAAGGGCATTGATTTAAATATGGGATGTCCTGTTGCAAATGTTGCTCAAAAAGGTAAAGGATCTGGCCTTATTCTTAGACCTGAAGTGGCCGCTGAAATTATTCAAGCAACGAAAGCGGGAGGTCTACCGGTAAGTGTTAAAACACGTCTTGGTTTCTATGAAATAGATGAATGGCGTGATTGGTTAAAACATGTCTTCGAACAAGACATCGCGAACTTATCGATCCATCTACGTACACGTAAAGAAATGAGTAAAGTTGATGCGCATTGGGAATTAATTGAAGCGATTAAACAATTACGTGATGAGGTAGCACCTAATACTTTATTAACAATTAATGGCGATATTCCAGATAGACAAACTGGACTTGAACTTGCCGAAAAATATGGCATTGATGGTGTGATGATTGGCAGAGGCATATTCCACAATCCATTTGCCTTTGAAAAAGAACCACGCGAACATACAAGCGAAGAACTACTAGGTCTATTACGATTACATCTATCATTATTCCAAAAATATGATAAAGATGAAGACCGACAATTCAAAAGTTTACGTAGATTCTTTAAAATTTACGTACGTGGCATTAAAGGGGCGAGTCAACTACGTCATCAATTAATGAACACACAATCCATCGCTGAAGCACGCGAATTACTAGATGAATTCGAAGCACAAAGAGAAAAACGCAAAGAATTATAATTAATTTCAAAATAAAACAATCCCCTGCTGATTATATGGTTAACAGGGGATTTTATTTATAAAAGCTCATTTTTACTATTAAAATATTCTATATATACAAAGATAATAACGTCACCATAAAGATGCTAAATCAAGATAACAAATCAAAATAATTAAACAGAACCTAGTTTAATGTAAAATCTTTAATTCTATCTTTACAATTTGCATCCTTTTAAATTTCATATGCTTTATTATTAGCTTGTTTGCATATATCCAAGAATATTGTCATCAATTTATTCACTACTTACTTTTTCCAAAATTCTTTAATTCTATTTGCATCACTATGACCTTGTATTGTTCCAAGTTCAAACATGTCCGGACGGATCGATGGATCAACCGTATTGCCACCTAATTCATTTAACTTCGCAAGTACTTCATCACTAGGTGTAATTAATATAACTTCTGAACCACTTTGCTCTAACTCTTGAATGGCATCTTTAAGTTTATACGGTGTCGTAACAGGAAGATTTGTCGCTAAGATTAATACTTTCTTAGCACCTTTTGCTAGATCCGCATTTTCCATTGAATGACAACCACCATCGAAGTGTTTAACACCGTTAATAGTAGTTGTAGGCCAAACACCTGGTAATGAGCCACTTGCAGCCATAGCTGTATGTATATCAACATTTGAATTAGTTGTAAGTGCTACTCTTTCTGCCTTATCAACATTAATAGCAGTAATCATTAAATTTTCAGGCCACTCATTCATCTTAATTCTATTTTTAAGACGATTAATATGCACTGATTCATCAAATTTATTATGTTCTAAAGCATAAACACTATAATTTTCAATCCATTCTTTAGGTGTATCAGATGTTTCTTGAATTTCTTTATATCTACTAAATATATCCGACATGTTACTACTTGGTGGTGTTTCATCAGATTTAGGTGCAATCTGTTCATTATATATTTCTTCCCAAGATTTTTGAGATGTAATACCAGTAGCCGCTTGTGCTCCACCTGAAGTTCCAATTACTACATCAGCTTGTCGAATGTTAATACCATCCTCAGAAAGGGCTGAAAGATAACCCAATTCCCAACCGATAGCAAGTGAACCACCGCCACCTAATACAATAGCATGATTGAAAATTTCTTTATTATTCATACATATACTCCCTTATTACATATAATTTAAGCCATTATACTATGTGAAACAAACAAAGTCATATAAATGTACTTCAGAACATTTATTATGACGAAAAAGTCTGTAATGATAACTTTTGAGTTTTCATCAAATTAATCATATTGAAATCACGCCTTAATTCTGTATGTGTCCTCCTAATTTTCAATCTAAAAAAATTAAATGACACCTAAATTTATCTAGCAAAACAATTGTTTTTATTAACATGTCTTTTGATTATATATTTTAAAAATTTATATAGAAAAGCGTGGCAAAATACATTAATATAAATTTAAACTAATTATTGAATGGGGATGATTATGTGAAGAAAGTTTTCGCGAGTTTAGGGGTTATTTTATTAGTTGTAATATTGGGCGTTGCTATTGTATTTGCATATGGGAGTTACAAAGATTTAGAACTTAAAAAAGAAGAAGCTAAGCTAGAGGATGAGAAGAATAAGAAAATCGATAAAAACAAAACTACAGAAAATGAAAATCAAAACCAGATTAATAATCAAACAATTACAGCACCAAATGAAAAAGCACAACTAGGAGTTCAAGAAAAAAGTGCGGATAAAAATGATCCTAATGGTGTGCTTAGATTTGATACAAACGGAGATGGATTTATCTCAACTAGTGAAGTAACACCAGAAGCTCAAAAATTAGTTGATGAAGGTAAACTACAGCCATCTTCAGATAGAATGGTTGAAGAGTGGACTAAGAATAAAAATAATGTAGATAATACGTATGACTATGATGAATCATATAAAAAACAACAAGAAATGTACAAAAAAGCTGCTCGTGGCGAAGTTCCTGAACCTGGAGAAACAATAAAATAAAAAGCACTAGCTACAATTGCGATATTTATAATTTTTGGCATATTATCACTTGTTGTTTTTTGTTACAACAAATATCAAGAAGTAGAAATAGAAAAAATAAATTACAGGCTAAGCAAAAAGAAAATAATGGAAGTAACTCTCGAAGTATTAGTAAAAACTCTAATAATGAGAATCAATCAAATGAAAGTCCAAGTAATAGTCAAGTAAAAACGCAAACTACAACCCACGAAACTGCAAAGAATCAACAAAAGGTAACTAGAGATAACGTTTTTGATTATGCTATTGCAGCTATAAATAAAATGGGAAATGCAGATTTATTAAAATTTCAAGAACCTGAATACAATGGTTCAGAATGGACAATTAATGCAAATAATAAATCCGATGCAGAAGCTAATACTATCGTAGTTAAAGATGATGGAACGGTGTAAATTTGGAATGGTCCTAAAACATCTATAGACTATGAAACTAAAATTGAATTATAATCAAAAAACCAAGATTTACATTAACACTTACGAGTGAAATAAATCTTGGTTTAATTTTTGCGGATTTATAGAAACTTTCGACACTGTAAAGTAAAAAAAATACAGAAACATTACAGATAGAATTGCAACACCTAGATAAAATTATACAAAAACAGCTCAAATTAAATAAACTTTCCATTGATTAAAAAGATAGAAGGAGCTCAATATTAGAGAGCCTTCTATCTTTTTAACAAATTCACTGATAAGCCGAAAGTTTATTAAAAACCCCGCATCACTTATGATACGCTTCGCCTCGCATTATCTTGAATGCTCGATACACTTGTTCTATCAAAACGACGCGCATCATTTGGTGTGGGAAGGTCATCTTGCTGAATGATAGGGCGTAATTGCTGCGTTGTAAGACGTCTTGATGTAGGCCGTTGGATCCGCCTATCACAAATACAAAGTCGCTTTGGCCTTGTGTCATGCGTTGGTTGAGTTCTTTAGCGAGGCCTTCTGATGACAACATTTTACCTTCAATTTCTAAGGTAATCACAGTTGCTTGTGGTTTGATTTTAGCTAATAGACGTTGGCCTTCCTTTTCTTTGACTTGTTCAATTTCTTTATCACTCATGTTTTCTGGTGCTTTTTCATCTGGCACTTCTATCATTTCAATTTTGGTATATGCACCTAATCGCTTTTCATATTCTGCGATTGCTTGTTTCCAGTATTTTTCTTTAAGTTTTCCAACTGACAGAATTGTAATTTTCATAATATCCTCCGAGATGTACTTGTTAGAGTTATCCACAAGTTATCAACTTGTTCACACTATTCCCTCTTATTGTATCAGTTTCTCCTCATATTTTTTATAAATTTTTATGATTTATGCACAAAATCTGTGGAACAACCTGTTATTTTGTGGATAAGTATGTGTACAATGTGGGTATTTCTGTGTGTATTGTACACAATTCTGGATAACTATGAACAATTCAGTGGATAACTTCCCGATAGTCTTAATTATTTTTATCAAGTTATCCCCTATAAATATGACTTTTAAGACTTACTTCTACCACTTGTCCACAGAAATAGTATAAAAAAAGAGCGAGACTTTCCGTCTCACTCCCGTCTAAAATTTCATTATAAAGTATAAATAGGTGTCGCTTGTGCTTTATCCGTATCACATAGTAATACTTCCTTTTCAGTATCTATATCATGTTGGTTTAGCACTTGTCCTACACTCATACGTGCTAAATCTTTCATATTATTATCTTGAGATAAATGTGAGAGATATATACGCTTTGTATTACCGGTAATCACATCAGTCATTGCTAAACCTGCATCTTCATTCGATACGTGTCCCATATCTCCTAAAATACGTTGCTTCGTCTTCCAAGGGTAACGACACATACGTAACATATCCACATCATGATTACTCTCAAAGATAAAGGCATCACTACCACGAATCATACCTTTCATTCTATCTGAAACATAACCTGTATCAGTTAAAATCGTAAATTTCTTATGATCATTATGGAAAATATAAAATTGTGGATCTATCGCATCATGAGAGACGTTAAATGACTCAATATCAAAACCAGCGATTGACTGCGTTTCATACGGATTAAAAATAAATTTCTGATCCATTGGAATACGGTTATCTTTCTTCTCAATTGCTTGCCATGTCTTTTCATTCGCATATATAGGCAAGTTATATTTACGTGCTAAGACACCTAGACCTTTAATATGATCAATATGTTCATGAGTCACTAATATCCCGTTTAAATCTTTAATATTTCGGTCGATTTGGCCAAAGAGTTCTTCCATCTTCTTACCCGTTAGGCCTACATCGACAAGGATACTTCCTTTTTCATTTTCAACAAATGTGGCATTACCAGTACTACCACTTGCTAATACACTCATGCGTATCAAGCGGCTCATCCTTTCTAATTGAAGCACTCATCCCTCTTAGTGACGTAAGAGTGCCTTCCGTATCATTTTTCTATTATTCTTTTAGTTAGTAATTAACTTTTTGAGCCGGAGACATAAACAAATGTTTCAGGCTATCATTTTGTATTGGCAGTAGTTGGGCTGAATTGATTTTCACTTAACTCAAGTTTTTCAATTCTAGTCAACCTTGCCGTGGTGGAACAACGAAATCAATTTTAATAAAATGTTATTTCTGTCCCACTTCCACCCGTTCTTAAAATAGCTTATATTATACTATACCAATTCTTATATTAATCTGCCAATACTCCGTTTTTTAAACTACTCGCATAATGATAATTCTATTTTTTATCTTCACTATTTAATATTTCAAAAAAGTACAATCTTATTCATAACTTAAAAATATACATAAAAAAACTGCCGACAATGTTAAAAACGTTGTCGACAGTTTAATATTCAGTCTTGCTCCCTACTTGTCTATTACTTTTGGATTAGTGCTTGTGGCCTCGACGTAATAGGTTTGTGTGCTGTCTTTGCCGTTGTGTTTGACTTTGATTTCCCAGTTAGGTTGTAGTAGTTGCACGTTTGTTTCTTTAACGACTGAATAGTAGCCTAAACGTGCGTCTATCACTTCATCATGACGTTTGAGGTAACGGTTGTAATATAAAGCTTCTATAGCCTTTCTCGGGCCTATGACTTGGTTTTTACTACTGTTTGATCCTTTAGCCGCTTCAATGTTGTCCATCATTGTCTGTTTATAGCTTGTTGCTTTACCGTTATCTATATTAAAGCTAAGTCTAGCTCTACTGTTATTCATAATTGGATAACCTTGATAAGTTTGCTCAAAAGTCATTGTATCTGAACCGAGTTTACTCAATTGGTAATATTTACCTTTATAAACATTGTCTTTCATGTAATTCTTAATGTCTTTAAGATTTTTATCACTGACGTTAACGGTACTACCGATATCGCCATCAAGTAACTTTCCTGATTCCGATGCGCTCAAGCTTGAACGTTCTTTGGCATAACTTGAGAAATCTTTAGATTCTGCTGTGATTTGTTGCATATGCGTATCTTTCACATCTTTGTTCAAGACGTCGTCAGGGACTTTAATTTCTTCTTGTTGGAAGTTTACGCGATTATTACTTTCCGCTTCGTTAATTTGTGATTTATTTACTTTATCAATATAAATCACGACGAGGAAGATGTTCACAAGAATAAATACGAAAATGAATAAGGTCTTAGTCAATTTCCAGTTCATTTATTCTAGCCCCCCATCTTTATACGCATACCACTTACCGTCATATTCGACATACCAACGAGGTGTAAACTCACTATTGCGTTGTACTTCGATATCATCGTTGTTAGGTCGATCATCCATATCATAACCTACCGCGATGTTAGTCACACGCTCGAAGTCGATATTACTATTGTTAGCAAGTCCTGAACGAACAGATTCTGCACTTTCAAGTGATTTTTTATCACCACTATTCAAGATTACATCCGTTCTTAGTAATGAGCGTCGATAACCAAAGACGCCTTTTTCACCCCAGGTAACTTGAATCTCATTTAAATCTTGTTTGTTAAACGTAGGATAACCATTTAAGAAGCGTTGATATGTTAATTCACCACTCATATTATCTGTGCTAAACAGACGGTAGTCTTCGCCTAAGAAGCCTCCATGACCATTGAGGAATTCGAATGTACCACCAATAGTATCTTCCATATTAGTTGAACTTTTCTCATCTTCTGATAAGTTTCTATAATGGTATTTCTCACTCTTATCATTGTAATTGGCTACACCTGTATTATTGTTGTAAGTTGTCACGCCACTTTGTGCACTACGGACAATCGTTGAATCATTGAATAATACGGAATTCATTTTTTCAACGTTAATAATATTGAATACCATACGATATGTCTTAATATCTTTTGGCTTTTTAGGTGCAAAAATGTGTGTGGCTTTATCAATTGTTTCTTTATTAGTAATGATTTCAGTATATTTCTCCATATCTGATTTCAGACTAGTTAATGACTGATTAACATCTTGACCTTTAACGGATGTCTTCATTTTAACGACTTGATGTCTATCTTTACTAATTGCATATAATACGACGCGTCCTTCGTGGTCTTGATCTATTAGTAGTCGATTAAAGTTAAAATGACGCGGTGTCTTAGCATCAATATCTAAAACTTGGCTTAAATATGTTGATAACGGTAGATCATACGTAAAATCAAGAACGATAAAATTATCACTCAGTTCTGGAATAATTAAATTATGATTTCGTTTTAAATGTTGTACTGAAACAATATCTTTATCTTTTAAAGGACTAATTATTTTTGAAATTGCATGTCCTTTTGCGGGCATACCTTCTGTTTTCTCACCATTAGAATGAATAATTTGAAACGGTGTGATGGTACTATCCATTTTAGCCGTTCCCGGTTTACTAATGGGTTTAGTGTTGTCCCTCTTATTCTCCGGCGTACTATCTGCATTAGATAAGTCGGGCGAGAAATTCCAAACCATATAAGTTAAGACGATACTCATTAGCACGAGTAAGACGAGGATAATCGTTTTGATGTGTTCTTTACTATTCATCCCAATCACCGTCTTCAATGATTTCGCATGGTAGTGTTATGAAGATAGATGTACCTTGGCCTTCCACACTATTGGCCCAAATACGACCGTTATGTGCCTCAACAATTTCTTTTGAGATGGCTAGTCCAAGACCTGTACCGCCCATTTTACGTGTACGTGCTTTATCGACACGGTAGAATCTATCGAAGATTTTATCTACTTTATTAATAGGGATACCGATACCATTATCTTTAATACGAATTGTCATTCTATTGTAAAGTGCATTTTGTTTCACGTGGAACTCGACGCGTTTATCACCACGAGAATATTTCATTGCATTAGTAATGACGTTATCAAATACTTGCGTCATCTTATCAGGGTCTATTTCAGCGAAAATCGTTTGTTGTGGAATTTCACGGACAAATGTTGTATCTTTAGCAGCCATTTCATGTCGGTTAATAATCTTATTAATAAACATATTAAAGTCGACAATTTCTTTGGTAATTTGATCTGATTCATTATCCATTTTAGATAATTGAAGTAAGTCGTTAACAAGTCGAATCATACGTTTTGTTTCTTCGCGTGTCACGGATAAGAATTGTGGTGCTAAGTTATCATCTTTCCAAGCACCTTCTTCAAGTGCCTCAATATAACTGTTCATAGAAGTTAATGGTGTACGTAATTCATGTGATACGTTAGCTACGAATTCACGACGTTCACGTTCTACTTGTTGTTGTTCTGTTACATCATGTAATACGGCAATGTAACCTGTCACAAAGCCTGTTTCTTGAACAATCGTACTGAAGTTTACACGCGCAATGATGCCTTCTTCTTCATTAATATCTAATAAGAAGCTGTCATTATTTTCTTGAATTTCATCTAATGAAAATTCTTCTTCTAAATTCAATACACTTAGCATGTAATAACCGATAAGGTCTTCTTTAGCCATGCCTAGCATTTTAAGTGCCATATCGTTAGCAATACGGACACGTCCACGTCTATCTGTCGCTAAGATACCATCACTCATATGTGTGATAACAGAGTCTAAACGACGTTTCTCACTTTCAGTATTCGCTTGTGCTTCTTGTACCCTCTTGGATAAATTATTGAATGCAAGTGCGAGTTCACCGATTTCGTCATTACCATAAATCTTAACACGCTGCGTATAGTTACCTTTAGACATCTCGACCGTCTGGTTACGCATGTCGGTAATAGGTTTGGTAATGGTTCGCGCAATGAAGAATCCGAGTATCACAGTAATAAATAATGAAATAGCGGTACCTACGATAAAGATTTGGTTAATATTGTTAAGTTGGTTATATACATCATTGATTTTCGATTCTATGTAAATATTACCTATCGTTTGTTTATCAACTTTAACTGGTATGTTATAAACCCAAACCCGTTCCTTACCATTACCATAGTCTTTTAACACCATATGGTTGTTACTTTGACCAAGTGATAATGCCTTTTGAACAGAGCTATCGTTGGCTTTTTGATTGATTAAATCGCGGTTAGACTGCTTGGTTGTTGCCATAATAATTTGGTCTTTGTCTATAAAGCGGATTTCACCAATTTCTTGACGGTTGGCATACTCGCTCAAAAGATTTTGTATATCCTTTTGAGCGTTGACCGAACCTTTTTCGTTATATACTTTTTCAATGCTTACATCTAATTGTTTTGCATATTGTGTAATGTTCTTTTTAAAATTATCGAGTAATTCCTTTTCCAAACTATTAGTAAAATATAGACCAATAATTTGCATACCAATAATAATCAGTAAGACATAGACAATGACCAGTTTCGTGTGAAGGGATTGGAGTTGTTTTAGCCACTTCATTCAACTAAACCTCTAATCATGTTGTTGGAGGAAGTATCCAACGCCTCTACGTGTCACAATGTATTCTGGGTGTGATGGATCGTCTTCGATTTTTTCACGTAAACGGCGAATCGTTACGTCTACTGTACGTACATCTCCAAAGTAATCATAACCCCACACAGTTTGTAATAAATGTTCACGTGTCATTACTTGGCCCATATGTTTAGAAAGATAATGGAACAACTCAAATTCACGGTGTGTTAACTCGATGTCATCACCACGTTTTTTAATTGAATACGCATCTGGATAAATGACGATATCTTTAATAGAAATTTCATTTGTTGCGTCATTGACTTCTTGCGCTGGTTGAGAATAATGACGACGTAAGTTTGCTTTTACACGTGCAATTAATTCGCGTGTACTAAATGGTTTCGTCACATAGTCATCTGCACCTAATTCTAATCCTAAAACTTTATCAATTTCAGAATCTTTCGCAGTTAACATGATGATAGGCATTTCGAATTTTTTACGTACTTCACGGCATACTTCCATACCGTCTCTACCAGGTAACATAATGTCTAATAATACGATGTCTGGTTCTTCCTCATATATTAAATCTACAGCGTCGTTACCATCGTACGCGCAGAATACATCGTATCCTTCTTTTTTAAGATTAAATTCTAAAATATCAGCAATTGGTTTTTCATCGTCGACTACCACAACTTTTCTAGCCATATATATAAACCTCATTTCTCAAAGTATAATTCTACCGTTCGTCTTATCTTAATTCGTATCGCTTGAGACCTTTCACGAAGCTCAAAAGCATGTGCTTTTTAAACACAGTTACTACTATCTAATTTACCATTTATGAACGGTTAATTCTATTTTTGTATAAAAAATTATAGAATAATATTATATATAAGTTTACCACCAAAATTCTATATCACAAAATAAGTTGAATGCTTTCAGTAAGCTAAGAATTCAAAAGATATTAATTTCATAATTTTGTAATATTAAAATTTAGTATAAAACCGATTAATTCAATGTTTTTCATTTGCTTCTTACGATAATTAGGGAAATGTTAAGTTTCGATTGCCAAATGTCATCGACTTGTAAAATGGGGAACAATCATTAAATAAAGTGGCATTACTTTCATTGATAATAAAAGGACATAAAAAAATGCCTACCCTCTTGGGTAGGCAATACGGTCTCGACGGGAATCGAACCCGCGATCTCCTGCGTGACAGGCAGGCGTGTTAACCGCTACACTACGAGACCTAAAAAATGGTGACTCCTACGGGACTCGAACCCGTGTTACCGCCGTGAAAGGGCGGTGTCTTAACCGCTTGACCAAGGAGCCGTTCTTAAGCACAAGATAGATTATAGCACAGCCAATATTTGAATGACAAGATATTTTTTACATAATTTTAACATTATTTTTAATTAGGCCTGAGACAGTAATAATAAAGAACAATTGATTAGTTATTTTGTAGTATATTCAAGCATTTTTATCATCATATTAAATATAAAAAAAAGCCGTTAAATAATTGTTATATCATTTAACGGCTTATCGGTATTAATTACCATAATTTTTCTAATAAGTTAGTTTGCTCACGATCTGGACCTACTGAGAAGATTGAAATACGTACGCCACATAATTCAGAAATACGTTCTAAATATTTGCGTGCATTTTCAGGAAGCTCTTCTAAAGTACGGCAACCTGTAATATCTTCTGTCCAACCAGGTAATTCTTCGAAGATTGGTTTACAACGTTGTAATTGATCTAGGTTAGCTGGATATTCAGTAATTTCTTTACCATCTAATTCATATGCTGTACAGATTTTAACTGTATCTAAGCCAGTTAACACATCAATTGAGTTGATTGATAAGTCTGTAATACCACTTACACGGCGTGAATGACGTAATACTACTGAGTCGAACCAACCTACACGACGTGGACGACCAGTTGTTGTACCGTATTCACGACCAACTTCTCTAATGTGATGACCATCTTCATCAAATAATTCTGTAGGGAATGGACCATCACCAACACGTGATGTATAAGCTTTACATACACCAATGACTTTTGATACGTATGTTGGACCTACACCAGTACCTACAGTAACGTTACCTGCTACTGGGTTACTTGAAGTGACGAATGGATATGTACCGTGGTCGATGTCTAACATCACACCTTGGGCACCTTCGAATAGTACTTTTTCATCTGCAACAATTGCGTCGTCTAAGATTTTAGGTGTATCTGTAACAAATTCTCTTAAACGTTGACCTGCAGCATAATATTCTTCAAATATATCATCAAAGCTTGGACATGTTTCGTTAAACATACCTTTGAAATATGCATTTTTATGTTCAATATTTTGTTTTAATAGTCTTTCGAATGTTTCTTTTTCGACTAAGTCTCCCATACGGATACCAATTCGTTGTGCTTTATCTACGTATGCTGGGCCGATACCTTTTTTAGTTGTACCGATTTTATTATCACCGCGAAGACGCTCTTCATACTCGTCTTGTGCAATATGATAAGGTAAAATCACTTGAGCACGGTTAGAAATACGTAAGTTATCTGTTGAAATACCACGTTCATTTAAACCGTCTAATTCTTTAAGTAATGCAACTGGATCAACTACCACACCATTACCAATAACTGCTAATTTGTCTTTATAGAAGATACCTGATGGTACTAAATGTAATTTATATGTTTCTCCACCAAATTGGATGGTATGTCCTGCATTATTACCACCTGAAAAACGTGCAATCACGTCTGCTTGTTCTGCTAAGAAATCTGTAATTTTACCTTTACCTTCGTCTCCCCATTGTGTCCCAACTACTACGATTGATGACATAAGAGCACCTCCAAATTTTTCTCATTTAACCATGAAGTATTTTACCAATATAGATACTATAATGCAAATAAAAATCGAACATTGATTTCATACAATCAAATTCATCTATTTTTCTTTATAATGAAAGTCAAAAAGTATATAAAAGCTATCATGACGGTATTCAACATATTTATTCAAAAATTCAAGACACATACTTAGTGATTTTTAAATGCCTTTATACAAAACAAAAACCGTACAATAAAACTGTAAAGTTATTTGTTGTACGGTTTTTATATTTAAAATATTTTATGACATTTCTGCATGAGCATAATCTATATCAGTAAATTTGTTGTATTGTTTCATGAAGTGTAATTTCACGGTACCTGTCGGGCCGTTACGTTGCTTAGCGATGATAATTTCAATTTCACCGTTATCATCATTAGTTTGTGGCTCAAAGCTTGAATCATCATCGTCATCCTCATCTTCGCCACGATTATAATAATCATCACGATATAAGAAGGCAACAATATCAGCATCTTGCTCGATAGACCCTGATTCACGGATGTCACTCATCATCGGACGTTTATCTTGACGTTGTTCAACACCACGAGATAACTGACTCAGTGCGATAACAGGGCATTCTAGCTCACGTGCAATAGCTTTTAGCGTACGTGAAATTTCAGATACTTCTTGTTGACGGTTATCTGAGAAACGTGAACCACTACCTTGAATTAATTGTAGATAGTCAATCACAATCATATCTAAACCATGCTCTTGTTTAAGTCGACGACATTTAGAACGTAAATCATTGATTCGAATACCTGGCGTATCATCAATAAATATTTTTGTTCGAGATAGTTTACCAACTGCAATCGTGAATCGGTTCCAATCCTCTTCGGTCATTGTACCGGTTCTTAATCGGTTTGAGTCAACGTTACCTGAACTACATATCATACGTGTTGCTAATTGGTCTGCACCCATCTCAAGAGAGAAGATACCTACTGTATATAAATCTTCATGTGTTGCTACCTTTTGGGCAATATTAAGTGCGAAGGCAGTCTTACCAACAGATGGTCGTGCAGCTAAAATGATTAAGTCGTTTCGGTTAAAACCTGCTGTCATTTGGTCTAAATCTCTATAACCTGTTGGAATACCAGGTGTTTGACCACTATTTTGATCGAGTTCCTCAGCAGTTTCATACACTTGTCCTAATACATCTCGAATATCTTTAAAACCATCACTCTCACGTGTAGATGATAGTTCTAAAATACGTCGCTCTGCATCGCTCAAAATCGTATCTAATTCTAACTCATCATTGTATCCGTCATTGGCGATACTATCTGCAGTCTGAATCAGTTTACGTTTAAGTGCATGTTTAAATACGATATCAGTATAATATTGAACGTTTCTTGTTGTAGGGACATTGGTAGATAATTCTGCAAGATATTGCGGGCCACCCGCTTCACTCAAGCTTCCTTCAGTCGTTAATTGATCCATTAACGTCACTACATCAATTTCTTTATTATCTTCATTTAAGTGCATCATCGCACGGAAAATATGTTGATGGGCGCCTCTATAAAATGACTCAGGAAGTAACACTTCCTGAGTTGTATTAATTAATTCCGGATCAATAATAATGGCACCTAAGACAGATTGTTCGGCTTCATTGCTATGTGGCATTTGATTTTGCTCGTACATACTATCCATTATTGATTACACCTCTATTTTCAATCCATCTTTATTGTTCTACTGTATGCACACGAATAGTACCTTCAACTTCTTTATCTAATTTAACAGGTACGTTTGTATAACCTAGTGTGTGGATACCTTGTGGTAAATCCATTTTACGTTTATCTAATTTAATGTCATGTTGATCTTTAAGGGCTTGGGCAATTTGTTTCGTACTTACTGAACCAAATAATTTACCGCCTTCACCTGTTTTAGCAGATACTTCAACTTCGATGTTAGCTAATTTTTCTTTTAATGCTTTTGCATCATCAATTTCTTGTTGTCTGTCTGCTTCAGCACGTTTATTTTGTTGTTCTAATTGTTTTAAGTTACCAGGTGTTGCTTCTACAGCATAATTATTTTTTAATAAGAAGTTATTTGCATAACCTACTGGTACGTCTTTAACTTCGCCTTTTTTACCTTTACCTTTAACATCTTGTGTGAAAATTACTTTCATGCGTCTTCACTCCTACTCATTTGTTCTGTTATTGCTTGTTGTAATTGTACAATGGCATCTTCGACTGAGACACCTTTTAATTGTGTCGCTGCATTCGTCAAGTGACCCCCGCCACCAAGGGCTTCCATTGTTAATTGAACATTAACTGAGCCTAATGAACGGGCTGAGATACCGACTAGGTTATCTTCACGTTTGGCAACGACATATGAAGCTTCTATACCTTCTAAACTTAACAACTCATCGGCTGCTTGTGCAACTGTAACAGGATGATAAATTTTATCGTCTGAGCCATGTGCAATCGCAACACCGTTATCTTGTACTTCGACTGTTCTAATTAATTCAGAACGGTTAATGTACGTATCCAAATCATCTTTTAAGAAGTGTTGTGTAAGAATAGTATCGGCACCATGTGCTCGTAAATAACTTGCGGCATCGAACGTTCTTGAACCCGTACGTAATGTGAAGTTTCTTGTATCAACAATAATACCTGCATACATAACAGTAGATTCAAGACGTGTTAAACGCTGTTCAGTTGGTTGATATTCTAGCAACTCTGTGACAAGTTCTGCTGTTGAACTTGCATAAGGTTCCATATAAACCAGTAATGGATTGGAGATAAAGCTTTCACCACGTCTATGGTGGTCAATCACTACCTTACGATTTGCTTTATTTAAGACATTTTCATCTAGAACCATTTCTGGTTTATGCGTATCAACGACAACAACCGTTGTTTTCGATGTCATCATATCCCATGCATCGTCTGATGTAATAAATCGTTCTTTAAGTTCTGGTTTCTTATCAATTTCATCCATGACACGACGCAATGTTGGATCGATATCAGATTCATTTAAGACAACATATGCTTCTAGATTATTCATTAATGCGAATCTAGACACACCAATGGCTGCACCAATGGCATCTAAGTCAGGTCGTTTATGTCCCATCACGATGACTTTATCGCCTTCAGTTAAGATATCTTTTAATGCGTGTGAGATAACACGCGCTCTTACACGTGTACGTTTTTCCATCGGGTCAGTCTTACCACCATAGAAGCGTACGTTGCCGTTCATGTTTTTAATTGCAACTTGGTCGCCACCACGACCTAGCGCTAAGTCTAGACCTGATTGCGATAATTCACCTAAGTCGATAAGATTCTCAGTACCTTCACCGACACCAATACTTAATGTCAATTGTGCTCGGTAACCAACACTTTTCTCACGTAATTGACTTAAAATGTTGAAATTTGAATCTTCGATTTCTGCTAAAATCTTTTGATTTAAATAGGCTACGAATTGGTCTGAATTATAACGTTTGAAATAAATATTATATTCTGATGCCCAACGACTAATTACACGTGTAACCATTGAGTTAATTTCAGAACGCTGTGTATCGTTCATGTTTTGCGTGATTTCATCGTAGTTATCTAAGAATAATGTTGCAATAATGGGTTTTGAATCTTCATATAGTTGGTTCGTTTGTACTTCATCTGTAATATCGAAGAAGTATAAGCAATGTTCATTGCTTGAATAACGTACTCTATAATGATAATTTTCATGTTCAATTTCTACTTCTTGAACTTTCTCCAATTGCTTTAAGATATTAGGAAATATTTCGTTTACCGATTCTGAAATAACATTAGTTGTTAAATGTTCAGACATAAATTGGTTAACCCATTCAATATGGTCGTTCTCATCTAACACAATCATCCCGATCGGTAAGTGTTTAATCGCCTTATTACTACTTGTTGTAATATGACCACTTAAACCATCCACATAACTGTCCATTTTCATAAAAGCTTGTCTTAGCAAGAATCCACTAGCAATAATCATTACTAGTAGTATACCTGCAGCTATACCTGCCACGATTTGGTTAAATATAAACCAAACGATGACTAATGCTATAGCAGTCAGTACCATTATGATAAATGGTATGAGCAAAGCTTTTTTAGTGGATTGACGGTTCATTCTTCCACCTCTCATCACTTTTTATTATTATTGTTCATTAGTTGTTTTAAATTGATACATAAATCGATGACACCTAATAACCCTACAATATGAGTCATTGGTGTTAATAATGTCCCTATAACCATTAATATGATAGTTACTACATTCGGTAGTCGCTTCGCTTTTCCGAAGAAATGTATCACGCTCATCCCTTGAATGTACATCACTAATGATAACACAACTTCAAAGTTTAATACGATACTCTGGAACGTACTTGGTTGGGTTGCAAACATGACACAAAGTAAATCAATAATATAGATTGTTAATAGCGTACGATTCATTTGCCAAGCGAATAGTGGTTTGAATATTGGCGTAGCTACTTTGAATTTGCGCAAGATTGGAAATGTTATGATCAGATTAATTAAAACGAAAAGAAAAACGATAATAATGAGATAACTAGGGAGTTGGACCGTCATTTGGCGGATACTTTCTTCAAGCATCTGTCTGTAATCAGCATCTGCTCCACTTGTTAATAACATGTTATGAACGGTTTCTTTAACTGGGTTAACTAATGCGGCTGCTCTTGGGATTTTTTCAAATACTTGTAATAACATGAATCCTATCAATGTCATTAAACTTAGAGATACCGTTGTTACATATAAAATTCTTTCTTTTGTTGCTCTTTCCTTAAGTAATTGTCCAATGATTAAACTCGTTAAAATCACTAAAACCATCATACTTAAGACGAATGTATTACCTAATAATGTTGTAATTATAACTGTTACTAAGGCACTAATTCCAAATGACTGAATAGATTTGTTCCATAATACGACACCTGGGATTGTTGCAAATAAACATAAAATTAAGCCGAGAATAGGTAATACATGTGTTACTAAAGCGACTATCACTAGTGCTAATGTGCCTATCATAGTTGCTTTAGGTTGTATTTTTGAAAACACACACGCCACTCCCATACTTTTTTTGACTATAATTACCATTTTAACCTCTTTGAAAAAAATAAACAATAAAGTACTACTGGTATTTATGTCGGTCAATTCCAGCAGTACTTTAGAGTGAAATACAACTTATTTTATGATTATAAAAATAGTCATTATCGTCGAATATGTTTCGCATTTAAAAAGTGATATAAATTAGGTGCCCAATCTTCAAAGTTAAGTAAGAAACCATCGTGCCCCACATTATCTGGTACAAAAAAGTGTCGATGATATTTAAAACGTTGTCCTGCCGCTAATACTTGATCATCTGGATATAACAAATCATCTATGAATCCCATCGTTAATACCTTTGTGTCTAATGATTTAAACACCTCATCAACATCATCTCTGCCTCTATCAATATTATGACTATCTAAGACGTCCAGCAGTGTTAAATAACATGATAAATCAAAGGATTCTTTGAACTTGTTCCCTTGATGTTGTTGATAACTAACTACCTCTTCAGGTGTGAAGCGTTGATCATAACTTTTAGAAGATCGATAGGTTAAAAATCCTAATTGTCGAGCAATACTTAAACCTTCTTTACCTCCGATATGAATCGCTTGTCTAGCAATCTCATTAAAGGCACAACTGTACGATGAGGTTTTATCTGTAGCAGCAAGTATAACCGCTTTATCTACTTGGAATCGTCGATTATAAAGTAATTCTAGTGCTTGCATACCACCTAAACTCCCACCGATTAAAATATCTATTTTATTAAACCCTAGTGCTTCTATCCCCTTCTCAAGTGCACGTACGATATCTCTTAATGTTAAATGATCTGGAAAATGTGGATCATTATGCTTTGAACTTGAACCAAATGGACTCCCTATGACGTTGAATGTTAAAAATTGATAATCATTGATAGGCATATAACCACCATCAATAATTTCACGCCACCAACCTGGATGTTCATCTGTACCATATGTAAGATGATTGCCAGTTAATGCATGGCAAACTAATGCTAATGGTTGTCCAGGATAACCTACATGTTCATATTTTAATTTTAAGTTTTGTATCGTTTCTCCAGACTCTGTCGTGAATTGGCCTAATTCTAATGTATCAACTGTATAATTCGACATATATGAATCCATCCTCCTTTAAATAAAAAAGCTTCTTACTCTATGAGAAGTAAGAAGCGGTTCAGTACTTATCATTCGAGTGCTCGTTGGTTTTAGCACCGTACTCGTATTCTTTATAGCCGGTTGCTGAAGCGTCTATGGGCCAAGTCCCTCAACTTCTCTGAATAAGATTTTATGATTAAGTTTTGAATAAATACATTAATTATCTAAATTTTCTAACTACTTAAATTTTAACTAACTCTATCACGAAATTCAATATGTAGACCTTGATTTCTATAGAAAGAATCTCAATAGAGCGATAAATGCAATACCGCCTAAAATGGTCCAAGTTAGACTTCTCGTATATATGGCTAATAATACAGTTGGTATTAATGCAATAATGAATGGCACATTGAGTGTATAGCCTACACTACCTTCATGTTGTTGAATAATACCGTCCAAGACAAGTGCTGTAAAAAGTGTGATAGGTATAAAGGATAACCATTGAATAAAAACATCTGGTAGATTTACTCGTGAAATCATCATAAATGGAATCACTCTGACTAAAATCGTAACAATACCACATAGAATAATAATGATTAACATATGTTGATCTGTCATCATCTGTCCATCACCACCCCTAATGTAGATGCGACAACCGCAGATATTATAATCGCTACATACGAGGGCATAACAAAGCTTAACGTTAACATCATCACAATGACACATAGAATAAGCACAAGATAGATGTTGATCTTAGACTTTTTAACAGATTCAAATTGAGCAATTCCTAAAAATACAAACATAGCTGTAATCGCAAAATCTAATCCTAACATCTCTGGATTCGAAATATATTTGCCAAATACAGCACCAACTACACAAGAAAAGGTCCAAAACAAATATGCTGTGATGTTTAAACCATGCAACCAACGATCGTTAATTGGCTCACCTTTTAAATAAGGCGTGATGGCTACACCAAACGTTTCATCGGTTACTAAAGAACCAAGTCCAATTCGATTCCATAAACCATAAGACTTAAAATTGGGTGCTAAAGTCATACTTAATAAAAACATACGTGAATTAACAATAAATGTTGTTAACACTATCGCTGTTATGGGTGTTCCAGCTATGACTAACGCACATATAATAAATTGCGCCGCACCAGCATAAATAATCAAACAAAGTAATATAATTTCTAATAAACTAAACTTTTGAGATGCAGCAACGATGCCAAATGAAATACCAACACCTGCATACCCTAATAATGTTGGAATGCATTCTTTAACACCTTGTCTAAATGTGAGATGGGTCATCTTGTCTCCCCCTTTCTAGTTACAAACGCATTTACGTTTAAATAATAAACTCAAGTCTAATATACAATGATGAAAACGGCAATCACTTTAGACGTCGGTGTGTGTGATGTCAGACAAACCTCACTTTTAAAATGCCGTCATCACAACATTTTAAATATGACAGAATTTTCTATAAATAGTTAGATTACCCACACTATTTTGCGTCTGAATTTTACTTAATGTCCCTCCCCTACCCTCTTACTTTAGGTTATTGGCATAAAAAAAATACGCGGCAATGATGGCTCTTCATTACCGCGCATTGTGTAGCTAGTCATTCGCTAACAATCTAAATTATTTAGTTGGCTTTTGAATATGAGTTTTACCACCCATGAATGGTACTAAGGCTTCAGGGATAGTTACAGTACCATCTTCATTTTGGTAGTTCTCAACAATTGCTGCGAATGTACGACCTACAGCTAAACCACTACCGTTTAACGTATGCGCTAATTCAGGTTTAGCTGCATTATCACGTTTGAAACGGATATTGGCACGTCGTGCTTGGAAGTCAGTACAGTTTGAACATGAACTGATTTCTTTGTAGTCGTTATAGCTAGGTAACCATACTTCTAAGTCGTATGTTTTACTAGCACTGAAACCAATGTCTCCAGTACATAAGATAACACGACGATATGGTAATCCTAATTCTTCTAAGATTGCTTCAGCGTTTGTAGTCATTTCTTCTAAAGCATCCCAAGAATCTTCAGGTTTTTCAAAGCGTACCATTTCAACTTTGTCGAATTGGTGTAAACGAATTAAACCTCTTGTATCTCTACCAGCTGAACCCGCTTCACTACGGAAACATGCAGATTGTCCAGTGAATTTTTCAGGTAAGACACCTGGTTGGATGATTTCATCACGATAGAAGTTTGTTAAAGGTACTTCAGCAGTTGGAATTGTATATAGTCCTTCTTTTTCTACTTTAAATAAATCTTCTTCGAATTTAGGTAATTGACCAGTACCATACATTGTATCAGCGTTAACTAATTGAGGTACCATCATTTCAGTGTAACCATGTTGTGTTGTATGTTTAGTAATCATGTAGTTCATTAATGCACGTTCTAATTGTGCACCGTCTCTAGTTAGATAAACGAAACGTGCACCAGAAATTTTAGCGGCACGATCGAAGTCAGCCATTTTAAGATCTTCTACGATATCCCAGTGTGCTTTCGCTTCGAAATCAAATTCACGTGGTGTACCCCATTTTTTAACTTCGATATTTTCTTCATCTGAAGCACCTTGTGGTACATCATCATTGATAAGGTTTGGAATACGACATAGAATATCTGACATTTTATTATCAATTTCATTTAATTGTGTATCATATTCTTTAATGTCATCACCTAATTGACGCATTTCAGCGATAACATCATCAGCATTTTCTTTATTACGTTTTTTCTGAGCGATTTCTTCACTTACTTTATTACGTTTCGCTTTCATCTCTTCTGTCTTGCTTATTAATGTACGACGCTTTTCATCTAATTCTAATACCTCATCGACTACTTTAGGGTCGTCTCCTCTTAATTCAATTTTGCTCTTAACTTTGTCTGGCTCTGTTCTAAAAAGTTTAATATCTAACATGAAACCTTCATCCTTTCCCATAAAAAATATATATTTAGCATGCCAACTATGTATATAAAAGCATACAAAAAGACCACGCCCCGACAAGGGACGTGGTCTACGCGTTGCCACCCTATTTAACAAACAAAGCAAACATCTCAATGAAATGTAACTTCGTTTGCACTTAACTATAATAACGGTTATTCGCCGATTGCTCACTAAATGTAGGTAGATTCACATTAAAGTGGATTACTTGTTCTCACTAACCACAAGCTCTCTGAAATCCATCAATAATACTACTTGGCCTACGAACAATGTTTTATTAACTTACTCACAATATAGCAAAGTTTTTTGTAATTTTCAAGTTATTTTAAAATTCAATCATTTTCATTTTATGAATGTATTAATGATATGCACTATCCTTTAAGTACTGTGCTACGGCTTCTATGTCCTTATGGAATTGTCTATCCTGTTTGATAGATGGCACAATGTTTCTAAATTCGTCATATTTGTCTCGTGTTTTAGGTGATAGTTGATTGACACCTTTTAACTCAACTGCTTGTAACGCAATAATACATTCAATCGCAATAACTCGTCGTGCATTTTCAATCATTTGATAACCATGTCTTGAAGCAATCGTTCCCATAGATACATGATCTTCTTGGTTAGCTGAAGATGGTATAGAATCTACACTCGCTGGATGTGCAAGTGTTTTATTCTCAGAAACTAGGCTCGCAGCCGCATATTGCATAATCATCGCGCCACTTTGTAAACCAGGTTCAGGACTTAAGAATGCAGGTAGACCGTTATTCAATTGCGGATTCACTAGTCGTTCCACACGTCGTTCTGAAACATTCGCTAATTCACTGACACCTAACTTCAAATGATCAAGCGCAAAGGCGATAGGTTGTCCATGGAAGTTACCACCAGATATAACTATTGTTTCACCGTCTTCATCAAAGATAAGTGGATTATCATTTGAAGCATTCATTTCAAACTCTAACTTTTCTTTTACGTAGTTAAACACTTGATAACTAGCGCCATGAATTTGTGGAATACAACGTAAAGAATACGCATCTTGAACACGAATCTCAGCTTGTCTTGTTGTTAACTTCGAGTCTGCTAACCAATCACGCATACGTGCCGCGACATCTACTTGTTCTTGACTATTTCTAACTGCATGTACTCTATGATCATAAGCATCAACAATACCATTTAACGCTTGATGCGTGAGCGCCGCAATCCACTCTGCTTGGTAACCTAGGTCTTCCGCTTCAATATAATTAATAACCCCTTGAGCAGTCATAGCCTGTGTACCATTAATTAATGCTAATCCTTCTTTAGCTTGTAGATGTAATGGTGCTCTTCCTAATTCATTTAAGACATAACGACTATCAACTTCTTCATTTTTAAAGTAAACAAGTCCTTCACCAATAAGTGCTAAAGCTAAATGAGATAATGGTGCTAAATCACCTGAGGCACCGAGTGAACCTTGTTGAGGAATGACAGGAATAATACGCTCATTAATGAAATATTTGAGCTGATCGACCAATTCTAACGTTACTCCTGAATTTCCTTTTAATAATGTATTAAGACGTAAAATCATCATCACGAGTGATACCTCTTCAGAAAATGGCTCACCCATCCCACAAGCGTGTGAACGTATTAAATTAACTTGTAAGTCATTATATTGAGTCGAATCAATACGCACATCACTAAATAAACCAAACCCTGTAGTGATCCCATAAATGGTTTCTTTATCATTAATAATTCTTTCTACTACACTTCTACTTTTTTTAACTCTTTCTAATGCTTCCTCTGTGATTTCAATTTTTAAATCTTGGTGTAATAATTGTTTAATATCTTCAATCGTTAAAGCTTCTCCATTTAAAAATAAAGTCATAGAAACAGCTCCCCTTTATGTAGAATTAAAACTTCCATTATCAAAAAGTATACGTTTTCATTTTTATATAAACAATACTTTTTACAATTTTTATAATACATTAACAATTTAATTATTTAATACACTAAAATATTGTCATTGTTATACTTGGTATATATATCGTTACATTTCTTAAATTTCTATTGACGAAAGTGTATTACAGGTATAGTATTTTTTATTGTATTTAAAAGCACACACATCGTTGTGACTTATATTCAATATCAAATGAATCAATGAACATAAACCGGTTTGTATAATAGAAATAGATAATCCGGTAAAAGGAGGTTTAGGTAGATGGAAACTTTAGATACTATTAATATTCCTAAAAGAAAAGAAGAGTCTCATAAAGGTGATTACGGTAAAATCCTATTAATTGGTGGATCTGCTAATTTAGGTGGTGCAATCATGTTAGCAGCACGTGCATGTGTATTTAGTGGTAGTGGTTTAATTACTGTAGCAACACACCCAACTAATCATGCTGCATTACATTCTCGATGCCCGGAAGCAATGGTTATCGATATTAACGATACAAAGATGCTTACTAAAATGATTGAAATGACAGACAGTATCTTAATTGGACCTGGACTTGGTGTAGACTTTAAAGGAAATAATGCCATTACTTTCCTATTACAAAACATCCAACCTCATCAGAATTTAATAGTAGACGGTGATGCTATTACTATTTTTAGTAAACTTAAACCTCAACTACCTTCATGTCGAGTAATTTTTACGCCACATCAAAAAGAGTGGGAACGTTTAAGTGGTATCCCAATTGAAGAACAAACTTATGAGCGTAATCGTGAAGCGGTTGATCGTATTGGCGCGACAGTTGTTCTAAAAAAACATGGTACTGAGATTTACTTTAGAAATGAAGATTATAAACTATCTATCGGTAGCCCAGCTATGGCAACTGGTGGTATGGGAGATACTTTAGCAGGAATGATTACTAGCTTCGTAGGCCAATTTGACAGTATAAAAGAAGCGGTGATGAGTGCCACATATACACATAGTTATATCGGAGAAAAGCTTTCTGAAACAATGTATGTCGTACCACCATCACGTTTAATCAATGAAATTCCATTCGCAATGAAACAATTAGAAGAATAGCTTATATAGGGAATATGGTCACATTTAACAGTCGCCATATCCCTTTTTATTACATAAAAATAAGACTCCCCTGATGATAGGGGAGTCTTATTTTCTACTTTATATTATGGTTTATTCATCTTCATTATCTTCTGAATCGTTTTTGATATCTTCATTTACACGATCCATAAAGTCTTGTCTTACTTCGATTCGTTCATCACCATCTTGAGTGTCTTCTGAACCTTGTTCTTCATCAGTAACTTCAGTTTGAATCGCTTTGCCTGGTGCGCCACCTTCGATAACTTCTTCGTTACTAGACTCACCTTGAGCATTATCACTTTCAATATCTGATTCTGCTTCATCAGCGTCATCTTCTTGTTTTACTTTAGCTACTGTTGAAACAAATTGGTCATCACCTAAACGCATAAGTCGAACACCTTGTGCAGAACGACCATTTTGTGAGATGTCATGTACATCTAGACGTATAATCACACCTGCATTCGTTACAACCATTAAGTCTTCTTCACCTGTAACAGTTGTAATACACACGATATTACCATTACGTTCTGTAATTGTTGCCGTCTTAATACCTTTACCGCCACGATTTGATAATCGGTAATCAGCAACTGGTGTACGTTTACCGTATCCATTTTCAGTAACAACTAATACTTCATCTTCACTATTCGCATGTGCGACATCTAAACCGACTACTTCATCACCTTCACGTAATGTGATACCTTTCACACCTGCTGCTGTACGGCCAAGTGGACGTAATGCTTTTTCAGAGAATCTAATCAATGAAGCATGTGCAGTACCAATAAGGATATCTTCTTCACCATCTGTTAGTCTAACTGCAATTAACTCATCATCTTCTTTAAAGTTAATCGCAATTTTACCGTTCTTATTAATACGAGAGAAGTTACTTAATGATGATCGTTTAACGATACCTTTACGTGTTGCAAATACTAGGTAATCGTCTTCACTTTCAAGGTTTTTAACAGCAATCATTGTGCTAATACTTTCATCATTTTCAAGTTCAATCGCATTAACAATTGGGATACCTTTGGATTGACGAGATAATTCTGGTACTTCGTAACCTTTAAGTTTGTATACGCGACCTTTATTCGTAAAGAATAAGACATTGTCGTGAGTACTTAAAGTTACTAATTGACTCACAAAGTCTTCTTCTAATGTATTCATACCTTGTACACCACGACCACCACGGTTTTGGGCACGATATGTAGATACTGGAAGACGTTTAATATAATTGTTATGACTTAATGTAATTACAATTTGTTCTTCTGGAATTAAATCTTCATCTTCTAAATCATCTAATCCGCCAAGTTGAATTTCTGTACGACGTTCGTCACCATAACGTTCTTTAATTTCTGTTAATTCGTCACGAACTAATTGTAGTAATACTTCTTCATCCGCTAAAATCGCTTCTAATTCATCAATATAAGCTAATAATTCGTTATATTCTGATTCAATTTTGTCTCTTTCTAAACCAGTTAAACGTCTTAAACGCATATCTAAGATAGCTTGTGCTTGTCTTTCAGATAATTTGAAGCGTTCTTGTAAGCTCTCCATTGCCACTTTATCTGTTTCAGATTCACGAATCGTACTAATAATTTCATCAATATGATCAAGTGCAATTCTTAAACCTTCTAAGATATGAGCACGGTCTTTTGCTTTTCTTAAATTATATTCTGTACGTCTACGTACAACCGTTTTTTGATGTTCTAAGTAATGGACTAATGCTTCTTTAAGATTAATCAACTTAGGTCTGCCATTGACTAAGGCAATCATATTCACACCAAATGATGTTTGTAACGGTGTTTGTTTATATAAGTTATTTAAGATAACACTTGCGTTAGCATCCTTACGAATATCAATAACAACTCTTACACCTGTACGTAAACTTGTTTCGTCACGTAAGTCAGTAATACCATCAATTTTTTTATCACGTACAAGTTCAGCAATTTTTTCGATCATTCGTGCCTTGTTAACTTGGAATGGAATTTCTGTAACAACAATACGTTGACGTCCGCCACCACGTTCTTCAATTTCAGCACGTGAGCGCATTTGTATAGAACCTCTACCTGTTTCATAAGCACGTCTAATACCACTTTTACCTAAGATAAGACCAGCAGTTGGAAAATCTGGACCTTGAATATCTTCCATTAATTCACTGATTGAGATGTCTGGGTTCTTACTTAAACTAAGTACGCCATCAATCACCTCTGTCAAATTATGAGGTGGTATATTAGTCGCCATACCTACGGCGATACCTGCCGCACCATTGACTAATAAGTTAGGGAAACGTGCAGGTAAGACTGACGGCTCTCTTTCGTTACCATCATAGTTATCAATAAAATCAATTGTATCTTTATTAATATCACGTAGTAATTCTAGAGTAATTTTAGTCATACGTGCTTCGGTATAACGCATGGCAGCTGCGCCATCACCATCCATGGAACCAAAGTTACCTTGTCCATCCACAAGTGGATAACGATAACTGAATTCTTGTGCCATTCTTACCATAGCCTCGTAAATAGATGAGTCACCATGTGGGTGATATTTACCCATAACATCCCCAACGATACGTGCGGATTTTTTATATGGCTTGTCTGGAGTCATACCTTGTTCGTTTAATCCGTACAGTATACGACGATGTACTGGTTTTAATCCATCTCTGACGTCTGGTAATGCACGAGAAACGATAACACTCATTGCATAGTCTAGGAATGATTCGCGCATTTCATTGGTTATATTTCGTTCATTAATTCTTGATTGAGGTAATTCAGCCATCAAGAGATCCTCCTTCAAAAGTTCAGTTCATAGTGCTTAGAAATCTAGGTTGGCATAGACTGCGTTATCTTCAATAAATTGTCTACGGTTTTCAACAATGTCACCCATTAACATTTCAAATGTTTGGTCGGCATCAATTGCATCTTCTAATGTTACTTGTAACATTGAACGATGTTCTGGATTCATCGTAGTTTCCCATAATTGGTCGGCATTCATTTCACCAAGACCTTTATAACGGGCAATAGACCATTTAGGTGTTGGATTTAATTCTGCTTTTAATTTATCTAGTTCTCTATCGTTGAAGACGTAATATTTTTGCTTACCTTGCGTTAATTTGTATAACGGTGGTTGTGCAATATAAACGTATCCCGCTTCAATTAACGGTCTCATAAAACGATAGAAGAATGTTAATAACAATGTTCTGATATGGGCACCATCAACATCAGCATCTGTCATAATTACAATTTTATGATAACGTGCTTTACTAATATCAAATTCTCCACCGATACCCGTACCAAATGCTGTAATCATAGAACGAATTTCATTGTTATTTAAAATACGATCTAGACGTGCTTTTTCAACATTAAGAATCTTACCTCTCAATGGTAAAATCGCCTGTGTGCTTGAGTCACGGCCTGATTTAGTAGACCCACCGGCAGAGTCCCCTTCGACTAAGAAAATTTCACTTTCTTCAGGGTTTTTACTAGAGCAGTCAGCAAGTTTACCAGGTAAACTTGAAATCTCTAATGCTGATTTACGACGTGTCACTTCACGTGCTTTCTTTGCAGCAACACGTGCACGAGATGCCATAATACCTTTTTCAACAATAATTCTACCAACACTAGGATTTTCATATAAGAAACGTTCAAAGTGCTCAGAGAATAATTTATCTACAACTTGTCGCACTTCAGAGTTTCCTAATTTTGTTTTCGTTTGACCTTCGAATTGAGGATCACCATGTTTGATAGAAATAATAGCTGTTAAACCTTCACGTGTGTCTTCACCTGAAAGTCTATCTTTATCTTCTTTGATAATTTTACTATTCATACCATAACTATTTAATACACGTGTTAACGCACGTTTAAAGCCATCTTCATGCGTACCACCTTCATACGTGTGGATATTGTTGGCATATGTTAATAAATTCGTTGAATAGCCTTTATTATATTGGATCGCAATTTCAACTTCGATATCATCTTTAGATTGGTGAATGTAAATAGGTTCGCCATGGATAGGTTCTTTATTTTCATTCAACATTTCTACATAAGACTTAATCCCACCCTCATAGTGATAAGAGTCTTGTCTGATATCATCTTCGTCTCGCTCATCCGTTAAAGTGATTTGAATACCTTTGTTCAAGAATGCTAACTCACGAATACGTTGTTGTAATGTTTCATAGTTGTAAACAGTTGTTTCAGTAAAGATACTACTATCCGCTTTAAAACGAATTGCTGTACCTGTTTTATCTGTGCTACCAATTTCTTTTAAATCAAATTGAGGTACACCTTTTTTATAGGCTTGGTGATAAATCGTATCGTTACGATGTACGTATACTTCTAAATCCTCTGATAGGGCATTAACAACGGATGAACCTACACCATGTAGACCACCTGATACTTTGTATCCGCCACCACCGAATTTACCTCCGGCATGAAGTACAGTTAAAATAACCTCAACTGCTGGACGTCCCATTTTTTCTTGAATATCTACTGGGATACCACGACCATTGTCAGTAACTTTAATCCAATTATCTTTTTCAATTGTTACGTTAATTTCATCAGCATAGCCTGCTAATGCTTCGTCAATACTATTATCAACAATTTCCCATACTAAATGGTGCAAGCCTCTTTCTGAAGTTGAACCGATATACATACCAGGTCGTTTACGGACCGCTTCTAGTCCTTCTAATACTTGTATCTGCCCAGCACCATAATTATCTGTGTTGTTTACATCTGACAATGTATTCACCATCACTTTCTGTTACTTTATAATTTCACCTTGATTTATACGGTATAACTTAGCATTATTCATGATTTCATGATCAATACCGTCTACGGATGTCGTAGTTACAAATGTCTGTACTTTATGTTGAATTGTACTCAATAAGTGCGTTTGACGTGAGTCATCTAATTCACTCAACACATCATCTAGTAATAAAATTGGATATTCTCCAACTTCTATATTCATTAGTTCAATTTCAGCTAATTTAATTGACAATGCGGTTGTTCTCTGTTGACCTTGTGAACCATACGTTTGCGCATCCATGCCGTTAACATTAAAACCTAAATCGTCACGATGTGGTCCAAAAAGACACACACCACGATCTTTCTCTCTTTGAAGATTGTCATTAAGTAATGTCAGAATCTCTTCTAACATTTCTGATTCCGTTTGGTCCTGATGACTTAATTTCAAACTTGGTAAATATTTAAGCGCCAATTGTTCACGCTCATTCGTAATACCTGCATGAATGGGTTGAGCTAATTGTTCTAGTTCTTTAATAAAATGTTCACGACGCAACGTCACCTTTAACGCATATTCAGCAAATTGTTGATTTAAGACTTCCAACATAGTTGTGTCAGTCTTATTACCAATTTGTAGTTGCTTTAGGTAATTGTTCTTTTGTTTTAAAATACGTTGATATTGAGAAAGATCGCTTAAATAGACTGCTGATATTTGTCCTAATTCCATGTCTATAAAACGACGGCGTATTAGAGGTGATCCTTTGACGATATTCAAATCTTCCGGCGCAAAAAGAACCACATTTAGATGCCCGATATATTGTGTTAGTCTACTTTGCTCTAAGTGGTTGACCTTCACTTGCTTACCTCTTTTAGTAATGAACATCGTCAGTGGCATTGTGCCATGTCTATAATTTAGCTCACCTTCTATTTTAGCATACTCAGAATCAAAACGTATGAGTTCCTTGTCATTAGAAGTTCTATGGCTTTTTGCCAAAGCTAAAGTGTAAATTGATTCAAGGAGATTCGTCTTTCCTTGTGCATTCTCACCTATGAGAATATTCACTTCAGGATGACAATCGATTGTAACCTGTTCATAGTTACGATAGTTTTCCAATTGGAGTGTATTTAGTTTCATTGTTCACCTTGGTGAATGATTAAAAAAGCACCCGTATCTTCAGGTAATTCAGGTATATCAATTCGATCATGATGTTCTAATTTTTTGCCACGTCTAACTTCACGTTGACCATTAATTAAAACCTCGAAATCTTGTAGGAACCATTTTGCTTGGCCACCTGATTCAATGATACCTTCTGTTTTCAGAAATTGACCTAAAGTAATGTCACCTTCTACAACAACTTCTTGAATCAAATTCATCACTCCATTTCTTTTTATGTCATTAATATATTATACCTGTTTTGCGCTCAAATTTCATGTGAAACAAAGAATGTAAACGTTTACTTATTGTGATAATGTCTCTATTTTAAATTTAATGGCTGTTTCCATTACTTTTTTTAGTTATGTATTAACGTCATTTTAATTTTAAAGGGTATATTAGCTCATTTTTCTATAAATCGATAAAAATTCCTCCTAAAAATATTTTCTTACGCTTAAAGAAAGGCTCACACACTTTAAAATGAATTTTAAATTAAAAATAGCTGAGACATTTAATCGTGTCTCAGCTATTATTTATTTTCGCTTTTAAATATTGATTAGTAAGTACGGATTGGTAAGATCAATTGAGTGACTGAGTCATCGTCTTTAGGTTTTAAGATGAATGGTTTCATCGTACCAAAGAATTCGACTTCGACTTCGTCATTATCAATCGCTTTTAATGCATCCATCATATATTTTGAGTTGAACGAAATTTTAAGATTGCCACCTTCTACATCAGTTGCTGTCACTTCTTCTTTTACAGTACCAATTTCTGGAGACGTTGATGATAGTTCAACAACTTCATTACCAGTGCTTAATTTGATGACATTATTACCGCCTTCTCTAGCTAATAATGATGCACGATCAATCGCATGGTAAAACTCACCATTGTTAATTCCTAATTTGATTTCATAGTTTTCAGGGAATAAACGCGTTGTATCTGGATAATGACCTTCTAATAAACGAGAAATGAAATTAACATGACCTACTCTAAATAATACTTGGTTAGATGCGAAGAAAATATCAATATCTTCATCACTATCGCTCATAATTTTATTTAATTCAGATAAAGCTTTACCAGGAATGATGACATTTTTATTTTCAGATGTATCTTCTAATTTTAACTTTCTTACAGCCAAGCGGTGTGAGTCAGTTGCTGTGCATATTAATTCATTATCTTGTATAAGCCAATTCACACCAGTTAATACTGGGCGTGTTTCTGAGGTGGACACTGCAAAATTAGTTTGTGCAATGATATTTTTTAGTACTTTTACAGATAATTGAATAGCGTCATCTCTTGATACTTCTGGTAATAGTGGATATTGATCTGGATCTAAACCACTTAAGTTGAATTCAGAATGACCAGATGTAATGAGTGTTTGGAATTGCTCATTAGTAGATAATTTAACATCTTTACCTGGTAATTTTTTAATAATATCAACGAAGAAACGACCAGGAAGTACAACTGATCCTGTTTCTGAAATATCAACAATATCTTCACCATCTATTTGTTTTGGTATTGAGATTTCAATTGAGATCTCAGAATCTGATCCAGTCAAAATGACTTCATTATCTTTAGCGTCAATTTTAATACCAGTAAGAATTGGTAAAGTTGTTCTAGGTGAAATAGCTTTTAATGTATCGTTTAGTTGATTAATAAAATAATCTCTTTTAATAGTGAATTCCATCATTAAAATTTAAACTCCTTCCAGTCGTTTATATATAATTATATAGGTTTTAAATTCATAGTAATAGTAGTAGGGCCTGTGAATTAGTGGATAAGTGACAATAAGTCTGACATAGCAAAGTTATACACATGTGGATAAAGTGTGTATATTGTGTACACCTTTTCAACATTGTCCACAATCCACAACTTGATTATTTTTTTAGAATCATACAACGCCAACAAAATGATGAATGTTTTTTCGATGTAATTATTCCCTTTTATAATCAATTTTAATCTTCAATTCGAACTGTACTATAACAGCTCAAGTTTTTAAATTATTTCCCAACTATTGGTTTCTAATTTCTTTTTCTAAATTTTCCACTTCTTGTTTAAATGTAGGATCTGCTTTAATATCATTTACAATTTTTTCGTGAGCATGAATCACGGTTGTATGATCACGCCCACCAAACTCTTCACCAATCTTAGGTAATGAAAAATCTGTAAGTTCACGTGAAAGATACATCGCTATTTGTCGTGGATAGGCAATAGATTTCGTACGCTTTTTGGCACTAAAGTCCTCTATGCGAACGTTATAGTATTGTCCAACGACTTTTTGTATATCTTGAATGGTAATCTTTTTAGATTTAGGTGCTTGTATAATATCTTTTAAAGCTTCCGCAGCTAATTCAGTCGTGATAGGTTTACCTTGTAATTGTGAATATGCTAGTAAACGTGTTAAAGCACCTTCAAGTTCACGAATATTGGATTGAATTTGATTAGCAATGTAGTTTAAAGATTCCATTGGTATATCTAAATTCTCTTCTTCAATCTTTTTCTGTAGAATAGCCATTCTTGTTTCATAATCTGGTGGTGTAATATCCACAATTAAGCCCCATTCAAAGCGAGAACGAAGTCGATCTGATAATTTTGAGATCTCTTTTGGTGGACGGTCACTAGAAATAACAATTTGTTTATTATTGTTATGCAATTCATTGAAAGTATGGAAGAATTCCTCTTGTGTTTGCTCCTTATTTTGAATGAACTGTATATCATCGATTAGTAAAACGTCGATATTACGGTATTTCTCTCTAAAAGCATCACCTTGGTTATCACGAATTGACTTAATAAATTCGTTTGTAAACTTTTCACTAGATGTATAAATCACATTAGCATTAGGATTATTACTCAAAACATGATGTCCAATGGCATGCATTAGATGAGTCTTTCCTAATCCAACTCCACCATAAATAAATAATGGATTGTATGCTTCGGCTGGTGCTTCTGCTACTGCTAAACTCGCAGCATGTGGAAAACGGTTGCCTGGTCCGATTACAAATGTGTCAAACGTATTGTGTGTATTAAATTGTTCAATACCACCTGGGTTATCGACATTTTGATGTTGTTTAGTTTCTTGAGCTGCAGGTTCTTCAGGTTGTTTTTGATCGGCGTTCATATATTTTGACAGTTCTTCTTCAGTTATAAAACGAGGTTCGACTTCATAACCGATCACTTCATATATGATGCTTTGCATAATCTCACTATATTTTTGATTGAGCCAATTCGCATTGAAAGATTCACTGACTAATACGATGGCTTTATCATTTTGGAGTGAATAGAGTTGCGTATCTTTTACGAAAGTATCAAAACTAATTTTTGAAATTCGTTCTTTGGCGAGGTCTAATACTTTTTCCCAAATTTCTTTTTCAGACAT